>NZ_JACHZE010000001.1 GCF_014193285.1 Atlantibacter sp. RC6
ACAGACGAAATCATCGTATAATCCGGGCCGATTAGAGCAAAAAGTGTCACCCATGTGACCGGTCAGATCTGTAACCCATGTGACCGGTTCATACACGGCGAGCCCCCCTGGCCCGTTCGCGTACACTGGCGCCAGAGACTGAAACAAAAGCCCAGGCGAACGGAACAATTCCACTAAACCCAGGCGAACGGAACAATTCCACCGAACGGAACACTTCACCCGAACGGAACAATTCCACTGTACTAAACCCAAAAGGCCCTTTGCACGTCAGCAAAAAAAAGCTCCCGCCTTTCGACGAGAGCAACCAGGGTACTACAAATGAAAACCTACACTTACGGACGTACTGCAATCGCTTCGATTTCGATTTTTACATCTTTCGGCAGACGCGCCACTTCCACACACGACCGCGCCGGGAAATTCGCGTTGTGCTCCATAAAAAACCCGTTATACACCCGGTTCACCGCCTCAAAATCCGCCAGGTCTTTCACGAATACGGTGGTTTTGATGATGTTATTCACCGTCAGCCCCGCCGCTTCAATAATCCCTTTGACGTTTTGTAACGACTGAAGCGTTTGCGCCTCAATGTCCGCTGCAATCGCACCCGTCTCGGGGCACAACGGGATCTGTCCGGACGTAAAGACGAAACTGCCCATATCCACACCCTGTACGTACGGGCCGATCGCCGCCGGGGCAGTGTTGGTCGAAATAATGGTGGTTGTCATACTCACTCCTTTTAAAAAAGGTTGAACGTGCGGCTTATCGCCGCACGTAATGATTACAGGGCGCTGGTGAATGTCCTGGAGACCACATCCTGCTGCTGCTCGCGGGTCAGCGCGTTAAAGCGCACCGCATAGCCAGACACGCGGATCGTCAGGGTTGGATATTTTTCCGGGTGATCGATGGCGTCCAGCAGCATCTCGCGGTTCATCACGTTGACGTTAAGATGCTGGCCCCCTTCAATCGCTACGTCGTGATGGAAGTACCCATCCAGCAGCCCCACCAGGTTGTTCTTACGCGCCATCTCGTCTTTACCCAGCGCCGCCGGGACAATAGAGAAGGTGTAAGAAATCCCGTCTTTGGCGTATTTGAACGGCAGTTTCGCCACCGACGTCAGGGACGCTACCGCGCCTTTACGATCGCGGCCGTGCATCGGGTTTGCGCCCGGCGCGAACGGCGTACCGCCACGGCGGCCATCCGGGGTATTGCCGGTTTTCTGGCCGTATACCACGTTGGAAGTGATGGTCAGAATCGACTGGGTCGGCACCGCGTTGCGGTAAGTCGGCAGCGCCTGGATTTTTTGCATAAAGCGCGATACCAGATCGCAGGCGATGCTGTCTACGCGGTCATCGTTGTTGCCGTACTGCGGATATTCCCCTTCAATCACAAAATCCAGCGCCAGCCCGTTGTGGTCGCGCACCGGCATTACGCGGGCATATTTGATCGCCGACAGCGAATCCACCGCCACCGACAGACCGGCGATGCCACAGGCCATGGTGCGGTGCACATCGCGGTCATGCAGCGCCATCAGCGAGGCTTCGTAGCTGTACTTGTCATGCATATAGTGAATCAGGTTCAGGGCGCTGACGTACTGTACTGCCAGCCAGTCCATAAAACTGTCGAGACTGGCCATTACCGTGTCGTAATCCAGCACTTCATCCATGATCATCGGCGTTTTCGGGCCGACCTGGATCTTCAGCTTCTCGTCCATCCCGCCGTTGATGCAGTACAGCAGCGTCTTGGCGAGGTTGGCGCGCGCGCCGAAGAACTGCATCTGTTTGCCGATCACCATCGGGCTGACGCAGCAGGCAATCGCGTAGTCGTCGCTTTCGAAGTCCGGACGCATTAAGTCGTCGTTCTCGTACTGCAAAGAGGACGTTTCGATAGAAACTTTGGCGGCATAGGCTTTAAACGCTTTCGGCAGCGCTTCCGACCACAGAATAGTCAGATTCGGCTCCGGCGACGGGCCCATGGTGTGCAGGGTGTTCAGATAGCGGAAGGAGTTTTTGGTGACTAAGGTGCGGCCATCCAGCCCCATCCCGCCGATCACTTCGGTGGCCCAAATCGGGTCGCCGGAGAACAGCGTGTCGAATTCCGGGGTACGCAGGAAGCGCACCATGCGGATTTTCATAATGAAATGGTCAATCAGCTCCTGGGCCTGCACCTCGTTCAGCACCCCGGCTCTGATATCGCGCTCAATGTAGATATCGAGGAAGGTCGCGGTACGGCCCAGAGACATCGCCCCACCGTTCTGGGATTTGACCGCCGCCAGATAGCCAAAGTACAGCCACTGCACCGCTTCCTGCGCGTTACGCGCCGGGCGGGAGACGTCAAAGCCGTAGTTACCCGCCATCTCGGTGATTTGCTGTAATGCGCGGCGATGTTCGGCCAGCTCTTCACGCAGGCGGATGGTGGCTTCCAGATCTTCGCCGCGCTCCAGTTTCGGTTGCAGGTCAGCAAACTGCAATTCACGCTCGCGGATCAGGTAGGCAGTGCCGTACAGCGCCACGCGGCGGTAATCGCCGATGATGCGTCCGCGACCATAGCCGTCCGGCAAACCGGTCAGCACGCCGGATTTACGGCAGCGCAGCATATCCGGGGAATAGACATCAAACACGCCCTGGTTATGGGTTTTACGCAGATGGGTAAAGGTGTACTCGAAATCTTTGTCCATTTCGCGGCCATAGGCATCGAAAGAACTTTTGATCATGTTAACGCCGCCGTACGGGTGCAGCGCGCGCTTCAGCGGCTGGTCGGTTTGCAGACCGACGATTTTTTCCAGCCGCTGCTCGATATAACCCGGCGCGTGGGCGGTAATGGTTGTCGCGACGTTGGTGTCGAAATCGACCGGCGCATGGGTGGCGTTCTCCTTACGGATGCCTTCCATCACTTTTTCCCACAGCTGCACGGTGGCGGGCGTGGCGTCGGCGAGGAAGCTTTCGTCGCCTTCATACGGGGTATAGTTATGTTGAATAAAATCGCGGACGTTAATCGCTTCCTGCCAGTCAGAACCGGCGAAGCCCTGCCAGGCGTCGAGATACGTGTCGTTTAACGCTACATCAACCTTCATGACAAACTCCCTCTGTACGGTACAGATTTAATAATTCGATATCAGGCAAATTCAGGCTGTGAAACCTGGCGGCCCAGGCGGATAGCGTCCTGAGCGATCATTTTTTCTTCATTGGTGGGGATCACCGCCGCAACGGCGCGCGACGGCGCGCTGGAAACCACACGCGGCCCCACGCGGTTCGGCTGGGCGTTTTTGGCTTCATCCAGCTCGATGCCGAACACCTTCAGGCGCGCTATCACCAGCGAGCGGATAAGCACTGAGTTCTCGCCAATCCCGCCGGTGAAGATCACCCCATCCAGACGGCGCAACGCAGTGGCGTGGCCGCCAATATGGCGGGCAATGCGATGGACAAACGCGCCAATCGCGCGCTGCGCGCCCGCGTGTCCCTCGTAGTACGCCTGCTCAAGCACGCGTAAATCCGACGACAAACCCGACAGGCCGAGCAGCCCGGAAGATTTATTCACCACCCGCTCCAGATCGTCCAGGCTCTGCCCGGTCTGGCGGGCGAGATAGGCCAGCGCGCCAAAATCCACGTCGCCGCTACGGGTGCCCATAATCAATCCTTCCAGCGGCGTCATGCCCATGGAGGTATCCGCGCTTTTGCCGTCCTGTACCGCGCAAATCGACGCGCCGTTGCCCAGGTGGGCAATCACCAGCCCGGCGTCGTTGGCGTCCAGATTCAGCAGCGCCACGGCTTCGCTGGCCACATAGCGGTGCGAGGTGCCGTGAAAACCGTAGCGGCGCACACCGTGCTGTTCCGCATACTGATAAGGCAGGCCGTAGAGATAGGCTTCCGGCTTTAAGGTCTGATGGAAACCGGTGTCGAATACCGCAACCTGCGGCAAACCGGGGAACAGGTGGCGCGCGGCGTCCACTCCCGCCAGGTTGGCGTAGTTGTGCAGCGGGGCCAGCGGAGACACTTTCTTGATTTGTTCAACGACATCATCGGTGATGATCACCGCGTCACTGAAAATCTCGCCGCCGTGAGCGATGCGATGGCCGATTAACGTCACCGCTTTCATTAACTGACGCTTGTCCAGCTCCCCGGCGATGGCCGCCAGCGCGGCGTCGTAGGTGCTGTCAGCGAGTTTGATTTCGGTGGTTTTATCCACCACCAGCACGGCATTGTCGGAGCCAATACTGTCGGCAATACCGGAGAGAACCACGTCGCAATGCTCAACGTCTAAAACGGAAAACTTGATCGACGACGAGCCACAATTAATGACAAGTACCACAGAATCTAGATTCATTACACTGCTCCGCCCACCCTTTCGGGTGGGCTTTGAGGTTAACAGAGTGGGGATTAAAACAGTTTGTAAGCGATGTTCAGGATGGTCAGCAGGCCAATCACGGTAACGAAGAAGTTATCCGCACGACCTTTGTATTTCGCCATCGCCGGAGTTTTACCAATCGCGTACATCGGCAGCAGGCACAGCAGAGAGGCGATAATCGGCGCGCCCATGGCTTCAATCAGGTCCAGGATGTTCGGGTTGGCGTAAGCCACAACCCAGGTGGAGCCCATGATAAAGATCATGCTGATGGTGTTCAGTTTGCCTTCAGAGATTTTGTTTTTGTCGCCTTTGTAGCCAAACTTGAGGATCAGGCCGTTCAGACCTTCCAGCGTGCCCAGGTAGTGGCCGAAGAAGGATTTGAAAATCGCCACCAGCGCAATCAGCGAGGCTGCGTATTCCAGGGTTAACGCGAACGCTGACTTGGTGCCGGTTCCGCTCATGGAAGCGAAGTGGTTAGCCAGGTATGACAGCACCGGGATGTTCTGCGCTTTGGCTTCCGCCATGTTAGCCGGAGACAGGGTAAACAAGCAGCTGAAGGCGAAGAACATCACCACGGCAACCATCAACATGCTGGCGCGGGAGATAATCTGCGAGCATTTCTTCTCGGTGTACTCTTTACCGAAGTCGGCTTCGTACTCTTCGCGTTTAGAGACCACGAAGGAAGAGACAATCGGCGAGAAGTTAAACGAGAACACCATGATGGAGATACCCAGCCATACGGTTACCAGGATGCCATCGTGGCCCAGCAGAGAGATATCCGCCACCTGAGCCTGTTCGATCACCGCACCGTTCCAGTAAGGGATCAGCGACAGGGAGATCAGCACCAGGCTGGCGATAAACGGCCATACCAGGTAGCTCATCACTTTCACCATCAGGTCTTTACCAAACCAGATAACGAATGCCATCAGCAGCAGCAGGAACAGCGCCACAAAGCCGCGGTTCAACGGCGCCATGCCGAGCTGGTTGACCCAGAAGGTCATAAAGGTGTTGGTGATGGTGACGCCATAAATCCACAGCAGCGGACAAATCGCGAAGAAGTACAGGAAGGTAATCACCACGCCGCCGGTTTTACCGAAGTGCTCTTCAACGGTTTCGGTAATGTTACCTGACGGATTGCTGCCCGAGAGGCACAGACGCGCCAGCGCGCGGTGGCAATAGAAGGCGATCGGGTAAGCCAGCACTAACATTAATAAAATAGGAATTAAGCCGCCAAAGCCCGCGCGAATCGGGAAAAATAATACCCCGGCGCCGATTGCCGTACCAAACAGACCCAGCGTCCACGTGGTGTCAGATTTACGCCAGGCAAACCCCGACGTTTTCTGACCAGTTACAACAGTATTATCCAAACTCATTTGAAGTATCCTGTACAAAAATTATTAGTGAGTGGTTTCAAGACCGGTAATTTGCGAAACGCGCGACAGGTCAATATTGCCACCGGAAATAATGCTAACGGTTTTCTTACCCTGGATATAATGATCAAGCTTGCCGCTTAATAATGCAGCGCTGGCTAAGGCGCCTGCCCCTTCAGTGATGATTTTATTTCTCTGGATCAGGTGAACCATACTGGAGCGAATTTCTTCTTCGGTAACCAGAACAATATCCGTGACCAGATCTTTTACGATTTCATAGGTTAAAACACCAGGACGCGCCACGTCGCAGCCATCGGCGAGCGTGCCGGCATTGCGGTGGTTGGTAATGTGACCGGCATAATAAGAAGACGCCATACCGTGAACGTTTTCTGACTGGACGCCGATAATATTAATCCGCGGGTTGATAGATTTAATCGCCAGCGCCACGCCGGCAATCAGTCCGCCGCCGCCGATGGGCACGATGACGTTGTCGACATCATACAAATCTTCAAGGATTTCAAGGCCAATCGTGCCCTGTCCAGCGATGACTTTCTCGTCATCAAATGGCGGGATAAATAAGCGCCCTTCCATTTCCATAATTTCACTGGCTTTAGCGATAGTCTCGTTAAAGCTATTTCCGTGCAGGATCACTTCGGCTGAATAATCGGTGGTTGCGGCCACTTTTGATTTCGGCGCGCAGGATGGCATAACCACTTTGCCGTTAATGCCTAACATGGCGCAAGAAAGAGAAACCCCCTGAGCATGGTTACCTGCTGAGCAGGCGACAACACCCTGACGTTTTTCATCTTCGGTTAATGAACTTAATTTATTAAAGGCTCCACGAATTTTAAATGACCCGGTGCGTTGCATATTTTCAAATTTAAGAAATATCTCTCCCTTGCAACGTTCGCTTAAATAATTGGAACGTGGTTGACCGGTTTTATAGATGCGCCCATTAAGACGGGTGCGGGCTTCCATGATGTCATGGATGGTCAGTGGAAGATTATCGTAGGTTATCATGGTAAATCCTTTCGTAGCCGTCTGATACAGAGTTTTATTTTCAAGACGCGGCGATCCTAAGGTACATCCACCACCATTAATGTGACACACACATCAAAACACCGTCGGTCAATCTTTTCGTAAGGTAATTAATTAAGAAAATGCTACCGGGTCGACATTTTAATTATTTCGCATTAATTTAACTAATCCGAAGTGAATAAAATTAGTAATAGCTGTTTTCCGGCAATATGTTTAATTTTAAATCGAAAGTTAATTTGTGAATTAAATACAGCGCTTTTAAATAAACTCTAAATTACACACATCACCATTCATTAACATATTATTTACTTATGGGTGAATTAGTGATCATAAGCAGGCTGAATGTTTTTTAACCCGCATTTTTTCTGCAAGGGAATTTTGCCGGGTGTTACCGCCCTGAACGGCGTGGATAAAAATGAGATTTGGGTCACAAAAAGATTGAACTCAACGGAGTGATGGTTTTATGATCGCCTCATTCCCACCATTTTTTAACCATCACGATACTTTCCTATGACAAACAACGCCGTCTCACGCAAAACCGCGTGGCTGCGGGTGGTTACGCTTGCTGTCGCCGCATTCATCTTTAACACCACCGAATTTGTGCCGGTGGGATTACTGTCGGACATTGCCAGCAGCTTTAATATGCAAAGCGCCCAGGCGGGAATAATGCTGACGATTTACGCCTGGGTTGTGGGATTAATGTCCCTGCCCTTTATGCTGCTGACCAGCCAGATTGAGCGCCGCAAGCTGTTGATTGCCCTGTTCGTGGTGTTTATCGCCAGCCATATCCTGTCGTTCCTCGCCTGGAGTTTTGAAGTGCTGGTGATAAGCCGGGTCGGCATAGCCTTCGCACATGCCATTTTCTGGTCGATTACCGCCTCGCTGGCGATACGCCTGGCCCCGGCGGGCAAACGCGCCCAGGCGCTGAGCCTGATTGCTACCGGCACCGCGCTGGCGTCGGTATTGGGCATTCCGATTGGCCGCGTGGTCGGGCAGTACTTCGGCTGGCGCACCACTTTCTTTGTCATCGGCATGGGCGCATTAATTACCCTGGTATGCCTGGCGCGCCTGCTGCCGAAACTGCCCAGCGAGCATTCCGGTTCGCTTAAAAGCCTGCCGGTGCTGTTCCGCCGCCCGGCGCTGATCAGCATTTATATTCTGACAGTCGTGGTTGTCACCGCGCATTTCACCGCCTACAGCTATATTGAACCCTTTGTACAGACCGTCGCGGGCCTGAGCGAAAACTTCGCCACGTATATGCTGTTGGTGCTGGGCTTTACCGGAATAATCGGCAGCGTGATATTCGGCAAACTGGGTAACCAGCATGCCTCGCTGCTGATCGCGCTGGCGATAGCCCTGCTGGTGGTTTGCCTGCTTCTGCTGCTGCCTGCCAGCGCTAACAGCTGGAGCCTGACAGCGCTGTGCGCCTTATGGGGAATTGCGATTATGCTGATCGCGCTGGGGATGCAGGTGAAGGTGCTGGCGCTGGCGCCGGATGCCACCGACGTCGCCATGTCGCTGTTTTCCGGCATCTTTAATATCGGCATCGGCGCGGGAGCGCTGGTGGGCAACCTGGTGAGTATGAATCTCTCAATGGCGTCGGTGGGCTATATCGGCGCCATTCCTGCGCTGGCGGCGCTGGTGTGGGCGGTGGTTATTTTCCGCCGCTGGCCGGTGTCGCTGGAGGATCCCACCCGTCAGGTTAACCCGCACTAAGGTCCGCTTTTTACTACGCTCGCCTGCCTGCTGAACCATGGGTTGCAAGCCAGGCGAGCGGGGATCCTCTTGCTACTGATAATCCCTATCCGCCCTGATAGCTGGTCACAATCTCAAGCACGCCGTTAATAATAAACTGCACCCCCATACAGACCAGCAGAAAGCCCATCAGGCGCGAGATGGCTTCAATGCCGCCCTTGCCCACCACGCGCATCACCGCCCCGGAACTGCGCAGGCTGCCCCAGAGGATAATGCCGATAATGATAAACAGCAGCGGCGGCGCAACGGCGATAATCCAGGCCGGAAAGGCGTCGGAATGGCGCAGCGTGGAGGCGGAGCTGATGATCATCGCAATGGTGCCGGGCCCGGCGGTGCTGGGCATCGCCAGCGGTACGAACGCGATATTGGTATCCGGCTCTTTGGTGATCTCTTCGGCTTTGCTCTGTACCTCCGGCGCTTCGTGGCCCTTTGCCGGTGGGAACAACATCCGAAAACCGATAAACGCCACAATCAGGCCGCCAGCAATACGCAGACCGGGAATCGAAATCCCGAAGGTGTCCATGACCAGCTGACCGGCGTACCACGCCACCAGCATGATCACCACCACGTTAACGGACGTCATCAGCGCGGTGCGGTTACGCTCGGCGCTGCTCATATGGCCGGACAGACCTAAAAACAGCGCCACGGTGGTTAACGGGTTCGCCAGGGGTAATAGCACCACCAGCCCAAGCCCCAGAGCCTTAATTAATTCCAGCATATCAGTCCTCTTGCGGTGAACGGCAGGCGCAGTATAGGGAGGCCCTCGCCGGGATACCATCAACAAAGCGTAAGGTTTCGTCACCGTCTTTACAAACCGGATTCGCAGTACCGCCAGGTTGCTTAATGGGTAACAATTCGCCGTAAAAAGTTTAACTTATGAAACGTTTTAGCAGATCGTGTCATCTTTAATCCATTCGGTTGACTTATATTTGCCTGGGCAATAATATCTGCCGTGACTAATCTACTTGCCTGGGCAACCACTGTGAACAATCCTGACGATCTATTTAATAACATCATCCCGCTGGGTCGCCTGATCCATCTGGTGAATCAGAAAAAAGATCGTTTGCTTAATGATTACCTCTCCCCGCTGGATATCACCGCCGCGCAGTTCAAAGTGCTGTGTTCTGTACGCTGTGGAGGTTCCATTACGCCGGTGGAGCTGAAAAAGGTGCTTTCGGTAGATTTAGGCGCCCTGACCCGGATGCTTGACCGCCTGGTCAGCAAAGGCTGGATCGAACGCTTGCCGAACCCCAACGACAAGCGCGGCGTACTGATCCAACTCACCCCGGAAGGCGCGGCGCTGTGTGAGCAATGTCATCAATTAGTAGGGCAAACCCTGCATCAAGAATTAACTAAAAATATGACGGCAGAAGAAGTGGCAACCCTTGAATACCTGCTCAAGAAGGTTCTGCCGTAACCGACGGAGATAAGACGATGTCCAGACGTAACAATGATGCGGTGACGATTCATAGCATTTTGGACTGGATTGAAGAGAATCTGGAGTCCCCACTGTCACTGGAGAAGGTATCCGAACGTTCGGGTTACTCGAAATGGCACCTGCAACGGATGTTCAAAAAAGAAACCGGCCATTCATTAGGCCAGTACATCCGTAACCGTAAACTGACTGAAATCGCACAGCAGTTGAAAAGCAGCAACGAGCCGATCCTGTTTTTGGCGGAGCGCTATGGGTTTGAATCCCAGCAAACCCTGACCCGCACCTTCAAAAACTATTTTTCGCTGCCGCCGCATAAGTTCCGCGTCAATGCCACCGCGAACGATGCGCTGTATCTGCACAGAATTAACCACTAAACCTGCAATCACTTCACGTGTCGCACGTGACCGAGGAAATCATGAAATACGTCTTAGCAGCCTGCGCCCTGCTGGTACTGGCGACAGGCTCTGCTGCGGCGGAGCAATCCACTGGCTTCAGCCATCAGGAAGCCCGCGACCCGATGCTCACCTCCACCACCAACTGCACCTCGCCGTATGATTTTAATCATCGCGGCGCGGGCAGCGATAAATCAGATGAGCTTGGGGTGGCGTACTATAACTGAGTTTACCGGCGGGCGTTGCGCCCGCCCGCATACTCAGGCTCTGCGCGCCTTACGCGCGATCGGGAAGCCAAACACGTTGATATACAGCCCGCCCATAATCAGCACCGCCCCGCACATCTGCAACCATGAAAGCGTCTCGCCTAACAGCAGCGCGGCACTTGCCAGCCCCACCACCGGCACCAGCAGCGACAGCGGCGCCACGCGCCAGGTTTCGTAACGCCCCAACAACGTGCCCCAAATCCCGTAGCCGACAATCGTCGCGCCAAACGCCAGGTACATCAGCGACAGAATGGTCACCATATCGATGTGCATCAGGCTCAGCACCACCGTGGTTGGGCCATCCAGCAGCATACTGGCTACCAGGAACGGCACGATGGGGATCAGGGCGCTCCATACCACCAGCGACATCACCGCCGGGCGCGCTTCATGCTGCATGATTTTCTTATTAAAGATATTACCGCAGGCCCAGCTAAAAGCGCCGCCCAACGTCAGCATAAAGCCTAACAGCGGCACGTGCTTTCCGGTGAGGCTGGCTTCAATCAGCACCAGCACGCCCACCACCGCCAGCAAAATCCCCGCCAGTTGGCGCGGCTGCAAACGTTCGCCAAACGTCAGCGCGCCAAGAATGATGGTGAAAAACGCCTGGGCCTGTAACACCAGCGAGGCCAGTCCGGCGGGCATACCAAACTTAATCGCGCAGAACAGAAAAGCGAACTGCCCAAAGCTGATGGTCAACCCGTAGCCCAGCAGCAGGCGCAGCGGCACTTTCGGGCGAGCGACAAAAAACAGCGCCGGAAAGGCCACCAGCAGAAAACGTAACCCCGCCAACAGCAGCGGCGGCATGGCATGCAGCCCCCACTTGATAACAACAAAATTGACTCCCCACACCGTCACCACCAGCAGCGCCAGTAGCCCATCTTTACGTGTCATACCCTGCCCCAAAATAATTAAAAAAGTGTTAACACTTCACCCTACCGCAAATCTTTACTAAAAGGGATCACCAAAATATGCCTCGTTAAAAAGCACGTCAGAACAACAGGCTGGGTGTACAACGTCGATACGTCGTGGTATTGCTTGATGGCATCTCAACCGCAGCAGATCTCACTACCAATTATAAAAAGATTACAATATGCAGCCCAGGCACACATTATCTATCGGCGCACTGCTCGCCTCATCGCTCCTGTTAACCATTGGGCGCGGCGCGACGCTGCCCTTTATGACGATCTATCTGAACCGCCAGTACGCCATGCCGGTGGATCAGATTGGTATCGCGATGAGTATCGCCCTGACGGTGGGCGTGTTCTTTAGCCTGGGATTTGGCATCCTGGCTGACCGCTTCGAGAAAAAACGCTATATGCTGCTGGCCATCGCTGTGTTTGTCGGCGGCTTCGTGGCCATTCCCCTGACGCACAACGCGGCGCTGGTGGTAGCGTGGTTTTCGCTGGTGAACTGCGCCTATTCGGTGTTCGCTACGGTTTTAAAAAGCTATTTTTCCGATACGCTCACCCCGGCGGTAAAAGCCAAAGTCTTTTCGCTGAACTACACCTTTTTGAATATTGGCTGGACCATCGGGCCGCCGCTCGGCACCTGGCTACTGCTGTACGGGGTCAATATGCCGTTCTGGCTGGCGGCCATCAGCAGCTCGATCCCGTTTGTCCTGATCCAGTGCTGCGTTAAGCCGCTGCATACCGTGGCGGAGAGCAATGCTGAAAAACGCAGCGCCATTGCCGTACTGTTGCAGGATCGCGCGCTGATTTATTTCACGCTCTCGGCGTTTCTCGGCTCGCTGGTGTTTGGCTCTTTCGCTTCCTGTATAGCGCAATACGTTATGGTGGTAGCTGACAACCGGCTGGCGGAAACCGTGATCGGCGTAGTGCTGCCGGTGAACGCGGCGGTGGTCGTGTCACTCCAGTACCTGGTGGGGAAACGCATTCGCGCCGAAAATCTCAAGCGCCTGATGCTGTTGGGCACGCTGTTTTTCCTGCTGGGTCTGGGGGGCTTTATGATTTCCGGCGGGAATCTGTGGCTGTGGGGATTGTCCGCCGCCGTGTTTACCTTCGGTGAGCTGATCTACGCGCCAGGCGAGTATATGCTGGTGGATAACATCGCGCCCACCGGTTTGAAAGCCAGCTACTTCTCCGCCCAGTCGCTGGGCTGGCTCGGCGGCGCACTCAACCCGCTGCTGACCGGGGTTATCCTCACGCATCTGCCGCCCTGGTCGCTGTTCGCGATCCTGATGGTGGCGACGGCGGGCGCATACCTGCTGATGCTAAAAGGGATGCGCGCACCGCGAGCGACGGCTGTGACGGGGTGTGTCTAAATGTACAAAAAACAGTCTGGATAACCGGCCGCGTTTGAAATAACCTCTGAGGTGAATTATAGTTCAGGATGAATCACCGATGAGAAAAGGAACACCCAATGTCCCCCTGAGCGTGGTGAAAGAAATGGTAAGGTCGGGAAAAGTAAAAACCACCTTTACTGCCACGCAAGGCGCGCTTGAATTAGGCTTTACCGCGCCCGTGTTACCCTTAATGTGCAACGTTGTTTTGCTGCTGGACCAGGGTCATTTTTATAAAAGTATGACTGCGTATCATGATGAAACCATCTGGCATGATGTTTATCGCACCCGTTTCGATGAACGCGATATTTATCTTAAGCTGATCGTGAAAGATGACGTCCTGATTGTGTCATTTAAGGAGTTATGATGAAAACATGTCCCATTTGTGGCGGCGGCCATTTAACTCATGAAAGCCGCGATCTGCCTTATGAGTACAAAGGCAGCAAAACAACCTTGCGCGGGATTGCTGGCGAGTATTGCGATGCCTGCGGTGAAATTATCTTTACTCCTGAAGAAAGCAACGCCTTTAGCGCTCAGGCCAGTGCATTTCGAACCGCGGTCAATGCGGAATCTTTCGACCCGAGGCTGTTTACCCGGGTTCGTAAAAATTTGCGCATCGATCAGCAACAGGCCGGTATGCTGTTCGGCGGCGGCGTCAATGCCTTTTCCCGTTATGAAACCGGGAAAACCACGCCGCCGGTCGCCGTCGTCAAACTCTTTAAAATGTTCGATAAGTTCCCGGAATTATTCGAAGAATATAAATTGCTGTAAACACTTCCTCCCCTGGCCGGGCATGCGCCCGGCTTAAATCGCCACCAGCCCTCTGACCCCTTCCTGCTCCATCTGGCTGCCCGCGCCGCGCTGGATAATTTCGCCGCGCGACATCACCAGGTAGCTGTCCGCCAGCTCGGCGGCGAAGTCGTAAAACTGCTCCACCAGCAATATCGCCATATCTCCGCGCTTCGCCAGTTCGCCGATCACCGCGCCGATCTGTTTAATCACCGACGGCTGGATGCCCTCTGTCGGTTCATCCAGGATTAACAACTGAGGGCGGCAGGCCAGCGCCCGGCCAATCGCCAGCTGTTGCTGCTGGCCGCCGGAGAGATCGCCGCCGCGCCGCTGTTTCATCTCATGCAGCACCGGGAACAGCGCGTAGATCTCATCGGGAACGCTACGCGCGTCGCGGCCTGAAAAGCGCGAAAGCCCCATCAGCAGGTTTTCCTCCACCGTTAAGCGCGGAAAAATTTCCCTGCCCTGCGGTACGTAGGCCATGCCCGCCCGCACCCGCTGGTGCGGCTTCAGACGGGTGATGTTGTTATCCTGGAAATGGACATCGCCGGAACGGGCGGCAATCAACCCCATCAGGCACTTCAGCAAGGTGCTTTTCCCCACGCCGTTACGTCCCAACAGGCAGGTCACCTCCCCGGGCTGCACCTCAAACGACACGCCGCGCAGAATATGGCTGCCGCCGTAATACTGATTCAGACCGCTGACTTTTAACATACCCGCTCCTTAGCGCCCTAAATAGACGTCGATAACCTGCTCATTGTTCTGCACCTCGCGCAGCGATCCTTCCGCCAGCACCTGGCCCTGATGCAGCACCGTTACCCGGTCGGCGATGGTTTCCACAAAGCCCATATCGTGCTCCACCACCATCAGCGAATGCTTACCCGCCAGGGTGCGGAACAACTCAGCGCTGTATTCGGTTTCCGCGTCGGTCATACCCGCCGCCGGTTCATCAAGCAATAACAGATGCGGTTCCTGGATCAGCAGCATGCCGATTTCCAGAAACTGTTTTTGACCGTGGGATAAGGTGCCTGCCATGCGATGACGTTCGGCGCTCAGCCGTAGCTGGCTTAAAATCTCGTCGATGCGGTCACGCTTTTCGCCACTGAGGCGCGCCCGCAGCGTGCCCCACACCGACTTGTCGCCCTTTTGCGCCAGTTCGAGGTTTTCAAACACGCTCAGTGCCTCAAACACCGTCGGCTTCTGGAATTTACGCCCGATGCCCTGACGGGCGATATCGATGGACGACAGCGCGGTCAGATCGGTGGACTGGTCGTAAATCGCCCGTCCACTTTGGGGCCGGGTTTTGCCGGTGATCACGTCCATCAGCGTGGTTTTGCCCGCGCCGTTAGGGCCGATAATGCAGCGCAGTTCACCCACGCCAATCTGCAAACTGAGATCGGTCAGCGCCTTAAAGCCGTCGAAACTGACATTGATATTGTCCAGTTGCAGCACCGGGTCGGTTTGCACGCGATACCGGTCCGTCATTTGTTGGCGGGTAAACAGCCCTTCATCCGGTTGCATCATTGCTTGCCTCGCTTGATCAAACCCACCACGCCGCGCGGTAAAAAGCGCGTCACCAGAATAAACATCAGCCCCAGGAACAACAGCCAGTACTCGGGCATCACCACGGTGAACAGGCTTTTCGCGCCGTTAACCAGCCCTGCGCCGATTACCGGGCCGATCAGCGTGCCGCGCCCGCCCAGCGCCACCCAAATCGCCGCCTCGATGGAGTTGGTGGGCGACATTTCACCGGGGTTGATGATCCCCACCTGCGGCACATACAGCGCGCCCGCCAGCCCGCACAGCACCGCCGACAGCGTCCAGACCAGCAACTTGAAGCCTTTCGGGTCGTAGCCGCAGAACGTCAGGCGGCTTTCCGCATCGCGCACCGCCGTCAGCACCCGGCCAAACTTGCTCTTCGCCAACAACCAGCCGATCGCCAGGCTGAGGGTTAACACCAGCACCGTGGCGACAAACAGCCCGATGCGGGTTGCGGTGGCGGTGACCGGCATTCCCAGCAGCGTGGTGAAACCGGTAAAACCGTTATTGCCGCCAAAGCCGGTTTCGTTGCGGAAAAACAGCAGCATCCCGGCCCAGGTCAACGCCTGGGTCATGATGGAAAAATAAACGCCTTTGATTTTCGAGCGAAACGCAAACCAGCCGAACAGCAGCGCCAGCAGGCCCGGCACCAGCACAATCAGCATCAGCGTCCAGAGAAAGCTACTGGTGCCGAACCAGTACCAGGGCAGCTCGCTCCAGGAGAGGAAGCTCATAAACGCCGGTAAGCCGTCGCCGGCGGCCTGACGCATTAAGTACATCCCCATGGCATAACCGCCGAGGGCGAAAAACAGTCCATGACCCAGCGAGAGCATCCCGGCATAGCCCCAAACCAGATCCAGCGCCACCGCCATAATCGCGTAGCAGAGGATTTTACCCACCAGCGTCAGCATCCACTCCGACAGGTGTAGTGGATGCGCGGCGGGCAGCAGCGCCAGGAACGGCAGCACCAGCAGCGCCGCCAGAATCACGCCGCCCAGCGCCAGGCTCAGTTTTGGTCGCCGCCCAGTCGCGGCAGTGGTTAACGGCAGGCTAATCATTCAACAACCCTCCCTTTGAGTGCGAACAGTCCCTGGGGGCGTTTCTGGATAAACAGCACAATCAGCAGCAGGATCAGGATCTTGCCAAGCACCGCACCAAGCTGCGGTTCGAGGATTTTATTCAGGATCCCGAGGCTGAATGCCGCCGCCACGCTGCCCGCCAGTTGTCCGACGCCGCCCAGCACCACCACTAAAAATGAATCGATGATATAGCCCTGGCCGAGTTCCGGGCCGACGTTGCCGAGCTGCGACAGCGCCACGCCGCCCAACCCGGCGATGCCGGAGCCAAGGCCGAACGCCAGCATATCCACGCGCCCTTCCGGCACGCCGCAGCACGCCGCCATGGCGCGGTTTTGCGTCACCGCCCGCACGTTCATCCCCAGCCGGGTGCGGTTGAGCAGCAACCAGGTAAAGACCAGTACCAGCAGCACAAAGCCGATGACTGCCACCCGGTTCCACGGCAGGATCAGGTTCGGCAACACCTGAATGCCGCCGGAGAGCCACGCCGGGTTCGCCACCTCGACGTTCTGCGCGCCAAACACCATGCGCACGATTTGGATCAGCATCAGGCTGATGCCCCAGGTGGCGAGCAGGGTTTCCAGCGGACGACCATACAGATGGCGGATCACGCTGCGCTCCAGCGCCATACCGATCCCCGCCGTGACCAGGAACGCCACCGGCAGCGCCACCAACGGATAGAGCGCCAGCCATTGCGGCGCCCAGGCGGCGAACGCATTTTGAGTAAGCCAGGTGCTGTACGCCCCCAGCATCAGCATTTCGCCGTGGGCCATATTGATCACGCCCAGCAGGCCATAGGTGATGGCAAGACCCAGCGCCGCCAGCAGCAAGATTGACCCCAGCGACAAGCCCATAAACGCCTGGCCCGCCAGTTCGCCCCACATCAGGCGCTGGCCGATGGCCTTGACGCTTTTTTGCGCCTGGGCGCGCACGTCGGCATCGCGCTCAGTGTGCGGATCAGTTAAGGGTTGCAGCCGCGCCTGTACCTGCGGCGAGCCGGAGTTTTCCAGCTGTTGCGCCGCCGCCAGGCGGACTGCGGGCTGCGGGCTGTTGAGATTCAGCAGCGCCAGCGCGGTGATCAGCGCGTCGCGTACCGCGCCGTCGGTTTCCTGCTGACGACGGGTTTCCAGCAGCGTCGCCATCTCCGGGCTGGCGTCGCGCTGGAGTGTTTCGGCGGCGCGCAACCTTTCCGTGACGTTGTCACTTACCAGATAGTGAGACGCCAGCGCTGCCGCCGCCAGATTGCGCAGCCGGTTAGTCAGACGCAGCTTTTGGGTATCGCCCACAGGCGCAGCGGCGTCGCCCAACGGCGCTAAGGCCCCGGCGTTAGCGTCAAAAACCTGTTTCTGGCTATCCAGCACCACCCGCTCGGCGGCCAGCGCTTTCAAAAACGGTAACCGGCTGGGTTCGGGCGCAGTGCCCCAGGTTTCCAGCATTTTCGCCTGTTCGGCGCGGTTGGCGCGTGCGAAGTCATCGCCATCGGCGGCCCAGACTCGTGCCGGTAGCAGCAGCGTCACCAACAGCAGATAGATAAAGGTGGCGGGTTTCATTATTACGTCTCCGCATCGGCTCTGGGTAATAAAAGCCTCCTGTTACCAGGAGGCATCAGGCTTAGTTGCTGGCGGTTTTCACCGGCTGGTCGGATTTTTTGTCGTTACCGGCGATAAACGGGCTCCACGGCTGGGCGCGTACCGGCTGGTCGGTCTGCCACACCACGTTGAACTGACCGTTACCCTCGATCTCGCCAATCATCACCGGCTTGTGGAGATGATGGTTGGTGGCGTCCATGGTGAGGGTAAAACCGGACGGCGCTTTGACAGTTTGCCCGGCCATGGCGGCGCGCACTTTGTCCACGTCGGTGGTGCCGGCTTTCTCGACCGCCTGGGCCCACATATGAATGCCCACCCAGGTGGCTTCCATCGGATCGTTGGTTACCACGGTATCGGCGTTCGGCACTTTATTGGCTTTGGCCCAGGCTTTATAGGCGGCGACAAACTGGGTGTTGGTCGGGTTATCCACCGATTCGAAGTAGTTCCACGCCGCGAGGTTGCCCACCAACGGTTTGGTGTCGATGCCGCGCAGCTCTTCTTCGCCCACCGAGAACGCCACCACCGGTACATCGGTGGCTTTCACCGCCTGGTTTGCCAGCTCTTTGTAGAACGGCACGTTGGAATCGCCGTTGATGGTGGAGATCACCGCCGTTTTACCGCCTGCCGAGAATTTCTTGATATCGGCCACGATGGTCTGGTAGTCGCTGTGACCAAACGGCGTATACACCTCCTGGATATCTTTATCCGCTACGCCTTTGGAGTGCAGGAAAGCACGCAGGATCTTGTTGGTAGTGCGCGGGTACACATAGTCAGTACCCAGCAGGAAGAAGCGCTTCGCGCCGCCGCCATCTTCGCTCATCAGATATTCCACCGCCGGGATCGCCTGCTGGTTCGGCGCGGCCCCGGTATAGAACACGTTCGGCGACATCTCTTCGCCTTCATACTGTACCGGGTAGAACAGCAGCCCGTTCAGCTCCTCAAATACCGGCAGCACCGATTTACGGGACACCGAGGTCCAGCAGCCGAACACCACGTCCACTTTATCCTGGCTCAGCAGTTGGCGGGCTTTCTCCGCGAACAGCGGCCAGTTGGATGCCGGGTCCACCACGACCGGTTCTAGTTTTTTACCTAACACGCCGCCTTTGGCGTTGATCTCGTCAATGGTCATCAGCGCCACGTTTTTCAGCGGCGTTTCCGAGATCGCCATGGTGCCGGAGAGCGAGTGCATAATCCCCACTTTGATGGTGTCCGCAGCCTGAACGCTGAAGGTCACGCCCATCGCTGACACGGACGCGCAGAGGGCAAAGGCTTTTAACAAGGTACGTCGTTGCATAAGATCACTCCCAATAAATGTGCTGTGTGATTAGGGTTAACGACACTTCTCCTGCCGCGCCTGCTGCAGCATATGAAGCGTAATTTTGCGAACCTCTTTCTGGCTTTGTGCGATATGCGCGGTTAGTCGGTCACACGCCTCCTCTACGTCGCGGTGGATAATGGCGAGCAAGATGGCGCTATGCTCGGCGTAAGTTGCCGCCACGCGCGGGGCCTGGGTGAAATCGAGGCGCCGCACGATGCGAATTTTCTCGGTCACTTCGCGGTGTACCCGCGCCATTTCCGGGTTCCCGGCGGCGCTCACCAGCGTCATATGAAAGGCTTCATCCCACAGCGCGACGTCGCTGCCCTCCGCCAGGGCGGGCGAATCGATCCAGAAATCCACCAGCTCCTGAAGCAGAGCCGGGATCGCGCCATCAGGTCGCTGGCATAAGCGGCGCACCGCTTCGCTTTCCAGTACCACCCGCAGGTCGTAAAAGGCTTCCAGCGCGTCGAAATCCACCGGCTTGACCTGCCAGCCGCTGCGCGGCTGCACGTCGAGATAGCCCTCCTGTTCCAGGGCGTACAGCGCCTGGCGCACCGGGGTACGGCTGACGCCCACCCGGGTGGCGATATCCGATTCGCTAAACCGGTCTCCCGGCAGTAGTTGGAAGTCGAAAATCGCCTGTTTGACGTGCTGGTAAACGCGTCCGGCGATGCCCTCCTGGGCCAGCATGCTCATCAGCTCGCCGCCAGCCATAACAGCGCGTCGCCGGGGCCGACCGGACGCCCTTGCTGGCAGCCAATCGCGGTGACGGTTCCGTCGTTCGGGGCGCAGACCATCAGTTCCATTTTCATCGCTTCGACCACGATCAGCGGCTCGCCCTGCTTCACGCACTGGCCCGGCTCAACCAGTATTTTCCAGATATTGCCGTTGAGATCGGCATTGACCCGCTGCCCCTGGTGCTGGTCGTCAGCGTCCCCGATGGGCGCGATATCCGTGACGTTGTCACCTTCTTCACTCTGCCAGCGCGCCACTTCTTCGCTAAACGCCGCCTGCTGGCGTTCGCGGAAGGCGGCAATATCAACGGCGTTATCCGCCAGAAACTGCTGGTACGCCGCAAAGTCGAATTCGCTCTCCTCAATGCGCACCTCGGCACGCCCTTCCCGGAAGGCCTCGCGCAAGTCGGTTAATTCCTCTTCACTGACCGGGTAGAAGCGCACCTGGTCGAAGAATTTCAGCAGCCACGGCTCGTCGCCAAACTGGCCGTTGCGCAGGAATTTGTTCCAGATGGGCAGCGTGCGCCCCACCAGTTGATAGCCGCCTGGCGAGTCCATGCCGTAGATGCACATATACATCCCGCCGATGCCCACGGTGCCTTCGGCGGTCCAGGTGCGCGCCGGGTTGTATTTGGAACTTAACAGGCGGTGACGCGGGTCGACCGGCACCGCACAAGGCGCGCCGAGATAGACATCCCCCAGCCCGAGGATCAGATAGCTGGCGTCGGAGATAATCCGCAGCACCGCGTCGCGGTCGCTCAGGCCATTGGCGCGGGCGATAAAGTCGACGTTGTTGGGCAGCCAGGGTGCCGCCGGGCGCACCGTTTGCTGATAGCGCTCCACCGCCGCCAGAGTGGCGCTGTCTTCAAACGCCACGGGCAGGTGAACAATGCGCGACGGGATTTTCAACGTCGCCACGTCACCCAGCGACGCTTCCAGATGCAACAGTTGCGCCATCAACTGGGCCTGGGAGATATGCTGGCCGTCGTAGCGCACCTGTAGCGATCGCACGCCGGGAGAGAGTTCTTCTACGCCGGAGATCGCCGCCTGGCGGATGGCCGCCATCAGCAGATGCACCCGCAGGCGCAGCGCCAGATCCAGTACGTTCTCGCCGTATTCAATCAGGATGTAGCTGTCACCCGCCTGGCGCCACACCACCGCCGGACGCGAGCCCTGCGCCTCCCACTGGGCGAGGATCGCCGCGCTGCGGGTCGCGCCGGGTTGTATCGAAGCCGGGATATCCGGCAGCGTGCCGGCGGCGCACAGATTGGTCACCGCCACCTGGTGCGCCAGTTCCAGCGACTGCGCCCAGGCGAAGCTCACCGGATGGAAGCGGATTTTGTCGCCGGGTTTGACCTGGCCGACTTTCCACAACTCGCCTTTGGCGATGGTTACCGGGCAGACGAAGCCGCCGAGGCTTGGGCCGTCGCGGGTTAAAATCACCGGGAAATCACCGGTAAAGTTAATCGCGCCGATAGCGTATTCGCAGTCATGAACGTTTGACGGGTGCAGGCCCGCTTCGCCGCCGTCGGCGCGCGCCCATTCGGGTTTCGGGCCGCTCAGGCGCACGCCGAGGCGGTTGGAGTTGTAATGCACCTCCCACTCGGTGGCGAAAAAGGTTTCCATCGACTCCGGGGTAAAGAAATCCGGCGCGCCATGCGGCCCATACAGCACGCCGATTTCCCACGTATCGCCGTAGGTTGGAATCAATGCCGGTTCCGGCATTTGCGGCAGCGCAATCGGCGCAGGCGTGGTACAGGCCGCCAGTTCCGGGCGGGAAATCGCCAGAATGTCGGCGACCTTCAGGGTGCGCCCGGCGTGGCCGCCAAACTGCCCGAGGGCGAAGGTGGAGCGGCTGCCGAGATACAGCGGCACATCGATACCGTTACGCACCGCCAGATAGGTCCGGCAGCCGCTTGTAGCGCGGCCCAGCGTCAGGGTTTGCCCGGCTTTGATGACGATCGGCTGCCAGTACGCTACCGGTTTGTCGTCCAGCAGCGCCGGACAACTGGCCCCGGTCAGGGCGATAATCGCGTCGCTGTGAAAACGCAGCGTCGGGCCTTGCAGGGTAAACTCCAGCCCTGCGGCGCTCGGGTGGTTGCCGACAATGCGGTTGGCAAGCTGGAACGCCAGATCGTCCATCGGCCCCGAGGGCGGTACGCCGATATCCCAGTAGCCGGGGCGGCCCGGATAATCCTGCACGCTGCTCCAGGTGCCCGGCTCCAGCACTTCAATGGCGTGGGCCTGATAGCTGACCTCATCCAGCAGCCGGGTCCACATCACCCCGGCTTTAAATTCCGGCAGCATTGCCAGCTGGCGTAGATAATCCAGGTTAGTGGCGATACCTGATAACCGGGTGGCGTTAAGCGCGCTACGCAGCTTCAGTAGCGCATCCTGGCGATCCTGACCGTGAACGATAATTTTGGCGATCATCGGATCATAAAACGCGCTGACCTCGCTACCGGTACTGACCCAGCCGTCTACCCGCACATTATCCGGGAAGTAAACCTCGGTAAGCACGCCGGGGCTGGGCTGGAAGTTCTTTAGCGGATCTTCGGCGTAAATACGCACCTCAATCGCCGCGCCGCCCGGCGCGCGGGCCATGGCCTGCCAGTCCAGCGGTTGCGCCGCCGCCAGCCGGACCATACATTCGATCAGATCGAGCCCGGTCACCATTTCGGTTACCGGGTGCTCCACCTGGAGACGGGTGTTGACCTCGAGAAAATAGAACGCGTCCTGCGCCGGTTCGTAGATAAATTCCACGGTGCCCGCGCTGCGGTAATTCACCGATTCCCCCAGCGCCACGGCGGCGTTTAACATCGCCTGGCGGGTGGACTGCGGCAAATTGGGCGCGGGCGTTTCTTCCAGCACTTTCTGGTTGCGGCGCTGGAGCGAACAGTCACGCTCGCCGAGGGCCACCACTTTACCCTTGCCGTCACCAAAGATTTGCACTTCAAGGTGACGCGCCCGGTCAATGCAGCGCTCCAGAAACACGCCGTCATCGCTGAAGAACTGCGCTCCCTGCCGCTTAACGGTTTGCCAGGCTTCGCACAGCGCCGCCATATCTTCACAGCGCATCAGGCCGATGCCGCCACCGCCTGCGGTGGTTTTCAGCATCAACGGGAAACCGACTTCCGTCGCCTGCTCGCAGGCCTCTTCCAGGCTTTGCAATAACCCGGTGCCGGGCGTCATCGGCAAACCCGCCTGGGCCGCCAGCGCCCGGGCGCGGTGCTTCTGGCCAAAGTCAGCGATTTGCGAGGCGTCCGGGCCGATAAACACAAGACCTGCCATTTCACAGGCGGCGGCAAATTCCGCACGCTCGGAGAGAAAGCCGTAGCCGGGGAAAATCGCCTCTGCGCCGCTCTGCTTTGCAGCCGCGAGGATCTTATCAATATTCAGGTAGCTGTCCCGCGCGCTGTCGCCGCCCAGGGCAATCGCCCGGGTGGCGGCGGCGACGTACGGCGCGTTGCGGTCGCTGTCGGAATACACCGCCACGCTCTCAATGCCCATGCGGTTGAGGGTGCGAATGGCGCGGCAGGCGATTTCGCCACGGTTGGCAATCAGTACTCGTTGAAACATGGCGTTCTCCTCAGGCGCTGTGATGGCGGGCGAGCCAGGCTTTCCATCCGCCCCATGACGTGATGTCCGTGGCGTCGGCCAGGGCATACGGCTCGCAGATAAAGCCCTTTACCTGGCGACCGTCGTGTAGCGTCAGCGAGCCGATGCCCAGCGGCGCAGGCACTTCCGCCACCAGTTCGCCGAAGCGCGCCAGCGGCACGTCCCACAGCTCCACAACAATCGGCTGGCCCTTGTCGCCCCGCGCCAGGCCGGGCTTCGGCGGCGTGGTGTTCGCCAGGGCATACAGCTGATAGCTGGCGTCGGTGGTGGTTTCCTCGACAAAGACGGCGTTGCGGGTGGTGAGCTGGAAGTTAAGCGGCTGGCCGCGCAGGTGCGCGCCCACGACCGCCAGGCGCACAAACCCCTGGGCAGCCGCCGGTGTGCTCACGGGTAAGGCTTTTGACGTTGCGCCTAACGGCAGCGGCAGCGCCTGCTGCCAGAGGCGACCGAAATCAGCCAGCGCCGCGTCGTGCCAGGCGGGCGCGATTAACGTAATGCCCGCCGGTAATCCGTCGGCACGGAAATCCCCCGGCAGCGCCAGCGCACTGAGATCCGCGAGGTTGGTAAAATTGGTGTAGGTGCCAAACTGCGAGTTGTAGCGCACCGGCTCCTCAGCCATCTCAGCAATCGTGTGGATCGTGGGTGATGTGGGGACGACCAGCGCGTCGAAGCCGGCCAGCACACTGTTGATATCCCGCGCCAGCGCGGCGCGGGTGTATTCCGCCTGCCAGGCGTCGCAGGCGCTGAAGCGCTTGCCGCCCTCAACGATACCGCGCACCGTCGGGTCCATGGCGTCGGGAAAACGCGCCAGGGTATCGCCCACCGCCACGGTGCGTTCCGCCACCCATGCCCCGGCATAAAGCTGTTCGGCCAGTTGGCGGAACGGCGTGAAATCAATCGGAACGCACTGTGCGCCCAGCGCTTCGAGGCGCGTCAGGCTTTTGGCAAAGGCGGCTTCACTGAATCGGTCGCCAAAGAACTCAAGACGATCCGGCACCGCCAGGCGCGGCTTCGCGCTAAAGCGCGCGGGCTCGGTAAACGGGTTACGGCGCGATAAGGCGTCTTCGGCGTCAAACCCGCCGGCGATGCTGGCGACTGTAGCCGCGTCATCTACGGTAAGCGCGAATACCGACACCGTGTCGTTGAGCCTGCAGGCAGGCACCACGCCGCTCGCGGATAACCAGCCTTTGGTGGGTTTCAGCCCGACAATGTTGTTAAAGCCCGCCGGGACGCGGCCTGAACCTGCGGTATCGGTGCCCAGGGCAAACGGCACCAGACCGCGCGCCACCACCGAGGCCGAACCGGAGCTGGAGCCGCCGCTCACGTAGCGGGCATCAAAGGTATTGGGTACCGCGCCATAGGGTGAACGGGTGCCCACCAGCCCGGTAGCGAACTGATCGAGGTTGGTTTTGCCCACCACAATCGCTCCCGCCGCTTTAAGCTTCGCCACCACGGTGGCGTCTTTTTCCGCCAGATACGCAAAGGCCGGACAGGCGGCGGTGGTTTCAAACCCGGCGACGTCGATATTGTCTTTTACCGCGAAGGGTACGCCCCACAGCGCGAAATCGTGCGGGTTTTTGCCCTGTTTCAGCCCTGCGGCTAATTGAGCGATTTGCGCACTAATTAATTCCTCGCTGGCGCAGCTAATCCAGGCAGTATCTTGTTTATCGAATCCATTAATAAGCTGGCGATAAATATCTGATAAGGCATCGACGGAGTGAGAACAGAATTGTTTCCATTCATCAATGGTCATTACACCGGGCGAAGAACGAAGTGGCATCATTGGCTGGCATCCCAACTGGTATACAAGATGGGAGAAATAAAGCAATTGTGATGCCAATATTTATAATTATATTAATATCAATAAGTTAATTAATTTAAACTCTCTAATTGCGTATTGTATTAATGATGTGAAAAATAAATCACAACATTTTGGTGCAAGCCTGCATTAAAGGCGTGCAGTTAAAGAGCAAATAAAAAAATATCCGCCTGCGCGAACAGGCGGATATAAGTTTTTATGATGGCGGGTAATTAACAGCAATAACTTATTACGATAATCACCATACTTCTGCGGCAATATCCGTTACCAGACGGACTTTATTCCACTGCTCGGCAGGGGTAATGGCGTTGCCCTCTTCCGTTGACGCAAATCCGCACTGCGGGCTGAGGCAAACCTGGTTCAGATCCACATACTGTGACGCTTCTTTCAGGCGCGCTTTGATCTGCTCGCGGTTCTCCAGTTCGCCGTTTTTAGTGGTGATCAAGCCTAATACCACCTGCTGTTTGCCCGGACGGATAAAGCGCAGCGGAGAGAAATCGCCGGAGCGGTCGTTATCGTATTCAAGGAAAAATGCGTCAACGTTGACAGTGCCAAACAGCACTTCCGCCACCGGCTCATAGCCGCCTTCGGCAATCCAACTGGAGCGGAAGTTGCCACGGCAAACGTGCAGGCCGATGGTCAGATCGTCCGGTTTGCCTTCCAGCGCCTGGTTAAGCACCCGGGCATAAATCTGCGCCAGCTGGTCGGGGTCTTCGCAGCGATCGCGGATCTGCTGGCGTTGTTCATCAGAGCACAGGTAAGCCCAGACGGTGTCGTCGAGTTGCAGGTAACGACAGCCCGCGTCGTAGAAAGCGCGAATGGCGTCACGCCAGGTCACGGCGAGATCGGCGAAGTAGTCATCCAGGTTCGGGTAGACGTTACGGTCAATCGCCGCCGCGCCGCCGCGAAAATGCAGTACGCTCGGGCTGGGAATAGTCATTTTCGGCTCGGCGTTGCCGCTGACGCTTTTCAGAAATCGGAAATCTTCCAGCATCGGATGGTTGCCAAACGCCACTTTGCCCGTGACGCGCACGCTCTGGGCTTTGGTCTGGATGCCGGAGAACTGAATCCCCTGGTTAACTTCCACCAGCTCGACGCCCTGCAAGGCGGCAAAGAAATCAAGATGCCACCAGGCGCGGCGGAATTCGCCATCGGTCACCACCGTCAGCCCGCAGGCGCACTGCTCTTCAACACAGGCGCGGATGGCGTCGTTTTCGACCTGGCGCAATTGGGCGGCATTAATATCGCCACGGGCGAACTGTTCGCGGGCGGTTTTGATCGCGTCGGGGCGTAAAAAGCTGCCGACAACATCGGCGCGGTACGGGGGAAGCTGGCGTTGCATGGTGTCTCCTTGACCCTGAAGATAATTGCCCAGGGTGATTGTTCGCATTATGAAGATTTAGCCATCTGGACGGCTAGATGCATTGAGAGTGTCACGCAGCGGCAGGTTGTGCAAACGAAGAAAATTCATGGCACATGAGAAAAATTCACGTTGGATGACGCGTGTTCAGGGCATCCGGTGGGATGCCCCTGAGGTGTCAGGCGAGCTGGCGCGCGGTGGGATAATCGGTTATCAGCACATCGATGTAATTGCCGTTCAGCGCGCCGCGAATGGCGTTGACCTTTTCAGTGCCGCCCGCCAGCGCCACCACGTGCGGGCAGTCGCGCACCTGGCTAAGCTCCATGCCGATCACCGGGTCTTCTTCTTTGCTAAGCACCGGTTCGCCCTCGGCATTGTAGTAATGCAGGCAAATATCCCCCACTGCGCCGCGCGCCGCCAGGGTTTTCAGCATGGCTTCGCCATAGTAGTTGCCGGAATTTTTCAGCAGTTGCGACGGCTCAAGATCGCCGATGCCGAGGATCGCCACGTCCACTTCGCTAAATTTGCGCACCACTTCCGCCACGTCATCGCTCGACACCAGCCGGGCGCGCTCTTCAACGGAGTGTTCGATGCTTTGCGAGGGTAACAGCCAGGCCTGGCAGCCCAGTTGCGCCGCGAGATTCTGGGTCAAAATGGTCGCCTGCACGTTGCCGTTCGGCCCAACGCCGCCCAGCAACTGGATCACGCCGCGCGCTTTGATGCTCTGCGGGTGCAGCTCATCCACCATGGCGCGAATGGTGCTGCTCCAGGAGGAGATCCCCACTAAATCATCAGGCCGCAGCCGCGTTTCCACGTAGTGCGCGGCGGCGCTGCCGATGGCGTGTTTGATTTGCGTAGCGGATGCCGGTTCATCCACATCCACCACAATCGCCTGACGGATGCCGTATTTCTGCTCCAGCGCATGCTCCAGCGACAGAAAAATATTGGGCGGTTGGATGACGCTGATTTTCACCACCCCCTCTTTCTGGCAGCGGGTGATGGCGCGCGAGACAAATGACTGCGAAAGCTGCAGAAGGCCAGCAATTTCAGATTGCTTCATTCCATCGACATAATAGAGCGTGGCGATTTTCACCAGTAGCCGTTGTTCATCCTGTTTCGACATAGCACCTCCTGAGTCCCTCTGTATTTTTATTCAAGACCGAATAAATAACAAGTAAGGTCACTTTTTGACGGATAAGTGAACAAATTGTGATCGCTTTCGCCTTTTCATCATTTCGCTGACCAGACCGTAGACAGATGCCATTTCGGGGCATATGGTTACATTGAATAATAAATCATGCTTGAATATATATTCAATGTGGAGATAAAAATGAAACATACCCTACTGAAAGCCTCCTTAGTGGCTGCGCTGTTTGCGGCTTCTGCCAACCTCTATGCCGCTGACAACGGACTGATTGCCATCATCACCCCTTCACACGACAACCCGTTCTTTAAAGCGGAAGCGGACGGCGCTGCCGCAAAAGCCAAAGAGCTCGGCTACACCACGCTGGTGGCTTCTCATGACGATGATGTGAACAAGCAGAACCAGCTGATTGAGACGGCCATCGCCCGTAAAGCCAAAGCGATCATTCTCGATAACGCCGGGGCGGACGCGACCGTCGGCCCGCTGGAAAAAGCCAAAGCCGCGGGCGTTCCGGCGTTCCTGATCGACCGGGAAATCAACAAAACCGGCGTCGCGGTGGCGCAGATTGTGTCTAACAACTATCAGGGCGCGCAGCTGGCCGCAGAGAAATTCGCCAAACTGCTCGACGGCAAAGGCAAATACGTTGAGCTGCTGGGCCGCCAGTCGGACACCAACGCCCACGTGCGCTCCCAGGGCTATCACGACATTCTCGACGACTACCCGGACATGAAAATGGTGGCCCAGCAGACCGCCAACTGGAGCCAGACCGAAGCCTTCAACCGTATGGAAGCCATCCTGCAAACCCAGCCGGACATCGTCGGCGTGATTTCCGGCAACGACACCATGGCGCTGGGCGCAGAAGCGGCACTGAAAGCGGCGGGTAAAACCAACGTTATCGTGGTGGGCTTCGACGGCAGCGACTATGTGCGCGATTCGATTAAAGCCGGCAGCAATATTAAAGCCACGGTTCTGCAACCGGGCTGGGAGCAGGCGCAAATGGCGGTAGTTCAGGCGGATTACTACCTGAAAAACGGCAAAGCCAAAGAGCAGGAAAAACAGTTGATGGACTGCGTGCTGATTGACGATTCCAACGCATCCAAACTGAACACCTTCAAACTGAGCAACTAAGCCGGAGGTTGTATGTCGTTGAAACAATGGGGTATTGGCGTATTGTGTTGCAGTACCCTGTTGCTGACTGCCTGCCGGGTGGTGGATCTGGACGAGAATGGTAAACCGATCATTCCGCCAGATCCCAACGCGAAAGCGAGTTTCGCCAATATGACACCCGCGCAGATAGCGCAACAAACATGGGACAGCCGGGTCAGCGCCCCGGCGCGCGACCATGCGCTGGATGCCGCGACGCTGCCAAACAGCCCGACGCCGCAAAGCGTGTTTGTGCGCCTGCACAGCAACATCGAAAAAGTCGATTTAACCAATGAACGTGAACGGTCAGTGACCGTGACGTTGAACAATAAGCCGCTGGAGGTCCAGATTGGGCCGCTAATCAGAGGCAATGCGGTGCGCGACGCCGCCGGTTTTAAATTTGAGGATTTCACCAACCAGGTCCAGTTTGCTCAGCTTTCTAAAGCCTATAACCGCGAAGCGGTAAAACACCTCCCGCCAGTTGACGCAGCCTGGCAGCAGCAGCCGGTGACCATGCTGATTGCCGGAAATCTCAAAGATGGCGTGCTGTCTGACGCCGTGGCGCTGGATATCCAGAAGGGAGCGAAATAATGCAGGATCCGATTGTTTTGCGCACCCGCGGGGTGTCGATGCTGTTCCCCGGCACCGTGGCGCTGGATAACGTCGATTACAACGTCTGGCGCGGCAAAGTGAATGTGATTATCGGCGAGAACGGCGCGGGCAAATCCACGCTGATGAAAATTCTCGCCGGGGTACAGCAGCCCAGCACCGGCACTATCGAGCTCAACGGCAAGCCGGTGCATTTCGCCAATACCCGCGACGCCGCCGCTCACGGCATCGGCATGGTGCATCAGGAACTCAACCTGTTTGAGAACCTGACCGTGGCGGAAAACATCTTTCTGGGCCGCGAACTGCAACAGGGGCTGAAGCCGATTGACGAAGCGACCCAGATCCAGCGCAGCGCGGAACTGCTTAAACGTCTCGACCAGCCGATCTCGCCCAACGAGCAGGTGGCGAACCTGAAAGTCGGCCAGCAGCAACTGGTGGAGATCGCCAAGGCGCTGGCGGAAGACGCGGATATTTTAATCCTCGACGAGCCCACTTCGGCGCTGAGTAAAACCGAAGTGGAGATCCTGTTCCGGGTGATCCGCGAGCTAACCCGCCAGGGCGTGTCCATCATCTATATCTCCCACCGTCTGGAAGAGTTGATGGCGATTGGCGATGTGATCACCATTCTGCGCGACGGCAAATTCCAGGCCGAGGCCCAGGTCAGCGACATCGACGTGCCGTGGATCGTGCGGGAAATGCTCGGCAGTGAGCCGGTGTCCAGCTTTTTGACGCCGGGCCGCCAGTTTGGCGCGCCGGTGCTGGAGGCGGAGCACATCACCTGCGTCAACGCCTCCGGCAATGCGGTAGTAGACGACGTGACGTTTAACGTGCGCGCCGGGGAAATCGTCGGCATTTACGGGCTAATGGGCGCGGGGCGCACCGAACTGTTCGAGTGCCTGCTCGGCACCAACCGCAATTACCTCGGCAAACTGTGGCTGGACAGCAAACCGGTGCCGCCGCGCTTGTCAACGGCGGAGCGCATCCGCATGGGGATGAGTCTGGTGCCGGAAGACCGCAAACGCACCGGTATCTTCCCCATTTCGTCGGTAGCCAGCAACCTGACCATCGCCAGCCTGTGGCGGCGCTTGCAGAGCGGGTTCGCCATTTCCCGGCGCGATGAAGAACAGGTGGTGGCGACCACCATCGGCAATTTGTCGATTAAGGTCTCCTCGCCGGAGGTGGAAATTCAGGCGCTGAGCGGCGGCAACCAGCAAAAAGTGGTGATTGGCCGCTCGCTGCTCACCAACCCGAAGCTGCTGCTGCTGGATGAACCGACGCGCGGTATCGACGTGGGCGCCAAAGCCGACGTATTCCGCATGATGGTGCAGCTCTCCGAACAGGGCATCGCGGTGGTGTTTTCCACCTCGGATCTGAAAGAAATTATGGCGGTGTCGGACCGCATCCTGGTGATGTCCGGCGGCAAGGTGACCGCTGATATTCCCCGTGAAAACGCCGAAGAGTCGGCATTGGTTTCTGCTAGTGCACAAGGGTTCTGATATGAAAACGAATGAGACAGTCGCGCTTAACGCAAGACCCGCCTCGCTATTCAGTTCGCGGGAAAATATCCTCCTGCTGCTGTTAAAGCTGCGCACCTTTATAGCGCTGTTTTTGATAGTCGGCTTTTTCTCCATCATGGTGCCGGATTTCCTCGCCATGGGCAGTATGGTGATCATGATTAAACACATCGCCATCAATGCGTTCCTGGCGCTGGGCATCACCTTTGTGATTATCACCGCGGGCATTGACCTGTCCATCGGCGCAACCCTTGGGCTGTGCGGGATGATCGCCGGGTGGCTGATCACCAAAGGCATTGTGCTGCCGATGTTCGGCATCGCCATTTTCCCCAGCGTGTGGGTGATTGTGCCGTTAGTGCTGCTGATTGGCGGGCTGATTGGCGCAACCAACGGCTGGATTATTACCCGCTATAACGTGGCCCCGTTTATCTGCACCCTCGGCACCATGTACGTGCTGCGCGGCGCGGCGATGCTGACGTCGGGAGGCGAAACCTTCCCCGGCCTCTCGGGTAACCCGCAGTTGGGCAACACCGGTTTCGACGAGATCGGCGCGGGTAACTTCCTCGGTATGCCCTGGGCCATCTGGATGATGATCGTGCTGGCGATTGCCATCGCCTACGTCGCCCGTCGCCTGCCCTTTGGCCGCCATGTTTACGCCATCGGCGATAACGAGCGCGCTGCCGAACTCTCCGGCGTGAAAGTCAAACAGGTCAAAATTTGGGTCTACACCCTCTCTGGCTTCTGCGCCGCTATCGCCGGGATTGTGGTCTCCGCGCAGCTGGTGGCAAGCCACCCGGCCAACGGTACCGCCTTTGAGATGAACGCTATCGCGGCGGTGGTGCTCGGCGGAACCTCGCTGGCAGGCGGACGCGGCACGATTTTAGGCACCCTGGTCGGCGCATTCGTGATTGGCTTCCTGGCTGATGGCCTGGTGATGATGGGCGTCAGCGAGTTCTGGCAGATGGTGATCAAAGGGATCGTGATTATTGTGGCGGTGATTATCGACCAGATGCAAAACCGGATGCAGCAGAAAGCCGCCGTGGTGGCCCAGAAAGCCGCGATGGAAGGCAGCGCAAAAGCGTAGCGCGTCACAGATTCGTTCGAAAGGCGATTTTTTTTACCCTTATCGAATAAATATTCATATATGATTTTTAATGCAAGAGGTAAGCCTATGAATCCGTTTTCATTGTCGGTTGCGGATCTGGAAAAGAAAGCCCGGGCGGTGCGCCGTCGCATCATTACGCTTAACGCTAACAGCCCGGCAGGCGGGCATACCGGGGCCGATCTCTCTCAGGTTGAGATCCTCACCGCGCTCTATTTCCGGGTGATGAACTGCTCGCCGGAATTAGCCAACAGCGACCAGCGCGATATTTATATCCAGTCCAAAGGCCACGCGGTGGGCGGCTATTACTGCGTGCTGGCGGAAGCCGGGTTTATTCCGGTGGAGTGGTTGTCGACCTATCAGCACGCCGACTCTCACCTGCCCGGCCACCCGGTGAAGCATAAAACCCCGGGCGTGGAGCTGAATACCGGCGCACTCGGCCACGGGTTACCGGTGGCAGTGGGCATTGCGCTGGCGGCCAAACGCAGTAACAACCCGCGCCGGGTGTTCGTGGTCACCGGCGATGGCGAACTGGCGGAAGGCAGCAACTGGGAAGCAGCGCTGGTGGCGGCGCATTATCAGCTCGATAACCTGATCATTATTAACGATAAAAACAACTTACAGCTGGCGGGTTTAACCAAGGATATTCTCAACACCGATCCGCTGGATGAAAAATGGCGCGCGTTCGGCATGGCAGTGACCCAGTGCAACGGCAACGACATGCAGGACGTGGTGACCACTATTGAAGGACTGAAACCGGGCGGCAAGCCGCACGTGATTATCGCTAATACCACCAAGGGTGCGGGCGTGTCGTTTATTCAGGGACGCGCGGAGTGGCACCACCGGGTGCCGAAGGGTGAAGAAGTGGAACTGGCTCTGGAGGAACTGAAAGATGAGTAATAGCGAACATCTGGCAACGGTGATGGTGAATGCGTTTATCGACGCGGTAGAACGCGGTGTCGATCTGGTGCCGGTGGTAGCGGACTCCACCTCCACCGCCAAAATCTCGCCGTTTATGAAACAGTTCCCGGACCGGCTGGTGAACGTCGGCATCGCCGAGCAAACCCTGGTGGGCGCCGCCGTGGGGCTGTCGATGGGCGGCAAAATCGCCGTCACCTGTAACGCCGCGCCGTTTTTGATTTCGCGCGCCAACGAGCAGATTAAAGTGGATGTCTGCTACAACAACAGCAACGTCAAACTGTTCGGCCTGAACGCCGGGGCCAGCTACGGCCCGCTGGCCAGTACCCACCACAGTATTGATGACATCGCGGTGCTGCGCGGGTTCGGCAATATCGAAATCTACGCGCCTTCCTGCCCGGTAGAGTGCCGCCAGATTATCGATTACGCGCTGGATCACGTTGGCCCGGTGTATATCCGCCTCGACGGTAAAGCGCTGCCGGAGCTGCACGACGGTGATTACGCCTTTAAACCGGGCGCCATAGATGTGCTGCGCGAAGGCGCAGACGTGGCGCTGGTGGCGATGGGCTCCACGGTGCATGAGATCGTCAGCGCCGCCGCGACCCTGGCGGACCAGGGCATCGATGCGGCGGTGATCAACGTGCCGTCGATTCGCCCATGCGATACCGCGCAACTGCTGGCGGCGCTGCAAAAATCCCGCCGGGTGATCACCGTGGAAGAGCACAATGTTAACGGCGGCGTCGGCAGCCTGGTGGCGGAAGTGCTGGCGGAAGCCGGTTGCGCCATCCCGCTGACCCGGCTGGGCATTGCCGACGGCGGGTATGCCATCGCCGCCGATCGTAAGGATATGCGCGCCCATCACGGTATTGACGCCGCGGGTGTGGTACGCAAAGCCACTGCGCTGTGTGAAGGAGCATAACCATGTCGAGCCCAATAATTCTCGCGATTGATGAGGGCACAACCAACGCCAAAGCGGTGGCGGTCAACCGCGAAGGGCAAATCGTCGGGCGCGGCGGCGTGGGCGTGGAAATCCGCCACCCTGCTCCCGGCCTTGCCGAGCAAGACCCCATGGCGATCTGGCAGGCGACGGTCGAGGCGATAAACGGCTGTTTGCAGCAGGCGGGCCCGGTGCAGGTCGCCGGGATCGCCATCAGCAATCAGCGTGAATCGGTGTTGATTTGGCAGCGCGCCGACGGCCAGCCGCTCACCCCGGTGGTGAGTTGGCAGGACCGCCGCTCGCAAGCGCGCTGCGCTGAACTTCAGGCCCAGGGCCATGACGCGCTGATTACCCGACTAACCGGATTGCCGGTGGACCCGCTGTTCCCGGCAGCGAAAATCAGCGCCCTGCTGGATGCCCTGCCGGACGGCGTGGCGCGCGCCGAACGCGGCGAGTTGTGTATCGGGACTATCGATAGCTGGCTGAACTGGCAGTTTACCGGGGGGCGCGCGTTCACTACCGATTACGCCAATGCCTCGCGCACCCAGCTTTTCAATATCTATCAGGGCCAGTGGGATCAGCAATTGCTGGCGCTGTTTAACGTACCGCGCGCCGCGCTGGCGGAGGTCAGGCCGTCGAGCGGTTTGCACGGCGAAGTGCAGGTCGGGTTTATTCCCGGCGTACCGGCGGGCACGCCGATCCTGTCACTTATTGGCGATTCCCACGCCGCGCTGTACGCCCAGCGCCGCGCCTGCGGCAATGTGGTGAAAGCCACCTACGGCACCGGATCGTCATTGATGTTTTCGATACCGGAACCGGTGTCCCGGGATAATCGCCTGAGCACCACGCTTGCCTGGCATGATGGCGAACGCGCCTTTGCGCTGGAAGGCAATATCACCCATACCGGCTCCGGCGCGGCCTGGCTCGGGCGGATGATCGGGATTAACAACCCAGAGGAGCTGACCGCGCTTGCGCAGTCGGTGCCGGATAACCAGGGCGTCTATTACGTTCCGGCGCTGTCGGGCCTTGGCGCGCCCTGGTGGGATCTTCAGGCGCGCGGCACGATCTGCGGTTTAACCGACGCCGCCACGCCAGCGGTACTGGCCCGCGCCGCGCTGGAATCGGTGGTGTATCAAATCGCCGATGTGTTTTTCGCCATGGAGCAGGCCTGCGGTCAGCCGCTGGAAACGCTGTGCGTTGACGGCACCGCCACCCAGAACCGCTGGCTGATGCAGTTGCAGGCCGACGTTTTACAACGACCGTTAATTATTCAGCCTGCTGCCGAAGTCTCGGCGCTGGGCGCCGCGCTGCTCGCCGGCAAAGCGCTGGGCTGGTGGCAGGATGAAACGCCAGCGGCGCTGGTGAGCCACGGCGAACGTATTGAACCGCAGCCCGCGGCTAAACAACAGATGCAACAAAACTATAAACAGTGGCTTGAAGCCGTGGCGCGCTGCCGCTTTCAGCCCAAATAATCCTTTTACTGGAGTGATGCCATGTCCCGTATCCCACATCAATTAACCTTCGGCGTAATTATCGGCAACCGTGGATTTTTCCCCAGCTATCTGGTGGCGGAAGCCCGCGAACAGGCCGAAGCGCTGTTCTCCCGTCTCGGCATCAATACCGTGATGCTGAAAGATGGCGAAACCTACCTCGGCGGCGTGGAAACCCGCCAGGACGCCAAAGTGTGCGCCGAGCTGTTCCGCAAGCACCGCGACCAGATCCACGGCGTGGTGGTGTTGCTGCCGAACTTTGGCGATGAAAAAGCGGTGGCGGAAGCCATTCGCCTCTCCGGCCTCAACGTGCCGGTGTTAATCCAGGCCGAAGAGGACAACCTCGATAAAATGGGCCTCGCCACCCGTCGCGACAGCTTCTGCGGCAAGATTTCCCTGTGCAACAACCTGCGCCAGTACGGCATTCCGTTTACCCTGACCACTCAGCACGTCTGCGCGCTGACCAGCGAGGTATTCGCCAGCGATTTGCAGCGCTTTACCCAAATCTGCCGGGTAGTGAGCTCAATGAAAGGCGTGCGTATTGGGGCCATCGGCGCGCGTCCGGCGAGCTTCAACACCGTGCGTTACAGCGAAAAACTGCTGGAGAAAATGGGCGTGGCGGTGGAAACCCTCGACCTGTCGGAGATCTTCACGCGCATTAAACACATCAGCGATGACGACATTCGGGTGCAGGAAAAACGCGGCATCCTGATGGACAACGCCGACGCCAGCGCCATTCCGGCGGATAAACTGGTGACCATGGCGAAACTGTTTGTGGTGATCAGCGAATGGGTGACGGCCAATGATATCGACACCACTGCTATTCAGTGCTGGACGTCGCTCCAGGAAAACCTCGGGATTAACGTCTGCTCAATCATGAGCGTGATGTCCGGCCAGCTGATGCCGAGCGCCTGTGAAGTGGACGTGATGGGGGCGCTGTCGATGTACGCCCTGGCGAGCTGCTCCCTTAACCCGGCGTCGATTGCCGACTGGAACAACAACTTTGGTGACGATCGCAACAAATGCGTGCTGTTCCACTGCGGCAACTTCGCCAGCGCCAGCCTGGAATCCCCGGCGATGGGCACTGCGGATATCATCGGCACCACCGTGGGCAAAGAGAACACCTGCGGCGCGGTGCACGGACGCCTGAAATCAGGCCCGCTCACCTACTTCCGCCTGTCATCGGATGATTTTACCGGCGAGATCAAAGCCTACGTCGGCGAAGGCCAGTCGGTGGATGACGCGCTGGATACCGTGGGTTGCCGTGCGGTGATTGAAGTGCCGCATCTGGAAAATCTGCTGGCGTGGATCTGCAACAACGGCTTTGAACACCACGTGGCGATGAACCACTCGGCCACCGGCGCGGTGTTGCAGGAGGCGTTTACTAAGTATCTGGGGATTAGCTGTTACTGGCATCGTTGATTTTTATTAACGCTGCAACCGCACGCGGCGCAGGGCCGCGTGCGGTTTTTTTTGGTGGGGCATTGTGCGAGAGAAGCGAATGTTCTCCTTAACGCTAGCTCTGCTGCAAGTGACCAGTAGTTATATGTTATAAGGCTCATAAATTTTAGTTTTCCTCTATAGACGGTGCTATATGTTCATCCCAGCAATCTAACAGAGGCCAACAGACAAGACGATAAATCAACCAGCAAGCATAAATAGCTGAAGCGCTAAAACATTCTCCCGCTGATAATTTTCCGTGCGCTATTTCATGGCGCAGAGATGGGCCTGGTTTGTAATTGAACAGTAAATCAATAATATTTATCAAATCCGCACCAAATACCTGCTCCAACTCAGGACGAATATTCTCAATCATTCCGGATAGCGAACGATCTTCCTGAAGAAGTTCATTATTTAATTTAGAAGTATCACGACTAAGCGTATGCATATAAAACCGTATTGAGTTCTCAAGTTGAGGAACAAGAAGGTAAACAGCAGAAGCATAATCACCCTGAAAGAAACGAGAGAAACCTAACGAAAATATATGTTCATGCCCACGAGGAACGAATGGGCTTAATGCGACAATCGATTCGAAATGACGCTCTTCTATAGAAAACCGGGTTGATAAACAATAACGAACAGGATCAACATAACCGGAAAAAAAGTGATGATATAATAAATCAAGAGTTTTGATATGTTGAGACTTGTACCATTCCTCCGATGGATTCCCGTCAAAGGAAGCAGCAGGAGTTTTTGCGTAGACTTTACCTTCTCTATCAGTATATACGGCACCCATGAAATTACTAAAAATACTGTTCTTTCGAACAGAATCAGCATACTGACATAGTTCACTCTTGGAAATTAGAAATGGGGCTATGATAAACTCATATAAACAATCTGAAAGGGGAAGAACTGAGTATATTTTAGATGTTTCCTTTCTCGCTTTATCGGCATTTATAGGGGTTGTGAATGTTGTAAATTCATCGCGTGATAACATCTGCAAGTCACGTAACTCGACAATCAGAGCTGTTATACGCTCTTTGTTCCCACCTATAGAACGAAGCTCCCCTATCGCAATGCTTGTCCAGTATGCCTTTGCTGAGGCCTGACTGACATGCTCTCTCATCTTAAGTGTTTGCTCTACTGCTCTCTCCTGACACTCCCGCTTGGAATTATTGTCCCCATTTTTTTCAAATGCAGTTGCAGCTAAATAAAATAATTTTTTGACAGCCTCTGGATATGAATTCGTATCTGCCTCACTTGCTAATTTCTTGGCATCCTTGGCAACAAAACTCCAATCAATGAGCTTCTTATTTGCCCCATACCGAGCTACTCGTTCGAATATTATATACAACTTTAGTTCTATTGCCTTTGCATACACAATATCAAATGCAGTTTGTACATTTTTTGGAAATGTGTTTTTCTTTTGTGTCAACGAAATTATATCAAGCGCACGTTTTAAGAATTGTTCAAGCTTCCCTATATAATTAAGAACCCTATAAGAATCCACTTCAAAAAGATTGTTGCTATATGTGTCTATAAGTTGACAGTAACTATTTACTGCTATTATTGCCGATTCTTTTTTACTTTTATCATTAGTCCATATTATATCTGCCACCCGGGCTCTAAGCAGTCTGTTCTCAATTTGAGTGACTACGTTCGACAGGATATCATTTTGCTGACCACGGAAGTCACTAGGTATGTAAGAGCGACCATTTTGACCACTCCATACTGGCCCCCATGGCTGAATAGGATCATCTGCCCTAAAATGAAATGAACAAACTTCCTTCAGCAATTCATAAACACGCTTATGAGCGGCGTCAGAGGATTGTGCCAATATTTCCAGCTGATTATTTAGTTCGCGATAATCACAAGAGGACAATTCTGGCAATAATGATTCAAAGTTAAAAACGGCGAAATCATCCGCTGCTGCCAGAACTACAGGCATTGTGGCCATATCATTTTTTGATCGGATACCGCTTTCTTGAGTAGCCATGAGTTTTCCCTGAATACGATTTAGTGGAATCTGCCAGAGAGCGGCAAAATGCGTCACTGGCATCAATACTAAAAATGAAATGTGTATTGGTCGACAAAATTGGGTTCAGCATGCTCGTTTTTTGAACCATTAAAAGTCCGCTCCTGACCCGAAACAACCCCTATCTCTAATAACCATCCTCAACGCCCCGCTAAAAAAATCATTCCTCTCCCCTAACCCCAGCCACCACGCGCTGGCGGTAACAATCCGCTGGCTCAAGCCTGGCCCCTTGCGATGAGCATACTTCCAGCACAGGCAACGGTTCCCCGTTCTCCTTATCCAGCAACACAGAGTGTATCTCACCCTTTTCAAACATATAACGTTCGCCCCACTGCCGCATGGCGACCACGATCGGAAATACGGAGCGGCCCCTTTCGGTCAGGATGTATTCTTTGTACGCGCTGCCATCAGACGCCGGGCAAACGTCAAATACGCCGATTTCCACCAGATGCTTCAGGCGTGCCGCAAGGATATTTTTCGCCAGGCCGAGGTTCTTCTGGAACTCGCTGAATCGACGAACATCATCAAAGGCCTCACGAATGATCATCAAACACCAGCGTTCGCCTATCGACTCTAAGGTCCGGGCGACGGGGCATTCGCTGGTTCTGAGCGCCTCCTGTTTTGCCATCTCCTCTTTCCTTCTGTGATCGTTGACAGACAGACGCCAGATTACCCTCCAGGAAAAGAAGTTGCAAAAAAAAACCTCTGCTGATAATTATGTTTGCCTTGAGGTTTCAAAAAGCAACCAGAAAGGATCGCAATATGAACTGCCAGGCAGACAAGGCATGCGCCCTGAGGATCGATTCCCCGTCTTCAGACTCTTCTCCGCTATCGCTTCGAATACGCTTTCTGTTCTCACTGACCTGCGGGCTGGCGGTCGCCAATGTGTATTCTGCTCAGCCGTTACTGGAATCCATCGCCGCAAGCATGAATGTGCAATCCGGCACGACAGGTACGGTGGTTACCGCAACCCAGACAGGTTACGCCATTGGGCTGCTGTTTCTGGTTCCGCTGGGCGATCGGTACAATCGTAAAACGCTGGTTCTTGCCCAGTTGCTGCTTTCAGTCCTGGCGTTAACGACAGCGGCCTTTGCAGCGAATTTCATGACGCTGCTGGGCGCGATGCTGCTGGTGGGTTTGATGGCGGTGGTGGCGCAACTGATGGTGGCGTGGGCCGCTACGCTGGCGCCCCCGGAGCAGCGTGGAAAGGTGGTCGGCAGCGTGACCAGCGGCATTGTGCTGGGGATCCTGTCCGCGCGCTTCGTATCGGGATCCATTGCCGATTTGGCGGGATGGCGGGCGGTCTATCTCACTGCCGCCTGCCTGTTATTGCTGGTCACTCTCGTGCTGGCAAAGATGATGCCCGCTACCGCGACGGCAACGCCGCGTACTTCATACCCTTCCATGGTGTTGTCTCTCTTTCAACTGTTCGTCACTGAACCGCAGCTACGTAAGCGAGGCATACTGGCGCTGCTGATTTTTGCAGCCTTCAGCATGCTGTGGACCTCAATGGTGATGCCGCTCAGCGCCCTGTCACTGTCGCACACCCAGATCGGTTTGTTTGGTTTAGCGGGGGTGGCCGGTGCGCTGGCGGCTTCCCGAGGCGGGTTGTGGGCTGACAGAGGAATGGGGCAACGGGCGAGCGGATTCGCGCTGGCTTTACTGACCCTCTGCTGGCTGCCCATCGCCTTTCTCAATAAATCGTTATTGCTACTGGCTCTGGGCGCGATCGTGCTGGATTTTGCCGTCCAGACAGTTCACGTCATTAATCAAAGCATGATTTTTGCGGCCAGACCCGAGGCAGCAAGCCGTCTGGTCGGGGCATATATGTGTTTCTATTCGCTGGGAAGCGCACTGGGCGCGATTACTGCCACCCAGCTTTATGCGCTTGGGGGATGGCATTTCGTCTGTTACGCCGGTGCGCTGGTCAGCGCCTGCGCTTTTTTGTTCTGGTTGGGATCGCGTCACTCATGAAATTACCTCACTTACTCCTCGCTCTGTTGATAACGGCAATCTGGGGCGTCAACTTTTCCGTGATCAAATTAGGGCTGCACTCGGTCGATCCTTTTATTCTGGCCGGTATTCGCTTTACGCTGTGTGCCCTGCCCGCGCTGTTGTTTATTAAAAAACCGCCAGTCCCGTGGCGTTATCTTATCGGCTATGGTCTGGTTTTTGGTATTGGCCTGTGGGGGCTGGTTAATCTGGGCATTAAAACCGGTCTCTCTGCGGGAATCGCCTCGCTGGTGCTTCAGTTCAGCGCGTTTTTCACTTTGTTAGCAGGAAGTGGGTTATTTAAAGAGCCTCTCAGCCGCTATCAGCTGGCGGGATTTGCGCTCTCCTGCGCAGGATTACTGAGCATTTTTTTCATTACGGATGGTTCCGTCACGTTCTCCGGCATGGTGCTGGTGCTTGCGGGGGCGTTAGCGTGGAGCATGGCCAATATTATTATCAAAAAAACCGGCACCAAACAGGTGTTTGCTTTTTTGGTCTGGTCTAGCGCGTTTTCACCCATCCCGCTTTTTTTGCTGGATTGGCTGGTCAACGGGGCCAGTGGTTATCACTCGCTCATTAGCCATATGGATATGCGCGCGCTATTTTCCATTTTGTTTCAGGTTTATCCAAATACCCTGTTTGGCTATTGGGTGTGGAATTCGCTGATTAAGCGCTATCCTGTTTCCACGGTTGCGCCATTATCCTTGCTGGTGCCGGTATTCGGCATTCTCGGTTCTGTGATGATATTTGGTGAACATGTCCCGGCGATGAAGATCGTCGCACTGGCGCTCATTATTACAGGCCTGGCTATCGGCCTGTATGGTCAGCGGCTACAGCGATATTTTATGAAATAGCGCGACTGTGACATCGACAGCCCGTTTTCCCGCTGTTCAGAGATTGAAAAAAGACAGCGTTTTGACGTCAGCGTCAGGATTGGCTTGTTTAACCGCCAACAAAAAGCCAGAGAAATTATGGTTAAAGAGAGTTAAGTTATGGAAAAACTCTACTTGTTTTCTCACGCCGTTTTTATGGTAGCTCACCAGCCAGTTGCGACGGTTGTTTATTTTGGTATAACCCGGTTTGATTTGAATAATCTCGCTAAATGCAATTTTATAGGTGACATCATTTTTAACTTCATAGAGATATTCGTCATCGTAATAATATTGTTTCTGGGAAGAGCCTCCAAAAATAGAAGGATTGGTAGAGATTTTTTTCATTCCATTGCTTTCTGTAATGATGCGTTTGGGATGTCGTACCGTCCTGATACAGAATGTCATCAGAAAGTATAAAAAAACCAGGGGCAAGGCCACTGATATAATATTGATTATTTCCTGCATCTTTTATCCCTTTCACACGTGAATATTGATACTCACAAATGAATACAGGGCTGTCAATAACGTCTGATGATCGCCAGTGATTGCGAGTAAACGATCTTCCCTGAACGTTTACTCGCCGCACCGTTACTGCAACGTCCTCTTCACCGGTCTTAGGGCAAACCACACCCCCACTGTCAGTATCAGCAGCATCCCGCTTGCCACCGACAGCACTGCGCTGTGCGATTCCTTAAACGCCATATTTGCCGCATCAACCACCTGCGCGCCCAGCGCCGGGCTAAGCTGCTGCGCCACCAGCAACGCGTCGTTGATCGACGCGCTGGCCTGGGCCATCAGCGTGGCGGGCAATTCTGATGGCAGGTCAATCGAACCGCTGAACGAGTGGCTTAAAATCATGCCGAAAATGGCGATACCCATTCCCGCGCCCAGTTCATAAGCCATGGTTTCAATCGCCCCTGCCGCCGTGGCTTTTTCTTTCGGCGCTGCCGACATAATCGCGGCGGTCGACGCCAACAGCGCGGTGGCGGCGCTGAGCCCCAGCAAAATCATCCAGCCCCAGGCCACGGCGCGCTGGTTCGCCATATCGGTCATCGCCAGGCCGTAAAAGCTCAGGGCACTCAGCGCCATGCCGAGCGTTGCAACCTTACGCAACCCGAAGCGCCCCACCAACACCCCCGCCGCCGGGCCGCTGAAACTACAGGCCAGCATCAGCGGCAGCATAAACAGCCCTGCCTCCAGCGGCGTAAAGCCGTGGACAAACTGCAACTCCTGGGCCATTAGCAGCTCAAAGCCGACCAGGGTGATCATCGCGGTCAGCGCCATCAGCACGCCGGTTAAAATAATGCGATGGGTAAACAACGTCAGGTCGATCATCGGCGCGCGGGCGCGCAGTTGGCTGCGGATAAACAGCGCCATCAGCACACCGCCGCTGATTAACGCCCCCAGCACCAGCATGATATTGCTGTTCGTTTTCAGGCTGGTTTTCGCGGCCAGCACCAGCAGCAGGATCGCGGCGATCAGCATCAGCGCCTGGGTTAAATTCAGGGTTTGCGCACGCTGCACCGGCTGGTGTGGGATGCACAAGGCGGTGAACAGCAGCACCAGGGCGATAATCGGCAGATTAATCAGGAACACCGAACCCCAGTAGTAGTGTTCAAGCAAAATGCCGCCCACCAGCGGGCCAAACGCCGCGCCGCCGGAACCCACAGCTACCCAGATCCCCAGCGCGATGCCGCGCTCGCGCTCATCATTAAAGGTGCTGCGAATGCCCGCCAGCGTCGCCGGGACGATCATCGCCGCACCCACCGCCAGTAGTGCGCGCGCGGCAATCAGTTCGCTGGCCTGGGTTGAGAACGCCGCCGCCAGCGAGGCCACGCCAAACAGCGAACTGCCGATCAGCGTCAGGCGCTTATAGCCGATGCGGTCGCCCAGCGCGCCCATCGGCAGCACCATCCCGGCCATCACCAGCGAATAGATATCAATGATCCACAACAGCTCATTACCCGACGCCCCCAGCGCCAGGGTTAATGACGGCACCGCCACATGCAGCACCGTGGCGTCAATGGCGACCGGAATATAGATCAGCACCAAAATAGCTAAGGTATACCACTTACGAAACATACGCTTATCACTCTTTCAACCAATTTGGACGGTTGTCCAGATTTGCGATTCTACGGAAATTTGAACGCGCGTCCAATTTTTTTGATACACTGGCGGTCCGCCGCAGAGGAGCCAGATATGAGTTACATGAACCGGGAAGATCGTCGTGAGAACGTGATGGAAGCCGCGATGCGCGTCGCGCTTTCAGAAGGGCTTGCCGCTATGACGGTGCGGCGCATCGCCAGCGAGGCCGGGATCGCCGCCGGCCAGGTGCATCACCATTTTGCCTCGTCGATGGCGTTAAAAGCCGAGACGTTTTTGCGCCTCAGCCGCCAGTCGCTGGATCTGGAGAGCGCCCCGCCGTTAAAAAGCTGGCGCGCAAAACTCAACTGGACGCTGGGGTTTGATAACCCCGATATCGAGCAGTATCTCCGGCTGTTTGGCGAAGCGGAAGCCCTCGCCCGGCGCGAAGCGGAAATGAAACAGGCGTGGATAATTTCGATGGAGATGTGGCATGACGCCACCACAGAGATTATTTCTCAGGGAGCCAGTGAGAATGAATTTCAACTGCGCGACAGCCCGGAGAATATTGCCTGGCGAATTATCGCTTTTGTCAGCGGGTTAGATGGCATTGTTAAGCTTGGATTATCCGGTATGGATGAATCGGCCTTTCGCCGTCACGTTGATATTATGATTAATAATGAATTAATCGCCCCATCATAAATTTGAAATATGAAAGTAACGCCATAAATATTTGTGAATTGCGTCACCATTACTTTTTATTACCTTTTTCACGGTAATCGATAACATTTACCGCTTAAGGTTTAATTATTACAATTAGTAACAATTAACCTAGCTGTTAATCCTCGCCACGCCCTGTCTCTGGTACTTTTTTATCTATTCTTGTTGTGTTCACCCATTCAATTTTGTCGCTTTATTATCAAACGGACGCGCAACTCTCCGCCGTAACCTTTTGTTTCTAATATTGATTCAGGCAAGGGGCGATCATGCTACCAACAACGACCAAAACCAATAGTCATTTATTAAAAGACTGGAAACCCGAAAACGACGCCTTCTGGAACAATAAAGGTAAAACCATTGCGCGCCGCAATTTAGTTATTTCCGTCGCCTGCTTATTATTAGCTTTCTGCGTCTGGATGTTATTTAGCGCCGTGGCGGTCAATCTCAATAAAGTGGGCTTTAATTTCACTACCGATCAGCTTTTTTTATTAACCGCCTTACCGTCATTATCCGGCGCTATTTTACGGGTGCCCTACTCCTTTATGGTGCCGGTGTTCGGTGGCCGCTACTGGACGGTGTTAAGCACCGTGATCCTGATTATTCCCTGCGTCTGGCTGGGCTTCGCCATTCAAAACCCGGCTACTCCGTTTGAAGTATTTATGATTATCGCGCTGCTGTGCGGATTCGCCGGGGCCAACTTCGCCTCCAGCATGGGCAATATCAGTTTCTTCTTTCCCAAAGCTCGCCAGGGCAGCGCATTGGGGATTAACGGCGGGATGGGCAACCTGGGCGTTAGCGTGATGCAGATGGTCTCCCCGCTGGTGATCACCCTGCCAATGTTCGTGTTCCTGGGGGTACACGGTGTCGAACAGCCGGACGGCTCGTCGCTGTGGCTGGCGAACGCCGCGTGGATTTGGGCGCCGCTGTTGCTGGTCGCCACCCTCGCCGCCTGGTTCGGGATGAACGATATCGCCAGCTCGAAAGCGTCGATTCGCTCCCAGTTGCCGGTGCTCAAGCGCGCCCATCTGTGGCTGTTAAGTCTGCTGTATCTGGCGACTTTCGGCTCGTTTATCGGCTTTTCAGCAGGCTTCGCTATGCTGGCGAAAACCCAGTTTCCGGACGTCAACATCCTCAAACTGGCGTTTTTCGGCCCGTTTATCGGCGCGCTGGCCCGCTCGGCGGGGGGCATGATTTCCGACCGCTTCGGCGGCGTGCGGGTGACGCTGATTAACTTCGTGTTTATGGCGCTGTTCAGCGCCCTGCTGTTTTTTACCCTGCCGGGCAGCGGTTCGGGCAGCTTCGTAGCGTTTTATCTGGTGTTTATGGGGCTGTTTCTCACCGCCGGTTTAGGCAGCGGATCAACCTTCCAGATGATCGCGGTGATTTTCCGCCGCATCACCATTTACCGGGTCAAGCTCAAGGGCGGCAGCGAGCAGCAGGCCCAGCAGGAAGCGGTGACTGACACCGCCGCCGCGCTGGGCTTTATCTCCGCCATCGGCGCGGTGGGCGGCTTCTTTATCCCGAAAGCCTTCGGCACCTCGCTGGAAATGACCGGTTCGCCAGTGGGAGCGATGAAGGTATTTCTGGTGTTCTACATCGTCTGCGTGCTGGTGACCTGGCTGGTGTATGGCCGCCCTCAACGCGGAAAAAAATAACACTCGTTTCGGCAGTATCATTCAGGAAGCCTTCTTCCTGTCAGGAGAAAGCAATGAGCAAACTTCTCGATCGATTTCGCTATTTCAAACTCAAAGGCGACACTTTTGCTGACGATCACGGCCAGGTGATGCACACCAACCGCGACTGGGAGGACAGTTATCGCCAGCGCTGGCAGTACGATAAGGTGGTGCGCTCCACCCATGGCGTGAACTGTACCGGCTCCTGTAGCTGGAAAATCTATGTCAAGAACGGCCTGGTGACCTGGGAAACCCAACAGACCGACTATCCGCGTACCCGCCCCGATTTGCCTAACCACGAACCGCGCGGCTGCCCGCGCGGCGCCAGCTATTCCTGGTATCTGTACAGCGCCAACCGGCTGAAGTATCCGCTGGTGCGCAAACGTCTGATCGAACTGTGGCGCGAGGCGCTGACTCATAACAGTGACCCGGTAGAAGCCTGGGCGTCGATTATGGCCGACCCGGAGAAAACCCACAGCTATAAAAAAGTGCGCGGGCGCGGTGGCTTTATCCGCTCCAACTGGCAGGAGCTGAATCAACTGATTGCCGCCGCCAACGTCTGGACCATTAAAACCTACGGGCCGGACCGGGTGGCGGGGTTCTCGCCGATCCCGGCGATGTCGATGGTCTCTTACGCGGCGGGCACCCGTTATCTGTCACTGCTTGGCGGCACCTGCCTGAGCTTTTACGACTGGTACTGCGATTTACCGCCCGCCTCGCCGATGACCTGGGGCGAGCAGACCGACGTTCCTGAATCCGCCGACTGGTACAACTCCAGCTATATCATCGCCTGGGGCTCTAACGTGCCGCAGACCCGCAGCCCGGACGCGCACTTTTTTACCGAGGTACGCTACAAAGGCACCAAGACCATCGCCATTACCCCTGACTACTCGGAAGTGGCGAAGCTGTGCGACCAGTGGCTGGCCCCCAAACAAGGCACCGACAGCGCGCTGGCGATGGCGATGGGCCACGTTATTTTGCGCCAGTTCCACCTTGATAACCCCGGCGATTACTTTATCAACTACTGCCGCCGCTATACCGATATGCCGATGCTGGTGTTGCTGGAGCCGCGCCCGGAGGGCTACTTTGCGCCGGGCCGGATGCTGCGCGCCAGCGATCTGCTGGACGGATTAGGCGAGGCCAACAATCCGCAATGGAAAACCGTGGCGTATAACCGCGCCGGAGATTTAGTGGTGCCCAACGGCTCGATTGGCTTCCGCTGGGGCGAACAGGGCAAATGGAATCTGGAAAGCCTGGCGGCAGGCGTGGAGACCGAGCTGGAACTGAGCCTGCTGGGGCGGCATGACGCCATCGACGAGGTGGCGTTCCCCTACTTCGGCGGCCAGGAAAACCCGCATTTCCGCTACGTCAAACACGACCCGATCATGCTGCATAAACTGCCGGTGAAAACCCTGACGCTGGCGGATGGCAGCGCAGGCCGGGTGGTCAGCGTTTACGATCTGATCCTGGCAAACTACGGGCTGGACCGCGGGCTGGACGACGAGCACTGCGCCAGCGACTTCAATGAGATCAAGCCCTACACCCCGGCCTGGGCGGAACAGATTTGCGGTGTGCCGCGCCAGCATATCGAGCAGATTGCCCACGAGTTCGCCGATACCGCGCTGAAAACCCACGGTCGCTCAATGATTATTCTCGGCGCGGGGGTCAACCACTGGTATCACATGGACATGAACTATCGGGGGATGATCAATATTCTGGTGTTCTGCGGCTGCGTCGGGCAAACCGGCGGCGGCTGGGCGCACTATGTCGGCCAGGAAAAATTAAGGCCGCAAACCGGCTGGCTGCCGCTGGCATTCGCCCTGGACTGGAACCGCCCGCCGCGCCAGATGAACAGCACCTCGTTTTTTTATAACCACGCCAGCCAGTGGCGCTACGAAAAACTCACCGCCCAGGAGCTGCTGTCGCCGCTGGCGGATCCGGCAAAATTTACCGGCCACCTGATTGATTTCAACGTGCGGGCCGAGCGCATGGGCTGGCTGCCTTCAGCGCCGCAGTTGGGGGTTAACCCGCTGCATCTGGCCGCGAGGGCCAAAGACGTCGGGATGTCGCCCATCGACTATACCGTGCAGTCGCTGAAATCCGGCGATTTGCGCTTCGCCTGCGAGCAGCCGGACAACGGACAGAACCATCCGCGTAATATGTTTATCTGGCGCTCCAATCTGCTGGGTTCGTCCGGCAAAGGCCACGAGTATATGCTGCGCTATCTGCTGGGCACTGAAAGCGGCATTCAGGGCGAGGACCTGGGCAGTACCGATGAGGTGAAGCCCGAAGAGGTGGAATGGCAAGGGGGCGCTATCGAGGGCAAGCTGGATCTGCTGGTAACCCTCGATTTCCGCATGTCCAGCACCTGCCTGTTCTCGGATATCGTGCTGCCCACCGCCACCTGGTATGAAAAGGACGATATGAATACCTCGGATATGCATCCGTTTATTCATCCGCTCTCCGCCGCCGTGGACCCGGCCTGGGAATCGAAAAGCGACTGGGAGATTTACAAAGGTATCGCCAAAGCGTTTTCGGCGGTGTGCGTCGGGCATCTGGGCAAAGAGATCGACGTGGTGTTGCAGCCGTTGCAACATGACTCTCCGGCAGAGCTGGCGCAGCCGTTTGATATCCTCGACTGGCGCAAAGGCGAATGCGATCTGATCCCCGGCAAAACCGCGCCGAATATTGTGGTGCTGGAGCGTGATTACCCGGCCACCTGGGAGCGTTTTACTTCGCTTGGCCCGCTGATGGATAAACTCGGCAACGGCGGCAAAGGCATTAGCTGGAATACCGAAAGCGAAGTGGAACTGCTCGGCAAGCTCAACTATCGCAAAGCTGACGGCCCCGCCGCCGGACGGCCAAAAATCGACAGCGCCATTGACGCCTCAGAAGTGATCCTGGCGCTGGCCCCGGAAACCAACGGCCAGGTGGCGGTAAAAGCCTGGGAAGCGTTGAGCAAAATTACCGGGCGCGAGCACCATCATCTGGCGCTGCCGAAAGAAGACGAGAAGATCCGCTTTCGCGATATCGTGGCCCAGCCGCGCAAAATCATCTCCAGCCCCACCTGGTCCGGGCTGGAGGATGAACATGTCTCGTATAACGCCGGGTATACCAACGTTCACGAGCTGATCCCCTGGCGCACCCTGTCGGGCCGCCAGCAACTGTATCAGGATCATCAGTGGATGCGCGCCTTCGGCGAAAGCCTGGTGACCTATCGTCCACCGGTGGATACCCGCAGCGTCAGTTCTCTGCGCGATATTCCCTCTAATGGCTTCCCGGAAAAGGCGCTCAATTTCCTGACGCCGCACCAGAAATGGGGCATCCACTCCACCTACAGCGAAAACCTGCTGATGCTCACCCTGTCGCGCGGCGGGCCGATAGTCTGGATCAGCGAAAGCGACGCCCGTGAACTCGGCATTGCCGATAACGACTGGATCGAAGCCTTTAACGCCAACGGCGCGCTCACCGCCCGGGCGGTGGTCAGCCAGCGCGTCCCACCGGGCATGACCATGATGTATCACGCCCAGGAGCGCCTGATGAATATTCCCGGTTCGGAGGTCACCGGGATGCGCGGCGGCATTCACAACTCGGTGACCCGCGTCTGCCCCAAACCGACCCATATGATCGGCGGTTACGCCCAGCTGGCCTACAGCTTCAACTACTACGGCACCGTGGGCTCGAACCGTGATGAATTCATCCTGATCCGCAAGATGCGCAATATCGACTGGCTGGATGACGAAGGCAATAACCAGGTACAGGAGGCGGCAAAATGAGAATACGTTCGCAAGTCGGTATGGTGATGAACCTGGATAAATGCATCGGCTGCCACACCTGTTCGGTGACCTGTAAAAACGTCTGGACCGGGCGCGAAGGCATGGAATACGCCTGGTTTAATAACGTCGAAACCAAACCGGGTATCGGGTATCCGAAAAACTGGGAAGATCAGGACCGCTGGGAAGGCGGCTGGATCCGCAAAATCAGCGGGCAACTGGTGCCGCGCCTCGGCGGCAAACTGGGGGTGATGTCGAAAATCTTCGCCAACCCGGTACTGCCGTCGATTGATGAGTATTACGAACCGTTCAGCTTCGATTATCAGCATCTGCATAACGCGCCAGAGGGCAAACACGTCCCCACCGCCCGCCCGCGTTCGCTGCTCACCGGCAAACGCATGGAAAAAATTGAATGGGGGCCGAACTGGGAGGAGCTGCTGGGCGGCGAATTCAGCAAGCGCCAGGCGGACAAGAATTTCGAAGCCATGCAGACCGAGATGTACGGCCAGTTCGAAAACACCTTTATGATGTACCTGCCGCGCCTGTGCGAGCACTGCCTCAATCCAAGCTGCGTGGCGACCTGCCCGAGCGGCGCGATCTATAAGCGCGAGGAAGACGGCATCGTGCTGATCGACCAGGATAAATGCCGCGGCTGGCGCTTGTGCATCAGCGGCTGCCCGTACAAGAAAATCTACTTTAACTGGAAGAGCGGTAAGTCGGAAAAATGCATTCTCTGTTATCCGCGCATTGAATCCGGCCAGCCCACGGTGTGCTCGGAAACCTGCGTCGGGCGTATTCGCTATCTCGGCGTGGTGCTGTACGACGCAGACCGCATTCTGGAGGCCGCCAGCACCGAACATACCACCGATTTGTACCAACGCCAGTGCGAGGTATTCCTCAATCCCAACGATCCGAATGTGATCGAAGAAGCACTGAAACAGGGCATTCCGGCTAATGTGATCGACGCGGCGCAGAAATCCCCGGTGTATAAGCTGGCGATGGACTGGAAGCTGGCGCTGCCGCTGCACCCGGAATACCGCACCCTGCCGATGGTCTGGTACGTGCCGCCCCTGTCGCCGATCCAGTCGGTGGCGGATGCCGGTGGCCTGCCGCGCACTGATTCGGTATTACCGGCAGTAGAAAGCCTGCGTATCCCGGTGCAATACCTGGCGAATATGCTGAGCGCCGGCGACCCGGCCCCGGTACTGCGCGCCCTGAAGCGCATGATGGCGATGCGCCACTATATGCGTTCGCAAACCGTGGAAGGCGTGACCGATACCCGCGCCATTGACGAAGTGGGCCTCAGCGAAGCTCAGGTGCAGGAGATGTATCGCTATCTGGCCATCGCCAACTACGAAGACCGCTTTGTGATCCCCACCAGCCACCGGGAAATGGCCCGCGACGCGTTCCCGGAACGCAACGGCTGCGGCTTCACCTTTGGCGACGGCTGCCGGGGTTCAGACAGCAAGTTTAACCTGTTCAACAGCAGCCGTATCGACGCCATCAACATCACCGAAGTGCGCGATAAAGCGGAGGGCGAATAATGCAACGCTTAAAAATTATCGCCCTGCTGATGGAATACCCCAATGAAGAATTGTGGGAAGCGGCAGACGAACTGCGCGCCGCCGTGGCGCAGGAGGCGCCGCGCTTGACCCCGTTTGCTGAACAGTTTTTTGCCGCCCCGCTGATCGACAAGCAGGCGGAATGGTGCGAACTGTTCGACCGGGGCCGCGCCACCTCTTTGCTGCTGTTTGAACATGTGCACGCCGAGTCGCGGGATCGCGGCCAGGCGATGGTGGACCTGATGGCGCAGTATGAAAAGGCCGGTTTGCAGTTAGACAGCCGCGAACTGCCGGACTGGCTGCCGCTGTATCTGGAATATCTCAGCATCCAGCCCGAGCAGGACGCATGTCAGGGGCTGAACGACGTGGCGCCGATCCTGGCGCTTCTGGGCGGGCGGCTCAAGCAGCGCCAGTCGCCGTACAGCCAGTTGTTCGATGCGCTGCTGGCGATTGCCGGTAGCCAGTACCGCAGTGATAGTGTGGTAAGCCAGGTCACCCAGGAAGCCCGGGACGATACGCCTCAGGCGCTGGACGCCATCTGGGAAGAGGAGCAGGTGAAATTTATCGACGACCAGGGTTGTAGCACCGATGCGTCACCGCTACAGCAACATCAACGGCGATTTAGTGACAACGTCACGCCTCAGTATCTGGATATCAGTGCCGGAGGTCCCAAATGATCAACTATCTGAACTTTTTCTTTTATGACATCTATCCATACCTGTGCGGAACGGTGTTTATCCTCGGCAGCTGGTTACGCTATGACTACGGGCAGTACACCTGGCGCGCGGGCTCCAGCCAGATGCTGGATAAAAAAGGCATGACGCTGGCGTCCAACCTGTTTCATATCGGGATTATCGGCGTACTGTTTGGCCATTTCTTCGGGATGCTGACACCGCACTGGATGTATGCGTGGTTTTTACCGATGGCGACCAAGCAACTGATGGCGATGTGGCTCGGCGGGATTTGCGGGGTGCTGACGCTGGTGGGCGGGTTAATGCTGCTGTACCGGCGGATTTTCAACCCGCGGGTGCGGGCCAGCTCCAGCACGGCGGATATCCTGATCCTCGCGCTGCTGATGGTTCAGTGCGCGCTGGGTCTGCTGACCATTCCGTTTTCCGCGCAGTTTATGGATGGCAGCGAAATGCTGAAGCTGGTGGACTGGGCGCAGGCGGTGGTGACCTTCCAGGGCGGCGCGGCGACCTATCTTGACGGCGTGGCGTTTGTCTACCGGGTGCATCTGGTGCTGGGTATGACCCTGTTCCTGCTGTTCCCGTTCACCCGGCTGGTGCATATGTGGAGTGCGCCGGTGGAGTACTTCACCCGGCGCTACCAGATTGTTAAATCCCGGCGCTAACTACCATTTAGCGGCTGCGTTTGGCGTGACGTTCCCAGTTTTCCAGCCGCTGGGCATCCGATTTTTTCAGTGCCACGTAACAAGCTCCGCTGCCGCCATGATGGGGCAGCGCGGTGCAAAAGGCCTGCACCTCTTCAAACTCCGCTAACCAGCGCGCCAGATAGCTGCGCACAATGTTGGTGTGGGATTTGTCTTCCCGTCCTTTGCCGTGAACGATCAGCAAATTGCGTAGCCCCTGCTGTTGTGCCTGATGGATAAAGGCAAACAGCTTTTGTCGGCACTGTTCAACCGGCATCCGCAACAAATTCAGGTTCGCCTGCTGGGGGTATTTGCCCTGGCGCAGCTTATCCAGCACGCCCTGCTGCACCCCTTCACGCTTGAATTCCAGCGGCTGATTGAGCGGCACAATATCCAGATAACCGGTGGTTAAAAAATTGTCGAGTTGCAGCACGTCTACCGACGCGACGGCGCGAGCAGGCTTCGGTTTTTGCCAGGTGGTGCATGAGGCGTTTTTCAGCGGTTTAACATCATCCATGGCCTCAAGAAAAAGTGATTTATCGTCAGGTTTCATATGCGGGGCTCCGGATGTCTTGCAGGTCAAACACTATAGCCGCCCTTGCCCCGAGCCTCAAGATAGCCATTCAGGTGTTCCAAACGGGCGGATATATTATTTTAGGAGTTTATTGATATTTCCTTAAATATATCTTCCCGGCGCTAAAAATATTTTTTATCGGCGAATAATTCAGCAATATTTATCTATCGAATCGTTTCGCTGTTATTTTTGTGAATTTAATCACTCAAATTAATTATTCATTTTAATTTTTCGTTGCTATACCTTAGTCAACCTGGCACACAGGAAATAGTACAGGAAATAAGCCCCGGACGCACTGCTGTGTACTATGGAGCCTGTTTGATGTCGACAGGCTCATTTTTTTTGATTTCCATTCATATTATCTGGAAATAAATAAACCCGCTATTTATTGCGCCCTTAGGGGTATATCGAATATATCTGGAACGTGCTATGTTGATGTACCCATTCTTTCCAGATAGCTGACGAGAATTCACCATGCTAACCCTTCTTGAAGATAAAATAGCCACCCCGCTGGGGCCGCTGTGGATATTGTGCGATGAGCAATTTCAGCTGCGCGCCGTGGAATGGGAAGAACACAGCGGCAGAATGGTTGAACTGCTCAATATTCATTATCGCCCCAGCGGCTATAACCGCGTCGCCAGTCACAACCCCGGCGGCCTGAGCGCGAAATTACAGGATTATTTTGACGGCGATCTGGCAGTTATCGACACGCTGCCCACCGCCACGGCCGGGACGCCGTTCCAGCGCGAAGTCTGGAAAGCACTACGCGCTATCCCGTGCGGGCAGATCCTCTCCTACGGCCAACTGGCTGCGCAGTTGGGCCGCAGCGGCGCGGCTCGGGCAGTGGGCGCGGCCAACGGCGCTAATCCCGTGAGCATTGTTGTGCCCTGTCATCGGGTGATTGGCAGCGGCGGCGCATTAACTGGCTATGCGGGGGGCGTTACCCGTAAAGAGTGGCTGTTACGCCACGAGGGTTATTTTTTAATTTAATTGAACTTAATTTTCGGAAGTTTTAATATCCCTATCAATCAAGGGGATAGCAAAAAAGTGCTACTTTTTTCATGTGTTTGTGATCGGTTTGCTGTTCCGGTCGATTTACCTGCTCAATAAAAAGATGTTAAAATTGACCAATATCAATGTAAGGCTTGAGCAGACCTATGATCCCGGAAAAGCGAATTATTCGACGCATTCAGTCTGGCGGTTGTGCTATCCATTGTCAGGATTGCAGCATCAGCCAACTGTGCATCCCCTTCACCCTCAACGAACACGAGCTCGACCAGCTTGATAACATCATCGAGCGCAAAAAACCGATTCAGAAAGGGCAAACGCTGTTTAAGGCGGGTGATGAGTTGAAGTCGCTGTATGCCATTCGTTCCGGTACCATCAAGAGCTACACCATCACCGAGCAGGGCGACGAGCAAATTACCGGTTTTCACCTGGCGGGCGATTTAGTGGGCTTTGATGCCATTGGCTCTGGTCATCATCCGAGCTTTGCCCAGGCGCTGGAAACATCCATGGTCTGCGAAATTCCGTTCGAAACGCTGGACGACTTGTCCGGTAAAATGCCGAACCTGCGCCAGCAGATGATGCGTCTGATGAGCGGCGAGATCAAAGGCGACCAGGATATGATCCTGCTGCTGTCCAAGAAAAATGCCGAAGAGCGCCTGGCCGCGTTTATCTATAACCTGTCGCGCCGTTTTGCCCAACGTGGTTTCTCCCCGCGTGAGTTCCGTCTCACCATGACCCGTGGCGATATCGGCAACTACCTCGGCCTGACCGTTGAAACCATCAGCCGCCTGCTGGGACGTTTCCAGAAAAGCGGTATGCTGGCGGTAAAAGGCAAATATATCACCATCGAAAACAGCGACACGCTGGCGCAACTGGCAGGCCATTCGCGCAACGTCGCGTAACCGCGCTTTTTTAAACGCCGTATCGTTAAATTTTTTTAATTTATTGATCCGGCGTTTGCTTCTCCCCTGTTTCATTCAATCTCTATGGGTTAATCTTACTTTACAGACTGTGGTTTGCAGTTGTAAGGAGACCCTGTATGGCAAATTATCAAAACATGCTGGTGGTGATTGACCCAGGCCAGGACGATCAGCCCGCGCTGCGGCGTGCGGTGTATTTGCATCAACGCATTGGCGGCAAGATCAAAGCCTTTTTGCCGATTTATGATTTCTCGTATGAGATGACCACCCTGCTGTCCCCCGATGAGCGCACCGCGATGCGCCAGGGCGTGATTAGCCAACGAACCGCATGGATACGCGAGCAAGCGCAGCACTATATCGAATCCGGCATTCCTGTTGAAATCAAAGTGGTCTGGCATAACCGCCCCTTTGAAGCCATCATCCAGGAAGTGAAAAGCGCTAAGCACGATCTGGTGCTGAAAATGACCCACCAGCACGACAAACTTGAATCCGTTATTTTTACCCCCACCGACTGGCACCTGCTGCGTAAATGCCCGTGCCCGGTGTGGATGGTTAAAGACCAGCCGTGGCCGGAAGGCGGTAAAGCGCTGGTGGCGGTAAACCTGGCCAGTGAAGAGATTTACCACACCGCGCTGAACGATAAACTGGTGCGCGAGACGCTGCATCTGGCCGAGCAGGTCAACCATACCGAAGTCCACCTGGTGGGCGCATTCCCCGCCACGCCAATTAATATCGCCATCGAACTGCCCGATTTTGATCCCAGCGTGTATAACGACGCGATCCGCGGCCAGCATTTAATTGCCATGAAGGCGCTGCGCCAGAAATATTCGATTGGCGAGAACATGACCCACGTCGAAAAAGGCCTGCCGGAAGAGGTCATCCCCGATCTGGCCGAGCATTTGCAGGCCGGGATTGTGGTGCTGGGCACCGTAGGGCGCACCGGGTTGTCCGCCGCGTTTTTAGGCAATACGGCGGAACAGGTTATTGACCATCTGCGCTGCGATTTGCTGGCGATTAAACCGGACGACTATCAGACGCCGGTTGAACTGGATGACGACGAAGACGATTAGCCTTAGCCGCTCTACCCGCACGCCCCTCGGGCGTGCTTTTTTTTGCTCATCGAATAGCTGTGGTTAAAATAGACACACCCCGATGCCTGGAGTAATATCGCTATTCTGATTCAAAATGGAGTTTGCTGACTGATGTCGCCGACAATTTATGATATCGCGCGGGTTGCAAAAGTTTCAAAATCTACCGTTTCACGAGTTCTGAATAAGCAAACCAATATTTCTGATGACGCCCGCGAGCGGGTTTTAAAAGCCATTGAAGAATTAAATTATCAGCCGAATAAACTGGCGCGCGCCCTGACGTCGTCAGGCTTTGACGCTATTATGGTAATTTCTACCCGCTCCACCAAAACCACCTCGGGTAATCCCTTTTTTTCCGAAGTTCTGCATGCCATTATCGCGCGCGCTGAGCACGAAGGTTTTGATGTGATATTACAAACTTCCAAGAACAGCGCAGAAGATTTAGAGAAATGCCTGACCAAAATAAAGCAAAAAATGATTAAAGGCATTATTATGCTCAGCTCGCCGCTGAATGAGCACGTTTTTGCCGAGCTGGATCAATATAATATTCCGGTGGTGGTTATCGGCAGGCTGAAAGGCCAGTATCAAAATATCTACTCAGTGGATACCGATAATTTTCAGGATAGCGTCACGCTGACCCAAACACTCATCGACAAAGGTTTTCAGCGTATCGCCTGCCTTCACGCCCCGCTCGACTATCATGTTTCACTCGACAGGCTTGAAGGGTGTAAAACCGCCCTGACCCGCAGCGGATTGAATATTGATGAAACCCTGATGGTTGATGGCGGATACACTCATCACAGCGCCCTAGAAGCTGCGGAAAAATTGTTAACCCGCACCCCACTTCCCGAGGCAATTTTCGCCACTGATAGTCTGAAGTTAATGAGTCTGTATCGCGTGGCGGCGCGTCTGAATATCGCCATTCCGCAACAGTTGGCGGTTATTGGCTATAGCGACGCGATTTTATCTTTTATGCTGACGCCGCCCCCCAGCGGTATTGAAGTCCCCATTCAGGCGCTGGGCGAAGCCAGCACTGCGCTGCTGTTTGATCGAATTGCCAATAAACCGACGCCTGGCTCCATCTTACTGGCCACTGAAAATGTGATTACCGGTTCACTGCCAGGATAAGTATTGAGCGCAGGTGCGTCGGCCTGCGCCCGATGGATATAAGAACGTTTTGGAAGGTTCGTCAGAAGGCGTAATTCACGCCAATGCCCGCGTAGTGGAAAATATCATGGGTATCGCCTTCGCGGTGCGTTTGCCATTCATAGGCATACTCCAGCGTCATCGATAATCCGTTATTAAAATCATGGGCGTACAGCAACCCCAGACGATTGTAATCGTGATCTTCGGGATCCGAACCGTCATCCTGCCAGTCCCAGTTGCTCCAGCGATCGATCGTTAAGCGGGTATAAGGCGTAAAGGTGTTGCTTCCCAGGGCGATGGGGAAATAGATACGCGCCTCATTAGTTGAGAATTCGCCCTGCTTATTACTGCTCACGGTGTTATAGCCGCGCTCAAGATAATAGTGCGCCTGAACCGAGAAGGTCTCATTAAAGTGATAATTCAAACCAGTTTCGGTTTCGACGCGGCTGTCGGAATAACCGGTCTGGTTGAGATCGTTAACAAACCGATACCAGGCCAGCCAGCCTTCAAAAGCCAGATCCTGATTAATTTTCACATTCCAGTCGGGCTGGATTTTCCAGCGCTGAGTATTGGCAGTCCCGGCGGGCGAGCCATCCGCATTTTCAAAATGGTAACCGTAATTGCGTACGCCGCCGGTTAACCCCAGGGAGAGATCGTCGTTTTCGATTAACTGATAACGCAGGTTAAATTCCGGGCGGTTGAAATAGGTGCCGCGCGACATCGAACTGTAATCAACCGGGCCTTCCTGATACATCACCAGGTTAATACTCCACGGCCCGTAAGCGGCATTGAAATAGACGGAGGGTTCATACAGCCCATCCATATCTTCCGCCTGGCCCTCGACGTTTTCAATTTCGTACATCGCGCCAATGCTGTATTTCCAGCTTTGTTGCGGTATTTCTTGCGCCTGGGCATACATTGCGCCAGCAACAGGCAACAGTAACAGCGTCCGAATTATGGCATTCATATTTTCGTTCCTTCATTTGTAGGTATTGCAGAGGTAATGCAAAGGCAAGACGAACGCCTGCCTTTGCGGTTATTACTCGATGGCGTGTTCCGTCTCGCTATTAAAGAAATGGGATTTGTTCATATCAAAATGAATAGGCAGCGTTTGCCCGGCGTGATAATGCCCGTCCGCGCTGGCGCGGACCACAAGTTCATGCCCACCGACCGTGGTATAAAGCATAAATTCCGCGCCGGTTAATTCCGCTACGCTAATATGCGCATCGGCGCTATTGTGCGACTGCGCCAGGGTGGAGATATCTTCCGGGCGAATGCCCATGACCACCGGCTTGCGGTGATATCCTCCGGCATTGAGGATGGCGCGTTTTTCTTCCGGCAGCGCCAGCTTCAGGGTTTCGGTAACAAAATGGCTGCCGTCGAATGCCCCACGCACAAAGTTCATTGCCGGTGACCCGATAAAACCCGCGACAAACATGTTGGCCGGATGGTTATAAACCGTTTTCGGCGCCCCCACCTGCTGGATAATGCCGTCCTTGAGGATCACAATCCGCGTCGCCATGGTCATGGCCTCGGTCTGATCGTGGGTGACGTAAATCATGGTGGTATTGAGTTTCTGATGCAGCTTGCTGATTTCAGCACGCATCTGCACCCGCAGCTTGGCGTCCAGGTTTGACAGCGGTTCGTCCATCAAAAACACCCCGGCTTCCCGCACAATCGCCCTGCCCAGCGCCACCCGCTGGCGTTGCCCGCCGGAGAGCGCGCCGGGCTTGCGCTTGAGGTATTCTTTCAGGCCAAGGATCTGCGCCGCCCATTCGACCCGTTCACTGATCACCTCAGGAGCGATTTTCTGCATCTTCAGCCCGAACGCCATATTGTCGTAGACGCTCATATGGGGATAGAGCGCGTAGTTTTGAAACACCATGGCGATGTCGCGCGATTTAGCAGGGACGTCGTTCATCCGCACCCCGCCGATATAGAGTTCGCCGTGGGTGATCTCTTCGAGCCCGGCAATCATGCGCAGCGTGGTGGATTTCCCGCAGCCTGACGGGCCGACGAAAACAATGAACTCTTTGTCAGCAATGTCGAGGGTGAAATCCTTAACCACGTGGACGTTATTGTCATAAACCTTCTGAATGTGTTGTAAGGAGAGTTGTGCCATGTGAATCCCTTAACGGCGAACCGCTGTCGCCCTGTCTGTGAGTTCCATAAGCCCGGCAATCCGCCGCCAGGTCAGTTCTTCCGTGCTGTTAAGCCGTAAATCCGCATCGGTAAGCGTGGCCCCGATACCAATCGACACCATGCCGCTGGCGTTAATCGCCGCAATCCCGGCCTGGGCGTCCTCCACGCCGATACAGCGTGTCGGCGTAGCGCCCAGCCCGGCGCAGGCCGCGAGAAATATTTCCGGATCGGGTTTGGAATGGGTAATGCGGCTGGCATCGGCGCAGTAATCAAACATCGCGGTTAATCCGAGCGCCTGTAATATGCCCGGCGCATTTAACGACGCGGACGCCAGGCCAATGCCGATGCCGCGCGTTTTAAGTTCATCCAGCAAGGGCGCAATTCCCGGCAGAATGGATTCTGGCCCCAGAGAACCCAGCAGTTCTACGTAGCGGTCATTTTTACGGCTGGCGATCGCCACCTTCTCCGTTGCGCTAAAGAGTTCTGCCTTGCCGCCAAACTGCAAAATACGCTCAAGCGACGCCATCCGGCTGATGCCTTTTAACGACTGGTTCACCTCGTCATCTATCCGGATGCCCAGCTCTGCGGCTACCGATTGCCACGCGATAAAGTGCAGATGCGCGGTATCGGTAATTACGCCGTCTAAATCAAATATCAGTGCCTGTAACATGATCCCTTCCCGGGAGCGCTCCCATCCTGAGTTAAATAAAATCCTGATACGCCCAACTTCCCTGGCCGCTAAATGAAACCGATTGTCCGTACAACCTGAAGGTTAACGGCGCGGAGGTAGTCATCGTCAGATGTGTTGGCGTGAGTTCCAGCGTCAGCCTGATGCCCTGGTAGCACAGCGGGAAACGCAGCCGCCGCCAGCCCTGCGGCAGGCGCGGGGCAATGCACAGCCCTTGTTCAACGCTCACGCCGGCAAAGCCTTCAATCACGCCCAGCCAAATCGCGCCTGTCGCGGCGGCATGGATACCGTCGTCGCAGCTGTGCGGATCGTCGCCAAGATCGATTTGACTCCCCTCGCGCCAGAAGCGATACGCGGTCTGCGGATCGTTACAGCGCGCCGCCACGATGCCGTGAATGGTTTTGCTGAGCGACGAATCATGAATAGTGCGCGGCAGATACCAGGCCAGGCTGGCTTTCTGAACGTCTGGCGTAAACAGCCCCGGCTGGAGATAGAACAGCATCACCACATCCGCCTGCTTGAGGATTTGCATTTCGTTGACTTCAGCCCGCGAGTAATCCTGCAAAATGGTTTGCTTGCCCGCCAGCGCCTGGTAACGGCTCAGGTCGATACAGGGCTTACTGAAAAAGCTGTCATCCTGAGGCACGACATGGCTCGAATCCGCCTGCGGCAGCCGTAAACGGGCGATAAAATCCGCCGCTTTGGCCTTAAAATCCGCGGTTAGCCGCGCTGCCGGGCCATGCTTGAGGGCGTTTGCCACGTTGTACAGCGCCATATAATTGGTAAAGGCGTTGTTATTGACGTGCTCGGTATATTCATCCGGCCCGATAACGTCGTGAATTTCCAGATGGCCGTCGACCTCGGTGGTGCGGCTAATCCAGAAGCAGGCGGTTTGATACAGCAGCTCTCCCCCTTCCCGCTGCAAAAACGCCTCATCGCCGGTAATATCCACATAGCGCATCACCGCCCAGGCAATATCGGCCACCAGATGATGCTCCGCCAGCGCCGATGCGACACGCTGGCGCTGGCCGGTACGGATGTTAATGGCGGCGAACTCCGGCGTCTCTTCTTCACCCGTGCGGGCGCTTTCCCACGGAAACAGCGCGCCCTGATAGCCGCAGCGCCGGGCTTTGTGCTGCGCGCCGGGCAGATTATGCCAGCGATAGCGCAGCAGCTGACGCGCGGTTTCAGGCCAGAAAGGCAGTAAAAATACCTCGGTGTCCCAGAATACATGGCCCTTATAACCCTCGCCGGTGAGCCCTTTCGCCGCAATGCTGGCGCGTTCGTCATGCGCCGGCGTCATGGCATGCAGGTGATAAAGAGCAAAATCCAGCGCCTGCTGATCCTGCGCGTCATCGCAATCCAGCTCCACCCGGCTTTGCCGCCACCAGGGCGCCATAGCCTGACGCGACTCATCCAACAGGGCCTCATAGCCCCGATCTGCCGCCGTTTTTAACGCCGCCAGATTCTGCGCCTCAAAGCCATCATGGGTGTGATCAGGGTCGCCCGCGATCCAGCAGATTTTTTCACAACACAACGTTTCGCCCTGGGCGACATGGGCCGTGGCGTGCTGCAACAGTTTGCGGTTAACGGCGCTGATGCGATTAACCGCATGGGTCACCGTGCAGTGGCAGCCGATAGACACATCGATCTGGCTACCCTGCACGCGATAAACGCCCTGCAAGTAGCGCTCGTCATACACCCGCAGCGAGATTTCATCCAGATGCTGCCGCCCGCTGTTGGTCTGGGTCGCGTCAATGCCAGTGGTCAGTTTTATCTGCGCCGCGCCGTGCAGCGGGGTTATTGAAAGCCGCATGGCAAACAACGATTTTTGAGCGGCAGAAAGAAAGCGGCGGCTTGTGATGCGGTAGCGCCGCCCGTTCGGGGCGCGCCAGAGCACATCACGCATAACTTCGCCGCTGGAAAATGACAGTTCGCGCCGCCAGTCGAGGATTTCTCCGGATAGCAAACTAAAAATGGCTCCATCGATTTCTAAATCCATGCCCACCACGTCGGGCAAATTAATCAGCTCGGTGACGTCCCGCTCCCCTGCGCGGTGGTACAAGCCTGCCATGTACATGCCGCGGTTTTGCTGGCTGTAACTCTCTTCGTGGGTGGCGCGGATACCCAGATAGCCGTTTCCTGCCGCCATCAGCGTGGCGTATTTGTTCAGGCAATGCGGGTCGAAGCGCGCTTCATTTAGCGTGGTCATCGGTTTCATAGGGCGACGGTGACTCCCTGCTCAGCGGCGTCATAAATTGCCTGTACCAGCCGCTGGATCTGATAGCCCTGCTCCGCATCGGCCAGGGCTACCGGGCTGCCTTTCACCGCATCAACAAAAGCGGTCATGGAGCGGAAATGACGCAGGTCATCCGCCGCTTCTCGCTGCATCAACGTGACCAGTTCTCCGGCTTCATCGTGATAAATATGCGCCGGGAACAGCGTACCGCCGGCTTTATCCCCGCAGAACTGGACGTTCATGATGCTTTGTTCAGGAATATTCAGCGCGAACGAGGTTTCCAGGCGCAGAATGCCGCCGTTAGTGAATTCGAGCGTGGCGAACAGCGCGTCTTCAACGGTGTAACTCGCCGGGTCCCATGCGCCGAATTGCCCATTGTTTTTGGTGGTCCCCAGTTTCTGGAAGCTGTGGGCGGTGACGCATTTCACCGCCGGGAACCCCAGCACAAACAGCGCGGCATCCAGCATATGGATACCGATGTCAATAAGCGGCCCGCCGCCCTGGAGCGCTTTATTGGTGAATACGCCCCAGCCCGGAACGCCGCAGCGGCGCAGCGCACGGGCATTCGTCACGTAGACTTCGCCCAGCGTGCCCGCTGCGACCTGCTCGCGCAGCAACTGCACGTCAAGGGCGAAACGATGGTGGAAATCATAAGCCAGTAGCCGATCGGCTTTGCGCGCCGCCAGGCGCATCTCGTCCGCTTCCTGCGGCGTCATCGCCGGCGGTTTCTCACACATCACGTGGCAGCCCGCCGCCAGTGCGGCCAGCACATGCTGATAATGAAACCGATTGGGCGAACAGACGCTGACCACATCCGGGCGCAGCGTCGACAACAGGGTATCCACATCATCAAACGCCGCGCAGCCGTACTTATTGGCAAACGTCTGCGCCTGTTCTGGCCGGTTATCGCAGACGCCCACCAGCTCGGTATCCGGACAGGCGTGATAAAACGATGCGTGAACCCGTTCGGCAATATTACCCGCGCCGATAATGGCAACGCGCAATTTCTTGTCGCTACCGCTCATAGTGCTCCGCCCCTTAGCATGACCGTAAGAAAGCGAGTGACTGGCGGTAGGCGGCGGCAGGATCGTCGGCGCGGACGCGGCACTCGTATACGACCCACCCGTCATAATCATTGGCGCGCAACGTATCAAAATGCTTCTTGAAATCGATGCAGCCGCTACCCGGCTGGTAGCGATGATTATCCGCAAGGTGAACATGACCGAGCAGGTCGCGATGGGTAGTCAGCGCCGCGCTCAGGTCGTCCTCTTCAATGTTCATATGGTAGAAGTCGCCGATGATCTGCACGTTGCGATACTCGCCTTCGTCGATATAGCGACGCGCGTCGGCGAGGGTGTTGATCATGTGATCCTGATAGCGATTCAGCGGCTCAAGGAAAATTATAGTGCCTGTGCGGCGCGCCACCGCATCAAGCTGGCGCAGCGAATCGCTCACCGCTTTGCGATCCCCCTCGACGCTACGCGGCGAAACCATCGGTGGCAGACGGTAAGTAAACATCCCCCAGGCGGCGGGAACGATAATCCCCTTGCCGCCCACTTCCGCCAGCGCCTCCAGAATGCGGGTGATCTGCGCGATACCGTTCAGGCGGCGCTCTTCGATAAAGTCGCCAATCCAGCCGTCATAGCCGCCGCAGGCGGTGACCACCGGTAAGCCGGTCTCCTGGATAGCGGCTTTGACTTCCGCCAGATTGTCTACCAGCAGCTTGCCGTCGATTTCAAAGCCGTCAAAGCCCATTGCCTTGATATAACGGAATTTCTCTTCGATATCCTGCGGGAAAAATGCCTGATTCTGGGTTGCGATTTTCATTTTCTACCTCCGTGTAATTTAAAACGTGACGCCCATTTTGATGCTCAGCTCCGGCTGGCGATCGACATACTTCATGTAGCTCTCCGGGCTGCTGGCGAAAGTCACCACCGGGTCGATTAATTCTTCGCAGTTGAGATAACCGTTCATCAGTAATTCCCAACAGGTTTCTTCAATGCGTTTGCGATTCCAGCGCGGGTAGTCCGGGTTGGGCTCGCTACTGGCGCGGGAAAAGACTATTTTGGCGTTATTGAAATGCGCCTCACGGCCCAGGTTGAACCCCGCCGGGAAGGGTTTGGCGAACGCGATATAGGAAATGGTGCCGCCATAGGCCAGGCCGCGCAGCGCGCTTTGCAAGGCATCGGCATAACCGCTGGATTCGATAATGCTGTCGGCGCCCTGCTTGCCGGTCAGCCGTTTGATCTCCAGCCCGACATCGCACTCCAGCGGGTTAAGGCAGAAATCTGCGCCGTGTCGCCGGGCGATATCACAGCGATGAGCAATAGGATCGATGCCGATGACAATCGACGCCCCCGCTTTTTTGGCAAGCTGGATGGCGATTTGCCCAATCGCGCCGAGACCAAACACCACCACGAAATCCCCGACCCGTACATTGGCGTCGCGCACACCGCTCATGGCGAACTGCGCCGGATCGTAGCAAACCGCGTTTTTCCAGCTTGCGCCGTCAGGCATTTTGCGTAGCTTGTAGTTGTTCACGCCATTAACAATGACGGTTTCCTGAAGCGGGCCATAGGTACAAACGCGATCGCCTTTTTTCACCGCGCTGACCTCTGCACCGATCTCAATCACATCGCCCACGACCATATTGCCAAGCTGGAATTGACCGAACTGGATACCGCGCGGGGCGCCTTCCGGGCGCGGCATAAACATTTGCCATTCCGGGTTAAAATCTTCATCAATGAACGGGCTGGCGGCGCGGAAGTCCACCACTTCAGTGCCGTGCTTCGGCGCGCCGAACAGCACCTTAATTTTGACTTCATTGGCCGCCACCGGGCGGTCCTGATACTCCACAAGCGCCGCCACGCGCGGCTCAGATGCGATTAACTTTTTCATTAACAATCCCTGAATATTAAGTGCGGTTAGCCTTTAACGCCGCCCGCGGTTAAGCCACTTTTGATAAAACGTTCGGAAAGCGCGTACATCACCACTACCGGCAGCGCGGTCACCAGCGATGCCGCCATCATGCGTCCCCAGATGTAATCAGGGGTGCTGAACAGCGCGTTCAGCCCAACGGGAAGCGTGAAGTTGCTGGCGCTGGACAAGAAAATTGAGGCGAACAGAAAGTCGTTCCACGCCACCATAAAGCAGTAAACAAATACCGAGATCAGACCGGAAATCGCCAGCGGGACGGTGATATAAAAGATGATCTGCAACCGGTTCAGGCCATCCATCATGGCGGCTTCTTCAATTTCGTCCGGCAGCGTGTCGAAGTAGCTTTTCAGCATAAACACCGCCGTTGGCAGGGTCTGGGTCACCATGGTGATAATCAGCGCCATTTCCGTGTCGTAGATCCCGAGAGCGGTGATGATTTTGAACAACGGCACCACCAGCAAAATCCCGGAAAACATATACACGGTGTAGAAGCTGGCATTGACCGCCATGCGTCCTTTAAAGCGCAGTTTGGACAGCGCGTAGGCCCCGAGGATGCCAATCGCCACCGCCAGCCCGGACGACACCAGCGACACCACCAGGCTGTTCTGGAAATAGGTGACGAACGGAAAAATAGTCGGGTTAAAAATGTCGAGGTAGTGCTGGAGCGTCCAGTGCTGCGGCAGCAGCGTCGGATGCAGCGAGATCGCCTCTTTTGAGCTTTTGAACGACGTCATTAGCATCACAAAAAAGGGAAACAACGTAATACCAAGAAACAGCATCAGCCCGATATAAAAGCCGACGCGCGGCGCAAGGCGTTTATTTATTGCCATGGAGATTTACCCGTTTTCTGGAAATCAGGATCACGGCGAACACAATGGCGAACAGCACCACAGATATCGCCGAGGCTTTGCCTAAATCGTTAAATGCGAACGCGGTTTTGTAGAGATAGACGCCGAGAATGTCGACTTTGGTGGTCAGTAGCCAGACGTCGGCGAACATGTAAAACATCCAGATAGTGCGCAGCGTGATCACCGTCGCCAGCACCGGCATAATCGCTGGCAGTGTGACGATACGAAACCGCTGCCAGGCGTTCGCGCCGTCCATTTCCGCCGCTTCGTACAGTGATTTGTCGATGGTCTGCAAAATCGCCAGGAACGAGATAAACGCGTAAGGGAAATAGCGCCAGATAGCGAACAGCACCACCAGCACAAAACTGCTGCCGGGGTTGTCGAACCACAGCGGGGCTTTTTCGTACAGATGCAGGACATCCACGCCGAGGTAGTTCACCAACCCGTAACCGTTGTTGAACATGTACTTCCAGGCGAACACCAGCGAGATCGACGGCGTAACGTAAGAGAGGATCACCAGCGAGCGCGCGGTTTTGCGAAAACGAAATTCGCGGTTAAAAAACAGCGCGACCGCCAGCCCCAGGCCAGAGCTCCCCATGACCACCAGCGCGGTGTACCAGAAGGTGGTCCACAGCGCGTGCCAGAATCCAGGATCGCTGAGAATGCCGACATAGTTCGCCAACCCCACGAAATGCGCGGCAATGCGCGGATTCAACGGCAGGCGCAGAAAACTGATTTCAACATTCGAAAGCATTGGCCATGCCACCAGGCCGCCCAGCAAAACCAGGCTGGGGGCCAGTAGCATCAGAGCGAATGGCAAATCTGAACGACCAGAAAATACCTTCATAACACCCCTTCCCTGTGATGATTTAATGCGCTGCCAGCTCGGCGATGCGCGCCTGGCTCTGGGCGAGCGTGGCGTTAACGTCCTTGTTGCCCACGGTCACGTTATTCACCATGGCGTTCAGCGCGCCGGAGCCGGTGATGTCGCCCATACGGGTGAAGTTTTTATCGCCGACCGAACCAAATACCTGCACGTTGGGATACTGGGCGATAAGCTGAGCAGGCAATTCGCCAAAGGCTTTGATCACCGGATTGTCTTTATAGGACGGGGTATCCGAAACGGCGCGGAGGACCGGCAGCGCTGCGCCTGGCGACATCAGCACCCAGTCAGCCGCGTTTTGCCCCTGCTCCATAAACATCACGAATTTTTTCGCCGCGTCGGTTTCGGCTTCGGTCTGGCCCGCCGTCAGCGTCAACGAGGTGATCATTCCGTACACCGCGGGTGACTTCTGGTTTGGCACCACAAATCCCAGATCCTGCGGGTCCCCTTCGCTGTAAACGGCAGGCAGGATATAAGTGGAGTAAATCGCCATCGGCGCGGCGCCGTTCATAAAGGCGTCTTTGATTTCCATCACGTCGTTGGAGCCCGGCATGGTGTCTTTGGCCAGCGTCTGATAGAACGTCAGCGCCTGGGCCATTTGCGGGGTATCGATGGTTACCGCGCCGCTGGCATCAAACACGTTGGCGTTATTCGACAGCGCAAACTGGGAAAATGCCTGTTCGGTCATCACGCTCTCTGCGGTCGGCAGCGCGATGCCGTATTTTTTATGCGCCGGATCGTTTAACGCGTCAGCGGCAACCAGCAGCGAATCCCAGTCCTGCGGCGGTTGTAAACCGGCGTTAGCCAGCACCGATTTTTTGTACCAGACGCCCTGGATCCAGGCGCTAATCGGCACGCCGGTCCAGGCTTTGGCGTCTTCGGTGCGCACAATGCGCAATATGCCGTCGTAAAAGGCGTTATCGCCCAGGGTGGTAATCACCTCCTGAATCGCATCACGATCCAGCAGTTGCTCTTTATCCATGACTTTGGCGTAGTCATGGCTGATCTCGATGATTTCCGGTAGGGCCCCGGAACGGGCCAGGGTGGTCACTTTAGTGTTATAGGCGTCTTCTTCCACCGGCACTTGTTTAACCGTAATCCCCGGATTCTGCTGTTCGAAGCGTTCAATCAGTTTACTAATAACCGCCTGGCGCTCCTGCTCAACAGAGGAGTGCATAAACTCAATGGTGACGGAATCCTTTTTATCATCTTTGCAGCCTGCCAACAGGGCGCAGGCAACCAGTGCTGATAACAGCACAATTTTATTTTTCCGCATGGTAATTTCCTTTATGTATTAGTTAAGCCACAGCGATTGCCAGGGACCTAACGTTATTGCATTCCCATTAATAAACTCGCCGCGGATTAATTCCTGATATTGCCCCTGCCCTAATGATAACGACTGAGGGCGGTCGGTGAAATTAAATAGCGCGGTAATTTTTTCTTCCTGCGCGTTGCCTCGAATAATTTCCAGCACGCCATGGCATTTTTCATTAATGCTAAATTCGCTGTCAGGATGGAAAGCGGGATGGCGCTGGCGAACCGTAATAAGTTGCGTAAGGGCTTCCAGGGTGCGCGCGCGCAAATTTTCAGGCTGCGCCATTAACGCTTCAATTTCCGACTCGCTATATTTCTGGCGATTAATCGCCCGGTTATAGCCCAGACGCTCCACGCCCAGATAATCATTACGCGAACCCAGCACGCTTTGAATATATACCGCCGGCACGCCCGGGAAGGTTAATAACAGCGCGTGCGCCAGCGTAAATCTCGCCAGCCGCTCGTCATCATTACAGACTGGCGGCGTGAGAGCATCCATATAAGTCACGTTTAATTCGTAAGGGCTGCGGGTGCCGTCGGGATTATTTTTCCAGTTAACCTTCGCGCCTTCGTTTTCCAGCGTGTCAACTAAGGTCAGAATTTCCTGTTCGTCAATAATACCGCGCAGCGGATTCAAACCAATGCCGTCATGGGACGCGAGGAAATTAAACCAGGTGGTGCGCCCGTCGCCCTTCGGCGGCAACACGCTGGCCCAGCGTTTCAGCGTACTCACGGACTGGGTGCGAATGGCATGGAGCACCAGCGGCGGTAGCGGGAATTGATACACCATATGCGCTTCATCGCCGCCGTTGCCCAGGTAAGAAACGTTGTCTTTATGGGGCACATTGGTTTCAGTAATAATCTTCGTGCCAGGCGCGACGATATCAGCAATGGCGCGGAACAGTTTTACCAGCAGGTGGGTGTTTTCCAGATGAATGCAGGAGGTGCCGGGGGTTTTCCACATAAAGCCCACGGCGTCCAGCCGGACATAATCGGCCCCCTGCTCAAGATAGTGGATCAGCACATCCACCATTGCCAGCAGTACGTTAGGGTTGGCGAAATTGAGGTCAACCTGGTCTGCGCTAAAGGTTGTCCAGACAGATTTTGTCTCGCCATCAGCAAAAGTGAATGGCGTTAACAGCGGCAATGCCCGGGGACGCGTGACGGCGGATAAATCCACGCCCGGGTCGACGGTAATAAAGAAGTTCTGATATTCCGGGCGTTGATCAATAAAACCTTTAAACCATTCACTTTCGGCTGACATATGATTACATACGAAATCAAACATCAGGCGAGTAGATTTTTTGATGGCGCTAATATCACGCCAGTCGCCGTAATCAGGCGCAACCTGATAATAGTCCTTTACTGAAAACCCATCATCAGAAGTCCAGGGATAAAACGGTAAGAAATGAACAATGGGAAATGCGCTGGCGAGATAGTTATTATAAAAACGTCTGAACGTCGACAACGTTTTTTCATTCGCTGCCGAGAATTGATCGGCATAAGTAATAAGCACCACATCAGATTCATCCCACCCCTGCTTGCGCGCGGATATAATGTTACGCTTACCTTCAAGAATACGGGAAATTAATTTCCCCCGGAGAGCATCATTAAAACCATCAGAATAGATGCGTTCAATAATCTGAATTATTTTGTCCATTTTTGTTTTCCATGGTAGCGGTCCCACGGAAAGGAAATCTACTCCTGAGCCTTATTTATGTCAATGAGATCGCCCTCACAGAAATCATCATTACATCCTTTGCCGGGGGCAAAACTATGTTTTATATTTCCTCTGGCCGTTATCAATCATCATTTAAATAAATATTATTTAAAATGGCATATAAATAAGATATAAAAAAAACCGCTCCGGAGAGCGGTTATTCATTGCATTGGTCATTACAGCGCTTTAAGAATCGCATCCACGCTGGCTTTAGCATCGCCAAACAGCATATGGGTGTTTTCTTTAAAGAACAGCGGGTTTTGAACGCCAGCGTAGCCGGTATTCATGGAGCGTTTAAACACGATAACGTTCTGCGCTTTCCACACTTCCAGCACCGGCATACCGGCGATGGGGCTGCGTGGATCGTCCTGCGCCGCCGGGTTAACGGTGTCGTTCGCGCCTATAACCAGAACGGTGTCGGTATCGGCGAAGTCATCGTTGATTTCGTCCATTTCCAGCACGATGTCATACGGCACTTTGGCTTCCGCCAGCAGCACGTTCATATGGCCCGGCAAACGGCCCGCAACCGGGTGAATGCCGAAACGCACCTTGATGCCGCGCGCGCGCAGACGTTCGGTGATTTCCGCAACCGGATACTGCGCCTGCGCCACCGCCATGCCGTAGCCTGGAGTGATGATCACGGAGTGGGAGTTTTTCAGCATTTCGGCGGTGTCTTCCGCGCTGATTTCACGGTGCTCGCCCACTTCTTCGCTGTCGCCGGTAGAAGAACCGTCAGTGCCGAAGCCGCCCGCGATCACGCTGATAAATGAACGGTTCATCGCCTTACACATAATGTAAGAGAGGATCGCACCCGAAGAGCCCACCAGCGCGCCGGTCACGATCAGCAAGTCGTTGCTGAGCATAAAGCCCGCCGCCGCTGCCGCCCAACCGGAATAGGAGTTGAGCATAGAGACCACCACCGGCATGTCCGCCCCGCCGATAGACGCCACCAGATGCCAGCCAAACGCCAGCGCGATGATGGTCATAATCAGCAGCGCCAGCACTTGCAGGCCCACGCTTTCGGTACGCACAAACACGATAAGCAGCAGAAACGAGACCACCAGCGCCGCCAGGTTCAGCTTATGACGGTTCGGCAGCATCAGCGGTTTAGACGAAATCTTGCCGCGCAGTTTGCCAAACGCCACGATGGAGCCGGTAAAGGTCACCGCGCCGATAAACACGCCCAGGAACACTTCGGTCAAATGGATGTTGACCAGAATGGGCTCCAGACCCGCGTCGTGATACAGATAGCTGTTGAAACCCACCAGCACCGCCGCCAGACCGACGAAGCTGTGCAGGATGGCCACCAGCTCCGGCATTTCGGTCATTTCGACTTTCTTCGCCAGGTGAATACCGATCGCGCCGCCGATCACCATGGCGACGATGATCCACACCACGTTGCCGGTATCCGGCCCAAAGATGGTGGCGACCAGCGCAATCGCCATACCGGCGATACCAAACATGTTGCCCTGACGGGACGTCTCATGTTTGGAAAGCCCGGCCAGGCTGAAAATAAACAGGATCGCGGCAACAATGTATGCAGCTGTAACTAATCCTCCAGACATGTGTTACCCCTTAGTTCTTCCGGAACATTTTCAGCATGCGCTGAGTGACAGTGAAACCACCAAAAATATTGATACTGGCGATCAGCACGGCGATGAAGCTTAAGAAACTCACCCAACCGCCATGGCCAATTTGCAACAGCGCGCCGACCACGATAATCCCCGAAATGGCGTTGGTGACCGACATCAACGGCGTATGCAGGGCGTGGGAGACATTCCACACCACGTAGTAACCAACTACGCAGGCCAGCGCGAACACCGTGAAGTGCCCAAGGAAAGCTTTCGGGGCCACATCCGCCAGCCAGCCGAACAGAATAATCGCCAACGCCATCAGGGCGTATTTACGCCATGGCGAGGCCGGTTTCGGCGGTTCAATAGGGGCAGCGTCGGCTTTTTTGGCCGCCTGCGGCTGGGCGGAAACCTGGATCGGCGGCGCAGGCCAGGTGACTTCGCCGTCGCGGATCACGGTTACGCCGCGCACCACGACGTCGTCAAAATCGATGGCGACATTGCCGTCTTTTTCTTTGCACAGCAGCTTCAGCAGGTTAACCAGGTTGGTGCCGTAAAGCTGGGATGACTGGGTCGGCAGACGGCCCGGCAGGTCGGTATAGCCGATCACTTTGACGCCGTTGGCGGTTTCGAAAACCGCGTTTGGCACGGTGTATTCGCAGTTGCCGCCGTTTTGCGCCGCCAGATCGACCACCACGCTGCCCGGCTTCATGGAATCAACCATTTCGCGGGTGATCAGCTTCGGCGCGGGTTTTCCGGGGATCAGCGCCGTGGTGACGATAATGTCCACGTCTTTCGCCTGGGCGGCGAACAGCGCCATTTCGGCTTTGATAAAGGCTTCAGACATCACTTTGGCGTAGCCATCGCCGCTGCCGGCTTCTTCCTTGAAATCCAGCTCAAGGAATTCCGCGCCCATACTCTGCACCTGCTCTTTAACTTCCGGGCGGGTGTCAAAGGCGCGCACGATAGCGCCGAGGCTGTTGGCCGCGCCAATCGCCGCGAGACCCGCGACGCCTGCGCCAATCACCATCACTTTGGCCGGCGGCACTTTGCCCGCCGCCGTGATCTGGCCAGTAAAGAAGCGGCCAAACTGGTGGGCGGCTTCAACAATCGCGCGATACCCGGCGATGTTGGCCATCGAGCTCAGGGCGTCGAGAGACTGGGCGCGCGAAATACGCGGCACGGAGTCCATGGCCATCACGGTGACGTTGCGCGCCGCCAGTTGCTCCAGCAAGGTGGGGTTTTGCGCGGGCCAGATAAAACTGACTAAGGTGGTTCCCGGATTCAGCAACGGGATCTCTTCGTCGGCAGGGGCGTTAACTTTTAAAATCACGTCCGACGCCCAGATCTCATCGGAGCCCACCACTTGCGCGCCTGCCTGCACAAACGCGTCGTCATCAAAGCTTGCCAGTTTGCCCGCATCGCGCTCAATGGCGACGGTGAAACCCAGTTTCAGCAGCTGTTCCACCGTTTTCGGCGTTGCTGCGACGCGGGTTTCATTGGCCAACCGCTCTTTTGGTACACCAATACGCATAGTATTCCCTTCCATCGGTTTTTTAATGATGGTTTGCCCATTTAACTTTGGCGCAAGCAGCCCGTTTTAGCGCCGCTTAAACCGTAGAAAAATATCTTTGTAACAAACTTTCTATAACCTACTGAAAATAACGACTGTGATCCAGATTCGATCTGCTGAATTTATGGGTTAATCGGTAAAACGGAAGTGAATACCGCCGCTGATAGCTTTTTTTATCTGGTTTTCCTTCCGGAAGGCCGATATTACGCTTCATTGCGCTGGCAAAACATGATTCTACGCCGCGCCAAATCGCTGTTTTAACATCAATTTAACGCTAAAAGTCATAAGCTTTATCATTTATTCCGGTCAGGCGGCTATTTTTGCATCCATAACGAAAGGTTATTAACCGAAATCGTGTCTGGCGCACCAGATGGCAAAAATGGCGCAGACAATTATGGCTTTTCAGTGCAATAATCAGCGGCTGACGGTTTTTAGCATGCAATATCAGTTTTCATTTTTGCGCAAGGCAAAGGATTAATGTTTATGAAGCTCAAGAATTCCCTTCTGGTGTCTGCTGTGTTGTCGCTCTGCGCCTTGTCCGCGCAAGCCGCTACCGAATTAACGCCAGAGCAGGCAGCCGCGCTGAAACCCTTTGACCGTATCACTATCACGGGAAGGTTCAACGCAATTAACGAGGCGGCCTCCGCCATTTCACGTAAAGCCGACCGCGTGGGTGCCGCCTCATTTTATATCGTTGATACCAGTGATGCGGGCAACAGCGGCAACTGGCGCGTCATTGCAGACGTTTACCATGAAAACGCGCAAAAAGCAGATGCGCCTAAAAACCGTGTGATCGCGGGCGTGATGGAACTGCCGAAAGACCAGGCTGTTCTGCTTGAGCCTTTTGATACCGTGACCGTGCAGGGTTTCTATCGCAGCCAGCCGGAAGTCAACGAAGCCATCGCTAAAGCGGCAAAAGCCAAAGATGCAGCCTCTTTCTACATCGTCCGCCAGGTTGATGCCAACCAGGGCGGCAACCAACGCATCACCGCGTTTATCTATAAAGCCGATGCCAAAAAACGTGTCGTGCAGAGCCCGGACGCCATCCCGGCGGATTCCGAAGCCGGACGCGCAGCGTTGGCTGCCGGTGGCGAAGCGGCCAAACAGGTTGAGATCCCGGGCGTTGCCACCACGGCTGCGCCGAGCAGCGATGTGGGCCGTTTCTTTGAAACCCAGTCATCGAAAGGCGGTCGTTACACTGTCACTCTGCCGGACGGAACCAAAATCCAGGAAGTGAATAAAATCACCGCCGCGCAAATGGTGCCGTTTGATAGCGTGAAGTTCACCGGCAACTACGGCAACATGACGGAAATTTCCTACCAGGTGGCGAAACGCGCCGCGAAAAAAGGCGCGAAATATTATCATATTACGCGTCAGTGGCAGGAGCGCGGCGGCAACATTACCATCAGCGCCGACCTCTACAAGTAAGCGTCTCGACTACGCTTTGCAAGGCAGCCAGTGGCTGCCTTTTTTCATGCGGGCAATTTTTTGTGTGATACATCATTGAAAGCTGACTTCGCACTCCGTAGAATCGCGCGCCTCAGAGCGATCCTCCATGGTTATGCGCCCAGGCGGTATAATTATTCTGGATCGACCTTATTTTCAGAACAGGACTCCTATGGATAAAAAACTGGGCCTTACCGCATTAACCGCGCTGGTTCTCAGCTCCATGCTGGGCGCGGGCGTTTTCAGTTTGCCGCAGAATATGGCGCAGGTCGCCAGCCCCGCCGCGCTGTTGATTGGCTGGGCGATTACTGGCGTCGGGATCCTGATGCTGGCGATGGCGATGCTGCTGCTGACCCGGATTCGTCCCGATCTGGACGGCGGGATTTTTACCTACGCCCGTGAAGGTTTTGGCGAGTTAATCGGTTTTTGCTCGGCATGGGGTTACTGGCTGTGCGCGGTGATCGCCAACGTCTCCTATCTGGTGATCGTGTTTTCGGCGCTCAGTTTCTTTACTGATACGCCGGAGCTGCGCCTGTTTGGCGATGGCAACACCTGGCAATCCATTGTCGGCGCGTCGGTATTATTGTGGGTCGTGCACTGGCTGGTGCTGCGCGGGGTGCAAACTGCCGCCAGCATCAACCTGGCTGCGACGCTGGCCAAGCTGTTGCCGCTGGGCCTGTTTATTATCCTCGCGATTATCGCCTTCCGATTGCCCACCTTCAGCCTTGATTTTACCGGCGTGGCGTTAGGCGTCCCGGTCTGGGAACAGGTGAAGAACACCATGCTGATCACCCTGTGGGTGTTTATCGGCGTGGAGGGCGCGGTGGTGGTCTCGGCGCGCGCGCGCAATAAGCGCGACGTGGGCCGCGCTACGCTGCTGGCGGTGTTTGCCGCGCTGGCGGTTTATCTGCTGGTGACGCTGCTGTCGCTGGGGGTTATCGCCCGCCCTGAACTGGCGCAGATGCGTAACCCGTCCATGGCGGGGCTGATGGTTGAAATGATGGGGCCATGGGGCGAAGTGATTATCGCCGCCGGGCTGATTGTCTCGGTGTGCGGAGCGTACCTGAGCTGGACCATCATGGCCGCCGAGGTTCCGTTGCTGGCCGCCACCCATAAAGCCTTCCCGCGTATTTTCGCGCGGCAGAACCAAAACGGCGCGCCGTCGGCATCGCTGTGGCTGACCAATATCAGTATTCAGCTGTGCCTGGTGCTGATCTGGGCCACCGGTTCGGATTACAACACCCTGTTGACCATCGCCTCTGAAATGATCCTGGTGCCTTACTTCCTGGTCGGCGCTTATCTGCTTAAAGTCGCCACTCGCCCGCTGCATACCGCCGTGGGTGTCGGCGCCTGTATTTATGGGTTATGGTTGCTGTATGCGTCGGGCCCGATGCATCTGCTGCTTTCCGTGGTGCTGTACGCGCCGGGTTTGCTGGTGTTCCTGTATGCCCGCCGCACGCACGATAACAATATCGTGCTTAAGCAAACTGAAAAATTGCTGATAGGCTTATTACTGGTTGCCGCTTTGCCAGCCACATGGATGCTGATGGGGTAAACGCCCCATCTTCGTCATGACATACTGACGAGGGTTACGTTATGGGGAAAACACCACACCGACCAATTTTGATCACCGGGGGCGGCCGCCGTATCGGGCTCGCCCTCGCCCACCATTTTCTGGCTGAGAAGCATCCGGTTATTGTCAGCTATCGCGCCGCTTATCCTGCCATCGACGTGCTGACGGAGATGGGCGCTCACTGTATTAAGGCCGATTTTTCCACCGATGACGGCATCCTGGCCTTCGCGGAACAGGTTAAGGCACTGACGCCGTGCCTGCGCGCCATCATTCATAATGCCAGCGCCTGGCAAACCGAAAAAGCCGGGCCGATTTCCGGGGATGTGATCACGGAAATGATGCAGGTGCATGTCCACGCCCCCTATTTAATCAATCTGGCGCTGGAACCACTGTTGCGCGGTCACGGCCATGCGGCCAGCGACATCATTCACTTTACCGATTACGTGGTGGAGCGCGGCAGCGAGAAGCATATCGCCTACGCGGCCAGTAAAGCGGCGCTGGACAATATGACGCGCTCCTTCGCCCGCAAACTGGCCCCGGAAGTGAAAGTGAACGCTATCGCCCCTTCGCTGATCCTGTTCAACGAGCTGGATGACGCCGCCTACCGTCAGCGCGCGCTCAATAAATCGCTGATGAAAACCGAACCGGGCGAGAAAGAAGTCATCGACCTGGTGGAGTATCTGCTGACCAGTTGTTACGTCACGGGGCGCAGCTTTCCGGTAGATGGCGGACGACATCTTCGCTAGCGGTTTACCCGGCGTTAATGGAACCTTGCAGGTGGAAGGTGTAACCTGTGGTTTTTGATCGATAAGCGCCGCTCTATGAGCAAAATTGTATTTGTCGAAGACGATCCCGAGGTAGGTTCGCTGATTGCGGCCTACCTCGGTAAACATGATATTGAGGTGCTGCTGGAAACGCGCGGCGATCGGGCCATCGAGGTGATTCTGGCGCAGCAGCCGGATTTGGTGCTGCTGGATATCATGTTACCCGGTAAAGACGGCATGAGCCTGTGCCGGGACCTGCGCCCGCTGTGGCAAGGGCCGATTGTGCTGCTTACCTCGCTGGACAGCGATATGAACCATATCCTGGCGCTGGAAATGGGCGCCAGCGATTACATCCTCAAAACCACGCCGCCCGCAGTGCTGCTTGCCCGTCTGCGCCTGCATCTGCGCCAACACCAGCTTTCGCCCGCTCCGGAACCCGCCGCCAGCCGCTCGCCGCACAAGGCGCTGCACTTCGGTACGCTGTGCATCGATCCACTTAACCGTCAGGTACGGCTGGGCGAACGTACTGTGATGCTCTCTACCGCCGATTTCGATCTGCTCTGGGAGCTGGCGACCCATGCTGGCAACATCATGGACCGCGACGCCCTGCTCAAGAATCTGCGCGGCGTAAGCTATGACGGGCTGGATCGCAGCGTGGATGTCGCCATCTCGCGACTGAGAAAAAAACTCAACGACAGCGCGACCGAACCCTACCGGATCAAGACCGTGCGCAATAAGGGCTATCTCTTTGCCCCCCACGCCTGGGAAACGGCGGATTAAACACAAGTGGCCGTATGAAGAAGCTATTTATACAGTTTTATTTGCTGCTGTTCGTCTGTTTTCTGGTGATGACGATGCTGGTCGGCCTGGTGTATAAATTCACCGCGGAACGTGCCGGGCGGCAATCGCTGGATGATTTAATGAAAAGCTCCCTGTACCTGATGCGCAGCGAGTTGCGCGAAATCCCGCCGCGCGACTGGAATAAGACGATTAAGCAACTCGACCTGAATCTCTCTTTCGACCTTCGCATTGAGCCCCTGAATCATTTCCATCTCGATGCCCTGCCCACCCAGCGCCTGCGCAGCGGCGAGATCGTGGCGCTGGATGATGAATATACCTTTATCCAGCGCATTCCCCGCAGCCACTATGTGCTGGCGGTCGGGCCGGTGCCCTATCTCTATTTTATGCATCAGATGCGCCTGCTCGACGTGGCGCTGATTGTGTTTATCGCCTTCTCGCTGGCCGTCCCGGTGTTTATCTGGCTGCGCCCGCACTGGAAAGAGATGCTCAGGCTGGAATCCGCCGCGCAGCGTTTTGGCGAAGGCCATCTTGATGAACGCATCCATTTTGACGATGCCTCAAGCTTTGAACGGCTCGGCGTGGCTTTTAACCAGATGGCGGATAACATCAACACCCTGATTGCCAGTAAAAAACAGCTGATCGATGGTATTGCTCACGAGCTACGCACCCCGCTGGTGCGGCTGCGCTACCGGCTGGAGATGAGCGATAACCTGTCGGACGCCGAAAGCGCCGCGCTTAACCGCGATATTAGCCAGCTGGAAGCGCTGATTGACGAACTGCTGACCTACGCCCGCCTCGACCGTCCGCAAAACGAGCTGCATCTGAAACCTGTGGAATTATCAGGTTGGCTGGAAAACCACGTCAGCGATCTCCAGGCGCTGCATCCGGACAAAGCGCTGACGCTGCTGCCCTCCACCACGTGCGAAAGCCTGCTGGATCTGCGCCTGATGGCGCGGGTGCTGGATAACCTGGTCAACAACGCGCTGCGCTATTGCCAGCAGCGAATAGAAATCCACTTCGCCAGCGACGGGGTTACCGGCGTGCTGACGGTGGATGATGACGGCCCCGGTATTCCGGACAGTGAACGGCAGCGGGTTTTTGAACCCTTTGTCCGCCTCGACCCCAGCCGCGACCGCGCCACCGGGGGCTGCGGCCTGGGGCTGGCGATTGTCAGCTCCGTAGCCTCGGCGATGGGCGGCAGCGTGGCGGCCCGGCACAGCCCGCTCGGCGGCGCGCGATTCGAATTCAGCTGGCCGCTTCAACGTTGAAATTTCCCTGCAAGACTTTGCGGCACCGTGGTCAGAGGCTTATTATCGTGCTATACCTATAAGTATGTTGTAACTAAAGGTATCTTTCATGCGCTACGATCTCGCCCAACGTCTTACTTCCACCTTCCAGGAGATGGAGCATCTGCTGCTGGCGTTTAAACAGATGCTGGAGCCCTGTCGGCGGCTCAGCGCCCGGGTGTTTGCCCTGCCGCCGGTGGACAAAGGCAAAGAGCACGATCCGCTGGAAAAAATCAGCGTTAACCAACTGCTGAGCAAAGCGGCTCATGACGCCACGATGCGTCACTTTACCCATCTGTTTATCCAGCAGCAGTCGGAAAACCGCAGCAGTAAAGCGGCCCTGCGCCTGCCCGGCGCCATCTGCTATGCGGTAAGCGCCGCCCAGCGCCAGCAGCTACTGGAAACCATCCAGACCATTAATCAATTGAAAACGCAGTTCGCGGAGATTGTCGCGGTGGAGTCTGGCCTGACGCCCGCCCAGCGCTTTGAGTGGGTGCATCACTATCTGCCTGGCCTTATCACCCTGAACGCCTACCGGCAAATCACGGTGCTGGAAAACCCGGCCACGATCCGCTTCGGCTGGGCGAATAAGCATTTCATCAAGAATTTCACCCGTGAAGAGGTGCTGGCGATGCTGGAGAAAAGCCTGAAGTCACCGCGCGCGGTTGCGCCATGGAGCAAGGAGCAGTGGCGCGAAAAGGTGGAGCAGGAGTATCAGGCTATCGCCTCGCTGCCGCAAGCCGCGCGCTTTAAAATCAAGCGCCCGGTTAAGGTGCAGCCGGTGGCGCGGGTGTGGTATGCGGCGCAGCAAAAGCAGGTACAACTCGCCTGCCCGTCGCCGCTCATTGTGCTGTGTTCCGATGAACCGGGTACGCCGGTGCCGGAAATCGGCGAACTGCTGAATTACGATGCCGAGCAGATCCAACACCGGCATAAGCCGCAGGCGGAGCCGCTGGAACTGTTGATCCCCCGCCTGCACCTTTACCTCGCCCGTTAAGGCTTCATGCTGCCGACCATATCCTGCGGGCGCACCCAGGCGTCGAATTCGGCGTCCGTCAGGTAACCCAGTTTCAGGGCGGACGCTTTCAGCGTCAGCCCCTCTTTATGGGCTTTTTTGGCGATTTCCGCCGCTTTGTCGTAGCCGATATGGGTGTTAAGCGCCGTGACCAGCATCAGCGATTCATTGAGCAACTGGTCGATGCGTTCGCGGTTCGGTTCGATTCCGCTAGCGCAATGGTGATCGAAACTCTCCATCCCGTCCGCCAGCAGGCGAATCGACTGAAGGAAATTGTCGATAACCATCGGGCGGAACACGTTCAGTTCGAAGTTGCCCATCGCGCCGCCCATGTTAATGGCGACATCGTTGCCCATCACCTGGCAGCACAGCATGGTCAGCGCTTCGCACTGGGTCGGGTTGACTTTGCCTGGCATGATCGAGCTGCCCGGTTCGTTTTCCGGGATAGTGATTTCACCAATGCCGCAGCGCGGGCCGGAGGCCAGCCAGCGCACATCGTTGGCGATTTTCATCAGCGAGGCCGCCAGCCCCTTCAGCGCGCCGTGAGCGTGGACCAGCGCGTCACAGGTCGCCAGCGCTTCAAACTTATTCGGTGCGGTAACAAACGGCTGCCCGGTAAAGGCCGCCAGCTCGCTGGCGACGCGCTCGGCGTATTCCGGATGGGTATTCAGCCCGGTGCCCACCGCCGTACCGCCCAGCGCCAGCTCGGCCACGTGCGGCAGGCTCTGTTCGATATGTTTCAGGTTATGCTCCAGCATCGCCACCCAGCCGGAGATTTCCTGCCCAAGGGTCAGCGGCGTGGCGTCCTGGAGATGGGTGCGGCCAATCTTGACGATATCGCTAAAGGCGCTGGATTTGGCTTTCAGGGTCGCGGTGAGCTGGTTCAGTGACGGGATTAACTGTTCGCGCAGGGCTATCACTGCCGCCACGTGCATCGCTGTAGGGAAAACGTCGTTGGAGCTCTGGCTTTTATTCACATCATCGTTGGGGTGAACTTTGCGCCCCATGCCACGCTCGCCGCCCAGCAGTTCACTTGCCCGGTTAGCCAGTACCTCGTTCATGTTCATATTGGTCTGGGTGCCGGAACCGGTTTGCCAGATCGCCAGCGGGAACTCCCCGGCGTGCTGGCCGTTAAGCACTTCATCCGCCGCCGAGATAATCGCCTCGCCCCGCTCTTGCGCCAGCAGCTGCAAATCCATGTTGACCTTTGCCGCCGCGCGTTTAGTGAGCGCCAGCGCATGAATCAGCGCCGTCGGCATTTTTTCCGTTGAAATGCGAAAGTGTTCCAGCGAGCGCTGAGTTTGCGCGCCCCACAGCTTATCGGCAGGCACATCAATCGCGCCCATGGAATCACTTTCACTACGATAGGTTGCCATTCAATGTCTCCTTAACAAGAAAGTTATCAAGCCGACATGACTCACAGAAAATTGACGCTTTGAGTATTGATTAACAAGGTAGTTCAGTTTGCTGGTTAGTGCGGTTAACGAAGGGAAAAACCGCCTCCCGTGAATGAGAGGCGGTAAAAACAGTTATTTCACACAGCTGGCGCACTGCGAAGACTGGATTTGGGCGAAGAAGTCGTTGCCTTTGTCATCCACCAGGATGAATGCCGGGAAATCTTCCACTTCGATTTTCCAGATCGCTTCCATACCCAGCTCCGGATATTCGACGCATTCGAGGCTCTTGATGCTGCTTTGCGCCAGTACTGCCGCCGGGCCGCCGATGCTGCCCAGGTAGAAGCCGCCATGCTTGTGGCAGGCGTCAGTAACCTGTTTGCTGCGGTTGCCCTTGGCCAGCATGATCATACTGCCGCCGTTGGCTTGCAGCAGGTCGACATAGGAGTCCATACGCCCTGCGGTGGTCGGGCCGAGCGAGCCGGAGGCATAGCCTTCCGGGGTTTTGGCCGGGCCGGCGTAATAGATTGGGTGATCTTTCACGTACTGCGGTAGCCCTTCACCGTTGTCGATGCGCTCTTTGAGTTTGGCGTGGGCGATATCGCGCGCCACGATGATGGTGCCGGAGAGCGACAGGCGGGTCGACACCGGGTATTGCGATAGCTGCGCCAGGATGTCGTTCATCGGCCGGTTAAGATCCACACGCACCGCTTCGCCTTCCCCGGCACGTTGCAGTTCTTTGGGAATATACTTGCCTGGGTTGTTTTCCAGTTTCTCAATCCAGATGCCCTGGCGGTTGATTTTGGCCTTGATATTACGATCCGCTGAGCAGGAGACACCCATGCCCACCGGGCAGGACGCGCCGTGGCGCGGCAAACGCACCACGCGGATGTCGTGAGCGAAGTATTTGCCACCGAACTGCGCCCCGAGACCGAGTTTTTGCGCCTCTTCCAGCAGTTCTTGCTCAAGCTGGGTGTCGCGGAACGCCTGGCCGTGTTCATTGCCTTCCGTCGGCAGGCCGTCGTAGTACTTGGTGGACGCCAGCTTGACGGTTTTTAAGGTGGATTCCGCCGAGGTGCCGCCGATGACAAAAGCAATGTGGTACGGCGGGCAGGCAGCGGTGCCCAGGCTGCGCATTTTCTCTACCAACCAGTTTTTCAGCTTACCGGGGGTGAGCAGCGCTTTGGTTTCCTGGTAGAGATAGGTTTTGTTGGCGGAGCCGCCGCCTTTGGCGATGCACAGGAATTTGTACTCATCGCCGTCTACGCTATACAGGTCAATCTGCGCCGGTAAGTTGGTGCCGGTATTGACCTCTTTATACATATCCAGCGCGGCATTCTGGGAATAACGCAGGTTATCTTCGGTGTAGGTGTTATAGACGCCATGCGCCAGCGCCGCCTCATCGCCGCCACCGGTCCAGACGCGCTGGCCTTTTTTCCCGACGATAATCGCGGTGCCGGTGTCCTGGCAGGTCGGCAGAATGCCTTTAGCGGCAATTTCCGAATTGCGCAGGAATTGCAGCGCCACGTACTTGTCGTTTTCACTGGCTTGCGGGTCAGCCAGAATATCCGCCACCTGCTGCTGATGCGCCGGACGCAACATAAACGACGCGTCATGGAAAGCGTGTTGCGCCAGAAGGGTCAGGGCCTGGGGTTCGATTTTAACGATCTCCTGGCCTTCGAATTCGCTGACGCTGACGTAATCGCTGCTCAACAGATAATATTCGGTGTCATCCTTTTTGAGCGGAAAGGGGTCCTGATAATGGAAGGGTTTGTTTGACATTGTTCTCTCACTGACAGCCTAAGTTTAACTATTCTTCATTCAGCACATTGTCCATGTGCCGTGTGCAAAAGCGAGTGCTGACATGCTACACAAATTTTTAACAAAAACTGAGACAAAGACGACTTTTTACCATCCGGGGTTACTTCACCACGAATTGTTGGTTTAATACAGCAAGTTAATTTCACCTAATTAAAGGCTTAATCATGCAAAAACTCATTAACTCAGTGCAAAACTATGCCTGGGGTAGTAAAACTGCGCTGACGGAGCTGTATGGCATCGCCAATCCTGACAACCTGCCGATGGCGGAATTGTGGATGGGCGCGCACCCGAAAAGCAGTTCGAAAATTGAGGGCCAGGACGGCAGCCTTCACGCCCTGCGTGACGTGATTGATGCGGATAAATCGACCCTGTTGGGCGACGCGGTGGCGACACGCTTTGACGAATTACCGTTCCTGTTTAAGGTGCTGTGCGCCGACCAGCCGCTGTCGATTCAGGTTCACCCCAACAAACAGGCCTCCGAAGCCGGCTTTGCTAAAGAAAACGCCGCAGGCATCCCACTGGACGCGGCTGAACGCAATTACAAAGATCCCAACCACAAGCCGGAACTGGTGTTCGCGCTCACGCCCTTCCTGGCGATGAATGCTTTCCGTGAATTTTCTGACATTATCGCCCTGCTGCAACCGGTGGCGGGCGCGCATACCGCTATCGCCCATTTCCTGGAAAAGCCCAACGCGGAACGGCTGAGCCAACTGTTTGCCAGCTTGCTGAATATGGAAGGCGAGAAAAAATCCCGGGCGCTGGCGGTGCTGAAAGCGGCGCTGAACAGCCAGCAGGGAGAGCCCTGGCAAACCATCCGCACTATTTCAGAGTTTTACCCGGACGATAGCGGGCTGTTCTCACCGCTGTTGTTGAATGTGGTGAAACTCAACCCCGGTGAAGCGATGTTCCTGTTCGCCGAAACGCCGCATGCCTATCTGAAGGGCGTCGCGCTGGAGGTGATGGCCAACTCAGACAACGTGCTGCGCGCCGGTTTAACGCCGAAGTACATCGACATCCCGGAACTGGTGGCCAACGTCAAATTCACGCCGCGCGCCGCCGACACCCTGCTCACCACGCCGACTCGCCAGGGCAACGCCCTTGACTTCCCGATCCCGGTGGATGACTTCGCGTTCTCGCTCCATGACCTGACCGCTGAACCCGCCACGCTCAGCCAGCAAAGCGCTGCTATTCTGTTTTGTGTGGAAGGCGAAGCGACGATCGGTAAAGAGAGCCAGACGTTGACGCTTAAACCCGGCGAATCCGCGTTTATCAGCGCAGCCGACTCCCCGGTGACGATTAACGGCACCGGTCGTTTAGCTCGGGTTTATAATAAGCTCAACTAAGTTACTGATCTTTTAGAAAGGCGTTGCTAAGCTTTATCAGCACGTAAATCATCACGCCAGACGATGAGAAGTCGTCTGGTTTTATTTTTTAGGGATAAACACTATGAAAAAAACTCTGGTTGCCGTCGGTGTGATTGTCGCGCTAGGCGTGATGTGGACCGGCGCGTCATGGTACACCGGCAAACAACTCGAATCACGCATCGCTGGCATGGTTGCGAACGCCAACAGTGAACTGAAGCGCAGCGCGCCGCAGGCGGGCGTGGAGTTAGGCTATCAAAACTATCAGCGCGGGTTGTTCTCCAGCCATCTGCAACTGGTGGTAAAACCCATTGAAGGCGTGGAAAATCCGCTGATTAAGCCAGGTCAGAGCGTGGTGTTTAATGAAGATGTCAGCCACGGCCCCTTCCCCCTTGCCCAGTTGAAAAAGCTCAATCTGATCCCGTCAATGGCGTCGGTGCGCACAACGCTGGTCAGTAACGAGACCTCTAAACCGCTGTTCGATATGACCAAAGGGCAGCCGGTGTTCAATTCCCAGACTCGCGTCGGTTACAACGGCAGCACAGCTTCTGAAATTACGCTTGCAGCGCTGAACTACGAAAAAGCCGAAGAGAAAGTCGCGTTCAGTGGCGGGACATTTAATCTCGATGCCGACGGCGAAGGTAACAAAATCAGTCTGAAGGGCGATGCGCAAAGCGGTCTGGTGAGCGCAGTGAATGAATACGGTCAGCGGGTACAGATGACTTTCAACGGTCTCAAATCCGATGGCTCCAGCAAACTGACCGAATTTGATGAGCGCGTCGGCGAGCAAAAACTGTCGATTGAAAAATTTGCCGTCGCGGTGGAAGGCAAAGAGATGGCGGTGATTGACGGGCTGCATCTGGATGCGAAATCCGACGTCGGCCAGGACAAGAAGAAAATCGACAGCGAAATTAACTATGTGATGGACGCGCTGAAGATCCAGAACCAGAACATGGGCAGCGGCAAGCTCACCGTGAAAATCGGTGGGATTGACGGCCAGGCATGGCATCAGTTCAGCCAGCAGTATAACGGACAAATTCAGGGACTGTTGACCGACCCTGCCGTGCAGGATAATCCCGCGCTTTATCAGCAGAAAGCGCTGGAAATCCTGATGGCTAATTTCCCGTTGCTGTTGAAAGGCGACCCGGTAGTGACCGTGGCCCCGCTGAGCTGGAAAAACGACAAGGGAGAGAGTTCTTTCAACCTGTCGCTGTTCCTGAAAGACCCTTCTGCTAACACAACGCCTGCCACCACGCCGGACCAGCAGCTCGACCGGGTGGTGAAATCGCTTGAAAGCAAACTGGTTATCCCGGTGGATATGGCGACCGAGTTTATGACCCAGATTGCTCGCCTGGAAGGGTATCAGGACGATCAGGCTGAGAAGCTGGCATCTCAGCAGGTGAAAGGCCTGGCGGCCATGGGACAGATGTTCCGCATCACCTCTCTGGAAGACAACAAAATCGTCTCCAGCCTGCAATACGGCAACGGTCAGGTGACACTCAACGGGCAGAAAATGCCGCTGGCGGAATTCGTGGGTATGTTCGGCTTAACGGGTGATGCCGTGCCAGTACCGGTCCCGGTTCCGGTGCCTGTCCCGGTTCCGACTCCGGTTCCTGCCCCGGAGACACCGCCTGCGGCCGTACCGCAGCAGTAACCCTGAATGGCCTCGCTTGAGGCCATTTTTATTTCCGTTTAATCAGCCTGCCTGCCAGTACATGGTGCCGGTGTACTTCATCGCTGTGTTCAATCCGATGCGCCATGCGCTCCGCCACCTCATGCCCCATCTCCTGAGCGGGCAGCGTCATCCAGGTCACGGGGATATCTTCCAGCTTATCCTCCGATAATTCGGTGAACGCCCCTAACGCCACGCTGCGATCGAAATAGCTTTCCATACCCGATTCGCCGCTTTGCAGGCCGGCGCGCATCAGCCCAAACCAGGCGCCCAGCGCAATGGTGCTGTTATGACAAATTACCGCGCTGATGGTGGGATTATGGCGCAGCAGCGCGGTGATGGATTCCGCCGCCTGCTTCTGGCTGTTTTCACACTCCACCACCCATTCGCTGTGAAAGGGTAATCCGTATTGCAGCAGGGTGGCGCAGTAACCCCCGAGCCGTTCAGCGCGGGTAAGCGAACCGCTGTTGCCGCCCAGCCAGGCAATGCGCTGGTGACCTTGCTTGATCAGGTGTTCGGTGAGCATCTGCGCCGCCTGAAGATTATCCGGACGCAGTGTGTCGGCCTCGTCGAGATAGCTGGCGCGGGAGGCAAAGACCAGCGGGACACCTTTCTGCTGCGCCTTTTCACGTAGCTCCGCGCCCATACCGGCGGCGCCCGCGATAATCACTCCGTCGACGCCCTGGTTGAGCAACGTCTCAAAGCAGTGCAGCATCTGCTGGCCATCGCGTCCGCTCTGGCTCAGCAGCAGCATCCGGCCCTGCCTTTCCAGCGCGACGGTCAGCCCGGCGATCAGTTGGGCATAGAAAGGATGGCAAACGTCCCGGGCAATCAGACCGATCACCCCACTCTGCCCGCCGCGCAGCGCCGAGGCCTGGCGGTTGCGCACAAATCCCAGTTTCTCGACGGCCTCGCTGACACGCTGCCCGGTCGCCGCCGATATGCGGCCTTTGCCGCTGAGTACCAGAGAGACGGTGCTGACGGATACGCCCGCTTCCAGCGCCACGTCGTTAATCGTGATTTTCTTTTCCTGCGTCATGCGGCAGGCGCTCCTGAATGTCCGATAAAACGTTTTATCAAACCAGGAATAGTATAAATGTTTCTCAGTGATAAATTGTGACTGGCTGCTCATTAAAATTTGATAAAACGTTTTATCTTGCGCGGCATCATCAAACACTGTCGTTTAACAAGGAGCCGCTATGGCGACATCAACCCCTCCAAAAATCACCCTGTGGGAATTTTTTCAACAGTTGGGCAAGACCTTCATGTTGCCCGTCGCCCTGCTTTCGTTTTGCGGCATTATGCTGGGGATCGGTAGTTCCCTGAGCAGCCACGATGTCACCACCCTGATGCCGTTTCTCGCCAATCCGGTGTTGCAATCCATCTTCGTGTGGATGAGTAAGATCGGTTCATTCGCGTTCAGCTTCCTGCCGGTGATGTTCTGTATCGCTATTCCGTTGGGATTGGCGCGGGAAAACAAAGGCGTTGCGGCCTTCTCAGGATTTGTCGGCTATGCGGTGATGAACCTGGCGGTCAACTTCTGGCTCACGGCGAAAGGCGTTTTGCCCAGCAGCGATCCGGCAATCCTGAAAGCGAACAATATTCAGAGCATCCTTGGCATTCAGTCTATCGATACCGGTATTCTGGGCGCGGTGATTGTCGGGGTGATCGTCTGGCTGCTGCATGAGCGTTTTCACAATGTGCGTCTGCCGGATGCGCTGGCCTTTTTCGGCGGCACCCGCTTTGTGCCTATCATCACCACCTTCGTGATAGGGTTGTTGGGGCTGATTGTCCCACTGATTTGGCCGTTCTTCGCGATGGGCATTAATCAACTTGGTCACGTTATCAATAGCGCCGGGGATTTTGGTCCGATGCTGTTTGGCACCGGCGAACGCCTTTTGTTGCCGTTCGGTTTGCATCATATACTGGTGGCGCTGATCCGCTTTACCGATGCGGGCGGGACTCTGGACGTCTGCGGCCATACGGTGAGCGGCGCGCTGACCATTTTCCAGGCTCAGCTAAGCTGCCCGGAAACGCACGGTTTCGCTGAAAGCGCGACCCGCTTCTTGTCCCAGGGTAAAATGCCGGCATTTTTAGGCGGCTTGCCGGGTGCGGCGTTAGCGATGTATCACTGCGCGCGGCCTGAAAACCGTCACAAGATTAAAGGCCTGCTGATTTCCGGCGTGATCGCCTGCGTGGTGGGCGGCACCACTGAGCCGCTGGAGTTCCTGTTCCTGTTTGTCGCTCCGCTGCTGTATTTAATCCACGCGCTGTTGACCGGGCTGGGCTTTACCATGATGGCAATCCTGGGGGTGACCATCGGCAACACTAAATGTCAATAGCCTTTATTGATGCTTTTTTAACCTATCTTCAACCCTCAACTGTTTCGTCCTTTCGATTCCCCTCTTTTGAATTTGCAATATCATTTCCGCAAAATGGATAATAACTCGTTGTGGTCATTACATTACCAAAGAGCATGGAAGGATACCCATCAGTGAACGTTGACAACATACATATCCCGTCGAAAGCTAACTCAACCGGGCTACAACTGACCGCAAAAAGTGCCGCTGTTTACAGAGCATCATCAAGTGTTCCGACTGCTAAGGATGCGATATACGAAATGAATCCACTCAAGTTAGTGCAACCGGCATCCCTTACTAAAATTCTTACTGCTATAACAGCCTTACGTATCGACTCCAATGTGAACAGACCTGTAACAATCGGAGAATCTGATATGCAGTGCGGTGGTTCAGGTGCAAACCTTCAATGTGGTGACGTGATTACATTTTGGGATGCTTTGCATAACATGTTCTTGCCTTCAAGTAACATGACCGCATCTGCCATAGCGCGAACATTCGGAAGATTGTTGTTCAACATTGCTGATAGTGAAAAGCATATCGACTCTATTTGTGTTGCCAATTTCATAAACGAAATGAATAAAACAGCTATGGACATAGGGATGTTCGAATCTGCGTTCATGAACGTTCATGGGTTAGGGGCCAGAGGGCAGCGAACTTGTGCGCGTGATATTGGTCGATTGATGTATGAAGCAGTAAAATACCCTGCAATTATGGATACTTGGAGTAAACGAAAGCATGTGCTTAAAGTTGCCGGACCCAAGCCACGTCTGATACCAATACAAAACACCGTTGAGATGCTTCAGGACGGAAGAGTTCAAGGTGGGAAAACAGGAACACTTGCACCTTCATTCTATAATCTGGCGTTATTTTATACTTTACCTGATGGGAACGAGGCGTTCGCAGTTACCCTGTATTCCTCATCTAAAGATACACGCGACGATGACATGTTCCTCATGCTAGATGCGGTATGTAATGGTTAATGTTTAAGTGAACATCGGCAATGTTTGAAATCTGAAATAGGTCAATGTACAACCCTAACCACCTTTCAATGACATTCCTTATTTTACAGTGAGTTAGAGGTGCACTCCACCTTTCAACCCGAAAAATAGTCAATAAAAACAAAACATTAAAAAATGCGGTAATAAAGTTATAAAGTTTATAAATGACCTGACGATAACTTGTAGTGACACAGGCACGCCTGGCGTAATAAACCTAAAAGGAAAATTTTATGGCACAAGTTATCAACACTAACAGCCTGTCGCTGTTGACTCAAAATAACCTGAACAAATCCCAGTCTTCCCTTAGCTCCGCTATTGAGCGTTTGTCTTCCGGTCTGCGTATCAACAGCGCTAAAGACGACGCCGCTGGCCAGGCGATTGCTAACCGCTTCACCTCCAACATCAAAGGTCTGACTCAGGCTTCCCGTAACGCCAACGATGGTATCTCCATCGCGCAGACCACTGAAGGTTCTCTGAACGAAATCAACAACAACTTACAGCGTATTCGTGAACTGGCTGTTCAGGCCAGCAATGATACTAACTCTACTTCTGACCTGGACTCTATTCAGGCTGAAATTACTCAGCGCCTGGGTGAAATCGACCGTGTGTCTCAACAGACTCAGTTTAACGGCGTAAAAGTTCTGTCTAAAGAGCAAGGGTTGACCATTCAGGTTGGTGCGAATGACAACGAAACCATCACCATTAACCTGCAAGAAATTAACTCCAGTACTCTGGGTTTGGATGGCTTCAGCGTTCAGAAACAGGCTAAGATGACTGATGCAGAGGTCACCAGTTTTGGAACTGCTACAGGTACTAATTCACCAATTGCCATTGCTGATAGTACTGCATTAGATCTTTCCTCTATTGATACAAATGCTGAAACTGATGGTAAAATCTATACTGATGGCGATAAATACTTTATCCAAGTCACCGATTCCAGCGATGACTCTCAGCTTGGGATTTATGAAGTATCCATCATTGATGACAGCACTCAATCAAATGCTGGAGAATTAACATTACTTTCGGATTCAGGTAAAGCAGATCTAACCGGTTTAACTGAAACAACTACTGTTCCTGATACAGCTCCTGTTGCAGGGAATGTAAATGTAAAAATCGATCCTGATACTACTGCTGCAATTCAAGGCGCTAAATTAGTTAAATTAACTGACGAAGCTGGAAAAGACGCCGGTTATGCAATCAAAGGAACCGATAACAAATACTACGCAGCAAAAGTTGATGAAGCTACTGGCGATGTCTCAATGGAAACTGTTAGTTATACCGATGCAAAGGGCAATCCAGTTACTGATGCAAAAGTTCAGATCGGCGGACTCGATGGCAAAACTAAACTTGTTACCGTTGGTACAGGTGATGAAGCTAAAACCTACAAAGCTGATGAACTGAAAGGTAAAGATCTTCGCACTGATGCCGTGGCAGTTGCTGCAACTGAAACGACTGCGAACCCGTTAGCTGCGCTTGATAAAGCACTGGCAAAAGTTGATACGTTCCGTTCAGATTTGGGTGCTATCCAGAACCGTTTCGATTCTGCTATCACCAACCTGGGCAACACCGTTAACAACCTGTCTTCTGCTCGTAGCCGTATCGAAGATGCTGACTACGCGACCGAAGTATCCAACATGTCCCGTGCGCAGATCCTGCAACAAGCAGGTACTTCTGTACTGGCACAGGCTAACCAGGTTACGCAGAACGTTCTGTCTCTGCTGCGTTAATTCGCAAAACCTTGATAAACCCCGCTTCGGTGGGGTTTTTTTATATGTAAATTTTGTTTATCGTAATGACTTGGTTGTAGGTATTGCTTAATGGTTAACGACATCACATACGGACGGGACGCGGAAGTTTGGCCTCGCGATTATTCTCTTTTATCCAGAAGGCTTCAGTTTCTGCGGTTTAATGACGTTCCGGTCAAAATGGTAAGTTGCAACGGGTTATCAATCATTGGTTACGTCGCAAAGTTTTATCCTGAAGAGAATGTTATCTACGCCTCAAGCAGACCCAAAGGCACGAAGCGGATAAAAATTTCGATGGAATACATCGCGTCGTTAGAGGAACTGCCTGTTGATTCAGACGCTAAACCGTATCTGATTGAACCTGAGCAATTCAACGCTTCCGTTACCGAACCTACCCGTAAAGACTTTTTCTCCATATGCAATAAATGCTTTCAGCAGGGCGTAGGCATACGAGTTTATATGATTGATGGCCGTGTTATTGAGGGGAAAACAACTGGTGTTAACGCCTGTCAGGTTGGACTAGTTAAACCCAACGGTAATCATACGCAAATTATGTTCGACTGGGTTAGTCGTATCACGTCAGATGATTACGTAGAAAACTGATCATTTCTAATAATTCAGAAGATAAAACATATGACAAGTCCCATATGCACAGCAAAGTATGGGACAAAAATAATTTTATTTTGAACCTTGTTTGTTTTTAAATTTTCTCTTCGCCCCCAGATAACCACCAAAAGAAGACGTCAAAATATAAGAAACCATTACACAGGTAAGATTATAAATAATCTCAGATAAATAGGTGTTGTCGTATACACTAACGAAACCTGATTTGTCGGCAAGTCGTTGTATTATGAATCTAAGAACAAAATGGTTCAGATACACAAAAAGTGCAAGGGAGGCTAAAATCAAACTCCTTCCTAATCTATCTAGTTCATTTGCTCTGTACAAAAAATACATAGTAACGCCACAAATGATTGCGCATAAGCCGATTAATGGAACAATAAAATCTGGATTCATGTCCTTCCCTGCGAAAACGTGAAAGTACTATAATAATATGAATGAATAACGATTAATGCGGTTTTGTTCAAAATTTTTTAGGTTCTTCTTGGCGATTAGAAAAATGCGTAACTTCAAGCCCCCGGTCTTTAAGTCATATATATTTTTTTAAAAGTGGTTAAGTTACAATAGCCAGAACCTATCAAAATATTACATAAGATTTTTCATAAATTCTGAAGGTTTCGCACAGTTGTAAAACCTCTTCGAATGAAACCAATTTATAATACAACTTCTTCGAAAACGTTCAATTTAAATTCAAAAAAATACCCCACTTTTTCACGGCATAAATAAATCCAGTAAGGGTAAACCTTGCGAAATACTTCAAACAGAGATTACGCAAATGGAACAAAATTTTATTACCGCATCCGAAATTGCCCGTCGATATGGTTTCAGTATCCAAGGTGTTCAGAAATGGCGTGAGCGCGGGATACCATACGATACCAATAAGAAAAAATATCCAGAGAAAGATTCAACAGACTGGATTGTGAAAAATATTCTGGATCCGCTCAAGGATCTGGACACGTCCGAAAAACTTAAACTCGCAAAACTGAAAAAGGCAGAGGCCGAAGCCCGAATCGCGGAAATGGATGAACGATCTCAAGCTGGTTCGTTAATACCTGTTGCCCTGGTTCAGGCTGCATTATCGAAATACTGTTCACAAGTCCGAACGTCGATGACCCAAATTTCAACAACACAGGCCCGCTTTCTTCTTGAACAAGCCACCGACACCAGATCGTTAAAAGAAGCCCTTCAGCGTGTCATTGTGGAGCGTTTAAACGAGATCGGGGCAGTAATGGAATCTGATAGTTTCTTTTATGACCCTGTTCTAACCGATATCAGCGAAGACAACGGAACCACATACCCGGTTGAATCTGTTCCGGTAATTGCAGAACCGGATATCGTGGACGACGACGAACCCGATTTCTTCGAGGAGAACGAATAATGGTTGAATTCTTTTTCTTTTGTTGCTGCCTTATTATATTGTTCGGTTAGCCCTTAATCGGGGCTACCATTGCACGGATAATACCGAAACAGGTTCAGGTTTTGGCTTGTGTTGTTTTGCTATCCACTGCTTTTCCATCTTACGGGCTACTGCATCAATCGCGTTTTCGCCTACCGTAACGAACTTACAGAATTCCTTACCGTATACCCGGTTCCCTTTAACTTTGATGTCTTTGTCCAGGGCAATATACCGTTCTGTTAACCAGCGGTCGTATCCTTCCAATTGCTGGATTTCTTCGAAGAAGTTTTTGAAGCTGTGCCACCCTGGATCTACAGTAACGTCGTTGTAGTTGTGGTTATCTGGATCCGTACAACGTTTTAGCATTGCATGCCACATCATATACGCTTTCTGCCGGATCTTCGGTTCAACAGGGAAACGGTCATCAATATACCCTATTCCGCAGATCGCCGGGCGGTAACGGTCATGTACCCTTCCCTGTTGAACACAATACATCGATGTTACCGTTTCGTACCCTGTTGCTGTAAACCTTACAGTAACGCGTGTATTGCCCTCATAGCCGATGATTTCAAATTCACCATCTTTCGAAGTGTAACGGGTTCCGATTAGTTCTTTTGCGCGTAGTTCTTTGCGTTTCTTACCTGCGTGTCCACGTCCTGTTTTTTGTTCACTCATTATTATTTCCCTCTGTATGCTAACGGTTTCTCATACTCACGTTTAGCGCAATTAACATTAATAAAAAATTTACCTGATTTACTCGTGATGTAATTCCACTCGCCCTGGTAATAATCACAACGATTATCATGAACAAAATGATCCTGTTCAATTATGGTATCCACTCCACTTATGATTACCCTACCCCGTTCAATGCCTGTGATTGCGCCTGTATGCACTCCTAAGCACACGATCACCATTGGCTTACTCATTGCGTTATTAAAATGGAAATAAACCCGGTTGATTGATTCACCCGGCATAATCAGTTCGTTGATCTTCTGTTCTATCAGGGTGAACCGTTTCTTTAATGCTCCGGTCATTTCTAACCGTGGGTTTTCTTCTTTCTTGTATTCAGTGCGGATGTTCTTTTTTACTTCTTTAAAATTGTCACCGTAAATACATACAGGTGATAAAGATTGAACCTGTTCAATAGAATCCTGTTTGGAACTATTGATAAAATAGTAACAAGGTCGGTCGTTGTAGTAGCTATGACCATCTTTAATACGTAAATGAAAGTTCATTCGAATACCTTTGTTATAGTTATTAGTGGCACTCGTAATACCACTATCAGTTAGTAAATTGTTTTTGACATTATATTTTCCTTATAAGGCCCCCGTTAGCGCAGGGGGCTTTTTGCTTTATGCAGCGAAGTTACGAAGTTCGTTAATACGTACGCTCGGATACAACTTCGGGTTGAATACTTCACGAAGTGCAGGCAAACACATAACATCATGGCGTTTAGTATTTCCAGAAGTAGAACGGATGAAATATTTTTCTCCTTCTGGGGTAATGTTATAACCGTTTTGTTTATTGCCGATGTAATGTGGCGTTAACCAACCTTTTTCAACGCAATAGCGCAAACCTTCGCGAGATACCTTTGATGAAGTAGTTCCCATAAATTCGGACATCTTCATACCATGCTGTGATTTAGCGTGCGACTCTTTCGAAAGTGCGGTTGCTTCCTTCTGTGCTAAAACCTTCTGTTCGAACTGTTCAGCCCATGCTCTAGCAGCCTCCCCCGGATCAGTAAAGTCAGGCAGGCCAGCAAACGCCGCTCGTTTCTCTAATTCAATCCAGCGATCCACAATTGATGCCATGAAAATAGGATTGTTCTGTGCAACAATAACATAAGAATCGCGTTTACCTTGTTCACCTTCGAACACGTATACTTCACGCGGAACATTGAATCCTAAGTTATTGATTTCCTCGAAAACCTTCATTGCAGGGGTTCGGATAACACCAGATTCAACCAATCGTTCTATGGATGTTTTAAGATTATCGTGGCGAACGCCGATTAGTTTAGCAATCTCGATACTGTTCATCTGTGCATCTACAGCGGATCCAAATGCGCAGAAAGAGTTGATATTGGTTTCACGAATAAAGTTTACGATATTTGTCATTGTTGATACCTATTAAATATAAATGTGTTTTGGCATTATAGCCGTTTATGTTTTCCATAATTTAATCCTCACAAGTTTTTACTATCGATGCCCTGGCCTTATGGCTGGGGCTTTTTACATCAGAATCAGGATAACGTTACGTTCTTTACGAAATCCAGATTATAACGTTTTAACGCCGCATATAACGTGCTTCGTGCAATTCCGTATTTTTTAAGAATGGCTGGCTTTTCGTCTTTGTCTGCTGATAGATATTCAGGCGCAACTACTTTCAGTTTTGCTAAATTCAGTTTCATAGAATGATTTCCATTTTTTTATTCAGTTCAAAAAATACGCCCGTAGGCGTTATGTTCAGAATCAGTTTTTGATTCATACATGTATTTATAGGGTGTTATTTCAAGTTTTGTTCGAATATTAATCAGCACGATATAAACATTGATCAAAGTCAACGTTTTCGAGAAATTAATAGTTTAACCGAACAATTTTTAATCAGATGAACCAGAATCAAAAATTCATCATGAAACACTACTCCAGTGCTTACACATGAACTCTCGAAGGGTTCTAAGGCAACGGTCTTATCAATTACCGTTCAGCAATCAGATCGGGGAAGTGGGTGATCTCGCCTTGCTGGTATCTAAATTTTTAGTAAGAGAAGGAATTCCCTTTACTCTTCGTAACTGTATTTATAGAACACCAGTTACCGATGAATTCAATCATAAATTTTTTTATTATGAAGTCAAACCGATCACTCAAAATATTTATTTTATTTTAACCTTGAAATTCATACTAAGAATGGTTAGTTTACACACACATCAACATTGATTCAGATCAATATAATTCTTACCTGTGAATTCATATCTCATAACTCATAATTTAAACCCACTCAGAACCCTTCTAAATCGAACCAAAAACGATTTAAACCTAATTCTAATACCTTTCCTTACCTTTATTTAAAACCCTCTCAAAACCTCATTCATGAAGGATTTTAAAAATAACACTGAGGCCGCAGGCCGAAGGATTTCGAGCGAAGCGAAGAAATCTATCCATTAACTACGATCGATACTTGAAAGTAGTAATGTCTATTGTCTTATATATAATTATATATTAGAGAAAAGTGGACATTTTAACATTAGATTAAATTTAATATTTTTAGTGATATTACGTTGTCGCTTCGCGATCGGTGCTTCGCACCGTGATCTATCTTTTTTATTATTCATTCTATGAATAGTTATATTCAGTGAATTACTTATATATTATAGGCGACGAACCCAGTGATACCGGGGTTCTCAGAGGATCTCAAGTAACTTTTTCAACGAAGGAATGCGGGTTCCCAGCCATGTAAAGTAACTTTTTTAATTCTAGCCATGCATGATAAATCACTTTATATGCATAGCCATTCAGCTATCTATTAAAACCACTTCTAAACAGGCCACTAAATAAAGATACTTCAAAACAAGAGATACCAAAATGACCGAATTCTCATTCTCCCGTAAAGACCGAACCATCAACGATGAAATCGAAGCTATCAAAGAACTATTAAAGATTGTCGATGTTCATGCACCATCAGGCGAAGTTACCTATAAGAAATCTGGTAAACCTGCCGGATGTTTAAAACCACATGGTTATACCCAGATTGGATTTAAAAAGAAGCTATACCATAAACACCGTGTAATTTTCTTTTCTGTGCATGGATACCTCCCCCCAATTGTGGATCACATTCATGGTGTAGAAGCTGGCGACGGAATCGGAAATATACAGGCGATAACTCAATCTCAAAACTGTATGAAACGAAAAATGCGATCCGACAATACTACTGGTTATCGTGGCGTTTCATTCGATAAAAATAAAAAACGCTATTCCGCTGGTATCAAACTTAACGGCAAACGGATCAGTATTGATTATTTTGATACCGCCATTGAAGCCAGCGAAGCATACAAGGCAAAAGCAAAAGAGTTGTTTGGTGAATGCTACGTTGAAGAACACACTTCTCGTTAAGTCGTGATCGATCCCCTCCCAGCCGGACAAACAAACCACAAAACCAGCGGGGATATCAATAACATCCGGTAAATATGGACATCAATAAAGGATTTAACCATGACCATACTTACCCAGAAATCACTTCAAGAATGGAAAAAGAACCAGTTCGACAACCAGAACGGTATCTGTCCTATCTGCAAACGTGCTCTTCCTTTCTGGAACGCTTCAAACGGTGACCATTCACACTACAGCGGGCATATGCGCGGATTGCTTCACGTAGGCTGTAACGGCTTCGAGGGGCGCATACAAACCTTGTTCTATCGTGCAGGGTTATCCGGTGCTGATTGGCCTGATGTTCTACGTAATCTTGCTGACTATTGGGAACAGGATTATTCGAACAACCCTATTCACCCGAACCACGTTAACGATATGGCGAAGAAATTTTCCCGCTTCAACAAAGAAAAAATGATTAAAGAACTCCGTTCCGCAGGCGCAGGCGCAGACCGAACTTATAGCCGGGAACAGTTGGTAGATATCTTTAAGAAAACATATCGTGAAAAACTTGCATAAATAAATATACAAAAGAGGCGGTGATTAAATCCCGCATGAGTAGCCCTTAATACAAGGGCATCCAAAACGGCATTTTTCAGGGTGTCGTTTTGGATGCACTTAGACATGTATCAAACCTTTTTACTAAGCCCCTTTCATTAAAAGGGGCTTATTTATTATCTTGAGCTTTCCGCGTATTTTGTTAATTCAATTATCCGATCAATAGTATGCTCTGTTTTGCAAAACATATCCGCACATTTTTCTTTGTTTTTTATCCACTGTCTTTGATCTGGAAGAATTTTATCCTTTTGTTCTTTTGTTAAAGAAGACCATATAACGTTCAACTTTTTATCGGCCATCGAGTAATACACAGCATCATCAACACTTAATTTTTTTGACTGCATAGAATCAGAGGATTGATCCTCATTTGATGATTTTTTATCGATTGAAATATTATTTTTTTCAGTAACCGATTCACTCATTTGAACTGATTTTACGTTTTCATTGATACAAATTTTCAAATCATCTTCAATTTTTTTATTTACATCTAAGTTCTTCTTAACAGCATATCCTTTATCACCCCAAACATCTCCTAAAGAATAATGAGCTTTATAAGCAAGAACGTAGACCTCATCCCCAATTTCTAAATCTGCAATATCTTTCGCTATATTTGGCTTCTGATCCAAATCTTCAAAGTAAATATTTACACCGCCCCTCAACCTGATTTGATATGTGTTTTCGCTCATTGGGTTTCGGTAGACTTCATTAAGAACGCCTTTGACTATATATGAGCAATCGAATTTTTTATCAGCCCGCAGTTCATTTTTTTGAAATGCTGTTTTCATTTCTTGAGGCGAAAAAGTTATTTCGTTGAAAGTGACTGCATGAGCGCTACTGCATAAAAACAATAGTGGTAAAAACGTCTTAGTTACCTTCATTTCATATCCCTTAAAAATTTACACCCACCACGATTATAACCTATTGATTTTTACTGGCAAGATTGTTTAACAAACATGTGCCTATGTTCACAAATATCTCTTGAAACAACCTGCATGTAAATTCAGCAGATAATATCTAAAAATAATATTTTTATATCCTAAATATTGGTCAGAGAGGAAATAACATGACCAATATTGATAAGTTAAAAAATATTTTTAAATCTTGTGCTCCCAACATTATACCGCCGCCAGTATTAGCCCCGAGTGAATGGGCTGAAAATAACCTTATTTTTGTCGATGGCCCCAGCGCAGGCCAAAAGATGCGCCTGTATTCATTTCAAAAACAGATCGCTGATTCCCTGCTCGAAGGACAGAAGAAAATCGTTATGAAGCTGCCAGCACAGGCGGGTAAAACGAACCTGATGAACGCAATGATCGGATATAAAATGGCTACCAGCGGTCACTCATGCGCAGTTGGTCAATCCACAACGCGTGAAGTCGGTCAATGGTTGAATTCGAAATTACTTCCAATGATCAATCAATCGGATTCATTACGCTCCTTGATCACATCAAAATCATCGAAGGATTCTGTAAATAATCAGGCCCAAATTCAATTAACAAATGGTTCATTTTTATACATGCTATCCCTCACCTCACCTTCACACCTTAGGGGTAAAACAATCGGAGGTGGTGTATTTCTTGACGAGGTGGACGCCGCACAGGAAAGCGAAAGTGAAGGCAACCCAATCCTTCTTGCAGAACAGCGGGTTTTTGCTTTTCAGGGTGAATCGCCAGTAGTTATCAGTTCCACCCCTACTACACGGCATGGGCCAGTTTCAGTTGAATATGACAAATCGGATAAGCGATTGTTCTTCTGTTCATGTCCCCATTGCGACAGCGAACAAACCCTTGAATGGGACAATGTGAAGTTCGATTGGGAAGTTCAGCAAGGCAAACGGATCCCGACGGCTAAAGGTGCAAGGTATGTATGTCCTCATTGCCAAAAAGCGTGGACGGAGGCTGAACGTATACGTGCTATCTCTGGCGGAAAATTCCGGGCGACCAATCCAGCAAGTAATATCATCGGGTTTCATATAACGCGATTGGTAAGCCCACTGGCGACCGTAGAAAGCATTGTTCAGGATTACGCCGACGCATTCCAGAGTTTCAGCTTGCAGGTATTCTATAACACCGCACTTGCTACCAGTTACGACGACTTAAACGCAGACATCGAAATTGACCAACTCGAAAAACTTAAATCTGATCAAATATCGGTTACAAGAATACCAGGTGATGTTTTATTTTTAGTCGCAGGTATTGACCAACAGAAATCGAGATTGGAAGCCACCTTATTGGGAATATCCGAAAAAACAATTTATATCCTCGATCATCGTAGTTTCTACGATCTGGATTGCGAACGCGCTGACAGTCCGGCATACACGAAATTAATCGACTTCCTTAAATCCGATTTCAGAACAGTATCCGGGAAGAAAGTTCCTATGTTGTGGGCTTCTCTCGATAGCGGGAACGGAAGGGCAACCCAGACAGTCTACCGAAATTGTAACCGCTGGAACAAACTTCACGCGATCAAAGGTTCAAGTTCACTCAACGCGCCAACCATCCCGATCCAGCCATCAAGGACAGGTGGACAGGAATTGTATGTACTCGGTGTAAGCCAGCTTAAATTCAAAGCGCAAGAAATCATCAACCGTAACTTGAACGGGTCAGCCCCGATGAAACTTGAAATATCAAATACGGTTCCTGATGACTTCTTTGAACAGCTTACAGCCGAAGAAATGAAACGAACCGCAACCGGGATCAAATGGGTACTTAAAAAAGGACAGGAACGAAACGAAGCCTCTGACTGTTTCAACTATGCATTAGCCGGAATGGAATTGGTTTTAAAAGGCATCAAAAAGAACCCGTGGAAGCGCCTCAGAGAATACAAAGAAAAAATTAACACTTATGTATTACCTGAACCCGAAATGGCCACAGAGGACGATTTAACCCCACAGGAACCGTTAAAAGCTATATCTACAAAACAACCTGAACCAGAAAGGAAAGTTTTGAAACCAGATCGTCCTATGTCCCGAAGACCAAAACTAACCGGATGGATTTCGCGCCGTTAAAAACATCAATAAATAGCCTATATGATTCAAAGAATACAGGGCTTTTATATGACACCACAAATTACCGTCAGAAAAGGACTACCGATCACTTTTGATGGACTTACCGATGCGGAGTCCTTTTCTGTTATTGACCAGAATGAAAAAACCGTATTTGCCAGAACTAATAATGGTGAACAGTTTATCACTTTTCCGTCAACCCAATTAGAAACAGGAAAGTATTTGATTACCGCTTTAAATCATAGCGGTGACATTATCCGTATTACACCTTTAAAAATTATCGGTTTGTTCGATAAAGAAGATCGCGTTGATACCCTACGTGAGCAATTAAAACTGATTGATCAGGTTATTTCCGCAAAGCTGGAAGATGATCAGGGTGTATTAACTCAACTCAGTATTAATTCGAAAACACTCGTTTATTCGTCCCTTGCCGATTTGGTTGCATTATCCGATTCACTACGAACACAACTTGCACAAGCGGTTAGAACCAAACGCGCTAAACAAGGCAAATCACCTATTACCGCAATCAAAGTTAAATTTACAAGGGATTAACCATGTTTAATTTTATTAACAGGTTTCGCAAGAAATCCAATAAATCTATTTTGCATCCAGACACACCAAAGCAACACAGACAATTCCGTAAGGCGCTTTCCCGGATTGTTTCTCCCGTTGGGACAGGATTTTTTAAACGGGCATTAGGCATTAATACGAACCGTATTTCGGGTTCGTCCAGTGATGGTATTACCGCCCCTATTAACCGTGCTATCGGTGCTTATCAACAGCAACAGGTGATGTTCCAGGCGCGTGATCTCGTTGTGAATAATCCCCTGGCGGCTAACTATATTCGTGTTGTTACTGACGGCGTTGTAGGCTCTAAGGGAATTAACCCGACGGTTTCGCTGGTAAACCGAAAAGGTGAACTGAACATTGCCCTGAATAAACGTATCAGTGACGAATGGTTGAAGTTCGCAGAAAACCCGCAACGATTTTCACTGAATAAAAAATTCACTTTTAAGCAATTTTTGCGTGAAGTGAGTAAAGCCCGGATTATCGATGGTGAAACTTTTATTCGAATTCATCGTTTTGAAGAAGGAATCAGGGTAGAAATTATTCCGTCTGAACGTGTAGACCGAAATTTAACCAAACAAGGTGAAGAACCAGATACCGTCATTTATCAGGGTATTGAATTCGATATTGATACTAATGAGGTTGTTGCTTACTGGCTACGTGATTTCGATATTTTAACCCAGACTTATTCCGGCACTTCACAGCGTATCCCGGCAGAAGAAATTTTGCATCATTTTGACGGGGTATTACCTGATTCATACAGGGGCGTAACTGATTTTCTCGCGTCGATGAACCTGATGAATCACCTGAACGACTTTACCTTTGCTTCTCTGGTACAAAAGCAAATCACCGCTGCTTCAATGACGTTCTTAGAGCGCGATAAATCACAGGATTCGTTATTGGACGATGATGAAGGTGAACACCAAGAAATCACGCAAGAAATGTCGCCTGGTCTGATCATGGAATTACCCGCTGGTTATTCCGCGAAATCGGTAACGGCTAACTCTAACGGCGATTCATACGAATCATTCGCGGAAGCAACCATCGAACAGATCGCCGCTGGCCTGGGTGTTTATTCGAACGCGCTACTGAATTCAACCAAAAACGTTAATTTCAGTTCTGCTCGTTTTGGACAGCTACAAACCAACGCTCGATTTGCTATTTTGCGCGACAAACTGAAAGAACAGGTAATTATTCCTTTGTTCGAAGAGTTTTTACGGTGCTGTATTGATGATGATGTTTTGCCACTGACTCAAAAAGCAGTTGATGACGTGATTTTCAACACAACTTTTTCAGGCGAAGGTATGAAATCGGTAGATCCGATTAAAGAATATCAGGCTTATGAAGTAGCTGTTCGCAATAAATTTATGTCACGCCATGAAGCAATTATTGCCATCGGTGGCGATCCGCAAAAAGTAGATGAAGAAATCGATGCTGATACTCACACCTTAACACCAGAAGACATTCCTCCTGAAAATGATTCACTAAATAATGACGTGATTCAGCAATAAGGAAAACACATGAGTAAAAAACAACTCCGGCGTAATTTGTCGGTGTTGTCCTCTGGTGGTGATCAAGAACAGTATATTTTCGATATCGCTTTTTCTGATGAAACACCCGTAGTCCGGGAGTTTTTAGACGATAACGGATATCCGATTCTGGTTAACGAAATATTACGCCATGACAACCCGGCAAAGATTGACTTAAGCCGACTAAACAACGGTGCGCCTCTTTTATATCAACATAACCACGAATTACCGATTGGAAAGGTGGTTGAAGGATCTGCACGAATTGACCCCGATGGTGTAGGCCGTTGCCAAATTCAATTTTCGGCTGTGGGCGATCTAACTAATGAAATCCGTTTAAAAATAATAGAAGGAACGCTTTCAAAAATTTCTTTTGGTTACGACCTGACTGAATACGAATTAATTGGTGAAGACCTTATGGCTTATTTCGCGCCGTATGAGGTTTCTGTTGTTTCAGTTCCGGCTTCAGACAACGTGGGAATTAACCGTAATAAACCTGAAAAAAGCGAAATAAAACTTTCCCTAAATAAAAACATACAGCGCAACGCTGAAACTAATAAAGAGATTCAAAAAATGGCTGATGAAATCATCAAAGAAGAAGTTGAACAGATTGAAGAACTCGAACTCACACCAGACGAGATCGAAGAAATTCGTAAGATGCGCGCAAAACGCGAAGAAGAAGTTGTTGAAGAAGAAGAACCCGAAGAAGAAGAAAAAATTGAACTGACTGAAGAAGAAGTTCGTTCAATTAAGGCAATGCGTGAGGGTAAACGCGCTAAACCTGTGCGCCCGGTATACCGCGCAACCCGTAGCCGCGATACCGAACAGAACCTGATGAAGGATTACAATCTCGGTAAAGCGATCCGCGCGAAAATGAACGGTGGCACCCTGAACGGTCGTGAACTCGAAGTTCATAAGGAACTGGCACGTAATGCTACTTCTAATCATGGTGGTATTTTCATTCCTGGTAATGCTCTGGCCCGTGCTGCTGGTGCTGGTGTGACCGCAAGTAAAGTAGCGAAGATCACCCCGGATGGTCTGGATATGTCCTCGTTCCTTGATGTGGTTCTGCAACGTTCCGTTCTGGGTCGTCTGAACATCACCAAATATGACAACCTGACAACTCCGTTGACTCTTCCGAAAATGTCCAAGAATGCTGTTGATTCTTTTGGCTGGGTGGACGAGAACGGCGCAGGCCCGGAAACTGATATTGCGGTCGAAAGTTTCACAATGACCCCGAAAAACTTCTCCGGTGGTGTTCCGATGTCCAAATACAGTCTGCAAACTGTACCGGATCTGGAACGTATCGTGGTTGAACACATCATGCGTGGTTCACAGATTGCACTGGAAAAAACCCTTTTTGCGGCTGCTGGTGTTAATACTGCTAAAGCGCCGAAATCAATCAACGATATGTTCTCTGCTACAGCGCTGAAATCTACTTCTTATAAATACGAAGAGATCCTGGCGGAAATCGCGAAAATGCGTGATGCAGGCTTCTATGAGTCTATGACCTGTGTCATGACCGACGCCACCAAAGCGGCTCTTATGACCACGCTGAAAACTGCTGGTGTACCGGGTTACATCGTAGATGAGATTACAAACACTATGTGTGGCCTGCCTGTTGAAACTACTGGTCTGGTTGGTGATAACAAGATTTACGTAGGCGACTGGTCAAACATCGTTCTGGGTTCCTGGGGTTCCGTTGAACTGGATATGGACGATACCACTTACCGTTCACAAGGCGCTATTGTGCCGCGTATCTGGCTGAACGCTGATGTTGGCTACCGTCATGATGACGCGCTGAAGGTGCTGGTTCCTAAAGTTGGCCCGTAATAATATCTTCTCTTAAATTAAGCGCTCCTTCAGGGGCGCTTTTTTTATGCCCTTAAATAATAAAATATAAAGAGGGTATTTTATGATTAAATTTTCACAAAGTCAGATTGATAAACTTTTAAAGTTTGGCGACGTGTATCAAAAAGAGGACGGTTCAAACGTTCGCGCAATTTACGAACAGTCTTTAATAGAGAATCAGGGCCAGATTTCACAAACGACAAAACTAACTTGTCAACAAGGGAAAGTTGAACAAAACGACATTGTTATTATCGATTCTAAACGTTATGAAGTTGGATATATTGACGATGACAATTCAGGGATCATTAACGCACATTTAAACTTCAAAGGTGACGGGGTGAAACGTGGAAAATACATCTGATACACTCCCGCGCATCCAGATTAAGCGAAAACTTGAATCGATAATGGCTGACGACTGGAAATTAAAAGTTGTTGACCAGTTTAATTCTGGTGTTAAACAGGAAGTGCAAACGTGGGTAGTGGGGTTAACAGAATCATTTCAACCGATCCAGTTAAATTCTAAATCGCTGACCGCAACGTTAACCGTTGATGTTGTCGTATTCTCAGAAATCAACGAAACAGGTGTTCACAATGTTATTTCAAAACTTATGGATCTCACCCCTTCCCTTTTCACCGATGAAATTAGGATCAATTCAATTAATCCGGTCAGTTCTGATACATCTTATATCGATGAAGCGAGCGATGGTCATGTTATGGCATCTGTCACGCTTGAATTCTCATATTACTACAAAAGGAATTAATAAATGCTTCCTATTACATCCCCTGTTGACCCAAAATTAAAACCAGATATTTTCTCTGGTGCGGTCGGTACAGTCGCTGTTAGTGATGATGTTACCGACGCGCCTACCGCAACCGATCCAAAGTTTATCTTAATTAATAATGTTGTTTCGTTTCCATCGTTAGGCCGTCAGACAGAAGTTCAAGAAATCGAAACATATGATTCTGACTATATTTCAAAAATGGTCGGAAATCAGTCGTTAAATGATGTTGAGTTATCTGTTTATATTGATCCGAACGGCGATCATACTCATTCGCTGTTAGACGAAGCAATTTTGAATAAAACCGATCTCAGGTTCAGAAACACATATGAAATGAGCACTGGTGATCAGGCGAAAGTTCACTACTACGAACTTTTCGAAGCGGTTCCGGTAGCCTCCTATGATTCAGGTGGCGATGATTCAGCAGTAACCCGAACGTATACCCTTAGCGTAACGAATGCGCTTGAATCTGGCCTAATGCGCGTTGGCGATCCGTTACTTACGGGTGACTTCGGCGTTGGCGCTGGTACTGGTGACTTTCCCGGCGTCCTGGATACCAACCAACTATCAGGGAACCGGTTCTTACAGTTCAAAGCGAGCAATGCTGACAACCCCTTTGGTGCTGGCGCTGCTGCAATCGCTGTACAGGACTCAGAACAGGCCGGATCTCAACTGGTTATCAACTGTTCAGGATCGCCGTTCATCCGGGTTCGTAATATTGCTGGCGACGGTACAAAAACAGACTGGTACAAGGTTTACACCAGCGCTGAGAAACCTACCCCGCCCGAAATCGGCGCGGTAAAACTTACTGGCGATATCATGAGCGGCGACTTAACCGCTCCAAACTTCACAGCAACGAACGCAGTAACAGCCAACACCCTGACGGGCAAAACATCGGTTACGGTTGGTGTGGATGGCGCTAATGCTGTAAGCAGTATTAATATGTTCGCGGGTAGTTCTTCCAGCTCCAGAAATAACTGGAAAGTTGTTACCGATAAGATTGATTCATTAACTATTGTCGGTGGAACCGCAAACACCGCTAAATTTACATCCGCTGGCGACGTAGATGTTTTGCGTGACGTTTCCGTTGGACGAAATCTGGCGGTTACTGGTGACGTTTCCGTTGGTGGTGTTAAAGCTGCTGCTGTAGACGGCAGTAACATAGCGTTTGGTGATACCAACAAAAACGTTCAGTTGAGATCCACACTGGCGGCAGGCTGGAACGGGATCACAATGAGTTATGACGGCGGCACGAATACCGCGATCATGCTTAACGAACGCAATTACACTAACGCAGTTGACAAAACCCACGTTAAAAAGACTGGCGACACGATGACTGGCAACCTGGTTATTAACCAGAACAATACATCGATTCGTTTCACGTCTTCCAATAATCGGGGATATGTTCAGGCGGGTAACGTAGCGGGGTCAACCGATCCCAACATTCAAACTTTGTGGCTGACAGGATATAACGGAGTCGATTTAACCGAATTCAATATTAAAACGGCTGTTTCAAGTTACGCTAATATTAAGATTAATGGCAACGCAATATATCACGCTGGTTACAGACCTTCAGCGGCGGATATTGGCGCTATTGATTTAAATGATGTAATCGATCTCGGATATTTGTAACCATAAATACCCGTATATGATAAACGTATACGGGTAAAATTATATGGCTAAAATTCAAATGCGCCGAACTAAGACAGCGGGTCAAAAACCGACTGCGGCGCAAATCCTCGAAGGTGAATTACTTGTTAATTTTCCTGATCGCAAGATTTACACAAAAAACGATGCTGGCGGCATTATTGAATTAGGTAATCCAGAAACAGCGGATAAATTAAATATTGCTGGCAGCTTGGTAACTGGCGGCGCGACGACCCTAAACGGTGGCGTAACCATTGCAAATAAAGCGAATATTACGGGCGCTACGGCTGAATTAACTATTGGTAGTGGTAATGCAACCCCTACAATTAAAATGGGCGTCACGGCAACAAAATCACACCAGATTAAGGGCAACGGTAACGACTTAGAAATCACCGCCGACCGGGTAAACATTACTTCAGGCAAAATGGCGCTTAACCCGCTTGCTGGTGGTGAAATCCAGGGGAAAGGCGGTAACAAAATCTTAAGTGATGATGGAAATGGTAATGTAATCCTTTCAGGTGGAAAGACCGGGACAACCACTGGCGATCTGGAATTAGGCGGAACCACAAACGGACATTCAACACGGAACGTTAAACTACGCTCCCCTTTGGTTAACGCCAGTAATGAAGTTCTGGTTGATGCTAATGGTAAGATTAAAGCATCGATGCTGGATACGGGTTATACAACCCCTGCTGACGTTGCAACAGATTATTATTCCAAGACGCAAGCAGACGGCAAATATCTTTCAAAAACTGACGCAACCACGAATCATTACACAAAAACGCAAACTGATTCGGCATTTTTGAAAAAAGCAGATGCAACCGCAACTTATTATTCAAAATCTGAAGCGGATAACCGTTATGTTTCTACAGTGGGTAATCTTCACTCGGAAGGTTATATTCTTAGTAACGCAGTAGACGGAACGGCTTCGACATCTGATACTTCAATGAAGTATTCCGGTTTCTACCGAATGAATCAGGCAGCAAACGCGCTAAACAATATGAGTATTCATGTTGCTAACCCACTGGTGAAAACGGCTGCTGATGCTCGCGGTATCGCTTTTGAAGCGGGTTCAGTTGGAAATAAAGCATATGTTTATCGTTATGGTGCTGATGGGAAGTTTGTTAAATCTGCAAAGATCTACACCGAAGACGATAAGCCCACACTGGCAGAATTAGGCGGCGGTGTATTGGGCGGTGCGGTAACTTCTGTTTATGACCTTACCACTACCAAAACTGTTCAGGCAAATCAGGTAGATGCAAATTATCGAATGTCGGTTCAAAGGGCAGACGGACAATTTTCACCTTATTTCCGTTTAATTAAAACTGATGTAATATCGAGCGATTCCCTTCCTTCTTCTAATATATCAATTGGTGCTATCGGGTTTCAGGAGGGTTCCAAAACAACAGATCCATATGGCGGAACGTTACGCGGTCAAATTTCATCAACTGCAAAAACCAGCGGTGGGGCATTACTTTATATCGATGCGCGTGATATATCTGGTGTAGTTAAAAACAGAATTACCCTTGATACTGATACCGCTACAACGTCGATCGACACTGGAAATTTTAGGGCAGGAACAACTGCGCTAGGCACTACCACAACAGGTGCTTTAACTTCTACCGGAACAATTGCAGCGGGTAATGAATTAACTGCAAAATCAAAATTAACGTTGAATAGTGAGTCAACTACTACTAACGGTATTGAAATCGGTTCTTTGACCAATGCCACAAGTCCGTATATTGATTTTCATACCGATGGGACAAGCTCTGATTATAACCTAAGGATCCAGGCAAGCACGGGTAAACTGGCGGTAATCGGAACCGGTAATATTGAAATTGATGCCAGAACAACAAATTCTCTGAATTTGCATGATAGTGCAACTTCAATGATAAAAATGGCGCGTGGTGCTATAGTTTTGCGTGACCATAATAACGGTAACGTAACTATTTCAGGTGGTCTGAAAACTGACGGTGTTTCATCCGGTGATCTTTATCTGGGATATAGTTCAAGTGCGGGTAGTGCAAGCCAGTATACTAATACTGTTCGCCTGGAATCACCAATGACCTGGAAAGGAACCAGTCAACTTGTAAATAGTTCAGGTAAACTGGTTGGCGCAAGTCTGGATACTGATTATTTGCCATTAGCTGGCGGTTCAATTACTGGCCCGTTAATTGTGTCCGGTGTGGCTACCCTGAACGGTAATACTGTCGCTAAAGCTGTAAGCGCAACGTCATTAACTGTTAGCGGTGCTTCGACCTTTACGGGTAATGTAACCACTAACGGATCGCTGATAACAAAAGGCATTGCGGCAACAGGTACGATTAGCGCTACAACTAACCTGGTGTCTACTGGCGGATCGCTTGAATCATGGAGTAATGGCAATTCGCACATATGGTTCAGGCAATCAAACGGAACCGAAAAGGCGTTAGTTTGGGCTGGTAGTGATAATATTTTACGTATGCGAACAGCCGCTAAATCTGTTTCGTTAGAAGATTCCAGTCTGACATTATCAGGAATTATTAATTCTGGTGCTATCAGTTCTAGTGGTAATGTTAATGCGGCTTCTTTTAGCACCCCTGGCACTATTAATGCAAACGGGACGATTTCCAGCGGTGCTATCTATTCGGGTGGTATAACTAAATATACAGGCGGTCAAATATTAGGTCAGAACAACGCAAGATTATTCGCGGATCATGGAAACGGTAACGTAACCTTATCAGCAAGTTTAACTTCAAACAGCGCAAGTTCAGGGACGCTTATTATTGGTTATGATTCTCGTTCGTCTGGATTTTATACAGACCGCGTTCAGATCATGAAACCATTAACGGCAGATTCTTCAATAGCCGCTGCGGGGCGTGTTAGTGGTGGTGATTTGTTATCTGCGGGTATTGTATATTCCGGTAATGGGTCTTCTTATCTTAATACTGACGGTAACGTTTGGGGTACTGCGTGGGGTGGTTGGGCGTCAACATGGATGTATAACACCGCTAATGAACGCGCTTCTGCTTGGGCTAACCAACAGGTTAATGCTTATTTGTATAGCCAGGATGCATGGTATATAGGTTCATATGCGATGGCTCGCTATGCAGGTGCTAACTTAGGTATTGGTGGACTGGTAGCAGGTAGTGGATTAAACCCTGCCACATGTGACGGTGCATATGATACCGCAACGACATTACCGGGAACCTGGATGTGTATGGGTCGTTCATTAACTAATAACGATGCACACCGCACAACTATATGGAAACGTGTAGGTTAATTATGATTGACTTTAATACAGCAAAAAAACCACGGTCAAAACATATTGACCATTATATTGATTTCGATGTGAAGTTTAACGGTGAGTGGATTCCTTATACCGCTACGCCAGACGACCCAGCCAGCAAAGAAACTTATCAAAAACTCTTCGAGCAAAATAAAGTTAGTATTGCCCCTGGGGAGAATTACGACTGGATTAATAGTGAATGGGTTGAACGCACAAAGGAACAAATTGATCAACTGAATAAGATTGACAATTCAAATAAAATCCGTGAATTAAGCAATCAAATCGAAGCGCTGAAAGATAAAATCGAATTTGGTAAGGCAACGCAAGAAGATGAAGCCAGATTACTTGAATTAAGAGAACAGCGCTCTGAACTCGTATAAATACAGGGGGAATTCTCCCCCTGATAAATTTAAAGGTTTTTAAAAATGGCAAATGATATCTTTGCAGGGCTATACGCAGATATTTTCGTATCAAGCTCTATCGACAATCAAAACATTAACGGGCCGGATTTCACCAGAATTTCAGAACTCTCTGTATGGCCTGAAACCGGGATCGAACGCGCATCAATTGAAGTGCCGAACTTTTCCAGCCCGATTTCCCGAAAGCTGGTAGGCCGCGCAAGTATTCCTGATGTGGCGTTTTCGGTGAACTACATTCCGAATGAATCCTCTCATGAATCATTGCGGGCGATGGCTGAAAGCGGCTCACGTGGTCAGTTTAAGATCGTTTACTGGACTGATGAAACCCGCACTGTTGGCATGGCTAAGGTTTTCAACGGCTTTATTACCAGTTCCGGTTTCACTGGCGGCTCTGATTCTGCTGTAACCCTGAACTTTACCCTTACGGTTGATAAACAGGTTACTACTGGAGTGATTGATAACACCTCCTCCGGTGGCGGTTCTGGTGGCGGCTCCGGTGGCACGGGTTCAAACGCGTAATTTAATAGCGCTACTTCGGTAGCGCTTTTTTTATCTCTAAATAAAGGTAACTTCAACGAATAACGAGAATTCAAAATGAACACAGATAAAATGATGCTGGATTTATGTCCTCCTCGTAAATCCATTACTATGGGTGAACATACTTTTTATGCACGTCCGATGATGATGAAAGAATATATTGATCACATCACTAACCCGAATAAAGAAGACCGTGACGAAGTCACTATTTTACGCTGCATTATTGACGAAAACGGAAACCCGGTATTCACCGATATCGAACAGATTAAACGCCTTTACACTGTTGCCCGCTCGAATCTTATCAGCCTTATTTCTGAAGTATCTATTGTAATGGATCTGGTTGAATTCGAAAAAAAGTCCGAAGCAACCCCTTCCTGAGTTTTAAATATCGCCTGATGCTTCGCAAGGGATTGACTTTCGAAGAACAGATGAATCTTGATCTGGTTACTTTTTTCGAACTTCATATATTCGATCAGTATATTGAACCGCAATCACCTGTTGTCACTGATACATATTTTGCACTGTTGCAGGATGCCATTTACCGATCATCCGGGAACATGACTAAGCAGGGTTTGAAATCAATGAAAGTAAGTGATTTCCGGCTTATTCCAGTTGACCGGATTTTTAAAACCCCGGAAGAAATTCAAGAAATTTACAAGGCAAAAATGAAGAAACATATGGCTGGTATTTTAGCGGGTATTTCGGATCAAGACCGTCAAAAACTGGAAGCCTTAACCAAAAAGAAAGGGGTTGTGAATGGCAAATAATAACAATCACAATATTAATATCAACGCTAATATTTCCGGTCTTGCAGATGGTGTTAACGGTGCGGAGCGATTATTAGATAGCCTGGCTAATCAGGCTACGGATCTGAACGGTGTCCTGGGTTCGCTCGGTCGGGGCATCAGTAGCGCCGGGGGACTTTCTCCGGCGTTCAGGCTGCTGGGGGGTTCGCTGGGGGTTGCTGCTGCCGGTATCACAGCATTAATGGCTTCAGCACAGAAAGCGAGTGAGATCGATCAGTTAGCCCAGACAGCACGAATGACTTCGGACACGCTTCAACAGCTAAAAGCTGAATTCGCTGCTACCGGGATGGAAATGTCTAATTTCGCAGACATGAACAAAGATGCCCTGAAAAACTTCGGTGCGGCGGTTCGTGCTGGTGGTGGTATTGCTGACGAACTGAAGAAATACGGCTTAAAACTTGAAGACTTCACCGCGCATATTGCAGGTGCAAACGGTGGTATCAACGCAACGATTAGCCTGTTTTACAAGATGCGTGAAGCGGGTGCATCCATATCCGAAATTAGTGCTTCAATGGAAGCGTTAGCGGGCGGTTCGTCTGAAATGATTTCTCATTTGCAGAACTACCAGACTGAACAGGAAGCGATGAACGCAGTAGGTAAACAATCGGTAAGCGTTACTGAAGATTCAATTAAGGCTTTCAGGGAACTGGGAACGCGCCTTAGTGAATTCCAGGATGCATCATCTTCCGCTCTGGCTAACGGGCTGGCCCCCTTCGCCCAGAAGATGTCCGACTTATACGACTGGTGCAAAAAGGTTAAAGGCGAACTTGCTGAAGTAAGCAAAAAGATGGGTGATCCGGTGCTGGGTGCTTCTGGTATGAGTCGGGGCCAGCAACAGCAGGGCTTTGGACACATATCAAAAGAGCAATTAGCCGAACAGAAGTATCAGAAAGACGTTGCGGCAGCGCGGGAAAAGGCTGAAAAGAACTTTCAGCAAAACCAGAAAGACATTGCCGCACGTAAAGAAGCCGAAGCCGAAGCCAAACGAATTAACGATGAGATCGCCAGGGTTAACGCTGAAAAAGCGGCTGCGGAAAAGGAAAAAGCTGATAAGGCTGCAAAAGCGGCAGCGGACAAGGCAGCGCGTGAAGCGAAAGCGGCGGCTGATAAAGCCCAACGTGAGGAAGAACAGCGCCAGAAAGAGTATGAGCAATGGAAAAAATCATCGTTTGATGCATTAAACAAACTCACCATTGATTCGTATTCCTCGCAGGCCGCGACCATTTCCAGCGCACAATCTAAATTACAGGAATCCTTCAAATCACTGGATGATTTGTATGAACAGAACCTGATTTCCGAAGATGACTATCATCAGAGAAAGGCGGCATTACAGGATGCCTACGCTGAAAACTTTGGTTCTTTCGTGCTGGGTATGAACCTTGAAGATATTGAAAAGGTTCAGGAGGCGTCTGAACAGGCATACACCAGAGATCTCGAAAACCTTCAGAATTCATACGAGCAAAAACTTATCGCGGTCGAAGAATTTGAAAGCAGAAAGCAGGCAATTATCAGCGCCCATGCTGAACGCGAACGCGAAATAGATAAAGCGACAAACGCCGCTAAGGTTCAGCAGTACAGCGATTACATGATGGCGGCGGGTGGAATGCTTGATGCTTTCGGCGGGCAGTCAAAAAAAGCTGCTTTAGCTTCGTTTGCCCTTCAAAAAGGGGCAGCAATAGCCGAGGCGACTATGGCGGCGTACACAGCATATGCTGACGGCGTTTCTAAGGGCGGTTGGGCTGGGTTCCTGCTTGCTGGTTCCAAAATGGCGGCGGCACTCCAACAGGTAGCGAGTATCAAATCAACCAAACTTTCAGGGATGGCGCACGATGGTATTGATAACGTTCCCAGAGAAGGCACCTGGTTACTGGATCGGGGTGAACGTGTGGTGGATAAACGTACCAACGCCGATTTGAAGACGTTCCTTAATGATTCTGAAGGTAGCGGTCAACCAATAACGATCAACGCGCCCCTGAATATTTCGGGTAACGTGAACTCGTCTGACCGTATGGTGATGGAAGCCCTTAAAAAACACCCCCAGGAGATCAGGCGGCTGGTTGATGAGGCAACAAGGCGATCAATGTAAGTCCCTAAATACGGGTAAATACACAGGGGCTTATTATGTCAGTCGATATTTTCAATCATTCAAAACTTAAAATTGGGGCTTCGGTTAAATCCGTTGCCCCTTTCTTTCAGAATAAAAACGCTAACGGATCCGTTACCAGACGCTTTCCGGGCATTCAGTATTATCAGTTAGATATGGATGTTTCCTTTCAGGCTGAAGATCAATACCTTTTTGAGCAATGGCTGGCTGAATACCGTTACGGTAAGCCATTTACCTTCCCCCTCTCCCGCTCTGTAAACATGAAATACAGAGGGAAACAGACTACCGCTATCTCCACGACCACCGCACCAACAGCCGGGGGGCGTGTCGTGGGTATGTCTGCTGAACTCGAACCGGGAACAAAGTTTAACTTTCAGAATCACCCAAAGGTTTACGAGATAGTGAATTATGACCGGGCAACCGGAACAGCAACCATTTTTCCTAATCTACGCCAGCAGGTGCAGGCAGGCGAAATTATCAGGTATCAAAACCCGGCATTAACGCTGATGCTGACAACCGGAACGGTAGATATCCCGCTGACCCAGATTGTTCAACTCAAGTTAGAAACAACAGAGGCGATCTGAATGGACATTATTCAGTCATTTAACGCGCTGTGTAGCAATGCTGATTTTATCAGTGTGTATAACGAGCGCATGGGAACAAATCTGACCCGGCTCACCATGAAGCATGTATTTTCAACGGGCAGTCTTTATCATTGCGTCAGTATTAAATTTGGTGACGGATCCGGTGAATTGCGAATTTGCGATGGTTATCATGACATCATGTTTAATAACCAGTTGTATATTGCAAGCGGTGATTTTCTTGACGTTCAGAATAGTCCAGAGTCAAAAGAAATTAATAATAACGGGATGAGTGTCAAAATCTCTAATGTTCGCCCGGAATATGTTCAGTTGATCCGTAACAAGAAATTTGACCGGGCGATAGTCACCATTTCTATGGTATTCCTCTCACCGCAAACCGGGCAGGTTCAGACATCTTTCGGTGTGTTTCGGGGCCAGATAGATTCGTCAACCATCCGTATTGATTACGGGCATGATGAAGAAATCATATCAGAAACTGAAATAAAAATAAATAACTTCTGGGAGGTGCTGAATAAATCCGCAAGGTATCACGCTTCTGATGGTGTTCACCGTTCTTATGCAGGTAACAGCCATGATACCTTTTTCCAGAAGATCGGGAAATGGAATTCAGAAGCAGTCTGGATGACAAAAAAATAACTTTAATAAATACGGGTATAAACTTTTAAAGGGTATACCCATGTTTAAGAAACAAGCACAGTTAACAGATTATATTAACTCACTCATCGGCAAACCGCTTCAATACGGTATTGTTGATTGCAACATCGCAACGTTAAAAGTTGTTGATATCCTGTTTGATACCGATTACCACGATAAAATTTTCCAAAAATATACTGATGCGAAATCAGGGTATGCGCTCGCCAAAAAAGAAATCGGTTATACAAACGCGGTTGATTTCCTCAAAAAATATTACCAGGAAACCGATATCCCTTCAGATGGTGGATTAACCATTAAAAAGATCAAAGCCGGACGCCTGAACGAATATCACATTGGAATTGTTTATTCCGGTTTCGTTCTTGCGCTTAAGGATGGTGTATTTCAGATGGTTCCATTATTTGATACCGAATACGATCTATTATTGGGGGTGAAATAATGCCACCAGTAATAATTGCGGCTGCGGTTGCGGCTGCTTCCGCTGCTGCGGCTGCGTCAATGGCTGCGCTTGCTACTACTGCAATTGTGGCAATTGCTGTTGCTGCGGCGGCTGTGACTGCCCTGGTAACGTATCAGGCTATGAAGCAGACCGTTCCCAAATTTAATTCCCCCGATTCCGCTTCGACAATCGGGACAAGCACCGATCCGAAATCGGTAGTTCCTGTTGTGTATGGGAATTCCCGCGTAGGCGCAATTTGCGTTTACAAGGACGTAAAAGGAACCGGGAAAGTTAACGATGATATGTATCTGGTTTCCATTTATGCGGTTGCATTGGGCCAGATTGATTCCTTTAAAAACCTGTACTTGGACAACAAAAAAATCCTTGCTGATGGTGTTTACCGCGACGGTGTGGTCGCTTCTAATAACATTATTTCGCAATACCGTGACGTTGTTCAGGTTGAATTCAGTGTTGGTTCTCAGAACGGAAGACACTTAACCCTTGCTTCAAAATTTCTCGGTGCGGATAAATGGCCTTCAACTAATACAGGTAACGGCATCGCAACAATGTGTGTTGTCCTGAAGAAAACCCAGGATGCGCTAACTTCAGGTGTGGATATCCTTCAGCCTAATTCACAGGTTGCGGTTGATATGTCCGGGACGATTATTACTGATTTAACCGATGGGTCACGTTGGGCTTCAACTAACGGCGCTTCACAAGCTGTGGACTACCTGACCAATACTAATTATGGTTTAGGTGTTCCGCTTGAAAATATCGATCTGGATTCGTTTAAAGCTGTTGCTGTTCAGACGAATAATTTTTATTCGCATGGTTCAACCGACCCGAACAGTTCTTTTAAAAGTAACTTATCCGATCTCTGTTTAGGTTTCGGCGGGGTAATCTTTGAATCGTTCGGAAAACTGGTTTGTAAATTAGATGGCCCGGACGTTGTAAAATATTCATTCGATGAATCGAATATTCTGGCTACCAGCGTTGAATATACCGATGGTTCCACCACGGATTACTTCAATACTCTGAACGTTGCGTTTAACGATCCGAACGCTGATTATGCACAAAACATTTTGCGATACCCGTCTGATCCAAATAACGACCCGGTAATTGCAAAAGATGGTCGTATTATAGCAAAAGATGTTACATATCGGTTTGTTAAAGACACAGCTCAACTTGATAAATTATCCAGCATCGAACGCAATAAATGCAAGCTAACCCAAACGCTTTCTTTTGCTACCGCTGACGCTTATACACTTCAGGTATGGGACGTAATTAAATTCAGCAATGAAGAATTGCAGTTGAAAGATGCCCTGTTCCGTGTTACTTCAATTACCAGAACAATGGAATCCGGTATGGTTGGTTCAATTCAGGTAACAGCGGTTGAATATAATTCACAGATTTATACTGATATGGATTACGCGGTTAAACCGGATAATACAGGATCAAGTATTTCATCAAGCCTGAAAACGCCTTATAACTTCAAAGCTATGGCGACGGGTGAAACGGTCTACGGTAAAAATGTTCTGCTTACCTGGGATTGTGATCATGATTTTAACCGTTATCAGTTCTTTATCCAGTATAAAGAATCCGGTTCGAATTACTGGATTAGTATCGGTTCGACATCACAGTATAGTTTTACCATTACCGGGCTGAAGACAGGGACGAATTATGATTACCGTATTTGCGCTGCGGGCTTATTCTATCAGTCCGATTGGGTAACGCTGATTAACCAGAATCCTGACGTGACATACGCCCTGCCCGCGCCAGTCGTCAAACTGCGTAACGCAACCACCACTGGCGGATTAATTACTACAGACACCGATTTCTTTTTTGAATGGGACGATCAGTCAAAACTGGACGTTGATGTTAACGGGGTGAAGCGAAAATTTGTTGATGTGTTCGACCGCTACCAGATACGTGTCACAACTAATAACACCACGTATACCTATTTCACGCGTAATCTCTCCTGGGATTACACGTTCGCGATGAACCAGAGCAACATCCTTTCGCGTGAAATTAAGGTAGGCGTCAGCGCTATTGGCTTTGGCGGAATGAAGTCAACTGAAACGGTATTAACGGTTAAGAACGAACAGCATAAAGCGCTGAAGGGTTTTGTTGCCTCTGCGGGTTACGGCGCTATCTTCACTCAGTGGACTGATTCAACCGAACCAGACTATGCCGGGGTAATTATTCAGACGGCAACGGATACCAGCTTTACCCAGAATCTCAGGATCCACCAGGCCAGAAACGCCATTGAACTGGCAACAATTAATTTGCCGGACGGGGCTTATTATGTCCGGGGGGCCGGGTTCGATATGTTCGGCATTGACGGGGTGATTTACGGTGCGGCGCTGTATGTTGATCTTCAGTCGCGTGTTGAATGGACATCACAGGACAAGGAAGCACTCGAAGATTTCCTTAACCTTGATCCAAAATTTGAGGATATGGCAGAGAAGACCTTACAGCAGGCTAACGATGCTTTACAGGCGGAAATCGACATACTAAAAACCAGCATTACCAACGACTACCAACGGGACATTGCCGCCAGCGTGACCGACCTGAAAACCATTGTTCAGGACGGTGATGCCCTGGTTACATCAAAACTTGATCAGGTGAAGACCGACGCCGCAAACGGACTATCCAGCGCGGTTACTAATCTGACCAAAGCGATTAGTGATGGTGATAAAGCGCAGGGAACAGCCCTACAGACGGTTAAGACGGGCCTTGAAGGTAAGATTACCGCTGAAGTGCATACGCTCAACCAGACGATTACCACGAAGGATACCGCGCAGAGCACAGCCCTACAACAGGTTAAATCAAACGTTGAAGGCCAGATCGCCACAGTAACGCAACAATCCAAAACGCTGGTTGATAACCTGACCAATAATGTTAACGCGAACTACACGCTGAAGCTTGATGCAAACGGTGTTGTAACGGGTATGCAACTGATCGCGGATTCTGCATCAGGTAAAAGCGCTGTTTATTTCAACGCGAAAGAATTCATGGTGATTTCCGATGCGACAAACACAACAGCGCCTGTAATCCCCTTTGCGGTTCAGAATAACAAAGTTTTTATCAACTCGGCGGTCATTGCGGACGGTTCTATCGGTAACGCGAAAATTGGCAACGCGGCGATTGATACCGCGAAAATTGTTGATGGCTCCATTACCGCCGCGAAAATCGGTAACGCCCAGATTGGCAGTGCCCAGATCGCTAACCAGATTAACTCCAACACCTGGGACGGCACAGGTAATACAGGCTGGGGCATTTTCAAAGATGGTCGTGCTTACTTCAATAATATCTTTGCTCGCGGGCATATTGAAGCAGCTTCAGGTAGCTTTACGGGGAACGTCAACGCCAACAGTGGCTACTTTGCTGGTGAGTTACGCGCAGGTTCAGGTTATATGAACAACATCGAAATCGGGGCGAACTGTAGAATCCACGGAACGTTAACAGCGAACCAGATTGAAGGTGACGTTACTAAAGGCTACTCGTTAACCAACGGTGTGGTTAATACGATCCCTCCAATGCCGTTTAACCGGATGGTGTCGATCCCGGCGATAATCACAACCGCAACAGGCCGAACCACTGGTGAGTATGATTTCGCAGCATCATCAGCCTTGACGTTGTATGTAAACGGCGTTGCGGTAGCAACAGCGGTTGCGCATTCGTCCAGTTCTCAGACTGTAACGGGGGTTGCTCAGTACAGTTTTGAGTTACCGGCGGGTCAGTCTGCAACACTTCGTGTAAGTGGAAGCAGTACAGGCGCAAATGGTGCTTCAAACGCTTTTACCGGTTCAGTTACGGCGTTAGTGTTTAAAAACTGATAAATAAAGCCCCTTAAATAAAGATGCAATTTAACTTTTAAGGGGCATTAATTATGCTTGAATTTGACATTTACGCAGCTACCGGGGCCGGGGCTGCGGTTATCGGCGCACTGTGGAAACTTTTTCACAGTATTTCTCATACCCGAACAAAACACGAGCAACGTTTATCTTTAATTGAATCGACGAATTCACTTCAGAAATTCAAGATTGATACTCTTGAAAAGAAACAGGGAACAACGGAGAACCGGATTGAAAAAATTGATGAAACCATTAATGGTATCCGTCGTGATATTACGGAGATCCTTACCATCCTGAAAGGACGTGCAAATGAGAAAAATAAAAACATGGATAATTAGATCCAAAAAGATTGTCATAATTCTGATGTTTATCGTTATTTTTTATAACATCATCGCTTCAGTTTTTAATTTACCTGTTGTCCCGGTTGATTCTGTGTTTGGTTCTGTTATGTCAATGCTAACAGTCTTTGGGGGGTTGTAATGGCTTCTTCCACATCACGTATCCGGGCAAGGAACGACGCTGAACTAAGACGAACGCTACAACGTATGGAAAAGTGGCGGATCCAGACAGGTGATTCTTACGAAAGAAAAATGTTTAAGGTTGCCGGAATGCTATCTGAATATGTCCAGAAGGAAGTAAACAGAGCGATAGATTCGCCAGTTCCGTTTACAGCGAAATCGGGCATTTTCTACAAGGCAACCCGAAAAGGAAGATTTAACCGGCTGTATCAGATCGGCATAATGGATATTCAGAATATCTATCTTTCCGCACTAATCGATAAGCAGAAGCCTACAACCTCGCTGGTTCCGGTTGCGAAGAAATTCACCGACAAATACGGAAACATTAAAGGATTAAGAAAGAATCTTGGTAATGGTTCGTATGTTCGGGTTAACCATTCTGACAGTTCCATTTTGATAAATAAGGCTGCGAAGAAAAGAGAAGATCGTTTAATCGCAATAAAAAGAACTTCCGTAAGGAAGAAGCCAATTAAATGGCCCGAACTCGAACAGAAAGTAATCAAAATGTTTAACGACAGGATAGACCGATGAACCCAACAGACTTCCCGTATTATGACCACACTGATTTACCCGCTGTATATCTGAACGGTATTAATCCCGAATCCTTAACATATGCCTTCGATAAGAAATTTATCAAACAGAAAAGATTTAAAGATATGTTGGTTAACGAAAACCAGTGTTTTATTGCCAGCACCCAGATGAAGAAACCCGTATTTCGTTTTCAGTTAGGCCGTGAAATAGATATCGTTAATCCTTACGACTACAACACACGTGCAGTTTGCTGTGGGTATCTCGAATATTATTTTCGTGGGTTTAACATGATTGGGTATCTGTTCCAGTATATCTGAAGATAAATACCTGTAAGAAATATTAGCTCTTACAGGTGTTAAAAATGAACAAATATAAATTCTCTACTCGTAGTAAAAATAATATGGTCGGTATTCACCCTGATTTACGTCAGGTTGCCGATCTTGCGCTTGCCCTTACCGACCGTGATTTTATCGTTACCGAAGGTTTACGCACTCCTGAACGCCAGAAGCAAATGGTTCAGGAAGGTAAATCGAAAACAATGAATTCCGCCCACCTCACAGGCCACGCAATCGACATTGTTCCGTATCCGATATCATGGAACCCTGAAGATTTTAAACCTGTCATAGCGGCTTTCAGACGCGCTGCTGACCACCTGGGGATCCTGATTGAATTTGGTGCTGATTGGGTATCGTTCAAAGACTGGCCCCACATCCAGCTACACCGAAAAGAATACAGTTTCTAATCCTTTCTGACGGGCAATCCGTTATCTATCCGATATCGCAAAAGAAAACCCCTGATGGAATATCAGGGGTTTTTCCGTTATTACTCGGTTAAGCGGTCGATTATCGTCGGCGGGTGCTCAGAACGTGCCTGATGCTCTCTAAAGAACCTTTCACGGTCGATCATGATGTCTATATGGGAATGCAACACCAATCCTTCGGATTCTAACAACTGCTCGTTCGTAACTGTGGTTGAATCAATGTAAACCTGTCCTTTCGTCCACGCTGTATCTTTCTTGATCACTAACTTCTGGGTTCGTCCATCCCGGTAAGTAACAAAAAAACAGTTGTGCGCGGGATCAATCTGCTGGCAGTCAATCCGCTTGATTACCGTTTTGATGCTGGCGCGGACCTCCAGGCGATCAACGTTCTGGGTATCGTTGATATCAAGCTGTTTAAACTTATCCCATCCGGCAGTATTCATCCTGACCATTTGATCATCGTGAATCTGTTTCTGTTTGAGATAATCTGCTTTCTGGTTCTCTAAACCGTCGATCAGTTCTGTCAGCTTATTAATCATCGCTGGTGATTTTGCGGAACCAATCGCAACCAGATAGTTGGCGATCTGTTCATCGATATCAGTAATCAGGTGTTCAACGCCTGACATAACCGGGGATGATTCAACGAATACCCGATCCGCTAACAACTGCAACAGGGCAAGTTCAAGAGTACGGGCGCGGAACCCCCACTTAGAACAATTCCGGTGTGAATCCCTCGACGAACAAACGTACCTGTACGCGAACGGCTGGTTCTTCACAGTGGATTTCATTTTGAACATGTGACAACCACAATGTTTGCAGTACAAGATCCCGATACCTGATAACAAAGGGATCTCTGGGTTAGCCTCCTTCAATGGTGCAAATGACTTGTTTCCGATCTGGAACTTCAACCGTTCATATTCGTCCTTCGTCACAATCGCGGGGTAATAATCATCAAGGGTGTACGATACACCATTAACGTTAATCACCTTCTGACCGTGGATCGCAGGTTCGATAATTCGCGAAGCATGTTGTATGTTCCATTTACCGCGTGAACGTCCTTGTGCTGGCGCAGGATGGTTTTCTTTCAGATAGGCCAGTATCAGACGGTTTGAATAGCCCTTCTGCTTCAGTTCAATCATTTTTTGTGCAATAGGGTAATAAACAGGGTGTGGTTTTACGAATCCTGAACTTGAGTCAGTCCACCACTTATCCATCCCTAATTCTTTAATAGCAACGACTGGATCTCCTAACTGACGTGCTTTGTGCCGTTTAATTTTATTCAGGGCACTTGCAATAGTACGATGCGATTTTGTCTCAGATTCATCATTTGCCCGTGAAAACAACATCACCGAATACATAAGCTGCTGAAGGGTATCGTTGTTAACTTTAGTCTCTCTGTAAATTTGGTTGTCGATTCCGGTGATAACGACAATTCCTTTTAACAACAGACTTGTGAACATGTTAACTGCTACCATAGGGTTGGCGCGTGAAAAGCGATCAAGTGATTCAATTAAGAGATACGAACCGGAAGGAATTTTTCCTGTGTCAACATGGTGAATAAAATCCGCTAACGCCCCTTCTGTTGCGTTCTTGCCTTTGAACGCTGACACCCCAAAATCTCGGTATTCTTCGAAGATTTCTAAATCATGCTCCTGCGCAATCTTCTTAACCATTTTGTCGATGTTGGATTTCTGGCGCTCAATACTGGTTCCCTTCGATTGCCGTTCAGAACTAAACCGAACATAACTGTAAATTCTTGGTCTTTCCATAGTTTAAACCTATCTAATGCTGTTTCGTTAATCACCATTATTTAGACATGCCAACTCACACAGTACTGACACAATCAGGCATTTTTATGTGTTTCATTTCAAGTTGCATTTTTTGAACATGGTAAATCCTTAAGTCATTATGCATTCTTATGATGGATAGCTTTATATAGTGTTAACCGACTGAATTCACTTCAATCAAGATTCAGTTAACAAGCATTCCGATTAATATGAGTTAGTGTACTTCAGTGAACACCGACGGGAACGTGATTGATTTCGTGGTGTTCGGCATTCTGCATGGCCTGTCTACCAAGTGGTATATGGTGCCGGTGGTGGCTGCGATATGGTTCGTGGCTTACTATGCGATTTTCCGCTTCGCCATCACCCGCTGGAATATCAAAACGCCAGGTCGCGATATCGAGACCGCGAATGTGCAAGAAAAAATCCAGTCCGTTGTACCCGGTAAATCGGGTTATAACGTGCCGGCTATTCTGGCGGCGCTGGGCGGCGCGGAGAATATTGTCACGCTTGACAACTGCATCACCCGTCTGCGCCTGTCGGTGAAAGACATGTCGCTGGTGGATAGCGATGCGCTGAAAGCCAACCGCGCCATTGGCGTCGTGAAACTTAATCAGCACAATTTGCAGGTGGTCATTGGCACCCAGGTGCAGTCCGTGAAGGATGAAATGGCTGGCCTGATGAATATGGTCGAAGCATAAACATACATGCCCTTTCGCGCCGCGAAGGGGCATGGCTTAAGGAAGGACTATGTTTGATTTTTCTACCCCGGTGGATCGTCACGGCAGCTGGTGTACCCAGTGGGATTATGTCGCCGACCGCTTCGGCAGCGCCGATCTGCTGCCCTTTACCATCTCTGATATGGATTTCCCCACTGCGCCCTGCATCCTTGATGCGCTTAACCAGCGTATCGCCCACGGCGTTTTCGGCTACAGCCGCTGGAAGCATGACGATTTTCTTTCTGCCATCCATCACTGGTTTGCGACGCGCTTTAACGCCCGGCTCGACAATGACGCCATTGTTTACGGGCCGTCGGTGATTTATATGGTCTCGGAGATGATTCGCCAGTGGTCAGCCCCTGGCGATGCGGTGCTGATCCATACGCCGGCTTACGATGCTTTTTATAAGGCTATCGAGGGCAATCAGCGCCAGGTGCTGGCTGCGCCGCTGCAAAAAATCGCCAACGGCTGGCGCTGCGATATGCAGCAGCTTGAGGCGCTGCTGGCGCGTCCCGAATGCAAAATCATGCTGCTGTGCAGCCCCCATAACCCTACCGGCAAAGTATGGACCCGTGATGAGCTCGTCACCCTGGCGCAATTGTGCGCCCGCCATCATGTGCGAGTGATAAGCGATGAGATCCATATGGATATGGTGTGGGGCGACAACCGCCATATTCCCTGGAGCGAAGTGGGCGGCGATCGTTATGCGCTGTTCACCTCCGGCTCGAAAAGTTTCAACATCCCCGCCCTGACCGGCGCCTGGGGGATCATCGCCGACGCGGCGGATCGCACCGCTTATCTGGCGGCGCTGAAAGGCCGCGACGGGCTCTCTTCCCCGGCGGTGCTGGCAGTTGCCGCGCATATTGCGGCCTACCGCGACGGCGCGCCCTGGCTGGACGCGCTGCGCCGCTACCTTGAGCAGAATATGCAGTTTATCGCGCAACGCCTGAACCAGGCTTTCCCGCAGCTCAACTGGCAGCCGCCTGAAGCCACCTATCTGGCGTGGATCGATCTGCGCGTTTTACAGATTGATGACGCCCTGCTGCAAAAAAACCTCATTGAGCAGCAGAAAGTCGCCATTATGCCTGGGGATACCTACGGCGATGAAGGGCGAGGTTTTGTACGGCTCAACGCTGGTTGCCCGCGGGTGAAACTGGAAAAAGGCGTTGAGGGGCTAATTAATGCGATACGCGTCTGCATGGCATAACGCCAATGTGGTATGGTGTCGCCGCTAAAGTTTGCGGAGGCACCAAGCATAAAATATGCGTAAAACAACCTGGATACTTATCGCCGTCGCCATTGTGGTGTGGGCAGCCAGTCAGGCTGGCTGGATTTGAGCAAACCCGGGAAACCGGGTTTTTTATTGGCCGAATGCCCCTTGTTGCGCAACAACCCGACACTTGATGCGCAAATAGCAGAATGTCGCGTGCATGGGCGACGGTAAAGCCTTTATAATAAAATGCACTTTATTCAAAAAAGAGTGCCACTATGATTGATACCACCCTGCCGTTAACCGACCTGCATCGCCACCTCGACGGCAATATTCGCCCGGAAACCATTCTTGAGCTGGGCCAGCAATTTAATCTTCCCCTGCCTTCCCACACGCTCGAAGGATTACTTCCGCACGTACAGGTGATTGAAACCGCGCCCGATCTGGTGAGCTTTTTAAGCAAGCTGGACTGGGGCGTAAAAGTGCTCGGCTCTCTCGATGCCTGCCGCCGCGTGGCGCGGGAAAACGTTGAAGATGCCGCGCGTCAGGGGCTGCATTACGTCGAGCTGCGTTTTTCGCCCTGGTATATGGCGATGAACCATAACCTGCCGGTAGCGGGCGTGGTGGAAGCGGTGATTGACGGCGTACGCCAGGGCTCCCGGGAGTACGGCGTCGAGGTGCGTTTGATCGGCATTCTGAGCCGGACCTTCGGCGAGACCGCCTGCCTGAACGAGCTGGAAGCGCTGCTGGCGCACCGCGACCAGATCACCGCGTTGGATCTGGCGGGAGACGAGCTGGGCTTCCCGGGCAGCCTGTTTTTAAATCACTTTAACCGTGGCCGTGATGCGGGTTGGCGTATTACGGTGCATGCCGGCGAGGCAGCCGGTCCGGAAAGTATTTGGCAGGCTATTCGCGAACTGGGTGCCGAGCGTATTGGTCACGGCGTCAAAGCCATTGAAGATCCGGCGCTGATGGATTTCCTCGCGGAGCAGAAAATCGGTATTGAGTCCTGTCTGACGTCCAATATTCAAACCAGCACCGTGCCGTCGCTGGAGGTTCATCCGCTCAAACGCTTCCTTGAGCACGGCATTCTGGCCACCATCAACACCGACGATCCGGGGGTTCAGGGCGTGGATATTATTCATGAATACCAGATTGCCGCCGTGCAGGCCGGGCTTACGCTCGATCAGATGCGTACCGCCCAACGCAACGGACTGGAAATCGCCTTCCTGTCAGAGAGCGAAAAGCAGGCCCTGCGGGATAAAGTCGCTAAAGCCTGAAAACAAAAACGCGCCAACTGGCGCGTTTTTTTAGGCGTGAACTCTATTACGTCAGGCAAAGCGTTGAGCGATGTTTGGCGGATTCAATCCCCAGCTCAATCAATTCCATCACGCGGATCGCCTGGCTGGCTGGCACCGGGTTTTCGCCCTGGCCGTTAAGCGCATCGCGGATCGCCGCATAATAGGCCGGATAGTTGCCCGGCACGGTCAGCAGGGTTTGCGCGTCCAGCTCCTCGCCGGACGCCAGGGTGAGTACGCCGTCGCGCATATCGTAACCCCAGTCTTCCTGCGGCAAACGTTCGCCCGCTTTCAGGCGATCTTCCTGCGGGTCGAGACCGAATTTCACATAGCTGCCGCGTGTTCCGTGTACGATATAGCGCGCCGATTCGGCTGCTGCCAGCATGGTGCCATGCAGCACTACGCGGCGCTGCGGATAAGTTAACACCGCATGGAAATAGTCGGTGGTTTGCGCATCGGGGCGCAACTGCGCCATATCCACAGTAATGCTCACCGGCACGCCGAACAGCACCAGCGCCTGGTCAATCAGGTGCGGACCTAAATCGTACCAGATGCCGCTTCCCGGGCCCGCCTGTTCGCGCCAGCGATTGCGCACCTGCGGGCGGTAACGGTCAAAGTGGGATTCGAAATAACTCACTTCTCCCAGCTTGCCTTCGGCAATCAGGCCCTTCAGCGTCAGGAAATCGCTGTCCCAGCGGCGGTTATGGAATACCGACAGCACCAGACCGCGGCTTTTCGCCAGCGCTTCCAGTTCACGAGCTTGTGACAACGTCACGGTAAAGGGTTTATCCACCACCACGTGTTTCCCGGCTTCCATAGCGGCGCGGGCCAACGGGAAATGGGTATCGTTGGGCGTGGGAATGACAATAAGGTCGATATCAGGATCGTTGAAAAGCTGTTTAGGGTCGGAGACTACGGTAACGCCAGGCCAGTCGGCGTGCACTTTGCTCGCATCGCTGCTGGATACCGCCGCCAGGGTCATACCCGGCGTGCCGACGATCAGCGGAGCATGGAACGTTTTACTGGCATAGCCATAACCAATTAATCCAACACGGATGTTGTCGCTCATTTACATTCCTCTCGTCTATGGACGAAGATATTTCACACCATTCGCTACCCGGTAACAACTGCTTATCCCATTTATCCTGAGAGATGAGGCCATCCAAAGACCGTCTGTCGCGTCGTTGACTAAGCCTGAGTAGCTTTTGCCGCGAAAATCCTTATAATTCTTGCGCTGAAATTCACCCAGCGAATAGCGCTAACGATATACCGCGCCGGAGGTATTATGACCGCCACGCCAGCACTGCGTATCGGGGGATGGCTTCTTGCCCCTCTCGCCTGGCTTCTGCTGACCTTACTGAGCACCTCATTAGTCGTGGTCATGTATTTCACCGCCCTGCTCTCGCCAGAAACGCGCCAGGCGTTAGGCCAGCAAGCCGGACAAGACGCCATCTGGATCTATGTGTCCCTGCTTTCCGCGGTCTTGATGTGGAGTTATACCCTGTGGCTAACCATCGGATTTTTTAAACGCCAGGCAAAGGTGCCAAAGCACTATATTATCTGGCTGCTGGTTTCAGTGTTGCTGGTACTGAAATCTTTCGCATTTTCGCCGGTGTCGGATGACGCCATTGTGCGCCAGCTGGTGTTTCAACTGATCGCCGCCGCGCTGTTTGTCCCTTATTTCAAGCGTGCGCAGCGGGTAAAGCTGACTTTCGTCAATCCTTAATAACCTTACAGATTCTCTGTTGTCGACATGTGATCCATGTCCGATAATAGGCGGCTATTTTTGTTCCAGGTCGGATAATGACTGATTACTTGCTGTTATTTGTTGGTACTGTGCTGGTCAATAACTTCGTGCTGGTGAAGTTTCTTGGCCTGTGCCCGTTTATGGGAGTTTCCAAAAAGCTGGAGACCGCCATTGGCATGGGCCTGGCCACCACCTTTGTGATGACCCTGGCGTCGGTCTGCGCCTGGCTTATCGACAACTTTATCTTAATCCCCCTCGATCTCGTTTATCTGCGCACCCTCGCCTTTATTCTGGTGATCGCGGTGGTGGTGCAGTTTACCGAGATGGTGGTGCGCAAAACCAGCCCGGCGCTGTATCGCCTGCTGGGTATTTTTCTGCCCCTGATCACCACCAACTGCGCGGTGTTAGGGGTGGCGTTACTGAACATCAACCTCGGCCACAATTTTCTCCAGTCGGCGCTGTACGGCTTTTCGGCGGCGGTGGGTTTCTCCTTTGTTATGGTGCTGTTCGCGGCCATTCGCGAACGTCTGGCAGTGGCCGATGTGCCCGCGCCGTTTCGCGGCAACGCTATCGCGCTGATTACCGCCGGGCTGATGTCGTTGGCCTTTATGGGCTTTAGCGGGCTGGTGAAAGTGTCATGAGTACCGTCTGGATCGCTATTTTATCCCTGAGCGCGCTGGGCCTGGTGTTTGGCCTTCTGCTGGGCTTCGCCTCGCGGCGCTTCGCCGTGGAAGAAGACCCGATCGTCGACAAAATCGATGCGATTCTGCCCCAGAGCCAGTGCGGCCAGTGCGGATACCCCGGCTGTCGGCCCTATGCCGAAGCGGTGGGGAATCAGGGCGAGCATATCAACCGCTGCGCGCCAGGCGGCGAAGCGGTGATGCAAAAAATCGCCACCTTACTGAACGTCGACCCGCAACCAATTGGCGGTGATGCAGCCCCAGAGCCGGTGCGGATGCTGGCTGTGATCGACGAAAACAACTGTATCGGCTGCACCAAGTGCATACAGGCCTGCCCGGTTGACGCCATTGTGGGCGCTACCCGTGCGATGCATACCGTTATGAGCGATCTGTGCACCGGTTGCAATCTGTGCGTTGACCCCTGCCCAACCCGCTGTATTGAATTGCGGCCTGTCGCCACCACGACGGAAAACTGGAAATGGAATCTGGACAGTATTCCGGTTCGAATCATTCCTGTGGAACAACATGCTTAAGTTATTTTCTGCCTTCAGAAAAGAGAAAATCTGGGATTTCGACGGCGGCATCCATCCGCCCGAAATGAAAACCCAGTCCAGCGGTACGCCGCTGCGCCACGTGCCGTTACCTGGCCGTTTTGTAATTCCATTAAAACAGCATATTGGCGCTGAGGGCGAACTGTGCGTTCAGCCTGGCGATCGGGTATTACGCGGCCAGCCGCTGACGCGCGGCTGGGGCCGAATGCTGCCGGTGCATGCGCCGACTTCCGGCACCGTGGTGGCGATTGCGCCGCACAGCACCGCTCATCCTTCCGCGCTGGCGGAACTCAGCGTGATTATCGAGCCGGACGGCGACGACCGCTGGATTGAGCGCGACGGCTGGCAGGATTACCAGCAGCGCACGCGTGAACAGTTGATCGAACGCATTCACCAGTTCGGCGTGGCCGGACTGGGCGGCGCAGGCTTCCCTACCGGCGTCAAATTGCAGGGCGGCGGCGATAAAATCGACACCCTGATCATCAACGCGGCGGAATGCGAGCCCTACATCACGGCTGATGACCGCCTGATGCAGGAGTGCGCGGCGCAAATTATCGAAGGCATTCGTATCCTGGCGTGGATTTTGAAGCCGCGTGAAGTGCTGATCGGTATTGAAGACAATAAACCTCAGGCAATTTCCATGCTGCGGGCCGTGCTGTGCCACGAGCACGGCATGGCGCTGCGCGTGATCCCAACCAAGTACCCGTCCGGCGGCGCGAAACAGCTGACGCAGATCCTGACCGGTAAGCAGGTGCCGCACGGTGGCCGCTCCTCTGACATTGGGGTGCTGATGCACAACGTCGGCACGGCCTATGCGGTTAAGCGCGCCGTTATCGACGGCGAACCGCTGACCGAGCGCGTGGTGACCCTGACGGGCGAATCCATCGCGCAGCCGGGCAACGTCTGGGCGCGTCTCGGTACGCCGGTGCGCCACTTGCTGGATTTTGGCGGATTCTGCCCCACTGGCGATCAGCTGGTGATTATGGGCGGCCCGCTGATGGGCTTTACCCTGCCGTGGCTTGATGTGCCGGTTGTGAAAATTACCAACTGCCTGTTAGCCCCATCCAGTAGTGAAATGGGTGAACAGCAGGAAGAGCAGCACTGCATTCGCTGTAGCGCCTGTGCCGACGCCTGCCCGGCGGATCTGCTTCCCCAACAGCTTTACTGGTTCAGTAAAGGGCAGCAGCATGACAAAGCCACCGCGCACAATCTTTCCGATTGTATTGAGTGCGGCGCCTGCGCCTGGGTCTGCCCGAGCAATATTCCGCTGGTCCAGTATTTCCGCCAGGAGAAAGCCGAAATACGCGCCGTGCAGCTTGAAGAGCAGCGCGCCGCCGAGGCCAAAGCGCGCTTTGAAGCCCGCCAGCAGCGGCTGGAGCGGGAAAAAGCCGCGCGCCTGGAACGTCACAAAAAAGCCGCTGTCCAGCCGGACGCGCAGGATCAGGATGCCATTCAGGCCGCGCTGGCACGGGTGCGGGATAAGAAAGCGTCGGATGTGATCGTGGTGCAGGCGAATAGCCAACCGGACAATCAGGCCGCAATTGCCGCCCGTGAAGCGCGTAAAGCCGAGGCGCGTGCCCGTCAGGCAGAGAAAGCGGCGTCCGCCCAGGCGCAACCGGCCAACGATGCCGCCGCCGATCCGCGTAAAGCGGCGGTAGAAGCGGCCATCGCCCGCGCCAAAGCCCGCAAACAGGCCGCCGCTGAGCCGGTTGAACCCGCCGCCAGCGACGCGCCGGTCGATCCGCGCAAGGCGGCGGTGGAAGCCGCTATTGCCCGCGCCAAAGCCCGCAAGCAGGTCGCCGCTGAGCCGGTAGAAACAGCCGCCAGCGACGCGCCGGTCGATCCGCGCAAGGCGGCGGTAGAAGCCGCTATCGCCCGCGCCAAAGCCCGCAAGCAGGCCGCCGCTGAGCCGGTTGAGCAAGCCGCCAGCGACGCGCCGGTCGATCCGCGTAAAGCGGCGGTAGAAGCTGCCATTGCCCGCGCCAAAGCCCGCAAGCAGGCCGTGCAGGCGGAGCCGGCCAATGACGAACCGGTCGACCCGCGTAAAGCCGCGGTCGCCGCGGCGATTGCCCGCGCCCAGGCTAAGAAAGCCGCCCAGCAGGTTGTGAACGAGGAATAAATGGTTTTCAGAATCGCAAGCTCCCCTTATACCCATAATAAGCGCCAGACCTCGCGCATCATGATGCTGGTCTCACTGGCGCTGCTGCCCGGTATCGCGGTGCAGTGGTACTACTTTGGCTGGGGATCGTTAATTCAGTTACTGCTGGCTGTCATCAGCGCCCTGGCGGCAGAAGGCCTGGTATGTAAACTGCGCAAGCAGCCGCTCTCGGGTATGCTGGGCGACAACTCCGCGCTACTCACCGGGCTGCTGCTGGGTATCAGTATTCCTCCCCTTGCGCCCTGGTGGATGGTGATCCTGGGCACGGTGTTCGCCATTATTATCGCCAAGCAGCTCTACGGCGGTTTGGGCCATAACCCATTTAACCCGGCGATGATCGGCTATGTGGTGTTGCTGATCTCATTCCCGGTGCAGATGACCAGTTGGCTGCCGCCACTGAGCGTTGCTGCGTTACAACCGGATTTGCTGGATACGCTGCGGATGATTTTTAGCGGCCATACCGCCAGCGGCGACACCCTTGTTCAGCTGAAGCTGGGCATTGACGGCGTAAGCCAGGCCACACCGCTGGATACCTTTAAAACCGGCCTGCGCGCCGGCAGCGACGCGGCGCAGTTGATGCATACCCCGATGCTAAGCGGCGTGCTGGGCGGGCCAGGCTGGCAGTGGGTTAATGTGGCGTTTCTGGCGGGCGGTCTGTTCCTGTTAGCCAAAAACCTGATCCGCTGGCATATCCCGGTGAGCTTCCTGATTTCGCTGCTGGTGTGTTCGCTGCTCGGCTGGCTAATTGCCCCGGAGCAGTTTGCCTCCCCGCTGGTGCATCTGTTCTCCGGGGCGACGATGCTTGGCGCGTTCTTTATCCTTACCGATCCGGTGACTGCCTCTACTACCAATCGTGGCCGCCTGATTTTCGGCGCGCTGGCTGGGGTGCTGGTCTGGCTGATCCGCAGCTACGGCGGCTACCCTGACGGCGTGGCGTTTGCCACACTGCTGGCGAATATTACCGTGCCGTTGATTGACTATTACACCCGCCCGCGGGTTTACGGGCATCGCTAAGGAGCGCTTATGCTGAAAACCATGCGAAAACATGGCGTGACGCTGGCGCTGTTTGCCGCGTTCTCCACCGGTCTGACCGCCGCCATTAATGAATTGACCAAAAACACCATTGCCCATCAGGCAGCTATGGTGCAGCAGGCGCTGTTCGACCAGGTATTCCCGACGGATAAATACGATAACGATCTGCAACAGAGCTGCTTGTGGGTTAATGACCCGGCGCTGGGCAAAGGCGAGCATCGTATTTATGTGGCGCGTAAAGGTGATAATCCGGTAGGCGTGGTGATGGAAGCCACTGCGCCCGACGGCTATTCCGGAGCAATCCAACTGCTGGTGGGCAGTGATTTCCAGGGCAACATCTGGGGCAGCCGGGTCACGGAACATCACGAAACGCCAGGTCTCGGCGATAAAATCGAGCTGCGCATTAGCGACTGGATCACCACGCTGAGCAATAAACATATTCAGGGCGCAGACGACGCCAGCTTTGCCGTGAAAAAAGACGGTGGGCAGTTTGACCAGTTTACCGGGGCGACCATTACGCCGCGCGCGGTGGTCAACGCCGTGAAGCGTGCCGGGCTGTATGCCGAAACGCTGCCCAATAAACTGTCTGGTTTACCGTCCTGTGGAGAGCCCTAATGAGTCAGATTAAAGAGGTTGTGGTACAGGGGCTGTGGAAAAACAACTCCGCGTTGGTCCAGTTGCTGGGGCTATGTCCGCTGCTGGCGGTGACCTCTACCGCCACCAACGCGCTGGGCCTTGGCCTTGCCACCACGTTGGTATTGACGCTGACTAACACCGCGATTTCCGCGCTGCGCCGCTGGATGCCCGCCGAAGTGCGCATTCCGATTTACGTGATGATCATTGCTTCGGTGGTCAGCGCGGTGCAGATGCTGATCAACGCTTATGCGTTCGGGCTGTATCAGTCGCTGGGCATTTTTATTCCGCTGATCGTCACCAACTGTATTGTAATTGGCCGCGCTGAAGCCTTCGCCGCGCGCAATAGCGTAGCTATATCCGCGCTCGACGGCTTTGTGATTGGGCTGGGCGCCACCAGCGCGATGTTTGTGTTGGGTTCAATCCGGGAAATTATCGGCAACGGCACGCTGTTTGACGGCGCGGACCAGCTATTGGGCAACTGGGCAAAGGTGCTGCGTATCGAGATTTTCCATACCGATACGCCTTTTTTGCTGGCGATGCTGCCGCCCGGCGCGTTTATCGGGCTGGGCTTAATGCTGGCGGTGAAGTACCTGATCGACGAGAAGATGAAAACCCGCCGTGCGGCGCAGCCCGTAACGGTTGATGCTGATGTTGATGCTGAGAAAGCGTGATGAACAAAGCGAAACGTCTGGAAATACTCTCGCGCTTGCGTGAACACAATCCTCACCCTACGACCGAATTAAATTTCAGTTCGCCGTTTGAGTTGCTGATCGCGGTGCTGCTCTCTGCTCAGGCGACGGATGTCAGCGTCAACAAAGCCACCGCCCGGCTCTACCCGGTCGCCAATACGCCCCAGGCGATGCTGGAACTCGGCGTAGAGGGAGTAAAGGAGTACATCAAAACCATCGGCCTGTTTAACAGCAAAGCCGAGAATGTAATTAAAACCTGCCGCCTGCTGATCGAAAAACACCAGGGCGAAGTGCCTGAGGATCGCGCTGCGTTGGAAGCCCTGCCCGGCGTGGGGCGCAAAACCGCCAACGTGGTGTTAAATACCGCTTTTGGATGGCCGACTATCGCAGTGGACACCCATATTTTCCGGGTCTGCAACCGCACTGAATTCGCCCCCGGTAAAAACGTCGAGCAGGTGGAAGAGAAGCTGTTAAAAGTGGTGCCTGCTGAGTTTAAAGTGGACTGCCACCACTGGCTGATCCTGCATGGCCGTTATACCTGCATTGCGCGCAAACCGCGCTGCGGTTCGTGCATTATCGAAGATCTGTGTGAATACAAAGAGAAAGTTTACGCCTGACCCTTTCGCCTGCCGCAACCGGCAGGCGCTTCCCCGCACAATGCACCGTTAATTCAGCGTATCAATGTGATAATTCACTGCAGCTAATCATCCACTCCGGTCAATCGTTCTTTTTCGTCCAGAAATTTCTATAAAAATGTGACAAAGATCGCATCGATAACACGGTGTTAAAGATCTGTGATTTCTTTACTGAATTTATCAACCGCAATGTTATTTTCTGCTTCGCCATTCAACACATTCAACCACCCTGTGTTTATAAACCGGGCTTTATCACTGGATAATTAACTGGAAAGCAGAATATATCACCACAACCACTTTGCGGGCGGTGTTAGAAAGATAATTGAGCTGTTAATTTTGGTGTACTGAAATTTAACTCTGGATGCTGTTTAAGCGAGGCGGTTATTATTCTGCGAACAAGATATGTAACAGATTATTGCAAAGGTCTTGTTTGAGAGACCAGGATAGTGAACATTACCCGCCGTTTCCCCTCCTTATAACAACAAGCGACTGCCCGCAATGGCATCACGCTGAGTTTTTTTCCCATTAATATGGGACGTAAAAAAAGAGGTATATGTGTCGACTGCAAACAATAAACCAACCGAAAGCGTTAGTATCAACGCTTTTAAACAACCGAAATCGTTCTATCTGATCTTTTCCATAGAATTATGGGAGCGTTTTGGTTTTTATGGCCTGCAAGGGATCATGGCTGTCTATCTGGTGAAACAACTGGGTATGTCAGAAGCGGATTCCATTACCCTTTTCTCTTCCTTTAGCGCCCTGGTCTATGGCCTGGTGTCTATTGGCGGCTGGCTGGGTGATAAAGTTCTCGGTACTAAGCGCGTTATCCTGTTAGGCGCTATTGTACTGGCGATCGGTTATGCGCTGGTTGCATGGTCTGGTCATGACGCCACTATCGTTTACATCGGTATGGCGACCATCGCCGTGGGTAACGGCCTGTTTAAAGCCAACCCGTCCTCCCTGCTTTCTACCTGCTATGCGAAGGATGACCCGCGTCTCGATGGCGCTTTCACCATGTACTATATGGCGATTAACATCGGTTCGTTCTTCTCAATGCTGGCGACTCCGTGGCTTGCCGCGCATTACGGCTGGAGCGTTGCTTTCGCGCTGAGCGTGGTGGGTATGCTGATCACCGTGGTCAACTTCCTGTTCTGCCGCGCATGGGTGAAAGAGTACGGTTCTCAGCCGGACTTCCAGCCGGTGCACTTCGGCAAACTGCTGGCCACGCTGGCAGGCGTTGTGGTGCTGATCACCATCGCGACCTGGTTGCTGCATAACCAGGGTATCGCGCGTATGGCGCTGGCCTTCATCGCTCTGGGCATCGTGTTTATCTTCGGTAAAGAAGCCTTTGCCATGCAGGGCGCAGCACGTCGTAAAATGATCGTGGCATTCATTCTGATGCTGGAAGCGATTGTGTTCTTCGTACTGTATAGCCAGATGCCGACCTCGCTGAACTTCTTCGCTATCCGTAACGTTGAGCATGCGATTCTGGGTATCTCTTTTGAGCCGGAACAGTATCAGGCACTGAACCCGTTCTGGATCATGATTGGTAGCCCGATTCTGGCCGCTATCTATAACAAGATGGGCGACCGTCTGCCGATGCCGCATAAATTCGCCATCGGTATGGTGCTGTGCTCCGGCGCATTCCTGATCCTGCCGGTGGGCACTAAATTCGCCAGCGATGCCGGTATCGTCTCCGTTAACTGGCTGATTGCCAGCTATGCGCTGCAGAGCTTCGGTGAGTTGATGATTTCTGGTCTGGGCCTGGCGATGGTTGCGCAACTGGTTCCGCAACGTCTGATGGGCTTCATCATGGGTAGCTGGTTCCTGACTACCGCTGGCGCTAACCTGATTGGCGGCTACGTCGCTAACATGATGGCGGTGCCGGAAAACGTGACCGATCCGTTGCAGTCGCTGGAAGTGTATGGCCGCGTGTTTATGCAAATCGGTATCGCTACCGCGGTGATTGCTGCCATCATGATCCTGACTGCGCCGAAACTGAACCGCATGACCCAGGACGACGAAAAAACGGCCAAAGCGACCGATACCGCTACCGCGTAATCCTCCTCGCTTGATGAAAGCTCGCTTCGGCGAGCTTTTTTTTTGACACTATCGGTCACACAATTTTCCTCAAAACGCCTGAATCCTAACGCGTTACTGTGTAGTATCAGTAAATCTCGATCCCCCAATGCGTTAAGGAAATGTCCATGAAACTGTTTTATAAACCCGGCGCGTGCTCCCTCTCTCCGCATATCGCGCTGCGTGAGGCTGGCCTTGATTTCACGATGGAAAAAGTCGATTTAGCGGCGAAAACCACCGAGCACGGCGCAGACTATCTGGCGATTAACCCGAAAGGCCAGGTTCCGGCGATACAGCTTGAAGATGGTTCACTGTTGACTGAAGGCGTCGCCATTGTGCAGTTTATCGCGGATAAAGTGCCTGACCGCCAGTTGCTCGCCCCTGCGGGCAGCATGACGCGCTACCATACCCTGGAGTGGCTGAACTATATCGCCACCGAACTGCACAAAGGCTTTACGCCGCTGTTCCGCCCGGATACGCCGGAAGAGTTTAAACCTATCGCCCGCAAGGCGCTGGAGAAGAAGTTCCAGTACATCGACGATGAACTGGCTGATAAGCAGTGGTTGCTGGGGCTGCGCTTCACCGTCGCGGATGCCTATCTGTTTACCGTGCTGCGCTGGGCCTATGCCCTTAAGCTGGATATGAGTGCGTTTTCCCATATCGCGAGCTATATGGAGCGCGTCAAAGCGCGTCCTGGCGTGGCGGCAGCGCTGGCTGCGGAAGGGATTGCCTGATTCTGATTGCCTGCGATGCCTCCGCCCGGAGGCATCGCGTTAAATAACTACACCACGCTGGCGGTAAAACGCACCTCGGGTTGAGCAATCTGCTCCTGCGCGGCAACCACCTGCAGTTCGTACTCTTTCATCTCTTTGGTTACCGCCATTACGCCGTAGACAGCAGCCGTGACGTGCTCCAGCGCATCGCGCAATGTCGCGCCTTGTAACAGCTTCACCAACAGCAGTCCGCTGGTCACGTCGCCGACGCCTACCGGCTGACGCGCGCCGAAATCCACCAGCGGACGGCTGATATGCAGCGCCTCGTCAGCGGTGACCAACAGCATTTCGAATTTATCCAGCCGGTAACCTGCTCGCGCCAGGTGCTTAATCAGCACGATTTGCGGGCCCTGCGCGATCAGCTCACGGGCTGCGCTAACGGCTTGTTCAACGTTATTTACCGCATGGCCGGTGAGGATCTCCAGCTCGATTAAATTTGGCGCGATGATGTCGCTGGCAGGCATGGCGTAACGGGTATGGAATTCCGCCACGCCAGGCGCGACGATACAGCCCTTTTCCGGATGGCCCATCACCGGGTCGCAGAAGTACTTCGCCGCCGGATTGGCGGCTTTGACCTGGCGAACGATAGCGAGGATCTGCTCGCCCTGCTCCGCCGATCCTAAATAACCGCTGAGCACCGCATCGCAGCGCTGAAGCTGGCCAATATCGGCGATGCCCTGGACAATGTCGCTCAGGTGGTTTGCTGGCATTACACAGCCGGTCCACTGCCCGTATTGGGTGTGATTTGAAAACTGAACGGTATTCAGCGGCCAGACGTTTGCGCCAAGGCGACGCATCGGGAATTCCGCGGCGCTGTTGCCGGCATGGCCGAACACCACGTGGGATTGAATCGCGAGGATGTTTTTCATCTCTGTTTCCAACAACTTTTGTGACTACAACAGGCTTCATTCAGGCAAAAGAAAAGGGCGTGGTTTCCCACGCCCTGTGCAATCTCGTTATTACTTCCAGCAGACCAGGCAGTAATTCTTTTTGCCGCGACGTAATAAGGTGTAGCGGCCAAACAGTTTATCAGCCTCGCTGAAGCTGTATTCCGGGTCGGACTGTTTTTCACCGTTGATGGTGACCGCGTTAGAGGCGATGGTTTTGCGCGCCTGCCCGCGGGACGGTTGCAGATCGGAATCGACCAGCGCCTGCTGTAAATCCGCGCCTGCCGCCAGTTCAACCATGGGTACGCCGTCCTGCGCCAGCTGTTCAAAATCCGCTTCGCTCAGAGAGCTCAGATTGCCGTTGAACAGACTCTCGGTAATGCGTTTCGCCGCCACCAGGCCTTCTTCGCCGTGCACCAGACGAGTCACTTCATCCGCCAGCACGTACTGCGCGCGCGGGGCTTTGCCGCTGGTTTTGTCTTCCTGCTCCAGCGCATTGATCGCCTCGAGATCCATAAAGGTGAAAAACTTCAGGAAGCGGTAAACATCGGCGTCAGCGGTGTTGATCCAGAACTGGTAGAATTTGTACGGGCTGGTTTTCTTCGGATCTAACCACACCGCGCCACCTTCGGTTTTCCCGAATTTAGTACCGTCGGCTTTGGTGATCAGCGGAACCGTCAGGCCAAACACCTGGTTCTGGTGCAAACGGCGAGTCAGGTCGATACCGGACGTGATGTTACCCCACTGGTCGGAGCCGCCAATCTGCAGCGCCACGCCGTGCAGTTCATTCAGGCAGGCGAAGTCGTAACCCTGCAGCAGGTTATAGGAGAACTCGGTAAAGGAGATACCCACGTCATCGCGGTTAAGACGCTGCTTAACGGCTTCTTTGTTAATCATCTGGTTAACAGAGAAGTGCTTGCCGATGTCGCGCAGAAAGGTCAGCACGTTCATCTTGCCGAACCAGTCATAGTTATTGGCGGCAATCGCGGCGTTGCTGCCACAGTCGAAATCCAGGAACGGGGCGACCTGTTTACGGATTTTATCCACCCACTCCTGTACGGTTTCTTCGGTATTCAGCTTGCGTTCCGCGGCTTTAAAGCTCGGATCGCCGATCAGACCGGTTGCGCCGCCCACCAGCGCTACCGGCTTATGCCCTGCCTGCTGGAAACGCTTCAGGCACAGCAGAGGAACCAGATGGCCCAAATGCAAGCTATCGGCGGTCGGATCGAAGCCGCAATAGAGTGCAATTGGCCCTTGCGCCAGTCGCTCTGCTAACGCTTCCTCATCCGTCACCTGGGCCACAAGGCCCCGCTCTTGCAATTGTTTAATCAAATTGCTGGTTGCCATCAATTTCTCCATGTATTTACGACTGCACCTGTGCCGGTACACGGCTCTTCGCCCACTGGCGAAAAATAAAAGGACTCATATCCCCTAAATACTTCGAGTTGCAGAAAGGCGGCAAGTGAGTGAATCCCAACAGCTTACAAAAGTAAGTGACTGAGATGACAAATCTGCCGGGAGCAGATTTGAACAGCGCTTGCGCTGGCCCCGAAGGGGCGAGGCCCACGGTGGGCCGAGTAATCAACGCAGCCAACGCATCTGCAACTTGAAATATGACGGGTATAGAATAAAGCGCTCGCAACGGGAGTACCAGCGCTTAAAGAATAAAACCAATACTCAGGGCGCCAGCCTGTCTATTTTCCAGGCATCAGCGTCGCGCTGGTATAAAAAACGGTCGTGCAGACGGTGTTCACCGCCCTGCCAGAACTCCATTTGCTCAATCGACACGCGAAAACCGCCCCAGAAGCTGGGCAACGGGATCTCGCCCTGCTGAAATTTTTGCTTCAGCTCAAGGAATTTACTTTCCAGGATGCCGCGCGCGGAGATGCGGCTGGACTGCTTCGACACCCAGGCGCCGATTTGGCTGTCGCGCGGGCGGCTGTGGAAGTACTTCATCACTTCCAGGGTAGACAGGCGTTCGGCCTGGCCAATCACCATCACCTGGCGTTCCAGCATGTGCCACGGGAACAGCAGGCTGATGCGCGGGTTGTGCTCGATCTGGTGCGCTTTACGGCTGCCAAGGTTGGTGTAGAACACTAACCCGCGCTCGTCATAATGCTTGAGCAGAACAATACGCTGATAAGGCTGATTGTTTTCATCAACCGTGGCGACCACCATAGCGGTAGGATCCGCCAGTTTGGCTTCGCAGGCCTGGCCAAGCCATTTTTCAAACAGCGCTAACGGTTGGTCGGGCAAATCATGACGACGTAAACCGCCTTTCGTGTATTCGCGGCGTAAATGCGCGATCTGTTGCAGGGCATCGTTGTCAGACATAGTGATTCTTAGAGGAGTTTTCGGGTGGCGTTATTGTGCGCCCCACCCGATAAAATCTCAACGCTTAGGGTTTTGTAACTGGCAGTTATTCAACACGATGCGATCTTTGTCGTAAACCGTGGCGCTGTCGCCCTTAGACCAGAAAACATAAATGCCATCAGTATAGCGCGCGCCGGAGGCGGAGAGCCCCTGCTTCAGGGTTAGCGGTTTATCATCGTAAACGAAGCTGACTTCCTGGCGGGTATTATTAAGACTGACGGTGAGCGGTTTTTCATCGCACTGATACTCAAGCGTATCGGTATGCATGCGTTCGACGAAGTTGTTGTAGGTTGAGCAACCCGCCAGCAGCGTGGGGAGTAAAACGACAAGTAATTTTTTCATGGGCGTATCCTGAATCAATCTGTTCCCTGGAGAAACAAATTCTCCACGTACCGATCAGTCTATCGTTTACGCCCGTTGGGCAATTTAAGTTAACTCTGATAGTTCAGGGGATTGGCAGGAAAAATCGCCCCTAATACCGTTGCATTTGCGGCCCCGGTCACAGAAGGCAAATTGCCGGGCAAACCATTGAGGGTGCGCCAGGCGAGCCAGGCAAAAGCCAGCGCCTCCATATCGTCACCGCTAATGCCCGCTTTATCGGTCGTGGTGACTTCGGTACCCGGCAACAGGCTGGACAGACGCGACATCACCAGCGGGTTTCGCCCCCCGCCGCCGCACACCAGCACGCGCTCGCAGCCGCCGCACAGTAAAATTTGTTCTGCGATAGTGACTGCCGTTAGTTCGGCCAGGGTCGCCTGCACATCCTGCGCTTTTACGCCGGGGAAGTTCGCCAGATGGCGCTCCAGCCAGCCGTAGTTGAAATACTCGCGGCCAGTGCTCTTGGGTGCTGGCGCGGAAAAGTACGGGTCGCTGAGCATTTGCTGCAATAAAGGAAGAATAACGCTGCCGCTGCTCGCCCATTGGGCATCCTTATCATAAGGTTTACCGCACTGACGCCATATCCAGGCATCCATCAGCATATTGCCTGGCCCGGTGTCATAGCCTCTGACCGGCGCGCCGGGGAACAGCATAGAGATATTGGCGATACCGCCAATATTCAGCACCATGCGTTTTTCAGTGGGATGAGCCAGCAACGCATGATGAAACGCGGGCACCAATGGCGCGCCCTGCCCGCCGAGCGCGACATCGCGCCGCCGGAAATCGCCGACCACGGTCACGCCGGTACGGGCAACGATTTGATTGTTATCGCCGATCTGCAACGTGTGCGGCGCATCGCCCTGCGGCTCATGCCACACGGTTTGCCCGTGGCAGCCAATCGCCACAATGTCCTCAGGGCGCAAATTTTCCTGCTTCATCAATGCCAGTACCGCATCGGCAAACAGGCGTCCCAGCCGGGTATCCAGTTGACCAAACTGAGAGAGCGTCAACTGCTGCCCCTGACACACCGCCAGTACGGCCTCTTTCAGGGTGTGCGGAATGGGCCACGACAGACTCGCCAGCTGGGCAACCCTGTTTTCATCAATGATCGCCAAAACCACATCCACCCCATCAAGGCTGGTGCCTGACATCACTCCAACATATCGACCCGATTTCATACTTAATCCTTGTTATCCCGCCATTGCCCATCACTGAATCATAACCCCCCTGATTTCGCCACGTTTAATTAGCAACGTAACGGAGGTCGCCTGTAAAGAAACGTGTAGATTGTGTCCTGGGCGGCAGTATCACCGATGTTTAGCTACGGTTAATGGAGATTCTTATATTATTTTTTTATCGACGCTCCACAATAGTGTGAAATCACCGGGTGGAGTATCTTATAATTTGCCATAAGGATGCTCATTTTGAGCGTAGCGTGGTGAACAGGAGATTTACATGATTTCACGAGTTTTGATGATTTCGCTGGTAGGCTTTACCCTGGCCGGTTGTGTGAATAACGATAGCCTTTCAGGTGATGTTTATAGCGCATCGGAAGCTAAACAGGTGCAGCGCGTCACCTATGGCACCGTTGTGAATGTGCGCCCGGTGCAGATCCAGGGCGGAGACGACAATAACGCGATCGGCGCTATCGGCGGCGCGGTACTGGGCGGTTTTCTGGGTAACACCATCGGCGGCGGCACCGGCCGTTCTCTGGCTACTGCCGCAGGCGCAGTGGCAGGCGGCGTAGCCGGCCAGGGCGTACAGGGCGCGATGAACAAAACCCAGGGTGTCGAACTGGAAATTCGTAAAGACGACGGCGACACCATCATGGTTGTTCAGAAACAGGGCGCAACCAAGTTCTCCCCCGGTCAGCGTGTGGTCATGGCGAATAAAGGCAGCCAGGTTACCGTATCTCCGCGTTAATCCTTATTCCGGGAGCGGCTGTTCAGCCGCTCTTTTGTCTGACGCATATTATTTTATTGTTCCCTACTCTTATTTCAGATAAACCCCTATAATAATCTCAACCGTGTTCAGTAAAGCTATCGCAATTTTATAAATAAATCTGCGAACATCATGCTTAAACTGTTCATCAGAGCGCCGCCGCTTATTATCACATTCATTTATATTTTCATTAACAGTTTTTTGATGAGAATTAATTCATCCTTAAAATAACACAGCCAGTTTAGCAATGACGTTTATTGCCCATGCTTAAGGCATCGAAAATGCGCAAAAAAAAGATGACGCCGTTCACAAAAAAATTAATGTTCACGCTATTTAGCCTTTCCTTTTTTTTGATTTTACATATTTTATTCACCCATCACTTTAACTACTCTACACAATTATCTCCGGTACTTTACCCGGGGTTAACAATATTATTAATGGTACTCCACCTGTTGATTGCCAGCTTATTATTTATGCGGGTTTATTGTGACAGTAAGCGGTTTTATCTGGTGGCGATTGCCTTTGGTTTTCTCGGCTCTTCGCTACTGATGACCGGTACGCTCGCCAGCCTGTCCGCCTGGTATACTAACCAACGGGGAGGTGCCGACAGTTATAATAACGTGGCGATTTTTATGATGTTCCGCAACATCTTGCTGGCCTCTATGTGTTGCTGTACCGCCTTGTTTTACGCCCTGCGCATACGTGCCGAATCCACGATAACGCGCCGGGCAGGCTTTACGCTGGTAATCGGTGTTACGGCAACGCTGATGCTGCTGGGTTATACCTTTTCCAGTTTCGGCCCGGTACTTTCAGTGGATTTAATCGATGAGAACTCCTTAACCTGGCTGCCGATATGGCATGGTAAAATTGCCTGGTGCATAATGGCTTTATGGTTTACTGCACTCGCGTTGATCATTCATTTCACGCAACTGAAAAATTTACTTTGGCTGGGGCTGGCCATTTTATGCGCATGCAATATCGGCACGATTATTATTATGCTGTCGGACTCGCGCACCAATAGTCTGGCCTGGTTCTATTCCCGAATCTTTGAAACCGTTTCGACGTTGATAATTTTGCTGGTGCTGTTATGTGATGTGTTTCAACTTTATCAACGTTCGTATCAGAAATACCAAATTTCCTATCATGATGCCCTGCACGATACATTAAGCGGTCTTTATAATCGGCGGTTTTTGTTTGAACAAGCCCAGCTCGAGTTAAAAAACGCCAGCGCTGTGAATCCCCTTTCTTTCGTGTTATGCGATATTGATTATTTTAAACGTATTAACGATTGTTACGGTCACCTACAGGGCGATAAGGTTATTAACTTTGTCGGGCAACTTTTAATGAACGCGGTACGTAGCCATGATGTCGCCGCCAGAACCGGGGGCGACGAATTTGTGCTGCTGCTTATCAGCACGAATAATCAGAATGCCATGAACATCGCCCAGCGTATCCAGGCGCATATTGCGGTGCAAGACGCTGTCAGCAGCCAGAGTGCTTTACCGGAGCCAGTGACCCTGAGCATGGGGGTCTATACCGCAACGGAGCCAAATTACACCATCGAAGAGTGCCTCGAACGCGCCGATAAAGCGATGTATTGCGCGAAGCAACAAGGCCGTAACCGGGTTGGGAATGACCAATAAGGAAAAGGCCTCGTGAACACGAGGCCTTTGATTAATCCTGGCCGTGAAGCCGGATGATGTTCTTCTCAATCCGTTCGATAAGATTGATTAACAGTTCCAGCTCCTGCTGGCTGATACCGCCGAGGATTTCGCCCCGGGTTTTGCGGATCACATCTTCCATTTCAGTGATGATGGGCGCCGCTTTTTCAGTCAGCTTAATGCGTTTTGCGCGTCTGTCGTTAGCACAGGTGTGACGGGCAATCAGCCCCTTCTCTTCCAGTTGGTCCAGGGTACGCACCAGCGATGGCTGTTCGATGCCGATCGCTTTAGCCAGTTGTATTTGCGATTGATCGGGCGGCAACTCGTGAATGTTATGCAATGTGACCCAGTGGGTTTGCGTCAACTCCAGAGGTTTCAGGCGATGGTCAATCAGAGCACGCCATATGCGTACCAGCCGCGCCAGATCAGAACCGAGTGGCGATTCCAATTTCATCTCCTTATAATTAGCTTGCTAACTTATTATACTGATTTTAAACTTAGTGTGCAGCATTTATATGTCTAAAACAAATTACTGATTTATCTGCCGCTTCGCGCAAAGTCTATAATTTGATTTTACAACCTGTCAGGGAAACAGCGTGTTATGGCCGTTATGATTAGGGTTAATCCGAAGTGAAACTGTTATCTATGCCGCCCGGTATGCCGCTCCAGGATGTGGTGGTTGGCGCCTCTGTCTATTTCCCCCCGATTTTTAAAGCGGTGTTTATCGGCCTGTTTATCTGGCTTATCGTGCATCGCTTAGTGCGTAACTGGCTCTATTCAGGCGCAGTCTGGCACCCAACGCTGATGGATTTATCGCTGTTTGTCCTGTCGGTATGCGGCGGGATGTTTCTTCTGACTACAGGGCTGTTTTGATAATGAAGACCGTGAAGTACTTTTCCACCCTGATTGTTCTGGCGGCGGCCCTTCTGGCCGGCTGGTGGCTGTGGAACTATTACATGCAGTCTCCCTGGACGCGCGACGGGAAAGTGCGCGCTGAACTGGTGGATATATCGCCCCAGGTCGGCGGCACCATCACGCAAATCGATGTGCGCGATAATCAATTTGTCAAAGCTGGCGCGCCGCTGTTCAGCATAGACGCCACGCCGTTCCACATTGCGGTACTCAACGCGCAAGCGCAGCTGGCCCATGCCCAGTCCGACCTGGCGAAAGCGCAGAATGAAGCCAACCGCCGCCAGCATCTGCCGCAAAACTATATTTCCGCCGAAGAGTTAGATAGCGCCACCATCAATGTGAAAGCCATGCAGGCCGCCGTGAATGTGGCAAAGGCCTCGCTGGAGCAGGCCCAATGGCAACTCTCCCAGACCAGGGTGACCGCGCCGGTTGACGGCTGGGTGACCAATCTGTCGGTACGCGTCGGTAACTACGCTTCCACGGGCGCGCCGGTTTTTGCGTTAATCGACAGCCACTCTTTTTACGTTGTCGGCTATTTTGAAGAGACCAAACTTCGCCATATCGCCCCGGGCGCAACGGCCAGAATCACCCTGCTCAATAACGATACGCCGCTTACCGGCCGCGTTGAGAGCATTGGCCGGGCTATTTACGATCAAAGTGTGGAAACCGACAGTGGGCTGGTGCCTGACGTCAAACCCAATGTGCCCTGGGTCAGGCTGGCTCAGCGGGTGCCGGTACGTTTCGAACTGCAAAACGTACCGGATAACGCGCTGTTAGTTTCCGGCACCACCTGCACCATCGCTATCGAGCAATAATCCATGATTCCCGGCTGGCTTGACTGGCAACGCACGCCCTGGGGCAAAGCATCGGGCAACCAGTGGCGCTATGCCCTGCGCAACGCGATTGCCATGTGCCTTGCGCTGAGTATCGCCTACGCGCTCGATCTGGATGAACCTTACTGGGCCATGACTTCGGCCGCCGTGGTGAGTTTCCCGACTCCCGGCGGCGTAATCAGTAAAAGCCTTGGCCGCGTGGTGGGCAGTCTGATCGGTGCCAGCGCATCGCTGATGATTGCCGGAAGCACGCTCAACGATCCGTGGTTTTTTTCACTTTCCATGGCCGGCTGGCTGGCGCTATGTACATGGACGTCCAGCCATTTTCATAATAACGCTGCCTATGCCGCCCAGCTGGCGGGTTATACCGCCGCGATCATCGCCTTTACCATGGTGAACACCGTGGAAACCACCCAGCTCTGGGATATCGCCCAGGCCAGGGTTTGTGAAGTGCTGATCGGCATCGCCTGCGGCGGTTTTATGATGATGGTACTGCCCAGCACCTCTGATGGCAGTACGCTGCTGGTCTCCCTGAAAACCCAGCACGCACGGCTGTTGGAACATGCCAGTTTGCTCTGGCAGCCGGAAACCACCGACGCGATGCGCACCGCTCACCAGGGAATGATTAGCCAGATTTTGACGTTGAATATTTTGCGTATCCAGGCGTTCTGGAGTCATTACCGGTTTCGTCAAAACAACAATCTGCTTAATGCCATCCTGCATCAACAGTTACGGTTGACCAGCACCATTTCCGGCCTGCGCCGTTTAATCATTAACTGGCACGATATGCCGCCACATATCGCTGCGCTACAGAGCGATCTGCTGGCGGAACTGGCGCGTGATAAGCCGGATCGTTACCGCATTGCACGCCTGCTGGCGCTGTGCCTGCCCGAGAAAAGTAATGATTATCGGCACCTCGCGTACTGGCAGCGCCTGCGCTATTTTTGCCACACCTATCTAGGGGTCAATCATCAACGGGTGGCGCTGGAAAACGATCGCGCAGGCATCGACGTACCCGCGCCGAAAACCGCCTCGCTCACCCGCCATGCCGATATTGCCGAAGCGTTGTGGAATGCGTTACGCACATTTTGCGTCATCACCTTGGGCTGCGCCTGGACAATAACGGCGCAATGGGATGCCGGCAGCTCCGCCCTGACCATGATCGCCATCTGCTGCGTACTTTACTCCTCGTCGCCCTCCCCGCATCAGTCGTTGTCCCTGCTGATGCGCACCCTGATTTTGCTGTCACTGTTTAGCTTCGCGGTAAAATTCGGCCTGATGATCCGGGTCACCGAATTGTGGGAATTCCTGCTGTTTTTATTTCCCCTGCTCGCCACCATGCAGTTAATGAAGCTCCAGCAGCCCAAATTCGCTGGCCTTTGGGGGCAATTGATTGTTTTTATGGGTTCCTTTATCGCGGTGACCAACCCGCCGGTGTATGACTTTGGTGATTTTCTTAACGATAACCTCGCCAAAATCATCGGCGTTGGCCTGGCCTGGATGGCGTTCTCGATCCTGAAACCCGGCTCGGACACGCGCAAAGGCCGCCGCCATATTCGGGCGCTGCGCCGGGGATTTATCGATCAGTTAAGCCGTAAACCCGAGTACAGCGAGAGCGAATTCGAATCGCTGGTTTATCATCACATCCACCAGCTAAGCCAGGCGAAAGAGGAGACCGCCCGCCGCTGGCTGCTGCGCTGGGGCGTGGTATTACTTAACTGTTCACATGTGGTATGGGCGCTACGCGCCTGGGAAGCGCGTTCCGATCCGCTGGCGCAGGTGCGGGATGTCTGCATCAGCACGTTGCGCAACGTAATGAGCGAGCGCGGCATTCAGAAAAAACCGCTTGGGGTCGCGTTGAATGAGTTGCAGCGCTATGCCGAGGTGTTAGCCAGGCGTAACGATCCGGCTGCGGTGGAATTAGCGGCGTTAATTTGGCGATTGTACTGCTCGCTAAAACAGCTGGAACAAGCGCCGACAGCGGACAATCCCGCTAACGGCGCACCGGCTGCTATTTTATAACGCCGCAGGCAAAGCGTGCCCCGCCACCGCCAAGCGGTTCCGGTTTATCAGACATGTTATCGCCGCCGACGTGGATCATCAGCGCTTTGCCTTTTACTTCATCCAGTTTTTTCAGGCGTGGCGCGGTCACCGCTTCTTTCGCGTTGCCGTCTTTATCCACTAACAGCACCGGGAGATCCCCAATATGGCCTGCGCCCTCTGGGCCCTGGTGCTTACCTGTGCTTTGCGGGTCGAGGTGGCCCCCCGCCGCTTCAGCAGCGGACGGCTTACCGTTTTTCATCGCTGGTTCGCAGCTGCCGTTGGCGTGGATGTGGAAACCGCGCTCGCCGGGCGGCAGCGCTTTTAGATCGGGGGTGAATTTCAGGCCGTTGTCGGTCTCTTCGATTTCGACTTCACCGATGGACTGGCCAATGCCCTGAGGCGTAACCAGATGCATCTCGACGTCTTCACTGGCTGCCTGGGCTGCGCCGCAGGCAAACAGAACGACCATTGCCAGACTGATCTTTTTCATCGTGCCTCCTGATTCATGAATTTGCCTGTTAAGTCTAGAACATAGGCAAGATTCGAACCGGGAGGCGACGATTTTAGGAATTACGGCACATCGTAACCCAGCGCGGCTTTACGGATGCGGAACCACTGCTGGCGGGTCATTTCCAGCGACAACGCCTGGATGGCGGAACGAACGCGTTCGATTTTCCCCGAGCCGATAATCGGCAGCGGCTGTGACGGCAGGCGCATCACCCACGCATACACCACCTGTTCGATAGTTTGCGCGCCGATCTCCTGGGCAACCTGTTGCAGTTCGTCACGCAGCGGCTGGAACGATTCGTCATTAAACAAACGGCCGCCGCCGAGGCAGGACCACGCCATCGGGCGAATGCGCAGCTGTTGCAACTGGTCAAGCGTGCCGTCCAGCAGCAACGGCTGATGAACCGGAGAAATTTCCACCTGGTTGGTCGCCAGAGTAAACGGCAGACGCGACTGGAGCAGCGAGAACTGCGCCGGGGTAAAGTTCGATACGCCGAAGTGGCGCACTTTGCCCGCCTGATGCAATTGCAAAAAGGCCTCGGCCACGTCATCCGCATCCATCAGCGGGTCCGGACGGTGGATCAGCAGCAGATCGAGATGCTCCACGGCGAGATTCTTCAGCGACTTTTCGGCGCTTTCAACAATATGCGCGCGGTCGGTGATGTAGTGACCGATTTTGTTTTCCGCTTTGGCAGTGGTGGCGATGCCGCACTTAGTGACAATTTCCATTCTGTCGCGCAATTGCGGCGCCAGCTTTAACGCTTCGCCAAACGCGGCTTCACACTGGTAGCCGCCGTAGATATCGGCGTGGTCGACGGTGGTGATCCCCAAATCGAGATGTTGTTCGATAAAGCTGAGCAGCTCGCGCGGCGACATATTCCAGTCCATCAGCCGCCAGTAGCCCATCACCAGACGCGAAAACTCCGGGCCTTGCGGTGCAAGGGTAATTCGCTGAACCATCTTAATTTCCTCGACGAATAAATAAAGGCTGAGTATACGTGACTGTGCGGGCTAGAAAAGTGAAGGTTGTTGCGGTTCATCATCCTGCGAGGTTTTACTGGCGCGCAGTTTACGCAGCCAGCGCTGGCGGCACAGGCGTAGCACCTCCTGCTTCTGGGCGTCGCTCATCGCTTGCCAGTTGAAGCGCTCGTCCCGGCTGCGCATACAGCCGCGGCAAAAGCCCTTTTCATCGGACTGGCAAATCCCGCGACACGGGCTTGGGATCGGGAAAAACTCGAGTTGCTCGGCCACTGGCCCTCCGGATTGAACGCCTTGTTACTATTCAAGCCTGTGATAGCGGTTGTTGCAAGTGGCGAACGCTAATCTGTGACAACGTCACGCATAGCGAGCAAGAAATTATTGCATTAGACCGATTGGTCTACTACAGTAAGCGCCATGAACAAGATAGCTGAACACGATACCCGCGAACACATCCTTGCTACCGGCGAGCAGCTTTGCCTGCACCGGGGCTTTGTGGGGATGGGATTGAGCGAGTTGCTAAAAACCGCTGAAGTGCCGAAGGGCTCGTTCTACCACTACTTCCGTTCAAAAGAAGCGTTTGGTGTGGCGATGCTCGAGCGCTATTACATGGCCTATCATCAGCGCCTGACCCAGCATTTTTCCGCACCTGGCGCCAGCGCCCGCGAAAAACTACTGGCGCACTATCAGCAAACGCTTCAGCAGTTTTGCCAGCACGATCGGATTAACGGTTGCCTGACGGTGAAGCTGTCTGCCGAGGTGTGCGATTTATCGGAAGATATGCGCGTCGCGCTCGATCGCGGCGCGGCGAAAATTATCACCCTGCTGGCGGAAAGCCTGGCGCAGGGGGTTAAGGAAGGCAGCCTGAGGTTAACCGATGATGCCGTTTCCACCGCTAACGTGCTTTACGCCCTGTGGCTGGGCGCCAGCCTACAGGCCAAAATTACCCGCAGCGCCCTGCCGTTAGAAAGCGCGCTGGCGCATGTAAAAGCCTTACTCTCAGCACCTGAGTAACAGGTGCTTTTTATTTCGAACATTACAAGACGACCGGTCTACTCAGGAGTGTTTATGTCATCAGAGAAACTGTTTACCCCGCTCAAAGTGGGTGCTGTCACTGTGCCGAACCGTGTATTTATGGCTCCGCTGACCCGTCTGCGCAGCATTGAGCCGGGCGATATCCCAACCGCCATGATGGTGGAATATTATCGCCAGCGCGCCAGCTCCGGTCTGATTATCAGCGAAGCGACCCAGATTTCCGCCCAGGCTAAAGGCTACGCGGGCGCGCCGGGCCTGCACAGCGATGAACAAATCGCCGCCTGGAAAAAAATTACCGCAGCGGTTCACGAACGTGATGGCCGCATTGCAGTACAACTGTGGCACACAGGCCGTATTTCTCATGCCAGCCTGCAACCGGGCGGCGAAGCGCCGGTCGCGCCGTCGGCGATCCGTGCAGAAACCCGTACTTCGCTGCGCGATGAACAGGGCCACGCCATCCGCGTCGATACCTCTACTCCGCGCGCGCTGGAAACTGAAGAGATTTCCGGGATCGTTAATGATTTCCGCCAGGCGGTACTTAACGCCCGCGAAGCCGGATTCGATCTGGTGGAACTGCACGCCGCCCACGGCTACCTGCTGCACCAGTTTCTCTCCCCTGCGTCCAACCAGCGTACCGACGCCTACGGCGGCAGCATCGAAAACCGCACCCGTCTGGTGCTTGAAGTGGTGGATTCGGTCAGCGACGCCTGGGCATCCGATCGCATCGGCATTCGCATTTCGCCATTGGGCCCGTTCAATGGCCTCGACAACGGCGAAGACCAGGAAGAAGCCGCGCTGTACCTGATCGGCGAACTGGCGAAGCGCAATCTGGCTTACCTGCATATTTCCGAACCTGACTGGGCGGGCGGTAAGCCTTACTCTGACGAATTCCGCGCCAAAGTGCGCCAGCAATACCCGGGCGTCATCATCGGGGCCGGTGCCTACACGGCGGAAAAAGCGGAAGATCTGATTACCAAAGGCTATATCGACGCCGTGGCGTTTGGCCGCGTCTATATCGCCAACCCGGACCTGGTAGAACGTCTGCAACGCAAAGCGCAACTGAATGCTCAGAAACCGGAGCTGTTCTACGGCGGCGGCGCGGAAGGCTATATCGACTACCCCACGCTGTGATGGGAATTGATAGCGGCGACATATCGCCGCTATACTCAAATTCCCTTAATGGTTAAAAACTTACAGATAACGAGGATGTTATGCGTTTACTTCACACCATGTTACGCGTTGGCGATTTGCAACGTTCCATCGATTTCTACACCAAAGTGCTGGGCATGACCCTGCTGCGCACCAGCGAAAACGAAGAGTACAAATACTCTCTGGCGTTCGTGGGCTACGGTCCGGAAAGTGAAGAAGCCGTTATCGAGCTGACTTACAACTGGGGTGTGGACAGCTATGAACTCGGCACCGCGTACGGCCATATCGCGTTAAGCGTGGATAACGCGGCGCAAGCCTGCGAACGCATTCGCGCCAACGGCGGCAACGTCACCCGTGAAGCGGGCCCGGTCAAAGGCGGCACCACGGTTATCGCCTTCGTGGAAGATCCGGACGGCTACAAAATCGAGCTGATTGAAGCCAAAGACGCCGGCAAAGGCCTCGGCAACTGATAACCTGGTGGGCGCTAACTGCGCCCGCCCTGCTGCAACTCCCGCCTTTTTTTGCCATAATACGCGCTGCTTTTCATTCCCCAACATAGAGACGCTGATGTCCGACAACGCTCAACTTACCGGTCTGTGCGACCGTTTTCGTGGTTTTTATCCCGTCGTGATTGATGTGGAAACTGCCGGATTCAACGCTAAAACTGACGCCCTGCTGGAAATCGCCGCCGTCACGCTCAAAATGGATGAGCAGGGTTGGCTTGGTATCGACGAAACGCTGCATTTCCACGTCGAACCTTTCGAAGGCGCGAATTTACAACCCGAAGCCCTGGCCTTTAACGGCATCGATCCCCATAACCCGCTGCGCGGCGCGGTCAGCGAATACGACGCCCTGCACGCTATCTTTAAAATGGTGCGTAAAGGCATTAAAGATCGCGGCTGTAACCGGGCGATTATGGTGGCGCATAATGCCACGTTCGATCACGGTTTTTTGATGGCGGCGGCGGAACGCGCTTCGCTGAAACGCAACCCGTTCCACCCGTTCGTGACCTTTGATACCGCGGCGCTAAGCGGCCTGGCATTAGGGCAAACGGTGCTTGCGAAAGCCTGTCTAGCGGCGGGTATTGCGTTTGACAGCACCCAGGCGCACTCCGCGCTGTATGACACCGAACAAACGGCGCGGCTGTTTTGCGAAATCGTCAACCGCTGGAAGCGTCTGGGCGGCTGGCCGTTGCCGCCGTTACAGGCCGATGAATAAACAAAAAAAGCGACCCAGGGTCGCTTTTTTAATGGCTGCGCGAATTACTCCGCGTCAGATTCTTTATGCTTTTCAGCCGTTTCTTTGATCAGCTGTTGCAATTCGCCGCGCTGGTACATCTCGATAATGATATCGCAGCCGCCAACCAATTCACCGTCTACCCACAGCTGCGGGAAAGTCGGCCAGTTCGCGTATTTCGGCAGCTCGGCGCGGATGTCCGGGTTCTGCAGAATATCAACGTAAGCAAAACGTTCGCCGCAAGCGGACAGCGCCTGCACGGCCTGAGCGGAGAAACCGCAGCTTGGCAGCTTCGGAGAGCCTTTCATGTACAGCAGGATCGGGTTTTCAGCGATTTGGCGTTCAATTTTTTCGATGGTGGTGCTCATTGTCTTGCTTCCTCAAGCTTCTCAGGCAAACAGCCTGTATTTTACTGGCTATCAGGGAACCGTGTAAATCTGGAAGATAAAACGCAACAGTCCCGGTAAACATGTGGCAAGAATAACATTTTCACCACGTAAAACCTTACTCTTTCACTCAACTATTGTGCAAAAAACCATCATGCAATTCGCCGGTTGGTTATTTTATTTGCGCACGGTTCCAAAACAACGTTTTGAGATAATAACTCTCTTACCTTAGAGCAATTTTATAGATTAGAATCGACGGGTTTTTGGAAATCACACGTTGGCATGATTGTCAGCTTAGTTCAGGGGAACGCTCAGTGGCGCGGATGAATAAAGTTTCGCTTACGCTTTGTGCTCTGTTTTTCACTTCTTTAACCTTTACGCCATTCACTCAGGCGTCGGAGCATGCACGCCCATCGGCCGTGCATAAGCAAATCACCAAAACCAAAACCAGCAGCAAAAAGACCACCACCAGCAAGACCACAGTAAAAAAGAAAAGCCCACAAGCATCAGCTGTAAAAACCGCAAAAACGAACACCGCTAAAAAAAGCACCTCCGGCAAAAAAACCGCCGCCTCTTCTAAAACCGTAGCCAAAAGCCGCCGGGTTTCTCAACCCGTCACTGCCGCTGCGGATGTCATTAAAAAGACCTGCACCAAATCCCGTAAAACCGGCAAAAAACAGTGCGTGACGGCAAAAACCGGCAAGCCAACCAGTATCGCCGAAGCGCATAAAATCCGGGTGCAGAAAGCGCAGCAAACCGCCATGACCAAGCTGATGGGGCAGATCGGCAAACCCTACCGCTGGGGCGGCTCTTCACCGCGTACCGGTTTCGATTGCAGCGGGCTGATTTATTATGCCTATAAAGATCTGGTGAAGTTCCGCATTCCGCGCACCGCCAATGAGATGTACCACCTGCGCGATGCGGCGCCGGTTAACGTTGCTGAGCTGGAAAGCGGCGATCTGGTGTTCTTCCGCACTCAGGGGCGCGGCACCGCCGATCACGTGGGCGTGTACGTCGGTAACGGGAAATTTATCCAGTCCCCGCGCTCCGGTCGCGATATTGAAATCACCTCTCTTAGCGAAGATTACTGGCAGCGTCACTACGTCGGCGCACGCCGCGTAATGACGTCGAAAACCATTCGTTAATCCGTTACCTGCCTGGCTGCCAGGCAGGTAACTTCATCTTTTGCTTACCCTTTTGATTTGCTACCCTATAGCCACACTAAATTTGTGGAATTTAGTGAATCATAATAAGGAGTGAAGCAATGTCGTTCGAATTACCTGCATTACCGTATGCCAAAGAGGCCCTTGCACCGCACATCTCCGCTGAAACGCTGGAGTATCACTACGGGAAGCATCATCAGACCTACGTCACTAACCTGAATAACCTGATCAAAGGCACCGCGTTTGAAGGCAAATCGCTGGAAGAGATCGTGCGCAGCTCGGAAGGCGGTGTGTTCAATAACGCCGCCCAGGTGTGGAACCACACCTTCTACTGGCACTGCCTGGCGCCCAACGCGGGCGGCGAGCCGACCGGCGCGCTGGCGGAGGCCATTAATAAGGCGTTTGGCAGTTTCGCGGAGTTTAAAGCGCAGTTTACCGATGCCGCGATTAAGAACTTCGGTTCCGGCTGGACCTGGCTTGTGAAAAAACCTGACGGCGCGTTGGCGATTGTTTCAACCTCCAACGCCGGCACCCCGCTGACCAGCGACGCTAAACCGCTGCTGACGGTGGACGTGTGGGAACACGCGTATTACATCGACTACCGTAACGCCCGTCCGCAGTACCTGGAGCATTTCTGGGCGCTGGTAAACTGGGCGTTTGCGGCGAAAAACTTCGCCGCGTAAGTCCGTATCACGGAGAAGGTCGCCCTTCTCCGTTTTTTATTCCGCCGCGCACAGCGTTTCGCGTTCGCGTCGGGAAGAGAGCACCACCAGCGCCAGGCCGACAGCCGCTATCATCGCCCCCATCACCGGCACCATACTGAACCCTAAGCCCGCCTGGATCACCGCGCCGCCCGCCGCCGCGCCCAGGGCATTGCCCAGGTTAAACGCGCCGATATTCACCGAAGAAGAGAGCCCCGGCGCTTCGCTGGCTACGCGCATCACGCGCATCTGCAGCGGCGGGACCACGGCAAAGGTCGCCGCGCCCCACACGACCATGCTTAGCGCTGCGCCAAATTCACTGCGCGCCAGCCACGGAATAGCGGCCATAATCACGATCAACAGCAGCAAAAAGCCTTTCAGGGTGCCCGTTACGGATTTATCCGCCAGGCGGCCGCCCAACCAGTTACCGAGGGAGAAACCGACGCCAATCAACACCAGCATTGCGGTAACAAACAGCGGCGTGGCGTGGGTGACGTGCTGCAACACCGGGGAAATATAGGTATACAGCGTAAACATCGCCCCCGCACCCAGCACCGTGGTTAACAGGGCGCTGACTACTTGCGGGCGCATCAGCACCGACAACTCTTTCTTCACGTCCGGGCGCTCGCCCGCGCCGCCTTTCGGCAGCGAGAACCCCAGGCTTATCATCGAAATCACGCCAAGCCCTGCCGTCGCCAGGAACGACATCCGCCAGCCGATGGTTTCGCCAAGCCAGGTCGCCGCCGGCACGCCGCCGATATTGGCGATAGTCAGGCCCATAAACATGGTGGCGACCGCGCTGGCCTGTTTATGCTTCGGCACCACGCTTGCCGCCACCACGGAGCCCAGGCCGAAGAAGGCGCCATGGTTCAGGCTGGTGATAATGCGTGACACCATCAGGGTGGTGTAATCCGGCGCGATAGCGGAAAGCACATTGCCGAGGGTGAATATCGCCATCAGGAAAATCAACGCGCTGCGCCGTGCGCGATGCGACAACAGCAGGGTCATTAGTGGCGCGCCGACCATTACGCCTACCGCATAGGCGCTGATCAGCATCCCGGCGGCGGGGATCGACACGTCAACCCCTTTTGCGATCACCGGCAGCAGCCCCATCGGTGAAAATTCTGTTGTACCGATCCCAAACGCGCCGATTGCCAGCGCCAGCAGCGGATAGTTTATTTTCATGCGTGAATTCCAGAAGTCGTGTCGCTTTACAACGCTCTACGTCGGGCGACCTGTCAGAAAAAAGAAGCAAAGAGTGACATCTGTCACATCAGAAAGGAAGTCACCATTCTGGCAAAAGATTTTTGCACGGTTGTGAATAATGGAGGCGGCTGCTCAGAAAGGAAATCAAACACCAAAAAATAGCGATTTTCTGGTGTTTGTTAATGCCAAACGCGGTAAAAATGCAATTTTGTTTAGTTCAGTACCGCAACTAAACCGGTTGCCACAATCAATCCCAGCACGATAACGGTCGTCACCAGAGAAAATTTTAGGTCTGTGCTCATTTTTGCTCTCCTTGTTACCCACATTAAAAGTGTGTGCAGATCATTTTTGCATAAATTCAGACAAAATTACCACGGGATTTAAACTGATATGCGTTTTGCCTCTTCCCCTTTTGCGCAAGATCAGACAAAATCCGTCGCTACCTTATTTTTCACCAGCCATTGACCCCCTCCTTTTGATGTCGCACTCACCCGACATAATGCAACCGAAATGTTGCGGACCGAGGTTGGCATAGGCAAACGTTTAACCTGTGATAAACAGGGGCTCGGAGAGGGTCTGGAGTAACAAGAATGGCAACAATAAAAGATGTCGCTAAACGCGCAAACGTTTCCACTACAACTGTGTCGCATGTTATTAACAAAACCCGCTTTGTTGCGGAAGAAACGCGCAATGCAGTCTGGGCAGCGATAAAGGAATTACATTATTCCCCAAGCGCCGTGGCACGCAGCTTAAAAGTTAACCACACCAAATCCATCGGTCTGCTGGCCACCAGCAGCGAAGCGCCCTATTTTGCGGAAATCATTGAAGCCGTAGAAAATAGCTGTTTCAGCAAAGGCTATACCCTGATCCTCGGCAACGCCCACAATAATCAGGAAAAACAGCGTGCTTACCTGTCGATGATGGCGCAAAAGCGCGTCGACGGTTTACTGGTGATGTGCTCCGAATACCCGGAATCGCTGCTGTCGATGCTGGAAGAGTACCGCCATATCCCTATGGTGGTGATGGACTGGGGTGAAGCCAAAGCCGACTTCACCGACTCGGTGATCGACAATGCTTTCCAGGGCGGTTACATGGCCGGGCGTTACCTGATTGAACGTGGTCACCGCGAAATTGGTGTTATCCCCGGCCCGCTGGAGCGCAACACCGGCGCGGGCCGTCTGTCCGGTTTCCTGAAAGCGCTGGAAGAAGTGCAAATCACCGTACCGGAAAACTGGATTGTGCAGGGCGATTTCGAACCAGAATCCGGCTATCGCGCCATGCAGCAAATCCTTTCCCAGCATCCACGCCCCAGCGCGGTGTTCTGTGGCGGTGACGTGATGGCGATGGGCGCGATTTGCGCCGCTGATGAGATGGGCCTGCGGGTGCCGCAGGATATTTCGGTGATCGGTTATGACAATGTGCGCAACGCGCGCTACTTCAGCCCGGCGCTGACCACTATTCACCAGCCGAAGGATTCGCTGGGCGAAACCGCGTTTAATATGCTGCTCGATCGCATCGTCAACAAGCGCGAAGAGTCGCAAACCATCGAAGTGCATCCGCGCCTGATTGAACGCCGTTCCGTGGCGGACGGCCCGTTCCGCGACTACCGCCGTTAATCTTCCCGGAGCCGGTTATTCCGGCTCCATTAACCACTCCCGGTTCAGCGTTTCGCTGTCTCCCAGATAATCCAGCAACCACAACAGCGCCGGCGACGTATCGGTCTGTTTCCAGGTCAGGCAGCACGGCGAATCCGGGAAGGGATCGTCCAGTTGCAGTTTTTTCCAGCGCCCGGCGACCACCGGGTCGTGAGCCACGTGCGCAGGCACCATTCCCACACATAAGCCATTGTTGAGGCACTCCACCGCTGTCGCCCAGTCCGGCACCACCACGCGGCGCTGATTATCCAAAAGCCAGGTGGTGCGCTTGGGCAGCGAGCGCGAGGTATCTTCCAGCACCAGCGACGGCCACTGGCGCAATTGATCATCGCTGAGCGGCGTGTTTTGCTTCGCCAGCGGATGATCGGCGCTCACCACGCACTGCCAGCTTAGCGGCCCCATATCGCGAAAGGCGAATCGCCCGCCTACCGGTATCGCCTGGGTCGCCCCTATCGCCAGCTCGACGCGCCCGTCCGATAACGCATCCCACACCCCGTTGAACACCTCCTGGGCGACAATCAACTCCACGTCGTCGAAATGGCGATAGAAATCGAGGATTAACTGCCGGGTGCGCGCCGGTTTGACGATGTTGTCGACGGCAATAGAAAGCTGCCCGCGCCAGCCGTTGGCGATCTGCTGGCACTGCTGGCGGGTCACCATCATTTTTCTGATAACAGAACGGCCTTCCTTCAAAAACCACGCGCCGGCGGGCGTCAGCTCTACTTCCCGGTGGCGGCGGATAAATAGCGGAACCGCCAGCCATTCTTCCAGTTGCTTAACGGTATAGCTCACCGCAGACGGCACCCGGTGCAGTTCCTGCGCTGCCGCGCTGAAACTGCCGTTACGTGCAACCGCATCAACCACTTCGAGAGAATATTCAGACCACATCTTCTGCCTGCAAAAATTTTGAAAGGAACGTGCAAATATTACCGTTTCACAAGCTCGATTGCACTTTTGTACACTCCTGCGTCCGTAGTTTGGGTTATCAGATCAAAAAAGAAGAGAATTACCATGCGTCCTTCACGAGGTTTTTTAGTCTGGCTGGCGGGGTTAAGCGTACTGGGCTTCCTGGCCACCGATATGTATTTACCGGCATTCGCCGCCATTCAACAGGATCTGGGCACTGAGGCATCCGCCGTCAGCGCCAGCCTGAGCTTGTTCCTCGCCGGGTTTGCCGTTGCGCAACTGGCCTGGGGGCCATTGTCCGACCGCTATGGCCGTAAGCCGATTCTGCTGGCCGGGCTGAGCATTTTCGCCGTGGGTTGCCTCGGGATGCTGTGGGTGGATAACGCCGCCATGCTGCTGGCGCTGCGCTTTGTCCAGGCGGTGGGCGTTTGTGCTGCCGCAGTGACCTGGCAGGCGCTGGTGACCGATTATTATCCCGCGACCCGCACTAACCGCATTTTCGCCACCATCATGCCGCTGGTGGCCCTGTCGCCTGCCCTCGCCCCGCTGCTGGGCAGCTGGCTGCTGCACCATTTCGACTGGAAAGTGATTTTCCTGGTGCTGTTCGCGGTGACTCTGGCGCTGATGATCCCGGCGCTGCGCCTGAAGCCGCGCAGCCAGGCGCAGCATGCCGACGCGCCGTCGCTCAGCTTTATGACCCTGCTGCGTTCAAAGACCTACAGCGGCAATGTGCTGATCTACGCAGGCTGTTCCGCCAGCTTCTTCGCCTGGCTGACCGGCTCGCCGTTTATCCTTAATGATATGGGCTATGGCCCGACGGCTATCGGCCTGAGCTATGTGCCGCAAACTATCGCCTTTCTGATTGGCGGTTACGGCTGTCGCAGCGCGCTGAAAAAATGGCATGGCCCGCAGATGCTGCCGTGGCTGCTGATCCTGTTTGCCCTGAGCGTAGTGGGCACCTGGGGCGCGGGACTGATGCCGAACCCCAGCCTGACGCTGATCCTGATCCCGTTCTGCCTGATGGCGGCGGTCAACGGCGCGATTTATCCTGTTGTGGTGGCCTCTGCGCTTCAGCCTTTCCCGCAGGCCACAGGCCGCGCCGCCGCGCTGCAAAATACGTTACAGCTCGGATTGTGCTTCCTGTCCAGCCTGGCCGTTTCCTGGTTGGTGTCTGCCGCGCCGTTGCTCTCGACCACCAGCGTGATGTTGTCCACCGTGCTCGTCGTCGCCCTTGGCTACCGGATGCAGGCCACTGACAGCGTAACGGCCCGGTTAAACCAGCCTACGTCCTCATCGCAAAGCGCCTGATCCGCTTCAGCATTTTAATTAGACTGCTAATTATTTTTTATTGAACCCCCGTTGGGTGAGTTCTATACTGATTGGCAGTCTTTTAAAAATAAAAGTAGCAACGGATTTTCATTTGGCACCATGGATGGCCTTTACGGTAAGGGCCTTCTCCCTTCCTCTGTTCTCGTCGGATTTCAGGCTCGCGGCATCGTTCGCGAAATTTCTCGCCGCCCTGGCGTCAGGGTGATGTTCACCGCACAGTGATGGAGAAGCTATGAGTTCATCGTGTATAGAAGAAGTCGGATTACGGGACAACCAGTGGTTCCGCATCGTCAATGACCTGCTGAGCAAAGCGGGTGTCGCCATTAATGGCCCTTCCCCCGCCGACCTTCAGGTCAAAAACCCCGATTTTTATAAACGCGTCTTGCAACAGGGATCGCTCGGTCTGGGCGAAAGCTATATGGACGGCTGGTGGGAGTGCGAACGGCTGGACCAGTTTTTTACTAACGTGATTAAAGCGGGGCTGGAGAACCAGTTGCCGACCCACTTTAAGGATACCTTACGGGTATTGGGCGCGCGTCTTTTCAACCTCCAGACGCAAAAGCGCGCCTGGATGGTGGGCAAAGAGCACTACGATTTAGGCAACGATCTGTTCAGCCGCATGCTGGACGGGCAGATGCAGTACTCCTGCGGCTACTGGAAGACGGCTGACAATCTCGCCGACGCCCAGCGCGATAAGCTGCGGCTGGTATGTGAAAAACTCCAGCTGGCGCCGGGCATGCGCATTTTGGATATCGGCTGCGGCTGGGGCGGGCTGGCGGAGTTCGCCGCGCGGGAATACGGCGTGTCGGTCACCGGAGTAACCATCTCCGCCGAGCAGCAGAAAATGGCGCAAGCCCGTTGCCAGGGGCTGGATGTCACTATCCTGTTGCAGGATTATCGCGACCTTAACGATCGTTTTGACCGCATTGTCTCTGTGGGCATGTTTGAACACGTCGGCCCGAAAAACTACGCCACCTATTTTGACGTGGTGAACCGCAATCTGGCGGCGGACGGGATTTTCTTGTTGCATACCATCGGCTCGCGCAAAACCGATAACAACGTCGATCCGTGGATTAATAAGTATATTTTCCCCAACGGCTGCCTGCCCTCAATGCGCCATATCGTTGATGCCAGCGCAAACCATTTTGTGATGGAAGACTGGCATAATTTTGGCGCGGATTACGATAAGACGCTGATGGCCTGGCATGCGCGGTTTATGGAGGCGTGGCCGACGCTTGCGGGCCATTATTCCGAGCGTTTCAAACGGATGTTCAGCTATTACCTCAACGCCTGCGCCGGGGCGTTTCGCGCCCGGGATCTGCAACTCTGGCAGGTGGTGTTCAGCCGGGGCATCGAAAACGGTTTGCGCGTGGCGCGCTAAGCACAACCCCGGTAAAACCGGGGTTTTTCGCCTTACGCGTCGGGAAGATTAAGCGCCGCTTCGCGCGCTGCCAGCACGCGTTCAACGGTATCCACCACCGCCTGGGTTTGCGGGTCGATCTCAATATTGACCCGCTGGCCGAGTTTTTTATTTCCCAGCGTCGTGCGCTGAAGCGTCTCGGGAATTAAATAGACGCAGAAGCGGGAAGCGGTCACTTCCCCCACCGTCAGGCTAATACCGTCAATGCCAATAAACCCTTTGTGCAGAATATACTTCATCAGGGTGGCATCCTGCGGTTTAAACCAGATTTGACGGTTATTTTCCGAGGTTAATATTTTTGAGACTTCCGCGGTGGTCATAATATGGCCGGACATCAAATGCCCGCCAATTTCATCGCTGAATTTCGCGGCGCGTTCAATATTTACCAGATCCCCCACCGCCAGCTCACCGAGGTTAGTGATGCGCAGGGTTTCTTTCATTAAATCAAAGCTTACCTGGTTGCCGTCAATATGGGTTACTGTCAGGCAACAGCCGTTGTGCGCCACCGAGGCGCCGGTTTCGAGGCCCGGCAGCAGCGACGGCGGTAATTCCACCACATGGGTACGGAAATTCGGTTTTTCATCGATGGCGATAATTTTCGCCACGCCCTGGACAATACCGGTAAACATAAGGCTAACTCCTGAATAACAGCAAACTGGCAAGGCGCCAGTCACACGATGCATGCACAATAACAGTTGGAAATTGCGCTTGCCAGTAGGTTACACAATTCACTGGCTTAATAATGAACTCCCGCTACAATAGTCTGACTATTCCCCTGCAACCTCTTCTTGCTGCCACCGTTGGCGGCTTTTTGTTTTTCATATAACAACAATATAAAAGGTGTTCTCGTGCAGAAGTATTTTGTCGAAGCGCGTCAGTTATTAGCTCTGGCGATCCCGGTGATCCTCGCGCAAATCGCCCAAACCTCAATGGGATTCGTCGATACGGTGATGGCCGGTGGTTACAGCGCCACCGATATGGCCGCCGTCGCCATTGGCACCTCGGTGTGGCTGCCTGCCATTCTGTTCGGTCACGGCCTGCTGCTGGCCCTCACGCCGGTTATCGCCCAGCTTAACGGCTCCGGGCGGCGCGATCGCGTGGCGCATCAAATCCAACAGGGATTCTGGCTGGCGGGCATGGTGTCGCTGTTAGTGATGTTTGTGCTGTGGAATGCCGGTTACATCATCCACGCCATGCACGATATCGATCCGCTGATGGCGGATAAAGCCGTTGGCTATCTGCGGGCGCTGCTGTGGGGGGCGCCGGGCTATCTGTTTTTCCAGGTGATGCGTAACCAGTGCGAAGGGCTGGCGAAAACCAAACCCGGCATGGTGATGGGCTTTATCGGCCTGCTGGTTAACATTCCGGTGAACTATGTTTTTATTTACGGTCATTTCGGGATGCCGGAACTGGGCGGCGTCGGCTGCGGCGTGGCGACGGCGGCGGTGTACTGGGTGATGTTTATCGCCATGCGTTCTTACGTTACCCGCGCCCGTTCGATGCGCGATATCCGTAGCACGTCGGGCTTCCAGAAACCGGACTGGGCCGTGCTCAAGCGCCTGACCCAACTCGGCCTGCCCATCGCGCTGGCGCTGTTTTTCGAAGTCACGCTGTTTGCGGTAGTGGCATTGCTGGTCTCTCCGCTGGGGATTGTCAACGTGGCCGGTCACCAGATTGCGCTGAACTTCAGCTCGCTGATGTTTGTATTGCCGCTGTCGCTGGGCGCGGCGGTGACGATCCGCGTCGGCTATCGGCTGGGCCAGGGCTCGACGCTGGAAGCGCAAACCGCGGCCTGGACCGGGCTGGGCGTCGGGGTCTGCATGGCGGTGTTCACCGCGCTGTTCACGGTGATTTTCCGCGAGCCTATCGCCCTGCTGTATAACGACAATCCGGCGGTTATCGCCCTTGCTACCCAGTTGATGCTGCTGGCTGCCATCTACCAGATTTCCGACTCCATCCAGGTGATCGGCAGCGGTATCCTGCGCGGTTATAAAGATACCCGTTCGATTTTCTTTATCACCTTTACTGCCTACTGGGTGCTGGGATTGCCGAGCGGCTATATTCTGGCGTTGACCGACTGGGTGGTCGAACCGATGGGCCCGGCGGGCTTCTGGATGGGCTTTATTATTGGCCTGACTTCCGCCGCGGTGCTGATGATGCTGCGGATGCGCTTCTTACAGCGCCAGCCGTCGTCGGTGATTTTGCACCGGGCGGCTCGCTAATGCGTAAAGGCACCTTCGGGTGCCTTTTTCGTTTCATAAGGGGTTGATTACTTTCTCCCCGTTTTGCGCAGTTGCGCAGCAATCGCGTGAAATGTGGAAGAAAATTGCCATTTTCCCCTTGCAAGCCACCAGGGCTGCCGCTAATATTCGTCCCCGCTGTCACACAGTAATGCGTTCATAGCTCAGTTGGTTAGAGCACCACCTTGACATGGTGGGGGTCGTTGGTTCGAGTCCAATTGAACGCACCATTCTCTACAATGCGTTCGTAGCTCAGTTGGTTAGAGCACCACCTTGACATGGTGGGGGTCGTTGGTTCGAGTCCAATCGAACGCACCATTTCTGTTTTAGCTCCCGGCGTTAATCCCCGATCCATTTTGTTAGCCAGATATTGCCCGTCCCGCGTCCCTGCACGCGAAAATGACGCCAGAACCAGTGTCGTTTCCATGGCGTTAATATTTCGTCAGTCTGGGCGTACCGCTTGCGCGGCAACGTTCCTATCAGCACCACCTCATCCTGGGCATGGCTTAACAGCTTACGCAGCGATCCCTGGCGCAGCAGATCTCTGCCCTCGCTCACCCAGTATGTCGCTATGCCCTGTCGGTTGACCGTCTCGATTAACACCAGCGTCCCGTCCTCAAGCGTAATAATAACCGGCGTCACCTCACTGCCCCAACTCACGCCATGACGCTTGACGCAGTTCAGCTCCAGACCCATCAACGCCGCCAGTTTTTCGAGCAGGGTATCGCGCCGGGCCAGGTTTTCCACCCGTAACTGCTGGCGGACAGTGGCGATATTTAACGTCAGGCCAAAGGTCGATGCGCTACGCGCCAACAATCTCAGCCAGGACTCAGCCACATTTATGGATATAGTCATCATTTATCCTTGTGGTTAAGGTTTCCAGTCCTTAAGCGACGGCAACGAATAAGGCTTCCCGTCGATTTTCACGATCAGTTGGTCGGTCATGATTTTGCTGATCACCACGTTCTGAGCCAGGCTATCGCCTTCTTTATAGAGATGATTGTTAAGTTTGACGCGGCTTTTACTGCCGTCGGAAGAGTACATATGCTGCTGATATTTGAGATAAGGCAACCGCTGGCGCATGGCGTCTGGGGAGTCGATAGCGCTTTCGTCGCGGCGCTCTTCCACCGTGCGGGTGGCGGATTGCGCTGGTTCATCCATCGCGCCCTGCGGCACCTCCGAATTATATTCCCGGCTCTGCTCGCGTAGCGCCATAGCCAGTTTTTCACGCAGCTTTGCCGAGATCTCATCCGTGCCGCCGTCTGGCGGTGTCATCAGCGAACTCTCCTGAAACGCAGGAAGGTCATTTTCAGGCGGCGTGCTAAGTTGTTTGAGCAAAGGCGAGGTCGCGAACAGCGCATTTTTGAGATCGCTGACCTCGCCCTGCGTCACGGGCAGCGCTTTGGTGGTATAGACATAATGCACGTCGGAGATGAACGTTTCCGGCTGCACGACGTGGATAACCGGCGGTGGCGGCGGGTTGCGCAAATTCCAGTAGAGATGCAGATAACTGCCGCCCACCACGGCGGCAGCACCGCTCAGGCCGAGCCCCAGCAGCAACAGACTATAACGTTTCCATGCAATCGGCCCGCCGGAAAGGCGAACCCCGCGATTGGTTTGCAAACTTTCATACGCAGCGGTACGAATACTGGACATATTCAGCCCCCTATTGTTTGACGGCTACCGCTGCCAGTTCAGTCGCAGCGTCTTGTGGTTTGCTTTCCTGGGTCTGGACTTTTTGCATTTGCTGGGTGTTGGCTGAGGCATCTTTATCGCGGATAAGCCCAGGCGACTCGCCGGAGGCGATAAGCAACCTCATCAGCGTGCTCTCGCCGATTTGCCCGTCGACTTTAATGGCCATTTTGCGCTGGAATTCTTTGATGTTATCCACCAGCGCCGCCGACCATCCGGGGGCGGTGTTTTTTGGCTTCATCAATGCCCGGCTGAGCATTTTATTCAGCCAGGCAATTTCACTGGGATCGCTTTTCGCATCCACTTTGGTATTTCCCTGGGGAGTCAGGCGATACAGCAGGACATAATTCCCGGTGGCGGCGTGTTTGAACCAGTCGCGCGAAACTTGCCAGGTTTTATTACCCATCAGCAAATCCATATCGTTCGGCCCGCTGCGCACCACGCTGGCATAACCTGTGCGATCGCCGACACGCAGTTCAGCAAGCCAGGGATAACCGTTTTTTTCCAGCGTCGAGACGGGGCTCTCTCCGCGCTTGCACTGGAGCTTCGCGCGCCCGGCTTCTTCACAAAACGCTTCTTCAAGCGGGACGTCATAACCCCAAACCCGAAACAGCTGGCGCATCGCGGCGACCGGTTGATCCAGCGCATCCTCGATTTTGTCGAGGGGTTTACTCGCCGGCGCTGGCGGCTGCTGCGCCCAACTGGCGGGTATGGGTAATAGAGGCGACGTATGCGGCAAGACTTGCCAGCCCGTCGCGATAAAAGCGCCCAGCCAAAGCACGCTGGCGGCTATGCCAGGCGTGTAGTGGCGTTTTTCCAGGGTGAGTTCTTTTAGCGCACCCCTCAAGTGGCGCGGTTTGATACGGGCACTCCGTTCAGCAAAGGCGGCCAGCAGCGCCATATCGGCGACTTTGCCGATAAGAGAAAGCTGACCATGGCAACGTGAATAAATCTGGCGAATTTGCCAGTCGGAAAACAGCGACGTTTCCCGGCCATTCCATTGATGTTGATACAAGAACCAACCGCGAACCTCCGGGTAATGAGGCGCGCGAAGGGTGATAGGTGTCGTTATTGCCGCCAGGATGGCGGGTGGTGTTTTTAGCGTTTCTGCGAGCGATTGATTGCCTGCCAACAAAAGGGTGATGTCCGCCCCCCGATCCCGCGCTTTATCGAGGTGCTTACGTAATATACGTTTGTGCACAAGTGTGAAGTTATCCCGAACATGTAAAACCAGCAAATAACGCGGTTCACGGGTAATATTTTCATCTGTGAAACTGAGACAGTCAGCCAATTTTTTGTCGAACTCTTTTGCTGACAGGTTATTATTTACTTCAATCAGAGCCCCTGGTGTTTCACTCTTCATCTGCACTCGGTTTAATAATTCAGAAATAATGATATCATCTTCGCCGAAGAGCCCGATGCTGTCAGAGTCGTTACAGGCATGGGCCAACATAAGTTCAACCCCTGCAAAATAGTTAATATAGCTACGCTGCTTCGAGGCCTGAAACAGAAGCGTTTTGAAAGGTGGTTCGGTGAAGCCGAAATGCGTGAGATACATATTTTCTTTACTCCACACAGGTAATCTGGAATGAATAAATATGAGTTCCCGATCAAAAAACCGATGAAAACTGTTCAACAAACCGTTTTTGCGCCCCACTCTTTTTATTAATAAAAGTTGCGCAACATTTTCATCAGCGAATTAATTATGGACACTTACAGCTATAGAATGAACAAACTGCAATGTCAAGAAACGTTATCTTTTTTGATTATCGATAAATATCAATTAGTTACGTTTAATATCAATTTTATTTTGTTATTTTGCCTTCATTTTTTTAATCATAACAATAACAACATCTACGGCTAACCTCAGATGCTAAAAGATTTTTTTACCAGTGCAACCAGGTTGTGTTACTCATCTCAAAATTAAATAAATTAGCAGGCAAATTAAATTTGTTTATATTCAGGAAAACCCGTGAAATAACTTTTACCTGTAAATAGTAAAGTATTATTTTTATTAAATCAGCGAGATAAAAAATTTGCGGTTATTACGATAATTTATTTCTAGACATTCTAAAAATCTTGAACTAAAAATCTTTACATTCCACTGACACAGCGCCGCCAATATGAACGATAAATTCAGACGGATAACCCTGCTCTGCGTGGGTATGATTTTCTGCGCTTCATCCCCTTCTGCAGCTGACTTTAGTGCCAGTTTCAAAAACACTGACATTCATGAATTTATTGATATCGCCGGAAAGAACCTGAATAAAACGATACTTGTCGACCCTTCCGTTCAGGGAACGATATCCGTGCGAACCTATGATTTATTGACTCAGGAGCAATATTATCAATTTTTTCTCAGCGTGCTGGATTTATATGGATTTACGGCAATACCCATGGATAACGGCATGTTGAAAGTGGTGCGCTCGTCGGTGGCGAAAACGTCGGGCGTGCCGATTGCCGACAGCCAGAACCCAGGTAAAGGCGACGAAATTATTACCCGCGTGGTACAGATGGTGAACGTGCCGGTCAGGGATCTGGCGCCGCTGCTGCGGCAACTCAATGATGCATCCGGTATCGGTAATGTGGTTAATTACGAACCCTCAAACGTCTTACTCCTCACCGGTAAAGCCTCGGTGATTAACCGGCTGGTGGATCTGGTAAAACGGGTTGATGCCTCTGGCGCTCAGCAGCGTGAAACCATTTCGCTGCGCTACGGAACCGCCAAAGAGATTGCCGATATGCTCAACAATCTCACCAACGAAGAGCAAAAAGGCCAGAGCGCGCCTCAGCTTGCTGCCAAAGTGGTGGCGGATAACCGTACCAATACCCTGATTATCAGCGGCCCACAGTCGGCACGCGAGCGCACCCGGCGTCTGATATCACAGCTTGACCGCTACGAAGTCAGCGAAGGCAAAACCCGCGTTTTCTATCTCAAGTACGCCAACGCCACCAAAATCGCCAATGTGCTTAACGGCATCGGCGATAAAATCCAGGGGGATCAAGCCAAAGGCGGCGCACCCGGTAAAGTCCCGGCCGGCCCTGGAGCCAGCGGCGGCGGCAACGATCTCAACATTACCGCCGACGATCAGAACAACGCGCTGGTGATCAGCGCCCAACCTGATGTCATGCAGTCTCTTGAACAGGTGATTGCCCGGCTGGATATACGTCGCGCCCAGGTACTGGTCGAAGCGATTATCGTAGAAGTGCAAAACGGCGAAGGGCTGAACCTGGGTATCCAGTGGATGACCGATCACGGCATATCGCAATTTACCGGCACAGGTATGGGTATCAACCGGGTGAAAATGGGCCTGGATCAGCGTGACATTGATGGCCGCCTGACCACCACCAACCCGCTAACCAGCGTGCTGAACAGCTATAACGGGATTGCTACCGGGTTCTTTAACGGCGATTTTGGTGTGCTGCTCACCGCTATCGCCTCCGACAGCAAAAACGATATCCTCTCAACCCCCAGCGTGGTGACGCTGGATAACAAAGAAGCGTCATTTAACGTCGGCCAGGATGTGCCGGTGCTTTCAGGCTCGCAGGCCAGCACCACCGGGGATAATGTGTTCAATACCGTGGAACGCAAAACTATCGGTACCAAACTCAAAGTCACGCCGCTGATCAATGATGACAACTCGGTCCAGCTCAAAATTGAGCAGGAGGTCTCCAGTGTCGATGCAACGTCAACAAACAGCGCCCTTGGCCCGACCTTTAATACCCGTACCATCAACAATGAAGTGTTAGTCCGCGACGGACAGACCGTGGTACTGGGCGGGCTGGTGGAAGACTTAACCGCCCAAACGGTGCAAAAGGTTCCCCTGCTGGGTGATATCCCTCTGATTGGCCAACTGTTTCGCTACACTAGCAATACCAAGGGCAAACGAAATTTGATGGTGTTTATTCGCCCAACCGTGCTGCGCAACGATGTCGATTACCGCAACTCATCGAGGTCTAAATACAACTATTCCAGAGATGCGCAACTGCATCGTCAGGAAGAGAATAAGCTCGGCATCCTGCCGCCTAACGAGCCTAAAACGCTGCCGCTCTACCCTGAAGGGACCTCGCCCGTCGTGGTGCCGAGTTCAACCGTTGCCCCAACGACCCCGAAAGGTCGTAACCCGTTCCGTAACTGATACCGGGAGCGATTCATGGATACCACCAGTAAAGCCTTCTGCTCCTATGGCTATGCCCGCGAGAACGGTATCGTCATGGCTGACGAACAGATTTATATCCGCGAGCACACGCCCCTGAGCGCGCTGCTGGAAATGCAGCGCATGTTACAGCGCCCGTTTGCGCCGGTGATCCTGACGCCGGAAGCCTTTGATGAGATCCTGGCGCGTATCTGGCAGCAGAGCACCGGCATGTCCCAGCAAATCATGGATGATATGGATGCGGATATCGATCTGATGGCGCTGACCGAGGAGATCCCGGATAACGAGGACTTACTGGAAAACGATGAAAACTCCCCGGTTATCCGGCTGATTAACGCCATTCTTGGCGAAGCGGTAAAAGAAAACGCCTCCGATATCCATATTGAGACCTTTGAGAAAACCCTCAGCATCCGTTTTCGCGTGGATGGGGTGTTGCAATCCATCCTTCAACCGGCTCGCAAGCTGGCCCCGCTGCTGGTGTCGCGTATTAAGGTGATGTCCAAACTGGACATCGCTGAAAAGCGGCTTCCGCAGGATGGTCGTATCTCTCTGCGCATCGGCAAACGCGCCATTGATGTACGCGTATCGACCATTCCGTCGCAGTACGGCGAGCGCGTGGTTATGCGTTTGCTGGATAAATCCAAAATGCAGATGAACCTGACGCAGCTCGGGCTCTCGGAAAACGACCTGCACTATATGCAGGAATTTATCGCCAAACCTCACGGGATCATTCTGGTCACCGGCCCCACCGGTTCCGGGAAAAGTACCACGCTGTACGCGGTGCTCTCCTCCCTCGACCGCAATCAGCGCAACATTCTGACCGTTGAAGATCCGATTGAATATGAGCTGGAAGGCGTTGGGCAAACCCAGGTGAATCCACGCGTAGATATGACCTTCGCCCGCGGCCTGCGCGCCATTTTGCGCCAGGACCCCGATGTGGTGATGGTGGGGGAAATTCGTGACAGCGAGACGGCGCAAATCGCGGTACAGGCCTCGCTGACGGGTCACCTGGTAATGTCAACGCTGCACACCAACAGCGCTACCGGCGCCATTACCCGCCTGCGGGATATGGGGCTGGAGTCGTTCTTGATCGGCTCATCGCTGCTCGGCGTGGTGGCGCAGCGCCTGGTGCGCCGGTTGTGCCAGCACTGTAAACAGCCGGTTGAACTCACCCCGCAGGAGGCCGAAATGTTCGGCTTTTTGCCCCATCCCCCTAAACAGATTTGGGCGGCCAAAGGGTGCGAAAAGTGCCGTAACAACGGTTACGCAGGCCGCGCCGGGATCCATGAACTGCTGGTGATGGATGCCGAACTGCGGCGCGCCATTAATGACAATCAGGATGAAATGACCATGGAGCCGATCCTGCGTAAAAGCACCCGCAGCCTGCGCCAGAACGGGTTACTGAAAGTGGTGCAAGGCATTACGTCGCTGGATGAAGTGCTACGCGTTACCACCACCGGCCAGGGAGACGACGAGTAATGGCCTGGTATGCCTGGCGCGCCACGACGCCGAATGGCAAATCCGAGCGCGGCACGTTGCAGGCCGACACGCCGCGCCAGGTGCGCCAGCATTTACGCGAACTGGGGATGACGCCGGTCAGCATAGAGGAAACCGCGGCGCCGGGAGCCGGTAAAGCCGCGCGGGGGAAAAAGTTCTCCAGCAATTCGCTGGCGCTATTTACCCGGCAACTGGCCACGCTCACCAATGCCGCCCTGCCGCTGGAAAGCGCGTTACGCGTTATCGCCCGGCAAACGGAAGATAAAAAATTCGCCCAGGCGCTGACCTCGGTGCATGAAAAAGTGGTGGAAGGCCATTCGCTCTCCGAAGCGCTGGCAGAGTATCCGCAAACTTTCGACAACTTGTACCGCACCCTGGTGACCGCAGGGGAAAAAACCGGTCATCTGGGCAGCGTGCTGGATAAGTTGGCGGACTATAACGAAATCCGCCAGCAAATGAAGAGCAAATTAACGCAGGCGATGGTTTACCCGATTACCCTCACCATCGTGGCAATTACCGTTATCAGTATTTTGCTGGTTGCCGTTGTGCCGCAGGTGGTCGGTCAATTTGTCCAGATGAAACAGGAGCTGCCGTTTACCACCCGCACGTTAATTGTGGTCAGCGATTTTTTAACGGCCTACGGGCTGTATATTCTGGTGGCGATAGTGGGCGGAATTATTGGTTTTCGATACTGGCTGAAAAAAGGCAATAACCGTATGCGCTATCACCGCTGGCAGGTGAAATCCTCCCCGTTGCAGAAACTGGTGCGGGCCATTAATAGCGCCAGATACATACGCACCCTGAGCATATTACAGGCCAGCGGCGTACCGCTATTAGAGGCGATGATTATTTCGGTGGATGGTCTGGAAAATTTATTTGTCCGCGAACGTTTATTAGAAGCCGCCGATAAAGTTCGCCAGGGCGCAACGCTCAATTCTTCGCTGGAGCAGACGCAACTTTTCCCGCCAATGATGCTGTACATGGTGGCGTCCGGGGAGGAGAGCGGCGAACTGGGCCCGCTGATGGAGCGGGCGGCGGATAACCAGGACAAAGGATTACAGCATCGTATTACCCTGACGCTGGCGATATTCGAGCCGGTGCTGGTGATTACTATGGCAAGCGTCGTGTTATTTATCGTGATGTCGATTCTGCAACCGATATTGCAACTTAACAATATGGTGGGATGAGAAACGCTATGAAAATATCAATCAACGCCGTACCGGCATTACGTCATCAACGTGGTTTCACCCTGCTGGAAATAATGGTGGTCATCGTTATTCTGGGCATTCTCGCCAGTATGGTGGTGCCTAACTTAATGAGTAATAAAGAGCGCGCCGATAAACAAAAAGCCGTCAGCGATATTATTGCCCTGGAAAACGCGCTGGATATGTACAAGCTCGATAATCACCGTTACCCCACCACCGAACAGGGATTAAATGCGTTAGTCACCAAACCGGAATTATCGCCGGTGCCGGATAACTATCGCTCTGATGGCTATATCAAACGGTTGCCGCAAGATCCGTGGGGCAATGATTATTTAATTGTCAGCCCCGGGGAACATGGTCCTATCGATGTCTTTTCTTCCGGTCCGGACGCCGAGCCGAATACCCCGGATGACATTAATAACTGGTCACTGGATAAAAAATCTGGCGATGGGCAGAAACAGCAATGATCGCGCCGCGACAACAGGGATTCACCTTATTAGAGGTGATGCTGGCCATCATGATTTTCGCCAGCAGCGCGCTGCTGGTGGTGATGACTATCCCTGACCGCAGCGGGCCTGGCGTGTTTGGGCAGCAATTTAAAACCCTGCTGGAATACGCCTCAACGCGGGCCGTTATGCAAGGCAACATCATCGGGATGGTGATAACTGACCGGGAGTTTTTACTGGTGGAGCTTAATCACAACGAGGTGGCGACAGACCAGGCCGCAGCCTGGCGTCCGCTGGATGCCGGACGCGTCACTACGCGGGGCGATTTCCCGGAAAATTTGCGGATCTCACTGGTCCCTCAGCGGCTTGCAGAGTCGCTGGCGTCGCCGCCGCAGGTGCTGTTTTTACCCGATGGCGAGACCAGCGCCTTTACGCTGTCACTCAGCGCCAACGGCGAGCAGCAAAGCTTTGACGTTGTCTCAAAGGGCGCAATGCCGATTGCCCTGGTGAATAAGGAATAACTATGGCGCACCGTGAATCTGGAATGACATTGCTGGAAGTCATGGTTGCGCTGGCTATTTTTTCTACCGCCGCGCTGGCGCTGATGAACACCATCAGCGTGAGCACCAACTACACCGGACGGCTTGGCGATGTGTTACGGGCCAGTTGGGTGGCGGAAAATATCATCGCCGAAGCGCACCTGGCCTCCAATAAATTCAGCCAGGAGATGCAGCAAGGAACGGTGACGATGGGTGGACAACAGTGGCGCTGGCAGGCGCAAATGGTGAAAGACGAAGCCGGTAAACCCGCCAATCAGGTCTCGGTTTATGCCGGTGAAGAGAATGCCAGCGCCCTGGTGACGTTATCGGATGCATCCGTATGGAGCAGCGATGAATAGCATGGTTCGCCGCCAACAGGGCTTCACATTGTTGGAAGTGATGATCGCCCTGATGGTGTTTGCGCTTATCAGCATGATGGCCTGGCAAATTATTCATGGCGCCATGGAAAACGCCGCCTTTACCGATAAGCAGACAGCGAACCTGAGCCAATTGCAGTTGACGTACAGCCGCCTGGAACGGGATTTCACCCAAATGGTGCCGCGTCCGGTTCAGGGTGACGATCGGGCGTTTCATCTGAATGGCGAGGCGCTGGCCTTTACCACCCAGGACAATCTGGCGGCTTTTGGCCGCCCCGCGGAACCGGATATTTTGCGCGTCACCTGGCTTGTGAATAAGAACACGCTGTGGCGGGAGTTCTCCCCCGCCCTGGATTTAGCCGCCAACACCCAGGGCACACGGGTGCCGGTGCTGGAGCATGTCAAAGGGGTGCAGTGGCGCTTTTTCCAGGAGGGTTGGCGGCCCACCTGGGACAGCAAAGCAAACATTCCGCAAGGTGTTGAGCTGACCCTGACCATGGAAAACGACGAACAGTGGCGCTGGGTTTTTGTCGCCAGCGAGGGATGGCCACAGGAGATCGCCGCCACCAGCGGCGAAGAGACCACGGCGAGCACGGATCAGCAAAACGCAGACAACGGCACGGCCGCACCCGCAGACAACAAGGCGCAAGCCGAATCAGGCGCGGCAGAGAACAAAACCGCATCACCACAAGGAGGCACGCAATGAGTCATTCTCGCGAACATCGTCAGCGCGGCGTCGCGTTGCTGGTGGTGCTGATCCTGCTGGTGCTGATGTCGGTAATGGCCGCGCGTATCAGCCAGCAATTTACCGGCAATCTCCAGCGTATTCAGTATCAGTTAAGCCAGCAGAAACTGCGTTGGGCCATGCTCAGCGCCGACAGGCAAATCCGCAGCGCGCTGGAAAAAGACATGGCGGACCCGCAAAAAGCCAGTGCGTTCAAGCGGATCTGGGACCAACCGCTGGAAACGGACATCGATGGCGCGGTAGTGAAAAGCGATGTGGTTGACGGGCAAAACTGCTTCAACGTCAACTCCCTGCTCCCCTCGCCCGAGGCCGCCCCTACGGCTGCGGTAACCACCACGCCGTCGGACAGCAGCGATCCCAACGCGGGTCTCTCCGAGGAAGCGCAACGTAAAAAAATGGTGGAATTCCTGCTCAACAGCGCCGGGATTAACCCGATGACCGCCGAAACGCTCTACAAACAGCTGACTGATTATCTGGGTATCGAAAACAGCGATCCCAATACGCCAGCGCCGGATTTCACTCAGGCTTATGCCTCGCAAAAACCGCCGCGCGTTCCGGCGCGTCAGATGATGGTTTCTATCAGCGAGATGAAACTGCTGCCCGATTTCCCGGTTGGCTATTACCCACGGGTGGCGAAGCTGTTTTGCGCATTACCCTCCACCAAAACAGCGGTGAATGTGAATACCCTGGAGCGCGACCAGGCCGCGCTGCTCTCGGCGATGTTCTTCGGCAGCCTGACGCCGGAAGACGTGATGCGCCTTATCGATCAGCGCCCGGAAACCGGCTGGGAAACGGTGGACAGCTTCAAAGAGCAGCTCGAAAAACAATTTCCGGTGAAAAGCCAGTCGGTGGATCTGGGCGCGTACATCACCACCACCAGCCATTTTTTTACTGTGTATCACAGCGGGAAGACGGATGCGTTAACGCTTCGCAGCGCTGACTCTCTGTATATCAATGCGGACGCGGGCAGCCAGTTGCTGTGGTCCCGCCGCTATCGCCTTGTCGATTAAAAGGAATGCGCGCATGAAAGAAGCATTACTCATCAGGCCAGGCTCGACACCCGAAGAGGTTGTCTGGTGGTGCGTTCTGGGATCGCCGGAACCCCCGGCGCAGCTTCAGGGATGGGCGCAGTTAAGCGAATTGTCCGGGCACCCGCTCGCCAAATCGGTATGCCTGCTGATCCCGGCCAGCGAGGCGATTTTTCGGGATTTTACCCTGGTGAAAAAAGGGCCATTCAGCCAGATGCCGCAGTTTAGCTGGCTGGCTGAAGAGACGCTAATGGGTGATGTGGAAGATCTGCACTGGACCGTGGTGCGCAAAGTCGCTAATCAGGTGGTTGCCGTCGCGGTCAACGCCACGCAGCTGCAACGCTGGATCGATGCCTGCCGCGACGCCGGGTTGGAGCCCATCAAAGCCATCCCGGACGCCCTGTTGCTGCCGCTTAATAACGATGGAGCAACCCTGGTTGCGCTGGACGATCAGTGGTGGATCCGCCAGAGCGAAGCGCAAGCGACAGTGATTGGTGCGCCGTTATTGCCTGTGGTCTTTGAACGCCTCGGTGAAGGCAATCACCAGTGCTATGGCGCCATGCCCGCCAACTTCAGCACGGCGGTTGAGCCCAATCCCTGGCAGCACCCGCTGCTGCTGATCCAACCGGAACTGCGCGCCAAAAAACTCAATTTGCTGCACGGTCCGTTCGGCCAGCAGGCAGATTTGAAAGATGAAATGCGCCGCTGGCGCAAGCCGCTGATCGGCACCCTGGTACTGGCGCTGCTGCTTAGCTTGCTGCCCCAGCTTGCCAATTTATGGCAGGTGAAAACCCACCAGAAAGAGGCAGAACAACAAGTTCAGGTGCTGTTTAGCGACTATTTTCCCAAAGCGAAATTCACCACCAATCTGAAGTACCACTTTACCCAGCAGCTGAAAAATCCGCCGCGCGATTTTTTCTTTGATATCGCTCAGTTAGATCGGGCGCGAAGTGCTTTCAATGACATCCAGATGGGCGTCATTAGTTACCAGGGCGCGCAGCGCAGCTTCACGGTGAAGGTTACCGCGCCCAGTAAAGCGCGCGTTGAAGCGTTTGTCAGCCAGGCCAAACCCACTTTCATCTTTGAGATTGAGGGCGGTCAGGAGAATGCGGCAGAGAAGACCTTCTCCGCCGTTCTGAAAAGTCAGGCAGGTAAAAAATGAAACAGAAGCTGAACGCCTGGTTTAACGCGCGCAACGGGCGCGAAAAAATGATGGTGCTGATGATGGTGTTCGCCTTGTTATGGGTGGCGTTTTTCTATGGCATCTGGCTCCCGCTTCAAAGCGCGATTGACGATGGGAAAGCCGCCATCGAGCGGGCTAACAGCACGCAAACCTGGATGCAGCAGCAGGTGGTGGAGAACGATTTACGGGTACAACGGGCGCGGGTCGCTAATCCGCAGCAGGCAATTAACAACAGCCTGAAGCAGAGCAATATTCCACACACGCCGTTGGCGGTTCAGGGCCAGAAGGCGACCGTCACACTCGAGCCTGTCTCCTTCGCCGCGTTTTATCAGTGGTATGTGATGCTCAACCGCACAGCGGGTGTCCAGATAGACAGCGTACAGTTGACGCCGCTGGGCAAAGACGACAGCGCCCTGAAAATTGATGTCACGTTGTTCTGGGGGAAAGCCGCATGAATACGCCCCAGCAGCTGTTTATGATGATGCGTGAAGAGTACAGCTTACTGTTTTTTGCCCAGTGCATGCTGCTGGGGGCGATCATCGGCAGCTTTCTGGGCATGGTGATTTCCCGGGGGCCGGGGCTGGCGCAATCGGAAACCGGCGTGATTTATCAGCTCTCTTTTCCGGCGTCCCATTGTCATCATTGTCAACGGACATTGCGCTGGTGGGAAAATATTCCGCTGGTAAGTTGGTTTTTATTACGCGGACGTTGTCATTCATGTGGCGAGCCTATTCCCGGTTGGATACCTGGCGTGGAAATAATCAGCGCCCTACTGTTCACGGTGATCGCGTTAATATTCCATCGACCGCTGGATATTTTCGCCGGCTGGCTGTTGGTGAGCTTTTTAATCATATTAAGCGTGATGGACTGGAAATATTTCTTATTACCCGACATGTTCACCCTGCCACTTTTATGGATGGGATTGTTATTTAATACCGCCACCGGCTCTGTGGCATTAAGCGATGCGATTATTGGCGCAGCGGCGGGATATCTCTCTTTATGGAGCCTTTACTGGCTGTTCCGTTTACTGATGAAAAAAGAGGCGCTGGGTTATGGCGACTTCAAGCTGCTGGCGGCGCTCGGGGCCTGGCTTGGCTGGCAGGCGATCCCGTATATCTGCATTATCGCCAGTTGTACCGGGCTGTTGTTTGCCGCCAGTTACCAACGTCGCGACAATACCCAGCCATTTCCTTTCGGCAGTTATTTAAGTTTTGCGGGTTTATGGGTGTTTATTTTTTACCACTATAGCGGTTGAACAGTAGCAATTCTGGATTAAATCAGCAAAGGGATTCCAGCGGGCCAATAAGCATTCGCAATGAAAACGCTTTTATTGGTAATCACTATCGCTTATTCGAGGAGAACGCGAGCACAAAAAACATTCTGAATTAGTTGAAGGGTTTAAAAGACAAGTCGTTCAGTTACATGCTTTCTCTGTTTTTAACAGAAAACGGCAAGCCTGAAATTTCACTGAATACGGGGCTATTGAATGAAACGATTTACGTTAAGTCTATTGGCGATGACCATTGCCTCTCTGTCTACGTCTTCCTGGGCGGCCTTGCCCAGTAAGCCAAGTATCAGCAGCGGCAATGATAAATTCGCTCTGGTGGAAATTGACCAGTCCGCCACCGCCTATAACGATCTGGTTAAGGTCAATAACGCAGCGAATGTGGTTGTTGAGTGGAATATCTGGAATGGTGACACCGGTACCAGCGCGAAAGTGCTGATGAACGGTAAACAGGTCTGGAGCGGTGCCGCAGGCGCCAGCGGCAAAGCCTCTTTTACCGTGAATAAAGGGGGACGATACCAGACCCAAGTTGAAGTTTGTAACGCCAGCGGGTGTACCAAGAGCGACAGTAAACTGATTATTGTCGCCGATACCGACGGTAGCCACCTGACGCCGCTTGTGGCGACCCCAGGCGAGAAAAACAAAACCTATTCCACTCATCCGAACAAAATCATTGGCGCCTATTTCCCGGAATGGGGGGTGTATGACCGTAACTACTCGGTTGATAAAATCCCCGCCGCCAACATGACCCACCTGCTGTACGGCTTTATTCCTATCTGCGGTGGTGATGGCATTAACGACAGTTTGAAAACCATCAGTAACAGCTTCGAAGCGCTGCAACGTTCCTGTGCCGGGCGTCAGGACTTCCAGGTTTCCATCCACGATCCCTGGGCGGCAATCCAGAAACCGCAAAAAGGGGTTACCGCCTGGGACGACCCCTACAAAGGCAACTTTGGTCAGTTGATGGCGTTAAAGCTGGCGCATCCTAACCTGAAGGTGCTGCCTTCTATCGGCGGCTGGACCCTCTCCGACCCGTTCTTCTTTCTCGGCGATAAAACCAAACGCGACCGTTTTGTCGCGTCCGTCAGGGAATTCCTGAAAACCTGGAAATTCTTTGATGGTGTGGATATCGACTGGGAATTCCCGGGCGGCGGCGGTGAAAACCCGAATCTGGGTTCACCGCAGGATAAAGAGACCTACACCGCGTTAATGCGTGAACTGCGCGCCATGTTAACCGGGCTGACGGCGGAAACGGGCAAAACCTATATGCTCACCTCCGCTATCGGCGTCGGTAATGACAAAATCGCCAATGTGGATTACCGCACCGCCAGTCAGTATCTCGATAACATCTTTATGATGAGCTACGACTTTTACGGCGCATGGAGTATGACCGATCGCGGCCATCAGACTGCGCTGTATGCGCCACAATGGAAGCCTGATACGCAATATACCGCCGATAATGGGTTAAAACTGCTGCTTGAACAGGGCGTTGATCCGAAAAAACTGGTTCTTGGCGTGGCGATGTATGGCCGCGGCTGGACCGGCATTAGCGGGATTACCAACAACAACCCGTTCACCGGCGGCCAGGCAACCGGGGCCGTTAAAGGGACCTGGGAACCCGGCGTGGTCGATTATCGCCAGATTGTGAATGAATACCGTAACGGCTCGGGTTGGGCGTACAGCTACGACGAAACTGCCGAAGCGCCCTATTTGTTCAAACAGTCTACCGGCGATTTGATCACCTATGACGATCCGCGTTCCGTGGCGGCCAAAGGTAAATATGCGCTAAGCAAAGGGCTGGCGGGGATGTTCGCCTGGGAAATCGACGCGGATAACGGCGAAATCCTCAACGCGATGCATGAAAGCCTGATGGGCGGCGGCGACAGTGGCGGCGGAACACCGGCACCCACACCGACGCCCACCAACCAGCCGCCGGTAGCCAGCGCGACGGACCAGCAGGTTATCGGCCCGTCGCAGGTCACGCTGGATGGTTCAGCCTCACACGATCCAGAAGGCGGCGCGCTGACCTATGCCTGGAGCCAGACCTCAGGCACCACCGTGACCCTTAGCAATAAGAACACGGCAAAAGCCACCTTCAATGCGCCAGCCACCACCACCGACAAGACCTATGGCTTCCAGCTCAAAGTCACCGACACCGGCGGGCTTAGCAGCACGGCCAACGTTCAGGTGCTGGATAAAGCCCCTGCGCCAAACCATGCCCCCACTGTAAACGCGTTTGAAGCCATCACGCTTCAGGCGGGTCAACAGATGAATCTGCATGCGCAAGCGCTGGATCAGGACAACGATCCGCTGACCTATCAATGGAATGTGCCCGCCGAATTCGCGCCTGAAGGCAATAATACGGCGGATCTGAGTATTACCGCACCTGATGTGACCGCGAATCAGTCGTTTAGCATTTCGGTCAGCGTCAGCGATGGTAAAACCAGTACCCAGCAGTCGGTTAGCGTGACCGTCACACCGCGCCAGAACGACGAGCCGTTGCCGTCACCGGATCCAACCCCGGGGCCGTCGCCGGAACCGACTCCTGAACCGCAACCGACGCCGGATGACGGCACCAGCGGCGGCGGCAGCGCAGGCGGCAGTTGCGCAACGCCAACCGATCCGAACGCCAGCAAGTACCCGGCCTGGTCGGCCAGTAAGGTGTACAACGGCGGCGAAACCGTCAGCTACAACAATCTGGCCTGGAAAGCGAAGTACTGGACGCAAAACAACGCGCCTGGCTTTGACTCCGATCCATGGCAGTTGGTCAGCCAGGTGAAAATGTCCTGGAGACCGGACGTGGTTTATAACGGCGGCGAATCTACCGATTACGCCGGCTTCCAGTGGAAAGCCAAATGGTGGACCAAAGGTGATGAGCCGGGTAAAGCCGATGTGTGGGTGAAAGGAGGTGTATCTGACTGTAAATAACCAGACACGAAGGCGTGTTGCGCCACGACACGCACGCCTGAATGTTGGCAATGCCGCCGCGACGTAGCCTGCGCGTCGGCAGAGGTTATGACCAGTCAGGTCACGGGCGGCGCAGTGGAGGTTTCACTGCGTCGCTCGCCCAACCCGTCGGCACCTTACGTCAGGCATGTGCTCATTCACAGAGTAAAACCATTAAGGTCATCCTATGAAAAGAAAAGCTCTCGCCACAGCCATCAGCGTCGTTTGCCTGTGCAGTATGGCCGCTCCCGCCTGTGCTCTGGAAGCCTGGAGCGGACAGGAAGGCGGCGATACCTATCAGGTAATTTTTGCCGGTAATGTCTATAGCAACGAATGGTGGGTGGGCGCCAGCAACTGCCCCACCTCTGACGATCCCAGTAACCCATGGCGGCAGCAACGCGCCGCCACCGCGCAGGAAATAAGCCAGTACGGCAACCCGTCCAACTGCGATATCTCGAATGGCGCGCCGGCGGCGAAACTCCCTGAGTTCAACAGCGCGCAAAGTTATGCCAAAGACGACAAAGTCGCCGTGGGCGGCGTGAGTTATAAAGCGCTGACCAACATTGGCGCTTCGACGTTTGCCCCGGGCCAGCCCAATCCCTGGATGGCCTATGTTCCCGTCCCGCAGTGGGAGCCCAATAAAGTTTACGATGGCGGCGATATCGTGTTGATTAACGGACAGGGTTATAAATCCCTGTTCTACAATATCGGCGTCGATCCATCTAAAGAGGAGCATCAGAACCCGACCGGTGACAATGCTCAACCGTGGCAACCGCTTGGCACCATCAAAGTCTGGACCGATCAGGAAGTCGCCAACGCCCAGGATTTGAACCTGCAAACACTCTATCCTGCCGGTTCGCTGGTGAAATTCCAGGGGCAGCCATACGTTTCGCTGGCCAATGTTCAGCAGGTGCGGCCAAGCGATCCGTCTCCCTGGGGCATTTATATCGACTGGGCCGGAACCAAAGAGCGCGTGGGTACGCCAAAATATGAGTGGCCCGCCCACGTCTATGCGCCCTATGTCGACTTTACCCTGAACACCATCCCGGACCTTGCCTCGCTGGCGTTGAGCAAAAAGATCACCCACTACACCATGGCCTTTGTGGTCGCCAAAGATGCGAATACCTGTCTGCCCACCTGGGGGACGGCTTACAACATCAATGACTATACCCAATACAGCAAAATCAAGGCGCTGCGTGAAGCTGGCGGGGATATTCAGGTGTCTATCGGCGGCGCAAACAACTCGCCGCTGGCCGCAGCCTGTAAGAACGTCAACGATCTCCAGACTCACTACTACGATATTGTCGATAACCTGAACCTGAAAGTGCTCGACTTCGATATCGAAGGGAACTGGGTGGCCGACCATGAGTCAATCCAGCGCCGTAATGAAGCGCTGAAAATCGTTCAGGAGCGCTGGAAAAAAGAGGGCCGTAAAGTGGGGCTGGTGTTTACCCTGCCGATCCTGCCCACGGGCTTAACCCCGGAGGGCATCTACGTGCTGGAAGACGCCAAAGCCAAAGGCGTCGAGCTCACCGGTATTAACGTCATGACCATGGACTATGGCAACACGGTTTGCCAGTCGTCCGGTAAAGAGGGCCAGAATATTCACGGTAAATGCGCGACATCAGCCGTGGATAATCTGTTCCAGCAGGTGAAGAAGATTTGGCCTGAGAAGAGCGACAGCGAAGTCAACGGCATGTTAGGCACGACGCCGATGATTGGCTATAACGATGTGCAGGGGGAGACCTTTTATCTCTCCGATGCCCATCTGGTAATGCAGCAGGCGCAGGATCGTAAAATCGGCATGATCGGCATCTGGTCAATGGCGCGCGACCAGCCCGGCCAGCAGGGTTATGTCGGCCCCGAGAACAGCGGCCTCACGACTCAACAGGCCCCTTTGTACGCTTTTAGCGACGTCTTTTCACCCTTCACGGTGGCAAGCGGCGCGAACACCGGCGGCGGCGGCGGAAGCCAACCTACGCCAACACCAACACCGGAGCCAACGCCGTCAAATACCCCGCCGGTGGCTAACGCAGGCGTGAGTCAGACGATTGAGGGCGCGCAAACCGTTACCCTGGATGGTTCCGGCTCTAGCGACGCCGACGGGAATGCGCTGACCTATCAGTGGACGCAAACCGCAGGGCCGAGCGTCACGCTCACCAATGGTAATCAGGCGCGCGCGACCTTTACCCTCCCCTCGGCTACTCGCGCAACCTATACCTTCCGTCTGACGGTCAGCGACGGTCAAAGCAGCGCGTATGCCGATACCACCGTAACGGTTCTGGAAGCCGCGCAGCCGGTGAAACCGACCATCACCCTCGCGCCTACCTTCCAGACGCAAAGCGGGAATTCGATCGTGATCACCGCCAGCGCCGCCGATGCTGACAGTACCAGCGCCCAGTTGAACTGGAGTTGGACGCTGCCGTCAGGTATCGGCCAGGTCACGGGCCAGACCACTAACACCCTGACCATCACCGCCCCATCGGTAACGGCGATCCAGTCTTATCCGTTAACGGTACGGGTGACCGACCAGAGCGGGCTTAGCGACACGGCAGCGACCGTGCTGCAAGTGAGCCCTGTGGCGACACCGTCGGGCGGCGACTACCAGTACGTCTACCCACAAAACATCAACCAGTATAAAGGCGGCACACGCGTCAAAGCCAAAGATGGCGGCATTTACGAGTGTAAACCGTTCCCGTATTCAGGATGGTGTAAAGGCGCAGCCTGGGCTTATGCGCCGGGTGAAGGCCAGAACTGGAAAGACGCCTGGATCAAACGTTAAGTTGTTCCCTCTAACGGCGTCATCGGCTGATGACGCCGTTATTTCAGGCCGGAGGCAGACCATGAAAGCCATTTTCGCGTTACCGCTTTTCGCCGTGAGTATGATGGCGCAGGCAACCTGCTGGGATGAAGCCGCGCGGTATTTTGATCTCGACCCCAGGCTGCTCACTGCGATTGCCCAGGTTGAATCGGGCATGGATCCTGAGGCGATTAACGTCAATACTAACGGCAGCTATGATGTGGGACTGATGCAGATTAACAGTACCCATCTGGCGCGGCTGCGCAAACTCGGGGTGGACGAAATCGTTTTGATGCGCGACCCGTGCGTGTCTGTGCTGGTGGGCGCATCGATTTTATCTGAGATGGTAAAGCTGTACGGCTATAACTGGGAGGCGATTGGCGCCTATAACGCCGGAACCCGTGCCAGCCGCCATGATTTACGCATGCGCTATGCCAAAAAAGTCTGGCAACGTTATCAACGGCTCCGGGGGTTTTAAATAAATTAAATAAGCGATGCGGCAATACTATTTGTGCGCACCGCTTTGCGGGAAGCGTTTATTGCTTTTAGCGAGAAGCGATCAGGCGTGAACATAATCCGGGGCAGGTAAATTCACGTCCTGCACCACACCGTGATAATCAACTTTAATATGATCTTTACTAATACTGACTACGCGCGCATCCGGGTAGCCCTGTAATGTTTCGCCAACATGATAAATCACCTGCTCCGCCCCTTGCTTAATGATGGTGGCTGAAAGATCGGCGTCATCGCTAAAAATAATCCCGCTAATATCTAACGCCAGTTTTGGCGCGCTGGCCTGGGCAGCAGGTGCGGCTTCGACGACATTATACAGTGCCAGCGTGACAGGCGCGCTGGACGCAGCCACAGGAGCCGGCTGATGGACAGCTAACGCCTCGCGGGTTTGCGACCAGTGTTGTACGCCCAGCGCGGATTGAGCTATTCCAGCCAGGGCAATGACACCCAACAGACCCGGGAATAAATATTTTTTCACAGATGTATTTATCATTTATTTCTCTATTTCACATAAAAAATGACGACCACCAATTAGCTCTATGAATAAATTGAGGCCACTTATTGAGAAATTATTTTATCAGCCAGTAATCCGAATCTCCAGGCGCAATTCGCCACGCAATTGAGTGCATTAATTATTTTTGCTTTACGTATAAATGAGTTAGCGGAGTGACCATTTTTAAGCAGCAGAGAAAAGATGATTAAATAAAAATGAATTAAAAGTAATAAAATAACATTGCCCAGTGATTAATAACAATTTAGTCATTAATAACGGAGCAATTTACTTTTCAATAAAAGAGCGCCAACCGGCTTTCACATATCATTAGCCGCGCGACGGCGTTAACGCTTCCAGCACTTTCTCCATCGCTTCTTCGGTTAGCGCGCTGCGTTTGATCTTCTGGTTGGCAAGCGAGGTACGGACCACCCCGGCAATAACAATATGTTTAGGCTCCTGGCCGAGGTCGCGCATTTCCAGCACCACTTTACCCACTACCCGGCACATCTCCTGGTACAGTTCTTCATCTTTTCTGGCTTTATTGCTCATGCGTATCCACTTTCAATCGTCCAGTTTTAAATCGCGTCTGGAAAAGAACGGCCGCCCGGGGACGGGCAGCCTGGTTTTTGTTTAGTTTTTCAACGTGTAGTCGAGGGTAATTTCTGCGTTCAGCACTTTAGACACCGGGCAGCCTTCTTTGGCTTTCTGAATGATCTCGTCGAATTCATTTTTATCGACGTCCGGTACCGAGACTTCACTGGTCAGCGCCACTTTGGTGATTTCGAAGCCCGCGCCCGCTTTATCCAGCGAAACGACGGCTTTGGTATCAATAGATTGCGCTTTATACCCCGCCTCGCCCAACATTAGCGAAAGCGCCATTGAGAAACAAGCCGCATGCGCCGCGCCAATCAGTTCTTCCGGGTTAGTGCCTTTTGCGCCTTCGAAACGGGTGTTAAAGCCGTAAGGCTGTTGGCTCAGCACGCCGCTCTCGGTGGTGACGGTGCCTTTGCCGCTTTTGATATCGCCTTCCCAGTGTGCCTGACCGCTTTTTTGAATCGTCATCGTTACTCTCCTGTTTCGGGAACAAAGCCTAAGTATAGGAAAGAATAGTCAACCTGCCGGAGATGACGGCCAGATGAGGCGCCGATTAAATACGGAACATTAAATTTTATATCGTCAGTTTTTCTTCCGCTTTTCACCCGCCAGAATCAACACGTTGCCGAGAAAGGAGGAAAGAAGATGATTGAACACTATCTGCAAAGCCTGAAACAGGTCTGGGCTAACGAACCCCGCCCCCGGCGCCCTTCGCCGTTTTATTTGTCTCCCGAGCAGCGGATCCGCATTTTAAGAGAATTGCTGCGCCCGGTCGCTAAGGCTAAATAATCCGCAAACCCGGCGCATCTTGCGAGGTGCGTCGATAAATCGCAGACTGACGGATTTATTTCCCGCCTTCCAAACCCGCCAGTGAGCGCGCGATCACATTATGATTAACAAAGTTTATTCAAACGCAACGCGCTGATAACAGACGATTGTGAAACTGCCTGAAACTTTTATGAAACAGCGTTTTCATTTTCTTTCCTGCTGCGTTTGCCTTATACTAGCGCCGTTTCTAACTTGAATGGTTTCAGCATATTGGACGGCCTTAAATCTTATAATGAATTTGCCTGCCTTTTCCCGGCTGAAACTTCAGCATACATTCCTCTGCACGCTTTTTTGATGTCACCTATTCTTATACGGTGCCACCAGCGCTTTAAAACACCTGTTTCCGCCCAGGGCACACAATGCCGTGGGGTAAAAATCCCTTATCCTTCTCAACGTTAAGATTAGAACTGTCATGAAAAAGACCAAAATTGTTTGCACCATCGGCCCGAAAACCGAATCTGAAGAGATGCTGTCCAAAATGCTCGACGCGGGCATGAACGTCATGCGTCTTAACTTCTCCCACGGTGACTATGACGAGCATGGCCAGCGCATCAAAAACCTGCGCAACGTGATGGCTAAAACCGGTAAGAAAGCGGCCATTCTGCTGGATACCAAAGGTCCGGAAATCCGTACCATCAAACTGGAAGGCGGCAACGACGTTTCGCTGAAAGCGGGCCAGACCTTCACCTTCACCACCGATAAAACCGTCGTCGGCAACAACGAAACCGTTGCGGTCACCTATGAAGGCTTCACAAACGACCTGAGCGTCGGCAACACCGTACTGGTGGACGATGGTCTGATCGGCATGGAAGTCACCGCCATCGAAGGCAACAAGGTGATCTGTAAAGTCCTGAATAACGGCGACCTGGGCGAAAACAAAGGCGTTAACCTGCCAGGCGTTTCCATCGCTCTGCCGGCGCTGGCTGAGAAAGACAAAAAAGACCTGATCTTCGGTTGCGAGCAAGGCGTTGATTTCGTTGCTGCGTCCTTTATCCGTAAACGTTCCGACGTGGAAGAAATTCGCGCGCACCTGAACGCCAACGGCGGCGAAGCTATCCAGATCATCTCCAAAATCGAAAACCAGGAAGGCCTGAACAACTTCGACGAAATCCTCGAAGCGTCTGACGGCATCATGGTTGCGCGTGGTGACCTGGGTGTGGAAATCCCGGTTGAAGAAGTGATCTTCGCCCAGAAGATGATGATCGAGAAATGCGTGCGCGCCCGCAAAGTGGTGATCACCGCTACCCAGATGCTGGATTCGATGATCAAAAACCCGCGCCCTACCCGCGCAGAAGCCGGTGACGTGGCGAACGCCATCATCGACGGCACCGACGCCGTGATGCTGTCCGGTGAGTCCGCGAAAGGGAAATATCCGCTGGAAGCGGTCACCATCATGGCGACCATCTGCGAGCGTACCGATCGCGTGATGCAGAGCCGCCTGGACAACCATAACGGCAACCGCAAACTGCGCATCACCGAGGCCGTGTGCCGTGGCGCGGTAGAAACCGCTGAAAACCTGGAAGCCAACCTGATTGTGGTTGCCACCCAGGGCGGTAAATCTGCGAAAGCGGTGCGTAAATATTTCCCGAACGCCACCATCCTGGCGCTGACCACCAACGAAATCACCGCGCGTCAGTTAGTGCTGAGCAAAGGCGTGGTACCACAACTGGTGAAAGAGATCGCGTCTACCGATGACTTCTACCGTCTGGGTAAAGAAGCGGCGCTGGAAAGCGGCCTGGCAAATAAAGGCGACGTGGTGGTAATGGTCTCCGGCGCACTGGTTCCGAGCGGCACCACCAATACAGCTTCCGTTCACGTTCTTTAATTAAGCAACGTTAATTAATTCGCCAAAAAGCACCCTCGGGTGCTTTTTTTATTTCTGTCATTAGCCAAATTAAATAAAAAATCAAATCGGAATTCGCTATTCAACAGGACAAAAATCTAAGATGAATCCGATGAAAAAAGACTGTTTTAACACACTTTTTTTAACAGAACAGTGAAATTCGCTGTTTCTTTGAGCGAACGATCAAAATTAAGTGGATTCTCATCAAAAAAATATTCTCAACCTAAAAAACTTTGTGTAATACTTGTAACGCTACATGGAGATTAACTCAATCTAGAGGGTATTAATAATGAATCGTACTAAACTGGTACTGGGCGCGGTAATCCTGGGTTCTACTCTGCTGGCTGGTTGCTCCAGCAACGCTAAAATCGATCAGCTGTCTTCTGACGTTCAGACTCTGAACGCTAAAGTTGACCAGCTGAGCAACGACGTGAACGCAATGCGTTCCGACGTTCAGGCTGCTAAAGACGACGCAGCTCGCGCTAACCAGCGTCTGGACAACCAGGCTACTAAATACCGCAAGTAATAGTACCTGTGTTAAGAATGGCGCACATTGTGCGCCATTTTTTTTGCCCTTCGTTTAGGCCCCGTCACTGCATCACCACGCCGTTTTGCCCACTCACCAGAGAAATGTCCTGTTGCGACTTCACCGCTTGCTGTGGCTGCGTTTTGACGCTCTGGATCGGCGCAATGGGCGCTAAGCCAGACGGCTTGCTCTGCATACCGCTGACGTCCACCGGATAGCCTGCCCGCCGGGTGATGGCATTATCCACCGCCATGCTGTCAGTGCGCCCATCGTCAATGAATTGCCCAAAGGCGGCATTAATCGCAATAGGCAGGGTTTGCGGATTGTCCCAGTCGTTTTTCGATAGCGGCTGATGCACTTCAACATAGCGTTTGCCGTCCGGCTCAACGCTGTACTTCACCGGCTCATCAATAATCTGCACGCGAGTCCCCCACGCCGCCTGGCTAAACAGCGCTTTGATATCCGGCGCGCGCATGCGGATACAGCCGGAACTGACCCGCATCCCGATGCTGCTGCGCACGTTGGTGCCATGGATCAGATACTCCCCGCCGCCCTCTTCCAGACGCAGCGCATAGCGCCCCAGCGGGTTATTGGGCCCGGCCGGGATCACCGCCGGCAGTTTAATGCCCTGCGCCAGCGAGCGCGCCCGGATATTGGCGGTCGGCGTCCAGGTCGGATTAGGGATTTTCTGGCTGATGCGGGTGACCATCACCGGCGTTTCACGCCCTAACTGACCAATCCCCAGCGGATAGACCTCCACCCGGTTTTGCCCTGGCGGATAGTAGTACAGCCGCAGCTCCGCCAGATTAATCACAATCCCCTCGCGCGGGGTATCCGGCAGGATCATTTGCGAGGGGATAATCAATGGCGTGCCCGGTTTCGGCAGCCAGGGGTCGACGGTATTGTTGGCCTCAATCAGTGACAGCACGCCGGTTTCAAACTTCTCGGCAATGTATTCGAGGCTTTTGCCGTCATTGGGCACGACATAGGTTTGGTTATGCCCAATGATACGGCTGCCTGGCGGCGGCAGCGGATAATCCACGGCATACGCCGCCTGTGAGGCACCCAGTAGTATTGATAATGTTATTGGAGTTAAAGAGACCGCGCGTTTCATATAATTATTTCCTGTGTTCACCGGCAGAACGCCGGAATGCTGAAAGAACACGAGGCGATAAATCGCCTCGCATAACAGGATGAAAGCAATCTCTTTGAGTTTAGCTAAGTTCTGCGGCCCTGGCGCGAATTGCGCGGATCATCGCTTCAAGCCCCTGCGAGCGGGACGGAGTGAGGTGTTGCGTCAGCGCCATTTGTTCAAACCACGGGCGCACGTCAAAGGCGACAATGTCCTGAGCGGTCATTTGCTGATACAGCGCGAACACCACCGCGATCAGCCCTTTGACGATGGCAGCGTCGCTGTCGCCCTGCAATTCAATCACGCCGTCATCGCGCTGAGTCAGCACAATCCATACCTGGCTCTGGCAGCCCTGGATTTTATTTTGCGCGCTGTGCGCCTCGTCGCTGAGCGCAGGCAGGCGCTGCCCCAGCTCAATGATGTAGAGATACTTTTCTTCCCAGTTGGCGCAGCGATTAAAGTTGCGCAGCAGTTTGTCACGTTCCGGCAAGGTTGCCATCACAATCTCCCTGTTAGCCCAACAGGCGGTGGATGCGGATTAACCCCGCCACCAGCCTGTCGACCTCTTCTTCGGTGTTGTACATCGCCAGCGATGCGCGGCACATGGCCGGTACGCCGTAAAAATCCATCAGCGGCATGGCGCAGTGGTGACCGGTGCGCACCGCGATGCCGTAGTTATCCAGAAAGCTCCCGACGTCATAGGCGTGATGCTTGCCCAGATTAAAAGCGATGACGCCAAGCCGCGACGCGGGGCCATACAGCGTTAAATCCGGCACTTTCGCGAGTTCGTCCAGGGCGTAGCGCATCAGCGTCTGCTCATATTCGCCAATGTTCTCCAGCCCGATTTTCCCGACATACTCGATCGCCGCGCCCAGACCGATAATCCCGGCGGTATTCGGCGTCCCGGCTTCGAAGCGCCACGGGGCCGCCGTCCAGGTAGTGCCTTCAGTCAGGCTGACGGTGGCGATCATCGCCCCGCCCCCTTCCCACGGCGGCATGGCCTGTAAAATCGCTTCTTTGACATACAGCACGCCGATACCCGTCGGCCCGTAGAGTTTATGGCCGGAAAACACATAGAAATCGCAGTCCAGCGCCGTGACGTCGATAGCGTGATGCATCACCGCCTGGGCGCCGTCAATCAGCACTTTCACACCCGACTGGTGCGCCAGCTTAATCATTTCAGCTATCGGGTTTTCGGTACCCAACACGTTGGACACCTGGGTAATGGCCAACAGTTTGGTGTTGGCATCTATCAGCGCCGGCAACTGTTCAAGCTTGAGCGTGCCGTCCTGATTCAGCGGGATCACCCGCAATTCTGCCCCGGTGCGTTTGCACAGCATCTGCCACGGCACGATATTGGCATGGTGCTCCATCGTGGAGATGATGATGTTATCCCCGGCGGAGACCGCGCTCATACCCCAACTGTTAGCCACCAGGTTAATCCCCTCGGTGGTACCACGCACAAACACGATCTCTTCCGGCGATTTTGCGCCAATAAAGCGCGCCACCTGGCTGCGCACGTTTTCCATTCGCTCGGTGGCCTCGGCGCTCAGGGTATGAATGCCCCGATGCACCGCCGCGTAACCGTGGCGATAGAGTTCCGACTGCGCATCAATCACCGCGTTGGGTTTCTGCGCGCTGGCGGCGCTGTCGAGATAGGCCAGCGGTTGCCCGTTGACTTCGCGGGTCAGTACCGGGAAATCGGCGCGCACCTGTTCAACGTTATAACTCATGCCTCACCTCCCAGGCGCGCCTCGATTCGGGCCAGCACCTGCTGTTTTAACGTCGCATCGGTTACTGATTCAGTCAGTTCAGCGGCAAAAGCGTAAATGATCATCTTCTGGGCCGATAACTGGTCGATCCCGCGCGAGCGCAGATAGAACATCTGCTCGTCGTCAATGCGCCCGACAGTGGCGCCGTGGCTGCACTTGACGTCGTCGGCGTAAATCTCCAGCTGCGGCTTGGTATCCACTTCCGCAAGACGCCCCAACAGCAGGTTGTTGTTGGTCATCTGTCCGTCTGTTTTCAGCGCATGCTTCGCCACTTTAATCAGCCCATTGAACACCGCTTTACCGCGATCCCGGGCGATGACTTTATGCAGCTGGCGGCTGTTGCAGTAGCCCTTGTTATGTTCAAGCCAGGTGCGGCTGTCACACACTTCGTTATTCACCGGCAGCGCCAGGCTGTTGAGCCGCAGGGTGATGTTTTCACCGTTGAGCTGGGTGCTGGTATTGTGGCGCAGCACTGCGCCGCCCAGCAGGAAACTGCTGCTCAGCACCGACGCGTCCTGCTCCAGCAGCAGATCGTTATGGGCAAAGTGGTGGCACACCGGGTTTTCGAACGCCAGTTTATAGTGATGCAACTGGCTGTTGGCCCCGCCTTCAATGGTCAGGCGTGAGCCGGTAAAGTGGCGCAGCGCGTCAAGGCTGACGTAGTGCTCATACACCGTGGCCTGCGCCCCGCTCTCCAGCACCAGATGGTGTCGGTAGTGGGCCGTGCTGATCTCATCGCCATCGCGCCCGCTGCTCAGGTGCATTAACAGCAGCGGCTTTTCTGGCTGCTGGTTGCGCTTGACGCGGATATGGGTCACCGCGCGCGCCAGGCTCTCCGTCAGGTGCAAAAACACCTCCGGTTGAACGGCAGCCGGCAGGCTGTCGCGCTGGTCGTTAACAGCGATCTCGAATCCACTGTTACTGGCGTCATCGCTCAGGGAGGGAGCATATTCACCGTCAACGAACACCAGCCTGATGGCCTCTACCGGCAGGGCCAGACGCTGAACCTGCGCCGCCTCCACCGGCTGGCGCGCCGGCGCCACGAAATTACGCTCAAGCAGGCCGTTCAGCGGGGTATATTTCCAGTTTTCATGTTTACGCCCCGGCAGCCCTTCGCGCAGCAGTTGTTGCAGGTGCTCCTGCGCCTGGGGTGAGCGCGTGTCGCCCTCGGCCTCAAACAGGCGGTGCCATTGTTGCAGTGCGTTAGCGTTGTTCGGTAAGCCAGCCATAGCCTTGCTCCTCCAGTTGTTTCACCAGGGTGAAATCGCCGGATTTCACAATGCGCCCCTGATAAAGCACATGTACATAGTCAGGCTTGATGTAATCAAGAATACGCTGGTAGTGGGTCACGATGATGAACGAGCGCTTGCCGTCACGCAAAGCGTTTACGCCGTCCGCCACAATCTTCAGAGCGTCAATGTCCAGCCCGGAGTCGGACTCATCCAGAATACACAGATCCGGCTCCAGCACCGCCATTTGCAGAATGTCGTTACGCTTTTTCTCACCGCCGGAAAACCCGACGTTGACCGAACGGGTCAGCAAATCTTCCGGCATCTTCAGCAGCTTGATTTTTTCTTCCATCAGGTCCTGGAAATCGAAGCGATCCAGTTCCTCCTGGCCGCGGTATTTGCGCACTGCGTTCAGCGCGGTTTGCAGGAAGAACTGGTTACTGACGCCCGGGATCTCAACCGGATACTGAAACGCCATAAAAATGCCTTCCCCGGCGCGATCTTCCGGGTCTAACTCCAGCAGGTCTTTGCCTTTGAAATGCACCTCGCCGCCGGTGACTTCATAATCTTCACGTCCCGCCAGGGTCGCCGACAGGGTGCTCTTCCCGGAACCGTTCGGCCCCATGATGGCGTGCACTTCGCCTGGCCGCACATCGAGGGATAAACCACGCAGGATCTGCTTATCTTCAACGCTAACTTCTAAATCTTTAATACTTAACATTTCGTATCCTTATGGCTTAACCGACGCTGTGCTCAAGGCTAATGGCTAATAATTTTTGGGCTTCCACCGCGAACTCCAGCGGCAATTCGGAGAACACATCCTTACAGAAGCCATTGACGATCATTGAGATGGCGTCGTCTTCACTGATGCCGCGTTGCAGACAGTAGAACAACTGGTCTTCGCCGATGCGCGAGGTAGTGGCTTCATGCTCCAGCTGCGCCGAGTTGTTGCGGCACTCCACATACGGGAAGGTATGCGCCCCACAATCCGGGCCAATCAGCATCGAGTCGCACTGGGTAAAGTTACGCGCGTTGGTGGCGGTGGGCATGATTTTCACCAGCCCGCGGTAGCTGTTCTGACTGTGCCCCGCCGAAATCCCTTTCGAGATGATGGTCGATTTGGTGTTTTTGCCAATGTGGATCATCTTGGTGCCGGTATCGGCCTGCTGGTGCCCACTGGTCAGCGCCACCGAGAAAAATTCGCCGATAGAGTTATCGCCGCGCAGAATGCAGCTCGGGTATTTCCAGGTGATGGCGGAGCCGGTCTCGGACTGGGTCCACGACATCTTGCTGTTCTCGCCTTCACACAGCGCGCGCTTGGTGACGAAGTTTAAAATCCCGCCGGTGTTGTTATCGCCGGGGAACCAGTTCTGCACCGTGGAGTATTTCACCTCCGCGTCTTTATGGATGATCACCTCCACGACCGCCGCGTGCAGCTGGTAGCTGTCGCGCACCGGGGCGGAGCAGCCTTCGATATAGCTGACGTAGCTGCCTTCGTCGGCAATCAGAATGGTGCGTTCGAACTGGCCGGTTTTTTCCGCGTTGATGCGGAAATAGGTCGACAGCTCCATCGGGCAGCGCACCCCTTTCGGGATATAGATAAAGGTGCCGTCAGAAGCCACCGCCGCGTTAAGCGCCGCGAAGAAGTTGTCGTTAGAGGGCACAACGGTGCCCAGATACTGGCGAACCAACTCCGGGAACTCGTGGATAGCCTCGCCGAAGGAGCAGAAGATAATCCCCTGGTCGGCCAGCTTTTCGCGATAGGTAGTCGCGACCGATACCGAGTCAAAAATGGCGTCCACCGCCACCTCTTTGCCCTCGCGCACCGGCACGCCAAGTTGATCGAACGCTTTTTCCACTTCATCGGTTAAATAGCTGTTGCTGCCGGTCTGCTGCACCGCGCCCGGCTGGGATTCGCAGTTATCATCGCAATTGCCGCAGGACGGCGCGGAATAATAGCTGTAATCCTGGTAGTTCAGCTTATCGTAATGGGCTTTAAGCCAGTGCGGCTCCTCCATCTCCAGCCACGCGTGCCAGGCATTGAGACGGAATTCCAGCATCCAGTCGGGTTCGTTACGGCGCGCAGAGATCGCCCGCACCACCTCTTCGTTGATGCCTTTCGCCAGCTCATCGGTCTGTAACCGGGTAAAAAAGCCCTCTTTATAATTGAGGTGCCCGGTCCAGGTTTTGACATCATCAGTTGCTTCAGTATTACGAGACATAATTAATCCGCCTGGACCCCAAAACTTTCGCCGCAGCCGCATTCGTTCTGGGCTTTGGGGTTATGGAATTTGAACAGTTGATTTAATCCTTCGCGTACATAGTCGACTTCCGTGCCATCGATAAACGGCATTGCCGACAGCGGCACGTACAGCCGCGCCCCATCCTGCTCGAACAGTAGATCGTCTTTATGGGGTTGTTTCACGGTATCCAGCACATAGCCGAAGCCCGCGCAGCCGGTTTGTTTGATGCCAAGGCGTATGCCCAGCATGCCTTCCTGCGCCGCCGTCAGCTTGCGGACGTGCTCCGCCGCCTCGGGCGTCAGGGTCAATCCCTGCCAGGCGAATTCTTTCGGATCGAAGTTATCAGTTTGCACATCCATCGTTCACCTCATTGATTCAAAGCCCACAGGCCGATAGCCCTATGTTAGTGATAACTATTCTCAATACAACATTCTGATAACAGGGATATTCGTGGAATGCTGCATTTTTGGGCGTCTTTACTAAGGATAGACCCTCACAGCAGTCTTGCAGATGGCGATCAGTGCGGTTTAGTCAATTGAATTAAAAGGCATTTTGAAAGGCAAAACGGGCATATCGCGGCACAATAAAAAGATGTATAGATAATACCTATTTATGTAATCAGGTAACAAAATTACCGTTGCAGAGATACCGCTTTTCGCGGACGCGTCACTCAGGCAAAAGTATTAGAAATGTGTATTTCTGTACATTTTCATCCATAAGCGAATAATTATTACCGCTACGCTCCACTCCTGACATTAAAATTTACATGTTACTGATTTTACTAATGAAAATATTTTCCACATTTTTCTGGAATATCGCTAATACTTATCTCCGGTCAACGTTAAACCTTTTAAACATTGTCGTAGAGGTGCAATAGATGCAGTTTGTGAGTGAAAGTAGCGTGATGTCTGAACAAAACTTTGATTTTCTTGCATTTAGTTTCGCCGGGATGCAATTACGCGGCAGGGAAGTGAATCTGGATAATATTACCGGCCTGATGGAGCATGAAAGCAAAATCTGGTTCCGGAATCGGTATGATTACTACCTTAATCAGTTCAGAAATGGGTTCGCAACTCACAAGTAATTGCGCATCAACCGGGTAGCGTCCGCTACCCGGCCTGTCTGGCGTAAATACTCGCCACCAACGTATCGTCAAAAATTACAACGGCCTGACGGGCCTGTCCGGATCCTCAATATCCGGCACATCCGGGTCGATATCGTCTTCCGGAAGCCGATCCGGGTCTTCAATATCGGGAATATCCGGGTCTAAAGGATCGTAATCATCAGGCGGCAAACGTTCAGGGTCATCTGTTATCGGTCGGTCAATCGGATCATAATCAGGACGCTCAGACATATTACCTCCGGCTACTCGATAGAACGCTACAGTTCGCTATTTCCTGTTTTCCCGGGTTCGTCTTCCTTCCAAATCAAACCATTTATCGGGATCTTTCGGGGGTTCTTTAATCATGCTTAAAACGAGGCATTTCATGGCCGGCTCCGCAGGATAAGCAGTACATGCTGCGACTGAAGTATAGGCACGGCGCGGCATTCCGGCGAGCGGAGCGGAGTCGGATTACTCTCTATTCGGGCCAGTTTATTGACCCGAACAGGGGTTTTACACCACCGACGTGGTCAGGCGGGAAGTACAGCAGAGTTTGTTTTGTTCATCGAAAATATCGATTTGCCACACCTGATGGCGGCGACCAACGTGCACTGCGCGGCACACGCCGCGCACTATGCCCGCCCGGGCGGAGCGCAGGTGGTTGGCATTGACTTCCAGCCCTACCACCCGTTGTTCTCCCTCGGTGCATAGATAGCCCGCCACCGAGCCGAGGGTTTCCGCCAGCACCACCGATGCGCCGCCGTGCAGTAGCCCAAACGGCTGGCGGGTGCGGCTGTCCACCGGCATAGTGGCTTCCAGCGAATCGTCGCCGATATGGCTGAAGGTGATCGCCAACAGCCCCACCATATTGTCGTGCCCCATGGCGTTCAGGGCTTCCAGCGTCGCGCTGCGTTTCCAGATCATCCCAGTATCTCCAGCATTGCCTGTAAGGGGTGACGCACGCCGTTGCCTTCGATGCGCTTCACCTGGCTGCGGCAGGAGTAGCCGGTCGCCAGGCAGCGGTTGCGCGGCAGGCGCTGCATCGCCTGGTGCCACGACAGCTCGTAAATCCCCAGCGAGTTGGCGTGGTTATTAATTTCGTGGCCGTAGGTGCCCGCCATGCCGCAACAACCGACGCTGACGTTTTCCAGCTTTGCGCCAAGATGGGCGAACAGCGCCGCCCACTGCCCCGTCGCGCCGGGCAGCGCAGTCACTTCGGTGCAGTGGCCGAACAGGTACCAGGATTCGCCCACCACCGGCGCCGCCACTTTATTTTCAAATACCCGCAGCAGCCATTCATGCACCAGCAGTACGTTGAAATCACCGCGCTCCTCGCCGATTGCCTGGCGGTACTCGTCGCGATAGCACAGCACCAGCGCCGGATCGACGCCCACCATCGGCATCCCGAGTTGGGCCACGCGATTGAGAAACTCAGAGGTTTTGCGCGCGGTACGGGCAAAGCGGTCAAGGAAGCCTTTAATATGCTGCGCTTTACCGTTGGGCGAGAATGGCAGCACCACCGGATTAAAGCCCAGCTTCTCGATCAGCCGGACAAAATCCGCCACCACCTGCGCGTCGTAGTAGCTGGTGAACGGGTCCTGCACCACCAGCACCGTGCGGTCGCGCTCAGCAAAACTCAGCTCTTCAAGATCTTCCAGCGTCATATTGGCGCTGCGGTGGCCCACCAGTTGCTGTTGCAGCGTCGGGGTGGAAAGCAGCGGTAAATCCACCATACCGATATGCTTCGCCGACAGCTCTTTCACCCACGGCTGACTCATAAAGAAATTGAACACCTTCGGCGCGCGGGCCATCAGCGGCGCGTAGCTCTCGACGGTCGCCACAAAGTGGTCGCGTACCGGGCGCAGGTAGCGGGTGTGGTAAAGCTGCAAGAAGCGCGAACGGAACTCCGGTACGTCGATTTTAATCGGGCACTGGGTCGAGCAGGCTTTACAGGCCAGGCAGCCGGACATCGCCTCTTTGACCTCATGGGAAAAGTCATACTCGCCTTTTTGCGCATGCCAGGTGTTGCGGGTGCGCTCAATCAGGGTACGCAGGCTGGCGCGTTTTTCCGGCAGGCTTTTTTCCAGTTTGATCGGGTCGACGCCGCGATCTTCCAACAGCCGCAGCCATTCACGCACCAGCGTGGCGCGCCCTTTCGGCGAGTGAATACGGTTGCTGGTGATTTTCATCGACGGGCACATCGGGCTTTTCACGTCGAAGTTAAAGCACAGGCCGTTGCCGTTGCACTCCATCGCCCCGCGCCAGGCGCTGCGTACCGCAATCGGGATTTGCCGATCAAACGTGCCGCGCTTGACGTCATCGACCTTTTTCATCGGCGCGTCGAGGCCGGCAGGCGGGCAGATTTTACCGGGGTTAAGGCGGTTTTTCGGATCAAACACCGCTTTAATCACCCGCAACTCGTGGTAAAGCTCATCACCGAAAAACGCCGGGCTGTACTCGGCGCGGAAGCCTTTACCGTGTTCGCCCCACAGCAGGCCGCCGTATTTGGCGGTTAACGCCACCACCTCGTCGGAGATACGCTTCATCAGCACTTCCTGATGCGGGTCGCACATATCCAGCGCCGGGCGCACGTGCAGTACGCCGGCATCCACGTGGCCGAACATGCCATAGCTCAGCCCATGGCTGTCCAGCAGCGCGCGAAACTCGACGATATAATCCGCCAGGTTTTCCGGCGGTACGCAGGTGTCTTCGGCAAACGGGATCGGCTTTGCCAGACCCTTTGCGTTGCCCAGCAGGCCGACGGCTTTTTTGCGCATCGCGTAGATACGCTCGACGCCCGCCAGATCGGCGCACACCTGCCAGCCGATCACCCCGCCCTCGCCGCGCGCCATCAGTTCATCCAGACGGGCGCACAGCGCCCTCACCTGGCGGTCAATCAGCGCTTCATCGTCCCCGGCGAATTCGACAATATTCAGACCCAGCAGATTTTTATCCGGCACATCGGTAATCAGCTCTTTTACCGAGTGCCAGACAATGTCTTCCCGCGCCAGGTTAAGCACTTTAGAATCGACGGTCTCAACTGACAGCGCCTGGGCCTGCACCATAAACGGCGCATTGCGCAGCGCGGAGTCGAACGAGTCATATTTCACGTTCACCAGCTGGCGCACTTTGGGCAGCGGCGTGATATCCAGCCGCGCCTCGGTAATAAACGCCAGCGTGCCTTCTGAACCGGTGATGATGCGCGTCAGGTCGAAACGGCTCATATCGTCGCTGTAGACGTTTTTCAGGTCGTAACCGGTCAGGAAGCGGTTGAGTTTGGGAAATTTCGCCAGGATAAGCGGGCGCTGCGCGCGGCAGCGTTCTACCACGGTTTTATAGATGCGGCCAATTGGCCCCGGCTCGCGGCCCATCTCTTCGGCGAGTGAGGCGGACATCTCGTGAGTATCGAGAATATCGCCCCCCAGCAGCACCGCGCGCAGGCCTAAGACATGATCGGAGGTTTTCCCGTACACCAGCGAGCCCTGCCCGGAAGCGTCGGTATTGATCATGCCGCCCAGGGTGGCGCGATTACTGGTGGAGAGTTCCGGCGCGAAGAAATAGCCGTAGGGTTTGAGGTACTGGTTAAGCTGGTCTTTGATCACGCCCGCTTCAACCCGCACCCAGCCCTCTTCCGGGTTAATTTCCATGATGCGGTTCATATGGCGCGACATATCAACAATAATACCGCTGTTCAGCGCCTGACCGTTGGTACCGGTGCCACCGCCGCGCGGAGTAAACACCAGCGAGGCAAAGCGCGCTTCATCCGCCAGCCGGGCAATCAGCGCCACGTCTGCCGTGGAGCGCGGGAAAAGCACCGCATCGGGTAGAAGCTGATAAATACTGTTGTCGGTCGCCATGGTGAGGCGATCGGCGTAGCTGGTGGCGGTATCGCCGGTAAACCCGTGTTGCTCCAGTGCCTGCAAAAAGTTGACCACCAGCTGAACTAACCCTGGCGCCTGAGAAATTTGTGGGATCATTAGCCTTAAACCTGCCACATCGAGAAGTTGTGAGTTGCGAGCCTGCTACAACAAGCCTCGTTGTCATCATTGGAAGTTATCGTTTGCGTGACGACACCACGTTTGTATCACACTTTTTCGGACTCGCCCACGAGATTTAACGGCGGTTTTAGTCTCGTAAAACCGCCTGAAATCACTCATCATTTATCAGCATCAACTCAGTGCAACTTTTCGCGCCGTCGTTCTGGCGTATCACATTGTGAAGGTCATTATGATTAATTCTCGTCAACCCATGGACGTGCCGCAAACGCTGCTGTCCGTGCTGTTTTTATCGATCATGATCATTGCCTGTCTGTGGATTGTTCAACCGTTCATTCTGGGCTTTGCCTGGGCCGGCACGGTAGTGATCGCCACCTGGCCGGTACTGATCCGCCTGCAACGAATTTTATGGGGACGCCGCTCGCTGGCGGTGCTGGTGATGACGCTGCTGCTGATCCTGCTGTTCGTGATCCCTATCGCCCTGCTGGTCAACAGCCTGGTGGACAACAGCGGTCCGCTGATTGACTGGGTATCAAAAGGCCAGACCGGCATGCCGGAACTGAACTGGCTGAACAGCATTCCGCTGATTGGATCCCGGCTCTATTCCGGCTGGCACAACCTGCTGGACAGCGGCGGCAGCGCCGTCATGGCGAAAGTGCGGCCCTATATCGGCAGTACCACCACCTGGTTTATCGGCCAGGCGGCGCACGTCGGGCGGCTGGTGATGCACTGCGCGCTGATGCTGCTGTTCAGCGCCCTGCTGTACTGGCGCGGCGAGCAGGTGGCTTACGGCATTCGCCACTTCGCGATTCGTCTGGCGGCCAAACGTGGCGACGCAGCGGTACTGCTGGCGGGCCAGGCGATCCGTGCGGTGGCGTTGGGCGTGGTGGTCACCGCGCTGGTGCAGGCGGTGTTGGGCGGTATAGGCCTTGCCATCACCGGGGTGCCCTATGCCGCTGTGTTAACGGTGGTGATGGTGCTCACCTGCCTGGTACAGCTCGGACCGTTGCTGGTGTTGATCCCGTCAATTATCTGGTTGTACTGGAGCGGCGATACCACCTGGGGCACAGTGCTGCTGGTGTGGAGCTGCGTGGTGGGGCTGATGGATAACGTTATCCGCCCGATGCTGATCCGCATGGGTGCGGACCTGCCGATGATTTTGATTCTCTCTGGCGTTATCGGCGGCTTAATCGCTTTTGGCATGATTGGCCTGTTTATCGGCCCGGTGCTGCTGGCGGTTTCCTGGCGGCTGTTCTCAGTCTGGGTGCAGGAAGCGCCTGCCCCGCAGCAGTCAACCAGCGAGGCGATTCATTCGCTGGAACAGCAGAACCATCCTCTTGATAAATAACCCTGCCGGGCGAAGCTATTCGCCCGACACTTTAGAATAACTAATCATTTACCGCTCTATTTTTAACCGCGCTTAGCGCTAAGCCTTCTGCCGCTTAACATCCTGTGCCGCAAATAATTTACCTTTGGTTAACGATTGGGACGAATCTGATCGACGCTGGAGGTGGGGCTACCTACAATCAAATCACGGTTATGAATCAACGCGTTGATTTATAAGCATGGAAATCCCCTGAGTGAAACAACGAATTGCTGTGTGTAGTCTTTGCCCTTCTCCCACGAAGGGCTTTTTTTTGCCTGCTCCCCGTTTGCCCCACGCTGTAAAGTTTCAAAACATCTTAAATATCTAATGAATTAAATTTATTAATTCTGAATGTTGCTAAATCCTAATTTTAAGTTAATAATTTTTATCATAAAATAATATTTATTTTATATTAGCTTATTCTTATGATACTTAGGGTGCCACCATTGCAAAGAGAAACAGACTCGTATGAGTTTCCCAATAGTTCCGGGACGTTTAGTCATCCCGGACAAGAACTCAATGAGTTGATTGGAAAACTCATCCCCTACGGCGAGCCTGTTCAGCTTGCTAAAAGCCAGCGTATCTATTTGAAGCAAAAAGAAGAAAATGCCTGCTATTTACTGGTTGACGGGTATTATTCTCTGCGTTATCAAAATGATGGTACGATCATCAGTAATATTTATCCGCCTATCATTGCAGGGCTTGCGGAGATATTCGCTAACCATAACCCGGGTTATTTCCGTGCAGAAGTGGCCGCGCAAGCGATTCGGGTAAGTGAGAAGGCTTTCTTTAAATGTCTGAGTGAGCATCCTGAACAGTGGCTGACGATAGCGAAAATTCAGTCTTATACTATTTTGAGATTGCTGCTTCGCGACAGACAAATTAATACTAAAAACGCCTATTTGACAATCTGTCATTTACTTAATGATTTGAATAATCAGCCTGCGATGATTCGTGAACACACCATTGCAGCCCATTATATTCTTGACCGCACCCACCTTGCCCGTAGCACTATTATGAGTATATTAGCGAAGTTACAACGCGGAAATCATATTGTGATAAAGAAAGGCGGGTACCTGGTTGAGATAAATCACCTGCCAGAGCAGCTTTTTAATAACTAGTCTCGCATGCTATACGGATGTAAATTTAAGTTATAAAAAAATCAGGATCGTTTAAAACCGATCCTGATTCTTCTGAAATTATAACTATTGTTGCGTCATTTCAAGTATGGCATTAGCAGTAAAGGTGCCGGTAGCAATATCTTTTACTTCTACGCCAGGGTCTCGTACCGCCTGGAAATATAATGTTAATGTGTTTGAACCTTTTAAGAAGGTAATATTTTTACTGTCCGTGGTAGCTATCGGCTCATTTTCATAGATAATCGCCACACCTACTCCATTCGTTGTGGTTGACACTGCCTGACTGCTGCCGATGATTATTGGGTTGTTATATTTAAGTTTCATCGCGAAGGATACATCACCGCCGGCACACTCCACCGGAATCTGCACGGCTTTTGCTGAACCTGAATCAGGTACAGTCGGAAGTTCCGAACGCACAGATTGACCTAATGAAACTGATAAATCGCTGCCGTTATTAATTTCGCATGATGTATCAGGTGGGTCCGGAGGAAGGGGTGAACCAGAGCATCCGTCAGCCCCTCTTCCACTTAACAAATAGGTAGCCCCACTCTCATCCAATAGATAATAACATACAGCTATTGTATCCCGGGAGCTATCATATACTGTCCGGCTACCACCACTCATTGTTACTGATTGTTCCTCAAAGGACTTTGATGCATCTAAATAAAAATACGATGAATCAACATACTGTCCCATAGGTAATTCTTTTACCCTTACTTTAAAGTTTCCGGAATGTGGCGGATATAATGAAGAGCCGTAAGTGCAGCCAGCATTTGGCGTGATAGTAATGGCAACTTGATGCTCATAATAAACGGAACCTGTGATCGAAGAGCTTTGACAATAGTGATCGCCGGGAAAATCGCTAAATGTCCAGGAATAAAAATTTAGAATATCCGCATTGGCTTGCGTGCAGGCTATCATTAAAAATAATGCAAATAACCAAGACTGGTAGCCTGATACACAGATCTTTCTACATATCATGGCAATCTTTTTATAACATAAATAAAGAATTCTCAATGACCTGAAACCTGTATTTATCATTTTAAGGCAACCTTTGTAAAATTAGAAACCACTAACTTAGGCACAGCCGTCAACTCTATTTTGAGCAATACTAATTTTAATGTTCTTGGGTTTACGGATAGTTCAACTCAAATGTTGCCGTTGCCGTAAAATCGCCTGATGTAATAGTCTGTTGCGCTATTGCATCCGGTTCACCCTGCAAAAACGCGTGTAAAGTTAGACTATTCGTTCCTGGTGATAACGTATATTCCGGCGTCGGTTTGTTAAATGGCAGTGGCGTTCCTTCCGGGGTTTCCATACCAATAGCGACGCCTGTCGCCGCACCTGTTACGGCCAGGTAACCCGGTAATGCCGAACTCTCTGTTCCTGCAAAAGTAATAGTAACTTTATCTCCTAATGTTACATCGCAGCCCGTAAGATTAATTGTGAACGGAACGCTGGAGGTCCGGGTGTATAAAAAGAAGCTACCTCTTACAATCGATTGAAAATTCACATCAAGATCGGTTGTTTGCGGATCCAGCGTACAAGGCTCGCTCACCAGCGTGCCGCTAAATTGTAAATTATGATCCAATGCCTGGGCTGGTATAACTGCGCCAATGTAAAAAGCGAGCCCTGCTGCGCAAGATAATAACGTGTTTCGCATTTTTTGTTCTCACTGATATTGCGCGGTCAGGGTTGCGGTAGCCGTAAACGTTTGTTCCGTCAGACTAACCAGAGGATCTTTCACCGGTACCGCAGTTAAACTTAACGTTTTTATATCCCCTACGGTGGTACTCAGCGGCTTATTTATTTTCATCCGTTGCCCATTGGCCTGAATTTGAATGGCCAGCCCTTCCGCAGTTGTGGTAATGGCCGTATCGTCATATGCAGGGGTAACCGCGACGATATACAGATCCAACGGTGAATTATCTGGCGCACCATGGCAATCTACAGTAAAGGGAATAGGCTGCATATTATCGATGCCGTTCACCTCGTTGATGCCAATATTGCCAAAGGCAATATTTCTCACTTCATCATCTGAAACTGTACAGGGTGTGGAAATAATAAATTTCCCTTTAAAGCTCAAAAGCATTGTATCGCCAGTCTGCAAAGCGCAGGCCTGTTGCAGTCCAACCGCTATAAATAATCCAATAGCGGAAATCATCAGCGCAAAATTCTTGCCGTTCATTGCCGAACCTTAATTAAATGATAATTTCAACGTGCCTGACGTTGAAAACGTATCGCCGCTCACCACGTTTTTACTGTTGGTGGTACTTAACTGCACCAGTTGTGCCTGTAATGTGGGGAGATCATTTTGATCGACCGTAAACCACTGCCCCATGTCTTGAGGCGCACCATTCACCAGAAGCTCAATACCGACAATATCAGTTTGGGTGCCCAGAACTTGGGTACCGTTATAGGTTTCATAGCTATCGCCAATGTTACTGAGCTGCATTTGCAATAAGCCAGCGCTGTCGCCTGAACATTGGAAATCACTGACAATCGGTTGAATGTAATTGCCATCCAGCGTGACGGTATTAGTGCCACTGGCGGTTAGCCTGATGTCGCCAAAATCAACCGTCAGGCTACTCCCTTGATTAAATTTACAGGAGCCATTCGCGACGATCGTGCCGTTAATATCAATGTTTATGGTAGAGACATCACCTTGATTACCCGGCATCGCATACGACACGCCGGAAAGTGCCAATAATAGCGTGGTAGTGAACATGACGGAGAACTGGCGTAAAATGTTAGTATTCATCTTCATCATGCTCTTAGTCATAAATCATACCGAAATTAACGATGGCATGAAATTTACCCGCTATCAGCGGTGCTTTTGTGCGTACCGGAATAACGGTATAATTCAATTCATTGCCACCCGTCGTTATAAACTGCGGTTTACCGCGTTCTCCAGGGATAACCTGCTGGCCCTGGCTATCCATTAATCTCAAACCGATGCCAGACAGATTATCCACTTGTATTAAAGATGGGTCCTCGGGGTTGGACGACGCCAGAAAAGTCACCGTTATGACTGGCTGCGTATCACTCCAGGCTTTAATTCCACTTCGTTTGGATTGCTGAAATCCCTCAACAGGCTGACAACCCAGCAAACGGAAAGCTATTCGCGTCGGCATACCGGTATCGCCCGCTTTTTTCATCGCGCCGATTGCCGAATTATCCAGGACAACCTCCTGAAATTTCGAACGCATGCTCAATAAACATGTCCCGTTTACCAGGTAGCCATGCACCTCAATTTTACCCTGATCGCTGCTAACACCATCGGCGTCTGAGGCATATCCGGAAGTCATAAAACTTGCTCCCGTTATCAAGCTCAGCGCCATGAGTTTGCTGCATCTGATAAAAATTTTTCTCTTCACTACAAAATCCTTTTGTCAGCAAAACGGTTTGCGGAAGACTGTTTGCAGACCACCCGATCTTTAACCAGCTTTAACATGATCAACAGCACAGGTGTTGCCGCTACAGTTAAAAATCAGCTTTGGACGACCGCCAAAATCGTTGATGAACGTGAGTACCGGATGAGCGCCCAGCGCAGATGCATTGGCACCCAGACTGATATTACTCTTCGGTGACACCATGACGGGCTTAAAGTCTTTTATTCCATCACCCTGCTCGCTTGGCCCTGCAGTGATAACTGTCACGAAATAAGGCGTTGGGTTAGTTAATTGATAACCATCCCCTGCGCGGACAAGCGTCAGTTGCTTTTGCATCTCGTTTTCACCATTTTCAGGGAGCTGCAACCCTTTGGGTCGATAAAACAGCTTCACGCGCGTTTGCAACGCCAGTTGCAGTGTGTTTGGTTTATTGCTTTTAGGTGGGATTTCACGAACGTTAAAATAAAACAATGACTCCCGATCCTGCGGCAAACTCTGCGCGCCGCTGACCTGGATTTTCACCTGGCCTTTTGCGCCTGGCTCGACGCGTTGAACGGGAGGCAACGCCATGAGGGGAGACTGAATTTTATTACCGTTAACATCATCAATCCAGGACTGCGCTAAATAAGGTAACGCTTTGTTCTGATTGGTAATCGTTACGCTCATGGAGTTTTTGGCACCGTCATAAATGACACGGGTACGATCCAGAGCAATAGCCGCATGGGCTTGCTGAGCGCAAATTGATAACGCAACAAGGCTTGCTGCAAGCTTTAAAGTTTTTTGTACAGAAATCATGGGTACTCTCATTCATTACGAATTAAACAATTAAGGGGCTGCATCCTTGTCGGGTTCATCCTGACCCCATGCGATCTCTTAGCAGACGCATGGGGTTTTAAACCTAACGGCAAGGAAGCAATAGCCCCTTACCTAATTCAGGCAGCGGTTTTGGCAAACTAATCCGGCATTGCACGCCATCATTCCAGACGACGTCCATCGTTGCCCCCGGTCGGATCCCGGAAAGCCAAACATTGCCTTCTTCGCCAATAATCCCTGTCTGCGCATTGTCAGTATTTCGCACCTCCGCGCCGAAAGGCGGTGTGCTGCCATCAGCCAGCTTGACGATAGCCATCGCTTTTTCTCCTGCAAGAATGCCGAAGGTGCGATAGCCAATTGCGCCTTCCGTGAGGGTTTCCTGAACAACAGAACGTGTAGCATCAACATTGTCCGGCAGCTTATCGAGATCAACACTGACGCTACTGCGGTAGTAACTACTGATATCAGCGACCACAGCTTTGCCAAAGTAATTCGTTCTGCTAACACCACCACTTCCATGGATCGGCACACCACTGACGCCTGCTGTATCGACCATCATCCGGGTCCCGCCTGCTGCCCCGGTGCGGTGTAATGCCACGCCGTGTGCAGTCGCGGTCATACCGCCCTGCAATGACATGCCTGCAGCGCTGCTTTTACTGCCCGTAAAGCTGGCATTCGCCGTTACACTTGCCATATCGCCGTCATGAGTGAAGTAACCATCGCCGGTTCCTCGCCCATCGGTCGTACTACCGGCGTTAATCCGATAGTTATTGTTTTCATCCAGGCGCTGGTAATAACCCAGGCTATTACTGCTGTCCGAACCGCTGTACTGCCCGTTATAACTGAGGGTTCCGCCTTCTCCCCAGGGAATAGAAATACTCGCGTATACGCCATCATCCCTGGAATCATCGTATTGCGTCCGATAGGCTGATAAACTCAGGCTGATATTTTTAATTTTGCCGATATCAAAAAAGTTAGATATCGATAGATTCCATGTATCACTCGCCGGGCGATCCCAATATGTCTGATGGCTGTAATTCAAATACGCCGATAGATTTAACGATCGGAACTGCTTGTTCATAGTAATGGTATACAACTCTTTATCGCTGCCGGTATCCTCCGCGTTGTGATAGCGGCGATCGAGATACTGGGTCATGCTCATAAAGTTGCGCTCAGCGAAGCGATAACCTGCGAAGGTCACCTGGCTGTCAAGTTCATCAAAACGCTTCGAATAGCTTACGCGGTATGATTTACCGCTTTGGGTGTCACGATCGGGCATTTCCGCCCGAGACTGTGTCACATCCAGCGACAGCGCACCCAGCATAAGCAGGTCACGACCAATACCAATGGATAAGGCGTTATAATCCCCCGCCAGCAGCAGCCCGCCGTAAAGCGACCAGCCGCTATTCACACCCCATGAAGCCTCTGCCGTAGCAAAATTCGGGCCTTCAGAGTGATGGTCATAGTCAGAGGGTTTACCCAAGGCCATTTTGAAACGCACCTGGCCTGGGCGAGTCAAATAAGGAATATTGGCGGTATCCACCTGAAAGGTCTGGGTGGTACCATCCTGCTCTTCAACCTTTACGTCCAGTTTGCCTGATACTGCCGAGTTAAGATCCTGAATACGAAACGGACCGGAGGCGACAGTGGTTTCATACAATACGCGTCCCTGTTGGCTAACAGTCACTTTGGCGTTGGTTTTCGCCACCCCCACCACTTCTGGCGCATAACCGCGCAGGTTTGGCGGAAGCTGGGAGTCATCACTCGCCAGGCTGGCACCGGCAAAGCGGAAGCTATCAAACATTGCGGAACTGAGATAGTTTTCACCCACAACAAGTTTGGAACGCAGGGAAGTAATTGCCCGGTAGGCATAAATCCGGCTCCAGTCCCAGTTTTTCCGGTCACTACTGTAATCGCCAGAATTATGCTGATACTGCGCCTGCCAGTCAGCCCGTAAACGCCACGGCCCGGCGTTAAAGCCTGTGGTACCGTTACCGCTGACAGTATTAGTCCGTGAATCCTCATGGTTCGCTACCATGCCATTGACGTTATAATCAAACAGCAATCCTGGTATCCCATTATCCCAACGAGAGGGCGGATCCCAGTTTTCTGAGGTGTATTCCATGTACGCTTGAGGAACGTTGATATAAAGCGAACTATTTCCTAAATCCGCTTTCGCTGTAACGCCGCTTAGCGAAGCTATATCAAGACACTGACCATTGTGCCACCAGGTGGCTTTCTCAAACGCAGAGTTTTTAAGACCAAACTGCTTTACCATTTCTGGAGTCAAACAAGGATCGCTGCCTTTGGGATCGTTATCTGGTGCAATAAATTCGACCATCCGATCCGGTATTTCCGCTTTATTAATATGCAGGGTGAGTTGATACTGTCCCGGCATTAAATACCCGGCGCGGGAAAACTGGCTTAAGTCGACTTTCGCACGTTCTTTTACGTCCAGTACATCGGTATTAAACTCAACATTGTCGTCAGCATGCGCAAAACGCATTGCAGCAAAAGCAAGCAATACACCAATCGCCACAGGATGCAGTGTATAATTAAACAAAGAAACCGAGCGCCCCTGCTCTAAAGCGAATTTATTATTATTCACGTTGTCCATCTTCAGATTCAGAAATAATCGACTTTATAACGCAATACGGCGTGATACTCGCCGACCCTGAGCGCGTCGTGATTACTTACAAGACGCAAGTTAAAATCCATACGCTGATTTGCATATTCTTCAGACGTTATTGTAATAACCTTTCCGGGTTGCACAATGTTCCCTGCTTTATCAGTTATTTCCAGCCCAACACCAGAAGCACCACTAATGCGAAAGAGATCCCCGGCTGCCGGCCCATCAAACATGGTTTGGAACCGTGATGAATTTGAACTATCAGACTTGGGAAAATTCAAGGCTAAGTCACAGTTTATAAAATGAAAAGAAAAGGAATGCTTTTCCCCCCCACCATGATGAACAACTTCACCGACGGTCGTCAGGCCCATTTCGATAGTCTGTGCAAGATCTGTCGTAGCAATCGCACAAGCGGTATCAAGAATACTGCCTTGCATATTGACTTGCCCTTGATATGAGTTTACTGCGTAAACAGGTAGAATAAAGAAAAAGGACAATATCGGCATGCAGGGAAGCACTCTTCCCTTTAGATCGAAAATCACAGACATATAATCTCCGGTCATTGCGACAGTTATTAAACGCCGCGCCGATGACTATTTATAATCTTCAGCGCGACGGAATTAATTAAACGTTAAATACGTTTGGCGCGGCTATATTACTGATAAGCCAGAGTGAAGTTCGCAATTGAAGTGAATGAACCCGGGACGATCGGCGCAGTGGAGTTGTCACCCTGCAGATAAGCAGAGAACGCCAGGGTATTTTCACCATCTGCTAAAACTTGCGCTGCTGTCGCAGTACCCAGCTTAACTACAGTACCGGAACCATCAGTAATAGCGATAGATGCGCCTTTCGCAGTACCAGTGATGCCTAACAGATCCGGGTTGCCTGCAGATGCAGCGCCAGTAAAGGTAGTGGTTACTGTTTTATTAGTCAGGGCACTGGTATCGCACTGTTCAAGTTTTACATAAAAAGGAGTAGGAACAGAGCTTCCGCCATTTTTAAGCGCCACATTAGAAACTTCACCCAGATCTACTGTTTGATCATTAGTATCTTCAGAAATAGAGCATGGGGCATCTACAATCGAACCTTCAAATTTGACGGTACCGTGTCCCTGGTCTTTTGCATGGGCATTCGCCATCAGAGAACCTGCAGCCATAGCAACCACAATAGCAATTTTCTTGATATCCATAAATTTTAACTCTCTTTATCAACGTTTAAGCAAAAATAATAAATACCACCCACTGCGTTGGGCAGTCCTCCAACATCCTGGCACCCATAGCGCGTAGGAAGAATTGAAAGGTGATATTAACCTCTAAGAATGAAGCGAAGTGAAGATATAAAAACTGGCTTTATAAAGCAAAAAAAAGCATTCCAATATCAGACTCACATCAGGTAACCTACTGAAATCAATTGAAATTGGCACAACAGTCTATAGCGGCAATAAATTATTAAAAACTCACTTCAGCAGCTTGCTTCGAAATAATAAACACGATAAATATATTACGTTATAAATAAATTCTTAATGGCAACTCTGCTTCAGAATAATTTTATTGTACTATTTTTATACATTTACAATTCTGCTTAATAGCTTTTTTATCAACATTTAATTATTGTCTGCCGCCAGGTTTTTGACTTTCTGTGAAGACTGGATGTTGTCGGGTTAGCATGACAAAAAAATGTGGTGAACACCCCACAATTAACGCGTTCTCGCGTTATTGAGGATTGTTCACCACACAGGCTTCACTAGTTATTAATACTGAACGGACTTCGCACTGCCAGGTTTTACTGCTGCGTCATCACTATCGCCGCGCTGGCGGAAAATCCGCCGGTTGGCACATCGGCTACATTGACCTCTGAGTCCCTTACCGCTTGAAAATCTAAATCCAGGGTGTTTAGCCCCTCTAAAAATGTCAGGGTCGTGGTATCAGTGGTAGAGATGGGCGTGTTGTTATAACTGATAGTCACACCCACCCCATTCGCCGTGGTTTGCACTGCCTGGCTGCTGCCCATTGTCATGGGATTATAGTTAAGCTTCATCGATACCGTGACGTCGCCGCCGGTGCACTCTACAGGGATTTGCACTTTCTGGGCCGTTGTCGTATCCGAAATGGTAGGAAGCTCTGCGCGTTCGATGATACCTAATGAAACCGTTAACGTATTACCATAATTGATAATGCATGAAGTATCAGGAACCACAGGTTGTGGCGATAACTGAGGATAATGCCCACAAACACCTGTGAACGCGCTTTCAGAATCAGGATCATAAATATTGCCATCGTCATCAATAAATCTCCTGCATATTACGACGTCATCATCAGATAAAGACAAGTGCTGGGCAGGACCGCTTACATCGACGTTTTGCTCCGCCAGAGATTTAGAACCGTCAAAATAAACACGTCCGGATGTCCCTGAAGTCAGAAAGGAATTACTGTAGTAGTAGAACACATCAACTTTCACTTTATAGTAGCCTGAATGCGGTACATATAAGTTATATTTAATCTGGCATAATGGCCCAAACAATGTCGTAGGGCCGGGGACATAAGCGACCGCTGCGCGTCCCGAGCAATCATAATAACCGTCAGCACCAGCGAAACCATATACTCCTGTAACAGTAGCTTTTGCAGCACCGCTGATAAATAATAAAAACACAATAATCGACAAAAAGATTATTAATGGCATGATACATTTTAATAAATTTTTACAGATAGTGAGCATTTATTTTTCTCTGTTAAATTGTATATGCGTTCCTTGCCGAGAATCGCCATTACAATAATATTGTCGATAACCTGACTTTCAAACCTGTTAGTTTCGCCTGAGATTTTGTGGCGTCTCCGGGCAGTGGAAGATACAATACTAGCGGACGCAATGCAAAACAACGCGTTCCATTATCAGACTCATACTGGGTATTTCATTGATAATTAATGACTTATTAGACATTATTGACAACAAAAGCAGTGCAGAAAATTCATAAATTCGAGTTGAAATCATTACCTTTTCAGGACACAATTTGTTGCTGAGAATAATATATATATTCAGCTATTCTTTATCAAAAATTCAGTCTGCATTACGTAATATTTATTATTATTTTGGCAAAGAGAGTTACATTTTGCGGTGATGATTCCAATTAGTAGAACATGTATTTTTCGATAAAAGCACCAATGACTTTTTCATGCAGCTCTACAGAGCGTGAGAAACAGATAGTTCTGCGAGCCAGACGTTTGAGCCGGGTTCTCAGAGTCAGATTGTTGCGTTCGATGCGCTGAGTAAAAATCTTGCCGGTCAGATGCTTCTCTTTCGGTAGCTCTCTGGCGTAGCTGCCCCATTCGTCAGTGGTCAACATACCGATGGTAAAAGGGGTAAGCAGAGCCAGTAATTCACGACAGGTTTCATCGGTCCGGGGGCCAAAAGTGTAGGCCAGTACGCCGCCGGTTTTCGTGTTGTATGCGTACCAGAGCCAGTGTTGCCGGGCTTTACTACCGACAAAGCTCCATTGCTCGTCGAGTTCGCAGATAAGCGCCACATCAGCATGAGCGACCGGGGATGACGTTATTCGTCGTGGCGAGAGTTTTTTAAAGTCCGGATAACGGTATTAATACCGATTTTTAGCGTTCGGGCGGTATCGCGAACCCCTGCGCCGTTGAAAGCCATTTCGGTGATTTGGTCTTTAACGCCCGGTTTACGGGCCTCATAAGAGTAAGTGAGCTGAAACACGCGGTGACAGTCACGGCAGCGGAATCGGTCATTCCCTTTTGGGTTTTGCCCGTGACGGTAAACCTGAACGGACTGACAACGGGGACAATGAATGTTAACGCTGACCATGAAGGAACCTCAAAAAGGAAGATTATATATCGAATTCAACCAATTGGATACATCACCCATTTTGCATTCCAGGTTCCCGCGATGAATAACCGATACTACACGAGTCATGGTAATGACCCATAACGTTAGCATTGCTTTTGCTTATCTGCCTCGCGCCTTTATCGGCAGTGCCCTCTTGATCCAGAAGTAAAAAAGTGAACGACCTGCAATTAACACTATGTTATTACAAATCGTTCACTTACCAGGTTTTACCGCTTATCGCGGATTATTTCTTTAATTCCGCCAGGCTGAGCCAGGTCTGCACCACGGTATCCGGGTTCAGGGATAAACTATCAATCCCCTCCTCCATCAGCCACGCGGCAAAGTCTTCATGGTCGGACGGGCCCTGACCACAAATCCCCACGTATTTGCCCTGTTTCTTCGCGGCGCGGATCGCCATGGAGAGCAGCGCTTTCACCGCGTCGTTACGTTCGTCGAACAGTTCAGACACCACGCCGGAATCGCGATCCAGGCCGAGCGCCAGCTGCGTCATATCGTTGGAGCCGATGGAGAAGCCGTCGAAGTATTCGAGGAACTGCTCCGCCAGCAGGGCGTTAGACGGGATTTCGCACATCATGATGACTTTCAGCCCGTTCTCGCCGCGCTTCAGACCCTGACGTTCCAGCTCTTCCACCACCGCTTTAGCCTGATCGACAGTACGCACAAACGGCACCATCACTTCTACGTTGGTGAGGCCCATCTCGTTACGCACGCGCTTAACGGCCTCACACTCCAGCGCGAAGCAGTCGCGGAAGCTGTCAGAAACGTAGCGTCCGGCACCACGGAAGCCCAGCATCGGGTTCTCTTCATGCGGTTCGTAGCGCTCGCCGCCCACCAGGTTGGCGTATTCGTTGGATTTGAAATCGGACATGCGCACAATCACGCGTTTCGGGTAAAACGCCGCGCCCAGGGTGGCGATGCCTTCGGTCAGGCGACCAATGTAAAATTCCACCGGCGAGTCGTAGCCCTTCATCATCTCCTTGATCTCTTTTTGCAGCGCGGGCTCTTGCTGATCAAACTCCAGCAGCGCGCGCGGGTGCACCCCGATCATCCGGTTGATAATGAATTCCAGACGCGCCAGGCCAACGCCTTCGTTCGGCAGGCAGGCGAAGTCAAACGCGCGGTCCGGGTTGCCGACGTTCATCATGACCTTGAGCGGCAAATCCGGCATGGTGTCGACGCTGGAGCTTTTCACGCTGAAGTCGAGCAACTCAGCGTAAACGTAGCCGGTATCCCCTTCGGCGCAGGAGACGGTGACATTCTGGTCGTCTTTCATGCGTTCGGTGGCGTCGCCGCAACCGACCACCGCCGGAATACCCAGCTCACGGGCGATAATCGCCGCATGGCAGGTACGCCCGCCACGGTTGGTCACGATGGCCGCCGCTTTTTTCATGATCGGCTCCCAGTCCGGGTCGGTCATGTCAGTGACCAGCACATCGCCTGGCTGGATGCGGTTCATCTCACTGATGTCATGGATCACTTTTACCGCGCCGGAGCCGATGCGGTGGCCGATGGCGCGGCCTTCAGCGATGATATTGCCGTGGGCGTTAAGGGTATAGCGCTCCATCACCTGGCCGCGGGAACGCACGGTTTCCGGACGCGCCTGAACAATAAACAGCTTGCCGGTGTGGCCGTCTTTGGCCCATTCGATATCCATCGGGCGGCCATAGTGTTTCTCAATCAGCACCGCCTGCTTCGCCAGCTCCTGCACCTCATCATTGGTGATACAGAAGCGGTCGCGCTGTTCCTGCGGCACGTCTTCGATTTGTACCTGCTTGCCATGTTCCTGGGTCGCAGCATAGGTCATGCGGATTTTCTTCGAGCCCATGGTACGGCGCACAATCGCCGGGCGGCCCGCTTCGAGGGTCGGCTTGTGAACATAGAATTCATCCGGGTTCACCGCGCCCTGCACCACCATCTCGCCAAGCCCCCACGCGCCGGTGATAAACACCACCTGATCGAAGCCGGACTCGGTATCGATAGAGAACAGCACACCTGACGCGGCAAGGTCGGAACGCACCATGCGCTGTACGCCTGCTGAGAGCGCCACGCCGCGGTGGTCGTAACCCTGGTGCACGCGATAGGAAATGGCGCGGTCGTTAAACAGCGAGGCGAACACGTGCTTCACCGCGACCATCACCGCATCAATGCCCTGCACGTTCAGGAAGGTTTCCTGCTGGCCGGCGAACGACGCATCCGGCATGTCTTCCGCCGTGGCGGAGGAGCGCACCGCGAAGGAGGCGTCGGCATCATCAGCGGAGAGCTGGTTATAGGCATCACAAATCGCCTGCTCAAGCTCAGGCTGGAATGGGGTGTCGATCACCCACTGACGGATCTGCGCACCGGCTTTCGCCAGTTCAGACACATCATCGATGTCGGTTTTATCGAGCAGCTCATAAATGCGCTGGTTAACGCCGCTTTGGTCGAGGAACTGATTAAACGCATCAGCGGTAGTAGCAAACCCGTTGGGCACGGAAACACCCACGCCGGACAGGTTAGTAATCATTTCACCCAGGGAGGCATTTTTGCCCCCAACTCTGTCTACATCATTCATGCCGAGTTGGTTGTACCAAAGCACTAGCGGTGACGAGCCATTGTTGGACATCGAAACAATCCTTTTGTGATATTTGATAGGGGTAAATAAATATCTGACGACGCATTAAGCCTGGCATATTTAGCCGGTCGGGAAAAACGGTGAATCGTTCAAGCAAAATAAAAAATGTTCACTGCAACGTGCAAATGCTCAAAAATATAACCTATTGATTAGAAACAAGTCATTAATATACCCATGGTTTAAAAGGAAATATCGGGAAATGAAATCCGCTTTTCAAATTAAATAAAAACAGCATTTCATTTTCAAAAAATGAGAGGATCGCTATGTCAGAATGGGAAGATTTAAATTATCCTTTAAGGATATTCCCAATTTCATCAGGACGTTATTATGGACAGCAGTGTCGATCGCCATGTGTTTTATATTTCCGACGGAACGGCAATTACCGCAGAAGTGCTGGGCCACGCGGTCATGTCGCAGTTCCCGGTGTCCATTAACAGTATCACCCTGCCGTTTGTTGAAAACGAAAGCCGCGCCAAAGCGGTGAAAGAGCAGATCGACGCCATTTATCAGCAGACCGGCGTGCGTCCGCTGGTATTTTATTCCATCGTGATGCCGGATATTCGCGCCATCATTCTGCAAAGCGAAGGCTTCTGTCAGGATATCGTCCAGGCGCTGGTGGCTCCGTTGCAACAGGAGATGAAGCTCGACCCGACGCCCATCGCCCACCGCACCCACGGCCTGAATGCCGCCAACCTGAATAAATACGACGCGCGTATCGCTGCGATTGATTACACCCTGGCGCATGATGATGGTATTTCGATGCGTAACCTCGATCAGGCGCAGGTGATTTTACTGGGCGTATCGCGCTGCGGTAAAACCCCTACCAGTCTGTATCTGGCGATGCAGTTCGGCATCCGCGCCGCCAACTACCCCTTTATTGCCGACGATATGGATAACCTCAACCTGCCCGCCGCGTTAAAGCCGCTCCAGCATAAACTGTTCGGCCTGACGATTAACCCGGAACGCCTGGCGGCCATCCGCGAAGAGCGTCGCGAAAACAGCCGCTACGCTTCAATGCGCCAGTGCCGGATGGAGGTGGCGGAGGTCGAAGCCCTGTACCGTAAGCATCAGATCCCGTATCTCAACAGTACTAACTATTCTGTGGAAGAGCTGGCGACAAAATTGTTGGATATCATGGGGCTCAATCGCCGCATGTACTAATTTACTAGTACACTCGTGCGCTTTTCTGTGTTAGGGTGTCGCGCATTGTGGCCCATCGCAGCCGCTTATCTTGAAATCAATCAGGATTGGTTTATTGTGATGCCCATCACTTCCCGGTACTGAAGCCGTTGAAGCACAAAATTTTGAGACACCCATGAATAAAACTGACGAACTCCGCACGGCGCGGATCGATTCGCTGGTGACGCCAGCCGAACTCGCCCTGCGCTACCCCGTTTCTGCCAGCGTTGCTGAACACGTCACCGCCTCACGCCGCCGCATTGAGAAAATTTTAAACGGCGACGATAAACGCCTGCTGGTGATTATCGGCCCCTGCTCGATCCACGATGTCGACGCCGCTATGGATTACGCGGCGCGTTTACAGACCCTGCGCGAGAAATACCAGTCACGGCTGGAAATCGTAATGCGCACCTATTTTGAGAAGCCGCGCACCGTGGTGGGCTGGAAAGGCCTGATTTCCGATCCCGATCTCAACGGCAGCTACCGCGTTAATCACGGTATTGAGCAGGCGCGCCGTCTGTTGCTGCGCGTGAACGAGCTGGGCGTGCCCACCGCCACCGAGTTTCTTGATATGGTGATCGGCCAGTTTATTGCCGACGTGATCAGCTGGGGCGCGATTGGCGCGCGCACCACCGAAAGCCAGATCCACCGCGAAATGGCCTCGGCGCTCTCCTGCCCGGTGGGATTCAAAAACGGCACCGACGGTAACACCCGCATCGCGGTGGACGCCATCCGCGCCGCCCGCGCCAGCCATATGTTCCTGTCGCCGGATAAGCACGGCCAGATGACCATTTACCAGACCAGCGGCAACCCTTACGGGCATATCATCATGCGCGGTGGCAAGCAGCCCAACTATCACGCCGACGATCTCAACGCCGCCTGCGACGCGCTGCGCCAGTTCGATCTGCCGGAGCATCTGGTGGTGGACTTCAGCCACGGCAACTGCCAGAAGCAACACCGCCGCCAGCTGGATGTTTGCCAAGATATTTGCACACAAATCCGCAACGGTTCCCGCGCGATTGCCGGGGTGATGGTGGAAAGCTTTATTCAGGAAGGCAACCAGCCCATCACGTCTGGCAAGCCGCTGGCCTACGGCCAGTCGATTACCGACCCGTGTCTGGGCTGGGAGGATAGCGAAACGCTACTCGCCATGCTTAACGATGCGGTGGAAAGCCGTTTCTGACTTATTTCTATGCCCTCGTCCGAGGGCAATTATCGGTGTGATCAACTGGAACAACTGACCTCCAGCCGTTTTCCCCAATCCGGCGGACGGCGGCTGTACTCATCGTCACGATCGGCAAAGGGCTGGCGCAGCGCCTCGCTCAGGCGCAGCATCTCGCCCGCATCCCCCTGCTCTGCGGCTTCAATCGCGCGCTGCGCTAAGTAATTGCGCAGCACAATTGCCGGGTTGACTGCTTTCATCGCCGCCTGACGCGCATCGTCGGTCACTTGCTCCTGTTGCAAACGCGCGCGGTAGCGGCCAAACCAACTGTCAAACGCGGCGCGATCGATAAACTCATCGCGCAACGGCGAAGCAGCGGAGTGCTGTTCGGTTTCGCTGAGCATGCGGAACGTGCGGGTGAAATCGCTGCCTTCACGCTGCATGATACCCAACAACTCGTTCAGCAGTTCGTTATCGCCGTGTTGCTGGATCATCAGCCCCAGTTTGGCACGCATCAGCGCGCCGTAATCACGCAGCAACACCTCCTGATAGGTATCCAGCAGCCCGTTGAGCCGCTCAGCGCTGACGAACGGCGCGAAGGTTTGCGCCAGCCGCTGTAAGTTCCACAGGCCTACCGCCGGCTGGTTATCAAAGGCATAGCGCCCCTGGTAATCGGAATGATTACAGATAAAACGCGGCTGCCAGTCGTCCATAAAGCCATAGGGCCCGTAATCAATCGTCAGGCCGAGAATCGACATATTATCGGTGTTCATGACGCCGTGGCTGAATCCGACCGCCTGCCAGCGGGCGATCAGCGTTGCGGTGCGGGCGACCACCTGCTCCAGAAACAGCGCCAGCCGATCGGGCTCATCGACCAGCGCCGGGAAATGATGGCGAATCACATACTCCGCCAGTTGCTGCACCCTTTCCGGTTCGCGCCGGTAGTAGAAATGCTCGAAGTGGCCGAAGCGCACATGGCTTTCGGCGATACGCATTAGCATTGCGCCGCGCTCGGCGGTTTCGCGGTAAACCGGCGTATCGCTGGTGACAATGCTTAACGCGCGGGTGGTGGGAATACCCAGATAATGCATCGCTTCGCTGGCAAGGCACTCGCGCAGCGTCGAGCGGATCACCGCCCGGCCATCCCCCATTCGGGAATACGGCGTCAGACCCGCACCTTTCAGATGCCAGTCAAACCGCCGCCCGTCGGGAAGTTGCTGTTCGCCAAGCAAGATGCCGCGCCCGTCGCCGAGCTGCCCCGCCCAGACGCCAAACTGATGGCCGCTATAAACCTGCGCCAGCGGCGACATGCCCGGTAGCAGAGATTCACCGCCCCATACGCCTGCGCTGCCATGATAATCGAACAGAGTGTCGGGAAGTTCCAGAGATTGCGCCAGCTGGGGGTTATGCCAGAACAAACGCGCATTGTTTAGCGGCGTCGGCGAGAGCTCGCTGTAAAAGCCGGGTAGCTCGTCACGCCAGGTAGTAATAAATTTTGGATTTTTCATCAGGCCTCCTGCTTCCAGTGTAGTGCCTGACGAAAAGTTTAAACACGGGTCAACCTGAGGGTTATTGGCGACTGCGCAACAAAAACAGCAGCGCTTCGGGCTCCATTACCGGCCACAGATTGCCCTGCATGGCGTGGAAACGCACGTTGATCGCTTTCTGGCGCGCGCTCTCGGTATCAATGCCCGCCACGATCATGGTGTGGCAAAACGGCGCGACCTGATCGACGATAGCTTTCATAAAAGGCTCGAATGAGGGCTCGCTAATACGTTTATGAATAAAAAATTTATCCATGATGATGCGTTTAAAAAGGCGGTCGAATATAGAACGGGTGGTCGCCACGCCCGCGCCGAAATTTGCCAGTACCAGCGCATAACGGCGTGAAAATGTCAGTAAAGAGAGATTGTCTTTCCCGTCATTTAATCCAGGGTAATTCTCGCTGAGGGTGAATTCCAGAAAAGGGAGTTGCGCCAGACGCGTCGCCAGTTTTTCATTGCTCAAAATAGCCGCAACATGGACAGCATTAATATTTATCCATGCACAAAGTCCATGGTTGATAAAATGGACGCGGAATTGTTCCAGCAGCGCGAGTTTCTCATAAAATAGTATTAACTGTTCATCCTCACTAATACGAGGAATAACCAGATCGGTTGGAATACGGATATCGCCTTCGCGTGATGCAAAGTTTGCTATCACCTCTACTCCCAGTAGCGCGCCGTTAACCTTCCTGATCGGCTGGAATAGTAGGGTTGACTGATAATCTTTATCGAGTGAAATAATCATATTACCTGTCCCATTAACTGGGTAATAAACGGCATCCCTCCGCTCGCAGGGCTATGCTGAATACAGTTACCTGTATTCGAATAAAACGAACATGTTGGCTGAAATCGTTGATGCATTACGTGCACTTTCAGGCATCAGTGTAACTAAGATAGCCTGGTAATCAAAACAGGGTTAACGTTAGGTAAATATATTTAATTTATCGTTACAGAGTACACAAAACTATCACTACCAATATTTGTACTTTGACAATAACTGGCGGCAAACTCACCCATTTGCGATATGGATTAAACTGAATTAACTGCTAGCGATCGTAAATCAGACGCAAAAATAATTAACCGGACCGGCATCTAGATACGTCTGGCTTGCCAGAACTTCTTATTCCAGTACACATTATCCAGCGATGATTTAATCACGCCCTGGCTGGTGGAAGCATGGATAAATTGATTGTCGGTATCATAGATTCCGACGTGCAAACCATTCTCACCGGAGCCGGTTTTAAAGAACACCAGATCCCCTGGCAACAGTTCTTCTTTATCAATACGAGTGCCGATCTCGGCTTGTTCGCTGGTTTGCCGGGGTAAACGCAGCGCAAAACGATCGCGAAAGGTGACCAGGACAAAGGCAGAACAATCGACACCGTGACGGCTCATCCCGCCATAGCGGTACGGCGTACCGTGCCAGGTGTTGAGCTGATCGTTTAGCTCGGCAATCACGGTAATAGAATCCGAAAGCCGCGCGTTTGGCGGCGGCGCATGATGATGCCCACAGCCCGCCAGTAATAATGTTGCGATGACAATGAACCACATCCGCATTTTTCAGGCACATCCTCTAGCCTTTATTCCCGAAAGGTAATTTAGCGTGAGCCGTAAGCCGTGGCAAGACGCGTTCCGTTAACTCACGGGCAGATCAGCAGAGTATGTCCGTCCACTTCTACACGATGGAAGTCAATGCCATATACGGGATTGAGATGCGCGGGGACCATGACATCGCGGCTTTTGCCCTGGGCAATCATTGTGCCATTTTGCAGCAACCAGACGCGATGGGCGCGCCGCAGGGTATGGTTCAGATCATGGCTGCTCATCACAATGCTCACGCCCTGCTCGCACAGCTGGTGCAACAATTCGTCCAACGCCGCCTGCTGCGCCACATCCAGGCTATTCATCGGTTCATCCAGCAGCAGCAATGCGCCATGGGGATTATTGCGCGGATGAATTTGCAGGATCACAGCGGCAAGGCGCACCCGCTGCCATTCGCCGCCGGACAGTTGATTGACGGGCCGGGTAAGTTTACGCGTCAGCCCCAGGGCATCGGTGATTTCATTCAGTAGCGCGTCATCGGCGACTCCATGGCGGTGCAGCGCCAGATAGTGCCAGACCGGCATGGCAAACGGCGGCGTTTGCTGTTGGGTGAGCCAGGCGCGGTGCCGCGCCAGCGCCTCGCCCTGCCACTGGTTGAGCGGTATCCCCAAAAAGGCGATGGTCCCGGCAGGCTGGCGCATCCCTGCCAGCCCGGCGAGCAGCGTGCTTTTCCCGGCACCGTTAGGGCCCACCAGGTGCAGCCACTCCCCTCTGCGGATTTCAGCGGTAACAGGGCCGACTCTGCCCGGCTCCTGCACCGCCTCCAGCGACATCAGTACCGTCATTATTTGGCCAGTGCCAGTTTGATCGCTTCCATCACAATCGGATCTTCTGGCGTCATATCCGGCGAGAAACGCTGAACCACCTGGCCGTCACGCCCCACGAGGAATTTTTCAAAGTTCCACAGAATGTCATCCGGGTAAAGCGGCGCGCGGCCTTTGCTCGCCATACGCTCGTAAAAGCCGCTGGCCTCCGGCGCAACGGCGGTTGGCGCGGCGTCGATCAATTTCTGATACAGCGGATGGCGGTTTTCACCATTGACGTCGATTTTGCTGAACATCGGGAAGGTGACGCCGTAAGTGGTGCTACAGAAGGTTTTGATCTCCTCTTCACTGCCAGGCTCCTGGCCGAGGAACTGATTGCAGGGGAACCCGAGCACCGCGAAGCCCTGGTCGCGCCAGGCCTTGTGGATGTTCTCCAGTTGCTCATACTGCGGCGTCAGGCCGCATTTAGAGGCGACATTGACGATCAGCAGCACGTTGCCACGCCAGGGCTCGAGAGTGGTGGTTACGCCATCAATGGTCGTCACGTCAGTGTTCAAAATGTCGTTATGCATAGCAACCTCATTATAATGGTGTGATGTTTTTTACCGGGCTTTTAATAATAGCCAGATAAATACCGGCGCGCCGAGAGACGCAGTGACAACACCGATGGGCAGCTCCGCAGACGACAGCGCAAGGCGCGCGATCACATCGGCCAGTAACAGCACCGCCGCCCCGGCGGCCATACAGGCGGGCAACAGCACCCGGTAATCCGTCAATCCGCAAAGCCGCAGCACGTGCGGGATAACCAGGCCAATAAAGCCAATCGACCCGGCCAGCGCGACGCTGATCCCCACCAGCCAGCCGGTCGCGATAACCAGCAGGTTGCGCCACAGCCAGACCGGCAATCCTAACTGCCGGGCGGACATTTCACCCAGCGCCAGCACATTAAGCGGATGCGACTGGCGGCAGACCCAGAGCATCACCGGGATCAGCGCCAGCATCAGCCAGCCCTGACGCCAGTCGACGCCGCCGAAACCGCCCATCATCCAGTACATCAACTGGCGTAAATCGAGGCTGGTGCTGAAATAAACCGCCCAGGTCATCAGGGCGCTGCAAATGATGCCCAGCGCCACGCCTGCCAGCAACAGACGGCTATTGGAGAGATGGCGTCTGGCGAAGCGCAGCAGAATAAGCGTGATTAGCAGCGCGCCAGCGATAGCGCAAAGGCTCAGCGCCCAGCCCGGCAACACGCCCTGCCCCAGTAAAATCGCCGCGATGAGCCCGACGCCCGCGCCGTTCGACACGCCAAGCAGGCCCGGCTCCGCCAGCGGGTTCTCAAACAGCGCCTGGAGGATAGCGCCGCACAGCGCCAGCGAGCCGCCCACCGCCATTACCGCCAGAGTGCGCGGCAGGCGAATTTGCCAGACGAACAGTTGCCCGGTGGGCGAAAACCAGTCGCCGGGGCCGATCCACAGGTCGCCTGCGCACAGGCTGATTAGCGCCCCCGCCAGTAGCAGCAGCGTCAGCGTGGTGAGCCAGGTTCGTTCCCGTCGGCGTTGTGCCTGTATCAATGAATGCATAAATAAAATGAATGGCTTACAGAGAGGATTGATTCTACGGTGCCCGGACGGGCAGGCAAAGAAAAAAGGCCGCGCAATGCGGCCTTTTTAATTACGTCAGATTACTCTTCTTTCGGCGAGGCGTTTTCAACCCGGCTCTTCAGCTTTTGACCGGGTCTGAAGGTCACCACACGACGAGCCGTAATGGGAATATCCTCACCAGTTTTTGGGTTACGCCCGGGACGTTGGTTTTTATCGCGCAAATCAAAATTCCCGAAGCCGGAAAGTTTAACCTGTTCGCCATTTTCCAGAGCACGACGGATCTCTTCGAAAAACAGTTCAACCAGTTCTTTGGCATCCCGTTTGCTAAGTCCAAGCTTATCAAACAGATATTCTGACATTTCAGCTTTAGTAAGCGCCATAGGTTCAATCCCTCAATGATGCCTGGAATCGCTCTTTTAGTGCCTCTACGCATCTGGCAACGGTAGTGGCAATCTCCTCTTCTTCGAGTGTACGGCTGGTATCCTGAAGGATCAGGCTGATGGCAAGGCTCTTAAAGCCCTGTTCAACACCCTTGCCACGGTACACGTCAAATAAGTTTACGCCAACTATCTGATTTGCGCCAACTTTCTTACACTCGGATAAAATTTCCGCTGCGGGAACGTTTTCCGCCACCACAACCGCGATGTCACGGCGGTTCGCCGGGAAGCGTGAGATTTCCTGAGCTTGCGGCACAACACGGCCAGAAACCTTGTCCCACAGCAGCTCGAACACCAGCGTACGGCCATTCAGATCGAAGCTACGCTCCAGTTCAGGATGAATAACGCCAATGAAACCAATGCGTTCGCCTTCTAAATATATAGCAGCACTTTGGCCAGGATGCAGCGCCGGGTTGGCTTCCGCTTTAAATTCAATTTCAGAAAGTTTACCGGTAAGTTCCAGAACGGATTCCAGATCGCCTTTGATGTCGTAGAAATCAACGCCGGTTTTCGCCTGGTCCCAGTGCTCTTCCACGCGGTTGCCGCAGATAGCGCCCGCCAGCATCACATCCTGACGAATGCCCAGCGGAGCCTGGGTATCCGGCACAAAGCGCAGACCGGTTTCGAAAATACGCACCCGGCTCTGTTGACGGTTCTGGTTGTAGACCACCGTGCCCAGCAGGCCGGTCCACAGCGACAGGCGCATCGCCGACATATCGCTGGCGATTGGGTTCGGCAGGATCAGCGCTTCTTCGCCCGGATGTACTCGTTGTTGAAGTTTCGGATCCACAAAGCTGTAGGTGATGACTTCCTGATAGCCTTTGTCGTTAAGCAGGGTTTTCACGCGCTTGAGCGACAGGTTGGCTTCACGGTGGTTACCCATCACCAGACCCGCCTGTACCGGCTCGTCAGGGATGTTGTCGTAGCCGTAAATACGCGCCACTTCTTCCACCAGATCTTCTTCGATTTCCATATCGAAACGCCAGCTCGGCGCAACCGCCTGCCACTGGCCCTCGCCTTCGGTCACGTCGCAGCCCAGACGGCGCAGAATATCGCTGACCTGGTCATCAGGGATGTGATGGCCAATCAGGCGGTCCAGCTTGCTGCGGCGCAGCGTGATGGTGGCGCGCGCAGGCAGATGCGATGCATTGGTTACATCAATCACCGGGCCCGCTTCGCCGCCGCAGATGTCGATCAGCAGACGGGTGGCGCGCTCCATGGCTTTGTGCTGCAACGCCGGATCGACGCCGCGCTCATAACGGTGAGAAGCATCGGTATGCAGACCGTGACGGCGCGCGCGGCCAGTAATCGCCAGCGGGCTGAAGAACGCGCATTCCAGCAGCACGTTCTGGGTTTCATCGTTAACGCCGGAGTGTTCGCCGCCGAAGATGCCGCCCATCGCCAGCGCTTTGTGGTGATCGGCGATCACAACGGTGTCTTCATCCAGCTTCGCTTCGCTGCCGTCCAGCAGTACCAGGGTTTCGCCTGGCTTCGCCATACGCACCACGATGCCGCCGTCGATGCGGTCTTTATCGAACGCATGCATCGGCTGGCCCAGTTCAAGCAGCACGTAGTTGGTGACGTCAACCACCGCGTCAATGGAGCGGATGCCGCAGCGGCGCAGCTTCTCTTTCATCCACAGCGGCGTCGGCGCTTTCACATTGATGCCTTTAACCACGCGGCCCAGATAGCGCGGGCACGCCTGCGGGGCATCAACGGTAATCGGCAGCGTATCGTTGATGGTGGCGGCGACCGGCGCCATTTCCGGCTCGTTAAGCGGCGCTTTGTTCAGCACAGCCACGTCGCGCGCGACGCCGATAATCCCCAGACAGTCGGCACGGTTAGGCGTGACGCTGATTTCAATGGTGTTATCGTCGAGCTTCAGGTATTCGCGAATATCAGTACCAATCGGCGCATCCGCCGGCAGTTCGATAATGCCGCTGTGATCGTCGGAAATGCCCAGCTCGGAGAACGAGCACAGCATGCCTTCAGACGGCTCACCACGCAGTTTAGCCGCTTTAATTTTGAAATCGCCCGGCAGCACCGCGCCTACGGTCGCCACGGCCACTTTCAGGCCCTGACGGCAGTTCGGCGCGCCGCAGACGATGTCCAGCAGACGCTCACCGCCCACGTTGACTTTTGTCACGCGCAGTTTGTCGGCGTTAGGATGCTGACCGCATTCAACCACCTCACCCACTACCACGCCGTGAAACGCGCCGGCAACGGCATCCACGCCGTCCACTTCGAGGCCAGCCATGGTGATTTGCCCGGACAGCGCCTCGCTATCAATGGCGGGATTTACCCATTCACGTAACCAGAGTTCACTGAATTTCATTGGATAGTCCTGCCCTTATTTAAACTGTTTGAGGAAACGTAAATCGTTTTCGAAGAAGGCGCGCAGATCGGTGACGCCGTAACGCAGCATGGTCAGACGCTCCATGCCCATGCCGAAGGCGAAGCCGGAATAGACTTCCGGGTCGATGCCCACGTTGCGCAGCACGTTCGGGTGAACCATGCCGCAGCCCAGCACTTCCAGCCATTTGCCGTTTTTACCCATCACGTCAACTTCCGCGGAGGGTTCGGTGAACGGGAAGTAGGACGGACGGAAACGAACCTGTAGGTCTTCCTCAAAGAAGTTGTTCAGGAAATCGTGCAGCGTGCCCTTCAGGTTGGTGAAGCTGATGTTTTTATCGACAATCAAGCCTTCCATCTGATGGAACATCGGGGTGTGGGTCTGATCGTAATCGTTACGGTAGACGCGGCCTGGCGCGATAATGCGGATCGGCGGCTGCTGGTTTTCCATGGTGCGGATCTGCACGCCTGAAGTTTGGGTGCGCAGCAGACGGGTCGCGTCAAACCAGAAGGTATCGTGGTCGGCGCGCGCCGGGTGGTGGCCGGGAATATTCAGCGCGTCGAAGTTGTGATAATCGTCTTCGATTTCCGGGCCCGTCGCCACGGTAAAGCCCAGTTCGCCAAAGAAGCTTTCAATACGATCAATAGTGCGGGTCACCGGGTGCAGGCCGCCGTTCTCGATGCGACGGCCCGGCAGAGAAACGTCGATGGTTTCTGCGGCGAGGCGTGCATTCAGCGCAGCGCTTTCGAGCTCGGACTTACGGGCGTTCAGCGCCTGTTGTACCTGCTCTTTGGCTTCGTTAATCACCGCGCCTGCTGCCGGACGCTCTTCTGGCGGCAGTTCACGCAGGGTGGTCATTTGAAGGGTCATGTACCCTTTCTTGCCCAGATATTCGACGCGTACATTCTCTAACGCGGCAACATCGGAGGCCTGGTCTATAGCTGCCTTTGCACTGGCAACCAGCTCTGCGAGATGTGGCATGGTTTTCCTCATAATAGTGGCGCATGCGCCTGAGTAGTGATTGTTCTGTCGACCAAAAAAAAAGCCTCCACGATGGAGGCTTTTGGCGTTTATTTTCCGTTTCTTTCTTACGCGCAAGCCCCCTGAGATCAGGTGCTAAAGTAAAAAAAGAAGCGGAAAATAGCAGCGTTCATGCTTGCAGTTACCTTAATACTGGAAACGAATTCGTCTATTGAAAGGCTATCAGGTTGAAATGTCAATAAAACGAAGGCCAGAAAGCAAAAGAGGGAGCAAGCTCCCTCCTTCAAACTGGCTTACGCCAGAGCTGCTTTCGCTTTTTCAACCAGGGCAGAGAATGCCACTTTGTCGAATACAGCGATGTCAGCCAGAATCTTACGGTCGATTTCAACAGAGGCTTTTTTCAGGCCGTTGATGAATTTGCTGTAAGAGATACCGTTCTGACGTGCTGCTGCGTTGATACGCGCAATCCACAGTTGACGGAACTGACGCTTACGTTGACGACGGTCACGGTAAGCATACTGACCAGCTTTGATAACAGCCTGGAAGGCAACGCGGTAAACGCGTGAACGCGCACCGTAGTAGCCTTTAGCTTGTTTCAAAATTTTCTTGTGACGTGCACGTGCAATTACACCACGTTTTACGCGAGCCATAGTGCTCTCCTGTTTCTATTCTGTAAAAAAGTTAAAAGTTAAACGGCTTATGCGTACGGCAGGCACGCGATGACCAGACCCAGATCGCCTTTGGAAACCATGGCTTTCGGGCGCAGGTGACGTTTACGCTTGGTCGCTTTTTTAGTCAGAATATGACGCAGGTTAGCGTGCTTGTGCTTAAAACCACCTTTACCGGTTTTTTTGAAGCGCTTAGCAGCACCGCGTACGGTCTTGATTTTTGGCATTTTAATAACTTCCACTTCGCATTGTTGATTAAACGAAACGTAGGGCGAACAAAATCTGTGAAGCCCTAAGGCTCCACAGACATTGTTACTTGAAGGCCTTACTGTTTCTTCTTAGGAGCGAGCACCATAATCATCTGGCGGCCTTCGATCTTCGTTGGGAAGGATTCGACTACTGCCAGTTCATTCAGATCTTCTTTCACGCGATTAAGCACTTCCATACCGATCTGTTGGTGGGCCATCTCACGACCGCGGAAACGCAGCGTGATTTTGGCCTTATCGCCTTCTTCGAGAAAGCGAATCAGGCTGCGGAGTTTTACCTGATAGTCGCCTTCGTCAGTACCAGGGCGGAACTTAATTTCCTTAACCTGGATAACTTTCTGTTTTTTCTTCTGTTCCTTAGAAGATTTACTCTTTTCATAGAGGAACTTGCCGTAGTCCATTATGCGGCAAACTGGCGGTTCGGCGTTAGGACTGATTTCAACTAAATCAACCCCGGCTTCTTCAGCCTTTTCAAGAGCTTCTCTCAGACTGACAATACCAATCTGCTCGCCTTCCAAACCCGTTAAGCGAACCTCTTGTGCGCGAATCTCACCATTGATGCGATTTGGGCGCGCCGTTTGAACTCGTTTTCCGCCTTTAATACTTTATTCCTCCAGTTGATGAAGATTGCGGCTGCGAATCTCTTGCTGCAGCTTCTCAATCACTTCGTTCACGTCGATACTGCCCAGGTCTTTACCTCGGCGGGTACGAACGGCCACTTTGCCAGATTCGACCTCTTTATCACCGCAGACCAACATATAAGGGACACGACGTAATGTGTGCTCGCGGATTTTAAAGCCAATCTTCTCGTTTCTCAAGTCCGCTTTTACTCGAATGCCCGCATTTTGTAGTTTACGGGTCAATTCGTTAACGTATTCGGACTGCGAATCGGTGATATTCATCACCACCACTTGCACCGGCGCCAGCCATGTCGGGAAGAAGCCCGCGAACTCTTCGGTCAGAATACCGATGAAGCGTTCCATGGAGCCCAGAATGGCGCGGTGGATCATGACCGGCACCTGACGGTCGTTGTTTTCAGCAACATACGACGCGCCAAGACGCTGCGGCAGCGAGAAGTCTAGCTGAACTGTACCACATTGCCAGGCGCGATCGAGGCAATCGTACAGAGTAAACTCGATTTTCGGGCCGTAGAACGCGCCTTCGCCGAGCTGGTACTCAAACGGAATACCGTTTTCTTCCAGCGCGACCGCCAGGTCCGCCTCGGCGCGATCCCACATCTCATCGCTACCGATACGTTTTTCCGGGCGAGTCGACAGTTTCACCACGATTTTCTCGAAACCGAAGGTGCTGTACATGTCGTAAACCAGGCGAATACAGCCGTTTACTTCGTCACGTACCTGCTCTTCAGTACAGAAAATGTGAGCGTCGTCCTGGGTAAAGCCGCGCACGCGCATCAGGCCATGCAGCGCGCCTGACGGCTCGTTACGGTGGCAGCTGCCGAACTCCGCCATACGCAGCGGCAGATCGCGGTAGGATTTCAGTCCCTGGTTGAAGATCTGAATGTGGCCCGGGCAGTTCATCGGTTTGATGCAGTATTCACGGTTCTCGGAAGAGGTGGTGAACATCGCATCCTTGTAGTTTTCCCAGTGGCCGGTTTTTTCCCACAGTACGCGGTCCATCATGAACGGACCTTTCACTTCCTGGTACTGGTACTCTTTCAGCTTGGAGCGAACGAACACTTCCAGTTCACGGAAGATAGTCCAGCCGTCGTTGTGCCAGAACACCATACCCGGTGCTTCTTCCTGCATGTGATACAGGTCGAGCTGCTTGCCGATTTTACGGTGATCGCGCTTCGCGGCTTCTTCTAAACGCTGCAAATAGGCGTTGAGGGCTTTTTTATCCGCCCAGGCGGTGCCGTAGATACGTTGCAGCATCTTGTTGTTGCTGTCGCCGCGCCAGTAGGCCCCTGCCGTTTTCATTAATTTGAAGTGGTGGCAGAAACGCATATTCGGCACGTGCGGGCCGCGGCACATATCCACATATTCTTCATGATGATATAAGCCAGGCTTGTCATCATGAGCGATGTTTTCGTCAAGAATGGAAACCTTGTAGCTTTCGCCACGGTTCACGAAGGTTTCGCGGGCTTCATGCCAGCTGACCTTTTTCTTGATCACGTCGTAATTTTTCTCAGCCAGCTCGTGCATCCGCTTTTCGAGGGCGTCGAGATCTTCCTGGGTCAGGGTGTTTTCCAGATCAACGTCATAGTAGAAACCATTATCCACTACCGGACCGATCGCCATTTTGGTGTTCGGCCAGAGTTGTTTAATGGCATGACCCAGTAAGTGCGCGCAGGAGTGGCGGATAATCTCCAGTCCTTCGTCATCCTTTGCGGTGATAATAGCCAGTTGCGCGTCCTGTTCGATCAGGTCGCTGGCATCGACTAATTCACCATTAACGCGGCCTGCGATACAGGCTTTTGCGAGACCCGGACCAATGTCCAGGGCAACATCCATGGGGCTTACAGCGTGGTCATAATGGCGTTGGCTGCCATCAGGAAGAGTAATAACGGGCATTTTTTGTCCTTATTCGCAGTGGTGACCCACACGAAAGATCACATACGAAATAGTAATATTCAATCATTATCAACAGGTTATGAGCTGATTCCCGCTACACTCTGCGAAATATGTACCTTACGGCGTACGAAACGCTGCAAATACCTCGGCCCGCCAGTTGATAACACCGCTTGCAATATTACACATCATCTGCAAGGGGTTAAAGACTCTATCGATTCAAGCCGCAACAATAAGCCATAACCGCGACGGTTAATCACAAAAAAACGGCGTCGGTCAGGATTATTTTGACCCGATCAAGCAGGTGAAGAGAGAAAAGAAAACAGGCCGGGGCAAACCGGCCTGGACAATCACATTTTGTAGCCCAGCGTAACGGAAGTGCGGGTATCGGTGTGATCGGGCGCGGTGGCCGGCGGGTTGGAGTTCCAGGTGACGTTGTAAGCCACTTTCAATCCGAAGTGTTCATTAATCGCCACATTCAGCGCGGTTTCGGAGTTTACAGTGGTATCGTCCGCGCCGAACACGGAAACACCCTGGGTGAATTTCGCGTTGTCGGTGAACTGCCATGCGTAAGCGCCAGAGGCGTAGCCCAGCGCCTGGGTTTTGTCAGTGCCGTCGGTGTATTCGTCGTAACGCACACCCGGACCGAATTCAAAACGCAGGCTGTGAACCGGTCCGTTGAGGAACTGGCGACCGTAACCGGCGGTGATCACGTCACGCTCGTGGTAACCGTTGTAACGGTCGGTCAACCAGCTGCCCTGCCCAAACAGGTAGTCGGCGTCGGTCATGTTGTAACGGCTACGGCCACCCAACGCATATTTCTCGGAAGAACGTTCGTCGTTGGAAGAGTTGTTGCTGGCATTTCCCCACAAAGACCACGCGGTAGTGCTGCCGTACCAGGTCAGCGCGCTATCTGCGGTCAGAGAGGAGCTGGTGGTATTGCCAGACTGCGCCAGATAACCACCGTTGAGATAGCCTTCAAAAGGCTTTTTCGCGCTGGAAGGATCATCCATGACAGTAAAAACGGAATCATCAGCGGTTGCGAAATGACTGAACAACGCGCTCCCCGCCAGCATAACCACTGCGGGTACTGTCTTTAAAAGCTTCATTTAATTTTTAAGGTCCGCACAACAAAAAAAGAGACCATCACGGTCCCGGAAACTCTCCACAGGATCAACGAACCGGTCCACGGGAAAGGTAACAAATTATAAAAAGCCACGAATTACATAGCAATGAGTTCCTGAATCATTTTTTGTATAAGAGAGATCTGAAAACCGCTTTTATTTCATAAGGATAATGCGTGAACCTTAAGTGCTATTCATATTAAAAATCATAGTGTTAATTGACACTTCCTCACGTCATGAGTGCTACGCTTAGGTCAGCCCATTCAAAAGGAGGTTATATGGTTCCGGTATTCACCCTGACGCTCGCCCCCTCCCTGGACAGCGCGACAGTCACCCCGCAAATCTACCCTGAAGGGAAATTACGTTGTACCGCACCGGTATTTGAACCCGGCGGCGGCGGGATTAACGTTGCCCGCGCCATCAGCCACTTAGGCGGCAACGCCACGGCGCTGTTCCCCGCTGGCGGCGCCACCGGCGAGCATCTCACCGCTCTGCTGGCAGAAGAAAACGTCAGCGTTGATACCATTTCGTCACAGGACTGGACGCGCCAGAACCTGCACGTCCACGTTGAAGCCAGCGGCGAACAGTACCGCTTTGTGATGCCCGGCGCGCACCTGTCGCAGGAGGAGTTCCGGCAACTGGAGGAAAAAGTGCTGGCTATTGAATCCGGTTCGCTGCTGGTGGTGAGCGGCAGCCTGCCGCCGGGCGTTGAGCTGGCGGATTTTACCCAATTGATCGCCCGCGCCCAGCAAAACGGCCTGCGCTGCATTATCGACAGCTCCGGCGAAGCGCTGGCCGCTGCGCTGGATATCGGCGGGATTGAGCTGGTGAAACCCAACCAGAAAGAGCTGGCTGCGCTGGTGGGACGGGATTTAACCCAGCCTGACGATGTGCGCCAGGCGGCGCAGGAGCTGGTACGCAGCGGTAAAGCCAAACGCGTCGTGGTGTCACTCGGTCCGCAGGGCGCGTTAGGCGTTGACGAAACGGATTGTGTGCAGGTGGTTCCCCCGCCGGTGAAAAGCCAAAGCACCGTCGGCGCGGGCGACAGCATGGTCGGCGCAATGACGTTGAAACTCGCCCAACACGCCCCGCTGCTGGAGATGGTGCGCTACGGTGTGGCAGCCGGGAGCGCAGCAACATTGAATCAGGGAACGCGGCTTTGTTCCCAGGAGAACACGGAAAAGATTTATCAGTATTTGCAAAGCTAACCGCAGCCTGGTCATTAATTGCGCGATTCATTAGCGCATCGGCTATGCTGAAATCTTTCGGGTAAACAACGAGGTGTATGATGGCTACAGGAGACATTAAGCGTTACGTTGTCACGTTTCGCTTTCACGAAGAAAACCTGACGGATATTAATGAGCTCAACAATCACCTGACCCGCGGCGGTTTTACGCTCACCATGAGCGATGACGACGGCAAAGTGCATGAGCTGGGCATCAATACCTTTGGGCTGATTACCGCTCAGGATGAGCAGGAAGTCAGAGAACTGGCGGAAGGTTTAGGCGAATCGGCCCTCGGGCAGAAACCGCAAGTGGATATCACTACCTGGGAAGCGTGGCGGGCGGATGATTCCTGATGTAAAGGCAGGTTGTCGCGTCGGGATGTGCGCCAGTTCCTGTTTTTAACCGGTAGTAATGCGCTAAGGTAATGAAATATCAGGCAACCTGGGGAGAGACATTATGTGGCAAGCCATCAGTCGTCTGTTAGCAGAGCAGTTCGGCGAGCAAGAACTCACGCAGCGCACCGAATTACCCGGCGGAGAAATCCACGCCGCGTGGCGGGTACGTTACGGCGCCCATGACGTGTTCGTAAAGTGTGACGATCGCGAACTGTTGCCGATTTTCACCGCAGAGGCTGACCAACTCGCCCTGCTTGCCCGTAGTCAAACCGTTCGGGTGCCTGAAGTCTGGGGCGTCGGCAGTGACCGGGACTACAGCTTTGTGTTGCTGGAGTATCTCGAACCGCGCCCTCTCGATGCCCATAATGCGTTCCTGCTCGGCCAGCAACTGGCTCGCCTCCACCAGTGGAGCGACCAGCCGCAGTTCGGCCTCGATTTTGACAACGATCTCTCTACCACCCCGCAACCCAACGCCTGGCAACGCAAGTGGTCGACGTTTTTCGCCGAGCAGCGCATCGGCTGGCAGCTTGAGCTGGCGGCGGAAAAAGGGCTGGAGTTTGGCGATATCGACTTGATCGTTGATGTCGTCGCGGCGCAACTGGCGTCCCACCAGCCGCAGCCGTCGTTACTGCATGGCGATTTATGGTCCGGCAACTGCGCGCTGGGGCCGGACGGGCCATATATTTTTGACCCGGCCTGTTACTGGGGCGACAGGGAGTGCGATCTGGCGATGCTGCCGCTGCACCCTGACCAGCCGCCGCAAATCTACGACGGCTACCAGTCCGTTTCTCCCCTGCCCGCGGGCTTCCTGCAGCGCCAGCCGCTGTACCAGTTATATACCCTGTTGAACCGCGCCATTTTGTTTGGCGGTAATCATCTGGTGGCGGCGCAAAAGGCGCTGGAGAGGATTCTCGCGGCTTAACGACAACGCTCCCCACCGGGAGCGTTATTTTAAATAAAGCCCAGCAGCTTAAAGAAGAAATACCCGGCGATAATCACAATCACCGGCAGGATATACAGCGGGAATATCTGCAGGAAGATGGTATGGCGCGGCACTACAATGCGCTCTTCAAGCTGCGCTTTGGTCAGCCCGTCGGCCCCTTTCGCCTGCTCCAGAATCAACTGATCCTGAATCCCCTCGCGCAGGAAACGCGCCTGGCGGCTCATCCGCGCGCCGGAAGCCTGCAGCGCCAGCCCGACGAAAATCAAAATAAAGATAACCCAGAAGCCGATGTTGGCCTGATGCTGAAAGTCAGGCAGCGGCGAGTTGTACCAGAAAAAATTCAGAAACGGTGTATTGAAGCGCATCATATCAATCATGATATGGGCGAAATCCAGCATCACGGCATTGATGCCCGGCTGCTTTTCGCTGTGCTCATACATAAATTTTAGTACTGAAATCAGTGTTGAAATAACCGCCGGTATAAAGATGATCCACCCGGCAAGGCGTTTTACAACAGCAATGCGTCCAGCTTGTTGATACGTCATTGGTTCCCCTTTTAAGACGCTACATTCTCGAAACAAGTCTACCTGTTCAACAGATATTCCGCCTGAAGTTTACTGTGAAATTCACAAAGCGGTAGCGATAAGCTGATTTTCAGGCTATTGATAACACAACATGTTAACCACAGGAGTGATTACCGATGCCTGATTCGCGCCCGATCCTCGCCGCGATTTTCGATATGGATGGCCTGCTTATTGATTCAGAACCGCTCTGGGATAAAGCGGAACTGGAGATCATGGCGACGCTTGGCGTAGATGTTTCCCGCCGCCATGAATTGCCGGATACATTAGGTTTACGCATCGATTTAGTGGTGGATCTGTGGTTTATCCACCAGCCCTGGAACGGCCCTTCGAAAGCGGAAGTGACCGATCGCATCATCACCCGGGCGATTACCCTGATTGAAGAGCAGCGCCCTGCCTTGCCAGGCGTTAACGAGGCGGTGGCGTTATGCAAAGCGCAAGGGCTTAAAGTGGGCCTGGCGTCGGCGTCTCCGCTGCGCATGCTGGAGAGCGTCCTGTCGATACTGGGTTTGCGCGATCAGTTTGATGCCGTCTCCTCGGCGGAAAAACTGCCGTACAGCAAACCGCACCCGCAGGTTTATCTGGATGCCGCCGCTAAGCTGGGCGTCGACCCGCTGTGCTGCGTCACGCTGGAAGACTCGGTCAACGGGATGATTGCCACCAAAGCGGCGCGCATGCGCTCAATTGTGGTTCCCGCCGCCGAAAACCGCGCCGATCCGCGCTGGGTATTAGCCGACGCCAAACTCGACTCCCTGGAACAGCTCACCCATAGCCATTTGAAGGGTTAACTTCCCGCCATAAAGACGGCTCAGGCCGTCTTTTTTATACCCTCATCATATTTTTGAAACATTGTTTTATTTTTATCTGGTTATTTTGTTTTCCCCGCCTATGATCATGTCGATACCATCCAGCAGATAATGAGGACATTATGATTCTTGAGGCATTTAACCTTGCGGGTAAAGTCGCGATTGTGACCGGTTGTGACACCGGGCTGGGCCAGGGAATGGCGCTGGGGCTTGCCCAGGCGGGATGCGATATCGTCGGCGTGAACCGTAAAATCCCGCACGATACTGAGCAAAAAGTCACGGCGCTGGGGCGGCGTTTTACCGCCATTCAGGCTGACTTAAGCCGTCAGGATGATATCAACGCCATTGTACAGACCGCCGTAGAACGCATGGGTCGGGTAGATATTCTGGTTAATAACGCCGGTACTATTCGCCGGGAAGACGCGTTGAACTTCAGCGAGCAAGACTGGGACGATGTGATGAACCTGAATCTAAAGTCGGTGTTTTTCTTATCCCAGGCGGTGGCCCGGCAATTTATCGCCCAGGGCGGCGGCGGCAAAATCATTAATATCGCCTCGATGCTCTCCTTCCAGGGCGGCATCCGTGTGCCCTCTTATACCGCGTCGAAAAGCGGCGTGCTGGGTTTAACCCGGCTACTGGCCAATGAGTGGGCAACGCATCACATCAACGTTAACGCTATCGCCCCGGGCTATATGGCCACCAACAACACTCAGCAACTGCGCGACGACGCCGCCCGCAACCAGGAGATCCTGGATCGCATCCCCGCCGGTCGCTGGGGCGAGCCGGCGGATTTACAGGGTCCGGTGGTATTTTTAGCCTCTGATGCCTCGGCTTATATCAACGGTTACACCATTGCCGTCGATGGCGGCTGGCTGGCGCGCTAACACGATGATATGTCGGTGACAAAGAGTTACACCGTCACCGCTTCCGTCTACTGTATAAAAACCCTATACTGGATGAATCGACAGGCAGCATTTTTCTGGGTTTTTTAACATGACGGCGGAAGGCCACCTCTTTTTCTCCATTGCGTGTGCGGTGTTTGCCAAAAATGCCGAACTCACTCCTGTGCTGGCGCAGGGGGACTGGTGGCATATTGTTCCGTCGGCTATTTTGACTTGCCTGCTGCCGGATATCGATCACCCAAAGTCGCTGCTCGGCCAGCGGCTAAAGTGGATCTCAAAACCCGTTGCCCGGGCTTTCGGCCATCGGGGCTTTACCCACAGTTTGCTGGCGGTGTTTATCGCCCTGACGCTGTTCTACCTTAAAGTGCCTGACAGCTGGATCATTCCGGCGGACGCCATTCAGGGCATGGTGCTGGGTTATCTCAGCCATATTCTGGCGGATATGTTGACGCCTGCCGGCGTGCCGCTGCTGTGGCCCTGCCGCTGGCGCTTTCGCTTGCCGATCCTGATGCCGCAAAAAGGCAACCAACTGGAGCGGGTGCTGTGCATGGCGTTCTTTGTTTATGCGGTCTGGATGCCCCAGGGCTTGCCAGAGAATAGCGCTATCCGCTGGTCGTCCCAGATGATTAATTCACTGCAAAACCAGTTCGATCGCTTTATTCACCACCAGACCGAGCGTTAAACCAGCGAAAAAACACGTTTGGATATAACCCATTCCATTTGATTATAAGCACCCCCTGCGTCTTCTGTTACCCTTGGCGCCATAAAGACGGGCCGCTTCGAGCCTGTCAGTGAAACAGGAGAACGGGGATGAATTTTCCATTAATAGCGAACATTGTGGTGTTCGTTATCCTCTTGCTGTTGCTGGCGCAAACCCGCCACCGGCAGTGGAGTCTGGCTAAAAAAGTATTAGTGGGTCTGGTGATCGGCGTGGTGTTTGGCTGCGTTCTGCATGCCATTTACGGCGCGGATAGCCCGGTCCTGAAAACCTCTATCCAGTGGTTTAACGTGGTCGGCAACGGCTATGTGCAACTGCTGCAAATGATCGTGATGCCGCTGGTGTTCGCCTCTATCCTGAGCGCGGTCGCCCGTCTGCATAACGCCTCCCAGCTCGGTAAAATCAGCCTGCTGACCATCGGCACCCTGCTGTTCACCACGCTTATCGCGGCGCTGGTGGGTGTGCTGGTGACCAACCTGTTCGGCCTGACCGCAGAAGGCCTGGTGCAGGGCACGGCGGAAACCGCCCGTCTGAGCGCCATTGAAAGCAACTACGCCGGTAAAGTGGCCGACCTGAGCGTGCCGCAGCTGCTGCTGTCATTTATCCCGAAAAACCCGTTTGCCGATCTGACCGGCGCGAACCCGACGTCGATCATCAGCGTGGTGATTTTCGCGGCGTTCCTCGGCGTGGCGGCGTTGAAACTGCTGAAAGACGATGCGCCGAAAGGCGAGCGCGTGCTGATTGCCATCGACACGCTGCAAAGCTGGGTGATGAAGCTGGTTCGCCTGGTGATGCAGTTGACCCCCTACGGCGTGATGGCGCTGATGACCAAAGTGGTCGCCAGTTCTAACCTTCAGGACATCATCAAGTTGGGCAGCTTCGTGGTCGCCTCGTACCTGGGCCTGGGGATTATGTTTGTGGTACACGGCCTGCTGCTGGCGGTTAACGGCGTGAGCCCGCTGAAGTATTTCCGTAAAGTGTGGCCGGTGCTGACCTTTGCGTTTACCAGCCGCTCCAGCGCCGCGTCGATTCCGCTGAACGTGGAAGCGCAAACCCGTCGTCTGGGCGTGCCGGAATCCATTGCCAGCTTTGCCGCCTCCTTTGGCGCAACCATCGGCCAGAACGGCTGCGCGGGTCTCTACCCGGCGATGCTGGCGGTGATGGTGGCTCCGACCGTGGGCATCAACCCGCTGGATCCGATGTGGATTGCCACCCTGGTGGGCATTGTGACCGTGAGCTCCGCAGGCGTTGCCGGCGTGGGCGGCGGAGCAACCTTCGCCGCGCTGATCGTTTTGCCGGCGATGGGTCTGCCGGTCACCCTGGTCGCACTGCTGATCTCCGTTGAGCCGCTGATCGATATGGGTCGTACTGCGCTGAACGTGAGCGGTTCGATGACTGCCGGTACGCTGACCAGCCAGTGGCTGAAGCAAACCGATAAAGCGATTCTTAACAGCGAAGAAGAAACCGAACTCGCGCACCGTTAATCGCCTTTCGGCAACAAAAAAACCGCATTACGAATAATGCGGTTTTTTTTATTTCAGAAATAGCCGAAAGCTAAATCATATCCTGCTTGATCTGTGACGCCCAGCGCTGCGCCGACTCCGGAACCGTGAACGCGGGCGAGCGCAAAAAGCCGTCATTCACCAGCACAAAGGCCACATATTTCCCCCGCAGCATCCAGACGTCTTTGAATCCCTCCATACGCACCGCATGCTCCGGCGGCGCGGGTTCAATCCGTGGCGTGTAAGTGATAACAGGACGATTTTGTTGGCGTAAAGGTTTCATCAGCAGCAATCAATATCAAACAATCAGATTCGTGCCTCTATGATAACGGATCTCACGCCGCCCTGCAGCCCGACCTCTGCCCCTCTCACCCTGTTGCCTGAAAGCAGCACAGCGGCATTGTTCTATAGTTAGAAGGGTTTTGACCTCACAACGAGTCAAGTTTCAGCAATGAAAACAGGAGACGAGTTCAATGTCGCATAATGATAAGCCCTCGCACCAGGCGCCGATCCATGACGCCAGTGAATCACAACCCGGAATGGATTCTTTGGCTCCCGAAGACGGTTCGCACCGCCCTGCGCCGGTCCCCAGCGCGCCAGGCGAATACCCTACCGCCCCCGGCAGCCTGAAAGCCCCGGATACCTCGAATGAAAAACTCAATGCGCTCGATAATTTCCGCAAAGGCAGCGAAGATTTCCCGCTTACCACCAACCAGGGCGTGCGCATCGCCAACGATCAAAACTCGCTCCGCGCCGGAACGCGCGGGCCCACGCTGTTAGAAGACTTCATCCTGCGCGAGAAGATCACCCATTTCGACCACGAGCGCATCCCGGAGCGCATCGTCCACGCGCGCGGCTCTGCGGCCCATGGCTATTTCCAGCCCTATAAGAGCCTGAAAGCGATCACCAAAGCAGACTTCCTGAGCGACCCCGAGAAAATCACCCCGGTGTTTGTGCGCTTCTCTACGGTACAGGGCGGCGCGGGTTCAGGGGATACGGTGCGTGATATCCGCGGCTTTGCCACTAAGTTTTATACCGAAGAAGGGATTTTCGATCTGGTGGGCAACAACACGCCGGTGTTTTTTATTCAGGATGCCCACAAATTCCCGGACTTCGTGCACGCGGTTAAACCCGAGCCACACTGGGCGATCCCGCAGGGCGCCAGCGCCCATGACACCTTCTGGGACTATGTTTCCCTACAGCCGGAAACCCTGCATAACGTCATCTGGGCGATGTCGGATCGCGGTATTCCGCGCAGTTATCGCACCATGGAAGGCTTCGGCATCCATACTTTCCGGTTGATTAATGCCGAGGGTAAAGCCACCTTTGTGCGCTTCCACTGGAAGCCGGTAGCCGGTAAAGCTTCGCTGGTATGGGATGAGTCTCAGAAACTGATTGGCCGCGACGGCGACTTCCACCGCCGCGAACTATGGGAAGCCATTGAAGCGGGCGATTTCCCGGAATATGAACTGGGCCTGCAACTGATCCCGGAAGAAGATGAATTCAAGTTCGATTTCGATCTGCTCGACCCGACCAAGCTGATCCCTGAAGAGCTGGTGCCGGTGCAACTGGTGGGCAAAATGGTGCTCAACCGCAACCCGGATAACTTCTTCGCCGAGAACGAACAGGCGGCGTTCCATCCCGGCCATATTGTCCCCGGCCTCGACTTCACCAACGACCCGCTGTTGCAGGGGCGTCTGTTCTCTTACACCGATACCCAAATCAGCCGTCTTGGCGGGCCGAACTTCCACGAAATCCCGATTAACCGCCCGGTCTGCCCGTATCACAACTTCCAGCGCGACGGCATGCATCGCATGGATATCGATACCAACCCGGCGAACTACGAGCCAAACTCCATCAACGACAACTGGCCGCGTGAAACGCCGCCCGGCCCGAAACGCGGGGGGTTTGAGTCATACCAGGAGCGCGTCGAGGGGCATAAAATCCGCGAACGCAGCCCGTCGTTCGGCGAATACTACTCCCATCCGCGCCTGTTCTGGCAAAGCCAGACCCCGGTGGAACAGCAGCATATTATTGATGCCTTTAGCTTCGAGCTGGGAAAAGTCGCCCGCGCCTACATTCGCGAGCGCGTGGTCGATCAGCTTTGCCATATCGACGTCTCCCTTGCCAGCGCGGTGGCGGAAAATCTGGGCATCACCCTCACCGACGAGCAGATCCACACCGCGCCGCCGAAGGACGTCAACGGCCTGAAGAAAGACGCCGCGCTGAGCCTGTACGCGGTGCCGGGCGGCACGATTAAAGGCCGCGTGGTGGCGATCCTGCTCAATGAACAAGTCAACGCCGCCGATTTGCTGGCGATTATGCGGGGGCTGAAACGCGAAGGCGTGCACAGCAAGCTGCTCTATTCGCGGATGGGTGAAGTCACGGCGGACGACGGTTCGCAAATCACCGTAATGGGCACTTTCGAGGGCGTACCGTCGCTGACGGTGGATGCGGTCATCGTCCCCGGCGGCGCGGTTAGCGGCCTGCTTAATCGCGGCGATGCGCGCTATTACCTGTTAGAAGCCTACAAGCACCTGAAGCCGATCACCCTGCTGGGCGACGCCCGCCAGTTTAAATCGGTGCTCGGTGTCGATGCCCAGGGCGAGGAAGGCGTCATTGAAGCCGACGACGCCCAGGGCGACGCGGTAGATACGCTGATCGCGCTGCTGCATAAGCACCGCGTCTGGTCGCGCACCAACAAAATACCGGCGATTCCGGCGTAACGCTTTGCGCCGCGGTGGCCTACCGTGGCGCTTTTTGAATAGCTCGCGACGTAAAAAAACCTGCCGAAGCAGGTTTTTTTATGCGGGAAGTAAAACTTACTGTTTTGCCTTCGGTGCCTGGGGATCGGTATCGTATTCGGCACAGGTCTGGTAACCGGAGTTCATCACGTGGCCGGTATCGTCCAGCGCCACAAAGTAAGTTTCCGCTTTGCCGTCGCGCTGACCCAGAATATAGGTCTGGCAAGTACCACGAGCGTGGATCATGCTCACTTCGGAAGAAGGCTGACCGGCAAGCTGACGCACCTGCTCACGGCTCATGCCTTTTTTAACGTCTTTCACCACTGGCTGGGTGATTTGGTCTTTAGTGCGGTCATACGCTGTACAACCTGCCAGCATTGTCATTACCACTGCCGCACCCAGTAATCCTGCAAACTTGTTATTCATTATGTCTTCCTCTTGTTTCTGCGTGTGAAGTAAGCCTGGAAGAGAAATTAACATTTTTCAAGTTGTTAGAGCGTAACGGCATTTTTTAGGACGATTCTACTTTCAGGCCAAATCGCCTTTATTTCCGCCATTCAGGCGCGGAAACCGCCGTGCGCCTTGTCGTTTCCGGCACATCGGGTTAGTTTTAAGGATTAAACTTTACCGATATGAATTCAAATCAGACAGGCTGTGATTGGAGGGGTAAATGGCTCTACAACAAGACATTATTCAGGCACTCGGCGTAAAACCACAGATCGACGTTCAGCAGGAAATTCGCCGCAGCGTTGATTTCCTCAAAACATACTTACAGGCACACCCGTTTATTAAAACTCTGGTACTGGGCATCAGCGGCGGTCAGGACTCTACGCTCGCCGGGAAGCTCAGCCAGCTTGCTATCAGCGAACTGCGTAACGAAACCGGCGACGCCAGTTATCAATTTATTGCCGTGCGTCTGCCTTACGGCGTCCAGTTCGACGAGCAGGATTGCCAGGACGCGCTGGCGTTTATCCAGCCGGATCAAGTGTTAACCGTCAATATTAAAGCCGCCGTGCTGGCCAGCGAGCAGGCGTTACGCGACGCAGGCATTGAACTCAGCGACTTTGTACGCGGCAATGAAAAAGCCCGTGAGCGAATGAAAGCCCAGTACAGCATCGCCGGGATGACCAAAGGCGTGGTGGTGGGCACCGACCATGCAGCGGAAGCGGTGACTGGATTCTTCACGAAATACGGCGACGGCGGCACCGATATTAACCCGTTGTTCCGCCTCAATAAACGCCAGGGCAAACAGCTACTGCGCGAATTAGGCTGCCCGGAGCATCTGTATACCAAACTGCCCACGGCGGACCTGGAAGACGATCGCCCTTCTCTGCCGGATGAAGTGGCGCTGGGCGTCACCTATGAAAATATCGATGATTATCTGGAAGGCAAAACGCTGGATGAGAGCATCAGCAAAACCATCGAAGGCTGGTATCTGAAAACTGAGCATAAGCGTCGTCCGCCGATCACCGTGTTTGATGATTTCTGGAAAAAATAACGCCGTTTATTGTGGCTAAGGTTCACCTTTTATCAGGCGGCGTTGCCGCCTTTTTCACGGATTGACTATGCAAACCCCCGTAGCACGCGCCACGCTGATTGGGCTGATCGCGATTTTACTCTGGAGCACCTCCGTCGGCCTGTTTCGCAGCATCGCCGAACACTTCGGCCCGGTGAGCGGCCCTGCCCTGATTTACACCCTCAGCGCCTGCTGCCTGTGGCTGGCCCAGGGGCGTCCGCGCCTCGAAGGTTTACCGCTGCGCTATTTGCTGGTGGGCGGCGGGCTGTTTGTGGCTTATGAAATGTGCCTGGCGCTGTCTATCGGCTTTGCCCATAACCGCAGCCAGTCGCTGGAGCTGGGGATGATTAACTACCTGTGGCCAAGTTTGACGGTGCTGTTCGCGCTGTGGATGAACAACCAGCGCAGCACCTGGCTTATCTGGCCGGGGCTGCTGTTAGCCATCGCGGGCGTGGCGCAGGTGATGAAAGGCAATGGCGACTGGTCGCCGATGATGATGTGGCGCAACATCCTGGATAACCCGCTGGCCTATGGGCTGGCTTTTGCCGCCGCCATCACCTGGGCGCTGTACTGCAACCTCACCCGGCGCTGGAGCAACGGGAAAAGCGGCGTCACGCTGTTTTTTTGCGCCACCGCGCTGGCGCTGTGGATCCACTACGCCTTATCCAGCGACGGGCCGATCGCCTTCACCCTTCCCGGCACCCTGCAACTGTGCTTTATGGGGGTATCCACCGCCGTGGCCTACTCGGCCTGGAACCATGGGATCTCTCATGGAAACATGACGATGCTGGCAACCGCGTCATACTTCACGCCGGTCTCTTCCGCGCTGCTGGCCAGCCTGTGGCTGGGGTTAACGCCAGGTATCAGTTTCTGGCAAGGAGTGGCAATGGTGGTGGCCGGATCGCTGCTATGTTGGATCGCCACGCGACGTTAACGACGATTGCTGCTTTTTCAACCCATAATCCCTTGTTATACTGGACAAGCAACCAGTATCAGGAGTTATATGTGGTCCGACGCAGCATGAGCCCGCGCCTCGACTTTGAAGCCGAGGCGATTTATCAATATCCCGAACATTTACGCCCGTCGCTGGCAGAACTGCCCCGCGCGCCCGGCGTCTATATTTTCCATGGCGAAAGCGAAACCCTGCCGCTGTATATCGGTAAAAGCATTAATCTGCGCGCCAGGGTGATGTCGCATCTGCGCACCCCCGGCGAAGCGGCGATGCTACGCCAGGCGCGGCATATTACCTTTACCCGCACGGCGGGCGAACTGGGGGCGCTGTTGCTGGAAGCGCAGATGATCAAAGCCCAGCAGCCGCTGTTTAATAAGCGGCTGCGTCGCAATCGCCAGCTCTGTTCACTGCTGATCAGCGGTTCCCGCCCTGAAGTGGTGTACGCCAAAGAGGTCGATTTTTCCCATACTCCGCATCTCTACGGCCTGTTCGCCAATCGCCGGGCGGCGCTGGAAAAGCTGAAAAGCATCGCCGATGAGCAGCGGCTGTGTCACGGCCTGCTCGGGCTGGAAAAGCTCAGCGCGGGCCGCGCCTGTTTCCGGGCGGCGCTGAAACGCTGCGCCGGGGCCTGCTGCGGCCTGGAGCCGGTGGATGACCATAACGCGCGCCTGCTGGAGTCGCTGTCCCACCTTCAGGTGGTGTGCTGGCCATGGCGCGGGCCGGTGGCGGTGAAAGAGCAGACTGAGGACATGGTCCAGTATCTGATTATTGATAACTGGGTGTGGCTGGGTACGGTGGATAACCTTGACGATGCGGCGCGTTTAACCCGGGCCTCGCCGGGTTTCGACCATGACGGCTATAAAATATTGTGCCGCCCGCTGATCCGCGCCGAACAGGATATTATCGAACTGTAGAGTTACAGATAGGTGATTTCGCTGAACAGCAGTCGCCCTTCCGCTTTCAGCAACCGCAGCGTGTGGCGTCCCGCTTCCCACCACGCGCCCTGATCGCTGGTGAGCAATTTATCGCCCAACTGCCATGCGCCGCTCAGCACGTAGATAATGCCGCCGCGCGGCGCAAAGGTAGTGAAGGTGCGATCGGCAACGCGCACTTTTGCGCGGCAGCGATCCCGATGGGTCATAATGTTGAAATCCATCGACATGCGGCCATCGCTCAGCTCAGCGCGTACCGACTGTTCGCCGGAAAAACTGAACGGCTGGTAGTGTTTGAGCGTATGGCGAAAGGCATTGCCGCCGTCCAGGGTCAGCTCCCCGCCTTCCAGCAGCGTGACGGTACGTTCTACCTGGGGGATTTGGCTGAATTCGCCGTTAGCGGAGAGTGAAGCGATACTGGCGCGCCAGTTAAAATCCCGGGTCGCCGGTGGGAAACAGCAAATTTCCCGGGTTTCCCCCGCGCCGTTTCGCCAGAGACTCACCTGCATTTTCTGTAAATCGAAATACTCCATCACCGCTCCTGAGCGCGCTAAAAGCGCCAACGCCGCGCACGCAAAAAAATGTCACCCTTTTGTTATCGGCAATAAACGCGCGGGCTTCAGGCCTGCACGTTGATGTCATTAAGATAGTGGGGTAACGCTCTGATTAGACGTGTGAAGTTACCATTACGCGCGGTCGGAAGGAAGAGGAATGGATGGAAGTCGTGACGGGAAAAGTAAAACCGCCGGTACTGTCCAGAGCATCATTAACTGCGCTATGGACAACACCGGCGGTCTTGTGTGGATTGGCTGAGCTGTTATTCAGCAGCCACTGGCATCTTACCCGGTTTAGCCGGACGTTCTGTCAGACGCTTCTCAAAATTGGCATTAAACTGTTTTTTCTGCTCAGGCGTCAGGATGTTGTAGATTTTGTTCTGAGTTTCCATGCGTGACAGCATCATCTCTTTATGCTGTTCCGCCATCTTATTCACCGTCTCTTCCGCTTTCGCGCGGTCAAAGGTATCGGACGCCACCAGCGCATGCATAGCGCGTCGCTCATCCAGCGACGGGCGTTTCATTTTATCGCGCTGCGCTTTCATGATTTCACGAATTTGCTGCTTCTGCGCGTCGGTCAGATTGAGATTGTTAAACATCATGTCATGGTGCGGGCCACGCATGCCTTTATGGTAGGGCTGCACGTTGGTTGCGTCCGGCGCGGTAGCCGTGGTCGCGGTTTCTGCCGCATGCGCCAGATTCGCTGCGCCCAGCGCCAGAGAGGTAGCCATTACAATCGCAGTTAATTTACGCATATCACTATCCTTTATTTCAGTTTATTTTTCGGCACATTTGCCGTGTTGACGAGAATAAGTGTACGTGGTGCAACGTCAAGTATTCAGAGTCTGGGTAAAGCATTGAAAGTGTAAAAAACAATAAACGATCAATTATGGAGAAAATATGAAAAAAACAAGGAGAGTGGCAAGAAAATAATTCAACTCGCTGATAAAACAGGAAATGTGCAGAGAGTATACGTTTTGCCCGCTGATAAATAAAGCGCTTGCCAGGATAAATCCGGATAAATTGAAGATCCGTTGAAAATTAAACCCCGTTAAGGGATGCACCGGTGCGTAATAAATATCCGCACCGGCAGAAATAATCCCGTCAGGTTATCTCTTTGAGCATTAACCCGGCCCGCAGGCCGAGCGCCACGTTGGGATTCGGGAACAACACATATTCAGTGTCGTTGGCTACCCGGTACGCCGTTGCGCCATCCTCCGCCAGCAGCGTGCCGCGCGCAAAAGCGGTAAAGTTCTGAGTCTGGGCCGACATATGCAGCACAAACGCCTCGCTTTGCCGGGTGATCTGCTGGGCCACTTCGTAGCGCAGCGGCTGGGCGTTGAGATGTTCAGTGGGCACGCCTGCCAGCAGCGCCCGCAACGCCGCTTTGGTCACGTCAAACTGAGTGAGATCGTTTTGCCCGAACGGCTGCGCTTTCCCTAACTCCAGGGTGCAGCTTTGCGCATCAAAATGATCGCTGCTGAAGTGGGTAAAGGTGCCGCCGGGGGCGCGATGGAATACCAGCGCCTGCAATCCGGCGTCGGCCATCCAGTCTAAAAACGCGGTCTCATAGGGTGTTTTACGCGCCGGGAACACGCCGAAGCGCGGATGATACGAACTGCGGATAGCGGTATGCATATCCAGATGCCAGGCCGGACCGGCGCAGGTCAAGAAGCGTTCCACACAGTGCTCAAGCACGCAGGCGCGCCGGGTTTCGCCGCTTTCCGGGAAATTCTGCCAGCGGCCGCTGAACATGCGGTTCATATCGTCAGTGAGGTAGCGCTTGCCCGCGCGCAGGGCCGCCGGATTGCCCAGAATCACCAGCAGCGGGCGCGCCAGGGCAATATCGCCGTGATGCAGCGCTTCCATTAGCGCATCGAGCATTTCTACCGGGGCGGTTTCGTTGCCGTGAATGCCCGCCGACAGCACCAGCGCCGGCAGCGTTGCCTGATGCGGCACCAGTTCGACGACCCCTTCGTCCCACCACGTCCAGCGAAACTGCGCCGTCTCGCCACACCGCCTGGCAGGGGTCTCTCCTGCCAGGGTGTACGCCAAAAACTCCTGCATACCATCACCTTAACGCTGGAACGGATACACCGGCCCCAGCTTTAAAATCTGCGTTAATTCATCGAGCGCCTCGCGCCCTTCGCGTAACAGTTGCGGATCGATAAGGTCGCTCTGAACTAACCGATCGCGATAATGCTTATCGACCCACTGATTAAGGGTAGTAAAAAGCGCGTCATTCATCATTACGCCAGGGTTAACCGCCGCCCGTTCGGCATTATTCAGCACCACCCGCAGCCGCAGACAAGCCGGGCCGCCGCCGTTGGCCATGCTTTCCCGCAGGTCGAACACCTTAAGTTCGTTAATCGGATTATCTGGCGATTCCACCAGCTCGGTCAGATAGCGCCACACGCCGGCATGGTTGCGGGATTCCTGGGGCAGCACCAGCAGCATATCCCCCTGCTCGCGGCTCAGCAGTTGGCTGTTAAACAGATAGGTTTCCACCGCGTCCGCCACACTGACGCGATCCTCTGGCACTTCGATGGCCTGAAAGCCGTCCAGCTTCTGCGCCAGAGTCTGGTACAGGCCCGCCTGATTGACAAACGCCGACTGATGGGCGAACAGCACCTGACGGTTAGTCACCGCAATCACATCATTATGAAACACGCCCTGGTCAATGACCGCCGGATTTTGCTGGGCGAAGACCAGCTGTTCCGGGTTGACCTGGTTGAGACGCGCCACGGCCTGGGAGGCTTGCAGCGTCTGGCGCGCCGGATAGCGCTCGGGCGTCTGGCCACCGATGGCATTGCGGCCATAAACAAACAGCTGAATGCCAGGCTCGCCGTAATCATGGGACAGCCGGTTGTGGTTGGCCGCGCCCTCATCGCCGAGCATCGCCACCTGCGGCAGCGCCTCGTGGACGCTGAAATAGCGCGAGTCATTAAAAATCGCTTTCAGCACCCGCTCAGTGGTCACCGCCTCGCTGGCGCGGTGCAGTTTGTTGTTCAGGTTGGCAACAGTGAGATGCACCCGCCCGTCCAGCGCGTCGGCGGAGGGGCAAACCGTGGCGGCGTTGGCGACCCACATCGACGAAGCGGAACAGGCGGCAGACAGCAGATCCGGCGCCAGCTTCCAGGCCTTTTCCACTACCTGTTGGTCGGTGCCGTCAAAGCCAAGCTGGCGCAGTAAACCGATATTCGGGCGCTCCTGGGGCGGGATGATCCCCTGCGGGTAGCCCATATCCGCCAGCGCCTTCATCTTCAGCAACCCCTGCTTCGCCGCCAGTTTCGGGTTGGAGACCTGAAAACGGTGTTTGGTGGAAGCTTCGTTACCAAACGACAGCCCTGCGTAGTGGTGGGTCAGGCCCACCAGTCCGTCGAAATTCACTTCACGCGCGTTCATGCCTGCTCCTCACGACCAAAATCCAGCCCCGGGCTTAAGGTTTCCGGTAGGGCGAAGGTGGGGCTTTCCAGCGTCGCCATCGGCCAGGCGCAGTAATCCGCCGCATACCAGGCGCTGGGGCGATGGTTGCCGGATGCCCCCACGCCGCCGAACGGCGCGGTGCTGGCGGCGCCGGTCAGTGGTTTATTCCAGTTGACGATCCCGGCGCGCGCCTCCAGCAGTAGCTGGTCAAAATGCTCGCGCTGCGGGGATATCAGCCCGCTCGCCAGGCCATAGCGGGTGTTGTTTGCCAGCGCGATAGCCTCGTTGAAGTCGTCATACCGGTAAACGCACAGCAGCGGGCCAAACACTTCTTCATCCGGTACATCCGCCACGCCGGTCAGCTCGACGATGCCCGGCGTCAGTAGCGAGCTGCCAGGCCGCACCAGTTCAGGCGCTAACAGCGCTTTCCCGCCGCGCGCCAGATGTTGCTGCCAGGCGGTGATCACGCGTTCTGCGGCCTGAGGAGAAATCAGCCCGCCGATAAACGGCTGCGGCTCGGCATCCCATTCCCCCGGGCGAATACGCGCCGCCACATCGATTAAGCGGGCCAGGAACGCATCTCCCTGCTCGCCGCGTTTGACCAGCAGGCGGCGCGCGCAGGTGCAGCGCTGCCCGGCGGTGACAAACGCCGACTGAATGGTTAAATGCACCGCGCCGTCGATATCCGCCGGATCTTCAACGATCAGCGGGTTATTGCCGCCCATCTCCAGCGCCAGAATTTTTTCCGGCTGCCCGGCGAGCTGGCGGTGAAGCTGATATCCGGTATGGGCGCTGCCGGTAAACAGCAGCCCGTCAATCACCGGGGACGCCGCCAGCGCCTGGCCGGTTTCCCGCGCCCCCTGCACCAGATTCAACACCCCGCCGGGCAAACCCGCCTCCTGCCACAGTTTGACCACCCGCTCGGCGGTCATTGGCGTCAGTTCGCTGGGTTTGAAAACCAGGGTGTTCCCCGCCAGCAGCCCCGGCACGATATGGCCGTTAGGCAGATGACCGGGGAAATTATAGGGACCGAAGACCGCCAGCACGCCGTGAGGCCGATGGCGCAGCGACGCCGCGCCGTCCGCCATCGGCGTGATCTGTTCGCCGGTGCGCAGATGATACGCCTTCACCGAAATGGCGATTTTGTTGATCATCGCCGCGACTTCGGTGGCCGCTTCCCAGCGCGGTTTGCCGGTTTCCCGGGCGATGATGTCGGTAAGTTCGCTTTTATGGCTTTCCAGCAACCCGGCGAAGCGTTCGACAATCGCCTGGCGGGCGCTGAACGGCTGGCGCGCCCAGCCCGGAAAGGCGTTGCGCGCCGCGTAGCAGGCCTGCTGGACCTGTTCGCCGCTGGCGGCAGCGCCCTGCCACAGACGGTCGCCGGTAACCGGGTTATGTTTTTCCAGCGTTTCGCCCTGGCCTTCGATCCATTCGCCATCAATCCACAGACTCATCATTTTTTCTCCTCGGCGCACAAACGCACCAGCCGCACGGTATCGCCGGGCTGGCATTTCAGGGCATCCAGCGTGGCGGCATCCAGCACCAGACGCGGGGTGTCCGGGTTGGCGCGGATCAACATCACGCGGAACATATCGTATTTTTCATTGGCGACCATGCAGGCAGGCAGGTCGTCGCCCACGGCAGGCTGGCCTTCCGCTACTTCAACCAGCCGGCTTTTGCGGATCGCCCGCACCCGGTCGATATCGCACTCCAGCGTCGGGCCGCCGTCGAAGATGTCGATATAGTCGCGATAGCGGAATCCCTCTTTCTCCAGCACGGCGCGAGCAGGCGCGGTTTGCGGATGCACCTGGCCAATCACCGCCTGGGCTTCCGGCGACAGAAAGTGGGTATAAATGGGGTGCTTGGGCATTAACTCGGCAATAAACGCTTTTTGCCCGGTGCCGCACAGATAGTCGGCGCGGCTGAACGCCATCGAGAAAAAGCGCTGCCCGAGGCTTTCCCAGAACGGCGAGTAGCCGTGCTCGTCAATCACGCCGCGCATCTCGGCCACCACTTTGTCGTTAAAGCGATCGCGAAACGCGGCCATAAACATGAAACGCGATTTAGAGAGCAGATAGCCGTTGCCCTCTTTGCGCCACTCCGGGTCGAGAAACAGGGTGCAAAGCTCACTGCTGCCGGTATGGTCGTTACTGAGAAACAGCGTCGGCAGCGCGTTATACACGTTAAGCTCTTTGGAGGCGTGCACCAGGGTGCCGACCCGGTAGTTGTACCAGGGATCGTTAAGGCCCACCGCCACTTCAATGGCGCAGATGCCCACTACACTGCCGGTGGTGGTCTCTTCCAGCACGAAGACGTAGCCCTGATCGCCTTTCGACAAGCTGCCCTGCCAGGTGGCGAGGGAACGCTCAATGCGCGCGCTCAGGGTAGCCTCATCCGCTGGCAGCGAGGTCAACCCGCCGCCAGTTTTACCGGCCAGTTTCAGCAATGGCCCCAGGTCATTGCGTTCAATGGGGCGGATAACCATCATGTTGGCGTCTTCGCAATCAGGCGTTCGCAAGCGCGGGCGAAGCGTTCCAGTCCAGCGCTGATCTCCTCATCGCTGATAATCAGCGACGGGGCGAAGCGCACCACGTTGGCCCCGGCGATCAGCACCATCGCACCCTCTTCCGCCGCCAGTTGGGAAATCTCTTTAGCGCGCCCGGCGTAGCTGTCGCTCAGCACGCAGCCGATCAGCAGACCGACGCCGCGCACCGCTTTGAACAGCCCGTGTTTACGGTTGATGGCCTCGATTTGCTCCACAATGGCGTCATGGCGCTGTTTGACGCCGTTCAGCACTTCCGGGGTATTGACGATTTCCAGCACTTTACCGGCCACCGCGCCCGCCAGCGGGTTGCCGCCGTAGGTGGTGCCGTGGGTGCCGACGGTCATTGAGCGGGAGAACTGTTCGCGGGTCAGCATCGCGCCAATCGGGAAACCGCCGCCCAGCGCTTTGGCAGTGGACAGTACGTCCGGCGTTACGCCGTAGTGCATATAGGCGTACAGCGAGCCGGTACGGCCCACGCCGGTTTGCACTTCATCAAAAATCAGCAGCGCGTTGTGGCGGTCGCACAATTCGCGCAGCCCTTTCAGGAAGGCTGGCTCTGCGGGCACCACACCGCCCTCGCCCTGAATCGGCTCGACGATCACCGCGCAGGTGTTATCGTCAATCAGCGCGGCGGCGGATTGCAGATCGTTATAGACCGCATGGGAAATATCCGGCGGCAGCGGCGCAAAGTCCTGGGAATAAGCCGGTTGGCCGCCCGCGGTTACGGTAAACAGGGTGCGCCCGTGGAAGGCGTTTTTGAACGCCACGATGCCGCTTTTCTGCGGACCAAAGTTGTCGTGGGCATATTTACGCGCCAGTTTCAGCGCCGCTTCGTTGGCCTCTGCCCCGGAGTTACAGAAGAACACCCGGTCGGCGAAGGTGGCGTCAATCAGCTGCTTCGCCAGGCGCAAAATCGGTTCGTTGGTGTAGCCGTTGCCGGTATGCCACAGTTTCCCGGCCTGCGCTTCCAGCGCTTTACGCAGTTCAGGATTGGCATGGCCCAGGGCGTTTACCGCGATACCACCGGCAAAATCGATATAAGATTTGCCCTGTTGATCCCATAACGTGGATCGCTCTGCCCGAACCGGCACAAAAGGCGCTGGCGCGTAAACCGGAATCATCCATTCATCAAAATTCTGGCGGGTGATTGACGAAGACATAGCGACCTCACTGGTAAATTAATGGTTGTTTAAATGTTAAGAAATATGATGTGTTTGCACCCTGAATGTAGATTGCAGACTTCGTGCCAGCCAGCGGTAAAAATGCATAACGGAGGATTAAGGAAGGAATATCAATAACTTAAAAACCAGCATTATTCACTTAAACTGCATAAATAGTGAATAACCATCTGATAAAGCGGCCTGCGCATCACGATTTGTCGAGATATTATTCATTGATAAAATATAATTCTGGATTTGTGATCGCAGAGGGGATTTGCTCAGGCTGTGAGCGCTTTTTTAGGGCAATGTGCGCCATTTTGGTGCTTTCCGCGCCCGAAAAAGGGGGTTGCACAACAGCGGGCATGCGGCCTCGATTTCTGCTACCATCCAGCCACTTATTGCTCTTGTAACGGCAGCGACTATGAAATTCGTCTCTTTTAATATCAACGGCCTGCGCGCCCGCCCTCATCAACTTGAAGCGATTGTTGAAAAACACCAGCCCGATGTGATCGGTTTGCAGGAAACCAAAGTCCACGACGATATGTTCCCTCTCGAAGAGGTGGCGAAGCTGGGCTACAACGTGTTTTACCACGGCCAGAAAGGCCATTACGGCGTGGCGCTGCTCACCAAAGAGACCCCGGTTGCGGTGCGTCGCGGCTTCCCGGATGACGACGAAGAAGCCCAGCGCCGCATTATCATTGCCGAAGTGCCGTCGCCGCTCGGCAATCTGACAGTGATTAACGGCTATTTCCCGCAGGGTGAAAGCCGCGACCATCCCACCAAGTTCCCGGCCAAAGAGAAGTTTTACCACAACCTGCAACAGGTGCTGGAAACCGAGCTGAGCAAAGAGAATCCGGTGCTGATTATGGGCGATATGAATATCAGCCCCACGGACCTGGATATCGGCATCGGCGAAGAGAGCCGCAAACGCTGGTTGCGCGCCGGCAAGTGCTCTTTCCTGCCGGAAGAGCGCGAATGGCTGGGCCGCCTGCTGAACTGGGGGCTGGTGGATACCTTCCGTCACGCTAACCCAGAGACCCAGGATCGTTTCTCGTGGTTCGATTACCGCTCACGGGGTTTTGATGACAACCGCGGCCTGCGTATCGACCTGCTGCTGGCAAGCCATCCGCTGGCCGAGCGCTGCGTGGAAACCGGCATCGACTACGATATCCGCAGCATGGAAAAACCCTCCGATCACGCGCCGGTGTGGGCGACCTTCAAGTTTTAACAGCGCGGTATGGCGGAGTCAGCAATGAAAGAAATTGATGTGGTGGCCGCCATTCTGGAGCGCGACGGGGAAATTCTGCTGGCCCAGCGCCCGCCAGAAGGCGACCAGCCAGGCCTGTGGGAATTTCCCGGCGGTAAAGTGGAAGCGGGCGAAAGCCAGCGTGAGGCATTAATTCGCGAACTACGTGAAGAACTGGCGATTGTCGCCGCGCCCGCGCGCTATGTGGCAAGCTACAGTTGGCCGGTCAGCGGGCGAATGATCCATCTTCACGCCTGGCATGTGCCTGTGTGGGAGGGGGAATTGCAGCAGTTGAGCCACAGCGCTCTGGTGTGGTGCCTGCCCGCTGACGCCAGCCGTTACGCGCTGGCCCCGGCGGATATCCCGCTGTTAAACGCCTTTATGGCTTTACGCGCCGCCACACCAGCGGATGGGTGCTGATGGTTGACTCATCCCGCTGGCACTGCAACAGCACGCCTTCCGCTTTGATTACCGCCCCTTCGGAATAGTTTTGGTCCTGATAAACGCAGCACTGATTGCAGGGCTGCGCCCGTTGCCCGCCGGAACTGAACACCTCGGCGGGCACGTTGACATCCACATCCGGGCGATAGCGATCTGCCGCCGCAGGCAGTGCCACGCTCAGCGCTAAGGCCGTCGCTAATACCATCTTCATTTTCTGTTCCTTTTATGCAGCCGGTTAACCCCGCGTTATTGCTAATAATATAGCCGCCGCGCTCCCGCCTCGTAGGTCGAAAAGCCCTGTTTTTTGCCATCATTTTTTCTAATGGCTGGCTGAAAAAAATCCCGTGACAGGGTCAATTTTTGCTTGATTTAAAGCCTGACGTCGATGGTATAGTCTTTTGTGTTGCATTTTTATGCAGGAATATTACAAATAAAATCAATTCATTCATAGCAGGAGCTTATGGTTTATGGGACAGACTTTATCACTGACGCAGTTTCTCAATACCGTTGCCGCGCGCGATCCGCACCAGGTTGAATTTTCACAGGCCGTACGTGAAGTGATGACCACCCTGTGGCCGTTTATTGAACAGAATCCGCGTTACCGCAACAACGCCCTGCTGGAGCGGCTGGTGGAGCCGGAGCGCGTGATCCAGTTCCGGGTGGTATGGGTGGACGATCGCAACCAGGTGCAGGTTAATCGCGCGTGGCGCGTGCAGTTCAACTCTGCCATCGGCCCGTTTAAAGGCGGGATGCGTTTTCACCCGACGGTAAACCTGTCGATCCTTAAGTTCCTCGGCTTCGAGCAAACCTTTAAAAACGCCCTCACCACCCTGCCTATGGGCGGCGGTAAGGGCGGCAGCGATTTCGATCCGAAAGGCAAAAGCGACGGTGAAATTATGCGCTTCTGCCAGGCGCTGATGACCGAACTGTACCGGCATCTGGGGGCGGATACCGATGTGCCTGCGGGCGATATCGGCGTGGGCGGTCGTGAAGTGGGCTACATGGCCGGGATGATGAAAAAGCTCTCTAATAACACCGCCTGCGTGTTTACCGGCAAAGGCCTGTCGTTCGGCGGTAGCCTGATTCGACCAGAAGCCACCGGCTATGGATTAATCTATTTTGTCGATGCGATGCTGAAACAGCACGGTCTGGGGATGGAAGGGATGCGCGTGGCGGTCTCCGGCTCCGGCAACGTCGCGCAGTATGCCATTGAGAAAGCGATGGCGTTTGGCGCGCGCGTGGTCACAGCGTCAGACTCCAACGGCACCGTGGTGGACGAAGCCGGTTTCACCCAGGAAAAACTTGACCGCCTGTGTGAAATCAAAGCCAGCCGCGATGGCCGCGTCGCTGATTACGCCCGCGAGTTTGGTCTGACTTATCTGGAAGGCAAACAGCCTTGGGGTGTGCCGGTGGATATCGCTCTGCCGTGCGCGACCCAGAACGAGCTGGATACCGACGCTGCGCGCACCCTGATTGCCAACGGCGTGAAAGTGGTGGCTGAAGGCGCCAACATGCCGACCACCATCGAAGCCACCGATCTGTTCCTCGAAGCGGGCGTGCTGTTTGCCCCGGGCAAAGCCGCCAACGCGGGCGGTGTGGCGACTTCTGGCCTGGAAATGGCGCAAAACGCCGCGCGCATGGGCTGGAAAGCCGAGAAAGTTGATGCCCGTCTGCACCACATCATGCTGGATATTCACCAGGCTTGCGTGGCGTGGGGTGAGCAGGATAAGCAGGTTAACTACGTACGCGGCGCGAATATCGCCGGGTTTGTAAAAGTGGCCGACGCGATGTTTGCGCAAGGCGTCATTTAATGAACAATGCCGCCTGCGCAACGGCAGGCGGCATGGGTTAATCAGGCCGGTGACGGGGGCGTGTCCGGTTTCTTTTTCCGTTTGGTAAAACGCCCTTTCCCTTCCCCTTTTGCCTCCGGCGCGATCAATCCACGAAACTGACGAACCGGCGTGACGCGCGCCTGGTCGATCAGCGAGTAGAGGGTCTGCACCAGCGGCTCCATAAAGTCCTGGTAACGGCGCTGCTTTTCGCTGATCTGGGTCAGCACCGATTCCCAGTGCGCAGTCATATCCGGTCTGGCGGCCTGTTCGGGCAGCGAGTGGATTAACGCGCGTCCCGCCTCGGTGGAGTGGATATAGCGGCCCTTTTTCACCAGGAAGCTGCGTTTAAACAGCAATTCGATGATCCCGGCGCGCGTCGCTTCGGTGCCTAATCCATCGGTGGCGCGCAGGATCTTCTTGAGGTCTTTATCCTGCACAAAACGTGCGATACCGGTCATGGCCGACAGCAGCGTGGCGTCGGTGAAATGGCGCGGCGGCTGGGTTTGCCGCTCCACCACTTCGCCGTGCTCGCACAGCAACTGGTCGCCTTTCGCCACGACCGGCAACGGCGTGCCGTCGTTATCCTCATCGCGCTCTTTGGCCCCCAGCAGTGCGCGCCAGCCCGCTTCCGCCAGGAATCGCGCTTTGGCGATAAACTTGCCGCCGGCAATATCCAGTTCGATGGTGCATTTACGAAACACCGCATCGGCGCAAAACTGCATCAGATACTGACGGGCGATCAGGTTGTAGACTTTCGCCTCATCCTGAGACAGCGACACGGTAGAGCTGCGCGCGGTGGGGATAATGGCGTGGTGGGCGTCGACCTTTTTATCGTCCCAGCAGCGGTTACGCAGATCGGCATCCACCGCAGGCTGCGGCAGCAAATCTTTGGCATGGACGCTGATGGCGTTGATAACCGCGTGGCGTCCGGCGTAATGCTCTTCAGGCAGATAGCGGCTATCCGAGCGCGGATACGTGATCAGCTTATGGGTTTCATACAGCTTCTGGCAGATATCCAGCACGTTCTGGGCGCTCAGGCCAAAGCGTTTGGCGGCCTCGATTTGCAGCGCCGACAAGGAGAACGGCAGCGGCGCGGGTTCGTTTTCTCGCTTGTCGGCCCAGGACGTGACGTCCGCCGGCTGGCCGGCGATACGCTTCACCACGTGTTCGGCCAGCGCCCGGTTGAGCAAACGTCCCTCTTCGTCCTGGTGCGGCTCGCAGGCTTCGCTGGGCTGCCACACCGCCACAAAACGTTCCTCTTTCGGCGTGACGATATGCGCTTTCACTTCGAAATAGTCTTTGGCGACGAAATTTTCGATCTCTTCATCGCGCCGTACCACCAGCCCTAACACCGGGGTTTGTACCCGGCCCACCGACAGTACGCCCTGATAGCCCGCGTTGCGGCCCAACAGCGTCCAGGCGCGGGTCATATTGATGCCGTACAGCCAGTCGGCGCGGGCGCGGGCCAGCGCCGAAACGCACAGCGGGACAAACTCGCTGTTGGAACGCAAACGGGAGATCGCTCGCTCTACCGCCTGGGGGTTGAGATCGTTAATCAGGCAGCGCTGCACCTGTTTACGTTTCTCCGGAGAGAGCGCCAGATAATCCAGCACTTCATCCACCAGCAGTTGCCCTTCGCGATCCGGGTCACCGGCGTGAACCACTTCGCTGGCGTCGGCGAGCAGTTTCTTGATCACATTAAGCTGCTTCGCCACTGACGGACGCGGCTGTAGCTGCCATTTTTGCGGGACGATAGGCAAGTCGGCCAGGTTCCAGCGGGCGTAGCGGCTGTCATACACGTCCGGCTGCGCCTGCTCCAGCAGGTGGCCCACGCACCAGGTTACCACCTGATCGTTACCGCAGGCGATAAAGCCCTCGCCGCGCCGGTGGGGCTTGGGCAGCACATCGGCAATCGCGCGGGCGAGGCTGGGTTTTTCGGCAATAAATAACCGCATTGTGTTAGCGGATCTCGATCATCGGGCGGCCACCGCGGGCGGTTTTCAGTTCGCCGATGGCGGTCAGGGTGATGCCGTGACGGGCAGCGACCTCGGCCACATCCCGTTCAGAACCCGGCTCAACCGCCAGCAACAGGCCGCCGGAAGTTTGCGGATCGCACAGCAGATCGCGCCAGTGCGGCGGCATGTCGCCCATCAAATGGCCATAGCTGGCGAAGTTGCGGCTGCAACCGCCCGGCGCGCAGCCTTTGGCGATGTACTCTTCCACACCCGGCAGCTTCGGCACATCCTGATACCAGATTTCCGCCTGCAAGCCCGCGCCCTGACACACTTCGCTCAGGTGGCCCAGCAGGCCGAAGCCGGTAACGTCGGTCATGGCTTTAACGCCGTCAATTTCCGCGAAATCCGCGCCTGCTTTGTTCATCTGGCACATCACTTCCGTCGCCAGCCCGGCGTGCTCGTCGCGCAGCAGGTTCTTTTTACCGGCGGTGGTTAGCACACCAATGCCCAGCGGCTTGGTGAGATACAGTTTGCAGCCCGCGGTGGCGGTGCTGTTGCGCTTAACGCGTTCGGTAGGCACCACGCCGGTGACTGCCAGCCCGAAGATCGGTTCCGGCGCGTCGATAGAGTGACCGCCCGCCAGCGCAATTCCCGCCTGCTGGCAGGCGTGGCGGCCGCCTTCAATCACCTGGGCGGCGATTTCCGGGGCCAGTTTATCTACCGGCCAGCCCAGAATGGCAATCGCCATAATCGGCTTACCGCCCATGGCGAAGATGTCGCTGATGGCGTTGGTCGCGGCGATGCGGCCAAAATCGAACGGGTCGTCAACGATCGGCATAAAGAAGTCGGTGGTGCTGATCACGCAGGTGCCATTCCCCAGATCGTACACCGCCGCGTCGTCGCGGGTTTCGTTGCCCACTAACAGTTGCGGGTCAATAAATTTGGCCTGGTTGCTATGCAGAATGGTTTCCAGCACTTTTGGGGAAATTTTGCAGCCGCACCCGGCACCGTGGCTGTACTGGGTTAAGCGAATGGCTTGGTTCATGGACATCTCCTGTCGATAGTTGACGCTTCATGTCATACAGGCTGTCTATACCCTAAATAATTCATGCTACAGGACAAAGCCCGGAGGGCATTGAACAGCGCTTGCGCTGGCCCCGAAGGGGCGAAGCCGAAGGCTGAGTCACGCGGCGACGCAGCGAGACTCAGGAGCTTACATAAGTAAGTGACTGAGGCGAGTAAGGAAGCCAACGCGTCTGTAGCATGAAGTATGACGGGTATATGGTAGCGCCAGAAGTATCTGGAGGTAAGTAGGACCGTCTGAATTGCGAGGCTTTCGCTCACAATCCAGACAGAATGGTCAAAACTGGCGGACGAACGGCGAGGTATCGGGGATGCTGGTGGTGGTGGAGGCTTTTAACTGCGGGGTGCCGAGATACAGGAAACCGACGATTTTATCCTGCTCGCGGCATTCAAAGGCTTCGCGCACCTGCGGATTGTCGGTCATCGGGCCGCTGCGCCAGATACCGTTAAAGCCCTGCGCCAGCGCCGCCATTTGCATCGCCATGACCGCGCAGCCGGCAGAGAGCAGTTGCTCCCACTGCGGCACTTTCGGGTGTTCTTCGCATTTTGCCACCACCGTGACAATCAGCGGTGCGCGGAACGGCCCGCTGCGCGCTTTTTCGATCGCTTTGTCGTCCAGCCCGCTGTCGCGCGCCGCCTTTTCCAGTAACTGGCTGAAGCGCTCGCGGCCTTCGCCTTCGATCATAAAGAAGCGCCACGGCTGTAGCGTGCCATGATCCGGCGCGCGCATCGCGGCGCGGATGATATTTTCGCGCTGCTCGCCCTGCGGGGCGGGCTCCACCAGGCGGGAAGCGCTGCGGCGGTTAACTAACAGGTCTAATGCGTCCATTTTCCGGCTCCATCACTTTTGTTTATACACAAAATTAACACACGCCCTCAGTTTGTTACAGCTTAGCGGCGGAATGCTGCTGACAAGCGCGATCGCAAAATTTAGGATACCCTTCTTGCTAAACGTTCCGCATAGTGCGAACCGAGATCTTGTTAATCACCTTCAGGGAGAATACATGCGCACCCTTTGGCGTATTTTTGCCGGTTTTTTCAAGTGGACCTGGCGTCTGCTTAATTTCATCAGGGATCTGGTGCTCAATCTGTTTTTCATTTTGCTGGTGCTGGTGGGCGTCGGGATTTGGCTGCAAATGAAAGACACGCCTGCCGAGCCGTCGCGCGGCGCGCTATTAATGGATATCAGCGGCGTGGTGGTGGATAAACCGTCGGTGAGTAACAAACTCGGCGTGATTGGCCGCCAGCTGTTTGGCGCCTCCTCCGATCGGCTCCAGGAAAACTCGCTGTTCGATATCGTCGACGCCATTCGTCAGGCCAAAGACGACCGCAACATTACTGGCATTGTGCTCGATTTACGTGATTTCGCCGGAGCCGATCAGCCGTCGATGCAGTATATCGGCAAAGCGCTGCGCGAGTTTCGCGACAGCGGCAAGCCGGTGATCGCCACCGGCGACAGCTATAGCCAGGGGCAATATTACCTGGCGAGTTTCGCCAACAAAATCTGGCTCTCCCCGCAGGGCACGGTTGATTTGCACGGGTTTGCCACTAACGGCCTGTATTACAAATCGCTGCTGGACAAGCTGAAGGTCACCACCCATGTGTTCCGCGTCGGCACCTATAAATCGGCGGTGGAGCCGTTTATCCGTGACGATATGTCGCCGGAAGCCCGCGACGCCGACAGCCGCTGGATTGGCGAGCTGTGGCAGAACTATCTGGCGACCATCGCGGCAAACCGCCAGATCCAGCCGAATCAGGTATTCCCCGGCGCGGCGGCGTTGCTGGCGGGCTTGCAGCAGAACGGCGGCGATACGGCTAAATACGCCCTCGACAATAAACTGGTGGATGCCCTGGGTTCGAGCGCCGAGGTGGAAAAATCCCTCACCAAACAGTTCGGCTGGAGCAAAAAGGACAAAAACTACAGCGCGATTAGTTTCTACGATTATCAGTTGAATAAACGTTCCGAACAGGGCGATGCGATTGCTGTGGTGTTCGCTAACGGCGCAATCATGGACGGTGAAGAAACCCCGGGCAATGTGGGCGGCGATACTACCGCATCGCAGATCCGCGAGGCGCGTCTCGATCCGAAAGTAAAAGCGATTGTGCTGCGGGTTAACAGCCCTGGCGGCAGCGTCTCGGCATCGGAAGTGATTCGTGAAGAGCTGGCGGCGGCGAAAGCGGCGGGCAAACCGGTGGTGGTTTCCATGGGCGGAATGGCGGCCTCCGGCGGTTACTGGATCTCCACCCCGGCCAACTACATTATGGCCAACCCCAGCACGCTCACGGGCTCCATCGGGATCTTCGGCGTTATCAACACCGTGGAAGAGAGCTTAAGTTCCATCGGCGTGCATACCGACGGCGTGGCAACGTCCGCGTTGGCTGATGTGTCGGTGACTAAAGCGCTGCCGCAGGAAGTGCAGCAGTTGATGCAGTTGACCATCGAAAACGGCTATCAGCGCTTTATCAACCTGGTGGCCCAGTCGCGAAACAAAACGCCTGAGCAGATCAACAGCATCGCCCAGGGCCATGTGTGGACCGGCCAGGACGCGAAAGCCAACGGTCTGGTCGACAGCCTGGGAGATTTCGACGATGCGCTGCACAAAGCGGCAGAGCTGGCGAAACTCAAGCAGTGGCACGCGGATTTCTATCAGGACGAGCCGACCTTTATGGACACCGTGTTCGCCAGCATGACCGGTTCGGTGCGCGCCATGCTGCCTGAAGCGATCCAGGCGTATATCCCTGCGCCAGTGGTGCAGGCGGCCAGCGCGGTGAAAACCGAAACCGATAAACTGGCGGCGTTCAATGACCCGCGCCACCGTTACGCGTTCTGTTTAACCTGCGGCGACGTCCGCTAACCTTATCCAGCCCGGCGATGCCGGGCTTTTTTTCGCGCCCAATCCAGGGCGCGCATCGTATATACTTCGCGTGTTTATCCTTAACGAACTCAATACCATGTCCAAGAAATCGATTTACGTTGCCTATACCGGCGGCACCATCGGTATGCAGCGTTCCGAACAGGGCTATATTCCTGTCTCCGGCCATTTGCAGCGCCAGCTGGCGCTGATGCCGGAGTTCCATCGCCCGGAAATGCCCGACTTCACTATCCATGAATACCAGCCGCTGATGGATTCGTCGGATATGACGCCGGAAGACTGGCAGCACATCGCCGACGATATCAAAGATCATTACGACCAGTACGACGGCTTTGTGATCCTGCACGGCACCGACACCATGGCGTTCACCGCCTCGGCGCTGTCGTTTATGCTGGAAAATCTCAGCAAGCCGGTGATTGTCACCGGATCGCAAATCCCGCTGGCGGAGCTGCGCTCTGACGGGCAGATCAACTTACTCAATGCGCTGTACGTGGCGGCGAACTATCCAATCAGCGAAGTGACGCTGTTCTTCAATAACTGCCTGTACCGCGGCAACCGCACCACCAAAGCCCACGCCGATGGGTTTAACGCGTTTGCCTCCCCTAACCTGTCGCCGCTGCTGGAGGCGGGCATTCATATTCGCAAGCTGAACACGCCTGCCGCGCCGCACGGCGACGGGCCGCTGATTGTTCATCCCATCACCCCGCAGCCGATTGGCGTGGTGACCATCTATCCGGGGATCTCTGCTGATGTGGTGCGTAACTTCCTGCGCCAGCCGGTAAAAGCGCTGATTTTGCGCTCCTATGGCGTCGGCAACGCGCCGCAGAATCAGGAGTTTTTAACAGAGCTGCATGAAGCCAGCGAACGCGGGATCGTGGTGGTGAATCTTACCCAGTGCATGTCCGGTAAAGTGAATATGGGCGGCTACGCCACCGGTAATGCCCTGGCCCAGGCGGGCGTGATCGGCGGTTATGATATGACCGTGGAAGCGACGTTGACCAAGTTACATTTTTTATTAAGCCAGGGATTAAGCGCATCGGCCATTCGGCAAGCGATGATGCAAAACCTGAGAGGAGAACTCACGCCTGATGAATAACGTCACCATCATGACCCAGCGCGCGCTGCTGCTGGTAGATTTACAGAACGATTTTTGCGCAGGCGGCGCGCTGGCGGTCGCAGAAGGCGACAGCACGGTGGATATCGCCAATCGCCTGATCGACTGGAGCCGCACGCGCGGCGACGCGATTGTCGCCAGCCAGGACTGGCATCCGGCGGATCATGGCAGTTTCGCCAGCCAGCATAATGCCGAGCCGTTTACCCAGGGCGAGCTGGACGGTTACCCGCAAACCTGGTGGCCGGATCACTGCGTCCAGTTCACCGAGGGTGCCGAGCTGCATCCGCTGCTCAACCAGAAGGCCATCGACGCGGTGTTCCACAAAGGCGAAAACCCGTTAATTGACAGTTACAGCGCGTTTTTTGATAACGAGCATCGTCAGAAAACCGCCCTGGACGAGTGGCTGCGCCATCACGGCATCAAAGAGCTGGTGATAATGGGGCTGGCGACGGACTACTGCGTGAAGTTTACGGTGCTGGACGCCTTAAAGCTCGGCTACACGGTCAACGTGATCACCGACGGCTGCCGGGGGGTAAATCTGGCTGCGCAGGACAGCGCCCATGCATTTATGGAAATGGCGGCGCAAGGCGCGACGCTGTATACCCTGGATGACTGGCTGGAAACGCAGGTGTGACAGGGGGCCCGGCGATCGTCCGGGCCTGTTTAAATTAATCTGAGTCACTACCGCCGCTGTCCGTGTCAATAGTGGCGTTATCGGATTCTGATGATAATGCTTTATCGAAAATCTGCTTATAACGTTCAACTTTTGCGTATTGATATTGCCCGACCCAGTAAGGTTTATCGCTTTTATTGCGCATCAGTTTTCCAACCGTCTTGCTCCATGTGCTCAAATAGTTATGACTGATCGCATAAGGGAGTAAGGTTTCTATATCCGGAAACTGCTGTTTCGGCGAGCTGGGCTTATAGCAATGCAGGTTATAAAATTGACTGGCGAAGTAATTCTGAATATCTGGTAAAATTCTTTTCCCTTCATCGGTATGATTGACTTGATAAGTCTGAAAATAACAACCCATCAACGAACAGACAAATGAGATGTAGATGCTGCCTGATGGCAGAATAAAATCATCATTATTAATAGAATACAGGGCAAAGGCAGTGAATGGCCCTGATATCAGCAGCGGAATGATAACCATATTAAGCGTGAATGCTTCATGACGAGGATTACTATTGTTAATCGCAGAAATAAAGATAAGAATTAACGGGATAACCATGATATAAAGTAAAAAAATCGCATAGCCTAACCCTTGTGATACACCTATTCCCATCCAACATGCCATCACCATGGTACACAGGTAGCCCAATACAAGGGAGACGGAGCCAGGAATGAAAAATCTGGACGCTGCATTTCGATACGTTGTTAAGACTTCCTGGTGCAGATCCCTCAGTGGCTGAAATTCATTACCGTTGATTTCAATTGTCCGCCGTTGAGGAAAAAGGTGATTTTGCATTGCCAGAAAAAAATTATGCTTCATAGCAGATAACGATTCCGGCGTTCCCCCCCACTCGATATACAGCGCAGAGTTCTTTTCTTCAAGAACCGATTTATTAGTTATGAATAAAGCAACGCAGTCGGCAAAAAAATGTGCTTTAGAATAACCCCCGTTTAAAATGTACGCCAGAAATCCCTCTGGATAGTGTTCAGGAATAAATTCATTATTCGTCGCCCGGCCATTTTTGTTGTCACGTCGGCAACGGCAGGGAAACCATACGAAACAATACAGCAACATTCCCAACCACAAAAAATTAATCCATGTTACAGATAATTCAGGTATTAACAGGTACTTCCATGTATCAGACATAAACGCTCCTCCTGCGGGTAGAATATCTACCCGTAAAGGAAAAGCGATTACGAAAGAAAAAAATAGGAATCAACTAACGCTAACAGGGCAAGCGATCCAATAAAGCTTTAGATGACGGGACGCAAACGCGTTACCTTGCTATCTACATCGATTAATAGCAAGGCGCCGATCACTGAGGCTTAATCTTCGCAATCGTCGGCGGAACAATCCCGAATTCTTCTTTAAACTGCTGCTTACTCTTCATCACAATCTGGCCGTCGGTGCCAATCGACATATGGTCCGGGTTGTGGTTGTGGCGCGTCTGCCACAGCATCACCAGTTGCATACTGTTAGCTTTTTGCTCGTCGGTTAACGCCACGCCGTCGGGCCATTTTCCCAGCTCCACGGCGGTGACCAGCCGCTGATATACTTCCGGCGTCATGCTGTTAATCAGGTCATCAATGTTCATTTTCGCACTGCTCCACTGGAATAGTTTGCTGAATCGATTTTTCAGCCCTTTGTTTGCGCGCCGTTCTCATCATCGGTAAAGCTTAGCGAGGCGGAATTTACGCAATAACGCTCGCCGGTCGGCTGCGGGCCGTCCGGGAAAACGTGGCCTAAATGCGCATCGCAGTTGCCGCAGCGGATTTCAGTGCGCTGCATCCCGTGTGAGTAATCATTCAGATAGCGGATCGCGTTTTCGCTCACCGGCTCGAAAAAGCTCGGCCAGCCGCAGCCCGAATCATACTTGGTTTGCGAGTGAAACAGCGCCGCATCGCACACCAGACAATGGTAAACGCCTTCGCGCTTATTATGCAGCAAACGCCCGGTAAATGGCGCTTCGGTGCCATGTTGCTGAGTAACATAGAACTGCACATCGGTCAGCGTTTTCTTCAGATCTTCCGGGGAGATGTTGTTAGCCATAAGTTCACTTCTCGACAGGGTTAAACAGATCACATTATCTGCCAGATTCTAACAAAACATTAACAGTACGGTGCGAACTTTTGATCTAAACTTAGTGCCAGGTAAACGGCAGCGGGTTGTTTGTGATTTGCATCACAAATTTGATCTCGTTGTTCTTTAAAATGTCCCGCGGCGTCCCCATGTGGGATGGCAGCACAAAAGGAAATGTTTGACGTGTTATTCGCGCAAAGGTTGTTCAGCAGATTGATTTGTCGCAATGATTGACACGATTCCGCTTGACGCTGCGTAAGGTTTTTGTAATTTTACAACCAACCTTTTATTCACTAACAAATAGCTGGTGGAATATATGACTATCAAAGTAGGTATCAACGGTTTTGGCCGTATCGGTCGCATTGTTTTCCGTGCTGCTCAAACTCGTTCTGACATCGAAATCGTTGCAATCAACGATCTGTTAGACGCTGAGTACATGGCTTACATGCTGAAATATGACTCCACTCACGGTCGTTTCGACGGCACCGTAGAAGTGAAAGACGGTCACTTGGTCGTTAACGGCAAGAAAATCCGTGTTACCGCTGAAAAAGATCCGGCTAACCTGAAATGGAACGAAGTCGGTGTTGACGTTGTTGCTGAAGCAACCGGTATCTTCCTGACCGACGAAACCGCGCGTAAACACATCACCGCTGGCGCCAAAAAAGTGGTTCTGACTGGCCCGTCCAAAGATGACACCCCGATGTTTGTTAAAGGCGCTAACTTTGACAAATACAACGGCCAGGACATCGTTTCCAACGCTTCCTGCACCACCAACTGCCTGGCTCCGCTGGCTAAAGTTATCAACGACAACTTCGGCATCATCGAAGGTCTGATGACTACCGTTCACGCGACCACCGCTACCCAGAAAACCGTTGACGGCCCGTCTCACAAAGACTGGCGCGGCGGCCGTGGCGCTGCTCAGAACATCATCCCGTCCTCTACCGGCGCTGCTAAAGCTGTAGGTAAAGTCCTGCCGGAACTGAACGGCAAACTGACTGGTATGGCGTTCCGCGTTCCGACTCCGAACGTATCCGTTGTTGACCTGACCGTTCGTCTGGAAAAAGCCGCTTCTTACGAAGACATCAAGAAAGCTATCAAAGCCGCTTCTGAAGGCGAGATGAAAGGCGTTCTGGGCTACACCGAAGACGACGTTGTATCTACCGATTTCAACGGCGAAGTTTGCACTTCCGTGTTCGATGCTAAAGCAGGTATCGCACTGAACGACAACTTCGTGAAACTGGTTTCCTGGTACGACAACGAAACTGGCTACTCCAACAAAGTACTGGACCTGATCGCTCACATCTCCAAATAAGTTGAGATGAACGATTGATCCTGAGAGGGCGACGATGGTCGCCCTTTTTTTTGGTCTGAACAGAGGATGATGGACATGATAAATCGTATTTTCGCACTGCCGGTTGTAGAGCAAATCACGCCAGCGATTTCGCTGCGCAAGATGGACGAGCTGGATGTTGTGGTGATCGACCATCCGAAGGCCCGCGCATCGCTGACCCTACAGGGCGCGCATCTGCTCTCCTGGAAACCGGCTGGCGAAGACGAAGTGCTGTGGTTAAGCGACAACACGCCGTTCAGCAAAGGCGTGGCAATCCGCGGCGGCGTGCCGATTTGCTGGCCGTGGTTCGGCCCGGCGGCGCAAAAAGATCTGCCTTCCCACGGCTTCGCCCGTAACCTGCCCTGGACGCTGCAAGCCCATAACGAAGATGAAAACGGCGTGGTGGTCACCTTTGAATTGCAGAGTAGCGAGGTTTCAAAGCAGTACTGGCCACATGATTTCACCCTGTACGCGCGCTTTAAGCTGGGCGCCACCTGCGAAATGGAGCTGGAAGCGCACGGCGAGTTTGAAACCTACTCCGCGCTGCACACCTACTTCAACGTTGGCGATATCAGCGCAGTGAAGGTGAGCGGCCTCGGCGATCGCTACATTGATAAAGTGAACGACGCCAAAGAAGGCGTACTGGCTGACGGCGTGCAAACCTTCCCGGACCGCACCGACCGCGTGTACCTGAACCCGGAAGCGTGCAGCGTGATCCACGACGGCGCGCTGAAACGCAGCATCGACGTAATTCATCATCACCACTGTAACGTGGTGGGCTGGAACCCAGGCCCGGCGCTGTCTAAAGCCATGGCGGATATGCCGGATGACGGCTACAAGACCTTTGTGTGCGTCGAAACCGCCTGCGCGACCCTGGCGCAGAAAGCCAGCGCAGAGAAACCGTCTCGCCTGGCGCAATCCCTGCGCGTCAGCAAAAAAGCGTAAGCTCAACGCCCTCCCCTTACCCGGCCGTCCTTACCCGACAGTAAGGGGAGCGGTGTTACACCACATCCAGCGGCATTTTTCTGTCTGGCGGCGCAAATGCGGCGTCCAGTTGTTCGATATCCTGCGCGGTTAATTTCACATCCAGCGCGGCGACGTTCTCTTCGACATGCTTCATGTCCGAGGCCTTCGGAATGGCGAGTACGCCAGGATGGCGGATTACCCACGCCAGCAGCAGTTGCGCGGCGGTAATGTTTTTCTCCCGGGCAATAGCGTTCACCACCGCATTACGCATCAGGTCGTCACGCAGCCGCCCGGCCTGGGCCAGCGGACAGTAGGCCATCACCGGCAGATGGCGTTCAGCGCACCAGGGTAACAAATCGTATTCGATCCCCCTGGAGCCGAGATGGTACAGCACCTGATTGGTTGCGCATTGCTGGCCGCCTTGCAGCTTCCACAGCGTTTGCATATCGTCGATGTCCAGATTCGACACGCCCCAGCGGCCAATTTTGCCCTGCGCCATCAATGACTCCATGGCGGCAATGGTCTCTTCAAAGGGGATATTACCGCGCCAGTGCAGTAGATAGAGATCGAGATAATCGGTGCCGAGCCGTTTCAGGCTGGCCTCGCAGGCTGCCAGGGCTTTCTGGCCGCCGGCATTCCACGGGTAGACTTTTGATACCAGATACACTTCATCGCGCCGGCCGCGAATCGCCTCGCCGACCACCTTTTCAGCGCCGCCTTCGGCGTACATTTCTGCGGTGTCGATCAGCGTCAGCCCCAGATCGATGCCTCGTTGCAGCGCGGCGACTTCCTGGCGGCGCTGCGCGGCGTTTTCGCCCATATACCAGGTGCCCTGCCCGATGGCCGGGATGGGCGTCGAGTGTGAAAAGAAGTAGCGCAATTGATGGCTGTTCATAGACGTCCTTATTTAGCGTTGGTCATCCTCCAAGCCTAACTCACCCACGCCATTGTCGCCGCCGATTTCTGCCCGTGCGGCATGTCGCGTGGCCTGCGCCACCGTTCCGTAATCCTGCATTCTGCCCTGCAATAGCAAGTTATAAACCGGCGCGCCAGGGCGGTTAAGGCGGTTTTGTAGAATGTGGACCGCTTCGACGCCCAGTTCCCGGCAAGGGACCGCGATGCCATTGACGCGGGTATCCAGCAGGTTTTCCAGGTTCCAGGCAAAATCAGTGGTCATCAATGATATCTGATGCGGGATTTGCAAATTACGTTGCGCCAGAACCCGCATTACGCCAGCGGTCATCCCCACGCTACCGGGGAAAATCGCTTCCGGCCACGCGCCGGGTGGGCACGCGTCCAACCACGCGCGCAACGCCTGTTCGGTTTCGTCGGTGGTAAAACCTTCGGTAACGATCAACGCGTTTTGCGGATTGAATGGCACATGATGAAAACGATACGCTTCTTTCACCCCGTCCAGCCGATCATACAGTGTCTCGCGGCGCAGGCAGGTAATGGTGATTATCCGCCGGTGACCACGCTCAAATAAATAATTCAGCGCATTAAAACCGATAGCGCGATGATCGGGCGATACCGCGTCTAATTCCATCTCGCGATCGTGGGTGTTAATCAATACGCAAGGCTTATTTAGCGTGACCGCCAATTTGCGTATTGTCGGGTCGTCATTACCGATAATAATAATGGCGTTAATATCGTTGTGCCGGACTTTATCGAGAAAAAAACCGATGTCGGCATGTTGCTCTTCGAGCCCGCAAAACGATAGATAAACATTCCAGGGCGCCACGGCGTCGGCAATGCCTTTGGTCACTTCGCGATAAAAAATATCGCCCCGGCCATTAAAGGTCCGGGCGGGGGCAAATACCGCAATCCCCTTGATCAGCAAGCGGCCAAAAGTCAGTTCATCCAGCACGCCCAGCTCCCGGGCGCACTGGATAATCGCTTCCCGCGCCCGATCGCTGGTATAGGCTTTGCCACTTAATACGCGCGAAACCGTACTGACGGAATAGCCCGTTAGCCCGGCGATTTTATCCATTTTCAGCTTGCCAGACATAATGTGATCTCCCTCTCAATCACTTTCTGCAAATTTTTGCCGTTCCAGTTTGCTGATTTTAAAAAACTTTATTTGCGGCTTAATGCTTTTCTTATTTGCCTTGCGAGATTTATCAGAGATTCGCTTTGTCGCCATCGCCGCCATTTTTTATTTTCTGGCTGACCGCAGCTGAAAATAATAAAGGTGAAAAATGGATAAAGTACGCTTTGGCATTATTGGCATCGGTAATATCGGCACCGTGCATACGCGTTATTTACTGGCCGGAGAAATAAAACAGGCCCGCCTTACCGCCGTCTGCGATAACAATCCAGAAAAACATCCGGCGATTAAACAAATGGTGGGCGACGCCATCCCCCTGTTCAGCGATGCGCAGGAGATGCTGGATAGCGGGCTTATCGACGCCGTCATTGTCGCCACGCCCCACTACGCCCACCCCACTCTGTCGATGATGGCGATGCGTCGCGGCATCCATACGCTATGCGAAAAACCGGCGGGGGTGTACACCGCGCAAGTGGAAGAGATGAACGCCTGCGCCCGAGAGTGCGATGTGGTGTTTGGCATCATGTATAACCAGCGGCCCAACCCGCTGTACCAGAAAGTGAAGGATCTTATCGACAGCGGCGAACTGGGCGAAATTCGCCGTTCGAACTGGATTATCACTAACTGGTATCGCTCGCAAAGCTATTACAACTCCGGCGGCTGGCGCGCCACCTGGAAAGGCGAAGGCGGCGGCGTTCTGCTTAACCAGGACCCGCACCAGCTCGATCTCTGGCAGTGGCTGGTCGGCATGCCGGTACGGTTGCGCGCTTTCTGCCAGTTCGGCAAACACCGGCAGATTGAGGTGGAAGATGAGGTCACCGCCTATGCCGAATACGCCAACGGCGCGACCGGCGTGTTTATCACCACCGTGGCAGAAACCCCCGGGACTAACCGGCTGGAAATTGTCGGCGATCGCGGCAAGGTGGTGGTGGAAAACGGTCAGTTGCAGTTCTGGCGGCTACGCGAGTCGGAAACGGCGTTTAACGCCCGCTGGGACAAGGGTTTCGGCGAGCCGGAATGCTGGCAGGTGCAGGTCCCTGTCGGGCCGGAATGCAGCGATCACCAGGTGATTACGGCGAATTTCACCGACGCCATTTTGCACCACACCCCGCTCATCGCCCCAGGGCTTGAGGGAATACGCGGGTTAACCCTCTCCAATGCCATGCACCTTTCAACCTGGACTGACGACTGGGTCACGCTGCCTCTGGACTCGCAACGCTACCTGGCGCTGCTGCAACAGCGTATCGCCCATTCGCAGGAGAAACAGGTGGTAAGCCGCACGCTGGACGCTTCCGGCAGTTGGTAATCAGGAGGGTGCCATGTTGAAGATCGCTATTGTCGGGACCGGCAATATTTCCCATCACCATATCCAGGCGTATTTACGCTTTCCCGAGCGTTGTGTCATCACCGCGCTGGTGGATATTTACCCGGAAAAGGCGCGTGAAAAGCAGTCCCGCTATGGATTGACAGGCGCGCGGGTCTACAGCAGCCACACGCAGATGCTGGAAGAGGACGGCATGATTGATGTGGTGGATATCTGCACGCCGCCCTATGTGCATGCCGCCATCGCCATCGACGCGTTACAGGCCGGCAAACATGTGCTGTGTGAAAAACCGATGGCCGCCTCGCTGGAAGAGTGCGACGCGATGCTTGCCGCCCGCAAGGCAAGCGGCAAGCTGCTTTCAGTCATCGCCCAGAACCGTTTTACCGATGCGCTGTGGCGGCTAAAAGCGGTTATCGACACCGGCCTGGCGGGGAAAATCTGCCATGCCCAGGTAGATTCATTGTGGTGGCGCGGCCACTGTTATTACGATTTATGGTGGCGCGGCACCTGGCAAAAAGAGGGCGGCGGCTGCACCCTCAACCACGCGGTCCATCATATCGATGCCCTGCAGTGGATGCTCGGTCAACCCAGCGAAGTGATGGCGATGATGACTAACGTCGCTCATAACAATGCCGAAGTGGAAGATCTGAGCGCTGCGCTGTTCCGCTACCCGAACGGCGCGCTGGCGCAGTTGACCGCTTCCGTGGTTCATCACGGCGAAGAACAAAAAATCGTTATCCAGGGCGAGAAAGCGCGCTTATCCGCCCCCTGGCAGGTGTGTGCCAGCCAGTCGGGAGATAATGGTTTCCCGCTGGCTGACCGGGATCTCACCCTCGAAGCCAGGCTGAATGAGGCCTGGCATAACGTCGCGCCGCGCCCTTATACCCTGCACTGCGGGCAGATTGATGACCTGTTAACCGCCATCGAACAGCACACCTCCCCGTTAGTGGATGGCCACCAGGGGAGGCAAGCGCTGGAGCTGATCACCGCGATTTACCAGTCCGCCATTACCCGCAGCGTTGTGACGCTCCCCCTCTCCCGCGACAACCCCTTTTATCAAACCGGCGGCATTGCCGGGGGCGCGCCGCGTTTTTATCAAAAATCAGCGTCGGTGGCGAATTTCCGCGAAACCGAGGCGATTCCATTAGCAAAAGCGTTAGATAAGGGAATGACATCATGAACAAAAATGATGGGATGAACTATGCGCCGGTCGGCAAACCGCAGCCGGTCGTGAAACCGGGCGAATTCGTGTTTGCCGCCGCCGCTCTTGACCACGGCCATATCTACGGCATGTGTAACGGATTGATTGAGGCGGGCGCCACGCTGAAGTGGGTCTGGGACCCTGACCCGGCAAAGTGCGAGGAATTTCTGCGCCACTATCCGCAAGTGCGCGTCGCGGATTCCCTGGAAATTATCCTCGCTGACAGCCAGGTGAAACTGGTGGCCGGGGCTGGCGTGCCGTCGGAGCGTTGCGCGCTGGGGCTGGCAGTGATGGAGGCCGGAAAAGACTATTTTGTCGATAAAGCCCCGCTCACGACTCTGGATCAGCTTGCCGACGCCAGGGCGATGGTGGAAAAAACCGGGCGCAAATACGCGGTCTATTACAGCGAGCGGCTGCATGTTGAAAGCGCGGTGTTCGCCGGGCAGTTGGTAGAACAGGGGGCGATTGGTCAGGTGGTGCAAACCCTGGGAACCGGGCCGCACCGCGAAGGGAAAGGCCGCCCCGCGTGGTTTTATCAACGGCGTTATTTTGGCGGATTGCTGTGCGACATCGGCAGCCATCAGATTGAGCAGTTTCTCTATTTCACCGGCAACGAAGACGCGCGGATCGTGGCAAGCCAGGCGCTGAACGTTGCCCATCCCCAGTATCCCGAATTTGAAGATTACGGCGACGCGCTGCTGTGCGGCGCCAACGGCGCACGAGGGTTTTTCCGCTGCGACTGGTTTACTCCCGATGGGCTGCCTACCTGGGGCGATGGCCGCCTGACGCTACTCGGCACCAAAGGCTATATCGAAATCCGCAAATACGTCGATTTAACACGTGGCGATCAGGACGTGGTCTACCTGGTGAACCATGAAGGTGTGTTCCGCTACCCGGTCGCCGGAAAAGTCGGGTTTCCTTACTTCGGCAAACTGATCCTTGACTGCCTGAACCGCACCGAAAACGCCATGACCCAGGCGCATGCGTTTAAGGCCGCCGAATTGTGCATCAAGGCCCAAATGCTGGCTAATGCGGCGTGCTAAGGAGGCGTGATGAACATTAAAGCCGCCATTATTGGTTGCGGAGCCATTCACCACTGCCATGTGGACGCGCTGCGCCGCTTGCCGGATGCCTCGCTGCGGGCCGTGGTGGATAACGATATCACCCGGGGCAAACGGCGGGCGGCGGATTACGGCTGCGATTTTTATCAGGATTATCGCGAAATGCTGCGTAGCCCGACGATTGATGTGGTGCATATCTGTACGCCGCACTACCTGCATAAAGAGATGATCCTCGCCGCGCTTCAGGCCGGGAAGCATGTGTTTTGCGAAAAGCCCGTGGCGATGAATAGCTGCGAAGCGGCGGAGATCGCACGGGTTGCAGCGCGCACCCGCAAGCAGGTCGCCATCTGCTATCAGAATCGTTACAACCCCACCAGCCAGGCGATGGCCAGGGAGTTAGCCGCTGCTCGCCTCGGCAAGATGCTGAGTATCAAAGCGTCCCTCACCTGGTCGCGCTCGCCGGAGTATTACCTCGACAGCGGCTGGCGCGGGCGCTTCGCGACCGAAGGCGGCAGTTTACTGATCAATCAGGCTATCCATACCCTGGATTTGATGCAGTGGCTGGCGGGCGGCGTGGTCAGGGTCAAAGGCGTAACCGACAGCAGCTGGCTGGCGTCCACCATCGAGACGGAAGACAGCGCCATGGCGATGCTGGAACTGGCGAACGGGGCGCGTGGCCTGTTTTACGCCACCAATTGCCACAGCGTCGATTCCCCGCTGGCGCTGGAAATTCATTGTGAACAGGGAACGCTGGCCTTGCGCGACAACATCCTGTGGCGCATCACCCCCCTCGGCCAGCAACAGCTGGCCTGTGATGACGTGCCGCAAGGCACCAAAGGTTACTGGGGCAGCAGCCATCAACAGGCGATCGGCGATTTCTACCAGGCGATCCGCTTTCCCGGCACCGGGAGTTATTGCGGCGTCGCGGATGCCAGCCAGTCATTACGTCTCGTTGAAGCCATCTATCAATCATCGCAATTACGGCAATGGATAACGGTATCGGGCTAACGGCGGGGCACAGCCAGCTGTCATTACATTTCTTCTCACCACGGAATACTATTATGGTCAAACCAACGGAACGCAGAATCGGCTATGGGATTGCCATTGGCTATGGCGTCACCGATCTTTTCGGCGGCGGTGCTTTCGCGATAATTGGCTCCTGGTTACTCTATTTTTACACCACCTATTGCGGATTATCGGTATTAGAGGCGGGGTCGATTTTTGCCATCGCCCGGGTTATCGATGCGCTATTAAGCCCCATCATGGGCTATATAACCGATAATTTCGGTGACACCTGGCTCGGTAGAAAATTTGGCCGCCGCCGTTTCTTCTTATTACTCAGCTCGCCGCTGATGCTGCTGTATTCTTTGTTGTGGGTAACCGGCATGAACTACGCCTATTACCTCGGCACTTATTTATCCATTGAGTTGCTTTCCGCCATGGTGCTGGTGCCGTGGGAAACACTGGCGGCGGAAATGACCAACCGCTATGAAGAGCGGAGCCGGTTGTCAGGCATGCGGATGATTTGTTCGCAACTGGGCGGGTTTCTCGCGGTCTCCGTGCCCGGCATTATTATGCAGTTTACCGGCAAGGATAATTCGTTAACCTATACCCTTAACGGCCTGATATTCTCGGTGATATTTTGCATCGCGGTATTTATTACCTGGCGTTGCACCTGGGAGGCGAAAGATATCCAGCATCCCTCTTCCCATATTCCCTCCCCCACTCGCCATTCCGGGCTACTGAATCATTTAAAATATCTGGTGCTCGATCTGCTGTCGTCATTTCGTATTCGCGCCTTTCGGCTGCATATTATTATTTATATCTTCTCCTTCACGGCGATGGATGTGTTTGGCGCAGTATTCGCCTATTACGTCATATATTGCCTGAGCCAGGACGCCGCTTCGGTTTCCGGTTGGTTAAGCGTCGCCGCCTTTGCGTCGGTTCCTGGTACATGGCTATTTATGCAACTGCTGAATAAGGCGGGGATCTCGCCGTCGTCGGCGTTACGCCTTGCCTACGGCTGCATTCTGGCGGTGCTGTGCTTTTTATTTGTGGTGTATATCAGCGACATCACGGCATCCAGCCTGGCGTTCTCAGCGGTGTTTATTGTGCTCGGGGCGGCCCGCGCGGGGCTCTATTATATTCCGTGGAATATCTACAGCTTTATTCCGGATATTGATGAAATGGTCACCCAGCAGCGCCGGGAGGGGATATTCGCTGGCGTGATGGTATTAACCCGCAAAAGCACGGTGGCGCTGGCGATATTGCTGATCAGCATGGTGCTGGAAGCCAGCGGCTTTGTGAAAGGCAACGGCGTTCAGCCGGAAAGCGCCCTGCACGCCATTATCGGCCTGATGGTTTTCGCCACCGCCGCGCTGCTCGCCGTGAGTTTTATTGTGACCTACAAATTTGCGCTGACGCGTGATACCCACAAATTGCTGATTAAAGAGATTGCCCGGCGGCGCATGGGCGGTAAGCCGGGGGATTGCGATGCCCAAACCCGGCGGGTGGTAAAACAGCTGACGGGTTATGAGTATGACCAGGTTTGGGGCGGCGACGCGACACGACGGCTGGTGGGGGATACGCCGGGTACGATCTACGGTAAGGACATCCTGTGACTGAAAAATGGACCTGTGACCAGGCGCGCGCCTGGTCTCAACGGCATCCCTGGGGATGCGGATTTAACTACCTGCCGCGCACAGCGGTAAACTGGACCGAGATGTGGCAGGCGTCGACCTTTGACCTGGCAACCATCGACCAGGAGCTGGGCTGGGCCAGGGAGTACGGCTATAACCAACTGCGCACCAACCTGCCACATATCGTCTGGCTCGACGATCGTGCCGGGCTGATGGATCGCATCGACCGGTTTCTGGGCGTCGCTGCCCGCCACGGCATCCGGGTGATGCTGACGCTGCTGGATGATTGCGCGTTCTCCGGGGATGAGCCGTTTCTCGGTAAGCAAAAATCCCCGCTGCCAGGCCTGCATAACAGCCAGGCGGCTGGCAGCCCAGGGCGCGCACGGGTCATCGATCCGGGCTGCTGGCCGGACATTGAGCGTTACGTTAACGATATAGTCAGCCACTTTGCTGACGATGCCCGGGTTTTACTCTGGGATCTGTATAACGAACCGGGCAACCGGGGGATTTTTCGCCCTGGCGGCGACAGCGCCCTGTTCGATGCCCGCCTGGAAATCTATGCCCTGACGCTGATGGTTTCTGCGTTCGGCTGGGCGCGCGCCCAAAATCCGTCGCAGCCGTTGACGGTCGGCGCCTGGCATATTGCGCCGGGAAGCGCGCCATTCGATCATCCTGTCGACCGCGTGGCGCTGCATCTTTCCGATGTACTGAGCTATCACGCCTATGTCGACACCCCTGCCCAGCTTGCCATCCTGACGACACTGGCGGCGTTTAACCGTCCGCTACTCTGTACCGAATGGCTGGCGCGCCATGTCGGCTGCGTGATGACGGAACAGTTGCCGCTATTTAAGGCGTTGCGCGTCGGCGCATTTCACTGGGGGCTGGTGCAGGGCAAAACCCAGACCTGGCTCCCCTGGCCGGATATCGCCATGCGCCACAGCGATGAGGCGTTATGGTTTCATGATGTGCTGACGCCGCACGGCCAGCCATATAGCCAGCAGGAGATGGACATGGTGCGCAGGTTATGTGTGGCGGGATAAACAAACGGGGCGCGCAGGCCCCGTCGAGTGGCATCAGAAGCTGTAGGTGATGCCGGTGGAGAATACGCCGCTCCAGTTTTGCCCAACCATCGGGCTGTCGGTGACTTCGCTGTCGAGGCGGGTGTAGCGGCCGGTGCCGTAAACGTTCCAGCTGTCGGTGAGTTTGTAGTTCACCGTCAGCTCCAGGTACGGGTTCCAGCCGCTATCCGGATCGTAGGTTTTCAGGCCGCTGCGGCGGGATTCAGACTGGCTGACGCCGTAATAGTATTCATTATGGTTGTCGCTGGCCCACTGTGCGCCGATGCCCGGCGTCAGGGTCAATGCCCCGTTGGTGTAGCGGTACAACCATGCCAAATCCCACAACACGCCGTTGCTGTTATCCAGGGTATCCCCGGTCAGCGCGGTACGCAGGAAGCCATACTGGGTATGATGCACATAAGAAAGACCGGCCATCAGCGTCGCTTTACGTTTATCGAGCTGGCGTAGCTGGTTATTGTCGCTGTTTTTCGGTTTGAAATACTGCGGGGAGTAATACGCCATCACCGACAGTTTGTCGGATTCGTCGTTCCACAGGTAAAAACCGGCACCTAATGCGCGGACCCAGACATTTTCGCCTTCATAGCCGATCACCGGGAGCGGTAATACATTGTTGTCGTATTGCTTATACGGGCCTTCCACATAGCCCGCGCCCGCGCCCAGCGTCCAGGGCCCTTCGGCGTGAACAACCGATGCAGCAGAGGCCAGCGCCATTCCCAATGCAAGAAGTTTGAATTTGGTCACAGTCCATTTCTTCCTTAATCAAATAATCAGCGCACGAAGTGTAACCGCCTTTAACCCTCACCCCAAATTTTTTACTTAAGTCTTACAAAGCCAACCATTTACCCTGGCGCGCTAACATGACGCCGGATTGGCATTTTTATGGCGCCATGATGACAGGCCACCAATCGCCTTAGGTAAAAAACGGGAAATTAAGGATGAGTGATTGATATGTCATTGAAATTCGCAATTTGCTTCAGCAAGTTTTCTAAATGCCATCTACGCTTAATTTTGAGAAGGCAAATACCCTGACCGCAGTAGCGCAGTGCAACGCGCGTTTACGCAAGAGTTGGCATAAGGGTTGCTGTATCAGAAATGTCTTCCGGGGGCCTCTACTACTCATATGAACGGCCCTTATCCTGTGCTAAAAAACGAAAGGACGGCATGCCATGAATATATTCGATCACTATCGCCAGCGTTATGAAGCTGCCAAGGACGAAGAGTTCACACTGCAGGAATTTCTTGCTGTATGTAAGCAGGATCGCAGTGCCTATGCTAACGCGGCAGAACGGCTATTGACGGCCATTGGTGAGCCAGTGATGGTGGACACTGCCCAGGAGCCCCGGCTTTCCCGTCTCTTTTCGAATCGGGTGATATCCCGTTACCCGGCCTTTGAAGAGTTCTATGGTATGGAAGAAGCCATAGAACAGATCGTCTCTTACTTAAAACACGCGGCCCAGGGACTGGAGGAGAAGAAACAGATCCTCTATCTGCTGGGGCCGGTGGGCGGCGGTAAATCTTCACTGGCCGAACGCCTGAAATCTCTGATGCAGCGCGTGCCGATTTACGTGCTGAGCGCCAATGGCGAACGCAGCCCGGTCAACGACCACCCGCTGTGCCTGTTCAATCCGCGTGAAGATGCCCAGATTCTGGAAAAAGAGTACGGCATCCCGAACCGTTATCTCGGCACCATTATGTCGCCGTGGGCGGCGAAGCGGCTGCACGAATTTGGCGGCGACATTACCAAATTCAAAGTGGTGAAAGTGTGGCCGTCGATTCTGGCGCAAATCGCCATCGCCAAAACCGAGCCCGGCGATGAAAACAACCAGGACATTTCCGCGCTGGTGGGTAAAGTCGATATCCGCAAACTGGAGCACCACGCGCAAAACGATCCCGACGCCTACGGTTATTCCGGCGCGCTGTGCCGCGCCAACCAGGGCATCATGGAATTCGTCGAGATGTTTAAAGCGCCGATTAAGGTGCTGCATCCGTTGCTGACCGCCACCCAGGAAGGCAACTACAACGGCACCGAAGGCATTTCCGCCCTGCCGTTCAACGGCATCATTCTGGCGCACTCCAACGAATCAGAATGGGTGCAGTTCCGTAACAACAAAAACAACGAGGCGTTCCTTGACCGTGTATACATTGTCAAAGTGCCTTATTGCTTACGGATCTCCGAAGAGATCAAGATTTACGAAAAACTGCTTAACCACAGTGAGCTGACCCACGCGCCGTGCGCGCCGGGCACCCTGGAAACCCTGGCCCGCTTCTCGATTCTGTCGCGCCTGAAAGAGCCGGAAAACTCCAGCATCTACTCGAAAATGCGCGTGTACGACGGGGAAAGCCTGAAAGATACCGACCCGAAAGCCAAATCCTATCAGGAATACCGCGACTATGCGGGCGTGGACGAAGGGATGAACGGGTTGTCGACGCGTTTCGCGTTTAAGATCCTCTCCCGGGTGTTTAACTTTGACCACGCGGAAGTGGCGGCTAACCCGGTTCACCTGTTCTATGTGCTGGAGCAGCAAATCGAGCGCGAGCAGTTCCCGCAGGATCAGGCGGAGCGCTATCTGGAGCACCTCAAAGGCTATCTGATCCCGAAATACGCGGAGTTCATTGGCAAAGAGATCCAGACCGCGTATCTGGAATCCTATTCGGAGTACGGACAGAACATTTTCGACCGTTATGTCACCTACGCCGACTTCTGGATCCAGGATCAGGAGTATCGCGACCCGGATACCGGCCAGCTGTTTGACCGTGAATCCCTGAACGCGGAACTGGAGAAAATTGAAAAACCGGCGGGCATCAGCAACCCGAAAGATTTCCGTAACGAAATCGTCAACTTCGTGCTGCGCGCCCGGGCGCATAACAGCGGCCGTAACCCGAACTGGACCAGTTACGAGAAGCTGCGCACCGTGATTGAGAAGAAAATGTTCTCGAACACCGAGGAGCTGCTGCCGGTCATTTCGTTTAACGCCAAGACTTCAACCGACGAGCAGAAAAAGCACGACGATTTTGTCGATCGCATGATGGAAAAAGGATACACCCGCAAACAGGTACGCCTGCTGTGCGAATGGTATCTGCGGGTACGGAAATCCTCATAACGATAACGCTGACGCCGCAGGTTCGCCTGCGGCCATTTCTGCGCGGCATCTATGCAGTCTGGGGGAAATATGGCCTATTTCATTGACCGGCGACTGAACGGCAAGAACAAGAGCACGGTGAACCGCCAGCGCTTCTTGCGCCGTTATAAATCGCAAATCAAGCAGTCGATTTCCGAGGCCATCAATAAGCGTTCGGTAACCGACGTGGAGAGCGGCGAGTCGGTCTCCATCCCAACGGAAGATATCAACGAACCGATGTTTCATCAGGGGCGCGGCGGCCTGCGTCATCGCGTCCATCCCGGTAACGACCACTTTGTGCAAAACGACCGGATCGAGCGTCCGCAGGGCGGCGGCGGCGGTGGCGGTAGCGGACAAGGCCAGGCGAGCCCGGACGGCGAAGGCCAGGATGAGTTCGTGTTCCAGATATCCAAAGATGAATATCTCGACCTGCTGTTTGAGGACCTGGCGCTGCCTAACCTGAAGAAAAATCAGCACCGGCAGCTTAACGAATACAAAACCCACCGCGCGGGCTATACCGCCAACGGCGTTCCGGCCAATATCAGCGTGGTGCGTTCGCTGCAAAACTCGCTGGCGCGGCGTACCGCCATGACGGCAGGTAAGCGGCGCGCGCTGCATGAGCTGGAAGCGAATCTGGATATCGTCGCCAAAAGCGAACCGGCGCAGCTACTGGAAGAGGAGCGGCTGCGCCGCGAAATCGCCGAGCTGCGCGCCAAAATCGAACGGGTGCCGTTTATCGACACCTTCGATTTACGCTACAAAAATTATGAAAAACGCCCTGAGCCCTCAAGCCAGGCGGTGATGTTCTGTCTGATGGACGTCTCCGGCTCGATGGACCAGGCTACCAAAGACATGGCTAAACGCTTTTATATTCTGCTGTATCTGTTCCTCAGCCGGACCTATAAAAACGTCGAGGTGGTGTATATTCGTCACCACACCCAGGCCAAAGAAGTGGACGAGCATGAGTTTTTCTACTCCCAGGAAACCGGCGGGACCATTGTTTCGAGTGCGCTGAAGCTAATGGATGAAGTGGTTCAGGAACGCTATGACCCGGCGCAGTGGAACATTTACGCGGCGCAGGCGTCGGATGGCGATAACTGGGCCGATGACTCCCCGCTGTGCCATGAAATACTGGCGAAGAAAATTTTGCCGGTGGTGCGATATTACAGCTATATCGAAATTACCCGGCGCGCTCACCAGACGCTCTGGCGGGAATATGAAAACCTGCAGGCGCGATTCGATAACTTCGCCATGCAGCATATTCGCGATCAGGATGATATTTACCCGGTATTCCGCGAACTGTTTCATAAGCAGAATGCCGAATCCCACAGTTAGCCTTAATTAAACCCAGCCATACTCTTTGGCTGGGTTTTCTTGTCAGATTGCTTATTCTGCGAATATTTTCGCGGGATACGACTCCTTTTATTTAATAAACACGCCTGCTGCTACGTGCGCATCAAATACCCCTTTCATTAATAAGGATGCTAATCTTTTCACCCAAAAGTATTATTGAAAATTTCCGTCAACATACAGTTTCATTTAAGTTATTTTTCAATAAGTTATGAAAACATCAGCTTACTCACCCGTTAATTAAAAGAAAGATCTTGAAATACAAAACAATTTAAACAGATAATCACCTCATTCTCATATCCTTATTCGCACTTTCATTCAAAACCCGTCAGGGAATATTTCAGTTTTATTTCAATCTTGCGCATGGTTAGCCGTCTGCAAATTCGGCAACACGCGATTAAAAGGAGTGGCAGTTATGAAGAATCCCTGGCGCAGGCTATTAATTATCACCAGCATGACCAGCGGATAGGCGTATTAATGCCTTCCGCTGCCTATGCTGCCTGTAATCCCGCCGCGGCCGCTGACGTCACGGTGACATGCAGCGGTGAAGAAACCAGTAATCTTGACTATACGATTAACGACCGGCTTAATCTGATCCTGGATAATACCAGTACTCTCACCTCGTCCACGCCCGAAGTACCGGCAGTGGCTTTCCGCTCCCTGAACGGGAAAATAACCAGTCAGGGCACCATTGAAACCAGCGGTTTTTTCAATGACGGGATCTACATTACGTCTACTTCCGGCGTGCTGTTGGATAACCAGGGCACGATCACCGCACACTCCAGCCAGTCTAACGCCATTCACGCTGTCGAGCTGCAGAACAGTTTGCTGTCCAACCGGGGCACCGTAATCACCGAAGGCAGCCTGGGGAACGGTATTCTGACTGGCGCGAGCAGCGGCGTGTTTGTCGGGAACGAGGGGGTGATTAGCACCTCGGGCCCGGAAGCACATGGCATTGTTGATGAAAACGGCACTAATAACAGCTTTGCCAACAGCGGCACTATCACCACTCGCGGTGAAAACAGCGATGCCATTAATCTGACTAATTCATCTAACGCGACCATTATCAACAACGCGGGCGGGCAGATCCTGTCCGAAGGCGGCAGCGGCATCGCGTTAGCCGATGGCACAACCGCGACCATAACTAACCAGGGCGTTATCAGCAGCGACATCTACGGTATTTATCTGGGCGACAATGCCGCTGCCCTACAGATCCAGAACAGCGGGATTATCGTCGGCGGGCTTGGCGGTATCGTGGCGGACGATAACAGCAGCATCACGCAACTCACCAACCGGGGCATTATCGGCTCCATCGAAGGCGACGCCATTGCGGTCAGCCTCACCAGCACGGTCGTTAGCGGTATCGATAACCAGGGCATTATTATTGGCCGGGTTAACGCGCCAGGCGTCAGCATGAGCAACAGCGGGTTGTTTGATTTGCTGAACAGCAATCAACCTTCCCAGGTGCGCGATTACGTGCAGTCCAGCGGCGGTATTCTGGCGCTACAGGCAGATAACACCAGCAACTACGGGCAACTTCAGGCTTCCGGCACTGCGGTGCTCAACGGTAATACCATCGTGATGACCCGGGGCAGCACCAGCTTCGCTAATGGCGATGTGTTGAGCGATGTGGTGACCGCCTCCAGCATCGTCGGCCAGCCAACCTCAGTGGTGGATGACTCGACGCGCTATCAGTTTACCCAGGAGCTTACCGGCACCAGTTATTCGCTGCGGATTATCGACACCGGCATCGACACCACCACGGCGGCGGTAGCCCAGACCGGCTCCACCGCCCTGACCGGGATCGCCTCATCGCTCGATACGCTGATTGCCAATAACAATGCCAGTGCCGCCGATGGCACAACCAGCAGCAGCCTGCAGTGCGGCACGGCGTTAACCAGCGCGCTCTGCGCCGTCACCTCTTCGGCGACCGCCGCCCAGATGACGCGCACCATTAACCAACTGTCGCCGCTGATGTTCGGCAGCATGGCATATATCGAACTCAACAACCTCCAGGCGTTCGGCGATATCGTCGGCTCACGTCAGGACGCGATCCGCACCTTCGGTGAGTACAACGAGTTTAACCCGGAAAAATACCTGTGGATCCGCCCGGTTGGCCGCTGGGATCACCAGACACAGCGCGATGGCGTAACGGGTTATCAGGCCGATACGCGCGGCATCGCAATAGGTAGCGACGTGCCGCTTCACGAGCAAATCCGCGCCGGTCTGGCGTTTGGCGTCAGTCGTACCGACGTGAATGACGATTCCAGCGATGCGCGCCATGACGCGCAAATCGAAAGCTGGAACCTGCTGGCCTACGGCAGCGTCGATTTTACCCCGGATACCGCCCTTACCTGGCAAACCGGGCTGGGCCGTAATAAAACCACGGGCAATCGTTATTTCGCCATTACCAATCCGGCGACCGACGAGCAGACTTACAACGGCGTGGCGCGTTCCGATTACGACAGCCATACCTTCCAGGCAGGGCTGGGGTTACAGAGCACCTTTTATCCGGCGGATAAATGGTCCCTCACCCCGATGTTGCGCACCGATTACTACCGCGTGAAGGACAAAGGCTATCGCGAAAACGGCGCGGATGACGCCAGCCTGAACGTTGATGGCAATACCCTGGACGCGCTAATCGTCTCTACCAAAGCCAAAGTAGGGTTACAACTTTCCGAGGTGGTAAACGTTTATGCCCAGGCGGGCGTCGGGTATGACACGATTAACGATCGCTCAACCACGCAGGCGCACTTCGTTGGCAGCCCCGATACGCTATTCACCTATCGCGGTATGGAACAGAGCCCGTGGATTGGCACAGCGGGCGTTGGCGTCACGGCGAAGTTTACCGATGTGCTGGACGGCACCGTACAGTATGAGGCACAGCAACGCTCTGACTTCACCAGCCAGAGCGTAAGTTTGAAAGTGCGTTACGCGTTTTAATATAAGCTGTCAGGCAAACCCACCCGCGTGGGTTTGCCTGTTTTGTTTACTGCTTCGGAATAATCAGCACCTGGCCGGGATAAATTTTATCCGGATGGCTCAGCATTGGTTTGTTGGCTTCAAAAATCGCGTTGTATTTATTCGGGTCGCCATAGACCTGTTTCGAAATGGCGCTCAGGGTATCGCCGGATTTTACCGTGTAATAGGTGGCTTCTTCGCGGGCGTCGTTGGCGGTCACATTATTTTCCACGCTGCCGATCCCTTTGACGTTACCCACTGCCACCTGGATTTTTTCTTTCTGCTCCTGGGTTAACCCGTCGCCGCTGACCACCGCCTTGCCATTTTCCACGTTGACGCTGACTTTATCCGCCCCCGGCACACCGGTCTTTTTAAGATGTTCTTCTACCTTGCGCCCCTGGTCATGATCGTCCCCTTTCAGGGTGTCCCAGAGCTTTTCACCTGCATCTTTGACAAAATCAAATAAACCCATGGTTATTCCTCCTGTTGAGATGTGCTCTCTAAGCCTGGCAAAGCGGGAACAAACTGACCAGGAGATTCAGATTCCTCTCGCGGCTTAACCGGTTTCGCGTTGCAAAGTTGCGGTGTCGCCAGTATGGTAAATTGCGCAACTATAAGGCTGTTTTATATCTTAAGGATCAAAGATGTCACAGACCAAAGGCCATGCCGTTCACCAGCAGCTCGTCGCCCTGCTGGATCAACACAACGCGACGTTTCGGGTCATGGAGCATGAGGCGGTCGGTAAATGCGAGGCAGTGTCGGAAATACGCGGCACGGCGCTGGGCCAGGGCGCGAAAGCGCTGGTGTGCCACGTTAAAGGCAACGGGATACGCCAGCACGTACTTGCTATCATCGCCGCAGATAAACAGGCAGATTTAACCAAACTCGCCGTGGCGCTGGGCGGATTGCGGGCCTCGCTGGCAAGCCCAGTAGAGGTGGATACGCTCACCGGCTGCGAATTTGGCGCTATCCCGCCGTTTAGCTTCCACGCCGATCTCAAACTGGTTGCCGACCCGCTGCTGTTCGAACGCTTCGATGAAATCGCCTTTAACGCCGGGTTGCTTACCCACTCGATCATCATGAATACCCAGGACTATTTGCGGATCGCCGCGCCGACGCTGATTGATTTTCATCGCCAGTGATGACGGCTCCCCATAACAATAAAACGGCGCAATACCGATACTTTCTGGCAAGGAGTTTTTGATGTTCGACATGACATTGCTGATCCTGCTGGCGCTGGCCGCGCTGGGGTTTGTCAGCCATAACACCACGGTGGCCGTCTCTATCCTGGTGCTGATTATTGTGCGCGTCACGCCACTAAATCAGTTCTTCCCGTGGATTGAGAAACAGGGCCTGACCATCGGGATTATTATTTTAACCATCGGCGTCATGGCCCCAATCGCCAGCGGTACGCTGCCGCCCTCTACCCTGTTCCACTCATTTCTCAACTGGAAGTCGCTGGTAGCGATTGCAGTGGGCGTGTTTGTTTCCTGGCTGGGCGGGCGCGGCGTAACACTGATGAGCAGCCAGCCGACGCTGGTCGCCGGGCTGCTGGTGGGCACAGTGCTGGGTGTGGCGCTGTTCCGCGGCGTACCGGTGGGGCCGCTGATCGCCGCCGGGCTGGTGTCGTTACTGATCGGCAAACAGTAGCGCCGCTACAGCGCGGTGAGATAGCGTCCAGGGGTCTGGCCCAACCCCTTTTTGAACATGGTAATAAACGCGGTGGTGGAGTCGTAACCCAGCCCCTGGGCCACTTGCTGAACGTTCTTCCCATCCACCAGCATATGCAAGGCCTGAATAAGCTGGAGCTGCTGACGCCAGCGCCGGTAGTTCAGGCCCGTTTCCCTGACAACCAGGCGCGATAAGTTACGCTCGCTCATGGCTAGCTGCGTCGCCCACTGCGCAAGGGTGCGATTTTGCTGAGGATGCGCGGCCATAAAATCCACCATGGCGCGGATCTTCGGGTGCGCGGAAACCGGCAGCCGCAGCGGCTCCACGGGCAATTCTGGCAGTTCGTCAAACAGCACCTGAACCAGACGGTTGCGTCGGTCGCTACGTTCGCGGCACTCCGCCAGTTTTACAATCAGTTCGCGGACAAACGGCGTGACTTTTAGGGTACAGCACTGTTCCGGCATCGCGACCGCGCCGGGTTCGATAAACAGAAAGCACAGCCGGGCATTGGCCGTGGCGCGATTATGATGCGGCATCGCGCCGGGTATCCATACTGCGTACTGCGGCGGCACCATCCACATCGCGTCCGCCACTTCGCAGGTAACGCCACCGTGCAGCGCCAGGATCAACTGCCCTTTGCGATGATGGTGCAGCGGGATTTCCTGTTCGTGGGTGGTAACTCGCACCCGAAAAGAGACTGCGGCGTCATCGTGATCGTCAGGATGATAGCCGTCGAGGTTTAAAGACTGTTCCATGACGTTGTCCGATTTTAGCGATTATTTGGCATAATAGCTTGATTCATTGTCCCGGCATACCCGTTAATCTTTACGCCCCTTCGGCTCTATGAGATGACTATGACACTTTCCACTCCATCACGCGGCCAGGCGCTGCTGATGATTGGCGGCCTGTTAACCATCGCCGCCACCCTGCGCGTCAGCTTTACCGGCGCGGCGCCGCTGCTGGATATGATCCGCGCCAGCTACGCGCTCACCACGGCCCAGACCGGGCTGTTGACCACCCTACCGTTACTGGCGTTTGCTATCGTTTCGCCGCTGGTAGCGGGCATAGCCCGGCGCTACGGCATGGAAAGAAGCCTGGCGGGGGCGATGCTGCTGATGTGCTTTGGTATTGCGTTACGTTCCGTGGAGGGCAGCGTGTGGCTGTTCAGCGGCACAGCGCTTATCGGTTGCGCCATCTCGCTGGGCAACGTGCTGCTGCCAGGGCTGATTAAACGCGACTTTCCCGGCCAGGTGGCGCGGCTTACCGGGGCCTATTCGTTAATCATGGGTAGCGCGGCGGCACTGGGTTCTGCGCTGGTGGTGCCCGTGGCCGAAGCCGGTTTCGGCTGGCGCGGCGCGCTGTTAAGCGTGATGTGCTTCCCGCTGCTGGCCCTGCTGGTATGGTTACCGCAATGCCGCCGCAACGTAACGGCCAACGTGACCGGCTCGGGCGCGCTGCGCCAGCAATCGTTATGGAAATCGGCGCGGGCCTGGCAGGTAACGCTATTTTTGGGGCTCAATTCACTGGTCTATTACGTGGTCATCGGCTGGCTGCCATCAATTCTTATCAGCCACGGCTACAGCGAGGCCCATGCCGGTTCTCTGCACGGCTTGCTCCAGTTAGCCACCGCCGCGCCGGGGATCCTGGTGCCGCTGTTACTGCACCGGTTAAAGGATCAGCGGGGGATCGCGGTTCTGGTATCGTTGCTGTGCGCGCTGAGCGCGTTGGGGCTCTGGCTGATGCCAGGGTTTGCCAGCCTGTGGGTGGTCATTTTTGGCCTCGGCTCGGGCGCGACCATGATACTGGGCCTGACGTTTATCGGCTTGCGATCGGGTTCGGCGCATCAGGCCGCGGCGCTTTCCGGCATGGCGCAGTCAGTGGGCTATCTGCTGGCGGCCTGCGGACCGCCGGGCATCGGGAAAGTACATGATATTACCGGCGGCTGGGGTCTGCCGCTGCTGGCCGTCGCGCTGATCTCGCTGGCGATGGCGCTGGCGGGCGGGCTGGCGGGCCGTAAAGGTGAAATCAGCCCGCCTTAATTTACGGTTTTGCGGCGAGCAGTAACGCCTGCACCAGCGGCGCGGGTTTGCCGACCAACGCCGCACGCTCATGTTGAAACAGCGTCGCGACAAAGAACGGATGCGTCACCAGCTCAACGGCCCGGATGGCGCCCTCCTCATCCCAGCCGGTGACTTTTAGCGGCTGGTCCACCAGCGCCTCGGCAAACGCATCCGCTACGCCGTAATTGCAGTGATAACCTTCGACGATTTCCGTTTTACCGTAGGCTTTGGCGATCAGGGTATTCGGGCGCAGCTCAATGGCGTCGGTTTTTTCGACCAGCGAGCAGGTTAACGGGGCAATCACCATGCGGCCCTGCTGCGCCGTTTCAGCATGGGCGGCGTCGTCCCAGCCCATCACGTTGCGCGCATACTCGATAATGGCATGCTGGAAGCCGCCGCAGGTGCCGAGAAAGGGAATACTGTTTTCCCGGGCGTAGCGAATCGTCAGCAGCGCGCCGTCTTCATTTTGATAAGGACTGGCGGGCACCAGCCAAATCGCGTCATAACCCACCAGGTCTTCACCGCTTTTCACTTCCGTGGTGTGCAGCCAGTCGTAATCGACATCCAGGTTCAACACGGCGGCGGCATCGTCAATCGCCAAAGGAATCGCCTGATGCGCTAAAACCGAGGCATTGTAATCGCCGACCAGGGCAATCCGCAGCGGAGTAGTGAGAGGGAAAGTGTCCATAAGAAATCCTGTGCAAAGAGGAAGGTGACTACACAAGGAACCTCACATTACAGATAGCTTATTGATTTTACAACGCCTAATTATTGCGGGTGTGAGCGAAGGTTTTATAAGAATAGGCCCGGCGGTCAGGCCGGGCGAGTGGTGATAATGCTCAATGCGCGGTGATCTTCTCCAGCGGGTAACGCAATTCTTTGCTGTCACTATTAATGGCTACTGTGCGTAGATGGCGGTTACAGATAAACCAAATCTCATTGCGATCGTTCGATAAAATGTAGAACGCATCTGACGACTCGGAAGCATTAAAGCAGCCAATGGCCCGGTAGGCGGTTTCCGCATTAAATCCGCTTTGCAGCGGGAACGGTCGCGGGCCATTCTCTAATTCCTGAATACGTACATACAACCCTTCTTCCATCCACATCATTTTTATTCTCCTGAGGACATCACCTGAAAAAAGTATAAGCACAGCCAGGAGAATTTTGCGGTGGGATGAAAAAAAGATATCTGGTTGTTGGTAAAGCCAAATTCAGGTTAAGGCAAGGCGATTAACAGCCAGGTTTACCAGGTGAACGGGAAGCGCAATGCCTTCCCGTGGGGAAACCTTTAAATGGCGATTTGCTGGAATTCATTCTCTTCGCAATGGGTGACATAACGTTGTAAATCATAAATCAGGCTTTTCGCCATGGAGGGCGTCATGGAAAAGAACGGTGAATCAAAGGTTGTGGCATTCGGATTCCAGGACGAGGTGCAATAGCCAATTTTAAATACTAAAACGTTTTGATCCGATTTAGGCCCAACCTGCCAGCCAGTGACGGGAAACACAGGAAAATCATTATCGCTGTTCATCATCATTCCCTTATGACTTGTGTGATTATCCGAGAATAGCACCCCTTATCGGCTCCCACTAGTCAATCCTTAGCTAAATTTTTAATTAACAAACATGATTAGGATTAACCTGAAAGCCCGCTAAAAATATTCACTTAAACTAAATTTTTATAATCTGTTACCTGAAGATATATTCAATAATTAATAAGGGGTTACACTAAAAATATATGGTATATATTTTTAATTAGATTTCACATAATCGCTTACAGGAATCATCACTCCGCTGAATTGAGATTATAGTGTTTGAGGGCTGCACGATTTTTACCGCCTTTTTCGCGCAGCCCTGGTGTTATTTACGTTTGCTCATCCATCATGAAAGCAAAGGATATAACTGTGTCAGTTCGTCATTTACCCGCACGGTTAAGGTTTTTTTTTCAACCTTCAGCTTGATATCATTCTCCCCTGAGAGATCGGTAACCACAATGTGGTTAACACGCTGCTCCCTGGAACGCATGATCAGGTATTCAATATCTGACGTAGAGGGATTATTGGGTCCTCTCCCAGGATAAAGCGTCGATGCCCCTGGCGAATAGCAATAAAGCGTAAACCCCTGAAAGGCAAACTTCGCAGCAGGTTCAGGAATGATTTCCTTCGCAGCCAGGACGTTTGGATGCAATACCTTGAGGTATTCTTCTTTCTTCAACGCTGACAGAAACTGCGCGTCCACCAGATAGGTGGTATCAACAATCTGACTGTATGGGTTGTCAACCGTAATGATATCAACCAGCAGATCATCGGAAACAGTAATATGACGGCGGAATACCACATCTTTATAGGCTGAATCATCCCACTCTACCCGCGTTTTACTGTCCGGCAGCACCGGCAGGCGCATCCAGTCTACTTCTGTTATCAGCTAGGTTTTATTGTTATCACTGATATATGACACCACGCGCGGGCACGCGGGCGGCTGATTTTTACCATTAATACACAGGGTATTATGGGCAAACGAATTTTTATAATACCCATAATGCAGCGGTGCTCCGTAACCCGTGGTTCCCAGATCCGGAAATATAGCCCGGTTTTTATCAAATACCGTCAGCCCCAGATAATTGTAATGGTCGTGCTCACCACCATAAGGCGTATGTTTGACACACACGGCTCTTCCTGGTTTCGGTCTGATAATGGTGAGCCCGGATTGCGGGCTATGCAGGTTTTGACATGGAGGACTAAGGGGATGATCAGGGAGTTCCTTCGCATAAAACAGCGCATCGATACTGTCACGTTCATGTTGCTGATAAATATAGTTGAGCAACTGTCCGTAGCTTTTGTCCTGGTAATACCACCAGGCAAACTCATAGAGGTCTGTATGCGTCAGTCTTTCCTGCCCATTAACACAATCGTTAATTTTGGGAAGCGTCATGTCCGGCATCAGCATATTCAGGGGGGCACTCAGCATTCGCCGATAAAAGGGTTTATCCAGCAACGAATATTTAGTTCCGCCGGCGACTTTTTCAAAAGCAAAAAAGCCCTGCAACGCGTAGTAATGATAATGAAGCGAACCTTCAAACCAGAGGCCATCCGGCATAAGCGCGTGTTCCAACTGATACGCCAGGCCATATTTACTGTTTACGGCAAAATCCAGATAAGTCTCGTTCTCCAGCACTGCGCCAATAATCCCTATCGCCGCACTAATTTTGACTTCATGGTTGTGGATCTGATGACATCGATGGTCCATCAAAAACGCTGCGCCGGTATGCAGCAGTCGTGACGTGATAAAATGTTCTTCCTCTGTCGTCAGATGGGCCTGAACAATATCGAAGCCACGAGCAAAATCGACGAAACAATTGGCTTCACATAATGTCTGCGCATTGGCCTTACCAGGACCATTGTAGGGAATACCGCCATGTTCCTCATAAAGAGGATAATAACGAGCATAACCCAGCAGGATTTCCCGCACTTTGTCCAGGTAACGGTCATCTTCCGTGAGTAGCCAAAGCACGCCCAGTTCATAGCACGCTTTTGCATTCAGGCCATTCAGCCAGCGCCACCAGGCGCCATCATAGGGTTCGCCGGAAAAGACCGCCCCATCGACAGGACAAACATGTTTATGTGGGGAGTGACGGTCCCATTTCAGGCGTACGCTGTGATCCGGGCAGAAAAAATAATGGTTCCAGGTTGCGCATCCGGTCTCAGGAATTAACACCGGATGGTTAATGAGGTCATTATTACTGTCAATCAAGGTGTTAATTATGTCCCGCGTCACGCGCTGGCGGGCATTAACAATCTGTAAAGGGGTAAACTGCTTCATTATTTACTCCATTATTTTACCAGAACCGAACCGGGGATCAGCAGATTAATGTCCTGATTGTTGGTTTTGGTCAGCTTCGCCGCCGATTGCACAAAATCAACATCCTTATACGCTCTGGCTGCGGCCAGCACTGGCCCCGTAGCTTCAGATGGCTGATACTGAATTTCTTGATGCATCCACTCAGTTTGAGGCTTACCTGTCTGCCCACTGACAAGAGCAAAAGCTTTTTTCATCGAATGCCCGTCCAGTTCGAAACCCCATGTATCTTTGTTAAGTTTTTCACCGTAGCGCCCCATTCTGGCGTAGGCGGCTAGCGCAAAATTGGTGTAGTGGAAAGAACGGGTACGTTCCGTTTCAGAAATAATTTCCCCGTTGCTGTTCACCTGTGAAGCCAGATGGCGAAGTTTAAAAATATCCATTTGTTTTCTGGCCTGCTCCTCCTGCCCGGTAAACAATGAAAAAGCGGTAACCTGCGCGTCATACCAGGCGCCATGATTGTTATACCAGTTGGATTCTTCAAACCCGTTGCGGCTGGTCAGCAGCCATTGCGTATAGTCGGCATACCATTTTTTATAACCGGCCAGATCCTGTGCAGGGATAAGCCCGGAGGATTGCAGCAGCGCAATACTGTCGGCAACATCAATCAGGACGCGCGTATCGATGATCCCAATACCACGGCCATCAATGGCGCCGGGGATTGCCTGAGCATAATTGAGGTTAGGATTCATTCGGGTTTCTTTGTCCAGAAACCAGGCTTTCAGCATCTGCTGCGCCTTTACAGCGTATTGCTTATCGCCGTTATAAAACCATGCCAGCGCCAGCGATCGAACATCATCAGAAAATTGCACCATGCGCTTACTGTCGGTTCCGTTCGTTTTGGCATCCGGATTGATCTGCCCGTCTTTACGAATGTATGGCATCCCGTTTTTGGTATCCGGATTCGGCCACCAGTACGGGCCAAAACTATAGTAATCATGCTTATCCCCGGAGGCTGGCACCAGCGTCTTATCCGTTACCGAATACCTTGTGTGCGACAGCGCGGCATCAGCCTGTGCCGTCAGCGCCCGCCAGGCAGGCACATAACGGGGATCATGATGGGTAATCGCGCTTTTAATCACCCGCATCTGTGCACAGTCATACGTCAGGCACTGTGCTGATAAATCGGCTCCAAACGCAGCGGCCTGAGCGCCGGGAATGGCGCCGATACACAGCGCCAGTGAAAAAATTTTTAGTTTCATTCTGATATCCTTATCCGAGATTATCGAGATTGATGGACAGACCAATACGGAAGCGATTTTCAGTCAGCCCCGATTCACCGTTATATTTCCCCTGCTGCTCCATGTAGTCCCATTCAACATAAGGCTGCCAGGTTTTGTTGTGCTTATAGCGAATAACCAGATCGTTCTCCCAGCTATTTTGTTTCCCGTTGTTGAAGTGGAAGTCATTCACGTAACGATAAAACACAGGGTTATTCTGAATATCCCAGTCTTTATTTTGCCAGCCGAGATAGAGGTCAATACGTTCCTGAGAACCTTTATGATTTTCCCCATTTAAGTCGACAGAATCATACTGGTTCCAGTCATAGCGAAAGCGGATTGCCGAATACCAGGCCTGTGTCATCTTCCAACCAAATTTAACGTATGGCCGGAATTGCGCGCCTTCTTTACCCCAGTGGTACATCATGCCTGGCTGGGCATAAAGCGAGCTGTTCAGGTGATATTTGTAATTACCTTCGAGTTCGTTATAGTCCGTGGTGGACTGGTCGAAATTTTCACTCCCTTGTTTATTGTCCGTTTCCATACTTAACCAGAACGCGCCGACCGTCTGGCTTATTTTGAAACGCGACTCGTAGGTTTTACTGGCTTCTTTATAACCGCCGCGCATGTCAAAAGTGACTGCATGGCATAACCCAGGCGCGCAACACATCGCCAGCAATAAAGCTGTTTTTTTCATAAAATAATATCCTTTCCTGAAAGAGAGAATTAAGCCGTCACTGGCTGGTTGTTTTTATCCGGTGATTTAATTAATGCCCACAAAAACAGCGCGCCAATCAGGTCAAATACGCCCAGACCCACAAAAAAGGAGTTGTAACCCATCACGGTCACCATTGAGCCCAGGAACATACTGAAGAAGAAATTACCCATGCTGCCGGAAAAACCCGCAAACCCGGTTGCCGTCCCCACTTTCTCTTTGGGGAACAGATCAGAGGACATGCTGATAACGGTGATCGACAGACATTGATGCGCAAAACCGGCCACACAAAACAGCGTCAGTGCAACATAGACATTTGTCACAAAGCCGACCCCCGCCATCGACAACATCAGGATAGCGGCAAAGCTGAACGTGATACGTTTGGCATTCAGCGTGCAAACGCCACGGCTGACCAGAAAGCGGGACAGGAACCCGGCGAAGACGCAGCCGAAATCAGCCGTCAGGAATGGCAACCATGCGAACATAGCAATATGCGCCATATCCATATGACGAACGGTAACCAGGTAAAGCGGCATCCAGTAATGGAGTGTTCCCCAGGCCGGATCTGCCATAAAACGCGGCAGAGAAATCGCCCACAAATTGCAATCTTTGATAATGGATGCCAGAGAGGCTTTTTCCTTTACCACCTGAATCTGATCGGCCAGCACAGCGGAATGTTCTGACTTAACATACATACTGTGCTGTTCAGGGGCGCGGTAGAACAGAAACCACACTACAGCCCAGATAAGGCCAATCGCCCCGGTAACCACAAACGACATTTCCCAGTTGTAGTAGGTGATTGCCCAGACGACCAGCGGAGGAGCCAGCATTGCGCCCACTGAGGTACCCAGGCTGTAGACACCGCATGCAAGCCCCCGTTCTTTGGCGGGAAACCACTCTGCGGTCACTTTCATCCCGGCCGGGTTAAACGCGGCTTCCGTTACCCCCAGACCCCCACGCAACCAGGCCATCGGCAACCAGCTGCTGCACAGCGCGGTCAGCATATTAAAAAGGGACCAGAGTGCCGCCAGCAGGGAAAAACTAAGGCGAAGTCCCAGCTTATCAATAATAAATCCGCAGGCGATCCCGCCGATTGCGTAGGTGAAAGGAAATACCGCAACAATCCAGCCATATTGCTCACTGGATAAACCCAACGTTTTCATCATTTCTGGCGCGGCGACGCCAAGCGTGCTTCTTGCCAGATAATTAGTAATAGTCCCTAACATCACCAAAATGATGATGTACCATCTTAAATTTTTAATCTTCATAGATGCTCTCATATGACAGGAAAAATTTCGTCAGGGCATTACGCATGAGGTGCTATCAATATTCATAAATAAATATTCATTAATAAATATTCATAAATCGATATCCATTGCGCAACGCGCCGCCTTTCTCATACAAAAAACAAAGAGATATTTCATGGAGTGAGTCGTTACAATTCATCATAATGAAGCTATGATCAGCCAGGGTATTACCCTCTTCATTACCATTGAACAACTATTTCACAAACACCTCCCTGCACTTGCCATTTAAATCAAGCGTTCGTAACACGTGCTGAATAAACCAATAAAATACTAACCATCCAGGTTTTCCTTTTTGTGACGAGCAAAGCAAAAACAATATTTCAAAAATAACAAAACAATATATTGATAAAATAAAAGTCAGTAAAATTGACAGCGTAAATGTTTTTATAAAAACATTCATAAAATGAATTAGCGCACATACTGCAGCTGGAAAGGAGATCGACGCTGTATTCTTGCCAGACGGGACTTTTCATCGGCACCACTGCCGGTTCAGGGAAAATGTCTCATAATGGAATTCCGTTTCTGAATCGAGCAGGATTTCGGGTGAGAATCATTGCAGGCGGTCACCTGTTGTCACCAACAGGTTTAACAGTTAACATACTGTACAAACACACAGTAATTCAGAGGTAGTTATGTTCGTCGAACTGGTTTACGACAAGCGCAACGTGGCGGGCTTACCTGGCGCGAGAGAGATCATCCTTGAAGAGTTGACGCGGCGCGTACACAAAATTTTTCCCGACGCGGAAGTCAGAGTTAAACCGATGCAGGCCAATGGGCTTAACAGCGACGCCAGCAAAAACGATCGCGAGAAGCTAAACCGTATGCTGGAAGAGATGTTTGACGAATCGGACATGTGGCTGGTGGCGGAGTAGTCACGCCGTGAAGCGGGTTTGCGGAACAGTAACCGTAGCGCAGACCCGCCGGGTATTGACGTAATAGAGAAATTTACTTTACGTAAAAAATAAATACGCCAGCAGGGCAAGCAAAGAAAAGAGTATCGGACCGGTGGTAAAGGCCCACAGGTTTTTCTCCTGTTCGGCGCGAATATCATGAAAGCGTGCTAACGCGGCTTGTGAGGTTGCCGCCTCTACTTCCTCAAATTCTTTTTGATACCCCTGTTTCAGCCATTGTTCGTGAATTAACGCGCCTTTCTCCACGGCAATCACGTTGCCCGCTTTTGAATAGAAGAAATAAATCGCCATAGCCAACAACTCCTTAGGGGGTATCCCCACTACTCTACCCCGACGCTATGATGACTCTCAATGAGAAATAACCCGGGCGGTTGGCATGAATCACATCACGCAAGAACGATTAACGGCGCTGGCGGCAGGAGATACCGCGCTTTCGAACGAGTGCGCCTGCATCGCGCAAGAACTGTTGCAGGCCAGGCGACAGATAGCCATGCTGGCAGAGCAGTTAACGGCGCAGATCCGTTTGCCGGTATGCAGCGCCAGCCCGGTATGTGAAATCGAAGCGGGCTATGCGGCTGGCGTGAATGACTGCAAAGAAGCCATTCGCCGGGCAGGTTATCCGATTGAAGACGATGAATAAAAAAAACGGGAGCACTCAGGCTCCCGTTTATTGGCATCAGTTTACGCTGATTACATGTTGGCGATGATGGCGTCACCAAACTCTGAACATTTCAGCAGCTTAGCGCCTTCCATCAGACGTTCGAAATCGTAAGTCACGGTTTTGGCGTTAATCGCGCCTTCCATGCCTTTAACGATCAGGTCTGCGGCTTCGAACCATTCCATATGACGCAGCATCATTTCAGCGGACAGGATGATAGAACCCGGGTTCACTTTATCCTGGCCTGCGTACTTCGGCGCGGTGCCGTGGGTGGCTTCGAACAGGGCGCACTCGTCGCCAATGTTGGCGCCTGGCGCGATACCGATACCGCCAACCTGCGCTGCCAGAGCATCGGAGATGTAGTCGCCGTTCAGGTTCATACAGGCAATCACGTCATACTCAGCCGGACGCAGCAGGATCTGCTGCAGGAACGCATCGGCAATCACGTCTTTGACGATAATGTCTTTGCCGGTGTTCGGGTTCTTGATTTTCACCCACGGGCCGCCGTCGATCAGTTCGCCGCCGAACTCTTCACGCGCCAGCTGGTAGCCCCAGTCTTTAAACGCGCCTTCGGTGAACTTCATGATGTTGCCTTTGTGAACCAGGGTCACGGATTCACGTTCGTTGGTGATGGCGTACTCGATGGCCGCGCGAACCAGACGTTTGGTGCCTTCTTCAGAGCACGGTTTGATACCAATGCCGCAATGCTCCGGGAAGCGAATTTTCTTCACGCCCATTTCATCGCGCAGGAATTTGATCACTTTATCGGCTTCAGCGCTGTCGGCTTTCCACTCGATACCGGCGTAGATGTCTTCAGAGTTTTCACGGAAGATCACCATATCGGTCAGTTCCGGGTGTTTCACCGGGCTCGGGGTGCCCTGGTAGTAACGCACCGGGCGCAGGCACACATACAGATCCAGCTCCTGACGCAGGGCCACGTTCAACGAACGGATGCCACCGCCAACCGGCGTGGTCAGCGGGCCTTTAATCGCCACACGGTATTCACGGATCAGATCGAGAGTTTCTTTCGGCAGCCAGACGTCCTGGCCATAAAGCTGGGTGGATTTCTCACCGGTGTAGATTTCCATCCAGGAAATTTTTCGCTCGCCTTTGTAAGCTTTCTCAACAGCGGCATCGACCACTTTCAGCATCGCCGGGGTCACGTCAACACCAATACCATCACCTTCAATGAACGGGATAATTGGGTTAGCAGGCACAGACAGTTTGCCGTTTTCTACCGTGATCTTTTTACCTTCGGCCGGAACAACTACTTTGCTTTCCATTCACCTCTCCTTCGAGCGCTTAGGGTGGATACGCATTTTTGTTAATGATTTGTAATGAGCGGGTCAATACTACCTGAATGTTTTGTCCCATGCTATGCCCTTATGATTCCGTTATAATGCGCGAATCTGTCACGTCTGAAAACACTATGCCGAAAACTTCTTATACAAATCACCAGCTTGAGCGATTCAGCCCGCGCAAGACATCACGTAAACCCAAATCCTCCGGGCCGAAGCAGCTGATCCTGTTTAACAAACCTTACGATGTGCTGCCGCAGTTTACCGATGAAGCCGGACGCCGCACGCTGAAGGATTATATTCCGGTGCAGGGCGTCTATGCCGCAGGCCGTCTCGATCGCGACAGCGAAGGCCTGCTGGTGTTGACCAACGATGGCGCGTTACAGGCGCAACTCACCCAGCCCGGCAAGCGCACCGGGAAAATTTATTATGTGCAGGTCGAAGGCGAACCGGACGCTGCGGCAATTGACGCGTTGCGCCACGGCGTCACGCTTAACGACGGCCCGACGCTGCCCGCTGGCGTGGAGCTGGTCGAGGAGCCCGAGTGGTTGTGGCCGCGTAACCCACCCATTCGCGAGCGCAAATCCATACCCACCCGCTGGTTGAAAATCACCCTTTATGAAGGCCGCAACCGCCAGGTGCGGCGCATGACTGCGCATGTGGGTCACCCTACTCTGCGCCTGATTCGCTATGCTATGGGCGAGTACACGCTTGATAATCTCGCCAACGGCGAGTGGCGGTCCATTACGTTATAAGGAGTCACCATGTTTAAACCGCATGTCACGGTCGCCTGTGTAGTACAGGCGCAGGGGAAGTTTTTAGTGGTTGAGGAAACCGTCAACGGTAAGGTGACGTGGAACCAGCCCGCCGGGCATCTGGAAGCGGATGAAACGCTGGTGGAAGCCGCCGCGCGCGAGTTGTGGGAAGAGACCGGCATCAGCGCGCAACCGCAAACCTTTGTGCGTCTGCATCAATGGATAGCCCCGGACAAGACGCCATTCCTGCGTTTTCTGTTCGCCATCGATCTGGATGAGCCGTTACCGACTACCCCCCATGACAGCGATATTGAGCGCTGCGTCTGGGTGAGCGCCGGAGAAATCCTCAATGCCACCCATTTGCGCTCGCCGCTGGTGGCAGAAAGCATTCGCAGCTACCAGACTGGCGTGCGCTACCCGCTTGAGGTGGTGGGCGATTTTAACTGGCCGTTTACAAGGGATGCCTAAGCCGCAACTGCGTGCTAGAATACGCCGCCTTAGATTTCTGTTGTGAGTACTTCCATGTCTGAAAGCCCAAAAAAAGTGATCGTCGGGATGTCCGGCGGTGTCGATTCCTCGGTTTCTGCTTACCTGCTGCTGAAGCAGGGTTATCGCGTAGAAGGCCTGTTCATGAAGAACTGGGAAGAGGACGACGGCGAGGAGTACTGCACCGCAGCCGCCGATTTAGCGGATGCCCAGGCCGTGTGCGATAAGCTCGGCATTGTGCTACATACCGTGAATTTCGCCGCGGAATACTGGGATAACGTGTTCGAGCATTTCCTCGCTGAATATAAAGCGGGCCGCACGCCGAACCCGGATATCCTGTGCAATAAAGAAATCAAATTTAAAGCCTTTCTGGAATTCGCCGCCGAAGATCTCGGCGCGGATTACATCGCCACCGGCCACTACGTGCGCCGTGCCGATATCGACGGCGAAAGCCGTTTGCTGCGCGGCGTCGACGGCAATAAAGACCAGAGCTATTTCCTGTACACCCTGGGCCACGAGCAAATCGCCCAGAGCCTGTTCCCGGTAGGCGAACTGGAAAAACCGGAAGTGCGCCGCATTGCCGAAGAACTCGATCTGATCACCGCGAAGAAAAAAGACTCCACGGGCATCTGCTTTATTGGCGAGCGCAAATTCCGCGAGTTTTTAGGCCGCTACCTCCCTGCCCAGCCGGGTAAAATCATCACCGTTGACGGCGATGAGATTGGCGAACATCAGGGCCTGATGTACCACACCCTGGGCCAACGCAAAGGCTTAGGCATCGGCGGCACCAAAGAGGGCAGCGAAGATCCGTGGTACGTGGTGGACAAAGACGTTGCCAACAATATTCTGATCGTCGCCCAGGGGCATGACCATCCGCGTTTGATGTCGGTTGGCCTGATCGCCCAGCAACTGCACTGGGTGGATCGCGAGCCGGTTCGTGAAACCGTGCGCTGTACGGTGAAAACCCGTTACCGCCAGACCGATATCCCCTGCACTATTGTCCCGCTGGACGATGACCGTATTGAAGTGCGTTTCGACGAACCGGTCGCGGCGGTCACACCGGGCCAGTCAGCGGTCTTTTACCAGAACGAAATCTGCCTCGGCGGCGGGATCATTGAGCAACGCTTGCCGTTGCCGGTTTAATTGGATGCAGCCGATCACGCTGCCATATTGAAGACACAGGGTATACAAGGAGTGGTTTAACGTGGCGAAGAACTATTACGACATCACCCTGGCGCTGGCAGGCATCTGCCAGTCGGCGCGTCTGGTGCAGCAACTGGCGCATCAGGGCCATTGCGACAGCGACGCCATGCACGTGTCGCTCAACAGCGTTATCGACCTGAACCCGGATTCCACGCTGGGCGTGTTCGGCGGCAGCGAAGCGAACCTGAAGCTGGGGCTGGAAACCCTGTTGGGCGTGCTGAATGCCAACAACCGCCAGGGGCTTAACGCTGAGCTGACGCGTTATACCCTGAGCCTGATGGTGCTGGAACGCAAACTCAATTCCGCCAAAGGGGCGCTGCAAACCCTCGGCGAGCGCATAGATGGCCTGCAACGCCAGCTGGAGCATTTCGATCTCGAATCGGAAACCCTGTTAAGCGCCATGGCGGGCATTTATGTCGATGTGGTCAGCCCGCTGGGTCCGCGTATTCAGGTCACCGGCTCCCCTGCTGTGCTGCAAAGCCCGCAGGTGCAGGCCAAAGTCCGCGCTGCGCTGCTGGCCGGTATTCGCGCCGCAGTGCTGTGGCACCAGGTCGGCGGTTGCCGCCTGCAATTAATGTTTTCCCGTAATCGTCTGACCCATCAGGCGAAACAAATTCTTGCTCATTGTTAACCTCCCAGGAGTCACTGATGGAATTATCCTCCCTGACCGCCGTATCCCCGATTGATGGACGTTACGGCGATAAAGTCAGCGCTCTGCGCGCTATTTTCAGCGAGTACGGTTTGCTGAAATTCCGCGTACAGGTCGAAGTACGTTGGCTGCAAAAATTGGCCGCGCACGCAGCGATCAAGGAAGTTCCTGCTTTTGACGCAGACGCAAACGATTTCCTTGATGCGATCGTGGCGCAGTTTAATGAAGCCGATGCCGCGCGCATCAAAACCATCGAACGCACCACCAATCACGATGTGAAAGCGGTGGAATATTTCCTGAAAGAGAAAGTGGCGGATATCCCGGCGCTACACGCGGTGTCTGAATTTATTCACTTCGCCTGCACCTCTGAAGACATCAACAACCTGTCCCATGCGCTGATGCTGCAAACCGCCCGTCAGGATGTGCTGTTGCCTTACTGGCGTCAGGTGATCGACGCCGTGAAAGCGCTGGCCCACGAGTACCGCGATCTGCCGCTGCTGTCGCGCACCCACGGCCAGCCGGCGACGCCGTCCACCATGGGCAAAGAGATGGCCAACGTGGCGTACCGTATGGAGCGCCAATACCGCCAGCTCGAGCAGGTGGAAATCCTTGGCAAAATCAACGGCGCAGTAGGTAACTACAACGCCCACATTGCCGCCTACCCGGAAGTGGACTGGCATGCGTTCAGCGAAGAGTTTGTGACCTCACTGGGTATTCAGTGGAACCCCTACACCACCCAGATTGAACCGCACGACTACATCGCCGAGCTGTTTGACTGTGTGGCGCGTTTCAACACCATCCTGATCGACTTTGACCGCGATGTGTGGGGCTACATCGCCCTGAACCACTTCAAACAGAAAACCATCGCCGGTGAAATCGGCTCATCCACCATGCCGCATAAAGTGAACCCGATTGACTTCGAAAACTCCGAAGGCAACCTGGGCTTGTCTAACGCGGTATTGCAGCACCTGGCGAGCAAACTGCCGGTGTCCCGCTGGCAGCGCGACCTGACCGATTCCACCGTGCTACGCAACCTGGGCGTGGGTCTCGGCTATGCGCTGATTGCTTATCAGTCCACCCTGAAGGGCGTCAGCAAACTGGAAGTCAACGCGGATCGCCTGCTGGACGAACTGGACCACAACTGGGAAGTACTGGCAGAGCCGATCCAGACCGTGATGCGCCGTTACGGCATCGAAAAACCGTACGAAAAACTCAAAGAGCTGACCCGCGGTAAGCGCGTGGATGCCGAAGGCATGAAACAGTTTATCGACGGACTGGCGCTGCCGGAACATGAGAAAACCCGTCTGAAAGCCATGACCCCGGCGAACTATATTGGCCGCGCGGTAGATATGGTGGACGAGCTGAAATAAGGCTTAGCAAAAATTTGCGCGTTACGCCGCCTTCGGGCGGCGTTTTTTTTGCCTGTAATTCGCGGCTGGGGTAGCGTAAAGAAAACCACAGGAGAAAAAGATGAAACGCTATCTTGATTGCAGTGCCTCGGAACTGGCGAACATTGAAAAAGACGATTTGATTTACGCCATCCGCGCCAGTGAAGGCCGTATTCTGGTCAGTGAGTGCATCGGCGCAATCCCCCCGCTACTGAATAACATCACCAATGCCGAGCTCGCCGCCAGCCAGGGGGCGGATATCCTGCTGCTCAATCTGTTTGACGTCTCTGCGCCGGTGATTAACGGCCTGCCTGCCGGCATTGACCCGCAGGAGACATTGCGCGAGTTGCAGCGCTTAACCGGACGCGTGATTGGCGTGAATCTGGAGGCAGTGGATCCGGCCCATGCCAGCCAGCACGATGAGTTCTGGCAGATGACGCCAGGCCGCGCGGCGACCGCTGACAATGCCCGTAAGCTGTATGAGATGGGCGCGCGTATTGTGGTGCTGACCGGTAACCCCAATAACGGCGTCAGCAATCAGGCGATTGCCGAATCGCTGAATCTGATCCGCGCAGAAGTCGGCGATAAACTGGTGCTGATCACCGGTAAAATGCACGGCGCGGGCATTGTTCGGGAGAGCGGCAGCGCGCTGCTGACCGAGCAGGATATCGCGCTGTTCGTCGATAACGGCGCCGACGTGGTGCTGGTCCCGGCGCCCGGCACCATTCCGGGCATGACCGTTGAGCGCGTCGCCGCGCTGATCGACTTTACCCACCAGCGTGGCGCGCTGGCGATGACCGCCATCGGCACCTCCCAGGAAGGCGCTGACCGGGAAACAATTCGGCAAATGGCGCTAATGAGTAAGATGGCCGGTGCCGATATTCATCATATTGGCGATACCGGTTATGCCGGGCTGGCGCTGCCGGAGAATATTTTCACCTACAGCGTCGCCATTCGCGGCGTTCGTCACACCTACAGCCGTATGGCGCGCTCAATTAACCGTTAGCAATCAGAGTGTTTAAACCTGGTTTAACACCCGCTGCCGATAATTGGCGTTACACTATGAAACAGATTCCTGATGAGGGTTAAACATGCGCGTACTGGTTGTCGAAGATAATGCCCTGCTGCGTCACCATCTCAAGGTGCAGTTAACGGAACTGGGGCATCAGGTCGATTCCGCCGAGGATGCCAAAGAAGCGGACTATTTTCTCAATGAGCATGTGCCTGACATCGCCATTGTCGATCTCGGCCTGCCGGACGAAGATGGATTATCGCTGATCCGCCGCTGGCGCGGCCATGAGGTAACCATCCCGGTACTGGTGCTGACGGCGCGCGAAGGCTGGCAGGATAAAGTCGAAGTGCTGGGCGCGGGGGCGGATGACTATGTCACCAAGCCCTTTCATATCGAAGAGGTGGTGGCGCGTATTCAGGTACTGCTACGGCGCAACAGCGGCCTCGCTTCACAGGTCATCTCCATGCCGCCGTTTCAGCTCGACCTGTCGCGCCGGGAGTTTTCTATCAATGAGATCCCGGTGAAGCTCACCGCATTTGAATACACCATTATGGAAACCCTGATCCGCAATAACGGTAAAGTCGTCAGTAAGGATTCGCTGATGCTGCAACTTTACCCCGATGCGGAGCTGCGCGAGAGCCACACCATTGATGTGCTCATGGGCCGTCTGCGCAAAAAAATCCTCGCCGAACATCCGGTGGATGTCATCACCACCGTGCGCGGCCAGGGTTACCGCTTCGATCTGCGTCCATGAAAAAACTCGTGAGGCACCTTTTCCCGTTATCGCTGCGGGTGCGCTTCCTGCTGGCGACCGCCGCCGTGGTGCTGGTGCTGTCGCTGGCTTACGGCATGGTGGCGCTGGTGGGTTACAGCGTCAGCTTTGATAAAACCACCTTCCGGCTGCTGCGCGGCGAAAGCAATCTCTTTTATACCCTGGCGAAGTGGGATAACGGCAAAATCAGCGTTGAGATCCCGGAAAACCTCAATCTGCAAAGCCCGACGATGGCAATGATTTATGACGAACGCGGCCATCTGCTGTGGGCGCAGCGCGACGTGCCGCTGTTAGTCAAAGCCATCCGCCCGGAATGGCTGACCGCAAACGGCTTTCATGAGCTGGAAACCGATTTTTCCGCCAGTAGCGCGCTGCTGGGCACTGACCTGTCGTTACAAAAACAGCTGCGCGAATTTCGTGACGACGAAGATAACTATGAAATGACCCACTCGGTGGCGGTAAACCAGTACCCGGCGACGGAACTGATGCCCGCGCTGACCATTGTGGTGGTCGATACCATTCCTATCGAACTCAAGCGTTCGTATATGGTGTGGAGCTGGTTTATCTATGTGTTGATCGCCAACCTGCTGCTGGTGATCCCGCTGCTGTGGCTGGCGGCGTGGTGGAGCCTGCGGCCTATTCAGTCGCTGGCCCGCGAAGTGCGCGAGCTGGAAGAGCATCACCGGGAGCATCTTAACCCGGAGACCACCCGTGAACTCACCAGCCTGGTCACCAACCTTAACCGCCTGTTGACCAGCGAGCGCGAGCGCTACGATAAATACCGCACCACCCTCACCGATCTCACCCACAGCCTGAAAACGCCGTTGGCGGTGCTGCAAAGCACCCTGCGATCGCTGCGTACCGATAAAATGACCGTCAGCCAGGCGGAGCCGGTGATGCTGGAGCAGATCAGCCGGATTTCCCAGCAAATCGGCTATTACCTGCACCGCGCCAGTATGCGCGGCGGCAACGTGCTGATGAGCCGCGAACTGCACCCCGTGGCTCCGCTGCTGGATAGCCTGACATCGGCACTGAATAAGGTGTATCAGCGCAAGGGGGTGACCATCACGCTGGATATCTCCCCGGAAACCATGTTTATGGGCGAGCAGAATGACTTTATGGAAGTGATGGGCAACGTGCTGGATAACGCCTGCAAATACTGCCTGGAGTTTGTCGAGATCACCACCCGGCAAACCGACGACGCGCTGCATCTGTTTGTGGACGACGACGGCCCCGGCATCCCGCTCAGCAAGCGCTCGCTGATCTTCGATCGCGGGCAGCGGGTAGACACGTTGCGTCCCGGCCAGGGTGTGGGATTGTCGGTCGCGCGGGAGATCGTTGAGCAGTACGGCGGCCAGATTGTTCCCGGTGAAAGCCTGCTCGGCGGCGCGCGTATGGAGGTGATTTTTGCCCGGCAGGACATAAATAGCGCAGAGAGCGGCGGTAACGCGCAAAAAACGCCATAAAGGTCATGCAGAGGTGATGCCCCGAGTTATACTCCGCTAAGGTTCTATGCCGACGGAAAATAATATGGACTATCAACTTGATTTAAACTGGCCCGATTTTATTCAGCACCACTGGCAAAAACGCCCGGTAGTGTTGAAACGCGGCTTTAAAAATTTTATCGACCCCCTCTCCCCGGACGAACTGGCGGGTCTGGCCATGGAAAACGAAGTGGATAGCCGGCTGGTCAGCCATCTTGACGGGAAATGGCAGGTCAGCCACGGTCCTTTTGAAAGCTACGATCACCTGGGCGAAAGCAACTGGTCGCTGCTGGTACAGGCCGTCAACCACTGGCATGAACCCACCGCGGCGCTGATGCGCCCGTTCCGCGCCCTGCCCGACTGGCGCACCGACGATCTGATGATCTCCTTCTCGGTGCCAGGCGGCGGCGTTGGCCCGCATCTTGACCAGTACGATGTGTTTATTATCCAGGGCGTGGGCCGCCGCCGCTGGCGCGTGGGCGAAAAAACGCCACTCAAGCAGCACTGCCCGCATCCTGATCTGCTTCAGGTCGACCCGTTTGAGGCGATCATTGATGAAGAGCTGGAGCCGGGCGACATTCTGTACATCCCGCCGGGGTTCCCGCACGAAGGCTATTCGCTGGAAAACTCCATGAACTACTCGGTGGGGTTCCGCGCCCCGAGCGGCCGTGAGTTGATCAGCAGTTTTGCCGATTACGTTCTGCAACGCGAGCTCGGTAGCCAGCGTTATACCGATCCGGATGTGCCGACGCGCCAGTATCCGGCGGATATTCAGCCGCAGGAGCTGGATAAGCTGCGCGAGATGATGCTTGGTCTCATCAACCAGCCGGAGCACTTTAACCAATGGTTCGGCGAGTTTATTACCCAGTCGCGCCACGAGCTGGACGTAAGCCCGGCAGAACCGCCCTATCAGCCGGACGAAGTGTACGACGCGCTGAAACAGGGCGATTCGCTGGTGCGCCTCGGCGGCCTGCGAGTGCTGCGCATCGGCGAAGAGGTGTTTGTTAACGGTGAGAAGATTAACAGCCCTCATCGCCCGGCCCTGAACGCGCTGGCGAATAACATCGTCGTCACCGCTGATAAGCTGGGTGACGCGCTGGAAGATCCGTCTTTCCTGGCGATGCTGGCAGCGCTGGTCAACAGCGGTTACTGGTATTTTACCGATTAATATCTACCCGCTCTGCGTCCCCCGGCGCAGAGCGTTTCCCCAGGCAATTCACCCCGCTGCGTCTAAACTTTAGTCATCTCTTTTTCTCAGGGCTGAGCTATGAACAATGAATCGCTTGCTCCGACTTCTCACGTTATTGCCCGTCCCTCCGAGGCCATTGAAACGCTGTTTGCCATGCTGGATCCCCATGTGAATGCGTTTACCCTCGCAAAAGGGCAACGGCTGACCGAGTCGGAAATGAGCGGTTTTATTTATCTTTTCTATGAGGGGCGGCTGTCATTAATCCGCGATGAGGATGAGCTTTATCTCGGCCATACCACGCAGAAAGCGGTACTGGGGATCATCAGGAATTTTCATCCGCTCGGTCAGTATACTTACCGTGCGGATTTACCCTGCCGGGTCGGCTGTATTCCGGCCAGCGCCGCGTTTGATTTGATAAACCAGAATAACCTGTGGATGGAGATCACTCGCGTTCTGTCATATCATCTTTTTTATATTCTTAAGCGCGACAACCGGCTGACCGGCCATGATTCCTATACCATCATCCGCAATTTAATTCTTGAACTGATGCAACTGCCGGAAGATATTCGGCGTCAACTGCCGCTGGCGAGTTACATTCAAAAATACGCAAAACTGTCGCGCAGTAACATCATGCGTATACTGCGTGAATTAAAGAATGGCAATTATATAGAAACCGAACGCGGGGTCCTGATTAAAGTCAACAACCTGCCAGAAAAGTATTAGTTATTGATATGTCAGCGTTAATACCATTTGAGCGCTCACCGTTCCCGCTGTGATTTGGGTGTCGCTTGCCATAAAGGCATAATAATTTATGGTGACCGTCCCGTTAGTTTTATCAATATTGAAATTGCAATCAGGCGAATACTTTGCGCAGGCAAATGCGCCTTCAGTTCCGCCGTCACGCCGGCTATAATAAACATCCACCGCCACATTCTTTGCAGTACCGGTATTTTTAAGCCGTCCATCCGAAACTCCCCAATCACCTTCCATTCTGACATTGACCATGTCGTAGGCGACGGGACAATTAATAAACACCACCGTAAATGGCACCTGATTAGAATAAAAAAAGGGCAGAAATCCGGGAACCACTTCGGATTTGCCTAAATCGACATCCATGCTTGTACCGCCGGACATTTCACAGGGCGTCGGCGTGATAGTCCCATTGATGTTAATCGTGACATCCGCCGCCTGAGCCGGTATCGCCAGGGACGCAGACAGACAAAATAGCGTAAGCAATAGATTAGCAATGAGTTTCATTGATTTATCCCAGCTATTGATAGGTCAGCGTAGCGCTGACTACCGCAGAAACCGTACCCGGCCTGACATAGCCGGTTTCCGTCCAGATACGGGTATGCAAATTCCAGGTAAATTCCTGATTAGCGATGATACCGGTCATCGATTTACCGTTGCCCAGCGGCGTGCCGTCGGTTGCTCGCAGTTCCACCGCCACATTGGTCGCGGTGCCGCTGTTCTGATAGCGAAAATCAGGGTCCGTGGAATCGGACGTACCGTTAAAGGTAATCGTTGCCAGGGTATACTGGATTGGGCAGTTATAAATCCGAATATCAAACGCAACCCAGTCGCTAAACGACCCCGCCGTCGCCAGGTCGCTCATTTTGATATCATTGCCCAGATTAACGTTAATTGTCGGTTGCTCAACCATGCAGGGCGACGCGATAACCCGCCCCTGTAAAGTGAAAGTTTTAGAATCGGAGAGTTCCGCCACGCACGGATAATAAATAATCATGCACAACAGAAATAATCCGGCCTGACCTGATCGTTTCATATCCAGCCTCCAGCCAGTGTTACTGATAGTTGACGACTAACGTCAACGCGCTTTCCACATCGCCCAGCGTTACCTGCGAGGGAGCATCAACGTAGTAAGCGACATTAAGCGGGATGGAATAATCGCCGCTGCCGTTATATTCGCTAAGAGTGTAATACTGGGTGAGCCGGTAATTTTCCGTCGGTGAACGCAGTAACTGGAAATAAACACCGGCCGCCGAACCCGGTTTGGTATTTATTGTGCCGACAGCGGTATCGTGCGAACCATACGAACTCTGGAACAGATAGCGAATATTGGTAATGGCCCCTGGACATTGAGTTAATGTTACCGGGACACTTTTCATACTGATTGCCCCCACCTGTATATTCGCGCTGGGCAAATCATCGAGCCGGACCACGGCGGGCACATCAATGATGCACGGCGTGATGTAGGGCTGGTTTGACGCGCCACTGTAGTACATTGCCCGCACAGTGGCGACTGGCGCGCCGTTATAATTATTGAAGATCATCTGTACGTTCGGCATGGAAACAGGCCCGGACGGCACATAATCCGCCAGACGCACCAGCCGGTAACTCACCTTAATAGCGCTGCCGACACAGACAGTATTAGCGGGCAGTTGCATGATGTAGGGAGGCGTCGTAGTTTCTGGAAGACAACCGTTAACATCGGTGAGTTTGAATTGCACACCGACCCCCGCATTGGTGGTTATCCATGTCACGCCATCGCCCGTGATACCTCCGCCTATTTGGGTATCTATGTAGCTTCCTGTGACTCCGTTTGTCTCAAGGGAATAAAGCATCTCGCTAACCGCCGCCCAGTCAGTTGTGGCGCCTACCGTAGCGGGTATCGTGAATTTGCTGAGGTCATAAGCGACATTGAGTTGCTCCGCACTGGTAAAATAACCGGCCCGTAGCGGGAACGCGCAGAAGAATAAAAATGTCAGCAGCGCGACGGCCATAGCGTTAGTTTTACTCATCGTTTCCTCCTGCCGGGCGCGCCGGGCCCGGGCGGCAAAGCAGCTCTTTGGTAAACAGACCGGTGTCTTGCGCTTTTACCCCCAGCCGGAAATCAGCGGTACAGCTCGCAGCGCCCCACTCCGCCAAAAGCTGCCCCGACTCCGGCAGGACGCGCAGGTAAACCTCGCCGCCTTCGCCGACAATGCTGCTGCTGGCACCTTCTGCACCCACCAGCGTCACGGTGGAGCCAAACGGCGCAGGTTTGCCATCCGGCAACCGCAACGTGAGAAGCGCGCGCTGGCCGATGCTGGTCGCGAAGGAGGCGCGGGCAATTGCCCCACGGGTTGGCACCACGGTCTGGGCGGCAAGATCCATATCCACATTTTCACCGAAAGTCGTGTTGTCCAGCGTGATGGTATTTTCGCGATACGGCGTGGCGTACGGCACCAGGGTGTAACCACGGAAATCCGTTGCGACGCCGGTCTGGTTCTGAACGCTAACCCCGCTGGCACCGGGCGCTTTAACCAGGATGGCGGTTTCACCTAGCGACTGGGCCAGCGTCACGCCATTGCGGTGGCCGACAATGCTGCCTTTCACGCCATAGTTGACGCGCCGCTGGTCGCTGTCATGACCGTAGCCCAGCGTGGTCTCGCCATAGGTTCCCCGGTAGTTGGCGCTGGCCGTGCCGCTCATCTGGTCATCATCGCTATTGCGCGATTCCTGAACGCTCCAGTTAAAGTTATTGTCTTCCAGCAGCGACCCGTTCAGCCCAACGCTGTGCGTAGTGCCGCTATCACTGGTGAAGGTGCCGCTGTAGTTAGCCCAGGTTTTGTGCAGCCAGCGATCAAGGGGGATGTTGATATTAAAATAGAGCAGCCGATCGTTTTCAGAGGAAACCGGACCGGAGATTTGCTGTGACGACGCGGTATTCTGCGTTTCGCTATAGGTCACGCCGTAACTGATGCCATTCCAGTTATTGTTATAGCTCACTGACAGCGATTGCGACTCCTGGCTACTGTCCCAGTAATCTTCACGTACAAAACTCAGGGTCACTGCGCCCGCAAAGAGTGCCGTGTTCTGGCTAAGCGAGAATTCAATGCGATTTTTCCGCCGCTCCGCCAGCAGGAAATCATTATCGCTGGTCCAGGATTCCAGCGTTTCCGGCAAGGTGTAATAGTTACCGTCCAGATAGCGGTAGCCCGCAATGGCAAATGTCGTGCCGGTCGCGGTTATCGATTTGCTGTAGCGCAACCGCACAGCTTCGCCCCTGGCCTCGTCACGGTTTTTCACCGTCGCCCGGGCCGCCGTCACATCGCCTGACACCGCCCCCCAGTCGCCCCCATTCAGCCCTAACCCCAGCGCACCGGCGCTATAGCGTGAAGGCGCATACTGAACGCCGCCGTACAGCGTGAGTTGCCACGGCAGACCATAAATACCGGTCGCCTGATAAAAATTGTTTTTATCTACGCTGCTGTTATAGGTCCGGTATTCGCCGCCCGCGAAATCATATTTCAGCCGTCCTTCGCGCTGTAATACGGGCAACGAGGCGAAAGGCACCACGAAATGCTGTTCGCTGCCGTCGCTTTCCTGCACCGTGACGTTGAGATCGCCGCTGCTGCCCGTGGGATAAATATCGTTGATTTCAAACGCGCCGGGCGCGACGGTGGTGCGGTAAATAATGTAACTGTTCTGGCGGATCACCACTTCAGCGTTGGTACGGGCGATACCGCGTACCACCGGGGCGTAACCGCGCACGCTTTCCGGCAGCATGTCGTCATCGGAGGCTAACTGCACCCCGCGAAACGAGACGTTATCAAAGACATCGGAAGGCGAGACCCCATCGCCCAGCAAAAGCTGGCCCTGCAACGGAACAATTTCCCGCTGGGCGTAGGTATAGATCGTGTCCCAGCTATCCTGACCGTTGCCGTCGTTATACCAGGTGGTGTAGTTACGAAGCCGCCACGCGCCGAGATTCATCCCGGGCCGCAGGTTAAGATAATCGGTGCGTTTACTGCCGCCGTCGCTGTCTGACAGGTAATCCACGCCCGAATACGCGTAATTCATAATCAGCGCATTGATGCCGTCATCCCAGCGTTCCGGGGGAATGTAGCCGCGAGCGCGCACGTTTATCGCCTGTTGCGGGAAATCCAGTTGCAGGCGCTGCTCATTAAACAGGAACGTCGATTTGGCATCGGGGATTTGGCTGAGATCGGCGCAGCCTTTGTCATCATCTGTCAGCGCCGGGTAATCCTCGACATTCACCCCGTAGCTTTCCAGCACCGCCCGGCTCAGGCACGGAACTAATGTCTTATCCTCTTTACCCAGCGTTCGAAAAGTTACATCCCGCGTCTCCTGTTTTTGCTGATTCACATAGATATCAACACGATAAACGCCCGGCGCTTGCGAGCCCGCGCTGAATCCTGATAAATCGCTAACGCTCTGCTCGGGCGCGGCCACTTCAACCAACGCGGGATCGAAATACTCCTCGGCGCCGACAGCAAAACTGAGACATGAAAGCCCCGTTGCGAGGCAGTACCTTACCGTAAAAAAAAGTCGGTTTAGCATCCCAGCCTCCGTAGTTATCTATTTGTAATAGTTAAAGAGAAGTCTGGTGCTCTTTACCGCCGGCACCGTAGTCAGTAATTAATGCCCAGCTCATCTGGCTGCCGCTGGTACTGGCGGGCAACGCGAAACTGGCGGTTGAGTTCGGGGCCACGTAGGTTACCGTGGGTACAGGCTGCCCGTTGATGCGGACATACAGAAAATTCATATAAAACGGCGTGGGATTGTTGACGGTGAGGTTTCCCCCACTGCGCTGCCAGCGCAATTTATCAGCCAGCTCCTCAGGGTTCTGGGAATTTAACCCTGCGGGCCGATAAATCATTTTGATGCGATTTTTAATGGCTATCTTCAGCGCATTTTGTTGTTTGGTGGTTGAGGGAATCGCTTTAACATTTAGCCAGTAAAGCGTTTCTTTAACCTGACACTGGGGGGATATATTCTCGATGCGCAGCAAGTTTTTCTGCCCTTGATCCAGGCGAAATAAGGGCGGCGTGAGCAGAAAGGCGCTTTTCGCCGATCCTCCGCTTTCTGATTCAATCCATGACTGAATTAAATACGGGATCTTGTCAGGGTTATTAACACTGAGGGAGGCCTCCTTTTTATCTCCATGAAAAATAAGCCGGGTACCACCGATAACCACGCCAGCATAACTGTTTGACATGACCGTTAATAATAGAAGGACCAATACTTTCATTAATGAAAATATGTTCATGCATGCACCTTTGACTGATGAAAGCCAATAGTAAAACCGGGAATTTCCCGGTTTTACTTCGCGCTGCAATTAGCAGTAATTTAGTTATAGACTACGGTAAAGCTTGTTGCCGCATTTGCTACACCCGCAGTAACAGTATCTGAGATGGCACGGTAATAAGCGGTATAATTCAGAGACATTGTTCCATCAGTACCAATTGGCAAAAAGGTGGTCGGGGTCACTTTCATGGAAACCGGGTTATCCGTCGAGTCTTTAATTTCCACACCTACGCCCGTTGCAGCGCCGGCGCCGTTGGTAAGGGCGAGAACGGTGTCGTCGCCAACCACGCTTTCACCTTCAAATTTAATCGCTGCGCCGCTCACGCCGGTCGCGGTTGTCGGGCAACCGGTTAATTTGATGGTGAATTTGGTGGCGCTCTCTTCATCGCCGACCTGGTTAAAAGAAGATTTATTTACTTTGCCCAAATCTACGGTCATATCTTTAGAATCTGCATCCACCTGGCAAGAGGTATCAACAATTTCACCAGTGAAATTAATAACACCATCGCTGGCTAATGCGGCACCGGTGTTAATAGCAGAGATTACGGCAAGGGAAATAAGCAGCTTTTTCATATTGGTATTCACTTTGTAAATAATGAGTCGGTTAATAATTAACGTCCGTTTATGTTCACTCCTTAAGTGCGAAGAATAATAAACCGTTCGATTGGGCGTGAAAATGTCCAAAAAGGCACACCTGAATAATGGCACCCAGAGAGTAAGGGGAATTATTAAATATAAAAGTGAGAGAGGTAAAAAGGCTTCCATAAAATATGAAAGCCTCTAAAAAATTAACGTTGCGCGGTGAGTTCAGCGATACGCACAATAACTGCGACGGCTTTTTCCATCCCTTCCAGCGTCACGAATTCATGTTTGCCGTGGTAGTTATATCCGCCGGTAAATAAGTTCGGGCAAGGCAATCCTTTGAAAGATAACTGCGCACCGTCAGTGCCGCCGCGGATCGGCTTCATGATGGGTTCGATATCGCAGTCCTGCATCGCCTGCTGGGCAATCTCAATAATATGTGGATGCTCCGCCACTTTATCGCGCATATTGTAATAGCTGTCTTCAATCACCAGTTCGATATAGCAATCCGGGTGCAACCCTTTGCCGACCTTTTTGGCGATATCCATCATCTTACGCTTGCGCGCTTCAAACTTACTGCGGTCAAAATCGCGGATGATGTAATGCATTTCCGCTTTATCCACGTTGCCCTTCATGCTGTGCAGATGATAAAAGCCTTCATAACCCTCGGTCATTTCCGGGCTCTCATCAGCTGGGACGTCGGCGTGAATACGCGCCGCCAGCGACAGTGCATTCACCATCACCCCTTTGGCGGTGCCGGGATGCACATTGTTACCGACGATTTTGATGGTCACCGAGGCGGCATTGAAGTTTTCAAACTCCAGTTCGCCGACCCCGCCGCCGTCCACGGTATAGGCCCACTGGGCGTTAAACTGTTCGACATCGAAAAACTTCGCGCCCTTGCCCACTTCTTCATCCGGCGTGAACGCCACGCGGATATCGCCATGGGGAATATTGTTGCCTTTCAGCACCGCCATAGCGGTCATGATTTCCGCCACACCCGCTTTATCATCCGCACCGAGCAGCGTTTTGCCGTCGGTGGTGATCAGCGTCTGGCCCAGTAGTTGGTGCAGTACCGGGAACATCACCGGTGACAGCACTTCATCGCCAATGCCCAGCGCGATATCGCCGCCGCGATAGTTTTCGAGAATTTGCGGATTAACGTTTTTACCGCTGAAATCAGGCGACGTGTCGACATGGGAAATAAAGCCAATCGCCGGGACGGCGTAATCAACGTTGGACGGCAGCGTGCCCATCACCGTGCCCTGTTCGCTGAGAGTGACGTTCACCAGTCCCAACTCTTCCATTTGCGTCTTGAGAATACGCAGCAGTTTCCACTGCCCTTCGGTACTTGGGACCTGACGGACACCCGCTTTAGATTGCGTGTCCAGTGAGACATAGTGCAAAAAACGTTCTAGTAATTTATCCATGCAGCCACCCTCATTTTTGTGACAACATTATCAATAAGCCCGAAAATACAAATATTGCGCCACATCACTTTTAACCTTCCGGGGGTGAAAAAAAGCCTTTTTGCCGGTTTGAGTGACAATGTGTCAGCATTGGGATAAAACCCTTGTCAAAGCGTAGTGTAAATCCCTGTAAGCAGGAGTATGAATGCGCATGAAGCATTGGCGATTTCAATGCTTTGCCGTAGAATGCCTGCCCTTGTTAATTTATGTGTCAGCCCAGGTGGTAAATCACAAACCCCGCATCCGGCGCTGTTTGCCGATGCGTTAGTTATGGGACAGCGTAAAAAATTGAATAAACACTCCCGTTCGCTTTCGCCGCTGGTTCAACTGGCGGGAATTCAGAAAGGTTTTGATGGTAAAAATGTCATTACTGACTTATCCCTGACCATCAACAATGGTGAATTTCTCACACTGCTTGGCCCGTCGGGCTGCGGTAAGACCACCGTCCTGCGCCTGATTGCCGGCCTGGAAACGGTGGATTCCGGCCAGATCATTCTTGATGGCCAGGAGATTACCGATGTTCCCGCCGAGCATCGTCACGTCAATACCGTCTTCCAGAGTTATGCCCTTTTCCCGCACATGACCGTGTTTGAAAACGTGGCGTTTGGCCTGCGGATGCAGAAAACCCCGTCGAGCGAGATTACCCCCAGGGTAATGGATGCGCTAAAGATGGTTCAGCTTGACAGTTTCGCCACCCGTAAACCCCATCAACTCTCCGGCGGCCAGCAGCAGCGCGTGGCTATCGCCCGTGCGGTGGTCAACAAGCCGCGCCTGCTGTTGCTGGACGAATCGCTCTCCGCGCTGGATTACAAGCTGCGTAAACAGATGCAGAACGAGCTGAAAGCGCTACAGCGTAAACTTGGCATTACCTTTGTGTTCGTCACCCACGATCAGGAAGAGGCGTTGACCATGTCCGATCGCATCGTGGTGATGCGCGACGGGCGCATTGAGCAAGACGGTACGCCGCGCGAAATCTATGAAGAGCCGAAGAATCTGTTTGTCGCCAGCTTTATCGGCGAGATCAATATCTTCGATGCCACCGTGATGGAGCGGGTCGACGACCAGCGAGTGCGCGCCCGCGTTGAAGGCCGGGAATGCTTTATCTATGTGAATTTCCCGGTTAGCGCAGGCCAGCAATTAAAAGTGCTGTTGCGTCCGGAAGATTTGCGCGTCGAAGAGATCAACGATGCCAGCGAGGCCGAAGGGCTGATCGGCTTTGTGCGCGAGCGCAACTATAAAGGCATGACGCTGGAATCGGTGGTCGAGCTGGAAAACGGCAAAATGGTGATGGTGAGCGAGTTCTTTAACGAGGACGACCCGGACTTTGACCACTCCCTGGACCAGAAGATGGTGGTGAACTGGGTTGAGAGTTGGGAGGTTGTGCTGGCTGATGAAGAGCGCGCGTAAATTCCAGAATGTGGTGATTGCCACTATCGTCGGTTGGCTGCTGATTTTTGTCTTTCTGCCCAATCTGATGATCATCGGCACCAGCTTTTTGACCCGCGACGATGCTAACTTCGTCAGCCTGGTCTTTACCCTGGATAACTATGCGCGTCTGCTCGACCCGCTCTACTTCCAGGTGCTGCTGCACTCCCTGAATATGGCGCTGATCGCCACCGTGGCCTGTCTGGCGTTGGGTTACCCCTTCGCCTGGTTTCTGGCGCGCCTGCCGGAAAAAGTGCGTCCGCTGCTGCTGTTTTTGTTGATTGTGCCCTTCTGGACCAATTCGCTGATCCGTATCTACGGTTTAAAGATTTTTCTCAGCACTAAGGGCTATCTCAATGAGTTCCTGCTGTGGCTGGGGGTGATCGACACGCCGATGCGCATTATGTACACCCCGAGCGCGGTGATAATCGGGCTGGTGTATATCCTGCTGCCGTTTATGGTGATGCCGCTCTACTCGAGCATTGAAAAGCTCGATAAACCGCTGCTGGAAGCGGCGCGGGATCTCGGCGCCAGTAAACTCCAGACCTTTATCCGCATCATTGTGCCGCTGACCATGCCGGGTATTATCGCCGGATGCCTGCTGGTGATGCTGCCGGCGATGGGCCTGTTTTACGTCTCCGACCTGATGGGCGGCGCGAAGAACCTGCTGATCGGCAACGTGATTAAGAGCCAGTTCCTGAATATCCGCGACTGGCCGTTCGGCTCGGCCACCAGCGTCACCCTGACGGTGGTGATGGGCCTGATGCTGCTGGTTTACTGGCGCGCCGCGCGGTTACTGAACAAGAAGGGGGATCTGGAATGATCGGCCGCATCCTTCGCGGCGGCTTTATGACCGCCATCTACGCCTATCTGTATATCCCGATCATCATTCTGATCGTCAACTCGTTTAACAGCGCGCGCTTCGGCATCAACTGGCAGGGCTTTACCACCCACTGGTATAGCCTGCTGATGAATAACGACAGTCTGTTACAGGCGGCGAAACACTCCCTGACCATGGCGATCTTCTCCGCCACCTTCGCCACGCTCATCGGTTCCCTGACCGCCGTGGCGCTCTACCGCTACCGGTTCAGCGGCAAGCCGTTCGTCAGCGGGATGCTGTTTGTGGTGATGATGTCGCCGGATATCGTAATGGCGATTTCGCTGCTGGTGCTGTTTATGCTGCTCGGCATCCAGCTCGGCTTCTGGTCGCTGCTGTTCTCCCATATCACGTTCTGCCTGCCGTTTGTGGTCGTGACGGTCTATTCGCGCCTGAAAGGCTTTGATGTGCGGATGCTGGAAGCCGCCCGGGATCTGGGCGCCGGGGAGATCACCATCCTGCGCAAGATCATTCTGCCGCTGGCGATGCCCGCCGTCGCCGCCGGATGGGTGCTGAGTTTTACCCTGTCGATGGATGACGTAGTGGTGTCGTCATTTGTTACCGGCCCGAGCTATGAAATTTTGCCGTTGAAGATCTACTCGATGGTGAAAGTCGGCGTATCTCCGGAAGTTAACGCGCTGGCCACCATTCTGCTGGTGCTGTCGTTGGCGCTGGTGATCACCAGCCAGTTGATTGCACGCGATAAAACCAAAAGTCTGGCTCGTTCGTCAGGCTAACTAAAACAGGAGACGTAAGAGTGAAAAAATGGTCACGCCACCTGCTTGCCGCCGGTGCATTAGCCCTGGGAATGAGCGCCGCCCACGCGGACGACAGTAAAACCGTCTACTTCTATAACTGGACCGAGTATGTACCGCCGGGCCTGCTGGAGCAGTTCACCAAAGAGACCGGCATTAAGGTGATTTATTCGACCTACGAGTCGAACGAAACCATGTACGCCAAGCTGAAAACCTATAAAGAAGGGGCGTACGATCTGGTGGTGCCGTCGACCTATTTTGTCGACAAAATGCGCAAAGAAGGCATGATCCAGAAGATCGACAAAAGCAAACTGACCAACTTCCATAACCTCGACCCGGCGATGCTGAACAAGCCGTTCGATCCCAACAATGATTACTCCATCCCGTATATCTGGGGTGCCACGGCAATTGGCGTCAACAGCGAAAGCATCGATCCGAAAACCGTGACCCGCTGGGCGGATCTGTGGAAACCGGAGTACAAAGGCAGCCTGCTGCTGACCGACGATGCCCGGGAAGTGTTCCAGATGGCGCTGCTGAAGCTGGGCCTGTCCGGTAACACCACCGATCGCAAACAGATCGAACAGGCTTACCACGAATTGCAGAAGCTGATGCCTAACGTGGCGGCGTTCAACTCCGATAACCCGGCTAACCCCTATATGGAAGGCGAAGTGAATCTGGGGATGGTGTGGAACGGCTCGGCGTGGGTGGCGCGTCAGGCGGGCACGCCGCTGCAGATCGTCTGGCCGGAAGAAGGCGGGATTTTCTGGATGGACAGCCTGTCGATCCCCTCCAACGCAAAAAACGTGGATGGCGCGATGCAGCTGATTAACTTCCTGCTGCGCCCGGACGTGGCGAAACAGGTAGCGGAAACCATCGGTTACCCGACGCCAAACCTTGAAGCACGCAAGCTGCTGAGCAAAGAGGTGTCCGGCGATAAATCCCTGTATCCGGATCAGGCGACGATTGATAAAGGTGAATGGCAGAACGATGTCGGCGACGCCAGCGCCATTTATGAAGAGTATTACCAAAAACTGAAAGCGGGCCGTTAAGCGCTTGCCAGGCGGAGCGCCCCGCTCCGCCTGCTGTTTTACAAACCTTTGAGCAATCGCTCGACAAACTCCGGCACCACTTCACTTGCCAGCCCGTAGTGCTTCTCTTCAAATTCGCTGCCGACCTGGCTCGGCTCCAGATTCAGCTCCACGGTATGCGCGCCGTGCAGCCGCGCTTCGTGGACGAATCCCGCCGCCGGATAAACGTGCCCGGAGGTGCCGATAGCAATAAACACATCCGCCATCGCCAGCGCCTGATAAATCTCGTCCATACCCAACGGCATTTCGCCAAACCACACCACATGCGGGCGCAGCGGCGCAGGGAACTGGCAACAGTGGCATTTATCATCGCCGGTAATGTCATGGGTCCACTCGAAGATCTGCCCGCTTTGTGAACAGCGCACTTTCAGCAGTTCGCCATGCATATGGATAATGTTGTGGTTGCCCGCCCGCTCATGGAGATTGTCGATATTCTGGGTAATCAGCAAAAACCGGTCGCCCAGCGCCTGCTCCAGCGCCGCCAGCGCCAGATGGGCGGCGTTGGGTTGGATACCGGGCTGCTGCAACTGGCGGCGACGGGCGTTGTAAAACGCCTGCACCAGTTGCGGATCGCGGGCAAAGCCTTCCGGCGTCGCCACGTCTTCGACGCGATGCTCTTCCCATAGTCCGTCGGTGGCGCGAAAGGTGCGGATCCCGGATTCCGCCGAGATCCCCGCGCCGGTTAATACCACTACTCTTGGTTTATCCATCGCTTCGGGTACTCCATTCTGGAAAAATAACCGCTGACGCAACCGCTCGCGCAGCCGACGCTTGTTTCTTTTAAACCGCAGTAAACGGTGCTGACGACGCGATAGCATAGCCACCTCAGAAAGTTAGTCCGTTAGATGGAGGAACGCAGCGCCGCGCATTCCTCCGGCATCCCCGTGCCTTGCCGCTTCGATACGCGGCGTCCGGGCGACGGGAAGGAGCGAGCGGGGCAGACGCGCGCCCAGCGCTTCGGTCAGGTATGAAAAATTCGATAAACCGCCGCCAATCACCACCAGATGCGCATCGACAACCGTCAGCCAGTTGCCGAGACAGATAGCCAGCAGGTCGACAAAGCGTTCGACGTGGGCGCGCGCCTTGTCGTCACCGGCATGCCAGCGGGCGATAATTTCCGGGGCCTCCAGTGATTGATGGTAGAAGTGATGGTACAGCCATGCAAAGCCGCGCCCGGAAAGAAAGGTCTCTGCGCAGCCGTGCTGGCCGCAACCGCAGCGTTTGATCGGGATGTCCCAGCCGAGCAGCGCCACCGCATCAATGGGCAACCGGGTGTGGCCGAACTCACCGGTAATGTAATTGCGACCGGTCACCGATTTGCCGTCAATCACCAGCCCGCCGCCGACGCCGGTGCCGAGGATCAACCCCATCACCACCGGATAGCGGCGGAACTCTTCATCCCAGGCTTCCGATAGCGCAAAGCAGTTGGCGTCGTTATCGATGCGCACATCGCGATCCAACAAACGGCTTAGATCGGCGCGTACCGGATGGCCGGAGGCGGCGGGTAGATTGGCGGCGTACAGCAACCCTTCATCGGTTTCCGGCATTCCGGGAATGCCGATGCCGACGTGTCCCGCTACGCCGAACTGGGCATCGGCCTGGTTAACCAGCCCGATTATCGCATCCAGAAACGCCGGATAGCTGTCGTGGGGCGTGGGGACACGTTTTTCATACTGCAACTGCCGCGCCGCGTCATAGACGCCCAGCGCGATTTTACTGCCGCCGATATCAAAACCGTAATACATCCCTGCCTCCTGTGATTATTGCCCGCTCAGCACCCGCGCCGGATCGATACGGCTGGCGCGCCGCGCCGGATACCAGCTGGCCAACAGGCTCAGCACCAGCGCGGTGATCAACACATATACCACATCCATGATGTGAAGTTCTGATGGCAAAAAGTCGATAAAGTAAATATCGCCGGACAGGAAGTGGTGGCCGATGAGTTTCTCAATCCACGCGATAATGTTTGTCAGTTGCCAGGAAGCCAGCACGCCGACCACCACGCCGCTGACGCTGCCCACCAGCCCGGCCAACAAACCGTACCAGACAAAAATGGCGCGGATCAGCCCGTCTTTGGCCCCCAGGGTGCGCAGCACCGCGATATCGCTGCTCTTGTCTTTCACCGCCATCACCAGCGTGGAAACGATATTGAAGCAGGCGACGCCGATCACCAGCACCATCGCCAGATACATAATGGCGCGGATCATCTGGATATCGCGATACATATAACCATAAGTGCCAATCCAGCTTTTGATATACACATAGGCGTTGGTCACTTCGCCCGCGTCGCGTACCAGCTTGTTGGCGTTAAACACGTCATTCACTTTAATGGCGATACCGGTGACGCTGTCGCCCATGTCCAGATACTGCTGGGCATCCTGCATCGGCACCATGGCGAGGCTGTGATCGAGCTGGCCGCTGAGCTGTAAAATACCGGCGATTTGCAGGCGCACCCGCTTGGGTTGCAGCAGCTTATTTTCACCGTCGGAGTTGGGGATCATGATCGAGATCCAGTCGCCCTGCTTCACTTTCAGCGCGTCCGCCACGCCTTTGCCGATAATAATTTGCTGCTGCCCGGCCTTAAAGTTTTGCCAGGCCTGATTCTGAACGTATTTCGGCAACGCGCTCAGGCGGGTTTCCTGCTCGGGATCGACGCCCTTCACCTGAATCGCCCGCAGGTTGACCCCGCTTTCAATCAGGCCGGTGAAGTTGATATAGGGCGCAGCGGCTTCGATGCCGGGCACCTTTTCCACCCGCGCCAGCACTTCGGGCCAGCCTTTCCACGGCTGATCCACCGGCTCGATTTCCCCGTGCGGCACCACCGCCAGAATGCGGTTATTAAGCTCGCGCTCGAAGCCGTTCATAGCGCTCAGGCCCATGATCAGCACCGCCACGCCCAGCGCGATGCCCAGCGTGGAAATAATGGAAATCAGCGATACCATGCCGCTGCGCCGCCGTCCCCGGCTAAAGCGCAGGCCAATCAGTAAGGAAAGTGGGCTCGTCATTACTGCGCTCCCATCAGGGTCAGTTCGCTGCTGAGATGCCCGTCGCGCATTTCCAGCTGGCGGCTCATCCGGCGCGCCAGTTGCAGATCGTGGGTCACCACCAGAAACGCGGTGCCCTGCTGCTGATTCAGTTCGCCTAACAGCGCGAAGATGCTGTCGGCATTGCGGGCGTCAAGGTTGCCGGTGGGCTCGTCCGCCATCACCAGCCGCGGCTTGTTCACCAGCGCGCGGGCAATCGCCACGCGCTGGCGCTCGCCGCCGGAAAGCTCGGATGGACGGTGGTTGCTGCGATGCCCCAGCCCGACGGCGTTCAACATCTCCAGCGCCCGCGCCTGGGTTTCGTCGGTTTTTTTCTTGCCGATCAGCAGCGGCATCGCCACGTTCTCCAGCGCGGTGAAGTCCGGCAGTAGGTGGTGGAACTGGTAGATAAAGCCCAGCTCGCGGTTGCGCAGCTCTGCCTTTGCGGCGGACGACATGCCGCTCATGGCTTTACCGTTGAAAATCACATCACCAGAGGTTGGCGTATCTAACCCGCCGAGCAGATGCAACAGGGTACTTTTCCCGGAGCCGGAGCTGCCGACAATCGCCATCATCTCGCCGCTCTGGATCGTGAAACTGACGTTATGCAACACGTCGGTCTGCACGTTCCCTTCCTGATAGCGTTTGCACAGGTTGTCGCACTGCAACAGGACAGAATTACTCATAACGTAAAGCCTCAGCGGGTTGAGTGGCGGCGGCGCGCCAGGACGGATACAGCGTGGATAACAGCGCGATAGCCATGGCGATTAACGCGATGGCAACCACTTGTAACGGTTCGATAGCGACCGGCAGCGCCGCGCCGTCGAGCAATGCGCCGATAATCGGCATTAAATTATTCAGCTGGCTGGCCAGCAGCGCGCCGAGCAATGCGCCCAACAGCGCGCCGATCACGCCTGCGCTGGCCCCCTGGACCATAAACACCGCCATGATCTGGCGCGGCGTCAGCCCCTGGGTTTGCAGGATCGCCACTTCACCCTGCTTTTCCATCACCATCAGGCCAAGCGAGGTAATGATATTGAATGCGGCAACGGCGACGATCAGGCTCAGCAGCAGCCCCATCATGTTTTTTTCCATGCGCACCGCCTGGAACAACTCGCCCTTGCGCTCGCGCCAGTCTTTCCATTCGGTGCCCGGCGGCAAGGTTTGCTGGCTCAGCACGTCCACTTTCAGCGGTTCGTTGAGCCACAGACGCCAGCCGGTGATATTCCCCGCCGGGTAGCGCATCAGGCGCGACGCGTCCTGGATATTCACCAGCATCTGGTAGCCGTCCACTTCGCTATTGGCGGCGAAGGTGCCGATCACGGTAAACAGCCGCTGGCTAGGCAGGCGGCCCATCGGAGTAAACTGGCTGGCAGACGGCACCATCAGGCGCAGTTGATCGCCGCGCTTCACGCCCAGTTGCCCGGCCAGTTGCTCGCCGAGGATCACCTTATATTGCCCGGCGACCAGATCGGTTTGCTTCACGTTCACCAGATAGGGCGTAAGCGGGTCCTCTTTAGCCGGATCGATACCCAGCATTACGCCCACCGCCACGCTACGCGGGCTTTGCAGCACCACATCGCCGGTGGTCAGCGACGCGATACGCTTAACGCCCTGCAATTTAAGGTCTTGTTCGGGGAGCTGTTGCGGATTGATTGAGCCCTTCGGCGTGGTAATCAGCGCCTGCGGCATCAGCCCAAGAATGTTGTTTTGCAGCTCGCGCTCGAAGCCGTTCATCACTGACAGCACCGTGACCAGCGCCATTACCCCAAGGGTGATGCCAATGGTAGAGAGCCAGGAGACAAATCGACCGAAGCGGTCTGCTGCGCGGCCCCGCATATAGCGCAGGCCGATAAATAAAGCGACAGGTTGGTACATGAAATCCATCTGATTGCTTTGCAAAGTAACCCGGGAGTATATAAGCCTGCCGGAATCAAGTAAATGAAATACAACGTCTTTTTGTTTCACCGCCGCAGATAAAAACATAGTCAAATCAATCTGATAAACGAGACGGCGTATAAGCATTGCGCTTTTCAGGCGATTTCACCCTGCGATTTATCCTGAAATCACCACCCTTTTAGCGGTAAAAGTGACAACGTCACATAAACCCCGTTGCGAAGTTTGTGTTACGCTTTGCTAATACAGACCGATCGCGGATAATAACAACAGTCCGCATTCATCGCGATAACCCATTCTTGCGCCAGACTTTACCGGGTCGCGGGTCACAACGAGAAACGCTAAAACACGCTATGTCTGAACAATATCGTTATTCCTTGCCCGCCAAACCGGGCGACCAACGTCTACTGGGCGAACTCACCGGCGCAGCCTGCGCCACGGAAGTGGCGGAAATGGCGGAACGCCATGCCGGGCCGGTGATCCTGATTGCCCCTGATATGCAAAATGCCCTGCGGCTGCACGATGAGATCCGCCAGTTTACCGACAGCATGGTGATGAACCTGGCGGACTGGGAAACCCTGCCTTACGACAGTTTCTCACCCCATCAGGACATTATCTCTTCCCGCCTCTCAACGCTGTATCAACTGCCCGCCATGCAGCGCGGCGTGCTGATCCTGCCGGTGAATACCTTGATGCAGCGCGTTTGCCCGCACAGTTTCCTGCACGGCCATGCGCTGGTGATGAAGAAAGGCCAGCAGCTGTCGCGCGACGCGCTGCGCGGCCAACTGGAACAGGCGGGCTATCGCCATGTGGATCAGGTAATGGAGCATGGCGAATACGCCACGCGCGGCGCCTTGCTCGACCTGTATCCGATGGGCAGCGCCCAGCCCTACCGTCTCGACTTTTTCGATGACGAAATCGACAGTCTGCGGCTGTTTGATGTTGATACCCAGCGCACGCTGGAAGAAGTCGAAGCCATCAACCTGCTGCCGGCACACGAATTCCCCACCGACAAAGCGGCGATTGAACTGTTTCGCACCCACTGGCGCGATCGCTTCGAAGTGAAGCGCGACGCTGAACATATTTATCAGCAGGTCAGTAAAGGCACCCTGCCCGCCGGTATCGAATACTGGCAACCGCTGTTTTTCAGCGAGCCGCTGCCCGCGCTGTTCAGCTATTTCCCGGCGAATACCCTGGTGGTGAATACCGGCGATCTGGAAACCAGCGCCCAGCGCTTTTGGGCCGATACCGTGGCGCGGTTCGAGAATCGCGGCGTTGACCCGATGCGCCCGCTGCTGCCGCCAGAACAGCTGTGGCTGCGTACCGATGAGCTGTTCAGCGAGCTAAAAAACTGGCCGCGCGTGCAGCTTAAAACTGAGGCGCTGCCGGAAAAAGCCGCCAATACCAATCTTGGCTACCAGCCGCTGCCGGAGCTGTCGGTCAAAGCGCAGCAGAAAGCGCCGCTGGACGATCTGCGTAAATTCCTTGAATCCTTCGACGGCCCGGTGGTGTTTTCGGTCGAGAGCGAAGGCCGCCGCGAAGCGCTGTCTGAACTGCTGGCGCGTATCAAAGTGGCCCCGAAAAAGCTTTATCGCTTTGACGAGGCCAGCGCTCAGGGCCGCTACGTGATTTTAGGCTCCGCCGAACGCGGGTTTATCGACACCCGCCGCCAGCGGGCGCTGATTTGCGAAAGCGATCTGCTGGGCGAGCGCGTGGCGCGCCGCCGCCAGGATAATCGCCGTACTATTAACCCGGATACGCTGATCCGCAACCTGGCGGAGCTGCATCCCGGCCAGCCGGTGGTGCATCTGGAACACGGCGTGGGCCGCTATGCCGGGATGACCACGCTGGAAGCCGGTGGGATCACTGGCGAATACCTGATTCTGACCTACGCTAACGACGCCAAACTCTACGTGCCGGTGTCCTCGCTGCATCTGATCAGCCGCTACGCCGGGGGCGCGGAGGAGAACGCGCCGCTGCACAAGCTGGGCAGCGACGCCTGGTCCCGGGCACGGCAAAAAGCGGCGGAGAAAGTGCGCGACGTGGCGGCGGAGCTGCTGGACATCTACTCGCAACGCGCAGCCAAAGCCGGTTTTGCGTTTAAACACGATCGTGAGCAGTACCAGTTGTTTTGCGACAGTTTCCCGTTTGAAACCACGCCGGATCAGGCCCAGGCCATTAACGCGGTGCTGAGCGATATGTGCCAGCCGCTGGCGATGGATCGGCTGGTATGCGGCGACGTCGGCTTCGGCAAAACCGAAGTAGCGATGCGCGCGGCATTCCTGGCAGTGGAAAACAACAAACAGGTCGCTGTGCTGGTGCCAACCACCCTGCTGGCCCAGCAGCATTTCGACAATTTCCGCGATCGTTTCGCCAACTGGCCGGTGCGCATTGAAATGCTGTCGCGTTTTCGCAGCGCCAAAGAGCAGGCGCAGGTGCTGGAACAGGCCGCCGACGGCAAAATTGATATCCTGATTGGCACCCATAAGCTGTTGCAAAGCGATGTGCAGTGGAAAGATTTGGGCCTGCTGATTGTCGATGAAGAGCACCGCTTCGGGGTACGTCATAAAGAGCGCATCAAAGCGATGCGCGCTGACGTGGATATCCTGACACTCACCGCCACGCCGATCCCGCGTACCCTGAATATGGCGATGAGCGGCATGCGCGATCTGTCGATTATCGCCACCCCACCGGCGCGCCGCCTGGCGGTGAAAACCTTTGTGCGCGAGTACGACAGCCTGGTGGTGCGCGAGGCTATCCTGCGTGAGATCCTGCGCGGCGGCCAGGTTTACTATCTGTATAACGACGTGGAAAACATCCAGAAAGCCGCCGACCGGCTGGCCACCCTGGTGCCGGAAGCGCGTATCGCCATCGGCCACGGCCAGATGCGTGAGCGCGAACTGGAACGGGTAATGAACGATTTCCACCACCAGCGTTTTAACGTGCTGGTGTGCACCACCATTATCGAAACCGGGATCGACATCCCCACCGCCAATACCATCATTATTGAGCGCGCCGATCATTTCGGCCTGGCCCAGTTGCACCAACTGCGTGGCCGTGTGGGCCGTTCGCACCACCAGGCCTACGCCTGGCTGCTGACGCCGCATCCCAAAGCCATGACCACCGATGCGCAAAAACGCCTTGAAGCCATTGCCTCGCTGGAGGATTTGGGCGCAGGCTTCGCGCTGGCGACTCACGATTTAGAAATCCGCGGCGCGGGTGAACTGCTCGGCGAAGGCCAGAGCGGGCAGATGGAAACCATCGGCTTCTCGCTGTACATGGAGCTGCTGGAAAACGCGGTGGATGCGCTGAAACAAGGCCGCGAGCCGTCGCTGGAGGATCTCACCAGCCAGCAAACCGAGGTAGAGCTGCGGATGCCGTCGCTGTTGCCGGAAGATTTTATCCCCGATGTGAATACCCGCCTGTCGTTCTATAAGCGCATCGCCAGCGCCAAAAAACCGGCTGAGCTTGACGAAATCAAAGTGGAGCTGATTGACCGTTTCGGCCTGTTGCCGGATGCGGCGCGCAATCTGCTGGATATCGCCCGGCTGCGCCAGCAGGCGCAGAAAATGGGCATTCGTAAGATTGAAGCCCACGATAAGGGCGGCGTGATTGAGTTTGCCGAGAAGAACCATGTCGATCCGGTCTGGTTGATCGGTTTACTGCAAAAGTCGCCGCAACATTTCCGTCTCGATGGCCCGACGCGCCTGAAGTTTTTCCAGGATCTCAACGAGCGTAAAACCCGGATGGATTGGGTGACGCAATTTATGACCCAGGTACAGGAAAACGCAGTGGCATAACCGACACAGGCCTGGCGCAACGTCAGGCCTGGGTTATTCAGGTGAATAATTTACAAAATATTTCAATCCTCCAGGATTTCCCTGGACGGCGCTGGTCATACTTCCCTCTTCTGCCCACTACAAATCCTTAACAATCATAGGGTTATTAATATGACTTCTGCATTGCGCATTTTTCGCTGGATCACCTGGTTTAGCGTGATCGCCACGCTTGCCCTCGCGCTGCCAACGCGCGCTAATACCTACCCGCTACCGCCTGCGGGCAGCCGTTTGATAGGCGAAAACCAGTTCCATGTGGTTGAGCCCGGCGGCGGCTCGCTGGAGGCCATCGCCAAAAAGTACAACGTCGGTTTCCTGGCGCTGATGCAGGCCAACCCCGGCGTTGACCCCTATGTGCCGCGTGAAGGCAGCGTGCTGACCATCCCGCGCCAGATGCTGCTACCGGATGCGCCGCGTGAAGGCATCCTGATCAACCTGGCGGAGCTGCGCCTTTACTACTTCCCGCCGGGTACCAACAGCGTGACGGTGTATCCGATCGGTATCGGTCAACTGGACGGCGACACCCTGACGCCAACCATGAAAACCAGCGTGTCGCAAAAGCGCGCTAACCCGACCTGGACGCCAACCGCCAATATTCGCGCCCGCTATCTGAAGCAGGGGATCACTTTACCGGCGGTGGTGCCTGCCGGGCCGGACAACCCGATGGGGCATCACGCGATCCGCCTGGCGGCCTACGGCGGCGTTTATTTGCTGCACGGCACCAATGCCGATTTCGGCATCGGGATGCGCGTCAGTTCCGGCTGTATCCGCCTGCGCGATGACGATATCAAGCATCTGTTTAGCGTGGTGGATGTGGGCACGAAGGTGAACATCATTAACGAGCCGCTGAAAATCTCCAGCGAGCCGGATGGCCGCCAGATTGTCGAGGTCCATCAGCCGCTGTCGAAGGATATCAATGACGATCCGCAAACCCTGCCGATTAACCTCAATGACAGTGCGCAGCGCTTTCGTAGCCAGCCGACGGTTAATGGCGACGTGATGAACCACGCCATGGAGTTGCGCTCCGGGATGCCGGTAGACGTGACCCGGCATGGGGACGCCAGCGCCCAACAACCCATCTAAAAAAATGGCCTCGCTAAGCGAGGCCATGTTGTTTTGTTCGGGGGGTTAGCGACCGGTCATGGTCAGGCCGCCTGGAATGGCTTTCTGCATGCGGTGCCAGATTTCACCACTCTCATGACCGTAGCGGCGCACGCTTTCATACACCTGGTCATGCAGCCCTTCTTCGCAGATTTTCGCCAGCCGATGGTAGAAACCTAACGCCAGGCTGCGCGCTTCCGGATTCGCAAAATAGTGGCGGCCAATGCGGGTATACAGCCCTTTCATCCCGTTGAGGATCAGGCCGTAAATGGGGTTGCCCGAGGCAAACGCCAGCCCGCGAAAGATGTTGTAGTCGAGATTAGCGAACGCATCGGCGTGGTCTTCCACTTCCGACGCGGTAGCCAGCACTTCCAGCGCTTTATCCGGATGCTGACGAAACGCGGTACGAATAAAAATGGTCGCGATATTGGTACGCACCGACAGCAGATTATCAATCAGCTGCGGGACGCTTTCGTGATCGAGGCGCGCCAGCGTTTCAAGAATGTTCAGCCCGGACGTTTCCCAGAAGTTATTCACTTTGGTCGGTTTGCCGTGTTGAATAGTCAACCAGCCGTCGCGCGCCAGGCGCTGCAACACTTCGCGCAGCGTAGTGCGGGTGACGCCGATCAACTCAGAGAGCTCACGTTCCGCCGGAAGGATCGTCCCCGGTGGGAAGCGATTATTCCAGATACTTTCAATGATGTACTCTTCAGCGAAACCCGCCGGGCTTTGCGCCTTTATAACCATAGTGAGATACCCATACACAGCATTTTACAAAATTCACTCATCATACCAGACGCATTTCCTGACAGATAGCGAAGTCTCAGGGGAAAAAGGGGATCGCGGTTTGCTTTTTGTTAATTACCGGCGCGTTTAAAACCCTGTTTTAGCTTGCCTGGAACACACGCGAGCGCTAGGATTTTCCGTCGCCCCTCCCACCCTTTTTCTTCAGGAGTAAAAACCAGGCTATGGAAATGTCTTTCGGACGCGCGCTTTATCGTAATTTTCTCGGGCAGTCTCCTGACTGGTACAAAGTGACCCTGTTGTCATTTCTGATACTCAATCCGATTCTTTTTTTCGTCAGCCCGTTTATCGCCGGTTGGTTGCTGGTGGGCGAATTCATTTTCACCCTGGCGATGGCGTTGAAGTGCTACCCGCTGCTGCCCGGCGGGCTGCTGGCGATTGAAGCGGTAATCATCGGTATGACCACGCCGGGTCATATCCGCGAAGAGATAAGCGCAAACCTGGAAGTGCTGTTGCTGCTGATGTTTATGGTGGCGGGCATCTATTTTATGAAGCAGTTGCTGCTGCTGATTTTTACCAAACTGCTGCTGGGTATCCGTTCAAAGATTTTACTGTCGCTGGCGTTCTGTTTCGCCGCCGCGTTTTTATCCGCGTTCCTGGACGCCCTGACAGTGGTGGCCGTGGTGATAAGCGTCGCCGTGGGCTTTTACAGCATCTACCACCGCTACGCCAGCACCCGTCACGACAACGGCGATTTACAGGATGACTCGACGCTCGAAGAAGACAGCCGCGCCAGTCTGGAGAAATTCCGCGCTTTTCTACGCAGCCTGATGATGCATGCCGGGGTCGGCACCGCGCTCGGCGGCGTAATGACGATGGTAGGCGAACCCCAGAACCTGATTATCGCCAAAGCCGCCGACTGGCACTTTGTCGATTTTTTGCTGCGCGTTGCCCCGGTGAGCGTACCGGTCCTGTTCTGCGGCCTGGCAACCTGTGTCATCGTCGAGAAAATGCGCTGGTTCGGCTACGGCGAATCGCTGCCGGAATCGGTACGCCAGGTATTGCGTGAGTTTGATGAAAAAAGCAGCCGCGAGCGCACCCGGCAGGACAAAATGAAGCTGGTGGTTCAGGGGATTATCGCCGTCTGGCTTATCGTCGCGCTGGCCCTGCATCTGGCCGAAGTCGGCCTGATTGGCCTGTCGGTGATTGTGTTCGCGACCGCGCTGTGCGGCGTCACCGATGAGCATGCCATCGGCAAAGCGTTCACCGAAGCGCTGCCGTTCACCGCGCTATTGACGGTATTTTTTGCCGTCGTGGCGGTGATAATCGACCAGAAACTGTTCTCGCCGATCATTACCTTTGTGCTGGAAGCCGCGCCGCATGCGCAATTGTCGCTTTTTTATCTGTTTAACGGCCTGCTGTCGTCGATTTCCGATAACGTGTTTGTCGGCACGGTGTATATTAACGAGGCTAAAACTGCGCTGGAGCAAGGGCTTATCGATCGCAACCAGTTTGAGTTGCTGGCGGTGGCGATTAACACCGGCACCAATTTGCCGTCGGTGGCGACGCCTAACGGCCAGGCGGCGTTTCTGTTCCTGTTGACCTCGGCGCTGGCGCCGTTGATTCGCCTGTCGTATGGCCGCATGGTATGGATGGCGCTGCCGTATACGCTGGTGCTCACCTTAACGGGGCTGGCCTGCGTTGAATTTATCTTGATGCCCGCCACAGAGTGGATGCTGGCGCATGGCTGGATCGCGACAGCCTGATTATGATGGCGCGCGAAGCGAAAAACGAACAAAGCGCCATCTCCGGCAGGCGCTTTGAATGATGAATATCCGATAAATTTGTTATTTTTTTAGTCCTTAGTGGCGTGCCAGGCGAATTCGTTTACACTGCCCTCTCGACGCATACAGCAGGGAATTTGATTATGTTGCGATATTTAAACCAGTGCTCCCACGGTCGCGGCGCCTGGCTTCTGATGGCTATTACGGCGTTTGCCCTTGAACTGGTTGCGTTGTGGTTTCAGCATGTTATGAAGCTACAGCCGTGCGTGTTATGTATTTACGAGCGCTGCGCGTTATTCGGCATTATGGGCGCGGGCATTCTGGGCGCAATCGCCCCTAAAACACCGCTACGTTTGGTGGCGATTGGCGTATGGATTTACAGCGCGTGGCAGGGTGTGGCGCTGGCCTATGAGCACACCATCATCCAGTTGCACCCGTCTCCGTTTGTCACCTGCGACTTCGCCGCGCGCTTCCCGAGCTGGCTGCCGCTGGATAAATGGCTGCCGCAAGTGTTTGTCGCCAGCGGCGACTGCTCGGTGCGTCAGTGGGAATTTTTATCGCTGGAGATGCCGCAGTGGCTGCTGGGCATTTTCGCGGCTTACCTGGTCATCGCGCTGCTGGTGCTGATCGCCCAGCCGTTTAAACCGAAAAAACGCGATCTGTTTGGCCGTTACTAAGAAAGGAATTTCACAGGCCCTGAAGCACTGCTTCAGGGCTTTTTTTTGCCCTGCGATCAGAACAGCGCAAACAGCAGCGCCACGGGGAAACTCATCGGCCAGGTCGCGCCGATTAACGCCGCGCTCAATAATTTAATCCGCACTCTGTCTTTGGCAATAAAGAATGTCACCACGGCGGCAAGGCTCGCCATCACCATGTAAAACACCCACATTTTTTGATACAGCGTCATAAAACTCGCGATCCGTTGAATAAACGGGCGGCACTATGCGCGGAATTTTCTCTGACATCAAGTTGATTAACGTAGCCGTAGCATTTCTACCACTAAATTTCCGGATTTACTCAACAAAAAACCGCCTGCTAAGAGGCGGTTGTCTGTCGTTCCCGACATTTAGTGCGACGGTTCCGAAGCCTGCTGGCTCTGTTGTTGCAGGATCCTGAAGATCTGGTCTTTCAGGTGCAGTTTTTCTTTCTTGAGCCGGGCGACCTCCTCGCAATAACCCCTGCCATTGGCGCCTTCACGGCGGCTTATTTCATGGTCCAGGGCATTATGCTTCTCGACGAGTGATTCGAAACGCGGATGTTCAGCTTTGAGGCGGGAAATTAAATCACGGTACTCTGGGAACATAGGCCTTCCTCTGTAAAGTGGATGACGGTGTCGCCTTTGCAGCGACACGTTCACTCTACGACTTTTTGCTGAGAGCGGGCAAAGAGAATGGCGGTTTTGTGAGCAGGGTCCGGCTCGTTAGCACATTATGAATTTGCGTTAGGGTTACTGCGCCCAGTCCGGCTTGTTGAGGATGTGATCCTGCCAGTCGCGTACCGTGGACTCTTTCACCGCGATATTACGCACCGAAATCCGCTCGGCATGCATCGCCGCTTTGGAGCCGGTACGCAGCGGGTGCCAGACCGGCAGCCCCTTGCCTTCCGCCAACAGGCGATAGGCGCAGCTTGGCGGCAACCATTCGAAGGTTGGCAGGTTTTCGCGGGTCAGCTTGATGCAGTCCGGCTCATACTCGAAGCGGCGCTCGTAGTTGCGGCACTGGCAGGTTTTGATATTGAGCTGCTTGCAGGCGACGTTGGTGAAGTAGATTTCATCGGTGTCTTCGTCCATCAGCTTGTGCAGGCAGCACTGGCCGCAGCCGTCGCACAGGGATTCCCACTCCGCATCGCTCATTTCATCGAGAGTTTTTTGTTGCCAGAAAGGTATATCGCTCATGCCGGGGCCCGTCGCTCAAAGTCAGCTGCACCTTATAAACACTATCGGCCCCGGATGCAAGTTTTGCCGCCCCGGACGAGGCGGCTGAACGGTTACAGGACGCGTGTCGTCAGGGTGCGATCGTTAAAGGTAATGTCCAGCTCATCGCCGCTCACCAGCGGCCCGACGCCTTCCGGCGTGCCAGTTAAAACGATATCCCCGGCGCGCAGGGTAAAGTAGCGGCTCATATAGGCAATCAAGGGAATGATTTTGTGGATCATGTCTTTGGTATTGCCGTTCTGGCGCACTTCGCCGTTGACCTTCAGCCCCAGCGCCACGTTCTGCGGATCGCAGCCAAATTCCGCCGCCGGAATAAAGCCGGAAATCGGGCAGGCATTATCAAAGCCTTTGGCTTTTTCCCACGGGTGGCCGCCCTTCTTCATTTTCGACTGTACATCGCGCAGCGTAAGATCGAGCGCGATACCATAGCCCGCGATGGCTTTGCTGACGTGGTCTTCTGTCGCCTGACGCAGCGTTGAGCCGATCAGGACGGCCAGCTCCACTTCATGGTGTACTGAACCCAGCCCCTGGGGCAGCACCAGCGGCTGGCGAATATCGCACAGCGCGGTTTCCGGTTTGATAAACAGTACCGGCTCGTCAGGCGGCGTGCTCCCCATCTCCTGAATGTGTTTGCTGTAGTTGCTGCCCACGCAAACCACTTTGTTCACCGGAAAATCCAGTAGCGCCCCTTGCCAGTTATGGTGTTGATACATGATGTTCCCTCTGCGTTGTGCGGTATGATTATTGTTGGGCCGGCGCGTTATCGTCATTGCGCATGATCGCGTCGGCCATCATGCCAATACTGATAGCAAAATAGTAAGAACGATTCCATGTCATCAGCGTGCGGAAATTTTGTAACGCCATAAATCCCCGGTTCTGGCCATCGTCAGGAATGACGATCCAGGCATTTTGCTGCGCAGCGGGCTGGCGGCTGTTCTGCGGGAAGGTGACACCCAGCGCCTGCCACTGGGCGACAGTTTTGCGCTGGGCGGTTTTTGTGCCGGCTAATGCGCTGTCAAAATCAGCGGGCAACTGGACTTGCAGACCCCACTCCCCGCCGCGCTTCCAGCCTTCGCTCGCCAGATAGTTGGCGCTGGAGGCGAACACATCGTTGATGTTGTTCCAGATATCCATTCTGCCGTCGCCGTCGCCATCAGCGCCGTAGCGCAAGTAAGAGCTGGGCATAAACTGGTTTTGCCCCATCGCGCCCGCCCAGGAGCCTTTCATCTGGCTGGCGTCGATATGGCCCTCATCGACCATCTTCAACGCCGCGATCAGCTCCTTAGTAAAAAAAGCTTCACGGCGGCCTTCAAAGGCCAGGCTCGCCAGGGCTGAAAAAATATCTTCGTCCCCCTGCACTGTGCCGAAACGGCTTTCCAGCGCCCAGAGCGCTACCAGGTACTGCGGCTGGACGCCATAGCGCTGTTCTGTGCGACGCAGGATCTGTTGATGGGTGCGCATCTGGGTACGCGCTTGCGCGACCTTTTCCGGGGTGATCACGCGATTAAGGTAGTCATCCAGCAGCACTTTTTGCTCGGGCTGGTTTTGATCGGACTTCACCACATGGTCGACATAGTGAATGGTGGCGAACGCCTCATTTAGCGTGGACTGGCGAATGCCCTGCTGGCGCGCCTCGCGTTTGAGTTTCTCGACAAATTCCGGGAAGCCGTCGGGCTGGGTGGTTTGCGGTGCCTGCTGGGCGGCAGCGGCGGGTGCTGAGGTTGCCGGAGCGGGGTCAGGCAGTTGCGGGGTGGCGTAAAGATAACCCGCGAAAAAACAACTACAAAGCGTTAACGCACTGGCGGCAGATTTCATAGGATTTCCCGGCTCATTGATCACAGGTTATCGTGCTTAATGTAGCCAGGAAATCATCGACGCGTATTGCGAAACTTATTTTTTGCTTTGCAATTCACGGTGCTGTTTTAACAAATCTTCCGGTGGTGGCGGAACTTGCAAATAAAAGCCCTGCTCGGTTAATGCCTTTTTAACCTTTTCCAGATCGGCAAAGGCTAATTTCTTTCTTCCATCAAGCGGAAATAACATCGCCAACACCGGTTGACCGAAACTTTGCATCAACGCTTCCGGCACGCGGGAAAAATCGTCTTTTTTTTCTACATACAGATAAGTTTGATCGCGTCGGATACTTCGATAGATAGCACAAAACATATTTTTACTCTTTATCATGCCAAATTTTGGCATAAGCTAACATCAATCAAACCCGCGCCACAAGCCAGCCACCGCCAAATCCGTTTGCAGATATTTGCATCCTTTACCGCATTTGTGTCGTTCTTCTGGCACAACTGTGTCACATCACCGGCGCTTCATCATCCCGCGTTCGGTTGACCAGCCACGTCACTACGCCTATTACGTTAACCTCGTCGAGCGCCTCACCCTCTATCGCCTCTCCATCTTCCGTGATTAACGATTTACCTGCTGGCCTGGCGAAATAGTTCCGGCCCAGCCAGTTAATCAATACGTACTCACCCTTCTTTGGACGCGCCGACTTGTCGACAACCGCATAGCCTGATGATGTCTCTATGACCAAAGAATTAGCGTCGATATTGCATATCGATGCGACAGACAGCCGAGTTTCAACGTAGTCCTTGGCTGGGGATGGGAAACCGCTCATGATGACCTCCTTCCGATTTATACTGTATGTGTATACAGTAGTTTTAAACCGTCTGGAGATCAATGCGGGCGCGCCTATTAATGCACTGCGCTGGGATTTCTAATTTCCTTCCAGCCTGGCCAGTCTTTCCTCAATGCGATCGCATCGGCGGCGCTGGTACGCGGCCTCCAAGAACAGGCACTGATCAGGCCGGATACCCCAACGATTTCCTTTCGACATAACCAGCGTCATCTCGCCTGTGCTGTACTCCTCCAGTTCACCTGTATCCAGATTTTCACGGAGTGCTAATTCTGGCTCGTAAACATCTTCCCATTCGTCATAGCAGAGCAAGCCATAGCGCGTGCCATCCAAGCCGCGAGCGATGAACGCATCACGAACATGCTGGGCAATAACCCCGAAGTGCTCGCGAGCCACTTCCCCCCCCTTCTGCCTAATGGCTTCCAGCCACTGGAAGGTAATGAACTGCACGTCCCCCCACGCATCCAGCACAGCGTCATCGATTGGCAGCGGATCTGTCTTCTCTCTGGCATCAGATGTGTTGATAGTGCCGGTAGCGGCATAGATGATAGTAGGTCGCAAACTGCCATTACCTAGACTGTATGCGTTATCCGCAAATGGCCGGAGGGATGTCTCATCCATCCTCCACCTGGTAGTACCACCAAGCCCAGTCATGCTTGGGTTTGTTGCGAAATTTATCAGGGATGCAGAGCGGTATAATCCTGACCCACCACCTATGGTGAGAACGCTAAGCGCCGAAGAGTTATTCTGTTGATCAAGAATGAGTATCTGATTTGCATCAACCTCAGCCGTGTTACCTCTAGTCCTGCCGACAATTCGATTAAACGTGACGGTTCCAGTGTCATCGGAACCGTTTAATCTAATCATTCTTGTTTCACACCCAAGAGCAAGATCTGCCGTATAGCCTGGATTGTTAAACGATGCTCGATATGTTTTCACCCTGTCAATCGAAGTGGTCTCGATATCAAAGGTGAGATTATTCAGCGTAGTTATGACAACCTTTGTCCCTATTGGAATGGAGACGCCATTCAAATCATTCAGGGGTGTTGAAGTAGTGTAAATCTCTACCTTTTTCTGACCTGAATACTGCATAAAATCCATAACATCAGACATGGATGCCATTGCAGCACCGGTAATCGGATTTTTCAGAACCGCACCGTCAAGAATCCTGGGAAACACTCCGGATGACATTTTTTCCTGATTGTAGCCAGGTGGTACTACTGCCGCGCCAGAAAGGTCTAAGTTCGGGGTCATCGAGAATTCTTTGGTGATTAGCACCCCCCCAGTAGCGGAAAACGCTTGCGACCTATCGGTATCCACCCACAGAGTGAACACCTGGCCTTTGTGGTAGCAAATTCCCTCGTTTTCGATGCGGGTTGAGCCTCTCCCGCTGGCGATCAGTGCAGCAATAAATTTTGTTGGTGACGCCAGTGTTTCCAGGATCTTTGTTCCATCACAGGAAAATGCCTTGACGCCTTGGTAATTCGTTGGCGCTTCAGTTGTAGTCCCAGTAATGAATACCCCACCGAAAGAGCCAAGCAAGACACCAGGTGCCAGACACAGCCCCTGCCGTTTGGTCATCAATTCGCCGTATGGGGTGGTTGTGCTGGTGATATAGCCCGAGTCGAACACGCTCAACTGAGTGTGCCCGATGTTGGCAAAGGCACTATTGAAATAAGCAATGGCGTTTCGCTGGCGATATTGCCCCAGCGATGGCGCATTCTGCTCGACGGCCCACAAACCATTTAGGAATGAGAATTGGTTATAGAGGCCAACCTGATGTTGCGCGGATTTGGTGATGGATGACCCGTAAACTACAGAGGCAATGTCGTACTCAAACAGGAATCCGTCGAAGCTGCCCAAGAACATTTTCAGGCCACCGTAATAACTGGTGACAATGATTCCCTCCGACACAGCAGAGTTGAAAGTACCAGTGCCACCACTGTCAGTCTGTAGGTAGCCCAAGTAAGATCCTGAAGATGAGTACACGACGACAAACCGCTTGGTTGACGAGTTATCACTTGGGCCATAATGGATGTAAATCTTGTCATCATCACCAATTGTGAATGAGCCAGGGTAGATAAAAGTCCACGTTGGGTTTGCGGCAAGAATTGCATCGTAATCAGGAAAAATCAGAGGTAAGTCAAAAAGGATTTCTTTTCTGTCTGCACCCGAATTGACCCACCGGTTAGCCAATACTGTGGAAAGTGTTTCGCCATTTTTTGCACCTATTAAATTTGTTCCGGCTGGCTTTGCCATATCGGAGCGCAATGAGGCATCGCCAACGCTAAGCCAAGCGCCAATGCCTATCCCTCCTGTGGATGCCGGAGTTGAACCAGATGGAACCTCTTTGGGGAATGATCCGTCCCACCGGTAATATTCTCCGTCAGTTTCGTCCTGTAGTACCTGATTTGGCAATGTTAATTCGTTATTAGGTAGCGGAGCGCCAGCCTGAAAACTTTTTAAAGTGATATAACCAAAGTTGGCGATTGCGCGTTGAGCAATCCAGCGCAGCCCTTCAATGGTATAATGTTTTTTGCCAAATCTGTCTTCATATTCTCGCTGAAGAGAAGTGACAAATTCATCAATTTTCGCCCCGCCAAAGACATGGTCGCGAATATCAGGGCTGGGAACTGGCTTTTTAGTTGGAGTTGGAACCGGAATATTCAGATATTTATCGGCCATAATCGTCTCGCATATGCATAAGCATGCCTCGGGATATACCCGAAGCAGGAATGTTTTAAATTAGGTGTTAATCGTTCAGATATATTTCGTCTGAATATTCAGTTAATGAAAGCGTCTGCGTATCGTCGCCGTTTGGCTTTGAGGTTTCGACACGCCACAACGTTGAATTAAGGTCGCTGCTGTTAGCCAGAAAATATCGGGAAGGAGTCTGCACAGTACGGCCATCATAAATATTCAGGTCGAAAGCCTCCGCCGTTGCACTAAATGCAGATGAATTTCCATCGACCGGATATGCCCGGTACCGCCCATGGAAATTACCCAGACTGTCCGTCATCACCACCCACATATCGCCCGTGAAATTGAGGCGCTCTGAGGTCTCAAAGACATTACCAGCCCGGCTTTTCAGGTAACCAGTCTGCTGATCGTTGTCATACATATCCGGGCACTGCACAACCGCTCCGCGCACAACCTGAGTGGTTTCGAACACCTTAACGGTCATGCTGGTCCGCGAGTTAATCAGCCTGTTAGCCTCAAGATATGCACGATTCCGGGCCTGGAACTCATTACGACAACCTGACAAACTTATCGTCATTGCATTAGGCGTTGCGCCGGTTACCTCTGAAACCCCCGCAGAACTAACCGCCAGCCAGATATACTCTTTGTCATTGGTCTGCGGGTTTGTGTAATCCAGCGTAATGCCGTCGTAACCGTTAGGGAGACTCATTGAGTACCCCATTTTAAACTCGTCCCAGAACATGTTGCTCCGGCCAAACACAGCCGCCGGGTATGACGCTTTCTCGTCGCGCCAGAAGGTCAGCAGATCCCCTATCCAGTTGATATCCACGCGTGCAGCGTTACAGATAGTCTGGATTCGCTCACCTAACGACTGTTTGGCATCGGAAAAAGTGAAATCAAAATATCCGAGTTGCGCATCGGGAAGCGAACCGGCGATTGCATAGAGTGTGTGCAGGTCCAGCCGCGAAGGGTCCTGCCTGGCGACAATCACCCACTCATGCAGCACAGCGTCAGCGAAAGAGCGTGACGGCCTGAGCGTGTAATCAATACCTGTCGCCGGGCTCCAGGATATGGTGTTGCGCTGCGCCAGCATGTTGTATTTCTGCTCCCGGTTGGCATTTGACTCATTGCTGCCGCGTAGCGTTACGGTCACGATCGTGTCGTCAGTATAGACAACGTTGTAGCGGACGTTTACGGCGTGAATTGCCATCAGCGTTACGACGTTTCCGTCGTTGCTGTCGTCCAGACGCTCTATCGTCACTGCGTATATTCCAGACCCGGCGTGAGGAGTGAATTTGTGCGTCGTTCTGAAGTAACGGGCCGTTACGTCATAGTCGTTATCAAAAAAATAATCGTACTGCTCAAGGCTTCCGGGCACCTGGTTGCTGTTGGCGTCCAGCTTCCAGAATTTAATGCGATACGTGGCCGTGCCCGAAGTTGCCCCAAGCTGAACCATAACGTGCACCCATAATTGCGATGACTCTATCGGCGACACGGATGGGCCAATGACCAGAGGTGTACTGTCGGTCATGGTGATCAGGTTCTGGTTAACGACATCACCAGGGCCAAGTGAGGCAGCATCTCCGCCAATGTTTCCTATTATAAACGCGGTGAACACGTCGCCATTAGCGTCAAACTCATCGTAGGAGTTAACAATGTCTCCTGTGCCGGTAACATTTTGCGGCGTGCCAGACTTCGTCGCGTTAATAACGAAGTTAACAGGGTGTGGCAATCCCAAATCTGCAAAGAACGAGAAGTTATCGACATTCGCACCAACTTTTACCGTTAGCAATCCGCCTGACAATGAAACTAATTCCGGCGATGTGGTCGTGGCTGTTTGCGCGGGGTAGTCATCTGACTCATTAAGGCCAGGCACTTCTTCACTGTCGATGTCGTCAAACTGGTATCCGACGTCAATGGTTCCAATCGTTTCGCCTGGCTGGTAAATACGGTAACTCGCACCAGATAATGCTCCCAGATTCGACTCTGAATATCGCACGGATGAAATGGAGTATTTCCCATAACCAACCTCAAACCACTCAGTAATAAATTTGTTATCGTCGCGATATTCATAAAGAGCCTCCTGAATAAGGTCAGGATAAGCGCGCACCTGCCCGTAAATGTTCGGGCGCCCCTTATAAAGACGGGCGACATTCGTCTGCCCTGTCAGGTCGTTGTTTGGCGATTCACCGGTTGCGATTGACGGGGTCTTCTTCATGTCCCCCATCATTGTTTTTTGGATGGCCGCCATCCCTTTTTTGGTAAGCCGGATAGGGTTGATTGCCTCCCACGGAGCGGACAGCTTAACCAGGTCCTTTATCCCGCCCATATTCATGGGCTGGTCAAACACGGACAGGTAATCGCCAGGCCTGAATCGGTAGCCAAGGTCGAAATCATCATCAAGAACCCTGCCGTTGAGCTTCAACTGAAGGTTATTGTGCAGCTTCTGGGTATCCAGCCAGTCAACCATGCGCTGGCCGGGCTGCAATCGCCCGCGCTGCTTCGGTGCGCCGGGAAGCCGCTGTATTTCAAACGTTGCCATACTGAAGAAACTCCGTCCTGGTGAATGCTCGCTCTAAAACCGGCAATGGGTCGATCCGCACACTGCCGCCATCACCCTTTGAATGCAGCATCTGATTGCCGTCGATAACGATGCCGACGTGATCAGGTGCTCCCCCGCGATAAAACACGCCAATATGCCCATCTTTCCGCGCGCCAGGATGCCAGAAAACCCGGTCGCCTTCGTAGCAGGTGATGAAATTCTTGCCGGCTTCGTAATCCGTTGTCTGGTGAACCTCCACGCTCAGGACGTGGCGGTAATAGAGAACGACAAGGCCCCAGCAATCCACTGCCTCAAAACTACAGGCGCGATCAGCCCACGGCAGGCCATTAACCTTCCGGATAAATTCTTCTTTAGTCATCAGAGATTACTCAGGCCGGGATACTCGTTGACGGTGTAAATGATGGGGTTAGCCACGCTGAGCGGATTGGTCATACCCACGGTCAGGGTGACGTTCTCCGCACCCGCTGAAACATCACGAACGTACAACTGGTAGGTTTTTAACGGAGATGAATCGCCGATGTTTTCCCAGATATCGTACCGAAACAGAATTGGCTCCATTCGCGACGCCCCGCGCCAGCCTTTCAGCCGCTGCTTGATGTCCTGCGACAAGGCTGCAAATGTGATGGTGGCGCTTAGCGTTGTGGTCCCGTCTTGCGCGGGCTCAGTGAAATCGAACCGGGTCGGCTGATACAGTTCGCCGCCGAAAGTGGCAGGCTGAAACAGATTGTTGACCAGCCGCTCAACTCCGAAAGAAGAGTGACTGAAAACTACTGTCTGTTTCAGGTCTGACGCCGGGCGGCGCTCTTTCCATTCCCTAAGAGTTGGCATCTGGAAGAATCTCCGTCACAAGTAAGTCGTACCAGTACCCGGCATCCGGCGGCGCGTTAATGATCCACTCGTCGTAAGTTTCAGTGATGTCCTTAATTCCGTTACAGATGATATTGGCCGTCCAGGTAACGGTTTGCCCGTTTTTACTGGTCTGTACCGGCATCGTAATGAAATGGACCTCCTGAACCTGCACCCCCTGGTTATCGCCAAGGTCAATGGGGATATCAAACCACGCCTGTCCCCTGTTGCCGTAATCAGGGTGACGCAACCATGACTTAAACCGCTCGGCCTGCTGAAGTGTAAAAATCCACGTCAGTGACCAGGTGGTTTTCAGGTCGGTGGTTATCGGCGTGAACACCGCAGGACCGACTGCCGGGTTGCTTTGCCGGAAGCTGGTATCCTGCGTCATGTTCATGTTGGCACGCTGCGGGAGCGGCAGGTAAGGCGGGTATTTAACGTCTGCCATCAATAATCTCCGTTAGCGTTGCGGCTGAGCCCGAAAGTAGACTGTATAGCTGAGGACATTGGGCCTCCCGTCTCCATGTCACCAATGAATAAATCCACCATCATCGCGCCATCCTGATAAGAGGCGTTTCCAGCTTCAACGCGCGATCCGTTGGTGTTGGTCACATTAAGGATGAACTGTACCCCGCCACCACCAGTAATCTCCTTATTGCTGATGACGCTGCCGTTATCGCCGGGGATCATGTATTGCTTTCCCGTGCTGGCCCGGTAGATTTCAGGCATTCCCCCTTCACCAACCTGGTACATGCTCCCGGCAGATACCGGTCCGCCATTTTTGCGCTTCCCAGACAACCCCTTTCCTACCGCAAGAGCGGCCACCAGAGCGCCTAGGCCAATAGCCGCAGCGCCGCCAAACGAACCGATAGAGGCTACCAGTGCCGCTGGGGTCCATGCTGCCGTAGTGGTAGCTGCTGATGCTGTGCTGGCTGCTGTCGTGGTGGCAAGGGAGCCAACTTGCGCAGCAGTAACGGACGCGATAGCGCCCTCCTGGATGGCGCCGCCCATGATTGCGGATTTTGCCTGCTGAATACCCATCTGAACGAATGTGTTGATCACTTCGTTGAGCACGGTATTCCCAATAGAGCGAAGCGCCTCAGACGCATCCATGCTGCCAGTTATTATGCCGGTTAGAGCATTACTGGCGCTGTTGGCGAAACCATCAAAGGCGGCCGCAGCAGCCTCGTTTGCCAGGCTTTGGTTCCGGTATATCTCCCACCCCGCCTCAACGCGCTGTTTTTCATACTGCGTATTTGCAGCATTGCGCAATGCGATAGCCTGTTCCTCAGTAATGGTTTTATTGGCTTCGAACTGCTTGATGAGCTCAAGCTTTCGCGTGTGCTCGTTAGCCAGTTGCTGGATGGGGTCAACCGTTCCTGCTGCATCCATCTGAGGCGAAACCGCCTGATCAGCTCGTATCTTTGCCAGGTTTGATTGATGCTGCGCTTCGAGTCGTTCAATAGTTTCGTTGTACTGCTCCTGGCTAATTTTCTTAGCCGATAAAGCAGTATCCAGATCGCGCACATCCTCCTGATAACTTGTATTCTCCCGCGCTTCGGGGAGTAGCTTCTCAGCCGCCGCCTGAGCTTTAATGGCGTTCGCCGTATCCCAAGCCTTAGCTGCATGCTCTCCTGCCTGCTTAATAAGCTCAGGACTGGCATTTTTGCTAAGGGAGTTTTGCGCATTGAGGATGGCCTTGGATCTACTTAGCTGCTCGGTGGATTCAGCAGCTAGTTCGGATGCTTCTTTCAGCTTCTGAACCTTCTGAGCGTCTGATTCGGCTGCAGTGGCAGATCGCTTGCTCTGCTGCTCTGCCTGCTGCTGTTCTTTCCTTCGTTTAGCAATGGCCTGCTCTGCGTCGAACTCAACGCCAGCGCGCTCGCGCGCAAGGTTAATATCTGCATCGGTGCCGCCAAGAGCTCTGAGTTCCTGCTCGGCCTTTAATTGGGCGCGCTTCTTGTCGTTGAACTCGCTTTGTAGCTCAATTTGTTCAAGTTGCTTGTCGAGGTATTCCTGGATATTTTTCGGTCGCTCGACTTTAAGGCTGGATGAGTTGAAGTTTTGCTTAGCCTTAGCGGCGAAGTTAGTCATCTCACCAAGCTGCTTCATCATCCCGGCAGCAATACCAGCCTCTTGTCCGTCTCGGCGTAAAAGATCAATGCCCTGCCGGAACTCACCGCTAAGCATTGCCCTTCCAATATTGATAGCGCTTAACGTCTGGCTGTATCTGCGACTCGCCTCGTCAAGATTCCCTGTAGCTATTGCCAGTCGATCTTGTGCTCCACCGAGCGCCTCCGCAGCCTGACGCCCCCTTGTGGTATTTGTGCCGTATTTCTCAATTTCCCTTTGATGGAATTGGACTGATGCTGTGGCTTTGTCGAAAGCTTTTTGCGCATCAGAAACAGCATCGCTTAGCTCTGGCAAGTTGCTGCTCAATTTCCCCAGCGTAGCCGCCAGCTCGACATGCGACATGCTCTGGAATTTAGCACCAAGTTCATTGACGCTATCGGCCAGTTTATTGGCCTCATCCCGAGCCTCTTGGGCGCGCTGATAAAAATAATAAATGGCAGCTCCAGCCAGCATCGCAGCACCTTGCGCGCCACCTACAAGTGATAGAGCGCGGCGTAAAATACCGCCGGATAGTGATGCTCTTGTTGCTGCGGCGGCGGCGGCATCTTGTGCAACAGCGTTTGCTGCAAGTGCGGCATTGTATTGACCAACCGTTGTGGCGGCAGCTACTCGGGCAGCAGATAAAGCCTCCTCCGCAGCGGTCAAGCTGGCGGCGCTAAAGGCCGTAGCCTTCATCATCTGCGCCAGCCTTACTTCCTCAAGCGCTCTGACCTTTGCCACTTCGGCGCTACGCAGTGTGGCGGCGGCCTGTAAAGCAGCGGACGATGCCGACTGGTTGTCAGCCAGTGCCAGTTGTCTGGCTGCGGCGGCAGATTTAATTTTCTCTGCGGTCGCTATTGCGAGCGCTCCTGTAAACCTAGCACCCAGAACGGCGGCAGCAATAGTTATTACTCCCGCCAGCGCATCCATATTTTCGCTTACGCTAACAATGGAATCGTTAAATGCAGAGACAAAGGATTTTACTGTAGCGTTCTCGCCAAAGAATTTAGTGATGTTGTTACCAGCGACCTGCATTGCCTGGCTGATTGTGGTGACCGTATTCGCAAACTCTTTACCGATCGCATCGCCCTGTGAAAGAAGGCCATTTACCACTACGTCAGTCGTCAGTTTGCCTTCAGCGGCCATGGCTCGAAGCTGACCAATACCGACCCCAAGAGAATCAGCCAGCGCCACCATCAACCGGCTGCCCTGTTCTGCTACTGAGTTAAATTCCTCACCGCGCAGGGCGCCAGAGGCGATGCCCTGAGATAATTGGATAATCGCGTTTTCTGCTTCTTGCGCTGTGGCACCAGAAACCACAAAGCCCTGGTTAATGATGGTCGTAAGCTTAGCCAGATCTTCCGCTGAAGTGTTGTACTCACGAGTGCCGCGCTCCAGGCGGGCATATAGTGTTGCCGTTGCATCGAGACTGCTGCGTGTCTGCTGCGTAATTTCAAATACGCGAGACGTAACATCAACGAGTTGCTCCTGTGGCCGCACGGCGTTAGCCAGCTTGTTATTCAGGGTTGTCCATGCATCCGCATAGTTCGCAACCTGCTGTACTGATAGTGCGGCCATAAGCCCACGCGCCACGCCGCTTAGGTTGGACATGGAGCGATCCATGTTGGCGATTGATCGCTCAGTGCGGTTAACGCTGGCCTCCAGACGACCCATTCCGCCGTTCATACCATTAAGAGCGGCATCGACTTCACGCCGCCCCTGGATAAGGCGAGCAGTATCAATATCTACTTCATAGGTGATGCTTCCAGCGCTAACTGAGCCAGCCATTGTTTATCTCCGGGCAATAAAAAACCCCGCCGGAGCGAGGTTTGTAAGTGTCACGATTTTCGTGATTGTTAAGCAACTTCAGCGCCGTGAATCAGGTGTCGAAGTGCCTTGATACCTTCTGCGTTATAACGAAACGCTTCTACCTGCTTATTCGAGTGTTTAGCTTTATCCCAAACGTACTTTCCGTATTGCTCAGTTTTGAGATTATGCTTGTTAGAAATACGGCCAATCTTTTGAGCCGTAACGCCAAGCATTTCGGCAATAGCTCCAGCAGTGTGAAGATGCTCTTCAACTTCAGGGAGGGGAAGTAATTCAATCCCCGCCGCATCGTTTACTGCACGGGCCATAGCGGTCTGCCTGGCTACGTCACTCAGCTTAGGCATGTATGACAGTGCCAGGGTCATTGCCTCCACCTCCATCTTAATGGCGCGGGCACGGCGATACTCGGGCAGGTATGAAGAGCTTTTTTGAGGCAGAACCTCACCCGTTTCAAGTTGACGCCAACGCTTTGCCACCTTGTGGCGAAGCGGGATGCTGTAGCCCATCATCAAGGTCATGGTCAAATCCTGATCGAGCCAGTACTCCTGATAAGTTCGACCGCGACTGTCTTTGTAATCTCCCGAAAAATCGGGAGATTGAAGATTGAGCGATTCGAACATCTTACGACAGTCAGCCATTACGTGATCGTGGCGCTTCCCGGTCAAAGTCGCGATTTCACGGCTTGACATCTTCGTGACAACAGCACTGCGATTTGCTACAGTTAATTTAGTCATATACGTTCCTACACGTTGTTAGACTTCGATGACCCGCCAGCTGACACTGGCGGTTTTTCTTTGCGCCATCCTGTGCGCGATCAATGAATCCATTCCTCTCCCCGCAACTTCGCCAGCATTGGCTGGGCGCGTCTTACGATAGAATTCTTTTGGTCCAGATTTTTCGATTCCCGCATGAGAAGTTCCTTGTTCCGTTCCGTCATGTAACGGGTTTCGTTTGCGATGTCGAAGATATCCCCGCTCATTTCTGAATTAATTTGTTTCAGCGCCGGGTAGAGTTTCTTGCATACCTTCTGGCTTTTCTCCATCCATAACTGCATGTAGCAGAGGCCAACAATTTCTTCATCAGTGAACTGCTTTGCAATCGGCGAATGCATCACTTCGCGATCGAGGATGTCCAGCACCCAGCGGCGAAATTCTTTGGCTACATCAGTGCGGGCGAACATTGCGATCAGGTGAGCACCGCGAAGTGAGAAAACGCGAACCTTTTTGCGGTAGTTTCCTGAGGTCACTGATTCGATGACCTGAGTCATTCCGCTGGTAAATTCGTCTGCATTCTGGTTAAAAAGGTTGGTTACTGACTTAGCGCTTTTGTACTGGAGAGCATTTGCAATTTCAGCAGAAGAAAGCCAAATTCCGCTCATGCCAGCGACAGGAACAATCGCTTTACCTTGGAAGTTCAGATCTGATTTTGCTACAATATTCATGTCGATATTTCCTATGCTGGATTTGTTCGATAAGAGGCCCTGACTATTGCAAGTAGTTGGGGCTTCGTCGTTTTTAATGACCATTTAGTAAACCTTCTTCACGCAAACTTTTCTCCAATCGCTTAATCACTTCCCCGTTCAAGGAGCGGCACTCCTTACTAGCCGACGCCTTTAATGCTTGCTTAAGCCATTCGGGAAATCTGATACCTGTTGGCGGGATATCTCTAACCTTTTCCATCGTGATTCATTTCCTCTTCATCGTGTAATGACTACACAAATCTTACATCGTGAGCATAGATTGTCAAACGCTTTGTGCTTACATTGTGTAGAAGGTTTATATTCACGGTATTTGATATGAAAGTAAGAGACATCGCCCCATACGGCGTCAGGATGCCAACAGAGCTAAAGGAAAAGCTTCAGGAAATAGCAAAAAGAAACGGACGATCTCTCAACTCTGAAATCGTAAGAATTCTAGAAGAGTACGTAACTCCACCTCATATTGATGAACTGAGAAGCCCGACAACTGAAGAAATTCAGTCTCCAGAGAAGATGCAAGAATGGATCAAGGAACTCAATTCCAAGATAAATACTCTTGAAAGGGTCATTCAAAAAAACTTCCCAAACGATGCATCCAACAAAAAACCCACCTGATGGTGGGTTTGATAATTACGTTATTTACTGCACGCATCATTCCATCTGGATGCAAAACCCTCGCTTCCGTCATCTATTGATGAGACACCATTTGCAGATACATATCTTGTTTTCCCAGCGTAAGCTCCAAAGCTGTTTTTGGCGTTTACATAACCACAAACAGAATCGTTCTTGCCTTGAAAATCACCTGAGAATTGAGCAGATGAGGCATCTTTTAAGCTTGATTTAACTGAGTCTTTAGCGGCCATTGTTTTCAAAACTCGCTGTTTTTCATTGTAAATTTCTTCTTTTCTTGCTCGTTCAGAAATCGCCTCACGCTCCATTCTTAAAGAATAACGCTCTCCGAATATTGGAGTTTGAGAATCAACCCAGAATAAAAGCCCAACACATACACAAACCGTAAGAATGGTAGCAATTTTAGCCCCGCCACCTGCCTTATCAACCAGCCAGAAACCGAATATAAAAGTTGGGACTGTGATAGCTAGCGAGATAATCTCTCTTGATGAGTAATAGCAAATAATAACGAAGCTGATAGCTGCCACGCATAAGAATGCAATGTCTATTTTTTTTCCTGCCTTCTTTTTTGCATTTTCTTGGTCCTTTTCGCCATCCTGAATCAACTCTTTCTTAAGAAGGTACTCGCTATGAATGTATTTCTTATCTGGGTAGTAATTTCCAGCGGCGTCCTTTTCTGTTATGGCCCCATTGATTTTCAGCTTCGAAAGGAGTTCCTGATAATCATCATCGCCTATTTGCAATGCTTTTTTAAGATAGTCATCATCGAACTTTCCTGAAGCAAATATAAAATTCACCGCAGTTTCATAAAGCCGTTCTTTTTCGAACTCAGTCATATCCCTATCCCCATCAAAAATTATTGCTCAATCCTATCACGGGTTCCCTGCAACGCAACGCAAAGGCTTTTACTGGGCGGTCTGTTTTTCTTTTGCCAGGCGTCGCGCCTTGCGGGCAAGGTAATCGTCAGTAACGGCTTCGTATTCTTCTTTTGTGAATCCTTTCTGGTCCGGGTATTTGGCTGCCAGAATCTGTGTGAACTCGGTCATGGTGAGCTTCTCCGCCTCTTCCCGGCTCATGCTAAAGTGGTTGCGCGCGGCGCTGATGTACTCGAAGGCGTTGAACTCCGATGTTGATTCGTTACTCTCATGCCGCTGAAGCCGACGCACTTTAGCTTTACCGATGATACCGTGCGTGATCAGGGACTGTGCGATCGCCAGCATATCGAACTCATCCATTGCGCCGCGACGCATTTTGAACGCCTTACCTGATGCTTTGGCCGGTCGTATCTCACCGATTAATGGCGTCACGTCCCGGTCACAGCACGCCTCCAGGACCGTCATGGCTGCCATCATCGCCTTGCGCCCGTAGCTTGTCGATTTGATGTGCTGGATAAGCCAGGCAGGGATAAACCCGTACGCCTCAAGCGCCGACTGCAAGACGCCAGACACTTCATCGTGGTGCAGATCATAGAACGCCTGCACAATCTCCCTGGGCTCCCCGATGCGGGTCATGTTGATAAACGACGGGCGGAAGAAGTATTCATCGTCTCCGATGGTGATAAGGCATTCACCAATCTCTTTCAGTGGGATCATGGGAAATTCCGTTTAGCGGTTATTATCAAGGGCAGCCTCAGCCACCCTTTGTAATAACCGTCAGGTGATCGTAACGGTATGTGTTGCCACTTTATTGCCGTCTTCAGTAGCCACGATGATTTGCGCGGTACCTGTTGCAACACGGTTAACGGTCACTGTGTTTCCCGATACGGTTGCAGTGGCTTTAGTCGCGTCCGTGGTTGCTACGGTAAAGTCTTTGTTGCTGGCATCTGCTGGCAGAACGTTAACCGTGAAAGTGCTTGTGCCGCCTGCTGCACCAGTGCTGGTTGTCGGTGTCAGAGTCAGGCCAGTTACTGCCACACTGTCGGTTTCGATAACCTGGATAGTAGAAGCGTCTCCCACTTTGAATTCAGTGGAAAAAGTGACGATGTCATTTGTTCCACCATCAGAGCTCAGCGCGGTAACAACCATGTAGCCAATGAAAGTTACCGGACCGTACTCCATGCGAACCCAGATGCCTGGCTGACGACGGGCTTTCAGTTCGGCAGCAAAATAACTGATGAATTTACCAATTCCGTACTGGTCCAGCTTGTCACGCTTACGCACTTCACCCTCGAAAGAAATGGTGAAATCCGAGTTAGTGATGATGCTTTCAACGTAGCCGCCACCATCATCGGCATCGCTGGTAACGGTGTTGGGGGAGAAATCCCAGCCTTTCGAAGTACCGGCAGCGAGAGCCATCCAGTCCGACTCTAACGGCAGCACATCAGGGCAGCCATCGGCCACTTCGAGCACTACAGCGCCGCCAAACAAACGCTCATTGCTATTAGGGCAATTAGCCATAGCAAAACTCCTTTGATAAAAAGAAACCCGCCGGAGCGGGTTATTTGGGGGATATGGCTAATCGCCAAAATTGCATGAAAACTGAAGTCGGAAGACTAATCTCCCCTCTTCGGTTAAAACCGGCGGCGGAACTCCGCCCATGTTCTGTATAAAGCCAACGCAATCATCTGCGATGGGATTAGCCTGAACGTAATCGACAATTCGCTGAACCGCATTCGTTGCGGCCCCGCGTTTGTCCTTTGCGCCTATCACATCAACCATCACATAATGCTCAGCGCCAAGGTCATTGCGGATCGGAGTCCCTCCACCAGGACGAAAAACCATAGCGGCTTTCGTCAGGTCATTCGGGTCTTCGTACATCAGCAACTGGATATCGAAGCCGACCGTTAGCCCTGCCTCTACAAAGAGGTTTCTCACCCGTTCGAACATCATTGGTGTCATAGCGAAAGCTCCCGGGCTACTGCGGCGTCAATTTCGCCTTGTTTTTCTTCAAAGCCCTTAGTGAGGAACTCTTTCTTCGCCCTTGCGAGCCTGAAGTTTTGCGGTATGGACGGATCATGAACATAGGCAGCGTAATTTGCTGAGTATCCAACCCTGCCAGTCATTCGAGTGCCATTTACAACTAACTCCCGGAACTGACTGTTGATCAAAAATGAAGTGTCGACTGGCGTATAGGCTGCCGCCTGCAACGCCCCGATATTGAGAGCGGAATAAATGGCCCTGGCGACTTTTCTATGCTGAATGTTATCTATGACACGATTAATGTTTCTCGATACCTGACGAATACCCCTGACCTTTACTCCCACGCTACACCCCCGTCAGCAATGCCCAGTCATCCGCAAGACGCTCAAACGTGTCGGCATAGCGAATAACCTGACGAATCTCGTCAGCTCCGGCCGCCACCGGGTCTGGATTATCAGACTCCCCTATGAGGAGGTAGTCTCCAGACCCGGCATCTGTAAATTCAGTCCAGACGGTGTTCTTCACGACTATTTCAGCGCCCAGGCTACCAATACGCTTGCTAAGGCCGCCTTCGTAATCGCAGAGGATGATTACCGGCGCAGCGTAGCCAAGCGGGTCTCCATACTCATCTTTACCTGGTAATTTCCGCCAGATGGTGGCCTTGGCGGTGTAGGACCACGAAGCAATGCTCGACATCAGTCCTCCTTCCAGCGCAGCACCTTCGCGCCAGTCGCCCGGATGCGCGGGCAGTTGATATGCCACTCGCCGTCCGATTTCACGTAGCCAGTAGTCTCCCGCCCGGTGTTGGTCATCACCCAGACGCGGGTGAACGAGCGCGGCAGCCCGTGCTTAACTGATTTGTACGTCATCACTTATCCCCGCACATGCAGCCGCCTTTTCCTATCCAGATACCAGCGAATGCCGGAGCGGCGGTAGGGTCGGCAGGGATCATCGAGGTGGCGCAGCCGTACTTATCCAGCCCGCGCAGCAGGTTCACTGATGCTTTCCAGCGATCGGTGAAAGAGTGGTATCGGAACGAGCGAGACGCCCCGCTCGGCGCTGTTTGGCTGGAAATGTACTTATCTCCCTGCCCGAGCCCCATAAGCGCCAGCAGATAGAGCTGAATCAGCAGCGCGGTCGACGCCGGATAATGCGCATCGAGACATTCCTGAATGCTGTTAGCCTGGTCGACGAGAGCCTGAAGAACAAAATCGGGAATGGTAATTCCCTGGCTATCCAGATACTCCTTCGCCTGTTCGAGAGTTACCATTATCGACTCCGTGAAATACCCCGCCGGAGCGGGGCATAAAAAAACCGCCTTAGCGGCGGCTGTTATTCAGCAGGGAAAAGCTTTTCGAGCTCGCCATCAGGCAACAGCTCACTGAGCTTTTCAGCGCCCAAATTGCCTTTGAACTCAATACCCAGCTCAGTAAGGCGGCCCTGAATAATCTCTTTGCGAGATTTCTCACCGGTACCGGCATCAGGAGTCGACGGTGTAAGTTCTCCGCCTGCCTCACCATTCATGAGACGGACGTTAGACTTCAGCGCCGGGTGAAGTTCTTTCAACTCCACCACCTGCCCCACCTTTACGCCGAACCACGGGCGCACAACTTCGTATTTAGCCATGCTGTTTCCTTAAGCCAGGTCAGCGCCGTAGACAACGCCAGACAGGCCCTGATCGTCTGCGGTGATTTGCAGGCCTTCAGCAGACATAATCTGGAAGTTGTAGTTAACGTTTGGCAGTGGACGCGGCAGCGGAACAACACCGACAGCCATACCCACCAGTGGAGAGATCACGTCACGGCGACGAACGTACGCGATAAACTCGTTACCGGTCAGCGCGAAGCTCATACGGATTTCTTTCACCGGTGCGAACGGCAGAACCGCCTGCAGTACAGTGCCGCTTACAACGCCGTTTACCACATACGGCTGAGCCAGGTTTGCCCAAATTTCTGGAGAAACCCACATCACATCGTATGCGGCGACTTTGTTAGTGCGTGCGGTGGTGCCGAATGCGCCTTTACCGAAGAACGCAAAGAGCGCGGTCATGTCAGCGGTGGTCAGGTCGATGTTCGCGCCACCAGCACCAGACCCAAGGTTAATCTTCTTGGTGTGACGGTGGTTTTTGATGCCCTGCGCCGGATAGGACTGAACCTGAATTTTTGAATCGCCGTTCAGGTAGTAGTTGACGCGCTTCTGGTTGAACTTGCGCATCTTCGCCATCTGAGAGTCCAGCACCAGATCGATGCCCACAGAGTTCAGGCCAGCAGCATGACGCCAGTTAACACCGTAACCAGCAGTGAACACTGGAATCGGGTCGCCATCGCTAGCGTAGTCAGTGTGGTCGAAGGAGAACGGTGCCTGACCATCGATGCTTACTGACACGTCGTCGGCGATGTCGCCAACCACGTTATACAGCTTGGCGGTTTTACCGACCGGCAGCACCGTCTGAACGCCGATAAGGTCGTTCACGATTTCCATGCCTACTTCCTGATCGCGCAGTTGCAGCACCTGGTTGTCAATCTCAGCCCAGAAGTCACGGGAGAAACCGCCAACAGCGTTACAAGCCAGCATGTCAGGCGTCATGATTGCGCGGTTAGCCGCGATGATGGAATCGTTCTGCAGGTTCCACATGTTACGGTTTGCCCACAGCTCGCTCCAGTGCCCGCCGAGGCGGGAGTTAGTCGCCAGCGTCTCTTTAGAGAAGTACATATCTGTTTGTCCTTTTGTTACGCGCCAGCTGCGGCGACAGTGCCAACGCGCATGCGCACGCGAATGAAGTCGGTAGTGCTGGCTGCGATGGTGTATTCATCCTGGCTGTAGCCGATCACTGAATCAGTGTCGGAGGTGGCAAGGGTGAACTGACCAGCTGTGCCCAGTTTGATCGGGCTGTCTTTCTTATACGCACCAGGCAGGCAACGCAGCGCCAGCTCGCGGCCTTCTTCGACGTAGTTGCCGACAGCCGAATCACCGGCAGGGATTGATTCGGTGATAGTCAGACCCTGGTGATAACCGACATCGATGATATACAGGCGGCCGGTTAGCTCGGTGGCCTGAGCGAATTTATCGGATGAGTTGATGGTTGCGGCGGTGCCAGGAAGCAACGCGGCGGCCGTTGTGCGGGTTTCGGTCTTGTACAGAGACTGACCGTCGATATTAACGCGACGATAACGTGGCATTATTCCGGCTCCTTACTTGAAGTGTTCGTCAGCGGCAGGTGCGCCGGTTTCTTTGTGCTGCTGTGCATTGTTGGTGCCCAGCGGAGCAGCTTCGCCCAGCGACTTGAACATCGCGTCCAGAGCTTCGCCTGACAGAGCGTTCGCGACGATATCGCCATGGACCTTCGCAACCGCTTCGCGCTTTGCTTTCTCTTCGGCACGGGAGTTCGCGGTCAGGGTTTCCGCGAGTTGCTTCTGATTGGCCTGCAGCGCATCAACCTTTTCCGCGAGAGGCTTAATAGCCGCTTCAGTATTGGTCGCAACAGCCTGGCCGATCATGCTGCCGATTTGTTCCAGTTCTTCTTTGGTTAAAGGCATGTCGCCCTCCGTTTTGTGGTTTGGTGCAGGCTGTTCCTGCGGTGTGAATAGAGCTTTAAATTTGTTGGCGACGACGGCCACCCACGACTCCTGGCGCGCTACTGCGGTGCCGGTATCGTCGAAGGTGATAACGCCGCCCTCATACTTGTAGCCAAACACCTCAGCGGTGCCGCCGTTGCGGATGATTACAGCTTGCGAGTCAGTGAAGTCAGCAACCCATGCGTATTCATCCGCGCCCGCCGCAAACTTCGCTTTGGCTGCGCGATCGAGACGCTGCTCGCGCTCCCGGTAGGATTCGCCCACCAGTGCGCCAGAGTTGGCCTTAAGAGGCTGGGCAAGATCGGCATTGACCATCAGGCCAACACCTTGCTCAGGGGTGGCCGCTCCGACTTCATGCAGCAGGATTGCGTCGTGGTCCATGCCGTGGATGTCGGCAACCCACTCCGCGCCTGTTGCACGCTGCTGCTCGTTGGGCTCGAGTTGGTCAAGGAATGCGGCGACGCTGGTATGAATCGGCGGAACATCTTCACCGCGCTCAATAGCAGCGACTCGCTCAAGCAGTTCTTTACCACCTTCCGACTCACTGGCGCGGGCCACATCAACCCACTTTTCGAGGTAAATGCGATTGCCGGACTTCTTAACGTTGCGGTTCCACGCGCCGATATGGCCTGCGTTAATCCCCTCTGGCGAGAAAGCAGACACGAACTGACCGTTAACCTGAGGGTGGCCCAGCGGCGCCAGGGTGCCTTCCAGCCCCTTATAGTGGGCGTCGATTTGTTCTTGCGTGTACAAGCCGCCATTCATGACGACGTTCGCCGGCAGCGTGTAGCTCGGCAACACCAGATGCTCACGCCCGTTGTATGTTTCGCGCCGGATAGACTGGCTGTTCACCTTCGTGGTGATGTTGACCTGCATAGGCATAGCTATTTCTCCGCCCAGGCGTAAGCGCGCGCCTGCATCGATTTATATTCCTGTTTGAGTTTCGTGATGGTGTCCGGGTATTCCGGATTACCGTCCGCATCCACCAGCACCGACTGCTGGCTGCATTTGCAGTTGATGGAGTTGCCATCTTTGCTGTACCAGTCACGGACCTCTTCATTGGTGTAGAGGTGGGCGTGGCGCACTGCGTGGGTATGTCGGGTTGTCGGTGACAGCGCCGAGATATGAACCAGAAGGGTTTTTAGCCCGTAAAGGTCATTCGCCTCCTGGTCTTCATCCCACTTAGCCCGGCGCAGCGCGGTGGTCACTTCAGTCCGCGCTATCCGGTTAGCCCTGCGCTTCTCAATGCCGGTCTGCTCGGTAAGGTTCCTGGAGATTTCCAGCGGGTTAAGCCCGCGCCCGACACCATCCGTCAGCACCCTCGCCATATCGCGCTTCACCTCAGCACTGAGCCCTTTCATCTCCTCAAATACGCGAGCGTGAACCAGCGCCATTCGTTGCTGGTACGGGTCACTTGCGAGGATGGAGGCCAGAGACTCCCGCCCGGCGGCATACACAGGAGACTGCTGGCTGAGGTTGTAGAATGACTGACCAGTACCTTTCTCTGATGCCAGATCGATGTACTCGTAGAACCAAAGGTCGTACTCGTTACCCCCCATCAGTACCTGATCCACCAGGTAACTGGCATCGTTTAGGATGATGGAGAGTAGCGTTGGGTTTATCTGGTATTCGTATCTGGCGTTTACTGCGAGGGAGGAAGGTATTTTGTTGAGTGCTGATTTGTACGCTTTGCCAATCTTATTCATCCGCCTGGCGAAGTCTTTCATTGCCCGGCGTTCCAGCGCATCGGCCCCAGTCGGATCCTGATAGTTACGCGGCAGAATCGGTGGCTTCGTCTTCTTCGTCGCCATCCTCTTCTCCTAACGGCTCTTCGTCATCATTGTCATAGCCCGCAGCCGTGCGAATCTCTTCACGGGTGAACGCGGGTTCATCGCCGCTGCCCTGCATGGTCTGGTTAATCTCACCCATAGTCTTGGCATTAGTGAGCTTCTCAGTACCGGTCTGTTCATTCAGGTCATCCCAGATAACTACTTTCTGGCTGACGGGGTCGATGATTTGCAGGTCAATAAGCTTGTCGCAGAAGTCCTCTATCTCGAAAGCGAGGTCTATGCGGCGCGACTGACAACGAGCATTAAAGTATTTCTGGTCTTCGGTGCTGGACCGCTCAGCCTGCTGGTTACCAACCAGAATCCGCGTCGGGATGTCCACCCCGGCAGCGGCTGTTTGCAGGTTAACGTCATAGGTTGGAGACGGGTCAGAAACCGGAGAAACGAGGGAGGTTACGCTGGCCCCCTGGAGAGAAAGCAGCACATCATTTCCGCGATTCATCTCACGGGCAGCGTCGTTGAATCTGTCCTGCAACTCGTCAACACTGACGTTGTACATTGATGCCAGACTGGCAAAGTTGATTTCCTTGTCGAAACTAAGTGCTAATTGGCGAGCGGCGTTCTTCAGGAATGATTCGCCTGAACCACCCTCTACTTTCTCCAGGCTCACAAAGGCGTTATAAGCTGGTTCAAGGAACCCAATGGCATCGTCAGAATAATCACCAAGGATGAAAACGCGATCGGGGTGGATATTGACGCGGCGACTTGAACCATTCGGCAACCGTTCAGCGTACTGCCACATCTTCGGTTGGCCGTACGTATTCGAGTTCAGGCCAGTGTCCCACTCGCTCACCGTGAGCGATCCGGCCCACGCCACGGATATTTTCTGAAGACCTCGCCCTTTGGTAACCGGAAGGTTCCAGTCTTTTTCATCGCGGACGTGCAGAAGGATGCCTGCATAACGACCGACAAGGCGACGACGATCCGCCTCGGCAAATGAGCGCCAGAACCGGTTGTTGAATACCTGCTTTGACTTGTTTTCCCAGGCGGTTTCGTTTTCGCTCTCGTCGGCATCATCACCCTCGATGATTTCCGGGTTCGTCTGCCAGCACTTGCCCACCAGCTTCTCTACTGCGCCGTGTGCTATGCCACCGCGCCGGTACAGGGCATAGAGGTTTTCGTAGGTTACCTGCTCAGGGAAGCCATACTCGCACCATGCGGAATGGCGCTTATTGTCCAGCCCCATCGTTGGTGCCATCAGCCCCATACGGGCGCGCGCCATCCGCGCATCGTTCAACGCATGGTTGACGGCTAGAGTTAATTGGTCAGTCATGGTTTGTCCGTTTGGTTAGCGAAGGCGTTTCGGAATCATCATTCCAGCCATCTGGCCCTTACGTTTAATGTGTCCGTCAAGGCTGTAGCGAATACCGTCCCAGCAGTGCTCATAACCATCAGCGAGCTTCGGTAACACCTCACCGGTGATGCGGTCCGTTTTGTACGACCACATGCGGGCCTCACGCGCTACGTTCTTGCAGCGCGGATGGATAATGATTTCGTCGAAGCCGCGAAGATGGGCGATCCCGTCCTCAACGCTCCCCTGCCATTTCTCAGCAGCTGAGATGTTGAATCCCTGCCGCTTGAGATAGCTAATCGTCTCGGGTCGAGCGGAGTCAGCCTTGATGGGCCAGTCACGCGATCCGGGGATAGTGTCGTACAGCTCTGGCATGTGGTCGAGCTCTGTCTGCTGCCCATATGCCTCGTACTCGATATACAGCCGGTTATGCAGGATGAACGAGCGCACCAGAGTGTTCGGGTCTTTAGCGAAACCGAAGTCAGCACCGAAGAACAGGCGCTCAGCTTCTTTCCAGAGTTGGTCCGAGAACTCAGCAATCCGGTATTTTCCGGCCAGCACCTGCTTATCAGAGTTTTCGAGGTAAGCGCCTTCCCACACCCATGCGTATGTCGCCGGGTCGAGGCGGCGCTGATCGTTCTGTCGCTCACCTTCAAGCACGTCAGGGAACCACGGGTTATCCGTATAGTTCATCTCAACGGTAATGCAGTCGTCGCCGGCTTCTTTGCGGAAACGTTTATCCGTTGCGCTGCCGTCGCGCTCCGGGTTCCACGTCACCCAAATCTCTGAACCTTCCTCACGAACGGTCGGGCTCAGCTTCTGCCATGCTATTTCGCTGACTGATTCAGCCTCATCGACCCAGCATAGCAGGATGCGCGCTTTCGACTTGATGCTGTCGAGGTTATGCCGCAGACCGCAGAATACGTAGTTAACGCTCTTGTCGATGGTGCGGATGTACTTCTCGCCGATATCAAAGTTGGAAGCCAGCCAGGGGACAGACAGGATCGCCTGTTTCACCTCCTGCATGCTCGACTCTTCCAGAGAGTTCATGAATTCACGCGCGCAGAGCACCACTCCGCTTTCTCCGTTCATCATCGACTGATACGCCTTTACGGCTGTCATCAGCGCAAAAGTGCGCGTCTTGGCACTGCCACGCCCACCATGCGAGCACCGGTAGCGCTTATTCTCAGCAGTGAACAGCGGCGCAAGCTTCGCGGGGATCGGTAGTTGAACGGCGTTACTCATACTTTCGGCTCAACGGGTAGTAGCTGGATGATTGTCGGCTGCGGAGTCATGCTGCCATCAGGGCTTGTATGCTCGACTTTCTGGCGATTAGTGTAAGCATCGCCCATTTCTTTGGCGGCCTGCTCGATAAGTTGAGAGGTCATGCCGTAGTTCTTCATCTTTTCAGCATTGGTCGCCATTCTGTCGAGAACGCGCAACCGGTACGCTTTATTTGCGATCGGGATGTCGGCGATCTCATTCTGGAATCGTTTACGGGTGGCGTTGAACAGATCAATCCACTTCTGGCTCAACTTGGCCGCCATTGCGTTGCCGGGCGTATATTGCGACACCTGCTGCCGCGAGACATCGATGCCGTATTCAGCCTTTACAAGCTCAATGACTTTTACCGGGGTCTCGTAGCAGGCGAGTGATTGAACGATGAAGGCTTTAACCTCTGTCGATAATGCTGCCACAGGCTACCTCCATGACAATCTGAATAAAGCGTTACGCCAGCTTCAACATGCATGTCCCGCATGACCTGGCTATATCGATGTGAGCCACTTCTGCTGGCGCATTGGCCGCATCAACGAGCTCCTGTACTTCTTTGCTGGCACCGTATCGACGTACGACACCTGTGAATTCTTCGACATCGTGGCCGCGCAGTGTAAGCACTGGCTGCCCGGTCTCTTTGTTGAACTTCGGCGCGCCGAAATCATCGGTGGCCTGGGCGATGTGGTAAAGCTCATGCTCTACCAGCGCGCAGAACTCGAGGTCACTGCATTGTGAGCAGTAATCAGCTGCCAGCGTGATGATGAACTTCGGGATTCGCCCGAACCATTCATACATCTGCTGTTCCATTCTGGCTTTCTGCCAACCACCGGCGCGGAGCATTACCTGCTCGGCCTGGCCGAGAACGTAGCGCCCTTTCTTCGAGAATGAGCCTGACGCCCACATGAAGCAGAGGTCAGCCTCTAACAGGTGTTCGTGGTCAGGGTTATGGATGCTTCCGGTATCGCTGAGGATTTGGCGGCTTACCCACTCATGCACTTCATTGGCGGGTATCAGCCTGGTGTATGGCTGCCAGTTGTCGGAGGCGATGAAGTTAACTGGCGGGTATGGCCTGCGCTCGTCATCGTTAGCCATGGGTTACTCCGTTGTTTGTTCGGTCTGCTCTGCCGGTACCGGCGTGAACTCCACGCGTTTCACATCGGCAGGAGCGAAATACAGCCATTGGCCCGTTTCTGTCGCCAGCGGCACAAAGCCGTTAACCAGCTCAGGCTGACGGCGTGACATCTGGCCTTTGTACTCTCCGCCGTCGTTCGTCGTCAGTTTGATGTTGTAGATGTCGGACATGATTACCTCTTTTCCTTGTCGCAGCTGTTGCCCTGCTTCTCAGAAGTGCTTAGCCACTTACGGCTTACCCGTCAGCACCTAGAATCTCTTGGCCGAGTAGGCACAGCCCATGATCAAGCCCACCGATGACAGGCTTTGTAATAGGGGCAAAAGACACGCTTTCGGCAAGCTAGGCTATTTGTTACTCTATGCGCTAAGAGGAGATAGGTATGCGTACTTATGCAGTAATGGCTTTGATGCTTGTTTTTTTGATGGCTATATTTTCCGTTTTTGTGCCAGTGATAATATTTTTCAAAACAGCGCTTCTCGCGATCCTTGAGTGCTGGTTAAACCATTACAAATACTCTTTAGTACCCGAAGTTTTGAAAGATTATTTCACGCTGAATAAGATCCTGCGTCTCGTTGCTGCGGGCGCGTGGTGTGGATTTCTTATTTCCATACCTATTTGCTGGAAATTATGGCGCTCAACTCCTAAATACGACCCGCTCGATAAATACTTCAAATAGTTACCTCTGGCACTGCGTTTTAATGTATTCCTGCAGGGTTCTCAGGGAAGTTTGGTCGCTGATGATTCCGGATCGAATACCGAGAACGTTTCGTCCAGCAACGTCAGAGAGTTCGACGGTGGCATCATTGCCCATGCCGGAGGTGCCGGAGGTTTTGGTTGTGGCTGACACAGGGCAGCTTCCTTTGACGCGCACCCGGCCACCATTATCGAGACGCTTACGCAGAGCATCATTTTCAGCATTCGCATCAGCCAGCTCCTTCGTGTATTTAGCGTCGAGTGCCGCGTTGTCACGCTGGCGCACTGTCATGTCTTTGATGGTGTCGTTCGCGAGATTCAACCTTTCAGTGGCCTTATCGCGCTGCTCTTTGTAGGTGACGGCATTATCGCGATAGTGATTAACCGCCCAGACCAGAGCACCAAGAACAGCTGTGAGCAAAAGCGGAAGCCAAAGCTTTTTCAGCACCGTAGTAACTTCAGCGAGTGAAATCATGATTTCGCTTCCACAACGAAACCACCTGCCTCCCGGAATTTCTTCAGGAGGTCTTCGATTTTGTGCTCATACTGACCGTAGCCCGCGCCAGGCAGCGATGCCCAGATGTTGCTACAGCGGTCGATGGCCTGCCGGATATTGCCGTTGTCGATCAACTCCAGCGCGCGACGCTCTTTAATCTGCTGAAGCGCCACGGCATCCTGGCTGGCCGGTGAGAAATCTTTCAGCCCAAGCTGTTTGCGGTATGCATCCCAGTAACGGGCCAGTAGTTGATAGCGACCGGCTGCCGTGGATTTAATCTTCAGTCTCGGCAGGTCGACCAGCTTGCGGGGATGGTCGGCATAACTGGTAAAGAGCGATCCGCCAACAATCACGTTGTAGCCGTTATCGGATGCCTTCAGCAGTTTGTCACCGATTTCAGACCAGGCCAGCATATCGAGGAAGGCCTTGCGCTGCTTATTGATTACCTGCATTGGCATCCCCCGCTTTACTCAGGAACCGGGCTTCCAGCGCTTTAATCAGCGCCGGGCCAGACCATCCAGCCAGACCACAGATGCCACCAGTAACCTCCAGCGGCCACATGTAATGCAGGCCGGCCATAATCATCAGCGAGCCAGCAAATATCGAAACGATGACCTGCAACAGCAAAACCAGCCAGGAGAATCTTTCCCCTTTGACTATTCGGTTGGCGTAGCTTGCAATCGCGCCGAGCGTCGTCATTAGCAGAGCGACGAGCATAGATAGCAGGTCAGGTTGGTTTTTCCACGGCATAGGCATATCTCTCACCTCCGGACAAATGGTCGGGGTGCTGGGTGTAGGAGGTTCAGGCCACGGACACGATGTGACAGATAGATGAGGGTATGATTGTCCGGGCCTGAAAATAAAAACCCCGGCATTAGCCAGGGTAATTGGTGTTCTGCTTCGAGTTGCTTTGATGAGCCGAATGAGGGAGTTATTCGGCTCATGTTTTGATGCGAATAAGGCAATAAAAAGCCACCGTGGCAACTTAAGAGTCACTGACGGCAGCTTACCCTGTAAGTATGGCTAAATGGATAATTGGCTGTCAAGCACTTTAGGAGCAATATGCTTGACTTTACCAACACGTTTGCGACTTTTGAAAGCAACTTGCATTGGTTGGTATAAAACGAAAAGGGACGCATTGAGGATTTCGTCAATTTCGTTCCGGCACGTGGCTAAAGATGGCTTCCTCCACCCTTCCCCGCTTCTTCCGCACATCTTGCGTGGCTTTGCAGTCGAATGATAGTACGATGCAATTGCTCTCTTGGATGAGCCGTGAGAGTAGTAACTGAGCAGAATACCGAAGGCCTTTGTGTCGATGCGCATAACGGAATCTACGACCTGAGAAATCAACATTCCGTCATCGTCATTGCACATTGGCCGCGTCATTACCCTGGACGGCTCAACCTTCTCCATGAACTGAGCTATAACGCTGCTCATGCGCTTTTCAAGTCTGCCTGAGTAAACCCATGCCCCCCATAATTCAAGCCAGCCGTTGAGCCACTCATGCTGTTCTTTATTTAGGTTTAGCTCTCTCGTCCTCACGCTGCATCCTCCGGGCCGTTCGTTTTGTTAATCCCCAGCCTGTTGATTAGTTCCCGCCTCGCCTCTTCCAGTCTTAGTCTTGCGTCCTCGTTAAACTGCAAAGCTGCTTCGATGGTCTTCAGCATCTCCCGGTCTTTGTGGTGCTGCTGTGCTGACTGGAGATTAATTACATCTGGCATGATTTATCCCCCTGCACCTGGACGATTGTCAGGTTTCCGCAGAACACGGCACCGGTATCGATATAGAGTTGATTGGCGTATTTATAAGGCTTGCGGGCTGGCGTGTGACCGAAAATGAACAGGTCGGCGCCGGATATTTCACGCGTAATCCCATCCATAGAATTGCTGATTCTTTCCCTGTTCCAGATAACCATCTCAGTATCGATTTGTTTTCCGAACTGGTATTCATCAGACGGATAATCAGCGTGACAAACCACGACTGTTTTACCGTTGGTGGATAGCTCGATAATCAGCGGCAATTCTGCGGCTTTATGGACCAGCGCTTTCGCCAGCACTTCTTTTTCATAGTCGAGATTGAAAAACCATCCGCCCCCATTACAGAGCCAGTGATTTATGTTCCCGTATTCACTAAGTCCATCAATCATCATCTGTTCATGGTTTCCACGTACCGCCCTGAACCATGGCTGAGTAATCAGGTCGAGGCATTCAACATTTTCCGCCCCACGGTCTACCAGGTCGCCCACTGAAATAATAAGGTCTTGCGCCGGATCGAACTGCAAAGAGTCGAGTTGGCCCATCAGATTTGAGTAGCAGCCATGCAGATCGCCAATCACCCATATATTTCGGTAATTGCTTCCGTCTATTCGTTCGTAAATGTTCATGCTGCCTCCCGAATTAACTGGTCATCGGTCAGATACAGACCGCCAAAGCTGTAGCGGATGCCTTCACGGATATTTTCCAGCGTCGCGTATGGGAAGAAGTCGAGATAAAACTCAGCAGCCCGGTCAGCCTGATTTAGAAGCTCCGAGTAGTGATTTACTCGCATAAAGAAAAGCACATCCTGAAATATTGCTGCTGTTTCGCATGGGTAATGGATTTTCTTGACGTATTCTCTGGTCATGCGGCCTCCCCTAAACGGATTGTTATCCCATCCTGATACCAGTCAGGCAGTGTGAACTCGATGCGCCCCATAACACCCTGCCGCCTGAGCTCCTCAATGCGCTTCAGTTCGCTTTTCATGTGCTGGTAAAGCTCATCCATCTGCCACGGCTTTAAACGCACAGGAACGCATGCCAGATGCGCTACGCGGTCGATTGTCATTTCGCCGTAGGTTAGCTGGGCGTGAGAGGTGAATTCGTACGGGTCTTCTTCGAGCTTTCTGTGGCAACCGATGCAGTGAGCAAAGGCGTTATAGGGGTGGTATCGGGTTGCTTTGTGTCTTCGGGATTTGAAGTGGGAACAGTGTAGTCGTTGTCGTTCTGATGGGTCTGTGGAGTCAAATATTTTACCGCAGTAGTCGCATTGCCATCCCGTTCGCTCTCTGACGAGCCGGGAGAATATGTCATCAAACTTGTCCCGTTTTAGTGCCATGACTCCTCCAGTACTTATTCATAATATGATTAGGTACTCGCAGACTGATGCGATTGCGATGACCCCAGTTGTAAACGTTCTTTTCCTTACGACCTATCTGTTCAGCCATTACGCCAGCCGGTACTTTGCCAGCCACGCGTCTGATGTATGCCTTCTCTTCGTCGGTAAAGTGTTTATGGAATTTGCTAACCATCTTCCTCGTCCTCATCAAACATGGTGGTGTTGGGGTCCGGATAAAGGTTTATGGCGCACTGGTCGCAAACATAGGTTTCAACCATCGCGAGCTTCGTTCCGCAATGCAGGCAGTATCCGGCGCGACAATTACTTTCGGCCTGGTACTGGCGGATGGATTCAGGAGAAAGCATTTTTGGCCTCCAGTTCCAGAACTAATCGCTCCAGATACCAGCGGGCTTTTTTCACATCTTCCAGCCCATTCTTTTTCTCGTAGCGCCAAAGATATTTGATCACGTTAGCGACACACACGGACTGAATACCATGCTTGTTAATGGTGGCGGCAGATATGGCGTCTATGCACTCAATGCCAGCCTGTGTGTAATGATCGGGATGATTTACATTGTCAGTCATGTCTTTTCCTCGCACGCATACGGTCCCATTTCACCTGGGTGAGATGAGCGGTATACGGGAATGATTTAATGTCGGATGGGTTTGGTTCTGGCTTGCGTTTAGTGCGGGTGGTGACGCGGAAAATCATATTGTCTATCGCGATTTGGGTAACGCTTCGTCGTCGTGTCATGCCGCCGCCTTTGTTATCCGGTTGATGATCCGCCTGCCAAATTCCATCAACTTTCCTTTTTCGACTGTTGTGAGTCTGCATTCTCCGGAGCGGAGATAAGGGTGCCAGATAACCAGCATTGAGCCCTTGTTATTTCCGTTTACCGCTTTGCCTGTAGTCGCGTTCAGAAATGACAGCCGGCCGCCAGTGATAAAACGCACTTCATGGGCTGTGCTTATTGCTTCCCTGAACCATGCGACGGACGTATCTGCCGGGAGTAGCATTACGCATCCGGTGAAGTGATCCGCGTTTTCCTGCGCAGCCTTTTTCACGAATGGCATAGGTTTGCTGTACGGCGGATTAAGCCAGGCGTATCCGGGAATATCCGGCATCACTTCATTCCACGGCGTTTTGAGCGTGTCCTGATATTCGGTGATGAAGTGGTTGCACAGACTGTTATCAGCGCTTGCAGCGGCATCCAGCACAAAGCAGAACTCAGCGTTCAGTGCGTGGAATATTTCAGGCGGGGTGCGCCATCTGTCTTTGTCTTCTGGCGGGGTATTTGATTTGTCGGTCATGCTGCTTTTCCTGTTCGTTGGGCCCATTCGTATTCCCGGCGAGAATCATCACTCCACCTGACGTTTCGCTCAGCGCCGAACCAGAACATGATTTCGATTAACTCCGTCATGCTGGCCTTGCGCATTTTGCTGGTACGAACGCCGAGCAGCACAACGCCGCCGTCAATGCCGGGTACGATTCTCTGCTCAAGCTTCTTCGTCTTCAGCCATAGCGCGGTGAAAATGTCTTTCCAGTCTTCAGGCGCTAATCGCTGTCCATGCCAGAGAACCTGACGCGAGACGTCCTGAAGCATCGGCCAGAGACGGTCGTTCTGCGCTTTGGTGCGCTTGGGCTCTTTAACGTGGATTTCGTGAGGTGACTTATCGTCGAGTGGTAATGAGAGAATTGTGTCTATGGCGTTATTTCTGATTGCTTCGCTTCGAAGCAGGTATGTTTGCTTTGTCATGATGTCCTCTAATGATTCTCACCATGTCACGGTAAATTATTGGATATGACCTGCATGAGGCGAAGTTTGTCTTAAGTAGATTCCCCATAACTGGCTGCTCTTTGAAATTTTTGGTCCATTTACTGAATAACCATCGTCGCCACAAAAACCATTTCACTATTGGCATGCTCACCCCTTCGCTTTGATTCCAGCGGCGCGGATGGCGTTAGCGCTATCGTATACGCCGGAGTTGTAGGCTGACTTTTCAGCCTGCGCCCTGGTTGTATCCTGATTTGTGTAGTCGTGGTATTTCGGCAATTCAATCTCGATAGCTGCGCGGCTTGCCTGCCATGACGCCCACTGATTTGTGAAAAGCATTGAGCGCTCTACCGGTGGCATTGATATCTGGTCGTAGCGTGAATGAAACCACGCCTCAAACTGTTTCCGTGACTCTTCCATATTCCCCTCCACATGCCAGCAGACTGGCTGCTAAATAACGTCACCGCCATCAACCCAATGCTGCAGGACTTGAATTAACTGACGCGCTTGCTGTTCATCAATACCTAGTTCATCGCTGAGATAGAAAAATTCGTTGTCAGCGGTTACCTCTAATTCCCAGCATTTTTCGCTTTCGTCGATTATCACTCTCCCACCTCCATCAGCTCATCGGGAATGTCTACCTCATCGCCAAGCTTTGAGGCGACTATTAAGCGACATGCGGCTTCCTGATGCGTCAGACCGTAGCAATAGTGAGGGTCATGCAGATACGAATGGGCTTCCAGAGTTGCGTCTGATACCCATTTGAACTCAATCCCTTCTGCTTCAATCAGGTTGCCGCACTGGCTCCAGTCGGTAGATGGACTAAATGTTTTCAGTCCTGATCCGTTGTAGTAACTACACCCGTATCCACCTCGAACGCGTAAATCTCCGCCTGTCATTTCAAGAGCTAATGCCACTGCAACGTCAAGTTGCACACCGCTAAGCTCTGATGTTTTTACTTTCACGATTTATCCCCTTCCTTAGGCTCCACCTTTACCGACCAGTTACCGTTTTTCTTTCTCTCGATGAGTGCTGAACGGCCTGAATTTGTTACAACAAACGACTGGCTGGGACTCCTATCATTGCCGATGTACATGTCGGCCCACTCGGTGGCCAACTTCATTCCCTGCTCGTCATTATCAGGAACGTTAATCGTTATCCGCATATCTCTATCCTCAAATAAAAAGGCCACTGTGTAAGTGGCCCTGTTAACAGGTGGCTTCTTTCAGCCTTTCATTGAAATCCTCTGCGCTTATTCCAGGCTGAATGCAGTTAGCAAAAACTATCTCGCCGTCCAAAGTTCTAACCCAGCGCCAGTCAGCAAAAATCACATCGGAAACGTTAGCGCTCATCGCTTTGCTGGGTGAGATATCGTCTGGAAACCGGTAATAATTTCGAAGAAGCCATTCCATTGCATCTTCTCGTAGTATTGCGTCTTTGTAGTCCATGACGAACATGCCCATCAAAAACCTCCTTTGCGGTTTCGTGGTTTTTCTTCCAGCTCGCGTCGCTTGTTTTCCGCGGCTACCTGGTCGGTGTCGTAGATTGATCCATTGCGCTGTTCGCAATAGACCACACCAGAATTGCCATGGCGATTAAGGCGAAGCAAAAGCTCTGTATCACTTTGGTTGGCGTTTTCGTCATAAGCCCCTTCCCTGTAAATCCCAAGCCAGTAGTCGCAGTCCTGTTCAATCTGTCCGGTATCACGCGAGTCACTTGGCAGTGGGCGTTTGTTTGTCCGTTTCTCCAGATCACGGTTCAGTTGCGTGAGTAACACAACAACGCAATCCAGTTCCTTGGCGAGGCTCTTTAAACCTTTCGTGATCATCCCGTAAGCAAGATCGTTACGGTCGGCTTTTTCAGCCGTCATAAGCGTCAGGTAATCAACCAGCACCATGCCAACCTTCCCTTTTTCGCGCTTAATTCTGCGGGACTCAGAGAAGATGTGAGACAGAGAGGCGCCGGGGGTATCGTCAATGAACAGGTTTCCACTTTCTGCCATTTGCATAGCCCTGGCGTTTGCGTGTGAAAACTCAGACTGATTATCAGCACCGCGGTAGAAAATATCGGTGTTACAGCCAGATAATTGCCCAACCATACGTTCGAGGATCTGCTTATCAGGCATTTCAAGACTGAAAAGAACAGCCGGGAGGTCTTCACTGATGGCACAGTTGATAGCCAGCTGACTGTATAGCGTCGTTTTACCCATTTTGGGACGGGCACCGATTACCAGTAGCGAGCCACGCACCAGTCCTTTTGGCTGTAGCATTTCATCCAGTGAGGCAATCCCTGTTGATAAACCCCTTGCACGTTGCCGTGGATCGAATCTCCCTTCCAGTTCTGTTACCCAATCCTCCATCACTTCCATGAACGGTCGGGCACCGCGGCGTATTCCTGTTCTTCCATGCTCAGCCATATGCGTAAAAATCGCCTGGATGGCTTCATATTTCTGTGCGGCCGTCATTCCATTGCGGGCATAAAACAGCTCTGTTGCCTCGGTCATCCGCTGAATTCCGTAGCGCTCCATGGCTGCTTCGCGTACAGAAATGGCATAGGCGACTGAGTTAGCTGCGCTGGGCATCACCTTGGTTAGTTCAGAAAGATATGCAAAGCCGCCAACCTGAGACGCCAGGCCTTTGCTTTCCAGTGCGTCGTAAAGCGTCAGCCCATCCACAGGCTTGTTCTCCCTGTACATCTGCCGCATTTCTTCGAAAATTACCTGGTGGGCGCGGCTGTAGAATGACTCCGGCTTCAGGATGGAAAGAACTTTCTGGACCCGCTCGCTGCTGTCGTCGTCAATCAGGAGGCTGCCAAGAACGCTTTGCTCTGCTTCAAGGTTATGCGGTGGGGTAAAAATACTATCGGTCATCTTTGTCTCCTTCCCGGACTTCGATGTAGAGCTTGGCATTCAGGAAACTGTCGAATTTCATGCGTCGCCATGTCTTACCAGTTTTCTGGTCCGGGCGGTCTTCCAGCATCCAGCGGCAGTTTTCGCTGATGTATTTCAGGTATCCACGAAACCCCTCCATGTCCAGAGGCTTTCCGTCCAGTTCGCGGGCAATCTTGTTCGCCTTTCCCCAGAAGTTGCGGATCATGTTTTTCCGGTCGTCAGTGAGAGCCCTCCATCCCCTTGCCTCTGGCAGTTCGTCTTTCAGGCATTGCCAGACTTCTTCACAGGATATTTTTGCCCGGGCTGGTTTCTGCTTTTCAGCCTCTGGATTTCCGTCGCGAGTTGCACACTCATTAGGTTTACCTAATGAGTTATTAGTTAATAAATTCTTTGTGGCACTCTGTTGGCACTCTGTTGGCACAACCTCCTCTACAGCCCTTTCCTGATGCGGGTTTGCGATGGCACTCTGTTGGAATTCTGTTGGCACAAAAAAATGCTGATATTCGTCATATTTCGTGACTGTCAGCAGGGTGAATTTTTTGTTCGCCAGCGTGGTGATCATGCCCATTTTCTCAAATTTGTTGAGCAGGTATTTAATCCTGTCCGGTTCAATCCCTGTCTCACGCGCCAGCGTGTTCCGGCCTGTAATAGTCTGCCCACGTCCAACAGGATATTCACCAAACTCCGTAGTTACGTTAGCGGACTCATGGTTGACTCCCATGATGAGATGAACCCAGAGATGTACAGCTTCGCTATCCGTCCTGTAGAACGGTAATTCACGTATTTTACGGTGCAGGAATACCAACCCCTGCCCTGATGATTGAGGCTTCTCCATGGGCTTATGAGACCCTCTGAAATCGGATATTCGGAGAACGTTACTCATGACCTTTACCTCTGAATAATTGCTTAACCCTTTCCCACTCAGCCCGGAATCGACCAGGCTGCTTGAAACCGGACAGGTAGCGATCACGAATAATGTTTTTGTGTAATTTGTCCTGGTCAGGACTGAATGGTTTTGACATAATTACCTCAACTGATGTTGGCGAAACACAGTGTGATCAGGCCTCTAAGAATTCACCGTTCTTAGGGGCTTTTTCTTTTGTCAGGATTGATGCAACCTGACGGGCGAGATGTGCCATTTCTTCATCGACAACACCCCACTCCAGAACGGCGAGAAGCATCGAGAACTTGGGTATCCAGTCTCGTTTCCACCGGCTAATCTGCGCTTTATCGACACCGACAGCTGCGGCTGTTTTCTCAGTGCCGAGTAATGCGATTTTGTTGAGTAATGCGCTCTCAATGCGGAGCGCCTCATTGCGTTTGTTTGCGTGTTCCATTTCGTAGTATTTCCATAGTGAATAGTTAATTGGTCGCATCGGTTGATGCGATTGTGAGAGTGGGCCGAATCAGCCCGCAGGTTATTAAAGAGCGTGTTGCTTAAGCTGCGTTATCAGCTTTCATGTAACGTTGCGGATAGAGAATCTGCATCTCTGAGATTTCCTGCTTGAAGAACTTTGCGAGCTTCTCCGCCGTTTCGAGAGATGTGATTTGAATGCCACGCTCGATCCGGCTCAGGTTGCCAACATCAATTTGAGTGGCAGCTGCTACATCAGAGATTGTGAAACCTTTCTCTACACGCATTTTTCTTAGTGGTGTTTGCATATTACCGCCTCCTTAATGCGTTATACGCATAATATGACATCCGCAAATTTTGCGCAAGGCGCTTTGCGAGGAACGCATAAAATGTTTTCTAATAGTGAAATGAACGTAGGGGAAAAAATCCGCCAAATCCGTAAGGCGAAGAAAATCACACTCAATCAACTGGCGACGCTAGCGGATAGCGATGTCGGTAATCTCTCGCGCCTTGAAAGAGGACTTCAGGGCTATAGTGACGCGCTTATAAAAAAAATTGCGACCGCTCTTGAGGTTCCTGTTTCTGAACTATTCTCTTCTAATATTGTTAGTGATACTGTGGGAATATACAGTATTAATTCACTCACAAAAGAAGGGAGGGAGGATGTGTATAGGGTTGACGTACTTGATGTTTCCGCCAGCGCAGGCGATGGCTCTCCGTCGAAAGATATAGTTGAAGTTATCCGTTCAATTGAATATGTAGCAGATCAGGCAAAGCTCATTTTTGGTAACCGACCGGAGTCTTCAGTGAAGCTTATCAACGTTCGCGGCGATAGCATGCAAGGAACCATTGAGCCAGGCGATCTGATTTTCGTGGATGTCAGTGTCAGCTATTTTGATGGGGATGGGATTTACGTGTTCGACTTTAATGGCGACATGTATGTTAAGCGTCTTCAGAAAGTAAAATCTGACTTATATGTCATCTCTGACAACCCAAAATATCGTGAGTGGTCAATATCTAGTGAAGAAGCACCTATGCTTCACGTTGCTGGACGTGTGATGCTGAGTCAGTCACAGCAATACAGACGCCACGGTTAACTCCCCCCCACCCTACCTGCCCGCTTATGCGGGCTTTTTTGTGCTCATTGCAAAGCCGCTTATTAAAGCCTCAAAAAATATATTTCCATTACATTCAAACGCATATGTAATTTGTGTCAAAAATCTACCCACATTTATAAATATGCGCTTGACGCATTTGCGCATAACGCATATCTTTACCCCATCAGCAGGACGCACTACTCACCAGGACGGTGAATGCTCTTTAACAATACAGGGGCTGTTTCGGCCCAACAATACCAAACGAGATGGGTTTGGGGTTTGGTGAGCAAAAGCTCCAGTGAATAAGCACATCGAATCGCAGTGCGATCGTGATGCCCAACCGATAGCTGATAGAAGCATCTGAGTGCTCGGTAATCGCCAAACCACCAAAGCCATTTCAGGAGGCAATCATGACCAATCGTGAGCACAAGAAATTACTCCGCGCTATCCGTCATCAACAGGAAAAGCGCGACAACCAACAGTTAGCCAAGAAGATAGACCGTGCATTTTCACGTCTGTCAGAAGACTGTTCTAACCGTGTACTGAAAGCCACTTCGCTTATTGCAGTACGGGAAAAGCCAGAGCAGGAAGTAACGATTAAACAGAACCGCACCTATTACCGTGACGCTAACCCGTTCGGTAACAAAATACATGCGGTGCAGAAGATGAAGTTATCCAGCAAGCCACTTATTTGAGGTGACCATGAACGACAACGGTAAGCAGCGGGATTTGCTCATGCATGTATGGAGTGGGCTGAGGAATAAAAGTTCACGCAACCACAGGCGTGTGATGAAGAAATTGAACAAGGCTGCTAAATAGGCGGCCTTTTTAATAGCCAATTACAGCGAGGTAATGGAATGACCCAATATGCAATTTTCGAACTGTCGATGCCTAACCGTGGCTCATGGAATGGCGGATGGTCTGGTGCGATGGATAAGTATGTGAAGCACAGACAGCTTCCTGCGAAGGGCAATCCAAACGTGAAAGACGGAGCTAACCACTATTACAACTTTGGTGATGGCTGGGGTGCAAATGTCAGCGTCAGGATTGTCGAGGGAGCGAAAGCCAAGAATCAGGCCATCAAAGGCAGCAAGGGATTTTGCGGTTACGACTGGATGATAGACAGCATCCTGAAGCACGGAAAGATTATCGCCGAATAAGGTCGCAAATTAGCGGCCTTTTTTATTAGCAACGTTAACAGAGGTGAGGGATATGGAGTGGATTAAATGTAGTGAGCGGATGCCTGACGCTGAAATACCTGTACTGATAATGAATAACGGCGTCATCAGAATTGGAGAAATTAGATGGGATTTTCCGTCTCATGAAGAAACATATGAAGCCTTTAAGTATTGGGATGACCCTAATAATGACGGTCAGCCTTGGGAGGTGTTTGATATTACACACTGGATGCCATTACCTGAACCGCCAACCGAGTAATTCCCGATAGCTAATTCCCTGAGTTAGCTATGTGGATACCCTCAATCATCCCTTGATGTTTATTTGCCGCTCGCAGTCAGGGCGGCTTCTTTTTGCCTGGAGGAAATAATGAGTGTGCAGGTTAATACCTATGTACTTTGCGGCGTAAAGTTGCCGTTTAGCGAATGCGATGATGACGCAGCATTCGAAAAGCTTGAACCTTATCTTGATAGCGCTTTTAAAGGCATTCATCACCACAACGGCTTGTGCGTAATTGATGATGGAATGAATGGTAATTACACATTCATTGGTCGTGTACTGGCTAAAACGCAGAATTATGAACACTTCAACGAGCCAGTATCGCCTGACATATCAAATCTTGAAAAGGAGCTCATTGCTAACCTCATTTCAGCGCAGTTCTGCATCGAGAAGCCAGACGTTAAAGTTTGGGTTTTCTCCCATTACCGATAGCCGCCTGAGTGCGGCTTTTTCATATCTGCATCTGAGTAATGGTTAATCAGCCATTAGCCACATGCAATCACACAACCAAAGGAACCTACCCCATGATGCACTTACAGCTCGCGGGTAGCGGCGTCATGTCCGCTTATTACCCGCCTGAATCTGAATTACACCGCAAAGTTCGCCAGCTTATCCGCGCCGCAATGCTGCGGCTGAAGGACACATTATCTCAGCCCGGAGTGCCTGCCCATGACCATTTTACCCGTTAACGGAACCGTACTGGTTCAGCAAGGTAATCGTGACTTTAACAAGCTCTACGAAGCGTCATTCCCCGACACTCAGGAAGGCCTGAAGTCTGCCTATTCGTGGGCATGGGAAATAGCGATGGGCTGGCACGATATTCAGAATGACGACTGGAATAAAACCCATGCTGCATGACTTTAACGATGAAGAATTTATTGCGCTTATTTCTACCGAAATTGAGGAAGAAGTAGAGCAGCAAATCAATCTGGCAGCGGAACGAAATAATCCGCCGATTACATGGGCAGAGTTTGCAGGAGACTTCACATGATTGTTTACAAGGCAATAAGCGCAGTAGCCAGGGATATGGCTGAGCAGGGAATTAGTAAGGACAGGGAAAACCGCCAGCAAGGATTTAACTTCCGTGGAATCGACCAGGTATATAACGCACTGGCTCCAATGCTCGCTAAACACGGACTGGTTATTCTGCCACGAATTACAGAGCGCACGGTAACTGAGCGTACAACACAAAAAGGCGGCGTGTTGTTTTACGTTGTCGTTAAAGCTGAGTTCGATTTTGTAGCCACCGAAGATGGAAGTAAGCACACCGTTATCACTTACGGCGAGGCCATGGATAGCGGCGATAAGGCCACAAATAAAGCGATGTCTATCGCCTACAAATACGCTGCATTTCAGGCATTCTGCATTCCGACAGAACAGACAGCAGTCGATCCGGATGCAGAAACACACGAAGTGGCTGCGCGTTCTCCTGACGACATCCTGGCCGACTTTTCCGCGCTGGCCGCAGACTGCGGAACCATTGAAGAACTGAAAGGCATTTACAAGCCTGCGTGGAATGCCCTGGCTAAGTTCCCCGAACATCAGCAGAAGTGCGTTGATGTATTCAAAACACGTGGCACAGAACTAAAACAGGCGGCATAAATGGCAATTAATACAATCACTATATCCGGCAATGTTGGTAAAGACGCGGTGCTCCGCGTCACGCCAAATGGAAAGCATATTGCCTCTTTCTCCCTGCCAGCTAAGACCGGGTTTGGAGACAACGAAAAAACCTCCTGGCTGAACTGCAAAATGTTTGGCGCGATGGCCGAGAAGCTGTCCGCTGCAATTGTGAAAGGTGCGAAGGTTACTGTGTCAGGTGAGTTTCTCGTTGAGGAATGGACTCGTCAGGACGGTACACAGGCGCAGACGCCGACCATTCTGGTGCGGGATATCGATTTACCGCCGCGCGGCACTCCCGGCAATGATGCGCCTCGCCAGCAAACACGGCAACAACAGCGACCGGCTCAATCCAGCGAGCCGCCTATGGATTTCGATGATGACATCCCATTTGCACCTGTCGGACTCCCCTTCCCTCGCCACGCTATACACGCAGTCTAAATAAATAACCGGAGTCAAAAATGCTCACACCTCAGCAGGTATTAGCCTGCCTACGGCGGGATAGCCGCAACCATATTACAGAGTCATGGAGATGGATGGGTGACCTTACGGACGTGGCATCCGGCTCCGGTATTTACGAAATGTCTCTGAACGAAATAGACCCCTATTACGCAGGCTGGTCAACGCTACTGGAATACCAGTATCACATCATCCACCCGGTAACACTCAAGACCATCATGGACCAACTGGATAAGGAGCCATGGGGAGACGGGGCGCTTGGAGGCGTCGTTTACCGGCTTAAAGAAGGTTACTCATCATGATTGGTCAATACAACCCTGATATATCCCCTAACGAATTAGTAGCCCGCCACAGAGTAAAGCCTATGCCAGACAAATCGGAGTTACTCAAACGCCACAGTTTTCCCAGCGTAAACGAGAACAAGTACATCAGCCTGATGATTAAAGGAGCGCGGAAATGACAGATAACAACAAACACCTGGTACGCGCCGGGCATGAATTTGCGGCGGCTATGAGTGACGACACGCCGATCATCACGATTGCGAAGATGGTGACCAAGCTTGCATCGGCGCTGGACGTGCAGAGTGCGCGTAGTGAAGCGCTGACGGCGAAGTTAAACGATGTATGCGCTGAGAATGCGGCGCTGAAGAGTGTGATTGGGGAATGTCAGCGGTACTTCATAGCAGGGATACGAAACGCAATCAGGCCAACCAATGAAGGCTATCTGCATATGCGTTGCGATACCGTAGCAGATGAAACCCCCAACACGGACGCATGGGTGAACGAACAGCGGGCGGTGGGCGCGACTCGGGTCGAAACCAATTTACGGGCTTGCTATGAAGAATTCCCCGAATCATCACGGGACATCGTAGACGAGTGCATCCAAATTGCTGCCAATGCCGCAGCACAGCTTCGCGGGAGCAAGGTATGAGCACTTTGGCGAATGGGGCAAAACTGACCCCTCAAACGTTCGATGATTTCATTTCGCGGTTGAAATATCACCATCTCGGTGATGGGGTTAATTGGCATCACACCGCAGACCCGATTTTTATGGTTCAGCAGCAATCGAAAATATACGGCCTAGACGATGAATACTGTGAATCGAAAATCGTCCATTTCGATGGCTGTGAATGGGATTCACCGCAAGCGTATTGGGAGGACGCCGACGAGGATGAACGAAGCGAACTCAACAGCCAGGCACAAAGTTTATGTGAGCATGACTTCCTTGATTGCGAAGAAGATGAGCAGTGGCAAGTGTTGGCTGATCTTGATGATCACACTGTATGCGGAATCAAAAAGGAGTGGCGGCACGTTAATGCCCACCTGACCAGAGAGGCAGCAGAGGCGTTTATTCGCCGTAAACAACATGACTATCCACCACTTCGCGTTTACGTCGAAAGCATGTGCTACGGGTGGGAGTATCAGGAAATCATCGCGGCGCTTTGTGATGGGCGCCTGGTGCTGGCAGAAAGCAAAGGTGGTGCAGCATGACCATGACAGCAGAACAACGGGCGCAACTGCGCGAAGTGGCGGAACGGGCTACATGCGGGCGATGGGAGTTATCGTTTCCCTGCGATTCAGATAGCGCAACCATCGACCGCGAAGTGGAAGGATTCATTCCAATTTGTGTCATTGAAGGTGCTCATCCTGATGGTGGCTATGACGAGGATTTCCAGAGCGAACAACAGGCTAATGCTGAGTTTATCGCCGCGTTTCACCATGCCGTAGCGCTGGCGCTGCTTGATGAACTGGAGCGGAAAGATAAGCGCATCGCTGAGCTGAATTTCGTCTGTAAAAGTGCCGACCAGGTTCAACGAGAGTACGCCGAAGCGTTGGGCTGCGCAGGCGATAACGAATCTATTTTGGTAGCTATTGACGAGATTAAGTCGCGCATCACTGAACTGGAAGCGCGGACGGTCACTGTGAAGCTGCCTGAGTATAAATGTTCGCCCGACATGCACACTAAGCAGTTTTATGAAACGGTTGGATTTAACGCAGCCATTGACGAATTTAAGCGCCTGAACGGTGAGGAATAAACATGATTCAGGAAAGGAGATCATACGACAAAGGTGCCTGGGTTGTAGTTCGAGAGCATGACCGCGTTGTTGTTTACACAACAACTAGTAACCGCGAAGCGCACGACTTTGCAGACAGAATTACTGATGCAGAAAATATCTACCATTACGTAGATGAGTGCGTGTCTGCTGGCATCAATTTAACGGTGGAGGGCTAACGATGAACAATCAAATTACAGAATTACCAGTAGAACGTGACCAGTACGGCTACTGGACGCACCCGGTTTACGATGCGTTTTGCGATGGTCGCGAGTATGTTCCGACCGAGGAATTTAACGCATGGATGAGCGAAAACGGTCTGGAATGGACAGTCGAGTACCGCGATGAGAGCGACATTGACCCCAATGTTGATGGTTACGACATTTCAGAATGGGAGCCTGAATCGCCAGCAGGGGATGGCTGGTTTGTTGGTTCCATTCACGACACTGAAGACGGCGCTGTGTGTATTTGGCTGCGGAATAAAGCGGAGCGTGCGCAATGACAATCAACGAACGCGTATCAGACGCAACTATCGACGAAATCCTCGCTGGATGTATCGAGGGCGTTGAACCGACTTCGCACGAAATAGCGATGGCCGCAGAGATAAAGCAGTACCGCGCCGCCGCTGAGCCTGTGGCGTATCTAATTCAGGACAGAGATGACCGGCAAAATGGGTTTAGTGGCAGCCTATCGCCTCATTCGATTAAAAGCTACAGCGATAAAGATATCGCCGAATACGAGCTATCACAAATCCCGCTCTACGCAGCCCCGCAGGTTGCGAGCGTGCCGGATGAATCCGCGATATTCGATGCAGCGATTGATATATGCCGGAAGTCAGACGCTATTGACGAGCATGCATGGAATCGCGGCGTACTGGCGGTTATGTCTGCTTTTCGCGCATGTCTCGCCGCCACCGCAGCGCCAGCAGTACAGGCAGAGCAGCAGGAACCTGTAAGTCATCCTTACACGTTGCGCGATGATACGCGCCGACTTGATTGGCTGGACGCGCAGAACAAAAGGCTTAACGAATATTACGGTACTGCATACGGGTGGAAATTTGACGCGAATTTCCAGCGCAACGCCATGATGCTTAATGACAGCAATTATCCGGTTATGTCAGTCCGGCAGGCTATAGACGAAGCTATGCGTACTGCCGCACCGCAGCAGGAGGCTGAATAATGCACACCGTAGAGTTGACTAACGCGGCGCTGGTATTCACCGACGCAGCAACCGGTCAGGGTTATCTTCGCGTTCTGAACGAGTGGGAAGCCAAACTGGTTTCTGCACAGCTTACCGCGCTGGATGATGGCGAAATGAAAGCCGTCCCTGTTCATCCTTTTGAGATTCGCAAGATGAAACCGGGCGGTGAGTGATGCCTGAATCAGCAACGAATACAGCCCGCTTCGGCGGGTTTCTTTTTGCCTGGAGGAAATGATGTTCTTTATATCTGGCTTCATATTGAAATTTAAGAACGCCAAGGCTGTAGTTCGCCAAATTCAAAGCGGTGAATGGGATGGCATAGTAAACGTGATAGGTGGAGAAATTTATACCGCAGAAAGAAACGGTTATCGCTTGTGGTTAGCAAACGGGCCTTTTTTCTGCGAAATAGACGAGTTCAATGGCGAAAAATGCGCGCCGGCTTTTGGTTTGGTATGGAGGCACTATGTGTGGTGGATGGCCGCGAGAAGTATCCGATTAAAAAAGCACGTTCCGATTCTTTAAAAGCCGCAGACCAGCGGCTTTTTTATTGCCTGGAGATAACCAATGGGAAGCGAAAAACCCTTTCTGAAAGTGGCTGAGTTCGCAGAGAGAATAAATGTATCGCCCAGCACTATCTACCGCAATCCGGCTCGCTACCACATGTTCAAGGTCGGAGGGTCATGGCGGGCCAATGAAGAAAGCGTGGAAAAATTCTCCAGAACACCTAACAATGTCTTCCGGCTGGCTGTGGTCGGTGAGGAGTCAAAGAAATGCCGATCTACAAGAGAGGGAAAAACTACTGGGTTGATATCTCAGCTCCAGACGGATCGAGAATTAGACGCTCTGCTGGCACCGAAGAGAAAGCAAAGGCTCAGGAGTACCACGACAAGATAAAACATGAGTTGTGGGAGATGACCCGCTTAGAGAAACAGCGGGAACATCTGTTTGAAGAAATCGTCGTGTTGGCGCTTAAGGATGCAGAAGGACAGGCGCTGTACGACACCAAGAAAGGGTATGCCAAGTACTGGTTGTCAGTGTTCAGGGGAAGGAATATCACCGGGATTAAGGGTGATGAAATTGCCCGGAAAATGCCGACGCATTCTCAGCATAAATCCAGAAAGCGTCTTGAGAACGGTACGATTAATCGCTACCGGGCGTTTATCGTCAGGGCGTTTTCTCTGGCCTTAAAACATGGATGGATAACGCATCGGCCCTATGTCCCTGAGTTGAGGGAGCCAAAGGTACGCGTTCGATGGATAAGAAAGTGGCAGGCAAGAAACCTGATTGATGCGATGCAGTCTGATGTGATGAGAAGAATTGTCTCCTTCGCCTTACTTACCGGAGCAAGGCGAGGAGAGATTCTTTCTCTGACATGGGAAAACGTGGACATGGAAAACAAGAACGCCATTGTCACGGCAGAAAATGCGAAATCAGGACGCGCCCGCCCTCTTCCTCTTAACGATGAGGCGATATGCATTTTACGAGAATGCGATATGTCATGCGAATTCGTTTTCACGGTAGATGGTCAGAGACTAACCGATATCGACAGGGCTGAATTTTCCAGGGCTCTTGAGATTTCTCAAATCACGGATTTCAGATTTCATGATTTGCGACATACCTGGGCAAGCTGGCATATCCAGAACGGAACACCCCTGATGATGCTGAAGGAGATGGGGGGATGGGAAACGCTTGAGATGGTGAAAAAATACGCACATCTGAGTGCTGAACATTTAAACAAATTCGTAGGCTCTGTCACGTTTCTGGCACATGAAAATGAGATTGAGCTGAGAAGGAATTTAAAAAGTGCGGCAACTTCATGATTGGAATGTATATTTATTTATCACATCAAGCGCTGTTAATTTCGTAAAATAGATTTTTACTCTGATTTAGCCGGATGGTGACTTGCCTGAATATAGCCGGGACTATAACATGCCGTGAGGGTTTCGGAATATCATCCCACCGTTGTGGGGATTATAACTGAATTGAGTAAGGCCAGGATGTCAAACACGCCCATCGAGCTTAAAGGCAGTAGTTTCACGTTATCAGTGGTTCATTTGCATGATGCGCACCCTGAGGTGATTCGCAAAGCGCTGGAAGATAAAATCGCTCAGGCACCGGCCTTTTTGAAAAACGCGCCCGTCGTGGTCAATATTTCAAATCTGGAAGGCCATGTTAACTGGCAGGCATTACACGATGTCGTGCTGGGCAGCGGCCTTCATCTGGTCGGCATCAGCGGCTGCAAGGATGACGCGCTGAAAGCTGAAATCAGCCGTGCCGGCATTGCGTTGCTGACCGAAGGCAAAGACAAACCCGCTCGTCCCGTTTCTCCCCCCGCTCCCGAACCTGTTGCGACACCTGGCACAAAAACACGCTTAATCGATCTGCCGGTACGTTCCGGGCAGCGTGTTTATGCGCCAAATTGTGATTTGATAGTCACTAACCACGTGAGCGCTGGCGCGGAGCTTATCGCCGATGGCAATATCCATGTCTACGGCATGATGCGCGGACGGGCGCTGGCGGGTGCCAGCGGCGATCGGAATGCACAAATTTTTTGTACTAACCTTGCGGCGGAGCTGGTCTCCATTGCGGGGGTTTACTGGCTGAGCGATCAGATCCCAGCCACTTATTCTGGCAAGGCGGCACGACTGCAACTCGCAGAAAACGACTTGACCATTCAACCATTAAATTAAGCCCTTTTAACAAGGAATTCCTTTATGGCACGCATTATTGTTGTTACTTCGGGTAAAGGGGGCGTTGGGAAGACCACCTCCAGCGCGGCCATCGCTACGGGTTTGGCCCAGAAGGGAAGAAAAACCGTTGTTATCGATTTCGATATCGGCCTGCGTAATCTTGACCTGATCATGGGATGTGAACGTCGTGTCGTATATGATTTTGTTAACGTCATCCAGGGCGATGCCACGCTGAACCAGGCGCTGATCAAAGATAAGCGCACTGAGAGCCTCTACATTCTTCCCGCTTCGCAAACCCGCGATAAAGACGCGCTGACCCGCGAGGGCGTGGGTAAAGTGATTGATGAACTGAAAAGCATGGACTTTGAGTTTATCGTCTGCGACTCCCCGGCGGGTATCGAAAGCGGCGCGCTGATGGCGCTCTATTTTGCCGATGAAGCGGTGATCACCACTAACCCGGAAGTCTCCTCGGTGCGTGACTCTGACCGCATTCTGGGTATTCTGGCCTCTAAATCCCGCCGCGCCGAAAACGGCGAAGCGCCGATTAAAGAGCATCTGCTGCTCACTCGTTATAACCCAGGCCGCGTCAGCCGCGGCGACATGCTAAGCATGGAAGATGTGTTAGAAATCCTGCGCATCCCGCTGGTAGGCGTGATCCCGGAAGATCAGTCAGTGTTGCGTGCATCTAACCAGGGCGAGCCGGTGATCCTCGATCAGGACTCCGACGCCGGTAAAGCGTATGCCGACACCATTGAGCGTCTGCTTGGAGAAGAACGTCCTTTCCGCTTCATTGAAGAAGAGAAGAAAGGTTTCCTCAAACGCCTGTTCGGAGGATGATTTATGGCATTACTCGACTTTTTTCTTTCGCGTAAAAAGAATACTGCCAGTATCGCGAAAGAACGTTTGCAAATCATTGTTGCGGAGCGACGCCGCAGTGATTCAGAACCGCATTATTTGCCGCAGCTCAAGCGCGATATTCTTGAAGTGATTTGCAAATATGTGCAGATCGATCCGGAAATGGTCACCGTACAGCTTGATCAAAAAGGTGATGACATTTCGGTGCTGGAACTTAACGTAACGCTGCCGGAAGCGGAAGAAACAAAATAACCTTTTAAGAGCCCTCTTATTTCCTTCGAAAATAGAGACGGCTGTTATTTTGATTCGTTGGCAACGATATAAAAAAACCCTGTGAATATACACAGGGTTTTTTGTTAATAGCGGCTTAATAGTTCTCTTAACGCTGGCCCGAATAATTCGCCGCGCCAGCCGCTAATTAATTCTGGCAGCGTCGTGTTCGGTTTAAGCTGCCAGTGCCAGTTGAGTAACTGATTAATCTGGCGGCGCGAAGCCAGTAATTCCGCGCTCACGCCCTTCGCTTCGCTGGTGGCCTGAACCAGCGCCTTGATCTCTTTAAACACTTTACGATAACCGGGCATATCAACCAGATTGGCAATCGGCTCCGGGAGTTCGGACTCCGGCAACGCCTGCGCCTGCGCCACTAAGGCCAGCAAGGTTTTGCCGTGAAAACGAATTTCACTGCCCGACAGCCCCAGGCTGTCTAACTCGCCCAGCGAGCCCGGCATATAGCGCGCCACCTGCCAGAGATGCTCTTCGCGCACCACAAAGTTCAGCGCCAGATCGCGTTCGCGCGCCTTTTTCAGCCGCCATGCCGCCAGCAGTTTTAAACATGCCAGCTGGCGAGTACGCAGTTGCCAGGCGTTGCCGATATCGCGCCAGACTTCATCAGGGTTAGCCTGTTCGCTACGGCGCGTCATCATCAGGCGACACTCGTCCAGCGCCGCTTCCAGCCAGCCGGACTCCCGGGTTTTTTCCACCAGTTGGATGGCGATAGGCAGCAGATACCAGACGTCCGCCGCCGCGTAGTCGCACTGACGCTCCGTCAGGGGACGCGCCAGCCAGTCGGTGCGCGATTCGCTTTTATCCAGCGCAATGCCGGTAAAACTCTCCACCAGCGCCGCAAACCCGCATGACAGCGCGTGACCGGAGAAGGACGCCAGAATTTGGGTGTCGATAAACGGCTCCGGCATCATGCCGAACGCGTTCTGGAACACTTCCAGATCTTCGCTACCGGCATGCAGGAATTTGGTCACGTTAACGTCCTGCAGCAGCGCTTTAAAGGGTGCCCACTCGGTGATGGTCAGCGGGTCGATCAGCGAAACCTGCTCGCCGTCGTAGAGCTGGATAAGCCCCAGTTGAGGATAATAGGTGCGGGTGCGGACGAATTCGGTGTCCAGCGCCAGCGCCGGGTGACGACGCGCCGCTTCACAGCAGGCGGCCAGCGCGTCGTTGGTGGTGATCATCTGATAATTCAAATTACTTTCTCTTTGGTTTGCGCCAAAAAAAACGCCGGTTAACCGGCGTTTGGCGACTGTCTCGGAGCTCAGGCGTTATTGTTGCCTGGCTTGCGTGCTTCGTCACGCAGTTCTCGTCGTAAAATCTTTCCAACGTTGGATTTCGGGAGCTCGTCGCGGAATTCTACCAGCTTCGGCACCTTGTAACCGGTCAAATGACGGCGGCAGAAGGTGATCAGCGACTCTTCGGTCAGCGCCGGATCTTTCTTCACCACGAAGATTTTCACGGTTTCGCCGCTGGCGCCGGACGGGACGCCCACCGCCGCCACTTCGCTGACGCCGTTATGTTGCATCACCACGTCTTCGATTTCATTAGGATAAACGTTAAATCCGGACACCAGGATCATGTCTTTTTTGCGATCCACAATGCGCAGGAAGCCTTCGTCGTCCATCACGGCGATATCACCGGTCGCCAGCCAGCCGTCTTTGATGATTTCGTCAGTGGCGTCCGGGCGCTGCCAGTAGCCTAACATCACCTGCGGCCCGCGAATGCACAGCTCGCCCGGCTCGCCGTGCGGCACTTCATTGCCCTCGTCGTCAATGAGCTTCGCTTCCGTAGACGGCACCGGCAGGCCGATGCTGCCGCTGTGGTAGTCGATATCATGCGGGTTAACGCTCACCAGCGGCGAACACTCGGTCAGGCCATAGCCCTCAAGCAAAAATTGCCCGGTGAGTTTTTCCCAGCGCTCCGCCACCGCCTGCTGAACCGGCATACCGCCGCCCGCAGAGAGGTGCAGCGTGGAAAAATCGAGCTGGTGGAATTCTTTGTTGTTCAGCAGCGCGTTAAACAGCGTGTTTACGCCGGTCATGGCGGTGAACGGGTACTTCGCCATCTCTTTCACCAGACCCGGAATATCGCGCGGGTTGGTGATCAGCAGATTCTGGCCGCCGAGTTCGATAAACAGCAGGCAGTTCATGGTGAGCGCGAAGATGTGGTACAGCGGTAAGGGCGTGACCACAAACTCTTTGCCCTGGAACAGCAGCGGCCCGTAGGTGGCTTTCACCTGCTCCAGGTTAGCGAGCATATTGCGGTGGGTCAGCATCGCGCCCTTGGCGACGCCGGTGGTGCCGCCGGTGTATTGCAGGAAGGCAAGATCGTTGCCGGTCACTTCCGGCTTGATGTACTGCATCCGGTAGCCGTTATGCAGCGCGCTACGGAATGAAATGGCGTCCGGCAGATGGTATTTCGGCACCAGCCGCTTGATGTATTTAACCACAAAGTTGACCACCGTGCCTTTGGCGGTGGAGAGCTGGTCGCCCATGCGGGTCAGGATCACGTGCTTAACCTGGGTGCGGTCAACGACTTTTTCCAGGGTATGGGCGAAGTTGGAAACGATCACGATGGCGCTGGCGCCGCTGTCATTTAGCTGATGCTCGAGCTCGCGCGGGGTGTACAGCGGGTTAACGTTCACCACGATCATCCCGGCGCGCAAAATCCCGAACAGCGCCACCGGATATTGCAGCAGGTTAGGCATCATCAGCGCCACGCGATCGCCCTTTTGCAGCCCCAGCCCTTCCTGGAGATAAGCGGCGAAAGCGCGGCTACGCTCTTCCAGCTTACGGAAGGTCATCACCTCGCCCATATTGATAAAGGCGGGCTGGTCGGCGTAACGCGTCACGGCCTGCTCAAAAAGTTCTACCAGGGATTGATAACGATCGGGGTCGATTTCAGCCGGAACATCGGCCGGATAACGGTTAAGCCAAACCTTCTTCAATGCATCACCTCTGAAAGTAGTATTCGTCGTCATCGCAACCCCAATAATAAAAACATGTCGTTAACATAATATTAACTCAGCGTACCAGTTTATTAATTAGGCTGATTTAAGGATGCGAAGCGCGTCACTATTTATTTTTCTTATGTCCTGAAAACGAACAGACAGCGGACCTGCCGCTGTCTGTTATTACCGCAAAACAAAGGGTTACTCGGTCACAATGGTCTGAACCTGAGCCGGGCCGGGATTATACCAGCCCCATGGACCATAACCATAGCGCCACGGGTACGGGCCGAACCAGGGATCGATGGGTTGCGGCGGCATCACCACCTGCTGGGTGATATGCCAGCGCTTATAACCTGTCACGTCCATGGTCATAAACTTATACGGCGTTGCGCCGACTTTCCCATCCACCGCGCCGGTAATCGTGCCGAGTACCGTCACCAGTTGACCACGAAAGTCTACCGGATCGAGGAAGCCGTTCACGTCGGCATAAATACGCCCACGCGAAGGCTCGCCCAGCACCGGACGTGCGCCGCTGTCGAGCGGCACGGTGGCGATTTCCAGCCGGGTTTTGCCCTGCTGGTTGAGAATACTCACCACTTTACCGCCGAAACGCGCTTCTTGCCCGACGTACAGGCGCGGCGCGTCCATTACGGCAGCCAGATCCTGCTGGGGCATCTGGCTGGAGCCTTTGATAGCGTCCGGGATCGAGACGCATCCGGAGAGCACCAGCGCGCCTGCCGCCATCAGCCATATGCGAAACATCGTTTTTTGCATCGCCATTGTTGACTCCTTAACCCGACGCGCCGCGTCAGGCGATTACGCTCTGCCTGGCAGTTTTTTCCAGGCGACTTCATTGCGCAGATAAACCGGTTCGGCCTGTTCAACCGGCACCGTTTTCTGTTGTTCAAAAGCCTGCGCTGCCAGCGGCAGCATGTCTTCAGCGGCGGGCAGTTGAATACCGCCGTCTACCAGCGTCACGCTGCTACCGTTAGCCATCTCGGGCCAGGCCTGCCAGCCGGTACCGACCGTTGCCCATTCTCCGCTTAATTCCATCAACCGCGCGTTAACCACTTCCGGCTTTAACACGGCTTCTGTGTGTTCGCCATGCCAGACGCCGTGCTCATCACGCTGGTACTCCGCCCAGTAGACTTCGCCCATACGCGCGTCAATGGCGGCCAGCACGCGGGTCGCGCCGGTTTTGCGGTACGCGCCCTGGGCCATGGTGGCGAGCGTCGACACGCCGATCATCGGCAGTTCCGCGCCCAGCGCCAGGCCCTGAGCGATGCCGATACCGATGCGCACGCCGGTAAAACTACCGGGGCCGCGGCCAAACGCCAGCGCGTCAATCTCAGACAAGGAAACCGCACACTGGTTCAGAAGTGACTGAACCAGCGGCAAAATTCGTTGGGTGTGCTCACGTTGGCACAGCTCGAAATGAGCATGAGTGGTGTCGTTATCCTGTAGCGCTACGGAACAGGCTTCGGTGGCGGTGTCTATGGCCAGAATTCGCATATCTTTTCGCACTCTCGCGAGGTGGGGTCATCTAAAAATGGTGCGCATCTTACCATAGTCTGGCACAAATTACTCCGTCACGGGGGTGGCGAGAAACGCGGCGGCGCGGGTAATGTCGCGGGTACGCGGCGCAGGCGGCAGGCTCGCCAGGAACACCGCGCCATAAGGACGCATCACCAGCCGGTTGTCGCAAATCACCAACACGCCACGGTCGTCGACGTCGCGGATCAAACGCCCGACGCCCTGCTTCAGGGTGATGACCGCATCCGGCAGTTGCACTTCGTCAAACGGATCGCCGCCGCGCAGGCGGCAATCTTCCATGCGCGCTTTGAGCACCGGATCGTCCGGCGAGGTGAACGGCAATTTATCGATGATCACCAGCGACAGCGTATCGCCGCGCACGTCCACGCCTTCCCAGAAACTGCTGGTCGCCACCAGCAGGGCATTGCCTGCGTCGACAAACTGTTGCAACAGTTGGCCTTTGCTGGTTTCGCCCTGCAATAGCACTGGCAGCGTCAGCATGGCGCGGAACTGCTCCGCCAGATCGCGCATCATGGCATGAGAGGTACAGAGCATAAAACAGCGCCCGTTGTTGGCCTCGATCATTGGTTTCAGCATTCTGGCCAGATGACGCGCCGCGCCGGGCTGGTTGGCCATTGGCAAGCCGCGCGGCACGCAAAGCAACGCCTGTTTCTGGTAATCAAATGGGCTGGGCAGCAGCAGGGTTTCCGCTTCGCTGATGCCTAACCGATCGGTGAAATGGTGGAGATCGTCATTCACCGACAGCGTGGCGGAGGTGAAAACCCAGGTGCCGGATTTTTGCGCCATCACCTCGGTAAACTTATCCGCCACGTTCAGGGGGGTCAGCGCCAGGGTGAAATGGCGTGAATTGCACTCGTACCAGTAGCTGAAGCCCGGCGTGTTGATCTCTTTAAGCCGCTTCAGACGGGCGCGATACAGGGTGGCGCGCTCAAACGCCGCATCCAGCAGCGCCGAGCGGCCCAGTGACAGCTTCGCCACGTCGTAGCACAGCTCCAGCGCATCATCGAGCAGCACCAGCGCCCGCTGGATAGCGGGATCCGCCAGCAATTCGCGCAGATTACCGCGAAAGCCCGGCTCCCCCAGTTGCAGGCGGAAATCCTGCGCGCTCTGGGCCAGCCGGTCGGCGCATTTTTGCAGTTGCTGGGTATCTTTGACTTCGGTGCGGTAGGCGATGGTGATGTCTTTTGCCAGATCCTGAAGCTGACGGCTGGACAGCGACTGGCCGAAATACTGGCTGGCGATATCGGGGATCTGGTGCGCTTCATCGAAAATGGTCACGTCCACTTCCGGGATCAGCTCGGCGAACCCACTCTCTTTGACCACCATATCCGCCATAAACAGATGATGGTTGACCACCACCACGTCGGCCTCCATGGCGTTTTTACGCGCTTTCACCACGAAGCAATCTTTGTACAGCGGGCAGTCCGTCCCGAGGCAGTTATCGTTGGTGCTGGTGACCAGCGGCCAAACCGGGGCATCTTCCGCCACGCTGGCGCAGGTGCTGATGTCGCCGTCATAGGTTTGATTGGCCCAACTGCGCAGCAGGATCACGTCACTCAGCGTCTGGACCGGCAGATCGCCCCCGGCCAGCGCCTGCTGTTCCAGGCGTTCGAGGCACAAATAGTTAGAGCGCCCCTTGAGCAGCGCCAGTTTACCTTTATAGTCCAGGGCGCGGGCGACGGTAGGCAGGTCGCGGCTGTAAAGCTGATCCTGAAGGGCCTTGGATCCGGTGGAGATAATGACTTTCTTTTCCGAGCGCAGCGCAGGGGCCAGATAGGCGTAGGTTTTCCCTGTGCCGGTTCCGGCTTCGACCACCAGCGGGGTTTGCGTCTCGATCGCTTTCGCCACGGCCTGCGCCATCAGACGCTGCGGTTCACGCGGTTTAAAGCCTGGTATCGCTTTTGCCAGTTGCCCGTCGGTTGCGAAATCGTCCGTCACATTTTCTTCAGCCACACTGATGTCCGTCACACTACCCCCTGGATAAATTGCCAGTGATTATGTCAGGGGCGCGCGGCTTTCGCCAGCCAAAGAGATGACGCGACGCTCCCAATATGGCAGTCTGGCACTCTTTGAAAACCATAAGGACATAACGATGACAATCCTTCGCATCAATCCGGAAGCCCGCTGGTCCGACGCCGTGATTTACAATCAGACCCTCTACTATACCGGCGTGCCGGAAAATACCGATGCCGATGCCGATGCGCGTGCCCAGACCGCCAATATTCTGGCGCAGATCGATGAAATGCTACAGGCCCAGGGCAGCGACAAAACCCGCATTCTCGACGCGACGATTTTCCTCGCCGATCGCGCCGACTTTGCGCAAATGAATCAAGCCTGGGACGCCTGGGTGGCTGCCGGTCATGCGCCGGTGCGCTGCACGGTGGAAGCGAAACTGATGAAGCCGCAATACAAGGTGGAGATTAAAATTATTGCGGCGGTGTAATTGCCATGTCTTAGCGAGCGATTATTCGCTCGCTGTGCGCTTTATATAAGACCATTATTTTTCATTAAGCGTCGCCATGATTTCCTCCCATCCTGTAGTTGCTTTATCTTTTTCTACCTCTCATTTATTGTTGAAGAACTCATTTGGCGAACCCTGGCGTGCTGCGTATGAACATTCCCGGAAAAATAATAAATCTGCGATTGGTTGTACAAACCATAATTAACGGAGAGCGAAAAGCAGCCCTCCGGCGTGAATCACTCATATAGCCAGCGGCCCGCTCTGGCGGACTCAATAAGCATATTGATGGTCAGCGGTTTTTCGTCTTTGCGGTGTTTAGCAAAATAAATCTTAAAATTTAAATCTTCAAAATTTAGGCCAAATTCATCAAAGATTTCCAGCAACAGATCTGCCGCTTCGATAGGATCCATGTTAAGTGAATGATTCAAAGAAGTTTCGCCGGTCAAGGGCTTAACTTTGAAGGCAGACCATGTAATGCCATTCCATGGTTTAATAATCTCATAAATCCGTTTTTCGATAGCATCTACCATATTTTGTCATTTCCTCTGGCTATACGGTTGTAATCTCTTACAGTGTGATAAGAAATTTGCCAAACATCCGAGGCAAGTATACTCCAGCCAACAACCGGAACAGCTCTACCAGCAAAATATACGTGGTATGTATTAATTGACTTAACTTCTGGATAATTAAAAAATTCATTAAAAATATTACCAGAGCAACAGACAAGTATCTTTGTTACCCTTTTCAATGAACTTATCACACCTGTTAAGGTTAAAAGATTTTAATTACTAAATAAGCACTTCTTTTCATGCTTCTTTGCTTATCGCTCTCCCGGCACCATTTGATGGCGCCGGATTTTGCGACGATCGACAACATCTTATTCTTCGTCGTCTTCATCTTCAAAACGGGCGACGATGCGGTCGCCCTTATGGGACGCGCGAATTTCTTCCGCCACCTGGGCGATAGCCTGGCCGCTGCTTAATCCCTGCGCCATCAGTTCCTGAATCCGCTCGACCGCCTGCTGCTGCTGTTCATGGGTGAGTGAAGGTAATCCTGCAAACATGGTTGACTCCTGTTACATTGCTGACGGTTATTATTTCACGTTGCCCGGATTGCGCCAACCACGGCGCACAGGCAACCCGTGTTGATGAGTTTAGCGATGCAAACAATCCACTCCTCCGGCCTGAAGTCGGTTACGCTGCCCTGGCAATCTGATGCGCTGTTGACCCGTTTTGCCACCCTCCACCATCAGCCCTGGGCGATGCTGCTGCATTCCGGTTTTGCCGACCATGCCCATAACCGGTTTGATATTCTGGTGGCCGATCCGAAAATCACGCTGCAAACGGTCGGTTCCTCAACCGATATCGACACCGGCGACCCGATCCAGACCTCAAATGACTGCCCGTTAGCGCTGTTAAAATCTGCGCTGGCGTCGCTGAATATTCATCCTGACACCGCCTCTGACCTGCCCTTCCAGGGCGGCGCGTTGGGTTTGTTCGGCTACGACCTTGGGCGACGCTTTGAAAAACTGCCGGTAATAGCCAGCCAGGACATCCACGCGCCCGATATGGCGGTGGGGATTTACGACTGGGCGCTGGTTGCCGATCACCATCGCCAGACCCTGACGCTGATAAGCTGGGATGACGCCGAGGCGCGCCTCGCCTGGCTGGAGCAGCAATGTGCGCCAGAGCCCGCGCCGTTTGCGCGCACCTCTGACTGGTCAGCGAATATGAGCCGCGAAGAATACGGCGCTAAATTCCGCCAGATTCAGGCTTACCTGCAAAGCGGCGACTGCTATCAGGTCAATCTGGCGCAGCGTTTTCAGGCCAGCTATCAGGGGGATGAATGGCAGGCGTTTTTGCAGCTCAATGCCGCCAATCGCGCGCCGTTCAGCGCCTTCTTACGTTTGCCGGACCAGGCGATACTCAGCTTGTCGCCGGAGCGCTTTATTTTGCTGGAAGGCGACCAGATCCAGACGCGCCCGATTAAAGGCACCCTGCCGCGCCTGGCTGATCCGCAACAGGATGCGTTACAGGCGCAAAAACTGGCCGCATCGCCCAAAGACCGGGCGGAGAATTTAATGATTGTCGATCTGCTGCGTAACGATATCGGACGCGTTGCACTGCCGGGCAGCGTCAGGGTGCCGGAGCTGTTCGTGGTGGAGCCTTTCCCGGCGGTGCATCATCTGGTGAGCACCATTACCGCCACCCTGCCCGCCACGCTTCACGCCACCGACCTGCTGCGCGCCAGTTTCCCCGGCGGCTCGATTACCGGCGCACCCAAAGTCCGGGCGATGGAGATTATTGAAGAGCTGGAGCCCCAGCGGCGTAATGCCTGGTGCGGCAGCATCGGTTACATCAGCTTCTGCGGCAATATGGATACCAGCATTACCATCCGCACCGTGACCGCGCAGCATGGGACGTTGTACTGCTCGGCGGGAGGCGGCATCGTGGCGGACAGTGACGAAGCGGCGGAATATCAGGAAACTTTTGATAAAGTTAATCGTATCCTTAATCACCTGTGAAGGAGCCTCATGAGTAATCCGCCGATGACGCTGGACAGTTTTTTAGCCCGTTTTCAGTTATTACGCCCGGAGATCAGCCGCCATTCGATTAATCAGCGCCAGGCTGCGGTGCTGGTGCCCATTGTCCGCCGCCCGGTTCCCGGTTTGCTGCTCACCCAGCGTTCAACGCGGATGCGCAAACACGCCGGACAGGTGGCCTTCCCCGGCGGCGCGCGCGATCCGCAGGACAGTTCTCTGATTGCCGCCGCGCTGCGCGAAGCCCAGGAAGAGGTGGCGATCCCGCAGGAATTGGTCGAAGTGATTGGCGTATTGCCCACCGTGGACAGCGTCACCGGTTTTCAGGTCACGCCGGTGGTGGGCATTATCCCGCCTGACCTGCCTTATCGCGCCAGCGAAGAGGAAGTGTCTGCGGTATTTGAGATGCCGCTGGATGAGGCGCTGCGCCTTGGTCGCTACCATCCGCTGGATATCCACCGGCGCGGTAACGATCACCGCGTCTGGCTGTCATGGTATGAGCACTACTTTGTCTGGGGCATGACGGCGGGCATTATTCGTGAACTGGCTCTGCAAATCGGCATGAAACCTTAACTATAATAACAGCATAATCCCTGTTTTTTGTGGGGTCTGGCGACACTTTATTAGGGAATATTGTCTGAAGCATTAGTTTTATTCATGTGAATAATTAACTGTGCCGAACAATAAACTCTTAAAATAAGCGTTGTTCTAACATCGTCACCCAAAAGGGTGCCCCTGGCAGGAGTTTTTACTGTGATTAGTATATTCGACATGTTTAAGGTGGGCATTGGCCCCTCCTCTTCCCATACCGTTGGACCGATGAAGGCAGGGAAGCAGTTCGTCGATGATCTGGTCGAAAAAGGATTACTGGAAAACGTGACCCGCGTAGCGGTTGACGTTTACGGCTCGCTTTCTCTTACCGGCAAAGGCCACCATACCGATATCGCTATCATTATGGGCCTGGCGGGTAATCTACCTGATACCGTTGATATTGACAGCATCCCGGCGTTTATCCGCGATGTTGAAACCCGCGAGCGCCTGCTGCTGGCTCAGGGCCGCCACGAAGTGGATTTCCCGAAAGACAACGGCATGCGTTTTCAAAGCGACAACCTGCCGCTGCATGAAAACGCGATGCGCATTACCGCTTATAGCGGCGACAAAGAAATCTACAGCAACACCTACTATTCCATCGGCGGCGGATTTATCGTCGACGAAGCCCACTTCGGTAAAGACGCCAGCGGCGACGTTAGCGTCCCGTATCCGTTTAAATCCGCTCAGGCGCTGCTGGATTACTGCAATGACACCGGTTTGTCTGTCTCCGGCCTGGTGATGAAAAACGAGCTGGCGTTGCATACGAAGCAGGAAATTGAACAGTATTTCGGCAACGTATGGCGCACCATGCAGGCCTGTATCGACCGCGGTATGAATACCGAAGGCGTGCTGCCTGGCCCGCTGCGCGTGCCGCGTCGCGCCTCTGCGCTGCGCAGAATGCTGGTGTCCAGCGATAAGAACAATAAAGACCCGATGACCGTGATCGACTGGGTCAATATGTTCGCGCTGGCGGTAAATGAAGAAAACGCCGCGGGGGGCCGCGTCGTGACCGCGCCGACCAACGGGGCCTGCGGTATCGTTCCGGCGGTGCTGGCTTATTACGATCACTTTATCGAACCGGTGACGCCGGATGTGTATATCCGCTACTTCCTGGCCTCCGGGGCGATTGGCGCGCTGTACAAAATGAACGCGTCAATTTCCGGTGCCGAAGTGGGTTGCCAGGGTGAAGTGGGTGTGGCCTGCTCCATGGCGGCAGCCGGTCTGGCGGAAATTCTCGGCGCCAGCCCGGAACAGGTGTGCGTGGCGGCGGAAATTGGCATGGAGCATAACCTCGGTCTGACCTGCGACCCGGTCGCGGGCCAGGTACAGGTGCCGTGCATTGAGCGTAACGCTATCGCGTCGGTTAAGGCGATTAACGCCTCCCGTATGGCGATGCGCCGCACCAGCGCGCCGCGCGTCTCGCTGGATAAAGTCATCGAGACCATGTACGAAACCGGTAAAGATATGAACGCCAAATACCGCGAAACCTCGCGCGGCGGGCTGGCGATTAAAGTCCAGTGTAACTAAGCATTGAGCGCCGCATTCGCGGCGCTTTTTTTATCTGTCGCGGTTTCGTCATAAATAATCCCCACTACACTTTCAATGTTCACTTCTCCACCCTCTGGGGAAGTCTTGAGAGGCTACGGAGATGCAAACAGCCCAGCGCATCATTTACCATTACCGACGCAGACGTCTGATCCTTTGCATCATTCTGGCCATTCTGACGCTTATCGTGACGCTGGGCCTGCGCTATGTCACCGAGCGCAGCGACAACCGCCAGGAAATTGACGAGTACAGCCAACGCGCCGTTACCTCTCTGGAAAAAGTGCTGGAACCTATCGAGGTGGCGCGCAAATCACTGGTGACCTTGCCCGGCATCCCCTGCGATATGACGCAGTATCAGCTACGCGAGCAGGCGGCGCGCCTGCAAACGGTTCGCTCCATCGCGCTGGTAAAAGAGGGTACCCTGTATTGCTCCAGTATTTTTGGTCAGCGCGATATTCCGATTAATCAATTGCAGCCTAAACTGCCTTCGGTCTACCCGCTGATGACGCTTTCCACCGCCGGATCGCTGTTAAAGGGTTCGCCAATTTTGCTGCTGTGGGAGCCGTCGAGCCTGGACGGGCAAAGCGGCGTCATGCAGGTGGTGAATATTGAGCTGCTGGCAGGGCTGACGCTTCAGCCGCGCCCCCCCTTAATCACCCAGGCGGTGCTGAATGTGGCAAATCAATATCTGGTCGGCCCGACCATTTACGATAACCAACTGCCGCTTGCCAGAGGCCACGTTGAGCATCGCTATCATTCCAGCCGCTACCCGTTTGCGGTGATCGCCACCGGCCCGTCACCGGAGAGCGTCGCGCTACAAAGCCTGCCCGCTCAACTCCCGCTGGCGCTGATGCTCAGCCTGCTGATCGGCTATATCACCTGGCTTGCCAGCGCGACGCGGATGAGTTTTTCCTGGGAAATTAACCTCGGCATCGCCGCCCGGGAGTTTGAAGTATTCTGCCAGCCGCTGGTGCGGGCGCGCGACCGGCACTGCGTCGGCGTGGAGATCCTGCTGCGCTGGAACAATCCGCGCCAGGGATGGATCTCCCCGGACGTGTTTATCCCCCTCGCCGAGCAGCAAGATCTGATCGCGCCGCTTACCCGCTATGTGCTGATGGAAACCGTGCGCCAGCTGCATCTTTTCCCGGCATCGGAGCAGTTTCATATCGGCATTAACGTGGCGGCCAGCCATTTTCATCAGGGGGTGATTGTTGATGATTTGCGCCGCATCTGGTTTGCAAAGCAGCCTAAACAGCAATTGATGCTGGAACTCACGGAACGCGATGCGCTACCGGATATGGATTACCGGGTAGTGCGCGAGCTGCACCAGATGGGCGTGGAGCTGGCGATTGACGATTTCGGTACCGGCCAGAGTTCGCTGGCCTATCTGGAGCGCCTGCACCCCAATGTGCTGAAAATTGATAAAAGCTTTACCGCCGCGATAGGTACCGACGCGGTGAACTCCACGGTGACGGATATTATTATCGCGCTGGGCAAACGGCTGCGAATCAATCTGGTGGCGGAAGGGGTAGAAACAGAACAGCAGGAAGGGTATTTGCGCCGTCACGGCGTGGCGATACTGCAGGGATATTTATACGCAAAGCCGATGCCCATCGCCGATTTCCCGCGCTGGCTGGCAGGTGACTTACCGCCACCTGCCACTCACAACGATCGGCCTGTATCCGCTTTAACGCTGCGCTGATTACTCTTCTTCGTCGTGTTCGGGTTCGTCTTTGACCACCCGGACCAGATCCACGCGATAATCGTTAGCTTCAACGATGGTGATGCGCAGCGGCGCAACGTCCAGCACATCGCCGACGCGCGGGATTTGGCCGTTAACCGCAATCACCAGACCCGCTACGGTGGCAATGTCGTCTTCATCGTTCACCAGCGTAGAAACGTTTACATGCTGCTGTAGCGCGTGCAGATCAGTACCGCCTTTAACCAGCCAACCATCGCCATCCGCCACGATTTCCGGGGTTTCGTCCGCATCCGGGAATTCACCGGCAATCGCTTCCAGCACGTCCAGCGGCGTCACCAGGCCCTGCACCACGCCAAATTCGTTATTAACAATAACGAAGCTGCCGCGGGCGCGACGCAGCACGCCTAACAGGTTGATCGGATCCAGGGTTTCCGGCACCACAATCGCCGGAGACTGCGCCGCGATTGCCGCCACGTCCACGCCCTCTTCCAGCGCCACCAGCAGTTCTTTGGCGCGTACGATGCCGATAACTTCATCCAGCTCGCCACGGCATACCGGGAACAAACTGTGCGGCGAGGACAGGAGCTGCTCGCGGATTTCATCTACGCTCAGTTCCGCATCCACCCAACTGATTTCGCCGCGCGGCGTCATAATGCTGCGCAGGGAACGCGACGCCAGGGTCAGTACGCCGTTAATCATGTAGCGTTCTTCATGGGCGAAGGCTTCTTCCGGGATCGGCACCATGGCCGTCCCTTCCGCTTCCGGCTGAACATTCCCTTTTTTGCTGCCGCCCATCAGGCTCAGGATCGACTGCGCGGTTCGGGCGCGCAGCGGCAGCCGCGACTGGTGCTTAACGAAGTTGCGACGGGCAATCTGGTTAAACAGCTCAATCAGGATTGAGAAGCCGATAGCCGCGTACAGATAGCCTTTCGGAATATGGAAACCGAAACCTTCCGCCACCAGGCTCAGACCGATCATCAGCAGGAAGCTGAGACAGAGCACCACCACCGTCGGATGCTGGTTCACAAATCGCGTCAGCGGTTTAGAGGCCAGCAGCATGACCGCCATGGCAATAATCACCGCCGCCATCATCACCGGCAGATGGTTCACCATCCCCACCGCAGTAATCACCGCGTCGAGAGAGAACACCGCATCAAGGATAACAATCTGCAGCACCACTACCCAGAAGCTGGCGTAGCCTTTGCCATGGGCGCCGTCATGCTGCTTATTCTCCAGCCGTTCGTGCAGTTCGGTGGTGGCCTTAAACAGCAGAAACAGGCCCCCGAGCAGCATAATCAGATCGCGGCCAGAGAAGGTGAAATCCATCACGCTGAACAGCGGGCGCGTCAGCGTAACCATCCAGGAAATTAACGACAACAGGCCCAGACGCATAACCAGCGCCAGTGACAAACCGATTAAACGGGCTTTGTCACGCTGCTTCGGCGGCAGTTTGTCCGCGAGGATGGCGATAAACACCAGGTTATCGATACCAAGAACGATTTCCAGTACCACAAGCGTCAGCAAACCCGCCCAAATCGAGGGGTCCATTAATAATTCCATAGCAAGCTCCAGCTGAAGGAATGACTAAACGGCACCGCACAATTCGCGGGCGCAAGAACAGTAGCTAACATTAGGTGTGATGCGTCGGTATGACGAGTGGCCTGAGAACAGGCGGAAGTGAAGTGACGTCGGTGACGGTCCATACGGTGGGCTGCTGCCCGCTACTCCTGATAGTGAATAAGAAGCATACATTAGCAAAGGGAATCAGCCTTTTGCAAAGATTTACCAGAATTTGCAATTTTGCTGACACAGTTATCGTTGATAGTTTTTTGCAGCCATTTTTACGAACCGGCTTAAGCTAAATTACGGATCTTCATCACATAAATTATTTTTTCACTATCTAAAATAAATCACGGATTAGGCATTTGTCTCAATAAACCCCTTATCTGAATCGATTCGGTAAGCCAGTTATGATTCGCGATGCTCTCGTTACGAGGGTGTTAAAACAATAAAGGAGGTAGCACATGACTATTGCTATTGTCATAGGCACTCACGGTTGGGCCGCTGAGCAACTGCTCAAAACCGCCGAGATGCTGTTGGGCGAGCAAGAAAATGTGGGTTGGATTGATTTTGTTCCCGGTGAGAACGCGGAAACACTGATCGAAAAATACACTGCCCAGTTATCGAAACTCGATACCAGCCAGGGCGTGCTGTTTCTCGTCGATACCTGGGGCGGCAGCCCATTCAACGCCGCCAGCCGTATTGTCGTCGATAAAGAGCACCATGAAGTAATTGCTGGGGTCAACATTCCCATGTTGGTTGAAACCTTAATGGCGCGCGACGATAACCCATCATTCGATGAACTGGTCGCGCTGGCGGTAGAAACCGGCCGCGAAGGCGTGAAAGCGCTGAAAGCGAAACCGGTTGAAAAAGCCGCCCCTGCCGCAGCCCCCACCGCGGCTGCCGCGGCACCGAAAGCCGCGACGCCGGCAAAACCTATGGGCCCGGAAGATTATATGGTGATCGGCCTTGCCCGTATCGATGACCGTTTAATCCACGGCCAGGTCGCCACCCGCTGGACGAAAGAAACCAACGTTTCGCGCATCATCGTAGTCAGTGATGAAGTGGCGGCGGACACGGTGCGTAAAACGTTGCTCACCCAGGTCGCCCCGCCCGGCGTGACCGCCCACGTGGTGGATGTCGCCAAGATGATCCGCGTCTACAACAACCCGAAATACGCGCGGGAACGCGTGATGCTGCTGTTCACCAACCCGACCGACGTGGAGCGCGTGGTGGAAGGCGGCGTAAATATTACTTCGGTGAATATTGGCGGGATGGCCTACCGTCAGGGCAAAACTCAGGTGAATAACGCGGTTTCCGTGGACAGCAAAGATATCGACGCTTTCAACAAACTGAACGCGCGCGGCATTGAGCTTGAAGTCCGCAAAGTCTCCAACGATCAAAAACTGAAAATGATGGATTTACTCCGCAAAGTGACGCCATAACCGCGGAACCCGAATGAGGTTTTTCAGCTTTCACACTTAAGTCTGTCAATGTTATAGGAGAAGTACAATGGAGATTACCACTCTTCAGATTGTGCTGGTGTTCATCGTTGCGTGTATCGCGGGTATGGAGTCGGTACTCGATGAATTTCAGTTTCACCGTCCGCTTATCGCCTGTACCCTCGTCGGGGCCATACTGGGCGATATGAAGACCGGTATCATTATCGGTGGTACCCTGGAAATGATCGCCCTCGGCTGGATGAACATCGGTGCGGCGGTAGCCCCTGATGCCGCGCTGGCGTCCATTATCTCAACCATTCTGGTTATTGCCGGCCATCAAAGCATCGGTGCTGGTATCGCGCTGGCGATCCCGCTGGCGGCGGCAGGCCAGGTATTGACCATTATCGTGCGTACTATCACTGTGGGCTTCCAGCACGCGGCGGACAGCGCGGCGGAAAAAGGCAATCTCACCGCCCTGTCGTGGATCCACGTTTCCTCGCTGTTCCTGCAAGCCATGCGTATCGCTATCCCGGCGGTGATCGTGGCGGTGTCCGTGGGCACCAGCGAAGTGCAGAACATGCTGAACGCCATTCCTGAAGTGGTGACCAGCGGTCTGAACATCGCAGGCGGCATGATTGTGGTAGTAGGTTACGCAATGGTCATCAACATGATGCGCGCGGGCTACCTGATGCCGTTCTTCTATCTTGGCTTCGTCACCGCGGCGTTCACCAACTTCAACCTGGTTGCCCTGGGTGTGATTGGCGCGGTTATGGCCATCCTCTACATCCAACTTAGCCCGAAATACAACCGTTCCGCCGCCGCGCCTGCACCGGCCGCTGGCGCTAACGATCTTGATAACGAACTGGACTAACAGGTGAGCGAAATGGTTGATATGACAAAAAGTACGGCGACTACCGGTGAGAAAAAGCTCACCCAAAGCGATATTCGCGGCGTGTTTATTCGTTCTAACCTGTTCCAGGGTTCATGGAACTTCGAACGTATGCAGGCGCTGGGTTTCTGCTTCTCGATGATCCCGGCGATTAAACGCCTTTACCCGGAAAACAACGAGGCGCGCCGCCAGGCAATTAAGCGCCACCTGGAGTTTTTTAACACCCATCCTTACGTGGCTGCGCCGGTTCTGGGCGTAACCCTGGCGATGGAAGAGCAGCGCGCTAACGGCGCAGAAATTGACGATGGCGCGATTAACGGGATCAAAGTTGGCCTGATGGGGCCGCTGGCGGGGGTTGGCGACCCGATTTTCTGGGGTACGGTGCGTCCGGTATTTGCAGCGCTGGGCGCGGGTATCGCCATGAGCGGCAGCCTGCTGGGGCCGTTGTTGTTCTTTATCCTGTTTAACGCGGTGCGCCTTGCGACGCGCTATTACGGCGTGGCATACGGCTACCGCAAAGGGATCGATATCGTTAAGGATATGGGCGGCGGCTTCCTGCAAAAACTGACCGAGGGGGCGTCAATTCTCGGCCTGTTTGTGATGGGGGCGCTGGTCAACAAATGGACGCATGTGAATATCCCGCTGGTGGTCTCGCGGATCACTGACCAGACCGGCGCGGAAAAGGTCACCACGGTGCAAACCATTCTCGACCAGTTGATGCCAGGCCTGGTGCCGCTGCTGTTGACCTTCGCCTGTATGTGGCTGTTGCGTAAGAAAGTCAACCCGCTGTGGATTATCGTTGGCTTCTTCGTAATCGGTATCGTTGGCTATGCGATCGGGCTGCTTGGGCTGTAAGATACGGTTTTCCTGAGGTTTACAACCGGGAGCTTGCTCCCGGTTTTTTATTAGGGAGTTTGCATGACGCTGACGGACTGGGTTCTGATCCTGTTTATTCTGGTGCTGCTGGCCTTTGCCCTCTATGACGACGTCATTATGGCGAGACGCAAAGGCGCCACGCTGTTAACCATCCCCCTGCTACGCCGCAGCCGCGTCGACGGCGCCATTTTCGTCGGGCTGGTTGGCATACTGATTTATAACAATATTGCCTCACACGGCGCGCCGTTAACCACCTGGCTATTAGGCGCGCTGGCGCTGATGGCGATTTATCTTTTTTGGTTTCGTCAGCCGAAAATTATTTTCAAATCTCACGGCTTTTTCTTCGCCAACGCATGGATAGAATATAACCGTATTAAAGCCATGAATTTATCCGAAGACGGCGTGCTGGTGATGCAATTAGAGCAGCGCCGCCTGCTGATTCGGGTAAAAAATATTGACGATCTTGAGAGAATTTATAAACTTCTCGTTAATATTCAATAGGTTAAATAATAGCCTTATCTATATTATCGGCGGTTATTTAACCACCAATATAGCCATGGCTATATTATTTTGAGCCATTGTTAAAACTATTTATTAACCTTTTGATTACCAATCAACTCAAATGAAAATCGTTATCAATTAATTTGAAAAATAACAACTTTTGTGGGTTGTTTTATATTTCCTGAATATGGTACTGTTGCGCCCGTCATTGGGGAGTAGCTAATTTCCACTGTAGCTGGAAATGTACGTGTCAACATACTCGTTGTAACAACGTGGCGCGTACGGACTGGGAGCCCTCTTAGTCAAGCGAGACCATAGGCACATTCACTGCTGATTACCGGGGCAGTGGTTGTGTATATGGATATCCCGGTCAGGACGCTTTGATGAATCTTTCCGCCACCCTTCTTCTCGCATTCGGCATGTCGATGGACGCTTTCGCCGCATCGATTGGCAAAGGCGCGACCCTTCATAAACCTAAGCTCTCGCAGGCGATACGCATCGGCCTGATATTTGGCGTTATCGAAACCCTCACCCCGCTTATCGGCTGGGCGCTCGGCCTTTTCGCCAGCAAATTTGTGCTTGAGTGGAATCACTGGATCGCCTTCGCCCTGCTGATGTTCCTGGGCGTGCGAATGATCATTGAAGGCGTGCGCGGCGGCTCTGAAGAAGAGGCCACGCAACTGCGCCGCCACAGCGTATGGTTATTAGTCACTACTGCCTTTGCCACCAGCATCGACGCAATGGCCGTCGGCGTTGGTCTGGCGTTTCTAAAGGCTAATATCGTCTATACCGCGCTGGCGATTGGCTGCGCGACGCTGATCATGTCTACGCTGGGCATTATGCTGGGCCGCTTTATCGGCCCGCTGCTGGGCAAACGCGCCGAGATCCTCGGCGGGCTGGTACTGATGGGGATTGGCGCACAGATCCTCTGGAGCCACTTCGCTTAACTGTCGCGCTGCCAGACGCGGATATAAAAATCGGTCTCACAATCAAACGCTTCTACAGCGCTCAACGCCACCCACACCTCCGGGCGCGCTCGCCAGGCAAATGGCGTCATTTGCAACAGCGCGACAGCGTGCTCCGCGTTCAGGGTCATTCCATAAGCAAGCTGGATTTCTTCCGTCAAGGTAAACCCGGCTAACGCTTCCCTCTCGGTGGCGTGCAGTTGGATTTCATCGTAAATCAGCCCTTTCAACTGCATCAAATGACGCGGACCGGGAACCACGGTAATCACACATCCGCCTGGCTTCACGGCTCTTGCCAGTTCCTCCGCTTTGCAGGGAGCGTAAATACGGATGACGGCATCCAGCGAGGCGTCTGCGAAGGGTAAACGGTGGCTGGAGGCGACGCAAAAGGTTACATCGGGGTAGCGTTTCGCCGCGTAGCGAATCGCAATTTTTGAAACATCCAACCCGCAGGTTTTTGCCCCCCGGGCTAACGCCACTTCAGCGAACGCGGCGGTGTAATACCCTTCCCCACAGCCAATATCCACAACAGCGCTGGCTTGTTCAGGAAGAAATTTTTCGAGCAAATCAGCGACCCGCTGGCGCAGCGTCTGATAATGCCCGGCCTCAAGAAACGCGCGACGCGCCTGCATCATCTCGGCATTATCGCCCGGCTGTTTTGAGTGTTTAAACTGCACCGGCAGCAAATTTACATAGCCTTCTTTGGCCTTATCAAACTGGTGCCCCTGCGGGCAGGCGTAACTTTTAGGCTTTTCGCTCAGAGAGGCGTGGCAAAGTGGGCAGGTAAACATAACAACTCCGGGTTTTCTAAAGCGCGCAAGTGTAGCCTGAATTGCCACGCAGCGGTAAGGGCAAGAAACAAAAAAGCCTCGCGTAGCGAGGCTTTTTAGAGAAACGATGCACAAGGCACCGCATCAGATATTCGATCAGATAGCAGTAACGTTAACGGCTGCCGGGCCTTTCTGGCCGTCCTGAATTTCGAACTCTACGTTCTGGCCTTCAGCCAGGGTTTTGAAGCCGTTACCCTGGATGGCAGAGAAGTGTACGAACACGTCTTTGCTGCCGTCAGCCGGAGTAATGAAACCAAAACCTTTAGACTCGTTGAACCACTTAACTTGACCTTTGATCTTTGCCATTTTGCAAATTCCTTAAATTGTATTCTTCGCCCGCAGGCTTCATTGAGATAAAACTGAGACATTACTGCATGAGGCACTAATAAAAGGTTCGGCAGAGAAGCAGTATTCAACGACAACGTGTTTACTCAGGACTTCTATACTGAAAATGCCACACATAAACAGAACTATACCTCGTTTGACCCAAAAAATGTTATCACACACAACGTATATAATGGCAAGCCATTTTTAAACGCGTATCGATCTGCCGCACAAATCAATAAGTGACTACGGGCTGCCCCAGAGGCAACACGTAACACGCTGATATGATAAGCCTTGAACACAGGGTCTTTCGGCAACCACGCAGCGAGCAGACAACCTTTTCAACATAGCTTAAACCTGGAATGTCGTCCACGTTACAGGGCAAAATTTGCCATAAAAAATAGGAATCTTGCGATAGAGAGCCAATTAACGGGTTGTGAACAAAGGGTATTGCCCGTTCTGTGGTAATCATCACAACATTACTCAGATTTGCATTACAATTAAACGTAACGAAAATACGTTAAATAATTGCACCAACATAATGACAGACTAATGACAATGCATGAGGAAAGTGCAGAAATAGTTTCCGTTACTTTCGTCAGGATATATTTTCACTTGAGAAATAACTTAATAATTATTTCTTATATGTTACGCTTCGTTGAAGGGCAAATAGCGACCAATTTTAACCGGCTCGAATTTCCCAGATTTCTCAGCGGCAGCATCCAACGCCATGCGCAAATCTTCAGGCGGGCTGTCCAGCGACTCATCCGCCAGTTCAAACACGCCCCAGTGAATCGGCACCGCCAGCGGCCTGTCGAGGTATTGCCATAGTTTAACGGCGCTACTTGGATCCATATGATGCGGGGCCATAAACCAGCGGGGCTCATAGGCGCCGATAGGGATGGCGGCGAAATCAATAGGCCCAAGGCGTTGAGTAATATCATGCAGGAACGGATGATAGCCGGTATCTCCGCAGAACCAGGCCCGAAACCCGGTATGCTCAATAGCCCAGCCGCACCACAATGAGCGGTTGCGATCCCACAGGGTACGCATACTCCAGTGCTGCGCCGGGACGGCGGTGTACACCAGACCGTTGTGCGTGTGCGCCTGCCACCAGTCAAGTTCAACCACCCGGGTAATTCCGGCCCGGGTAAACCAGGCCTTTAATCCCAGAGGAACAAACCAGGTCGCGTGGGGAGAATGACGGCGTAAAAAGCGGACCGTCGCGCTATCCAGATGATCGTAATGGTTATGAGAGATCAGTACGGTATCGACGGACGGGAGTTCCGCCAGGTTAAATGGCAACGGGGATCTACGCTGGGGACCATAAAAACTAAACGGCGAGGCGCGCTTAAAAAAAACCGGATCGGTTAATACCCGCTGCCCCTGTAAACTAAACAGAAGCGAGGCATGCCCCAACCACCATACCCCATCGCCTTGCTGATTAAATTCCGCAGGTTGCCACCACTGTTCAATAAAACCGGCGTAACCTTTTCGGGGTGGGTGCGGATAGCGGTTAGCTTTGCGCTCTTTTTGCCAGCGCTGATAATCTCCCGCGCGCGGGCCTGCCGGATGCAGATTACGAAAGCCGCCCTCAAGATGATGGGGCTGCGACGGATCGTACCAGGGATTTTTCCAGACCACGCAGCATGACCTTTGGCAATGAAAGGAAAGTCTTAACGTTCCGCGACCAGACGAATAAACCCATCTTCTTCGTCTTTCCGGGACTGTTCCGGCGCCTCTTCGGGTTGCTGTTCCGGTTCATTGGCTTCACAGATTCGGCGTAGCAGCACCGTCTGGCGCTTTTGCTGCTCGAGCAACGCTTCCAGCAGGGCAATCTGCTCATTCGCCTTCACGCTGGCGCGATTGACGAAAAACCACACCACTAACCCAACCACCAGAACCAATAGAGAGAACGCCATCGATGCAAGATTGAGCGCACCGGAATTGATCATGTCATTCATAAAAACCACCTCAGTAAAGCGCAGTAGTGTAGCACCGGACGACCGCGATCACATCGGCAATGCAAAAAACATTTACCAGGGAATATATTTGTTAATCACGCAAATTCCGCTGAAGAACTGAACATCCTGATCGCACATCACATTCAACATTTGCGCCCATAAAATCAGACCCAACAGTAACGCAACGATCAGCAGTGCCCATTTCACTTTTTTCACTGACAACTCCAGTTTGACTCAACTTCCAGCCAGATTAGCATGCGGATCTTAAACCAATCATCACGCTACTAATAACCGGGGCAATTAAGAAACATCATATTGAGAATTGCGCCCGCACTGGCATGCTGGATAACGCACGATAACAAGGAGATGTCTATGCGGTTGATTATCCGCTTGATCGCGGTAGTGGCGATCCTGTGGCTGGCGCTGTTGTTCAGCGGCTACGGGATTTTAATCGGCAGCCATCACAACGTGGCGGGTCTGGGGCTGCAATGCAAATACATGACGGCCAGACAGATCGTGACCACGCAGTTTATTCATTCGGAGAGTGGGATTGTCGGGATTTCGCAGTGCCCATTGCTGCGCAAAAGCGAAACCGTCATTGATAATTAACGAAACCGCAGCCTGAGCTGCGGTTTATCATCAGAACGGGTAGTCGTTGTAACCCAACTGTTCGGAAATTTTCCGCGCCGCGCCGTGCAGCATGGCGACGTACTCGTGCAGACGCTCTTCAGAGAAGCGCAGCGTCGGGAAAGAGATACTCAGGCCGGCAATCACAAAGCCAAAGCGGTCGAACACCGGCACCGCGATGCAGCGCAGCCCTTCTTCCTGCTCTTCATTATCTTCGCCAAAACCCTGTTCGCGTACCTTATCCAGCACCGGTAATAGCGCGTCGGTGCTGGTCACGGTGCGCGGGGTGCTCTGCTTGTATTCAACCTCAGCGAGAATTTGCTTCGTTTCTTCGCGGTCGCGCCACGCCAGCAAGACTTTACCGATAGCGGTGCTGTATAACGGGTTGCGGCGGCCCACGCGGGAATACATGCGCAGGTTATACATTGAGTCGATTTTATGAATGTAGACAATGCTGTCTTCATCCAACGCGCCCAGGTGGATTGTCTCTTTTGTCAGGTTAGACAGTTCACGCATCTGGATATCCGCGCTGCGAATCAGATCGACGTTCTGCAACGCTTTCGCGCCTAACTCAAACAGTTTCAGCGTGAGGGAATATTTTTCGGACTCCCCTTCCTGGGCCACGTATCCTAAGGATTTCATGGTCTGCAAAAAGCGGTAAACCGTGCTTTTTGACATCATTACGCGTTGGGATAACTCGGTGATGCCAATTTCACGCTCTTCGCCCAACGCCTGCAAAATACCGAAAACTTTCAACACAGATGAAACAGAATCAGGCTGTTTATCCAAATCTGCGATTGCCATTCATCACCTCAGATCGCATTTGTTTTATAAAAATTAGAACCGGTTTTTATTATAAGGAGCTGGCCTCGCCGCCGCAATGTATCTATGAGCTAACGTTATAAATCTGCGACGCAACACTTAATTATCCCTTACAACGCTTTTCAGGCTAAAGTAGGCGGTTTATGGCTCCTGAATTTCTTTTGAGCGGCACAGTGAATGGAAAAAACACTTTCTGATGGATTACCCATCCCCCAGCGCTACGGCGCAATTCTGACCATTGCTATTGGGATTATGATGGCGGTGCTTGACGGCACCATCGCGAACGTGGCGCTGCCCACCATCGCTCATGAATTAAAGGCCTCGCCGGCCAGCAGTATCTGGATCATTAACGCCTACCAAATCGCCATCGTCACGTCGCTGCTGACGCTCTCTTTCCTGGGCGATATGTTTGGCTACCGCCGCATTTATCAGTATGGGCTGGTGGTTTTCATCCTTGCCTCGCTGCTGTGCGCGCTGTCGCGCACGCTGGAAATGCTCACCATGATGCGCATCCTGCAGGGTTTTGGCGGCGCGGCGCTGATGAGCGTCAATGTCGCATTGATCCGCATGATTTACCCGCAGCACCAGTTGGGCCGGGGGATGGGCATCAACTCGCTGATCGTGGCCGCCTCTGCCGCAGCCGGGCCGACCATTGCCGCCGCGATTTTATCCGTGGCCACCTGGCACTGGCTGTTCTTAATTAATATCCCGCTCGGCCTGGTTGCGCTGGTGCTGGCGCTGCGCTATTTGCCGGCCAATACCCATAAATCTCAACAGCGTTTCGACCTGCCAAGTGCTGTGATGAACGCCCTCACCTTCGGCTTGCTGATTACCGCGCTGGGTAATTACGCCCAGGGCAATTTCGACTGGCTGCTTGCGGCGCAGCTGGTCGCCGTGCTGGTGATTGGCACGGCATTTGTTCGCCGTCAATTGCGCTTGCCGGTTCCGCTGCTGCCGGTGGATTTATTGCGCATCCCGCTGTTTTCACTGTCTATTGGCACCTCGATTTGCTCGTTCACCGCGCAGATGCTGGCGCTGGTGTCGCTGCCGTTCTTTATGCAATCCACCCTCGGGCTGAGCGAAGTGCAAACCGGTCTGTTGCTGACCCCCTGGCCGCTGGCAACCATGGTGGTCGCGCCACTGTCGGGTTATCTGGTGGAGCGTATTCACGCCGGGCTGCTGGGCGGAATCGGCCTGGCGGTGATGGCGGCGGGCCTGTTTGGCCTGGCGTATATGCCCGCGAATCCGAGCGATCTGGATATCATCTGGCGTATGGTGTTGTGCGGCGCCGGGTTTGGACTGTTCCAGTCCCCCAACAACCACACCATTATCTCCGCCGCGCCGCGTAATCGCAGCGGTGGAGCAAGCGGGATGCTGGGTACTGCGCGCCTGCTGGGGCAGAGCATCGGAGCGGCGCTGGTGGCGTTGATGTTTACCCACTTCAGCGGCAGCGGCGAGCACGCCTCGTTGATGCTGGCCGGAATACTGGCGACGCTGGCCGCGCTGGTGAGTCTGTTACGCATCTCGGCGGGTAGCTCCGCCGCATAAAAAAAGCGTGCCGCGGCACGCTTTTTTACTTTCAGAATGATTAATTCAGATACTGCCCGCTACGCAGGGCTTCAATACGTTTATCCAGCGGCGGGTGGGTCATAAACAGCTCGCTCAGCGATTTTGATTTCCCGTTGATGCAAAATGCCATCATGCTGCTGGCTTCCTGCGGTTCGTAGCTGGTTTTCAGGCGCTGCAGCGCGGCGATCATTTTCTCACGGCCCACCAGTTTCGCGGAGCCCGCATCAGCGTGAAACTCACGGTAGCGGGAGAACCACATGGTGATAATGCTCGCCAGAATACCAAACACCAGTTCCAGCACGGTGGCTACCGCGAAATAGATCAGCGGGTTGCCGTTGCTCTGCTCGCCGTCATCGCGGTTGCCGGACAAAAAGCCCGCCGCGATTTGCGCGATGATACGCGAAATAAAGATAACGAAGGTGTTCACCACGCCCTGGATCAGCGTCATGGTCACCATATCGCCATTAGCGATGTGGCTAATTTCGTGTGCGATAACCGCTTCGGCTTCGTCACGGCTCATGTTTTGCAGCAGACCGGTGCTCACCGCCACCAGCGACGCATCACGACGCGCGCCGGTGGCAAAGGCGTTAATGTCCGGCGCGTGGTAAATCGCTACCTGCGGCATCGCAATACCCGCCTGGCGCGACTGTTGCGCGACGGTATCCATCAGCCAGCGCTCGGTGGCGTTACGGGGTTGCTCAATCACTTCCCCGCCCACAGAACGCAGCGCCATCCACTTCGACATCAACAAGGAAACAAACGAACCACCAAAACCAAATAACAGCGCCATTATCAGCAAGCCCTGAACGCTGCTGGACTGAATCCCTGTCAGGCTGAGCACCAGGCCGAATACGACCATGACCGCCAGGTTAGTTAACAGGAAAAGCGCGATACGCATCATAATTTTCTTTTAACCTCAATTTAACAGTCGCGTTATGCGATTACTCACATCGTATGGCTAAATGTGCTGTTTTCAAGCCTGAAACATCGCCAAGTTACTAAAAATACGTAACTTTACATTTTGTCGCATTCTTCTTACGGGAAACAGAGGCAGGTAAAAAAACAGGCACAATTGCTTGTGCCTGTTGGAGAATTACTTACTTGCGGCGGGCTGTTCAGCGGGTTTCGCTTTATCCAGTTTCGCCAGGTCCAGCGCGATATGGACGGTTTCATCAAGATACGGATCGGGTTCCTGATAATCCTTCGGCAGATCGTCGAGTTTCTTAATCGGCGGTTTGCCTTCACGCTTATAACGATCGTTAATCCGCGCCAGGCGAGTCGCGTCATCTTCGTCGTTCTCTTTTTCACGCTGCAACAGGTTCAAAGAGATGAAGTTGCGCTTCTCCTTCAGGGCATTGTAGCGAGCAATGTCCTTAATGATGTACTGGAATTCAGGATCTTTGGCGATGCGTTCATCGTGCGCCTTGAGCAATTCCGGGCCAAACGGCGTTAAGTCACCGGATTTAACGAAGGTCGCGGCATCAACGCTATCCCACGGCAGCGCATTATCTTCAAACTTCTCGCCGGTTTCGGTCTCTTCATTGCCAGTCGGCATGATGATATCCGGGGTTACGCCCTTACGCTGGGTACTGCCACCATTGACGCGATAGAACTTCTGAATGGTGTACTGCACCGAGCCCAACGCCGGCCATTCCGGACGCAGCATCTGATCGTAAATGCGGTTCAGCGAACGGAATTGCTGAACGGTGCCTTTACCGAAGGTCGGCTCGCCGACAATCAGCGCACGGCCATAATCCTGCATCGCCGCGGCAAAAATTTCCGAGGCCGAGGCGCTAAAGCGGTCAACCATCACCACCAGCGGGCCTTTGTAATAGACTACGCCGTCGGTGTCGCTGTCTTCACGCACTTTGCCGTTGTTATCACGCACCTGCACCACCGGGCCGCTCGGGATAAACAGACCAGAGAGCGATACCGCCTCGGTCAGCGCCCCGCCGCCGTTGGTGCGCAGATCGATAATCACCGCGCTGACGTTCTGTTTCTCAAGCTTCTGCAACTGGACCTTAACGTCATCCGTTAAGCCCACGTAGAACCCGGGAATATCCAGCACGCCGACTTTCTGCTTGCCGACGGTTTTCACGGTCATTTTCACCGCGCGATCTTCCAGACGAATGCGTTCGCGGGTCAGCGTTACGGTGCGGGTTTTGGTGCCTTTGCCCGCAGGTAAAATCTCCAGCCGCACCTTACTACCTTTCGGGCCTTTGATCAGCGCCACAACGTCGTCGAGACGCCAGCCGATCACGTCCTGCATCGCCTGCCCGGTTTGGCCGACGCCGACAATGCGGTCGCCCACGGTAATGGCTTTGCTTTTCGCTGCCGGGCCGCCTGCCACCATGGAGTTGATCACGGTGTAATCGTCGTCCATTTGCAGCACCGCGCCAATCCCTTCCAGAGACAGGCTCATTTCGGTATTGAACTGTTCGGTGTTGCGCGGCGAAAGGTAGTTGGTATGCGGATCGATTTCATGCGCGAAAGCGGTCATCGCCAGCGAAAAGACATCTTCGCTGTTGGTTTGCGCCAGGCGACGAATCGCGAATTTGTACCGCTTGGTCAGGGTTTCGCGGATCTCTTTGTCCGTTTTGCCGGTCAGTTTCAGGCTCAGCTCGTCATATTTGACTTTGCTGTCCCATAACCTGTCGAGCTCCGCTTCGGTTTTTGGCCACGGCGCTTTACTGCGATCGAGCTCGTAAGTGTCGTTGCCGGTAAAATCCATCGGACGTTCAAGCACTTTCAGTGCGTACTGAAAGCGCTCGAAGCGGCGTTTTTGCGCCAGATTATACAGATCGTAAAAAACCGTGAGCTTGCCGGTGCGCAGCTCATCGCCCAGCACATTTTTCTGCTTCGCATACTCTTCGACATCGCTGGCCAGCAGCACGTTATGGCTGTAATCCAGCAAATTCAGATAGCGGTCAAAGATTTTGGCGGAAAATGCGCCGTCCAGATCGAACTGACGATAATGGGAACGGGTGAAGCGCGAGGTGACGCGCTCGCTCACCGTCGCGTGCTGCGTCTCTTCCTTCAACACCGGAATTTGCGACGCGTTGGTGATGTCTTCAACAGCAACCGCATGGCCTGCTAACAATAACAGGCCCGCAGCGGTAAGCTTAAGAAATGTGTTCATGCCCGGGTTGGCCTCCGTATCAGAACAATAAATGTTCTGCGCGTACAAGCATCGACATACCAGAAGTCAACTGTACACGGACGCCATCTTTGGTGATTTCTTGTACAGTGGCATCCATCGCATTATTCCCCGCTTTGACTTTAATCGCCTGGCCTACGGACAGGGCGGTAATGTCGGAAACCGGAGTATGACGCTCTTCACGAACGGCCTGAGGCGCTTTAGCGGCCGGTTTTGCCGGACGCGGTTTGCGATCTGCATTTTCAGCACGACGCGGAGCCGGACGCGGTTTGCGCTCACGGCGCGGGGCTTCAGGCTGCTCGCCGGCGGCAATCGCCGCTTCGCGTTTTTTCGCCTGCTGCTCGGCACGCTGTGCCTGGACGCGCGCTTTGGCTTCTTCAAGCTGTTTGCGCGCATGCTCGACATGCTGTTCGTCAAGCTCGCCGCACGGATTGCCATCCAGATCGACGCGAGTCGCGCCAAGTTTGATGCCGTACAGATAACGCCAGCTTGAGGTGTAAAGACGCAGGGCTGAACGCAGTTGGGTTTTGCTGAGATTCATCTCCCCTTCTACGCGCGCGACCAAATCCTGAAAAATGCCGATTTTCAGCGGACGCGCTTCACCTTCAGCGCTAAAGCACTGGGGAAAACGTTCGGCCAGAAAGGCGATAACTTCTTTACTGCTGTTCAACTTAGGTTGATTTTCCATGAAATTTCCTGATTACAACGGACGTTGCCAACGTGGCGCAGGCATGAACAGGCGTCATTATAATGACGCCATCAGCAATTGCCACGTTATCCGTTGCTTATCCTGCACGAGTCGCAAATAATTTTGTGTAATCCGTCCCGGCGAGCACCGTCTCAAGGCGCTCAACCAGTTCACGCAAACCCTGCTCGTCTTCAGTCTGAAAGCGGCCAAACACGGTGCTGTCGATGTCCAGCACGCCTATGATTTGTTGATTAACGGTGATTGGCAATACGATTTCCGCATTACTCGCGGAATCGCAGGCGATATGGCCGTCAAAGGCATGAACATCTTCCACGCGCTGGATACTGTTGGTAGCGACCGCCGTTCCGCAAACGCCTTTGCCCACGGGAATGCGCACGCAGGCGATTTTTCCCTGGAACGGCCCGAGCACCAGCGTGTCGCCTTCCAGCAGATAAAACCCCGCCCAGTTTACGCCCTCTAATCGTTCAAACAGCAGCGCGCTGGTATTAGCAAGCGTTGCCAGCGCACTGGTTTCCCCTGTCATGAGCGCCTGAAAATCACGGTTAAGATCCGCGTAGAATTGTGTTTTGTTCATTTAATAATCACTTAGCTGATAAATACAATAACCTGCCTGTTAAAATAAGCATTAAATGCGCTTATGCTCAAGATGAATCATTTCATGTTTTAATATAAAGATATCCAAATATAACTCTGACCATTAAATGGCCCTGAAACCTAAAACGGCATTAACCAACGCAAAGCTCACGATTCATGCGATGGGTGAGCCTTTGCCTCAGGCACATTATCAGCGATGTCCGCAGTGCGACACGCTTTTTATGTTGCCGGTTGTGAAGTCAACTCAAAGCGCTTACTGCCCGCGCTGTGATGCAAAACTGCTCGATGGCCGCGACTGGTCGCTCACGCGGCTTGGCGCCATGGCGATTACCATGATCGTGCTGATGCCCTTCGCCTATAGCGAACCGCTGCTGCGCATTATTTTGCTTGGCACCCGCATCGACGCCAGCCTGTTGCAGGGCATCTGGCAGATGGCCAGCCAGGGTGACCCGGTGACGGCGGCGATGGTGTTTTTCTGTACCGTGGGCGCGCCCGGCACGCTGGTGGCCGCCATCGCCTATTTATGGTTCGGCAACATCCTCGGCATGAATTTGCGCCCGGTCTTGCTGATGCTGGAAAGGCTGAAAGAGTGGGTAATGCTGGACATCTACCTGGTGGGCATCGGCGTGGCGTCCATCAAAGTCAGCGATTATGCCTATATGCAGCCCGGTATCGGGCTGGTGGCGTTTTTCCTGTTGATGCTGCTGAGCATTCTGACGTTGATCCACCTTAACGTGGAGCAACTGTGGGAGCGATTTTACCCGACCCGCCCGCCCCGTACGCCCAAAGCCACGCTGCGCGTCTGCCTCGGCTGTCATTTTACCGGCGAAGCGGATGAGCGCGGCCGTTGTCAGCGTTGCCACATTCCGCTGCGCGAGCGCCGTCGTCATAGCCTGCAAAAAACCTGGGCGGCGCTGATTGCGGCGATGGTGTTTCTGCTCCCGGCGAATTTACTGCCGATATCGATTATTTATGTCAACGGCGGCCGCCAGGAGGACACCATCCTCTCGGGGATTGTCTCGCTGGCTAACAGCAATATTGCGGTTGCGGCCATCGTGTTTATCGCCAGTATCGCGGTGCCGTTCGTCAAAGTGCTGGTGATGCTGACGTTGCTTATCAGCATTCACTTTAAATGCGAGCAGGGCCTGCGCACCCGTATCCTGCTGCTGCGCTTTGTGACCTGGATTGGCCGCTGGTCAATGCTGGATTTATTTGTGATTGCGTTAACCATGTCGCTGGTGAACCGCGATCAGCTTTTGGCTTTTACTATGGGACCTGCCGCGTTTTATTTCGGCGCAGCGGTAATATTGACTATTCTTGCTGTTGAATGGCTGGACAGCCGCTTACTTTGGGACGCACATGAGTCAGGAAACGCCCGCTTCGACGACTGAAGCGCGAATTAAAACGAAACGCCGCATTTCCCCGTTCTGGTTACTGCCGATTATCGCCCTGATGATCGCCGGATGGCTTATCTGGACCACCTACCAGGAACGAGGCACCACCGTCACTATCGACTTTGTGTCTGCCGACGGCATCGTCGCAGGACGAACGCCCGTGCGCTATCAGGGCGTGGAAGTCGGTACGGTCCAGGATATTCGCCTGAGCGAAGACCTGAACAAAATCGCCGTGACGGTGAGCATCAAAAGCGATCTGAAAGACGCGTTGCGTACCGATACCCAGTTCTGGCTGGTGACGCCGAAAGCCTCGCTGGCCGGGATTTCCGGGCTGGACGCGCTGGTGGGCGGTAACTATATCGGCATGATGCCAGGCAAAGGCGAGCCGCAGGATCACTTCACCGCCCTGGACACCCAACCCAAATATCGGCTGGATAACGGCGATTTGATGATCCACCTGAAGGCCCCTGATCTCGGCTCGCTCAATACCGGCTCGCTGGTCTATTTCCGTAAAATTCCGGTGGGCAAGGTGTATGACTACACCATCAATAATAATTCTCAGGGTGTCACTATCGACGTGCTGATCGAGCGGCGCTTCACCCACCTGGTGAAAAAAGGCAGCCGCTTCTGGAACGTCTCCGGGGTGAAAACCGATATCAGCCTGAGCGGCGCGCAGGTCCAGCTGGAAAGCCTGGCGGCGCTGGTCAACGGGGCGATCGCCTTTGACTCGCCGGAAGGTTCCAAAGAGGCCGATCAGGAGGACGAATACGGTCTGTATGAAGATCTGGCCCACAGCCAGCGCGGCGTGCTGGTAAAACTGGATTTGCCGAGCGGCGAAGGCTTAAAGGCCGACTCCACCAAACTGATGTACCAGGGGCTGGAAGTCGGCACGCTGACCAAACTCGATCTTAACCCCGGCGGCGCCGTCACCGGGGAAATGACCGTCGACCCTGGCGTGGTGAATTTACTGCGTGAAGGCACGCGCATTGAGCTGCGCAACCCGAAAATTTCCCTCGATAACCCGAGCATCAGCAGTCTGTTGACCGGCAGCACCTTTGAACTGGTCCCCGGGGAAGGGAAACCGCGCAACCATTTTGTCATTCTGCCGGGGGATAAAACGCCGTTGCAGCAGCCGGGCGTGGTCACGGTGGCGCTCACCGCGCCGGAAAGCTACGGCATCGACGCCGGTCAGCCGGTGATCCTGCACGGCATTAAAATCGGCCAGGTGCTGGAACGCAGCTTAACCGCCAAAGGCATTAACTTTGCGGTCGCCATCGACCCGCAATATCGCGAGCTGGTCAAGGGCGACAGTAAATTTGTGGTTAACAGCCGCATCGATGTCAAGGTCGGGCTGGACGGCGTGGAGTTTCTGGGCGCCAGCGCCGGTGAGTGGATCAGCGGCGGTATCCGGGTCCTGCCCGGCAGCAAAGGCGAGCTGAAAGAGAGCTATCCGCTGTTTGCCAATCTGGAAAAAGCGGTAGAAAACAGCCTGAGCGACCTGCCGACCACCACCATGACGCTCAGCGCCGCCAGCCTGCCGGATATTCAGGCCGGTTCAGTGGTGCTGTACCGTAAATTCGAAGTAGGCGAAGTGATTTCAGTGCGTCCGCGCGCCAACGCGTTCGACATCGACGTTCACATCAAGCCGCAATATCAAAATCTGGTCACCAACAACAGCGTGTTCTGGGCTGAAGGCGGCGCGAAAGTGCAGCTTAACGGCAGCGGGCTTACCGTTCAGGCGTCGCCGCTGTCGCGGGCGTTAAAAGGGGCGATCAGCTTCGATAACCTGAGCGGCGCGTCAGCCAATACCGATAAAGGCAGCAAGCGCACGCTCTTTCCGTCGGAAACCGCCGCCCGCGCCGTGGGCAGCCAGGTGACTCTGCACGCCTTTGATGCCGGTAAACTGTCCGCCGGGATGCCCATCCGCTACCTCGGCATCGATATCGGCCAAATTGAATCCCTGAAGCTCATCACCGAACGTAACGAAGTGCAGGCCACTGCGGTGCTGTATCCGGAATACGTGAAGACGTTTGCCCGCAATGGCACCCGCTTCTCGGTGATCACCCCGCAAATTTCCGCCGCCGGGGTGGAGCATCTGGATACCATCCTGCAACCCTATATCAACGTGGAGCCGGGTAAAGGCAATCCGCGCCGCGACTTCGAACTTCAGGAAGCGACGATCACCGATTCTCGCTACCTCGACGGTTTGAGTATCGTCCTGGAAGTGCCGGACGCTGGTTCGCTGGCAATCGGTACGCCGGTGCTGTTCCGCGGTATGGAAGTGGGTATTGTCACCGGCATGGTGCTGGGTAATCTGTCCGACCGCGTGATGGTTGGGCTGCGCATCAGCCAGCGCTATCAGCATCTGGTGCGCAATAATTCGGTATTCTGGCTGGCCTCCGGCTACAGTCTCGACTTCGGCATCATTGGTGGCGTCGTGAAAACCGGGACCTTCAACCAGTTTATCCGCGGCGGCATCGCCTTCGCCACGCCGCCGAGCACGCCATTGTCGCCGAAAGCCCAGGCGGGCAAACACTTCCTGCTACAGGACAGCGAGCCGAAAGAGTGGCGTCAGTGGGGCACCGCCCTGCCGCGTTAATCTCCCCCTGCCCCGGTGCGATGCCGGGGCAGTTATGCTACACTGCGCGCCCTTAATTTTACCCGTGGGGCCAGGCTGTGGCGCAAATCCGTTCCGTTTATCTTCCCGATGAATTTCTTTCCGTCATGCGTGATGCCATGCCCGCCGCGCTGTCCATGGAGAGTTTTATCGCCTCCTGCCAGCGCCCGCTGCGCCGCAGCATTCGCGTCAATACCCTGAAAATCAGCGTCAGCGATTTTCTGGCCTTAGTGGCGCCCTATGACTGGCAGCTCAGCCCCATTCCCTGGTGCGAAGAGGGTTTCTGGATCGAGCGTGATGAAGAAGCGCTGCCGCTGGGCAGCACCGCGGAGCATCTGAGCGGCCTGTTTTACATTCAGGAAGCCAGCTCGATGTTGCCGGTCGCCGCGCTGTTCGCGGATGGCGCGCAGTTCACCCGGGTGATGGACGTCGCCGCCGCGCCAGGCTCTAAAACCACCCAAATCGCAGCGCGCATGGCTAATCACGGCGCAATTCTCGCCAATGAATATGCCGCCAGCCGGGTAAAAGTCCTGGCGGCCAACATCAGCCGCTGCGGCATCCAAAACGTAGCGCTGACCCACTTCGATGGCCGGGTGTTCGGCGCAGCGCTGCCGGAATGCTTCGACGCCATCCTGCTTGACGCCCCCTGCTCCGGCGAAGGCGTGGTGCGTAAAGATCCCGATGCCCTGCGCAACTGGTCTGTTGCCAGCAATCAGGAGATCGCCGCCACCCAGCGCGAACTGATTGACAGCGCGTTTCACGCCCTGCGCCCCGGCGGCACGCTGGTTTACTCCACCTGCACCCTCAACCGTGAAGAGAACGAGCAGGTGTGCCAGTGGCTGCTGGATCGCTATCCTGATGCGGTTTGCGTTGAGCCGCTGGGCGATTTGTTCAACGGGGCGCAGCAGGCGTTAACCGGGGAAGGGTTCCTGCACGTGTTCCCGCAGATTTTCGATTGCGAAGGTTTCTTTGTGGCGCGCCTGCGAAAAACCGCCGCCGTCCCCGCCCTTGACGCGCCGGGCTATAAAACCGGTAAATTCCCCTTCACCCCGATGAAAGCCAAAGAGGCGCAGGAAGTCGTGCGCGCGGCCGCAAGCGTTGGGCTTAGCTGGGATGAGCATCTACACTTATGGCTGCGCGATAAAGAGATCTGGCTATTTCCGGCAGACATCGAGCCGCTGATTGGCCAGGTGCGATTCTCACGCATCGGCCTGAAACTGGCGGAAACCTTCAATAAAGGCTTCCGCTGGCAGCATGAAGCGGTGATTGCCTTAGGCGATATTGCGACTCACGGATTTGCGTTAACCGACCAGCAAGCGCAGGAGTGGTATCGTGGCCGGGATGTCTATCCGCACACCGCGCCGCAAGCGAATGAAGTGATTGTTACCTATCAGGATCAACCGCTGGGGCTGGCGAAAAAGGTCGGCTCACGGTTAAAGAACAGTTATCCGCGCGAACTGGTGCGCGATGGCAAGCTGTTTGCCGATGAGATGTAATTCGCCCAAAAAATAATCGCGATAAACTTGCGCTTTTGCTGTTCCTTGTCCAGGCTAGAAAATGGCGACTTTACTGGTCGTACCACCTGCACTGTAATGATGATGGAGAGCACTATGACCAAGACCAGCGTAAAAATCGGCACCTTTGAGATCGATGATGCGGAACTGAGCGGCGAGCAGCCGGGCGAACGTACCTTAACTATCCCGTGTAAATCTGACCCGGACCTGTGCATGCAGCTTGATGCATGGGATGCGGAAACCAGCATTCCGGCGGTACTTAACGGCGAACACTCTGTGCTTTATCGTAAACACTATGACGAAAATTCTGATGCCTGGGTGATGCGTTTTGCCTGATCCCGACATGAGCCCGTCGCCTGAGACGGGTTATTCTTCCCCGTTTGGTTTGCCCTTCGCGCCCTGTCCCCTACAATTACTCTAAACCTTCTAACATTGGGGATGCGATGTTCGCACTGGTTTTATTTGTTTGTTATCTGGACGGTGGCTGTAACGATATCGTCGTTGACGTTTTTAATACTGAACAACAATGTATGCGCGCGATGGATGAACAACGGCTGCGGCACGGCGGCTGTTTTCCGGTGGAAGATTTTATCGACGGCTTCTGGACCCCGGCTCAGGAGTACAGCGATTTTTAGCTACTGGACCCGCAACAGAGTCAACCGGTTGCCGAACACGGCGCCGGTGTCGATATAGTGCAGGTTCCCGCAATCAAGGCAGTCATTTAACGGCGTATGCCCGAAGTAAAACGCATCCGCCCCGCTGATAGACTCATCATGTCCTTTGATACAACGCGATAGCCGCTCACGGCTCCAGAGCACAGGCGTGCGCTTTACCGGCTGCTGCCAGGCATAATGATCGGCGGGATAGTCCGCGTGGGCGACCACGATGCGCTGGTCCGCGCGTTGCAATTCGATGATCAACGGCAAATCGCGCAGCCGCAGCAGTTGCCCTTCGACGCGCTTGCGCGCCGCGCTGTTGAGCGTCGTGAACCAGTTGCCGCCGTTGAGATACCATAATGCGTAATCCCCAGACTCCAGGGCATCCAGCGCCATGGCCTCATGGTTACCCAGCACGCAACGGAACCAGCGCCGCTCGGTTAACGCCAGGCAGCCGGGACTGTTATCCCCGCGGTCGATAAGGTCGCCAACACCGATCACCAAATCCTGCCACGGGTCGAAATGCGCCTCGCGTAACGCCCGGGCAAATTGTCGCAGGCAGCCGTGTAAATCGCCCACGATGTAAATGGCCCGCCATTCGCTGGCGTCGATACGTTGATACATTTCTCCTCCTGTGAACAGCTAAAGTATAGTGCGGGCAGGAGGGACATCGGCAAAAGAGAGGCCATTCACCCCGGCTTCTGACAGCTTTGCCGGTTTTTCTGGAAATTATTGCTATCTTATCAGTGCTATTCAGACATAAAAAAACCTGCTTTCGCAGGTTTTTTTATGTCCCTTCCGGCGCTTATCTCCGGCGCTCATGGTGATGGCGTTAGCTCTGTAAGGGATGAACCGCACAATAGCCGATAAGATTAATCCGATCAAGTTGGCACCAAATGAAAATTATTGTTATTTGATCCCGATTCCAGAAAATCAGCGCACAATGACAGACTGACAGCATAGTGAAACTTATTGGTATCATTTCACTTACAGATTCTTAAAGACGGCAAAAAAGCTCTGGACGCTGCCGGGGTTGTCTGTGTTATGGTTTAAGGCATTCACAGGTAGCGACATTAACCATGGACAAAGGTGCGCTCGAAAAAGGCTTGTAAATCATAGGGATAAAAAAAGACCGAATACGATTCCTGTATTCGGTCCAGGGAAATGGCTCTTGGGAGAGAGCCGTGCGCTAAAAGTTGGCATTAATGCAGGCTGAAATCGCCTTGCCCTTTAAGAATAGATTACGATGTCAGGTTTTCCAGTCCGCGACAAAAGTGGTCCAAAAAAATTCCTCACGTAACGTAATCACTTAATAAAAAACCGCAGCCCTTATTCCACGGTACTGCGGTTTTTTTATGCCCGTGAACGCTTAGCAGAGCGTTTTGGCTTTCTCGATAAACGGCGCAAGGCTCTTTTTCTCGCCGGGTTTCGCCGGGTCGTCTACCTGTATCACGCTGATGGGCTGGCCCGTAGTTTTTCCGGCTTTAACCTGCGCCATAGCTTCGTCGTTGATCGGGTACTGCATCAGGGTGGCCGGATTAATCACAAACAGCGCATTGCCCGGACGGCAGGTGAGCATCACCTCTTCACGGTTGAAGGCCCAGTTGTCTTTACCCATCTCGAAACGGCTTACCGTAATAATCTGCGGCGCAGCGGCGGCCGTTGTCGCGCACGCCAGTAATAGCAGTGAAAGTACTGTTTTTTTCATCGTAAACTCGCAAACATAATCACGGTTAAACGGGCTCCCAGGTGGCGAACAGGCTGACGCAGGCCACCACCAGTAAGCTCAATATCCATTCTACTTTCGTCAGGATGATAAACTGACGTTGCGCCACGCCCGCGGTCTGGCTAAAACGCGGCACCAGCGCATAGCGGTTATACACGGCAATCGCCACCATCATCGCCACCAGCGCGACTTTTACCCACAGCATGATGAGATAATGCGTGTCTACAGGCCAGGGCAAGCCGGCAATCAGCAACGTATTGACGATCCCCGTCACAATCGCAAGCGCAACGGCCAGATGACCGTAGCGCGAAAAACGCATCATGGCGCGGATCGCGCTCTCCCGCCAGCGCGGTTTGCGCGCCAGCCGCATACAGGCCAGTAACGGCAGTAAGCCGCCCATCCACCAGGCAGCGGCAAGCAGATGAATGGCATGGTTGATTTGCTGGAACGCGCCGCGCGCGCCCTCCGCCATCACCGCATGCCCTACCCCTGCCAGCAGTACCACCTGCCCCATCAGCAGTATCATCAGCAATGCGCCAACGCGGTAAGGTTTAAGCAGCAATACCGCCAACGAAATAACGCTGAGAACGATTTGCCACAGCCATACGCCGCCAAACTGCGTAGTTAATACCGCCTGCCAGATGGCGGGGGAAATGACGTCTGCCCAGCCGCCCGCCATCATTCCGCCCTGGATGGCGAGCATCAAGGTCGCGCTGACCAGACTGGCGACCAGCGCACTGCGCCACCACCGCCAGACGCGGCGCGCCAGCACCGGCTTAAACGCGTCGGGAGCCAGCCAGCAGGTGCTGATTGCACACCCCAGCGCCAGTATCAACGCGACGAAATGGATGAACCGCAGCGTAACCCAGGTGGCAACCAGCATGTTATTTCACGCTAAAATGGTAGCTGCCTTTCGTTTTGTGACCGTCGACGGAAACCACATGCCAGTCGACCTGATACTGCCCGGCAGGCAGCGGCGCGCTGAGCGGCACAATCAACTGTTTATTATCCTCCGCCGCCAGTTTGGCTTTGCCGGTGGCGATTTTTTGCTTTTCCGGGCCGACCAGCGTGATACCGCTGAATGCCGGTTCAATTCCTTCAGAGAAATTCAGGGTCAGAGCCTGAGGCGCAGATTCCATCACGGCATCCGCCGCGGGATATTGGTGTTTAAGATGCGCATGGGCCCAGACGGCAGGCGCGGCAAACAGTGAAGCGGTAACGGTAAGAGCACAAACAAGACGAGATGCGGTGAATGCCATATAAATCATTCCTTTTCGTTATGACTGTGGCGCAAAGAATAACCCCGGTGACTCGTCAAGTCGAGTCAGCATGGCACACAGCGACACAGAAACACTTGTCATCCCGACGATGAGCAAGTACCTTTCCGCCTGTTACCAAAGGAGCCCTCTATGAAGCACAACCTTGCTCAACTTCCTCAGGAAGACATGGACAAAGTGAACGTTGATTTAGCCGCTGCCGGCGTGGCGTTTAAAGAGCGCTATAACATGCCCATTGTGGCCGAAGTGGTTGAACGCGAACAACCGGAAGCGTTGCGCGGCTACTTTCGCGAGCGCCTGATCGCCCATCGCCTGGCTTCCGTCAACTTATCCCGCATGCCCTGGGAACCCAAATCCAAATAAGCTTTGCAGCCCGTGACATTGGCTAAAACTGTAAATGCTAATCTATATGCGTACAGGATTTTATTGTCGAACTGACAACCCTGGCGCTTTCGAGTAGAGAGTCTGACATGCTGCGAGTGATCGATACGGAAACCTGCGGGTTACAGGGCGGAGTGGTGGAAATCGCGTCGGTGGACATTATTAACGGCCAGATCGTTAATCCGATGAGCGACCTGGTGCGTCCGGATCGTCCTATCAGCCATCAGGCCATGGCTATCCATCGTATTACCGAAGCGATGGTAGCCGACAAGCCCGAGCTGGACGTGGTTTTACCGACTTACCTCGGCAGCCCGTTTTACGTGGCGCATAACGCCGATTTTGACAGCAGGATGCTGCCCGACATGGGCGGCGAGTGGATTTGCACCATGAAAATGGCGCGCCGTCTGTGGAACTGGCCGGGCATCAAATACAGCAATATGGGCTTGTATAAAGCGCGCAGCTTGCAGGTGGAGACGCCGCCGGGTCTGCACCATCACCGCGCGCTGTATGACTGCTATATCACCGCCGCGCTTTTGCTGGATATCATGCAGCAAACCAACTGGACGCCGGAAGAAATGGTCACCATTACCGGTCGGCCGACCCTGATGACCACCTTTAAATTTGGCAAGTATCGCGGCGAATCCTTTAGCGATATCGCCGAGCGCGACCCGGGTTATCTGCGCTGGATGCTGAAAAACATCAAAGAGATGACCCCGCAGCTGCGCCTGACGCTGAAACACTACCTCGGGGAGGATTAATGCCCCGCTTTCGCCTCCAGAGTCCCCTGGGTCAAGCCGATTAAGAAGGCAAACTCCAGCGCCACGCCTTCATAAGATTTAAAACGGCCCGATTTCCCGCCGTGGCCGGAATCCATTTCGGTACAAAGCAGCAGCAGGCTGTCATCGGTCTTGTATTCCCGCAGCTTAGCGACCCATTTTGCCGGCTCCCAGTACTGTACCTGGGAATCATGCAGACCGGTGGTGACCAGCAGATGCGGGTATTTTTGACGGGTAACCTGGTCGTAGGGGCTGTAGCTCTTCATATAGTGGTAATAGGCTTCGTCCTGCGGATTACCCCACTCTTCAAACTCCCCGGTGGTGAGCGGGATCGACTCATCCAGCATGGTGGTCACCACATCGACAAACGGCACCTGGGCAATAGCGCCATGGAACAGCTCCGGGCGCATATTGATCACCGCGCCGATGAGCATCCCGCCTGCGCTGCCGCCCATACCGTACAGGTAGCGCGGATCGCCGTAGCCCTGGGCCAGCAACGCCTCGCAGACATCGATATAGTCATTAAACGTATTTTTCTTGTGTAAGAATTTCCCCGCCTCATACCACTGCTGGCCCAGTTCGCCGCCACCGCGGATATGGGCGATAGCGTAGACAAATCCGCGATCCAGCAGGCTCAGGCGGCTGGAGCTGAAATCGGCATCCATACTGCTGCCGTAGGAGCCGTAGCCATAGACCAGCAACGGATTCGCGCCGCGCTGGAAATATTTTTTGTGGTATACCAGCGAAACCGGCACTTCGACACCATCGCGCGCCTTGATCCAGACGTGTTCGCTGCGGTAATTAGCGGAATCAAAGCCGTCAATTTCCGTCTGCTTCAGCACCCGCCGCTCGCCGGTATCCATATCCAGTTCGAACAGGGTATCCGGCGTGGTCATGGAGGAATAGCCATAACGCAGCTTCGCGGTTTCCGGCTCAGGATTATAAGCAAGCCAGGTTACATAGGCCGGATCGTCAAAGGCAATGCCGGTGACTTCGCGGGTTTTACGGTTGATTTGCCGCAGGCTGGTCAGGCCGCGCTGACGCTCTTCCACCACCAGCCAGTCGGTGAACAGCGTGAAGCCTTCCAGCATGATGTGCTCGCGCGCGGGGATCAGCGTTTCCCATTTTTCCTCCTTGCGAACCGTACTGCGATAAAGCCCGAAGTTTTTACCGTCGCGGTTAGAACGCATATAAAAGCGGTGCTGATAGTGATCCACCGAATATTCGTGATCTTTACGCCGCTTGAGGAAACAACTGGGCTCGGCATCGGCCAGTTCCGCATCCAGCAACCACACCTCGCTGGTGGTGGCGCTGGAAAGGAAAATATTAATGAAATGCTGGGAAGTGGTTTTGTACAGGCTGACGTAGAACGTCTCATCGCGCTCTTCGTAGATCAATTCATCTTCGCTGGCAGGCGATCCCACGGTATGGCGCCACACCTGATACGGCAGCAGGGTTTTGGCGTGTTTTTTAACGTAATAGAGGGTGCGGGAATCGTTAGCCCAGGCCACGTCGGGCGCGACATGCTCAATCAGCTCCGGATACCAGTTGCCGGTCTCCAGATTGCGAAAACGCAGACCATACTGACGGCGCGACAGATAATCCTCTGCCAGCACCATTGTGGTGTTATCTGGCGTGATAGCCAGCGCGCCCAGGGTATAGAACTCGCTGTGCGACGCGCGCTGGTTGGCATCCAGTAACACATCCCAGTTATCCCACTCCGAGGACAACACCGACTGGCGCTGGTAGACCGGGTATTCGCATCCCACATCATAAACCTGACGATAGCGGTAGCCATTCTTGACGTAGGGGGCAGACGCATCGCGCTGCGGAATGCGCGCAATCATCTCTTTGAGTAGCTGTTCCTCCAGCGCCTGTTGGCTGGCCATAACCCGCCGCCCGTAATCGTTCTCTTGATGGAGATAATCGAGCACTTCTGGATCAGACCGGTCATCATCGCGCAGCCAGTAATAGTTATCGGTGCGCGTGTCGCCATGCAGAGTCATGGTGTGGGGTATTACTTTGGCTTTTGGTGGCATAACGCTCAACTTTTAGGTTAACACCCTTATAAGGTTGGCAAAAACCCAGCGCGTTGCAAGCGTAACGCCACCAAACCAGGCGTTATCCTGGTGCAACCTCCCGTTTACTGACCGCGATATCGTGCTCCACATCCGTGCGAACATCTTCCGGGATGCCCAGCGCATCCCCCAGCGCGTTCAGGTAACTGCGCTCCATAAAGTGATCGGCATTGATGGCGGCGCAACTCAGGAAATAGAGCTCCAGCGCCTCTTCTTCATTCTGGATGCCGTCGGCAAGACGCGCAGGATCAAGGGGGAGCTCAAGAGCCTGCTCGACCAGCGCGCGTCCTTCGTTTTCAATACCGGCGTCGCGCAAATGCTGATCGATGGCCTGGCGCTCGGCATCGTCAATATGCCCATCGCTTTTGGCAGCGAAAACCAGCGCCAGAATTAACCGCTCGGTACGCTTATCAATCGGTGATGTCTGCTGGCCATACTGCGGTTCATCCTGATGGGCCGCGCGGATACGGTCTTTGTACTTATTCCATAATACCGTTCCGGCCACCGCCCCGCCGCCTGCCAGTAGAGCGCCGCCACCGTATTTCGCCAGCAGCTTGCGCGAAGATTTATTCGCCACCAGCAGCCCTGCCAGGCCGCCCAGCGCGCCGGGGCTCAGCAGTTTAGATAACCCCTGCCCCTGCGATAACCCTTTGCCCTGTTCCCCCAGCAATGACTGGAGATGTTGAAGCCAGTTCGCCATATGCGCTCCCACAGTGAAAGTCCGTGTTGTGAGCGTATGCGAGGGGATGTCAAGAAGTGTGGATACAGGCTAAGGAAAGGAAAAGAATCGGCAAGGGCCAGGCCCTTGCACGGGATTACGGACGGTATTCCGCCGTCTGCTTTTTGCAGTCGACCTGCACGGTGTAATGGATGTCGGCACGCATGCCGCGCACCGTCAGGGGGACGGTCCATTTATCATCGCCGCCTTTAACGGCTTCGGGGTTAACCCAGGCGACCGGATCGGCCTGGCCGAGTTTTTCCTGATCGTCCGCCCAGCGCGCGATGCGGTTCTGGAGATAATCGCGTTTCACGCTGGCTGAAATGCCTTTGGCATCCAGTCCTTCACAGCCGGTAAATTTCACACTGCGCGATTCCTGGGGCGCGGCATGCAACCCCACGGAAAATAGCGCGATAAGCGCCAGTAGCCCTTTTTTCATCAGATGCCCTCCGTTGTTAATACCACAGAAAGCCTGGTACAAAACAACCGAAGCGCAAGGGGTTACCCGGCGCGCGCGGGTGAAAACGCTGCTGAATCGACGGGGTTACGCCGCTTTCGGCTTACGCCCACTGGCGATTGCTTCCACCTTCGCGTCGGCGTCCGGCTTTAGCTCCGCCGCGCCTTCCTGCGGCATCTGCCCGGTACGCAGCACCTGCGCCAGGGTATCTTTGTGTTCAGCCAGCCACAGTGACAGCGGCTCCAGCTGGGTTTCCTCAAGATTCACCGGCGCGCTTTGCAGCCAGGACTCAAGGGTCTGTGCTAAGTCGAGCATCTTGTCGTATGCGTCGGCTTCTTTTTTGTTGGCAAAAGACATTTTCTCTTTCCCTTCCCTGACCACAACGTAGTGAATTTCAACAGCCATCATGATGCCTCTTTAACTGGATATGCATACAGTATATCAGAGCCAAAATGAAAAATCAAAACGCCGCACCTGCCCGCGCAATCGTTTTCGTATATACTGGCGGCCTCTTTTTTGGTGCAGGAATCTCGTTATGTTGACAGTAGGAACCGCGCTTCGTCCGGCAGCCACCCGCGTGATGCTGCTCGGCTCAGGGGAATTAGGTAAAGAAGTGGCGATTGAGTGCCAGAGGCTCGGTATTGAAGTGATTGCCGTAGACAGATATCCCAACGCCCCGGCGATGCACGTTGCTCATCGCAGCTACGCCATAAACATGCTGGACGGCGCGGCGTTAAAGGCGCTTATCGGGCAGGAAAAACCGGATTTTATCGTACCGGAAATCGAAGCCATCGCGACCGACACGCTGATTGAACTGGAACAACAGGGCCAGCGTGTGGTGCCCTGCGCGCGCGCCACCCAACTCACCATGAACCGCGAAGGCATTCGCCGCCTGGCGGCGGAAGAGCTCGGTCTGCCCACGTCGAGCTACCGCTTTGCCGACAGCGAAAGCGATTTTCTGGCGGCGGTAGAAGAGATCGGCCTGCCCTGCATTGTGAAGCCGGTAATGAGCTCCTCCGGCAAAGGCCAGAGTTTTATTCGCCAGCGCGAGCAGCTGGCGGACGCCTGGCAGTACGCCCAACAGGGCGGCCGCGCCGGCGCAGGCAAAGTGATTATCGAAGGCGTGGTCAATTTTGATTTCGAAATCACCCTGCTGACCGTAAGCGCCGTGGACGGCGTGCACTTCTGCGCTCCGGTGGGCCATCGCCAGCAAGACGGCGACTACCGCGAATCCTGGCAGCCGCAGCAGATGAGCGAGCTGGCGCTACAGCGCGCCCGGCAGGTAGCGGAAAAAGTGGTGCTGGCATTAGGCGGCTATGGCCTGTTTGGCGTCGAGCTGTTTGTGTGCGGCGATGACGTGGTGTTCAGCGAAGTGTCGCCGCGCCCGCACGATACCGGCATGGTAACGCTAATCAGCCAGGATCTGTCAGAGTTCGCCCTGCATGTGCGCGCGTTTTTAGGTTTGCCCGTGGGCGGTATTCGTCAATACGGCCCCGCCGCGTCAGCGGTGATCCTGCCGCAGCTGACCAGCGATAACGTGCGTTTCAGCAATATTGACGCCGCCGTGGGCGCCGGTTTGCAGGTACGCTTATTCGGCAAGCCGGATATTCAGGGAGCACGCCGTCTCGGGGCCGCGCTGGCCTGCGCTGAAGACATTGAAACCGCCATCGAACGCGCGAAAGCGGCGGCAGCGGCGGTACAGGTGGAAGGCTAAAACCAAAAAGGCAGGCTTGCGCCTGCCTTCACGTTACGTCATTCCGTTACTGCTGCGCGCCTTCTACCGCTTCGCGCGCCAGTTTGGTAATGCGATCCCAGTCGCCCGCTTCCATTGCGTCTGCCGGCACCAGCCAGGAGCCGCCGATGCACAGCACGCTTTTCAGCGCCAGGTAATCGCGGTAGTTAGCCGGAGTGATACCGCCGGTTGGGCAGAAACGCACCTGAGAGAACGGGCCCGCAATGGCCTGCAGCGCTTTGGTGCCGCCGTTGGCTTCCGCCGGGAAGAATTTAAACTCTTTCAGGCCGTAGTCCATACCCAGCATCAGTTCTGAAACGGTGCTGATACCCGGGATCAACGGGATAGAACCTTCAGTTGCCGCTTTCAGCAACGGCTCGGTCAGACCCGGGCTAATCGCGAACTGCGCGCCCGCTTCGGTCACTTCCGCCAGTTGGGCCGCATTGATAACGGTGCCCGCGCCGATGATCGCGTCCGGCACTTCTTTGGCGATGGCGCGAATAGCGTCCATAGCGCACGGGGTACGCAGGGTCACTTCCAGTACACGCACGCCGCCTGCGATCAGCGCTTTCGCCAGCGGTACGGCATGTTCCAGTTTGTTAATCACAATTACCGGTACAACCGGACCGGATTTCAGGATCTGTTCAGCACTTGTTTTCCAGCTTTTCATCAGAGCATCTCTCTCGCCATAGTGAATTCAGTGAAGCCTTTAAAAACGAATACAGGTTGCGCCCTGCTCGGCGCCGGACAAATTCTCGCGCAGCGCGCCGAACATCTCACGGCCGGTGCCCACGCGTTGCGGGCTAAGATCCGGCTGGAACGGCGCGCGTTGGGCCAGTTCCGCCTCATCGACTAACAGCGTTAACTCGCCCGTCTGTCCGTTTACGCGGATCAGGTCGCCGTTGCGTACTTTCGCCAGTAAGCCGCCGTCGTAGGCTTCTGGGGTGACATGGATGGCAGAAGGCACTTTGCCGGATGCGCCGGAGAGGCGGCCATCGGTCACTAACGCAATTTTGAAACGGCGGTCCAATAATACACCAAGCGGAGGCATAAGTTTATGTAATTCTGGCATCCCGTTGGCTTTTGGCCCCTGATGGCGCACCACCACTACGCAATCTTTATCCAGCAGGCCCGCTTCAAACGCCGGAACCACGTCATGCTGGCTTTCAAACACCACCGCCGGCGCTTCGATAATCTGGTATTCCTGCGGCACAGCGGAGGTTTTCATCACCGCGCGGCCCAGGTTGCCGCTCAGCACTTTGGTGCCGCCGTGAGCGGAGAAAGGTTTGTCGATGCTGGCGATCACGTCGTTATCCAGCGATGCTGCCGCGCCGTCACGCCATTGCAGTTCGCCGTTGTTCAGCCAGGGTTCGAGGGTGTAGCGATGCAGGCCGTGACCCACCACGGTTTCCACATCTTCATGCAGCAAACCGCCTTTCAGCAATTCACGCATCAGCACCGGCACGCCGCCCGCCGCCTGGAAGTGGTTAATATCCGCCGGGCCGTTAGGGTACAGACGCGCCAGCAGCGGTACCACCGCCGAGAGATCGGAGAAGTCATCCCAGTTAATGATGATGCCCGCCGCGCGCGCCATCGCCACCAGGTGCATAGTGTGGTTGGTGGAACCGCCGGTCGCCAGCAGCGCGACGATACCGTTAACCACCACTTTTTCGTCGATCATTTTACCCAGCGGCATCCAGTTGTTGCCGTTGCCGGTCAGGCGCGTTACCTGGCGAGCCGCCGCAGCGGTCAGCGCTTCACGCAGCGGCGCATCCGGCTGGACGAATGAGGAGCCCGGCAGCTGCATGCCCATAAATTCCACCACCATCTGATTGGTGTTGGCGGTGCCGTAGAAGGTACAGGTGCCTGGCGCGTGATAAGACGCCGCTTCCGACTCCAGCAGCGCCATGCGGTCCACTTTACCTTCGGCGTACAGCTGGCGGATGCGCACTTTTTCTTTGTTCGGCAAGCCGCTCGCCATCGGGCCTGACGGCACAAACACCGACGGTAAATGACCGAACGACAAAGCCGCCATCGCCAGCCCCGGGACGATTTTATCGCACACGCCGAGGAACAGCGCGCCATCGAACATATTGTGCGACAGGCCCACCGCGGCAGACATGGCGATCACTTCACGGCTCAGCAGGGAAAGCTCCATGCCGTCCTGCCCTTGCGTCACGCCATCACACATTGCCGGAACGCCACCCGCCACCTGGCCGACGGCATTCACCGAGTGCAGGGCTTTGCGGATTTGGTCGGGATACGTTTCGTAAGGCTGATGGGCGGAAAGCATGTCGTTATAGGAGGTTATGATGCCGATATTGTTACGCAGCATGCTTTTGAGCGCGGCTTTATCTTCCGGCTGACAGGCGGCGAAACCATGGGCCAGGTTGCCGCAGGCCAGTTCGGCGCGATGCACGGTTTTGGCCTTCGCCGCCTCGATGCGCGCGAGGTAGGTTTCGCGGGTGGCTTTAGAACGCGCAATAATGCGATTTGTTACCCGTAACATTTCTGAATTCATAACGGTCCTCATAATTTATTTGCATAGGGGGCCTGTTTTATTCACTTTTCCGTTACGGCTAATTAACGGTGAACAGGCCTGGCAAGGGCATAATCGTTTCAGTCAGTGTAAATAAAAAAGCCCCGTGGGTGAATCCGCACGGGGCTTTAAAATGCAAAAAAGTATAAACCTGATGTCCCAGGTCATGTTACCGGTAAAATAACCCTAAAGGATAAGCACCTGCGGTTATTCAAACTCGTTCCATGAACGGCCGTCCCGGGTGATCATCGCGACCGAAGCCACCGGCCCCCAGGTACCCGCCTGATAAGGCTTCGGCGCGTCGTTATCCGCCGCCCAGGCTTCGGTGATGGAGTCGACCCACTTCCACGCTTCTTCCACTTCATCGCGGCGCACGAACAGCGCCTGGATACCGCGCATGGTTTCCAGCAGCAGGCGCTCGTAGGCGTCCGCCAGATGCGATTCGTTGAAGGTCTCGGAGTAACTCAGGTCCAGCTTGGTGGTTTGCAGGTTGTGCTTGTGATCGAGTCCCGGCACTTTATTCAGGATCTGAATATCCACACCCTCATCCGGTTGCAGGCGGATGGTCAGCTTGTTCTGCGGAAGATCCTGCCAGGAGTCTTTAAACAGGTTCAGCGCCGGGTTTTTAAAGTACACCACCACTTCAGAACATTTGGTCGGCAGACGCTTGCCGGTACGCAGATAGAACGGCACGCCCGCCCAGCGCCAGTTATCGATATCGACGCGGATGGCGACAAAAGTCTCGGTGCTGCTCGACTTATTAGCGCCCTCTTCTTCCAGGTAGCCCGGCACTTTTTGCCCCTGGGCGAAGCCGGAGGTGTACTGGCCGCGCACGGTTTTTTCCCGCACGTTGCTACGGTCGATGCGGCGCAGGGATTGCAGCACTTTGACTTTTTCATCGCGGATATGGTCAGCGGTGAGGTCAGACGGCGGCGACATGGCAATCATGCACAGGATTTGCAGCAGATGGTTCTGGATCATATCGCGCATCTGGCCTGCCTGGTCGAAGTAACCCCAGCGACCTTCAATGCCGACCTCTTCCGCTACGGTGATTTCCACGTGGTCGATGGTGCGGTTATCCCAGTTATTGGCGAACAGGGAGTTAGCGAAGCGCAGCGCCAGCAGGTTGAGAACCGTCTCTTTGCCCAGATAGTGGTCGATACGGTAAACCTGACACTCCTCAAAGTACTCGCCCACCTGGTCGTTAATTTCCCGGGAGGTTTCCAGCGAGGTGCCGAGCGGTTTTTCCATCACGACACGTGCCGGTTTGGCGTTGAGTTTCGCCTCGCCCAGCCCTTTGCAGATGGCGCCAAAGGTGCTCGGCGGCATGGCGAAGTAGTTGATGGTGACGCGGTTTTTCTGGTCAAGCAGTTTGCCAAGACGCGTAAACGCGGCAGTATCGTTGACATCGAGATTACAGAAATCGAGGCGGCTGCTGAGTTTGTCCCACAGCCCTTCGTTAATCTTCTCTTTCATGAAGGTTTCTAACGCTTCACGAACGATACGGGTGTAGGTTTCTTTATCCCACTCCGCGCGGCCAACCCCAAGAATGCGGGTATCAGGATGGATTTGGCCTGCTTTTTCCAGCTGGTACAGGGAAGGCAGCAGTTTCCGACGCGCCAGATCGCCTTTTGCGCCGAAAATGACCAGGTCACATGCCTGGGCTGTTTGCGTTACCGCCATGTCATTCTCCTCGTTTGAATGATCCTGGTTCTGAGCCAGGTTATCTGTAATTTTCTTACACCGCACTCTACTGCTTTTAACCGGTTTCTGAAACCTTTGCTGTGGTGGCGTCACTATACCGGGATTTGCAGCGCCATTTTTTCCGTATGGTGCCCGCATCCTGGCCGGTTTTTACACAATGAAACCGCTTAACAAAATCAGACACGGATCAAGGTATGAAAAAAAACAACGACATTTTTGGTCATTTGTCCCTTCCCGTGTGAGCTCAGGAGTATATTCTTGCTAATTCGCTTTCCGGTTTCATCACTTTTAGAAATCGCTTTTTTCCATGAGTTAATGATAAATCATGAATATGCTGGAAAAAATCCAGTCACAACTGGAACAATTAAGCAAATCTGAGCGCAAAGTCGCTGAAGTGATCCTCACCTCTCCCTCGCGGGCCATTCACCTCAGTATCGCTCGCCTCGCCAACACCGCTGGCGTCAGCGAGCCGACGGTTAACCGGTTCTGCCGTAGCCTTGATACCAAAGGTTTTCCTGATTTTAAACTCCATCTGGCGCAAAGTCTGGCGAACGGCACCCCGTACGTAAACCGCAATGTCGATGAAGACGACAGCGTCGAGGCCTACACCGGTAAAATTTTCGAGTCGGCGATGGCGAGCCTTGACCACGTGCGGCAATCGCTGGATATGAACGCGGTCAATCGCGCCGTGGATCTGCTCACCCAGGCAAAACGCATCGCCTTTTTCGGGCTCGGTTCGTCGGCGGCGGTGGCTCACGACGCCATGAATAAATTTTTTCGCTTCAACGTGCCAGTGATCTATTCCGATGACATCGTGGTACAACGCATGAGCTGTATGAATTGTAGCGCCGACGATGTGGTGGTGCTGATTTCTCACACCGGCCGCACCAAAAATCTGGTGGAACTGGCGCAGTTGGCCCGTGAAAACGATGCCATGGTGTTAGCGATTACCTCCGCCGGCACGCCGCTGGCGCGGGAAGCGACACTTGCATTATTGCTGGATGTTCCAGAAGATACCGATATTTACATGCCGATGGTCTCCCGTTTGGCCCAGCTTACGCTGATTGATGTGCTTGCAACCGGTTTCACGTTGCGGCGCGGGGCGAAATTCAGGGATAACTTGAAGCGAGTCAAGGAAGCGTTGAAGGAATCGCGGTTTGATAAAGAGCTTTACGTTCCTGACAATAAATAGCGGTATTTCGATAACAAAGCTGTACTTATAAAACCATTCGGTTAAGGTTTTGGCTGCGCCAGCTGGCGTGCCCACCTGCCGAGTTTATGTTCACGCAACACCAAAGTTGTTTCAGTCAACGGAGTATTACATGTCCAGACGGCTTCGCAGAACCAAAATCGTTACCACGTTAGGCCCGGCAACGGATCGTGATAATAATCTGGAAAAGATTATTACCGCAGGCGCTAACGTCGTTCGAATGAATTTCTCCCACGGCACTCCTGAAGACCACAAATTACGTGCAGACAAAGTCCGCGAGATCGCGGCCAAACTGGGTCGTCACGTCGCCATCCTGGGTGACCTCCAGGGCCCGAAAATCCGGGTATCGACCTTCAAAGAAGGCAAAGTATTCCTCAATATCGGCGACAAATTCCTGCTCGACGCCAACCTGGGTAAAGGTGAAGGCGATAAAGAAAAAGTCGGTATCGACTATAAAGGCCTGCCCGCTGACGTGGTGCCAGGCGACATCCTGCTGCTTGATGATGGCCGCGTGCAGCTAAAAGTCCTGGAAGTCCAGGGCATGAAAGTCTTTACCGAAGTCACCGTTGGCGGCCCGCTGTCCAACAACAAAGGCATCAACAAACTCGGCGGCGGCCTGTCGGCAGAAGCGCTGACCGAAAAAGACAAAGCCGATATCCTTACCGCCGCGCAAATCGGCGTGGATTATCTGGCGGTTTCCTTCCCGCGCTGCGGCGAAGATCTCAACTATGCGCGCCGCCTGGCGCGTGATGCTGGCTGCAACGCCAAAATCGTCGCCAAGGTGGAACGCGCCGAAGCGGTATGCGATCTGGACGCAATGGACGACATCATTAACGCCTCTGACGTGGTGATGGTTGCCCGTGGCGACCTCGGCGTTGAAATCGGCGACCCGGAGCTGGTGGGTATCCAGAAAACCCTGATCCGCCGCGCCCGTAAGCTGAATCGCGCGGTGATCACGGCGACGCAGATGATGGAGTCAATGATCACTAACCCGATGCCGACCCGTGCGGAAGTGATGGACGTGGCCAACGCCGTTCTGGATGGCACCGATGCGGTGATGCTGTCGGCGGAAACCGCCGCGGGCCAGTACCCGGCAGAAACCGTCGCGGCCATGGCGCGCGTGTGCCTCGGCGCGGAAAAGATCCCGAGCATCAACGTCTCCAAACACCGTCTTGATGTGCAGTTCGATAATGTCGAAGAAGCCATCGCCATGTCCGCCATGTATGCGGCTAACCACCTGAAAGGCGTCACCGCGATCCTGACCATGACCGAGTCTGGCCGTACCGCGCTGATGACCTCGCGCATCAGCTCCGGGCTGCCGATTTTCGCTATGTCCCGTCATGAGCACACCCTGAACCTGACGGCGCTGTACCGCGGCGTGACCCCGGTGTACTTCGACAGCGCCAACGAAGGCGTGGCGGCAGCGCACGACGCGGTAACCCTGCTGCGCGATAAAGGTTACCTGGTCTCTGGCGACCTGGTGATCGTGACCCAGGGCGACGTGATGGGCACCATCGGCAGCACCAATACCACTCGTATCCTGACGGTTGAATAATCCTGCCGGTGGTTAAATAAAAGGGCTTCCTGAAAAGGAGGCCCTTTTTAATGGTGTTTGTGGTGCAGGCGTGACAAACAAATACTTCTTCTGTTTAAAATCAGATTTTCCTCAACTCCCAATCCAGCAAAATTTATCACCTTTAATTTGTGAATCTATTTTATTTGTCTTCTTCTGGGGTTGCGTTAATACATAATCCTGTAACTGTACATTGTGTAACAAAAATAATACCAATCTTTTTAAATTCATCGCCTATGCTTAGATGTGGTGATTGTGTTGTCGATATAATAACCACTAAGGAACGTTTACATTGAAGTATTTTTATTAATCCATTGATTTTTATCTAATAAAAAATATGGGCAAGTGTTGTAGCAGGAAAAGAATATGCGAGTAAAAATGACCGCCAGCAGAATGGCTAAATTTCATCTTACACTGGCGCTGGTATGGGCAGCGCTGACAGTACCCACATTAATATGGTGGAAAGACAGTATTCTGTGGGTTTCCTTAATGAGTATTTACGCCATTGTAATTGGGCATTTAGCCGCCTACAGCGCCGCTCATGCTGAAAAAGCGGCCAGCAAAGCGCTCAATGAAAGCGGCGAGGCGAATAAGCGCATCGACCAACAAAATAGCGAAATGGCGGGGTAAACACCATGCCGGTTAATAACTAACCGGCCATAATATCATTAGCGCTGATAATAGCGGGATAACACCTGCTTCAGGCCGCTTATTATTGTCCGCTTCCAGGCTACGGTCGATTTTCGGTACTGCAAAAACAGGTTGCCCTGCGCCTGAAACCCCAGCAGCGGCAGGGTAGAAATTTGCTCTTTATCCACCAGCGTCGTGAACCACGGCGTCGGGATCACCGCGAGGAGTGGCGCGCTGCGCAGTGCCGGGGCAAGCTGGCTGTAATCCTGGCAGATAAAAGCCAGATGCCGCGCCACGCCCTCACGCGCCTGCTGACGGTCCAGTTCGTTAATCGCCTGCGGCCAGGGGTGGCAGTAAAAGTGATTGAACGCCTGAAGCGTTAATAAGTCGATGCTCTCTCGCCCCTGCATTTGCTGCTGTAAGGGCGGGCCCCAGGCCACAATCAGCCGCGTGCTGCCGACGCGTTCATAGTGCAAGGCGCTGAGTTGCTGTTGATGATCCCCAACCGCAATCACTAAATCGACTTTCCCTTCCACCAACTCATCGCGCCAGGCCCGGCGTTCAAACGGCACGCACTCGATCACCGCATCGGCGTTCTGGCCGCGGCGCGCCAGTTCCGGCGTCAGCAGCACATTAAGCGCGGGCGGCAGCGCCACGCGAAACCGGCGCTGGGCATGAGGTTCCTCACTGAATAACTCCTCATTCAGCGAGACGAACAGCGGAACCAGTTTCTCTTTAAGGCTCAGGGCGAACAGCGTAGGAACCTGCTGGTTGCCTTCACGGCGAAATAGCGGATCGTCCAGCGATTCCCGCAACCGGTTTAGCGCATGGCTCACGGCAGAGGCGCTAAGCCCCAACTTCAGTGCCGTCAGGCTGGTGGAGCCGGTGCTTAACATCACGTACAACACTTTGAGGAGATTTAAATCTAATTGCAGGATATTCACTGATCAGAAACTCAATTGCACAGCATTAAATTTAGGCTCATTATACTTCGGCTCCTTATTAAAAGGAGAAGTTATGAAACGTTCCGCACTGATAATGGCCTGCCTGATGTCGTTTTCTACCTTTACCAGCCATGCCGCGCTGGATCCAAACCAACCGCTAGCGGAAGCGCCTCCCTACTCGCTGTTTGTTGACTGGGCGAAACCGGTGAAACCGTTGCGGATTGCTGAGAGTGTCTGGTATGTGGGCACTGAAAACTTGTCCTCGGTGCTGATCACCACGCCGCAGGGGCACATCCTGATCGACGGCGCGCTGGATTCGAGCGCCGCGCAGATCCGCCAAAACATCCGCGCCCTGGGCTTTGATCTCGGGGATATACGTCTGATCCTCAATAGCCATGCCCGTCTCGACCAGGCCGGAGGCATTGCAAAACTGAAAACATGGAGCGGCGCGAAGCTGGTCGCCAGCCAGCCCAATGCCGAACAGATGGCGCGCGGGGGTAAAGATGATTTTGCGCTGGGGGATGCCCTGCCGTTTCCCCCGGTGAAAACCGATATTATTGTTGATAACGGCGATACGCTGCGCGTAGGCGATGTTACCGTTAAGGCGTTACTGACGCCGGGCCACCTGCCAGGCAGCACCTCCTGGTTATTTACCCTGGCGGACGGGAAAACGATGATTTATGCCGATAGCCTTGCCACGCCCGGCTACTACCTGGTCGATAATAAAAATTATCCGACGCTTCGCGCGGATATTGAGCGCAGCTTCCGCACGCTGGCGGCGCAGCAGGTCGATATTTTTCTCGCTAACAAAGGTGAGCGTTTTGATCTGGCGGGGAAAATGGCCCGGCTGGCGGCGGGCGATAAAGATGCGTTTATCGATCGCGATGGACTACAGCGTTATGTCGCGCAGTCGCAACAGCGTTTTGCGGCGCAGTTGAAGCAGCAGACAGCACAGTAATGTTTTGATGACGGTGCCGGTCGCTTTGTGCTCCCGGCATCGGATTACGCGTTATTTCTTTTTCGGCCACAGATCCTTGCGCTTGTAAGGTTCAATTTCCCCTTCTTTGCGCGTTTTCAACAGCTTCAGGATCCAGGTGTACTGTTCGGGATGCGGGCGAACAAAAATTTCCACTTCCTCGTTCATACGCCGGGCAAGGGTGTGATCGTCGGCATCCACCAGATCGTCCATCGGCGGGCGAACATAGATTTCCAGCTTATGGGTTTTATCGTTATAGACCGGAAACAGCGGAACGACGCGCGCCCGACAGAGCTTCATCAGACGGCCCAGCGCCGGCAACGTGGCTTTATAGGTGGCGAAAAAGTCCACAAACTCACTGTGTTCCGGGCCGTGATCCTGATCGGGGAGGTAATACCCCCAGTAACCCTGGCGAACGGAGCTGACAAAAGGTTTAATCCCGTCGTTGCGTGCATGGAGACGGCCACCAAAATGGCGGCGCGTTTTATTCCACATATAGTCAAAAACCTGATGGCCCTGATTATGGAACATGGCGGCAACTTTCTGCCCGCGCGAGGCCAGCAGCATAGCCGGAAGATCCACGCCCCAGGCGTGCGGCACCAGGAAAATCACTTTTTCATTATTGCGCTGCATCTCGTCGATAATTTCCCGGCCATGCCATTCGACGCGTTTTTCGATCTTATCCGGTCCGCGCAGCGCCAGTTCCGTCATCATCACCATCGCCTGCGGCGCGGTGGCAAACATGCGGTCAATAATGGCCTCACGCTTTTTTTCTGAATACTCCGGGAAGCAGTACAGCAAATTGATTTGGGCGCGGCGACGCGCGCTTTTGCCTAAACGACCGCCAAAGCGGCCCAGTTTCGCCAGTAGCGGATCGCGAAACGACGGCGGCGTTAATGCGGTGGCAACCATTGCGGCGATGCCCAGCCATGCGCCCCAGTAGCGCGGATGCAGAAATTCGTTTTTAAACTCGGGAATAAATTCGTTAGGGGATTTTTTTTCCATGCCCTTTTCCGTCTGACGCCCAACAGAATGGGCAAAATAATCCGTTATTTTAGCGTCTGATGGCGTGGGAGACAAAAGAAAAGCCGACACCCGGAAGGATGTCGGCTTTGTCTTAAACGGCAGGATTAATCAAAACGCAGCTGCGGCACCACATCTTTGACCTGCGCCAGGTAATCCGAACGGTCTTTACCGGTCAGGCCCTCAGAGCGCGGCAGTTTTGCCGTCAGCGGGTTCACCGCCTGCTGGTTGATCCACATTTCAAAATGCAGGTGCGGCCCGGTTGAACGGCCAGTGTTACCCGACAGCGCGATGCGATCGCCGCGTTTCACTTTCTGGCCCGGTTTCACCAGCAGCTTTTTCAGGTGCATATAGCGCGTGGTGTAAGTGCGACCGTGACGCACGGCGACGTAATACCCCGCCGCGCCGCTGCGTTTGGCGACCACCACTTCGCCGTCACCGACGGCCAGCACCGGTGTACCCTGCGGCATGGCGAAGTCCACGCCTCGGTGCGGCGCAACGCGGCCCGTCACCGGGTTAAGGCGGCGCGGGTTAAAGTTGGATGAGACGCGGAACTGTTTCACCGTCGGGAAACGCATAAAGCCTTTCGCCAGCCCGGAACCGTTGCGGTCGTAGAATTTCCCGTCTTCGGCGCGCACCGCGTAGTAATCTTTGTCGCCGGAGCGTAAACGTACACCCAGCAGTTGGCTCTGCTCGCGCTTGCCGTCGAGCATTTCGCGCGACATCAGCACCGCGAACTCATCACCTTTTTTCAGCTTGCGCAAGTCCATCTGCCATTGCATGGCTTTGATAACCGCGCTGATTTCGCTGCTGGTTAAACCGGCGTCTTTGGCGCTGGCGACAAAACTGCCGTTCACGGTGCCTTTCAGCACATTGTTAACCCAGTCACCTTCGGCGATTTCGCTGCTCATTTTGAAGCCGCCGTCGACGCGGTCGTAAGTGCGGGTTTCACGGCGCGACATCTCCCAGGTCAGGCGTTGCAGTTCGCCGTCCGGGGTTAACGTCCAGGAGATTTGCTGACCGATTTTCAAATTACGCAGATCTTTATCGACGTTCGCCAGGGTGCTGATATCCCCCATTTCGATGCCGTACTGGTTCAGCACGCTGCTCAGCGTATCGCCGGTTGAAACCACATATTCGTGAACCCCGGTTTCGCCGGCGGTTTTATCGTCCAGTTCGTCCTGCGGGATGGATTCATCTTCTTCCGGCGGAGCCTGATCGATAGGCTCACTCGCTTCCGGCAGCAGGGAGCGCACTTCGCTCTTCTCAAGCTCAATGGTTTTAACAATCGGCGCCGCTTCGGGGTGATAGATGTACGGTCGCCAGACGGCGACCGCAAGTGTAAGAAAAGTTAGTGACCCCAACATCACGCGATGGGGGCGTGGCAAGTTGTTAAATGCCAGGGCGACAGAGCGGGCTATCTGTTGCACGTATTCACTTCCTCGTTAATCTCCTTTCAGGCAGCTCGCATACTGGTTTGCCAACTGGGTCAGGAAGTCGCTATAGCTATCCTTGCCCAATTTCACCTCAGTTCCCAGCGGATCGAGTGTTCCCATACGAACAGACGTCCCCCTGGCAACGGCTTCGATTACCGCTGGCCTGAATTGTGGCTCAGCAAAAACGCAGGTTGCTTTTTGCTCAACCAACTGTGTTCTGATTTCATGTAAACGCTGCGCACCAGGCTGGATTTCAGGGTTAACGGTAAAGTGACCCAGGGGCGTAAGACCGTAGTGTTTTTCATAGTAGCCGTAGGCGTCATGAAAAACGAAATACCCCTTCCCTTTCAACGGTGCCAGCTCATCGCGAACCTGCTTATCGGTTTGGGCTAATTGTGCCTCAAAGTGCTGCAGATTGGCGTCTAGTTTGGCCTTACTTTGCGGCATAAGTTCCACTAATTTTCCATGGATTGCAACCGCTGAAGCCCGCGCGATCTCAGGCGAAAGCCAAATATGCATGTTATATTCACCGTGATGGTGATCGTGGTCACTGTTTTCAGCGCCGTGATCGTGACCGTGCTCGTCCTCATGGTCATGATCTTCACCTTTCATGAGCAGCGGTTTCACGTCAGGCAATTCGCCCATCGTCACCTTTTTTTGCTCAGGAAACTGGCTGACCTGCTTCTGCATAAAGGCTTCCATGTCCGGGCCAATCCAGACAACTAAGTCCGCGTTTTGTAAGCGTTTTACATCAGAGGGGCGCAGCGCATAATCATGCTCGGAGGCACCATCGGGAAGTAATACTTCTGTATCAGTCACGCCATCGGCGATGGCTGAGGCGATAAATCCGAGGGGTTTAAGCGAAGCGACGACCGCCGCCTGCGCATTTGCCACAAATCCACCCCATACGGCTGCAGAAAGTGCAGCGCAAAGAAACGTCTTTTTATGTAACATTATTTAACTATCCGTCGTTAATCGGCTCGGGAATGTGATATTATAACATTCGATAACTTCTGCAACGCTTAATTTCTCATGACCAATTTAGTTTCACTGGAAAATGTCTCCGTCTCGTTTGGGCAGCGCCGCGTGCTGTCTGACGTGTCGCTCGGCCTGAAGCCTGGGCGAATCCTGACGCTGCTCGGCCCGAATGGTGCCGGGAAATCCACGCTGGTACGCGTGGTATTAGGGCTGGTAGCACCCGACGAAGGGGTGATCAAGCGTGACCGTCATCTGCGCATCGGCTACGTGCCGCAAAAACTGCACCTCGACGCGACGTTACCGCTGACGGTGAGCCGCTTTATGCGTCTGCGCCCCGGCGCACGCAAACAGGATATCCTGCCCGCGCTCAAACGCGTGCAGGCCGGGCACCTGATTGACGCGCCAATGCAAAAATTATCCGGTGGTGAAAACCAGCGCGTGTTGCTGGCTCGCGCGCTGCTCAATCAGCCGCAGTTGCTGGTGCTGGATGAGCCAACCCAGGGGGTGGACGTCAATGGCCAGGTGGCGCTGTACGATCTGATCGACAAACTGCGCTGCGAGCTGGACTGCGCGGTGCTGATGGTGTCCCACGATTTGCATCTGGTGATGGCCAAAACCGACGACGTGCTGTGCCTGAATCACCATATTTGCTGCTCCGGCACGCCGGAAGTGGTGTCGATGCACCCGGAATTTATTTCAATGTTCGGCCCGCGTGGCGCGGAACAGCTGGGCATCTATCGTCACCATCATAACCATCGCCACGACCTGCAAGGTCGGATTGTCCTGCGCCGGGGAAACGGTCACTCATGATTGAATTATTACTGCCCGGCTGGTTTGCCGGGATGCTGCTCGCCTGCGCCGCAGGGCCGTTGGGATCGTTTGTGGTCTGGCGTCGCATGTCCTATTTTGGCGATACCCTCGCCCACGCCTCGCTGTTGGGCGTTGCCTTTGGCCTGCTGCTGAACGTCAATCCCTTTTACGCGGTGATCGCCGTGACGCTGCTGCTGGCGGTGGGGTTAGTGATTCTGGAAAAACGCCCGCACCTGGCGATTGATACCCTGCTGGGGATCATGGCTCATAGCGCCCTGTCGCTGGGCCTGGTGGTGGTAAGCCTGATGGCCAATATCCGGGTGGATTTAATGGCCTACCTGTTTGGCGATCTGCTGTCGGTAACCCCGGCGGATATTATTTCTATCGCCATTGGCGTGGCGATTGTGATCGCGGTGCTGGCGTGGCAGTGGCGCAGCCTGCTGGCGATGACCATCAGCCCGGACCTGGCCTTTGTCGACGGCGTTAAGCTCCAGCGGGTCAAAATGCTGCTGATGCTGGTTACGGCGTTAACGATTGGCGTAGCGATGAAGTTTGTCGGCGCGCTGATTATCACGTCTCTGCTGATTATTCCGGCGGCGACCGCGCGGCGCTTTGCCCGCACGCCGGAGCAGATGGCGGGGATTGCCGTGATTATTGGCATGATCGCCGTGACCGGCGGGCTGACCTTCTCGGCGTTTTACGATACGCCAGCCGGCCCCTCGGTAGTGCTGGCGGCGGCGCTGATGTTTATTCTCACCATGATGAAAAAAAGCGCGGCGTAATAATAAGGGCGGAACTTTCCGCCCTTATTATATTATGGCATCGCCGGCGGGGTGATGCCGAAATGCTGCCAGGCGCGCACCGTCGCCATACGGCCACGCGGCGTGCGTTGTAAAAAGCCCTGCTGGATCAGGAAGGGTTCCAGCACATCTTCGATGGTTTCCCGCTCTTCGCCAATCGCTGCCGCCAGGTTATCCAGCCCCACCGGCCCACCAAAGAACTTATCAATAATCGCCAGCAGCAGCTTGCGGTCCATATAGTCAAAGCCTTCGGCGTCAACGTTAAGCATATCCAGCGCCTGGGACGCCACGTCCTGGGAAATCACGCCGTTATGGCGCACTTCGGCGAAGTCCCGCACCCGGCGCAGCAGGCGGTTGGCGATACGCGGCGTACCGCGCGCGCGTCGCGCCACTTCCAGCGCCCCTTCGTCGCTCATATCCAGCCCCATATGCTGGGCGCTACGATTAACGATATGCTGCAAATCCGCCACCTGATAAAACTCCAGCCGCTGGACGATGCCGAAACGGTCGCGCAGCGGTGAAGTCAGGGATCCGGCGCGGGTGGTCGCGCCAATCAGGGTAAAAGGCGGGAGATCGATTTTGATGGAGCGGGCCGCCGGGCCTTCGCCAATCATGATATCCAGCTGATAATCTTCCATCGCCGGATACAGCACCTCTTCCACCACGGGCGACAGACGGTGGATCTCGTCAATAAACAGCACGTCGTGCGGTTCAAGGTTGGTGAGCATGGCGGCGAGATCGCCCGCTTTTTCCAGCACCGGGCCGGAGGTGGTGCGCAGATTAACGCCCAGCTCATTCGCGACGATACCGGCCAGCGTGGTTTTACCTAACCCCGGCGGGCCGAAAATCAGCAAATGGTCCAGCGCATCGCCGCGCAGCCTGGCCGCCTGGATAAAGATTTCCATCTGCGAACGCACCTGCGGCTGGCCGATATACTCTTCCAGCAGCTTCGGGCGGATGGCCCGGTCTATGATCTCTTCCTGGGTTATGTTCGCAGCGGAAACCAGGCGGTCTGCTTCTATCATCCGTTACCTCACAATGCCGCGCGTAATGCTTCGCGAATAAGGGTTTCGCTGTCCGCATCAGGACGCGCCAGTTTGCTCACCATACGGCTCGCTTCCTGCGGTTTATAACCCAACGCCACCAGCGCGGCAACGGCTTCTGCTTCAGCGTCGTCTTTGGCCGGGCTGGCAGGCGACGTAAGCACCAGATCGGCAGCCGGGGTAAACAGGTCGCCATGCAGGCCTTTAAAGCGGTCTTTCATTTCCACCACCAGGCGCTCGGCGGTTTTCTTGCCGATACCCGGCAGTTTCACCAGTGCGGCGGGCTCTTCACGCTCAACGGCGTTGACGAACTGCTGGGCCGACATACCGGACAGGATCGCCAGCGCCAGTTTCGGGCCGACGCCGTTCACTTTGATTAATTCGCGAAACAGGGTACGTTCCTGCTTATTATTAAAGCCGAACAGTAGCTGCGCGTCTTCGCGCACCACAAAATGGGTGAACACCACCGCTTCCTGGCCCGTTTCCGGGAGCTCATAAAAGCAGGTCATCGGCATATGCACTTCATAACCGACACCGCCCGCTTCCAGAAGTACCAGCGGGGGTTGTTTTTCCAGAACGATGCCTCTGAGTCTGCCTATCACAATACGCTCCTGCGGTTAGCGGCTAAAAATGTTTCCTGACGTTCACGCGAGGTGTGCGTGAGATGTGCGTGAGGAAGATAAGGCTATCATATAAAAAAGGCTGGATAGATATCCAGCCTGATTTATCTTAACCGCCCTCTTGCCAGATTAAGCCGCGACTCGCTCATCTGGGTCGCGTTCTGGCTGATGTGGCAATGGGTGATGGCGATGGCCAGCGCATCCGCCGCATCCGCCTGCGGATTGGCGGGCAGTTTCAGCAGGGTGCGCACCATATGTTGCACCTGGCTTTTTTCCGCGCTGCCGATGCCCACCACCGTCTGCTTAACCTGACGGGCGGCGTATTCAAACACCGGCAGATCATGATTGACCGCCGCGACAATCGCCACGCCGCGCGCCTGGCCGAGCTTGAGCGCCGAATCGGCGTTTTTCGCCATAAAGACCTGCTCGATGGCGAAATAGTCCGGCTGGAACTGGGTAATGATTTCGCAAACCCCCGCGTAGATTAATTTCAGCCGCGAGGGTAAATCGTCCACTTTGGTACGGATACAGCCGCTCCCCATATAGGTAAGCTGCCTGCCGACCTGGCGGATTACGCCATAGCCGGTAACGCGCGACCCCGGATCAATACCGAGAATAATGGCCATCACGCGCCTCCGGTTTGACTACTGCAATAATCACAACGTTGCGGCGACTTCGTCGGAGATCTCACCGTTATGGTAAACCTCCTGCACATCATCGCAGTCTTCCAGCATGTCGATCAGACGCAGCAGCTTCGGCGCGGTTTCCGCGTCCATATCGGCTTTGGTAGACGGGATCATGGAGACTTCGGCGTTGTCGGCTTTCAGGCCGGCGGCTTCCAGCGCATCGCGCACCGCGCCCATCTCTTCCCACGCGGTATAAACGTCAATCGCGCCGTCATCGAAGGTCACGACGTCTTCAGCACCGGCTTCCAGCGCCGCTTCCATGATCACGTCTTCATCGCCCGCTTCGAAAGAGATCACCCCTTTCTTACTGAACAGATAGGCGACAGAACCGTCAGTGCCCAAATTGCCGCCGCATTTGCTGAAAGCGTGGCGCACTTCCGCCACGGTGCGGTTACGGTTGTCGGACAGGCATTCCACCATGACCGCCGTACCGCCAGGGCCGTAACCTTCATAAATGATGGTTTCCATGTTCGCGTCTTCATCACCGCCCACGCCGCGCGCGATGGCACGGTTCAGGGTGTCGCGGGTCATGTTGTTCGACAGCGCTTTATCAATCGCCGCGCGCAGACGCGGGTTGGAGCCCGCATCGCCGCCGCCTAAACGCGCCGCGGTAACCAGCTCGCGAATAATTTTGGTGAAAATCTTACCGCGTTTGGCATCCTGTGCCGCTTTGCGGTGTTTGGTGTTGGCCCATTTACTGTGACCTGCCATAAATATTTCCTCAAAGAGCGCGCCTTCTCAGGCTGCGTTAATTACAAATTCTTCAATCGCTTGCCGGTTGCTCCACGATTTGGTGAGCGCGGCGGCTTGCGCAGCATCCACCCAGCGGTAGGTTAAGTGTTCGGTAAACACAATCTCCCGCTCGCTCGGCAGCTCCAGACAAAACCAGGATTCGGTATTGCGCATAATTCCCGGCGCGTAGCGATGACGTAAATGACTAAAAATTTCAAACTCCACCGTGCGTTGACAGTCCATCAAGGTCAGTTGCTCAGCGGCAACGTCAATCGAGACCTCTTCCTTTACTTCACGCGCGGCGGCCTGCGGCGCGGTTTCCCCCTCTTCCAGGCTGCCGGTCACCGACTGCCAAAAATCCGGGTCATCGCGCCGCTGCAACATCAGCACCCGCTTCGTATCTCTCGCATAAATTACCACCAGGACAGAAACGGGACGCTTAAAGGCCATATCAGTTTTTCTCTTCCTTCTTCACGACCGCGATACCCAGCTCTTCCAGCGCGGCCTGGTTGGCGAAGCTTGGCGCTTCGGTCATCAGACACGCCGCCGCGGTGGTTTTCGGGAAGGCGATAACATCGCGAATATTGTCGGTGCCGGTGAGCAGCATGGTCAGGCGATCCAGACCAAATGCCAGCCCCGCGTGCGGCGGGGTGCCGAATTTCAGGGCATCGAGCAGGAAGCCGAATTTCTCGCGCTGTTCCTGTTCGTTAATGCCCAGGATGCCGAACACGGTCTGCTGCATTTCGCCACTGTAGATACGCACGGAGCCGCCGCCCACTTCGTAACCGTTGATCACCATATCGTAGGCGTTCGCCACGGCATTTTCCGGCGCGGCTTTCAGCTCGGCGGCGGTCATGTCTTTTGGTGAAGTAAACGGGTGGTGCATCGCGGTCAGGCCGCCTTCGCCGTCTTCCTCAAACATCGGGAAGTCGATGACCCACAGCGGCGCCCAGGCGTTTTCGTCGGTGATTTTCAGATCTTTGCCCAGCTTCAGGCGCAGCGCGCCCAGCGCGTCGGAGACGACTTTTTTGTTGTCTGCGCCGAAGAAAATCATGTCGCCATCCTGGGCTGCGGTGCGCTCAAGGATAGCGTTGATGATGTCAGCGTTAAGGAATTTGGCAATCGGGCTGTTAATACCGTCAAGACCGGCGCTACGCTGGTTAACTTTAATGTACGCCAGGCCTTTCGCGCCATAGATGGTCACGAATTTGCCGTATTCGTCGATCTGCTTACGGGTCAGCTCGGCGCCGCCCGGTACGCGCAGGGCAGCCACGCGGCCTTTAGCGTCGTTGGCCGGGCCAGCGAAGACGCTGAATTCGACGTCTTTCACCAGATCGGCCACGTCCACCAGCTCCATCGGGTTACGCAGGTCCGGCTTATCGGAACCATAGCGGCGCTCGGCTTCGGCGAAAGTCATCACCGGGAACGAACCCAGGTCCACGCCTTTCACGTCCAGCCACAGATCGTGAACCAGCTGTTCCATCACTTCACGCACCTGCGGCGCGGTCATGAATGAGGTTTCCACATCGATCTGGGTAAATTCCGGCTGGCGATCGGCGCGCAGGTCTTCGTCGCGGAAGCACTTCACAATCTGATAGTAACGGTCAAAGCCGGACATCATCAGCAGCTGTTTAAACAGCTGAGGCGATTGCGGCAGCGCGTAGAATTTGCCTTTATGAACGCGAGACGGCACCAGGTAGTCGCGCGCGCCTTCCGGCGTGGCTTTGGTGAGCATCGGGGTTTCGATATCAAGGAAACCGTGGTCATCCATAAAGCGGCGCACGAAGCTGGTGATTTTCGCACGGGTTTTCAGGCGCTGAGCCATTTCCGGGCGACGCAGATCCAGGTAGCGGTACTTAAGACGCGCTTCTTCGGTGTTCACCTGGTTGGAGTCCAGCGGCAGCGGCTCGGCGCGGTTGATGATGACCAAATCTGAGGCCAACACTTCGATTTCGCCAGTCGCCATCTCGCGATTGACGTTCTTGTCATCGCGGGCACGCACCGTGCCGGTAACCTGAATACAGAACTCATTACGCAGTTCAGAGGCCAGCTTCAACGCATCCGCGCGGTCAGGATCGAAAAATACCTGCACGATGCCTTCACGGTCACGCATGTCGATAAAAATAAGGCTACCGAGATCGCGACGACGGTTAACCCAACCACACAGCGTCACTTCTTGTCCCACATGGGACTTATTGAGCTGCCCGCAATATTCTGTACGCATGAGATATCCCTTAATTTTGCCGCAGGCCGTTTGTCACCTGCCCCGCAGGCACCACTGTCGCAGCTTTACACTGGATGAAAAAAGGCGGCTATTATACTGGAATTTCCGCACTACGATAAGCCCGAACCCGTCTGGTCGCGCGATTGCTATGCGCCGAACGGTCGATTCTCACAAAAATTAACAAAATTTGCCGCCCGATCCGCCGTCAGGTGCAGGTAAGGTAACGAAAATTTCCCATAATGAAGAGATGACTATGCTGACGTTAAACCCCGCCGCCACCGCCTTAGTGATAATCGATTTGCAGGAAGGGATTCTGCCGTTCGCCGGTGGCCCGCACAGCGCCGACGAGGTGGTTGCCCGCAGCGCGCGGCTGGCGGAGCATTTTCGTGCCAACGGCGCGCCGGTGGTGATGGTGCGCGTGGGCTGGTCGCCCAACTTCGCCGACGCGCTGAAACAACCGGTGGATGCCGCCGCCCCTGCCCAGGCGCTGCCGCAGGAATGGTGGCACTATCCGGTGGCGCTGGGTAAGCGCGACAGCGATATTGAAGTGATCAAACGCCAGTGGGGCGCCTTTTACGGCACCGATCTCGAGTTGCAGCTGCGCCGCCGTGGTATCGACACTATCGTGCTGTGCGGGATTTCCACCAATATCGGCGTGGAATCCACTGCCCGCAACGCCTGGGAGCTTGGCTTCTCTCTGATACTGGCGGAAGACGCCTGTAGCGCGGCCAGCGCCGAGCAGCATCAGAACAGTTTCACTCATATTTTCCCGCGCATCGCCCGCGTGCGTTCGGTGGAGGAGATTATCGCCGCCCTATGATCTATATTGGCCTGCCGCAGTGGTCGCATCCCAAATGGGGGCGGCTCGGAATCAGTACCCTGGAGGATTACGCCCGCCATTTCAACTGCGTGGAGGGCAACACCACGCTGTACGCGCTGCCGAAAGCCGAGATTGTCGAACGCTGGTACGCCCAGACTACTGACGAATTCCGCTTCTGTTTTAAATTTCCGGCGACCATTTCTCACCAGGCCGCGCTGCGCCAGTGCGAGGATCTCAAACAGGAGTTTTTCACCCGCTTAGCGCCACTCGCCGGGCGCATCGGCCAGTACTGGCTACAGCTTCCGGCGGCGTTTGGCCCGCAGGATTTGCCGGTGCTGTGGGCGTTTCTCGACGGGCTGCCCGGCGAATTCACCTACGGCGTGGAGGTGCGCCATCCGGCGTTTTTCGCCAAGGGCGACGCGGAGCAGGCGCTCAATCGCGGCCTGCATCAGCGGGGGGTTAACCGGGTAATGTTAGACAGCCGTCCGGTACATTCGGCGATCCCCACCACCCAGGAAATTATCGACGCCCAACGCAAAAAACCTAAGGTGCCGGTGCATGCGCTGGTGACGGCAGGAAATCCGATGGTACGGTTTATCGGCAGTGATGATATGACGCGTAACGCCGAGTTTTTCGAGGTGTGGCTCGGCAAACTCGCCGACTGGCAGCACACCACTACGCCGTACCTGTTTTTGCATACGCCGGATATCGCTCAGGCGCCGGAGCTGGTGCACACCCTGTGGCCGAAAATGCAGGGCGCGTTTAGCGGTATAGGACGCGAGCCCGCTATCCCCCATCAAAACTCACTCCTTTAGACGGTGGAGAGTTCCCATTACTCCAGGCTATGATACGTAAAGCCATTATTGGTTCTAAAGGGAGTTTGTATGGTCAGCGCGCTATATGCCGTGTTGGGAGCCTTGTTACTGCTGAAGTTTTCTCTGGACGTGGTGCGCATGCGCATGCAATACCGCGTTTCTTACGGCGATGGCGGCTTTAGTGAACTGCAAAGCGTGATCCGTATTCACGGCAACGCGGTGGAAAATATCCCCGTGGCGCTGCTACTGCTGCTGTTTATGGAAATGAACGGCGCGGAGACCTGGATGGTGCACGTCTGCGGCATTTTGATGATCATCGGACGCCTGCTGCACTACTACGGCTACCACCACCGGCTGATTCGCTGGCGGCGCTCCGGGGCCAGCGCCACCTGGGTTTCGATGTTGCTGATGGTGCTGGCTAACGTCTGGTATATGCCGTGGGAGTTGGTTTTCTCGATTCATTAGCGCAAAATACGCGCCTTTCGTTATTCCCGGAATTTTTGTATGTCTGACCGCGACACCCTTTTCTCTGCGCCGGTAGCTAAACTCGGCGACTGGACCTTTGATGAACGCGTGGCTGAAGTCTTCCCCGACATGATCCAGCGTTCGGTCCCTGGCTATTCAAACATTATCTCGATGATCGGTATGCTGGCAGGCCGCTTCGTGAAGCCGAATACTCAGGTTTACGATTTGGGCTGTTCGCTGGGCGCGGCGACGCTGTCGGTACGCCGCAATATTAGCCACGATGGCTGCCAGATTATCGCCGTCGACAACTCCGCCGCCATGGTAGAGCGCTGCCGCCGCCATATCGACGCCTTTAAAGCCCAGACGCCGGTACAGGTGGTCGAGGACGATATCCAGAATATCGCCATCGAGAACGCCTCAATGGTGGTGCTTAACTTCACTCTCCAGTTCCTCAATCCCACGGATCGCCAGACGCTGCTGAATAAAATCTATCAGGGGCTGATCCCCGGCGGCGCGCTGGTGCTGTCGGAAAAATTCAGTTTTGAAGACAGCGAAGTGGGCGACTTGTTGTTCAACATGCACCACGACTTTAAACGCGCCAACGGCTACAGCGAGCTGGAAATCAGCCAGAAGCGCAGCATGCTGGAAAACGTGATGCTTACCGATTCGGTGGAAACCCACAAAGCGCGCCTGCATCAGGCTGGTTTTGAACACTGCGAACTGTGGTTCCAGTGTTTTAACTTCGGCTCGCTGGTGGCCCTGAAGGCGGGTGGCAGCCATGATTGATTTCGGTAAATTTTACCAGCGCATCGCCTGCACCCCGCTGGCGCCGTGGCTGGAAACGTTGCCGGCGCAGATCGCCCAGTGGCAACGCGAGTCGCTGCACGGCCAGTTCAAGCTCTGGCACAGCAGCGTTGAGCATCTGCCGACGCTGACTCCGCATCATCTCGATCTGCTGCACAGCGTCACCGCAACGTCTGAACAGCCGCTTAGCGACGGGCAGCGCCAGCGTATCGAAACCCTGCTGCGCAATCTTATGCCGTGGCGCAAAGGGCCGTTTTCGCTGTATGGCGTGGATATTGATACCGAATGGCGTTCCGACTGGAAATGGGAGCGCGTGCTGCCGCACCTGTCGTCGCTGGAAGGCCGCACCATCCTCGACGTGGGCTGCGGCAGCGGCTATCACCTGTGGCGGATGATTGGCGCGGGCGCGCATCTGGCGGTGGGTATCGATCCGATGCAGTTGTTCCTGTGTCAGTTTGAAGCGGTACGCAAACTGCTGGGCGACGACCCGCGCGCGCATCTGCTGCCGCTGGGCATCGAGCAGCTCCCGGCGTTAAAGGCGTTCGATACCGTGTTCTCGATGGGCGTGCTGTATCACCGCCGTTCGCCGCTGGATCACCTGTGGCAGTTAAAAGATCAGCTGGTGTCTGAGGGCGAACTGGTGCTGGAAACCCTGGTGGTGGAAGGCGATGAACATACCGTGCTGGTGCCGGGCGATCGCTACGCACAGATGCGCAACGTCTACTTTATCCCGTCCGCGCTGGCGCTGAAAAACTGGCTGGAAAAGTGCGGGTTCGTCGATGTGCGCATTGTCGATCACTGCGTGACCTCGCTGGAAGAGCAGCGCCGCACCGACTGGATGACCACCGATTCGCTGGAGGCGTTCCTGTCGCCGGACGATCGTAGCAAAACCATTGAAGGCTACCCTGCCCCGCTGCGCGCCGTGTTGGTGGCCCGCAAGCCCTGATGCTCAGGCCGCCGGTTACCCGGCGGCCTGACTGTTACATCCCTGCGCCGACGCGTTTCAGGCGCGACGCCACTTTCTCCGCCGCCTTTTTACCGGCCAGGAAGGCGTGATCGGAATTGTAGTACTCCCACTCACTGTAGCGCCCTGCCAGGATAACGTCATATTTCAACAGCCACTGGCGCACTGTCTCGACGTTTGCCGCCCGCGCGTGATCATAAATCACGTAAGCATAAGGGATATCCACCAGGTTAGCGGTGAGCACTTCATCATCGGCATTGATCATGCCGACTTTGATGCACTCCTCAATGCAGCGGTCGATCAGTGCCTGGCCGTCCACCGGCAGCGGCACATCCTGAGAATAGGTAATTTCGCAGGTCAGGCCGCAGCCACCCGGCGGATTACAGTACGGGCTGGCGTTACCCTGCACGAAGATGCGGTGGAAAATGGTCTCTTCCGGGTAATAAACCCAGTGTTTCTCGGTAAGATCGCTACGGCCTATACCCAGATTGACGCAGCGCACCGAGGTATGGCGCAACCCGCTGGCGGCGCTGAGCACCTCTGCGGGCACGTCGCCTTCCAGCATCTTGACCAGTACCGGCAGCGGCATGGTGCTGATCAACTGCTCATATCGGTAACGCCGACCGTCGGCCAGCACCGCGATATGCTCGCGCGGCAAAAGTTTGATGATCTTAGCGTTGGTTTCCAGCTTGCCCTTCAGCAGCGGCAGGAACCCGGACATCAGCGCCTGGAATCCGCCGCGCAGTGGGTAGCCAAAGCGGGCATTCGGGCCGACGGGTTTGGTGCTGGGCGCCAGCGCGCCATCGATGATCTGCCCGATATCCGGCAGCGGCACCCGTCCGCCCAGCCAGGAGGTCTCCATTTCTGATAACGGCACTTTCCATAATTTCTGGTTGTAGGGAACGGCGAAATACTTAGCAATACCGGCACCCCAGGTCTGATAGATAAACTGTTCGAAGTTGGCGGCGCGTTTATCCCGCGCAGTGAGTGTGCAATCGCCCTGCGGCACGGCCCCGTCGCCGCAGCAGTCTTCCATCTTCAGCGCAGGCGCATTTGCCGGTTGCAGGCGGTTAGCGGCGTGGTATTGCGCCTCCACCGCGCCAAGAATGCACTCTTTGATCACCGGGGCGGGCAATCCGTACAGCGCCCCCTGGAACGGGTAGCGGGTATAGGTGTTCTGGCTATACACCCAGGCTTCACGATCCTGCCAGTGCAGATTGTCTTTTAACAGCAGTTCATACATTTCCAGCACGTAGGGATCGGCGGAAAAAATAATGTGGCCCGCGTAATCGAAGGTGAAGCCCTTGTCTTCCACCGAGCGGCACCAGCCGCCCACAGTGGCGTTTTTCTCCAGCAACACCGCTTCATTACCGATATGCAGCGCGGCGCTCAGGCCGGTGGGTCCCGCGCCGAGGATCAGGCAGCGGGCAAAGTGCGCATCCTGTTTAGTGGTGCCCGGAATACGGCTGACCACCGGCGCGGCGGCTGTGAGGCGTGCTTCCACCGGCGTGTCGGCGCGGGATTCAGATGCCCGTAAAGCGTCGGCCATCAGTTTATGCATGGCATCCACCGTTGAATCCCAGGAGGTGGCGTTAATTACCGATTTCATCCGCTGCGCCTGGTCCTGGCGTTGGTGTTCGCTGAGCGCCAGCGCCTGCTGGCAGCCGCGGATAAACGCCTGCTGGTCATCCGCCACGAAAACAATATCGCCATACGGCACTTTCACGTCGGTAATGGCGGTACTGACGACAGGCAGCGACGCCGCCATGTACTCCAGCACTTTGGTTGGGCTGATATAGCGGGTCGAAGCATTGAGGGCGAACGGCATTAAACAGACGTCCCAGCCGGCTAAAAACTGCGGCAGCGCCTGATAGGGCTGCTGGCCGAAATAGTGGATATTGGCGCGCTGCGGCAGGCTGGCGGGGTCGATTTTCACCACCGGCCCGACCATCACGATTTGCCACGCTGGATTCGCATCCGCCAGCGCGGCAATCAGCCCGCAATCAATACGCTCGTCGATAACCCCGTAATAGCCGAGCCGGGGATGCGGTATTTCATCCTGTAGCGGATGAGCGTTTTGCCGATCCAGCGCCTGCTCGAAATGCACGGCGTCGACGCTGCTGGGGAAGCACCAGACGTTGTCATGGCGATGCTGCTTCGCCGCATACAGGCTTGGCCCGCCGGTAAACACCAGGTCGGCGCGGGTTAACAGCGCCGATTCGCGCTGCAACAGCTGGCGCGGCGCGTTTTTAAAGGCCGAGAGTTCATCCATGCAGTCGTAGATCATCAGCGTCGGATGAAAGGGTTCCGCCAGCGGCAGCGCCATAGGGGTGTAAAACCAGATCATCGGTTCGGGAAATTCACTGCTAAGAGTGGTCATGAGCGGCTGTAACTGCGCGATTTGCTCATCGTGGAAACCCGGCGCATGCACGGGGCTGTGGGGACGAATAACGGTGACGTTCGGCGCGGGCGTGGCGCGGTGTAATCCCGCCGCGCCCTCTTCAAAAACCGGTTCTTCAATAAATACCACAGGATAATGTTGCGCGAGGCGCGTTAATAAATGCTGCGGTCGTTGCCAGACAAAATCCCAACGTAAATGACTAAAAACAATAAGCGTCTTTGTATTCACTGTTTGCCCCTTACCAGACTGTCGCAAGCGATGCTGGCCCTGAAAATGTGCAAGAGAACGTTGCGCGCGACGTAGTGCGTGCGCGTAGGGGAAATCTATTTTTCGCAATAGCGGATCGGCGCCCTCATGCTGCGGTTCCCACAAACCGCTGCGATGCCAGACCCCGGCATCTTCCCAGTCGGGTCGATCGAGGATCGGATAAACGCAGATGCCGCGAATATCCGCTCCCGCCAGCTGCGCCTGCGCGACTTCCGTTGCGATGTGATTTATCCAGGCTCCGCGCCCGCTGCCGACATGGCTGGTTTCCGCCAGCAGCAACGGTCGCCGGTATCGCTGATGCAGTTCTGCAAGCATTTCAAAAAGCGGCTTGCGCCGCGTATCACCTAAATGCCAGGGCAGAGGTTGCCGGTTATCAACCTGCCACTGATTGTTGTGGTAATAATTCGCGCCAATGATATCGAGGTAGCGCGGCGCGCCGCCCAGTTCCGGCGCTTCTTTGCCACACAGCATGTCCCAGGCCTGATACTGGGCGTGGGTCTCTGCGACGGCGAGCCGTTGCGACTCCTCATCCTGCGGGTTCGCCAGCAGATGAATAATCGGATCGCAGTGTAAAATTCGCGCCCGGCTGTCGGCCTGCCAGATAGCATCGCAGGCGGCGATGGCGGCGCGCACCAGTTGCCGTTTACAGGCGTGGCCGGTCTCCTCTCCCGGCGGCTCCGCCGAGGGGATAAAGCCCACCGACAGCGCCCAACTGGTAAACGAAATCTCATTAACGGGCGAATACACCGGCGCATCGCGATACCAGGGTTTAAGAAAACGCGCCAGCGCGCCGCAAAACTGGGCAAAGCGCGGCACGAACTCGTCGTCCAGGATAGAAAGCTCCGTTGGCCAGCCGTAATGGCAAAGGGTCCAGCTCACCTGGATGTGGTGCTCACGGGCGGCGATCATGCGCTTCGCCACCGATGAGAAATCGTACTGGCCCTGACTATCCGCCAGCCGCCAGCCCACGCTTTCGCGAACCGTGGCAACATCAAAGCGCTTAAGCCTGCCGTAATCCTCCGCCGCGCGCTCCAGGTGACCGGTGGCCTCATTCATTGAAAGCGGCACGCCCAGCCGGTTGATATGATCGGCACCCTCATAACCCGCCTGCCAGAAACTGCTGAACAGCACCATCTCCCTCTCTTAACAGCCGAAAGCTGCTTGCGTAAGGAATCGTGGGAGGGTTATCTCAGGGTGTCGGGTCGACATGGGCTATAAAAAGGCATAGCCATCCTGCACCTTGAGATAAGGCTCAATGAAAATAAATTAACGAAGAAAAATAATCGCCAGAGCGCAAACAATTATTAGACGATATTTCCGCCCGGTGTTTAATTCTGGCTCATGCTTTAACATAACGCCAATCCAGACCACAAAATAAATGAAAAGTGGATTGATTTTCATGTTTTATGCGTCAGGTTTAAGCGAAACAAAAAATGCAGCCAGAGCAGTAACTCACACAAAATATTTCGCAACTGAAATATTTATTATAAACCAAATCTCGAAGGATAAGCTTAATTAACAGGGGATTAAACGTATTCTTCTCACAAAAGATTTTTGCGCTGGGTTTGAGATATTAATATTTAGATTTTATTTGAATTAATTAGTTACCTTTTGGCAATACATTTACGTAGCGAAAACACCGATTTTCGCCCTACGACTCGGTAAATTTTATGGAAGATTCAATGCCGATATAAAATATATCCCGCTTAAGCGAAGCGCAATAAGGATCGCCAGTATCAATTCGACAAAAATAACGCCCTCGGCATTTTTCTTATTAACACGTTAATTTCACACTCAATTTAATGAACGCCTGATGCGGCATCTTTTTGTGCCGTTGCGCTTACCGGCATAAAAAAAGCCCCAGCAAAATGCCGGGGCCTGGTACGAGCAAACATCATATTGGGCGACATGATGTGCGGTAAAAAAACGGTTCACATTACGAGGCGGTTGCCAGTGCCGCTTTCATGGCGGCGACGGCTTCACCGTCCACGCAATAGCGGGAATATTCATCGGCGTCTGCATCGGCAGACATCGAGACTCCCGGATTGCGGTAACGCATGGCGGACGGGACTTGTTTGCCCGCCGAGCTGTGAAGCTCTTTCACGCCCTGCGCAATAAATTTGTCCAGATTGCTAAGCCGAACGCCAGCACCAGCCATAATGATTGGAGCATCGGAGTGTGCGATTAGTTCCGCAATTTTTGAAATACCTTTTTCGGCGCTCGCCTGCTGGCCCGACGTCAGCACCCGCGCTACGCCTAACGCTCGCAAATTATCCATCGCGATGAACGGGTTAGCGCACATATCAAATGCCCGATGAAAGGTCACCGCCATGCCCCGGGCGGCCGCCATGATTTGGCGCATTCTCGGCATATCCACTTCGCCATCCTCAGTGAGGATGCCCGTCACCAGTCCGGGATAACCTAAATCGCGGATTAGCGCGATATCCTCGAGCATGATGGCGAACTCGCTGGCGCTGTAACAAAAGTCGCCACCGCGTGGACGTACAATAGGATGCACCGGTATCGAAACCTGGGCGCGAACCGCCTTTAAGGTGCCCGCCGAGGGCGTGAGACCGCCTTCCGCCGGCGCGCTGCATAACTCGATACGATCCGCTCCGGCGGATTGGGCCGTTACTGCGCACTCCAGCGAATAACAGCAAATTTCCAGTAAAGCCATTGAATCCCCTAAGAACTGTGAAAACCGTTGTGTCATCCTTGCCGAATGCTAGTCTGAAGGAACCGATAAATCAGGGCAACGTATCATGGCATTCAATTTCAACCAACAATCGGACCGCCGTCACAGCGATAGCGTCAAATGGAATAAATACGCTGAAAACGTGTTGCCGATGTGGGTCGCGGATATGGATTTTCCCACCGCGCCCTGCGTGATTGAGGCGCTTCAGCAGCGAGTGGCGCACGGGATCTTCGGCTATGGAACGGCGCCTGATGAACTCTGGCGCGTGGTGATTGCCCATCTGAAGGCGCGTTATCAATGGGACGTGAAACCTGAATGGCTGATCCCGCTGCCCGGCGTGGTGAGTGGGCTTAACCTGGCGGTGCGGGCGTTCACCGAATCGCATCAGCGCTCGCTGGCGCCCTCACCTATTTATCCGCCGTTTTATAAAGCCGCGCTGCTGGCTGGCCGCCAGCAGCAGGCGATCCCGCTACGGCTTGCCGACGGGCGTTGGGTCATGGATATGGCGGCTGCGCAGGCCAGCCTGAAGGGCGACGAGAAACTGTTGATGCTGTGCAACCCGCAGAACCCTGGCGGCACGGTATACCGTCGCGAAGAGTTGCTGGAACAACTGGAATTCGCGGAACGTCACGATCTGATTGTCTGTTCCGATGAGATCCACGGTGAGCTGGTACTGGAGCCAGGCGTAGCGCATATTCCCTTTGCCAGCCTCGACGAGCGCGCGGCCCAACGCTCCGTGACCTTTATCTCGCCATCCAAGACCTGGAATATTGCCGGTCTGGGCGCATCGCTGGCGATTATTCCCAACCCCCAGTTGCGGCGGCGTTTCGAGGTGGCGCGTCAGGGCATTGTTCCGGCAGTGGATGTGCTGGCGATCACCGCCGCGACCGCCGCCTGGCGCGACGGCGAGCCGTGGCGGCTTGCGCTGATCGATCATCTGCGTAAACAGCGCGACAAGTTGTGCGCAGCGGTGAATGACCTGCCGGGGCTTTGCGTGTCGCCGCCGGAGGCGACCTATCTGGCGTGGGTCGATGCCAGCGGGATGGGCCAGGAGGATCCGTGGCGTTATTTTCTGCGCCACGGGCTGGCGTTTTCGCCGGGCAAAGATTTTGGCGACGATCGATTTGTACGCATCAACTTTGCCTGTAGCGACGCCACACTGGATGAAGCGATAGCGCGGCTTCAGCGCGCCGTCGCCGCGCGGTAAGCTACTCCCGCTCGCTGGCTACGATGGCCTCAATCGACCAGGGATGGAATTTGATGGTCACTGAGCCATCGGTCACGGCGAGCGTTGGGTTAGGCAACCGCTCGCGTTCGCCTTTCGGGGAGCTGGTTTTGACCGCAATCCCCTTCTGGCGCAATCCTTCATCGCTCAGCAGCGCTACGGCGCGAGCGTTAAGCGTTTCCGGCTCGCCCGGCAGCACGATTTCGATATGCTCCCAACCTTCATGCGGGTAGCGCTTCTCCCCCGGCCAGGGCAGTTCGACCACGCTGAATGCCCAGTGCGCCACTGTTACCGGCTGGGCGAGTTTAAACAGGCAGATGGGCCGTCCGTTGATGATATTTTCCGACAGCAGCGCAGCGCACTGCTCAAAACCCTTGCGCCAGCGTTCGGCGGTGGCGTTCTGGTGGCAGCGCAGGGAGATATGGTCGGCATCTAACGGCGCGATGTCGAGGCCCAGCCGCGCGGCCAGCCCGGTTAATGCGTCGGTAAAACGCGGCAAATCCGCCACGATATCCTGTAATTCTTCAATTGATTGCCAGTCTTGCATCTCGGTTCCCGGTTTTCGCTACATCGCCGTTAATCTACCCTGAAGCGGCTGTTCCACCAAGTTTTAACCGGCTTTTCACCCACACCGCGCCAGTGCTGACGCTGCAATCCAAATGCAGTATACTTCCGCCTTATTTTTCCATAGACATAACGCGGTTCCGCTGCGGGCTGCGTGTTTAACGTAAGGTATTCCGGTGAATATTCAGGCTCTTCTTTCCGATAAAGTCAGTCAGGCATTGATTGCCGCAGGCGCACCTGCCGATTGTGAACCTCAGGTTCGCCAGTCGGCCAAAGCACAGTTCGGCGACTATCAGGCTAATGGCGTGATGTCCGTTGCTAAAAAACTGGGCATGCCGCCGCGACAGTTAGCAGAGCTCGTACTGACCCATCTCGATCTCGCCGGGATTGCCAGTAAAGTTGAAATCGCCGGACCGGGTTTTATCAATATTTTCCTCGACCCGGCGTATCTGTCAGGACTTGTGGACAGCGCGGTGCTGAGTGAGCGTATCGGCGTGCCGAAAGCGGCGGCGCAAACTATCGTGGTGGACTATTCCGCGCCGAACGTGGCGAAAGAGATGCACGTTGGCCATTTGCGCTCCACCATCATTGGCGACGCGGCGGTACGCACCCTGGAATTCCTCGGCCATAACGTGATCCGCGCGAACCACGTGGGCGACTGGGGTACCCAGTTTGGGATGCTGATTGCGTATCTGGAGAAGCAGCAGAACGAAAACGCCGGGGAAATGGCGCTGGCGGATCTGGAAGGTTTCTACCGTGAAGCCAAAAAACACTACGACGAAGACGAAGCCTTCGCCGAACGCGCCCGTAACTACGTGGTGAAGCTGCAGGGCGGCGACGAGTACTGCCGTGAGATGTGGCGCAAGCTGGTCGATATCACCATGACCCAGAACCAGATCACCTATGAGCGCCTGAACGTGACCTTAACCCGCGACGATGTGATGGGTGAGAGCCTGTACAACCCGATGCTGGCGGGCATTGTTGCCGATCTGAAAGCCAAAGGGTTGGCAGTGGAAAGCGAAGGCGCGACGGTGGTATTCCTCGACGAGTACAAGAATAAAGAAGGCGAGCCGATGGGCGTGATCATCCAGAAAAAGGATGGCGGCTTCCTGTACACCACCACCGATATCGCCTGCGCCAAGTACCGTTATGAAACGCTGCATGCCGACCGCGTGCTGTATTACATCGATTCTCGTCAGCATCAGCACCTGATGCAGGCGTGGACTATCGTGCGCAAAGCGGGCTACGTACCGGATTCGGTACCGCTGGAGCACCATATGTTCGGCATGATGCTGGGCAAAGACGGCAAACCGTTCAAAACCCGCGCCGGCGGCACCGTGAAGTTGTCCGATCTGCTGGATGAAGCGCTGGAGCGCGCGCGTCGTCTGGTGGCGGAGAAGAACCCAGACATGCCTGCCGATGAACTGGAAACCCTGGCGAACGCCGTAGGGATTGGCGCGGTAAAATATGCCGATCTGTCGAAAAACCGCACCACCGATTACATTTTCGACTGGGACAATATGCTGGCGTTCGAAGGCAATACCGCGCCTTACATGCAGTATGCCTACACCCGCGTGCTGTCGATTTTCCGTAAAGCGGGCATTGAAGAGAGCATGCTTACCGCGCCGGTGAACATCACTGAAGAGCGAGAAGCGGCGCTGGCGGCGCGTCTGTTACAGTTCGAAGAGACGCTGACCACCGTGGCCCGCGAGGGTACGCCGCACGTGATGTGCGCCTATCTGTACGATGTGGCGGGTCTGTTCTCTGGTTTCTACGAGCACTGCCCGATCCTCACGGCGGAAACCGAAGGCGTGCGCCAAAGCCGCCTGAAGCTGGCTCTGCTGACGGCGAAAACGCTGAAGATTGGTCTTGAAACTCTGGGGATCGAGACCGTCGAACGGATGTAATCCAGCCTGACAGAAAGCGCGTCGAGTACGCGCTTTTTTATTGGGCACAGGCGGTTGGCGGGCATTTTTTATTCGCAACGGGTGAATATGTTCAAGCCTTAACCGAACGCGCGCGAAAGCATAAATTCCGCTTGACCGTTTTAGCCTGACTCCCTATAGTAGCGCCCCGTTGCACCACGCAGTGGGGCAGCAAAAACAATATGGTGAGGTGTCCGAGTGGCTGAAGGAGCACGCCTGGAAAGTGTGTATACGGCAACGTATCGGGGGTTCGAATCCCCCCCTCACCGCCATATTTTGAAAAAAGCTCATGCGAAAGTATGAGCTTTTTTCTTATCTGCTCCGTACTGGGGACCGGGGTTCGACCACTGGTTCGTACAGGCCATCCTTATTCTGGCAAAACCGGCTCGCCGGTGATTAACGCATACCGGCTGAGCAGCGCGTTAAGCGCCAGTTCTGCCTGCTTTTTTTGCGCGCTGTTAACGGGTTGTCCGTCCGGGGGGCTGGCGAGCTGCCGCAGTTGCTCTTCCACCGGCACCGCGCGGTTAAACGACTGCGTGATGGCGAACACCATGGTTTTCAGTTCGCTGCCGGTGAGATAGCTGCCGCGCCGCTCATCCAGCGCGTTCAGGCGGTCGGTCAGTTGTTGCAGCTGCGTCATGCCCTGATGCCAGCCGCTGAGCGTTCCGGCTGACAGCGCGGCGGCGTTAAGCTGACTGTGCCACTGCTGTACGAGCGGCTTTGCCTGTTCCGGCCACAATGCCTGCGCCTGCTGCACTAACTGGCTGCCGTAGCGCAGCGTCCAGTCCGGCGGCAGACTGTTCAGCCGCGCCAGTTGCTGCTGCGTGCGGCGTATCCCCTCGCCTGCCGGCAGCGTTCCCGGCGTTATGCCCTGAACCTGCGCAGCGGAGAGCGGCTCCGGCAGCGTCAGGGAGGCTTCCAGCCGCTGCGTCAGCGGGTCGGGCCGGTTGACAGACTGCCATCCCCACAGCGCGGCGCTACCGGTAATCAGCATGGTCATCACCCCGGCGGCAAACGGCTTCCAGGGCTTCGCAGGCGGCGGAGGTTCACTGATAACGGTGATATTGGGCTGTGGCTCCGGTTGCGCCACGTACACCCACTGCGTATTACCGGATGCCGGATGAGGCCGGGGCTCCTCACGGTTCACGGGTATCGCCCCGGCAGGCAGCGTCACGCCGCCCGCCGTAGCGTCGCTGTTCTCCAGCCGTACCGCCGCGTTATGCAGTTGCGTACGCAACGTATCAAGCTGGCTGAGATGTTTAAGCTCCAGACGTTGCAGCACCTCACCAAGCCGTGTGAGATGCTGCTCCGCCTGATAAAGCTGGCTGAGGTCGGCGTAGTGCAGCGTCAGGGTGCGCAACACCTGTTGCAGGCGCTGGCTCAGGCTGGTGAGGATTTCCATCCGGGCGTGTACCGGCTGCGGCCAGAGATTGCCCCACTGGCGGGAGACGAGCGCTTCCAGCACTGCCAGCCCTTCGTTCAGGCCGTACAGCCCGGTCAGATGGGTACGCGCCAGGGTATACCAGGCGGCGGTCTGCAACTCCACACCGTTTTGCTCAAACAGCGCCAGACAGCATTTTTCCGCGTGTTTCCAGTTCACGTCCGGGCGCGCCGGATGGGTGAGTTTCGCCAGCTCATCGCGCAGGCTGGCGTAATCCGCCAGGGTACGCGGGTCACCGCCGGTTCTGAGCTGATGCGTCAGTGTGTCCGTCATGGGTCATATCCTTATTCAACATTACACGGCAGCCCGCGCGTCCAGGTACTGCTGCTGTTTGAGATGGCGGATCAGCACCCGCCCTTCCGGCATAAACTCGGTGCCGTAGCGCACCAGCCCGATGCCCTTCAGCTCCGCATCAATGGCGTAGCGCAGTTCGCCGGGGATGGTCTGCGCCAGCATCACCACGTCGATGCGCTTCAGGCGCGGCTCGTATCTGAGCAGCACATCCGAGAGCGTGGTCATCAGCTGATGGGCGGTGCCGGGCATCCCCTGCAGGATTCTGGTCATATCGGGCAGGCCGTAGTCGGGCAGATGTTTCAGGCTCCCGGCGCGGGTATTGAGGATACGCTGCATGTTATCCAGTACCGAGAGAACGACCTGGTTCGGTTCACTGACCTGATGCAGATCGAGGCCGCCCGCGAAGTTGCCGAACAGGGTTTCATAAAGGGAGGGACCGTGTTGTTGGGGCATCTCAGTCATCCTTCAGTGGTACCAACGTCAGCCGGTTATTCCCGGCCTCAATGACGCGGGCTTTATCCGGATCGAGGTCTTCCCGGCTCAACACAACCCGCCAGGTATCATTCGCCTGGCCCGGAGATATAAACATTCCGGCCACCGCCACATACTGCGCGCTTTCCTCCATCGGCATATCGACCTGTACCGCCCCGCCTGGCTGCAGTCGGATGTCTTTCTCCGCCACCAGGTCTGCCTTGATAGCCTGACTGTCAGCCTTAAACAATGACGGATAATCCGTACTGTCAAAGGATTTGCGATCCTTAAGCTGGTAAATACGTACCACTGTTGACAATGCCACCCCACCGGCATTGCTGTTAACCGCTTCGCGGGCGCGAATATCGAGATGCACGGTTTTCACCTGTTTATAAAATATCGATTTGGTCACAGCGACGGTGCCGTCTGTCACTTTTTGCGTCAGACCACAGCCTGCGAGCATCATTGTGACAGCAGCTGTCAGCGTAACTTGTGTGAATTTACCAGCGATAATCGCCATCTTCATCGGTCTCCCTGCGGTGAAAATTTTCCTGAATCCGCTGATAGCGGCCAAGATTGATGGTTATGGTTTTGGGATGTGTGGCGGTGTTTGCCGCATTCAGCGGTCGCATCACCGCGGTGCGGCCCAGCTGTACCGCACCCGGTTTGGGCTGAGTGCTCAACGTCGCATCCGGTAGCAGGCGGCGGTCGACACACAGTTGCAGGCGGACATCGAGGCGCGAGCCAAGATACACATGCAGCAGCGCCATCAGGTCCGTATGAAGCTCCCCGCCGGGCAACCAGCCCTGTACTTCCACCGGGTCGGTGGTGGTTATTCTCATCAGCACCTGGCTGTTGACGTCGGTGGCATAGTTGCCCATCACCGGTCGGCTGGACAGGGTGACGGGCTGGCGCACGCTCATGGTCAGCGGTGTCTTCAGCGGTACCCGGCGTTTGTCGTGGTGCCAGATTTTAGCCTGCGTGTTGGGCGCCAGCAGGCGCACCAGCGAGGCCATACCCTCCGCGGTGCGCCCTGGCAGTAGCATCACCGGAAGCAGCGCCAGAAAACGCGAAGCCGGTGCGGCAATACTGTCGGTGCAGCCGTCAATGCCGAGCCCAGCCAGCCCCAGCAGATACTGCGAGGTGTTATCCTTACCGCCCGCCTCAAAGGTCGCCGGGTAGGAATATTTTCGCCAGATGCGGTAGTACTGGGTAATTAACCGGTGGTTGAAGATATCGAGAAAATCTGTGGTCGCTTCGTACCCTTCCCTGCGCCGCGCGATGTCATCGATATAGTGCGTCGGCAGCGGTGACTCCACGCCGTACAGCCCCATAAAGGTGATACGCACCGTCGGCGGTAGATGCGGGTGTTCCGGCGGTTCAACGCCTTTGATTTCAGAAGCCGGAAAACCCATTCCCGAATGGGGACGGAAGCGCACCGGCTCATGCCGCACCTGCCAGGTGCTGCCCATGACCGGTTTATCCGGCTGGCTCTGCTCCAGCAATTGGCAGAAACGGTAAAAGTTGATGTACGGCAGCCGGCTACCCAACTGCGCTATCAGCCTGGCAGGCGCGGACTGTGGTTCTCTTTCCACCGGATGCATTTTCCTTCTGGCTGAACGATAAGGGTGAGCTGATTAAACTGGTTCATGTCGGCATAGAGCGCGAAGAAGCGGTTGAGCATCTCACCAAACAGGTGGATATCTCCTTCCCCGGTAAAGCCGTTGCTGTCGAGGGTCACTTCAATATCCAGCCCCCGTAGCAGGAAGCCCTGTTCAAAACGCTGCAGGCGATGATGCTCAACATGCTGTATCGCCTCCAGGCGTCGGGTGTTCAGTTCATCTTCCTGCCAGTTATACAGCGCAAGCGTCCCGCGCAGCACTTCTGCGGTGCTCATCATATTAAGGAACCCCGACCCCAGATGACTCAGCACTCGCCAGTGGAAACGGTCTTCCGCCGGCGGGTAGACAGGCAGCGTGGGTTTACAAAGATTACGTACCGAAAGCCGGGTACTGACCACCTGTTCACAGCGGTCCAGTAGCGTGCTCTGCAATGCCCGGCGTGGCAGTTGGCCGTTGGTGCCGGTGATTTGCAGCGACACGGCTTCGCGCTCAACAAGCCGGTCATCTTCCCACTGGTGGCCGCCGAGTATCAGCCAGGTATCATACAGCCCGGTCACGCTGCGCTTCACGCGGGTGTGGTAATAACGCGGCGGGGCATGGCGGCGCATCATCCCGCCTTTATGGCGAAAACTGCTGAACGGGACGTACTGTGCATCATTGGTGCGGTTTGATCCGGTGACCGAATCCACCGAATAAATTTCGGTGTGCCCGTCCTGCAGCCGTTTCGGGCGCAGCAGATATTCACTTCGAGCCCGGTGATGGTGAGCGGGTCCGCTTCGAGAGTAAACAGGTTAATCACCGGCACGCAGTGAAGACGAACTGCCTCATCAGTGACCGGAAGGTCTGACGGCCACTGCTGATTAAACACCACTTCAATGTCGAAATACGCCGCCCCGGCAGGTGGCGTAATGCCCTCCAGTCCGTGGAGGTGGACGAACATAAACTTGTCGCGGAAGGTAAAGTACTCCAGCAGCAACTGGTAGCCGCTGAAGGCGGTATCACCTTTTGGCCACAGGCTATCCTCCTCAGCAAAACCGCCGGGATAGAAATACCCGTCAAGACGAATACGGTCAGTCTGCCCGGGCAGGCGCATATACAATGCATCCTGGCGTTTGGTCAGCATCAGGTGTAGTTGTGTGCTGACTGGTGCCTCCGCCCCGAGATAAAGTGTCAGCCGACTGAGGTCGGCACTGGACCAGTCAGCCTGGCTGCTACAGGCCAGGCGCATCCGCAACAGCGATCGACCGTCAGGTTCGGTAGTCATTGTGATGTCCGACACGCTCAGGGGATTGAGCATCACGTCCTGCGTGGTACGGTAACGGCAGACGGTATTCTTCGGCCCTGTCGGACGGGAGTACACCTCGAGGCCTGCGGGCACAACTTCCGCCATTTTCATGGCATGAAGGTTCGGTGTCAGCGCCACAACGCAAAGTGACGGGATGGTGCGTAGATAGTGTGGCCAGAGCATGCTGACCAGTCCTTCAGTCAGTTCCGGCAGATCGTCATCAATCTTTTCGCGTAGCCGTCCCATTGAGAAGGCAAAGCCTTCAAACAGACGTTCAACGTAAGGGTCGGGGGTACCGGCCTTGTCCAGGTCGAGCATCGCGGCCCGCTCCGGGTGGGCCCGGGCAAATTCTTTCGCGGCTTCGCGCAGGTAGCGCATTTCCGCGTCGTAATAGCGCAGGGTTAAATCTTCCATAAAAAGAATCACTCAGAATATAAATTTGAATGCTCTTACCTTAGAAAGGTAAATTATCTTACCACTTCTTCATTAGTGAGACTAATAGCCCTCACTTCTCCATTTGAAATTTCAAATCCAGTGGTTACTTTTCTAAACGGCTCATTAAAAGATATAGGAGTAAGAAAATACCTCGCAATATATTGCCCCTTCTCCGGTAGCGACCAGCGCTCAGGAGGAACACAGAGTTTTCCATCTATAATTTTAAAATCAGCTCCAAATATATATTTCCGTTTATTAGGCGGAATTTCTCTTGGAGATATACTAAGATCTGATAGTCGATAGTGCTCTGTATTAGGAACCCAAAAACATATATTTCCTCCAACCATACTGATCTTCGCTTCTTCTTCCGGAGAAATCCTGTCCCCTGAACCTGGGCAACCTGTAAGCGTTGACAAACAAATGCTGAAGATCAACAAACCATAGAGTAATTTATTATATTTCAATGCCATGGAAACTCTCTTAGAACATGCCGATACTGTCTTCTGATCGCGGATTCACTAATGTCTCCGTCAAGTGTTACATCATGCGATCTTATTAAATTACACCACCCTCTATATCCTTCTCTTTTGAGCGTGAAGTTGTCAGCAATAATCTGCGCCTGTTGTTCCATCGGATATTCCGATAAAAGTCGCCCATCAAGACGATATCGGTAACTAACATACCAACTGACTAAGCCTCGAAGAATAACATTCATTCCTTTTTCGCGCTGCCAGATATGTACCATTTCATGAATAAAAAGATGTTGCATATCTGGAAGCGATTTAGAAAAATCATCACGATATAATGGAAAGCGGAAATAGATCTCTCCATTAGGTGTCATTGCTGTATGATCATCTTGCAAATTAAAGGGAAGATAACTGTCGCAATGAATCCACACTCGATGATATGGAACGGTTGACATAAATACCCATCTTGCCAACTCAATTTCTCCTGCGGTCAACCTCCGCAATGAGCCTTCTTGTTCCTGAGCTGTTTCCATTATTTTTCCTTACAGACGCTCGTTTTTTTACTTATTAAGTATGATTTAACTGCAAAGAACCGCGGCTCGGGCAGGGTCAACAGTTATCAGTCTGGCCAGTAACTGATCCATTTCCGGCGTAAGGCGTGCCTTATCAGCCTCACTGCGACCAGCTTTCAGTCTGAGGAGTTTCAGGTGGCGGGCGCGCACTTCAAACAGCAATTCCGGCTCCCAGTCTTCGAGGGTGACCTCACCAGCCCCTCTACCCAGTTCGGCAAACAGGTGCACAGCCAGTTCATTTTTACCGTACTGCTCGGCAATGCGCCCCATCATCAGGCGCAGCAGCCACTTCTGACGTGAGGTGGTGACGCCCGGGCGGCTCTGCAACCAGTTCAGCGCCGCTTCCGGGCCATCACTGTCGGCCAACGCCAGGGCTTCCGGCTCCAGTGTGAGAATGTCATCGTTGCCGGCGGCGCTTTGTGTTGGAGAGGTGACATTGCCCCACCCACCCGTCGTATCCATCACGCTCTGCTGGATCCAGTTGGTCGTCACTTCATCGGCAAACGGCGTTCCGTCGCTGAATGCGAGGCTTTCCAGCCCGGCCAGACGGGAGAGCAAGCCTTTCAGATCGGCGGCGATGATGTCAGCTAACTTATCCTTGCCCAGTTTCAGCAGCGCCTGGTGGATATACCACTGCAAATCGAGCCACAGATGGTTGGCCCCGCGCGAGAACAGGCTGTCGGCCTGCTCCAGCATTTCGCTCCAGCTTTGTTGCAGATAGAGCCGCTTGAGCAACGCGCGCTGATCGGGTTTCGGCGCTTCAATGCGGGTACGGCCTTCACCGGTCAGGGCGGGCAACTGTTGCAGGGTGTCGTGGCGCACACTTTTCATCAGGTGATGTGCCGCCAGCCAGCCGTCGGGCTGCTCGCGCAAGTAGTCGCTGAGCGTGCGTGCTTGGGCCAGCAAATCCTGGCCGGAGCTGATACGCCCGATGGCCGGGGCATCGCTGTGGCTGGCCATCGCAGGTGTGTCACTGGTACTGGCGTTCTGCGGCACCACCGCATCCACGCCGCCCGCTTTCTGCAAACGGTTTTCCAGCGCGCCGTACAGCGCGTTAAGTTGCGGGCGGGTTTCATCAGGATTGTTTTCAGTGATCTGCGCTATCAGCAGCAGCGCACCCGCCGTCCGCATTGCCTCCTCCCTGACTACTTCCGGGTACAAGGTCAACGAATCGGTCATGCGCGAACCGGCCAGCCACTCCAGCGCCGCCCTGCGGCTGCGGTCACGCTGCGGGTGCAGTTGTGGACCAAACCGCTCAAGGAGGCCCCCCAGCAGCTCAAGTCCTTCCGCCAGCCCCTGTTCACCCTCGCGGTGCAGCCTGGCCCAGCAGTACCAGGTCGCCACGCGGATATCTTTCGCCGTGGTGGTTAGTATCTTTTCTGCAAGCTGGCAAATCAGCTCTGTGTTTGCACCGGTGAGCTTATTAATTTCCTCGCGTATCTGCTGGAAGTCATCGTCATAGCCCGGGTCGTCACCCACAGGTGACGGGCCGGACAGCGGCTGTAACCAGCTTTCCCACTGCGCCAGCTGTTCGCGGGTGGCGGCAGCCAGCGTTTCCTCTTCGGCCTGGCAGGCACTGAGCAGGGTATTAAGTGTGCTCATCAGTCATCCTCCCCATCATCATTGCCTGCGCTGGCAGTCTGGTCCGAGGGCGCCATGCTACTGAAGATGGTTTCAGGCAGGCGGAAATTACGCAGCTTCAGCAGTGCCAACGGCCCTTCTCCCGCTTCGGTACGCAGGGTGTAATTGAGCGTGCGACCATCTGGTGCCTTCCAGCTCAGGCTGTAACTGCTGTCAACGCCCGGGTAAGCACTGACGGCGGCGCTATCCAACAGGCGTATCCACCCCCAAGCTCCCGGGATATCCGCATATTGACGGGTTCCTGCCTGAGTACTTATCCAGCTCAGGTTCGCACCGGGCGCTTCGGTATCCGCAGGCCAGGTGAAGCGCTTCCACGTCGGCAGTTGATTAACGTAGGTCAGTTTCTGGCTGTCGATAATCATGTCGGTTTGCATCACGCCATCGGCGGTGCCCGGGCGCAGTTCGAAGTTCATCCCGGCATTGCCTTCGGTGAAGGCGACATCCGAGATATGGCTCAGGGTATTGATGGCATTGAGGAACGCTGGGTTAAAGGCCAGTCCCTGCGAGTTGATGCTGTCCGGCACCCAGTGGTTGCCTTCCTTGTGCAGTACGCCCTTGAGGCGGGTCTGCAGGAACTGGGCGATACGCCCGGAATCGGCATTGAGGTATTTTGCGAGCAGCGGCAGAGAGACATCGCTGCTGGACTCGTTGAACGGATAGCGCCCGCCAAAGGCACTGTTCCACTCGCTGACTACCGCCTGTTGCCACTGGCTGTTAAGGCTTTCCGCCGCCGGGGTCAGCACCTGCTGCCAGGCCTGTTCCATCGGGGTTACAAACACGGCCCGGCCAAAACCGCTCCACTCCTGGCCGAGCCCGGCGGCAATCAGACTGCCGTAATCGCGGGTTTCGGTGAGGTCCACGGCTTTGCCCTGGAATACAGTCTGGGCAATGGTCTGCGTCATCGCCTGCGGGTCGGCGGCATTGGTCACCTGCTGCAGGCGCAGACGCACCTGCGTCACCCGGGTCAGGTACGACTGCAGGCTCTGGGCATCGGTTCCGGTACGGCTTTTGTCCATCAGCGCCAGCACCGGACCAAAGGTCGCATCCAGCGGACCGTGGGCGCCAGCGCTCTGGTCGATGGCGTCTTTATTATCACTGCTCAGCAAATTTTTCGCCGATTTCACCAGTGAATCTGAAATCGCCTCCCCGGTCTGCCCGGTGCGCCCCTGCACGTTCAGGGTATTCATCAGCGCCACCAGGGGTGACTGGCGCACGTCGGCCATCAGAGTCAACTGGTCAATGGAATCCGACAGCGTGTCGGCCTGATTCCAGCGCAGGCTGTTGAGGAATTCCAGCCATGCGCCGCCAAAGTCGGCAAAGTAGCGCTCCGTCAGGCGATTTTGTAGCGCTTCCGGGGAGATGTCGTCCTGCTTACTAACCGGACGCCTGCTGTCCGTGAGCACCCAGTCCAGCTCATCCCGGCGCGCTTTCACAACGTCTTCGATGGCGGGCTGCACCGCCTGCTCCCAGGCCTGGCGGGTGAACATCCCCGGCACGATTTCGGCGGTAGTGAACAGTCGTGACGCATCGGTATCGCCGGTCATGTCCTCAAGACGCATATCGACATAAAGGTGCGCCACCCGGGAGAGCATCTTCTGGTAGAGGGTCGATTCGCTGTTGCGAACGCCCATCAGGCGAACCAGCAGGGAACGCGCCTGGCTGACCATGTTCTCATCATCAGCCAGCTTCCACTGCGGATGCGTGACCAGCTGCGCGCCATAGAACGACAGCAGTGACGGGGCCATGCCCTGCCAGACGCCGTCCTTCACGCCGTCACGCTTCGGCCAGTCGCGCAGCAGCGCAGCGCTGAACCAGGCGGCATTCATATGTTCCGGGCGCGCCAGCATCAGCCAGAGCTTCAGTTGGTCATAGGCGTTTTTTGCCATCTGCTCGCGCAGCGGACTGTCCGGCGGCAGCGCATTAAAGGCATTAAGCTGCGTCTGCAGGTGGTCCGCGGCTGCATCACGCAGTAACGGTAAGGCGCTGTCCTGGTAACGTGGCCAGAGTGCCGCCAGCAGCGCAGTGTTCTGACTCAGCCCGGCCTGTTCATACCAGGGCACGCCGTGCTCTGAACGGTACTGCAGACGTGCCAGGGTTTTCTGAAGTTCCGACAGGGCGTGCAGACGCTGTTCCAGAGGCTGGTTCTGCCGGGCGGCAAGTGCGGCCTGGGCATTCGCGTCGTTAATCTGACTGCGGTTGGCGACATACGCGATGCCCATCCATGCGGCCTGGCCCACCATCATAAGCGCAACAACCGACGCCAACACTTTGCGCCATGGAACGCCCGGTTTGTGCGGACGCAGAGCCGCAGGCAGCAACCGAACGGACTCAGGCAGGACATCCCAGCGCTTATCCATGCCCCAGTGGTGCGGCACGGTACGCTCGGCACAGGCAGAAGGCTGGCTGAACACCACACCGGCCAGCGGCAGCGGTCGGTACGGATTGAGCATCACCGACAGCGGCGCGGTCATGCTCTGTGGTTCGCGGATAAGCTGGTCGGCAAGCGTCAGTAAAAAGTTATGCTTCGCTTCACCACAGGTCTGTTGCAGCCCCTGTGAGGTCAGTTGCGGCGTGAGGGCAGCGAGTTGCTCTGCCAGTCCCTCAGTACGACATCCGGCGGGCAGCAGGCAGCCTGTGGCCTGCACAATGCGCCCTTCCGTCTTTCCGGCACGCGGGTGCAGGGACCAGACGTACAGCGGGAGTGTCCAGCCCAGCTTTTTCATACGATTGCTGATGGCATGAGACAGGGAATCCATGGCGCTTTCAGACGGTACCGGCAACGCCTGTTCCAGCCCTGGCGCTGAGAGCTGGTCAAAGGCCGAGGTGACCCACACCAGACCATCCACCGGACGGCGGCGCAGTTTGCGCAGCGCGGTCAGCCAGGCGCTGTCGGCGGGCGTGTTGAGGTCGCCGCCCCACAGCAACAGCGTGCCGCGGTCTTCCTGCCAGAGCTTGTCCGTCAGGCCCGGGGTCAGTTGCTCCACCTCAGCGGTGGTTCCGGTTATCAGCAGGATGCGTGTTTTACTGCCCCAGCGTCGACCGTAGAGGTTGCGCATGGCGAGGCGGATGATTTTGACTGTTTCGTCGTATTTTTCCTGGTCAGCACGCGATGCTTTTTCTTGCCGAAGGTTTTTTCCCGATAATTCCCGAAGTTGCTGAATAAAGCTCAAAGCAATAAACCATTGCCACAACCGGACAAATAAATCATCGCAGAGCAAAATGAACAAACACAAACCGGCAACAGCCAACGAAGTCGTTAGTTTATTCTCAGTGGTACGAAGATGAACGAAGGGATTTTCAGTCCAGATTAATGCCCCTCCTGTAGCCGCAATAATTAGGATGAGCAACCAGGTACTGAGGCGTTTTTTCTTTTTCACATCACGATCCTTTGCGTAGCATTATGCAGGATGGACAACAGCCAGTTGAGTGGTTTGATCACCAATCATTAGCCATTGCGGCATTCCCGAATTTACGGCATGTTCACAAGCGCAAATCAGAGTGATATTGGCGACCGCGGCCGCTGGCCTGCCAAAAGCATCATCCAGAACCTGCTCACCTTTTTTAGCAGATAAAAATCCTGACTTATCCATCACCTGAAGAACAGATGCCAGCGCATCGCTTTTCACCTGCGTACGCCAGAAATACCAAGGTGATCCTACGGTTACGTCTCCCCAATTCGCCGCATCTGCAACAGCATCTTCGGCATCCCTGACCACAACCGGGCGGTGTATCCACATTTGCGGCTTGATATGTTGCCGCTTCAGCCATGCGGGAGAAGCCAGTAACAGGGCGGATACTGATTCGGCCTGCCTGTCACGGGCCAGCAGAAATAAATTAATTTCAACGGAAAGGAATAGCGTGTCATCGCGCCTGTCGAGCCATTCGTCAAGCCACATTAATCCATCGTTTTCAGTGCTGATGCTGAAATCGCTAATAGCGTATGTCTCAGGAAAAGTCCTCTGCCAGATCGTGATAATATACTCATCATTCAACACGCCATCATGGCGAAGGCGAACAACAAGCTTGCCGGTGAATTGTGCCAGTTCGCTATGTAACTGCCGGATGACATTGCCCAAAACCGCTTCAAGCCGTGACTGATGTTCTGCTTCATTAGATATTTTTAATGCCGGAGAGAGTGAGGCCGAAATCAATACAGACTGCAGGGCTTGGGAGTAATGTGACTGAAGCACATTGGCTCCCTGTAAAATTGCGGCAGCGAGTTTGTTGCTGGCGACTGGCGTAGTGTAACTTATTCCAAGTACACCAAGGGCTTGCCGACCCAGTGATACCTGCTCGTCATACTGCGTTTGATGTAAATGGTTCCACCACATGACGCGATCGCGTTCATTTTCATAGTGCCGCAACCTGACAATATAGCCAGCCAGCCCTGCTGAAAAAGGAACGAGCAGCATACAGAACCAGAACCAAGTGGAATGTGTGGTCAATCCTTTTGGCCAAAGAGTGAGCACCAGTACGGCTCCTGCCACTCCTATCAGGGCAATCACGAGAAACCAGCGAGACCTGTCGGGAGGAACAGGTAAGGGCTCTGCCTTCGGGATCTGTTTGAGATCAACTGGCATAATTATCGTTTTCCTGCATTAGGTAATGAAGAAATCAATGTGCAACCACAACCACAGCGATGGCCATGCAGTGCAACAGGCTTGCCATTAATTTTTGAACCTTCATCACCCTCGGCAATAAATGTTTCGCCATGCACAGGACAGAATACTTTATCCATCAAACAGGCAACCTCCAGCCCCATAAACTTCACGCCGGAACTCCCTTCAAGCACTGTGCCGCCATGCGTTGTTTTATCATTAATACGAATTACGCCCTGCATAATTATTCCTTTAATTCAGATAACACGCAGCCCCAAGTAAAACTATTGCTATGAATATGAGCCAGCGCCAAGGGGAGCCATACTTATCCACCAAGCTCTTTTTGAGGATCCAACCAGAATTGTTGATAACACCAAAAACAGGATTCTTTATATCTGAGGTGCTGAATTTATAAGAATACTGTTCTCCAATAGTGCCATCCGTTTTTATCCCCCATGACTTTCCAAAGCTAAATTCTTTTCGATTGCCCCATTGAACTTGTTTTTTGAAACCCACTCTCTCGTTGCTTATTTCAGTTTCAATATCGGTTGATTTTTCACTGTAAGTCACTCGATTATTGGCTTCATTATTTCAATACTACCCAAGAGAGCACCGATAAGGAAAAGTCATATAATAATATGAAATTGATATATTGCCTTTCATTTTATTGGCTCAGGAGAGTTAACCACGCAACGGACTGTTGTGCCATCCGGGAAATCATTATCTGGAATATTATAACCACGGAAAAATGTCAGGCCGACGTCCCCTGTTGGATCAGGGTGATCTCCTCCGCGTCGCACTTTCCAGTACTGCCCGGTATCATCATCTTTTATGACTGGCTTTTCTGGACCTTGGGGATCTTTTATTGGAGAGTATTTGTAGTAATCAGGATCATACCAGTCTTTTACCCACTCATAACCATTGTCAGCCATGCCATACAAGCCAAGTAAAGAGGGTGGGTATTTATCTACTGGAAAAGAAACTGACAACGCATTTATTCCAAACTGTTCTTCAACTTTGCGTCTATCTACATCAGTTGCGTAGTTTTCTCCTTGTCCATTTTTCTCATTTTCTCTCCAAACTCCATCATCTGTAGCTACTAAAATGTTACCCCCACGACTCCGTGCAGCATACTCCCATTGTGCCTCTGTCGGAAGCGAAAAAGGTAATCCAGATTCATTTTTCAACCAGCGACAGTAATTATTTGCTTCAGTCCAACGTACTATAGCGGGGCTATTTTTAAAGTGAGTCATTTCAGCTAATATGTCATTCCTCCATTTTTTATCGAATCCCTGCACGGGTAAGCCTGCCATTTTTAAAAAGAAATCATAATCCTCATGTGTAACTTTAAATTTACCAATAGAATAACTGCTGAGTTCTACTTCATGAAGAGGTTTAGTATCTTTCTCTGGAGAACAATAAGGACCGCCACCTCTCATTTTTTTGCAGAAATCTCCCATCCAGAAGGTGCCGCCTTTGACATACACCATGTCAGCTTTTACTCTTTTAATATATTGTTGTAGTTGAGCCTGTTCCTGGGGGGTATGGTTTATTGTGTTCGCTGAATTATCACAGCCACTGATAAAGAAAAGCAGAATAATAAGATTGAATTGATATAAAGTGTCTTTCATTTTATTGGCTCAGGAGAGTTAACGACGCAACGGACTGTTGTGCCATCCGGGAAATCATTATCTGGAATATTATACCCACGGAAAAATGTCAGGCCGACGTCCCCTGTGGGATCAGGGTTATTTCCTCCGCGCCTAACTTTCCAGTACTGTCCGGTATCTTTGTCTTTAACAACAGGTTTTTCGGGGCCTTGAGGATCTTTTTGTGATGGATATTTGTAATAATCAGGATCATACCAGTCTTTTACCCACTCATAACCATTGTCTGCCATACCATACAAACCCAATGGCGTAGCAGGATATTTATCCACAGGAAAGTGAACCAAAACACCATTTATTCCAAATTTGTCTTCAACTATTTGTCTGTCTTCATCAGTTGCATAATTTTCGCCTTGTTTTGTTTTACTGTCCTCACGCCAAACACCAGTATCTGTAGCAACTAATATATATTTCCCATGACTGCGCGCTGCGTACTCCCACTGTGCTTCAGTTGGAAGAGAGAATGGTAGTCCTGTCTCTTTTTTAAGCCAAGAACAATAATTATGTGACTCACTCCAGGTTACTACTGCTGGACTATTCTCGAAGAGTGTCATAGTCGCCAGCATATCTACCTCGAACTTTTCTTTAAAATATTGTTTTGGTAAGCCAGCCATTTTGAGATAAAAATCATAGTCCTCATGCGTAACTTTAAATTTACCAATAGAATAACTGCTGAGTTCAACCTCATGAAGAGGTTTGGTGTCTTTCTCTGGAGAACAATAAGGACCGCCATCTCTCATTTTCTTGCAGAAATCCCCCATCCAGAAAGTACCACCTTTGATATAGACCAGGTCGGACTTTACTTTATTTATGTATTGTTGAATTTCTTCCTGCTCCTGCGGAGAATGTTTTATAGACTGACTGGAATTATCACAACCGCTACCAATTAAAAAAAGAAAGACACTATATCTATATAGTCTGTAGTTATTCATTATTCATTCCCTTCCCATTTTTGCTTATACTGAGGGTCGACTGGTACAAAATGACATAGGGAGCTATAGAATGGGTTATCATCACAGTGTAAATAATACTGTTTAGAACAATTAGGGGAAAATGCATACCCATAGGCGGGTTTATTTTTCAAACGACTTAATACTTCGTCAAAATCCCTCAGGTTTAACCTATCAATGATAACTTCTAGCTCTTTATCTCGGTTAAACCCTATCTGCAAAAATTCAGTCAAATTCTCTTGAGCTAGTTTGACTATGGTATCTTCATTGCCCGGAAAGACTGTTCCTTCCTTAGTAATTCGTGTCAATACCTTCTTCCATTCCCGCTTAGTCTGAATACTGGATAAAATATACAACACAGCCGTCTTTCTATTTTTCCCAGCATCAGGTAAAAAACCATCCCCTTGATTATTAATATCTATACGATCATATGCGCCATCACCCGTAAGGATATACAGAGCAACACCTTTTGCTTCAGGAGAAAACAAATAAACGCTACCGGGATTTGAATTAATCATGTCAGAAAAATCATTACGTGCAGTTGATTGTTTTTTTGCTTCGAGGATTTCATCAACATTTTTAACAATAAACGAATTAAAATCAGATAATATATTTACAAATTCAACTCGTGCTTTATTATAATATTCATCATAAATTTCTTTACCACCCATTACCAATATATAAGACAACGCAAGGAATGCTTCCTTAGTAATAATAGTCAAATGTTTATAATCAATACCATACAACTGATAAATGACCCAGATAGCGAACTCCTGGAACAGTTCAGGCGTAATTTCACCTTCAACCTCACCTTTTGCCCCTGGCCCCAGACACAAACTGCCTTTAATATGGAATCTGAACTTTCCTTTTACAAACCGGACTCTGAATTCACCGCTCAGGCCGATGCCTAACTCCACATCGCCTCCCAGAGTCAACGAGGCGAAGTCCTCGAATTTTCCCAGATGTGCTTCTTTTTTCTTTTCTGACTGCCTGACAGGAGGAAGTATTTCCTTTAGTGCGGGTGAATCTAACCCAAAGGTATGCAATATATTCGGCAGTTCGTCCACCAACGAATCAAAGGGCTTTAACCACTGTATTGCCCCGCCCAGACTGCCACCGACTTTTGCGCCACCAAAGGCTTCCCCCTTCAGCTCCAGCCCCTTGGGGTTCTCTTTGCTGTCTTTGATTGTTACCCCTTCTTTTTTCCGTGTAGCAAAACGCGAACCCGGCGTGCGGTTTCCCATCAATAATTGCTTATTACCGAACGTAACAAATTGCAGGTTGCCTTCCGCCTGCGCTGAGGCGCCGACATAACCCGTAAGCTCTCCGTCAATCTTTGCCCGTAAAATCCCAATATTTGCTTCTTTAGTATCATTGACCATAAATTTAAGTTCCCAACCAACCCGGTCTGGAACATAAATGGTTGAGTTCACTTTACCACAAAAAACGGCTAAATCTGCTTTCGCCTCGCCTTTTATATGGACATCACCACTATCCGGGTTCCATGTATTCAGCGTGGAGGCATTGGCAGTCAGCCGAAGAAATTGTGCTCCAGCAGAGACATCAATATAAGTTCCTTCTTTAGTATATTCTTTATACTGATTATTCCATGCTTCGGCCCAGTCTGTCAGCGTAGTTTCATAGCTAATATCCGCGCTAACGCTCATGGTATTATCCATCATCTGTTTGATGACTTTTTGTGCGGAAGATAATTTTGTTTTTAACGCACTGATATTTATTCCCGTAATGTTGCCTTTATCATCTTTAGTAAAGATCGTCTCACCGCTAAACGTATCAACAGAAATGATAGTAAATTTACTTTTATACGCATCATAATCAGACTGTTTGACATACGAATAACATCGACCATAAATTCCTTTGTTTAAAGGCTGAAGGGGAATCAGCTCAATCACGGGTTTATAGCCTGTCTGTTCATTAAGCTCGCCCAACTCAGCCTGGAGTTCTTTCGTTGCTTTATCAAGAGCGGTTTCAGTTGAGGTAATTTTATCCTCATACTCCGTGAGCTTATCTTTATTGGCAATATCTTTCAGATTATTACCATATTTTTCTATTGCCTGTGAATAATCCGCTTTGGCCTTATGCTGTTTATCTACCAGCTCACAAAGTTTACTCATCGCCTTTTCAAATTCAGCGGCATCGGCTTCTTCTATGAAAATCAGTTCAAGAGTTTCTATTCTGAAATAACATTGACACGATTTATGAAGAACGACTTTGAAATTTTTTTCTACTTTACTTAATGAATGTTCTGCAGCGGATGTTTCTTGCTCACTCATCATCTTCTCCCTGATTATTCAAAAAATAATTTAATCGTTTTCGGGTCAACACCATAATGGGCTTGCGTATAGCCATTTTCATCTGTGACGCCACGAATAACTTGTCCATCCTCTGTTTCTATCCGATAAGGGATGTAGGGTTTAGGCTGATTATTGGCCTGATCCTGGATCTGGAATCCACCATTCATTGGGTTATGAAACTCGGGATCGCTTACCGTCATGGGAGAAAGAGCCTGTTCAAGCGAAGCGCTTCCGCCCCATAAAATATTTGTGCTTTTAAGCTCTATTTTTCCTGGGGCACCAATTTCGACAGATCCATCTTTTATTTTTATGTACGCACCGCCTTTACTGGTCAGGGTAATCCCCTTAGCCGCATTCAGTACTATCTCACCGTTAACGCTGTTGATATTCATTATTTTGTCTGACTGTATTCGCATAGCGTCAGTTTGCGCCTGAATATCCACTTTGCCTCTGGCAGCAAATATTGTCATCCCCATCCGCTGGGCAAACAAGCTAATAGCCTCTCCTGCAGCAAGGGTAAATTTCTTCATTATGCTCATATCCACATTCTCACCCGCTGTGGCGGTCAGCGTATGGCCAGCTGAGAGTTGGATATTTTTCGGTGTCACAAGACCGATCCCTGCCGGGGCAGAGGCCAGTAATCCGGCCCCTTTCAATTGGGCCAAAACATTACCGAGTTGTTGTTGAGAGCCCACATCAGATTCCATAGCACCTGATGTATTGGCACTTTGCGCCAGAGCGGTCACCAACTGTAGTGCGGCCTGCAATTGAGCAACAGCAGCATTCATATCCAGCATTTGTCCCTGCGCTTTAGGCTGATTATCGGCACTGATGAAAATCCCCTTGCCGCCCCGAATACTCACCCAGTCGTCAGTTCGTAATTCTGCACCTTCACCTCGCAGTGCCCGGGAAGCGTCTACATTGTGACCTAAATTAAGTTGGGTCTTACCCCCGTACTCCGTACTGAGTTTGACGTGCTCCTCGCCACGCTTGTCTTCCATGCGCAGCTTATTCAGGCCCGCAGTGCGGATAACGTTGCGCGTGCTGTTCAGTTCAGTAACGTGGTCAACGTGGCGAGAATCGTGCAGGGCATGGGCGATATACGGGCGATCCGGATCGCCTTCGTGGAACGCAATAGCAACTTCCGTGCCCTGAATCAACGGGAAGTGGAAGCCGTACTTATCACCACCGTAAGGTTTGGCAAAACGTACCGGCATACTTTCCATGCCCTGACGCTTGTCATCGCGGTCGGCATCGAATTTTACCCGGTACATGCCCGACGCATCCTGCCAGGCGTAAATATCATTGGCCTTCGCACTGGTCACGCGCGCCATCAGGGTGCCGCTGACCACCGGGCGCTTTTTGGGGGCTGGACGCCAGCAGCGGTTCTCGTAATACGGCATCCCTTCCCACATCACTATCAGAGCATCTTTACGGCTGGCAATGTAACCCGTGCGGGTGATGATAATGCCGTTCTCTGTTTCAGACGGCAGGGTCGGCGGTACAGTCTGTTCACTAATGGTCAGTACCTGTGCCGGAGAAAGCCGCGCATCATTACTGCTGCCACTGACCGTGGTCTGGTTCGACAGAAAACGCTCATGCTCCAGGCGTGCCCAGAAGTTGCCGGTTTCCGCTGTCGGATTAATTTTGTCGCCACGCTCAAGGTGACGCGGGCGATAGTGATACACATCACCGTAAGTCATTCCCTCACCGTCGCCCCGGGTCATGTCCGCCGGAACGGACATCAGGATGTTCTGCGCCTCGCGATGGTTATAATCATTGGCGGTAACCGAACGCTCCACCACATTGTGCCGGACGTTGACGCCCCACACTGAATCCACCGCATTATCATTCATCCCCGACGGGCTGTTGAGCGGCAGCGTTTTACCAAACGTCCAGGCACTTTGCTTGTCCGCGAAATGCACCACTTCGGTCTGGGTGTCGGGTTGCAGGGTAAAGAAGTAGAATATGCCCACTTCGGCCAGCAGACGTTCAATGAAGGCGAGGTCGTTCTCCTGATACTGGTTAATCTGTTCACGCTTCGGATAGTCGGCTTTGAGGGTGAATTCATATTCCCAGCCTTTCAGGCCGTGCTCCTGCAATACTTCGGTGACGACTTCCGGTACCGACTTATTGACAAAAAAGCGGTGGGTACGGAATTGCTTGCGCAGTAAAGACAGGAATGGCTCAATAATAATCTGGTACGTCGCCTGGTCACGTGAACCACTGATACGCTTAAAATGGGTCACCACGCCGTGCACCACTTTCTCCCCGGTCAGCCCCATCAGTGGTCCGGTTCCCATGGTCAGCGTTGCTGGTTTACTCAACAGTTGTGCTGAACTAATGTTTTTATTAATGCTGGTAAAGATAACGTCGTAGTGGTAAAGCTCACTCATGAACTCATTACCGCTGAACTCTTCCACATCCAGTGAGGCAGTGCAGGACGGAATATCAAGACGGTAGCGGTTCAGTCCGCCTTCAGTTAGCGCAGATAAGGGGTTATTCAGTGTATCGTTCAGACTCATAATATTGGCTCCATAGGGTAATATGTCGTCCATGACTGTGTTACCGACAGGCAATTAGCAGGTTTAATCAGAAGGTGCTTAACGAGTGCGAAAAAGAGTGATTACAACTCGAGTACCGGGAGATATCGAGCAGCAAGAATAAAACTACTTTGCCTTCGGAAATTATGATCAATCTTTAATCATTTCATCATAGGGCCTAAGGATCTCCATGTCATTGGGCCGTATGCTATAAACCACGCCCTTTCTCACTTCCAGTGCGGAAACTATACGTCGAGGGTGATCTGCATGTTTTAAAGATGCAAAACTGGCTTGTATAAAATACTCACCATCTTTATTGAACTTATAAAATGATGGTGGAATGCAAAGTAATTCATTATTTATGCGCAAGGATGGGTTAAATATAATGTTTTCATCTTTGGGTTTTGTTCCCCTGGGATTAATGGAGATATATTTTAATACATAGCCATCACTATTATTGACAGCGAAACAAACACTTCCATTATTAACGGTTACATGCCCCTCCTCATCTGGCTCAAGCCTGTCACCAGCCCCAGGACACCCAGTTAATGTTTGTAAGCATATAATAGCAAACAGGCTTACACGCAGAGTCCGACACACTTCTAAAATCACCATGGGAACCCTCTTAACGCGTATTTATACTTTTGTCGAATGATAGACTCCGAAATATCACCATCCAAAGTTATACTATGGTCAATCCTGAGCTTTAACCAGCCATAATAGTCTTCTGTTTGCAAAGTAAAACTATCCGCAATAATCTGCGCCTGCTGTTCCATCGGATACTCACTCAACAAACGACCATCAAGTGTATAACGATAACTAACCATCCAACTCACAAGTCCCCTGCCTATCACATTCATTCCTCTTTCCCGCTGCCACACATGACTCATTTCGTGAATAAATAAATGACGTAAAAATGGCAAGCTTTTTGAGAAGTCATCGCGATACCAATACCGGAAATATATTTCACCATTAGGGGTCATTGCTGTATGTTCATCCTGCAACCCAAATGGCAGATAGCTATCGTGATGGATTTTTACCTTCTCGTAATCGATCCGGCTACCAAATACCGTTCTGGCTAAGGCGATCTCTCCGGTGGTCAGTTCTCTGGCTGAATCATCGCTCTGTTTATTGTCGTTCTTTTTCTTCTTGCTGGCATCATCAATAGACATTCCCTGCCTCCGGATTAGCTTTCAGCCGCGCCTGAAAACTCCAGCCCAATCCCCTCTTCCTCACTCCAGCTGAGCGTCAGGGTTTTCGGCTTCTGCTGCGCGGCCATGTGCATGAGCAGTTGCCGGCTCAGCACCGGCAGAATCTGTTGATTCAGCAGGCTGTCGACGTTGCGCGCCCCGGTGTCCGGCAGCAGGCAGGTGGCGGTCAGCGAGTCGTACAGACTCTCGTCAATCTGCGTGGTCAGGCCGTAGTGGCGGTGCAGGCGTGCGCTGACCTGCGCCAGTTTCATCTCCACGATGGCGCGCATCGCCGCTGCTCCCAGCGGGCGGTAAATCACCGTCTGGAAGCGCGCCAGCAGCGCCGGCTGGAAGTGGTCGCGCAGAATCGGGCGCAGCAGTTCGTGCAGGTCGGCGTCGGTGGCGTCGGGCTGTTCGTCCAGCAGCTGCATGATGTGGTCGCTGCCGAGATTCGAGGTCATCAGGATGACGGTATTACGGAAGTCGATTTCCCGCCCTTCGCCGTCGCGCATAAAGCCGCGGTCGAACACCTGGTAGAACAGGTTCATCACGTCGCGGTGGGCTTTTTCCACTTCATCGAGCAACACCACGCTGTAGGGGCGCCTGCGCACCGCTTCGGTGAGAATGCCGCCCTGGCCGTAGCCGACGTAGCCCGGCGGTGAGCCCTTGAGCTGGCTGACGGTGTGCGGCTCCTGGTATTCGGAGAGGTTGATGGTAATGAGCGACTTTTCGCCACCATAAAGGGTATCGGCCAGCGCCAGCGCGGTTTCGGTTTTGCCCACTCCGCTCGGGCCGACCAGCAGGAACACCCCCTGCGGGCCGCTTTCGGACGTCAGCCCGGTTTTCGCGGCGCGCAGACGCTGGGCGATGGCGTTCAGCGCGCTGTCCTGGCCCACCACGCGTTTGCCGGTTTCGTCTTCCAGCGTCAGCAGTCCGGTCTGCTCATCCTTCATTAATGAGGAGAGCGGTACGCCGGTCCAGTCGGCAATCACCGTCGCCACGGTGCGCACGTCCACGTCCACCGCCAGCAGCGGGTTACCGTGCTGCAGGGCATTCAGCTTTTGTTGCAGGTCGTGCGTCTCACTCTGACGGGAGATATCCTGGCGGCTTTCCCGCAGCTGTCCGGTGAGTGAGAGCGCCTCGCCGTACCGGGTTTCCAGTTCGTCGAGTTTCACAGTCAGCGCGTTCTCCTCCTGCCCGATGGTCGCCAGACGTTCACCCTGTGAAGGGTTGCCCAGCGCAATATCTTCCAGCAGCGCCTGTTTCTCCATTGCAAGCGCGGTGAGTTGCGCGCGAATGCGGGTCAGCGGCTCCGGGATGGTGTCGAGGCTCATGCGCACCCGCGCGCTCGCGGTGTCGAGCAGGTCAACGGCCTTGTCCGGCAGCTGGCGGCCCGTCAGATAACGGCGCGACAGCGTGACGGCGGCGCGCACCGCGTCATCGGTGATATGCACTTGGTGGTGTTCCGCGTAGCGGGATGTCAGCCCCCTGAGCATCAGACAGGCGGTGTCGTCGTCCGGCTCGTCCACTTTCACCATCTGGAAGCGGCGCTCCAGCGCGGCGTCGCGTTCGAAGTACTGTTTGTATTCGCTCCAGGTGGTGGCGGCGATGGTTCTGAGTTCGCCACGCGCCAGCGCCGGTTTCAGCAGGTTGGCCGCATCGGCCCCGCCCGCCTGATTGCCTGCGCCGATAAGGGTGTGGGCCTCGTCGATAAACAGCAGGACGGGTACGGGTGACTGCTGTACCGCATCAATCACGTTTTTCAGGCGTTGCTCAAACTCGCCCTTCACGCCCGCGCCCGCCTGCAGCAGGCCCAAATCAAGGGTGCGCAGGCTGACCGGTTTGAGGGATTCCGGCACGTTGCCTTCGGCAATTCTGAGCGCCAGCCCTTCGACCAGCGCGGTCTTGCCGACGCCCGGCTCGCCCACCAGAATCGGGTTGTTCTTGCGCCGGCGCGATAGAATGTCGACCATCTGGCGGATTTCACTGTCACGCCCGAATACCGGGTCGATTTTGCCTTCCTTCGCTCTGGCGGTGACATCGAGGGTGAATTTGTCCAGCGCGTTCCGGAGCGCCGGCGAAAGTTCGCCTTCTTTGACTTCCGTTCCGACAGGACGGCCAGCGAACTCCACTTCGCCGCCCGTTGTGACTTTCAGCCCTTCTTCCTGCTGCACCTCCGGGCGCTCGTCCGACTGCGCATCCAGAAGCCCGCGCAGGCGCTCAAGCTGGCTCTGCCCGAGAGTCAGCAGCGGCCACAGGCCGTCGCAGCGCACCAGATTTTGTTTCCCGACCAGCGCCATCAGCAGGTGAATGCTGCGGATTTGCTCTTCACCACTGAGGGAGGCACTCAGCCAGGCCTGCTGCACCAGGGTCCGGATGGCGTCAGAAAGCTGCGGGCGGTGGCGTACCGAGCGCGGTTGTTTGTCCAGCCAGCCGAGCAAATCCTGCCAGATGTTGTCCATGTCCCACTCGTAGCGGCGCGCCAGCACCGTGAGGTCGCCTTCGCCCTGCTCCAGCAGCTTCAGCAGCCAGTGCTCCGGCAGGATTTCCGCGTGGGCGCGGGTCTGGCACAGGGAGGCGGCGCCTTCCAGCGCGCGGGCGCAGTACGGGTTCAGGCGACGTAACAGGATGGCTGGATTTTCCATTTCAGTATTCCTTTTTCAGGCACGCTACCGCCCCTCGCTTTCCCGTTTAACCGGGAACCCAAAGCGCACAGGGTCAGTGTCAGTTTCGTTTTTGTTTGCTCAGGGGCCGACAACCGGCCGCTCAGGAAACAAAAACAGCAGACGGTAAACCGTCTGCTGCGGGTAATCAGGCGGTGGTACGTTCGTTCCAGGAATCGGAATGAATGATGTTGCCGTCTTTGTAGGTCCAGGTGATTTTTTCGTAGCGCAGTTCAATGCGCTCCAGGTGGTTGTGCTTCTCCTTGGAAGGCTCCTTGATGTCGTGCATCAGCGGGGCAACCTTCACCAGCTTCACGTTCTCAAGCCTGGTGTTGAAGTACTCCACTTCCTGGCCCGCATCGTTGATTTTGTACCACCGGAACTCCGCTGATTTCAGGGTCTGGCCGGTGGTCACCGCCTTGTACAGGTACGGGCTGGATGAATCGATTTCCTTGGTGAACAGGAACGGCGTGTGGATACGCGTGCCGGTCAGCTTGCCGGTGTTGTTGTCGGTCGGGATGTACAGGGTGTGCTCCTGCGCCACCACTTCGATGCTGCCTTCACGGTCTTTCACGTCAACGGAACCTTTGATGTCCGCGCCGCCATCGTCCTTCAGCCACAGATAGACTGGAATTGCCATTTCACTTCTCCATTTCATTTTGAGCGGCGTCATCATCCTGCGATGGCGCCCGGGGGGTGCCCGGCATCCGGCAGGCATCCGCCTGCGGTACCAGACTGATTTCGACACGGCGGTTGAGCGCGCGCCCTTCCGGGGTGTCATTGGTGGCGACAGGGCGGCTTTCGCCGTAGCCCTGCACCGCAAAACAGCTTTCCGCCACGTCGCCGGTGTCGCGCATCCAGTCGCGCACCGCTTCGGCGCGCTTAAGCGACAGCACCTGGTTGGATGCGTCATCCCCGGTGTTGTCGGTGTGACCGGCCACCACAATCAGCCAGCCGGGCCTGGCTTTGATGCCAACCAGCGAGTTCACCAGCAGCTTCGTGGAGCCGGGTCTGAGCGTCCATTTGCCCACGTCAAACAGCGACATGCTGTCGAGACGGAGAGTTTTTGGTCCCTGCACGATTTTTTTGATAACCGGTGGCGGAGGCGGCGGAGGCGCCCAGTCACTAACCGCGGCCTCAAGTGGCGGGATAAGACGCAGCCCCTGATACAGCCCCAGCCGGTAGCGCACAGGCTCCCCCCGGCGCTGCCAGTCATCCAGCAGGGATGCATCCGCGCGCAGGCGCTGCTGCGCTCGTAATTTCGGCAAGGGGGGTGTACCGCTCAGACGGTGATAGAGGGCAAGGTGATCGCCCACGTTCATGATTAGCCGCTGGTTATTGACCCAGGACGCCAGCATCGCCAGCGCGAGGAATATCCCCCCCAGCAGGCCGACATAGCGCCAGAAGATCATCCGGTGGCTGACGCCACGTCGGCGCGGCAGTGCCGGCAGCAGGAGTTCAGGCAACGGTAAGAGATCAGCGGCCAGGGCGGTGTCAGGCGGCAGCGCCGTGACTGAAGCGATATGCTGTTGCCAGAGGTTATTCGCCTCCCCCTTCACCGGCGCCATGCAAAGCCCCTGTGCGCAGGGTTTAATGGCAGGCAGCTCGCCCTGTCGCACCGACAGCAGGCTACCCACTGCATTCCCCTGCCAGACCATAAGGCTGTCAAGCCACAGCCCCTGGCTCAGACGGGACAACCGTTCGTCCGCAGCTGTTTCCCGCATCCAGTCTGTTAGTGACAGACTGCTCTGTCCGGGCTGATGAACCTGGATCCCCGTCCGCTGGCTGACGGTGGTAAACCAGACCGGCTCTGCGCCTGAACAGGCCGCTGGCGGTGTCACCCAGGCCACGATCCACACGGGCGGCATACGGCCCAGGGCTACGCGACACTGCGCTATTGCACGTTGCCAGCTGCGCAGACGCCGGGTGAAATCCTCCGCAGACGTGTGGCATTCAGGCAGCACGGCCAGTAATACAGAAATCTGCGACACCTGCGCCGGGCGCACCCGGCAGAGGTGCTGTGCGAGTAACGGCAGTTGTCCGGCATCCTTCACCTGCAGATACCAGCCCTGGCGGGTTTCACGCTGCCGTGTGCCGGCGGCAAAAAGTGCGGTGTTATCCCCACAAGCCAGAATGACCGCCCCCTGAAATTCTTCCGGCGGCAGGTCTCCGTCCGCTATCTCACTAAGCGCCTGTGCCCGTACTTCTGATATCCGGTGCTGACGCCAGAGCAAGACGCCACAGACCAGAATAACCAGCAGGCTTAATGCCACGCGGCTGCCGACAGATAGCGGCCAGAAACCCAGGATCAGCCATAACGCCAGCACAGCCCCCAGGACGGTTAACAGATTCCGGTATACATCACGCATCGCTTACCCCGGCCTGACCGTCTGACTCACCAGCTCCGTGAGGGAGGATGAGAGGATGAACCACAGTGCCGCCAGCGCTGCCGCACCGAGGAACCATGACAGCCAGTACAGACGGTGGCCGCTGCGCAGGCGAGAAGCCCTGACGACAATCGGCGCATCCTGCGCAAGCCTAAAAGCAGGAACCCGTTCACCCAGCGCGCGCACGACATCTTCGCGGCGCTCATCATCCCGGGCCCGGTACCGGCCCACAAACCCCAGTTGCAGGGTGCGGTACAGGCAGGTCAGAACCGCCGTGTCCGGCGCAGGCTCTTTCAGCAGGTTGCGGATGCGCTCCCAGATCTCCTCACCGGCATTCAGGGTACCGAAGAAATGCGCCTGCAGCGGGTCACGATGCCAGGTCAGATAACCGTCATCGGTAGTTCCCCGGTTCATGACGCTCTCATCAAGCAGGGCGCACAAGGCATACACCATATGATCACGGCTGATATCACTGTATCCGGCCTCGCTCAGCGCGCTCTGCGCCTCCTGAACCAGGCGGCAGGCCCGGCGATAAAGGCTTTCACCGTCACGGACGTCCTGTCCGCCGCGCAACTGGCTGGCCATCAGCCAGCCCGGGTAGAAGATGAGCTCAATCTGACTGAGTTCGGATGTGTTCATGTACGCAGCACCGCAAAGAGTTCAAGTTTCACCTCCCCCAGTGAACGCGGGGTATAAAAGGTACAACTGCCCATTTCCAACATGGTCCGGGCCGCGTCTGAACTCAGGTCAAGTGAGAAATACTGGTTCTCCAGACGCAGCGGGATCGCCGCGGGTACATGGGTCAGAGGCTTGATCACCACCCCGCTTAGCGCCACGTTCACCACATCAGAAACATCCTCAAAGCTGCCCGCCTTGCACAGCAGCGGGAACCGGGTCTGGAGCTCGTGATTTGGCAGAGAGGAGCGTACGGAGAGATAGAAATCCGCCCCTTCACGCAGGCGCGCATCATGCAGGGCGCCTTTCCAGATCTGATCGAGATGATCCAACTGGATACTGACCACCCGTGACGGCAGGCTGGCTTCCAACAGCTTATCGAGCAGTGCGAGCAGCGGCGGGAACACCTGCTCCGGGGCATCATGCTGATAAGCGGGAATATCCCCGGCGTCATGCTCCAGGGAAAACGTCAGCAGGCTGCCGGTAAGCCGGGCCAGTTCCCGGTACAGCAGTTCCGGGTGGCGTCCCGGGGTTTGCAGCAGTTCGGCCAGCACAGGCTCGGCACTGTTCAGGGCATTGAGCAGCCAGAACAGGGACACATCAGCCACCGCAAAATCGGCCAGACGCTCGTTGCTCTCACGGCGCATGGCCATCAGACGGCGGCGGCGGGCCTGCAGACGGATCAGCAGATCTTTCAGTTCCGTGACCAGCAACGGACTGGCAGAGACAGACAGCATTGGCGGGATAAAGGACGGGTCGCGACGCCACAGCCCCTGGGCATTACGCGTCAGGCGGGCCACCGGACAGGTCAGATATGCGGTATTTTCCTGGGTGGAAAGGCGCAAGGTGACCGCGTTACGGAGGACAGCCAGTTCACCACTTTCATGGCCAGCCAGTTCCTGAACCACGACACGTTCGGCCTTCCAGCGACGCGGGCGCTCACTGTCCTGGCCGTTATCCAGATTACCGCCGTTGGCGCTCAGTAACGGCAGCGCCGCAAGCACCTCAACAGACTCACTGCCGCCTGCGGGAGACACATCGCAAACTGGCGGAAGATTATCCGCCAGGTCCGTATCAACCAGCGTGCCATCCTGGAAACGCACCACCAGCCGGGTGGCATTCAGGCGCGACAACGCCAGCGCGGCGTCATCAAATTCAGCCGCCGTCACGCCCCAGGGATGAGAAATTCCCATCAGGGCGACCGTGTCGGCAACATGCGCACTCCAGCGGGCCTGCTGCTGAAATTGTTGCGGGGCCAGTGCGGCCCCATCCTCCCAAAGTGGGCGGTAAATTTTCATCCCTGATTTCCCCTCGCGTTATGATTTCGCCTTCGGCATCTGGCTAACCAGCGACAGGTTGACGTCCATCCCCTCCACCTGGAAGTGCGGCACGGCGAACAGCTGTACGCGGAAGAAGCCCGGGTTGTCCTCGATGTCCTGAACAATCACCTTCGCGTCGCGCAGCGGGTGTGACGCCTGCAGCTCATCGCCCGGGTCGGTCATCTCGGTGACCAGACTTTTCACCCAGGTATTCAGCTCCAGCTCCAGCAGGCGGCGGTCCTTGGTGGTGCCGATGTTCTCGCGCTGGATAAGCTTCAGGTAGTGGGCGATACGCGACAGCAGGAAGATGTACGGCAGGCGCGCGTTGATGCGCGAGTTGGCGGTGGCGTCCGCGGTGTCGTACAGCGCCGGTTTCTGGGTGGAGTTCGCCGAGAAGAAGCAGGCGTAGTCGCGGTTTTTGTAGTACGACAGCGGGATGAAGCCCAGATTAGCGAACTCAAATTCGCGGGTTTCCGGGATCAGTACTTCACTGGGGATTTTCACCTGGTTGCCGGTACCGAGATCGTACAGATGGATAGGCAGATCCTGCACCGCCCCGCCCGCCTGCGGACCACGAATTTGCACGCACCAGCCGTTGTTGATAAAGCTGCGCACCATGTTGGCGGCAAAGGCGAACGACGCGTTGGTCCACAGGTATTTCTCGTGGTCCGGGCCTTTCACCTCTTCAACGTAGTTAAAGCTGCGTACCGGCACGGTGTCCGGGCCATACGGCAGACGGCCCAGCACACGGGGCATCACCAGGCCGATGTAACGGCTGTCGTCGGTTTCGCGGAATGATTTCCACTTGATGTACTCGGCGCGGTCGAAGTAGTTGCCGATGTCTTTAATCGCCGCCACCTCTTCCATGGTGTCTTTGAGGAAGAATTTCGGGCCGGCGGAGCCGATAAACGGCATATGTGCGGCGGCGGACACTTTCGAAATATTACGCATCAGCGCCACGTCCTGGGCCGACGCGTCAAACTCATATGCGGAAATGATGGCGCCAATCGGCTCGCCGCCCGGCTGATCGTACTCCGAGACGTAAGTGTGCCAGTAAAGGCCGGTCTGGATAATTTCCGGCGCATCCTCAAAATCCTGGCGCAGCGCGTCTTTGGACACGTCCAGGATTTCGGTGCGCACGTTCTGGCGGTAATCGGTGCGATCCACCAGGTGCTTCAGGCCGCGCCACAGGGATTCCACCGCCTGAAACTGCTCGTGATGCATCACTGCATCGAGCTGGCGGCTGATCTGGAAATCCAGTTCGGCGATATGGTGGTCGAGCAGGGTTTTATCGAGCTTCCCGACCTGCTGGCCGGAGGTTTTCAGGCGCTGCAGCAGCACCTGAACGGCGGCGGTGACGCGCTCATCGGCGCTGGCGTCCGCCATCGCGGCGTCATCCTGCCAGATATTGATATCGGACAGGCCGGACACCGGGCTGAGGTTGATTTTTTCAAACAGCGAGGCGTACACGCCGCCCGCGTCCTGGTGCTCAACAACGGTGGTCTGGCCGGGTGCCGCAGTGGCGTTTTCATTATTGACTGACATAAGCATTATCTCGTGTTAATCCAGTACGAAGAGGAATTACGCCTTCGGCGCCAGGGCATTCAGTTCACGGCGCAGTTCATTGCTGAGCGAGGGGTCTTTGAGGATATGTTCCAGCTCTTTACGGAATGTCACGTTATCAAGCAGGTTGGATTTGAGATCGCGTAACAGATTACGCATGGCGAGCATGGCTTTTAGCTGGGGGATCTGACGGGCAACGGCTTCTGGCTCGAAATCCTTCATTTCGCGGAAAGTCAGTTTAACATTCTCTTCGGAGCCATCACCGGCAAGCGTATTTTCCACCGTCAGGTTAACGGACGGGGAAAATTCACCCAGCACGCTGTTAAAGTTATTTTTATTAATATTGACTTTCTCCCGCTCTGACAGCGGGCGGTTATCCTGACCGTTGCTGAAATCACCGGTAACCAGCAACTTTAAGGGGAGCTCAATTTTCTTTTGCGCTCCCCCGGTATGCAGGTTTAATTTCAAATTAATACGGGCTTTGGGAATTTCATCCTGGAATGAACCGGACATAGTTATATTCCTTTATGGTAGCAGGTTGACGATGGCGGAAAGCACAGGGAACGCCAGCGACAGTCCCTGCCACACTCTCTGCCGGATCCGTTAAGGCAGTGAAAAATCTGTTACTTAAGTAATACAGCCATCATATCAGCATTCTGATGAAACACAGAATATCCGTCTGTTGAAAAGTTTTATTCCGAACGTTTTTAGTTAATTCCCCAATAAACTGACGAAACCATAAAAACACGCTGAAAACCCGCACAGATGCTAACTGATCGACAAATGAATAAATTATCCTTTATTTTTTTCCGCGCGAAAAGCCATATATAACCTTATTGATTTCAGAAAAAACCAACCATTTTTTCGTCAGAAAAACCCATTTAATTATCCATGAGGGTTATGTATCAGCAAATTTCATTATAATTATATATGCAATTAATGCTTTTTTGTTATACCCCATATTTATTGCCCTTCCTGATAAGGAATCAATTTCATTTGATGAATACAATGAAAATCATCATTAACCTGAATAATACCCGTCCCAATTTAACCGGATATCATTTGTTTTGCGGGTAATTAAGCATGACTCAAATAACTTCAATCTCTATAAAATCGTGGCCAGTTTTACCTGGCCACTCCATTTTTTACCGCCGCGCGCCCGAAGTTTCCACCGGGACTTCCACCCGCTCCATAGCAATGGGAATGCTTTTGTATGCCGGTATGCCACTCTGAACATCATGGCTGTCCAGCGGCACCAGCACGTTAGCCTCCGGATAATAAGCCCCGACCGAACCTGGCGCCATGTCGATCACCACGATAGTGAGATTATGCATCCGTCGCGACGTTGGGTTGCCGTCAGGATCGAGGGCCACAATATTGACCTGGTCGCCCACCCGCAGTTGGCGTTTTTCCGCCTCATCCGGATTGATAAATAGCACGTCGCGCCGTCCCGTCACGCCGCGGTAGCGATCGTTCAATCCATACAGCGTGGTGTTGTACTGATCGTGGCTGCGCAGCGTAGTGAGCACCAGGTCGTGACATTTTAACGAATGCGGATTTTCATTAATCCCCTGCATCACCCTGAACTGCGCTTTACCGGAGGGGGTATTCCAGACGCGCTCAGACGCAGCGTTATAAAGCCGAAAACCGCCCGGTTTTTTCACCCGTTCGTTATAGCCCGCAAAGGCAGGGAACACCGCCTCGATCTTTTCGCGGATAAAACTGTAATCCCCCACCAGCCGGTCCCAGTTGACCACCGTGTCAGGCAGGGTCGCTTTGGCAATGCCCGCCACCAGCGCCGGCTCTGATTTCAGGTGCGGCGACGCGGGTTTCAGAGCGCCGCGTGACGCATGGACCATCGACATTGAATCTTCTACCGTGATGCTTTGCGCTCCAGAGGCTTGCTGGTCAATTTCCGTGCGGCCAATTACCGGCAGCAGGTAGTTATGCTTGCCCAGCAACAGATGCGAACGGTTTAATTTGGTGGCCATATGCACCACCAGATCGAGGTTGCGCATCGCCGGGAAAGTGACCTGCGGGTCGGATATCGCTTCCGCGAGATTGCCCCCCAGGCAGAGCAGCGCTTTAGCCTTACCGTCACGCATCGCCTGAATAGCCGCAACCGCGCCGTGGCCGTGTTTCTGCGGCGGCCGGAAGCCAAACACGCGCTCAATACTGTCGAGCATCCCCTGTGGCGGTATTTCGGTGATCCCCACGGTGCGATCGCCCTGAACGTTGGAATGCCCGCGCAGCGGACAGATACCCGCGCCTTTTTTGCCAATGTTGCCGCGTAGCAGCAGCAGGTTGGCAATTTGTTGGACGTTCTGAGTCCCGTACTGATGCTGGGTGATCCCCATACCGTAGCAAACGATGGTGCGTTGCGCGCTGGCATAGAGGCGAGCCACGTGCTGAATTTCCTTGCGCTCCATACCGGAGACTTCAAGGATAGGGCCCCACTCGGTGGCGTCCAGATCGGCTTTCAGCGCCTCAAAGCCCTCGGTGTGCTCACGAATAAAGGTTTCATCCAGCACGCCCGGCTGGCCGTTATTCAGGCGTTCTTCATGCATCGACAGCAACATTTTCATGACGCCTTTCAGCATTGCCGCATCACCGCCAACCCGCACTTTATAGTAAGTCGAGGCCAGTTCAGTCGAGCTAAGCGACAGCATCTCGATAGGGCTTTGCGGTGAGGTAAAGCGCTCAAGACCGCGCTCACGCAGCGGGTTGATGGCGACAATCGTTGCGCCACGCTTTGCAACCTCGCGCAGGGTGCCAAGCATACGTGGATGGTTGGTGCCTGGATTGTGGCCGATGCACAACACTAAATCACAGTGATTAAAATCGTCCAGCTCAACGGTGCCTTTACCCACTCCAATCGATTCCGGCAGACCGACGCTGGTCGGCTCGTGACACATATTCGAGCAGTCCGGGAAATTATTGGTGCCGTATTCACGAGCGAAGAGCTGCCAGAGAAAAGCCGCTTCATTAGAGGCGCGCCCCGAGGTGTAAAATTCCACGCTGTCAGGATCGTCGTAGCTGCGCAAATGCTGGCCAATTTCATTAAAGGCGGTGTCCCACTCGATGGGCTGGTAGGTATCGGTTGTCGGGTCGTATTTCATCGGGTGCGTCAGACGCCCCTCACCTTCCAGTTCAAACGCGTTACGTTCCCAGAGTTCGCTCACCGTATGCGCGGCAAAAAATTCCGGCGTGGTGCGTTTACTGGTGGCTTCCCAGGAGACGGCTTTAGCGCCGTTTTCGCAAAATTCAAACGAGGAGGCATGTTGCGGATCGGGCCAGGCGCAACCCGGGCAGTCAAAGCCCTGCGGCTGGTTAACGTTGAACAGGGCAATGACGTCTTGCTTCACCGACATTTGGCCACGGATGGCATCAGCGACAGCCTTTAACGCACCCCATCCGCCTGCCGATCCCCCATAAGGCGCGATGCCGATAGTACGATTATGCTCTTTCATGATGCTCCACATTGTCTGGCAGATAATTTGGCCTTTAAGCCTGGTACAAAAAGTCGGGATATGCGAAGCGCAGAGCGGGTTCCAGCGCCGTTTTCCCCACTGCCGGACTGACCAGAACGCCGCAGTCGCAGCGGGGAAACCTGAGACATAAATAAGTATGTTGTAACTAATTAGCGTTCCGCTATTTCCAGTCCGCACAAATGAAAAAGCTCGCAGCCAGGTGCGAGCTTTTAGTCAATTCACTGGTGATTAATGCGCTTCATTCTGCGGTGTGAATTTCAGTTCAATCAGCGCAATGGCTTTTTGCACCGCGCGCACCGTCACCGGGTCAGCGGCGGCATTGGCCCCAACATTGATGGATTTCAATTGGCTGGCCATTTTTTCACGCACTTCAACGGGCGCAATAACGTCGATCACGTCGAGGATCTGCTTTATAACCAGCTGGCAGGCAACGATATCCGAGACCAGTTCATCTTCAGGGGTTAAGGGTTGCGACATCTTCTTCTCCTTGGTTAAGCAGCGCAGCGTAACGGCAAACGCATCAAAACGCGAGCCTGTGCAATAAAGAGAATGGTATGGTTAACCGATAAGCCAGGTAAATAGCCAGAGTCGGGGCGAAAAAAAACCTGCCGCAGCAGGTTTTTTATGCAGAACTTAGAACATCGCGCCCGGCGGGACGTCTTTGAAGGTGCTGCAATAATTTTTGAACATGCTTTTCAGGATAGCGCGCAGTTTCATGATGAGCTCCGTTGTTATTCGTTTGTTATGTGCAGGTGATCTCGCATTGACCCAATAATATGACCAACATCACAAAAATCAATCGTTTTGTGATACACATCACCATAAATAACAGCGACAGAAACCGTTTCAACACAATTAATCAATTAAAATCATTACATTACAGCAACAAAATAAAGAGTAAATTTTATAAAATTTTTTTAATCAGGTAAGGAAAAAATGGCTGAAGTCTCCCCGTCGCAACGCGGCCTGTCCCCCACGGCGCTACTGGTTGCGGGTGCTTTCTTTATGGAATTTCTTGACGGGACGGTGATCGCCACCGCTCTGCCGGAAATGGCGCGCACCTTTGGCGTTGAAGCCGTTGATCTCAATATCGGTATCAGCGCCTATTTACTGACCCTCGCGGTATTTATTCCTGCCAGCGGCTGGATAGCCGACCGGTTCGGCGCGCGGTCGGTATTCACTCTGGCGCTGGCGATATTCACGCTTTCATCCGTTTTCTGCGGGATGGCGCAAAGCCTGGAGGTCTTTGTGGCGATGCGGGTGATTCAGGGGATCGGCGGCGCGCTGATGGTGCCGGTGGGCAGGCTGGCCGTGTTGCGTACCACGCCCAAAAATCAGTTGATTAAAGCGATTGCGACCCTGACGTGGCCCGCGCTGGTGGCGCCAATTATCGGGCCGCCGCTCGGCGGGTTTATCACCAGCTATGCCGACTGGCGCTGGATTTTCTATATCAATCTGCCGCTCGGACTGATCGCCATGGTACTGGCGTGGCGGCTAATTCCCACGCTAACCGATAATGAGCGTCGCCCTTTCGACGGCGTGGGTTTTATCAGCACCGGCGTGGCAATGATAAGTCTGGTGTATGGGATGGAAATACTCGGCGCCCGGCAGCCTGACCCAGGGTTAGCCCTTGGGTTAATGGCGCTCGGCATCGCGGCGTTGGGCTTTTCTCTGCGGCATTTCCGCCGTAGCGCATGGCCGATGATCCGCATGGATGCGCTGAAGATAAAAACCTTCGCCGTGACGATGTATGGCGGTTCGCTGTTCCGCGCTTCGATTAGCGCGGTGCCTTTTATGCTGCCGCTGATGTTCCAGGTGGGTTTTGGGATGGACGCGTTTCATTCCGGGCTGCTGGTGCTGGCGGTATTTGTCGGGAACCTTACCATTAAGCCCGCCACCACGCCGCTGATCCGCTGGCTGGGGTTTAAAAAGCTGCTGCTGATTAACGGCCTGCTGAATGTGCTTGCTTTAATCGCCTGCGCGCTGCTCACGCCGCACACGCCGGTGTGGCTGATCCTGCTGATCCTGTATCTCGGCGGCGTGTTTCGTTCAATCCAGTTCACCGGCGTCAGCACATTGGCTTTCGCTGACGTGCCGCCCAAAGAGATGAGCTACGCCAATACGCTGTTCAGTACCGCATCGCAATTGGCAGTAGGGTTAGGGATCACCCTTGGGGCAATCAGCATTCGGCTGGGAGATAAGCTGGCGCAGTGGCTGGATATGACTGCCACACAGGGGATGGGTTTTCGGCTGGCGTTTGTGTTTATCGCCCTGATTTGTCTGGCCGGTATGGCGGATACGCTGCGGTTATCGGCCAAAGCCGGTAGCCAGGTCTCTTCGAAGGGGTGAAATAGACGGCGTCGCCAGAACGACGCCGTAAGGCTATCAGCCCAGGATTTCGCGCACGAAGGCGACGATCTCTTTATTCTGGCCGTGTTCGAACAGGCATTGCTGGAAGCGCTCGCCGGAAACGGCGGTTTTCACCAGTTCCGGGTCGATGGCGCGCAGCGTATCGAGGTAATTCTCTTTCACCACGGCAGCTTTAACCTGGTTCAGAATGCCTGCGTTGCGAACCTGCGGCTCTTTACGCTCCGGCGGGTAGCCTTCGCCTTTGCGGCCAGTAAAGGCTTTTTCGAAAATAAAGCGCACGTTGAGTTCTGCACCCCAGCCAAAACCTTTGGCGAACGGCAGCGCCAGCGCGTTACCGTTGTTGATCTGGGAGAACAGAAACGCGTCCGCCGGATCGATACAGTAACCGCAGACCACGCCCGGATGAATGTTCAACGACATCAGCGCGCCCTGGCCGGTACCGCAACCGGTCACCACGAAATCCACCGCTTTCGCGTTCAGCAGGATGCTGGCCATGATGCCCAGGTGGATATAGGTCAGATGGTGATCGTTTTCGCCATTCATCCCTACGTTAAAGACCGAATACCCTTTCTCATCGGCCACTGCGTTCAGTTCGTTGAGAATGATGGGGTTTTTCGCCGCCTGGCTGTTTTCCATCATCAGTGCAATTTTCATCGGTTTTCTCCAGCTTATGTCTTAAGTTGCTTATGATAGCGGTACAATACCATCTGGCAAACACACTTTCAGATTAAATGAAAAAATGTTTTATAAATTAATACTGCGTTCACATTTTCATCTGTGCGCGACAGGCCATAAGCACAGATAAGCGTGGCAACAGGCGCTATTTAACCCATTGAATAACGATCGCTGTGCGATGATGGCGGTATGTTACTCTGATGGAAATCGCCATGTTTCGACCGCTAGCGGCACTACTTTTTCTGAGCCTCGCAGGCTGTACAATCACTAAAAATCCAGAGGTAACCGGCGGCAATCAAATGATGGGGCTGGTACAGCTGGGTTTTGACGTCCCCGCGCTGCAACGGGCCAGAATCGATGATTATCTGGCGCTCTCTACCGCTACCAAACAGTGCCAGAACTGGGGTTACGACCGCGCGGTACGCTATGGCGACCCGATTTACACCTGTAGCGTGATTAGCGGAACCCAGTGTCTGAACGAAAGCGTTACCCTGAATTATCAGTGCCAGGGCGTAGCGTTACCCACCGCCCAACCTGTTTATTAATAAAAAGCAGCACCGTGGCGTGCTGCCTTTTCACTTAACATGCCGACAATATCTCCTCACTAATTTCGCTTAATGCTTCATTTTTATTTATCGATATTGCCGCGCCGTTTTTATCTAATGATTTTAATTACCATTTGCATTTTTACTTATTAATTTCTTTCGCGTTACTTTTTGCAAATGAATTAATAACAAATTATAGTAGCCAACCATAACGCCCTGCCCTTTGATTCGGAGCACGTATGCTTAAACCTGAAATGTTTGAAAAATTAAATGAGCAAATGAATCTGGAATTATTTTCATCCCTGCTCTATCAACAAATGAGCGCCTGGTGCAGTTACCACAGCTTTGAAGGCGCAGCGGCTTTTTTACGTCGTCACGCGCAGGAAGAGATGGGCCATATGCAGCGCCTGTTCGATTATCTGACCGATACCGGCAGCCTGCCGCAAATCAAGCAGATAGCCAGCCCGTTCGCGGAATACGCCTCTCTTGACGAATTATTTAACGCCACTTATGAACATGAGCAGTTAATTACCCGCCAGATTAATGAACTGGCCCATACCGCCATGACCAGCCAGGATTATCCGACCTTTAATTTCCTGCAATGGTATGTTGCCGAACAGCATGAAGAAGAAAAACTGTTTAAATCGGTAATTGATAAGTTGCGTCTGGTAGGGAAAAGCAACGAAGGGCTTTATTTCGTCGATAAAGAACTGGCAACCCTGGATGCACAGGCATAAATAATTAAGCGGGCCTTCGCGCCCGCTTTGTTAATGATTACAGATTTTGCTTTTATGGGTGACGAACCCTTCATCCTGCGGAATAAACTTCCCGCGCGCCGCCAGAAATTCCACTAATTCTCCCGCCGTCATTCCCTGTGCAGAGCAGGTATAAAAGCGCGCCGCCTGACCAAATTTTTCTTCAATCGCTGCCACCAGGCGTTCTGTTGTCCAGCACTGGCCATCCGCCAGCATCATCGTTAACACTTCATGACCGTGAATGGATGTCATCGTTTTCTCTCCGATAAAAAACGCATGATACGCCCTCGTTGCCAGAGGGATCTTGTTACGCCGCAAGAAACGGCATTTGTTATACATCTTTCATTATGTAAATATTTCATTACAGAGTCCGTAACCCAAATTTGACGAGGTGCTTTTTTTCACATACGCTGCGCCGCACAATTCAGTATGGAATTCATTTTTCTCAGAGGGAAGCGTGAAGAATCGCACTCTTGGCAGTACTTTTATCGTCGCCGGCACCACCATTGGCGCCGGAATGCTGGCGATGCCGCTGGCGGCGGCTGGCGTGGGTTTTGGTGTAACGTTTATCTTACTGGTTGGTTTATGGGCGCTGATGTGCTACACCGCCCTGCTGTTGGTAGAAGTGTATCAGCACGTGCCAGCCGATACGGGCCTTGGCTCGCTGGCGCGTCGCTATCTGGGTAAATACGGCCAGTGGCTGACCGGCTTTAGTATGCTGTTTCTGATGTACGCCCTGACTGCCGCCTATATCAGCGGCGCGGGAGAATTGCTGGCGTCCAGCCTGTCGCAGTGGCTTTCAACGGCAATCACGCCCAGCAGCGGCGTACTGATGTTTACTCTGGTGGCAGGCGGCATTGTCTGTATCGGCACCCATATGGTGGATATGTTTAACCGCCTGCTGTTCAGCGCCAAGATTGTGCTACTGGTTGTGATGCTGGCGCTGATGATGCCACATATCCATCACGCTAATCTGCTGACGATGCCGCTGGAAAAAGGCCTCGCACTGTCGGCGATCCCGGTTATTTTCACCTCGTTTGGCTTTCACGGCAGCGTGCCGAGCGTGGTCAGCTATCTGAATGGCGATTTGCGCAAGCTGCGCCGGGTGTTTATTACCGGTAGCGCGATCCCGCTGGTAGCCTATATCTTCTGGCAACTGGCAACGCTGGGGGCAATTGATTCCGCCACTTTCAGCGGGCTTATCGCCAGCCACAGCGGGTTAAACGGCCTGCTACAGGCGGTACGTGAAGTGGTCGCCAGCCCGCACGTCGAGCTGGCGGTGCATCTGTTTGCCGACCTGGCACTGGCAACCTCGTTCCTTGGGGTGTCGTTAGGGCTGTTCGATTATCTGAGCGATTTGTTCCAGCGCAGCCGCAAAGCCTCCGGGCGCATTCAGAGTGGCTTGATTACTTTCGCGCCGCCGCTGGTGTTCGCGCTGTTTTATCCCCAGGGATTTGTAATGGCGCTGGGCTATGCCGGGGTGGCGCTGGCGATCCTGGCGCTGATTATTCCCTCGCTGCTGGTGTGGAAAAGCCGTCAACAGCACAGCGATGCGGGATACCGGGTGATGGGCGGGACGCCGCTGCTGGCGCTGATATTCGCCTGCGGCATCGGGATTATTGTGATTCAGGCGCTGATTGCCGCCGGGTTGTTGCCGGAAGCGGGATAAACAAAGGGCGGAAACATCGATTTCCGCCCTTTTTAGTTACGCGATTACGCGCCCATCGGCGGGGTAAACGCGGTCAGTTCCAGCGCCGGGCCGGTGTATTTCTCCGCCATCACCAGCGCGGTGTTACCCGCGCATCCGTTCGCCAGACGCGAGGTCGGGATGTCTTTGGTGAGCACGTTGGCCCCGCCGTTTTTACAGATCCCGGTACCGGCGTAATCCAGATCCGGCCATGCGCCTTCATGGATACACACCACGCCCTGCTTGATGCCATCGGTGACTTTCGCCCCGACCAACACCTGGCCGCGAGCGTTCCAGACGCGAACCAGATCGCCATCGGCAATACCGCGTTTTTTAGCGTCTTCCGGATGGATGTAGAAAGGCTCACGGTTCGCCACGGCGTACTCTTTACGCAGCGAGGCGTAGTTGAGCTGGCTGTGCAGGCGGTGCGCCGGGTGCGCGGTCAGCAGTTGCAGTTCGCCCTCTTTGGCGTTGCCTGCCCACTCGTCCGGCTCCAGCCAGGTCGGGTGCGCCGGGCAATCCTTGTAATTAAAGCCTTCGATGGTTTTCGAGTAGATCTCGATTTTGCCGCTCGGGGTGCCCAGCGGGTTCATCACCGGATCTTTACGGAAATCGGCATAGCGTACAAAGGCTTCTTCTTTGGGGTTTTTACGCATTTCGATCAGCTTGTTAGCTTCCCAGAATGCGGTGAACTGCGGCATGTTAACGCGCTGCTGACGCGCGCCTTTCTGCGCCACGTCATAGAACTCACGCAGCCAGTCCATTTCGCTCTTGCCTTCGGTGTAGGCCGCTTTGCCGCCAGGCTTCAGCAATTCCGCCATGTCCGCGAACACGTCAAAGTCGTTACGCGCTTCGAACTGCGGTTCGATGACCTGCTTCATCGGCACCAGATGCTGGTTACTGTAGTCGCCGGTCATGGTCAGGTCGTTACGCTCGAACGAGGTGGTGATCGGCAGAACGATATCGGCATGCTTAGCTGCTGCCGTCCAGTAGCACTCGGAGATCACCACCATTTCCGGTTTCTGCCAAGCTTTCACCAGGCGGTTAGTGTCCTGGTGATGAGTAAAGTTGCCGCCGCCGGCCCACCAGATCATGCGCAGATCCGGGAAGGTTTGTTCTTTACCGTTATGCTGGTATTTGCCGCCGGGGTTTTCCAGCGCTTCAACGATACGGGCCACCGGGAAGGCTTCCACAGCATCGGACGTCGCCCAGTCGTTGCCTGCGGAAGAGCCGCCGGCAATTTTGGCGGAAATGGCCGACAGCACGCCGCCGCTGCGGGTTGGGTTGCCGCCGTTGGAGTAATGGTAAGAGAAGCCGAAACCGCCGCCTTCTGTACCGATCTGGCCGAGCATCGCCGCCAGGGTAACCAGCATCCAGTGACGCTGTTCGCCGTACTGCTGGCGCTGAATGCCCCAACCGCCCATCAGCATGGTTCTGTTTTTGGCGAAAATTTCCGCCAGGATTTCCATCTGCTTCGCCGGAACGCCGCAAATCTTCTCGGCCCAGGCCGGGGTTTTCGGCGTATTGTCGCTCTTACCGGTCAGATAGGCTTCAAATTCGCTGTAGCCAGTAGTGTATTTTTCCAGGAAGGCTTTGTCGTGCAGGCCTTTTTCCACCAGCACGTTGGCGATACCGAGCATCATCGCCACGTCGGTGCCCATGTTCGGCGCAATCCACTGGGCTTTGTCACCGAAGAATTCGATAGTTTCGGAGCGAATCGGGTCGATGGCGATAACCGTTTTACCGGAGGCTTTCAACTTGTTGAAGTACTCCAGGCCCTGCTCGTCAGTACTACTCCAGGCGATTTTCAGGGTGTTAAGCGGGTTAAGGCCCCACAGCACCACCACCTGGCTGTGCTCCAGCACTACCGGCCACACAGTCTGCTGTTCGTACACTTCCACGGAACCCACCACGTGCGGCATGATCACCTGCGCCGCGCCGGTTGAGTAGTCGCCAGTATGGCCGGTATAGCCGCCCGCCATGCTCATATAACGTTGCAGCAGGGTCTGCGCTTTATGCAGCACGCCGCTGGAGCGCCAGCCGTAGGAGCCGGCAAATACCGATGACGGGCCATGTTCGGTGCGAATACGTGCATGCTGCTCATGGATCAACTTCAGGGCGTCAGCCCAGGAAACGCGCACAAATTCATCTTTGCCGCGTTTGCCGTCCGGTTTGCCTGGCGCGCTCAGGAAGCCTTTACGCACCATTGGATACTTAATGCGGCACGGAGTATGGGCCTGATCCGGCGCGGTGGTTTGCAGCGAGTTAGGGATGGTTTTCGCCAGCGCACCGCGTGAAGAAACAATTTTGCCGTCTTTAACTTCGATATACATCGCGCCCCAGCGTCCGGCTGTGAGGATCGCGTTGCCCGGTGCTTCCGCTGCCCAGGCCTGCATCGGGATGGCGGAGGTGATCATCATCGCGCCGGCGGAACCGCCAGCATATTTAATAAAATTGCGTCGTGTAAGATTCATAGGTTCTCCTTTATTAATCCTTGTTCTGTTATTCCCTGGTGGCGATATCTTTGGCGTGATACTGGAACCAGCGGGTCAGGATGTCTAAATCCTCGGCGCTGATATCGGTTCTCGCACCCATCCCTTTTGCTACGGAAGGCCAGGCGTTGAGGGTGTAATGCTCGGATGAAATCGGGGCGTGGCAGCCGGAGCAGTACGCCTGGTCGAGGGTTTTGGCGTAGTTCCAAATCTCGTCAGGCTTGCCGAGCGCCGGTTCTGCGAGCGGCGCGCGCAGCGACACGCTACGCCAGGCGTTGCCATACGGATCTTTTTCCCAGTCGCCGGAAACCTTAACGGCTTTCTGGCCTTCTTCGGTCAGCGTCGCCAGCACCAGGCGTTGGCCAGCCGCCAGGTAAATCACCTGTTCCGCGCCCTGCATCTGGCTGCCGGTAATTTCCACTTCACGCGCATCGCCGGATTGACCCACCACGGCCAGTTTGGTGGCAGGATAAACGGTGCCCAGATTGCCCAGCGGCGCAGGTGCGACCGGATACACTTCTTTGGCATCAGCAGGGGTTTGGCGCGCATGCTCGATCAACGCATCGTGAGCTTTGCTGTCGATGGTGATTTCAGGTGGGAAGTGCGCAACGCCTTTATGGCAGTCGATACAGGTCTGCTTTTCCTTGATGCCCAGCGCATGCATTTTCTGCGCGTCAGCGCTCTGCTTTTGCAGGTCCATGGCGTCAAACTGGTGGCACGAGCGGCAGGTGGCCGAGTCGTTGGCTTTCAGCTGATCCCAGACGGTTTGCGCCATTGCCAGCCGGTGCTCTTCGAATTTTTCCGGGGTGTCGATTTTACCGGTCACAAACTCGTGATAGATATCTTTGCTCGCGCGGATTTTGGTGATCAGGTAGTCCATTCCGGACTGGGGAATATGGCAATCGTGGCACTCGGCGCGAATGCCCTTTTGGTTCATAAAGTGCGCAGAGCCCTGATACTCTTCATAAGGCGCTTGCATGGTGTGGCAGGAGAGGCAAAACGACGTTTCCGATGTTTTATGCATCACCCACATTGAAGAAACCGCTAACGCACCTCCCAGTAAAACGCCAACAAACAGCAACCCTATAATCCATTTCCATTTCTTGCTCATTACCTTGCCTTTAATTAATCCATCAATGGTATGTATCGTTGTAAGGCGGGTATTTTGAGGGATGCGGGTAATATAAAAATTGATGTAACACAAAAGTGGTATTAACCAGAAAGGGTTAAACGTGCTTTTGATCGAAGTTTTGCAAAATTGCGGTTAAGAATTGAGCTAACTGATTGTTGTGCCAGAAGTTATTACCGTATCGCTATATATTTTAATATATAACGAATAATGAAATTACTTTGAGTGATTAATTAAAAAAATAAACCGGCTTTTCAGGCCGGTTTATTTCGCGCTTAGTGTAAGCAGCAATTTTTATATTTTTTTCCGCTGCCGCAAGGACAAGGATCGTTACGTCCCACTTTGGTTTCAGCAATATAAGGCGTCGGCGCATCGGGTTCAGGATGCTGATTTTCCGACCAGTACTCATACAAACTCAGCGCCGCCAGGCGAATGTCATCAATGCTGCGCTGGTACTCTTCCGGAGCCATTTTTTCCAGTACGCCGAGGTTATCTTCACGCCCGTGAAGGGCGATAGAATCCAGCGACAGGCGATGCGACTCCGGCAGCGTTGACCAGTCCGACAGCTCTGCGCCGCGCAGATAACCGTAACACCAGTCCTCGACCACGATATACGTTTCGCCTTCGACTTCCTGCTCGCCAAACAACGGCTCGAACTGGTCAGGATACGCGCTCAGACGATCTTCCACATCTTCCAGATGCTGGAACACCAGGGTCATAAAGCGCTCCATTTCGCGCTCGTTCTGCCATTTCGGCACGTTGTCGGCCCCGCCCCACAGCGCCACCAGCCATTCGCTGGGTTCCGGCATCGACGGCCCGGAAAGCAGCGCAGTCAGCATGCCGTCCAGTTCGGAGACATCCACCACCGAGCGTTCGCTGGCATACTTCGCTAAAACATCATCAAGCCATTCCAGCTCTTTTTCATTCAGTGGTCCCTGATTCATACGGTCGCCTCCTCTGGCGTGCGTTACCCACAGTTTCACGCAATTATAACGCGATTCCGCGGTAAAACGCGTGGCAATCAACGCGGCTTATCACGCGTTGGCACCAGAATAAAAGGACCGTTGACCACCAGCCTGAGCCTTGCGCGTGAACGGCTCACCACTCGTATGGGTTGTGGATTGACGATAACTGTCAGAATAGGTCGCCAGGCCATCATCATTTCCTCCGCTTTTTGATGAACATAGCGTGGCGGCAGCACTCTCACCGTCAGCAGAAAGTCGCAATCGCGATTCACCGAACTGGTGCATAAGGGGGCGAAAGATGGCGCATTTTCGCGCATGTGGATTTGACCCCGGCCCTGGCGCAGGCATTTTTAGCGGGTTTGCTGCTCTGGTACGCGCTTTGCAACGCCCTCTCAGGTTTTTCCATTCTGGCGAGGTAAGGTATGGCAAGCGTAACCGAACAACCAACAACACTAAAACGCACTCTTGGCAGCTTCCGTTTATGGGGAATTGCCGTCGGGCTGGTGATCTCCGGGGAGTATTTCGGCTGGAGCTACGGCTGGTCCCAGGCAGGCACCATGGGATTTCTGATCGTGGCGTTGGCCATCGCCGCGATGTATTGCGCCTTCATTTTTAGTTTTACCGAACTGACCACCGCCATTCCGCACGCGGGCGGGCCATTCGCCTACGCGTATCGCGCCTTTGGGCCGACAGGCGGGTTTATCGCCGGGTTCGCCACGTTAATTGAGTTTGTCTTTGCGCCACCCGCCATCGCCATGGCGATTGGGGCCTATCTGAACGTGCAATTCCCGGCGTTGGATCCGAAATGGGTGGCTGTCGGGGCGTATCTGATCTTTATGACGTTGAATATTCTCGGTGTCGGCATTGCCGCCACCTTCGAGCTGATTGTCACGCTGCTGGCGATCTTTGAGCTGCTGGTGTTTATGGGCGTAGTCGCGCCGGGCTTCTCCTGGGACAACTTTACCGCCAACGGCTGGGCGGGCGCGGAGAGCTTCAGCAACCTGGCGCTGCCGGGGATGTTTGCCGCGATCCCTTTCGCGATTTGGTTTTTCCTGGCTATTGAAGGGGCGTCGATGGCGGCTGAAGAAGCACGCGATCCGCAGCGCACTATTCCCCGCGCGCTGGGCGGCGGCATTGTGACCTTAACGGTACTGGCGGTCGGTGTGATGGTGTTTGCGGGCGGCGTGGGCGACTGGCGCGCGCTGTCGAATATTAACGATCCGCTGCCACAGGCGATGAAAGTGGTGGTCGGCAGCAGCAGCGGCTGGCTGCATATGCTGGTCTGGTTGGGGCTGTTCGGGCTGGTGGCGTCGTTCCACGGCATTATTATGGGCTATTCCCGGCAGATCTTTTCCCTGGCGCGCGCCGGGTTCCTCCCGGCCTCGCTGGCGAAGGTAAACCGCCGCACCCGCACGCCGCATCTGGCAATCCTCGCGGGCGGCGTGGTGGGCATCGCCGCTATCTTCTCTGACTCGCTGATCACCATCAGCGGGATGCCGTTAACGGCGTGCATCGTCACCATGTCGGTATTTGGCGCTATTGTTATGTATATCGTCTCTATGCTGGCGCTGTTTAAGCTGCGTCGCAGCGAGCCGAATCTGATCCGTCCGTTTAAAGCGCCGCTGTTCCCGGTCGCGCCTGCGTTTGCCCTTGGGATGGCGGTGCTGTGTCTGGCGGCGATGATTTACTACAACACGGTGCTGGCGCTGATTTTCGCCGCCATGATGCTCGGCGGCTACGTGTGGTTCCGCATCTCAGCCCCGGCGCGCCAGCGAGCGGCGCTCGACCCGCAGCTGCGGGCGCTGTCGTAAGGAGAAACGCATGTATCGCACCACTCTGGCGCACCGGGTTTACCGGTTCGCCAGCCTGAAAGAGGTGATGGCGAAGGCGACCCCTGCCCGCTCCGGCGACAGCCTGGCGGGCGTGGCGGCGGAGAGCGCCGAAGAGCGCATGGCGGCGAAAATGGCGCTCGCCGAGGTTCCGTTGCGCGATTTGCTGGTTAATCCGCTCATTCCTTATGAATCTGATGAAGTGACGCGCTTAATTGTCGACACTCACGACGCCGACGCCTTTACGCCCATCAGCCATTTAACGGTAGGCGATTTCCGTGACTGGTTGCTGAACGACGAGGCAGACAGCGCCACGCTTAGCCGTATCGCGCGCGGCGTAACGCCCGAAATGGCGGCGGCGGTGAGTAAGCTGATGCGCAATCAGGATTTGATTCTGGTCGCCAGCAAATGCAGGGTGATCACGCGCTTTCGCAACACCATCGGTCTGCCGGGGCACTTAAGCGTGCGCCTTCAGCCCAATCATCCCACGGACGATCTCAAAGGCATTGCCGCCAGTTTGCTCGATGGCCTGCTGTACGGGGCGGGCGACGCGGTGGTGGGCATTAATCCAGCCAGCGACAGCCTGCCGGTGCTGGATCGGCTCAATCATATGATGGATGACATCATCCAGCGCTTTGCCATTCCCACTCAGTCATGCGTGCTAACCCACGTCACCAATACGATCCAACTTATCGAGCGCGGCTCCCCGGTGGACCTGGTGTTCCAGTCGGTGGCCGGTACTGAAGCGGCGAACCGCGGATTTGGGATTTCACTCTCTTTACTGGCGCAAGCGCGTGACGCAGCGCTGTCGCTGAAGCGCGGAACGCTCGGCGACAATGTGATGTATTTCGAAACCGGCCAGGGGAGTTGCCTGTCGGCCAATGCTCATCACGGCGTGGATCAGCAAACCTGCGAAGCTCGCGCCTACGCGGTGGCGCGCCATTTCGATCCGCTGCTGGTGAATACCGTGGTGGGGTTTATCGGCCCGGAATACCTGTACGACGGCAAGCAAATTATCCGCGCCGGGCTGGAGGACCATTTCTGCGGCAAACTGATGGGGCTGCCGTTGGGCTGCGACGTCTGCTACACCAATCACGCCGAGGCGGATCAGGATGATATGGATACCCTGCTGACGCTGCTGTGCAACGCCGGGCTGACCTTTCTGATCGGCGTACCGGGCGCGGATGACATTATGCTGAATTACCAGAGCACGTCCTTTCACGATGCGCTGTACGCGCGACGGTTGCTGGGGCTGAAACACGCGCCGGAATTTGCCCACTGGCTGAGCCAGATGCAGATTATCGATAACCAGGGGCAGTTGCGCTTAACCGGCGCCAGCCATCCGCTGCTGGCTGCTATGCCGTAAGGAGAAGCTATGTACGCACCCGATGCCTGGAAAGCACTCAACCAGTTTACCGACGCCCGGATTGCGCTGGGGCGCAGCGGCGCAAGCCTGCCCACCGCCGAAGTATTGAAGTTTGGCCTGGCCCATGCCCAGGCGCGTGACGCTATTCATCAGCCGTTCGACAGTGATACCCTTGCCGCGCAGCTCGGCGCGCTGGATCTGGAAACGCTGACGGTCCACAGCCAGGCAACCGACCGTCATATCTACCTTAACCGGCCCGATCTGGGGCGACGTCTGGATGAGCCGAGTCGCGCGCTGCTGTCGGCCCGGTGCGCATCGCCGCACGACGTGCTGCTGGTGATTGGCGACGGGCTCTCTTCCCATGCCGTTCATCGCCAGGCGGTGCCGTTGGTCAAGGCGCTGCTGCCCTTTCTTGCCACGCTCGGCTTATCCACCGGTCCGGTGGTGCTGGCCCACCAGTCGCGGGTCGCGCTGGGTGACGATATTGGCGAATGCCTGAACAGTAAGGCGGTGGCGATCCTGATCGGCGAGCGGCCAGGGCTGTCGTCGCCGGATAGCCTGGGCGTCTATCTGACGTGGAAACCCGAGCGTGCGCGGATTGAGTCCGAGCGCAATTGCATTTCCAATATCCGCCCTGAAGGGCTCGGCTATGATGCGGCGGCGTTTAAACTGGCCTGGCTACTGGAGCAGGCATTTTTACGGCGGCTGACGGGAGTGGGACTGAAGGATGAAAGCGATAACCCGGCGCTGTGGGACAGGGTCAGGCCGGGGTTAGCGACTTAAACGGAAAACGGGTCAATTGAATAGATAAACTGACCCGCCATGACATCGCCGGTAGCACTGTCATACTGCCACGCAACCAGCGGGTGCTCCGCTTTGGCGGCATTGTAGTCCACGCATATCACGGACTGGCTAAGAACAGCCGGTTCGCCCGCCAGCGTGTAGTGCCCCACCACGACCGGCGCGCCCGTAAGGGCGGGATAAGAACGGGCGAGCGGGATGTCGGGAATGCATTCCACCACGTCGGGTTGCACCTGAGCAAGCTGTCGCCATGTTGTCGCGTCGTCTAACCACCAGCGGACGCGGATGTTGCGCCGTTCAATACCGGTTTTATCCAGAAAGCTGTAACCCTCAGGCAGCGTTATTTCGGGCCCTTTGAGTACCGTTTCCAGCAAACCGTAAAGCTCATGCTGTTTATCAAAGGCAAATTGCCAGCTTTCTGGTTTGAGACGGTTTTGATCATCAAGCCAGGGCTTTAGCTGCACCAGCGCGGCTTCATCCCAGCAGGCGTGAATCGCCCGGATGTCGCCAAAATCGATAAACAGCGGCAGGGTTTTAAACCAGTCGATCCAGGCGGCATGCTGCGGGCTGTTTTCCGTCACATCCTCTAAAAAGGCCTGATGCTGACGGGCATTGTTCGCCGTATGCGGTCGCAGCGGCAAGCCCGTTTTCTGGTGACGCATTGCCCATCCGACGGCGTTAAATTCATGATTTCCCATCAGGCAAATTGCGCGCCCGGCATCCACGTGGGCCTTGACGTGATTGAGAACGGCCAGTTGATCGATATGCGCTCCGGGTTGGTTATCAATCAGGTCGCCAAGAAAGATCATCATTGCGTCATCTTGTGAATCTATATGTGACATCAGCGCATCCAGCTTCCCGGACTGGCCATGAATATCACCGATAAAAATTTTCTTGCTGGTAAGCCGTTGTGAATGTGGCATCACTTCTCCCGATTTGCTTCAGCGTGAATCCAGAGCGATCCAGACAGCTGATTTACTTCAATAGTACTGTATCAAATGTGATATTCGCACAGCCGGAAATTATTAACACATGACGGGTAATTAAAAGAGACGTAAACACCCCCACAAATTGAGAAGTGAGTTTGCCTTTTGAAAATAGATAGCTAATCAACCACGACTATGCCCTTCACGGTTAAGTAACGTTTCTGGAAAGAGTGAGCTTGCCACACCAATCATAAGATACTCCAGAAACGATAACCTTATCGGACCAAACTCAGGCCAAATACCTGCTTCATTTTTGTTCCATGCTTTACACCAGAACCAGATATCTTGCTTTAATTGCGGTCGTTCAGTTGGATAGGTAATAAATAAATGTTTTGCCCAATACTGATACTTTATTGTAACGTACCTGGCATCATGCCCCGGCAAAACTGAAGCACTCAGATCCCCAATATGGTATTGGTAGTTGTCCCCCCACCGGGCAAATTTGTCTTTAACCCGGGCCACATTTGTAATGTTGGCAGATACAGGATTGCTACGCCCTTTCGATTCCGCTTTGCCTATATAAAGCGGAATGACATCATTGCCTTGTCGTTGAAACATCATATAGATAAGGCCATCAAATTGGTTACATTCGTGCTCAATATCTTCTATCAGAATGTTTGTCTGTGATATAACCCTTGCTTCCATCGACGCACTTCGCGAGAGAATTTTTCTTGACGACGCCTTACCAAACTGTCGGACGCGTACATATGATTCGTGGTCTGTGTCAAAGAGGTGTGTGCTATTTTCAATTACTTGCTGGCTGCGACAGAAATCATCCCATAAAGCTTTACGTTGACCAAATACGTGCTGTTCGATCATTTTTAATCACTCTCGAAAACCCATAACTTACCATTAAATGATATCATCATAAATTCTCTATATCGATTCAACGGCATGGCAAACATGAACATTAGCCAAAGCGGCTACGGCATTATCACCCTTAATGCAGTTAAACTTATCAGACAGCAATTCTCTCCAACCGAAGCGTGGCAACATGCTGTTGCAGGAAAAGAAAAAGGCTGTCCTAAATCAGCATTTCTGGGCTTGTGTCAATTTGGATGGGTGAAAGATATACAGCCCGGAGATTATCTTTCTTCTCGCGCATTAAAAGGACCCAATAAAGATTACGCAATCCGGGCAGCCCAGCTTTTACTCAATAATCCTGAAGCGGATTATACTCCTCATCAATTGTGGACCTTGAGCATTTCTGGTCTCACTAACCCTCCAGCTAATCATAATCAGCAAATGAATGTTGTGCTTGCTCTCAGAGAGGCAGGCTTACTTATCGAAGGGATAACACCTTAACAGATGCCGTAAGGCCATAGGGGGTACTTATAAGCTAAATGGCTAGCTGCAGTATATTTTTTGCCGGGTTGCGCTATGAAAATGTGTTTAACCCAGCGGGAGAGTAAATTTAAGAATCTCTCTGAAGTGCAGAAATATGTTCAGGATACAAATTTCAGGCAATAAAAAACCACCCGGAGGTGGTTTACACGACACTGCTTATCATTGATTTTATTCTTGATTTCCCGTGGTGCCCGGGGCGGGACTTGAACCCGCACAGCGCGAATGACCTGCCCCCAGGATTAGATACAACCTTCAGTTAGTAATGTCGGTTGGTTTTTCTTCATATTTCCCGTTTCGCCAGTCCGCTGCAAATTCAGCCGGAGTCTGGTAGTTCAGCGATGAATGTGGACGACACTCGTTATAATCCTGCCGCCAGTCATTAATCTTTTTCCTGGCGTGAACGATATCGCTGAACCAGTGCTCATTGAGACACTCATCCCTGAATCGTCCGTTAAAACTTTCAATAAATCCGTTCTGTGTTGGCTTGCCCGGTTGGATAAGCCGCAGCTCCACCCCATGCTCATAAGCCCACTGGTCAAGTGCTCTGCAGGTAAACTCCGGCCCCTGGTCCGTTCTTATCGTCGCCGGATAGCCGCGAAACAGTGCAATGCTGTCCAGAATTCGCGTGACCTGCACACCTGAAATCCCGAATGCGGCGGTAATTGTCAGACACTCCTTCGTGAAGTCGTCCACGCAGGTCAGGCACTTGATCCTGCGACCGGTGGCCAGCGCGTCCATGACAAAATCCATCGACCAGGTCAGGTTGGGCGCCTCCGGGCGGAGCAGCGGCAGACGTTCTGTTGCCAGCCCTTTACGACGTCGTCTGCGTTTTACGCCCAGCCCGTTAAGGTGGTAAAGGCGGTACACGCGCTTGTGATTAACATGAAGGCCTTCACGGCGCAGTAACTGCCAGATGCGTCGGTAGCCAAAACGCCTGCGCTCCAGTGCCAGCTCAGTGATGCGCCCTGATAAATGCGCATCAGCCGCCGGACGCTGAGCCTCATAGCTGCAGGTCGACAGGGACAAACCTGTAAGCCTGCAGGCACGACGTTGCGACAGACCGGTCGCATTACACATAAATTCAACGGCTTCCCGCTTCTGGTCTGTCGTCAGTACTTTCGCCCCAGAGCCACCTGAAGTGCCTCCTTATCCAGCATGGCTTCGGCAAGCAGCTTCTTGAGTCTGGCGTTCTCTTCCTCAAGCGACTTCAGGCGCTTAACCTCGGGCACCTCCATACCGCCATACTTCTTACGCCAGGTGTAAAAGGTGGCGTCGGAAATGGCGTGCTTACGGCAAAGCTCACGGGCAGAAACCCCGGCTTCGGCCTCTCGGAGAATACTGATGATCTGTTCTTCGGAAAAACGCTTCTTCATGGGGATGTCCTCATGTGGCTTATGAAGACATTACTAACATCGCGGTGTATTAATCAACGGGGAGCAGGTCACGAACGCCGAGGGATTTTAAATTCTACGCAGGATCAATGTGTTACATAGCAACTCATTACAACACTATGCGGAGATTGACTATCCATCTTTGCAGTAGTTAGCAAAAAATAGTTAGTCATGGATAGCTTTGAGCACAGAAACGTCACAGATATGAGTTCGTGCCTAAAGTATTATCAATTTGCTGAATGCAACGCTAACAGTGAGTGGCCAAGTGTGTAAACCCAACATAGCGCACAGCTGACATGCAGCTGCCAGCAGCGTATCAACTAGCATTTGTCCACTCTGAATGCGCATAGTTATACGCAAATTACTTAAACGGGCTGTGACGTTAAAAGAGCTATCATCCCCAGTCAGGTGCCATGCTGAATGAAAAACAGGGTGGTCATGCCCACCAGAATGAGTGTATTCACCAGCGTGAATCCAGTGGCCAGCTTGCCCCAACGGCGGTTTGTCTGTAGCTCTGCACGTTGTTTATCCTCTAAGGTGAATATTTGTTGATGCAGGGATTTATTCTGTTCCGCGAGCGACTCCAGCATCACGTTTTGCGCCTGCATCTCGGCAAGAGTAGCGGAGAACAGTTTTTCCTGAAGAGCTACCTGCTGATGGCTTAACGCCACTTGCTGTACCGTAAGGGACGTCAATGTTACGTTTTGCTCCTGAAGTCTAGCGCTCTGTTGGGGCAATTGTTCATGGATGCGTTGTAGTTGTTCGACCTGTTCTTGATGATGCTTACTATTCTGTTGCTGGAACATGTCATGCAGAGCGGTAGTGTCCGCCTTGTTCTGCGCCAGACGGTTCAATAAAGTCAGAAAATGTCTTTGAGCTTCATCTTTGGCATCGTTCAGTTCGCGTGTCTGCTCACCGAGCGTATCGGATATCGTCTCAAGCGGTCCGGTCAGTTTTTTAAATTCAGCGACGAGTTTTCGGTCGAGATTAAAGAGTTTGTCATTACTGTCGTCAATACTCTTCTTTTGCCCGACTAGCTCGCGTCGCAAATGCTCCAAAAACAGATCCTGCACCAGTTGGTCCAGTAACTGTTCATCGTTGGCCGTTTCCGCTACAACAAGGTTTTTATTCAATTTTACTGCTCTCCTCGGCTAAGGATTTTACGTAGTCAAAATCGTTGTTCAACGCTTTATACATCAGCAACCAGCCGAGGCGCTCGCTGCGGCTGATGTCTGGGTTTTTAACGTTGACCTCGATTTCATGCGCCCGGGTATTTTTCGCCGAAAGAATGACATTCAGAAAGTTTTTACTCTCGTGAAGCCGCTGGGAATAACGAGTTAACGACTCGTTGAACTCCTGCTTAATCCGGACGATCCGCAGATGTGTGAGCTCTTTTTTTTTCAATAACTGAGCAACGATACGCTCCAGTCGCCGTGTTGTGCGCTCATTTTTGACAATGTTTTTATTCAGGGCACATTCTTCGGTATCGAACTTAAACTTGATGCGTTTGTGGAAAAGATCCGTTAAGACGTTGGCGTCTTTGAGGCACGCCCCTTTGATCTCATCCTGATCTTCCCTGCGAGTTTTCTCGCGAAAATAGGTTTCAAACCAGTAGCCATTCAGTCTGGTTATGACCCGCTCTAGATAGGCCATCTCCGGCACCCTTTCAGGAGGAAGCTGGAAAGCTTCCAGCAGGTCATTCCAGCATTGGGTATAGGTTTCACCACATTCACGAATCTTCGACTTAAGTAAATCTAGAGATGGAGATTTGCATGTCGTTAATTGCGCGATTAGCTGAGGTACGTTCGAATGCTCACCAAAATCTTTACGCGATGCATCATCACGTTTTTGTAATAACGCTTGCTGCTTCTCTAGTAATTTCTGGTGTTTATCTCTATTACAGCTCACACGTTCCTGGTACATGTCAACATGCTCTTCCAACCGTAAGAGCTGTTTTCGCAGCAACGTTTTTTCTGTTTCGTAATGCCCCTTTTCGACGGCCATTTGCTGTTCAATGATATGCGGCAACGCGTAGCCCGTGCGCAAGCGTGAAAGCGGGTTCGACGCCTGGTGCAGAGAGTCGAGTAACTCTTGCAACACGTCTCGCCGCAAATCTCGGCACTGGCAGGCGAACTCGTCATCTCCGGCATTGATTGCCAGCCAAGTGTGGCCGCACTCTACGGGGTAGATCAGTTCACTGATACTTTCAGGCAAGCCCAGCTCCATGGTATTGATTTGTTCAAGCAAGAACGTCCGCATTGCCTTTTTATCAAACCGTTTCTGCTTGATAAGACGCTGAAGTGTTGCATCAGAATAAGCCCGGGTCAGGACAATCTTGTAGCGGTGGCGTTGCCAGTGCCAGTCCTTCAGCAGGTCATTGTCCAACTCTTCTGGTTTTAGGAAGGCCAACGCATCTGCCTTGCCGGTCAGCAGCACCACATCGGCAGAGGCAAGATAACGGCTGGCAAGCATGTTGACATAGTACTGCTCATTGGCGTTGGTTGAATGAGTGCCTGGTAAATCACGGATCAACAGCTGAGCACTGCTCTGTTGCTGCAAATCAAAAAAGCGTCGGGGCAGGAATACATCCACGCTATCGAATTCTCGCACACCCTGCTCAACCTCCTGGCGAAAACCGGCAAAAATGGCCTTCGCCTCCTCGTCGTTAAACCAGGCTGTACCGTTTTCGCGGTGACTAAAGTACCAGAAGTCGTTTTTCGACATACGATAGCGATAAGTGCGCGCTGTGGACATCGTGCCCAGATCCTGCTCGCCACGTAGCAAAATATTTAGTTCGGTGAAGCAGTCATCACGAATGCCCAGCAAGGTCAAGATCAGTGAGGTTTTACCAACCTGAGCCGGACCGTAAAGGATCACTGAAATCTGCCTGCTGGCATTGTCCGTCGCCTGGATTAGTCGTTGCTCGTCAAATTTCTTTAGAAAGGCGACAAAACTCTCTTCTGCCCACAAGTAACGTTCCCGGCTAAGATCAACCCAAGATTTTTCGGAAGTGAGTTTCATACAGTTTTGCTTCCTTTTGTGCCGCAGTTAGCTTGTTAATCGCGAGTATCAACGCACTTCGATTTGCCAGGGCATCCGTTTCGCCAAAAATCTGCTTCAGGTTATACGCAATATGCTCTCTCAGTTCGGCAATCATCTCCTGATAGTTGCCGATCACTGTTTGTTCGTTATGGAATGCCAGTTCCTCCATCGCACGACGAATGTAATAGATCTGCGCTTTATCACTGTCGCGAATCACGCCCGTTATTTGGTAAATACCATATGCCACACTGGCTACCAACGCCGCTTTACCTACTAACGCCAGCGGAGTCAATCCCCCTTCGTTATTTGGTGCGCTCTTACCATCCACCGTTCCATCTGCAGCATCAGCCCCCAAAAACGCCATCATAGCTGTTTTAATTGGATGGTACTGTTCACTGCTGGAAAAGAGAGCATCAAATATTTGCTTAGGTTGGATCTCTTCTGCCAGTTGGGTAGTACAAGCAGGATCGAGCTGCATTGCAAGCCTGGAACGTGCATTTTCCAGCATTAAGGCAGGCAAAATATCCAGAGCTGCGGTGAGTTTTTTAGGCAGAGGAACTTGATGCTCTTTGCTCGGTTTTTTGAGCAGTGTATACAGTCCCGTCATCAGCTCAGGATCTGTCATCGAGTACTCCGTCTGCTTATCCTGAACCAGATATCCCATTCTCCCGGGTGCTGTTGCCGGTAGTAACTGCTGATTTTCAACAGTAGGCAAGAGCCCCTGAGCACGAAGCACCCGTGTATTTGTAGATGTCAGTGCCTTGAAGTTATGCTCGTGGATGCTGACGTTTTCGTATTGTTTATTCCAAGCATCAAGAATGCGTCGACTGCGCTCGTCATCCACTTCTACGCCACGCAACGACAGACGCCGCGCAAAAATTTTGAGATTGTTTTGAAAACCAACCTCTTCGCTTTTATAGTTTTCTTCACAATGCAGAAGTGCATCAGTAAAGTGCTGACGGGTCTGCTTTTTTATCGCTGCGCGTAATTTTTGCTCATGGTTAGCGGCTGATTCATCAAAGGCCTCAAGGATCTCTTCTACCATGGATTCATGATGCTGCTGTTTATCCGCCAATATTCTCAAATCATTAATAATTTCGGATACATCTTCGCGAATAAGCCCCATAAAATTATCCAAAGCAATTGCTTCAGACGCCGCGCTGCTAGTGAGCTTATTGGTCACCGTCTGGCGCAATGCATCAATCCAAATATCGCTATTGCCGGAGCCTGTCGCTACGATATCCTCTTTTTTCATTCCAACATTTGGGAATACACGTTCAGCAGCACTGGTCTTGAGCTGTTCGATCTCCTGTAAACCGAGCATCTCAGTTTTGCTGATGACCACCACAGGGCCTCGGTCACTGAAGTTATCTCGCAAATCTTGCAACACACCAGATTTGCTGTCGTTCGCTAACAACGAGGCATCGGTAACGAACATGACGCCACGGGCGTTAACCAACACGTGGCGCATCATATCCTGCCAGAGATAGTTTTTGCTGGTGGTCAACTCATAGCCCGGCAACAGCGCCCAGGTCACCTGTTCATCAATGAACGAGCTTTTCTTGCTGATCAGCAGTTTGGGGTAGAGCAGTTTAAAGCCTGCTTTTTCATAGCGACGAACACTGTTCCAGTCACGAAGGAGGTTTTGAAGTTGCTCCCCGCCCTCGCCTTTTTGCTGCTGAATTTCGCCAGTTTTAAGGTTGAGACATTGATAGACTACCTGCGGAAAGTAGGCGGGGTCACCATCCACCTGTTCGATAAAAAGCGGCACCTGCTCGCCACGACCCGGATTGGCGTCTAACCATTCATCATTAATACCGAGGATCGTTTTCGCCAAGGTTGTTTTACCAGCCCCTTGCATACCGGCGATAGCATAAATTGCTTCTTTCTGCAAAAGTGTCGTCAGCTCCACCTGACGCAAAACATCGGTAATGTGATCGACATTTTCTGCTGCTTCACCATGCTTAATGGAGAGTTCCAGTGCAGTAAGTAATCCAGTACGTAGATTCTTCAAAGTATTGATGTTAATTGACATGTTAAGTCCTTTTTGATCGTCGGTACGCAGTGTCGCAACATGCTTCCGTTTTCATTCAATATACTTAAGGCAGCGTTCTCAATGGTCGGATCATCCATTCAATGCCAAATGCAGGCTTTCGTGATTATATGCGCCATGAACCTGCCATACATCTATGCACGTCACTTTAGGCCATCATTTTTCCATGAATTTCAATGAACTTGCTCCATCGCGGACGCAGATACTCAATATTAATGTGTGTCTGCATACGCGTTGCTATGATAGTGCTCCCATGCCACTCTAAGAGGTCTTCATCCATCGAGCAGACCTGAGGACTGAAGTAAACTTTCATATTGTGAGGATCAATCGCACAATGGTTGTGGTCAAATAAGGTGTGGATATCCCTACGTAATAGAAGACCGTTCGTAACGTCTGGAATACCTTCTTCGTGTCGCGGCATTATGTGAGCCGCCTCAGTCCTCCAACGCGATTGGACTCCGGTAACGACACAGCGGTCAAAACAATTCTTTCTGACATCTTGTGAAAAGGGTGACTGGTCGGGACTGTAAGTTGTATTGCATTCCTGCCCTTCTTTATACACGCGAGTAGGAAAAATAACTGTGTTGCTCATACCTGGAGAGATTGAGACATACGCGGTCCCTCTACCACTGATCTTTCCACCATTAAAAACTTTTGAAATGGATTTTGTCATGCCCACCAACCTGGGATTACTCATTTCGACGATTTGTCCGCCGCTTCTTTCTGACCGATGGAGTCGAACAAAATGGCCAGTGTAGACATCATGATAACTATCGGGTCGCTCAACGCGCAAAACAACATAGTCAAACGTTCTTGTATCTGCGATGTCCCAATCGCCAGTTTTGACTCGCTTGGCTTTACCTAACCCGACTGTCAGATCAGGTAACAAGGTTCCCTTCTTACCTGCAGTACGAATTGATAAAATTTCTCCTGGCAAGCCCAAGTCTGAAAGCTCATGGATTACTGGGAGGTATTTCCGGGCTACCGGTTTTCTTTTCGTCAAATTCATCAGAGTTACACCAAGCCAAGTCAGTTTCAATTGAACACATTACAAAGTTACGAGTTTGACTGAAAATCTTCAATTATCTTCTGATTATAATCATCCAGATACTTTTGCAGTTCATCTCTGTCGATCAGTCGTACCATGGCTGATTCAGCTAGTTCTTTTGCTGAACGAGTAAAATAGGAATTAGTCACAACCATTGCCTCATCACAACCATAGAACGTTTTAGCAGAGATCACCTGCTGCACCGCTGAGTTACCTACAGAACCAGAATAATTTTTCGCCTGAATAACCATATCCTTACCAAATCGAGTGACGAAGAGATCTGCACCCTGATCTTGTGTTCTCTTGGTTTCTTTAACGTCATATCCCATAGTCTGGAACACTTCCACAAGGAAATCTTCAAACTGGAAACCGTTCATTGCGTCAACTAAGTACATGGTGACGAATTTGTTAGGGTTAAAATGTTCGAGCCGTGTAGCTAATCTATCCACCAGAATATCAAAATAAATACTTTCACACACAGCCAAGTATTTTTTAACTTCATCGAATGAAACTAAAGGTACACCCGGCGTGGCAACGGCTTTTTCATTAAATTCTACGGATGGGAACACTATTTTGTTGCTCCACAGATAAAATAGAAATAACGAAAGGTCCGCCCGAAAAGTAGTACCCGCTTCCTCAATCCATGACTTCAAGGATTCAGTAAGTGTAGATTTAATATGCCGTTTAACTTCCTTAGCGAAACCATAATAAAGAGCGTTAAATGACGTGGTAAGGAGTAATTTATCTAATAGTTCAGGTAATTCCTCAAGCTCATTGAACCCTTTTCTGACCAACACCTCTCGGAAAAGTTGTAATTCAGAGTATGTACCATTATCTGTTGAAAAATCTGCTTCCGATTTATTATTATGAGAGAATCTGGAAGTGTAAATGAAGTTAGTAAAATATGGATCTTTTAAACTGGAGTATTTTTCGAGAACATTTTCAAGCAATTGATTAAGCTGAGTTTGTTCTTTCTTTTTTCCAAATAGATCTTTCAGTACGCCTTTTGATTGATACTGAAACTCCGGATAAAACGACGGATTCAGAGGTGTCATTCGTTGTATTTCTGGTGTTAGCACGGTCGATGGTGATGAACCCCATGCAGACGTTTTTACAGGAGAAACTCCTCTACACCATGGACAATTAACCTCAAAAGTCGTTCTACTGCAAGTATCACACTGATAAATCATGACAACCCTCCATACCATTACAGATTAATAAACATTATAACTTTGCTATAAATTATCAGCCCAAATATTCTCACAAATTATTTTATACAAAGACTGTCGTTCATCGACATCTTGTTTTTTAAATGAATCATGTGGTTTGAAAGGCAATCCGAATACATTTCTCAACTGATTGAAATTAGGGTTATTCATATATGCCAATGGGCATAACGATTTAGCCAGGAGATTCTCTTTGATGTAATGAGGTTGCTTTTGATCGTAACACAAATCACCATATGACTGGTTTGAGCCTCTAGGTAATAAAACCAAATCACCTAAGCGATTTCTGTAATTGTTAAATTCGTGCTCTTGTTCAAACTCATCAGAGTAACGTTCATATTTATCGGCCCAAATATGCTCGACTTCAAATGGCTTACCGTGTTCTGGCTGATAATATGTAATGAAGGTTGTACTCATTCCGGCTTGCTGCTCAACCCACGCAGTTATACGAGAAAGCAAAAACTTCACAAAACGATAGTTTTGACCATGGAGACGAAACTCTTCCATTCCTGCAAAAGTATCTGGCATTTCGGATAACTTCTTAGATAACAAATCTTTTAATTCTTCAATACTTTTACCACGAATTTCTTTAACAAGACTGTACATTGTGTAACGAATAGAACTGGCAGAGAATTTTCGGAAATTAACAGAACGACGAACAACAAATGTTTCAATATAGCGCGCCACCAGGTTTATTTTGGCTATCACAGCCTCAGGACTGTCACCTACATTTAATGGAGCCAACATCAAAGGGAAACTTAAAGTAGGTGCAATACCCCAATGGTGGATATAAAATACATATTCCAGTTGGTGCGTTAATGCTCTCTCAGCCTTCAGTATTTGTGTATAGGCATTCAAATAAAACAAAAAGTTTTTTTGTATAAATCGTTCGAATGTCTCACCATTATCTGGGTCCAATCCCACCGCCTGAAGATTATCTCTAACCCAGCTATGAAAACGCGTACCTATTTTTTCAAAGTCTTCATTTTTTGAACCAGCTTTACCCGGGCGTATTGTATCAGCATATTGAGCTCGCAACCATGACTGGAAAAAACGTTGGTCTTCATCTTTGTCATAGTTTTTTAAATCCATCATCGCTTTTTTCCAGAGTTCATTTGCCTTTTGGCGTTTATCTCCCTGATGAAAACGTGAAAGTAAAAAACCTTTAAGCATTTCGGACGGAGTAAGATTCAATCCTCGGTCATTCATAGTCTCAAAGATGGTATATGCGTTTTCATCTGAATAGGCAACTATCTCAACCATAATAACGTTATACTTAAGCCAGTCGATAAAAAAAGGAAAAGCCTGACCTTTTAACTCATCAGGAAAAGCATCTGTGATATTCTGATATCTCTCCACCATGTTATGGGTTGACTCATCATCCCCATCAACTAAACTATAGCTACCAAAATTAAACAATGCTTCCATGCAAGGAATTCTGTCTTCAACTACTATATTGAATGATTTGCTGCCACGTAGCTCGGAGAAAATCATTGATTCTATTTTCTCTTCATATTTAAGTTCTTTCTGAAGGTTATGGAGGTAAATTAGAAATAAAGTTAATGAAGTCAGTCGTTGCTGACCATCAATAATACTCCGTTTCCCATCTTTACTACTCACAACAAATGGTCCTAAGTAATAATTATTGTAGTTTTCACCCTGCTCCCGAGAATCACCGACGGTGTATTCATTGAGAAACGCAGATGTTAAGTCTGTAACCAACTCTTCAATATGTTTCTCACCCCAGCTATACTCGCGCTGAAAGTAATCAACGGTATATTTTTGCGCATTTAGAACATCAAACAAATTACGATGGCGTGCTTCAATTTTATTATCTAACTTACTCATTATTATACTCCCTGCATTAACGAGACTGACCAAACCCTTAAGAACTCATATTGATAAGTTACATATCAGCCAACAACATCCCAGCCATCCCATCCAGTCGCTTCTTGACCTTTTCCCACCCCGGCATAACCTGCCCCATCAAGCGGTAAAACTCCTCACTATGGTTGTGCTCAGCAACATGACATAACTCATGTAGCAAGACATAATCGATACATTCTGAGGATGCCTTAACCAGCCATGGATTCAGGGTCAGACAACCTTTCGCAGAACAGTTTCCCCATTGCGTTTGCATCGCTCGCAAACGTATCGGCGGACGCTCACTAACCCAAAGGGTCTGCGGTATTAGTGAATCAAGCCTGCGTTGAAAGACATCTCTGGCACGTTCCCGATACCATTCGGTCAGCAACGCTTTTACTTTTTCTGCCGATTTGTGTCTGACAGTAACTTCCAGACGCCCACGCAACATTTTCACTCGTTGCGGAACAGTAGCGTCTTCTGTCACTTTCAACTGATACTGCTTACCAAGATAGTAATGGCTTTCTCCACTGACATACTGACGCGGGACAATGTGTGTCTGTTGCTCCCTGAAATCACGCAGTTGCTGATATATCCAGCGCCCTCGTTTTTTCAGCGCAGACAGCACTTCGTGCTCCGGTGTTCCTGGCGGTACAGAGGCAATAACCCGGCAGTCCGGATGCACCTTGATGAGCACCCTGCCCTTAACGACCTGACGCGGAACACACTGTACGACGATGACCTCATCACAATAAACAATGCGTAACGCTTTCATTGCTGGCGATTCTTGTTCACTCATGATTTCATCAAACCAACGCGCAGGATCTGGATAATGGTTTCCACGATACGGTTAACCTGATTCATTCCGGCACCAATTTCCCGGCAGGCCGTAAACAGCAGTGGTAACAAACTTGTCTTAACGGCCTTCTCAATATCCTGAGGGTTCAGGGAATTTTCTGCCACTGCTTTGACGATAATGCTGTCCACCTCAAAGGCCAGCTTCGTCCACTTCTCCTGCACCTGAACGTCGTTTACCGCAAAAACCTCCGGTAGCTCTTTTTTAAAAACACCGTAATACGCCTGAGCATGCTTGTTTACCGCCAGTGCATCCGGGATATCGCTGAGCTTACGGGCTTCAACCTGTTCTTCAAATTCACGGAATAAGAGGTACTGTTTCAGTGGATGGTCGAACAGTTTTTCAGCCTCTTCGATAGCCATACGCAGGAGTTTTGAAAAGGCCTCCTGAGCATACGGGTCATCACGCAGCTCCTGCTCAATCATCTTCGTCACGCGGGTTTTAATGATGTCGGTTTCATTGCGGGTTTTGTTGCTGTCCCACTCTTCGGGCTTTTCACTTTTCCCCATTTTACCGACTTCATATACGCCATCCGGTTCACGAACCTCAACGCCGGTGACATGCTTATCCAGTAGTTTTTTCACCTGCTCAGCGTAGTCGTCATAATTGACCTGCTCTCCGCTGACCTGCATCGCCCACTGGCGCAGGCTGGACATCTGTTTTACGGTTTCTTTATAGAGATTTCGGTCTTGTTCCGTAAAGCTCTTGTCGGTGAAGAAGGTGGCGGACTGCAGTGCCACTTTCAGGCATCCGGCAAAGGCCGTTAACGCCTCGAAAAAATCATCACGGGTTTTCTGATGGATATCGACCATCTCTCCGTCACGTTCTTCCATTTTAGGCACCAGTACCGCACGCAACTGCTCAGGATCATTTTTGTTTTTGACACCAGCAAATATGGCCCACAGCTGGTTATACAGATGCGGCAGCCGCTTGTATTCAGAACTCATGGCGCTGTACAGCCCGTCAATATCCTTGATGTCATATCCTCCCTGAGTTCGGGAGGCGAGATCCTGATATTTACCGATCGTCGTGTCCAGTTCAGCCAAAATGCCGCGATAATCAATCAGCAGGCCAAACTTTTTCAGTGGGTGCAGCCGGTTCACCCGGGCAATCGCCTGGATAAGATTATGGGACTTAAGCGGCTTGTCGATATACAGCACGGTATTTTTCGGTTCATCAAACCCGGTGAGCAGTTTGTCAACGACGATCAACAATTTTAGCTTATCATCGGTATCGAAACGGCTAATGATATTGCGGGTATAAACGGACTCATCCTGTGTGCCAACGTTATCCTTCCACCATTTTGTCACTTCCGGCAGTTTGCTTTCATCCACCTCGGTATTACCTTCCCGGGTATCCGGCGGGCTGATCACCACCGCTGATTCAAATAACCCGGCTTCATCAAGATACTTTTTATACTTAATGGCGGAGATTTTGCTGTCGCAGGCAAGCTGGCCTTTCAGCCCCTCATCAATATTCTTCGAGAAGTGTGTGGCGATATCGAGTGCGATTAGCCGGATGCGGTCATCTGCACTGTAAACCTCACCTTTACGGGCGTATTTACGCTTAAGGTCGGCTCTTTGCGCTTCGCTTAATCCATCGGTAATACGGTCAAACCAGGCATCTATTGCCCGGTCGTTTACCTCAAGATCTGGAATACGTTCCTCATAAAGCAGAGGCGTCACGGCCTGATCTTCTACCGCCCGCTGCATGGTATAAGCGTGGACAATCGGCCCGAATTTATTGGTAGTCTTATCTTCTTTCAGCAACGGCGTACCGGTAAATGCCACAAAGGCGGCATTCGGCAGGGCCAGTTTCATTCGTACATGGTTCTCACCACCCTGGCTACGGTGACCTTCATCAATCAGAACGATGATGTCGGGGCTGGTATTGACGCATTCGGAGAGTTTTGTCGCTGAGTTAAATTTCTGGATAAGGGTGAAGATAATGCGTTCTTTACCGGAACCAATCTGCTGTGCCAGTTTCTGGCCAGAGGTTGCCATTGCTTTGGCCTTATCATCCTTCCCGGCCAGTTCTCCACCAGAAGCGAAAGTACCGCTGAGCTGCCCTTCAAGATCGACACGGTCCGTCACCACCACAATGCGACACTGCTTCAGGCTGTCATGAAGAATCAGCGCCTTACTGAGGAACACCATGGTGTACGATTTACCGGACCCCGTGGTATGCCAGATCACACCACCTTCCCTGCCCCCGTCCGGTCTGCGGGTGCTGATGCGTTCCAATAGCCTTTTAATCCCGAACACCTGCTGATAACGGGCGACAATTTTCCCGGTCTTTTTATCAAACAGGGTGAAGAAACGGGTCATCTCCAGCAGACGTTCCGGCGAAAGCAGGCTGATAAGCAGCTTATCCTGCCCGCTGACAGCAAGTTCACCCGCAGCGATTAACTGTTGGTACCAGTCGAGATCGGCAGACGGACGATGATCAAATAACGCATGAATTTGTTCAGTCGATAAAGGATGGTTGCGCAGAGCATACATCTGCGCATCGGTAATATCTTCTTCACGCCATGCTGCCCAGAATTTCATTGGCGTATGGCAGGTACCGTAGCGCCCGTCATGCCCGTTAATCGACAGTAATACCTGACTGTAGGCAAACAGTTGTGGGATTTCATCGTTGAGCTGGTTACGGATGCTCTGTGATATCCCCTCGTCAATGGTTGGCCCTTTCTTACCGTGACCTGCCGGGCTTTTCGCTTCAATGACTGCCAATGGGATACCATTCACAAAACAGACAATATCCGGTCTGCGGGTTTCAACACCGCCTGAGCGCAATACCGTAAATTCTTCAGTGAAGTGGAACTGGTTATTTTCCGGATGTTCCCAGTCAATCAGCGCAATGGTGGGGTTCACCTTTTTGCCATCGACAAACTCGGTAACGGCGATACCGTAGAGCAGATGGTTGTACATCCGCTCATTGGCTTTCAGCAGCCCTTCATTCAGCGCCGGAGAACAGACCTGCGATATCAGGTTATCCAGCGCCTTTTCCGATAACTGGCAGGTTTTGCCACCCGCCATAAAGGAACGCTTCGACAGCTCTTCACGCAGAACCGGACGCAGCACTACCTCATCCTGTTTATAGCCCCGGTAATCCATAATCTGTTTCGGGGATAAAAACGTCCAGCCGAGGCTGGTCAGTAAAGTTAGCGCAGGAATTTTGGCGCTGTATTCTTCCTGGAATTTTGGCGTGTACGTCGGGTTCATGAGCGTTCCTTGTTCTTCGCGTTATGCACTAACGGCTTCTTGTTCTTCCACTTTTACTGGCACGGAGACACGACGTTTGCCGGTCAGTAGCTGCTGCATCAGGGCTTTTTTCTCATTTTTCAGGCAGACGAGTTTTTTCTCCAGTGTAGAGATTTCGGCGTCGGCAGCGGACAGGACGGCGGCGATCTTTTGTTGTTCAACACTCGTTACAGGGAAATTGACCGTAAATGCCTCTATAGCTTTTTTCTGTATGTTAGGGAGACCAGATCCTACACGCAACCCCATAATCTTCAGTTCATTATATTTCAGTAAATGAAACGTAAAACTTAGATCCAAGGCCGTTTTCCTCACAGCATAACAATGTCCACCACACCAAAAGCTTTTCTTTTGAAAGGCAACGTATCCACAAGAGTTCCCTCCCTCGCTTATCGTGATCGTATTTTCATCAGTATTAAATTCTGATGTAAAACCAGAAGGAGCAATGCCGCCATTGATGACCGGAAACTGGCCATCCTCAGACAAAGTGTTTTTGTTAATTTGAACTCCTTTGGATATATTAATAATAGAGCCAAGATTAACATCTTGCTTCCACTCCCCACTAAACCTCTCCCCATTCTCATCCAGCAAGCGTTTCTTCCCAGTAAGTAATTGCTGCATCAGGGATTTTTTCTGATACTGACTGTTGGTGAGAAGCTTTTCCGTCACCGAAATCGCCTTATCCCAGGCGGACAGAATTTGAGATATTTTATCTTGTTCACAAATAGCAGGAGTTTTTATGTTTAACGCTCTAATATCAGAAAGGTTAATTCTAGAAAAGGTAGAACCACCTGCACTTTTTGCTATCTGTCGCTGGACTAAATCTGATTGTAATGTGTAGTAAATAAACCGCCAATCTGCATGGATTGGTTTAATTAAGACAGTGTCTTGCCCTAATACAAATGGCTTTTTGGAATCCACATAGCTAACAACACCGACAGACTGGTTACGACTCATAACCAAATCACCTTGTTCAACAACACAGTGATCCATCAGAGAGCGATATTCTTCTTCTGTAACTCTTTTTACAGGTGAAATCAGATCTATGGCTCCCCATTTTATCGTCCCCGGTGAGACAAGTGGTATTCCCGATTTCACGTACTCAGGAGTCCTGTGTTTGCAATCGATTATCGACGCAACCGATGAGAGTTTCTGAGATGACCACCCCTTAGGAATCATAACCCAACTCCTTCAGATACCCCGCCATCTCCGTTTCCAGCTTCGCCAGTTCCGCCTTCAGTTGCTCGCGTTCGGCGCGTACGGCCAGCAAATCGACCTCGTCTTCTTCTTCAAAGGTATCGACATAGCGAGGGATGTTGAGATTGTAATCGTTGTCCTGAATCTCTTTCAGGCTGGCAAGATACGCATATTTCTCGACGTTATCGCCATCACGGTAGGTCTTGACGATTTTCTCAATGTTTTCTTCGCTGAGCTGGTTCTGGTTTTTACCTGCCTTGAATTCGCGGCTGGCATCGATAAACAGCACCTTGTCATCCACTTTCTGTTTTTTGAAAATCAGAATCGCAGCAGGAATACCCGTACCGTAGAACAGTTTTTCAGGCAGGCCAATCACCGCATCGAGTAGGTTTTCATCAATCAGTTTCTGGCGAATTTTGCCTTCGCTGGAGCCACGGAACAGTACGCCGTGTGGTACCACTACCCCCATACGACCCGTTCCCGGTTTAAGGGTTTCTATCATATGCGAGATAAAGGCGTAATCGCCTTTAGTCTTCGGCGGCACACCGCGACGGAAACGACCAAACTTATCGTTCTCGGCCTCATCATAGCCCCACTTGTCCAGACTAAACGGCGGGTTAGCGGTCACGATATCAAACAGCATCAGGTCGCCATTTTTATCGAGCAGCTTCGGGTTACGAATGGTATCGCCCCACTCGATTTTATGGTTGTCTTCGCCGTGAAGGAACATGTTCATTTTCGCCAACGACCATGTAGATCCAATCGCCTCCTGACCGAACAAGGCATAGTTACGACTATCATGCCCGGAGACAATTTTACGTCCGCACTTCATTAACAACGAACCAGAACCGCAGGCCGGATCGCAGATAGTATCACCCGGTTGCGGATCGAGCAGTTCAGCAATCAGGTCTGAAACTTCTGGTGGGGTATAGAACTCTCCGGCTTTCTGCCCACCGCTGGCAGCAAAGTTTTTGATCAGGTATTCGTAGCCGTTACCAATGACGTCCAGCGTACCGACACGGCTTGGTTTCAGGTTGAGATCTTCGCCCGCGAAGTCTTCCAGCAACTGACGCAGAATAGTGTTCTTTTGCTTTTCTTCACCCAGACGGTCGGTGTTAAACGAGATATCCTGGAACACGCTTTTCCCGGCATCTTTCAGTTTGGTGCCGTTGGCTTCTTCGATCGCATGCAGCGCCTGATCGATACGCTCACCGTTACCCGGCTCATGGCGACGTGCGTATAGCGCATAAAAGCTGGCACTTTTTGGCAGCACAAAACGCTCGTTAGCCATCATCGCTTCAATCAGTTCCGGCGCATCGCCATACTGTTCTTTGTATTCGTCATAGTGATCCTGCCAGACATCTGAAATGTACTTGAGGAACAGCATGGTAAGGATAAAGTCTTTATAGGTATCAGCACTGATGGTGCCACGGAACGTATCACACGCGGCCCACAGGGCTTTGTTGATCGTGTCCTGACTGATTTTGTCGTTCATGAATCATCCTGGTCTGAAGAAAAAGCTAGCGATGCAGGGCTTTGCATCGTAAAAAATTGCGGTAAATGATACCTCAAGAAACGCCCCTGGATACACCTGAATCGCAGTATCTTGAAGGGAATTGTCCACTTGATACCGACAGATGACTTACGGATGCCATTATGTTTACACGATTATAAATTCTAATAATATTAGCAGGATAGACTCAATGTAAGCTATGGTGTAAAACTGCCGTTGGGGTAAATAGCCTACTCAAGCTCTTGTAATCACAGCACCTCAAAATGAAGTGCAGGAAGTCATATTAGCCTCGCTGAAACTGATGGCGGTACAAATTAAATATCTTGAGCCTGATTTCATCATCTTTGCATCTAGAGCACGGAGAACAGACTACATCGTAAAACAGGTGCTTACTGAGCTAGACGGCTATGAGACTTCTTCAGTCATTCCGGGGAATTCCGGGGAAGCTATGGGAGTTCAAAACAGGTAATACAATCTGTTTCAGAATAGCCCATCCAAGGGCTATGCGCGGACACCAGCAGTACAGAGATGAGGTGATTGCACGAATTAAACAACTTTGCACTGAGAGCTGCTAGTGCATTACAGATTACTCAGTAGGCATTCCAGAGCACCCCTTACCGGAAGAGTACCGGAAAACAGGCAAAGCGGCCTGGTTCTCTATGCTGGAGGCGACACGTTCGATTCGGCATTGCCGGGCTGGAGATTGCAGCTCATTGCCCCCCGTGAGCACAGGATATGCACAGGGCGTGAATTTCAGACAATAAAAAACCACCCGGAGGTGGTTTACACGACACTGCTTATCATTGATTTTATTCTTGATTTCCCGTGGTGCCCGGGGCGGGACTTGAACCCGCACAGCGCGAACGCCGAGGGATTTTAAATCCCTTGTGTCTACCGATTTCACCACCCGGGCTCGGGAAAATTGGAGGCGCGTTCCGGAGTCGAACCGGACTAAACGGATTTGCAATCCGCTACATAACCGCTTTGCTAACGCGCCAAATACTGCTGCCTTTTCAGGCTGATACCTGCAAACTTGCCGATACCAAAATTTGGAGCGGGAAACGAGACTCGAACTCGCGACCCCGACCTTGGCAAGGTCGTGCTCTACCAACTGAGCTATTCCCGCATTCATCAGGTAATAATCTAATTACTTGATTTTGCTATCATCTGGCAAACCGTGCTGCCGTTCGATGCGTTGCATTCTACTTACCTGACGCAATGAGTCAACGAAATTTTCAGGGATACCGATTCGTTTGCTGAATTTTGCGTCTATTCGATCACGGTTCAAGCAAATCGCCGCGCGCAGCGTGCAAATACTGGAACATAGACCAGAACGTCAGCACCGCGGCGACGAAGAAAAGCCCGATTCCGGCGTATTCAACCCAGATATTCGGACGCCACAGCAAGCCAATCAGCGCCACCATCTGTGCAGTGGTTTTCACTTTGCCGATCCAGGAAACCGCCACGCGGGCGCGTTTGCCAATCTCCGCCATCCACTCACGCAATGCAGAGATGATGATTTCGCGGGCAATCATGGTGGCGGCAGGCAGTGTGATCCACCAGCTGTGATAATGCTCCACCACCAGCACCATCGCGATGCCAACCAGCACTTTATCCGCCACCGGATCGAGGAACGCGCCAAACCGGGTGCTTTGGTTCCAGCGGCGCGCCAGGTAGCCGTCGAACCAGTCGGTCACCGCCGCCACCCAAAAGATAAACGCACAGGCGAACGGGGCCCAGCTAAACGGCAGGTAAAACGCCAGCACGAAAAACGGGATCAGGACGACACGAAACAGGGTAAGTAAAGTCGGAATATTCATTCGCATGGCGCAGGGTAACTGTCTGTAGTCAGTGGAAATTAAGGCTATGTTGCTACATAGCCCCTAATGTTTCAACGAGTAGTAGATCTTTTCTGCAAGAGCCTGTGAGATGCCTGGAACTTTAGCGATCTCTTCGATGCTGGCATTTAACAGCGGCTGCAAACCACCCATGTACTTCAGCAACATCTGGCGGCGCTTTGGCCCAATCCCTTCGATGGTTTCAAGGGTACTGGTATTTTTGACTTTGGCGCGTTTTTTACGGTGGCCGCTTATCGCGTGATCGTGTGACTCGTCGCGGATATGTTGAATCACATGCAGCGCCGGTGAGTCCGGCGGCAGCGAAAACCCCTCCCCTTCCGGCTCGAAAAACAGCGTTTCCAACCCGGCTTTACGATCCGCGCCTTTCGCCACGCCAAGCAGCAGCGGGTGATGTTTATCCCAGGGGACGTCAAGCTCAGCGAATACCGCTTTCGCCTGGGCCAGTTGTCCTTTACCGCCGTCAATCAAAATCACATCGGGAATTTTACTCTCCTCGATGGCTTTGCCATAGCGACGGCGCAACACCTGGTTCATCGCCGCATAGTCATCGCCGGGCGTAATGCCAGTGATGTTGTAGCGACGATATTCAGCGCGCAGCGGGCCATTGGGGTCGAACACCACGCAAGAAGCCACTGTCTGTTCACCCATGGTGTGGCTGATGTCAAAACACTCCATGCGCTTAATCTCAGGCAGCTTCAGGGTCGCCGCCAGCGCCGTTAAACGCTGGGTGATAGTGGATTGCTGCGACAGACGCGTCACCAACGCGGTAGCGGCATTGGTGCGCGCCAGCTTCAGGTAACGCGCCCGGTCGCCGCGCGGACGGGTTTGCACATTGACACGGCGGCCCGCCACTTCCGAGAGCGAATCGGCCAGTACGCTTTCGTCAGAGAGTTTAAAGTCGAGCAAAATCTCGGAGGGCAAGGTACGCATCTGGCTGCCCTGCAAGTAGAATTGCCCGACGAATGTCTCCACCACTTCCGCCAGTTCAGTGCCGCCGGGGACTTTGGGATAATAACTGCGGCTACCCAGCACTTTACCCTGACGGATAAATAGCACATGTACGCAGGCCATTCCCGCGTCGAATGCCACACCAATCACGTCCAGATCGTCGCCGGTATTGGAGACGAACTGTTTTTCCGTGACGCGGCGTACCGCCTGGATTTGGTCACGAATGCGCGCCGCCTCTTCAAACTCGAGATTCTGGCTGGCTTTTTCCATCCGCGTAACCAGCTGCGTGAGCACCTGGTCGTCTTTACCGGCCAGGAACAGGCGAACATATTCCACCTGCTGCGCGTACTCTTCTTCGCTCACCAGGCCTTCAACGCAGGGCCCCAAACAGCGACCAATCTGATATTGCAGACAGGGTCGCGAGCGGTTGCGGTAGACGCTGTTTTCACACTGGCGGATCGGGAAGATCTTTTGCAGCAGCGCAAGGGTTTCACGCACCGCATAGCCATTGGGGAATGGACCGAAGTATTCCCCTTTGGCATGTTTGGCCCCGCGATGCACCGCCAGCCGCGGATGGGTGTCGCCGCTCAGGAAGATAAAAGGATAGGACTTATCGTCGCGCAGCAGCACGTTATAGCGCGGCTGATAGAGCTTGATGTAGTTATGCTCCAGCAGCAGCGCTTCGGTCTCGGTATGGGTAACAGTGACGTCGATATTTTCAATCTGCGCCACCAGCGCTTCTGTCTTGCGACTGGAAAGCTGGACACGGAAATAGCTGGAAAGACGTTTTTTGAGGTCTTTCGCTTTACCGACATAGATGACCGTCCCGCCGGCATCGTACATTCGGTAGACGCCGGGCTTGTTGGTAACGGTTTTTAAAAAAGATTTAGAATCGAACACTTCTCTCACTGGCTGGCTAATGTTTGGGCATTGCACAGGCCATGGCGGATCGCAAGATGGGTCAATTCAACATCGCCATGGATGTTCAGTTTGCTGAACATCCGGTAACGGTAACTGTTTACCGTCTTCGGGCTGAGATTGAGCTGCTCGGAAATCTCGTTCACCTTCTGGCCTTTGGTAATCATGAGCATAATCTGCAATTCCCGTTCAGACAAACTGGAGAACGGCGATTCCGCTTTTGCAGGCTCAATCTGGCTCAGCGCCATCTGTTGGGCGATATCCGATGCGATATAGCGTTGCCCCGCGTGAACGGAGCGAATCGCGCTCACCACTTCGGACGGCGCGGCACCTTTGCTGAGATAGCCAGCGGCACCTGCCTGCATCACCTTAGCGGGAAGCGGGTTTTCAGTGTGTATAGTTAACATAATGACTTTGATATCAGAGCTTGAGCGCGCGATTTTACGCGTGGCTTCAAGGCCCCCGATGCCGGGCATGTTCATGTCCATCAGGACCACATCCACCGGATTAGCGCGGCACCATTTCACGGCGTCCTCGCCGCAGCAGGCTTCACCTGCGACTTTAATGCCCTTGATATCGTCAAGAATGCGTCGTATCCCTGCGCGCACCAGTTCATGGTCATCAACAAGAAGAACGTTGATCAAAGGAAACATCTCCAGAATAGGGATAACGCTGCTGATAGATAATTTCCCATATATTAACGGGTTTTAAGTCAACTTTAAAACGCAAAAAAAACACTTTGCGGTTCTTGCTCGCATTTCTGGAAATAATTCTCTGGAAATTATGGCAAAACCCTTGCGCACAATTAGATAAAAACAATAAAAATCAACACATTATAAATCTATCGCTTTCACAAAATCTAAAACACTTTGAAAAAAACTTAAAAGCATTTCCCTAAAGGCGCTATTTAACGTTTCAAAAAACTTTGTTGAAACAAATAAACCAGCATCAACAAGGCGATAAGCGGGTCGCATTGTGACGAGATGTTTACTTAAATAAACTGCGCCTTGATTCGATTAAAAAATAACCGCTCCTGACATTCGTCTGGCTTGTGATATACTCCGCGCTTTTAAGATCAACAGCACGCCTGTTTGCGCGTGAACATTCCATTGAGGTAAAGAAATGAGCACCCCTGATTTTTCCACTACTGACAATATTCAGGAACTGGCACTGGAAGTTTCCTGCATGAAAAACCTGCTGACCCTTATGCTCCAGGCGATGGGCCAGGCGGATGCGGGCCGGGTGATTATCAAGATGGAAAAGCAGATCGCTCAGATGGAAGATACCGCCCAGGCGGAGCTGTTCAGCAATACCGTTAAGCAGATCAAACAGGCTTACCGCCAGTAAGCAAAACGCGGCGGTGATCGTCATCACCGCCGCGTCCGTTTGCTGCACCATCCTTCTCTCTCCGGTTAAATCAGTCCCATCGCCACCGCATAGCACGCCACCTGAGTTTTATTCGGCGCATTGAATTTCTTCTGCATATTCTTCTGATGGAAGTTCACCGTGTTTTCAGAAATCGACAGGATCATGGCAATTTCCGCTGAGGTTTTCCCTTCCGCCGTCCATTGCAGGATTTCGCGCTCGCGTTTGCTGAACTTCATCTCCAGCCCGCTCATCGCCGGGGAGTTCATGCGCAGCAGCGCCATCATGCTCAGATCGGCCAGGTAATGGAGCCGCAACGCCAGTTCGTCTTCCGAAAGCCAGGCATCCTGAACGCGCAAATTAGAGGCCGAGAGGAATCCCAGCGCGCGTCCTGGCGCCATCGCCGTCTGGGTGACGCCGTTGCGCAAACCAAAGTCCCGCGCGGCATCCCAAAAATCAGGCGCGCCGCTAAACAGTTCATCGGTCCAGGGCAGATAACCGCGATGCAAATTATGGGGGTTCAACACCGGATCGATGGCGAAATAGTTTTCCGCATAGTAATGCTGCGCCCATTCGTCGCGATAGGTGGTAAAAAGGGTCAGTTTTGGGCGGGTAAACGGCACGGGATGCCTTATGCACAGAGAATAATAATCAAACGCCATGGCTTGCGTTTCGCTCGCCAGCAGGCTTTCAACCTCTGCACTGTCTCGGGTTTCCTGAAAACGATTGAAAACCTTTTTCCGCCATTTGAAAAAGTCACTTTCCGTCATTCTGCGTTACGTGTCCCCGGTATTATTGATTAATTATTTTGATGGAATAACTTACCACAAATGAGACTTTATCTTATCTATGAATGCGGGGCTGAACATTCACAGCAAAGATGAATCCACTTCCCAGACCGCAATTTTTCTCAGTTTCCACTGACGCCAAACTTTACGGGCTCGCGCACTGACGCGAGCCCGGGATTAACGGCACATAATGCCCTTTGGCTTACTGCATCAAGAATTTCTCAAGAAATTGCTGGGTACGCGGCTGCTGCGGATGGGCAAACAGCGTTTTAGCCGGGCCCTGCTCGACAATACGCCCCTGGTCCATAAAGATCGCCCGGTCGGCCACATCGCGCGCAAAGCTCATTTCATGGGTCACGATCACCATGGTGCGCTTCTCTTCGGCGAGCTGGCGGATAGTGCTCAGCACCTCGCCAACCAGTTCAGGGTCGAGCGCCGAGGTGGGCTCATCGAACAAAATCACATCCGGGCGCATCGCCAGGGCGCGGGCGATAGCCACACGCTGCTGCTGGCCGCCGGATAAGCGCCGTGGATAGCTGGTCTCCTTGCCGGTTAACCCCACTTTAGCCAGCAGTTCCCGGGCGCGGGCCGAGGCTTCCTCTTTCGGCTCCCCTTTCACGATCACCGGCCCTTCAATAATGTTCTCCAGCACGGTGCGATGCGGGAACAGATTGAAGTTCTGGAACACGAAACCCACGTGCTGGCGCAACTGGCGCACCAGGCCCTTTTGCTGGCCCATGGATTTGGCGGCGTCGATAATGATATCGCCGACCTGAATAGTGCCCGCGTCGGGCTGCTCCAGCAGATTAATACTGCGCAGCAAGGTGGTTTTCCCGGAGCCGCTCGGCCCGATAATCGCCACCACTTCGCCGGGTTTTACTTCAAGGTCGATACCGTGCAGCACCGTCTGGCCATGGAATTTCTTCACCAGTTGTTTGACTGAAATCGCGCTCATTTGGGATCACGCTCCTGACGGTTAAGCTGGTTTTCGAAATAGTTCTGCAAGGTGGAAAGCACCGTGGCCATTACCCAGTAAATCAGCGACGCCGCCAGGTACATGGTGAACACCTCCAGGGTGCGCGAGGTAATCAGCTGCGCCTGGCGGAACAGTTCCGGCACCTGAATGGTGGCGGCCAGCGAAGTGTCTTTCACCAGGCTGATAAAGCTGTTGCTGAGCGGCGGCAGTGCCACCCGCGCCGCCTGGGGCAGTATGGCGCGGCGCAACGCCTGCCAGCGCGTCATCCCAATACTGGCGGCGGCTTCCCACTGGCCTTTATCTATAGAGGAGATTGCAGCGCGCAGAGTTTCCGAGGCATAGGCCGCGGTATTAAGCGACAGGCCAATCATCGCCGCCGGGATCGGGTCCAGTTCAATGCCGAACTGCGGCAGACCGTAATAGATCATAAACAACTGGGCGATCAGCGGCGTGCCGCGAAAAATCGAGATATAAAAACGTGCCAGCCAGGATATCGGCCAAATCGGCGACAGGCGCATCAGGGCCAGAATAAAGCCCAGCACCAGCCCAAAGAACATCCCGCCAATGCTGAGCTGGAGGGTAAACACCGCCCCTTTGAGCAAAAACGGCAGAGAATCAATAATCAGTTGGATACTTTCTTGCATTATTATTTTTCACCCGGCAATCAAACGTGGGGATGGTAGGCGAACAGCGCAGGCGCGCCGCCGGTGTGGACAAACAGAATCGGCCCGCGATCTTTAAAGCGCTTCTGTTCGATGCCGTCGATAAGCCCCGCCATGGCTTTTCCGGTATACACCGGGTCGAGCAAAATCCCTTCCAGCCGGGCGAGCAGTTTTACCGCTTCCATGCCTTCCTCATTCGGCGCGCCGTAGCCCGGCCCGAAATAGTCGTCCCAAAGCATAATGTCGGCAGCGGCGATTAATTCCAGGTGCTGCGCCACGGCCTGTTGCAGCGCCACGACTTTCGGCTTTTGCATCGCGATGGTGCGCGACACGGTGACGCCAATCAGCTCCACGTCAGGCATCAGTTGCTCAAGGCCCACCGCAAGGCCGGCATGGGTTCCGGCGCTGCCGGACGCCACCACCACCGAACTCAGGCTGATGGATTCACACTGATGGGCGATTTCCAGCGCGCTTTCCACATAGCCCATCGCGCCCAGGGCGTTGGAACCGCCAACCGGGATGACGTACGGACGAAAGCCCTGAGCTTCTACGCGGGTGGCTAACGCTTCAAGCTGCGCATCCGGGTTATCCAGCGCGTCGCACATCTCGATCTGCACATTAAACAGGTCGAGCAGTAAGCGGTTGCCGTTGGTTAAATAGTTTTCCGCGCGGGTGCCCAGCGGGTTTTCCAGCAGCGCCACGCAGTGTAGCCCCAGCTTCGCCGCCACCGCCGCAGTCTGGCGCACGTGGTTGGACTGGATCGCGCCGGCGGTGATTAAGGTGTCCGCCCCTTCGCGCAGGGCATCCGCCGCCAGGAACTCCAGCTTGCGCAGCTTGTTGCCGCCCATCGCTATTGGCGTCACATCGTCACGCTTGATATAGATCTCCCGCCCAAGGTAATCGGACAAACGCGGTAAAAACTCCAGCGGCGTGGGTGCGCCAATAAATTCCAGACGCGGGAAGCGGGTTAAGTTATGCAGTGACATGAGATCTCCGGATGCCGTTTTCTGTTCGCAATGGTCATAATTATGCATCACATGCGCCAGGGCTGGCGGCATGCAATAAAAAAAGGTGCTGATTTCAGCACCTTTTTGCGTTTGCGACGACTTATTTCGTCACATCGGCACCGAACCATTTCTCGGAGAGTTTGGCCAGGGTCCCGTCTTTCTGCATGTCGGCAATCGCCTGATCTACCGCTTTCAGCAGATCTTCGTTGCCTTTACGCAGCGCCACGCCCGCTTCCTGACGCGAGAACGGCTCGCCCGCCACGGCCAGGGTATCTTTGGTTTTCTTAACCAGATCCAGCGCGGCCAGACGGTCAACCAGAATCGCGTCGATACGGCCTACACGCAGATCCTGGTATTTGGTCGGGTCATCATCATAAGTGCGGATATCCACGCCCTGCACGTTCTGGCGCAGCCACTCTTCATAGTTGGTGCCCAGGCCGACACCCACTTTTTTGCCTTTCAGGTCATCGGCGGATTTAATGCCGCTTTCGTTGCCCTTTTTCACCAGCGCCTGAATACCTGAAACGGTATACGGGGTGGAGAAATCATATTTCTTCTTACGCTCGTCGGAGATGGTCACCTGGTTTATCACCACGTCGATACGCTTAGAGTCCAGCGACGCCAGCATCCCGTCCCATTTGGTCGGTTTCAGCGACGCCTTCACGCCGAGATGTTTCGCCAGCTCTTCGGCGAATTCCACTTCAAAGCCGGTGAGCTTACCGTCATCGCCCTGGAAGCTGAACGGCGGATAGGTGCCTTCCAGCCCAACCAGCAGCGTCCCGCGCTCTTTCACTTTATTAAGCAGATCTTCCGCTGCGAAGGTTTTGACGCTAACGCCTGCCATCAACGCCACTGCCATTACGCCCATCAGCGCCTGGCGGCCAAACTGTGCAAGTTTCATAGATACCCCAGATATCGAAATTTTCAGCCAGTTTAAAGAGTTACACCTGTTAAGCAAACAACAGAATGGAACGAGTTATGCCAAATTAATATATAGCAGAAGTCGTCTCATACAGGGCTTTTGCGGGCTCATTCTGGTGGCTGTGGTGTAAATAACGGGAGTATTTACGCAGCGCGATACGGTAGTTGTTGGTGCTGGTCGGCGGCAGCCAGCGTTCGAGCTGATCTTCAATTTCGCCCTGCTGCGCCTGGTCGGCGGGGATCTGCTGGGCTTCAAGATGCTCGCCCAGACGGCGCAGGCGCACCACGTATTCGCGGATGGTGCCGGGGCTCATGTCGGTGCGCTCAAACAGGTATTGTTTAAAGCCGATGATATCGAAGTGCTCGCTCTGCACTTTACAGTGCAAGTCGCCGCAGAAGCGGCACAGCGCCGACCATTCGTGGCGCTGGCTGGCCCAGGTCGCTTCATCGATTAAGGTATCGAGCTGGGCGATAGCGGTTTTGTTAACGATAGTCCCACGATGGACCAGGGTGATGCGGTCCAGAAGTTTGCCGCAATGGGCGCAATGGGTTTCAGCGTGCTTAAAGTCTTTCAGGTAGCGGCTAATAGGCCGTTTTTTTTGTTTTGGCTCGGTCATAGTGACTCCCGGTGTGACATGCATGAGTGGCATTTCCATTTCCAGGATGATGAGCAGCTCAACAACCTATAACTTACCCAGACGAGACCGTAGCCGTTTAATTGCCTGGCTGTGCAACTGGCTGACCCGCGACTCCCCGACTTCCAGCACCGCGCCAATCTCTTTGAGATTGAGCTCTTCCTGGTAGTAGAGCGTCAGCACCAGTTGTTCACGTTCCGGCAACGCCTCAATCGCTTCCATGACGCGATGGCGAAGGCTGCTTTCCAACAACTGCTGCAACGGGTTTTCGCTTTGATGCTCTTCGGTGACCAGTTCAATGCTGTCGCCATGCTCTTCCCGCCACTCGTCGTAGGAAAAAAGCTGGCTATTGTTGGTGTCGAGTAGCATCTGACGATACTCGTCAAGCGCGATGCCCAGGCGCTGCGCCACTTCAGTTTCCGTGGCGTTACGTCCGAGTTCTTGTTCCAGCTGACCGATGGCCTGTGCGACTTCGCGGGCGTTACGCCGGACGCTGCGCGGCACCCAGTCGCGGCTGCGCAGTTCATCCAGCATGGCTCCCCGAATACGCTGTACTGCGTAAGTGGTAAATGCCGTACCTTGCAGGGCGTCGTAGCGTTCCACCGCGTTCAATAACCCGATGCCGCCTGCCTGAAGCAGATCGTCGAGTTCGACACTCGCCGGCAAGCGCACCTGCAGGCGCAATGCTTCGTGACGCACCAGCGGGACATAACGCTGCCACAGCGAGTGTTTATCCATTACACCATCAGCGGTATAGAGTGAATTCACGATAAACAGCCCTGCGTTAAATGAGTTATCGGCATGATTATCCGTTTCTGGAGGGCTTTTAATCGGATGAATAGTGGGTGAAATGGGGGGCTATTTAGGGGTTATAGAGAGATCGGAGCAGTAAAAAACCCCGCCGAGGCGGGGTTTGTAAGGGGTTTTGCCAATTAACGCAGCAGAGACAGAACGTTCTGCGTAACCTGGTTGGCCTGTGCCAGTACAGAAGTACCTGCCTGCTGCAGGATCTGCGCACGGGACATGTTGGACACTTCGGTCGCGTAGTCAGCATCTTCGATACGGCTACGAGCAGAGGACAGGTTGTTTACGGTATTGCCCAGGTTGGTGATAGCAGAATCGAAACGGTTCTGTACCGCACCCAGGTCAGAACGCAGAGCGTCGACTTGCGCCAGAGCTTTATCGAGCTGAGCTAAAGGATTGGCAGTATTAACTTTTTGCTCAGTTAAATTAGCTGTACGTAAATCATTATTAGCCGGTAACGCTATATCAGCCTGCTTGTAAACTTTGCTGTCAATACTAACGACTTGAGTTAATCCATCTTCACCGCCATAGGTTACATTAGCTGTTTGAGCCTTGCCCTCTTTATCGGTGTAATTCTGTTGGATTACTTTTGCGTCGCCAGTCGCAGTATCTACTTCTGCAGCATAAAGTTTCCCATCGTCACCTTTGATAGCATAAATTTCTTTACCATCGGCACCTTTCAAGTTATTACCTTCACTATCCTGCAGTGTAACCAGTTTCGCGTTTGCAATACCGGCTGTACTAGCAGGATCAAGAGTGACAGCATGATTCACTGAAGTGTCTTTAACGCTAGTAATAAGCGCTGTAGAACCAGTTCCTGCCACCGCACCAAATGAAGGATCAGTTTTTACTGGCCCAGTTGTATCAACGGTCACATCACCATTTGTTGCATCTACAGTAACTTTATAGTATCCATTTTTATCAGTATCTGTAGTTGCACCTTTAACTTTGACGTAGTAGTTACCGTCATCGGCTTTGCGGATACCATTACCGTCAATTGAAGTTTCAGTAGTAACGATAGCTGCAACGTCAGTGGTTAATGTAGCAATGTCCAAATTAACTTCAGGATTCACGGTTGAAATACTGCTACTAGTTTCAGGACCTTTTACTAATTTATTGTTAACGTTAAAACCATCCAAACCTAATGTTTTGGAGTTAATTTCTTTAAGGTTAATGGTAATGTTTTCATTATCATTTGCACCAACTTGAATCTTAAGCTCGCCACTTTGCGATAATACTTTCACGCCGTTGAACTGAGTCTGACCGGATACACGATCAATTTCGCCAAGACGCTGGGTGATTTCAGCCTGAATGGAATCAAGGTCAGACTGAGAGTTAGTGCCATTAGTCGCCTGAACAGACAGCTCACGTACACGTTGCAGGTTGTTGTTAATTTCAGACAACGCACCTTCAGTAGTCTGAGCTAATGAGATACCGTCGTTGGCGTTACGGGAAGCCTGAGTCAGGCCTTTGATGTTGGAGGTGAAGCGGTTAGCAATCGCCTGGCCAGCGGCGTCGTCTTTCGCGCTGTTGATGCGCAGACCGGAAGACAGACGCTCAATAGCGGAGCTCAGGGAAGACTGAGATTTGTTCAAGTTGTTCTGGGTCAACAGCGACAGGCTGTTCGTGTTAATGACTTGTGCCATGATCTATTCCTTATCAATTTACATCTTGATGTTGTTGGGCTGTTGCCCACGGTCTTGTCACCGTAACCCATGTATCGGCACCCCTTTTTCGAACTTTAGAGAATTTTTAATTGCTCACGCTTTTTTTTGAATTTCTTCTGGCTTGTTTTCATGCCCTCTTCTTTACTGCGCGAATTACCCCGCTTAACCGTCATTATTCAGTCCATTAGCCCGCTAAAAAATCATTAAACTTTGCCGCCAGATTGCCGATATCGCGTTTTAACTACTGTTTGCAATCAAAAGGAAATGGCATGGCTTCAATTACATCTTTAGGGATTGGCGCTAACTTACCGCTGGATACGCTGTTAGCTAATCTGACAACCGCAGAAAAAGCGCGCCTGACACCTATTACGCAACAGCAAAGCGCGAACACTGCACGCCTTACTGCTTATGGCACGTTGAAAAGCGCGCTGGAAAAATTTCAGACGACGAATACCACATTGAATAATGCGGATTTGTTTAAAAGCACCACAGCAAAAAGCAGTAGCACCGATTTAACGGTCACCACCACTGCCGGTGCTGCGGCAGGCAAATACACGATTAGCGTGACACAACTGGCGCAAGCGCAGTCGCTGACAACAAGTAAAATCTCCTCCAGTAAAGATGCGCAGGGCGACACTAATGTAGCCGAACGCACTCTCGTAATAGATCAAAAGGGCCGTGATAAGCCGCTGGAAATTAAACTCAGCAGCGATCAAACCTCGCTGGAAGGCATTCGCGACGCCATTAATAACGCAGATGGCGGCGTATCGGCGAGTATCGTTAAAATTGACGATAAAAACTTCCAACTGGTTCTGACGTCAACCACCTCTGGGGTCGATAATGCGATGACTCTCTCGGTGAAAGACGATCCCCAACTCAATGCCATCCTCAGCTATGACGGCACCAGCGGTGGCATGAAGCAGTTAGTCGAAGCTAAAAATGCGCAATTGACTGTTAATAACATCAAAATTGAACGCCCAACCAATACCATCACCGATGCCCCGCAAGGCGTTACGCTCAATCTAACGAAAGAAGTCGATAACGTGACGGTAACGGTGGAGAAAAGCAACGATCAGTCCAAAGCCGCGATTAAGGGGTGGGTTGATGCCTATAACTCCCTGATTGACACTTTTAACTCTCTGACAAAATACACCGCCGTTGATGCTGGTGCGGATGCACAAAGCTCATCGAATGGGGCATTGTTAGGCGATACCGTTGTTCGCAGTATCCAGACCGGCCTGCGCGGCATGTTTACTCAGGGTGATACCAGTTCCACGTTTAAAACGTTGAATGAAATCGGCATCACCACTGACGGCGCGACCGGCAAATTAAAGATCGACGATACCAAGCTGACCAAAGCGTTGAATGAAAACTCTTCCGCGGCGCGTCTGCTATTGGTAGGCGACGGTAAAGAGACCGGTATCACCACCAAAATGGCGTCGACCATAAAAGAGTACCTGGCCGATGACGGCATTATCGACAGCGCCCAGGACAGCATCAACGCCACGCTGAAAAAGCTGACTAAACAGTATCTGGCTACCAGCGAAAGCATTGACGCCACGGTTGCGCGCTATAAGGCGCAGTTCACCCAGCTCGATACCATGATGAGCAAGCTGAACAGCACCAGCACCTATTTAAGCCAACAATTTACGGCGATGAGCAATTCCAGCTCCTGATGAGAGGTCATTATGTATAACGCCAGTGGTACTAACGCTTACGCTCGCGTGGGCGTAGAGAGTGCCGTAATGAGTGCCAGCCCCCATCAGCTTATTGTGCTGTTGTTTGATGGCGCGATGAGTGCGCTGGTGCGCGCTCGCCTGTTTATGCAGCAGGGCGAAACGGTGGCGAAAGGCGAAGCGCTGAGTAAAGCCATCAATATTATCGATAACGGCCTGAAAGCGGGGCTGGATCGCGAACAGGGGGGCGAACTTGCCACTAACCTGTCGTCGCTGTATGACTATATGGTGCGTCGTCTGTTACAGGCTAATTTGCGTAACGACAGCCAGGCAATTGAAGAAGTTGAAGGGTTGCTCAGCAATATCGCTGATGCATGGAAGCAAGTCTCCCCACAGCCGGCTCACGCCCAGGAGTAATATTCATGTCCCCCAACGTGGAGTTAATTAGCCGCTGGCAGCATGTTGCGCTGATGAGCCAGACCTTACTGGAGCTGGCCCAGCGGGGTGAATGGGAGTTACTGCTGGAAAAAGAAGTCATCTACCTGCAATCCGTGGAGGCGGTGATGATTACGCCAGCCCCGAGGATCAGCAAACAAGTGCAGGATATGCTGGAGACTTACCTGAAGCAGACGCTGGAAAACGAGCAGCAGCTGAAAGCGCTGCTTCAGCAGCGGCTGGATGAACTGAGCGAGCTGATTGGCCAGTCTTCACGCCAGCAATCGCTCAATAATGCCTATGGCAGATTATCCGGCATGCTGCTGGTTCCCAACACGCCCGCCAATTAACGCAACGATAATTTTCCCCCGCTCTGGTGAGTTGATGAAGATCTTCCATACTCCAGAAGTCAGCTAAATGACTTCTGGAGCAAGGAAGATGAAAAATCCCACCATCCTGCAATGTTTTCACTGGTATTCCCCCGGCGGCGGCACGTTATGGCCGGAGGTGTCTGAACGCGCAGCAACCTTTAATGATATTGGCATCAATATGGTCTGGCTCCCGCCTGCGTATAAAGGCAGCGAAGGCGAGCACTCCATCGGCTACGACTCTTACGACCTGTTCGATCTGGGTGAATTCGATCAAAAAGGATCGGTCGCCACCAAATATGGTGATAAACAGCAGTTACTGGACGCCATCTCTGCGCTGCAAAAAAATAACATCGCTGTGCTGCTGGATGTGGTGGTCAACCACAAAATGGGCGCAGATGAAAAAGAGCGGGTGCTGGTCAATCGGGTGAACCAGCAGGATCGCACCCAAATTGATGAAGAAGTGATTGAATGCGAAGCCTGGACTCGCTACACCTTCCCTGCCCGCAACGGGCAATACTCAAAGTTTATCTGGGATTACAAATGCTTTAGCGGCGTCGACCGCATCGAAAACCCCACCGAAGACGGCGTGTTTAAAATCGTCAATGACTACACCGGCGACGGCTGGAACGACCAGGTCGATGACGAGAACGGCAATTTTGATTATCTGATGGGCTCTAACATTGACTACCGCAACCGCGCCGTCACTGAAGAGATCAAATACTGGGCCCGCTGGGTGATGGATCAAACCCACTGCGACGGGTTCCGGCTGGATGCGGTAAAACATATCCCGGCGTGGTTCTACAAAGAGTGGATCGAACATGTGCAGGAAGTCGCGCCGAAGCCGCTGTTTATCGTGGCGGAATACTGGGCGCACGATGTGGAAAAGCTGCAACAGTATATTGATCAGGTAGACGGTCAAACTATGCTGTTCGATGCTCCGCTGCATATGAAATTCCACGAAGCCTCTCAGCAGGGGCGCGACTACGATATGAGCCAGATTTTCACCGGCACGCTGGTGGAAGCCGATCCGTTCCACGCGGTGACGCTGGTGGCCAATCACGACACCCAACCGCTACAGGCGCTGGAAGCGCCGGTAGAACCCTGGTTTAAGCCGCTGGCCTACGCGCTGATTTTGCTGCGTGAAAACGGCGTTCCGTCGGTGTTTTACCCGGATCTTTACGGCGCAAGCTATGACGATACCGGTGGGGATGGCGAGATGTACCACATCGATATGCCTGTGGTGGACAAACTCGACATGCTGATCCACGCCCGCCAGCGCTTCGCCCACGGCGTCCAGACGTTATGGTTCGATCATCCCAACTGTATCGCTTTCAGCCGCAGCGGCACCGATGAGGACCCCGGCTGCGTGGTGGTGATGTCCAACGGCGATGAGGGGGAAAAAACGCTGGAGTTAGGGGAAAACTACGCCAACAAAACCTGGTGTGATTTTCTGGGTAATCAGGAGCAGCGTGTCACCACCGATGAAAACGGTACCGGGATCTTTACCTGTCCGGGCGGTAGCGTCAGCGTATGGGTAATTGAAGAAGTGATGTAACCAGCCGCAGCGGGCAGACATACGCTGCCCGCTGATAAAACTTATTACGGCAGCGGGCTTAATAGCGGATGCGTCGCCAAAAAGTCGGCGCACTCTTTGGTCGGGCGATCCACGCGCTGCAAATCCATTCCCGCGTACTCCATCCGGTCGCCGGTGCGCTCAACAGAATAAATCTCCACCTTTTGGGTCACATTATATAAATCATCCCCGCGCTGCATCAGCTTGCCGGGTAAAGCGATGACGCGCTGCCACTGGCGGCAGTCAAGGGTATCGCCCTCTTTGGTCACAATAAAACTGGCGATGGCTTCCGGGCTGACCAGTTCACTTTGCGGCCCTTGCGACTGCCAGTATCCGGCAAGCCCGGCGGGAGCAGGCGCTTTTACCACCTCCTGATAGTTATCCACCTGCGCGCAGCCGCTCAGGGCCAGCAGCGCCGCTGCCAGTGCGTATTTTTTCATCGTTATTCCTGCAAGAGATCAAAAAAAGCAGTGTGGCATTAAAGCGTTATCGCCGCCAGCCTTCTCGTTGCGCAATAAACGGCCTGAGTCAGCATTTTCTTTGATATTTCCCCCGGTAACATGCCGAAAAAAGCCCTATGATGCCCGCTCTTTTCTGCGCGCTCGCGCGCTTTTAGATCCGTCTGAGTTCAGAGGCTAAAATCATGTCATGGCAACAATTCAAACAGCAATACCTCGTTAAGTTCTGGGCCCCGCTGCCGGCAGTGATCGCCGCCGGTATCCTCTCCACCTACTACTTTGGCTTGACCGGCACCTTCTGGGCTGTCACCGGCGAATTTACCCGCTGGGGCGGTCAGCTGCTGCAATTAATGGGCGTGCATGCCGAAGAGTGGGGCTATTTTAAGCTTATCCACCTCGAAGGTTCTCCCCTTACCCGCATCGACGGCATGATGATTATTGGTATGTTCGGCGGCTGTTTTGCCGCCGCGCTGTGGGCCAATAATGTCAAACTCCGCAAGCCGCAGCACCGCATCCGCATCCTTCAGGCTATTGCAGGGGGCATCATTGCCGGCTTTGGCGCGCGTCTGGCGATGGGCTGTAACCTCGCGGCATTCTTTACCGGCATTCCGCAGTTCTCACTGCACGCGTGGTTTTTTGCCATCGCCACCGCAATTGGCTCGTGGTTTGGCGCACGCTTTACCCTGATGCCGATTTTCCGCATCCCGGTGAAGCTGCAAAAAGTCTCCAGCGCCTCGCAACTGACGCAGAATCACGATCAGGCGCGCCGCCGCTTCCGTATCGGGATGCTGATTTTCGTCGGTATGATCGGCTGGGCGCTGCTCACCGCCATGAATCAGCCGAAGCTGGGCCTGGCGATGCTGTTCGGGGTGGGTTTTGGCCTGCTGATTGAACGCGCGCAAATCTGTTTCACCTCGGCGTTCCGCGATATGTGGATCACCGGGCGTACCCATATGGCGAAGGCGATTATTCTCGGCATGGCGGTGAGCGCCATTGGTATTTTCAGCTACGTGCAACTGGGCGCGGAGCCAAAAATCATGTGGGCTGGCCCGAACGCCGTGCTCGGCGGTTTACTATTTGGGTTTGGGATTGTGCTGGCAGGCGGCTGTGAGACCGGCTGGATGTATCGCGCGGTAGAAGGCCAGATGCACTACTGGTGGGTCGGCCTCGGCAACGTGATTGGCTCGACCATTCTGGCGTATTTCTGGGACGATCTCTCCCCTGCCCTGGCCACCAGCTGGGACAAAATCAATCTGCTGAATACCTTTGGCCCGCTGGGTGGCCTGTTGGTGACTTACCTGATGCTGTTTGCCGCATTGATGCTGATTATTGGCTGGGAAAAACACTTCTTCCGTCGCAGCCGTACCGTGACCACTGAAACCGTGAAGGAGAGCGTATGAGCGCAATAGTCCCGGATTACCGTCTTGATATGGTGGGCGAGCCCTGCCCTTACCCGGCCGTGGCGACGCTGGAAGCCATGCCGCAACTCAAGAAAGGCGAGATATTAGAAGTGATCAGCGACTGCCCGCAGTCGATCAACAACATCCCGCTTGATGCCCGCAACCATGGTTATACCGTGCTGGAAATTCAGCAAGATGGGCCGACCATCCGCTATCTGATCCGCAAATAACCACCCTCCCCCGGGAGAGGCGACAGCCGTTCGTCTCTCCCTCAATTAAATTTCAACGAAAGATAGATGTGACACGCCAGGATAGTCTGAAAACTGATCGTTTCCTGGTATGATGTGGGGTGCCGTCGGGTGCGAACGGCTAGAATTCACGGTTCACTTTCTTCTGGAGCGTACGTTAACGATGTCTGATTTTATTCTGTCACGGATTTCAGAAACCCTGGCTTCGGAAAACTCCCTTGAAGGGCTGGTCCGCAAACTGCTTGAAACGCTGGAAATCGTGACCGAGATGGATTCGACTTACCTCACCAAGATCGAAGCGGAGCAAGGCAAGCAGCACATCCTGTTTTCACGCAACAGTAAAGAGATGAACATCCCCGAAGGGCTCTCCGTGCCGTGGGGCGATACCTTATGCAAACGCGCCATGGACGAAGGCTGTCTGTACACCAACGATGTCGCCTCGCAGTGGGGTGATTCCGAAGCGGCAAAGGCGTTGGGCATTACCACCTACGTCAGCACACCGGTGCATCTTGATGACGGCACGCTCTACGGTACGCTGTGCGCCACCAGCGCTGATAAAAAAGAGCTCTCAGTGCGCGCCGAATATGTGCTGCGCCTGTTCGCCGGGCTGATCGCCCAGTACGTCCAGAAAGATTCGCTGCTGGAGCAATTGCGGGAAGCCAACGCGGCATTAATCGCCCACTCTTATACCGACGCGCTGACCGGCCTGCCCAATCGCCGCGCTCTTTTTAAAAATCTCGACGCCCTGTTTTCCCTTGCCCGCCATAGGGAGCGCACGGTAATCATGGCGTTTATCGACCTGGACGATTTCAAAGAGATTAACGATCTGCACGGCCATGAAACCGGTGACTTGTTTCTGTTGCAAGTGAGCGACCGGCTGTCTGCCGGCATCACCCAGGATGATATTATTGGACGGCTCGGCGGCGATGAGTTCCTGGTGGCGGAGCTCGGCGGCAAAACAGATGAAGCGCAGGAAAAAATCGCCTTCGCGCTGAAGGCGCGCCTCAATGGACTACTGGAAGGCAAATACATCCTCAGGGATCTGGAGCTGAATTATGCGGGCGCCAGCATCGGCGTTTATGTGGCGCAACCAACTCAGGAAGATCCCGATAGCGCCCTGCGTAAAGCCGATGCCAATATGTATCTCGATAAAAACGCCCGCAAACAGCATTAATACGGTGCTTACGCCGCCGTGAGTTTCACGGCGGCAGTGTTCATCAGAACCACGCTTCCCACATCGCGCCGATGTTGAAGGAATCTAACTGCTGATCGTCGGTGCCGTTGACCCGCGCGGTGCGTTCGTTGTCCACTTCCCCGCCAGTAACATAGAAGCGCAGCATCGGACGGAATTCCGGCCCCATGGCGATGGACACGTTCTGCGACAGTGTGACTTTCCAGCCGTTGTTATCGCCGCCTTTGTCGTAATCAACCCGCTGATAGCCCGCTTCCAGCCAGGTCGAGTGGACGTCGTTCCAGAAGTACATTGGACGGACAATCGCGCCATAGTTGCGGCGGTTGTCGTTGCCGTTTTTGCTGTTGTCGTAGTCGTGGAATGCCAGCAGGTATTCGATTTGCGCCTGCTGAGTGAATTTATGCAGACCCTCGAAGCTGGCGTAAACCGTAGTTAAATCCTCAGTTTTGTTGTACACACTGTTGTCGGAGTTGTCGGAGTAACGCGCGATGATTTTGTTCACGCCGCTGTCGTTGGTGTGGCTTAACACCACGCCGCCCTGCCAGGCGTTCATGCGCGCATCATCGTCAACCGCTTTAGAGTCGAAACCGTAGTTGCCGTACAGCTCAAGATCCAACGGTCCAATTTTCATGCCGTGAATTTTCGACGTCACCGCATAGTTACCCTTATCGCCCGTACCGGAGCCGCCGGTACAGGTGATGCGCGACGGGTTAGCTTCGTCATCCATCACTTCCGGGCTACAGGACTCTACGGCAGCCACGGTGGCGAGATCGAACTGAACGCCGCCGATATCGAAGTTCTTGATCCCCGCGCCCTGCCCGTCGTGGTTCATCCAGAAGTAGTCGTTGATGCCCTGTTGCGGACGCTGGTGGAAATCACGACCAGCCCACAAGTAGGCGTTGGGGTTCGAGGCGAACAGATTGGTGACCCCGGCATAGGCCTTTTTCAGGTTCACTTCATCGCCCCAGTGGTCAATCATCACGTTAACGTCCCAGATTGCGCCGTTATCGCTTTTGAACGCTTTAGAGAGCTGGAATTCGCCGCCGTTGCCTTCGTTACCTAAACGACCAATTGCCGAGGCGCCGTTATAGGAGCCATCCACCGCCACATATTTTTGATCGCCGGTCTGGAAATGCGCGCCGTAACGGGCGTAGCCGCTAAATTTCACGCCAAACGGGATTGCCATATCCGGGGATTGCGCCGCCGTTTGCGGTTCAGTGATCACGTCGGCTTTTTTATTCACGGCGGCGTCAATTTTTGCCTGCCGTTCGGCCAGCGCTTTATCCACCGCTTTCGCCACGATAGCGTCAATTTGCTCCTGAGTGAATTCCTGAGCCAGAGCAGAAATTGGGCAAAGCACGGCGAGAACCGCCATCGTTAATGGAAGTTTTTTAATGTTATTCATAATATTCTCTATGTAATTTTTAGTAATAACAGTCCCTGTTCTGGCAGAGATAATGAATCGCTATCACCAAAACAAGTTATTTATTATTTAAGGGTACAGAACGGTTAAACTATTCTCGTTACTCACACTCCGGTTAATATTTAATTATTAACGCTGATACAGATGCAGTATTTCTTCACACAGTTCGCGGGCTAACAGTGAATTCATTAAATGATCCTGAGCGTGGACCATAATTAATGTCATCGGCTGTTTAGCTTCACCGGCGTCCTGTTCAATCAGTTTGGTCTGCATACGGTGCGCCTGGCGCGCATAGCCGTCCGCTTCGTTCAGCAGGCTTTTGGCTTCGTCGAAGTTGCCCTGCCGGGCAGCGTGCAGCGCCTCAAAGCACAGGCTGCGCGACTGACCCGCATTGACAATAATTTCCATTACCGCTTCTTCTAATACCACCATCATTATGACTCCTTATCAAAACCATTATTTGCGGAAACGGCGGCAAACCATTCCCCGCTGCGTTTAATTGTCCGCTGTTGCGTTTCCAGATCGAGCTGAATAAAACCGTAACGGTTTTTATAGGCATTGCACCAGGACCAGTTATCAATAAAGGTCCACATGTGGTAGCCCAGGCAACGGCTGCCCTCGGTTATTCCTTTATGCAACCATTGCAAATGACCGGCGACAAAATCAATACGATATTGATCGTTAATTTGCCCATTGCTAATAAAGCGCTGCTCGTTTTCGACGCCCATACCGTTTTCAGAAATAAAACAGCGCGGGTTGCCGTAATTAACACGCAGATTAGTCAGGATATCGTAAATACCGAGTTCATAAATTTCCCAACCGCGATACGGGTTCATTTTCCTGCCGGGCATTTCGTAATAATCAAACAACCACTCCGGCATAAACGGCGCGTCTTTATTAATTGCGCTGTCGCGGCATTTTACCCGGCGCGGCTGATAATAGTTCACGCCCAGTAAATCAATCACGCCCTCGCGGATCAGCGCTTTATCTTCCGGCTGGCAAACCGGCAATTGATCGTACTCGGCCAGCACCGCCACCAGCTCGGCAGGGTATTCGCCACGCAACACCGGGTCGAGAAAGCTGCGGTTAAAGAACAGATCCGCATAATTTGCCGCCTTTACGTCCGCCGGGTTTTGCGAGCGCGGGTACGACGGGGTTAAGTTCAGCACGATGCCGATTTCACCGGCATAGCCGCCTGCGCGATACGCTTTCACCGCCGAAGCATGGGCCAGCACGGTATGCAGCGCCACGGTGGCCGCGCGTTTGAAATCCACCACGTTGGGATAGTGGAAATCGTACAGATAGCCGCCTTCTACCGGCACAATCGGCTCGTTGAAGGTAAACCAGTGCAGCACCCGGTCGCCAAACAAGTCAAAGCAGATCTGCGCGTAGCGGGTGTAGGCGTCAATCACCTCGCGGCTTTCCCAACCGCCTTTTTCCTGCATCGCCATCGGCATATCAAAGTGAAACAGGGTAATAAACGGGGTAATGCCCTGTTCGATCAGCTCATTAATGACCTGGTTATAAAATTCAACCGCCTGCGGATTCACCTCGCCGGTTCCATCCGGGATCAGACGCGACCAGCTAATTGAGGTGCGGTAGCTGTTGTGGTTCAGCGTCTTCAGCAGAGCGATATCTTCACGCCAGTTGCGGTAAAACGTCGAGGTGTCATCCGGACCCACGCCGTTATGAAAGCGCCACGGCTGGGTGGCGAACCAGTGATCCCACGTGGTTTGCCCTTTGCCTTCACGCAGGCTTTCCCCTTCGGTTTGCAGCGCGGAACTCGCGCTGCCCCACCAGAAATTCGCAGGAAAGGTGTATTTCATCGTCATCGCTCCCAGTATCAGTTGCTGTTGGCCGGTTCAGCCATCGGCGCGGCGCTTTGCGCTTTCTGCTCTTCGTTTTTCATCAGCGAACGCTCATAAGCTCGCAGGAAAGGCAGGTAAATCAGCGCCGACATCACCATACAAATCAGGCACATCACCACCGGGCTGAACGCCCAGTTCGCCGCCCATGAGGCGCCGATAGGCGCAGGGGTGGTCCATGGCGTCAGCGAGACCACCTGCGGCAGCCAGTCCAGACGAGTGGCGGTATAGGCCAGCACGGCGTTCACCAGCGGTACGCAGACGAACGGGATAAACAGCATCGGGTTCATGATGATCGGCGCGCCGAACAGGATCGGTTCGTTGATGTTAAAGAAGCTTGGCACCACGCCCATTTTGCCGATAGTGCGCAGGTGCGCAACGCGGCTGCGCAGCAGCAGGAAAGCCAGCGGTAATGTCGAGCCCACGCCGCCAATCAGCAGGTAATGGTCCCAGAAGCCTTGCAGGTAAACGTGGGGCAATGCGGTGCCCGCCGCCAGCGCCGCCTGGTTAGCCGACAGGTTAGCCATCCAGAACGGGTTCATAATGCCGGTAACGATAAGCGAACCGTGGATGCCCGCAAACCAGAAGATTTGGCACAGCAGCACCGACAGCAGGATTGCCGGTAAAGAATCGGATGCCGAGACCAGCGGCTCCAGCAGATGCATAATCGCTTGCGGAATGATCATGCCGGTTTGCGCTTCGACGAACAGGTTCAGCGGATGCAGGGTGCCAATCACCACAATCACCGGGATTAAGATCTCGAACGAACGCGCCACGCCGGTCGGCACTTCTTTCGGCAGGCGAATGGTGATGTTGTTCTGCTTCAGCCAGGCGTAAACGCGTGTGGAGTAAATAGCGGTGATCAGCGCAGTGAAGATCCCCTGCCCTGACAGATACTGGGTAGAGATTTTGCCATCCGCATAGGGTGCCGCCACCAGCAGGAATGCCATAAACGCCAGCAGGCCGGACATCACCGGGTCGAGATTAAATTGCCGCCCGAGGCTGGCGCCAATCCCCACAGAGATAAAGAACGTCATGACGCCCATGCTGAGGTTGAACGGCAGCATCAGCTGCTCGCGGTAGGTCTGGGAAAAATCCAGCCAGCCGCGGGCAAAGCTGTTAGTGGTATCCGCCGAAAACGGCGGGAAGATAAACACCAGCATAAAGGAGCCGATGATCATAAACGGCAACGCCGCGGTAAAACCGTCGCGGATAGCAATAACGTATTTTTGCTGCCCCAGACGCCCGGCCAGCGGGGTGATGGATTGTTCAATGACTGCAATCATTGACTGATAGAGTGAACTCATGGGAACCCCTGTATTAATGTGCCGCTTCGATCAGCGACAGTGCGTAGTCGAGAACTTTGTCACCGCGCTGCATGCCGTAATCCATCATATCAATAGGCTGGACCGGAATGCTGTGAGATGCCGCTTTGGCTGACAGAGTACCTAACATATATTTAACCTGCGGCCCAATCAGCACGACCTGATAGTTTGGAAACTGCGTATCAAATTCGGAAACGCCAAAGGCGTTAATCTCTACCGCCAGGCCCCTTTCCTGCGCCACTTCTTCCATTTTGCGCACCAGCAAACTGGTGGACATCCCTGCGGAACAACACAACATAATCCTGTACATCCGGTTCACCTCAATATGTTAATAGTTATTTCATGACTGATTGGACATCACACGGAAACCGGTTTCCATTTCAAATAACCAGAAGTGTGATTGCTATCAAAATAATCACAATAACAAGCACTTTCTTTGGGCTGGCGTCACATTTTTACTGTGTAAAAGCGATCACTGGCGTCCAAATGGAAAATCGGTTTCCATCAAAAACGGAAACGGCTATACTGCGGATGGTGATTATTTGCGCTACAGGTTTTATCAGGATTTCCAGGCTGCACTTGCGCCTGTCAGGGGAGAAAGATGTCAACAATCAACGATGTATCACGTTTAGCTGGGGTGTCGAAGGCCACAGTGTCACGGGTGTTGAGTGGTTCGCGCGGGGTCAAGGAAGCCAGCCGCCTGGCGGTGCTAAAAGCCGTGGACGAACTGAACTATCGGCCAAATGTTATTGCGCAGTCGTTATTAAGCCAGTCAACCGGCTGTATCGGCGTGATTTGCGCCCATGAAAATATCAACCAGACCACCAGCTATCTGTACGTGCTGGAAAAGCATTTAAGCCAGCATCAAAAGCATCTGCTGCTGCGGTTCGCCAACTCTAAAAGCGCTGTCCTGCACGCGCTGGAAGAGCTGAACTGCGGTCTGTGTGATGACATTTTAATTATCGGCGCGCGGTTCCCGCTGGATATCGACCAGGAGAATGTGATCCTGGTGGACTGCATGGAAGCGGAAAACGTCAACAGCATTCAGTTCGATCACGCCTTTGCGGCGGAAACAGCCTGTAATTACCTGATAAGCCAGGGGCGGCGGCAAATCGCCATGATCCAGCCGCAAGGCAGCGGCTTTGCCGATCAGGTGCTGCTGGGCTATAAACATGCGCTGGAGAAAAACTTCCTGCCGTTTAACCGCAATCTGGTGTTTCTGGAAGCGGCCTCCTCTTCCGTGGCGTTGCAGGAACTGCTGAATAACGCCGCCACGCTCAATTTCAACGCGCTGATGGTGGCGGATGAGCATGAGGCGCAGCACATTATCCCCCAGTTGCAGGCGTTCAATAAATCAGTACCGGATGACATTATGGTGTTCAGTCTTGGCGGGTCGTTGCAGTTGCCTGGCGTACCGGTCATTCCTGCCATTGAGTACCCCATCGAAGCCATGGCGGTGCGCATCGTGAACTGGTTAACGGAAAAAACCCAGGATATGTTGGGCACCCAACTGATGCGCGGCGATCTGTTTATTCCGGATGTGCGCAGGAAAGCGAGCCGCTAACACAGTCATGTCACCGTGCAAATAAAAAACCCCGGCTGGCAACCGGGGTCGATTATTTAACCGAACAGTCCTTCCTCAGCAAAGATCTTTATCGATCCCCAGCCGCTTCATGCGAGCCAGCAGTGTGGTGCGCTTAACCCCAAGGCGCTGCGCGGCCCCTTTTGCTCCCGCAATCACCCCGTTGCACTCTTTCAGTACCCGTTTGATACGCTGGATTTCATCTTCCCCTTCGCGGGGGATATCCGTTTCAGGCTCATCGACCAAACGCTGCGTCGGGTCGCTAAAGGCCATTTCCGGGAGCGACAGTTGCAGCACATTGCCGCGCGTCAGCAGTACCGCGCGCTCAATGACGTTCTCCAGTTCACGCACGTTGCCCGGCCACTCCATCTTGCTCAAAATGCGCAGCGTGTCTGCCGGGATACTTTCGATATTACGCCCCAGGCGACGGGCAATTTTGAAAGTGAAGGCCTTCACCAATAAGGGAATATCCTCCGGCCTTTCACGTAACGGCGGCAAAAAGATCGGAAACACGTTCAGGCGATAGTAGAGATCGCTGCGAAACTCGCGATCGGCGACCATCTGCTTTAAGTCACGGTTGGTGGCGGCAATCAACCGGACGTCTGTCCGGATAATTTTATTGCTGCCCAGCCGTTCAAACTCTTGCTCCTGCAATACGCGCAGCAGCTTCGGTTGCAGCTCAAGCGGCATATCGCCGACTTCATCCAGAAACAGGGTGCTGTTATCCGCCAGCTCGAAGCGGCCAATGCGCTGGGCGCTGGCGCCGGTAAATGCGCCACGCTCATGGCCGAACAGATCGCTTTCCAGCAGGCCCGCCGGCATGGCCGCGCAGTTCATTTTCACCATTCGACGATTATTGCGGTTGCTCAGGTTGTGAATGGCGCGGGCGATCAGCTCCTTACCCGTCCCCGTCTCACCGAGGATCAGCACCGTACTGTTACTGCGCGCCACCATCTCGACCTGCTTCATTACCGTCATCATGGCGTCGCTGCGCCCGATGATTTCGCCAAAATCCGCGCTGACGTTATTGATCTGCTCGGCCAGCGCCAGGTTCTCATCCACCAGCCGCTCTTTAAGGCGATTGATCTCCTGCCAGGCCAGCGCGTTATCGATAGCTATCGCGATCCGCTCGGCAATCTGGCGCAGAAGTTTCAGGTTAGCGGCGGTAAAGATATGCGCTTCGCACTGGGCCAGTTTCAGCACCCCCAACATTTTGTCGCCATAGGTCAACGGAAACAGGCACAGCGTTTGGATCTGGTTATCCCACATGTCGAACAGCATTCGCTCGTAAGGGGCATGCTGGTCCTGATGATGGAGATTTAATAACAGCATCTCTTTGCTGTTAAACACCCGCTCGGACAGCGTGCCTTTTTCATCCAGCTCGCTCTGGGCGGAAATGGGCGCGCTTTTCTCAACGTAATGCGTGGAGTAGATGTTGAGTTTCCCCTTGCGCGGGCTGCGCAGCACAATGCTGATGGAGTCGATATTGAAATTAGTGTGGATTTCGCGAGAAATTTCGCTTACCAGTTCATCCAGATCCAGCTTCGACAGCACGGCGTTGGTGATGGCGACCAGCAGACGGAAATCGTCCCTTTCACGGCACAACAGCGCGTAGTTATCGCTGCTCACCCGGCGCGTTTGAATATGTTCCGCCACCACGCTAATGATCTGGGTTAACGAGTGAAGACGTGAGTACTCTTTTTCGTTCCAGGGCCGATCGACGTCGCGGATAAACTCGCAGCCGCCAAAAATTCGCCCTTCCGCCGCCAGCGGCAATAGCGTGTAGTGCCCAAAAGGAGGATACAGATCAAGTGTCGCAAGCTGCGGCCAGGTTTCAGTGAACTCAGGGTAGCGGCAGTGTAATGCCTCAGGCCGCGACAGCACCCGACGGATCGGGCCATTAGCCAGCATAGTTTCATCTTCGTAACGAATCCCTTCTCCCTGCCCGTTTACGCTGTAAAAACAGACCCGTGGCTGATGCGGATGGCACAGCAAAATATTGACCTGCTCCGCAAGTCCTGTTTGATTAATATGCAGACGCACCGCGTTAACCAGCGCGCACATATCGGGCTGTTGTAATAACGTGCGGGCAATATCGAACAAACCTTGTTCGGCGACATCGCCCATTGGGGTATACGACATTTAGCTTATCCAGAAATCAAAACAAACATCAGGCCTTGGAGGCGGTACCGCCTCGCTACGCCAGACCAGTGATGTTAACAAATACGCGGCAGCGGTTCCGAAAACGGCAACTCAAGTGTGCGCTTAACGCCATACAGACCGGTTAACCTTACCCCTTTACGCGCCACCACCTCGCCAATCAATGCGGCATCACGTCCCAGCGGATGCTGGCGCAGCGCCTCGATAATCGCCGGAGCGGCGTCGCGTTCAACGGCGATCACCAGTTTGCCTTCGTTGGCGAAATTCACCGCTTCCAGCCCCAGCAGCTCGCACAACCCCCGCACCGCCGGTTTAACCGGCAGATCGCGCTCGTTGAGCTCAATGCCGCAACCGCTGCTGGCGGCGAACTCATGCGCCACGGCATTCACGCCGCCGCGCGTGGCGTCACGCATCGCTTTTATTCCTGGCAGATGACGAATGGCCTGAATCAGCGGCGTCAGCACCGCGCAGTCGCTTTCCAGCGCGCCGTCGATACCCAGTTGCTCACGCAAATTGAGAATGGTTGCGCCGTGATCCCCTAAGGTGCCGGTGACGATCAGCACATCTCCGGCCTGAATAGATTGCGCCGCCCAGTGGATGTCCTGCGGGATCGCGCCGATACCCGCCGTATTGATAAATAATTTATCCGCCGCGCCGCGCGGCACCACTTTGGTATCGCCGGTGACGATAGTCATGCCCTGCGCATGAGCGGTGGCCGCCATGCTGTTGACCACCTGTTCCAGCACCTCCATCGACAACCCTTCTTCAAGGATAAAACCGCACGAGAGCCAACGCGGGATCGCGCCGCTCACTGCAATATCGTTCGCCGTGCCGCACACCGCCAGTTTGCCGATATTGCCCCCCGGGAAGAACAGCGGATCGATAACGTAACTGTCGGTGGAAAACGCCAGCCGGTCGCCGTGGGCGGTGAGTTCCGCCAGAGGAATACGCGCCTGATCTTCCTGAATGCTGAGTAAAGGGTTAGCAAATGCCTTCATAAACAGCTGGTTGATCAACTGTTGCATCGCCTGGCCGCCGTTGCCATGGGCAAGGGTAATGCTCTTCATACTTCACACTCCGTGGAACGGTATTGATACCAGGCGGCGCAGGCGCCTTCGGATGAGACCATCAGCGCGCCAAAGGCGTTTTGCGGGTTGCAGTGTTCGCCGAACAGCGGGCACTGTGCGGGCTTGCAGCGCCCGGTCAGCACATCGCCGCAGCGGGCGCGTGGATCGTCGTAAACCTGCTGCGGTTTAAGATTAAAGTGCCGTTCGGCGTCGAACCGGGCATAGCCGGCGGTAAGGCGCACGCCGGAGTCTTCAATCACCCCCAGCCCGCGCCATTCGCTGTCGCCCTGCACGCAAAACACCTCATTAATCGCCTGCTGCGCCGCCAGGCTGCCGGCATCCGGCACCACGCGCTTGTACTGGTTTTCCACCTGGCTGTTTCCGGCGATTTTTTGCTCCACCAGCATCAGCACGCCCTGCAACAGATCGATGGGTTCAAACCCGGCCACCACCAGCGGGCGCTGGAACTCATCGGCGATAAAATCGTAGGCCGCGGTGCCAATCACCATGCTGACATGCCCCGGCGCAAGAAACGAATCAATGCCGTTGTCCGGCTGTTCCAGCAGGCTGCGCAGCGTGGGGATCAGGGTGATATGCTGGCAAAAGAAAAAGAAGTTTTGCAGGTTGCGCCGCTTCGCCTGTTGCAGGGTGATAGCGGTAGTGGGCATGGTGGTTTCAAAACCGAGCCCGAAAAACACCACGCTGCGCTGCGGATTCTCTTCGGCAAGCGTTAAGGCATCCAGCGGCGAATAGATAATCCGCACATCCGCGCCGCGCGCTTTGGCATCCATCAGCGAACCGTTTTTACCCGGCACGCGCATCGCATCGCCAAAGGTGCAGAAGATCACCTCCGGATGGCTGGCAATTTCCAGACAGCTGTCAATCCGCCCCATCGGCAGGACGCACACCGGGCAGCCGGGGCCGTGGATAAATTCGATATTGTCCGGCAACAGTTGATCCAGGCCGAATTTAAAGATGGCATGAGTATGGCCGCCGCACACTTCCATGATCCGCAGCGGGCGCTGCGCGTCATTCGCCAGCAGCGGCGCGCGGGATTTTAATACCTCAATCAGCGCCATGACCCGCTCGGGGTCGCGGTACTCGTCGACATAACGCATCAGCGGTGCTCCTCCGGAAACAACAACACGCCCACATCGGGCTCCACGTCATACATATTGTGCAGCGCTTCCAGGGTTTCCCGGGCTTCGTGTTCGTCGATCACGCTCATGGCAAAGCCGACGTGGACCAGCACCCACTGGCCGACACGGGAGTTGCCGTGCTCATCATGGGTCCCCACCAGAGATAAGTCGATGTCGCGTCTGGCACCGCTCACCTCAATCTGCGCGCGAGTGCCCGGGCCGATGTCGCATATCTGGCCAGGAATGCCTATGCACATCGTTGCGCCTCCAGCCAGGCGAGCCAGGCTTCCATCCCCTCGCCCGTCGTGGCGGAAACCAGCATGATCTCAATGTTCGGGTTTACCGCCCGGGCGCTGGCGAGACAGGCATCCAGATCGAAGGTGAGATACGGCAGCAAGTCGACTTTATTCAGCAGCATCAGCGAGGCGGCAGCAAACATATGCGGATATTTAAGCGGTTTGTCCTCCCCTTCGGTGACCGACAGCACCGCCACTTTATGGCGCTCGCCCAGATCAAAGCTGGCCGGACACACCAGATTACCGACGTTTTCGATAAACAGGATGCCCCGGTCATCCAGCGGCAGGCGCTGCATGGCATCGTGGATCATTTGCGCATCCAGATGGCAGCCTTTGCCGGTATTCACCTGGATCGCCGGGGTGCCGGTGGCGCGGATTCGCTCGGCGTCGTTCACCGTCTGCTGGTCGCCTTCGATAACGGCGCAAGGCACCGATCCGTGCAGGCGTTTCAGAGTTTCAGTGAGTAAGGTGGTTTTACCCGAGCCGGGACTGGACACCAGATTGAGTACCAGTTGCTCGCGGGCGGCGAACCGGGCGCGGTTGCGGGCCGCCAGTTGGTTGTTTTTATCCAGCACATCGATTTCGATCTCCAGCATCCGCCGCTGGCTCATGCCCGGCGCGTGGGTGCCGGCTTCGCCGTGGCCGTAGTGCAGGTCGCCCTGGCCGCTTTCGGCGGGGCTGAAATCCTGAGTACAGATGGCGTTGATATGCATAGCAGGACGCGCAGCCGGCGCGAAAGGCGCGCTGCGAAAGGCGGAGTGCGGGTTGCGCTCGTCACCTTCAATATAGAGGTTGCCTTCGCCGCAACCACAGGTAGTACACATAATTTACTCCTGAGCGATTTCCATGCGTTTAATCTGCAGGCCTTCATCGGCCACAATGTTAAGTTGGTTGCAACCGCAGTGCGGGCACTGGCGCACCCGGGAGGAGAGCAGCGTAATGTACTGCCGGCACGTCGGGCACCAGCACTCCGCCTCCTGCTGTTCAATATGCAGTTCGCAGCCTGCTGCCAGGGTATCCCGGCAAACCAGATCAAAACAAAACTCCAGCGCGCTTTGCTCTACACACGAAAACGCGCCGATTTTTAACCACACCGCCGTGACTTTACGGGCGTTGTGCCGGACGGCCTGCTGTTCAATTAATTCCAGGGCCCGCTGGCAAAGCGTCAGTTCATGCATAGCGCCTCCTGTGGACAATAAGCATGACGTTAAGCAAAGTTCATGCCAGGAATTACACAGCAGCAGGGAGATATGTCACACTCTTGTCTAAATTGCCAAAATGACATGTCAATTCCGCAGGCCTCGCAGGTCAATTCAAGATAAAGTCATTATATATCAAGGGATTGTAAAACTGGCACGCTCTGTGCTTTAGACGGAAGTCTTATTAACAGAGTGACTTACCATGACTATTTCAGAGCTCAGCGTTAAAGCGCAATTTATCGCCGACCGCCATCGTCGCTTACAGTCCCAGTGGCACACCTATTGTAATACTCTGGTCCAGGCCATTACCTTGTCCAAATACAAACTTCATCACGCTATCAGTTGCGAACCAGAAGAAGGTTTGCGCTTTTATTTGTTCGATCACTTCATTATCCGCATCGTCCAGGCCCCTGACTTTAACTGCCATACCATCAATTACGTCCTTGAAACCCGCGACGGCAAAGAGAGCGCACTTATCGCCTCGGCGGAGCTCGACCATAACGGGCTGCTGGATGGGCGGATCGGTAATCAGGATCGCAGCGCGGTACTGGAACACTACCTGGCCAAAATCGGCAAAGTCTACGACTGCCTGTACGAGGCGATTGAAAAAGATCGCCCGCTGGAAATCGCCGATATCACCCCGGAATTTGCTGGCGTGGCGCTGGCCTGAATAGCGATGTCAAAAAAGTCAAAAATGACACTTTCGACATCATTTCGTCAAAAATGACAATCACCCGAGGAAGCCTGGTGAATCGTTTTGTAATCGCTGATGCCAAAATCTGCATTGGCTGCCGCACCTGTGAAGCCGCCTGCTCTGAGGTACACCGTCAACACGGCCTGCAGTCCATGCCGCGTCTGAAAGTGATGCGCAGCGCGAAAGAATCCGCGCCGCAATTGTGCCACCACTGTGAAGATGCGCCCTGCGCCCAGGTGTGCCCGGTCAACGCTATTGTGCGCGACAACGGCGCAGTTCAGTTGAATGAAAGCCTGTGTGTCAGTTGCAAGTTATGCGGGATTGCCTGCCCGTTTGGCGCCATTGAATTTTCCGGCAGCCGCCCGCTGGATATCCCTGCCAATGCCAACAGCCCCAAAGCCCCCGCCGCGCCTCCCGCCGCCCCCCGGGTCAGTTCCTTTCTGGACTGGGTGCCCGGCGTGCGCGCTATCGCGGTGAAATGCGATTTATGCAGCTTTGATGAGCAAGGGCCCGCCTGCGTGCGCACCTGCCCGACCCATGCCCTGCGCGTGGTGAATAACCAGGATATCGCCCAGGCCAGCAAGCGTAAACGTGCGCTGACCATCAATCTTGACTACGGCGATCTGTCGCTGTTTAGCGCGCGTGGCGAGGGAGAACAATGACTTACTCTGATTTGATTAACGGTGCGCTATGGGCCTTTAGCGGCAGCGCCCTGATGGCGGCATTGCTGGTTTTCCATAAGCCGCTTAGCGCGGTTATCGCCGGTCTTGGCGGCGCGTTAGGCTGTGGGCTGGCAGCCCTGGCAGGTGCGCTGGCATTAACCGGCGACGGTTCCGTGTTGCGGTTTAGCGTTGCGCCCCTCCATTTTCCGGCCCAGCTCTCGGCGCTCAACGCCGTTTGGCTGCTTACGCTTGGCGTGCCCGGTCTCTTTATTTGTTTGTTTGCGATCCCGCAGCATCGTCACCGCCCGGTTAAAGCCAGTGGCGGGTTAATGAATGTGCTGCTGGCGGCGGCGCTGATGGCGGTGGTGAGCGCCAACCTTGGCATGTTGGTATTAATGACCGAGATTATGGCGCTGTGCGCGATGTTCCTGACCGGCTGCGCCCAGTCCGGCAAATTGTGGTTCGCGCTGGGCCGGCTCGGAACGCTGCTGCTGGTTGTCGCTTGCGCGCTGCTGTGGAAGCAGTACGGCACCCTGGATATCACCCGGCTGTCGCAAATGATGGACAGCCAGCCGCTGAGCCTCACTATCTGGGTGGCGGGTATCATCGGATTCGGTTTGCTGGCGGGCATTATTCCCCTGCACGGCTGGGTACCCTCAGCCCATGCCCAGGCCAGCGGTCCGGCGGCGGCGCTGTTTTCCGCCGTGGTGCTGAAAGTCGGCGTTTACGGTGTGCTGGTTTTCTCGCTGCTCGACGTGCTGCCGCTGTGGTGCGGCGTGGTGGTGGCGCTGCTGGGCGCGATCACCGCGTTTGTCGGCGGGCTGTACGCGCTGATGGAGCACAACATCAACCGTCTGCTGGCTTACCACTCGCTGGAAAATATCGGCATCATCCTGCTGGGCCTTGGCGTCGGGCTTATCGGCATCAGCCTGCAAACGCCGCTGCTGGTGGCGCTCGGCCTGACTGGCGGCCTGTACCATCTGTTTAACCATAGCCTGTTTAAAACCACCCTGTTTCTCGGCGCCGGCGCGGTGTGGTTCAGCACCGGGCAGCGTGATATTGAGAAGCTTGGCGGCCTCGGTAAGCGTATGCCGCTGATTTCTGTGGCAATGCTGGTTGGCCTGATGGCGATGGCCGCGCTGCCGCCGCTCAATGGCTTTGCCGGCGAGTGGGTGATTTACCAGTCATTCTTCCATCTCGGCAATCAACCGCAGTTTATCGCCCGGCTGTTAGGTCCTGTGCTGGCGGTTGGCCTGGCGATCACCGGGGCGTTGGCGGTGATGTGTATGGCCAAAGTCTATGGCGTCACGTTCCTCGGCGCGCCGCGCACGGCCGCAGCGCAAGATGCCGGTGACGTTCCGTTGCTGATGAAAGTCAGCGTCGCCGCCCTGGCGCTGTGCTGCGTAGCGGGCGGGATCGGCGCGCCGTGGTTACTGCCGCTGCTCAATCACGCCGTTCCGCTGCCGCTGGCGACGCCGGGTACCGGGGTTTCGCAGCCGGCCATCGCCCTGTTGCTGATCGCATCCCTGCTGCTTCCGCTGGCGCTGATGGCGCTGTTTAAAGGCGACCGGCTGGCAAACCGCACACGCGGTTCAGCCTGGGTGTGCGGCTATCAGCACGAGCCGGAAATGGTGATTACCGCCCACGGCTTCGCGCACCCGCTGAAAGCGGCTTTCGCCCCGGTACTGGCGCTGCGCAAACGCCTGAACCCGGTGGCGCTGTTTCCCGGCTGGGAGGGTGAAGGGACCGGCCGGTTATTTCGCCGGATGGCGTTTATCGAGCTGGCGGTTCTGCTGGTTGTCGTGATTTCTCAGGGAGCCTGATATGAGCAATCTACTTTTACCCCTTATCCAGATGCTGGTGTTGTTCGCTATCGCGCCGCTGCTGTCTGGTATTACCGGTGCCGCCCGCGCCCGGCTGCATAACCGCCGCGGCCCCGGCATCTTTCAGGAATACCGGGACCTGGTGAAATTACTTAGCCGCCAGAGCGTCGCGCCCGCCGCATCTGGCTGGGTGTTTCGCCTGATGCCGTGGGTCATGGTGGGCGTGATGCTGACCATCGCCAGCGCGTTGCCGGTAGTGACGCTGTACTCGCCGCTGCCCGAACTGGGCGATTTGATCACGCTGATCTACCTGTTCGCCATCGCGCGTTTCTTTTTCGCCATTGCCGGGCTGGATACCGGGAGCCCGTTTACCGGCATCGGCGCAAGCCGCGAGGCGATGCTGGGCGTGCTGGTCGAGCCAATTTTACTGCTCGGCCTGTGGGTGGCGGCGCAGGTGGCCGGCGCAACGCACCTTAACAGCATCACCCTGACGGTATACCACTGGCCCGTGCGCGCCACGCTGCCACTCGGATTGGCGCTGCTGGCCTGTGCGTTCGCCACGTTTATTGAAATGGGCAAACTGCCCTTCGATCTGGCCGAAGCGGAGCAGGAATTGCAGGAAGGGCCGCTGAGCGAATACAGCGGCAGCGGTTTTGCGCTGCTCAAGTGGGGGATCAGCCTGAAACAATTGGTGGTACTGCAAATGTTTCTCGGGGTGTTCATCCCCTGGGGCCAGATGAGCGCCTTCTCCTGGCCGGGGCTGCTGGTGGCCGTGTTAATCGCGCTAATCAAACTGGTGGCGGCGGTACTGCTGATCGCCCTGGCGGAAAACAGCATGGCGCGTCTGCGGTTTGTTGAGACGTCCCGCATCACCTGGGCCGGTTTCGGCTTTGCCTTTTTAGCTTTCGTCTCCTTGCTGGCGGCGTGATAAGAGAATTTATGATGTCTGAAGAAAAAGTGGGTCAACACTATCTTGCCGCGCTGCACCAGGCGTTTCCTGGGGTCATCCTGGATGAAGCCTGGCAAACCCGTGACCAGATAACCCTGACCGTCAAACTGAATTATTTGCCGGAAGTTGTTGAGCATCTTTACTACCAACAGGGCGGCTGGCTGTCGGTGCTGTTCGGCAATGACGAGCGCAAACTGTGCGGCAATTTCGCCGTGTATTACGTGCTGTCGATGGAACAAGGCACCAAATGTTGGATCACCGTGCGGGTGGAAGTCGATCCTGACCGGCCGGAATTCCCGTCCGTGACGCCGCGCGTGCCCGCCGCCGTGTGGGGTGAGCGCGAAGTCCGCGATATGTACGGTCTGATTGCGGTAGGGTTGCCTGATGAGCGCCGTCTGGTGCTGCCTGATGACTGGCCGGACGATCTCTATCCGCTGCGCAAAGACAGTATGGATTACCGCCAACGCCCGGCGCCCACCACCGACAGTGAAACCTATGAGTTCATCAACGAACTGGGGAATAAGAAAAACAATGTGGTGCCGATTGGCCCGCTGCACGTGACCTCTGACGAGCCGGGTCACTTCCGCCTGTTTGTGGATGGCGAAAACATTATTGATGCCGATTACCGCCTGTTCTACGTCCATCGCGGTATGGAAAAGCTGGCGGAAACCCGTATGGGTTATAACGAAGTCACGTTCCTGTCTGACAGGGTCTGCGGCATCTGCGGCTTTGCCCACAGCACTGCTTACACCACCTCGGTCGAGAATGCGATGGGCATCGTGGTGCCGGAGCGCGCCCAGATGATCCGCGCCATTTTGCTCGAAGTGGAACGGCTGCACAGCCATCTGCTTAACCTGGGGCTCGCCTGCCACTTCGTCGGGTTTGATTCCGGCTTTATGCAATTTTTCAAAGTGCGCGAAGCCTCGATGAAAATGGCGGAAATCCTTACCGGCGCGCGTAAAACCTACGGCCTGAACCTGATCGGCGGTATTCGCCGGGATCTGCTGAAAGATGACATGATCCAGACCCGGCAACTGGCGCAGCAGATGCGCCGGGACGTGCAGGATCTGGTGGATATTCTGCTGAGCACGCCGAATATTGAGCAGCGCACCGTCGGCATTGGCCGCCTCGACCCGCAAATCGCCCGCGACTTCAGTAACGTCGGCCCGATGGTACGCGCCAGCGGCCACGCCCGCGATACCCGCGCCGACCATCCGTTTGTCGGTTACGGCCTGCTGCCGATGGAAGTCCATAGCCTGGATGGCTGCGACGTGCTGTCGCGCCTGAAAGTGCGCATCAATGAAGTGTTCACCGCGCTGAATATGATTGATTTTGGCCTCGATAATTTACCGGGCGGCCCGCTGGCGGTGGAAGGGTTCACCTACATTCCGCACCGCTTTGCGCTGGGCTTTGCCGAAGCGCCGCGCGGCGACGATATCCACTGGAGCATGACCGGCGATAACCAGAAACTCTACCGCTGGCGCTGCCGGGCCGCGACCTACGCTAACTGGCCGACCCTGCGTTATATGCTGCGCGGCAATACCGTGTCCGACGCCCCGCTGATTATCGGCAGCCTCGACCCTTGCTACTCCTGCACCGACCGTATGACGGTGGTGGATGTGCGTAAGAAGAAAAGCCAGGTGGTGCCGTACAAAGAGCTGGAGCGCTATAGCATCGAGCGCATCAATTCACCGCTGAAATAGTCCGGGGAGAGTATGTTTACTTTTATCACAAAAGCCCTTAAAGGCGGCGTGGCGACCTCAACCTGGCCACTGCAACCGTATGATGTGGATAAAAATTACCGCGGTAAACCGCAGCACAATCCCCAGCAGTGCATTGGCTGCGCCGCCTGCGTTAACGCCTGCCCGTCAAATGCCTTAACGGTCGGGGTCGATCAGGCTAAGCAGCAGTTGGCCTGGCAATTCGATCTTGGTCGCTGCATTTTCTGTGGCCGCTGCGAAGAGGTGTGCCCGACGGCAGCCATTGCGCTGTCCCGGGAGTATGAGCTCGCGGTGTGGCGCAAAGAGGATTTTCTGCAACAGGCGCGCTTTGACTACTGCCATTGCAAGGTGTGCGGCACCCCCTACGCGGTGCAAAAAGAGATTGATTACGCCATCGCGCTGTTAGCGCATAACGGCGATAGCCGCGCTGAGCAACACCGGGAGAGCTTTGAAACCTGTCCGGACTGCAAACGCCAGCAGGGCCTGGCCCCTTCTGAGCGAATCGACTTTACCCGTGAGATGAAGGAGGCGGTGTAATGAGCCAGCTTTTAGGGCCACGCGACGCCCAAGGTATTCCGGTACCCATGACGGTAGATGAATCCATTGCCGCCATGAAAACCGCGCTGTTGAAGAAAATCAAACGCTCAGCCTATGTGTATCGGGTGGATTGCGGCGGCTGCAACGGGTGCGAGATTGAGATTTTCGCCACCCTGTCGCCGCTGTTCGATGCGGAGCGTTTCGGTATCAAAGTGGTGCCCTCACCGCGCCACGCGGATATTTTACTGTTTACCGGCGCCGTCACCCGCGCCATGCGCTCCCCCGCCCTGCGCGCCTGGGAATCGTCGCCCGATCCGAAAATCTGCATTTCTTACGGCGCCTGCGGCAATACCGGCGGGATCTTTCACGATCTCTATTGCGTATGGGGCGGCACCGACAAGATTGTCCCGGTGGACGTGTATATCCCCGGCTGCCCGCCGACGCCCGCTTCGACGCTGTATGGGTTCGCCATGGCGCTGGGCCTGCTGGAGCAAAAAATCCATGCGCGCGAACCCGGCGAACTGGACGCCGCGCCCGCGCAGATCCTGCATCCCGATATGGTGCAACCGCTGCGGGTGCGCATTGAACGTACCGCCCGTCGGCTGGCGGGCTATCGCTATGGACGCCAAATCGCCAATGACTATATGCGCCATCTGGTGCAGGGTGACGACCATGTGCTGCGCTGGCTGGAGCAGGAAAACGATCCGCGCCTGAACGAAATCGTCACCAGCCTGCGCAACGTTGTGGAACAGGAGCGGGTGTGATGGACGAGTCGGTGGTGTTCAGCGTATTAATCCGTAAGTTCATCGATCGCAGCGAGCCGACGCCCGCGCAAGCGCAACAGGTGATCTATTACAGCCTGGCGATTGGTCACCATCTTGGGGTGATTGATTGCCTGTCGGCGGCCCTGACCTGCAATCTGATTGACTACCGCGCCTGGATCGCCACTCTGGCGGCAGGCAGCGAAGCGCGGCGCAAAATGGAAGGCGTACCGCGCTACGGCGAAATTGTTATCGACCACAGCCATGTGGCCATGCTGGCGCGGGCGTTTGACAACGCGCTGGCCGATCAAACCGCGCAGCAGCAGGCGTGGACCCAGTCGATGCTGGGCTGGCTGGCGGCGATCCACCAGGAAAGCGCGGTTTACATCATGGTGAGGAGGCAATATGACTGACGTGTTACTGTGCGTGGGCAACAGCATGATGGGCGATGACGGCGCGGGCCCGCTACTGGCCGAGCGCTGCCACGCGGCGCCGGTTGGGGCGTGGCAGGTCATTGACGGCGGCAGCGCGCCGGAAAACGATATTGTGGCGATCCGTGAGTTGCGGCCTGAGCGGTTGTTGATTGTCGACGCCACCGACATGGGGCTTAATCCCGGTGAAATCCGCATTATCGACCCGGATGACATCGCCGAGCTGTTTATGATGACCACCCACAATATGCCGCTTAACTACCTGGTGGATCAGTTAAAACCGGATGTCGGCGAGGTAATTTTCGTCGGCATCCAGCCGGATATCGTGGGCTTTTATTATCCTATGACCGACGCGGTGAAACAGGCGGTTGAGACGGTTTATCAGCGTCTTGCTGACTGGCGCGGCAACGGGGGCTTTGCGGCGCTTTAACGGCGCATCACCCGCTTTGCCTGGGCGTCACTGACAGTGTCACACATGACAATGACAGTGACGCCCTTTTTATATTCGCGACTGAAACCCTTAATTTTCAATTATTTAAATATTGGCACGGTTAATGCTTGGCGAAAGCGCAACTTATTAACCGGAGATATTGATGAACCGCTTCATCATTGCTGATGCCAGCAAATGTATTGGGTGCCGCACTTGCGAAGTCGCTTGCGTGGTTTCTCATCAGCAGGACCAGGACTGCTCAGCCCTGACGGCGAAAACCTTTCTGCCTCGGGTACACGTAATTAAAGGCGTGAACGTCTCTACCGCGACAATGTGTCGGCAGTGCGAGGACGCGCCCTGCGCGAACGTCTGCCCGAACGGGGCAATTCGCCGGGACCAGGGGTTTATGCATGTCCAGCAGGAGCGCTGCATCGGCTGTAAAACCTGCGTCGTCGCCTGCCCGTATGGCGCGATGGAGGTGGTGGTCCGCCCGGTGGTGCGTAACAGCGGCGCAGGCCTCAACGTGATGGCGGAAAAAGCGCAAGCCAATAAATGCGATCTCTGCCATCACCGTGCGGAAGGCCCGGCCTGCATCGAGGCTTGCCCAACCAACGCCATTCTCTGCGTCGATCGTAATCGGCTGGAACAACTCAGCGCGGAAAAACGCCGTCGCGCGGCGCTGGACAGTATGCCGGACCTGACGTTTTAACCCCAATCCCCCTCACTCTTTCAACTTTTAACAGGTCTGTTAATGATGAAAAAAGTCACCAGCATTTGCCCGTACTGTGGTGCGGGCTGCAAACTCAACCTTGTGGTCAACAGCAATAAAATTATCCGCGCGGAGGCGGCAGACGGCGTAACCAATCAGAACCAGTTATGCCTGAAAGGGTATTACGGTTGGGATTTTCTTAATGATACCCGGCTGCTTACCCCACGCCTGCGCCAGCCGATGATCCGCTACCAGAAGGGGGGCAAACTCACTCCGGTGACCTGGGACGAGGCAATACGCTATACCGCAAAGCGGCTTGGCGAGATCAAAGCCGCTTTCGGCCCCCGCGCCATTATGACGACGGGATCGTCACGCGGTACGGGGAATGAAACCAATTATGTGATGCAGAAATTCGCCCGGGCGGTGCTCAACACCAATAACGTCGACTGTTGCGCCAGGGTGTGCCACGGCCCTTCCGTGGCCGGATTGCAGGAAACCCTCGGCAACGGGGCGATGAGTAATTCCATCGCTGATATCGAACATTCCAGATGCCTGCTGGTATTTGGCTACAACTGCGCGGATTCGCATCCCATCGTGGCGCGTCGGGTGCTGAAGGCGAAGCAGAACGGCGCGAAAATCATTGTTTGCGATCCGCGGCGCATCGAAACGGCGCGCATCGCCGATCAACATTTGCAGATTAATAACGGCTGCAATATGGCCCTGGTCAACGCCTTCGGCTATGTGCTGCTGGAGGAGAATCTTTATGACCACGAATACGTCACTCGCTATACCGACGGGATTGACGCTTATCGCGAACAGGTAAAAGCGTACGCGCCGGAAGCGGTGGAAGCTATTACCGGCGTTTCTGCGCAAAGCATCCGGCAGGCAATGCGGACTTATGCCGCCGCACCCACCGCCACTATTATGTGGGGCATGGGCGTGACGCAGTTTGGCCAGGCGGTGGATGTGGTGAAGGGGCTGGCGAGCCTCGCGTTGCTGACCGGTAACCTTGGCCGGGCGCATGTCGGCGTCGGCCCGGTACGCGGCCAGAATAACGTCCAGGGGGCGTGTGATATGGGCGTGTTGCCGAACCTGTTTCCTGGCTACCAGTCCGTTACCGATGCCGCAGTGCGCGAGAAATTCGCCCGGGCATGGGGTATCGACCCCGCGCGGATGGATGGTAAACCGGGCGTGCGCATTACTGAAGTTCCCCATCTGGCGCTGGAACAGAAGGTAAAAGCGTATTACATCATGGGGGAAGATCCGCTACAGACCGAAGCCGATCTCGGGCTGGTGCGCGCCGGGTTTGAGGCGCTGGACTTTGTGGTAGTACAAGATATCTTCATGACCAAAACCGCCGAGGTGGCCGATGTGATTCTGCCCGCCACCTCGTGGGGGGAGCACGGCGGTGTGTTTACTTGCGCCGACCGCGGATTCCAGCGTTTCGAACAAGCGATTGAGCCGTCTTACAACGTTAAACGCGACTGGGAAATCATCAGCCTGCTCGCTACAGAGATGGGCTACCCCATGCATTACCAGGATAACCAGCAAATCTGGGATGAAATGCGCGAATTGTGCCCGCTGTTTTTTGGCGTGACATACCAAAAAATGGGTGAGATGGGGCATATACAGTGGCCCTGCCCGACGCTGGATCATCCGGGCACCACGTACCTCTACGAAGGCAACCAGTTTGATACGCCGAACGGTCGCGGCCAACTTTTCGCCGCCCCGTGGCGAGCGCCGGCGGAACGCCCCGATGCCGACTATCCGCTGGTGCTCTGTACGGTGCGTGAGGTGGGCCACTACTCCTGCCGTTCGATGACCGGCAACTGCGCCGCATTACAAACGCTGGCTGATGAGCCGGGTTTTGTGCAAATTAACCCTGCAGACGCTCAGCGACTGGGTATTCATCATGGGGCGCTGGTGTGGGTGAGCTCGCGGCGCGGCAAAGTAATCAGCCGCGCCGAAGTAAGCGAGCGCATTAATCAGGGCGCGGTGTATATGACCTATCAGTGGTGGATCGGCGCGTGTAATGAACTGACCCAGGATAACCTCGATCCGATTTCTAAAACGCCGGAAACCAAGTATTGCGCGGTCAATCTCAGCGCAATAGCGGATCAATACTGGGCCGAGCAGTACACCCAGACAACCTACAGTAATATGAAAGCCAGATTGCGCGACGCGGTGGCGGGATAAGCGGAAAGTAAAGCCGGAGCAGGGTTAACGCGCTCTGGCTTATTGTTTGGCGGATAGCGGATTACCCAAAGCTCAAAAGCAAAAGGGGTCGCCTTTCGACGACCCCTTCAGTAATATGGCGGAAGCGCAGAGATTCGAACTCTGGGACCCTTTCGAGTCGCCGGTTTTCAAGACCGGTGCCTTCAACCGCTCGGCCACACTTCCAATGAGGCGAACTATAAACATCCCCTCTCATCCTGTAAAGCCCGGAACCGTTCGTTTGCCGCAAAAACAAGCAAATTGCGATTAATCGCCTGAAATATCGACGTTATGAACAAAAAGTTAGCAGTAAAACTGCCGGTATTAACGTTGCTGCTTTCGATGAATTAGCCGCCTGGTGATTGTTTTCGCTTGATAAATCAGCGTAAAGATGGGTAAAAGCCCTTTCCCGCTTCCTTATTGCGCACTATTCTCTGACGCTAAACACCTGTTATGAGAGAACAACTCATGGATCGCATAGTTTATTCCTCACGCGATATGAATTCGCTGCTTAGCACGCATAAAGTGCTGCGTAATACTTATTTCCTGTTGAGCCTGACGCTGGCGTTTTCCGCTATCACCGCAACCGCCAGCACCGTGCTGGGTCTGCCGTCGCCGGGGATTATCCTGACGCTGGTGGGTATGTATGGCTTGATGTTCCTGACCTATAAAACCGCGAATTCTCCGGCGGGTATTTTCTCCGCGTTCGCGTTTACCGGTTTCCTGGGTTATATCCTGGGCCCGATCCTGAATGCTTACCTGTCTGCCGGTATGGGTGACGTGATCGGTATGGCGCTCGGCGGCACCGCGTTAGTGTTCTTCTGCTGCTCAGCCTACGTGCTGACTACCCGCAAAGACATGTCCTTTATGGGCGGTATGCTGATGGCGGGTATCGTCATCGTGCTGATTGGCATGGTAGCGAATATCTTCCTGCAACTGCCGGCCCTGCACCTGGCCATCAGTGCCGTGTTTATTCTGATCTCGTCTGGCGCAATCCTGTATGAGACCAGCAATATCATTCACGGCGGCGAAACCAACTATATCCGCGCTACCGTCAGCCTGTACGTATCGCTGTATAACATCTTCGTCAGCCTGCTGAGCATCCTGGGCTTCGCCAGCCGCGATTAATCAGCCTCTTGTTTACCCGGCCCCGCCACTGTGCGGGGCTTTGTTTTTTCAGCCGCCAATATTTGCTACACTGCGACCCCGTTTCACGGTGGTAAGAGCATTATGTTGACCTTTAACGATGTACAATTTGAAACCGATAACGAGGGTTATCTGAAAGACTCCAGCGCCTGGAGCGAAGGCCTGGCGGAGGTGATTGCCGAGCAGGAAGGCATCGCGCTTACGCCAGAGCACTGGGAAGTGGTGCGCTTTGTCCGTGCGTTTTATCTGGAATTTAACACCTCGCCCGCCATCCGGATGTTAGTAAAGGCCATGGCGAAAGCGTATGGCGAGGAGAAGGGCAACAGCCGCTATCTGTTCCGTCTGTTTCCGAAAGGCCCGGCGAAGCAGGCCACAAAAATCGCGGGTCTGCCTAAGCCGGTGAAATGCCTTTAATGGCGAATGCCGAAATTGGTCCATTCGCGCTCGGGTCGGTGCGGCTCATGAAGCACTTTCTCCACCCGGGCGCTGCGCGGCCCGCCCGCTTTTAACCAGGCCAACAGCTGTTCCACCTTGTCATTTTCGCCACAGGCCACTACCTCCACGCTGCCATCGTCTAAATTACGGGCATACCCGGTGAGCCCCAGCCGGTTGGCTTCATGCTGGGTGCTGTAACGAAACCCTACGCCCTGGACCGTGCCGTGCACCCAGGCAATTACGCATACATTTGACATTACCCTGCTCCTTTATGCCGGGCGCGTTGCATTTCACCGCTGAACTCGGGAAAATAGCGCCCATTTTCTCTGACATCAGCATAGCAAATTATGAGTGTACGTTTAGTGTTAGCCAAAGGGCGCGAGAAATCGTTATTGCGCCGTCATCCGTGGGTTTTTTCCGGCGCCGTTGCGCGCCTGGAAGGGAAAGCCAATCTGGGTGAAACCATTGATATCGTCGATCACCAGGGCAAGTGGCTGGCGCGCGGCGCATATTCTCCCGCGTCGCAGATCCGCGCCCGGGTCTGGACCTTCGATCGCGATGAAGCCATCGATATCGACTTTTTCACTAAACGCCTGCAACAGGCGCAGCAGTGGCGCAGCTGGCTGGCGGCGCGCGACGGGCTCGACAGTTATCGCTTAATCGCTGGTGAGTCAGACGGTTTGCCGGGTGTGACCATCGATCGCTTCGGCGATTTCCTGGTGCTGCAACTGCTGTCGGCTGGTGCGGAGTATCAACGCCCTGCCCTGCTCAGCGCGCTGCACACGCTCTATCCGCAATGCGCTATTTACGATCGTTCTGATGTCGCGGTGCGTAAAAAAGAGGGCATGGAGTTGACGCAGGGGCCGGTGAGCGGCGAATTGCCCCCTGACCTGCTGGCGATTGAAGAACACGGCATGAAGCTGCTGGTGGATATCAAAGGCGGCCATAAGACCGGCTATTACCTCGATCAGCGCGACAGCCGCTTCGCCACCCGCGGCTATGTGAAGGATAAACGTGTACTGAACTGCTTCTCTTACACCGGCGGATTCGCGGTTTCCGCGCTGATGGGCGGATGCCAGCAGGTAATCAGCGTTGATACCTCGCAGGACGCGCTGGACGTGGCGAAGCAAAACGTTGAACTGAACGGTCTGGATCTCAGCAAAGCTGACTTTATTCGTGACGACGTGTTCAAGCTGCTGCGTAAATATCGCGACCAGGGCGAGAAATTCGACGTCATCGTGATGGATCCGCCCAAGTTTGTAGAAAACAAAAACCAGCTGATGGGTGCCTGCCGCGGCTATAAAGACATTAATATGCTGGCGATCCAGCTGCTCAATCCGGGCGGCGTGCTGCTGACTTTCTCGTGTTCAGGGCTGATGGCCAGCGATTTATTTCAGAAAATCATCGCCGATGCCGCTGTAGATGCCGGACGTGATGTACAATTTATAGAGCAGTTCCGTCAGGCAGCCGATCACCCGGTGATAGCGAGCTACCCGGAAGGGCTTTATTTGAAAGGATTTGCCTGCCGCATCATGTAACTTGAAAAATGGGAAACCGCCCGCATATCAGATGCAGAGTTAAGTTTCCCCGGGAGGTGACGATGATTGCCAGCAAATTCGGTATTGGCCAACAGGTCCGCCACTCATTGCTGGGTTATCTGGGCGTGGTGGTCGATATCGATCCCGAATACGCGCTGGATGAACCTAACGCAGACGAGCTGGCGGTAAACGCAGAATTGCGCGCCGCCCCCTGGTATCATGTGGTTATGGAAGATGACGACGGCCAGCCGGTTCACACCTACCTGGCCGAAGCCCAATTGAGCGGCGAGCTTCAGGACGAACATCCTGAGCAACCCTCGATGGACGAACTGGCGCAGACTATCCGTAAACAGCTTCAGGCTCCGCGCTTAAACAACTAAAAATAAACCCCGCAGCGCGGGGTTTATCGTTTATTTGGCCAGCCCCAGCCGGGGAATTTCAATTGCCGGGCAACGATCCATCACCACTTTCATTCCCGCATCCCGCGCCAGTACCGCCGCCTGTTCATTGATCACACCCAGTTGTAGCCACAGCGTTTTCGCGCCAATCGCAATCGCCTCCTGCGCGACGCCCCACGCAGCTTCCGAATTGCGAAACACGTCCACCATATCGATTTTTTCCGGGATTTCGCTCAGCGAACCGTAGCCTTTCTGGCCCAGCAGCGTTTTCCCCGCCACTTTGGGCGATACGGGGATCACGTGATAACCCTGGTTCAGCAGATAAGCCATCACACGGTAACTTGGCCGTTCCGGTTTGTCGCTGGCTCCCACTAGCGCAATGGTGCGCGTTGTCTTCAGAATGCCAGCAATATCAGATTCATTCATAGTCGACCCTCCAGCAGTGGTTTCTCAGTGTATGCCAAACCTTCAGGACTCACCATCATTCCCATACGGATGCATGAGAGCAAAACAGATAAATCTGGATATATGTTAATGAATATTATTCGTGCAAAATTTTGATACATTCTCTGGCTGTGATGCCGGGAGTCTGGAGACATTAATGAAAGGCTTTTTCGCCGCGGCGATGCTGGTGGCGCTGATTCCGGTTACGGCAGCGGCCACGACGCTACATCTTTCCGGAGATATCGATTTATTGGTTCTCGATGGTAAAAAGGTTTCTGGCTCTTTATTACGCGGCGCGGATAGCATTGAATTAGATAACGGCCCTCATCAGTTGGTGTTTCGGGTGGAAAAAAATCTGGTTACCGCCAGCCGGGACAGATGGCTGTATATCTCCCCACCGCTGATCATGACGTTCGACACCCGCAATGTCACTCAGGTCAATATCGCCTTACCGCGGATTGAAACGGAAAAAGAGAGCGAACAGTTTAACGCCGCGCCGCGCGTGCAGTTGTTGGACGGCAGCGCCGCGCCAATACCGGCCAGGCTCGATGTGCTGGCGGTGACTAGCACCCCCAAAGGAATTGATTACGAATGGGAAACCGAGCGCTATAACAAGGCCAACAACAAAGCTTCCGCCCCTGAATTTGTCACCCTGATGGCCGATGACAGCGCCCTGCTTTCCGGTCCGTCGGAACTGGACAGGCCGGTGGCCCATTCGCAAACCCTGACCGAGCAACGGCTTAAGCACTGGTATTTACAGGCCGACAATGACACCCGCACCCGCTTTCTGGAATGGGTGAAGCAGCAACCCTCTTCCTGACCCGTATCAACCTCGGTTTTTTTCATCGCTTCGCTTGCGGCATCAATCACTTCCGGTAAGCTGTAGCCAAATTTCTTTCATGGATACTGCTATGGAACTGACTACCCGTACCCTTGGCGCACAAAAACATATCGCGCTGGTTGCCCACGATCACTGCAAAGAAATGCTGCTGAAATGGACCGAACGCCATCAAACGCTGCTGTCGCAACACGTCCTTTACGCCACCGGCACTACCGGTAACCTGATTCAACGCGCCAGCGGGCTGGAAGTCAAAGCCATGTTGAGCGGCCCGATGGGCGGCGACCAGCAGGTGGGCGCGCTGATATCGGAAGGCAAAATCGACGTGCTGATCTTCCTGTGGGATCCGCTTAACGCCGTCCCGCACGATCCCGATGTAAAAGCGCTGCTGCGCCTGGCTACGGTATGGAATATTCCCGTCGCCACCAATATTTCCACCGCCGACTTCATTATCCAGTCGCCGCATTTTAATGATAACGTCGATATTCTTATCCCTGACTATCAACGTTATCTGGCTGACCGTCTGAAGTAATTACGGCTTTTTCGCCATCGGCACACCGAGCGCTTCCAGAACAGGCACAAAGCGGGAAGGGTTCGGTTTGTTGTAGAGCAGCCATACCCGATGCCGGGCGCGGGTTAGCGCCACATAGAGCAAACGCCGCTCTTCGGCATCCGGAAAATCCTCCGGCTGCGGCAGCAGCCCCTGCTCAATCACCGATTCCCGCGCGGGTGCCGGGAAGCCTTCCTTGCCCTCCTGTAAGCCCGCGATAATCACATAGTCCGCCTGCTGGCCTTTGCTGGCATGGATAGTCATAAAATCGATGTTCAGCTTCGGCCAACGGGTTTCGGCTTTCTCCAGCGCGGCCGGGCGCAAATGGTGATAGCGAGCCAGCACCAGAATGCGCTCATCATGACGGGCGTAGCCGCTGAGTTTATCCAGCAGCGCCTCAAGCTGGTCGTCAGGCAGCAGGGTGACCGCTCTTTTATCCCCCGCCGTTAAGCTGTTCAGCGGCTTAGCCAGTTGATGCGGGTTCTGCTGCACAAACGCGTTGGCAATTTGACCGATACGCTGATTAAAACGATAGGTCGTGTCCAGCGCGCATTGATCCCCTTCGCCAAAGTGATGGGCAAAGGAGGTGGTCAGCAGCAACTCCGCGCCGCTGAAGCGGTAAATCGCCTGCCAGTCATCCCCCACGGCATACAGGGCGGTGTGGGAGTTTTGCCGCCGTAGCGCCGCCAGCAGCGCCGCGCGTTGGGGAGAGATATCCTGGAATTCGTCCACCAGGATGTGCTTCCATGGGCTGACAAAACGCCCGTTATCCAGCACATTAACCGCCTGGTGAATCAGCCCGGAAAAATCCACCGCGCCTTCCGCTTTCAGTGCGCCCTTCCAGGCTTTAACCAGCGGCGCCATCAGCCTGACGCGTTTCTGAAACAGGTCGCGGATCTCTTCCGGCACGCTGGCGATCATCTCCGCCTGGCTACCGCCATGGGTGCGGATAATTCCCAGCCATCTCTCCAGCCGTGGAGCAAGACGGCGGGCCAGTTTGTCATCCTGCCAGAAGTTGCCTTCATCAATTTCCCAACCGAGCTCGTCGGTCAGCCATTGCCGCCAGCCCTTCGCCTGGGCTTTTTTCTCCTGGCACTGTTCACGCCAGGTGGTGATCAACAGTTTGTGGCGCGCCTCGGTATCGCTTTCCAGTTTGCTGATTTGCGGCGCTTTCTTGCTACCCTGTTGGATAATATGCAACGCCAGAGAATGGAAGGTGCGCGCGCTGATTTGATCGGTATGCAAACGTTCCTGAATCCGCTGATCCATCTCCTGGGCCGCTTTGCGCCCAAACGCCAACAGCAAAATTTGATCGGCGGAGGCTTCGCCGCGCGCCATCAGCCACCCTGCGCGCGCCACCAGCACCGACGTTTTACCGCTGCCGGCCCCGGCAAGCACCAGCACTGACTCTTCACCATTGACCACCGCGCGGGCCTGGCTTGAGTTAAGCGGTGACGATTCAATCTGCTGGAAGAATTCGGCGTACTGGCTAAGCATCTGTTCCGTGAACGTTTGGTTAGCCTGCTGGCGGCGTTTTTCAACGTTGGTCAGCCAGCTGTTACATTCCAGGTAAGCGTCACGGCAGTTATCAAACTCCGTTAAACGGGACAGCGGCAGCGGCAATGCGCTAAACGCCGCGCGGATAGCCTGCTGGATGCCCTCAATATCCTGGCGCTTGAGCCACTTATTGCGCCGGGTCAGCGCCTCGATACGCTGACATTGCTCGTCGAGTACCGATGCGGCTATCTCGCTCATTTCCTGGCTCCAGCGCGTCCAGAGCCCGGAAAGATGCTGGTAAAAACGCTGGGTTTCGCCCCACTCCGTGCCGTGCAGACGCACCACCTGATTATTCGGCACCACAAATTCCAGCTCGCCCCATACCATGCCGCGTTTGCAGCTCATCGCCAGCAGTTGGTTAAAGGGAATGAGATATTCGTGATTATCGCCCGATACCTTTACGCCCGCGGTCAGGATCTCGACCCGATCGTAAGGATGCTGCGCGAGCCGTTTTCCTATTGAAGTTGCTTTCAGTTCCATCACGTAACCAGGGTTAATCGTCGTTGGCTAAGTTTAACCGCCCTGTATATGCCGCTCCAGAGTAAAAACGCGTTACAATTGCTGAGGTTAATGTTTTTGCTCAGCAATCAAAGGAAGAGATTCTATGCGCACGGTTCTTAACATTCTTAATTTTGTTCTCGGCGGCTTTGCCACCACCCTCTCCTGGCTGCTGGCGACGGTGCTGAGCATCGTCTTTATTATTACTCTGCCGTTAACCCGCTCCTGCTGGGAAATCACTAAGTTATCGCTGGTGCCTTATGGCAACGAAGCGGTTCACGTCGATGAACTGGAGCCGCAAAGCAGAAGCGCGATCCTGAACACCGGCGGCACGCTGCTGAATATGGTTTGGCTGGTGCTGTTCGGCTGGTGGCTGTGCCTGATGCACATCGCCGCCGGGATTATGCAATGCGTATCGATTATTGGCATTCCGGTGGGCATCGCGAATTTTAAAATTGCCGCCATTGCGCTTTGGCCAGTGGGCCGCCGGGTGGTGTCGGTGGAAGTCGCGCAAGCCGCGCGTGAAGCCAATGCCCGTCGCCGTTTTCAATAATGAAAAAACGCAACAGTATGTTTAGCCCCCTGCTCAGGCGATACTCCTGGAACAGCACCTGGCTGTATAACGTGCGCATTTTTATCGCCCTGTGCGGCAGCGCGGCGCTGCCCTGGTGGCTTGGCGAAGTTAAGCTCACGATTCCGCTGACGTTAGGCGTTGTTGCCGCCGCGCTGACCGATCTGGACGATCGGCTGGCGGGACGGTTACGTAATCTGATCATCACCCTGATCTGCTTTTTTATTGCCTCCGCCTCGGTGGAACTGCTGTTTCCGTGGCCATGGCTGTTTGCCGTTGGGCTGATGATCTCCACCTGCGGTTTTATACTGCTCGGTGGCCTGGGGCAGCGTTACGCCACCATCGCGTTTGGCGCATTACTGATTGCCGTCTATACCATGCTGGGCGTCTCGCTGTACCAACACTGGTATCAGCAGCCGTTGCTGCTGCTGGCGGGCGCGGTGTGGTACAACCTGCTGACGCTGATCGGCTACCTGATTTTCCCGGTCAGGGCGTTGCAGGACAGCCTGGCACGCAGCTACGAGCAGCTCGCCTGGTATCTGGAAATGAAATCGCGGTTGTTCGATCCCGACATTGAAGAGGAGCGGCAGGCGCCAATGATGGAGCTGGCGCTGGCCAACAGCCAGTTGATCGCCACGCTCAACCAGACCAAGGCGCTGTTGCTGACCCGTCTGCGCGGCGATCGCGGCCAGCGCGGCACCCGCCGGACACTACACTATTACTTTGTCGCGCAGGATATTCACGAGCGAGCCAGTTCCGCCCACATTCAGTATCATGAACTGCGTCAAAAGTTGCGTTATAGCGATGTGATGTTCCGCTTCCAGCGGCTGCTTTCTATGCAGGGGCAGGCCTGTCAGGCGCTGGCGCGCTCAATTTTGCTGCGTACCCCCTACCAGCATGACCCGCGTTTTGAACGCGCGTTTATTCATCTTGACGCCGCGATTTCACGTATCCGCCCGGATGCGATGTCGGATGCGGAAAAGAAAGCCATCGGATTTCTCATCAACAACCTGCGCGATGTCGATGCCCAGTTAGCCAGTATTGAATCTGAGCAGGCCCTGGCTGAACCGCGTAGCGATGAGAACCAGCTTGCCGATGACAGCCTGCACGGCGTCAACGATATCTGGCTGCGGCTTAGCCGCCATTTTACCCCGGAATCGGCGCTGTTTCGCCATGCGGTAAGAATGTCGGTGGTGCTGTGTATCGGCTACGCCTTTATCCAGGTAACCGGTTTGCAGCACGGTTACTGGATCCTGCTGACCAGCCTGTTTGTCTGCCAGCCCAACTATAACGCCACGCGCCACCGTCTGGCGTTAAGGGTGATCGGTACGCTAATTGGCGTGGCGATTGGCATCCCGGTGCTGTGGTTTGTGCCCTCGCTTGAAGGACAGCTGATATTAATCGTTATTACCGGCGTACTGTTCTTTATGTTCCGCACCGTGCAGTACGCTCACGCCACCATGTTTATTACCCTGCTGGTGCTGCTGTGCTTTAATCTGTTGGGCGAAGGCTTCGAAGTGGCGCTGCCCCGCATTATCGACACGCTGATAGGTTGCGCCATCGCCTGGGCAGCGGTGAGTTTTATCTGGCCGGACTGGCGTTTTCGCCGGCTCGATCAGGTGCTTGAGCGGGCGCTTAACGCCAACTGCCGCTATCTTGATGCCATTCTCGAGCAATACCACCAGGGCCGCGACAACCGCCTCGCCTACCGTATCGCTCGTCGCGACGCCCATAACCGCGATGCGGAACTGGCATCAGTGGTGTCGAATATGTCAACGGAACCCCACGTCAGCGATGAATTACGCGAAATCGCCTTTCGGTTGCTGTGCCTGAACCATTCATTGACAGGCTATATCTCCGCTCTCGGCGCGCATCGCGAAAAAGTTGTTACTCCCAACATCCTCGCCATCCTGGATGATGCCGTATGCTATGTCGACGATGCATTGCATCATCTGCCGGCAGATGAAAACAGAGTCCAGCAGGCTTTATCCGGGCTGACGCAGCGGATCCGGGAAATTGAGCCTCGCCAGGAGAGCAAAGAAGCGCTGGTCCTACAGCAAATAGGGTTAATCGCGGGGCTGCTGCCAGAAATGAGTAAATTGCAGACTCAAGTGTCATCCCTCGCTGAGTGACGAAGGCTGTTTGATAAACCACTCATACAGCTCCCGGCGAGTTTCCGCCGGGAGCGCCGCCTCATGCAGCCCGACAATAGCGCCTTCGAGCGCATAAAGGGTTTTAATACCACAATTTTTTTTAATGGTACGCAACTTTAACCAACACGCCTTTGAACCATAGGCTTTAAGGGTAGGCACATCGCCAATTCCCACTTCCCAGAGCCATATCTCATATTGCAAAGAGAGATTAGGTAAATCTTTAACGCGCAATTCTTGCTGGCGGTGGGCAATATCCTCATTGGCGCGGGTAATTGAATTTGCCGCTAACCGCACCAGTAAATCCGGGTTATCCCACAGCTCGTTATCAACCTGGTAATAATTCAGGTAAACCGGTCTTCCCCGGCGAGTGAATTTCAGCTTCGATGCGTTGCGTTGGGTAAAATAGTTGGCGCTTTGTTCATTAGCACGTAAAAAAAGCTCGCCTTCAACCAGCATGCCGAAGGCGGCTTTATCAATGGTCAGACTGTATCCGCCGAACAGAGAACGACATTGCACTTCACCCAGGGCCTTTAATAAATCCTCTACACGTGCAAGCGTATCAATAGTCGTCGATTTCATTATAACTCCTTTATTATCAATAAATAACAGGAATGAATCCGTTATTAATTCCTGTAAAAGGAACATATTCAACTTGGCGAATCTCGGCAATAGTAATTTTCAGCGCAGGGGATTTTGATTTAAGAATTGCGAGACACTTTCAGAAAATAAGGTTGATCTTTGCGCTGCTCGCGAGTACTGTATAAACATACAGTACACACTGGAGTTGAACACACCATGAACATCACTGCTCATTTAAATCGCTCAGTTACACCAATGCGCCCGGCAAAACCGCATCCGGAATTTTCAACAGCCCCGGAGATGAAAGGCATGGTCAGTGAAATTGTTTACCAGGAAGATCAGCCCTGGATGACCCAGTGTGTTTTACTCCCTTTATTGCAGCAGTTGGGTCAACAGTCGCGCTGGCTGTTATGGCTCACGCCTAACCAGCGTTTGAGCCGCTCCTGGCTCCAGGCCTCCGGCTTACCGCTAACTAAAGTCATGCAGGCAAGCCCAACGAATTCTTATACTACTGTCGACGCCATGCTTCGCGCGCTGCGTACTGGAAATTACAGTGTAGTGATCGGTTGGTTGTCGTATGAAATGAGTGATGAAGAGCATCAGGCGCTTTCAGAAGCGGCAGAAATGGGTAATGCGCTCTGCTTTATAATGCGCCCTTCGCGAGGGGGTAGTAACGGTACGAGACCACGTTCTGCGCTAAAAATTCATTCTGGTTTGTATCATTAAGTAAATTTAAGAGAAATCCTGGTCTTATTTTTTGACCGTGACAGGTCTTTGTTCATTCGTGAAATTTACGCGGAATACGCGGGTTCCGCTCAGTTCCACTTATCATTGCTGGCTACAATTGCACCAGAAATGTTAACAAATATGTACGCAACTCGTTTTTTTTCATATGCCTGACGGACTTCACACTTGTAAGTTTTCAACTACGTTGTAGACTTTACATCGCCAGGGTTGCTCATTAATAAACCGTACAGACGGTAGAGTGACAAGTTGAGCTATAACCCCGGTGAAGGATTTAACCGTGAACCCTGTAAAGTGGTTCATGGCCTTTTGGATGATAACGAGGCGCAAAAAATGAAAAAGACAGCTATCGCGATTGCAGTGGCACTGGCTGGCTTCGCTACCGTAGCGCAAGCCGCACCGAAAGATAACACCTGGTATGCAGGTGGTAAACTGGGCTGGTCTCAGTACCACGATACCGGTTTCTACGGTAATGGTTATGACAGCCGTATCGGTGACGGTCCGACTCACGAAAGCCAACTGGGCGCAGGTGCCTTTGGTGGTTACCAGGTTAACCCGTACGTTGGTTTCGAAATGGGTTACGACTGGTTAGGTCGTATGCCGTACAAAGGCGACACTAACAATGGCGCGTTCAAAGCTCAGGGCGTTCAGCTGACCGCTAAACTGGGTTATCCGGTAACTGACGATCTGGATATCTATACCCGTCTGGGTGGTATGGTATGGCGCGCTGACTCTAAAGCCGCATACGACAACGGTGCTGGTGGTCGTCTGAAAGATCACGACACTGGCGTTTCTCCGGTATTCGCTGGTGGTGTTGAATGGGCTGTTACCCGCGACATCGCTACCCGTCTGGAATACCAGTGGGTTAACAACATCGGTGACGCAGGTACTGTAGGTACTCGTCCTGACAACGGCATGCTGAGCCTGGGCGTTTCTTACCGCTTCGGCCAATACGAAGCTCCGGCTCCGGTTGTAGCACCGGCTCCGGCTCCGGCTCCGGAAGTACAGACCAAGCACTTCACTCTGAAGTCTGACGTTCTGTTCAACTTCAACAAAGCCACTCTGAAACCGGAAGGCCAGCAGGCTCTGGATCAGATGTACACCCAGCTGAGCAACCTGGATCCGAAAGACGGTTCCGTAGTGGTTCTGGGCTTCACTGACCGTATCGGTTCTGACGCTTACAACCAGGGTCTGTCTGAGAAACGTGCTCAGTCCGTTGTTGATTACCTGATCTCTAAAGGTATCCCGTCTGACAAGATCTCTGCACGTGGCATGGGCGAATCTAACCCGGTTACTGGCAGCACCTGTGACAACGTTAAACCGCGCGCTGCTCTGATCGACTGCCTGGCACCGGATCGTCGCGTAGAAATCGAAGTTAAAGGTATCAAAGACGTTGTAACTCAGCCGCAGGCTTAAGTTACCGTTATGAAAAAACCCCGCATTGCGGGGTTTTTTTTCGCCTGTCGTTGGTAACGGAACAGCGGCAATCAGCTAAATAAAGAGCGGCTTACTCCCCTTTACCCAGCAAGGCTTCGATATCCTGCTTGAGCGTCGACATCTGGCTGGCATATTTCTCTTTACGCTCGGCATCTTCAATTAGTTGCACGATGGTTTCGGAAAGCGTGCTGCCCCTGCGCTGCGCCAGGCCAGCTAAACGCTGCCAGACCATATATTCCAGATCGATAGACTTTTTGCGGGTGTGCTGATGCTCCGCATTAAAATGACGCTTGCGCCGGGCCCGAATCGTCTGCTTCATGCGGTTAATCAGTTCGGGATTGATGTGCGCATCTATCCAGTCTGCAACCTGGACAGGTTCATTTTCCATGTTGAGTAAGAGGTCAACTGCCTCTTTGGCCGCGCTGGCTTCAATATAACGGGTAATCAGCTCGCCTTCGCGATGCTTCTTCACCAGATATTTCCATTTCCAGCCGCTTTCGAGATTTTCCAATTGTTGGTATTTCATTGTGATCTCAGGGTGACCGTATAACTCACTTCAGAATAACAGTTTTTTGCCAATTCGCTGAATTGAAATCGTCGCCTGTGATTCTCGGTTCGATTCTCCCGGCCAAATGCTTGATTACGGGTGTGTCCTGTGTGCCATTACGCTATAATCGCGCCTTTAACCTCTACCTTAAAAAAGCGACTTTGACCATTAATAAACTTTCATGGCGTGCTCTGGTTGCCGATACCGATCGGTACCTTGAACTGTTTGCGCAGCCACAAACGGACCCCGATTCGCCGCTCGACATTCAAGCCATCCAGCCCCGTTTATGCTTTGGCCTTGAACAGTTGATTCACCCTTATTCCTCTTCGGCGTTTATGCTCGTCAGAGCGCCAGAAGAAAAAGATTATCTCGATACCGTCGCTGACTATTTGCGGGAAAATAGCCCTGCAGCCGATCAACTGTTTGGCGGCCGTTATTCGATTGAAAACCATACCGTTACGCTGCACCCTGCCGTTAGCGCTGAAGATCCGTTTACCAGCGCCGGTGAAATTGTGTCTGCCGACTGGGTCGAAACGGAGCAGTTGTTTGGGTGCGTACGCCAGCTCGGCGAGAAAGTGACGTTACAACCCGGCCTGATTCATCAGGCTAACGGCGGCGTGCTCATCCTCTCCCTGCGAGCGCTGCTTTCCCAGCCACTGCTGTGGCTACGATTAAAGCATATGGTTGAGCGTAACCGCTTCGACTGGTTCTCCCAGGACGAATCGCGTCCGCTGCCGGTTTCGGTGCCCTCTTTGCCCCTGCAATTGAAAGTGGTGCTGGTAGGCGATCGCGAATCGCTGGCTGATTTTCAGGAGATGGAGCCGGAACTGAGTTCGCTCGCCATTTACAGTGAGTTTGAAGATAACCTTCAGGCCACGGATGAAGAATCCATGAGCCTGTGGCTGCAATGGGTATTGCATATCAGCGCAACCCATCAGCTACCGTCGCCTGATGCCAGCGCCTGGCCCATCCTGATCCGCGAAGCAACGCGTTATACTCAGGATCAGGAAACGCTGCCACTTTACCCTTCGTGGATTTTGCGCCAGCTGCGTGAAGTCTCACCGCTGTGCGATGGCGAAACCTTTAATGCCGAACAATTTGCCTCAATGCTTGAACAACGGGCCTGGCGTGAAGGTTTCCTCGCAGAACGTATGCAGGATGAAATCCTGCTCGACCAAATTCTGGTTGAAACCGAAGGCGACCGCGTCGGTCAAATCAACGCCCTGTCGGTGATTGAGTTTCCGGGCCACCCGCGCGCTTTCGGCGAGCCTTCGCGCATTAGCTGCGTGGTGCATATTGGCGATGGCGAGTTTATTGATATTGAACGCAAAGCCGAACTGGGCGGAAATATCCATGCTAAAGGCATGATGATTATGCAGGCTTTTTTGATGTCGGAATTGCAGCTTGAGCAGCAAATTCCCTTTTCCGCCTCGCTGACCTTTGAACAATCTTACAGCGAAGTGGATGGCGATAGCGCGTCAATGGCCGAGCTGTGCGCGTTAATCAGCGCGCTGGCGGATGTGCCGGTACATCAAAATATGGCCATCACCGGATCAGTAGACCAGTTTGGCCGGGCGCAGCCTGTTGGCGGTCTTAACGAAAAAATCGAAGGATTTTTTGAGATTTGCCAGAGCCGGGAATTAACGGGGAATCAGGGCGTGATTATTCCATCGGCTAACGTGCGGCATCTTTCGCTGTCGCAGCCTTTACTGGATGCGGTAGAGAATGAACGCTTCTTTATTTGGGCAGTGGACGACGTCATGGATGCTTTGCCGCTGCTGACCGGCCTGCCCTGGGACGGCGAAGGGCAAACGACATTGATTCAAACAATCCAGGAACGCATTGCACAAGCGACTCAGCAGGAAGGAAGAAACCGTTATCCCTGGCCTCTGGGCTGGCTTAACTGGTTCAACCACAACTGATCGGACTTGTTCAGCGTACACGTGTTAGCTAACCTGCGTGCTTCACTAAAATAAGGCTTACTGAGAACATGGTAGATAAACGCGAATCCTATACGAAAGAAGACCTTCTTGCTTCCAGCCGTGGCGAACTGTTTGGCGCTAAAGGCCCGCAGTTACCCGCACCGAACATGTTGATGATGGACCGCGTCGTCAAGATGACCGAAACCGGCGGCAATTTCGATAAAGGCTATGTCGAAGCAGAGCTGGATATCAATCCGGACCTGTGGTTCTTCGGTTGCCACTTTATTGGCGACCCGGTAATGCCTGGCTGTCTGGGCCTTGATGCGATGTGGCAACTGGTTGGGTTCTACCTGGGCTGGCTGGGTGGCGAAGGCAAAGGCCGCGCGCTGGGTGTAGGCGAAGTGAAATTTACCGGCCAGGTTCTGCCGACGGCGAAGAAAGTGACCTACCGTATCCACTTTAAGCGTGTGGTAAACCGTCGTTTGATTATGGGTCTGGCCGATGGTGAAGTGCTGGTTGATGGCCGCGTAATCTATACCGCTAATGATCTGAAAGTGGGGCTTTTCCAGGATACGTCTACGTTCTGATTACTGGTCCCCTGTAAGGCGAAACCTCCGCGCTGCGGAGGTTTCTATGTCTAAAGAGACAGTGTTATGCGATTAACACTTTGACCTCCATGGCTTCTCGCCAGCCTCCAAGCCAATAAGATCGCTGATTAACAGCCTGATAAGGACACATTTCTTTTGGTCGTCCGGTCATACCTGCTTGATAACCGCGTTGATGTGCCCGTTCCAGGCGATCTCGTTTTTGTCTCTTCATGCCTCGTTTCCCTCATCTTTGTTTCTGCTGGAAATGAAAACAGTGATGAGCAAATGCTCAATCACGACTAAGCAATAACGCGAAACCATTCACTCGTCAACGCGCAAAATTCACGCCAATGTCATATTTGTGAGCTATACGAAGGCAAAAAATTACAAATTGATTTAAATGCCTTTTTTATCTTGTTGGTATCAAAAGAAAAGCCGCTGCAGGCCTGTACAGACTTACAGCGGCTAAAATTTACACAAAAGTTTTTAGGGAAGTCGTTTAATTTCTGCCGCTATACTCTGCGCTTCCTGCTGCCAGGCCTGACCTAAGGCTTTGACCATGGCGTCATAGCCGTCCTGCTGCTGTTTTAACTCGATGTTAAACGGACGTTTTACCAGCTCGCCCTGGTTATTGAGCAGCCACTCACCGCTGACAATCACCCGGCCATCGTAACGGCCATGGAATCCTGTGACGTTAACGTTCAACACCTGCTGCTCGCTGCCCAACGGCGTTGAGGAAACCACCCAGCCAGGCAGTTGACTGCTCAGGTTTGCCACCAGCGTATTACGCAACTGCTGATCCAGCGGGCTGGCCCACAGGTTGCTGTTGGCGATATTGAACTGCACATCGGTGGTTTGATACACCACCCCGTTACCGGCCAGATAATCCGGAATAGTCACCTGCTCCACCCACAGAAGCTGCCGCCCCTGGCTGGTGGTCTGGCTGCTCAGAGCCTGCGCCCCGGCGGGCAGCTGATAATACGTTTTTCCATCGTCGCTGCTGCTGCAGGCGCTAAGCAGCGCCGCAATCAGAACCGGAAGCCACTTTCTCATTCTTTCGCCCTCTTCGGCTGTGGATCTTTTTTATCCTTCGCTTCAAACACCAGCGCGTTGCTCTTATCGTTCAGGGTACGCAATACCGGCTGTAGCTCACGCAAGACCTGATCGAGACGCTGCATATCCGCCACCATCTTGTTATAGGCCGCAGAACCCGGCTGGAAGCCCTGCATACTGCGGTTAAGTTCACGCAGCGTGCCCTGCATATCCGCAGGCAACTGCTGCATCGATTTGCTGGCGGTCAGTTGGTTCAGGTTGTTCAACGTCTGCTGCAGGCGCTGCATGGTACGCTGGCTCTCGTTCAACGTATTGGTTGCCTGTTGAATCATCGGGTTAAGCGGCAGATTGTTGATTTTGTCGAGGGTTTCCAGCAGGCGCTGCTGAATTTGCGCCAGCCCGCCACTGACGGACGGAATAATCGAGTAGCCGCCGAAGCTGCGCATACCCGACATCGCAGGCGCTTTTGGATAGAAATCGAGATCCATATACAGCGCGCCGGTCACCAGGTTGCCGGTTTTCAGCGAGGCGCGCAAACCGCGCGCTACCAGATCCTGCAAATGCGCGCCGATTTTCGGGCTCTCGCCCAGCTGGTTTTCCAGACGCTCAGGCTCAATACGAATCAGCACCGGGATACGATAATCAGTACTTAGTGCCTGGCGGAGTCCGGGCACAAAGTACGGTGCCTGCGCCACGGTCCCCAGACGAATACCCCGGAATTCAACCGGCGCGCCGGGCTGTAACCCGCGAATCGAGTCATTGAAGAACACTAAGTAATCAATATGTTCGGTGTACAACGAATCCTGAATGCTTTTTTGATCGTCATACAGTTTAAAAGCCGTTTTCTCGGTGATCGGTTGACCGAGTTCCCAGCCGTCAGGGATATCGAAGCTCACCCCGCCGCTGAACAGCGTGGTCAATGACCCCATCTCCACGCGCATGCCCGCCGAGGTTAAATCCACGGCGATCCCGCTGTCTTTCCAGAAGCGTACATTGCTGGTGACCAGCCGGTCATAGGGCGCATTAACAAACAGTTGATAACTGATGGTGCGTTTTTGGGTATCAAAGGTGCTGGTCTCCACCGACCCGACGCGATAGCCGCGGAACAGCACCGGATCGCCCGGCGACAATTGCCCCGCTTTTTTACTGTCCAGCACCACGCGGATACCTTTTGCATCAGGCGGTGCCAGCGGCGGCGCATCCAGCAGTTTATATTCATCCGGCACCGCGCCTTTTGTGCCCGGTTTGAGTTCAATATAAGCCCCGGAGAACAACGTGTTGAGCCCGCTCACGCCTTCTCTGCCGATTTGCGGTTTCACCACCCAGAACACGGAATCCTGATGCAGCAGTTTTTCCATCCCGGCATTTAAGCGCGCTTTGATCTCCACATGCAGCAGATCGTCGGAAAGCACTGCGCTTTCAACCACGCCCACATCCACGCTGCGGCTTTTGATGGTGGTTTTCCCGCCCTCAATACCTTCGGCGTTAGTCGTGATCAGCGTAACTTCCGGCCCCTGATGGCTGTAGTGGTAAAATAAAATCCATGCGCCGATCAGCGCCGTGACGATAGGGAATATCCAGACCGGCGACCAGTTCCTGACCTTGCGCACCTGCGCTTCCCCGTTAGGCTTTTCCATGTTCCGATGACTCCTTATGGCTCAATTCAGGCTCGCGATCCCAGGACAAACGTGGGTCAAAGGTCATCGCAGCGAACATTGTAATAATGACAACCAGCGCAAACATCACTGCGCCGATAGCAGGATAAATGCTCATTAAGGCTCCCATACGCACCAGCGCCGACAGTACGGCAATAACAAACACATCAATCATGGACCAGCGCCCGACAAACTCGACGACCTCGTAAATCAGGTGCATGCGTTCGCTATCGCGTTGGCCGTGGCCTTTGGCATCCCAGCACAGCCAGGCGATAGCAATCATTTTTAACGTCGGAACCAGAATACTGGCGATGAAAATCACCAGCGCGACCGGGTACGACCCCTCACTCCAGAGCAATATCACCCCGGCCAGGATCGTCGACGGCATTTTATCGCCGAGCAGATCGGTGATCATAATCGGCAAAATATTGGCGGGCAGATAAAGAATGATGGCGGTAAACAGCAGCGCCAGCGTCCATTGCAGGCTGTTCTTGCGCCGCACGTGACCGCGCGTCTCACAGCGTGGACAGCGGATAGTTTCAGCGGGCAGGATAGCGGTGCAGCAGGAGCATGACCGCAGCCCCTGACGGATACCCGGCACGCCGACGCGCGGCGGAGTTGCCAGCGTTGGCATCGGCGCTAAGTCATCCCACAGCCAGCGGCGGTCCACGCACTGGAAGGCGCGCAGTTGCAGTAGGCAAAACAGACACCAGGGAATAAAACTGCTGCCAACGCCGATATCGCCATAAGCCATCAGTTTTACGAAGCTCACCAGCACCCCGGCGAGGAAAATCTCCGCCATTCCCCAGCTTTTAAGATTAAACAGAATGCGCGCCATGGCCCGTTTCAGGTTCTCAGGCAAGGCGGCGCGATTGACCAGCAGCAGGATCGTCACCAGGCAAAACGCCGGCACCAACTGGACAAACAACATAAAAAAGGTGCCCAGGCTGGCGTAATCTTGCGAAAACATCACGCCAGGGATTTCCAGCAGCGTGACCTCGCTGGTGATACCCGCAACCTTCATATTGACGAAGGGGAAAAGATTGGAGAGCAGCAGCATAAACAGCGCCGCCAGCGCATAGGCGGTAGGCCGCTGGCGCGGCGCGGCCCACTGTGTTGTTAAGGTTGTGCCGCAGCGTGGACAGTTGGCCTTATGGCCCTCTTCCAGCTTTGGCAATAACACCAGCATGTCGCATTGCGGGCACAGAATATGTTTCGCTGCATGGTGCTGTTCACACATGCCGCCCTCCCTTTGGCTATCCACCGTTTTTTAACGACTCAAGGTATTCCCAACGTTCGAAAGCCGCCTCAAGCTCCTGCTCTGCGCTAGCCAGTTTTTCCAGCACACTTTGCGTGACGTCATGAGGTTGGTTAAAGAAGGATGCGTCGCTCACCTGCGATTGCAGGCTTTCCACTGCGGCTTCTAACTCTTCCATGCGTTGCGGCATCTGATCTAATTCGCGCTGCATGTTATAGCTTAGTTTGCTGCTGGCTCGTTTGACAGTTTCTGCTTTCGCAACCGCGACTTCGGGTTCTTTTTTTGCGACCGGCGCACGGGCGATGGCCGAGGAGGCCTGCTGCCCACGCGCATCGTGATAGCCGCCGACGTATTGTCCGATACGTCCTTCGCCTTCAAAGATCCAGCATTCCGTCACGGTGTTATCGACGAATTCACGGTCGTGGCTCACCAGCAGCACGGTTCCCTGATAGCTGTCGATCAGCTCTTCCAGTAATTCCAGGGTTTCGACATCCAGATCGTTGGTCGGTTCGTCAAGGATCAGCAGGTTGCTGGGTTTCAGAAAAAGACGCGCCAGCAGCAGGCGGTTGCGCTCTCCGCCTGACAGGGCGCGTACCGGCGTCATGGCGCGTTTCGGATGGAACAAGAAGTCCTGGAGATAACCCAGCACATGGCGCGGCTTGCCGTTGACCATGACTTCCTGTTTGCCTTCCGCGAGGTTGTCCATCACGGTGCGCTCCGGGTCCAGCTCGGCGCGGTGCTGATCGAAATAGGCGATTTCCAGTTTGGTGCCCACGTGAACACGTCCGCTATCAGCGTTAAGCTGACCGAGCATCAGTTTCAGCAGCGTGGTCTTGCCGCAGCCGTTGGGCCCGACCAGCGCGATTTTATCGCCGCGTTGCACCTGGGCGCTGAAGTTACGTACCAGGGTTTTGCCTTCAATGCCGTAATTCACGTCCTCAAGCTCAAAGACAATTTTGCCGGAGCGGGAGGCTTCTTCCACCTGCATTTTGGCGCTGCCCATCACTTCGCGGCGCTCGCTACGTTCGCGGCGCAGGCTTTTTAACGCGCGCACGCGGCCTTCGTTACGGGTGCGGCGCGCTTTAATACCCTGGCGGATCCAGACCTCTTCCTGGGCCAGCTTCTTATCAAACTCGGCGTTTTGCAGCTCTTCCACGCGCAGCGCTTCTTCTTTCTCCAGCAGGTATTGGTCGTAATCACCCGGGTATGAAACCAGCTTGCCGCGATCGAGATCGACAATCCGCGTTGCCATATTGCGAATAAATGAACGGTCGTGGGAGATAAAAATAATGCAGCCCTGGAAAGATTTTAAAAACCCTTCCAGCCAGTCGATGGTTTCGATATCCAGATGGTTCGTAGGCTCGTCGAGCAGCAGCACGCGCGGCCCGCTCACCAGCGCCCGGCCCAACGCCGCTTTACGCAGCCAACCGCCGGACAGCGCCGACAGCTCCATATCCGCATTCAGGCCAAGCTGCATCAGCACTTCGTTGATACGATTTTCCAGCTGCCACAAGCCATGGTGATCGAGCATCTCCTGCACCCGCGCCAGCTCGGCCAGATTTTTGTCGCTCGGATCCTGCATCACCAGATGGGAAACATCGTGGTAACGCTTGAGATACTCCGCCTGCTCTTCGATACCTTCAGCGACGAAATCATACACGCTGCCGGTGATGTTGCGCGGCGGATCCTGTTGCAGGCGTGACACCACCAGATCCTGCTCGAAAATCAGCCGTCCATCGTCCAGCCCGACTTCACGGTTAAGGATCTTCATCAGGGTCGATTTACCGGCCCCGTTACGCCCCACCAGACAAACCCGTTCGTTGTCTTCAATGTGCAGTTCGGCGTTATCGAGAAGCGGTGCGTCGCTGTAAGAGAGCCACGCGCCATGCATACTGATTAATGACATAAATAATTATTTCCCGGTCTCGTGAGTAACCAGCCAGCAGTTATGGATTTGGCGATTACGGGCAAAATCTTGCGACAGCGTTTTCTCAGTAATTTCCTGCGCCTTCAGGCCCAGTTGCGCCAGTCCCGGTAGATCCATTTTGAAGCCGCGTTTGTTGTTGGAGAACATAATGGTGCCCCCCGGCTTCAACAGGCGCTTGAGATCCTTCATTAACGTCAGATGATCGCGCTGAACGTCAAACGAGGCCTCCATACGTTTTGAGTTGGAGAACGTCGGCGGATCGATAAAGATCACGTCAAAGCGTTCGGTCGATTCCGCCAGCCAGCCCAGGCAGTCCGCCTGGATCAGCCGGTGATTGCGCCCGGTGAGGCCATTGAGACGCAGGTTGCGCTCCGCCCATTCCAGATAGGTACGCGACATATCCACCGTGGTAGTGCTTTTCGCCCCGCCCAGCCCGGCATGAACGCTGGCGCTGCCGGTGTAGGCGAACAGGTTGAGGAAGTCTTTATCTTTGCTCATCTGGCCCAGCATCCGGCGCGCGATACGGTGATCGAGAAACAGGCCGGTATCCAGGTAATCGGTCAGGTTGACCCAGAAGCGCGCATTATATTCACGCACTTCCATAAACTCTTCTTTCTGGGCGACCTTCTGATACTGGCTGGCGCCTTTCTGGCGCTCGCGGGTTTTCAGCACCAGCTTGTTCGGTGCGATTTCCAGCACCTGGATGGTTGCGGCGATCACGTCAAACAGACGCTGACGCGCCTTGTTAGCGTCCACGGTTTTCGGCGGCGCGTACTCCTGAATCACGACCCAGTCAGCGTAGCGGTCCACCGCCACGTTATAATCCGGCAGGTCGGCATCATAGAGGCGGTAGCATTCAATCCCTTCCTGTTTCGCCCACTTATCCAGTTTTTTAAGATTCTTGCGCAAGCGGTTGGCGTAGTCTTCCGCAATACGTCCCTGCCCGCCTTCGCTGCTGCCTGCGGCCAGATGGTAGTTTTTCTGCACGCAATCCAGCGGGCCGTTTTTGGCTTTAAACTGGCGGTCGGCGCGCAGTTGCAGGCAACTCAACAGTTCCGGCGAGGCACTGAACAGCGACAGATTCCAGCCGCCAAACTGCTGCTTCATGGCGCGGCCCAGCAGGCTGTGCAGGGCAATCAGCGCCGGTTCGCTTTCCAGACGCTCACCGTACGGCGGGTTGCTGATCACGGTGCCGAGCGGCCCTTTCGGCAGCGGGTTGGTCAGTTGCGCCACGTCGCTGACGCTAAAAGAGATAAGCTCGCCAAGGCCTGCGCGACGGGCGTTGCTGCGCGCCCGTTCGATTACGCGGGCGTCGTTATCCGAGCCGTAAAAACGCGATGGGTATTCGCTTAAACCCCGGCGCGCCCGCACCTGGGCATCCGTTTTCACGCTTTTCCAAATTTCGTCGTCATGCTTCGCCCAGCCGGTGAACCCCCAGCGGGTGCGATGCAGGCCCGGCGCGCGATCGGTGGCGATCATCGCCGCTTCTATCAGTAACGTGCCGGAGCCGCACATCGGATCGATAAGCGGGGTGCCAGGCTGCCAGCCGGAGCGCTGAACAATTGCCGCCGCCAGAGTCTCTTTGATCGGTGCCTGGCCGGTGGCGTCGCGGTAGCCGCGCTGGTGCAGACCGTCACCGCTGAGATCGAGCGCAATGCTGGCGGTTTCTTTATTCAGCCAGACGTTGATGCGCAGGTCCGGCTGCTCTTTATCAACGTTAGGACGCGGCAGGTTTTTACGGGTAAAGGCATCAACAATCGCGTCTTTGACCTTCAACGCGCCGTACTGGCTGTTGCGGATAGTGTCGTTTAAACCGCTGAAATGAACGGCAAACGTGGCGCCTGGCGCGAACATGGCGGTCCAGTCGATTGCCTGAACCCCAAGGTAAAGGTCGAGATCGCTGTAAACTTTGCATTCGCTAAGCGGCAGCAGAATGCGCGATGCCAGGCGGCTCCACATCAGGCTCGAGTAGAGCAGATGCGCGTCGCCTTCAAAATGCACGCCGCCCTGAACCACCTGAGCGTTCTGCGCCCCCAGGTTTTCCAGTTCGGTTTTTAACAGTTCTTCAAGGCCGCGCGCCGTACTGGCAAATAAAGCATTCATATCGTCACTTATCACTTAAGAAAATTGTTGCGCATTATAGCCAATCCGCCCCGCATGTCATAAAGTTGCCCTTCTATTTCTTCATCTTCTATGACTTTTCAGGGAGTGCGCAGTGGTCTTTTTATCTCGTCTGGCAGTTCATCCGGTTAAATCCATGCGCGGCATTCAACTCTCTCATGCACAGGTAAGTTTAAGCGGGCTGGCGTTCGATCGCATTTTCATGGTGACAGAAACTGACGGCACCTTTATTACCGCGCGTCAGTATCCGCAAATGGTGCTGTTTTCCCCGGCGATAATGCATGACGGTTTACATCTGCGCGCGCCGGACGGCAGTAGCGCGATGGTGCGTTATAGCGATTTTGCCGCTGCCGCCGCGCCGACAGAGGTGTGGGGCAACCACTTCACTGCGCGGGTCGCCCCACAGGCAATTAACCAGTGGCTGAGCGGATTTTTCTCCCGCGAGGTGCAACTGCGCTGGGTGGGGCCTGAACTGACCCGCCGGGTGAAGCGCCATGAGGCAGTGCCGCTCTCTTTCGCGGACGGCTATCCTTTTTTACTGGCCAATGAAGCCTCTCTGCGCGATTTGCAACAACGCTGCCCGGCCAGCGTCAAAATGACCCAGTTCAGACCCAATCTCGTGATTGCTGGCGCTCAGGCCTGGGAAGAAGACACATGGGAGGTGATTCGCATCGGCGGCGTGACCTTTGATGTTGCCAAACCCTGTAGCCGCTGCATTTTTACCACCGTCAGCCCGGAGCGCGGTAAGAAGCATCCCTCCGGAGAACCGCTGGCGACGTTGCAGTCGTTCCGCACAGCCCAGGATGAGAGCGGCGATGTGGATTTTGGCCAGAATCTGATCGCCCGTGAGAGCGGCATTATTCACGTTGGCGATGAAGTGGAAATCCTGAAAACTAAACCGGCGCGGGTATACGGCCCGGGCGAGGTCGTGGAGGCGATTGAGGTAGAAACCGCGCCGCAAAGCGCCGTGGCGATCACCTGGCAGGGGGCGACGTTTAACGGCAACAATCAGCAAATCCTGCTGGAACAGTTAGAGCAGCAAGGCATCCGCGTTCCCTACTCGTGCCGGGCCGGTATCTGCGGAAGCTGTCGGATTCGTTTAGTTGACGGGGAAGTGAAAGCGCTGAAACAGAGCGCCATTGGCGACGATGGCACCATCCTGTGCTGTAGCTGCATTCCGGTTGGAGCCGTAACGCTGGATCGCTAAACAGCCTGATCGAGACTCAGGCTCTGCGCCACTGGCTGCGGTCTGAGTCTGTCGTTCATGATTTTAATCGCATCACCCAGCTGCATAGTGCGCCCGGCCAACGTTAAACCGGGTTGCGCCAGCAGGCACAGCGCCGCGTTGTCGCCCGGCTCCACCACCAGCAGGTTAACGCTCTCCTGGGTATCGCTTAAATACACGCAGGCCGGGTCGCCGCACAGCGGCTGCCAGTCATCATGATGGGAGAGAAAGTGCCAGCTTTTCGGCATCTGCGGTTTCAGGAAGCGAATCGCCACCAGCGCGTTCAATACCAGTTCGGCACGTTGATCTTTAGATAATGGCAAATCCCGGCATTTTTCTTCGAAGGTGAAATAAAGCGCAGCGTCATCAACACAAAAACCGCTGGAGGCAAAGGCGTCGGGGGTGAGCATTTTACGGGCGAAGCGCGAGCGGAATAGCATGCCATTAGCCAGGTCGAGCATCATTCTGTCGTGCTCGTCGTCATAATACCAATGCCAGTTATCGTCCGGTTTAATGCGCATCATTTTTTCCCCACATCTGCCAGCGACGAAATATCATCCTTTTTGCCGCTTCGTTTAAAACCCTAATAAAGAAAAGACTAAAATGTCTAAATTAGCAACTGCGCCCGAATATAAAACAACCAGGGCTCAAAATAAAGCCCTGGTTGTCTGTAAGTCAAAAAGCTTAGATATGGGTTACGATTTCTTTAATCAGCGGCGGGCCTTTAAAAATAAAGCCAGAATAAATTTGAATCAGCGTTGCGCCTGCCGCCATCTTCTCGCGCGCCGCCATCAGAGAATCAATCCCACCGACGCCGATAATGGGCAGTCGGCCATTTAATTCCTGAGATAACAGACGAATAATTTCGGTGCTTTTTAATTGCAATGGACGGCCGCTTAACCCACCCATCTCCTGGCTGTGTTTCATTCCCTCAACCAGCGATCTGTCGAGCGTGGTATTGGTGGCGATAACCCCATCAATATTATGGCGAACTAAACTGTCGGCCACCTGGATCAATTCTTCCAGAGAAAGATCCGGCGCGATCTTCACCGCCACAGGAACATATTTATGATGTTGTTTTTGCAGTTCTTGTTGCTTATTTTTTATCGCGCTCAAAAGATCGTCCAGCGCTTCGCCATATTGCAGCGAGCGTAAACCCGGGGTATTTGGCGAAGAAATATTGATCGCGATATATCCGGCATACGGATAAACTTTATCCATACAGATCAAATAGTCATCTTTACCCTGCTCTACCGGGGTGTCTTTATTTTTGCCGATATTAATCCCCAGCACGCCGTCAAAATGGGCTTTCTTGACGTTCTCAACCAGGTTGTCGACGCCCAGATTGTTGAAGCCCATGCGGTTGATCAACCCTTCGGCTTCCACCAGGCGGAAGATCCTTGGCTTATCGTTGCCCGGTTGCGGACGTGGCGTCACGGTGCCAATCTCGATCGATCCAAAACCCATCGCGCCCAACGCGTCAATGCATTCGCCATTTTTATCCAGCCCTGCCGCCAGACCCAGCGGGTTTTTAAACGTCAGCCCCATGCAGGAAACCGGTTTTTCCGGTACGCGCTGGCGCACCAGCCGCTCAAATGGCGTACCGGTAATGCGGCGCAGTTGCTGGAAGGTCATTTCATGAGCGCGCTCTGGATCGAGCTGAAAAAGGGCTTTACGAACGAAGGGGTAGTACATGAACTCTCCTGGATTCCCGGTATGCAGACCGGGGCGCTATTATCCGTGAATGCGCTCACAAAGTGAATTGACTTGTGGCAAAAAAGCAATCGTTTTCCAATAGCTGGGTGATTTATGCGAAATTCGGCATTGCTCCGACAGAAAAATCAGTTAGCCGCGGGAAGCGGCTCTGCGACACTGGGCTAATTGTTATTAATGTTACCAACTTGAAAATCAATGGTTATAAGGAGCTGTCATGCGCATTATCACCCTGGCCGGTAGCCCTCGCTTTCCTTCTCGCTCCAGCGCGTTATTAGAATATGCCCGCGATCGGCTTAGCGCGCAGGATGTGGAGGTTTATCACTGGCATCTGCAAAATTTTGCGCCGGAGGATCTGATTTATGCCCGTTTCGATAGCCCGGCATTAAAAACCTTTAACGCACAACTGGCGGAGGCCGACGGGCTGATCGTGGCGACGCCGGTTTACAAAGCCTCGTTTGCGGGCGCATTAAAGACGCTGCTGGATTTATTGCCCGAGCGGGCGCTGGAGAAAAAAGTAGTTTTACCGCTGGCGACGGGCGGCAGCGTGGCGCATCTGCTGGCGGTGGATTACGCGCTGAAACCGGTATTAAATGCCCTGAAAGCGCAGGAGATCCTGCACGGCGTTTACGCCGATGACAGCCAGGTACTGGATTATCAGCACAAGCCGGTATTTAGCGCGAATTTGCAGCATCGGCTCGACGACGCGCTGGATACGTTCTGGCAGGCGTTACACCGTCACGACACGTCTCATCTGGCGCTTAAATGGCCGGAAAACTCGCTGTCGGCATAACGAAAAACGCCCTTCCCGATGGAAGGGCGTTTGGTTATCAGGCAAGCGCTTTGGTGATTTTCTCGAACAAGTCCCCGGAGAGATTCGGCAACGCTTTCAGCTGCTCAAGCGCCGCGCGCATCAGCTGCTGGCGATTTTCATCGTAGCGCTTCAGGCGAATCAGCGGTTCGATCAGGCGTGACGCCACCTGCGGGTTACGGCTGTTGAGTTCGGTGAGCATTTCCACCATAAACTGGTAGCCGCTGCCGTCCGCCGCATGGAATGCCAGCGGGTTATGCATGGCGAAGGCGCCAATCAGCGCGCGGATGCGGTTCGGATTGCTCATACTGAACGAGCGGTGATTAAGCAGCGAGCGCACCGTAGAAAGAACATTTTCCGCCGGGCTGATCGCTTGCAGCATCAGCCATTTATCCATCACCAGTCCGTCCTGATGCCACTTCTCATCATACTCCGCCAGCAGCGCTTCACGGCACGGCAGCTGCGCCACAACCGCTGCCGACAGTGCGGCAATCGCGTCGGTCATATTGTCCGCCTGGTGATACTGAGCGGTGATCAGCGTATCGGCCAGCTCCGCGTCACCAAACGCCAGATAGTGCAGGCAGGTATTACGCAGCGCACGTTTGCCGATATCGGCATGTTCGATGCGATACCCGTCGAGTTTATTGGCGTTGTACACCGCTAAAAACTCATCTGCCAGTTCGGTCGCCAGCGTGCGAGTTAACGCGCCATGCACCGCGGCAATCGCCAGCGGATCGATAATGTCAAACAGCTCGGCAATCTCGTTTTGCGATGGCAGGGTCAGAATTTCCGCCGCCAGTGCCGGATCGATCCGCGCATCCAGCAGGATGGCGCGGAAGGCATCCGCCACGTGCAACGGCAGCGACAGCGGCTGGCCCTGCTGCTGGCGGGCGACGTTCAGTTTGATGTGGGTCGCCAGCAGGCTTTGCGCCGCATCCCAACGGGAGAAATCATTGCGGGCATGGCGCATCAGGAAGGTTAACTGCTGATCGCTCCACTTATACTCCAGTTTCACCGGGGCGGAGAATTCGCGCAGCAGCGACGGCACTGGCTGGAAGTACACTTTATCAAACACAAAGGTCTGCTCGGCCTGAGTCAGATTCAGTACGTGGTGCACCGGATGACCGTTGTATTGCAGCGGGATCACCTTGCCTTCGTTATCGTATAGCTCGATATCAAACGGAATATGCAGCGGATGCTTTTCAGTTTGCTCTGCGGTGGGCGGCGTTCTCTGACTGATGGTCAGGGTATATTGTTCAGTTTCCGGATTGTAATCATCCTGAACGCTCACCACCGGCGTACCGGCCTGGCTGTACCAGCGGCGGAAATGGGATAAATCGACATTCGACGCATCCTCCATCGCCTGCACGAAGTCGTCGCAGGTCGCCGCGCTGCCATCATGACGCTCGAAATAGAGCTGCATTCCCTTCTGAAAATTCTCTTCACCCAGCAGGGTGTGCAGCATGCGGATCACTTCCGAACCTTTCTCATACACCGTCAGGGTATAGAAGTTATTCATCTCAATAACTTTATCCGGGCGGATCGGGTGCGCCATCGGGCTGGCGTCTTCCGCAAACTGCATGGCGCGCATGGTGCGTACATTATTGATGCGGTTAACCGCGCGGGAACCCAAATCGGAGCTGAACTCCTGATCGCGGAACACCGTCAGCCCCTCTTTCAGGCTGAGCTGGAACCAGTCGCGGCAGGTCACGCGGTTGCCGGTCCAGTTGTGGAAATACTCATGGCCAATCACGCGTTCGATATTGAGATAGTCTTTATCGGTGGCGGTTTCGGCACGCGCCAGCACGAATTTGGAGTTAAAGATGTTGAGACCTTTATTCTCCATCGCGCCCATATTGAAGAAATCTACGGCGACGATCATGTAGATATCTAAGTCATATTCCAGACCGAAGCGCGTTTCATCCCACTTCATGGAATTCTTCAAGGAGGTCATCGCCCAGGGCGCGCGATCGACATTGCCACGGTCGACATACAATTCCAGCGCCACTTCACGCCCGGAACGGGTGGTGAACGTATCGCGCAACACGTCGAAATCCCCCGCCACCAGCGCAAACAGGTAGCATGGTTTTGGGAACGGGTCCTGCCACTCAACCCAGTGGCGGCCGTTTTCCAGTTCCCCCTGCCCTACGCGGTTGCCGTTGGACAGCAGATAAGGATATTGGGTTTTATTCGCGATAATTTTGGTGGTGAAGCGCGCCAGAACATCCGGGCGATCCAGATACCAGGTAATGTGCCGGAAGCCTTCGGCCTCGCATTGGGTACACAGCGCGTCGCCTGACTGATACAGCCCCTCAAGGGCAGTGTTCGCCGCCGGGCTGATTTCATTGACGATTTTCAGGGTAAAGCGGGCGGGCAACTGCTCGATAATCAGGGCATTATCTTCTAAGCGATAATGGGGCCATGCTTCATCATTCACTTCGAGAGAGATGAGCGTTAAAGATTCGCCATCCAGGCGTAGCGGCGCATCCGACGCCTGCGGGCGATTCACCTGACTTACCGCCGTCACGCGCGTTTTTTGCGCGTCCAGCTCAAAGGTTAAATCGATGTCGCTGATGAAATAATCCGGCGCGCGATAATCGTGGCGGTATTTGGCTTGTGGCAATTGAGTCATAGAAACCTTATCCATCGTCCGTAGAGTATTGTGCTTCAGTCTATTCTCGTTGCGAAAATGTTGCCATGCAGAATCTTTATCTTTTCTGGCGGTGTAACGCCTTTTGCTACATCCAGATAACATGCGGCACAAAATGCGCTCGACCCGACCGGTGTGTTATGTTGTGATCCTGCTTCAATAAACGGATAATCAGGGTATACTCCTGCGACTTTATCTGCTTTCGCTAGCCCAGGAAACGCGCCTGTTAGAGGATGTCGGTTACGCGCCATGACACAATATGCTTCCCCTATTCTGCACTCGTTGTTGGATACCGATGCCTATAAACTGCATATGCAGCAGGCCGTGTTTCATCATTACCAGGGCGTGCAGGTCGCCGCTGAATTCCGCTGCCGCGGCGACGATCTGTTAGGTATTTATGCGCACGCTATTCGCGAACAGGTGGATGCGATGCAGCATCTGGCGCTGAGCGAAGAGGAATATACGTGGCTCGCGAAACTGCCGTTCTTTAAAGCGGATTATCTGGCCTGGCTGAAGAATTTCCGCTACGACCCGTCGCAGGTGGAAATCGTTAACGATAACGGCAAACTGGATATCCGTCTTTCCGGCCCGTGGCTGGAAGTGATTATGTGGGAAGTGCCGCTGCTGGCCGTGATCAGCGAGCTGGTTCACCGCTTCCGCACACCGGACGTGACTGTCGATAATGCCCTTGAGCATCTCGAAAGCAAGCTGGTGGATTTCAATACCGTCACCGCCGACCTGCCGCTCGATCGCTTTTATCTGATGGATTTTGGCACCCGCCGTCGATTTTCCCGCGAGGTTCAACAGGCCATTGTCGAGCGTCTCCAGCAGGAGCCCTGGTTTGTCGGCACCAGCAACTATGATTTAGCCCGCCGCCTGAATTTAACGCCGATGGGCACCCAGGCGCACGAGTGGTTCCAGGCGCATCAGCAAATCAGCCCGGTACTGGCCAACAGCCAGCGTGCCGCGCTACAGGCCTGGCTGGATGAATACCCTAATCAGCTCGGCATCGCGCTAACGGACTGCATTACCATGGACGCGTTTCTGCGCGACTTTGGCCCGGAATTCGCCACCCGCTATCAGGGGCTGCGCCACGATTCCGGCGATCCGGTTCAGTGGGGCGAAAAAGCCATCGCCCATTATGAAAAGCTGCATATCGACCCGTTGAGCAAAACGTTGGTATTTTCCGATAATCTCGATCTCAATAAAGCGATCGATCTGTATCGCCATTTTGCGTCGCGCGTGAAGCTCGGTTTCGGTATCGGCACCCGTCTGACCTGCGATATCCCCGGCGTGCAGCCGTTGAACATCGTGATTAAGCTGGTGGAGTGCAACGGCAAGCCGGTCGCCAAGCTCTCCGACAGCCCCGGTAAAACCATCTGCCACGATAAGGCCTTTGTACGCGCCCTGCGTAAAGCCTTTGATTTACCACAGGTCAAAAAAGCCAGCTAATCCCCGGTTCAGGGAGTTTTTCCGCTCCCTGAACGCCATCACTTTGTGTTTTCTTTATTTCCCGACACGAATTCTGCTTGTCTGCCAGCGCCCGCCAGGTAACATAGATAACCCTCCCCCGTTGGGTGGATAAGCGATTTTTTGTTATTGACTACTAACCAGAGAGATAATTATGAGCGTTGTGCCTGTAGCCGACGTACTCCAGGGCCGTGTCGCTGTTGACCAGGAAGTCACCGTGCGCGGATGGGTACGTACCCGTCGAGATTCAAAAGCTGGCATCTCCTTCCTCGCCGTCTATGACGGTTCCTGCTTTGATCCTATACAGGCTGTCATTAATCATTCTCTGCCCAATTACCATGATGACGTTCTGCGCCTGACAACCGGCTGCTCGGTCGTTGTGACCGGCACCGTGGTGGAATCCCCGGGCCAGGGTCAAAGCTTTGAGCTGCAGGCGACCCACGTTGAAGTGACCGGCTGGGTTGAAGATCCGGACACCTATCCAATGGCCGCCAAACGCCACAGCATCGAATACCTGCGTGAAGTGGCGCACCTGCGCCCGCGCACAAATATGATTGGCGCGGTGGCCCGCGTTCGCCACACCCTGGCGCAGGCGCTGCACCGCTATTTTGATGAGCAGGGCTTCTTCTGGGTATCTACGCCGCTGATCACCGCCTCCGACACCGAAGGCGCCGGCGAAATGTTCCGCGTCTCCACGCTGGACCTGGAAAACCTGCCGCGCAACGATCAGGGCAAAGTCGATTTTGACAAAGACTTCTTCGGTAAAGAAGCTTTCCTGACCGTTTCCGGCCAGCTCAACGGCGAAACTTACGCCTGCGCGCTGTCAAAAATCTATACCTTCGGCCCGACCTTCCGTGCGGAAAACTCCAACACCAGCCGCCACCTGGCCGAGTTCTGGATGCTGGAGCCGGAAGTGGCGTTCGCCACGCTGGATGATGTCGCTGCGCTGGCGGAAGGCATGCTCAAATATGTGTTTAAAGCGGTGCTTGATGAGCGTATGGACGACATGAAGTTCTTCGCCGAGCGTGTGGATAAAGATGCTATTGGCCGTCTGGAGCGTTTCATCTCCGCTGACTTCGCCCAGGTGGATTACACCGACGCGGTGAAAATCCTTGAAACCTGTGGTGAGAAGTTTGAGAACCCGGTTTACTGGGGTGTCGATCTGGCTTCTGAGCACGAGCGTTATTTAGCTGAAAAACATTTTAAAGCGCCGGTGGTTGTCAAAAACTATCCGAAAGACATTAAAGCGTTTTATATGCGCCAGAACGAAGACGGCAAAACCGTGGCGGCGATGGACGTGCTGGCGCCCGGCATCGGTGAAATCATCGGTGGCTCTCAGCGTGAAGAGCGCCTCGACGTACTTGATGTGCGTCTCGAAGAAATGGGCCTCAATAAAGAGGATTACTGGTGGTACCGCGATCTGCGTCGTTACGGCACCGTTCCACACTCAGGTTTTGGACTGGGTTTTGAGCGTTTAATCGCTTATGTGACCGGCGTTCAAAACGTGCGTGATGTGATCCCGTTCCCGCGCACGCCGCGCAACGCCAGTTTCTGATTTTCGAAAGCCGGGTTTTCCCGGCTTTTTTTTGCTTTCCTGCGTCAGTTTTTGTCTACAAATATTCAACATTTGTTTCAATCAACTCCCACCACTACCGGTGAAGTAACCAGGTATTAACTGGTAATAATTTTCACCAAAAAATATCCCTCATTTTCTTGCGCCTATAATTTTATCGCGACTTAGCATAGTTGCGCAGAAATTACACAGACATCCAGCCATCTGAACAGGCGCTTTTGTAAAGTGAGAATAATTGTCGTTAAGAGGCTTAAAACCTGTCTATGCGAATTAAATATAAGGTTTTCATATATATAGATTAGGAACGGTTTAATATTGTTCAGCGGCGTGATTTATTTTGATGTGGTTCACAAAGTTCCCAAAAATACACAATTGGTTACACATTATTGCTTTTGGTTACCGTGTTTGCATATTTGTAGCACTTTCACGGTAGCTAATCCTTAATATGAATGGAAAGATGCCTCCAGACACAGAAAGACACCAAACTCTCATCAATAGTTCCGTACAGAATTATTGACGGCAGTGGCAGGTGTTCAAAAAAAACCAATGAGGGTAATAAATAATGATGAAGCGCAATATTCTGGCAGTGGTTATCCCTGCTCTGCTGGTAGCTGGCGCAGCTAACGCTGCAGAAATCTATAACAAAAACAGCAACAAACTGGACCTGTACGGTAAAGCTGTTGGCCTGCACTATTTCTCCAAAGACAATGGTGATCACGCTTACGCGGGTAACGGCGACAAAACTTATGCGCGTCTGGGCTTCAAAGGCGAAACTCAGATCAACGACCAACTGACCGGTTACGGCCAGTGGGAATACAACTTCGCGGGTAACAACTCCGAAGGTGGCAGCGACGCGCAGAACGGTAACAAAACCCGTCTGGCATTCGCTGGTCTGAAATTCGGCGACGCAGGTTCTTTGGACTACGGTCGTAACTACGGTCTGGTTTACGATGCAGTTGGTATCACCGACGTTCTGCCAGAGTTTGGTGGTGACACTGCATCCAGCGACAACTTCTTTGTTGGTCGTACTGGTGGCCTGGCGACTTACCGTAACACCAACTTCTTCGGTCTGGTTGACGGCCTGAACTTCGGCGTACAGTACCTGGGTAAAAACGAGCGTACTGACATCACCCGTTCTAACGGTGACGGCTGGGCGACCTCTCTGAGCTATGAAATCGAAGGCTTCAGCGTTGTTGGTGGCTACGGTGCGGCAGATCGTACCAACGCACAACAGGCTGCTGCTCTGGCGAACGGCGGCAAAAAAGCTGAGCAGTGGGCGACTGGCGTGAAATACGATGCTAACAACATCTACCTGGCGGCTCTGTATGGCGAAACCCGCAACGCTACTGCGATTTCCAGCACTGCAGGCCTGTCTGGTTTTGCTAACAAAACTCAGGACTTCTCTGTTGTAGCACAGTACCAGTTCGACTTCGGTCTGCGTCCGTCCATCGCTTACTACAAATCTAAAGCGAAAGATGTTGAAGGCGTTGGTAGCGAAGAGTTCATCAACTACATCGAAGTTGGCGCAACTTACTACTTCAACAAAAACATGGCGACCTATGTTGATTACATCATCAACCAGATCGACAGCGACAATAAACTGGGTGTAGGCTCTGACAACACCGCTGCAGTTGGTATCGTTTACCAGTTCTAAGCAGCACGCACGTTTATTAAATGTTTTAGAAACAGGGCTTCGGCCCTGTTTTTTTATGCCCGAAAGAGAAAAACACCGGAATGACATAACGGTCAATCTTTTGCGGGCAAACGGTTGGCATTTGGTAAAACACCCGTTAACCTGATAGCGAATTTCCCTTCTGATATCACAATGGAACCTCGTCATGTTTGAGAACATTACTGCCGCCCCTGCCGACCCGATTCTTGGTCTGGCGGACCTGTTTCGCGCCGATGAACGTCCGACTAAAATCAACCTGGGTATTGGTGTTTATAAAGATGAAACCGGTAAAACCCCGGTTCTCACCAGCGTGAAAAAAGCCGAACAATATTTGCTGGAAAATGAAACCACCAAGAACTACCTGGGCATTGATGGTATTCCTGAATTTGGCCGCTGCACCCAGGAGCTGCTGTTCGGCAAAGGTAATTCGCTGATCGCTGACAAACGCGCCCGCACCGCACAGACGCCTGGCGGCACCGGCGCACTGCGCGTGGCGGCGGATTTCCTCGCTAAAAACACTGACGTAAAACGCGTCTGGGTTAGCAACCCAAGCTGGCCGAACCATAAGAGCGTATTTAATTCTGCCGGTCTGGAAGTGCGTGAATACGCCTATTACGACGCGCAGAACCACACCCTGGATTTCGATGGCCTGCTGAATAGCCTGGCGGATGCCCAGGCTGGCGACGTGGTGCTGTTCCACGGCTGCTGCCATAACCCTACCGGTATCGATCCGACCCTGGAACAGTGGCAACAGCTGGCGCAGCTGTCGCTGGATAAAGGCTGGCTGCCGCTGTTTGACTTCGCCTACCAGGGCTTTGCCCGTGGTCTGGAAGAGGACGCAGAAGGCCTGCGCGCGTTCGCGGCGCTGCATAAAGAGCTGATCGTCGCCAGCTCCTATTCCAAAAACTTTGGTCTGTATAACGAGCGCGTAGGCGCCTGTACGCTGGTCGCCAGCGATGCAGACAGCGTCGATCGTGCATTCAGCCAGATGAAGTCCTGCATCCGCGCTAACTACTCTAACCCGCCGGCGCATGGCGCCTCGGTAGTAGCCACTATTCTGAGCAATGACGCGCTGCGCACCATCTGGGAACAAGAGCTGACCGATATGCGTCAACGCATCCAGCGCATGCGTCTGCTGTTTGTGAACACCCTGCAGGAGAAAGGCGCGAACCGTGATTTCAGCTTTATCATTCAGCAGAACGGCATGTTCTCATTCAGCGGCCTGACCAAAGAGCAGGTGCTGCGCCTGCGTGAAGAGTTTGGCGTTTACGCCGTCGCCTCTGGCCGCGTTAACGTAGCGGGCATGACGCCGGATAACATGGCGCCGCTGTGTGAAGCGATTGTCGCCGTACTGTAATCCGCGATAAGAAACAACAAGGGCCGCATTCGCGGCCCTTTTTTATTACCAGACAGGCATCTCGTCCTGTAAGAAAGGATTATGCAACCGCTCGTTCCCGAGGGTAGACAGCGGGCCATGACCGGGAATAAAGGTCACGTCATCACCCAGCGGCAGCAGTTTGCTTTTGATGGAATCAATCAGCGTGGCGTGGTTACCACGCGGGAAATCGCTGCGCCCTACTCCGCCTTTAAAAATCACGTCGCCGGAAATTAACAGCCGCGCGAGCTCGTCAAAGAAAACGATATGACCAGGGGTATGGCCAGGGCAGTGCAGCACCTGAAGCGCAACGTTGCCTACAGTTACGCTGTCGCCTTCATTTAACCAGCGATCCGGCGTCAGCGGCTGGCACTCTTCCAGCCCAAACATCTGGCTCTGCGCCGGTAATCCCTGCAACCAGAACTCATCTTCTTTTTCAGGCCCGATAATCGGTACGCCATAGTGCGCCGCCAGCTCCGCCGCCGCGCCAACATGATCGAGATGCCCGTGGGTCAGCAGGATAGACTGGATCGTCACACCCTGTGCCGCCACGGCCTGTTGAATACGCGGCGCGTCGCCGCCCGGGTCAACAATGGCCGCCTGACGCGTCTCTTCACACCAGATTAATGAGCAGTTCTGTGAGAACGCCGTGACCGGAATAATTTGGTAATTCATACCGCTCCTTTTATCCGGCAGTGACCGGATTCGTTCTACCAGTGCCTGAGAGGACCGGTATCAATATGCACAAAGTTACTACGCGGGTAGTATCCTACACCACCTGCCCGCAGAGACAACGCGGCTTTGCGAATATTGCTCAGAGAGATGCCTTCGATGTGAAAATCCATGGCCTGGCCTTTGGTGTGATAGCTCTGTTTGGCTACACCACGGCTTCTGGCGCGCAGTTCGTTATTGGTATCGAGAGAGCGATAGCCGGAAATAAGCTGAACCGGCTTGCGGGTTCCCAATAACCCTTGCAGACGGTAGAGCTGATCGAACAGTTTCGGATCGATGCTTTTGATTTTGTTAGCGCGATAATCCCGGAAGAAATGGTTCAATTTTGCTAATTCATCCTGAATATAGCCTTTGCCATCGAAAAACTCCGCTTTGATGCTCTCTCCGGTATTGAGATTGTTCAGCGTAAGAATACGAGGACGGGGCGTGGAAAGCGTAGCAAACGCAGGCACAGGCAAGATGGCGGCGCCGAGCGTCACGCCACCAAGCGCCAGCAGTTTGCGGCGGTTAGCGTCAAATTTATCCATGATGTTCAGGTCTACAGTCAGTGTTGTGATTATATGCACTTCTGGCGCACGCAAGGCACCTTAACCGCCAAACTGCAACACGTCAAGGCTCTCAAAGCCAGTAAAAACGGGCCTTACAGCGAAGCAGGCCCGTTTATTTACCCGGTACTTTGACAGCTTATTTGTTAGATATTCTGTAGTTACCTGATTAATTGTTCAGCTTTTGGCAAGATTTGCGCGCCCGATCGCGCTGGGGAATCATAATTGTAAATATCCGATCTGAATTGCGGTTTGCCATCCGCCCCGACAAACGCCGTCATATAGTAAAGATTAACCGGAATGGTTTGGGGAATATTCACGTAACGGGTATCGCCTTCCTTGAGCGCATCGGAAATGCGCGTATCGTTCCATCCCGCATCCTGCAACAGCATATTCGCCAGTTCCGAGGCTTTATTGACGCGCACGCAGCCGGAACTGAGCGCCCGCGCATCTTTCTGGAACAGATTGTGGTTCGGCGTGTCATGCAGATAAATGGCATCCGAGCTGGGCATATTGAACTTATAGCGGCCCAGTGAGTTATGCGCGCCCGGCGCCTGCTGGAAGCGGAACGGTAGATTTGACGGCGTAATCGTAGCCCAGTCGACGTTCCATGGATCAATCACCTCAGCTTTACCGCTCCAGCCACGCAGCACCGTATAGTTATGACGCTCCAGATAGCCCGGGTCGTTCCACACCTTCGGCAGAATATCCTTGCGCGCCAGGGTCGGCGGTACGTTCCAGGGTGGGTTCACTACCACGTTATTCAGCGCGCTACTCATCAGCGGCGTCTTACGATCGGGGCGGCCAACAATAACGCGGGAATCCAGAACCTGATTGCCGTTCTGGTAATAGACCAGCGAATAGGCCGGAATATTGACCATAATGCCGGTGGTCAGCTTTTGGGGCAGCAGGCGCAGGCGTTGAATATTTAACGCCACCACGGCGGCGCGTTGATCGGGCGACATATTCAATAAGTCGCGGGTGGACTGGCCAATCACGCCATCCGCACCAAGACCCTGCGCGGCCTGGAAGCGCTTCACGCCTTCCACCAGCGTTTTGTCATAGACGCCGCGCGCCGCGGTTTTTTTCTGTGTCGGCGCGGATTCGGTTGCCGCTGCAGAAGGGCTTACCACGGCGTTTTTAGACGGGGGATCCCCTGGCAGTACGATGTTAGGGGCGTTATCCAGCATACCGTGACGCTGGAGAATTTCGCGAAGCGCGCCGACGTCGTTACTCCACTGCCCTGGCCGCAGTGAGGCGGTGGACGCCAATTGCGGCCATGGACGCGAATCGGCCACCAGACTCAATAAATATTGATGCATCACCTGATACTGCGGATGCTGCGGCGCAAGGCTTTGCACAAAAGTAATCAGCGAGCCGCTATCCAGCGCTACTTGCCACTGGTTTACCACCGACAGCGGCGCGATTTCGGCTTTATAGGGCTTATCACTGTACAGCCAGCGATTGCCTTTCAGCGGAATGCCGGAGAGGTAATAAAGGTAACCCATCATGGCGTCTGACAGCACCACATCACGCGCCATGCCGGTCACATCCGGATTCGTCAGCAGTTCGACCCAGGTGGTGAATTGCGGCTGAAAACCGGCGATCGCCACTTCGGCCAGTTGCTGCTGGAACGCCTGCACCGCTTCGCGATTTTCCCACATCGGTTTTACATCGCGGGCGGTATACAGCGCGGCCAGCGCATCCATATAAACGGGCGTGTATCCCTGCGGAAGCTGGGATTGAAGCGTGCTTCGCGTTTGGGCGATACGCTCGCCGTCAATCTGCGGCCCGATGCCGGCCATCAGCGCCGTGGCGGGAGATTGCGCCTGCGGGAGCAGCATTGAGCCTGGCTGATCGATAACCGCCGCCGAACCATCGGAAGGCACCAGATCGGGCTCTTCGGCGAAGGCATTGGTCAACGGCGCTAAACTGAGCGCCAGACACAAATGCATCGCGGACCACCGATAACGTTGAGCTTTTATAAGCAACATCCCTTGCCTCCTTATCATTTTTACATCATTCCCGTAAGCCCGGCTTCAGGATTACCTTCAGTATATAAAGAGAAAAAACCATTTGCCTCGCCAAATGTAAAGAAGTTTAAAGAAAAGAAAGTCTGAAAAAAAAGCAGGCAGACCGCGCATCTCCGTGCTAAGCGGCTCGGTAAATGATTGCGCAACGCGAAGCCGGAAAAAGGGCTCGCATTGCGTTACAGAATTGCACGCCCGGACATCGACTGTCCGGGCGTGTCACTGGCGCGATCGGGATCAGGAGGCGTCAGCCGTGCCAGGCAGCGCCTCGGTTTGCGCAGCCGCAAAACCACGCAGCCCCACCACGTGCACGTGTTCGTGGTTGTGTACCACTTTACGCACCAGTTTATAGGTGGTGCCTTTTTCCGGGCTGATGTTTTCCGGTGCGGCGATGATTAACTGCATCTCCAGACGGTCGCACAGCTCGAACAGCGTGGCGATAGAGCGGGCATCCAGACGCGCCGCCTCATCAAGGAACAGCAGACGGCACGGCGAAATATCTTTGCCGCGCAGACGTCGCGCTTCATCTTCCCAGCTCTGCACCACCATCACCAGAATCGACATGCCGGTACCGATGGCTTCCCCGGTCGACAACGCGCCGCTCTCGGCACGCAGCCAGCCGTCGGAGCCGCGGTTGACCTCCACTTCCATCTCGAGATAGTTACGGTAATCCAGCAATTCTTCCCCGATGGTTTGCGGGGTACGCTGGCCCATGTCGATCTGCGGATTGAGGCGCTGGTACAGTTTCGCCAGCGCTTCCGAGAAGGTCAGACGATTACTGTTAAACAGATCCTGATGCTGCTCATGCTGCTCTGACAACACATCCAGCAGCATTGCGTGGGTTTCACGCACATTGACGTTCAGGCGCACGCTGTTGACCTGACCAAACGACACGCTTTGCAGCCCCTGGTTGAGCATCCGGATACGGTTCTGCTCGCGCTGAATAGTCTTGCGGATAATGTTCGCCACGCTGCGGGAGCTGATCGCCAGCTTCTGCTCGCGTGAGGTCAGCTCTTCCGTCAGACGGCCCAGCTCGATCTCCATCTGCTCGATGGCCTCGACCGGGTCGTCGGTGCGGATGATATCCTGGCGGATACGCTCGCGCAGATGCTGGTAAACCGCCACGAAGAACTGGATTTTACGTTCTGGACGCTTCGGATCTTCCGACCCACGCAGCACATCGCGCAGGTGTTCGTTATCCGCCACCGCCAGACGCAGCGCGCCCAACGCTTTATCCGACATAGAACGCAGTTCATCGGCGGAGAGATAGGCCAGCTCGCGGCGGTGCAGACGGCGCTCGACGCCATTGTCTTTCACCATACGCATCACCGCGCACCAGCCCGCTTTGGCGCTCACCACCTGCTCGCGCATTTCGTGGTAATCGCGCTCCAGGCGGCGCAGTTTGCGGGTCAGGTTATCCATTTCCGCTTCGCAGAAGGTCAGCTGTTTTTCCAGCTGGCTGCGGCGCGAACGGTTATTGCTGAGCTGGGTATGCAGTTCATCACGGCGCTGGCGCGCCCGCTCTTCCGCACCCGCATCGGCGCGCACGCCGATATCTTTCAGTTCTTTGTTGAGATCGTTAAGCAGCTCTTTCTTGGTATCGTAAGAGCTTTTCAGCGACGCCAGCACCTGATGATACTGGCTGACCTGCGCCGCATGGGTGCGCAACGCTTCACGCGCCCGGGTACGCTCGATCTCCGCCTGCTCAAGACGCTGGCGCAGCTTTTCGTTCAGATCGCTGTTGCCGCTGAGCATTTCGGCGGAGTCGGAGTAGCTGAAGTGCGCGCGGCGCGATACCACTTCCGTCAGGGCAAACGCCTGCTGGCGCGCATCGCGCTGCTGCTGCTGCGCATAGGCGTAATCTTCTTTTAACTGGTCGTATTGTTCCGGATCGCTTTGCAGCACCGATGCCATCGGCTCCAGCTTCGCCAGTTGGTTGCCAAACTGGTTGATGAAATGCGCCGCTTCCTGGGCTTCGTCCAGCCGCTCGCGGATTTCGTCCACGCGATCGGATAATGTCTCATCTTCCAGCAGCGCCAGGCGCGGCAGCAGGCGGTTAAGCTGGGCTACGCCCTCTTTCGCCTGGTCAAACTGGGCGCGCTGCTGCTGGTTGTCGTTTTCATGGGTGCTTAACGCCCGCTCAAGTTCGTTGCGGCGGGTATTGAGCTGGCGGATTTCCGCTTCCGGGTCAGATTCGAACGCTACCGCCAGGTGGCTGCCGATAAAGCGGCTAAACGCCTGGTGTAAGCGCTGGGTTTTCTGCACGTCAAACGACAGGGTAGCGAAACGCTCGGACAGCGTTTCACGCTCCTGATGCAGGCTTTCGATGCGGCTTTCACGCGCCGCGCGGCCAAACAGCGGCAGCGACGGGAAACGCGAGTAGCGCCACTGGCGATCGGCGATTTTCACCACCACCGCTTTTTCCAGCTCTTCAGTGGCGAACACGCTGTCGTCGAAGGACTGCGGGTCCCCTTCAATCAGATACAGATCTTCCGGGGTATCTTCCAGCCCTTCCAGCTGCTCGCGCACCAGCGACAGATCCGGCACCACGATAGCGTGGCGCGACGGACCGTACAGCGCCGAGAAGTACGGGGCGTCTTCGAGACTGACGTCGTCATAAATTTCCGACAGCAGCACGCCGCCGAAACGCTCGGCAAGGGCGTTGAGACGCGCGTCTTCCGCGCCGCCCGGCTGGCTGAGACGTTCAATTTCTTCATCGACCGCCCGCTTACGCGCGCCGACTTCATCACGTTCAACCACCGCCTCGCGCTCGCGCTCCAGCAACTGTTGCAGATATTCGGTCACCTGCTGGCTGGATTCAAAGCTTTCACCGCACTGTTCGATGATCTGGTTAAGGCTGTTTTGCGCCGCCAGCCAGATGGGCGCGCGCTGGGTCAGGATTTTGATACGGCTTTGCAGCTGCTCCAGCTCCTGGCGCAGCGTCATGCGCTGTTCCCCGGCCTGGGCCACCGTGTCAGACAGCGCGGCGATGCGCTCTTCCAGCTCCTGATGCAGCGCTTCAAGCTGCTCCGCTGAGTAACGTTTACCCTGGCGCTTGCAGAAGTCAGCCAGCAGGCGCTCGGCATCCTGCTGCTCGCGCAGACGCTGTTCCAGTTCAGTCAAACGGGAACGCAGCGGGGTGACCTGCGCGGCGAGGTGGCGCTGGGTCGAGGCGTCGCGCAACAGGTCGCGCGCCACGTCCCAGGCTTCATCACGCGCCACCGGGCCGTTAATCGCGCAAACCAGCTGGAACGCCTGTTCAAACTGGCTGTGCGCCGCCTGGGCGACGCTCATTTTTTGTTCAAGATTGAGCAAGCGGCCAGTGGCCTCTTCCTCTTTCGCCTGGAAAGTTTCCAGCCACTCTTCGGCAGATTGCGCAGAAAGATCCGGCAAATGGCACAGTTCGCGGGCGCGCTCCAGCGCCGTGAGCGCCTGCTGATACTGGATCGCGCGGGTCTGCTGAACGTCAAGCGCCTGTTGGTAGTCCGCCAGCTGGTTTTTTAGCTCGTCCACTTCCAGCTCGGCGGCTTCGGCGCGGGCTTCGTTCTCTTCCTGCTGTTCCGCAGCCTCGGCCACGACTTCATTTTGCTCTTCCAGCCGCACCTGCAATTCTTCTAAATCGGCGTCATAGCGCTCGATTTTTTCCTGCTGGCGCAGCGCGGTTTGCACCAGGTTCAGGTGATCGCTGGCGGCCTGATAATCGGTCTCCAGATCGCCTTCCGCTCCGGCATGTTCGGCAAGCTCCCGGGCCATATCCACATGCTTGTATTGCTCGGCTGCCAGTTGCTGGCGGCTGGTGAACAGATCGCGACGGTATTCAATGGCTGTGTCGAGGTGAATACGGCGCTCGTTGGCATGGCGCATATAATCCGCCGCCACGTAGTCGGTGGCTTCGGAAATCAGGTGTTTGAACAGATCGCGGTCCGACTGGGTAACGCGAATCGCTTCCAGCGTCATGCGGTTTTCACGCAGCGCCGCTTCCATATCCTGGAACGCTTTACGCACGCCGCTGTTTTCCGGCAGCAGGTAATCGCGCAGGGAGCGGGTGATGGCGCTGGAAATCCCGCCGTACAGCGAGGCTTCAATCAGACGGTAATATTTGCTGCGGTCGGAGGCGGAGCGCAGACGACGCGCCACAATCCCCAGATCAAACATCAGGGAGTGGTAATCGGTAATCGAGTTAAAGGCCTTGAACTGCACCCCTTCGATTTGCTCGATTTTGTCTTTCAGTTCCTGAAGGGTTAATACCCGCGCCTGGCGCTCGTTCAGGGTTTCGGTAAGCAGTTGGGTCGGCTGGATAGATGTCGGCAGCCCCTGGATCGCGAAAGGTTTGATATCCACTTTGCGATCGCGACCGGCGATCTGTTGTAAACGCACCCCAACTACGACGCGCTGATGGCGCGAGTTCACCACGTCCAGCACCGAATAGCAGACGCCTGCTTTCAGTTTACCGTGCAGGCCTTTGTCGCGCGAGCCGCTGGTGGCGCCCGCTTCAGTGGTGTTACGGAAGTGCAGCAGCGTCAAATCCGGGATCAGCGCCGTGACGAAGGCCGCCATGGTCGTGGATTTCCCTGCCCCGTTGCCCCCGGACAGCGTGGTGACCAGCTCGTCCAGATCAAAGGTGCGGGCAAAAAAGCCGTTCCAGTTAACCAGCGTTAGCGAGCGAAATTTACCGCGTTCAATCATTGTCTTCCTCCGCATTATCCGGTTGCGCGTCTTCAGGCTCATCATTGAGTTGCAGGTGGTTTTCCACCGGCATCGCTTCGCCGTCACGGATCATGCGCAGCTGCGCTTCGCGAGCGTCATCGCCGGCGCGCACATCGGCACCAAAGCGGAAAACCGACTCCGTGATGCGGAATTTGCTGCTGTCATGCCCCATAAACCACACCATGCCTAAGCGGCGCAGGCGGTTTAACGAGGAACGCACTTTTTCCTGAAGTTTCTGTTTATCAAGATCCGAACCGGTGGAACGGTTGTTGACCAGTTTGAGCAGCTTGCTTTCGTCCGCCAGGGTCAGCAGTTCGTCATACAGTTCCTGCTGGGTAAAAATACCTTCGTTCGCCAGGCGCTCCGGGCTGAGATACAGGTAGCAGAGGATTTTGCCTACCATCATGTCCAGCTCGGACAACACCGAACGCGGGATCAGCGTGGTTGAGCGCGGGCGCAGGTAGAAAAACCCTTCCGGCGCGCGGATCAACTCGACGTTATAGCGGGTGTAAAACTCTTCCAGCTCGGGCTGGAAGTCCATCAAAAAGGCGTGGTTATCCAGTTCATCAAGCCCGATGTGGCGTCCTGAGCGCAACTGGCTATCCAGCGCCGGGAATAGCGGATTCGCCAGCGCCTGGGCCAGTTTAACCGGCATGAATTTTTCAATATTTGTCAATGACATGTGCCTGTACCTTGGCTCCGTAATCATTAATGGGCTGCCATTTTGCCGGCAACCCAGTGAAATCTGCTTCAGCAATACCGAGGCGCACGGCCTGGTCAACCACGATCCTTGCCACGTCGAAATGTCGGGCGCGCGGATATTGCGCGAGATACTCACGCATCACCAGCCCCAGGTCTAGTGGTTGTTGTCTGTTTTTGAAGCCTGCCAGTTGCCCTTCGATCAGCGCCGCCAGCTGTTCGCGGATCTCGTTAAACTCTTCATATTCCAGATCCGCCGGCAGCTCGCCGGTGACTTCTTCATCACGCAGCGTCATCTCTTCATCACGCATATCCAGCAGGCGATCGGCGTTGGCATAGGTTAATGCCCAGGGCGCGTCGAAATAGCTCTGCACCGACTGGCGCAGGCGCTGGGCGAAGACGCGGTTTTTATCCATATCAATCGCGGTACGGATGAATTTATGCACGTGGCGGTCATAGCCGATCCACAGGTCAATGGCCTGCTGTCCCCAACTGATAATACGGTCCAGCTTGCTTTGCAGGTCGATCACCAGCCGGTCGATAAAGTGCAGATCGTGTTTATCGAGGATCGCGTCCTGGATCAGCAGCAAATTGGCCTGGAGCTTGTCGCCCGCCGCTTCGAGGGTGTCCTGCAATTCACGCAGCGTACCGGAGGTTTCTGACAGCAGCAGTTCGCAGCTGGAAATGGCGGCGCGCCAGTCTTTGTTGAGTAGCTGCGCGATATCGTCTTTCACCAGTTGCTGCTGTTCGTCCATGATGCGCTGGGTCAGATCGATGCTGTCGAAAATCTCTGCCACCGAATATTTCAGCGGCGCGTAGACGTTGCGATGCCAGTGGAATTCGTCTCCGCCTTCGCTGGCGGCATCGGCGGCGCGTTTCAGTTCGCCCGCCACGATGGAAAGCTGCATCGAGAGACGCAGCGTGGAAAACTCCCGCTGGCGGATGTAATAGTCGGTAATGCCAATGCCCAACGGCGTTAAGCGATAGATAGCATTCCCTTCATTGATCTCGCTGGTAAAGCGGTTGAGCAGGCGCTGACGCACCATATCGTTGATGGCGTTGTTGGCGCGCTGGGTTACCGTTTCGTGGGTCTGCTCAAACGCCTCGCTGACGTGACGAAACGCATCCACCAGTTCGCCTTCGCTCATTTCACCGTCCATGCGCTCGCCGTTTAGCGTGGCGATAGCCAGCAAAAAAGCCAGCCTGTCTACCGGAAGCTGGATGGAAAAATCATTTTTCCTGGCCCAGGCAACCAGTTCGGGGACTGTCTGGGAAAAATCACTCATAGTTTATCCTTGGTTCTCCGGCTTACGTGCGGTGACATGTATATAACGCCCCAGACTGATATAAGGCTCCTGCCGGCAGTAGCGTGTTTCCAGTTCTAACAACACCTCAAACTCATCGCGCTGGCGCTGTTTTTCGCGCAGATAATCATGAAAAACCCGCACGCCGGTTTTACCGGTAATGGTCCAGCCGATTTGTTCAAGCCAGCGATAGACATCGTCAGGGTTGCGCGGATGATCCGGCGACAGGGTGCGTTTTTTGCGCTTCGGCATGCCTTGCTGCACATAAGCGAAATTTCCGGCCACCATATTATGCATCAGCAAACCGTTTGCATTGTAAAACATCAGAGAAAGCGCCCCGCCGGGGGCCAGCGTTTCCCATAACGCTTGCAGCACGGCCTGCGGATCGCTGACCCATTCCAGCACCGCGTGAAACAATATCAGATCAACCGGGCTTTCTAAATGTTGCCCTACGTCCTGAGCGGCGCAGTGGATAAAGCGCATATTGCTACTGACCGCATTTTCCTGACTTGCCCGCTGCGCCCGCGTCAACATTTCTGATGAGAGATCGCAGAGCGTAACCTGATGCCCGCGCTGCGCCATGCGGATGGCGGTCTGCCCTTCTCCGCCGCCGGCATCCAGCACCCGTAGCGACCGCTGCGGCAATACATCCAGCAGTTGATCGAGATCCTGCCAGAGAATGGCCTGCCGCAATTGGCCTTTCGTTGTCCCGTAAATGTTGCGCGCAAACTTTTCGGCAATATCATCAAAATTGCGATCCCGCATGGGTACAACTCCACCTTATAAACAAAGCATCTGGGCAAAGGCGCTATTTTGGCATAGCCGCAGGGATAAGGAACCCATCAGGTGTAAGATCCGCGCTTTGCGCCCGTTATATGGTTAAAAAGGACCCGGTTTTATGCTCTTTTTCCTGAAAAAATTTATTGGCGGTCTGTTACTGCCGCTGCCGTTCCTGCTGATCGTCATTGGTTTGGCGATTTTGCTGCTGTGGTTTACCCGCTGGCAGAGAACGGCGAAAACGCTATTAACCGCGGGCTGGCTTGCACTGCTGCTACTCAGCCTGCAACCCGTCGCCGACGGGCTGTTAAAACCGATTGAGGATCGCTATCCCACCTGGCAAGACGAGCCGAAGGCGCAATATATCGTGATCTTAGGTGGCGGGTATACCTGGAACCCGCAATGGGCGCCCAGTTCGAATCTGATTAATAACAGCCTGCCCCGAGTGACGGAAGGCATCCGCCTGTGGCAGGCCAATCCGGGGGCAAAACTGATCTTTACCGGGGCAAGAGCTATTAGCAACCCGGTGAGCACCGCAGAAGCGGGGGCGCGGGTAGCGGAGAGTTTAGGCGTGCCGCGCGACGCCATTGTCACGCTGGATACACCGAAAGATACCGAAGAAGAAGCGGCGGCAGTGGCCAAAATGATTGGCGATACGCCATTTTTGCTGGTGACGTCCGCCTCGCATCTGCCCAGGGCGATGATCTTTTTCCAGCATCAGGGGCTGAAGCCGATCCCCGCGCCCGCTAACCAAATCGCGATTACCTCGCCGCTCAATCCCTGGGAGAGAGCCATCCCCTCTCCCCTTTGGTTAATGCATAGCGATCGGGCGAGTTATGAGACGCTTGGCCGGGTGTGGCAGTGGTTAAAAGGCATCTCAGGCGATCCAGGGGATCAGTGATTTAGAGGCCAGATCAAAGTTATTACGGTTAAAGCGCCCGGTTTGCAGCAGTTGGGCGACTTCGTCCCATAATACATACAGCCAGCGCCGTGAGAGGAAAGCTTCCGCGACCGGCGCGCGCTGTAAATAGTGCCACAGCAGGCTCTCCGCCTGAGCGGTATCGCACAAACGGAACAGTTCATACTCGCGCGGCGCCCACAGCGTTAAGCCGGGGTTAACCATGGCCAGCAGCTGGTCGCTCCGGGGATCTTTTAACATGCTGCGTAAGGTGAAATTGCCGTGGATCAGGACGCAGTTATCGTTGAATCCATAAAACAGCGTGTCGAGGCATTCCCGGGTGCGAAACAAAATCCGCTTATCCTGCATGGTTAAGCCGCAGCGCGGATACTGATTCAGGGTATTCCACAGCACTTCAACGCGCTGACGATACCAGGAGGGCCAGATATTTTCCTGGGTGCTGTCGACATTGCCCACGCAGCCCCGGCTGTCGACACGGTGCCAGGCCAGCAGGGATTCGACAATCTGGTCTTTTAGCTGTTCCCAACGCTCGGGGGTGCGGGCGGGCGCTTCCACCGATACGCCGCGTAATCGCTCCATCAGCACCACATCCGGGCCCGGATTCTCTTCATGGGTCATGACGCCATACACCACCGGCATCCGGGCGGTACCCGAGCGGGCCAGCATGGAGATTTTCCAGGCAAGCTGCCCGGCAAGCCCGGGCGACGTGAAGCTGCGGGCCAGCAGCGGCATTGGGTTGCCGTGGCTATCGTAAAGCGCCCACAAGGCGGTATCAGGTTTCTCGCTGACGCATTCAACCCGGCTTAATTTTTCACCCAACAGATGACTGAGTTCTGCACGCAGCTGCTCCATTCGCTTTTACCCTTAATAACCATACTGCTTTTATAATGGGCGTCCTTTGCGCAGATGTCATCACACGAGATCAATAAGCTGCCAGAAAGAAAAAACCGGCCAGAGGCCGGTTTGCAAAATTGTCGGTTTAGCGCATTTCCGCCCGAACCCGTTCGAGATCGGCGGGGGTATCAACGCCGGTGCCCGGCACCTCATGCGCTACTGCGACGTGAATTTTCTCGCCGTGCCAGAGCACGCGCAATTGCTCCAGTTTTTCAATATGTTCCAGTTCACTCGGTGCCCAGGTCACATAGCGGCGAATAAATCCGGCGCGATAGCCGTAGATGCCAATATGGCGCAGGAAGTAATTGGCGATTTCATCCCGGGACTGGGCGAAGCGGTCGCGATCCCAGGGAATGGTGGCGCGGGAAAAATAGAGCGCGTAACCATTTTTATCCATGACCACTTTAACGGCGTTAGGATTAAATGCCTCTTCTGCACTGTGGACAGGTATCGCCAGTGTCGCCATGCCGGCATCGCAGTTCGCCAGGTTTTCCGCCACCTGACGGATAATCGTAGGCGGGATCATCGGCTCATCGCCCTGCACGTTGACAATAATGGTGTCATCGGCAAAACCCATCTTTTCGACAACTTCCGCCAGACGTTCGGTACCGGATTCGTGATCGGCGCGCGTCATGCAAACTTCGCCGCCCGCGGCGCGAACGGCATCGGCAACTTCAACCGTATCGGTAGCGACGATCACCCGGTCAGCGCCGGATTCACGGGCGCGCTCAAGTACGTGCACAATCATCGGTTTGCCATTGATGTCCACCAGGGGTTTACCCGGCAGACGTGTTGAGGCATAGCGGGCGGGAATAATGGTCACAAAGCTCATGAAAAACTCTCTTCCGGATCCAGGGTACGGGCTTCGGTTTCCAGCAATACGGGAATGCCCTCTTTAAAGGGGAAGGCCATATTGTCCACTTTACAGATAAGCTCCTGCTTATCCTGGCTGTAATACAACTTGCCGTTGCAAACCGGGCAAGCAATGATTTCAAGCAAACGATGATCCATGTTTCCTCCTGATGGAAATGATGCCCACAGAATACCACAGCCCGGGGTCAGGGCTGCTGGATTTCCCAGGCGCTGCCCCATGCGGCCTGTAACGCAGAGGGCTGGCTGGCCAGGGTGACGCTCGTTGCGCCCTGCCAGAGGGCAAACTCGGTAATTGCCTGCTGTAAACCGGTCACGAGGGATGCCCTGACGGCCACCTCAGGCTCCAGATACAGCGCAATAATTGCCAACTCGCCAGTTTTACGATGCATCTTGGCATCCATTCGTCCAACCAACTGGCCGCAGTGCAGTAAGGGTAAGGTAAAATAGCCATACTGACGCTTTGGCGCCGGGGTATAGCATTCAAGCCGATAGGTGAAATTAAACAACTGTTCGGCGCGGCGACGATCCCAGACCACCGGATCAAAAGGTGACAGCACGGCGCTGTGCGTGGCGCGTGGGCTTTTGCCATTGTCCAGTAACGGCAGCAAATCCCGGTGCAGCCACATTTGCCCCAGCGACTCGACCTCAACGCTTACTACTCTGCCTTCGGCCTGCCAACGCACAATATGTTCCGCCAGCGGGGCTCTTTTCAGCCGGTAATAATCGGCCAGCCAGGCGCTTTTAAAAATCCCCAGGCTGCGGGCGCTATTTTCCAGCATCCTGGCCTGGGCCAGTTCCTGCGGCAAAAGGTGTTTGTCGTCGTCCCAGTGGGGCATCACGCGGGCAGTGAGATCGTAGACGCGCTGGAAATTTCTGCGTTCGATCACCATCACTTTTCCAGCGCTGAACAGGCCTTCAAGGTGGCGCTTATGGGGTTTCCAGTCCCACCAGCCGCGTTGTCCTGGTCGCGGATGCTCAAAATCTGCCGAGCGTACCGGGCCGTTTTGCTCAATCCAGTCAAGCAGTTCAGCGATGTCCGCAGCATGTTCCGCCATCCACTCCGCACGGTATTTCCAGCCCATGTTTTCCGGCTGGAGCATTTGGTGGCGTACCAGTTCAAAGTCGCTGCGTGGGAGAAAGCAGGCCTCATGCGCCCAATACTCCATCAGCTCTCCGCGCGCCAGTGCATCATCAAGCCAGTGCATCGGGTAGCATCCCAGGCGGCTAAACAGCACCAGATACGGGCTACGCGCCACCACGTTAATGGTGTCGATTTGCAAAAGCGACATTTGGGTGATGGCGGCAAGGATATCTTCAGGACGGGCGCGGCGGCGCGGTTTGCGCAGCAGTCCCTGAGCGGCAAGATGAAGATTACGTGCGGTTTGTAGCGAAAGTACAGGTTCAGCCATGGTGCATCCTTGTTCGGCGCGAAGCGGTTTAACGCACCAGGGAGAGGATATCCAACAATAATTTATCCGCCGCCGGGGATTCAAGCTTCGCCTCGACCGGTAAATACCACCAGTTAGCCTGGGCGAACGGACGGCATTTAACCGCGTCTTTTTCAGTCATCATTAAGATCTGATCGGGTTGGGCAAAGGCGGAAACCTGGGCTTGCGTCAGCGCCTGATGATCCGCAAGGCTCAGCGTCTTAACGGGCGTCACGCCCAGGCTTTCCAGTGTGGCGAAAAAACGGGGCGGATGTCCAATTCCCGCCATCGCCACCACATCCGTAAAAGACGCGGCATCGCGTTTTTCACCGGTCAGCAGATTAACCGCCTGAGACGGCACCAGCCGCATAGCGATTTCACCGGGTTTCGGCGTACCGCCGTTAGTGATAACCGCATCGACCTCACGCAGCCGGCTTGCGCGTTCACGCATCGGGCCCGCCGGCAGCCACCAGCCGTTGCCAAAGCGCCTTACGCCATCCACTACCACGATCTCCCTGTCGCGTGCCAGCGCATAATGCTGAAGCCCGTCGTCAGTGACGATAATTTGCGGCTGATGTTGGTCGAGCAGAGCCTGAACCGCCTCGCTACGCACGGGCGATACCGCCACGCCAGCACCGGTACGCTGGTAAATCAGCACCGGTTCATCCCCGGCCTGCTCGCTGGACGTGTTGGCATCAAGAACCAGCGGATAGCGCTGGGCTTTTCCACCGTAGCCGCGAGAGACCACGCCGACCCGGATGCCGCGCTGTTGCAACTGTTCTACCAGCCAGACCACCACCGGGGTTTTGCCGTTGCCGCCGGCGGTGAGATTACCCACTACCACCACCGGAACCGGCGCGCGCCAGGCTTTACGCCACCCTAAACGGTAGCTGAGCCGGATAAGGGCGCTCACCAGGCCATACAGCCCGGCGAGCGGCAACAGCAGCAGCCACAGGCGCGATTGCCCCGACCAGATTTTTTCTATCATGCGCCAAACTGCATTTTGTGGAGCTGGGCATAAACACCCCGCTCATTCAACAGCTCGTCATGAGTACCACGCTCCACGATGCAGCCATCTTCAATCACCACGATTTCATCGGCTTTCTCAATGGTCGACAGACGGTGGGCAATCACCAGCGACGTGCGGTTTTTCTGCAACTCATCCAGCGCAGCCTGGATAGCACGCTCAGATTCCGTATCCAGCGCCGAGGTCGCTTCATCGAGGATCAGAATCGGGCTGTCGCGCAGCAGGGCACGGGCAATAGCAATACGCTGACGCTGACCGCCGGAGAGCATTACCCCGTTTTCACCGATGATGGTATCGAAGCCGTTATCCATCTTATTGATAAAGTCGGTGGCATAGGCCATTTTCGCGGCTTTCTCAATTTCTTCGCGGCTGTACTCTTCGGTACGGGCGTAGGCAATGTTATTGGCGACGGTATCGTTAAACAAATGCACGTTCTGGGAGACCAGCGCCACCTGATTACGCAACGACGTCAGGGTGTATTCCCGCAGATCGTGGCCATCCATCAGGATTTCGCCTTCATCAATATCGTAAAAGCGCGTAATCAAGCCAGCGATGGTGGATTTGCCCGACCCGGAGCGGCCAACCAGAGCGATGGTCTTGCCCGCCGGAATGCGCAGATTGATGTTGCGCAGCGCTGGCGTGTCTCTGCCCGGATAGGTAAAGGTGACATTACGGAACTCGATATCGCCGGTGGATCGTTCGATAACTCGCGTACCGTCATCTTTTTCCTGCTCGCTGTCCAGAATGCTGAACAGGGTCTGGCAAGCCGCCATACCGCGCTGGAACTGGGCGTTGACGTTGGTCAGGGATTTCAGCGGACGCATCAGGGCGATCATGGCTGAGAACACCACGGTAATGGTCCCCGCGGTCAGGGTTTCCATCACGCTTGGGAAGCTGGCGGCGTACAGCACGAAAGCCAGCGCCAGAGAGGCGATCAGCTGAATTATCGGATCGGAAATGGAGGAAGCGGAAACCATACGCATCCCCTGGCGGCGCATTTTGTTGCTGACTTTGTCAAACCGTTCGGTTTCCACCTGCTGGCCACCAAACATCAGCACTTCTTTATGCCCTTTGAGCATCTGCTCCGCGCTGGTCGTTACCTGGCCCATGGTGTTCTGCATGTTTTTGCTGATATTGCGAAAACGCTTGGAAACCACACGAATAGCAATAGACACGATGGGCGCCAGCACAATCAGGATGATCGACAGCTGCCAGCTGTAATAAAACATCATGATAAACAGGCCGATAATCGACGCCCCTTCGCGCACTACAGTGATCAGCGCGCCGGAAGACGACGAGGCAACCTGCTCGGAATCATAGGTGATGCGCGAAAGCAGCGTGCCGGTGGATTGCTTATCGAAAAACGCGACCGGCATCCCCATCATGTGGTTAAACAGGCGGCGGCGCATGGTCATCACGACCTTGCCAGAAACCCAAGATATACAATAACTTGAAACGTAACTGGTAATCCCGCGCAGGACCATTAATCCAATGACCACCAGCGGCATCCAGAGCAGTACAGAGCGATCCGTCTTACCAAAACCATCGTCCAGTAATGGTTTAAGCAGCGATAGCATATAAGTATCGCTGGCTGCGTTGAGAATTAACGCTATCGCAGCAACAATGAGGCCTGGTTTGAAAGGGGCAATCATTGGCCAGAGGCGGCGAAAGGTTTGCCACGTCGAAAGATCTTTATCGGTATGCATTCAAAAAACCAACTTTCGTTGAAATAGCCGCATATTCTACCCGTTATCCTTATCTACGCCAAACCACTGATGATACCAGCGAGGCGAAAGTTGCTGCCGGAAGCGTGTGATAAACCTGGATTTTGGTGAAAAATAAACCGTAATTTGCCCTGCATGGGCGGTATCCAGCCATTGATAGCCATACTGTTTATAGCGCGCCATGACCGGGCGAGAAGGTAATCGCCAGGCGTTATAGCGCGCTACGGAGGCCAGCGCATCCTGCCCCGCCACCGCATGGAGCAAAATCGCGCTGGATGACGTCTTGCTGCCGTGGTGCGGAACCTGCACAACTGAAGCCCGCAGTTCGCGCCAGTGATGCTTTACCATCTGGCGCTCGGCGTCCGCTTCAATATCTCCCGTCAGTAAGATGCTTTGCTCGCCATCGCTCACCTTAACCACGCACGAGACGTTATTTCCGCCATTGGCACCGATCTGTAAAGGCCAGTGCACGGTGAAAATAAGGCCCTGCCAGCGCCAGGTCTTGCCGCGCAGACAGGGCGCATGCCCAGCCCAACCCAGTGAACTTATCACCGGTAACGTCGGCCAGGCCTTCAACAGGCTGTTTAAACCGCCCCGGTGATCGAGATGCTCATGGCTTAAGATAATCCCGTCAGGCACCAGGTGATGCCAGCGCAGCCAGGGAATAATCGTTTGCCGGGCGCTGTCTCCGCCCGGCCAGGCGTTGCCGCTATCGTAGAGCATGGCGCGCCCGTTACGCTCAATAACTATCGCCAGGCCATGGCCGATATCCAGCATATGCACGGCCCAGCTGTTATCCTGACGCGGGCGGATCAGCGGCCCGCTCAGCAGCAGCATCACAATGCCGGGCAACAGTGGCGTGTACCACTGAAAGCGTAGCCGCCAGAGAACAATTAGCAACCAGGGGCTAAGCGCCAGCCCGAGAAAGCGCTGATCAACATCCAGCCAACCGGGCGGCAGCGCCTGTAATCCATAGAAGACGCCAGCCAGTGTGCGGTCCGCCAGGTATTCAAGGAAAGACTCCGCGCCCTCAATGCCTATACGATTAACGATCATCGCCAGCAGGATCAGCGGCACCGTTATGAAGGTTACGACAGGTACAGCCAATAAATTGGCGACCACTGACGTCAGGCTGATGCCGTGAAACAGCAGGACCTGAAGCGGCAATAACAAAAGTGCCATCCCAGCCTGAAGGTGTAATAACGCCAGTACGGGCCTGATAACGCGTGGCGCTTTTGGGGGAATAAAGGGCACCCACTGGTACCAGAACAGCAGCGCGCCCACCGCCAGCACCGAGAGCCAGAAGCTTTCCGACAGTACGGTTAGCGGATCGATAAACACAATGCCAGCCACGCAGCACAGCCACACATGCCAGGGATCTCCGCTGCGGCCGCTCAACCTGAGCGCCCCCCAAATGGTCATGGCGACAAAGGTTCGCAACGCGGGTGGATTCGCGCCGCTAAGCCAGGTGTAAACGCCGCTGGCCGCTAAACTGGCGAACAGAGGAAAAGCGTGATTAATCAGCCTGACCGGGAAGACAAATTGCAGCAAACGCGCCAGCCCCCACCCCATAAGCCCTGCGAGGCCGATATGCAGCCCGGAAATCGCCATTAAATGCGCGGTGCCGGTTTCGCGCATCAGGGTTTTGATTTCATCACTTACCGCCAGCCGTTCACCGAACCCTAAGGCCAGCATCACGTCGCGCCAGGGCCGCGCTGCAAGCGACTGATTCACCGACGCCATAAAGCCCGCACGCCAGCTACATCGGCTGTCGAGAGGCTGAGAAGCGATAATCCGCCCCGTAACGCTGCGCCGCTGCGACAGCGCATAGCGCTGGTTGTCAAATCCGCCGTCATTAAGCTGTCCGTGAACAGGTTTAAGGCGCACCACGAGATCCCAACGCTGCCCGGCGCACACTTTTTCTGCAAGGTAGCTGCCGGGTAAATCCACGGTTATTGCCGGAAAAAGCCATTTGCCGTTGAGCTGGGTTATCCGCACCAAATGCCGCGTTGCGCCATCGGTTTGCAGAATTGTCGCCGTCACGTTCTGGTTATGTGTGGTGAGTGACAGCGGCGCAAGGGTTTGCCTTGCCGCCAGAACAGCCCAACAAAAAAAGAGCAGCGTTAATGCCAGCCGGAATGCGAATTTACCTGGCGCGAAAAGCAGCAGTATTGCACCCGAGCCGATCGCTGCAAGCAGCCTCAGAGACGGTAGCTGAGGTAGCCACAGTAACGGCACGGTCCCTGCAACCAGGCACCAGCAAAGAGTGATAAGCGGCATGCAGACCTCCTGTCTGGCCGCAGTATGCCGGGAATAGACAGGCGCGCGAGGCATATTTCCCAGCGTTACGCGTTGTATTCACAGAAATTTATCGTGTTGCAGCAACAGCCGGACGTTGTGCGCGTTTTATCGCAAACCTGGCGAGGGGCAAAAAAAAACGACATCCGGAGATGTCGTCTTCAGGGCAAGCTTAAACAAGCTTAACCGTAGATATTGGCGCGGTCGCGTAACTCTTTACCCGGCTTAAAGTGCGGAACGTATTTACCTTCCAGATCCACTTTATCGCCCGTTTTTGGGTTACGGCCAGTGCGCGGAGCGCGATAGTGTAAGGAGAAACTGCCAAAGCCCCGGATTTCAATACGTTCGCCCTGGGCGAGCGTCGTGGCCATGTGCTCCAGCATCTCTTTTACTGCATCTTCCACCGCTTTCGCTGGGATATGAGATTGCTGGGTGGCAAGTCTTTCAATTAATTCTGACTTGGTCATCATTCCTCCGGTTTCCATTCAGGAAAATTTGCTTACAGCTATCAATCGAACAAGGGCGGCCGTAGCCGCCCTGATTTAGCGCTCGGACGATTACTCGCCTTTAGCTGCTTTGAATGCTTCAGCCATTGCGTTGGAGAAGTTGCCGTCTTCCTGTTTGTTGTTAACAGTTGCGATTGCATCTTTCTCGTCAGCTTCGTCTTTCGCACGAACAGACAGGCTTACAACACGGTTTTTACGATCAACGCCGGTGAATTTCGCTTCAACATCGTCGCCAACGCTCAGAACCAGAGTTGCATCTTCAACGCGGTCACGGGAAGCTTCAGAAGCGCGCAGGTAGCCTTCAACGCCGTCTGCTAATTCAACTGTAGCACCTTTCGCGTCAACTGCCGTTACTTTACCAGTAACGATAGCGCCTTTCTTGTTCATCGCAACGTAGTTGTTGAACGGATCTTCCGCGAGCTGTTTAACGCCCAGGGAGATACGCTCACGCTCTGCGTCAACCTGCAGAACAACCGCTGCGATTTCGTCGCCTTTTTTGTATTCACGAACTGCTTCTTCGCCTGCAACGTTCCAGGAGATGTCAGACAGGTGAACCAGGCCGTCGATGCCGCCGTCCAGGCCGATGAAGATACCGAAGTCAGTGATAGACTTGATTTTACCTTCAACGCGGTCGCCCTTGTTGTGGGTCTCAGCAAACAGCTGCCACGGGTTGGATTTGCACTGTTTCAGGCCCAGAGAGATACGACGACGTTCTTCGTCGATATCCAGAACCATCACTTCCACTACGTCGCCAACGTTAACAACTTTGGACGGGTGGATGTTTTTGTTGGTCCAGTCCATTTCGGAAACGTGTACCAGGCCTTCAACGCCTTCTTCGATTTCAACGAAGCAGCCGTAGTCGGTCAGGTTGGTCACGCGGCCAGTCAGACGAGTGCCTTCCGGGTAACGTTTAGCGATAGCCACCCACGGATCTTCGCCCAGCTGTTTCAGGCCCAGGGAAACACGAGTACGCTCGCGGTCGAACTTCAGCACTTTAACAGTGATTTCGTCGCCAACGTTCACGATTTCGCTCGGATGCTTAACGCGTTTCCACGCCATATCAGTGATGTGCAGCAGGCCGTCTACGCCGCCCAGATCAACGAATGCACCGTAGTCAGTGAGGTTCTTAACGATACCTTTAACTTCCATGCCTTCCTGCAGGTTTTCCAGCAGCTGATCGCGTTCTGCGCTGTTTTCAGACTCGATAACGGCACGACGAGAAACAACAACGTTGTTACGCTTCTGGTCCAGCTTGATTACTTTGAATTCAAGCTCTTTGCCTTCGAGGTGCAGGGTGTCGCGAACCGGACGCACGTCAACCAGGGAACCTGGCAGGAACGCACGAATACCGTTCAGCTCAACAGTGAAGCCGCCCTTGACTTTGCCATTGATAACACCAGTAACGGTTGCAGCTTCTTCGTAAGCTTTTTCCAGCATCAGCCATGCTTCGTGACGCTTCGCTTTCTCACGAGACAGCAGGGTTTCACCGAAACCGTCTTCTACTGCATCCAGAGCAACGTCAACTTCGTCACCAACCTGGATTTCAATTTCGCCCTGGGCGTTTTTGAACTGCTCAGCCGGAATGGCAGACTCAGATTTCAGACCGGCGTCAACCAGTACGACATCTTTGTCGATAGCAACAACAACACCACGAACGATAGAACCCGGGCGGGTTTCGATTTCTTTCAGGGATTCTTCAAAGAGTTGAGCAAAAGATTCAGTCATGTTTAATCTTCAGGTTTTAATTTAACGTCCACCTGGCTTCATGCCGGATGGGGTTGTTTCACATACCCGCTGTCAATCCATTGCAACGGGGGTACTGCAAATTCTGTCGCTTAATCCGCGAGAGCCAGTTTTTGGCGCGCATATTGTAGCGCTTTTTCAATCACTTGCTCAATACTTAAACTCGTGGAATCCAGAACTAAAGCATCGGCAGCGGGGACAAGCGGCGCTACGGCACGATTTCGATCGCGATCGTCACGTTCTTTGATCTCGGCCAAAAGGCGTTCAAAGTTAACACTAAAGCCCTTCTCCTGCAACTGTAGCATGCGGCGTTGGGCGCGCTCTTCAGAGGAGGCGTCAAGGAAAATTTTCACTGGCGCGTCAGGGAATACCACGGTGCCCATATCACGCCCGTCGGCGATCAGGCCCGGCGCTTCGCGAAACGCGCGTTGACGACGCAGCAAGGCTTCACGAACGCGTGGGAACGCCGCCACCTGCGACGCGGCGTTAGCCACTTCCTGGGTGCGGATTTCGCCGCTGACGTCTTCCCCTTCGAGGATCACTTCCAGCTCTTCATTGGTCGCCACGAAACGGACGTCCAGATGCGCCGCCAGGGGCACCAGCGCGTCTTCGGAAGCCACATCAACATGGTGATGCAGCGCGGCCAGCGCAAGGACACGGTAGATAGCGCCTGAATCCAGCAAATGCCATTGCAGTGTTTCAGCCAGGGCTTTACATAGCGTGCCTTTACCAGCGCCGCTCGGCCCATCAACGGTAATCACGGGGGCTGCTGCCGTCATCCTGTTCTCCTTAAGCAAGGCAACCATTTCATAAACGCCGCGCATTATACGCGCCAATCACTCAGAGCGTTACTAAAGCTTACGTATGATTTGGTTAAAGAATCTGAATGTAGAGGAATTGCTCAAGTATAGCGGGCTGGCAGAGGACCAGCCCGGCGAGGCGGGATTAAAAGCTTACGCAGACGTGCTCAGGCGCGCCAGCTGTTCGAAATAGTCAGGGAAGGTTTTTGCCGTGCATTTCGGATCGAGAATAGTCACCGGCGTATCCGAGAGCGCCACCAGCGAGAAACACATCGCCATACGGTGATCATTATAGGTGCCGATATCCGCAAAGCGCAGCTGCTCCGGCGGGGTGACCGTGATGAAATCGTGGCCCTCTTCCACCGTCGCGCCCACTTTGCGCAGCTCGGTCGCCATCGCGGCCAGGCGGTCCGTCTCTTTGACTCGCCAGTTATAAATGTTGCGCAGTGTAGTGGTCCCTTTGGCGAACAGCGCGGTGGTGGCGATGGTCATGGCGGCATCGGGAATATGGTTCATGTCCATGTCGATGGCGTTGAGATCGCCGCGAGTGCAGGCGATAAAATCATCGCCCCAGGTAATCTGCGCGCCCATTTTTTCCAGTACGTCAGCGAAGCGGATATCACCCTGAACGCTGTTGCGGCCAATGCCGGTCACTTTGATGGTGCCGCCTTTAATCGCCGCCGCCGCCAGGAAATAGGAAGCAGAAGAGGCATCACCCTCCACCAGATATTCCCCTGGCGCTTGATAGGTTTGTCCGCCGCGAATCACGAAGCGTTGGTAATCCCCGTTGTCCACGTCGACGCCGAACGTTTTCATCAAATGCAGCGTGATATCGATATAGGGTTTGGACACCAGTTCGCCTTTGATGGTGATAACCGTATCCTGCTCCGCCAGCGGCGCGGTCATCAGCAGCGCGGTTAAAAACTGGCTGGAGACGCTGCCGTCAACCTCGACGTCGCCGCCGCGAAAACCACCGCGCAGGCGCAGCGGCGGGTAGTTTTCCTGCTCCAGATAATCAATCTGCGCGCCGCCCTGGCGCAGCGCATCCACCAGATGGCCGATAGGACGCTCTTTCATGCGCGGTTCGCCGGTGAGCACGATGTCGTTATGCCCCAGGCACAGCGCCGCCGCCAGCGGGCGCATGGCGGTGCCGGCATTCCCTAAAAACAGTTCCAGCTCGCCTTGCGCCTGGAATGCGCCGCCCAGCCCGGTGACCTCGCAACGGCGGCGGTCGTCAGACAGCGCGTACTCAACGCCCAGCGCTTTCAGCGCGTTCAGCATATGGCGGACATCATCGCTATCCAGCAGGTTGGTCAGCACCGTTTTGCCTTTGGCTAAGGCGGCAAGCAGCAGCGCGCGGTTGGAAACGCTCTTTGAACCGGGAAGGTTGATGGTGCCTTCAACGTGCGCGATAGGCTGTAAAGTCAGGGATTCCTGCATGCAAAAAACTCTCGATCGAGGTAATAAAAGCCCCGCAGGCGCGCTGCGGGGAAGAGAAACAATAACGAGGATTAATTAACCGTGGCGACGCTCAAAATCAATCATAAAGTCAGTCAGCGCTTTCACGCCTTCCAGCGGCATGGCGTTATAGATGGAGGCGCGCATCCCGCCGACCACGCGGTGGCCCTTCAGCGCATGCAGGCCGGCTTTAAACGACTCATCAAGGAACAGCGCATCGAGTTTGCTGTCAGCCAGTTGGAACGGTACGTTCATGCGTGAACGGTTGGCGCTGGCCACATCGTTGCGGTAGAAATCGCTGTTATCGATGACGCCATACAGCAGATCTGCTTTTTGCTGGTTGATGCGGTTCATCACATCCACCCCGCCCTGCTGCTTCAGCCATTTGAACACCAGGCCGGACAGATACCAGGCGAAAGTCGGCGGCGTGTTGAACATCGAGTCGTTTTCGCTCAGCACGCTGTAGTCGAGGATCGACGGACAGACGGAATGCGCTTTACCCAGCAGATCCTCGCGGACGATAACAATGGTTAACCCCGCCGGGCCGATGTTTTTCTGTGCGCCGGCATAAATCACGCCATAACGGGAAACATCAATCGGATGGGAAAGAATAGTGGAGGAGAAATCTGCGGTAACGATAGCGTCGCCAAAGTCCGGCGTTTCATTAATGGCGATACCATCAATAGTTTCGTTCGGGCAGTAGTGCAGGTAAGCGGCGTCTTCAGAGAGCTGCCATTCGCTCATCGGTTTGATGGCGCGTTTACCGTCAACGGTAATTTTCGCGTCGATGACGTTCGGCTTGAGGTATTTATGCGCTTCTTTTACCGCGCTCGCCGCCCAGTAGCCGCCATCAACGTAGTCCGCGGTGGTCTTATCGCCCAGCAGGTTGAGCGGGATAGCGGAGAACTGGCCGCGTCCACCGCCGTGGCAGAATAAAACTTTATAATTGGGGGGGATATTCAGCAGATCGCGAAAATCTTTTTCCGCCTCTTCCGCCACCGCAATAAACGGTTTACCGCGATGGCTCACTTCCATTACCGACGTGCCCAGTCCCTGCCAGTCGCGTAATTCCTGCTGTGCCAAAAGCATTACATCTGCCGGTAACATCGCCGGGCCAGAACTAAAATTGTAGACCTGAGTCATTTCCCCTCACCACGCATAACAATAAGTTTTTCCTGTGGCTATCGGTTTTATCACTCAGCGAGTAAGGCTGCAATGGGTAATCCCCGCCAGCGGCAAAATGTGCGCTTTATCACACGGCAGATTATGCCAGGCGGGGAACAGAACGCCGGAATTTTCACTGTTCAGGTCACTCGGCGGGCGCGGCTCGCCTTGACCCAGTCCGGATGCCCGCAGCGCGGACACATTAATTTGTCGCCGTCTTTCATAGCCACCACTTCACTACAGCGTACACAGGCATAATCCCCTGCGTCAGGCATGATTTTAAACGCGGGCTTGTGGGAGTTCGGCAGAATAGGCAAACCGGGCCGGACGTTTTCATCCGCGTAAAAATAGACGCTGAGTTGGCCGTTGGTTTCCTGAATGGCTAATTTTACCTGCCCGAGTTGCTCAACGCCGCTGAGCCGCAACTCCATAAAGTATTCGAACTCGGTCATGTTCTCTTTACGCAGATTATCCCAGGCGAGCTCGCCCTCCTCCACCACGATCATGGGCTTGCCTTCAAGCAGATCCTCGATTTTCTCGCTGCGCGCCATCAGCCACATCACCAGCCGGTAAAGCGCACCAAGTGAGATAAACACCACCAGCACCGGGATCATCGGCACGTCGTCATAGAACGCCACGTCACCCGCGGCGGAGCCCAGGGTCAGGATGATCAGCACTTCAAACAGCGACATCTGGCGGACGCCGCGCCGTCCGGTGAGTTTCAGGAAAATAAACACCAGCACAAAGGTATATAAGCTGCGCAACGCAACTTCGCCGAGAAACTCAAAGGGGACCTTGTCAAACGCCATCCGTTGCAAATCAAATGCTTTCATTTTTATTCGCCTTTACAGTACCTTGCTGAAAGTAAGCATAGCGCGAACAATTATTTTTGCCCGGGACGGCGGGAAGATAGCACCGGCAACGCAAAACCCGTATCATTGCGCGCTTTGCGTACGATAAAAGTGACTCTCATGACTCAAACTTTCATTCCCGGTAAAGATGCTGCGCTGGAAGATTCCATCGCTCGCTTCCAGCAACAGCTCACCGATCTCGGCTTTAATATTGAAGAAGCCTCCTGGTTAAACCCGGTACCGCACGTCTGGTCGGTGCATATTCGCGATAAAGACTCGGCGCTGTGCTTTACCAACGGGAAAGGCGCCACTAAAAAAGCCGCGCTGGCCTCCGCGCTGGGCGAATATTTCGAGCGTCTCTCCACCAACTATTTCTTTGCCGATTTCTGGCTGGGCGACACCATCGCTAACGGTCCGTTCGTTCACTATCCCAACGAGAAATGGTTCCCGATCCCGGAAGACGATGAACTGCCGGAAGGCATTCTCGACGATCGCCTGCGCGCTTTTTACGATCCGGAAAATGAACTGACCGCCAGCATGCTGATCGACCTGCAATCCGGCAACGAATCGCGCGGCGTGTGCGCCCTGCCGTTCACCCGCCAGTCTGACCAGCAGACCGTGTATATCCCGATGAACATCGTCGGCAACCTGTATGTCTCTAACGGTATGTCCGCAGGCAACACCGCCAACGAAGCGCGCGTGCAGGGCTTGTCTGAAGTGTTTGAGCGGCATATCAAGAACCGCATCATCGCCGAAAGCATCAGCCTGCCGGAAATCCCGCAAGCGGTGCTGGCGCGCTACCCTGGCGTGGTGGAAGCCATTGCCAAACTCGAGGCCGAAGGTTTCCCGATCTTCGCTTACGACGGCTCGCTGGGCGGCAAATATCCGGTGATCTGCGTGGTGCTGTTCAACCCGGCTAACGGTACCTGCTTTGCCTCGTTTGGCGCGCACCCGGACTTCGGCGTGGCGCTGGAGCGTACCGTGACCGAGCTGTTGCAGGGCCGCAGCCTGAAAGATCTGGACGTGTTTACCCCGCCGACCTTTGATGATGAAGAAGTGGCGGAGCACGCCAACCTGGAAACCCACTTTATCGACTCCAGCGGTCTGATCTCCTGGGATATGTTTAAGCAAGACGCTGATTATCCGTTCGTTGACTGGAGCTTCGCCGGCACCACCGAAGAAGAGTTCGCTACGCTCATGGCAATCTTCAAATCGGAAGATAAAGAGGTCTACATCGCCGACTACGAACACCTGAGCGTCTACGCCTGCCGCATCATCGTGCCGGGCATGTCGGATATCTATCCGGCGGAAGACCTGTGGCTCGCCAATAACAGCATGGGCGCGCATCTGCGCGAAACCCTTCTGGCGCTGCCGGGTAGCCAGTGGGAAAAAGAGGATTACCTCAACCTGATCGCCCAACTGGACGAAGAAGGCCACGACGACTTTACCCGTGTACGCGAGCTGCTGGGCCTGGCGACCGGCAAAGACAACGGCTGGTACACTTTGCGCATCGGCGAGCTGAAAGCGATGCTGGCGCTGGCGGGCGGCGATTTGGATCAGGCACTGATCTGGACCGAGTGGACCATGGAGTTCAACGGGTCGGTATTCAGCGCTGAGCGCGCCAACTACTACCGCTGCCTGCAAACCCTGCTGCTGCTGTCGCAGGAAGAAGATCGTCAGCCGCTACAGTACCTGAATGCGTTTGTGCGTATGTACGGCGCTGAAGCGGTAGAAAGCGCCAGCGCGGCGTTGAGCGGCGAAGCGCCGTTCTACGGCCTACAGGCTGTAGACGCCGATCTGAAAGCCTTCCCGGCGCATCAGGCACTGCTGGCCGCATACGAGAAGTTACAGCGCGCCAAAGCCGCTTTCTGGAAAGTGTCATAACCTGAAGTCACTCAAAAAGCGTATGCGATTGTGCATACCTCAGCTATATTACGGGGCGATTTAATTGCCCCTTTTTTTATTTTGGCGTTAATTATTTCAAATGTAATTTTAAAGTTAAATATGAGTGAACATTTAAAGCCGTGAATGGCTTTTAGTGTTACTTATTTTAATAAATACTCCATATTAATTAACTGTTGGCTATGAGGCGGAGCGGTATCATTCAACTTAAATAATAAACTTTAAAAATTATTTTTACCTTTATTTTCAAAAGGTTAACACAAAAATTTGCAATAACGCCACGTTTTGCAGGTCTACAACTCCGGCGAGATATGATCGATATCAAATTTTGCTGTATAATGCTTTGTTAGTATCTCGTCGCCGATTAAATATAGAGAGAGTTAGTGTGAAAGCTGACAACCCTTTCGATCTATTACTTCCCGCTGCCATGGCAAAAGTTGCCGAAGAAGCGGGTGTCTATAAAGCAACGAAACAGCCGCTGAAAACCTTTTATCTGGCGATCACTGCGGGCGTCTTTATCTCCATCGCCTTTGTTTTCTATATCACTGCCACCACCGGTACCGCGACCATGCCTTTCGGCATCGCGAAATTGATCGGCGGGATATGCTTCTCTTTGGGCCTTATTCTTTGCGTGATTTGCGGTGCGGACCTGTTCACCTCCACGGTGCTGATTGTGGTCGCTAAAGCGAGCGGCCGGATCACCTGGGGCCAACTGGCGCGTAACTGGCTGAATGTTTATATCGGCAACCTGATTGGCGCGTTACTGTTTGTACTGCTGATGTGGCTGGCAGGCGAGCATATGGTCGCGAATGGCGGCTGGGGCTTGAATGTTTTACAAACCGCTGACCATAAACTCCACCATACTTTTATCGAGGCCGTCGCGCTCGGTATTCTGGCGAACCTGATGGTGTGCCTGGCGGTATGGATGAGCTACTCTGGCCGTAGCCTGTTCGACAAAGCGTTCATCATGATCCTCCCTGTTGGCATGTTCGTCGCCAGCGGGTTTGAGCACAGTATCGCAAATATGTTCATGATCCCGTTTGGTATTGTGATTCGTAACTTCGCCAGCCCGGAATTCTGGACCGCTATCGGTTCTTCACCGGACAATTTTTCTCATCTGACTGTGATGAACTTCATCATTGATAATCTGATTCCGGTTACGATCGGCAATATCATCGGTGGTGGTTTGTTAGTTGGGTTGACGTACTGGGTCATTTATCTGCGCGGCGACGATAAGCATTAATGTCGCTTCCGGGCAGTAAAGAAATTCCACTTAAGAAGGTAGGTGTTAAATGTCTGAACTTAATGAAAAGTTAGCCACAGCCTGGGAAGGTTTTGCCAAAGGCGACTGGCAGAATGAAGTTAACGTCCGTGACTTCATCCAGAAAAACTATACCCCATATGAAGGTGACGAATCCTTCCTGGCTGGCGCCACTGAAGCGACGTCTTCTCTGTGGGACAAAGTTATGGAAGGCATCAAACTGGAAAACCGCACTCATGCGCCAGTTGATTTCGATACCGACCTGGCTTCTACCATCACCTCTCATGACGCTGGCTACATCAACAAGAGCCTTGAGAAGATTGTTGGTCTGCAAACTGATGCTCCGCTGAAACGTGCGATTATCCCGTTCGGTGGTATCAAAATGGTTGAAGGTTCCTGCAAAGCGTACAACCGCGAGCTGGACCCGGCGTTGAAAAAAATCTTCACCGAATACCGTAAAACCCACAACCAGGGCGTGTTCGATGTCTATACCAAAGACATCCTGAACTGCCGTAAGTCTGGCGTACTGACCGGTCTGCCGGATGCCTATGGCCGTGGCCGTATCATCGGTGACTACCGTCGCGTGGCGCTGTACGGTATCGACTTCCTGATGAAAGACAAATACGCACAGTTCCAGTCTCTGCAATCCGATCTGGAAAACGGCGTAAACCTGGAAGCCACTATCCGTCTGCGTGAAGAGATCGCTGAACAGCATCGCGCACTGGGTCAAATCAAAGAAATGGCAGCGAAATACGGCTGCGATATCTCTGGCCCGGCGACCAACGCGCAAGAAGCGGTACAGTGGACCTACTTCGGCTACCTGGCTGCGGTTAAATCCCAGAACGGCGCGGCAATGTCCTTCGGTCGTGTGTCTACCTTCCTGGACGTGTTCATTGAACGCGACCTGAAAGCAGGCAAAATCACTGAAACCGAAGCGCAGGAAATGATCGACCACCTGGTGATGAAACTGCGTATGGTGCGCTTCCTGCGTACCCCGGAATACGATGAGCTGTTCTCTGGCGACCCGATCTGGGCAACCGAATCCATCGGCGGTATGGGCGTTGACGGTCGTACTCTGGTGTCCAAAACCAGCTTCCGTTTCCTGAACACCCTGTACACCATGGGTCCGTCTCCGGAGCCGAACATCACTATTCTGTGGTCTGAAAAACTGCCGCTGAACTTCAAAAAATTCGCGGCGAAAGTCTCCATCGATACCTCTTCTCTGCAGTATGAGAACGACGATCTGATGCGTCCTGACTTCAACAACGACGACTACGCGATCGCTTGCTGCGTAAGCCCGATGGTTGTTGGTAAACAAATGCAGTTCTTCGGCGCGCGCGCTAACCTCGCGAAAACCATGCTGTACGCGATCAACGGCGGCGTGGACGAAAAACTGAAAATGCAGGTAGGCCCGAAATCTGAGCCGATCAAAGCTGACGTGCTGAACTTCGACGAAGTCATGGACCGTATGGACCACTTCATGGACTGGCTGGCTAAGCAGTACGTGACTGCGCTGAACATCATCCACTACATGCACGACAAGTACAGCTATGAAGCTTCGCTGATGGCGCTGCACGACCGTGATGTTATCCGCACCATGGCCTGTGGTATCGCGGGTCTGTCCGTAGCGGCTGACTCCCTGTCTGCCATCAAGTACGCGAAAGTTAAACCGATTCGCGACGAAGACGGTCTGGCTATCGACTTCGAAATCGAAGGCGAATACCCGCAGTTCGGTAACAACGACGCTCGCGTGGATGACCTGGCGGTTGACCTGGTAGAACGTTTCATGAAGAAAATCCAGAAACTGACTACTTACCGCAACGCTATCCCGACCCAGTCCGTTCTGACCATCACCTCTAACGTGGTGTATGGTAAGAAAACCGGTAACACCCCGGATGGCCGTCGCGCTGGCGCTCCGTTCGGACCGGGTGCTAACCCGATGCACGGTCGTGACCAGAAAGGTGCCGTTGCCTCTCTGACTTCCGTTGCTAAACTGCCGTTCGCATACGCTAAAGATGGTATCTCTTACACCTTCTCTATCGTGCCGAATGCGCTGGGTAAAGACGACGAAGTGCGTAAAACCAACCTGGCGGGTCTGATGGATGGTTACTTCCACCACGAAGCGTCCATCGAAGGTGGTCAGCACCTGAACGTGAACGTGATGAACCGTGAAATGCTGCTTGATGCGATGGAAAACCCGGAAAAATATCCGCAGCTGACCATCCGTGTTTCTGGTTATGCGGTGCGTTTTAACTCCCTGACTAAAGAACAGCAGCAGGACGTTATTACCCGTACCTTCACTCAGACCATGTAATTCACTGTCTGGCTGAATAAGCGTACAATAAAGGCTCCACATCCGTGGGGCCTTTTTAACAGTGACTCCCCCACCCCACAGCCTGCTTTGCCAGCTATCTATACTGAGATGGATGACTGCCAAAACAGACTCGACACAACCTTTATGAGTTGTGCGCACACAGGCCCCGGATGGGCCACATCTGGAGAAAACACCGCAATGTCAGCAATTGGTCGCATACACTCCTTTGAATCCTGCGGTACCGTCGACGGCCCGGGCATTCGCTTCATCACCTTCTTCCAGGGCTGCCTGATGCGCTGCCTGTACTGCCATAACCGCGATACCTGGGATACCCACGGCGGTAAGGAAATCACCGTTGACGAGCTGATGAAAGAGGTCGTCACCTATCGCCACTTTATGAACGCGTCCGGTGGCGGCGTCACCGCGTCCGGCGGCGAAGCGATGTTACAGGCTGAATTCGTGCGCGACTGGTTCCGCGCCTGCCATAAAGAAGGCATCCATACCTGCCTGGATACCAACGGCTTTGTGCGCCGTTACGATCCGGTGGTGGATGAGCTGCTGGAAGTCACCGACCTGGTGATGCTTGATCTCAAGCAGATGAACGACGAGATCCACCAGAACCTGGTGGGCGTCTCTAACCATCGCACCCTGGAATTCGCGCGCTACATCGCCAATAAAGGGATTAAGACCTGGATCCGCTATGTCGTGGTGCCAGGCTGGTCTGACGATGATGATTCCGCGCATCGCCTCGGCGAGTTTACCCGTGAGATGGGCAATATCGAGAAAATCGAATTACTGCCTTACCACGAGTTGGGCAAACACAAATGGGTGGCGATGGGCGAAGAGTACAAACTGGATGGCGTAAAACCGCCGAAGAAAGAGACCATGGAACGAGTAAAAAGCATTCTGGAGCAGTACGGCCATAAAGTGATGTACTAAATTCCGCCGCTGCTAAACCAAACCCCCGACGTAAATCGGGGGTTTTTCGTTTCAGGCGTGTACCACCGGGGTGGGATGCTGGCCCGCTTTGCGCAGCAGCATCAGCAGATAAACGAACGATACGCTGGCGATCATGATAAACAGCAGATTGTCGGAATATTTCTGCATCAGCAGCGCGGTCAGCGTCGGGCCTAACAGGCTGCCGATGGTGTAGCTCAGCAGCAGCGCCTGATTCATCGCCACCAGTTGATGGTGCTCGACTTTTTCGCAAGCCCAGGCCATTGCCACCGGATAAACTGTGAAACCTGCCGCGCCGAGGATAAACAGCGCGGGCGCCATGGCTGCATTGCTGAGCATCGCCAGGCAGCCGAGGATCACCACGAATACCTGTACGCGTAGCACCAGCAATCGGCCAAAGCGGTCGGCAAGGCGGCCAATCGGCCACTGCCCGACAATACCGGCGCTCACCATCACCGCCATCCAGAAGCCGATACCGGAATTGCTTACGCCCTGATGATTAAGGTACAGCGGCATCAGGCCATACAGCGAACCGAGCACGATCCCGGAAATGATGCAGCCGTTCACGCCGAGACGCGCCTGGCGCAGCTTGAACATCGACCACACCGGGGTATTTTCCTGGTGCTCGCTGTTCTGGTTGACGATACGGGTGAACAGCAGCGGTAAAATCGCCGCCAGCGTTAAACCGGTGACCCAGGGCAGGACGTCCATCAGCTCGGTAGAGAGCTTGCTCACCAGCACCTGGCCCAGTACCGTACCGACATAGTAAATCATCATATAGGCCGCCAGCAGACGGCCCCGGTTGCGTGAGGTACCGCTGCACATCAGCGCGCTTTCCACCACCACCCAAATCATGGCGCAACCAACGCCGGCAATAAATCGCCAGCTCATCCAGCTCCAGAATCCCACCATCAGGCCAAGACCGACGCAGCCCGCCGCAAACAGCAATGAGGCAAAATAGTAGCTGCGGTTAAAACCCCAACGCTTAATTAAGCTGCCGGTCAGTAACGTCCCTACCAGGTTTCCGGTGAAATAAGAGGAACTAACGACTCCAACCTGCCAGGTAGGAAGGTTTTCATGAGCGAGCCAAAGCGGCACCAGGGTGTTTAGCACCGCGATAGCCAGGGTCAACAAAAGTAGGCCACAGAGCAGAAGCAGCACTGGCCGGGTATACGTGGACATGGATTAAACCGTGAGGAAGTTCAAAATTCACGCGCATCATGCCACTGGCAAAAACAAAGTCAATCGGCTTATTGAGCGCGAAACGGGCTTTTAGGGCTATCGATATAAGTTATTCATTTAGCTTATAAATGTTTGACCCGATTTTGGCTCTATCCCTTTGTTTTATTGATATTTTTAAAAGCATTAACATGATAATTCAGTCGAAAAATTTCATCGAAGCCGCCGGCGCTCCGGGCGCGTTTTTTTAATCTATTCTTAGTGACGACGCGCTTTTATCCACCCTGCAAAGGTAACCGCAAATGAGTAAACCTTACGTTCGTCTCGATAAAAATGAAGCGGCTGTTTTGCTTGTCGATCATCAGGCCGGATTGCTTTCTCTGGTCAGAGATATCGAACCTGATAAATTCAAAAACAACGTGCTGGCGCTCGGCGATCTCGCTAAGTACTTTAATTTGCCCACCATTTTGACCACCAGTTTCGAAACCGGCCCTAACGGCCCGCTGGTGCCGGAACTGAAAGCGCAGTTCCCGGATGCGCCCTATATTGCCCGTCCAGGGAATATCAACGCCTGGGATAATGAAGACTTTGTTAATGCCGTGAAGGCTACCGGTAAGAAACAGCTGATCATTGCAGGGGTGGTCACAGAGGTGTGCGTGGCCTTTCCGGCGTTATCCGCCATTGAAGAAGGGTTCGATGTCTTTGTGGTGACGGATGCGTCAGGCACCTTTAATGAACTCACCCGCCTGTCGGCGTGGGATCGTATGTCTCAGGCGGGCGCGCAGTTGATGACATGGTTTGGCGTCGCCTGCGAATTGCATCGCGACTGGCGCAACGACGTGGAAGGCCTGGCGACCCTGTTCTCTAACCATATTCCTGATTACCGCAATTTAATGACCAGCTATGATTCGCTGAAAGGCAAATAAACGGCATAAAAAAAGCGCCCAGAGGGCGCTTTTTTCAGGTTCGTCGATTAGCCGATAAATTCCAGACCTTTCATATACGGCTTCAGCACGTCAGGAATGGCGATACGCCCGTCCGCCTGCTGATAATTTTCCATTACCGCCACCAGGGTACGGCCAACCGCCAGACCGGAACCGTTCAGGGTGTGAACCAGACGCGGTTTCTTGTCGGTTTTGGTACGGCAGCGCGCCTGCATACGGCGAGCCTGGAAATCCCATACGTTAGAACAGGAAGAGATTTCACGGTAAGTATCCTGCGCCGGAACCCACACTTCCAGATCGTAGGTTTTGCATGCGCCGAAGCCCATATCACCGGTGCACAGCAGGACTTTGCGGTACGGGAGCCCCAACAGCTGGAGAACTTTCTCGGCATGGCCGGTCATCTCTTCCAGCGCATCCATAGATTCTTCCGGCCGCACGATCTGAACCATTTCAACTTTATCGAACTGGTGCATACGGATCAGGCCGCGGGTATCGCGACCGTAAGAACCCGCTTCAGAACGGAAGCACGGCGTATGCGCGGTCATGCGCAGCGGCAGCGATTCTTCTTCGAGGATCTCGTCACGCACCAGGTTAGTCAACGGCACTTCCGCCGTCGGGATCAGCGCGTAATTACTGCTGTCCGCTTCTTCTTCCAGCGGACGGGTATGGAACAGATCGCCGGCGAATTTCGGCAACTGCCCGGTTCCGTACAGCGTGGCGTGGTTCACCAGATACGGCACATAGTTTTCGCTATAGCCGTGCTCTTCAGTGTGCAAATCCAGCATGAACTGCGACAGAGCACGGTGCAGACGTGCGATCTGGCCTTTCATCACAACAAAACGCGAGCCGGTCAGTTTAACCGCGTTCGCAAAATCCAGTCCGCCATGCATTTCGCCGAGGGTGACGTGATCGCGGATCTCGAAATCGAACTGGCGAGGCGTACCCCAGCGGCTGACTTCAACGTTATCGTGCTCGTCTTTACCCACCGGTACGCTATCGTCCGGAATGTTAGGGATCGCCAGCGCGATATCGCGAATTTCATTCAGCAAGGTTTCCAGTTCGGCTTTCGCCGCATCTAACTCTTCACCCAGTTTGTTCACTTCCATGCGTAGCGGCTCGATATCTTCCCCACGCGCTTTGGCCTGGCCGATGGATTTCGATCGCGAGTTACGCTCAGCCTGCAGATTTTCAGTGTTGACCTGCAAAACTTTACGACGCTCTTCAAGAGCGCGCAGCTTATCTACGTCCAGCTTAAAGCCCCGGCGTGCCAGTTTTTCTGCGACTGCGTCTGGCTCGGTACGCAGCAGATTGGGATCGAGCATGCTTATCCTGTGCTTATCGAATTGAAAGGGAGAAAGTGGCCACAGCCTGCGGCCACCTGGAGTCCTGATAACCTTACCGCAACGCCTGCATTAGCGGTAGCGTTTTGTGGGGCTTTTCTGATCCTGTTCAGTAAGCCAGGCGAGCTTTTCGCCAATTTTCCCTTCAAGACCTCTGTTTGTTGGTCGGTAATAGCGCGTTTGTGCCATTTCGGGAGGGAAATAGACTTCCCCGGCGGCGTAAGCGTTGGGCTCGTCATGGGCATAACGGTACTCTTCCCCGTAACCCATTTCTTTCATCAGCTTCGTCGGGGCATTGCGTAAATGGACCGGAACATCATAGTCGGGGCGGTCGCGCGCGTCGGAGAGCGCAGCTTTAAAGGCGGTATAAACGGCATTGCTTTTCGGGGCGCAGGCCAGGTAGACAATGGCCTGGGCAATCGCTCTTTCCCCTTCTGCCGGGCCGACGCGGGTAAAGCAATCCCACGCCGAAATCGCCACCTGCATAGCGCGTGGATCGGCGTTGCCGACGTCCTCAGACGCAATCGCCAGACAGCGGCGCGCCACGTACAGCGGATCGCCGCCCGCCGTGATGATACGCGCATACCAGTAGAGCGCGGCATCCGGTGCGGAACCGCGTACCGATTTATGCAGCGCGGAAATCAGATCGTAGAACCGGTCGCCTTTGTTATCGAAGCGCGCGCTGCGCTCACCGGCGATTTCGGTAAGTAATTCCTGTTTCAGCACCCGTTTGCCGGCATCGTCCAGCTCGGCCATATCCGCCATCATTTCAAGCGTATTTAACGCCCGGCGGGCATCGCCATTGACCAGCTCCGCAATAGCCCGGCGCGTATCGTCCGGCAGCACGATGTCCTGACCGCCGTAGCCGCGCTGCGCGTCGTTCATCGCCTGATCGAGCACCTGTTCGATATCGTCTGTGGTCAGAGATTTCAACAGATACACACGGGCGCGGGACAGCAGCGCCGAGTTCAGCTCAAACGAGGGGTTTTCAGTGGTCGCGCCGATAAAGGTGATAGTGCCGTCTTCAATATGGGGCAGGAACGCATCCTGCTGGCTTTTATTAAAGCGATGGACTTCATCAACAAACAGAATGGTGCGCCGTCCGGCATTGCGATTCTGCCGGGCGCGTTCAATGGCTTCGCGGATCTCCTTGACGCCAGACGTCACCGCAGAGATGCGTTCAATATCCGCGTTGGCGTAGCGGCCAATCACTTCGGCAAGGGTTGTTTTACCGGTGCCTGGCGGCCCCCAGAGGATCATTGAGTGCAAATGGCCCGCTTCAATGGCGCGCGGCAGCGGTTTGCCGGGAGCCAACAGATGCTGTTGCCCGATGTACTGCGCTAAATTTTCTGGCCGCATACGCGCGGCCAGAGGTTGAAAAGCGTTATCAGAAAAGTCGAGCGACAGGTTACTCACTCACACCTCTATTTACGTTGGTCGTCCACGGTAACGCCCTGCGGCGGCGTGAAACGGAACTTGCTCATATCCACCGCGCCATTTTGCTGGGATTTAAGCTGATAGCTACTGCGCTGGTCGTCCTGCTCTACAGCGCTGAACTGGTTAATGGTGCCATCCGCGCTGACGTTAATGGTGAACTGCTTGAGATTGCCCGCGCTGGTCTTTGGCGTCAGAACAAAATCATTGCCGCTTTGCTTGATGTTATACTGCTGCCAGTCGCTGGCCTGGTTGCGGGCAATCAGCATAAACGGCGTGTTGCCGGTCGCGTCTTTCAGCCAGGTGGCGCTCGCCTGCTCGACAAACGGATTATAGAACCACAGGGTTTTACCATCGGAGATCAGCACGCTTTCATCCGGCTGGGTCATATGCCAGTTGAACAGATTCGGGCGTTTAACCCACAGATCGCCCTGGCCTTCCTGTACCGCGGCACCGCTGCCGTCGGTGACTTTTTGGGTAAAGCTGGCGTGGAAGCTGCCGACTTTATCGAGACGGCTTTTCAAATCGCTCGCTGCATCCGCCCAAACCGAGCTGGTGGCGAACGCCGCAACGAGCGCGCAGGTCATTGCAATTTTTTTCATTATTTATGATTCCTCAACAGGCGCCAGGCCCAACACGGGCTACCGGTATCGTTAACTGTAGCGCTGGCAGCCGCGATCCCGAAAGAAGAAAAAGCTGATTTTCAGCACTTTACCGATCTTTGCACAGCACGGTAAAGCGCCGGTATGTTATTCGAACGGCGGCGGCGCCAGCACTTCGCGGTTGCCATTGTGGCCCTGCTCGCTGACGATGCCCTGCATTTCCATCTGCTCGATAATGCGCGCCGCACGGTTATAGCCAATACGGAATTGGCGCTGTACGCCGGAAATGGATGCCTTGCGTTTCTCGACTACGAACGACACCGCCTGATCGAACAGCGGATCCAGCTCTTCGCCAGCGTCAAATCCGCCGCCAGCGCCGCCTTCGCTTTCGCTGTCGGAGGTGATGCCATCAACGTATTGTGGACGTCCGCGCGCTTTCCAGTCCTGGACTACGGCATGCACTTCCTGGTCGCGAACAAACGCGCCGTGGACGCGCACCGGGCTGGTGGAGTTCGGTCCGGAATAGAGCATATCACCCATGCCCAGCAGCGATTCCGCGCCCCCCTGGTCAAGGATAGTGCGCGAGTCGATTTTGCTCGACACGGTAAAGGCGATGCGCGTCGGGATGTTGGCCTTAATCAGGCCGGTAATCACATCCACCGACGGACGCTGGGTCGCCAGCACCAGGTGGATCCCTGCCGCACGGGCTTTTTGCGCCAGGCGGGCAATCAGCTCTTCGACTTTTTTACCTACCGTCATCATCAGGTCGGCAAATTCATCCACCAGCACTACGATATATGGCAGTTTTTCCAGTACCGGATGGGTGGCGTCCATGCTGTCGCCCGGCTTCCAGTACGGATCTGGGATTGGGCGGCCCATACGTTCAGCTTCGAGGATCTTCTCGTTATAACCGGCAAGATTACGCACGCCCAGAGCCGACATCAGCTTGTAGCGGCGTTCCATCTCGTTGACGCTCCAGCGCAATGCGTTGGCGGCGTCTTTCATATCGGTAACCACTTCGGTCAACAGATGCGGGATCCCCTCATACACGGAGAGTTCCAGCATTTTCGGGTCGATCATGATAAAGCGCACTTCTTCCGGCGTGGCTTTATACAGCATGCTGAGGATCATGGCGTTGACCCCCACAGACTTACCGGAGCCGGTGGTCCCTGCCACCAGCAGGTGCGGCATTTTCGCCAGGTCGGCTACCACGGCGTCGCCCGCGATATCTTTACCCAACACCACGCTTAACGGCGACGGGTTGTCGCGGAATTTGGCGTTATCCAGCACTTCGCGCAGGTAAACCGTCTGGCGTTTTTTGTTCGGCAATTCGAGGCCCACATAAGGCTTACCGGGGATGACCTCCACAACGCGCACCGCAACAGTGGAAAGCGAACGCGCCAGGTCGCGGGACAGGTTAGAGATCCGCGCGGCTTTTACGCCAGGAGCAAGGTTCAGCTCGAAGCGGGTGATCACCGGGCCGGGTGAATAGTTCACCACGTCGGCTTTGATACGGAAGTCCGCCAGACGCGCTTCAACCAGGCGCGCCATTTGCTCCAAAGCAAAGGTATCTACCGGTTCCACTTCCGCAGGCGGCGGTGTCAACAGATCCAGCGACGGCAGCGGCGTGGACGGTTTTTGCAGCGGGCGGCTATCGCCGTTACGCATGAGTAACGGGTGGATCAGGCTTTCACGCGGCGGCTCAACAGGCTGCGCCGGTGCGGCGTAAGCCGGATGTTGCTGCTGCATGGGCTGCTGCGGCTGAGCCGGGGCAGCGTAAGCCGGATGTTGCGGCTGTATGGGCTGTTGCGGCTGCGCCGGGGCAGCGTAAGCGGGAGGCTGCTGATACGACTGCTGCGGTGGAACCTGAACCGGCTGAGGCTCATCCACCACCGGGCTCGGCATAAACAACGGCTCGCTTGGGCCATCATCTACCAGCGCTTTAATCGGCGAGAAGTCATCCAGCGAGAACGGCATCGCGCCAGAGGGTTGCTCCCCCGCGTAGCGCTGCTGCTGTTGTGCGGCAAACTGACGCGACAATTCTGCTTGTTCTTCATCTGCATCGTCAGCCTCGTCCATGCCCTGCGGCAGGCTGTCGTCATCCTGATAGCGTTGCTGCTGTTGCGCCATAAACTGGCGAGCCAGTTCATCCTGCTGCCGGGCGTCCGCTTCATCTTCGCTAAGCGGCTGTTGCGCGTGTCGCGCCTGCTGCTCCGCCATACGTTGAGAAGGCAGCTTGATACCATAAGAAGCCAGTTCGCGGCGTGTGGGAACGCGAACACGATTCGGGCGCGGCAATTGCGGGCCAATGCCCTCTTTTACCTGGGCGCGCGGCGCATCGCTGGCAATGCTGAATACCGGCGCAAAGGCCGCGGCGGCGGTTGCCGCTTGCGCTGCCGCCTGAACCTGTGAAGCAGCGGGGGTCACATCGGGCGGTGCGATGTTGTCCGTCGGCATGGCCGGAGCAACAGCCGGTTTCGGCTCGTAAGCCGGTTGAGCGGGCTCAGGAATCGGTTGATACCATGCCGCCAGTTGCTCACGCTCCCGGGCGCGCTTCTCTTCCACCTCTTCAAAGTAGTAAAGCGGCGGACGGGTTTGCTTCAATTCCGGCGCGGCAGGTTCTGGCTCGACGGCAGGTATTTCCGCATGAGCCGGCGCTGCATAAGCCTCTTCGTCGACCCATGGCTGCGTTGGCGGGTAATGAGGATTCTGCGGTTCAGAATAAGGTTGATATGCCGCCTGGGCATGCATATCCACCGGTGGCGTTACCGGCACATGGTCATAATGCTCAGGCGCAGGCGCAATAGTCGCTTCTGGCGTTTGGGTCGTCGGCACAGGTTGCCATTCCACTACCGGCTCCTGCGGTTGCGGCGCGGCGGTATACTGAACCGGCTGTGGCGTGATCGCCGCGGCTGGGGCGACGGGCTGAACGGCTGCCGGAACTGCCGTCGGCACCACGGAATAACCGCTTAATAACGGATCGTTTTCCTCTTCCGCCGCTAACGCTGTTTGTCCGGAGAACAGCACATCATCCGGATCGAGTTCAACGCCGCCCGCGCGGTAATGGATATCGTCGGGTTCATCCATGCGCTTGCCGGAGAACAGCGCCTCGTCAGTTTTGCGTCCCACCGGATTAGCGAACTTTTCGGCCAGGCGTTTACGGCGCGCCAGTGCGCCGCGCAGGATGCGCGCGCGACGAGAGTCTTTGGCGACGACGTCATCTTCATCGTCTTCATACTCATCGTCTTCGTATTCGTCATCATCCTGCCAGGTATTATCGCGGCGGGTGCGGTTGGTGGCGAAGGTTAAAACGCTTAACACCACGCTACCGATTTTTTCGGCGATGCCGACCCAGGACCAGCCGGTAAACAGCGTCAGCCCGGCGGCCCAGACGCACAGCAGCGCGATGGTTCCGCCGCTGCTGTTCAACAGCGGCATCATGGCGGTGCTTAATAAGCTACCCAACACCCCGCCAGAGGCGAAATACCAGATATCATCGGCGTTGATAGCCGCCAGCCCGCAGGAGGTGAGGATCAACGCCAGCACGCCAATCAGGCGCAGCGCGACGGCGAAATAATCGATGTAATCTTCATTAGCGCGATGTCGCCAGGCGAACCAGCAGCCGCCGATCATCATCACGGGCAGCGTATAGGCCATGATGCCGAAAATGAAGAACAGGGTATCAGCCAGCCACGCGCCGGGCGCGCCGCCTAAGTTATGGATAGGCTCATGCCAGGCCGTTTGTGACCAGCTGGGATCGGAGGGATTAAAACTGAGCAACGCCGCCATCAACCAGACGGCAAAAAGGGCAACCAGAATCAGCAAAGCTTCCAGGAGTCGACGACCGCTATCCAGCTTTGTCAGAGTAACATCTTTGTCTTCAGTGTATTCCTGGCTCAAGAAAGGCTCTCCAGGTTCTTCGAGCTAAAACGGACAGCAGCGCCGGGTCGCCCCGGCACTGCTGCTGTATGGATTAACAGGAGTGTAATCAAACTACAGCGACTTTGCACCTGTTCCGCATTAGCGAGTCTTAATAACCAGACGATTGCTCTGTTTCACTTCTTCCATTACCACATAGGTACGGGTGTCGTTCACACCCGGCAGACGCAGCAAGGTTTCACCGAGCAATTTACGGTACGCAGACATATCCGGCACACGCGTTTTCAACAGGTAGTCGAAATCGCCTGATACCAGATGACACTCTTGAATTTCTTCAAGTTTTTGCACAGCGGCGTTAAATTGTTCAAACACATCCGGCGCGCCACGATTCAGAGTAATCTCAACGAAAACCAGCAGTGATGCGTCTAAATAGTGTGGGTTCAGCAGAGCGGTATAACCCTGAATAAAACCCTGTCGTTCCAGTCGGCGCACGCGCTCAAGGCAAGGCGTCGGTGAAAGTCCCACTCTTTTAGAAAGCTCGACGTTGGAAATACGCCCATCCTTTTGCAGCTCATTAAGAATGTTACGATCGATGCGGTCGAGATCTTTGCCTGGGCGCTTCTTGCTATCTACCATTATTATTGTCTCTCTCTGTTCCTTCCCTACACCTGCCACTACCCATTCAACATCATTGTCCAGGGTCTTATATTGAGAAGCCCGTTGCCCTCAGGCAGCTATCGACATCACGCATGGCGTCTGTCCACACCATGCGTAGATTTCAATTGCCCGGTAAAAATACATAAGCTGAAGAAGGTAAAAAGGGTCTACCCGCGCAAATGCTTTTTTTCTTCCTCGAATGTTTTCGCAAATGCGCAGGGGATTGTCAAAGCAAAACATCGATTTTTAGTAGAACGTGCCAGATATTGATTACGGGTGGCGATTATTCCTCATTTTATCACCTTATCTCCGGCCGGATTTCATTCACATCCCTAATACTCTGCGGTGTAAAGCCGATACATAAGATTGCTTTAAGCTATTACACATATCGTTAACAAAATCGCTGCACTCTTTTATTAGCCCGGTAAATTCCCTACAATCCTGCCCATTGTTTGCCAACTACAATGAGGACCTCATGGGCACAGTGAAACACAGTAAGCTGCTAATTCTCGGCTCCGGCCCTGCGGGGTATACCGCTGCCGTCTACGCCGCGCGCGCGAATCTGAATCCGGTACTGATCACCGGTATGGAAAAAGGCGGTCAGCTTACCACCACTACCGAAGTGGAAAACTGGCCTGGCGACCCGCACGACCTGACCGGCCCTGCGCTCATGGAACGCATGCACGAGCATGCCGCCAAATTCGAAACCGAAATTCTGTTCGATCACATTAATAAAGTTGATGTGCAGAACAAACCGTTCCGTCTGTTCGGCGATAACGGCGAATACACCTGCGATGCGCTGATCATCGCCACCGGCGCATCAGCGCGCTATTTAGGCCTACCGTCTGAAGAGGCGTATAAAGGCCGCGGCGTTTCCGCCTGCGCTACCTGTGACGGGTTCTTCTACCGCAACCAGAAAGTCGCTGTCATCGGCGGCGGCAACACGGCGGTGGAAGAAGCGCTGTATCTGGCGAATATCGCCTCAGAAGTTCACCTGATCCACCGCCGCGATAGCTTCCGCGCGGAGAAAATTTTAATTAAACGCCTGATGGATAAAGTCGCCAGCGGCAACATCGTGCTGCACACCAACCGCACCCTGGAAGAGGTGACCGGCGATCAGATGGGGGTCAGCGGCGTGCGTCTGCGCGACACCCTGAATACCGATAACGTGGAATCTATCGACGTCGCCGGGTTGTTTGTTGCTATCGGCCACAGCCCGAACACCGGGATTTTTGAAGGCCAACTGGAACTGGAAAACGGCTACATTAAAGTGCAGTCGGGTATCCACGGCAACGCGACCCAGACCAGCGTACCGGGCGTATTCGCGGCTGGCGATGTGATGGACCACATCTATCGCCAGGCAATCACCTCCGCCGGAACCGGCTGTATGGCGGCGCTGGATGCCGAACGCTACCTGGACGGACTGGCGGAAAACAATAAATAATTCTGCAAGTTAAATAAGGCGACTGAATAAGTCGCCTTTCTTTTTTTGTCGTTGTAACATGGCTGCGCGCTTTCATACCCTTAGTTCACTGGACTTTCGCCTGCTTACAACTCGATGAATAAATCCCGCCAACAAGAACTGACCCGCTGGTTAAAACAGCAAAGTGTAATTTCCCGTCGCTGGCTGAATCTTTCGCGTCTGCTGGGCGTCGTGACCGGGCTGTTGATTATCGCCCAGGCCTGGATCCTGGCCCGCATCCTCAACCATATGATCATGGAAAACATCCCGCGAGAGGCGTTGCTGCTGCCGTTCGCCCTGCTGGTGCTGATCTTTATTCTGCGCGCCTGGCTGGTGTGGATCCGCGAAAAAGTGGGCTTTCGCGCCGGGGTGCATATTCGTCGGGAAGTGCGCCGTCTGGTGCTGGATCGTCTTCAGCAGGCAGGCCCGGCCTGGATCAGCGGCAAACCCGCCGGCAGCTGGGCGACATTAATTCTCGAACAAATTGACGATATGCATGATTACTACGCCCGCTATCTGCCGCAGATGGCACTGGCGGCGGCGGTTCCGCTGCTGATCGTGCTGGTGATTTTCCCGGTGAACTGGGCCGCCGCGCTGATTTTATTGGGCGCCGCGCCGCTGATCCCGATGTTTATGGCGATGGTCGGTATGGGTGCCGCCGACGCTAACCGCCGCAACTTCGCCGCGCTGGCGCGTCTGAGCGGTAACTTCCTCGATCGCCTGCGCGGCCTGGAAACGCTACGGCTGTTTAACCGCGGCGCAGCGGAAACCGAAAATATTCGCGAGGCGTCAGTGGACTTCCGCCGTCGTACCATGGAAGTGCTGCGGCTGGCCTTTTTATCCTCTGGCGTGCTGGAATTCTTTACCTCTTTATCCATTGCGCTGGTCGCGGTTTACTTCGGCTTCTCCTATCTTGGCGAACTGAATTTCGGCCACTACGGCGTCGGCGTCACGCTGTTCGCAGGCTTCTTAACGCTGATCCTCGCACCGGAATTTTTCCAGCCGCTACGCGATCTGGGCACGTTCTACCATGCCAAAGCCCAGGCGGTAGGCGCGGCGGACAGCCTGAAAACCTTCCTTGAGGCGCCGCTGCAAAGCCCGACGCGCGGCACCTTCAAACTCGGCAATAGCGATCCGATTACGCTGCGCGCCCATCACCTTATCGTGCTTTCGCCGGAGGGCAGCGCGCTGGCTGGCCCGCTTAACTTTACCCTCGACGCGGGCAAACGGGTTGCCATCGTCGGCCAGAGCGGCGCGGGTAAAAGCTCATTACTGAATGTGCTATCAGGGTTTTTGCCCTATGAGGGGTCGCTGACGGTGAATGATATTGAGCTGCGCGATCTCGATCCGCAGGCCTGGCGCGAGGTTTTAAGCTGGGTGGGGCAGAACCCGCAATTGCCCGCCGCAACGCTGCGCGATAACGTGCTGCTTTCCGCTCCGGATGCCAGCGAGCAGGCGCTGCAAAGCGCGCTGGAAAACGCCTCGGTAACCGAGTTTATCAGCCAGTTGCCTCAGGGCATCGACACGCCGATTGGCGACCAGGGCGCAGGGCTGTCCGTGGGCCAGGCCCAGCGCGTCGCCGTGGCGCGCGCGCTGCTGACGCCGTGCAAACTGCTGATGCTGGATGAACCCGCCGCCAGCCTTGACGCTCACAGCGAAATGAAAGTGATGCAGGCGCTGAATGCGGCTTCGCGCCACCAGAGCACTTTGCTGGTGACCCATCAGCTCGATTACATCAGCGAGTGGGATGAGATTTGGGTCATGCGTAACGGCCACATTGTGGAACAGGGGCGTTTTGCCGCGCTCGCCAGTGGAAACAGCCACTTTGCGGCGCTACTCGCCCATCGTCAGGAGGAGATTTAAATGCGCGCGTTACTTCCCTACCTGGCGCTGTATAAGCGACACAAATGGATGCTCAGTCTCGGCGTGGTGCTGGCGATTATCACCCTGCTTGCCAGTATCGGCCTGCTGACGCTGTCGGGCTGGTTTTTATCCGCCTCCGCCGTGGTCGGCGTGGCTGGGGTGTATAGTTTTAACTATATGCTGCCCGCCGCTGGCGTGCGCGGCGCGGCGATCACCCGTACCGCAGGCCGCTACTTTGAACGTCTGGTCAGCCACGACGCCACTTTCCGGGTATTGGCTCATCTGCGGGTTTACACCTTTACCAAAGTGCTGCCGCTCTCCCCTTCCGGCATTGCCCGTTTTCGCCAGGGCGAACTGCTGAACCGTCTGGTCGCGGATGTAGATACGCTCGACCATCTCTACCTGCGGGTTATTTCCCCGCTGGTGGGCGCGCTGGTGGTGATCCTGGTGGTGGCCGTTGGGTTGTCCGTGCTGGACGTGACGCTGGCGCTGACGCTCGGCGGGATTATGTTCCTGACGGTGCTGCTGCTGCCTCCGCTGTTCTATCGCGCCGGTAAGGGCACCGGTGAAGCGCTCACCACGCTGCGCGCGCAGTATCGACAGCAGCTGACGGCATGGCTGATCGGCCATGCTGAGTTGACCATTTTTAACGCCGCCGATCGCTATCGCGAGACGCTGGACGCCACCGAAAGCGAGTGGCAGGAAGCTCAACGCCGCCAGGCGGGGCTAACGGCGCTGTCCCAGGGCGTGATGATGCTGATAAGCGGCATAGCTGTGGTGCTGATGCTGTGGATGGCGGCGGGCGGCGTGGGCGGCAATACCCAGCCCGGCGCGCTGATTGCGCTGTTCGTGTTCTGCGCGCTGGCGGCGTTTGAAGCACTCGCGCCGGTGACGGGCGCATTCCAGCATTTAGGCCAGGTGATCGCCAGCGCCCGGCGCGTAACTGATTTAACCGAACAGCAGCCCGACGTCGTCTTTACGGATGCGGCGACCACCGCTCCGACACAAACGGCGGTGACCTTTAATAACGTCAGCTTCCGTTACTCCCGGCAGGCGCAACCGGCGCTGAATCAGGTGTCATTGACCCTCAACGCCGGAGAGCGCGTAGCGCTGCTGGGCCGTACCGGCTGCGGCAAATCGACGCTGTTGCAGTTGCTTACCCGCGCCTGGGACCCGCAGTCGGGCGAAATTACGCTCGCGGGCCGCCCGCTGACGCAGTACAGCGAAGAGGCGTTGCGCGCCAGTATGAGCGTGGTGCCGCAGCGCGTGCATCTGTTTAGCGCCACCCTGCGCGATAACCTGCTGCTTGCCGCGCCTCAGGCCAGCGATGTAAAGCTTGCCGATACACTGCGCCAGGTAGGTCTTGATAAGTTGCTGGAAGAGAGCGGCTTAAACAGCTGGTTGGGCGAAGGTGGCCGCCAGCTATCCGGCGGCGAGCTGCGCCGTCTGGCGATTGCCCGCGCCCTGCTTCACGATGCGCCAATGATGCTGCTGGACGAACCAACGGAAGGGCTGGACGCCGAAACCGAACAGCAAATTTTAGCCCTGCTGGATAAGGTGACGGCCAATAAAACCGTATTAATGATCACCCATCGTCTGCGCGGTTTGGCTGATTTCAACCAAATCGTGGTGATGGATAATGGCCAAATTATTGAAAGTGGAAATCATGACGAATTGATGGCGAAACAGGGTCGATATTACCAGTTTCGCCAATCCTCCGTAGTCTATGATTGAACGATAACGTCCTGCGGTGGAGCCTGGTAAGATGCGTCTGGTTCAGCTTTCTCGTGAGTCAATCACCTTCCCGTCGCCGGAAGGTGCATTGCGGGAGCCGAATGGCCTGCTGGCCCTTGGAGGCGATCTCAGCCCTGCGCGTCTGTTAATGGCTTATCAGCGCGGCATTTTCCCGTGGTTTTCGCCGGGCGACCCGATTCTGTGGTGGTCGCCCGATCCGCGTGCCGTGCTGTTCCCCGACCAGTTTCACCTTAGCCGCAGCATGCGGCGCTTTCACAACCGTTCGCCCTACCGGGTAACGCTTAATCATGCTTTCGGGGAAGTGATCGACGCCTGCGCCAGCGATCGCATTGAAGGCACCTGGATCACGCCGGAGGTGCTGACCGCTTATGTACGGCTGCACGAACTCGGCCATGCGCATTCGATTGAAGTGTGGCATCAGGATCAGCTGGTTGGCGGCATGTACGGCGTGGCGCAGGGCGCGCTGTTCTGCGGCGAGTCGATGTACAGCCGCCGCGAGAATGCCTCTAAAACCGCGCTGCTGGTCTTCTGCGATTATTTTATTCGCCAGGGCGGCAAGCTGATTGATTGCCAGGTATTGAATAACCATACCGCGTCGCTGGGCGCGGTGGAGATTGCCCGGCGCGATTACCTGAATTATCTCAGCCTGCTGAAACCTCAGCCGCTGCCATCGCACTGCTGGGTGCCTAAAGTGCTGTTTGATACGGGCAATAAATAATGTTTTCCGCATATTTTATGGGAGAGTGCTATACTCTTGCCCGCAGAGAAAACTCTTCACATTACCCGCCGCCGTTTAGGATCCACAGTTTAGGCTTTACTCCCCCTTTACGTTTGCGTTCTGGATGCGGTTGATGCCGTGTCGTCGGGTCATGCGCAGAATCAACTTTGCCGGTTTATCAACCGCAAAATCTTTACATATTTGGTGAACTTGGGCATTATCTTGCCGGTTCAAAACATTGGTAGTGATACCCCAGAGGATTAGATGGCCAAAGAAGACAATATTGAAATGCAGGGTACCGTTCTGGAAACGTTGCCTAATACCATGTTCCGCGTTGAGTTGGAAAACGGTCACGTGGTTACTGCTCATATTTCCGGTAAAATGCGCAAAAACTACATCCGCATTCTGACGGGCGACAAAGTGACTGTTGAACTGACCCCGTACGACCTGAGCAAAGGCCGCATTGTCTTCCGTAGTCGCTAAGCATTAATCGAATCGGCGCTGCTGGCTGGCGGCGCTTTGAATACAAAAAGGCCGGGTGAATTACCCGGCCTTTTATTTTATCGCGTTATGCTTAGTGCGCCGCTTCCGGCTTGTGCTTTTGCGCGCTCTGGAAGTGATAGGTCAGTTCGCCCTTCTCTTTATCCAGCGCCACGGTTACCTGGCCGCCATCCACCAGCGAACCGAACAGCAGTTCGTTAGCCAATGGTTTTTTCAGGTTATCCTGGATAACACGCGCCATCGGACGCGCGCCCATCGCCCGGTCGTAACCCTTCTCTGCCAGCCAGTCGCGCGATTCCTGGCTAACTTCCAGTGAAACGCCTTTCTGGTCCAGCTGCACCTGGAGTTCAACGATAAACTTGTCGACCACCTGATGAATAACCTCGGTGCTGAGATGGTTGAACCAAATGATGTTATCCAGACGGTTACGGAATTCCGGCGTAAACACCTTCTTGATCTCTTCCATCGCGTCGGTGCTGTTGTCCTGATGGATCAGGCCAATGGTTTTACGCTCGGTCTCACGCACGCCGGCGTTGGTGGTCATCACCAGGATCACGTTGCGGAAATCCGCTTTACGCCCGTTGTTGTCGGTCAGCGTACCGTTGTCCATCACCTGCAGCAGCAGGTTGAACACGTCCGGGTGCGCTTTTTCGATCTCATCAAGCAGCAGCACCGCATGAGGATGCTTGATAACGGCATCGGTCAGCAGCCCGCCCTGATCGAACCCGACGTAGCCCGGAGGCGCGCCGATTAAACGGCTGACGGTATGACGTTCCATATACTCGGACATATCAAAGCGCAGCAGTTCAATACCCAGCGATTTTGCCAGCTGGACGGTGACTTCGGTTTTCCCAACCCCGGTCGGCCCGGCGAACAGGAAGGAACCCACCGGTTTATGGTCGTGACCCAGACCGGCGCGGCTCATCTTGATGGCTTCGGTTAACGCCTCGATAGCGTTATCCTGGCCGAACACCAGCATTTTCAGCCGGTCGCCCAGGCTCTTCAGGGTATCGCGATCGCTGGCCGAGACGCTTTTCTCCGGGATACGGGCAATACGCGCCACCACCGATTCAATATCCGCCACGTTGACGGTTTTCTTACGCTTACTCACCGGCATCAAACGCGCACGGGCGCCCGCTTCGTCGATGACGTCGATGGCTTTATCCGGCAGATGGCGGTCATTGATATATTTGACCGACAGCTCCACGGCGGCGCGCACCGCTTTGGCGGTATAACGTACATCGTGATGCGTTTCGTATTTCGGCTTCAGGCCATTGATGATCTGCACCGTTTCTTCCACCGACGGCTCAGTAATATCGATTTTCTGGAAGCGACGCGCCAGGGCGCGGTCTTTTTCGAAAATATTACTGAATTCCTGATAGGTGGTAGAGCCGATCACGCGGATCTTGCCGCTGGAGAGCAGCGGTTTGATCAGGTTAGCGGCATCAACCTGCCCGCCAGACGCCGCGCCCGCACCGATAATGGTGTGGATCTCATCAATAAACAGGATGCTGTTGGTATCCTGCTCCAGCTGTTTCAGCAGGGCTTTAAAGCGTTTTTCAAAATCGCCGCGGTACTTGGTGCCCGCCAGCAGCGAGCCGATATCCAGCGAATAGATATTGCAGTCCGCCATGATTTCCGGCACGTCACCCTGCACGATACGCCAGGCAAGGCCTTCGGCAATGGCGGTTTTACCGACCCCGGATTCGCCCACCAGCAGCGGGTTGTTTTTCCGCCGGCGGCACAGCACCTGGATCGCCCGCTCCAGCTCCTTATCACGGCCAATCAGCGGGTCAATGCCGCCGACGCGCGCAAGCTGGTTGAGATTGGTGGTGAAGTTTTCCATACGCTCCTCCCCGCCTGCTTGCTCTTCGTTAACTGGATTTTCTGAACCGCTGGACTGATGCGGCTCATCTTTGCGCGTGCCGTGAGAAATGAAGTTGACCACGTCGAGACGGCTGACTTCATGTTTACGCAGCAGATAGGCGGCCTGGGATTCCTGCTCGCTGAAAATCGCTACCAGCACGTTAGCGCCTGTCACTTCGCTACGGCCTGACGACTGTACATGGAATACGGCGCGTTGCAGTACGCGTTGAAAACTCAACGTCGGCTGGGTGTCGCGCTCCTCTTCGCTCGCCGGGAGGACGGGCGTGGTTTGTTCGATGAAGGCTTCAAGTTCCTGTCGCAGCGCCACCAGATCCACTGAACACGCTTCCAGCGCTTCGCGGGCTGATGGGTTACTGAGCAAAGCCAGTAACAGATGCTCGACAGTCATAAACTCATGTCGGTGCTCGCGCGCTCTGGCGAAAGCCATGTTTAAACTGAGTTCCAGTTCCTGGTTGAGCATAGGCACCCCCCTCAATATAATTCGCCGTTCAGGCTAGTTCCTGCGTACACAGCAACGGATGCTCGTGCTTCCTGGCATATTGATTCACCATCGCCACTTTGGTCTCAGCGACTTCTGCGGTGAAAATGCCGCAGATGGCTTTCCCTTGATAGTGAACCGTCAGCATCAATTGTGTTGCACGCTCTACATCATAAGAAAAGAACTTTTGTAGCACGTCAATAACAAATTCCATCGGCGTGTAATCATCGTTCATTAACATAACTTTATACATAGATGGCGGTTTTAGCCCCTCGTCGAGCTTATTTTCCGCCAGTCGTTCAAAATCCAACCAATCGTTCGTCTTACCCATTGCCCACTTTCATCACTGGTTAACTAAACAGTAAGCAGGCTGTCAGCCCGCTGCTCATCCAGTTATACGCCATTTGAATCTACCTTAACTTACAGATAACTATCATCTATCGTTGCTATCCGCGAACATTGTCACATTAATGGCAATAGCGTTAACTGCTTCAAAATTTTGACTGATTCTTGTCCATTTCACCCCGTCAGACGCTTGACGCGTTGCCTGATTTCTCTAAATTGTACAGGCGTGAGTTGGCGAGGTTTTGAACAGCGCACCCTCACCCACCGGTTCATTCCATCTTACTTATAAGATTCATGAAGGATGTCGAAGCATGGAGACGGGTACTGTTAAGTGGTTCAATAATGCCAAAGGGTTCGGTTTTATCTGCCCTGAAGGCGGCGGCGAAGACATATTCGCCCATTATTCCACCATCCAGATGGATGGTTACCGTACGCTCAAAGCCGGACAAATTGTCAGGTTTGATGTACATCAGGGGCCCAAAGGCAATCATGCCAGCCTCATCGTTCCTCTGGAAGCAGAGACGGCAGTCGCTTAACGCGTCTGTTTTATTGTGTACATCCCACACCTAAAATGCCAGCCTCCGCGCTGGCATTTTACTTTTCAGGCCTTACTCGCGCGCCAGCGCATCCACCGGATTTAACCGCGCGGCATTGCGCGCAGGCAACCAGCCGAACAGCACACCCGTCGCGGTAGAGCAGACAAACGCTGTGATGAGCGCCAGCCCCGAGAAGCCAATCTGCCAGCCGGGCAGGAACACCTGGAGGGTAAAGGCGATAAGTAAGGATAGCCCAATGCCCAGCGCGCCGCCGACCAGACAGACCAGCACCGCTTCAATAAGAAACTGCTGGAGCACATCGCTGGCGCGCGCGCCCACCGCCATACGGATGCCAATCTCCCGCGTCCGCTCGGTCACAGAAACCAGCATAATATTCATGACGCCGATGCCGCCGACCACCAGCGAAATCACCGCCACCAGGGTTAAAAACAGCTGAAGCGTGCGAGTGGTTCGCTCCGCCGTTTGCAGGAAGCCGTCCATATTCCAGGTGAAGAAATCTTTCTTACCGTGGCGCAGCGCCATTAAGCGCGTCAATTGCTGCTCGGCCTCCTGGCTGTTGTAGCCCTCTTTTACGCGTACGGTGATGGAGTTCAGCCAGGACTGGCCCATCACTCTGCCGGACATGGTGGAGTAAGGCAGCCAGACGCGGAGAATTTTACTGCTGCCGAACATCGACTGCTTCTCCTGGGCCACGCCGATAATCGTCGCGGGCATATTGCCCACCAGAATCACTTCACCCACCACGTTGCGCTTATCCGGGAACAGCTGGCGGCGGGTGTTTTCATCAATCACCACCACCTGGGCACGGCCCTGATGTTGCGCCTGATTGAAGGTGCTCCCTTCGCTGAAGGTCATCCCGTAGACGTTAAAATACTGCTCGCTAACGCCGTTGGCGCTGGCCGCCACGTCTTTATTGGCGTAGCGCACCCGCAGATTGCTCGACAGCGCGGGCGTCGCTGAACTGACCCAGGGCTGCTTCTGGATCGCCACCAGGTCATCGTATTTCAACGCCTGTTGGTATTGCGGGTCGTCATCGCCGAAATCGGTGCCGGGATATATATCGATAGTGTTGGTGCCGATGGAGCGAATATCCTCCAGCACCAGCTGTTTCGCCGCATCGCCGACCACCACGATAGAGACCACCGACGCGATGCCGATGATAATCCCCAGCATGGTCAGCAGGGTGCGCATTTTATTGGCGGCCATCGCCAGCCACGCCATGGTGAACGCTTCGCGAAAGCCGCTGGTAAACTGCTGCCAGCCGCCTTCCCTTGGCGTGCGTTCAATCTTCGCTGCCGACCGTCCGGTGACGGCGGGTGGGTTGCTGATAATTTCCCCGTCGCGGATCTCGATCACCCGCTCCGCCTGGGCGGCAACCGTCGGATCGTGGGTGACGATAATGACCGTATGGCCGCGATCGCGCAGCTGTTTCAGGGTGGCGATGACCTCTTCACCAGAGTGGCTGTCCAGCGCCCCGGTGGGCTCATCGGCCAGGATCACCTGGCCGCCGTTCATCAGCGCCCTGGCAATACTCACGCGCTGCTGCTGGCCGCCGGAAAGCTGTGACGGCGAATAATCCACCCGCGCTGCCAGCCCCAGCCGTTCCAGCAGTTCCCGGGCGCGCTGCTGGCGGGCTTTACGGCCCGCGCCGGCGTAGATCGCCGGGATCTCGACGTTCTGCGCCGCCGTTAAGTGCGACAGCAAGTGATAACGCTGGAAGATAAAACCGAAATGCTCGCGTCGAAGCTGCGCCAGCTCGTCGCCGTTGAGCGTTGAAACATCAACGCCCGCCACTTTATAGCTGCCGGAGGTGGGCTTATCGAGACAGCCGAGGATGTTCATCAGGGTGGATTTGCCCGAACCGGAGGCGCCGACAATCGCCACCATTTCCCCGGCATTGATGCTCAGCGTCACGCCTTTTAGCACCTCTACCGGTTCGCCGCCGGAGAGATACTGGCGGCGGATATCGGTCAGTTCAAGCAGTGCCGTCATTGCGCCGCTCCGGGCGTGGTTTTACCGGTGACGACTTCCTCGCCCTCTTCCAGGCCCTTAATAATTTGCACCTGGGTATCGTTGCGCGCGCCAATGATCACTTCGCGCTCGCGGGTTTCGCCGTTACGCATAATGGTGATGTGGTAACGGTTATCGCCGATGGGGTCGCCCAGCGCCGACAGCGGAATGGTGAGCACGTTTTTCATCCCGCTGAGCTGGATGTGCACCTGCGCGGTCATATCCAGCCGCAGCACGCTTTGCGGGTTCGGCACTTCAAAACGGGCGTAGTAGAAAATCGCGTCGTTCACTTTTTCCGGCGTCGGCAGAATATCTTTCAACACGCCTTCATAGCGGGTTAACGGATCGCCCAGCACGGTAAACCACGCTTTCAGCCCCGGTCGCAGGTGGATAATGTCCGCCTCCGACACCTGGGCCTTCACCAGCATGGTGCTGAGATCGGCAAGCGTCAAAATATTGGGCGCCTGTTGGGCGGCGATCACCGTCTGGCCCTGTAGCGTGGTAATTTGCGTCACTTCCCCGGCCATCGGGGCGATAATGCGGGTAAAATCGAGGTTGGTTTTGGCGGTGTCGAGTGACGCCTGGTTACGCTTGATTTGCGCGTCGATGGTGCCGATCTGCGCCTGCTTAACGGTCAGCTCTGTCGCCGCGGTATCCAAATCCTGGCGTGAAACGGCCTGAGTCCTGGCCAGCGCCTGTTGGCGGCTTAGAGTCACTTTGGCCAGCTGCATCTCCGCCATCGCCTGCTGGCGCTGGGCGCGCAGCTCCTGTAGCGTCGCTTCCACCTCTTTTATCTGGTTTTCGGCCTGTTCGGGGTCGATTACCCCCAAAAGCTGATCTTTTTTGACTTTATCGCCAATTTCTACCGACAGGGTTTTCAGCTGACCGCTGACCTGCGCCCCCACATCGACCTTTTTCAGCGCGTCGAGTTTGCCAGTCGCCAGCACAGTTTGTTCCAGATCGCCTTTGCGTACAATCAGGGTCTGGTACTGCGGCTGCGGCGCAGTGAGCGTTTTCCATGCCCATAACGCAGCAATCAGCACCACCACCGCCAACACCAGATAACGCTTTTTGACTTTTCCCTTAAAACGCATAAATCCCGGGTCTCTTAAGTAATCTGTCCATTGCGTTTATCTAAACGCACCCTCAACAACCATGATTCTACCCTGCTACGCCCGAGCTTATTGAATTTTCATTGAATATCGCTCTGTTCAAATACAGGCTCGTTCAACTTTCGAGCTACTGCCATGTCCACTTTTTTCGATACCACTGATTTCACCCATCATGCCCCCCGCAACGGCTGGCAGCTGTTCAAAATGCTCGTATCAGGCCAGTGGATGCCCGGCAGCGCCTGGCAAAACCGCCGCTACCGTCAGAAATTCCTGCTGCGCTCGTTAGCCACGCCGGTCGTCACCTGGCGGCTGCTGAATTCGCTGGCCAGCCAGCCGCATCTGGAGGTGCTGTTAAAGGCGCAACCCGGTTTGCCTTGCCGGATGCATCGCCCCTATTTGTCGGTAAATACCAGCCGGAATCAGGCCCGTGCGGCGCTGGGGTTTCACTATAAACAATTAATACAGCTTTTACCCGCAACGCTTTTGCTGTCGCACTGGTCGAACAATGGCGCTACCCTGGCGCAGTTGACCGGCAAAAACGGCGAGCAATACCGCATCCAGCTCGCAGCGCTGTCGATGCTGGATAAAGAGGGCGAGTCTACGCTGCTATTTTGTGATGAAAATGACACGGTGCTGGCAGAAATGACGTTTACCCTATGCCAGCGCAACGGGAAACCGACGCTGTTTATCGGCGGATTGCAGGGTGCGAAAAGCGGGGTGCCCCATGAGAACATCCAGCTCGCCACCAAAGCCTGTCACGGCCTGTTCCCGAAACGCCTGTTACTGGAAACCGCCTGCCATTTAGCGCCGCTGTTAAACGCCTCGCAGATTCAGGCGGTGGGCAATGACACCCATATTTACCGCAGTTGGCGCTACGCCAAAAAGAAAAAAGACAAACTGCATGCGGATTACGACAGCTTCTGGCTGTCAATGGGCGGCGATCCTGACAATGAAGGCTATTTTATGCTGCCAAACACCATTACCCGTAAGCCCATGGAGGAGATCGCCAGTAAGAAGCGCGCCGAATACCGTCGCCGTTATGACGTGCTGGATAGCCTCGCGGCGCAGATCAACGCCAATATCCACGCGCGTTAATCAGCACGGCCCCGCGCCAGCCACAGCACGCGGGAAAACATTTTGCGCAGCAGGTGCGGTACGGCGTCCACGCCCCGCCGCCCTGCCTCCAGCGCCACTTCAATTGCCAAATCCGGTTTTGAGGAGCGATGGATAGCTTTCGCAATCACCCGGCGCATATTCATCGGAATGTTATCCGGCAGTTGCGCCACCCGGTGAAACACGTCAGCGAAGCCCTCGCGATACATAAAATGCTCCATATCCATAGCAGGCAGCGCGGTTAAATGCTCGCGCTCCTGATCGCGGTCGTTATTCAGGATGCTGCGCACCGTGGCGGCATATTTTTTCCCGGCTTCGTCGCCATCCACCAGCACATGCCATTCAATGCCCATACGCCGGGCAAACTTGATCAGCGGTTTTAAGCCGGACTGGGCAAATTCAATCACCCTCACCCCTTCGGCATCAAAATGGTGGCCGCACTGACGCGCCAGTTCGTTAATCACCCAGACTTCGGTTTCGCCTTCCACCAGCAGCCAGCAGCGGGCAAACAGCGCTGCCGGGCGGTTAAAGCGAATATGAAACGCAATGCGGCGATTGTCTTCGGCGTTCAGGCCGCCCGGCCCCAGACGCCAGGCGGAAACCCGGGCAGATTCGCGCACCAGACGGCAGACTTGTTCGATCGGCGTCAACGACAGCAGTTCGCTGGAGTTGGTGGTGGTAATTTTTTGCAGCGGCAGCAGATTCAGCAGTTGCCAGGCCACGGAGAGCATAATCGGATGCAGCCGGGTTTCCGGATCCTCCACCAGCAGCAGCGGGCGCGCATCGCGATCGAGTTTTACGGTGCCTTTCGCCTGCAGCAGCGTGGAAAACAGCCCCAGCAGGATCACCCGGTGAGTGCGGCTGCCAGGCTTGTCGATCATCCGGTTGATCACGTCCAGATAGCGCCAGCTGCGCTGTTCATCATGGGACCGGCGGCGCAGCAAACGGTGGCGGGCCTGGTCGCTGCTCTGCTCGGCGAAATAGTGCTCCAGCAGTTGCACCATCGCCGACAGCCCCTGACGAATCTGCCCGTCGGTGAGGTTTTGCGGGCGCGCCACCAGCTCGCGCGCCAGAAAATCGAGCTGGCGCGCGGTGACCTCCACCTCTGGCGCGCCGGGTATGGTGCCGGTGCGGATACGCTGCATAAATCGTGCATCCCGCAGGCGCAGTACCGGATTCAGGCGAATCAGATGGCCTGCCAGCATATCGATATCATCCAGCTCCAGCGGCTCGCCCCGGCTGTTAAGGAAGCTGCGCAGCGTCATCACCGCGCCGTCGTCGGCCAGTTCGCCTTCCAGACGGTAATAGATACGCGCGTAGCCATCGTCGCCGCGATCCCACACCTCGCCGAGATGACGATAGCGCCGCCCGTTATGGCGGCCCGGCTGGGTCTCCCGGAAAGTCAGAATGATATGCAAATGATGTTCCCGGCCATGAATATCGCCGGGCGGGAACCAGAAGTCGTCGCGGGTAAAGTGGTAGAGATCGGCACCGGGCGCCAGTAGCAACGTCAGCGCATCCAGCAGGCTGGATTTACCCCAGGCATTCTCGCCAATCAGCACATTGGTGTGTTCCAGCATCAGCGACAACCGGTTGATGCCGCGAAACCCGACAATTTCTACCCGTTCAAGGAACATATTCTCTCCCAATGCTGCCTGTCCTTTATATATTGGCAGTATAGCGGCAGCTTTTCGATTATGTCACCGAATCGTGCCCAGTGGATAAATTATCGCCAGCAACAGAGATCTATTAGCAATATATTAACGACTCGTTAAAGCCATTTAAATTTACTCAGAAAATACTCAAAGCCGCATAATACTGCTTGTCTTACATCAAGCAATTAGGATTTATGCATCTGGCAACTCATCGCGGGAATTAATTAAAATAAACGGCTTTCATTTCTTTTTGTCAGAAATAACGTCAAAGCATAATCACAATAAATCAATCGCGACTAATTAGCGATATTAATGTATTAAATACTGAGGTGGGTATGGTGAGAAAATTAGCAGCCGAAGCCTTCGGCACGTTCTGGCTGGTATTCGGCGGTTGCGGTAGCGCCGTGTTGGCGGCAGCGTTCCCGGAGCTGGGTATCGGTTTTACCGGCGTGGCGCTGGCATTTGGCTTAACGGTATTAACCATGGCTTACGCGGTAGGCCATATTTCCGGCGGTCATTTTAATTCGGCGGTAACATTAGGTTTATGGGCGGGCGGTCGTTTCCCGGCGAAAGATATCGTGGGTTATATTATCGCGCAGGTTATTGGCGGTATTGTTGCGGCAGGCGTGCTTTATTTAATCGCCAGCGGCAAAGCCGGTTTTGATGCGGCTGCCAGTGGTTTTGCCTCTAATGGTTATGGCGAACATTCTCCGGATGGCTATTCTATGCAATCCGCCATCATTATTGAGATTGTTTTGACCTGCGCATTCCTGATGATTATTCACGGCGCGACGGATAAAAACGCCCCGGCCGGTTTCGCGCCGATCGCCATCGGCCTGGCCCTGACGTTAATCCACCTGATTAGCATTCCGGTCACCAATACCTCGGTTAACCCGGCGCGCAGTTTCGCCGTTGCTATTTTCCAGGGCGGATGGGCGCTGCAACAGGTCTGGCTGTTTTGGGTAATGCCGATTATCGGCGGGATCCTCGGTGGATTTATCTACCGGACGCTGCTGGAAAAACGCAGCTAATCATGGAAAGGCCTGCAAAACGCAGGCCTTTTGCATAAAAATCACTATTTTTTGCTGCTTTACTCATTTCCTGGCTTTGGGTAGTGTTATGAGGCTCACTTTCTGCAAGGACCTCGATTCCCCATGTTGTCAGGATTACTGATTATTTTACTACCGCTCATCGCCGGTTATCTTATTCCCCTCAAAAATACCGCCGCATTAAAAACCATTAACCGCCTGCTGAGCTGGATTGTCTACGTGATCCTGTTTTTTATGGGGATAAGCCTGGCTTTTCTCGATAATCTGAGCAGCAATCTGCTGGCGATATTCCATTACTCCGCCGTCAGTGTGGTGATGATTTTATTATGTAACTGCGCGGCGCTGTTCTGGCTTGATAAATCCCTGCCCTGGCGACATAACCATCATCAGGAAAAACTGCCCTCGCGTATCGCCATGGCGCTGGAATCGCTCAAACTGTGTGGCGTGGTGGTGCTGGGTTTCGCACTCGGCCTGACCGGAATGAAATTTCTTATTCATGCCACCGAAGCCAGCGAATATACCCTGATTTTCTTGCTATTCCTGATCGGCATCCAGTTACGCAATAACGGCATGACGCTGCGGCAAATTGTCCTTAATCGTCGGGGCATGATTGTGGCGGTATTGGTTGTCGGCAGCTCGCTGGTAGGCGGCGTGATTAACGCTTTTATTCTCGACCTGCCGATCCGTACCGGCCTGGCAATGGCGTCGGGTTTCGGCTGGTATTCTCTGTCAGGTATTTTAATGACTGAGTCCTATGGCCCGGTTATTGGCAGCGCCACCTTCTTTAACGATCTCGCCCGCGAACTGATAGCGATTATGCTGATCCCCGGTCTGGTTCGCCGCAGCCGTTCGGCAGCGCTGGGATTATGCGGCGCGACCTCAATGGATTTCACTCTCCCCGTTCTGCAACGCAGCGGTGGCCTGGAGATGGTGCCTGCCGCCATTGTGCACGGTTTTATTCTCAGCCTGCTGGTGCCGTTATTGATGGCACTATTCGCCGCCTGATGCCGCTTTGGCGATGCATAAGTATCGCCAAAATTGCGCTAAATCAATCTCCAGTCAAATTGCAGTAAAAATCACTTTTAACCCCTTTCACAGACGCATAACCTAAAACATGTATATCAAATATAACTTTAAGGTATCATTTATGTTTTGTGTGCAATGTGAACAAACCATCCGTACTCCTGCCGGCAACGGCTGCTCATACGCTCAGGGTATGTGCGGTAAAACTGCCGAAACATCCGACCTGCAAGACTTACTGATCGCCGCACTGCAAGGCCTGTCTGCATGGGCAGTCAAAGCGCGTGAGCTGGGCATTATCGATCATGAAGTGGATAACTTCGCCCCGCGCGCCTTCTTCTCTACGCTGACCAACGTCAACTTCGATTCTCCGCGTATCGTCGGCTATGCCCGCGAAGCGATTGAAAAACGCGAAGCGCTGAAAGCGCGCTGCCTGAAAGTGGATGCCAACGCGACCGTTGACAACCCGATGGCGGACCTGCAACTGGTCAGCGCCGATCTGGGCGATTTACAGCGCCAGGCGGCGGAATTTACCCCGAACCGCGACAAAGCCGACATCGGCGAAAACATTCTTGGCCTGCGCTTACTGTGCCTGTATGGCCTGAAAGGCGCGGCGGCGTACATGGAGCACGCCCATGTGCTCGGCCAGTACGACAATGAAATTTACGCGCAATACCACCAGTATATGGCGTGGCTGGGCACCTGGCCTTCCGATATGAACGCGCTCCTGGAATGCTCCATGGGCATCGGCCAGATGAACTTCAAAGTCATGAGCATCCTGGACGCAGGCGAAACCGGTAAATATGGTCACCCGACGCCGACTCAGGTTAACGTTAAACCGGTTGCCGGCAAATGCATCCTGATTTCCGGCCACGACCTGCTGGACCTGCACAACCTGCTGGAGCAGACCGAAGGCACCGGCGTGAACGTCTATACCCATGGCGAAATGCTGCCGGCGCACGGTTACCCCGAACTGCGTAAATTCAAGCATCTGGTCGGCAACTACGGCAGCGGCTGGCAGAACCAGCAAACCGAATTCGCTCGCTTCCCAGGCCCAATCGTGATGACCTCAAACTGCATTATCGACCCGACCGTTGGCAGCTATGACGACCGCATCTGGACCCGCAGCATCGTCGGTTGGCCGGGCGTGAACCACCTGGAAGGCGACGATTTCAGCCCGGTCATCGAGCAGGCGCAGCAGCTGCCTGGCTTTACTTACAGCGAAATCGAACACCTGATCACCGTTGGTTTTGGCCGTGAAACCCTGCTGGGCGCTGCCGATTCCCTGATTGACCTGGTGAGCCGCGAAAAACTGCGTCACATCTTCCTGATTGGCGGCTGCGACGGCGCGCGCGGCGAACGTAATTACTTCACCGATTTCGCGACCAGCGTCCCGCAGGATTGCCTGATCCTGACGCTGGCGTGCGGTAAATACCGTTTCAACAAGCTGGACTTCGGCAACATCGAAGGCCTGCCGCGTCTGGTGGATGCCGGTCAGTGTAACGATGCTTACTCTGCCATCATCCTCGCTGTGACCCTGGCGGAAAAACTCGGCTGCGGCGTGAACGATCTGCCGCTGTCGCTGGTGCTCTCCTGGTTCGAACAGAAAGCGATTGTGATCCTGCTGACCCTGCTGTCGCTGGGCGTGACCAATATCGTTACCGGCCCGACGGCCCCAGGCTTCCTGACGCCGGATCTGCTGGCTGTGCTTAACGAGAAGTTTGGTCTGCGTTCCGTGACCACCGTTGAAGAAGATATGCAGCAGCTGCTGAGCGCGTAAGGAGAACCTATGACGATGCCAACCTCTCAATGCCCGTGGCGGATGCAGGTACACCACATCCAACAGGAAACGCCGGATGTCTGGACCCTGTCGCTGTTCTGCCACGATCATTATTCGTACCAGGCCGGACAGTATGCGCTGGTGAGTATCCGTAACAGCGCTGACACCCTGCGAGCCTATACGATTTCGTCAACGCCTGGCGTCAGCCCGTTTATTACGCTGACCATCCGCCGCATCGACGAAGGGGTTGGCTCGCAATGGCTGACCGGCGAAGTGAAACGCGGCGACTATATCTGGCTGTCAGACGCCCAGGGCGATTTTATTTGCGAAGATAAAACCACCGACCGCTTCCTGCTGCTGGCAGCGGGCTGCGGCGTGACGCCGATTATGTCGATGCGCCGCTGGCTGGCGAAACACCGCCCGCAGGCGGACGTCCAGGTGATTTATAACGTCCGTTCACCGAAAGACGTCATTTTCGCCGAAGAGTGGAAAAACTACCCGGTGACCCTGGTGGCGGAAGTCACCAACGAGCCGGGCTTTATCGAAGGCCGCCTGACCCGCGAGATTCTGGCCGCCGTGCCGGATATCGCGTCGCGTACCGTGATGACCTGCGGCCCTGCGCCATATATGGACGCGGTCGAAGAGAACGTCAAAGCGCTGGGCGTGACCCAGTTTTTTAAAGAGAAGTTCTTTACACCGGTCGCTGAAGCGGCCACCAGCGGCCTGAAATTCACCACGCTGACGCCAGCCCGTGAATTCTACAGCCCGGTGGGCACCACGCTGCTGGAAGCGCTGGAAAGCAATAAAGTGCCAGTCAACGCCGCCTGTCGCGCCGGGGTGTGCGGCTGCTGCAAAACCCGCGTGGTTTCCGGCGAGTACACCGTAAACAGCACCATGACGCTCACCGAGCGGGAAATCGCGGAAGGCTATGTGCTGGCCTGCTCGTGCCACCCGCAAGGGGATTTAGTGCTGGCTTGAGAACGTTAAAAAAGGCGCTGAAAAGCGCCTTTTTCCTTACCGCCACGTCCCGCCCAGCGCATACCGCCCCGCCCCGAGAAACGCCACCGCCAGCGCCGCCACGAAGAAGTAGACCAGGCTTTCAATCGCCCATGCGCCCACTTTATCGAGCATAAAGGTTTTATCCAGCCCCACCAGCAGCCAGGCCACCACCATGGTGAATGCCAGCCCCAGCGCAGACAATCGCGTCAGGATGCCGAGGATAATCAGCACTGGCGCCACCACTTCCCCCAGCAGCACGCCGTAGGCGACAAACCCCGGAATACCGCGCGCGGTGAGCATGCCGGCGATGCCCTCTACGCCGCCAAACAGTTTATGCAGGCCGTGAAACAGCATCAGGCCCCCCACGCTCAGGCGTAATAACAACTTACCCAGATCGTCTTTACTCAATGCGCTGTTAACCGCGCCCAACGCCTTCGCCACCATAAAACCCCCATAATTTGTGTGAGATGAGAATAATTTACACTTAATTTTTATCGGCAGTGAGCTGCTGAAAATAAGAGGTTATCGGGTCTGCCTGTACGAATGGACTACGCTTTAAGCGAAATCAGAATGCATAAAAGGAGATCCGATGAAACAGACCGTTGCGGCGTATATCGCCAAAACCCTGGAGCAGGCTGGCGTAGCGCGTATCTGGGGGGTAACCGGGGACTCATTAAATGGGCTGAGCGACAGCTTAAACCGCATGGGCACTATCGACTGGATGCCGACGCGCCACGAAGAGGTCGCGGCGTTCGCGGCGGGCGCGGAAGCCCAGCTTACCGGGCAACTGGCAGTATGCGCAGGCTCCTGCGGGCCGGGGAATCTCCATTTAATTAACGGGCTGTTTGACTGCCACCGCAACCACGTACCGGTACTGGCGATCGCCGCGCATATCCCGTCGAGCGAAATCGGCAGCGGCTATTTTCAGGAAACCCACCCGCAAGAGTTGTTTCGCGAGTGCAGCCACTATTGCGAGCTGGTATCCAATCCGGAGCAAATCCCGCAGGTGTTGGCAATTGCTATGCGCAAAGCGGTGCTGAACCGCGGCGTGTCGGTGGTGGTTTTGCCGGGGGACGTCGCGCTACAACTCGCGCCGGAAACCGCGAGCACGCACTGGTACCCTGCCCCGCAGCCGGTTGTGGTGCCAGAAGAGAGCGAGCTGAAAAAACTGGCTCAGGTGCTGCGTTATTCCAGCAATATCGCGCTGATGTGCGGCAGCGGCTGCGCCGGGGCGCATGAGCCGCTAATTGCCTTCGCTGAAAAACTGAAAGCGCCCATCGTCCATGCGCTGCGCGGCAAAGAGCACGTCGAATATGATAACCCCTATGATGTGGGGATGACCGGGCTGATCGGCTTTTCGTCGGGCTATCACACTATGATGAACGCCGACACGGTGATTTTGCTGGGCACGCAATTCCCCTATCGGGCGTTTTACCCCACCGATGCCAAAATCATCCAGATTGATATCAATCCGGGCAGCATCGGGGCACACAGCAAAGTGGATATCGCGCTGGTGGGAGATATTCGCGCTACGCTTACCGCCCTGCTACCGTTGCTGGAAGAAAAAACCGACCGCAAATTCCTCGACAAAGCGCTGGAAAATTATCAGCAGGCGCGGAAAGGGCTGGACGATCTGGCGAAGGCGGGCGATAAGCAAATTCACCCGCAGTATCTGGCCCAGCAGATCAGCCAGTTTGCCGACCACGACGCCATCTTTACCTGCGACGTGGGCACGCCAACCGTCTGGGCGGCCCGCTATCTGAAAATGAACGGCAAACGGCGATTGCTGGGGTCGTTCAATCACGGTTCGATGGCCAATGCCATGCCGCAGGCGCTGGGCGCAAAAGCCAGCGCGCCGCAGCGTCAGGTGATTGCCATGTGCGGCGACGGCGGGTTCAGCATGTTGATGGGCGATTTCCTGTCGGTGGTGCAGATGAATCTGCCGATCAAAATCGTGGTGTTTAACAACAGCGTGCTGGGATTTGTGGCAATGGAGATGAAAGCCGGCGGCTATCTGACCGACGGGACCGACCTGCATCAAACCAATTTCGCCGCTATCGCCAACGCCTGCGGCATTACCGGGATCCGCGTTGAGAAACCCGAGGAGCTGGATGCGGCGCTGAACCAGGCGTTTAAAACCGACGGGCCGGTGCTGGTGGATGTGGTGGTGGCGAAAGAGGAATTAGCCATCCCGCCGCAAATCAAACTGGAGCAGGCCAAAGGGTTTAGCCTGTATATGCTGCGCGCCATTATCAACGGGCGCGGCGACGAAGTGCTGGAGCTGGCTAAAACCAACTGGTTCCGGTAAAAAGTAGGGCATCTCCTCGATAATTAAAAGGATATGCCGTGATTGACTTACGCAGTGATACCGTAACCCGGCCAGGGCGCGCCATGCTGGAACAGATGATGGCGGCCCCGGTTGGGGATGACGTCTACGGGGACGACCCTACCGTTAATGAACTCCAGGCTTACGCTGCCCGACTCAGCGGAAAAGAAGCCGCCCTATTCCTTCCTACCGGCACCCAGGCCAATCTGGTGGCGCTATTGAGCCACTGCGAGCGCGGCGAAGAGTACATCGTCGGCCAGGCAGCCCATAACTACTTGTTTGAAGCGGGCGGCGCAGCCGTATTAGGCAGTATTCAGCCGCAGCCGATTGAGGCGGAGCTGGACGGCACGCTGGCACTGGATAAAGTGGCCGCTAAAATTAAACCTGACGATATCCATTTTGCCCGCACCCGCTTGCTGGCGCTGGAAAACACCCACAACGGCAAAGTGTTGCCGCGCGAATATCTCCAGCAGGCGTGGGAATTCAGCCGCGAGCGTGGCCTGGCGCTGCACGTCGACGGCGCGCGTATTTTCAACGCCGTGGTGACCTACGGCTGCGAGCTGGAAGAGGTGGTGCGCTATTGCGATTCGTTCACCATCTGCCTGTCTAAAGGCCTGGGTGCGCCAGTGGGATCGCTGCTGGTGGGTAGCCGTGATTACATCAAACGCGCCACCCGCTGGCGGAAAATGGTCGGCGGCGGGATGCGCCAGGCCGGGATCCTGGCGGCGGCGGGGCTTTACGCGTTGCAAAACAACGTGGCTCGCCTGAAAGACGATCATGATAACGCCGCCTGGCTGGCGGATGCGCTGAAAAAGATTGGCGCAGATGTGCGTCGTCACGAGACCAATATGCTGTTTGTGCGCGTACCGCAGCAGGACGTCGCCGCGTTGGGCGAGTTTATGAAGCGCCGCGATATCCTGATCAGCGCCGCGCCGGTAACCCGTCTGGTGACGCATCTGGACGTCAGCCGCGAGCAGTTAGCGGAAGTGGTCGACAGCTGGCAGCAGTTTCAACAACGGTAACGAGGAGCAGGGATGAGCGAGCCGCAGCGGATACTGGTTCTTGGGGCCAGCGGGTATATCGGGCAACATTTACTCCCGAGGCTGAGCGCCGAAGGGCATCAGATCATTGCCGCTGCGCGCAACGTCGAACGGCTGGAAAAGCGCCAACTGCCGGGCGTCACCTGCCGCAGCCTGGATTTACTGTGGCCGGAAACGTTGCCCGATCTGTTGACAGGCATCGATACGCTCTATTACCTGGTACACAGCATGGGCGACGGGCGCGATTTTGTGGAGAAAGAGCGCCAGGCGGCGCTCAATCTGCGCGATGCGCTGCGCCAGACCCCGGTGCGCCAGGTGATATTTTTAAGCTCTCTGCAAAGCAAAGACGCGCCGTCGGATCATCTGCGGGCGCGCCAGTTAACCGCCGACACGCTGCGCGATTCCGGCGTGCCGGTGACTGAACTTCGGGCGGGCATTATCATCGGCGCGGGCTCCGCCGCCTTTGAAGTCATGCGCGATATGGTTTACAACCTGCCGGTGCTGACGCCGCCGCGCTGGGTGCGCTCGCGCACCACCCCCATCGCGCTGGAAAATTTACTGGTGTATCTGATTAAGCTGCTCGATCACCCCTCTACCGAGCACCGCATTCTGGAAGCCGCCGGGCCGGAAGTGTTGAGCTACCAGCAACAGTTCGAGCGGTTTATGAAGATCAGTGGCCGCCATCGCGCGCTGATCCCGATTCCCTTCCCCACCCGTTGGATCTCGGTGTGGTTTCTTAACATGATCACCTCGGTGCCACCGGCCATCGCCCGGGCGCTGATCCAGGGGCTGAAGCACGATCTGCTGGCGGACGACACGGCCCTGCGCGCATTAATTCCTCAACAGTTGATTTCTTTTGACGACGCGGTTCGCGACACGCTCAAAGAAGAGGACAAGCTGGTGAATTCCAGCGACTGGGGCTACGACGCCCAGGCGTTCGCCCGCTGGCGGCCTGAGTATGGCTACTATCCAAAACAGGCGGGCTGTACGCTGAAAACCTCCGCCAGCCTTGAAGCGCTGTGGAATGTGGTTAACCGCATCGGCGGGAAAAAGGAGCGCTACTTCTTCGGCAACTACCTGTGGAGCACCCGTGCGGGAATCGATCTGTTGCTCGGCCATAAGCTGGCGAAAGGCCGTCCGGAAAACGCGCTGTTACAGGTCGGCGACGCAGTCGACAGCTGGAAAGTGATTATCGTCGAGCCGCAAGCACAACTGACGCTGCTGTTCGGTATGAAGGCACCCGGCCTGGGGCGTTTGTCGTTTAATTTACGCGATCTGGGGCCGGAGCGGTCGCTGGATGTTCGGGCCTGGTGGCACCCGCACGGCACGCCCGGATTGTTCTACTGGCTGGTGATGATCCCAGCGCATTTGTTTATCTTTCGCGGGATGGCGCGTCAGATTTGCCGCCTTGCCGAGCAGGAAGAGCAAAAACTCCGGCGCTAACTCTGAATCTTTCGCTATTCTGATTGCATAGCCGTTGATTTCACGAAAGAATGCGCGGCGTTATTTTCTCTTACAGAGCGGGCAGCAATGAAGGTACTGGTCACGGGCGCCACCAGCGGTTTAGGCCGAAACGCGGTCGAATATTTACGCCAGAAAGGGGTAAGCGTCCGGGCCACCGGCCGCAACGAGGCCATGGGCAAGCTGCTGCAAAAAATGGGCGCGGAGTTTATCCACGCCGATTTAACCGAACTGGTCTCTTCCCAGGCTAAACAGATGCTGGCTGGTATTGATACCCTGTGGCACTGCTCCGGTTTTACGTCGCCGTGGGGCACCCAACAGGCGTTTGATATGGCTAACGTGCGCGCGACCCGTCGTCTCGGCGAATGGGCCGTCGCCTGGGGCGTGCGCAACGTGGTGCATATCTCCTCGCCATCGCTCTATTTCGATTATCACCACCATCGCGATATCAACGAAACGTTCCGCCCGGCGCGCTTCGCCAACGAGTTTGCCCGCAGTAAAGCGGCGGCGGAAGAGGTCATTCAGCTGCTGGCGCAGGCCAACCCCAATACCCGGTTTACTATTCTGCGTCCGCAAAGCCTGTTCGGGCCGCACGATAAAGTATTTTTCCCGCGGTTGGTGCAGATGATGCGCCACTACGGCAGCATTTTACTGCCGCGCGGCGGTGATGCGCTGGTGGATATGACCTATCACGAGAACGCCGTGCATGCGATGTGGCTGGCCAGTTCGGCAAACTGCGATGCGTTGCCGTCCGGGCGCGCATTTAACATCACCAACGGCGAGGCGCGGCCTTTACGCCAGATTGTCGAGCAACTGATTGCCGAACTGGGTATTCGCTGCCGCATCCGCTCCGTACCGTATCCGATGCTGGATATCATCGCCCGCAGCCTGGAACGGCTGGGCAACAAGTCGGAAAAAGAGCCCGCCCTCACCCATTACGGCGTTTCCAAACTTAATTTCGATTTCACGCTGGACATCACCCGCGCTGAAACTGAGCTGGGCTACCAGCCCATCGTCAGCCTCGACGAAGGCATCACCCGCACCGCGCTGTGGCTAAAGGATCACGGTACGCTGCGTTAACCCCGTCCATATTTTTCCAGTAACGCCTGGGCGATGGCCTGGGTTTCTGCATCGGCCACGCCGTCATAGCGCGCGGGCCGAAAATGCATCTGGAAAGCCTCGATCACCCGCTTTTGCTGGGCGGCAGTCATCTCCGGCGTCACTTCATATCCGTACTGTGCCAACAACGCCAGCAGTTCGCGGCTGTCCACCGGTTGATAAGGGCTTCTGCCCATTAGCCAAAAATTCACCCGCGCCGGATCGGGCCATGCGCCGATGCCCTGCTTCGCCAACGCCGCCCACGGGAACAGCGGGCCTGGATCGTCTTTACGCTGAGGCGCGATGTCGGAATGCGCAACGACATTGACCGGTAGTATGTTGTAACTATTAATGATATCCCGCGCCAGTTTCGCCAACACCTCGATCTGCGCCGGGTTAAAGGGCGCAAACTGCTTCTGCCCCCCCTGACGCCGCCAGCCGCGGTTTTCCAGTTCGATGCCAATGGAGGTGTCGTTGATTCGGTTGGTGCCGCGCCAGTAACTGATGCCCGCATGCCACGCCAGTTCCTGTTCCGGCACCAGTTGCCAGATCACCGGTTTGCCGTTGCGTACCGGCGGGTTATCCGGCACCAGATAATGGGCGCTGACGTTGCGGTCGGTGAGCGTGGCGAGGGAACTGTCAAAATCATCGGCGGTATAATGGATCACCAGCACTTTGATGCGCGGGTACGCCGCCTGGGCCGGGCGGCGGAGATCCACCTGGTAATCGCCCCGGTCGACGACCCCTTTCTCCCCCGCGCAACCTGCCAGCAGCGCCGCCAGGACAATCAGTAAAACGCGCATGCTCATCGACGGGTTTTCACCGCCGTTCCGGTGACGCTGACCATCAGCATGCTGCTGTCTTTGCCCACGGTTTCATAATCGATATCGATGCCGATGACCGCATCGGCTCCTAAACCCCGGGCCTGCTCTTCCAGCTCGCGAAAGGCGATTTCCCGGGCTTTACGCAGCTCTTTTTCATAGGAGCCGGAACGGCCGCCGACGATGTCACGGATGCCCGCGAAAAAATCACGGAAAATATTGGCCCCGAGGATCGCCTCGCCGGTCACCACGCCGCAGTACTCGACAATGGTGTGTCCTTCAAGATTCGGGGTAGTTGAAAATTGCATATTCGCTCCTTCTTTGGCTATCAATGCGTTAGCACAGATTATCAGACACGGGTATGAATCGATACGCTATGCTTACCTGAGGCCCGCTGGCGCGCCAGCACTGGCGGGGTCAACCTGAGCAATGCTCTGACAAATACCGTAGTCCTTCAGAGAAGATAAGGAAATAAAATGCGCCCATTAGCTTTGACTCTTGTTTTGCCTTGTGCGCTGCTGCTCAGCGCCTGCGCCACCGACTCGACCACGGCATTTAAGGATATCGGCACCCGCAGCGGCCCTTGCGTTGAAGGCGGCCCGGACAGCGTCGCGCAAAAATTTTATGACTATCGCATCGCGAACCCTGCTGTCGGCACCCGTAATCTCGGCGCGCTGCGTCCTTATCTGAGTGACGATTTATACGCGGAACTGCAAAAAGCCAGCACCGACAGCGCGAACAGCGCGTTCCTGCGTAGCGATATTTACTCCAGCCGCACCACCGCGCCGTCTCAGGCCAGCGTGTCCAGCGCGTCGACTATCCCGAATACCGATGCACGAAATATTCCGTTACGCGTGGCGTTAAACCAGGGTAGCGAGCGTTGGCAGGATGAAGTGCTGATGATCCGTGAAGGCCAGTGCTGGGCGGTGGACGATGTACGCTATCTTGGCGGTTCGGTGCATGCCCCGGCCGGTACACTACGCCAGTCGGTTGAGAACGATCTGCGCAGCTAGCCGAGGCTGCCAGCGGGATGGGAACGGCGGGTTTGAAAATAGTCTGACTTTACTGCATAAACTGGATTTTTATTCTCGCCTCCCTTCCGCCCCGTTATTTTGTGCTAAGTTTAAGGCGCAACAGGGGATATTTTTAAGTTTTAACCCACAAATATTGCATAACTATTCTGCTAACGTTACTATTCGCGGTCTCAATTGCTATTCAACAGTTTCGCATGAGTATTCAACTAAACGGCATTAATTGCTTCTACGGCGCACATCAGGCGCTGTTTGACATCACCCTACATTGCCCTCAGGGCGAAACGCTGGTGCTGCTTGGTCCAAGCGGTGCGGGTAAAAGCTCGCTGCTGCGCGTACTCAACCTGCTTGAGATGCCGCGCTCCGGGCAGCTCACTATCGCCGGTAATCACTTTGACTTTGTCAAAACGCCGGACGATAAAGCGATTCGCGAACTGCGCCAGAACGTAGGCATGGTCTTTCAACAGTACAATCTGTGGCCCCATCTGACGGTGCTGCAAAACCTGATTGAAGCGCCGTGCCGCGTGCTGGGCCTTAGCAAAGCGGACGCCCGCGCCCGCGCTGATAAACTGCTGGAGCGCCTGCGCTTAACGCCGTATGTGGATCGCTATCCGCTGCACCTTTCCGGCGGCCAACAGCAGCGCGTGGCGATTGCCCGCGCCCTGATGATGGAACCGCAGGTGTTGCTGTTCGACGAACCGACCGCGGCGTTGGATCCGGAGATCACCGCGCAAATCGTCAGCATCATCCGCGAACTTTCACAAACCGGGATCACCCAGGTTATCGTCACCCATGAAGTTGAAGTGGCACGCAAAACCGCGAGCCGCGTGGTGTATATGGAAAACGGCCATATCATCGAGCAGGGGGATGCGAGTTGCTTTACCCACCCGCAGACCGATGCGTTTAAATACTACTTATCTCACTGATGTTGATCGGGACAATGACAATGAAAAAAGTACTGATTGCCACGCTGCTTGCCAGCATGAGCCTGTCCGCCGCGGCGGCGCAGACTATTCGTTTTGCCACGGAAGCCTCTTACCCTCCGTTTGAATCCATGAACGACAAAAACGAGATTGTCGGTTTTGACGTGGATCTGGCGAATGCCCTGTGTAAAGAGATCGACGCCACATGTACCTTTACCAACCAGGCGTTCGACAGCCTGATCCCGAGCCTGAAATTCCGCCGTTTCGACGCGGTGATGGCGGGTATGGATATCACCCCTGAGCGTGAAAAGCAGGTGCTGTTCACCAACGCCTATTACGATAACTCCGCGCTGTTCGTGGGCCAGCAGGGTAAAGTCGCCAGCATCGACCAGCTGAAAGGCAAAAAAGTGGGTGTCCAGAACGGCACCACCCACCAGAAATTCATTAATGACAAGCACCCGGAAATTACCACCGTGCCGTACGACAGCTACCAGAACGCCAAGCTGGATCTGCAAAATGGCCGTATTGACGCGGTATTCGGCGACACAGCCGTGGTGACCGAGTGGCTGAAGAGCAATGACAAACTGGCTGCTGTCGGCGATAAAGTGACCGACAAAGATTACTTCGGCACCGGTTTGGGTATCGCGGTTCGTCAGGGCAACACTGAACTTCAGCAGAAATTCAATACCGCGCTGGAGAAAGTGAAGAAAGACGGCACCTACGAAACTATCTATAACAAATGGTTCCAGAAGTAATATCTGAATGAACGAAATGTTTCCTCTAGCAAGCGCCGCCGGGATGACCGTCGGCCTTGCCGTTTGCGCGCTGATCATCGGCCTGGTGCTGGCGATGATCTTCGCGGTTTGGGAGTCGGCTAAATGGCGGCCTCTCGCCTGGATCGCCACCGGCCTGGTCACGATGTTCCGCGGGCTGCCGGAAATTCTGGTGGTGCTGTTTATCTACTTTGGCTCGTCACAGCTGCTGCTCCTGCTTTCCGATGGCTTCACACTTAATCTCGGCTTTGCACAAATCCCGGTGCAGATGCAGATTGAAAACTTCGACGTTAGCCCGTTCCTGTGCGGCGTGATTGCCCTGTCGCTGCTGTATGCCGCCTATGCTTCGCAAACCCTGCGCGGCGCGCTGAAAGCGGTGCCGGTGGGCCAGTGGGAATCCGGCCAGGCGTTGGGTTTGTCTAAAGTGGCGATTTTCTTCCGGTTGGTGATGCCGCAGATGTGGCGTCATGCTCTGCCCGGCCTTGGCAACCAGTGGCTGGTGCTGCTCAAAGACACCGCGCTGGTGTCGTTAATTAGCGTGAACGATTTAATGCTGCAAACCAAAAGCATTGCTACCCGCACTCAGGAGCCGTTTACCTGGTATATCGTGGCGGCGGCGATTTATTTAGTGATTACGCTTATCAGCCAGTACATCCTGAAACTGATCGATCGGCGCGCCACGCGCTTTGAGCGGAGACCAGGCTGATGCTGGAATATTTACCCGAACTTCTTAAAGGCCTGCAAACCAGCCTGACGCTCACCGTGGCGTCACTGATTGTGGCGCTGATCCTGGCGCTGCTGTTTACTGTGGTGCTGACCCTGAAAACGCCGGTGCTGTCGCTGGTAGTGCGCGGTTACATTACGCTGTTTACCGGTACCCCGCTGCTGGTGCAGATATTCCTGATTTACTATGGGCCAGGGCAGTTCCCGACGCTACAGGAATATCCGGGGCTGTGGCATCTGCTGTCTGAGCCATGGCTGTGCGCCCTGTTGGCGCTGTCGCTTAACTCGGCGGCGTACACCACCCTGTTATTCTATGGGGCGATCCGCGCCATCCCGGAAGGGCAATGGCAGTCATGCCAGTCGCTGGGCATGAGCAAGAAAGACACCCTGGCGATTTTGCTTCCTTATGCATTTAAACGCGCCCTGTCGTCCTACTCCAACGAAGTGGTGCTGGTGTTCAAAAGTACCTCGCTGGCCTACACCATTACGCTGATGGAAGTGATGGGCCACGGGCAACTGCTGTACGGTAGAACCTATGATGTGATGGTGTTTGGCGCCGCTGGCGTTATCTACCTGATCGTGAACGGTTTGCTGACGCTAATGATGCGTCTGATTGAGCGCCGCGCGCTGGCGTTTGAACGCCGTAACTGATGCGACATATCCGGCCCGCGGCAATTTTCGCGGGCTGGTTTATGGATAATTTCTCCCTGCGGTTTTTTGCCCCTTCTCTTTCATCCCCCCTCTCGCATTTAAATATAATTATACATTTTTATTGCATATAAATTCATTAACTGGCATGGTGTATTCACGCCGGGTAAACGGCGATCCAGAATAAAAATTGACAGACGGGAGCACTACAATGAAAAAGTTACTTTTGGCGGCAATCCTTTCTACGGTGGCGATTTCTGCGGGCGCAGCAGAGAAAATCAGCTTCGGCTCATCGGCCACCTACCCGCCTTTTGAATCGCTGGACGCCAACAACCAGATTGTGGGTTTTGATATCGATCTCGCGAAAGCGTTATGCAAACAAATGCAGGCGGAATGTACCTTCACCAACCATGCGTTTGACAGTCTGATCCCGTCACTCAAATTCAAAAAATACGATGCGGTGATTTCCGGTATGGACATTACGCCTGAGCGCAGCAAGCAGGTGGCATTTACTGCGCCGTACTACGCCAACTCCGCGCTGGTGATCGCGAAGAAAGACACCTACAAATCTTTCGAGGATCTAAAAGGCAAGCGTATCGGCATGGAAAATGGCACCACGCACCAGAAATACTTGCAGGATAAGCACCCGGAAGTGAAAACCGTGGCGTATGACAGTTACCAGAATGCGATTATCGACCTGAAGAATGGCCGTATTGATGGCGTGTTCGGCGACACCGCCGTGGTCAACGAGTGGCTGAAAACCAACCCGCAGCTGGGTTCTGCGACGCCGAAAGTGACCGACCCGCAGTATTTCGGTACCGGGCTGGGCATCGCGGTGCGTCCGGATAATGTGGCGCTGCTGAAGAAATTTAACGATGCGCTGGCGGCGATTAAAGCGGATGGGACTTATCAGAAGATTAATGATAAGTGGTTCCCGGAACAGTAATTGTTCTTTGTTCAGTGGAATTGTTCCGTTCGGTGGAATAGTTCCGTTTGGTGGAATTGTTCCGCGTTCAGTGGAATAGTTCCGTTCGCCAGGCGTTCGTGGCTCAACGCGATGCCGTAGCACGCGAACGGGCAAAGGGGGATTCCGCATCCCCCTTTGCAATCCCCGCTCCCGACCAGCAAAATCGCCGCTGCGCGGTTCCCTCGGCTCCATCTCCTCGCTTCAGGTCGGTCGGGATACGGCATCCTGCCTTTCCCGACCTCAGCCCCGCATCCCTGCGGGGCTGACCTGGCTCGTCAATTGCGCCTCGGCGATTTTGATGCCGGAACAACACCCCTAACTTTAAGCCTTTTATTTTTTACTGAGCAGTCTTTGTCGCTGTGAGTCTTTTTCATACTTTCAGCGCCATATTTGTTTCATTGAAAACCTGAACGTATCGCGGGGGTTTTCCTCCCCATCGAAATCGCCGAAGCGTTCGCGGGAGGCCGGGGCTGGCGGCATGGATGCCGCCAGAGGGCGAGAAAGGCAGGATGCCGTATCTCGCCCGACCCGGAGCCGGACGCGATAAGCTGAGGGCACCGCGAAGCGGCGATTTCGCTCGGGGGAGCCGGGGTTGCCAGGGGGGCGGCGGCGAGCCCCACTGGCCCGTTCGCGTACACTGGCGCCAGAGATTGACACGAAAGCCTGGCGAACGGAACAATTCCACCAAACAAAAACAATCCCCCTTTACCCCCTCTGTAACAGCGTCAGCACCTCATAATGCCCGGTATGCGGAAACATATCGAACAACTGCGTCCTGACAATCCGGTACCCCGGCAGCAGACGAATATCCTGCGCCATCGTCCGCGCATTACAGCTCGAATAAAGAATAGTCTCCGGCGCCATCGCCGATAAAAACTGGCACAGTTCCGCGCCAATCCCGCGGCGCGGCGGGTTAACCACCACCAGATCGGGTTTATCCTGCTGGGCAGTGGCGAAACGGGTCGAATCCAGCGCCTGAAAATGGACGTCTGTCAGACCCAGCATCGCGGCGGACTGAGTGGCGCTGGCGATGGCCTCGGGCGCAATTTCAATCCCGGTGAGACGCATCTGCGGCGTGGCACAGTGCAACCCAAACCCGCCCACCCCGCAAAACAGATCCCACATATGCTTCACCGGCAAACCGCGCACCCAGTCGCGGGCCGTGGCGTAGAGTTGACTCGCCACCTGCGGGTTGGTCTGGAAAAAGCTTTGCGGACGGATCCACAGCGGCACGCCGTTGAAATTCTCCGCCAGCGCGCGCTCGGCGGTGAACACAATCTCCCGCTCTCCTTCCATAATCGCCATATGCACCGGCTGGATATTGGCAGAGATCACCTTGAGCTGCGGTAATTGTTCCCGCAGCCACGGCAACGCCGCTTCAAGCTGGGAGAGTTTGGCGTCAGAGCGCAGCACAAAACGCAGCATCATGCCGCCATCGAGCGTGCTTTCGGTGAGCAGCAGATATTTCAGCTCGCCGCGCTTACGCGCCACGTTATACGGCGTTAATCCGGCGCGGGCGATAAACGGCTTCAGCACGGTAAACACCCGGCGGAACGCGTCGGAATAGAGCGGGCAGTCGGTTAAATCCACCGCGCTGCCGTCGCGGTTGAGAATGCCGAGCAGCGGTTTCTCCACGCTGCCGCTGACCACCATTTTGGCCTTATTGCGGAACGCGCGCTCCTCCCCCGCCACCGGGTCGCACCACTGGCCAACAGGGAGATCGCCAAGCAACTGGCGGAGATCGGTCATTTTGTCCTGGAGCTGTTGCTGCCGGGATTTTTCAATCCACGCGCAGGAGCGACAGCGCCCGGCATCATAAAGAGCGCACTGCATAGCGAAACCTTAGAAACGGAGGGCGCAGGATTGTACCACCGTTATTGCAACTGGAAAAACCGGCGGCTCTGCACAGGCAAAAACAGCAGTATCAGGATCATGATATCCGGGGTTTTCTGCATCACCAGCGAATGAAGGATCTCCCGTTTGGTTTCTCCGGCAATGCTGAACAGTTCAGGATACCCCCAGCCCAGCGACGCGGCCCACAGATAGCCGCTGGCGGCAATTTGCGAGATCAGGTAAATCCAGCGTCCCCAGTTACGTCCTTTGATAATGGCGAACGCGCAGCGAAACTCAACGCACAGCAGCAACAGGCTGGAGAGAAACACCAGCGTCAGGCTCCAGGTCTGGACGCTGCGGTGGATAAAATCCATCGCGCCGCGCAGCCCCAGCATATTAAACACCATCAGCAGATCGACGCAGCGGGTAGTGATAATGGCAATAGCCGCAATATATACCAGTGTAGGTACATTGAGACGGGCGTGATTACGGTGTGATCGGGTAAAGATCATCGCTATGGTTCTGGCATCCCTGAATCACAGTGCCGCGACGAACGCGGCACTGTTAGCTAATAATTTCAGATTTTAGAGTCTTCAGCCGGTTCTTGCACGTTGGATGTCTTTCTGGCGTTGTTTTTCGGAGCGCGCCATCAGATACCATGCGAGCAAACCGATGATTCCCACCACCCCGAGGATAATTGACGCCAGGGCGTTGATCTCCGGGTTAACCCCCATACGCACGCTGGAGAATACCAGCATCGGCAGGGTTGTCGCTCCCGGGCCGGAAACAAAGCTGGCGATCACCAGGTCGTCCAGCGACAGGGTGAACGCCAGCAGCCAGCCGGAAAGAATTGCCGGCATGATCATCGGCAGGGTGATCACGAAGAACACTTTTACCGGCGTGGCCCCCAGATCCATCGCCGCCTCTTCGATGGAGCGATCCAGTTCGCGCAGGCGAGCGCTGATCACCACCGCCACGTAGGCGGTACAGAAGGTGACATGCGCCAGCCAGATGGTGAGCATACCGCGCTCTGAGGGCCAGCCGATGGCGTGGCCCAGCGCCACGAACAGCAGCAGCAGCGACAGACCGGTGATCACGTCCGGCATTACCAGCGGCGCGGTCAGCATAAACGCAAAGCCGTTGGCGCCGCGAAAACGCCCAAAGCGCACCATCACCACCGAGGCAATCGTCCCCAGCACCACCGCCATGGTGGCGGCCAGGGCGGCGATGGTCAGGCTCAGCCCCACCGCGCTCATCATCGCGCTGTCCTGGAACAATTCGCTGTACCAGCGCGTCGACCAACCGGCCCACACCGTCACCAGTTTGGAGCTGTTAAAGGAGTAAATCACCAGCATCAGCATCGGCGCATACAGGAAGGTAAAGCCGATCAGCAAAATCAAAATGCGCCACGGGGAACGCACGACGGGTAAATTATTCATACGTGATCTCCCGTGGATTTGTTCTGGTGCTTGTGGAACCACATAATCGGCACAATCAGGATCACCAGCATAGTGATCGCCACTGCCGAAGCCACCGGCCAGTCGCGGTTGTTAAAGAACTCCTGCCACAGCACGCGGCCAATCATGATGCTGTCCGGGCCGCCCAGCAGTTCCGGGATCACAAACTCCCCTACCGCCGGGATAAACACCAGCATCGACCCGGCGATAATCCCGCCTTTGGTCAGCGGCACAATCACCGTGAAGAAGGTTTTCAACGGGCGCGCGCCCAGATCCAGCGCCGCTTCCACCAGCGAGTAATCAATACGCGTCAGCGCGGTGTAAATCGGCAGCACCATAAACGGCAGATAGGCATACACGATGCCGATATACACCGCGAGGTTGGTGTGCAGAATGGTTAACGGCTGATCGATAACCCCCAACCACAGCAGCACGTTGTTCAGCACCCCGTTTTCCTTGAGGATGCCCATCCAGGCATACACGCGGATCAGGAACGAGGTCCAGGATGGCAGGATCACCAGTAACAACAGGATATTGCGCGTCGACGGGCTACTGTGCGCCACCGCCCAGGCCAGCGGATAACCCAGCAGCAAACAGCACAGCGTTGAGATCCCCGCCACCTGCAACGACTGCAAATAAGCCTCGAAATAGAGCGGATCGTCGGTGAGTTGCAGGAAGTTGGCGAGATTCAGCATGATCGACAACTGCGAATCCTCGACGCTCACCAGATCGGTGTACGGCGGGATTGCCCGCGCCATTTCCGCCAGGCTGATTTTGAACACAATCAGGAACGGCAGCATAAACAGCAGGATCAGCCACAGGTACGGCAGCGCGATCACCAGTTTGCGGCCATGGGCCATCTGCATCCGCGCCAGCCAGGCCTTAAAGCCGGTGACGTGCTGGACCTCGCGGCGTTCAGGTAAACTACTCATCACGCCTCCTTAAACTGTCAGAACCACACAACTGTCGGCGTCCCAACACAGACGCACTTCGTCGCCCCAGGTTGGCGCGCCTTTGCGGTAGCGATAAGCGTTCTGTAACTGGGCGGTAATCATCTGCCCGCTTTTCAGGCGCACATGGTAGATCGACAGATCGCCCAGATAAGCGATATGCACCACTTCACCCACGGCAAAGTTATAGCCGTCGGCAGGCGGCTCTTCGCAGAGCATCACTTTTTCCGGGCGCAGCGCCACGTGTACCGGTACGCCGTCCACCACCGAGGCGTCGGGGTCGACTTTCAGCGGGTGCATCAGGCCAGGGGAGTCAATCACCAGGCCATCTTCCTCACGGGATTTCAGCAGCCCGTCAAACACGTTCACCGAGCCGATAAATTCCGCGCTGTAGCGGGTCGTCGGGTGTTCGTAAATCTCTTCCGGCTCGCCAATCTGCACAAACTTGCCGCGGTTCATAATGGCGATACGTCCGGCCATGGTCATGGCCTCTTCCTGATCGTGAGTCACCATCACGCAGGTCGCGCCGACGCGCTCCAGAATATCCACCACTTCAAGCTGCATCCGGTCACGCAGTTTTTTATCCAGCGCGCCCATCGGCTCGTCGAGCAGCAGCAGTTTCGGGCGCTTCGCCAGACTGCGCGCCAGCGCCACACGCTGACGCTGGCCGCCGGAAAGCTGATGCGGCTTGCGTTTGGCGAACTCCTGCATATGCACCAGCGTCAGCATCTCTTCGACCCGTGCGGCGATCTCGCCACGCGGCAGTTTGTCCTGCTTCAGGCCAAAAGCGATATTCTGCTCCACCGTCATATGGGGAAACAGCGCGTAGGACTGGAACATCATATTGATTGGGCGCTGGTACGGCGGTACGCGGGATAAATCCACGCCATCCAGCAAAATCTGGCCATGAGTAGGGATCTCAAAGCCCGCCAGCATTCGCAGCAGGGTTGATTTCCCGCACCCGGAGGCGCCGAGCAGGGCGAAAATTTCGCCTTTATAGATAGTCAGGCTGACGTCGTCCACGGCATGCTGGCCGTCGAAGGATTTAGTCAGGTTGCGGATTTCCAGCAGCGGGGTAAGCGCTTTGCGGGTTTTCGCCTGTGGGCGGGGGATAGCGTCGTTCAATTATTGCTCTCCGGCAAAAGCATGAATATTTGTGCGGCCCGGTTGTCGCACTAATAATGGGGCAGAGACGGGTCGCCTCTGCCCCACGCCAGGGCAGTCCTGGCGTGACTGGCGGGAATTACTTGCCGCTTTTTACTTTGGTCCACGCACGGGTGCGGACGCGGTCGATTTTCGGATCCTGCACTTTCAGCGTGAACAGTTTCGCCATCACATCCGCAGGCGGGTAGATGCCCGGATTGTCGCGCACCTCGGCGCTGACCAGCGGCGTCGCTTCTTTGTTAGCGCTGGCGTAGAACACATAATCGCTGATGTGGGCGATCACGTCCGGACGCATCAGGTAATTCAGGAACTGATAGGCTTCTTCTTTGTTTTTGGCATCCGTCGGCATGGCGAAGACGTCAAAGAAAGCCAGCGCCCCTTCTTTAGGAATGGTGTAAGAAACATTCACGCCGTTTTTGGCTTCTTTCGCACGGTTAGCCGCCTGCCATACGTCCCCTGCCCAGCCGATGGCCACGCAGATATCACCGTTCGCCAGGTCGTTAATGTACTGGGAGGAGTGGAAATAACGAATGTTCGGACGCAGCTTTAGCAGCAGTTCGGTCGCCGGGCCGGTGTAATCATCGGCTTTTTCGCTGTTCGGATCTTTGCCCAGGTAGTTCAGCACGGTGGCGAACACCTCTTCAGGCGCGTCGAGGAAAGAGACGCCGCAGCTTTTCAGCTTCTCAAGGTTTTCCGGCTTCAGCACCAGATCCCAGCTGTTCAACGGCACGTCGCCGCCCAGCGCGGCTTTGACTTTATCGACGTTATAGCCGATGCCGGTGGTGGCCCAGAGATACGGCATGGCGTATTTATTTTCCGGGTCGTGCTTCGCCGTCAGTTTCAGCAACTCAGGGTCGAGGTTCTTCCAGTTAGGCAGCTTGCTTTTATCCAGTGGCTGGAATACGCCGGCGGCTAACTGGCGCTCAAGAAAGCTGGCAGACGGCACCACCAGGTCGAAACCGGTACTGCCCGCCATTAATTTACCTTCCAGCACTTCGTTGGAATCGAACACGTCGTAAACCACTTTAATACCGGTTTCTTTGGTGAAGTTTTCGATGGTGTCCGGAGCAATATAGTCTGACCAGTTATACACATGCAGTGTTTTTTGTTCGGCAGCCATGACGCTTGCAGAGGCTGCCATCAGCGCACCGGCAACCACACCCGACAACCATTTTTTTCTTTGGGTGAACATATCTGTTTCCTTCTGAATAAAGGGTAAAAACTCGTTGTTTTCCGAGCTAAATTTACGCAATTACACATCTGCAATGAAACATATGCAATTTTCATGCATATTTGGTCATGCTGCACAGAAAAAGGATCGACCATCCTTCGGCAGACAATGCAGGCTTTTTTCGCTTCGCAAGAATAACTGTAGGATATGTCCAGGACTATAGCCCGGTAGAAAAAATGCGTTTTATCAATTTTTTAGACTGAATCGCTCTATCACCTCGGCTTAAAAGGGGATAAAGGCAGTGAAATGTTCTTTAACAGGCGGTTAAAGGCAGAATAATAAAATGTGATACGCAGTCGCCCTGGCAGCGACTGCGGCATGGATGGGCGCTGTTAGTGAAGAAAATGGGTATGCATTTCGACGCTATTTTTCTCTTCATCGTCGGCGGTAAAGAGTAAATGATGCGATCCCGCTTCCAGAATCACCATTGAGATCTGCTCTTCGCTCTGGCGGAAAAACGCGGCAAATTGCTCGAACGTCACGCCTACACTGGCAAACAGCGACTGGCACACGACCATTTTCGGCATGTTGTCGTCCTGAATATCCAGGAACGCTTTTACCGTCAGAGAGCTGGCGTTAATCGCCGACAGATCGCAGGCTAGCGGCAGCAGCGCCGACGGTTTCACTTCCGCCAGCGCCGAAAACAATACGGTGTTATCCAGCAAATCGATTTTGGCATCAAAGATGCCGTCAAAATTTTGCATGTGGGGCAAATGCAACGCCTGGCAGGTATCGCACTCGAAAAAACTCACCTCTAACTGTTCAAGCCAGTGGCGCAGTGTGTCCAGACTGGGGACGACGAGTGAATCCATAAAAACTGAACCCTCTTAATTCGCGGTTCGCGAAGTGCGGTGAATGAAAGCTGGCCGATAGCTTACGCAAAAAGCCCCCCCGATACTACGTTTAAGGGCGCATCCTTTAATCTGACGCAAACCGGCGTGGCGCTTCAACCACCCATTTTTAGACAAAAACCCGGCCTGGCGTTTTTTTCAATCCACTGGATCATCAGGCTGGCGATATCAATACCGGTGGTGTTTTCAATGCCTTCCAGGCCTGGCGACGCGTTGACTTCCATGACCAACGGGCCGCGGTCGGAACGCAGGATGTCCACGCCCGCCACGTCGAGCCCCATGGTACTGGCCGCGCGCAAGGCGATCTCCCGCTCGCGCGGGGTGATATCCGCGACCCGCGCCACGCCGCCGCGGTGCAGGTTAGAGCGAAAATCCCCCTCTTTCGCCTGGCGTTCAATGGCGGCGACCACGCGATCGCCCACCACCAGGCACCGCACGTCCCGGCCTTTGGCTTCTTTGATGTATTCCTGCACCAGAATATGGGCGTTGAGGCCGCGAAACGCATCAATCACGCTCTCCGCCGCCTGGCGCGTTTCCGCCAGCACCACCCCGATCCCTTGCGTGCCCTCCACCAGTTTCACCACCAGCGGCGCGCCGCCGACCATATCGATCAGATCGCTGGTGTCATCTGGCGAGTGGGCAATCCCCGTGACCGGCAAATCAATCCCCTGGCGCGCCATCAACTGAAGGGAGCGCAGCTTATCGCGGGCGCGGGTAATCGCGACCGACTCATTCAGCGGATAGCTGCCCATCATTTCAAACTGGCGCAGCACGGCGGTACCGTAGAAGGTGATTGCGGAACCGATGCGCGGGATCACCGCATCATAATGGGGCAGCTTGCGCCCTTTGTAGTGCATAGAGGACGACAGGGGATTGATATTCATATAACAGGAGAGCGGGTCGAGAATTTCCACAAAATGACCGCGCCGCATTGCGGCTTCCCGCAGCCGCTTACAGGACCACAGGGTTCCATCCCGGGATAAAATGGCGATTTTCATCCTTCACCTCGCTCTCACTGGTATTAACCGGCACATCATACACGGCCCGTTACCAACTGCGTAGCGAGCCCGGACAATTAACGCGTGGCAAACCCCTGTTTATGCAAAAACTCAAGGATAAACGGGCGGTTCTCTTTAATGATGGTACGGCGAATATGGTCGCTCCAGGTATCACGGCGGGTATTGCTGTCGCGGGTGAGATAGTAGTGCGCCAGCTCCTCGTCATAGGCGGCCAGCGCTGCGCGATCCAGCGGCTGGTAGCGGTTTTCATGCACCACAATGGCGGTCGGCAGACGCGGTTTCACATCCGGATTATCGGCGGGCCATCCCAGACAAAGACCAAAAAGAGGCAGAACCTGTTGGGGAAGCCCCAGCAGCTCGGTTACCGCCTCAATATTGTTACGGATCCCGCCAATATAAACCCCGCCCAGCCCCAGCGACTCCGCCGCCACCATGGCGTTTTGCCCCATCATCGCGGTATCTACCACGCCTAACAGCAGCTGTTCGGCAAGGCCGAGCTGCGCGTCCGGGCTGATTTGCAAATGGCGATTAAAATCGGCGCAGAACACCCAAAACTCCGGCGCTTGCGCCACGTGCTTCTGGCCGCCGGTAAGCGGCACCAGCTTCTCGCGCAGCGCCGGATCGGTAACGCGGATAATCGAGCTGCACTGTAAAAAACTGGAACTGGACGCCGCGCGGGCCCCGGCAAAGATCGCCTCGCGTTGCGCGTCGGTAATCGGCTGGTCGGTAAAATGGCGGATCGAGCGGTGCGAACACAGTAGCTCAATGGTTGGCGTCATGATGTGAATCCTTTTCTTGCGATGATTTTGATTTTGCAGAGGGTTTAAACAGCAGCGGCGCCATGTTTTGGCCCATGTTCCACACCAGCGCTACGGCGGCGGGCAACATCAGCAGCACGCCGAGGAACACCATCACGATGCCCCAGGTCGCGCTGTTAAACGGCGCCGGCAAGTCGACATACCCTTTCAGGGAGAGCCAGGCCGTACCCAGCACGACCATGCCTATGGCCTCCAGAATCAGCACCGGTTTGGGTAAGGCACCCAGTGAGCGCATTGGGTTTCTCCTGCGGTTAAAAAAGGGAGTATAACCTGAAAACCACGCTGCCCTTTTTAGCCATAACGGCGCGATAAAAAATAGCCAATGAAAGATGACAGGTATCAAACTAAGAGGCGTAACCTGCTTTTCATTACTTCGCGTTATGGCATGATAGCCGCATTCGCCGTCAGGCACTCGTTATCAAGGAGTTATCATGTTTGCAGTTATTTTTGGTCGTCCGGGCTGCCCTTACTGCGTTCGCGCTAAAGAACTGGCTGAGAAACTGACCGCCGAGCGCGACGATTTCAACTTCCGTTACGTCGATATTCATGCAGAAGGCATCACCAAAGCTGACCTGGAAAAAACCGTTGGCAAACCGGTAGAAACCGTACCGCAGATTTTTGTGGATTCCACCCACATCGGCGGCTGCACCGATTTTGAAGCCTGGGCGAAAGCGAATCTTTCTCTTTATACCGCCTGATTCATCGCGCAAAAAAACCGGCTCACTGAGCCGGTTTTTTTATTCTGACAGTTTTAACAGCTTTCGCGCGAACAGATAACAGAGCGCACCCAGCCCGCACCAGAATACCGCACCAAACAGCCAGGCCACTTCCTGAAACAGCGAACGTTCAGGGATGGGCGTAGTAAACACCAGCAGCAAACATAACGGCGCCGCCAGCATCGCGCCCAGCAGCGGTTTAAACAGGCGATCGTCTCGTGAGAAGAAACTGGCAATCATTCCCGGCAGAATAAAACACAGCATGCCGAGATCGAGATGCTTCTGTACCGGATAATATCCCGACACCGAAAGCTTATGAAGAATAAATACGACCAGAAAGAGTATGAAGCTGCATACTGTTCCCGGCCAAAAAGGCGCTTTCATCACCGATATCCCCTGACATTGCCCATATCAAACTAAAAACAATCACCCGGAAATACGGGTTACCCAGTTAGAATAAGCACTGCGGCAATCCTTGCCTGAAACGATTCATAACACTATTTCTCGCTAGCCGCCCACCGGTAATCCGATTAAACTACCGGCCATCGCGTGTTTTGTCCGAGATATTAATGTGATGAATGAACAATCAGCATATCTTCGATTATGGGCCAAAACAGTAGCGTAAAACATCACCCATTTCAATAGGTTACTGGTAAACGAGAAGTTAGCCGCCGTGAATATAAACGTCGCAGATTTGTTAAGCGGGAATTACATCCTGTTATTATTTGTTGTACTGGCTTTAGGACTCTGTCTTGGCAAATTACGGCTCGGTTCTGTCCAACTGGGTAATTCTATTGGCGTTTTAGTCGTCTCGTTATTATTGGGCCAGCATAATTTTTCGATTAACACCGACGCGCTGAATTTGGGCTTTATGCTGTTTATTTTTTGTGTCGGCGTGGAAGCCGGACCTAACTTTTTCTCTATTTTTTTTCGCGATGGGAAGAATTATTTAATGCTGGCCACGGTGATGGTCGGCAGCGCTCTGTTGATCGCACTCGGCCTTGGCAAACTGTTCGGCTGGGATATCGGCCTCACGGCGGGGATGCTGGCCGGTTCGATGACCTCGACCCCGGTGCTGGTCGGCGCGGGCGATACGCTGCGCCATTCCGGGATGGAAGGCGCATCGCTCAGCAGCGCGCTGGATCATCTTAGCCTCGGCTACGCCCTCACCTATTTGATTGGCCTGGTCAGCCTGATTTTCGGCGCGCGCTACCTGCCAAAATTACAGCACCAGGATTTGCAGACCAGCGCCCAGCAAATCGCCCGCGAACGCGGGCTGGATACCGATTCCAACCGCAAAGTCTATTTGCCGGTGATCCGCGCCTACCGCGTCGGGCCGGAACTGGTGGCCTGGGCCGATGGCAAAAATCTGCGCGAGCTGGGGATTTACCGCCAGACCGGCTGCTATATCGAACGTATCCGCCGTAACGGTATCCTGGCGAATCCGGATGGCGATGCGGTGTTGCAGGTAGGGGATGAAATCGCGCTGGTAGGTTATCCGGACGCCCACGCCCGCCTCGACCCGAGTTTCCGCAACGGTAAAGAGGTGTTTGACCGCGATCTGCTGGACATGCGCATCGTAACCGAAGAGATCGTGGTGAAAAACCATAACGTGGTGGGCCGCCGGCTCGGCCAAATGAAGCTGACCGATCATGGCTGCTTCCTGAACCGCGTGATCCGCAGCCAGATTGAAATGCCGATCGACGATAATATCGTGCTCAACAAAGGGGATGTGTTGCAGGTGAGCGGCGACGCGCGGCGCGTGAAAACCATCGCCGACCGTATCGGCTTTATCTCGATTCACAGCCAGGTCACCGATCTGCTGGCCTTCTGCGCCTTCTTTATTATCGGCCTGATGATTGGGATGATCACCTTCCAGTTCAGCTCGTTCAGCTTTGGCGTCGGTAATGCGGCAGGTCTGCTGTTCGCCGGGATTATGTTGGGCTTTTTGCGCGCCAACCACCCCACCTTCGGCTACATTCCGCAGGGTGCGCTGATGATGGTGAAAGAGTTCGGCCTGATGGTATTTATGGCGGGCGTGGGATTAAGCGCAGGTAGTGGTATCGGCCACAGCCTGGGGGCAGTGGGCGGGCAAATGCTGATCGCCGGGCTTATCGTCAGCCTGTTGCCGGTGGTGATCAGCTTTATGTTCGGCGTCTGGGTGCTGAAAATGAACCGCGCGCTGCTGTTTGGCGCGCTGATGGGCGCGCGTACCTGTGCGCCAGCCATGGAAATTATCAGCGATACTGCCCGCAGCAATATCCCGGCGCTGGGTTATGCAGGCACCTACGCTATCGCTAACGTCTTGTTAACATTAGCGGGAACGCTGATTGTCATCGTCTGGCCGGGCCTGGGTTGGTAGGACGTTAAAAAATTTTGTGATTTTTTTAACTTAGGGGCGAACTTTTGAAAGCATGCGTAGTCTGAATTAGTGCCACTGCTTTTCTTTGATGTCCCCAATTTGTGGAGCCCATCAACCCCGCCGTTTTGGTTCAAGGTTGATGGGTTTTTTGTTGCCTGAAATTCAGCTTACGCGCCCCTCTTCCCCGGCAATCCTCCCCAATAACTCACGCAACTGCTCACGCCCCAGCGGCGCGCTATCGGTCACATAGTGCAGCGTCATTCCCTCGATGAACGCGTCCAGCGCCCGGGCGGTAACCGGGTCGAACCAGTGCTCCAGCAGCGTCTGGCTGCGGCGCATCCACGCCTGCATCACCAGCTTTAAACCGGGACGACGCGCGGCGTAGGCGTACAGCTGGTACATCAGTTCCATATTGCGCGGCGTGGTCATATAGGCCCCGCAAATCAGATCGGCCAGCGCATCGCACGCCATCGCGGGGTTGGTTGCCTGCCCCATATGATGAATAAAGCTCTCCGACATCCGGTCGGCAAACCGGCAAAACGCCTCTTCGAGCAGATCGTCGATGCCGGTGAAATAATAAGTCATCGACCCCAGCGGCACCCCGGCCAGCGCCGCGATTTTGCGATGGGTGACGCCGTTAATGCCATGCTCCGCAACGGCATCCAGCGTGGCGTCTAAGATAATGTCTCGCCGCCCGCTGGGGGCGGATTCAGATTTCATCATCCCTTCCTCGGGGTCATAAATGTGAGTTGTACAAATGTACACTTCCTTGCTAGTGTTGTCTTACCTTTTCCGGAAACCAGGTTAGTAAATGCCGTTAACCGCACGTCAGGCCCTGCGTCGCCGCACCTGGGCATTGTTTATCTTCTTCTTTTTACCCGGTTTATTGATGGCCTCATGGGCTACCCGCACCCCTGCTATCCGCGACGGTCTCGCTGTGTCCACCGCCGAAATGGGCGTAGTGCTATTCGGGTTGTCGATTGGCTCAATGAGCGGCGTGCTTAGCTCCGCCTGGCTGGTAAAACGCTTTGGCACCCGCATCGTGATCCGTAACAGTATGATCCTGGCGATAGCCGGCATTATGTTGATGAGCGGCGGGCTCGCCATTTCCACTGCTTTTGTATTTGCCAGTGGTCTGGCGCTGTTTGGTGCGGGTCTCGGTTCGTCGGAAGTGGCGCTGAATATTGAAGGCGCCGTGGTTGAACGCGAAAGCAATAAAACCATTCTGCCGATGATGCACGGCTTCTATAGCCTCGGCACGCTGGCGGGCGCGGGCGTCGGTATGGCGCTGACCGCAATCAATATCCGCGCCGACGGGCATATTCTGCTGGCCGGGCTGGTCACCGTCGCGCCGATGATTTACGCCATGCGCGCCATTCCTGACGGCGTGGGCAAAGAGTCAAAGCAGGAAAAACAGGCCAATGCCCAACAGCGGTTGCCGTTTTACAAGGATTTCCAGCTGCTGCTGATTGGCGTAATCGTGCTGGCGATGGCCTTTGCTGAAGGTTCGGCTAACGACTGGCTGCCGCTATTGATGGTGGATGGTCACGGTTTTAGCGCTACTTCCGGCTCGATTATTTATGCCGGCTTTACCCTGGGCATGACCCTGGGCCGCTTTACCGGCGGCTGGTTTATTGACCGCTACAGCCGCGTGGCGGTGGTGCGCGCCAGCGCCGTGATGGGCGCGCTGGGCATCGCGATTATTGTGTTTGTTGATAACCCCTGGCTGGCGGGCGCGTCGGTGCTACTCTGGGGGCTTGGCGCGTCGCTTGGCTTCCCGTTGACCATTTCCGCCGCCAGCGATACCGGCCCGGATGCCGCGTCACGCGTCAGCGTGGTGGCCACCACCGGTTATCTGGCCTTCCTGGTGGGGCCGCCGCTGTTAGGTTTCCTGGGGGAACACTACGGGCTGCGTAGCGCCATGATCGTGGTACTGTCGCTGGTGATTATCGCCGCGCTGGTGGCTCGGGCGGTGGCGAAACCTGAATCTCATATTGAAAGTTCAACGGAGCAATGCAGATGAGCGTGAAACTGATCGCTGTCGACATGGATGGCACCTTTCTGGATGACGTAAAGCAATACAATCGCCCACGCTTTTTAGCGCAGTACGCCCGGATGAAGGAGCAAGGCATCCGCTTTGCGGTGGCGAGCGGCAACCAGTATTACCAGCTGTATTCGTTCTTTCCGGAAATCGCCCAGGAGATCGCCTTTGTTGCCGACAACGGCGCCTGGGTGGTGTGCGAGGGCGAGGACATGTTCAATGGCGAATTCACCGTCCAGCAATACAACACCGTCGTGGATCACCTGCTGACCCTGCCGGATGTTGAAGTCATCGCCTCCGGCAAACAGTGGGGCTATATCCTGAAAAGCTACGATCCCGCGTTTAAGCTTATGGCGGCGCGCTATTACCACCGCCTGAAAGAGGTGGACAGCTTTACCGGTATCGACGATGTGTTCTTTAAATTCGCGCTCAATCTGCCGGACGATATTCTCGCCGAAACCATGATCGCATTAGGTGAATCGCTGGAGGGCATTGTGGTGCCGGTAACCAGCGGGCACGGCTCTATCGATTTGATTATTCCTGGCCTGCACAAAGCCAACGGCCTGCGAATCGTTCAGAAGCGCTGGGGCATTGAAGACCATGAAGTGGTGACGTTTGGCGACGGCGGCAATGATATCGAAATGCTCACCCAGGCAGGATATGGCTTTGCGATGCAAAACGCGCCGGAGAATATTCGCGCCCTCGCCCGCTATCAGGCCGGGCATAATAACCATCAGGCGGTGCTGGATGTGATTGATAAGGTGCTGGATCGCGACGCGCCCTTTAATTAACCGTTCGCCCTCAACAGAGGGCGATTTTTTACTGCGGCTGTAACCCGCTGCCGACCGTTTTATCCTTCAGAAACACCACCATCAGCCCCAGCCACAATAGCCCGTTAGCGAGGTTAAACAGGCTGAACAGGCCGTTACCGCCCAGCAGCCACGCGTGTTTGCTGAGCTCAATACCGACAGTGAAGATCAGCATTTGCAGCATCCCCATGGCGGCGGAGACCGTGCCTTTACTCATGTCGCTGGCGAACAGCGTCAGGCGCACCAGCCCGGCGTTGGCAAGGCCAATCCCAAACGCGTAAATGCTCAACCCGGCGGTCATCCATAAATAAGCGTGGGACGAAACGACCGTCGCCAGCGCAGCCACCGCCAGGCCAATCATAATCGGCCAGCCGCCCATAATAATCAGCGCGCGCACGGTGCGGCGCGAGGTTAAGCGCGCCAGCACCAGGTTGCCGATAATCAGCGCGCCGAAAATGGGCACCTGTAACAGCCCATACTCGTAGGTGCTGAGCTTTTCACCGCTGATGATCAACACCGGCGACTGGGCAATCCAGGCCAGTAGCGGCAGGCTGACAAAGCCAATCGACAGCGCGCCCGCCACAAAACGCACGTTTTTCATCACTTCACGGTAATCGCGCCCAAGCTCCTTGATCGACAGTTTGTCGCCAAGGCGGGTGGCGGTTTCCGGCATCGCGCGCCACAGCCCTAAAAAGGCGATCGCCGCCAGGACCGCGAACAGCACAAACATGAGTTCCCAGGGTGCGACGTGGATCCAGGCCGCGCCCACCAACGGGCCAAGCAGCGGCGCGATCAGCGCCACATTCGCCATCAGCGCGGTGATTTTGATGCACACCGCCTCTTCGAACGACTCCTGGATCGCCGCATACCCCACAGCGCCAATAAAGCACAGGCTGATCCCCTGGAGAAACCGCAGAACAGTGAATTGTTCGATATTTTGCGCCAGCAGCGTCGCCAGGCAGGTAACAATAAACCACACCACGCCCCACAGCATTACCGGGCGGCGGCCCACGCGGTCAGAGAGTGGCCCCAGCAACCACTGCAAAAACATCCCGCCCGCCAGATAGGCGGTCATGGACGTCGGCACCCACTCCACGCCCGCCTGATACTGCGCGACTACCGTCAGCATGCCGGGTTGGATCATATCGTTGCCGATATAAGTCGAGAATTCATAAAGCACCAGACAGAGCGGGAACAGCAGCGCCTGCCGCCCCAACCGTTTGGCTGAAGAAGTTGTTGTTTGCATGCGTGAAAGTCATCCATTAAAAATCGCGCAGAGTGTAATGAAACGGCGGCGATACAGATAGTGAATTGTGCGCGAAGGGACCGGAAAACGCACGTTTTCGCGTGGCGTTAAGGTTTTATTCAGGATCGGCGGTTTTAAATCAGGTGCAAGGTTATCCATTGTTACACAACATACCGATAACTAAGACTATGCCCCTTTACCGGCCAGCGCTGCGCTTTTATGTTTATCCCCTTTCGCGCCGCACCCTGGCGACAATCGCGGGACCGTTAAGGACTGGATTATGATGGAAACCCTGAACCTGTCACTGTTTAACCTGATCAACGCCACCCCGGCGTCCCCCGCCTGGCTGATTCAGGCCGCGATTTTTATCGCCAAAGATTTCATTCATATCGTGCCGGTGTTGATTGTGGCGCTCTGGCTGTGGGGGCCGCGCCATCAGGTCGACTACCAGCGCCATCTGGTGATCCGCACCGCCATCGCCCTCGCCGTCAGCATGTCGGTCTCCTGGCTGCTGGGGCAGGCTTTTCCCCATGAACGCCCGTTCGCCGAGGGGATTGGCTATAACTTCCTGCATCACGCTCCGGACTCTTCATGGCCCAGCGATCACGGCACGGTGATTTTTACCTTCGCGCTGGCGTTTTTGTTCTGGCATCGCCTGTGGTCAGGCGCGGCGCTATTTATCATTGCCTGCGCCGTGGCGTGGTCGCGGATTTACCTTGGGATACACTGGCCGCTGGATATGCTCGGCGGCCTGCTGGTCGGCCTGCTGGCTTGCCTTACGACCCAGATTGTCTGGAGCCTGTGCGGCGCTGCGTTGTACCGGTTTTTGTGCCGTGTTTATCGATTCTGCTTCGCGTTGCCCATTCGTAAAGGTTGGGTGCGTGACTAACGCGCCATCGACGCGTAAAATTGCCCGCTGGCGGTGAAGGCCGTGGCCCACAGACAGGGTAAACACAACAGCAGAGGTGATATGGAAACACGGCGTGGCGATCGAATCGGGCAGCTGTTGCAGGCGTTAAAGCGCAGCGACAAACTCCATCTCAAAGAAGCGGCGGCGCTGCTGGGCGTCTCGGAAATGACTATTCGCCGGGACCTGAGCGGCAATAACGCGCCGGTGGTGCTGTTGGGCGGCTATATCGTACTGGAACCGCGCAGCTCCGCCGTGAGCCATTATCTGCTAAGCGATCAGAAAACCCGGCTGGTGGAAGAAAAGCGTAAGGCCGCCCGTCACGCCGCGGAACTGGTCCGCCCGCACCATACGCTGTTTTTCGACTGTGGCACCACCACGCCGTGGATTATCGACGCGCTGGATGATGATCTGCCCTTCACCGGCGTCTGTTATTCCCTGAATACTTTCCTGGCGTTACAGGAAAAACCGCTGTGCCGGGTGATCCTGTGCGGCGGCGAGTTCCACGCCAGCAACGCTATTTTCAAGCCGCTGAATTTCCAGGAAACCCTGCGTAATTTGTGCCCGGATATCGCTTTCTTTTCGGCGGCGGGCATCCACATTCGCCACGGGGCGACCTGTTTCAATCTGGATGAGCTGCCGGTGAAACACTGGGCGCTGGAGATGGCCCAACGGCATGTGCTGGTGGCGGATGCCAGTAAATTCGGAAAAGTGCGCTCGGCCTGCATGGGCCCGCTGACAGCGTTCGATACGCTGATCACCGACAGCCGCCCGGATGACGAGTTTGTGCGTTACGCGCAGGAAAAAGACATTACGCTGGTGTGGTAATAAGAAGGGCTTCCCGCCGCTAAGCGGGAAGCGTTCAAAGATTAAAACCAGCCGCCAAACCACTGGTGGAATTTCATCAGCACGAAATCCCACATCCGGCTAAAGAAACCGCCCTCTTCCACCGCTTCCATCACAATCAGCGGACGCTGTTCAATCGATTTGCCGTTGAGCTGGAAATCAATATTGCCGACGACCTGGCCTTTTTTCAGCGGCGCAGTGAGCTGCGGCTCGGTCAGCGTATACGTGGCCTTGAGATTTTTAAGCTGGCCTTTCGGGATGGTCACTGACCCCGCTTCCCCCGCGCCCAGCTTCACCTCGGATTTATCGCCAAACCAGACGCGCTGGTTAACAAAGGTGGCGTTTGGCTTAATCGGCGTCACGGTTTCAAAGAAGCGGAAGCCCCAGGTCAGCAGTTTTTCCGATTCGCGAAAGCGCACGCCGTCGGTTTTCGCCCCCAGCACCACGGAAATTAACCGCATATCGCCCTGCGTCGCAGAGGCCACCAGGTTATATCCGGCCCCGGCGGTGGTGCCGGTTTTCATACCGTCGACGTTCATGGTGGTGCTCCACAGCAGCCGGTTGCGGTTCGGCTGGCGGATCTTATTGAAAGTGAACTCTTTCTCTTTGTGGATCGCGTACTCTTCCGGCACATCGTGGATCAGCGCCTTGCCCAGCAGCGCCATATCCCGCGCGGTACTGAACTGGCCCGGCGCATCCAGGCCGTGCACCGTTTTGAAGGTGGTATTAGTCAGGCCGAGTTTGGCGGCATAGCTGTTCATCAGGCTGACGAATGAATCCTGGCTACCGGCCACATAGTCGGCGATCGCGATGCTGGCGTCGTTACCCGACTGGATAATCACGCCTTTGTTGAGATCCGCCACCGAGACCTGATCCCCCGGTTTCAGGAACATCAGCGAGGAGCCGCGCAGCGCCGGGTTACCCGTCGCCCAGGCGTCTTTGCCCACGGTGACCATATCGTTAAGATGAATTTTTTGCGCCTTCAGCGCCTGGCCCACCACGTAGCTGGTCATTAGCTTGGTGAGGCTGGCCGGGTCGAGCTTTTCATCGGCGTTGCCTTCAGCGAGCACTTTACCGCTGGCGTAATCCATCAGGATCCAGGCCCTGGCTTCCACCGGCGGCGCATCGGGTGTTTGAACCTGTTCCGCGGCATAAGCTGCCGTGGTAGAAATCAATAACAGTGCAGAGCCTGCGGCCCATACACGCAGAGTTGTCAGTCGCGTTTTCTGGTTCATAGGTACCACCCGAGTATCCTTTCAACAAAACAAGTTAAATCAAATGCATCGCAATGAGCGCTGAGTGTCCCGCACTCATCCGCGTAAAGAAACACTATGTTGGTAAAGTTTTTAAAGTTTATGCGAATTCAGGCGTTGCCGCCGCCGCGTCAGTGTTTTTTTTAGCTCGCGTTGAAGATTTGTTAGGGTGGTTTCACGCCGCAGGCGAACGTGGCAGAGTATGATGCTGACACTTTATTGCGCATCTAAGGAGCGAACCATGATTACCGTTTGGGGCAGAGAGAATTCCACGAATGTCAAAAAAGTCAGGTGGTGTCTGGAAGAGCTTGAACTGCCGTATCACGCCATTCCCGCGGGTGGCAAGTTTGGTCTCAACAACGAGCCGGAATATCTGGCGATGAACCCCAACGGGCTGATCCCCTGCCTGCGTGACGATGAAACCGGTATTACCCTGTGGGAGTCCAATACTATTGTGCGTTATTTAGCCGCGCAGTACGGGCAAAATCGTATCTGGTTTGATTCGCCCACGGTGCGCGCCCAGGGTGAAAAGTGGATGGACTGGGCGGCGTCAACCTTACCGCCCGCGCACCGCGTGGTGCTGTTCGGCCTGGTGAGAACGCCGCCGGAGCAGCGCAATATGGCGCAAATCAACGAGGGCATCGCCCAGTGCGATAAGCTGCTGGGCATGCTGGACGCCGAGTTGGGCCGTATGCCGTGGCTGTCGGGGGAGCAGTTCGGACCCGGGGATATCGCCGTTGCGCCCTATGTCTACAATCTGTGGAATATCGATATTGAGCTGACGCCGCGCCCCCATTTGCAGCGCTGGTATCAGCAGCTCAGCGAGCGCCCGGCGTTCCGTCATACCGTGATGATCCCGGTAAGCTGATTAGCGTTTCGGCGACACTTTCAATAGCTGGCCGTCGGATTCGTCGGTCAGCACATACAGATAGCCGTCCGGCCCGACGCGCACATCGCGGATCCGCTGTTTGCGTGAATCCAACAAACGCCCGTCCTCTTTAACGCTGTTACCGTTGACGGTCATTTCGATCAGGTTTTTATCTTTCAGCGCCCCGATAAACAGTTTGTTTTTCCACTGCGGGAAGGTGTCAGCGTTATAGAACGCCATACCGCTGAGCGCCGGAGAGTGCTCCCACCAGAAAATCGGCTGCTCGGTGCCTGCTACTTTGCCGCCTTTGGCTTCCGGGATCTTTAACCCGCTGTAGTTGATGCCCCAGGTGGCGAGCGGCCAGCCATAGTTTTTGCCACGCTCGGGAATATTAATCTCATCGCCGCCGCGCGGGCCGTGTTCGTTAAGCCACAGCGCGTTGCTCCACGGGTTCATCGCCAGCCCCTGTGGGTTGCGGATGCCGTAAGCCCAGATTTCCGGTTTCGCGCCAGGCTGATTCACAAATGGGTTATCGTCCGGCACCTTGCCCTGATCGGTCAGGCGGATCAGTTTGCCCTGATGCTTATCCAGATCCTGCGCGGTGGGTCGCTGGTTGTTCTCACCTAACGCAATAAACAGATAGCCTTTGCCGTCAAACACCATGCGCCCGCCGAAGTGATTGCCGGTAGAGAGCTTTGGATGCTGGCGGAACACCACGGTGAAATTTTCCAGCCGTTTCAGGTCATCGCTCAGGCGGCCATAACCCACGGCAGTGCCCGCTTTACCGTCGCTGCCCGCTTCGGAATAGCTCAGCCATACCCGGCGGCTTTGGGCAAAATCCGGCGCCAGCACCACGTCCAGCAGCCCGCCCTGCCCTTCGGCCCAGACATCCGGCACGCCGACAATCGGATCGGAGAGCCCTTCTCCCGGCTGCCAGCGTTTAAGCTGACCGTCGCGCAGCGTGATCAGCATGCCCTGATTATCCGGCAAAAACGCCAGTGACCAGGGATGGTCGAGTTTGCTTTGCAGGACCTCAACATTGACGTCCTGCGCCTGCACGGAAACGCTAACGAATAACAGGGCGGCAAGAACAGACGCGCGCGGTTTCATGGCTCTCTCCTCAGTTTTCGATAAGGTTAGCCAGCGTGCCGGCGGATGACGGGAATTTTACAAAACCTTTAACAAATCGGGGGAGCTGCGCTCCCCCGGGTTCAGGCCTCTGCGGGAGCCTGATGGTGGGTGAGTTGACGAATGCTCAGGTTCAATGTGGTGATGGCGCGCTCCAGCTTATCGGCATCCACCGAAATATAGAGCGGGCAATCATGGCTGCCGGTCATTAAACACACCGCCGCGCTGGAAATCGCATCCAGCCCGCGGTGTAATGCCGCCAGCTCATCTTCGCGCAGCGCCAGTTTCAAACGCGGGTACTTGTCCCGCCAGAAGGCGCATAAATCAAACAAACTATCGCGCAGATGATTGCTCTCAGCCACCGACATATATCCCTTCGCTCTTCTCAACTTCAGGTACGCAGAAAGTGCATTTCTGGCCACGATCAGTTTCTGGTAAAGATCGTGTTTGAGTCTGGCAACGGACATAACGGTATCCTCCCTGTGCGACATCTAACATGCACAGACAGAGTATGGCTAATTTTTAAGCGATCACATGTTTTAAATCAAATTTCCATCACACATTAACATTATTTACATTGACACAACGTCAGCGTCACGCGGCGGTTCTCTGCTATGGTTAAAAAACCCTTCGGCAACGTATTTTCTTAGGCCGCTATGTCGATCCACTCCGTTTCAGACAAAATTTGCGCCCTGACCAAAATCGATCTCAATCTGCTGACGCTGTTCAGTTTGATCTACAGCGTGGGCAGCATCAGCAAAGTCGCCGATATGCTGGATATTTCTCCCTCCGCCGTCAGCCAGTCATTACGTAAATTGCGCGAACTGATGGGCGATAATCTGTTTGTGCGCAGCGGGAATATTTTGCTGCCCACCGTTTACGCCGACGAGCTGTATGACAATATTGTTCCGGTGCTCGATGGCCTGGCGAATTTATTGCCGCTTGCTACGCTGGTGAAAAAGAAGCGGCTGACGCTGTATACCGAGTCGTTTATTTCGCCGCTGATCATTCCCGACCTCACCGAAAAGATCCTCGCCAGCGACGCGGATATCAGCCTGCTGCACCGCACCAGCGATCTGAACGAGCATAAAATTATCGAACTGTTGAATATGCGCCAGGCGGATGTGGTGTTTTCTACCTTCTCGGTAGAAAACAGCCATATTCAGTGCCAGAAAATTAGCGATATGAAACTGGTGCTGATCGCGTCGCAGGCGAACGAACGGTACGGCGACACCATCAGTGAGGAGATGTTCAGAGAAGCCAGCCTGGTGGGCTATAACACCAAAAATGAAAAGATAATCTACCACCGCAGTATTGTGGATAAGAAATTCCGCGCCAGCGAGCGCTGCCTGCTCACCACCTCGTTTTCATCCATTATGCTGATCGTCTCTAAGACCCGCTGTCTGGGCATTCTCCCGGAAAAGGTGTTTGCGACATACGGGCCAATGTATCAGCTCAGAAAAGTCTCCACGCCTTTCCCGCTGCCGCAATTCAGCATCTTTTCCTCTTCCAGAAAGGAAATTAATCAGGCGCTGTTTTCGCTGCTGATCGATTTACTGCATCCCTCACCCTGAATACCGGGTGAGGGAAACACCGGGTTACAGCATGCGGTATTTTCTCGCGGCGCGCCGGGTGACGCGGTCTTTAGCGATCAGTTTCAGCTCAGACATAATTCTCGGGCGGGATAACCCGGTGGCCATAGAAATGCTGAGCAGATCGACGCCGTGTGAGTGAAGGGTTTTTGCCATGGCTAATTTGGACTGCAAATAAATATCTTTCATTGGTGGATACCTCAGGTTGGTTGCGACTGGCCACAAGGTACCCTGAACGTTACTGCTTCCCCATTAGTGAAGCCTAAAGCCGGAATAAGTATTACTAACGGGCAGAAAAACCCGTACAATCCTTGCCCTGACCATTCGATAACTGACTATTTTTTGACCTTATGAGCAATGTATCACACCAGCCGAAAATCGGCTTCGTCTCTCTGGGCTGCCCGAAAAACCTGGTGGACTCCGAACGCATCCTGACTGAACTGCGTACCGAAGGGTATGACGTGGTGCCGAGTTACGACAACGCCGATATGGTGATCGTCAATACCTGCGGCTTTATCGACAGCGCGGTGCAAGAGTCCCTGGAAGCCATCGGCGAAGCGTTAAACGAGAACGGCAAGGTGATCGTGACCGGCTGTCTTGGCGCGAAAGAAGATCAGATCCGCGAAGTGCATCCGAAGGTGCTGGAAATCACCGGGCCGCACAGCTACGAGCAGGTGCTGGAACATGTGCATCACTATGTGCCGAAGCCGAAGCACAACCCGTTTTTAAGCCTGGTGCCTGAACAGGGCGTCAAGCTGACCCCGCGCCACTATGCGTACCTGAAAATTTCCGAAGGCTGCAACCACCGTTGCACCTTCTGCATTATCCCGTCAATGCGCGGCGATCTGGTCAGCCGCCCGATTGGCGAGGTGCTGTCAGAAGCCAAACGGCTGGCGGACGCAGGCGTAAAAGAGATTCTGGTGATCTCCCAGGATACCTCCGCTTACGGCGTCGATGTGAAACACCGCATGGGCTTCCACAACGGCGAGCCGGTCAAAACCAGCATGGTGGGCCTGTGCGAGCAGCTGGCGAAACTGGGTATCTGGACGCGTCTGCATTACGTGTACCCGTACCCGCATGTCGACGATGTGATCCCGCTGATGGCCGAAGGCAAAGTGCTGCCTTATCTCGATATCCCGTTACAGCACGCCAGCCCGCGCATTTTAAAACTGATGAAGCGCCCAGGTTCTGTCGACCGCCAGCTTCAGCGCATCAAGCAGTGGCGCGAGATTTGCCCGGATCTGACCCTGCGCTCGACCTTTATTGTCGGCTTCCCTGGCGAAACCGAAGAAGACTTCCAGATGCTGCTGGATTTCCTGAAAGAGGCCCGTCTGGATCGCGTTGGCTGCTTTAAATACAGCCCGGTTGAAGGCGCTGGCGCTAACGACCTGCCGGATCAGATCCCGGAAGAGGTGAAGGAAGAACGCTGGAACCGCTTTATGCAACTCCAGCAGCAGATTTCCGCTGAGCGCCTGCAAGAAAAAGTGGGCCGCGAGATCATGGTGATCATCGATGAGGTGGACGAAGAAGGCGCGATTGGCCGCAGCATGGCGGACGCCCCGGAAATCGACGGCGCGGTCTACCTGAACGGCGAAACCGACGTGAAACCGGGCGATATTATCCGCGTCAAAGTGGAAAACGCCGACGAGTACGATCTGTGGGGCAGCCGCGTTTAAGCGCGCTTGCTGTGAAAAAGGCTGCCTGAGCAGCCTTTTTTTAGCCTTTTATTTTGGGATCCAGCGCATCGCGCAGGCCGTCGCCCAGTAAATTAAACGCCAGCACCGTCAGGAAAATCGCCAGGCTCGGGAACAACGCCACGTGCGGCGCAATCACCATATCAGCGCGGGCCTCGTTGAGCATGGCGCCCCACTCCGGCGTGGGCGGCTGCGCGCCCAGACCGAGGAACGACAGGCTGGCGGCGGAGATAATCGAGGTGCCGATACGCATGGTGAAATAGACCACTATCGACGACACGGTACCCGGCAGAATATGGCGGAACAGGATGGTGAAATCCGATGCCCCGATGCTGCGCGCCGATTCGATAAAGGTTTGCTGCTTCAGCACCAGGGTATTGCCGCGCACCAGCCGGGCGAACGCCGGAATACTGAAAATCGCCACCGCGATAATCACGTTGGTCATCCCGCTGCCCATCACCGCCACCACGGCAATCGCCAGCAAAATGCCCGGAAAAGCGAACAGCACATCGCAGATGCGCATGATGATGCGATCCCACCAGCCTTCGTAATACCCCGCCAGCAGACCGAACACCGTGCCGATGGCCGCGCCGACCAGCACCGCCAGCACCCCGGCGGCCAGTGAAATACGCGAACCCACCAGGACGCGGCTGAAAATATCGCGCCCCAGAGAATCGACGCCGAACCAGTGCATCAGCGACGGGCCGTCGTTAAGCCGGTCATAATCGAAGTAATTTTCCGCATCAAACGGGGCCAGCCAGGGGGCCGCCACCGCCAGTACAATCAGCAACAGCACAAAGCCGCCGGCGATCATCGCTACCGGCTGGCGCTTTAACCGCCGCCAGAATTCCGACCACGGCGTGCGCACCTGATGAGGATGCAGAGTTGGCATCGCGTTAAGTACCGCCTGTCGGCGCCAGTTAAAAAGTCGCATCCTTACTTGTACCTGATAGCCGGGTTAATGGCGGCGTAGAGCACGTCCACCACTAAGTTGATAAGAATAAACTCCAGAGAAAACAGCAGCACCTCCGCCTGGATCACCGGGTAGTCGCGCATTTCCACCGAATCCACCAGCAAGCGCCCCAGCCCCGGCCAGTTGAACACTTTTTCCACTACGATCGAGCCGCCAAGCAGGAAACCGAACTGCAAACCCATCATGGTGACCACCGGGATCATGGCGTTGCGTAGCGCGTGTTTCATCACTACCCAACGTTCAGTCACGCCTTTGGCCCTGGCAGTACGGATATAATCCTCCCCGAGTACATCGACAAACGACGCGCGGGTAAAGCGCGCCATCACCGCCGACACCGCCGCGCCCAAAGTGATGGACGGCAGAATGTAGTGCTGCCAGCTATCGGCGCCCACGGTGGGCAGCCAGCCCAGCTCTACGGAAAACACCTGCATCAGCAGCATCCCCAGAGCAAACGCCGGGAAGGAAATACCGGATACCGCCAGGGTCATACTCAGCCGGTCCGGCCAGCGGTTGCGCCATACCGCCGCAATCACCCCTGCCGCCAGGCCAAACAGCACCGCCCAGACCATACTGGCGAGGGTTAACCCTAGTGTGGGCATAAAGCGGCTGGCGATCTCCTCGGAAACCGGACGGCGTGACACCAGCGAGGTGCCGAAATCCCCCTGTAGCACATTGCCCATATAGCTTAAAAACTGCGACCACAGGGGTTTATCGAGCCCCAACTGGCTGCGCACCATTTCAATCACCTGCGCGTCGGCCTCCGGCCCGGCAATCAGCCGCGCCGGATCGCCGGGCAACAGGTGAACAAATAAAAACACCAGCACCGCCACAATAAACAGCGTCGGGATTAATCCCAGCAGGCGTTTCACCACATAACTGAACATCGCGATCCTTGAGCCTGGGCTTCCCCCGTTGCCGGGGGAGCGCCGTTATTTAATATCCGCTTCTTCAAAACTAAAGCCGGTGTCCGGCATCATGTAAAACCCGCTCAGGGATTTGCTGTGCGCGGAAACCAGTTTTTCCACTACCAGCGGTACCCACGGGGATTCTTTCCAGATGATTTCCTGAGCGTTTTTATACAGGCTCGCTTTTTGCGCGTTATCGGTGGTTTTCAGCGCGTCGGCGAGGTCTTTATCCACCTGCGGGTTGCTGTAGAACGCGGTATTGAACAGCGTCGGCGGCCAGTTCTGGGAAGCGAACAGCGGCGACAGCGCCCAGTCGGCCTCGCCGGTTGACGCCGACCAGCCGGTGTAGAACATTCTCACCCCGCTCTCTTTCTGGCCTTTACCTTCCACTTCCGCCGCGCGCTGCCCGGCGTCCATGGCGGTGAGTTTCACCTTCACGCCCACCTGCGCCAGCTGCTGCTGGGTAAACTGCAACACTTTTTGCGCGGTGCTGTGGTTATGGGACGACCACAGGGTGGTTTCAAATCCGTTCGGATAACCCGCCTCTTTCAGCAGCGCGCGCGCTTTGGCCGGATCGTAAGGCCAGGCTTTAAACGGCTCGGCAAAGGCGATAGCGGGCGGCACCACGCCGGTTGCCGGCGTCGCGAACCCGGCAAAGGCCACTTTCACCAGCGCATCGCGGTTGATGGCGTAGTTAATGGCTTCACGTACTTTCGGGTTGTCGAACGGTTTCTGGGTGACGTTCATGCTGATGTAGCGCTGCATAATCGACGGCGTGGTCACCAAATCCAGTTTGGCGTTCTTCTGGAGCACCGCGGCCTGCTCGTAAGGGATCGGGAAGGCGAACTGCGCCTCGCCGGTTTGCAGCATCGCCGCGCGGGTATTGTTGTCGACGACCGGGCGCCAGGTGATGGTGTCGAGCTTCGGCAGCCCCTGCTCCCAGTAGCTGGCGTTTTTCTTCACCTTGACGAAATCGGTCTGGTTCCAGGTCTCCAGCGAGTAAGGGCCAGTGCCGACCGGATGGAAGCCGATCTCTTTGCCGTATTTCTCCAGCGCCGCCGGGGAAATCATCGCCGTCGCCGGATGGGCGAGGATATTGATAAACGCCGAGAACGGCTGTTTGAGGGTGATCTTCACGGTAGCCGGGTCCACCGCCTCGGTGCTGGCGATGTTTTTGTACAGATTGTAGCGCTTGAGTTTGTTATCCGGATTGCTGGCGCGGTCGAGGTTCACTTTCACCGCGGCGGCGTTGAAGTCGGTGCCGTCCTGGAATTTAACGCCCTGGCGCAGTTTTACGGTATACACCAGCCCGTCATCGGAAACGGTGTAGCTTTCGGCCAGCACGTTTTTCACTTTCATCTCTTTATCCAGGCCAAACAGCCCCTGATAAAACGATTTGGCGACCTGCTGGGACAGGGTGTCGTTGGCGTCGTACGGGTCGAGCGTCGTAAAGTTCGACGCCACCGCCACGGTGACATCTTTTGCGGCGAAGGCTGAACCGGCGAACAGCGCCGCGCTGATGCTGGCCGCGGCCAGTAACTTACGGGTGATGGGTTGTGTCATGTTATTTCCTCATTATCCCTGCATTTTTATTGTTGGATTTACGCGTTGCCGATGGGATGGCGCGCCACAAAGTGATCAGGCCCGACCGATACCAGCGGAGCAACAAAGGGGTTATCGCCGCGCCTGCGGGTGGCACTGGGGATGTCATCGGATATCAGCACCGGCTGGCGACGCCGGTGCGCCGGGTCGGCCACCGGCACGGCGGCCATCAGTTTGCGGGTATACGGGTGCTGGGGGTTCTCAAACACCGCCTGGCGTGGGCCGATCTCGACAATCTGCCCGAGATACATCACCGCCACGCGGTGGCTGATGCGCTCCACCACCGCCATATCGTGCGAAATAAATAAAAAAGCGATGCCGAATTCCCGCTGCAAATCGAGCAACAGATTGATGATCTGCGCGCGAATCGACACATCCAGCGCCGAGACCGATTCATCGGCAATCACCACTTTGGGATTGAGCGCCAGCGCCCGGGCGATGCAAATCCGCTGGCGCTGGCCGCCGGAAAACTCATGCGGATAGCGCCAGGCGTGTTCCGGCTTGAGCCCCACGCGCTCCAGCAGCCAGGCCACCCGCTGGCCGGCGGCCTCGCCCTTCATTAAGCCGTGCACCAGCAGCGGCTCCATAATCGAATAGCCTACCGTCAGGCGCGGATCGAGCGAGGCGTAGGGGTCCTGGAAGATAAACTGGATATCCCGGCGCACCGGCTGCATTTCCGACGGTGACAGCTTATCAATGCGCTTGCCTTCGAAGGTGATGCTGCCGGACTCACTCTCCACCAGCCGCAACAGTGAACGCCCGATGGTGGATTTCCCGCAGCCGGATTCGCCCACCAGCGCCAGCGTCTCGCCGGGCCACAGATCAAAACTGACATGCTCGACGGCGTGCACCTCCCGCGTAATGCGGTTGAGAATACCGCTGCGCACCGGAAAGCGTGTCACCAGGTCGCGCACCTGCAAAATCGGGCCTTCATCGGTAATGACCGTATCGCGCTGCGGCCGTTTCTCGTCGCCGGCGGCATCATTAAGCAGCGGGAATTTACGCGGTAGCGGGTGGCCCTTCATCGAACCCAGACGTGGCACCGCCGCCAGCAGCGCTTTGGTATAAGGGTGCCGGGGATGGCTAAAAATCTCGTTAACCGGGGCGGTTTCTACCGCCTTGCCCTGGTACATCACCAGCACCCGGTCTGCCAGATCCGCCACCACGCCCATATCGTGAGTGATAAAAATCACCCCCATGGACATTTCCTGCTGCAACACACGGATGAGCTGAAGGATTTGCGCCTGGATAGTGACGTCCAGCGCGGTCGTCGGCTCGTCGGCAATCAACACCGCCGGTTTACAGGAGAGCGCCATGGCGATCATCACCCGCTGGCGCATCCCGCCAGAGAGCTGGTGCGGATAACGGGATAAAATCGCCTGGGATTCGGGGATGCGCACCAGATCGAGCATCCGCTTCGCCTCCGCCAGGGCGCTTTTATGGCTCAGCCCCTGATGCAGGCGAATAGATTCGGCGATTTGCTCGCCCACCGGAAAGACCGGATTCAGGGAGGTCATCGGCTCCTGGAAAATCATCGCCATATCGGCGCCGCGCACGTCACGCATCCGGCCCTGGCTGGCGGTAGCCAGATCCAACACCTGCCCGTTGCGCCGCCGCAGCCGCATCGGCCCACTGGACACCTCGCCGCCCGCCTGTTCGATTAAGCGCATCAGCGCCAGCGCGGTCACCGATTTCCCGGAACCGGATTCGCCGACAATCGCCAGGGTTTCTCCGCGTCGCAGCGAAAAATTCAGCCCGCTGACCGCCTGGGTAACGCCCTGCTCCTGACGGAACGCGATGTTGAGATCCTCAACCGCGAGCACCTCGTCGTCCGTCAGTAATTCATTCTGTGACACCAGCGCCTCCTGCTTCCGGGTAAATGCCCACCGTGGGCGCATCGCCAACATAGCCGTAGCCGCGGTACATACCTTCGCTGTTAAACGGCATCGCCACGTTGCCTTCCCGGTCGATGGCGATCAGCCCGCCGCTGCCGCCGAGCGCCGGGATCTTCTCCATCACCACCCGTTGCGCCGCCTCGGGTAAACTCAACCCGGCATACTCCATCAGCGCGGCGATGTCATAGGCCGCCAGCGCGCGAATAAACACTTCGCCGGTGCCGGTGCAGGAGACCGCCACACTGGCATTGTTGGCATAGCATCCCGCGCCCGGCAGCGGCGAATCCCCTACCCGGCCCGGCAGTTTATTGGTCATCCCGCCGGTGGAGGTTGCCGCGGCAAGATTGCCGTGGCGATCCAGCGCGACCGCGCCGACGGTGCCCATTTTGCGCTGCTCATCCAGCGGCGCGCTGTGATCAAGCTGAACGGCGTTCTGTTGTTGCGCCTGCTGCAACTGCGCCAGCCGCTCCGGGGTGGAAAAAATCTCCGGCGAGACGCTTTCCATGCCGTGCTGATGAGCGAAAGCTTCCGCCCCGTCGCCAATCAGCAGTACGTGCAGGCTTTTTTCCAGCACCAGCCGCGCCGCGAGCACCGGATTGCGCAGATGGCTAACACCCGCTACCGCGCCCGCCTTTAAGGTATGGCCTTCCATCACGCAGGCGTCCAGTTCGTGGGTGGCGTCCCGGGTAAACACCGCGCCGATCCCGGCGTTGAATAACGGGCACTCTTCCAGTAAACGCACGGCTTCGGTAACCGCATCCAGCGCGCTGCCGCCCGCTTCCAGAATCGCCTGCCCGGCCTCAATCACCGAGCCTAACGCGGCGATATACTGGCGCTCCCGCTCCGCGCTCATGCTGGCCCGGGCAATCGCCCCTGCGCCGCCGTGTATGGCAATAACCGCTTTTCCCATGCTCTGTTTATCCTGCATCAATAAGGTATTGCCACGTTTTCTTTATAAATATCATTATCGTTGCAATTTATTCATATCGAATTTGAATATAGAAAGTGCCACATGTGATGTAAAGCGCCCCGGCTCCCCTCCCCCCAGATGGGGCATCCCGCTGAAGTGCGATTTCTGACATAATGCACCCTTTATTTCCCGCCAGGAGAGAGCTCATGGATTTCAACGCTGGATTGATGGCGCTTGATGACGCCCTTGGACAGATGCTTGCCCGTATCACGCCGCTGACCGATACCGAAACCTTACCGCTGCAACAGGCTTTTGGCCGGGTGCTGGCGCGCGATGTCACCTCGCCGATGGACGTTCCCGGATTCGATAATTCAGCGATGGACGGTTACGCGGTACGCCTGGACGATGTGAAAGACGGCGCGGTACTGCCGGTGGCGGGCAAAGCCTTTGCCGGACAACCGTTCCAGGGCGAATGGCCGCAGGGCACCTGCATCCGCATCATGACCGGCGCGCCGGTTCCAACCGGCTGTGACGCGGTGATCATGCAGGAAGAAGCCGACGCCAACGACGCGGGCGTGCGTTTCCCGCATCCGGTGCGTCCGGGGCAAAACATTCGCCTGCGCGGGGAAGATATCCAGCGCGATGCGGCGGTGCTCACCGCCGGAACCCGCCTCACCGTGGGTGAACTGCCGATGCTGGCGTCGCTCGGCATCCCTCATGTGGAGGTGGCGCGTAAAACCAGAGTGGCGATTTTTTCCACCGGCGATGAGCTACAACTGCCAGGCCAGCCGCTCGGCGACGGCCAGATTTACGACACCAACCGCCTTGCGGTGCACGTGATGCTGGAGCAACTCGGCTGCGAGGTGATCAACCTTGGGATAATCCCGGACGATCCGGATGCGCTGCGTGCCGCGTTTATCAAGGCCGACAGCGAGGCAGACGTGGTGCTCAGCTCGGGCGGCGTCTCGGTAGGCGAAGCCGATTTCACCAAAACGCTGCTGGAAGAGCTGGGCGAAATCACCTTCTGGAAACTGGCGATCAAGCCGGGCAAACCTTTCGCGTTTGGTCGTCTGCCGAATAGCTGGTTCTGCGGCTTGCCGGGTAATCCCGTTTCGGCGGCGCTGACCTTCTACCAGTTGGTGATCCCGCTGCTGGCGAAGCTGAACGGCCAGCACTCGCCGTCTCTGCCGCAAACCCTGCGGGTGCGCGCCGGAGGTCGCTTTAAAAAATCGCTGGGACGCCTCGACTTCCAGCGCGGCATTTTGCAGCGCGGCGCGGACGGCACGCCGGAAGTGGTTACCACCGGCCATCAGGGATCGCATATTTTCAGCTCGTTCAGCCACGGCAACTGTTTTGTGGTGCTGGAGCGCGAGCGCGGCAATGTCGAAGCCGGTGAATGGGTCGAGGTTCAGCCCTTCAATCATCTGTTTGGAGGCTAACCATGGAACAGCTCACCGACCAGGAGATGATGCGCTATAACCGGCAAATCGTGCTGCGCGGATTCGATTTTGACGGCCAGGAGCGTCTGAAAGCCGCGCGGGTATTGATTGTCGGGCTCGGTGGGCTGGGCTGCGCCGCCAGCCAGTATCTGGCGGCGGCGGGCGTCGGGCAGTTAACGCTGGTGGATTTTGATACGGTTTCCGTTTCCAATCTGCAACGCCAGACGCTACACCGCGATGCCACTGTCGGCCTGCTGAAAGTGGATTCGGCGCGTGAACAGCTCGCCGCCATTAATCCCGGCGCCGTGATTGATACCGTCGCCACCCTGCTGGACGACGCGGCGATGGCAAAACAGATCGCCGCGCACGATCTGGTGCTGGACTGCACCGATAATGTCGAGGTGCGCAATCAGCTTAACCGGCTGGCGTTTGCTCAAAAGATCCCGCTGGTTTCCGGCGCGGCGATCCGCATGGAAGGGCAGATCACGGTATTTACCTGGGGCGACGACGAGCCCTGCTACCGCTGCCTGAGCCGGTTATTCGGCGACGGCGCGTTAAGCTGCGTGGAGGCAGGCGTCATGGCCCCGCTGGTTGGGGTGATTGGCGCGATGCAGGCCATGGAAGCGATCAAAATCCTCGCCCGGTACGGTAAAACCGCAGCGGGCAAAATTGTGATGTACGACGCCATGACCTGTCAGTTCCGCGAGATGAAGCTGGCGCGCAACCCGCAGTGCGACGTCTGCGGCCATTAATCATCATATAAGCTATTGTGCCGTGCCCCGGCGGCGTGTTTGCCGCTGCGGATACGGCGCACCGACTCCCTGACCGCCAGAGAGCCGTGCAACAGCAGCGTACCGCAGGCCGCGTGGGGCCGGATCAGCCGCTGTTGCAGCATCAACACCGCCTCTTCCCCTAACTCATCGCGCGGTACGTGCATCGCGGTGAGCGGCACATCCTGAATCGCCGCCAGATTAAAGGCGTCAATACTCATCACCGAGATATCCTGCGGCACCCGCAAACCGGCTTTTTGCAGCGCGGTGACCGCTCCAGCCGCCATAAAATCGCCGCCCGCCAGAATGGCGCTGGGCAACGGGCCGTCAGCATTCGCCAGAAAATCGCCGATCAGCGTCTCGCTCTCTTTTGCGCTAAAGCTGCTGGCGGCGATGAGATGGCGGGATTCATCAAACGCCAGGTTGTGCGCCTCCCAGCTCTCTTTGATGCCCGCCAGCCGCAAGTCCATGGTATAGCGCCGCAAACACAGCAGGTTAACCACCTGCTTATGCCCCATCTCAAACAGATAACGGGCGGCGGCTTCGCCGATGGAACGGTGATCCGGCGCGACTGCCGGGAGGCGCATTTTCGCGTCGCGGCAGTTAATCAGCATGCAAGGTTTGCCGGACTCCGCCGCCAAATCGTGAACATGGGCGCTGTCGATACCCAGCAGGATTGCGGCCTGGGTTTCCGGCTCGTTGATCCGCGCCAGAAACAGGCTGGCGTCGCTGTCCTCTTCCTCCAGCGCGCAGTAGCGTAGCCGTACATCATGAGGAGCCAGCGCCTTATTGATGCTCTGGATCACCCGGTAATAAAAGATATCGGAACGCTCGTCGAAGGCGCGCTGCGGCGCGAACACCAGCAGGTTATTAAGCAGTAACCGGCCTGCCGCCATATCGTCCAGCACGCCGACTTGACGGGCGCAGGCTAAGACGCGCGCCCGCGCCGCGTCGCTGGTGTTCGACTTCCCTGCCAGCACGCGGGAAACCGTACTGATCGACAGGCCAGTTTGCCGGGCAATCAGGCTGATTTTAAGGTTTTTGCTCATTATGTGATCTACGCCCAATCGTCAAATGAAAAAATTTTCATGGAATAAATAGTAGTAATTTCAGCAGTTAAATCAGCGTAACGTCACATTGCGCAGATTAATGAGAAATTTTGCACAATTTCCACTTTTTTCACGCCAGCCCCTTATCTAGTCTCAGATTGGTCAACCAATACGCTACAGGACCTATCGATAGCAACACTATTTCAAAGGAAGATGAAATCTGCGCGGTGCCGTCCGGTTAACCCCCGCTCCGCGAGTTGTCATACCAATCAACCATATTAACGCTGTCTGGAGACCGTTATGAGTCAGGGTGTGAACGAGCCGTTAGCGACCGGAAAAACCCGGCGCGTTGTGAAAAATCTGCGCTGGTGGGTGCTGGTCCTGTTTTTGATGGGGGTGACGGTTAACTACATCACCCGTAATTCGCTGGGGATCCTCGCCCCGGAATTGAAAGCGAGCCTGGGCATCACCACCGAGCAGTATTCGTGGATTGTCGGCGCGTTCCAGCTCGCCTACACGGTTTTCCAGCCGATTTGCGGCTGGCTGATTGACGTGATCGGCCTGAAAATCGGTTTTCTGATCTGCGCCTCGATCTGGGCGCTGACCTGTATTTTTCATGCCGGCGCGGGCAGTTGGCTACAGCTGGCGATCCTGCGCTTTGTGATGGGCGGCGCAGAGGCCGCAGCCACTCCCGCTAACGCCAAAACCCTGGGCGAATGGTTCCCCAAAAAAGAGCGCCCGGTGGCTGCAGGCTGGGCTGGTGTGGGCTTTTCGATTGGCGCGATGCTGGCGCCGCCGATTATCTACTTCGCCCACGCGTCGTTCGGCTGGCAGGGCGCATTTATGTTTACCGGCGTGCTGGCGCTGCTGTGGGTGCTGCTGTGGTGGCTGTTTTACCATAACCCGGAAAAGCACCCCAATCTGAGCAAAGACGAGTTGGCCTATATCCAACAGGATAACGAACCGCCCGCCGTCAAACTCCCCTTCTTTACCGCGCTGAAAACCGTGGGCAACAACAAACGCTTTTACGGTATCGCCATCCCGGCGTTTATGGCTGAACCCGCCTGGGCGGTGATGAGCTTCTGGGTGCCGCTGTATCTGGCTAAAGAGCACGGCATGGATCTCAAGCAGATCGCTATGTTCGCCTGGCTGCCGTTCCTGGCCGCCGACCTCGGCAGCGTCGCCAGCGGCTATTTAACCCGTCTTTATACCCGCCTGTTCGGCTGTAGCCGGGTCAACTCGGTGGTCGCCAGCTCGGTAACCGGCGCGTTTTTGATGGTTTCGCTGGCTATCGTCGCCCTGACCCGCGATCCGTATATCACCATCATCCTGATCTCCATCGGCGGCTTCGGGCACCAGATCATCTCCTGCATGCTCAGCGCGCTGGTGGTGGAGTCGTTTGATAAAGGCCAGATGGCGACCGTAAACGGGATGCGCGGCTCCTGCGCGTGGATCGCCAGCTTTCTGTTCTCGCTGCTTATCGGCGTCACCGCCGACAAGATCGGTTTTAACCCGCTGTTTATCGCCATGGGCTTCTTCGATCTCATCGGGGCCTTTTTCCTGGTGGTATTTATCGCTGAACGCCGCGCGCGTCGCGCCTGAAGATAAGGGACGTTATGAAAACACTGAAAAACTGGACTCTGCTCAACGCAGACCAAAGCCATGTCACGCTGCAACTCGATCAACGTTATCGCCTGGCGCTGTACGTGCTGGAAAAAGGGCTATTTCGGGTAGCGATCTCCCGCAATACCGGCTGGGCGCTGGATAAAACCTGGAGCATTGCCCCCGAACAGGACGTCCCCTGGGAAGGACGCAGCCGCGATGATTTGAGCGGCTTTTCCCTGCCGGGCTTTAGTGTTGAGGAACAAGACGATCGCCTGGTTATCGCCACCGACACCTTGCGCGTGACGGTACACCAGCCGCTGTGGCTGGAGTGGCATTACCAGGATGACCAGGGCGAGTGGCAACTGTTGGCCAGCGACCGCGCCACCAGCGCCTATCTCATCAACGCCCACGGCGACGGCGTGGCGCACTATCAGCACCGGCTGGAGGGCGACCGCTATTACGGGCTGGGGGAGAAAGCCGGGCCGCTACAGCGCAACGGCAAACGCTATGAAATGCGCAACCTGGATGCCATGGGTTACAACGCTGCCCATACCGATCCGCTGTACAAGCATATTCCGTTTACCATCACCCAACGCCCCGGCGTCAGCTTCGGGCTGTTTTACGACAACCTGAGTAGTTGCTGGTTTGATATGGGTAATGAGATCGACAACTACCATCGCCCTTATCGCCGCTGGCAGGCAGAGGCCGGAGATATCGATTACTACCTGTTCGTCGGCAAGCGGGTGCTGGATATCACCAAAGCCTTTGTGCGGCTGACCGGGAAAACGATTTTTGGGCCGAAATGGAGCCTGGGCTATAGCGGCTCGACCATGCACTACACCGACGCGCCCGACGCCCAACAGCAGCTGATGAATTTTATCCGGCTTTGCAAAGCGCACGCCATTCCGTGCGATTCGTTCCAGCTGTCGTCCGGCTATACCTCCATCAACAATAAGCGCTATGTGTTCAACTGGAACTACGACAAAGTGCCGCAGCCGAAAGTGATGAGCCAGGCGTTTCACGATGCGGGGCTGCGGCTGGCGGCTAATATCAAACCCTGCCTGTTGCAGGACCATCCGCGCTATAACGAGGTGGCGGAACAGGGGCTGTTTATACGCGATTCTGAGTCGGCTAAGCCGGAGCGTTCCAGCTTCTGGGACGACGAAGGCTCTAATCTCGACTTCACCAACCCGGACACCATCAAATGGTGGCAGAACGGCGTCACCACCCAACTGCTGGAAATGGGTATTGATTCCACCTGGAACGATAACAACGAGTTTGAAGTGTGGGATGGAGAAGCGCGCTGCCACGGCTTCGGCAACCCCATCGCCATCAAATACATCCGGCCGGTGATGCCGCTGCTGATGATGCGCGCGTCGCTGGAAGCCCAACAGCGCTTCGCGCCGGAAAAACGGCCCTATCTGATTTCCCGTTCCGGTTGCGCCGGCATGCAGCGCTACGTACAAACCTGGAGCGGCGATAACCGCACCAGTTGGGAAACGCTGCGCTTTAACACCCGCATGGGCGTCGGCATGAGCCTGTCGGGGCTGTATAACGTCGGCCACGATGTGGGCGGTTTTTCCGGCGATCGTCCGGACCCGGAGCTGTTTGTTCGCTGGGTGCAAAATGGGGTGATGCATCCGCGTTTCACCATCCACTCCTGGAATGACGACCATACGGTTAACGAACCCTGGATGTACCCGGCCATCACGCCCGCTATCCGTAGCGCCATCGAACTGCGCTACCGTCTGCTGCCCTGGTTCTATACCCTGCTGTGGCAGGCCCACGCCGATGATGAACCGATGCTGCGCCCGACATTCCTCGATCATGAGCACGATGCGCAGACGTTTGAAGAGTGCGATGAGTTTATCCTCGGAAAAGACCTGCTGGTGGCCAGCGTCGTCGAGCCCGGCGCCCGTGAGCGCACTCTGTGGCTGCCCGCTAACACCGATGGCTGGTATGACTTTTACACCGGCAACTGGTACAGCGGCGGGCAATGGATCACCCTGGCCGCCCCGCTGGAAATGCTGCCGCTGCTGGTGCGTGCGGGCGCGGGCCTGCCAATGAGCGCGCGGCTGGCGTATACCAGCCCGAAAGACGACACCTATCGCGAGCTTAAACTGTTCCCATTGAAGGGCTGCGGGAACAGTCATGGCCTGCTGTTTGAAGACGACGGCGAAAGCTGGGGCTATCTGGAGGGCAATGCGCTGTGGCTGGAGTGGGAAATGACCTGTGAGGCGAACGTCATTCGTCTGGATATCACCACCCGTGGCGATTATCAGCCTGCGTGGCGTGAGCTTAACGTTAGCCTGCCGCCTGACGAACACCGCACACTGTTGATCAACGGCGAAGCGCGCCATAACTGGCAAGCCCGCTGATCGAAAAACCAACGGGGCCCATCGGCCCCGTTTTTGATTACAGCTTTTTCAGCAACTCTTTCACGTCCTTCGACTTGCTGCTGTCTTTATGGCGCTCGGCCCAGTCGTTTAGCCGCCGCTTAGCTTCTTCCTGCAAATGCTTACGCAGTATCTGATCAACCTGCAACGAGTAGTTCAACTGCTTCCAGGAGCCATAGACCCGCAGGGGGATCGGCGTTTGCTTCAGGAACTCCACCAGGCTGCCCTCGCCTTTCCAGCCATCGACAACCCGCACCTGGAACAGGGTATCGCACTGTTCAGTGACCAGGTCCATGGTGCCTTCGCCATTCAGCGCCAGCATTGAGGAACGTCCTTCCATTTGATTCAGCGTCAGCTTGCCGTGGTCGAGCGAAACGTCTGTCGTAAACTGTTCCAGTTTGGTCGCGTTCTCTTCGAACTGCTGCGCCTGCACCGAACCGTTATTACGCGCCACCGCCTGCTGGATCATCTGCTGGAAGTTCATTCCCTCGAGACGCGAGTTGGTCATCTCGACGCTGGCCTCGCCCTGCCAGTTCTGACGAAACGCGTTGGCATCGATTTGCGTCCCGGAAAAATCACCGGTCATCGACAGCGCGCCGCTCAGGGCAATCGGATAATCAAACGCCTTCAGCACCTGGCTGATTTCGATGTTCTGGATGTTCGGGATGAACTTCGCCTGCGCCGGTTGCTGTTTGGTATTCAGACTGCCCGGCAGAGAAATATGGCCCGCGCCTAAGTTGCCTTCCAGCGTGGAAATGGTCAGCAAGCCGCTGTTATTTGCCAGCGCCGCGCGCACTTTGGTGAAATTCAGCCCGCGCCACAGCACACTTTCGGCACTGATATTGGCCCGGGCGTTAAAACCGCGCAGCATAGAATAATCCTGCTCAGAAGCATTGTCGGCAATCACCGGGCGCGGCAGCACCGGCTGGCTTTGCGCCTGCTGGGCGACCGGCGCGGCGGATGCCGTCTGAGTGGGCAGCAGATTTTCCAGATTCAGTTTGCTAAAAGCCAGATTCAGCAACCAGTCAGGATCCTTTTGCAGCGCCACGCTGCCGTTACCGCTTAACTGGCTGTCATTGGCAGTGAGTTGCAGCTCGCTAAAGCTGAGCTTTTTCTGCCCTTCCTGCCAGTTGGCATTAAACGCGCCCTGGCCTGTGATGCCCTGAGCGGGTAAATCGGCGCCTTTCAGTTGGTATTGCAGATTGCTGATGCTGGCGGCGAGATCTTCCGGATAATTGGCGACGTTAAGTGCGGCGTTGAAAGAGAGATCCAGGGTACGCTGATCGCGCAGTACCCGGGCGCTGAAATCTATTTGCGCCCGGCGCTTTTCATCCTGATCCATCTGCAGGTTCAGATTGCGCACCGTGACCTGCTCATCCCCTTCATGCTGGAAAACCAGCACACTGTCGGCCACTTTCAGGCGGGAAATATCAAAGCTCCAGCCGCGATCGCTGTCGCTGGGCGCAGTGCCGCCCTGTGGGCCAATCGGCGCATCTTTGGGACGACGCGCTTCGCTCTCGGGGGTCAACTGAACCACCGCGCCTTTCAACATCACCTGGCGGACATGTAGCTGGTGCGAGAGCAGCGGCAGCAGCTTAACGTCAAGGCGCATATTATCGGCGGTCACCATCGGCTGAGACGCGCCCGGCGCAGTGAGGTTCATGCGCCCGGAAAGAATGCTTAACTGAGGCCAGACGTGCCAGCGCAGCGGCCCTTCCAGCTTAAGCTGGTATCCACTGCGCGCCTCAACCTGGCGAACCATATAGTCGCGAAAATCGTTGGGATTGACCAACAGCACTAATGCGGACAGGCCGGCGATGATGACCACCAGCAATATCATTAGCGTCGTCAGAAGTCGTCTCATGGCATCCTCAGTCAGTAACCGGATTAGTCTTTATCGATACGGCTGGCTACCGCACCTTGCTGATCCCGATACTTGGCATCTTCACGACGATTGTAAGGACGGGCGGCCGGCCCGGAGAGCGGCTCGAAACTCAGCGCGCCGATCACCATCCCCGGACGCAGCGCCAGCGGCAGCTTGCCGGAGTTATAGAACTCAAGCACGATGCAGCCCTGCCAGCCGGGATCGATGCGGTGCGCGGTCACGTGGACCATCAGCCCCAGACGCGCCAGTGAAGAACGCCCGTCCAGCCAGCCCACCAGATCCGCCGGTAAAGTCACCGACTCCAGCGTCACCGCCAGGGCCAACTCGCCTGGATGGAGGAAAAAGGCATCGCCGTCCGCCAGCACGATTTCATCGCTCATTACGCGATCCAGCGCGGCGCTGACTTCCGCCTTCGGTCCGCTTAAATCAATAAACGCAGCGGTATGGCCGCTGAAGGTGCGGAATTTGTTGCCCAGACGCACATCCACCGTCGCGCCATTGATGCGCTCTACCGGAGGACGCGGGGTAATCGCTAAACGGCCATCATCAAGCCAGGCTTCAATATCACGGTCGCAAAGACGCATCGCACGCTCCTCTGTTGTGCTTGAATTCCCGACCGCTGCGGGCCGGGAAATACATAATGACTCTTAGAACGGTACACGCTAACTGCGTGTTATTCAAAGAATTGGCTGATTTTCGCTTTGAGAATATCAATCGCGATACGGTTTTTACCGCCGCGCGGCACGATGATATCGGCATACTGCTTCGATGGTTCAATAAACTGCAGGAACATCGGGCGCACCGTTTTCTGGTACTGGGTCATCACCGAATCCATGGAGCGGCCACGCTCGTTCACGTCACGCTTAATGCGACGCATCAGGCAAATATCCAGCGGCGTATCGACGAAAATCGAGAAGTTCATCTCCTGGCGCAGGCGCGCATCGGTAAGCAGCAGGATCCCTTCCAGGATGATCACTTTTTTCGGTTCGATATGGACCGTTTGCTGGGTACGCGTATGTTCGACATAACTATAGACAGGCAGTTCAATCGGCTTGCCGGACTTCAGCGTTTGCAGATGCTGGAACAGCAGGCTGTGGTCCATGGCGTTGGGATGGTCATAGTTGGTTTTAACCCGTTCTTCCATGGACAAATGGGTCTGATCTTTGTAGTAGCTGTCTTCCGGAATAACACCAATGTGTTCGTCACCGACCTGGTCGCGCAGCTCCCGATAAAGTGTGCTGGCGATAAGGCTTTTGCCCGAAGCGGATGCGCCGGCGATGCCGATGATGACGCATTGATGAGACTTGTCAGTCATAAATGTAGCGACCTGGTTTTGAATAAGGGGAAGGACGACGCCGTAGCGCCAAACGCGGCAATTATAGGGACTTCGCCCCCCCGATACCAGTCGCAGGTGCGCTCACAGCCGGTTGTGAATAACTTTTTTTAAAGAGTGGCACCGGAACGCATTTTTTTAACCATAATCTCAGTTAATAATTCAGGCTATTGCGATTAATACAATAAAGCTTGCTGGAATGAGAATTTATCGGGCAGCAGCATAGGAATTGTAAATTGTTTGTACTAGCATAGCCCGATACGTCGAATAATACGTCCGGGCTTTGCTCCTGGCGGCAATGCCACAACGGATTAGCGGTAATGAATAAAAAGAACATGCGCGTTGAAGTTTCTACGCCTCATCCCGTATTACGGTTGCTAAGTCTGGGGCTATTAAGTTTTTTATTTACCCTGTTTTCTCTTGAGTTGACGCTGTTAGGCTCATCCCTTGCGCCGCTGTGGTTCCCCACCGCGATTATGATGGTGGCGTTTTATCGGCATCCGGCCTCTTTCTGGCCCGCTATCGCCGTGGTGTGCGTGGCCGGTAATTTACTTGCGTCACTAATTTTATTTCCCGCCAACCAAATTGTAATAACCTTTCCGGTTATCAATATTCTTGAAGCCCTGCTCGGGGCAATATTACTGCGCAAACTTCTGCCCTGCGCCAATCCATTACAAAATCTCAACAACTGGGTAAAACTGGCAGTCGGTAGCGCGGTTATTCCCCCCTTATTCGGCGCGGTTTTGGCGGTTATTTTTACGCCGAACGACGAGAATCTGCGGACATTTTTTGTCTGGGTGTTATCGGAGTCGATTGCCGCCATCGCGCTGGTGCCGATTGGGCTGCTGTTTAAATCCCACTATTTGCTGCGCCATCGTAACACCCGCCTGCTGGTCGAAACCCTGGGGGCGCTGTGCGTAACGCTACTGTTGAGCTGGCTGGCGCTGCATTATCTCCCCTGGCCGTTTACCTTTATTATCGTGCTGCTGATGTGGAGCGCCATCCGGCTGCCGCGTCTGGAGGCGTTCACCATTTTTCTGGCGACGGTGATGGTGGTCTCCCTGACGCTAACCCGTAATCCGCAAATGCTTGCCGCCCCGCATCCCCTGGTGATGCTTAACGCCCCCTGGCTGCCGTTTTTGCTGATCCTGCTGCCCGCCAATGTGATGACCATGGTGATGTACGCGTTTCGCGAAGAGCGCAAGCATATTTCCGAGAGCGAAACCCGTTTTCGCAACGCCATGGAGTACTCCTCCATCGGCATGGCGCTGGTATCCATTGATGGCCGCTGGCTGGAGGTGAATAAATCCCTGTGCCAGTTCCTGGGCTATACCCCGGAAAAAATGTGCAGCATGACATTCCAGCAAATTACCTGGCCGGAAGATTTACATGACGATCTGGAACAGCTGGAGAGCCTGATTAAAGGCGATATCAACAGTTACTCCATGGAAAAACGCTACTTTAACCAGGCCGGTGAAGTGGTATGGGCCCTGATGTCGGTTTCCATGGTGCGGGATAATAATGGCGTGCCGCTCTATTTCATCGCCCAGATTGAAGATATTAACGATCTCAAACATACCGAATGGATGAATAAGCGTTTAATGGAACGCATTACGCTTGCGAATGAAGCTGGCGGCATCGGCATTTGGGAATGGGAGCTGGGGCCGGACATTATTAGCTGGGATAAGCGAATGTTCGAGCTGTACGATATTCCGCCGCATATTAAGCCCACCTACCAACTCTGGGCATCCCGGGTGGTAAAAGAAGATCTCGGTTCGGTAGAAATGACGATCCGCGATGCGCTAAAAGCGCGCGTCCCGTTTAAGATCGAATTCCGTATTCAGGTCAGCGAAGGCATTCGCCATATTCGCGCCCTCGCCAATCGCGTGATGAATAAGCAGGGCGATGTAGAACGTCTGCTGGGCGTGAATATGGATATGACCGAAGTTAAGCAGCTTAACGAGGCGCTGTTCCAGGAAAAAGAGCGTTTGCATATTACGCTCGACTCCATCGGCGAAGCGGTAATTTGTACCGACGTCGAGATGAATGTGACTTTTATGAACCCGGTGGCGGAAACCATGAGCGGTTGGTCGCAGGAACAGGCTATGGGGCAACCGCTGCTCTCGGTCCTGCGCATTACCTTCGGCGATAAAGGCCCGTTGATGGAAAATATCCACAGCGGGGACGTCAGCCGTACCGCCATCGAGCAGGATGTGGTGCTGCACTGCCGCAACGGCGGAAGCTACGATATTCACTACACCGTGACGCCGCTCAGCACCCTGGACGGGCAAAATATCGGCTCGGTGCTGGTGATCCAGGACGTCACCGAATCCCGCAAAATGCTGCGCCAGTTGAGTTACAGCGCTTCACATGACGCCCTCACCCATCTGGCGAACCGCGTCAGTTTTGAAAATCATCTTAAGCGCCTGCTGCAAAGCGTGGGCGAAAGTCATCAGCGCCACGCGCTGGTGTGCATCGATCTCGATCGCTTTAAAGCGGTGAACGACACCGCAGGCCATGCGGCGGGGGATGCGCTGCTGCGCGAACTGGCGTCGTTGATGCTGGGCATGCTGCGCACCACCGACATTCTGGCACGTCTCGGCGGCGATGAGTTTGGCCTGCTGTTGCCGGACTGCGGCATCGAAAACGCCTATACCATCTCTACCCGGCTGATTCAGGCGGTGAACGACTATCACTTTATGTGGGAAGGCCGCCTGCACCGCATCGGCGCCAGCGCCGGTATCACCCTGATCGACGCCAATAACAATCTGGCCTCGGAAGTGATGTCCCAGGCGGATATCGCCTGTTACGCCTCGAAAAATAAAGGGCGCGGCATGGTAACGGTTTATGAGCCACAGCAGCAGCACTTGCAACAACAGCGCACGCTGCTGGCCCATGAAGAGCAGGCGCGGATGATTAACGACAATCATATGATGCTGCTGGCCCGTGCCGTGGCGTCGCCGCGTATTCCTGAATCCACCAACTTCTGGCTGCTGTCGCTGCGGCTGTGGACCAGCGAAGGCAATGTACTGGAGGAGTCGGCGTTTCGCTCCAGCCTGACCGACCCGGCATTGTCCTGCGCGCTCGATCGCCGCGTGTTTACTGACTTTCTGCGCAACCACGCCACCGCCGTTGCTCTGAAGGGTTTTGGCGTCGCCCTGCCCTTGTCACCCCATGGGATCGCCAACGATGAGACCATCAATGAACTGCTGGCGGCATTGAGCACCAGCGCGCTGCCGCCGCGCTTGCTGCATTTCACCCTCCACAGCGACGTGCTGCTGACGGATGACGATCGTGCCAAAAACAACATGATTAAACTGCGCAACGCCGGTTGCCGCATTATCGTCAGCCAGGTCGGGCGTGATATGGAGATCTTTAACCAGTTAACGCGCCAGATCTGCGACTACATAATGATTGAGCCGGAACTGGTCACGGATGTGCATACCAATCTGATGGACGAGATGATGGTGACCATTATTCAGGGTCACGCCCAGCGGCTGGGGCTGAAGTGTATCGCTGGCCCCGCCGATCAGGCGCTCATTATGGACACGCTTTCCGGCATCGGCATCGATATGATCTGGGGCGATACCATCGCCCAGACCCAGCCGCTGGATATGCTGCTCAACCAGGGTTACTTTGCGATTAACTGATCCGGCTGCCAGCCGTGGTTGTACCAGATGTGCAATAACGCATACGAGCGCCAGGGCGACCAGCGCTCGGCGTAGCGGCGAATTTGCGCGGGAGTCATGCCGGGGAAGCGCAGTTTGATGGCGTAGTCATCCGGCAAAAACACGTCGGGGCTTTGCCAGCCGCGCAAGGCGAAATAGCTGGCGGTCCAGCGACCAATCCCTGGCAGTTTCATTAACGCTTTAATGCCCTGCTCGACGTTTTCCGGGCGTGACAGCATCAATTGCCCGTCCAGACACAGCTGCGCCAGGTTGATGATGGCGTCTGCACGCATTTTCGACATGCCCAGGGCTTTTAAATCCTCCCAGCGGGCACGGGCAAGGATCGTCGCATCCGGAAAACAACGCCAGCCCGGTTGCCCTTCCAGCGGTTCCCCATAAGCCTGCACCAGTTTACTGGTCAGTTTCGCCGCCATGGCGACGCTCACCAGTTGGCCTAACACCGCGCGGATCATCTGCTCAAAGGGATCGACGCAGCCGGGCAACCGCAAACCCGGTATCGGCGCGGCGAGTTCGCCCAGTGTGTCGATAATCGGTTGCGGGTCGGTATCGAGATCCAGCCAACGGCGCAACCGCGTCAGCGCCTCGTCGGCAACCGGCATGAGACCGTCGCTCAGCGTGACGCGCAGCTGATTATTACCGGCGATGTGAATTGTCGCCACTCCCCGGGCACCGTCAAACGCCATCACCCGCTGCAGGCTGTCATCGTTAATGATTTCAACGCCCTCGACGGTACGGTGGCGTAAAAAGCCGCACATCCAGGGCCAGTCGTACGGGCCGCGGTAATCAATAATGAACATGCTATCTCCTTGAAATACTGGATTCAGAGTAGCCCGATCCTGCGAGTTTCGCCTTGCTTTCATATTCCGTTTGCCGCCAGCACCACATTCGGCTAAAGTCGCCCCCCTTCTTCACAGGCATGGGGATGAAAATGTTTATTGGTTTTGATTACGGCACCGCGAACTGTTCGGTGGCGATAATGCGTGATGGCGCGCCGCAGATGCTAACGCTGGAAAACGGCTCGCCGCTGCTGCCGTCGATGCTGTGCGCCCCTACCCGCGAGGCGGTGAGCGAATGGCTGTACCGCTGTCATGATGTCCCGACGCCGGGAGAGGAAAACAAAGCGCTGCTGCGCCGGGCGATTAACGCCAACCGCGAAGAAGATATTCGGGTCACCGACGCCAGCGTGCAGTTCGGCCTGGCGGCGTTGCAGCACTATATGGACGACCCGGAAGAGGTGTGGTTCGTTAAATCGCCGAAGTCGTTTCTCGGCGCAAGCGGCCTGAAACCGCAGCAGGTAGCGCTGTTTGAAGATCTGGTGTGCGCAACAATGCTGCATATCCGCAACACCGCCGCCGCGCAAACCCATAATGCCATCGACCAGGCGGTTATTGGCCGTCCGATTAACTTCCAGGGGCTGGGCGGCGATGACGCCAACGCCCAGGCGCAGGGTATTCTCGAACGCGCGGCGCAGCGTGCTGGTTTTCGTGATGTGGTATTTCAGTATGAACCCGTCGCCGCCGGGCTGGATTTTGAGTCCACCCTGACCCGTGAGACGCGGGTACTGGTGGTGGATATCGGCGGCGGCACCACCGACTGCTCGGTATTGCTCATGGGGCCGCAGTGGGCCATGCAAGCCGATCGCGAAGCCAGCCTGCTGGGCCACAGCGGTTGCCGCATCGGCGGCAACGACCTGGATATCGCTCTCGCGTTTAAACAGCTGATGCCGCTATTAGGCATGGGCGGCGAAACCCAGAAAGGCATCGCCCTGCCAACGCTGCCCTGGTGGAACGCGGTGGCGATTAATGATGTCCCGGCGCAAAGCGATTTTTACAGTGCGGCGAATGGCCGTTTGCTGCTCGATTTGATCCGCGACGCCAAAGCGCCTGACGATGTCGCCAGATTGCGCAAAGTATGGCAGCAGCGTCTGAGTTACCGGCTGGTGCGGGTCGCCGAGGAGAGCAAAATCGCGCTCTCTGCCGATGAAAACCACCTGGCGCGGATGCCGTTTATCAGCGACGACTTACAGGCCGCCATTTCGCAAATCGAACTGGAAACGGCCCTGACGCAGCCGCTGCAACGCATTATTGAACAGGTATCCCTGGCGCTGGAAGCCAGCCATATCACGCCGGAGGTGATTTATCTCACCGGCGGCAGCGCCCGCTCGCCGCTGATCCGCAATCTGCTGGCGGCCTATTTGCCCGGGACGCCGATTCGCGGCGGCGATGATTTCGGTTCGGTCACCGCCGGGCTGGCGCGCTGGGCAAACGTGGTGTTTCGCTAATACCTGAGCTGTCCGGGGATGTTTAGAGTGAAATCACTCGGCTTCCTTCGGGCAGTTCGATGCTGATCTTCAGTTCACCGCCTAACGCTTCTGCGTAGCGTTTCAACGTTGAGACTTTGATGTCATCTCCGCGCCGCTCCATGGCCGCCACCGCAGGCTGGGTTACGCCGAGTTTTTCGGCGAGTTCCTGTTGCGACATGGCGCGCATTTCACGCAGGGTCGGCAAGCCGTTTTCCGCGGCGAACTCTTCGGCCAGGCGTTCGATTTCAGCCCGACGTTCGGGGGAATACTCAGCTAATTTTTCCTGAAATGTTTTCATCATCACTCCTTTTTACGTGCGAGATAACGTGCAAAAATCGCGTCCACTCTCGCAATTAACCACGTATAAAAACGCTTTTTCTCGTCCTTTTTTCCGCCATACAACAGCACTGCGTTCTGGCTATAGCCAAAGGCAAAACCGATGCGCCAGGGATTGCCGGCATACTGCACCCGCAGTTCTTTCATATTCGGGTAGTGCGATCCCACAAGCGTATCAACATAAGGCCGCCCCAGGTTCGGCCCACTGATCTCAAGGAGAGTGACCATGGTATCGATACGAATCTGTAACCCATGCTCCTGCTGATCAAACCATTGCTCGTATTCTGGCGTGAGCACAACCGTCCATGTCATAACCACCTCATAAAGTGTAATTTATATTTAATGCCTGAACCACACTCTATACTGTCGAAATTTGTACTGCTGATTCCCGTCTCGATCCTGCGAGAAATCTCGAACAAAAGCGCTGATTAGGAGGAATCCTGACGTTGTTCCATATTTCCTCCATTTTTCCCCCGTCGCTCATCACTAAACTAGTATCATTACGCCTAATCGTTTCAGGATAAGAAGACGTTTAACTTATGAAAGGTACTGGTTTATCGCGTTGGATGTGGCCCATCATTATTGTTATCGCCATCGTAGCGGGCTTGTGGTACTGGCACGCTCAAAAGCCAGACGCGGCGCCGGGTCAGCAGGCATCCGGCCAGCAGCGTAAAGCGGGCGGCGGACGCGCCAGCATGCGCGGCGCGCTCGCGCCGGTACAGGCGGCAACCGCCGTCAGCGCAGCGGTTCCCCGCTATCTTTCGGGGCTGGGCACCATCACCGCCGCCAATACCGTTACCGTGCACAGCCGGGTTGACGGGCAGTTGATGGCGCTGCACTTTCAGGAAGGGCAGCAGGTGAAAGCGGGCGATCTGCTGGCGGAAATCGATCCCAGCCAGTTTAAGGTGGCGCTGGCCCAGGCCGAAGGCCAACTGGCCCGCGATAAAGCCACCCTTGCCAATGCCCGGCGCGATTTAGCGCGCTATCAGCAATTGAGCAAAACCAACCTGGTGTCGCGCCAGGAGCTGGATGCCCAGCAGGCGCTGGTTAACGAAACTCTCGGCACTATCAAGGCCGACGAAGCCGCCGTCGCCAGCGCGCAGTTGCAGTTAACCTGGAGCCGCATCACCGCGCCAGTGGATGGGCGCGTCGGCCTTAAGCAGGTGGATATCGGCAACCAGATCTCCAGTGGCGACACCACCGGTATCGTGGTGCTGACCCAAACCCACCCTATTGATGTGCTGTTCACCCTGCCGGAAAGCGATATCGCCACCATCGTGCAGGCGCAAAAAGCCGGGAAAACCCTGACGGTGGAAGCCTGGGATCGCACCAATAAGCAGAAGCTCAGTACCGGAACCTTGCTCAGCCTGGATAACCAAATCGACGCGACTACCGGCACCATCAAACTTAAAGGCCGCTTTGATAATCAGGATGACGCCCTGTTCCCTAACCAGTTTGTTAACGCCCGCATGTTGGTGGACACCCAGCAGGATGCCATCGTGATCCCTACCGCCGCGCTGCAAATGGGCAACGACGGCCATTTCGTCTGGGTGCTGAACAGCGAGAACAAAGTCAGCAAGCACACGGTGACCACAGGCATTCAGGACAGCGAAAAAGTGGTGGTGACTGCCGGGCTGTCGGCAGGCGATCGCGTGGTGACTGACGGGATCGACCGTCTGACCGAAGGGGCAAGCGTGGAAGTGGTGGAGGCGCATAACGCCCAGGCTGAGACGCCAAAAGAGGCTCCATCGCATAAACGGCAGGGAGCGCAGTCCTGATGCAGGTGTTACCTCCGAGCGCCACCGGCGGGCCGTCGCGGCTATTCATCCTACGCCCGGTCGCCACCACGTTGCTGATGATCGCCATTATGCTGGCAGGGGTGCTGGGCTACCGTTTTTTGCCGGTCTCGGCGCTGCCGGAAGTGGATTACCCCACGATTCAGGTGGTGACGCTGTATCCGGGGGCCAGCCCGGATGTGGTGACCTCGGCGATTACCGCGCCGCTGGAACGCCAGTTCGGCCAGATGTCCGGCCTGAAGCAGATGGCGTCGCAAAGCGCGGGTGGTGCCAGCGTGATCACCCTGCAATTCCAGCTTTCGTTAGCGCTGGACGTGGCGGAGCAGGAAGTGCAGGCGGCCATTAACGCCGCCACCAATCTGTTGCCCAACGATTTGCCGAACCCACCGGTGTACAGCAAAGTCAACCCGGCGGACCCGCCGATCATGACCCTGGCGGTGACCTCCACCGCGCTGCCGATGACCCAGGTGGAAGACATGGTGGAAACCCGGGTCGCGCAGAAAATTTCCCAGGTTTCGGGCGTTGGGCTGGTTACGCTATCCGGCGGACAGCGCCCGGCGGTGCGGGTCAAACTTAACGCCCAGGCGCTGGCCGCTCTCGGGGTGACCAGCGAAACCGTGCGTACCGCCATCAGCAATGCCAACGTCAATTCAGCGAAAGGCAGCCTCGACGGCCCGGAACGCGCCATCACCCTCTCCGCCAATGACCAGATGAAATCGGCGGATGAATACCGCAACCTGATTATCGCTTACCAGAACGGCGCGGCGATCCGCTTAGGGGATGTGGCGACCATCGAACAGGGCGCGGAAAACCGCTGGCTCGGCGCATGGGCTAACAAGCAGCAGGCCATCGTGATGAATATTCAGCGCCAGCCCGGCGCGAATATCATCGCCACCGCCGACAGCGTGCGCCAGATGCTGCCCACGCTGACGCAAAGTTTGCCGAAATCGGTGGAAGTGAAGCTGCTGGCCGACCGCACCACCAATATCCGCGCGTCGGTGACCGACACCCAGTTCGAGCTGATGCTGGCAATCGCGCTGGTGGTGATGATCATCTATCTGTTCCTGCGCAACGTGCCGGCGACGATTATTCCCGCCGTGGCGGTGCCGCTGTCGCTGGTCGGCACCTTTGCGGTGATGGTGTTTTTTGATTTTTCCATCAATAACCTGACGCTGATGGCGCTGACCATCGCCACCGGGTTTGTGGTGGATGACGCCATCGTGGTGATCGAGAACATCTCGCGCTATATCGAAAAAGGTGAGAAACCACTTGCCGCCGCGCTAAAAGGCGCGGGGGAGATCGGCTTCACCATCATCTCCCTGACCTTCTCGCTGATCGCGGTGCTGATCCCGCTGCTGTTTATGGGCGATATCGTCGGACGCTTGTTCCGCGAGTTCGCCATCACCCTGGCGGTGGCGATTTTGATCTCCGCCGTGGTTTCCCTGACGCTGACGCCGATGATGTGCGCGCGCATGTTGAGCCACGAATCGCTGCGCAAGCAAAACCGCTTCTCCCGCGCCAGCGAGCGCTTTTTCGAACGAGTGATTGCCAGCTACGGTCGCGGGTTAACGCGGGTGCTGAGCCACCCGTGGCTCACCCTCGGCGTGGCGCTCGGCACCCTGGCGCTGACGGTGGTCTTGTGGATGCTGATCCCCAAAGGTTTCTTCCCGGTACAGGACAACAGCATTATTCAGGGCACCTTGCAGGCCCCGCAGTCAGCGTCATTCGCCAGTATGGCGGAGCGCCAGCAGCGGGTGGCGGATGTGATTTTAAAAGATCCGGCGGTGGAAAGCCTGACCTCGTTTGTCGGCGTGGACGGCACCAACGCCTCGCTGAACAGCGCCCGCCTGCAAATCCATCTTAAACCGCTGGACCAGCGCGATGACCGTATCCAGCCGGTGATTGCCCGGCTCCAGCAGGCGGTGGCGAAGGTGCCAGGGGTGGCGCTGTACCTGCAACCGACTCAGGATCTGACCATCGATACCCAGGTGAGCCGCACCCAGTATCAGTTTACGCTACAGGCCAACTCACTGGAGGCGCTCAGCACCTGGGTCCCGGCGCTGATGGACAAGCTCGCCACCCTGCCGGCGCTGTCGGACGTGAGCAGCGACTGGCAGGATCAGGGGCTGGTGGCGTATGTCAATGTCGACCGCGACAGCGCCAGCCGTCTCGGCATCAGCATGAGCGATGTGGATAACGCGCTGTATAACGCCTTTGGCCAGCGGCTGATTTCCACGATTTATACCCAGGCAAATCAGTACCGCGTGGTGCTGGAGCATGACACCCGCGCCACGCCCGGCATCAGCGGGCTGGACAGCATTCGCCTGACCAGCGCCGACGGCGGTATCGTGCCGTTAAGCGCTATCGCTAACGTCGAGCAGCGCCACGGGCCGATGTCGATTAACCATCTCGATCAGTTCCCGTCCACCACCATTTCGTTCAACGTGACCGACGGTTATTCCCTGGAGCAGGCGGTAAACGCCATTCTCGAGGCCGAGAAAACCCTCGACTTCCCGGCGGATATCACCACCTCGTTCCAGGGCAGTACCCTCGCCTTCCAGTCGGCGCTGGGCAACACCATCTGGCTGATCCTGGCGTCGGTGGTGGCGATGTATATTGTGCTCGGCGTGCTGTATGAGAGCTTTATTCACCCGATTACGATTCTCTCCACGCTGCCTACCGCAGGCGTCGGCGCGCTGCTGGCGCTGATGCTGGCGGGCAGCGAGCTGGACGTCATCGCGATTATCGGCATTATCCTGCTGATCGGCATCGTCAAGAAAAACGCCATCATGATGATCGACTTTGCGCTGGCGGCGGAGCGTGAACAGGGGTTATCTCCTTACGACGCGATTTACCAGGCCTGTTTGCTGCGTTTCCGTCCGATCCTGATGACCACGCTTGCCGCGCTGCTCGGCGCGCTGCCGCTGATGTTAAGTACCGGCGTCGGCGCAGAACTGCGCCGACCGTTGGGCATCGGCATGGTAGGCGGGCTGCTGGTGAGCCAGGTGCTGACGCTGTTCACCACCCCGGTGATTTACCTGCTGTTTGATCGGCTGGCCCATTACACCCGGGCGCGTTTTAGCCGTAAAACCGGGGAGGCGTAAGTGCGATTTTACGCCCTGTTTATCTATCGGCCTGTTGCCACCATCCTGCTGACGCTGGCGGTCACGCTGTGCGGCGTGCTGGCGTTTCGCCTGCTGCCGGTGGCCCCGCTGCCGCAGGTGGATTTCCCGGTGATTATGGTCAGCGCCTCGCTGCCCGGCGCGTCGCCGGAAACCATGGCGTCATCGGTGGCGACACCGCTGGAGCGCGCGTTAGGGCGCATCGCCGGGGTCAACGAGATGACCTCGTCCAGCTCGCTCGGCAGTACTCGGATTATTTTGCAGTTTGATTTTGACCGCGATATCAACGGCGCGGCGCGTGACGTGCAGGCGGCAATCAGCGCCGCCCAGAGCCTGTTGCCAAGCGGGATGCCGAGCCGCCCGACTTATCGCAAGGCCAACCCGTCCGATGCGCCGATTATCATCCTGACGCTGACCTCCGATACCCTTTCGCAAGGGGCGCTGTACGACTTCGCCTCGACCCAACTGGCGCAGACCATCGCGCAAATCGACGGCGTGGGCGACGTGGACGTCGGCGGCAGCTCTCTGCCTGCGGTGCGCGTCGATCTCAATCCGCAGGCGCTGTTTAACCAGGGCGTGTCGCTGGACGCGGTGCGCACCGCCATCAGCGACGCCAACGTGCGCCGTCCGCAGGGCGCGCTGGAAGACAGCGACCGGCGCTGGCAGATCCAGACCAATGACGAGCTAAAAACCGCGGCGGAATACCAGCCGCTGATTATTCATTACCACAACGGCGCGGCGGTGAAACTCCAGGACGTGGCGACGGTGACTGACTCGGTGCAGGACGTGCGCAACGCCGGAATGACCAACGCCAAACCGGCGATTTTGCTGATGATCCGCAAAGCCCCGGAAGCCAATATCATCGAAACCGTGGATCGCATTCGCGCCCGAGTGCCGGAGCTGCGCGAGATCATCCCGGCGTCTATCGATCTGCAAATAGCCCAGGATCGCTCGCCAACCATTCGCGCCTCCCTAGAAGAAGTGGAGCAGACGCTGGTGATCTCTGTGGCGTTGGTGATCCTGGTGGTGTTTCTGTTTCTACGCTCCGGGCGCGCGACCTTTATCCCGGCCATTGCGGTGCCAGTGTCGTTAATCGGCACCTTTACCGCGATGTACCTGTGCGGCTTTAGCCTGAATAACCTGTCGCTGATGGCGCTGACCATTGCCACCGGCTTTGTGGTGGATGACGCCATCGTGGTGCTGGAGAATATTTCCCGCCATCTGGAAGCCGGGGTGAAACCGCTTCAGGCGGCGCTACAGGGCGTACGGGAAGTGGGCTTCACGGTGCTGTCTATGAGCCTGTCGCTGGTGGCGGTATTTCTGCCGCTGCTGCTGATGGGAGGGCTGCCAGGGCGTCTGTTCCGGGAATTCGCCGTCACGCTCTCGGTGGCGATAGGCATCTCGCTGGTGGTCTCCCTGACCTTAACGCCAATGATGTGCGGTTGGCTGCTGAAAGCCAGTCAACCCCAGTCCCAGCCGCGCAAGCGCGGCGTTGGCCGCCTACTCACCGCGCTACAGGAGGGCTATGCCCAATCCCTGCAATGGGTGCTGCGCCATACCAAACTGGTGGGCGTGGTGCTGCTTGCCACTATCGCGCTCAATATCTGGTTGTATATCGCCATCCCGAAAACCTTTTTCCCGGAGCAGGACACCGGTCGGCTGATGGGCGGCATCCAGGCGGATCAGAGCATCTCTTTCCAGGCGATGCGCGGCAAGCTGGAAGACTTTATGAAGATTATTCGCGACGATCCGGCAGTGGATAATGTCACCGGTTTTACCGGCGGCTCGCGGGTGAACAGCGGGATGATGTTTATCTCGCTGAAACCGCTGGGCGAGCGCCATGAAACCTCACAGCAGGTCATTGACCGGCTGCGTAAAAAGCTCGCGAAAGAGCCGGGAGCCAGCCTGTTTTTAATGGCGGTGCAGGATATCCGGGTCGGCGGACGGCAATCTAACGCCAGTTATCAGTACACCTTACTCTCCGACGATTTAGCCGCGCTGCGCGAATGGGAGCCGAAGATCCGCCAGGTGCTGGCGAAACTGCCGCAGCTGGCGGACGTTAACTCCGACCAGCAGGACAACGGCGCGGAAATGAGCCTGATTTACGACCGTGAAACCATGGCGCGGCTGGGGATCAGCGTGCAGGACGCCAACGGCCTGCTGAATAACGCCTTCGGCCAGCGGCAGATTTCCACCATTTACCAGCCGCTGAACCAGTACAAAGTGGTAATGCAGGTCGATCCGCGTTACACCCAGGATATCAGCGCCCTGAACCAGATGTTTGTCATCAACAGCGACGGCAAGCCGATCCCGCTGTCCAGCTTCGCCCACTGGCAACCGGCGAACGCGCCGCTGTCAGTGAACCATCAGGGCCTGTCGGCGGCCTCAACCATCGCGTTTAACCTGCCCACCGGGGTGTCGTTATCCGAGGCCAGCGACGCCATCGATCGCACCATGACCTCGCTTGGCGTGCCTTCCACGGTGCGCGGCAGCTACGCCGGCACCGCCCAGGTATTTCAGGACACCATGAACTCGCAAGTGTTGCTGATCCTCGCGGCCATCGCCACGGTGTATATCGTGCTGGGCATTCTGTACGAGAGCTACGTGCATCCGCTGACCATCCTCTCCACCCTGCCCTCGGCGGGCGTCGGCGCGCTGCTGGCGCTGGAGCTTTTCGGCGCGCCGTTCAGCCTGATTGCGCTGATCGGCATTATGCTGTTGATCGGGATCGTGAAAAAGAACGCCATCATGATGGTAGATTTCGCTATCGAAGCGCAGCGTAAAGGCGATTTGTCGCCAGAGCAGGCGATTTTCCAGGCCTGTCTGTTACGCTTTCGACCGATCATGATGACCACGCTGGCGGCGCTGTTTGGCGCGCTACCGCTGGTGATCTCCAGCGGCGACGGTGCGGAACTGCGCCAGCCGCTGGGCATCACCATTGTCGGCGGTCTGGTGATGAGCCAGTTATTGACGCTCTACACCACGCCGGTGGTTTATCTGTTTTTCGACCGACTGCGACTGCGCTTTACGCGTCAACGTCGTGGAGGTGAAGCCATAACGACGAGTGAATAACCGATGACGGAATTGCCCCAAAATGTGCGCTGGCAGTTGTGGATTGTGGCGTTTGGCTTCTTTATGCAAACGCTGGATACCACCATTGTGAACACTGCCCTCCCCGCAATGGCACGGAGCCTTGGCGAAGATCCGCTGCACATGCATATGGTGATTGTCTCCTATGTGCTCACCGTAGCGGTGATGCTGCCCGCCAGCGGCTGGCTCGCCGACCGCGTGGGGGTGCGTAATATTTTCTTTAGCGCCATCGTACTGTTTACGCTTGGCTCGCTGTTTTGCGCCCAGGCCAGCACCCTGGACGGGCTGATTATGGCGCGTGTGGTACAAGGGATCGGCGGCGCGATGATGGTGCCGGTAGGCAGGCTGACGGTGATGAAAATCGTGCCGCGCGAGCAGTATATGGCGGCCATGACCTTTGTCACCCTGCCGGGGCAAATCGGCCCGCTGCTCGGCCCGGCGCTGGGCGGGATCCTGGTGGAATACGCCTCCTGGCACTGGATCTTTTTGATTAACCTGCCGGTGGGGATCGTCGGCGCGATTGCCACGCTGTGGCTGATGCCAAACTACACCATGCAAACCCGGCGCTTCGATTTCTCCGGCTTCCTGATGCTGGCCTTCGGGATGGCGGCGTTGACCCTGGCGCTGGACGGGCAAAAAACGCTCGGCATCTCTGTGGCCTGGATCGGGCTGATGGCGGCAGGCGGTTTACTGGCGCTGGCGCTGTATCTCAAACACGCCCGAGGCAACGAGCGGGCGCTGTTCAGGCTGGAACTGTTCCAGACGCCGAGTTTTTCCATCGGGCTGCTGGGCAGCCTGGTCGGGCGTATCGGCAGCGGGATGCTGCCGTTTATGACGCCGGTATTCCTGCAAATTGGCCTGGGATTTTCGCCGTTTCACGCCGGGTTAATGATGATCCCGATGGTGCTGGGAAGCATGGGCATCAAGCGCATCGTGGTGCAGATCGTTAACCGCTTTGGCTACCGGCAGGTGTTGGTGTTTTCCACGCTTGCGCTGGCGCTGGTGACGCTGCTGTTTATGGGTACCGCGCTGCTGGGCTGGATTTGGGTATTGCCCGTGGTGCTGCTGTTGCAGGGTGTGGTCAACGCGGTGCGCTTCTCCACCATGAATACCCTGACGCTGAAAGACCTGCCTGACGCGCTCGCCAGCGGCGGCAACGGCCTGCTGTCGATGGTGATGCAGCTTTCCATGAGCCTCGGCGTGACCGTCGCCGGCTTGCTGCTCGGTGCGTTCGGCCATCAGCATCTGACGCCGGAGTCGGCGCACAGCGTGTTTCTTTATACCTATATCAGCATGGCGGTGATTATCGCGCTGCCCGCGCTGGTGTTTACCCGCGTTCCGGAAGACACCCGTAAAAACGAGGTGATCGCGCGCGGCAAAAGGAGTCAGAAATGAAGTTGTGGCGGCCCGGCATCACGGGAAAGCTGTTTCTGGCGATATTCGCCACCTGCATTTTATTGCTAATCACTATGCACTGGGCGGTGCGGTTTAGCTTCGAGCGCGGCTTTATTGATTACATTAAACACGGCAACGCCCAGCGTCTTGAACTGCTGAGCGACGCCCTGGGCGAGCAGTACGCCCTGCATGGCAACTGGCACTTCTTACGCCACAACGACCGCTTTGTGTTTCAAATCCTGCGCTCGCTCGAACGGGATTCCGACGAGGAGCGTGGCCGCCCAAACGGCATGCCGCCCCACGGCTGGCGCACCCAGTTCTGGGTGGTGGATGAAAACCAGACCGTACTGGTCGGCCCGCGCTCGCCGGTGCCGCCGGATGGCATGCGCCGGGCGATCACGGTGAATAATGCCAGCGTTGGCTGGGTGATCGCCTCGCCGGTGGAGCGCCTCACCCGCTCCACCGATATCAATTTTGATAAGCAGCAGCGGCGCACCAGTTGGCTGATTGTCGCGCTGTCAACGCTGCTGGCGGCGGCGGCGACGCTGCTGCTGGCGCGCGGCCTGCTGGCGCCGGTCAAACGGCTGGTGGAAGGTACCCACCAATTGGCGGCCGGGAATTTCTCTACACGCGTGGCCACTAACAGCCAGGATGAACTGGGCAAACTGGCCCAGGACTTTAACCAGCTCGCCAGTACGCTGGAGAAAAACCAACAGATGCGTCGTGACTTTATGGCGGACATTTCCCATGAACTGCGGACCCCGCTGGCGGTACTGCGCGGGGAGCTGGAGGCGATTCAGGACGGTGTGCGCCAGTTTACCCCGGAGTCGGTGGCATCGCTTCAGGCGGAAGTGGGCACTCTCACCAAGCTGGTGGACGATTTGCACCAGCTTTCGCTCTCCGACGAAGGCGCGCTGGCGTACCAGAAAGCACCGGTGGATATCGTCAACCTGCTGGAAGTGGCGGCAGGCGCGTTCCGCGAACGTTTTGCGGCGCGTGGGCTGACGATCGCGCTGTCGTTACCCGATCATGCAGTGGTGTTTGGCGACGGCGATCGCCTGATGCAACTGTTTAATAATCTGCTGGAAAATAGCCTGCGCTATACCGACGCGGGCGGCGGATTGCAGATCCACGGGCGCATCGAGGCTCACACCCTGACGCTGGCGTTTTCCGACAGCGCCCCCGGCGTGACCGATGATCAGCTCGGCAAGCTGTTTGAGCGCTTCTATCGCGCCGAAGGATCGCGCAACCGCGCCAGCGGCGGCTCCGGGCTGGGCCTGGCGATCTGCGCCAATATCGTCGCCGCCCATAACGGCACGCTGCGCGCCGACCACTCACCATCAGGGGGGATTCGCGTTACTGTATCGCTACCCCTCGACGACGAATTACCGAGAGACGCATGACAGAGCTACCGATAGATGAAAACACGCCACGCATTCTGATCGTGGAAGACGAGCCCAAGCTGGGGCAACTGTTAATCGACTATCTGCGGGCGGCAGGCTATGCGCCGACGCTGATCGATCATGGCGACAAGGTGCTGAATTATGTGCGCCAGACGCCGCCGTCGCTGATCCTGCTGGATTTGATGCTGCCCGGCGTCGACGGGCTGACGCTGTGCCGGGAAATCCGCCGCTTTTCCGAAGTGCCGATTGTCATGGTCACCGCCAAAATCGAAGAGATTGACCGGCTGCTGGGGCTGGAAATCGGCGCGGATGATTACATCTGCAAACCCTACAGCCCACGGGAAGTGGTGGCGCGGGTGAAAACTATTCTGCGCCGCTGCAAGCCGCAAAAAGAGCTGGCGAAACAGGATGCCGAAAGCCCGCTGGTGGTGGATGAAGGGCGCTTCCAGGCAAGCTGGCGCAAAAAAGTCTTAGACCTGACGCCCGCTGAATTCCGGCTGCTTAAAACCCTGTCTCACGAGCCGGGCAAAGTGTTTTCCCGCGAACAGTTGCTGAACCAGCTGTATGACGATTACCGGGTGGTGACTGACCGCACCATCGATAGCCATATCAAAAACCTGCGCCGCAAGTTGGAAGCCCTTGACGAAGAGCAGTCATTTATCCGCGCGGTGTATGGCGTGGGATATCGCTGGGAAGCGGATGCCTGTCGTTTAATGTAATTATTATCTGATGACCGCCCACGAACAGTGGGCTTTTACGTTAAATATAGGTATCGACATTAGTTTACGTATCAAATTACACATAATATTTTCGCTATAACATTTGAACTGATTGTACAATATGAGTCTATTCACACTTATCATAATAGATGACAGGAATAATAAACTAAATTTGGCAAGGAGGTTGAAATGCAACAACTGCGGAAAGGTGGATTACGTTTATTGACGACTGGAGAAATTCAGCTTGCATCAACAGTGTTCAGGTACTGTATTCAATATCACAAAGTCTGGATACATTTCGAGAGCTATTTACCTTTTAATTTACAAAATCTTGACACTGCGATGACCCCTAATGGAGAAATATGGTTTCAGGACAAAGTTTATAGAGATGACTACTCTATAAGTGGTCCGGATCTACAGCATATATTCATACACGAAATGATGCATGTTTATCAGCAACAAAGAGGGATGTTTGTGCGGACTCGTGGTTTATTTTCGTGGGCTGCAGATTATTTTTATGACTTAACGAAAAAGAATCTATCTCATTACTCTATGGAACAGCAAGCATGTATAATCGCTGACTATTGGTTACTATTACAATATGGATTTAATAAATATAGTTATTTGATAAAATATAAAGATTACAATCCCGCTGAGAACGTCAAAGATTTGATAAAAAAATATCAGCAAGTTATACAAGGCATCACTGTATGAAAGTAGCGATGATTATATTATGTCTTATTCTGGTCGGATGTGGTTCCGGCGATAGATTAGCATTCAGCGAACAAGGAGCGGCTTCGATTAATGAAAATTTATTATGTATTAACGCTAAAAATGGAGATGTTTTAAGCTTTTATTCTCTCAGTTCGTCCATAGATAATTACTCGAATACCATAATGCATTCTGGCGACCAGGAAAAAAGCAGGATTTATCCCAACTTATGTTTTGACATTCAATTGAAGCGCGGATTCAACTATAGCTTGCTTTATGTATTAAATGAGAAGAAATATCGTTTAGAATTCAACATCGATCTCAACGGTACCGTTACCAATATTACCAGATGAAATGTTTTATAAAGCGATAACTCCATTGAAGAATCAAAAATACAGTGTCTCAAGAGCACGTTTCTGTTCAGAGCTAAGTTCAATATTCATATCGTCAGCTGATCCCCTTTTCGACAAAATCAAGTAGTTTCAATGATCACAGGGATAAAACATATCAAGCTGTAATGTATTATTGACATGATCCACTGAAACATCAGCGTACAAATAAATCTAAAAAAACACATAGCAATATTAGACATTACGCATACTGGTTTTACACTCGTCTTTAGCTATTCACATGCCTTGCTCGCACAACTTGTATTAGCTGTGGTCCTAAAAGAGTGCAGGGATGCTCGTTAAGTTGGCTATATTGTTTGGTAATGGATCTATTTAGTGAAGGAGATAACATGGCGATTCCAGTGTATTTATGGTTGAACGATGAAGGTAATAATGCCGTAAAAGGCTGCGTCGATGTAAAGAATCGTGAAGGCTCTATTGAAATAGTAGAACTTATGCATAATGTGGAGTTACCTACCGATAATCAAACGGGTAAAATCACCAGCAAACGCATACATAATGATTACTTTCTCATTAAAGAAGTTGATAGCTCATCACCTTATTTATATAGAGGCGTATCTACGGGTCAAAAATTCAAACAAGCAGTTTTAAAATTCTATCGCATCAACTATAACGGTCAGGAAGAAGAGTACTTCCGGGTAACTATGGAAAATGTCAGGGTGAACGAGATTGAACCCTTTATGCTGGATATTAAAGATCCCGCGTATGAAAAGCATAACCACCTTGAAGCATTTTATTTATCCTATGAGCGGATAACATGGCACTACCTTGATGGGAACATAATCCACTCTGATTCATGGAATAATAAGGAGGCCGCATAATGCCGTGGGTATATAAGGTGAGTGCACATACATTCTACCTGGATGGTATCTATAAATTTAACGCCGAATATTCAGGCAGGCCAGGATTTATGAATGATTCCGCTAATGAATGTGTCAGCGGTAAAGGTCCAATACCGCGCGGTACCTATACTATTGGAGCAGCTTTCTATCATCATAAAACAAAAGCCTACACTATGAGACTTACACCCTTTATCGAAAATCAGATGTGTGGCCGCGATGGTTTCATGATCCATGGTAATAGTTCAGCTCACCCCTTAGATGCTTCTGATGGATGTATAATCCTGAACTTATCCGAGCGCATGATAATTAATGACAGCACAGACAAGATACTGGTAGTAGAGGATTAACATGAAAAAAATATTACTGTTCCTGGTAACAACGGTACCAATGTTTTCATATGCTAACAATTATGGCTGTGCCACTGCCGGTGCCTCAATGGAAATATCGCTTTTTGAGGCATTATCAGAGCAGTTAAAAATAGACACATCAACTATTGTACGCGACAAAACACAAGTAAAAATCTTAGATATTACGCCAATATCTAAAATATATGCGGAATATCTGGCAAGAATCGATTTCAATAAATATCCTGGGAAAGATAAAACAGAGGATACCTATAACAGAATTTTCTTTTCCAGTTACTATGAAAATGAAGTAAAGTCTATCACCGCTCAATACACCTACTTTAACAAAGATAAAAAGAAAGCTGTTTTTATTGCAACCAGCCTTATGAATAAAGATGAGTGCTCAATAAGATTTAACGGTTATATTACCTTATCCAGAGAATTTTAGTGTATGTTTATCAGCTAAAGCCCTTTCCGTTAATGTTAGGGCTTTTGTTATATGTTAAGCGGGAATGTTAAGTATCCTGCAACAGCACCGCACTTTACCTCTGCTCCCCTCGACGCTACAATTCCCGCCTTCAATGTGGGGGATAATCCTCTCCCCAAGCCGCCCCACCCGGTGAGGCGGTTCTGACCTGACATCAGAACGAGAACACCAATGTTTAAACCAGAACTCCTTTCCCCGGCGGGAACGCTGAAAAACATGCGTTACGCTTTCGCCTATGGCGCAGACGCAGTGTATGCCGGCCAGCCGCGTTACAGCCTGCGGGTGCGCAATAACGAATTCAACCACGAGAATTTGCAGCTCGGCATCAATGAAGCCCATGCGCTGGGTAAAAAATTCTATGTGGTGGTAAATATCGCGCCGCATAACGCCAAGCTGAAAACCTTTATTCGCGATCTCAAGCCGGTGATCGATATGGGGCCGGATGCGCTGATTATGTCCGATCCTGGTTTGATCATGATGGTGCGCGAAGCGTTCCCGGAAATGGATATCCATCTGTCGGTGCAGGCCAACGCGGTGAACTGGGCGACGGTGAAGTTCTGGAAGCAGATGGGCCTGACGCGGGTGATTTTATCCCGCGAACTGTCGCTGGAAGAGATCGCGGAAATCCGCGAACAGGTGCCCAATATGGAGATCGAAATCTTCGTGCACGGCGCGCTGTGCATGGCCTATTCTGGCCGCTGCCTGCTGTCTGGCTATATCAACAAGCGCGACCCGAACCAGGGCACCTGCACCAACGCCTGCCGCTGGGAATATAACGTTAAAGAAGGCAAAGAGGACGATGTGGGCAATATCGTGCACATCCACGAGCCGATCCCGGTGCAGACCATCGAGCCGACGCTGGGCATCGGCGCGCCGACCGATAAAGTGTTTATGGTGGAAGAGGCCCAACGTCCCGGTGAATATATGACCGCGTTCGAAGACGAGCACGGCACCTATATCATGAACTCCAAAGATCTGCGCGCCATCCAGCACGTGGAACGCCTGACCAAAATGGGCGTGCACTCGCTGAAGATCGAAGGCCGTACTAAATCCTTCTACTACTGCGCCCGCACCGCCCAGGTTTATCGCCGGGCGATTGATGACGCCGCCGCCGGCAAACCGTTTGATCCTACCCTGCTGGAGACGCTGGAAGGCCTGGCGCATCGCGGCTATACCGAAGGGTTCCTGCGTCGTCACACCCATGACGATTACCAGAACTATGAGTATGGATTCTCGGTATCCGATCGTCAGCAGTTTGTCGGGGAATTTACCGGCGAGCGCCGCGGCGAACTGGCGGAAGTGAAGGTGAAAAATAAATTCTCTCTCGGCGACAGCCTGGAGCTGATGACCCCGCAGGGTAACGTCAATTTCACCCTCGAGCATCTGGAAAACGCTAAAGGAGAGAAAATGGAAGTGGCGCCGGGAGATGGTTATACCGTCTGGATGCCGGTTCCTCAGGATTTAGCGCTGGAGTTTGCCCTGTTGATGCGAAATTTCTCTGGTCAGAGCACCCGCAATCCTCACGGTAAGTGATTCATTTCGGTTATTTTTTCTCATAGGATGAATCTTAGAAAGAGATCACATACCGCCACCCGCTATCCGGGTATGATTCGATTCGCTGAAAAACATAACCCATAAATGCTAGTTGTACCAGGAACCACCTCCTTAGCCTGCGTAATCTCCCTTACGCAGGCTTATTTTTTTCTTCCTCTTTCAGTGCGTTCTGACACGCAATTTTCCTTTCCAGGATAAACTTCTTGAAGATTGACTCATTTCAGGACACTCCATGGACAGCATCCCCGCTTCACTGATCGTTCTTAATGGCAAAGGCGCAGGCAATGACCTGCTGCGCAGCGCAGTCAACCTGTTGCGCGAAGAAGGCGTCACCCTGCATGTCCGCGTAACGTGGGAAAAAGGCGATGCCGAGCGTTTCGTCAATGAAGCGGTCACGCTGGGCGTGGAAACGGTGATTGCAGGCGGCGGGGACGGCACCATTAACGAAGTGGCGACTGCACTGTCACGTATTGATACGGCGATACGCCCGGCGCTCGGCATCGTACCGCTGGGCACTGCCAATGACTTCGCCACCAGCACCGGCATTCCAGCTGAGCTGGATAAAGCGCTGAAGCTCGCCATTGCCGGGAAAGCGACGCCAATCGATCTGGTGGAGGTCAACCAACAGGCCGCGTTTATCAATATGGCGACCGGCGGCTTCGGCACCCGCATCACCACCGAAACGCCGGAAAAACTCAAGGCCGCGCTGGGCAGCGTTTCTTATCTGCTGCATGGTCTGCTGCGTATGGATACCCTGCAACCGGACCGCTGCGAAATTCGCGGCGAGAATTTTCACTGGCAGGGAGATGCGCTGGTGATTGGCTTCGGCAACGGGCGTCAGGCAGGTGGCGGCCAGCAGTTGTGCCCGGACGCGCTGATCAATGACGGGCAGTTGCGGGTGCGGATTTTTACCGGTGATGAGCTATTACCCGCGCTGTTTACGACCCTGACTCGCCCGGATGACAGCCCGAATATTGTTGATGGTATCTCTTCATGGTTTGAAATCACCTCGCCCCATGAAATGACCTTTAACCTTGACGGCGAACCGCTCAGCGGCCAGCAGTTCCGGCTGGCAGTCAAACCCGGCGCGCTGCTGTGCCGCCTGCCGCCGGATTGCCCGCTGTTGCGCTAAAAACTTATCAGCCGGGTATACCCGGCTGTTTTATCAGGCGATGGTGACTTTGCTATCCAGATAAACATCCTGAACGGCATTGATCAGTTTCACGCCATCCGCCATGGATTTCTTAAAGGCTTTACGCCCTAAGATCAGCCCCATCCCGCCTGCGCGTTTATTAATTACCGCCGTGCGCACCGCATCGGTTAAATCAGCTTCACCGCCCGACGCGCCGCCGGAGTTAATCAGCCCGGCTCGCCCCATATAGCAGTTCGCCAGCTGGTAACGCACCAGGTCGATAGGATTATCGCTGGTTAATTTGCTGTAGACGCGCTCGTCGGTATAACCGTAATTCACCGCTTTATAGCCGCCGTTATTTTCCGCCATCTTCTGCTTGACGATATCCGCGCCGATAGTCGCCGCCAGATGGTTAGCCTGGCCAGTTAAATCGGCGCTGACGTGGTAATCGACGCCATCTTTCTTAAAGCCGGAATTACGCAGATAGGCCCACAGCACCGTCACCATCCCCAGTTCATGGGCGCGCTCAAACGCCGCAGAAATCTCTTCTATCTGGCGGCGCGACTCTTCGGAGCCGAAATAAATGGTCGCCCCGACGGCGACCGCGCCGAGATTAAACGCCTGCTCGACGCTGGCGTACAGGGTCTGGTCGTAGGTATTCGGGTAGCTGAGGGTTTCGTTATGGTTCAGTTTCACCAGAAACGGAATGCGATGGGCATAGCGGCGCGATACCGATGCCAGTACGCCATAGGTTGAGGCAACACAGTTACAGCCCGCCTCAATCGCCAGTTCAACGATGTTCTTCGGATCGAAATAGAGCGGGTTGGCGGCGAAAGATGCCCCCGCCGAATGCTCCACGCCCTGATCCACGGGCAGAATGGAAAGATACCCCGTTCCCGCCAGCCGCCCGGTATTGTAGAGGGTCTGCATGTTGCGTAGCACCGCAGGCGGACGGTTATTATCAATCATTACCCGATCCACATAGTCCGCACCGGGCAGGTAAAGATTGTCTGCCGGAATGGTCATACAACGATGCTGTAACAGGCTATCGGCATCTTTGCCAAGCAACTGCGCAATATCAGTCATAATTCGCTCCCGTAAGGTCCTCAAAGTAGAGAAAAGCTCCATGCCCGCAGAGGCGCGGGCAGCACTAAGTCTGATACGCAAACGATATATTTTCCAGCCGCCGGCGCATTTTTAGCCTGTCTCCTTTCAGCGCACAAACGCACTGCAAGCGTGAAAAACTGTTAGCGCGCTCAAAAAAACCGCTCAAAGGTATTTTAAAGGTATTATTGAATGGTATGGTTAAGGTGTACTCTACCTCGCAGGAAGGCAAATAATGAAAACCAATGCAAAACTCTCATTCATGATGTTTGTTGAATGGTTTATCTGGGGCGCCTGGTTTGTGCCGCTCTGGCTGTTTCTCAGTAAAAGCGGTTTTACCGCCGGCGAAATCGGTTGGTCATACGCCTGTACCGCTATCGCCGCCATCCTCTCGCCGATTCTGGTGGGCTCATTAACTGACCGTTTTTTCGCCGCGCAAAAGGTGCTGGCGTTGCTGATGTTCGTCGGGGCGGCGCTGATGTACTTTGCGGCGCAGCAGACGGAATTCGTCTATTTCTTCCCGCTGCTGCTGGCCTACTCCCTGACCTATATGCCCACTATTGCGTTAACCAACAGCATCGCGTTTTCCAACGTGGCGGATGTTGAGCGCGACTTCCCGCGCATTCGCGTGATGGGCACTATCGGCTGGATCGCCTCCGGCCTGGTGTGCGGGTTCCTGCCGCAGATGCTAGGCTACGCCGATATCTCCCCGACCAACGTTCCGTTATTGATTACCGCCGCAAGCTCGGCGCTGCTGGGCGTCTATGCGTTGTTCCTGCCGGATACGCCGCCAAAAAGCACCGGCAAGCTGAGCCTTAAGGTCATGCTCGGCCTGGACGCCATCGTGCTGCTGCGCGACAAAAATTTCCTGGTGTTCTTTTTCTGCTCATTCCTGTTCGCCATGCCGCTGGCCTTCTACTACATCTTCGCCAACGGCTATCTGACGGAAGTGGGTATGCAGAACGCCACCGGCTGGATGACGCTCGGCCAGTTCTCGGAAATCTTCTTTATGCTGGCGCTGCCGTTTTTCACCAAACGCTTCGGCATCAAAAAAGTACTGTTGTTGGGCCTGGTGACCGCGGCGATCCGCTACGCCTTCTTTGTCTACGGCGGCGCGGACCATTACTTCACCTACGGGCTGCTGTTCCTCGGCATTCTGCTGCATGGCGTGAGCTACGACTTCTACTATGTGACCGCCTATATCTACGTGGATAAAAAAGCCCCGGTGCATATGCGCACCGCCGCACAAGGGCTGATTACCCTGTGCTGCCAGGGTTTCGGCAGCCTGCTGGGCTACCGCTTAGGCGGCGTGATGATGGAAAAAATGTTCGCCTATAATCCGCCGGTCAACGGCCTGACTTTTAACTGGGCGGGCATGTGGGGATTCGGTGCGGCGATGATCGCGGTCATCACGATCCTGTTTATGCTGTTTTTCCGTGAATCCGACCGGGAGATCCGCCCCATCGCCGTGGACGGCGACACTACCGCACTGCAAACAGAGGAAGCAAAATGAAACAGACGCGTATTCTCGGCGCCTTATATGGCCAGGCTTTAGGGGATGCCATGGGCATGCCCTCCGAATTATGGCCACGCAGCCGCGTAAAAACGCACTTTGGCTGGATCGATCATTTCCTGCCCGGCCCGGCGGAAAACAATGCCGCCTGCTATTTCAAACGCGCGGAATTTACCGACGATACCGCGATGACCCTCGCCGTGGCCGATGCGCTGCTGGAGCGCGACGGCGAGATCGACCCTGATGTGATCGGCCAGCATATTCTGCGTTGGGCGGAGTCGTTCGACGCCTTCAATAAAAACGTGCTCGGGCCGACGTCAAAAATCGCGCTTAACGCCATTCGTCAGGGTACGCCGGTCAGTGAACTGGAGAATAACGGTGTCACCAACGGCGCGGCGATGCGCGCCTCGGTGCTGGGCTGCCTGCTGCCGGCCGAGTCACTGGGACACTTTGTCGCCCAGGTGCGACTGGCCTCCAGCCCAACCCATAAATCGGATTTGGCGATTGCCGGGGCGGCGGTTATCGCCTGGGCGGTATCGCGCGCCATTGATGGCGCAAGCTGGCAAACCATCGTCGATGCCCTGCCTTGCGTGGCCCGTTATGCCCAGGAGCAGCAGATCACCACCTTTAGCGCCTCCCTTGCCGCGCGTATCGAACTGGCGTTGCAGATTGTGCGCGAAGGCAGTGGCAGCGAGTCGATTTCCGAACGGCTGTATCAGGTGATTGGCGCGGGAACCAGCACGCTGGAGTCGGTGGCCTGCGCCGTCGCGATGGTGGAACTGGCGCAAACCGATACGCAGCGCTGCGCAATCCTGTGCGCCAATCTGGGCGGCGATACCGATACCATCGGCGCGATGGCGACGGCGATTTGCGGCGCGCTGCACGGTATCGAGGGTATCGATAGCGCGCTGAAACGCGAACTGGATGAGGTCAACCAACTGGATTTCCGTCGCTACAGCGAGGCATTGCTCCGCTACCGCGAGCGTCGGGAGGCACCATGAACAACCGCGAACTTCACGACGCGCTTGCAACGTTAACCGCCGTCCGTCCGGTCACGGTGCTCGGCGCGGCGGTCATTGATGTGATCGCCGACGCCTATGCCCTGCCGTGGCGCGGTTGCGATATCGAACTTCAGCAGCAGAGTGTCAATATTGGGGGTTGTGCGTTGAATATCGCCGTGGCGCTGTCGCGGCTCGGCATTAGGGCGCAAAACGCGCTGCCGATCGGCCAGGGCGTCTGGGCGGATATTATTCGCCACAACCTGGCGGCGAAAGGCATTACCAGTGTAATCAATACCGATCAGGGGGATAACGGTTGGTGCCTGGCGCTGGTAGAGCCTGACGGGGAACGGACGTTTATGTCGTTCAGCGGGGTGGAAAATCAGTGGCGTGACGCGTGGCTGGCGCAGTTGACGATCCCGGCGGGTAGCCTGGTGTCGCTGTCCGGCTATCAACTGGCCGCGCCGTGCGGCGAACGGCTGGTCGGCTGGCTGGAAAGCCTTGAGCAGGTGACGCCATTTATCGATTTCGGCCCGCGCATCGCCGATATTCCGCCGGAATTACTACAGCGAATAATGGCCTGTCGACCTGTGGTGTCGCTGAATCGCCAGGAAGCGGAGATCGCCGCCCTGCAGCTTAACGTCGCCGCCGATCCGCAAAGCCTCGGCCCCGCCTGGCTGGAGAAATACGCTGCGCCGCTAATCATCCGTCATGATAAACAGGGCGCGTGGTGTTTTGACGGCGTTACCGCCTGCCATGTTGCGGCGTTTAAGGCTGAAGTGGTGGATACCATCGGCGCGGGCGACAGCCACGCAGGCGGCACCCTGGCCGGGCTGGCGGCGGGCTGGACGCTTGCTGACGCCGTCAGGCTCGGCAATGCGGTCGCGGCGTATGTGGTAAGCCATCGCGGCGGCGATTGCGCGCCGCAACGCGACGAACTGGCGCGGCGCTTACTCCTCGCAGACGAAAACGTATAGGTCGCTGCGGCAGTAGCTGATGCTGTATTCAATCGGCCGGTTCTGTTGATCGAGCGCCACCTGCTTGATCACTAATACCGGCACTTTGCTGTCGAGCTGGATATGCGCCTGGAATTCCGCATCCGGCATCCGGGCGCTCACCCGGCTTTTGGTGCGCTGCGGATGGATATGGCGGCTGCGGAAATAGTCATACAGCGACACGCCGATGGCATCCACATCGTCAATTAACGCCGCCGGAACCCACGACTCCTCAATCGACACCGCATCTTCATCCACATAGCGGATCCGCTTAAGCAAAAACACTTCGCTTTTCACGGGCAAATCCAGCGCCGACGCCACGTCGTCCGGGCAGGGAACCATGCGCTTGCTGACCCACAGCGTATCGGGCTTTTTACCGCGCAGCATCACCTGCTGGGAAAACCCGCGCGCGGCCTTTAACGAATATTCGAAAATATTATTGATTTGAGTGCCGTAGCCGCGCGAGCGCGTCACGACCCCTTCATCTTCCAGCGCCTGCATCGCTTTACGCACCGTGATGCGCGACACCCCCGTTAGCTGGCTGAGGTCGCGCTCGCCGGGCAGGATATTACCGTGTTCCAGTTGGCCGTTGCGTACGGCGTCCTTCACTGTTTGAGCAAATTTCAAATACAGCGGCGTATTGTCCGACAGTGCAAAACGGGCATTGAGCTGTTCAATGAGGCGCGTGTGAGCGGGTTCCATGCAAATCTCGTCCTGATACAAAATATCGCCAGTATAGTACCACGGGCGCTGCACTGGCGACTCCCACTACCACCAGGCATGGAAATGGTGCACCGGACCAATGCCCTGCCCTACCTCTAACGAATCCGCCGCCGCCAGCGCCGCCGAGAGCCAGGCTTTGGCTTCCACTACCGTATCCGCCCAGTTTTGATGCCGGGGCCGCAACGCCGCCAGCGCCGCCGAGAGCGTACAACCGGTGCCGTGGGTATTTTTGGTGACGATGCGCGGCGCGGTAAAGCGCGTTGCGCCGTCGCGGGTAAACAGCCAGTCCGGGCTTTCCGGATCGTCGAGATGACCCCCTTTCATCAGCACCGCTTCACAGCCGAGCGCCAGCAGCGCCTCGCCCTGGTGATGCATCTCCTGCTCATTGCGGGCGTGCGGCGCATCCAGCAGCGCGGCGGCTTCAGGTAAGTTGGGGGTAATCAGCGCCACGTGCGGCAATAACCGCTCGCGCAGGGTCGCCACCGCCGAGGGCGATAGCAGCGGATCGCCGCTCTTCGCCAGCATCACCGTATCCAGCACCACGTTGGCGACCCGGTAGTGCGCCAGCCGTTCAGCGACCGCGTCGACAATGTCCGTTTCCGCCAGCATGCCGATTTTCACGGTGTCGATGCGTAAATCGCTGAACACCGAATCAAGCTGCGCCGCCACAAAGTGCGGTTCGATACGATAAACCGACTGCACGCCGCAGGTGTTTTGCGCCACCAGCGCGGTGATCACCGTCGCGCCATAGGCCCCCAGCGCGGAGAAGGTTTTTAAATCCGCCTGGATACCCGCGCCGCCGCTGGGATCGGTACCGGCAATGGTCAGGGCGTTAATGCGTTTCATCGTGCCCCCTCCGTATGCAGCGAGTACAGCGCGTCGAGAAAGAGGGACGGAAAGCTGCCTGGCCCCTGGCACTGCGCGGCCGCCCGCTTGCCCGCCTGCGCGAAAATCCCGCAGGCTGCCGCGACGTTTTCCAGCCGGGAACCCGGTAAGGCGCAAGCCGCTGCGACCACTGCCGATAAGGCGCAGCCGGTGCCCACGACCCGCGTCATCAGCGGGTCGCCGCCGGTAATTGCAAAAGTCTGCTCGCCATCGGTTACATAATCCACCTCGCCCGTCACCGCCACGATTGCGCCGGTTTGCCGGGCCAGTTCGCGGGCTGCGCTTAACGCCTCCTGCGCGCCCTGGGTGGTATCCACGCCGCGCCCACCAGCGCCGTTGCCCGCCAGGGCAAGAATTTCAGAGGCGTTGCCGCGGATCGCCGCTGGATTCTGCGTTATCACTTCCCGGGCGAAGCGGCTGCGAAACGCCAGCGGGCCCACGGCGACCGGATCGAGCGTCCAGGGTTTGCCCGCGCGGTTGGCGCCGTCAATTGCCGCGCGCATCGCCAGCGCCTGCTCGCGGGTCAGGGTGCCGATATTAATCAGCAGCGCGTCGGCAATGGCGCTAAACGCCAGCGCCTCTTCGTGATCGACCACCATAGCGGGCGACGCGCCTACCGCCAGCAGCACGTTAGCGGTAAATGATTGCACGACTTGATTGGTCAGACAGTGAACGAGTGGCGAGCAGGTAGCCAGCTGGCTGGCGATGTGCGCGATTTGCGCGGGGGAAAGCAGGTCAGGTTGCATGTTTCGCTCCTGCCAGGCTGTGAAGAAGGGATACCCGGCAGGTATCTGACTTCCCTACGCTGGCATTATCCAGATCAGGTGGTACGGGTATTTCTCAGCCTTCACAAAGAAGGGCACCCCGAGTCATAGAATTGAAATCTATCTACATTACAGTAAATTACATATCAATTCCTTATAATATTATAAACCCCGCCCTCCTAAAATGGGAATCTCTTTTTATACTTTATCAATAGGTTATGGTCATTCATTATTAATGATTTTCATCAGGGAAAAATGTTCAATCTTGCATTTAAGCCTTTTTCTTAAAACGATAAATTTTGCCTCTTTTATATAAATACTTATTCTCCAGGTTAGTTTCTTACCGGTAGGATTAGTAAGCATTAATCATGGAAAGTAAGGTACTTATTATGGACACAGTTGAAGAACTCAATGGCACATATTTCTATGCAGGCAGGTATAATTTAACTGCTACTGAACTTTTGTTTATGATTTTTTGTGAAAAGACAATAGCGCAATTTGATTTAGGCTTTGCTGATTATGGCGCTATAGTCGCCATTATTTCTGGTAGAAATACTATTCCTACCAGAACTAAACCCGCCGGTGCAACGAAGGGAACATCATATGCATCAAAAGCAGCGAGGTCAGTTTTCAGGAAAGCCCAGTTTCCTTTTGGCATCCAATTACCGACATGGACAAAGGGGTATACTCCGTGGACTGCCAAAAGGAGAATGGTATCTCATATTGGAACTTTTGTTGGACGCTCAATCCCCCTCCTTGGCGTGCTAATTCTTGCATTTGATGTCTCTGAGATAACGTATCGTACTATCAGGGATTACAATGCTATAGCAAGAGGCAAAGATAGAATATGGTAAACGCTCTTGAAAACAAAATTTATGCACTTGTCCGTCGTTACGATGGCGTGTACCTGTTCAAAAGTAGACAACCTGTGCTGACGCCAGATACAGATCTGGATTTGGACTTAAACTTTGAGGAAGAAGAAGCAGAAGCGTTAATGGATGAGTTTTTTGCCGTTTTCGACATTGATAAGAATTGTTTCGATATTAAAAATTATTACCCAGAAATTCCCTTTTCATGGAATCCAATAAAAAAAAGTGCGCCTGTGCCCGTACCGAAATTAACGATTGGTATGTTAATAGAATCTGCAAAAGCGGGAAGATGGTTATATAGTTAATAAATATTTCATACGTTAATAGAGTTTGCAGCAACCTTGCTGAACGACAACGGCAATTTTAAACTTTCTCCCGATGTTTAATCCATCCTATGAACCTTGCAAAAAAGCCAGGGTGATATGATTTCCCTGGCTTTGCTTTTATTAAAGACGGCTAATGTATTATCAGGACAGCGCTTCAACCGGCTCCGGCTGCGCGCGGGCGCGCCACAGCACAATCCAGCGCTGGATCGAGGCGATCATAATCACCAGCCCCAGCACCACCATAATGATGGAAATCGTGCCGTTGAAGAGGTTGAAGCCCTTGGCCGCCGGGTTGAAGTAGACGTTTTTCACCATCCAGTACGCCGCGTAGTTTACGGTGACGTACAGGTAAGAGAGCGGCACCAGGCAGGTCAGCGCATACCAGCGTTTTTTCGACATCCGCATGATGATGGTCGCGCCAATCATCAGGCCAATCGACGCCATCAGCTGGTTAGATACGCCAAACAGCGCCCAGACCGAGTTGATATCGCCAGAGTTCAGCAGGTAACCCCACAGCAGACAGGCCACGATGCTGCAACCGATGGCGCCCGGCATCCAGTTAGTGCGTTTCAGCGGGGCCCACAGATCGCCGAAGAAATCCTGCAACAAATAGCGCGCCACGCGGGTGCCGGAGTCAACGGCGGTGAGGATAAATACCGCTTCGAACATCACCACAAACTGGAAGAAATAAGATGCCAGATGGCTGAACCACGGAATGCGGGTAAAAATGTCCGCCATACCCACCGCCAGGGTCACTGCCCCGCCGGTACGTCCGTACAGATCCAGACCAATCTCTTCGCTCAGTTTCGGCAGGTTAACCACATCCATACCCAGACCGGCAAATACCTGCGGCGCGGAGTTGATGGCGAAGTAGTCCGCCGGATGCAGCGCGGTGGCGGCGATCAGAGCCATGACGCCCACCACGCATTCCGCACACATTGCGCCAAAGGCCACCGGCAGAATATCGTTCCATTTGTCGATCTGCTTCGGCGTGGTGCCGGAACCGATAAACGCATGGAAACCAGAAATTGCGCCGCAGGCAATGGTGATAGAGATAAACGGCCAGACCGGACCGGCCAGCACCGGGCCATTACCGTGGATGAATTGCGTCACCGCCGGGAACTGGATTTCCGGGTTGATAAACACCACGCCAATCACCAGCGCGCCGAACACGCCGATTTTCATAAAGCTCGAGAGGTAACCGCGCGGGGTCAGCAGCATCCAGACCGGCAGCGCGGTCGCGAAGAATGCGTAGAACGGCAGCACCAGGCTTACGGTGGAGGCTTTCAGGCTCAGCCACTCGCCAAACGCGGAGGCCTGGATGTAAGGACCGGCGATAACGCAGCCGAAAATCACCAGAATGCCGACCCAGGTCGCGCCGCGCATGCTGCCGGTGAAACGCTCCCACAGACCCACGCCAATCGCCACCGGGATGGTCATAAACACCGCGAAGGTGCCCCACGGGTTACGCTCAAGGGCGTGAACCACCACCATGGAGAGACCCGCCATGGTGATGGTGATAATGAACAGCATCGCCAGGCCGGTACACCAGCCCGCTACCGGGCCAAGCTCGGATTTCGCCACTTCAGACAGGGATTTGCCCTGATGCTTCATGGAGGCGAACAGCACCACGGTATCGTGTACCGCGCCGCCAACCACACAGCCTACCAGCAGCCACAGAAAACCGGGGAAATAGCCGTACTGGGCAGCCAGTACCGGCCCTACCAGCGGGCCTGCGGCGGCGATAGCGGCAAAGTGGCTGCCGAAGTTCACCCATTTTTTGGTCGGGACGTAGTCTTTGCCGTCCTCATAAACATGCGAAGGGGTAACCTCGCTGTCATCCGCATTCAGCACTTTACGGACAAAAAATACGCCGTACAGACGGTAGCAAATGGCAAGGATACACAGGGTCGCAATAACAAACGTCAGTGCGTGTGACATAGCCAACTCCAGAGATAAGAGAATTTTCAGCGCTATCCTGGCATGGCGATGTCACACAAGCGGGTGGGATTTGCTCCAGCGGTCGTATTGCAATCTGAGCGGTCAAAAACCGCTATTGAGCGGCGGAGGGATTAAAACGATTTGCCAGCCCTTTAAGGAAATTACGCAGAAACTGGTCGCCGCACTCGCGGTAGTTTTTGTGCTCCGGGGCGCGCATCATGGCGGTGATTTCCGGCATCGAGACGCGGAATTTCTGCTCGGTGAGGATCGCCAGGATATCGTCAGTTTTCAATTCAAAAGCAATGCGCAGTTTTTTAAGGATGATGTTGTTGGTGATTTTGCGGTCGGCTTTGAGCGGCGGCTGGCTTTCGTCTTTGCCGCGGCGCAGATAAATCAAGCCGTTGAGAAACGAAGAGAGGATCAGATCCGGGCAGCGCGCAAAGCCTTCGTCTTCCTCTTTTTTAGTGTACTGCACCACCTGAGCGGCGCTCACTTCCACATCCGCCAGCGCCAGGGTGGAGATGATGTCATTATTGTTCATTTTCAGGGTGTAGCGAAGGCTACGCAAAATATCGTTATTCAGCACTGGCGTGTTCTCTTTAGTACGGCGGAAAAAGGCCAGTGTACCATTTTCCACTGGCCGACTGACGATAAAAACGCGCTATAACCCCAGCGCCTCTTTCAGGCTTTTCAGATAGCGACGGCTGACCGGTACGGTCTGCCCGTCGCGCAACAACAGTTCCGCCTGGCCGTTCTCTTCGAGGCGGATCTCTTTCAGGTGCGCCAGGTTCACCAGATATTGCCGGTGGCAGCGCAGCAGCGGTGTGCGGCTTTCCAGAGTGCGTAGCGTCAGCTCGGTAAACCCCTCCTGGCCCTGGGCGCTGGTAACGAACACCCCGCTCATCCGGCTGCTGACAAACGCCACGTCTTCCATTTGCAACAGCCAGATGCGGCTGTGCCCGGTGCACGGGATGAATTTCAAATGCTGCTGGCTGGCGCTGAGCAGCGACACATCCTGCGGCGCGCGCTCCTGGCGCAGGCGGTCAAGGGTTTTCGCCAGCCGCCCGGCCTCGATGGGTTTCAGCAGATAATCAAACGCATGCTCTTCAAAGGCTTTTACCGCGTACTCGTCGTAGGCGGTAAGAAACACGATGCCGGGCCGATGGCTTGGGTCGAGCATACCGACCATCTCCAGCCCGGAAATACGCGGCATCTGAATATCGAGAAACAGCACGTCCGGGCGCAGCCGGTGTACCGCGCTGATGCCCTCTACCGCATTGGCGCACTCGCCGACAATCTCGATATCGCTGTGTTCCTGGAGCAAAACGCGCAAGTTCTCGCGCGCCAGCGGCTCATCATCAACCAGAAGCACCTTTAACATGAAGGATCCACCATCGGTAGTTGTAGGGTTATACGGGTAAAATGGTCCGGCTCGCAGCTGATGGTCATGGAACAGTCGTCCCCAAACCGGGCGCGCAGCCGTTTTTCCACCAGGCTCATCCCCAAACCGTTCGTCTGCGGTTTTGGTTGATACAGCCCGGCGTTGTCTTCAATTTCCAGCACCAGCCGGTCGCCCTGCTGGCGAGCGCTAAGCTGGATTTTCCCGGTCTCCATCATCTGGGACGTGCCGTGTTTAATGGCGTTCTCGACGATGGGTTGCAGGGTAAATGCCGGTAAACTGACATGCGCCAGTTCAGGGGGCAGCGTCAGGGTAACCTGCAAATGCGCCTGAAAGCGCGCCTTCTCGATTTGCAGATAGGCATTAACGTGCTCTATCTCATCGGCAAGGGTGACGATTTCTGAGGTGCGCTTGAGGTTTTTACGGAAAAAGGTCGACAGGTATTGCACCAGCTGCCCGGCCTGCTCGCTGTCGCGGCGGATCACCGCCATCAGCGTATTCAGGGCGTTAAACAGAAAATGGGGATTGACCTGGGCATGCAGCAGCTTGATTTCCGACTGGGTCAGCAGCGCTTTTTGCCGTTCATACTGGCCCGCCAGAATTTGCGCCGATAATAGCTGCGCAATCCCCTCCCCCAGCGTGCGGTTAATCGAGCTGAACAGGCGATTTTTGGCTTCGTAGAGTTTGATGGTGCCGATCACCCGGTGATTCTCGCCGTACAGTGGGATCACCAGCGTTGACCCCAGCTTGCAGTGCGGATGCAGCGAGCAGCGGTACGGCACTTCATTGCCGTCGGCGTACACCACCTCGCCGGACTCAATCGCCCGCCAGGTGTAAGAAGAAGAAATAGGCCGCCCCGGCAAATGATGATCGTCGCCGATGCCGGTAAAGGCGAGCAGCTTTTCGCGATCGGTGATCGCCACCGCGCCGATATCCAGCTCTTTCCAGATAACGTGCGCCACTTTGGCGCTGTTCTCTTCGTTAAATCCGAGACGCAATATCCCTTCGGTAGACGCCGCCACCTTCAGAGCGGTGGCGGAAAACGCCGAGGTGTATTTTTCAAACATGGCGCGCTTATCCAGCAGGATGCGCATAAACAGCGCCGCGCCCACGGTGTTGGTGACGATCATCGGCGCGGCGATGCTCTCCACCAGCTTCAGGGCATCCTGATAAGGCCGGGCGATCAGCAGAATAATCATCATCTGCACCAGCTCGGCGATGAAGGTCACCGCCCCGGCGGTCAGCGGGCTAAACAGTTTATCGCTGCGGCCCCGGCGGATTAATACGCTGTGCACCAGCCCGCCCAGCAGCCCCTCGACGATGGTGGAAATCATGCAGCTTAACGCGGTCATCCCACCCATGGAGTAGCGGTGCAAGCCGCCGGTTAACCCCACCAGGCCGCCCACCACCGGGCCGCCTAGTAAACCGCCCATCACCGCGCCAATCGCCCGGGTATTGGCGATGGAGTCTTCAATGTGTAAACCGAAATAGGTGCCGAGAATGCAGAAAATGGAGAATGTGACGTAGCACAGCAGCTTATGCGGCAGGCGCACGGTGACTTGCATCAACGGGATAAACAGCCGCGTTTTGCTCATCAGCCACGCGATGACCAAAAACACGCACATTTGCTGGAGCAACAGCAACACCAGGTTAAACTCGTACATACTCCACACCGGGCTTTCGATTGAAAGCGCGTAAGATACCCGGCACACAAAAGACTTTCTATGAAGATACACAAAAAAGTGACGAATACTGAATCAAACCCAAAATCCGACCTGATCATCCGCCCGTGGCAAGAAACCGATCGGCCCTTTTTACGCACCCTGTATCTGCACGCGCGCCGCGCGGCCTGGCCATGGCTGGATGCCAGCCAGTGGCAACTGGAAGATTTTGACGCCGCCACGCTCGGCGAAACAATCTGGGTTGCGGAACAGGGCGGGCATCGCATTGGGTTTGCCTCGCTGCTGGAGAACGATAACTTTCTGCATAACCTGTTTATCGACCCGCAGTACCAGGGCTGTGGCGCGGGCAGCGCGTTGTTGCATAAGGCGCAGGAAAATTTTACCAGCACCGGCGCGCTAAAATGCCTGGTGAAAAACGCGCCTGCGGTGGCGTTTTATCAGCGTCACGGCTGGGAGATAGAGGCAACGGGCGAGGGTCCTGAAGGGGAGTATTATTTGATGCACTGGAAGCAAAAAAAGGCAGACTCACGTCTGCCTTAACCCACTTACACCGCGCGGAACGAAATCTCGCTCGGGATCACTTCGCCCTGCCAGTAGAGCTGCGCCGCAACGCGTCCTGCCAGTTGGCGGTAGATTTGGGTGAATTCGCTGTCCGGGCGGCTTACCACCGTCGGCTGGCCGCGGTCGAGGTCTTCACGCAGCGTGATGTGCAGCGGCAACTGGCCGAGCAGCGAAGTGTTGTACTGCACCGCCAGTTTTTCGGCACCGCCGGTGCCGAAAATCGGCTCGTGGTGGCCGCACTGGCTGCACACGTGCATGCTCATGTTTTCCACAATGCCCAGCACCGGCACGTCCACTTTCTCGAACATCACGATGCCTTTTTTGGCGTCGATCAGCGCGATGTCCTGCGGCGTGGTCACCACCACCGCGCCGGTCACCGGCACGTTCTGCGCCAGCGTCAGCTGAATGTCACCGGTGCCTGGCGGCATGTCCAGCACCAGATAATCCAGTTCCGGCCATAAGGTTTCGGACAGCATCTGCATCAGCGCTTTGCTGGCCATCGGGCCGCGCCACACCATGGCGTTATCGTCGGTGACCAGATAGCCGATAGAATTAGTGGCAAGCCCGTAAGCGACAATCGGCGCCATATGGGTGCCGTCCGGCGAAGTCGGACGCTCATGTTCGGTGCCCAGCATGGTCGGGATCGACGGACCGTAAATGTCGGCATCCAGAATACCCACTTTCGCCCCTTCGGCGGCCAGCGCCAGCGCCAGGTTAACCGCGGTGGAGGATTTACCCACCCCGCCCTTGCCGGAGCTCACGGCGATGATATTTTTCACGCCATTGATGCCCGCCTGGTTTTTTACACGCTTCAGGGTGGCGATCTGGTGAGTCAGTTTCCAGTCGATGGCTTTCGCGCCGGTAATGCGCAGCAGATCCGCGCTGGCGCTCTCTTTCAGCTCCTCGAACGCGCTCTGCCAGGCGAACGGCATTTGCAGTTCGATATGGATGACATCATCCATCCACGCCACGTGGTGCAGCGCTTTCAGGGCAGTGAGGTTATGTTTCAGGGTGGGGTGCTGGAAATTCGCCAGTGTCCCGGCAACGATGGCTCGCAAAGCTTCCGGAGATTTGGCCTGGGATTGAGGACTCATCCCGACTCCTTTGTAATTGTGTTTTGATAAGGGTTCGAAACGTTAAGCATACCAAAAAGGGAATAATTCCCCCAGCCTTCGCTTTTGGGTTACCAAATAATTGCCCATTTGGTAATATCAAACCCCCTTTTTAGCTGGAAGAAGTAATTCTCACTATGACTCAAGTCGCGAAAAAAATACTGGTAACCTGCGCCCTTCCCTATGCGAATGGCTCGATCCACCTCGGCCACATGCTGGAGCATATCCAGGCTGATGTCTGGGTTCGTTACCAGCGAATGCGCGGCCACAACGTCAACTTCATCTGCGCCGACGATGCCCACGGCACGCCGATTATGCTCAAAGCCCAACAGCTTGGCATCACGCCGGAACAGATGATTGGTGAGATGAGCCAGGAGCATCAGACCGATTTTGCTGGCTTTAACATCAGCTACGATAACTATCACTCCACGCACAGCGACGAAAACCGCGAACTGTCGGAGCTGATCTATACCCGTCTGAAAGAGAACGGTTTCATTAAGAACCGCACGATTTCCCAGCTGTACGATCCGGAAAAAGGCATGTTCCTGCCGGACCGTTTTGTCAAAGGCACCTGCCCGAAATGCAAATCGCCGGATCAATACGGTGATAACTGTGAAGTGTGCGGCGCGACCTACAGCCCGACCGAGCTGATCGAGCCGAAGTCGGTGGTCTCCGGCGCGACGCCGGTGATGCGTGAATCCGAACACTTCTTCTTCGACCTGCCGTCGTTCAGCGAAATGCTCCAGGCGTGGACCCGCAGCGGCGCGTTGCAGGAGCAAGTGGCAAACAAAATGCAGGAGTGGTTTGAATCCGGCCTGCAACAGTGGGATATCTCCCGCGATGCGCCGTATTTCGGCTTTGAGATCCCCAACGCGCCGGGCAAATACTTTTATGTCTGGCTGGATGCGCCGATCGGCTACATGGGCTCGTTCAAAAACCTGTGCGACAAGCGCGGCGATCTGAACTTCGACGACTGGTGGAAAAAAGACTCCGACGCCGAGCTGTATCACTTTATCGGTAAAGATATCGTGTACTTCCACAGCCTGTTCTGGCCGGCAATGCTGGAAGGCAGCGGCTACCGCAAACCAACCAATTTGTTTGTCCACGGTTACGTCACGGTGAACGGCGCGAAGATGTCTAAATCGCGCGGCACTTTCATTAAAGCCAGCACCTGGCTGAACCATTTCGACGCTGACAGCCTGCGCTATTACTACACCGCGAAGCTCTCTTCGCGTATCGATGATATCGACCTGAACCTGGAAGATTTCGTCCAGCGCGTGAATGCCGACATCGTTAACAAAGTGGTTAACCTGGCGTCCCGCAACGCGGGCTTTATCGCCAAACGCTTCGACGGCGTGCTGGCGGCAGAGTTGGCCGATCCGGCGCTGTACAAGACCTTTACCGACGCGGCGCAAAGTATCGGCGAAGCGTGGGAAAGCCGTGAGTTCGGCAAAGCGATCCGCGAAATCATGGCGATGGCTGACGTGGCCAACCGCTACGTTGACGAGCAGGCGCCGTGGGTGGTGGCGAAACAGGAAGGCCGCGATGCCGACCTGCAGGCGATCTGCTCTATGGGTATCAACCTGTTCCGCGTGCTGATGACCTGGCTGAAGCCGGTGCTGCCGCAGTTGAGCGAACGCGCCGAAGCGTTCCTGAACACGGAGCTGAGCTGGGACGCTATCCAGCAGCCGCTGCTCGGCCATAAAGTGAACACCTTTAAAGCTCTGTACAACCGTATCGAGATGAAACAGGTTGACGCGCTGGTTGAGGCATCCAAAGAGGAAGTGAAAGCGGCAGCCGCACCGGCGACCGGTGAACTGGCGGAGAACCCGATTCAGGAGACCATCAGCTTTGATGATTTCGCCAAAGTCGATCTGCGCGTGGCGCTGATTGAAAACGCCGAATTCGTCGATGGCTCTGACAAGCTGCTGCGCCTGACGCTGGATCTGGACGGCGAGAAACGCAACGTGTTCTCCGGCATCCGCTCCGCGTATCCGGATCCGCAGGTACTGATTGGCCGCCTGACGGTGATGGTCGCCAACCTGGCGCCGCGCAAAATGCGCTTTGGCGTTTCTGAAGGCATGGTAATGGCGGCGGGCCCTGGCGGGAAAGATATCTTCCTGTTAAGCCCTGATGACGGCGCTAAACCCGGCCAACAGGTCAAATAATCACGATGCCCTCCTCGCGAGGGCATTTTTTTTATCAAAGCACTTTCGTTCAGGCCGATTCGTCTTTCGAATAGATGTGCAAAAATACACAATACATTTTGGCTGGTTAGCCTGCTACCGACTACAGTTAAGTGTGGAATTTTACGCTCATAGTGAGGGTGGTATGGCGCTTTACACCATCGGTGAGGTGGCGGAGTTGTGTGATATTAACCCTGTCACACTCAGGGCATGGCAGCGGCGATACGGGCTGGTTAAGCCGCAACGAACCGATGGCGGGCACCGCTTATTCAACGAATCTGATATCGACCGGATCCGCGAGATCAAGCAGTGGATCGATAACGGCGTTCAGGTCAGTAAGGTTAAATCGCTGCTGCTGACGGACGCGCAGGATCCGGGCTCCCAATGGTATCAAATGCAGGAGACGCTCTTGCGCCTGCTGCGCGCCGGGAACATTAACCGGGTACGTAACTGGGTCAGCGAAACCGGGCGCGACTACCCCGCCCAAACTCTGGTCGACAAACTGTTTATCCCCCTTCGCCATCGCCTGCAAAGCCAGCATGCCGCCCTGGCGACACTCCTGAGCATCCTCGATGGCGTGCTGATCAACTACATCGCCCTGTGCCTGTCGTCGGCGCGCAAAAAAAGCGGCAAAGACGCGCTGGTGATCGGCTGGAATATTACCGACACCACGCGCCTGTGGCTGGCGGGATGGAGCGCCACCCAACGGGGCTGGCGGGTGAGCATTCTGGCGCATCCGGTGGCGCAGTTGCGTCCGGATATTTTCGAGGGCCAGACGCTGCTGGTGTGGTGCGGCGATAACCCGACCTCTCAACAGCGTAGCCAACTGGCGCAGTGGCGCAGCGAAGGCCGGGCCGTCATCGATTTAAACGCGCCGGAAACGCTCTGAAGGCCGCAATAAAAAAATAACAAAGGTGCAACCTGAGCGCAGACGAGTATAATCGTCGGGTTAACCAAGGAGCAGTCCATGAAATTAACCAGAATAGCCATTGTCACCGGCATGTTACTGATGGCGATTGGCGGGATCGGCGGCGTGATGCTGGCGGGCTACACCGTTATCCTGCATGCCGGGTCATAATCTGCTGTAAACGCTCAAAGGCGCGGTCGACGATAATCGCCGCCAGCGCCACCAGAATCGCCCCCTGAATCACATACGCGGTGTTAAAACCGCTCAGGCCGATGATCACCGGCGTGCCAAGGGTATTGGCGCCCACCGTCGAGGCGATAGCCGCCGTCCCAATATTGATAATCACCGAGGTTCGCACTCCCGCGAGGATCACCGGCGCCGCCAGCGGCATCTCAACTTTCCATAAGGTCTGCCAGCCGCTCATCCCAACGCCGCGCGCCACCTCTTTGACGCTGCCCGGCACCGCGCCGATTCCCGCCAGCGTGCCCTGCAACACCGGCAGCCAGCCGTACAAAATCAGCGCGATAATCGCGGGCTGCTGGCCGAAGCCAATGACCGGCACCGCCACCGCCAGTACCGCCACCGGCGGAAAGGTCTGGCCCACCGCCGCGATGGTTTCCACCAGCGCGCGGAATTCCAGCCCGAACGGGCGCGTCACCACAATGCCTAACCCGATGCCGAGCAGGATGGCGACCAGGCTGGAAACGCCCACCAGGTAAAAATGCGCCACCGTCAGCGCCCAGAAACTCTCCTGCTGATACAGCGGGCGCGGCAATTGGGGAAATAGCCAGCTAAACAACCCTGCGCTATAAGGCAGGCCCACCAGCAGCGCGGCATAAAGCAGGATCAGCCACAGCAGGGGATCACGAAGCAGACGCACGATCGCCCTCCAGCAGAGTGTGAAAGCGGATCACGCCGCACGGGTCACCCTGTGCGTCCACTACCGGCAGTTCGTCGCAGCGCCGCTCCACGAACAGCGACAGCGCCTCGCGCAGCGAAGTATCCCGACTAACCGGCACGCCTTCGCAATACCCCGGCGTGAGGTAATCTTTCACCTGGCGCATCGACAGCAGCCGCACGCCCAGCTCGCTGCGGCCAAAGAAATCGCACACAAACTCGTTTTCCGGCTGGCTAAGCAGCGCCAGCGGCGCGCCCTGCTGCACCACTTTGCCGCCGTCCATCACCACCAGATGGTCCGCCAGACGCAGCGCCTCATCCACATCATGGGTGACCAGAACAATGGTGCGCCCCTGAAGTTGATGGATGCGCATCATCTCCTGCTGTAGCGCCTCGCGGGTTACCGGATCGAGCGCGCCAAAGGGTTCATCCATCAACAGCACTTCCGGATCGGCCGCCAGCGCCCGCGCCACGCCAACCCGCTGCTGCTGGCCGCCGGAAAGCTGATGCGGATAGCGGTGGCGAAACTGCGCCGGGTCGAGACCAAGCAGCGCCAGCAATTCATCCACCCGCTGATTAATTCGCGCCTTCGGCCACTTCAGCAGTTGCGGAACGGTGGCGATGTTGTGCGCCACGTCCCAGTGCGGGAACAGCCCGATAGACTGAATGGCGTAGCCCATACGCCGCCGTAAATCCTGCGGCGAAAAGTTGCGGATCTCTTCTCCGGCAAAGCGAATACGCCCCCGATCGTGCTCTACCAGCCGGTTGATCATCTTTAGGGTGGTGGATTTACCGGAGCCAGAGGTGCCGATCAATACCGAAAACGCGCCCTTGCGGAAGTTCAGGTTGAGATCTTCTACCGCGGCGCGTCCCTGGTAATATTTGCTCACGCCATCAAATTCGATCATGTCGTTGCGCCTCCAGCGCCGCAATCAGCAGATTAAAGAGCCCATCCACCGCGACCGCCATGGCGATCACCGGTATCACGCCCAGCAATACCAGGTCCAGCGCGCTGCTTAATAGCCCCTGAAACACCAGCGCGCCGAATCCGCCTGCGCCAATCAGCGCAGCGATCACCGCCATACCCACGGTCTGTACCGCCACCACCTTCAGGCTGCGTAACAGCACCGGCAGCGCCAGCGGCACCTCAGCTTTAAAGAAGCGCTGGCGATCGGTCATGCCCATTCCACGCGCGCTTTCCAGCACGTTTTCCGGTACCTGGCCGAGGCCCGCCACCACGCCGCGCACCAGCGGCAACAGCGCGTAAAGCACCAGCGCAATTAACGCCGGAGCCATCCCGATGCCGGAAACGCCCATGCGCCCCAGCCAGGGGAACAGCGCCGCCAGCGCGGCAAGCGGCGCGATCAGCAACCCGAACAGGGCAATCGACGGCACAGTCTGTATGACGTTCAGGATGGAAAACACCGCAGGCTGCGAGCGGGTGTAGCGGTGGCACAGCAAGCCCAGTGGGATACCAATAGCCAGAGCGATGCTCAGCGTCGCCAGCAGCAGTGTCAGATGCTGGCTGAACGCGTCGTTAAACACGTCCTGGCGGTTGGCGTACTCTTTGAGTAGCGAGATGTCATTGAAGTAACCGGTCAGCAGCAGACACAGCGGCACAATCCACAGCTGCGCCAACAGCAGCCAGCGCCACAGCGGCTTTTGCGTCACACGGCTGATGGTATCGCTTATCAGCAACAGCGCCAGCGCCGCCATCAGCCAGGCTCCGCTGCCCGGCGAGGTGCGCGCCAGGCTACTGCCCTGCTGGGCCAAATGCGTCGCGCCATAGCCCACCAGTAACAGTAGCGAGATAAATAACCCTTGCGCGCTGACCAGCCCGGCAATAAGCGCGCCGCGTCCGGGGAGGAATGACAGGATAAACAGCAGTAACGCGGCGGCGATCAACCCATACAGCGCCAGCGGGGAAAGCGCCGGGACGCTCATCGGCGAGCCTGAAACCAGACGGTTAGGCGCGTAGTTAATAAACGGCAGCAGGAGCGCTGCCGCCAGCAACAGCGCCAGCAGCAGCATCACCCGGTTATGACAGCGTATTGTCAAAAGACATCCCTTTTCCAGGCGTGATTACTTCACAAAACCTTTTTGCTTCAGATAATTAGCAGCGACTTTTTTCGCATCCAGGCCTTCGACGGCAATCGAGGCATTCAGCTGCTGAAGGGTTTTCTCATCCAGTGAAGCGAACACCGGGTCGAGCCACTCAGCCATCTGCGGATAGGCCTTCAGCACCGCGTCACGCACCACGGGCGCTGGCGCATACACCGGCTGTACGCCTTTCGGATCGGTCAGGGTTTGCAGACCCAGCGCGGCAACCGGGCCATCGGTGCCGTAGGCCATGGCGGCATTCACGCCGGAGGTTTGCTGCGCAGCGGCTTTGATCGTAACGGCGGTATCGCCTCCCGCCAGCGACAACAACTGCGGCTGGTTAAGCTTGAAATCGTAGGCTTTTTCAAAAGCAGGCAATGCGTCCGGGCGCTCAATAAATTCCGCCGAGGCCGCCAGCTTGAACTCGCCTTTTTCTTTCAGATAGCGGCTGAGATCCGCCAGCGAGGTTAGCTTGTTCTTTTCAGCCACATCCTTACGCACGGCAATAGTCCAGGTGTTGTTTGCCGAAGCAGGCGCCAGCCAGGTGAGTTTGTTTTGCCCGGCATCGAGCTTTTTGACTTTCTCATAGCCCGCTTTGGCGTTTTTCCACGCGGGATCGTTTTCATCTTTAAAGAAAAACGCGCCGTTACCGGTGTACTCCGGATAGATATCCAGTTCGCCGGAGGTAATCGCGGCACGCACCACCGGTGTGGTGCCGAGCTGCACTTTATTCACGGTTTTGACGCCGTGGCTTTCCAGCACCTGAATAATGATATTGCCCAGCAACGCGCCTTCGGTGTCGATTTTCGAACCGACTTTTACCGGCTCCGCCGCTTGCGCCCCTGTCGCCAACAAAAGTAAGCCTGCCGCACTCCAGATTTTCGTTTTCATTGATTTTCCTCATCACACCCAGACGCGGGTTCAAGGAAAAAGCGTAGTTGAGAATCAGGGGCTGCGCATTATGGATGGAGGATTAACCAGAACGTGATGCAAGTAAAAAGGCCGGTTGCCCGGCCTTTTATGCGATGAATAATTACTGCAATTCAAACTCGCCCTGCTTCACTCGGGCGGAGTCGAGACCAATAAACACATTGAATTTGCCCGGCTCGGCGACGTACTTAAGCTTCTGGTTCCAGAACTTCAGCGCATTAACGTCAATCGGGAAGCTGACGGTCTGGGTTTCACCCGGTTTCAGGGTGATTTTGTTAAACCCTTTCAACTCTTTTACCGGGCGGCTCAGGGAGGCGGTCACGTCCTGCAGATACATCTGCACGACCGTAGCGCCTTCGCGTTTGCCGGTGTTGGTCACCTCCACGCTGGCGGTCACGCTGCCGTTCTGCGCCAGAGTCGGTGAAGAGAGCTTCACGTCCGATACGCTAAAGGTGGTGTAGCTCAGCCCATAACCAAACGGATACAGCGGGCCGTTAGCTTCATCAAAGTAATGCGAGGTGTATTTGTTCGGTTTTTCCGGATTGTACGGACGGCCCGTGTTCAGATGGCTGTAGTACACCGGGATTTGCCCCACCGAGCGCGGAAAAGACATCGGCAGTTTGCCCGACGGGTTGTAGTCGCCAAACAGCACATCGGCGATGGCATTGCCCCCCTCGGTGCCCGCATACCAGGTTTCCAGAATCGCGTCGGCCTGCTGATCTTCTTTCACCAGCGCCAGCGGACGACCGTTCATCAGCACCAGTACCAGCGGTTTGCCGGTGGCTTTCAGGGCCGCGATCAGGTCACGCTGGCTTTGCGGCAGGGTCAGGTCGGTGCGGCTGGACGCTTCATGGGCCATGCCCTGGGCCTCACCCACCGCCAGCACCACCACGTCGGCCTGCTTAGCGGTCTGCACCGCTTCGTCAATCATCGCCTGCGGAGTACGCTCATCAACGGCGACGCCCTGCTCGTACTGGTTCAGGAACTGGATAATGCCTTTATCGTTAGTCAGGTTGGCCCCTTTGGCGTAAAGGATTTTGGCGTTGTCACCCACGGCGCTCTTGATGCCACTCATCAGGGTGACGGATTGTTTCACCACGCCCGCCGCCGACCAACTGCCCATCACGTCGCGCTGGCTGTCCGCCAGCGGGCCGATCAGCGCAATCGTGCCGGATTTTTTCAGCGGCAGCGTATCGAGACGGTTTTTCAGCAGCACCATACTTTCGCGGGCCACTTCACGCGCCTCCTGACGATGCAGGCGGCTTTCGGCATTGGTGTCCTGCGGGTCGCTTTCTTTCGCGCCTAAGTGGCTGTACGGGTCGTTAAACAGGCCCATATCGTATTTGACGTTCAGCACGTGGCGGGTCGCGTCGTCCAGCTCTTCCATGGTGACCTCGCCGCTTTTCACCAGCTCCGGCAGGTACTTACTGTAGTATTCGTCGCTCATGCTCATGTTGATGCCGGACTTCAGCGCCACGCGCACCGCGTCTTTCGGGTCCGCCGCGGTACCGTGTTTAATCAGCTCTTTGATCGCGCCATGGTCGGAAATAGTGATGCCCTTAAAGCCCCACTCATCGCGCAGCAGATCTTTCAGCAGCCAGCTGTCTGAGGACGCCGGAGTACCGTTCAGCGAGTTGAGCGCCACCATCACCCCACCGCTGCCCGCGTCAAGCGCCGCTTTGTACGGCGGCATGTAGTCGTTAAACAGGCGCTGCGGGCTCATATCCACGGTGTTGTACTCTTTGCCGCCTTCCACTGCGCCGTAGGCGGCAAAGTGTTTGACGCTGGTCATCACCGAGTAGCGATCCGCCGGGCTTTTGCCCTGCATCGCTTCTACCATGGTTTTACCCATGATGGAGGTTAAATACGTATCTTCCCCGAAGCCTTCCGATACCCGGCCCCAGCGCGGATCGCGCGAGACATCCACCATCGGCGCCCAGGTCATATTCAGCCCGTCGTCCGCGGCTTCATACGCGGAAATCCGGCCCACGGTTTTTACCGCCTCAAGATTAAACGAGGACGCCAGCCCGAGGCTTATCGGGAAAACGGTGCGCTGGCCGTGCAGCACGTCATAGGCGAAGAATAACGGGATTTTCAGGCGGCTCAGTTCCATCACCTGATCCTGCATGGCGCGAATATCCTGGCGGGTGACGGTGTTAAAAATGGCACCCACCTGGCTTTTCTGGATCATGTCGCGGATCGCTTCTTTGGGATTATCAGGCCCCACGCTGATTAACCGCAGCTGACCGATCTTTTCATCCACGGTCATTTGTTTGAGCAGATCGGTGACAAACGCATCCCGCGCCTCAGGGGTTAACGGGTGTTCGCCAAAGGTCGATGAAGCATAAGCAGGTTGCAGCGCGAGGCTGACTGCCATCCCTACAGAACAAAGCCATTTCATGCCATTTACTCTCTCAGTCATGCGGCTAATAAGCATAGCCGCCCATGCAGATTTGGTGTGCAGTGTGCCACAGGGATAAATCGGTAAGAAGAGGCGCAATGTGTTTGCGCTCTGATTTTTCGGCACTTTCCGAGTTTTCTCGCAAAGGCGCAGCTATGATTAACACCGTCACTATTTGTCATACCACAAGGAGTGGAGCATGTCCCTCACCTCGCATAACGATAATTCAGGCTTTATTGCTGAACTCACCCGGCTGGTTGGCGCTAGCCACCTGCTGACCGATCCCGCGAAAACCGCCCGCTATCGCAAGGGCTTTCGCTCAGGCCAGGGCGACGCGCTGGCCGTGGTGTTCCCCGGTTCGCTGCTGGAACTGTGGCGCGTGCTGCAAGCCTGTGTGAACGCCGATAAAATTATTTTAATGCAGGCCGCCAATACCGGCCTGACAGAAGGCTCTACGCCAAACGGCAACGATTATGACCGCCAGATCGTGATTATCAGCACCCTGCGGCTGGATAAACTTCAGCTGATTGATAACGGCGAGCAGGTGCTGGCGTTCCCTGGCACCACGCTCTATACCCTGGAGAAAGCGCTCAAACCGCTGGGCCGCGAACCGCATTCGGTGATCGGCTCGTCGTGCATCGGCGCATCGGTGGTGGGCGGCATTTGTAATAATTCAGGCGGCGCGCTGATTCAACGCGGCCCGGCCTATACCGAGATGGCGCTGTACGCGCGCATCAACGAGGACGGTAAGCTGACGCTGGTGAACCATCTGGGCATCGATTTGGGGCAAACGCCAGAGCAGATCCTCGGCAAGCTGGATGATGAGCGTCTGAAACCGGAGGACGTGCGCCACGATGGCCGAAACGCCTCAGACAGTGATTACATCAGCCGGGTGCGCGATATCAACGCCGATTCCCCGGCGCGCTATAACGCCGATCCAGACCGGCTGTTTGAAGCCTCTGGCTGCGCGGGCAAACTGGCGGTGTTCGCGGTGCGTCTCGACACCTTCCCGGCGCAAAAAAATCAGCAGGTGTTTTATATCGGCACTAACGACGCGGCGGTGCTGACGGAAATTCGCCGCCATATGCTGGCCAATTTTGAAAACCTGCCGGTAGCGGGCGAATACATGCATCGCGATATTTACGATATCGCCGAGCGCTACGGTAAAGACACGTTTTTAATGATCGACAAACTCGGCACCGACAAAATGCCGTTTTTCTTTACCCTTAAAGGCCGCACCGACGCGCTGCTGGAAAAAGCCAGCGTATTTAAACCGCACTTTACCGACCGGGCGATGCAGAAGCTGGGCAACATCTTCCCCAACCATTTGCCGCCGCGCATGAAACAGTGGCGCGATAAGTATGAGCATCATCTGCTGTTGAAAATGGCGGGCGATGGCATTGAAGAGGCGCGTAGCTGGCTGACCCACTTCTTCAACGAGGCGGAAGGCGCGTTTTTCGCCTGTACCCCGGAAGAAGGCAGCAAGGCCTTTTTGCACCGCTTTGCGGCGGCGGGGGCGGCAATCCGCTATCAGGCGGTACATTCCGACGAGGTGGAAGATATCCTGGCGTTAGATATCGCGCTGCGCCGCAACGACACCGAGTGGTTCGAAACCCTGCCTGCTGAAATCGACAGCAAGCTGGTGCACAAGCTCTATTACGGCCATTTCTTCTGCTATGTGTTCCATCAGGATTACATCGTTAAAAAAGGCGTGGATGCCCACGCGCTGAAGGAGGAGATGCTGGAATTGCTGCGGGCGCGCGGGGCGCAGTACCCGGCGGAGCACAACGTGGGGCATTTATATGAAGCGCCAACGCAATTAAAACGCTTTTATAAGCAAAATGACCCGACAAACAGCATGAACCCCGGCATTGGCAAGACAACTAAGCTGAAAAATTGGGCGGAACCGGTTAGCGAAAGCGTTCACGACCAGGCTAAGTTGTAAAATTCTGGTTAAAAAAAAGCGAATATCTTTTAGGCTAAGAAAATTCCGATTAGAGTAGCAATAAGGCCAGCATCGCGTTGGCCTGAACCAGCCCTGAGGAATGGAAAATGTCAGCAGTCGAAGTGGTTCCTGTCCCTGCTATAGCTGTCCGTGACGTCCAGCCTGATGATACCGCGCTTATCGCCGCCATTTATGCCTGGCATGTTCAGCATGGCCGCGCCTCGTTTGAAGAAATTCCGCCGGATGCCGAAGAGATGGCGCAACGCATCGCCCATCTCAGCGAAAAAGGCTATCCGTGGCTGGTGGCGGAATGGCACGGCATTGTAGTGGGATACTGTTACGCCGCGCCCTACCGCTCCCGTCCCGCTTACCGCTACACCGTTGAAGAGTCGATCTACGTTGATGCCAGTATGACCGGGCGTGGTATTGGCCGGGCACTGCTGGCGGCGCTGATTGCCCGCTGCGAACAAGGACCGTGGCGCCAGATGATCGCCATTATCGGCGATGGAGAAAACAACCCCGGTTCCCAGCGCCTGCACCGGCAGCAAGGATTTGAGGTGGTGGGTCAATTGCGTAGCGTGGGCTATAAGCTGGGTAACTGGCGGGACACGTTGATTATGCAGCGCCCGCTCAACCAGGGCGATTGGGCGCTGCCGAATTAATTAATCGTTTTGTGCATCGTTGGCAGTACTGTTCGCGGCCATTTGTGCCGCTTTTTGCCGTTTATAGCTCAGCGCGGAGGCCGGAACCGGCGTCGCTTTACCGGTTTCCATCCAGGTACGCAGGCGGCTGGCGTCGGCAAAATGAGTGTATTTGCCAAAGGCATCCATCACTACCAACGCCACCGGACGGTTATTGATCACGGTGCGCATCACCAGGCAGTGGCCCGCCGCGTTGGTAAAGCCGGTTTTGGTCAGCTGAATGTTCCAGTTATCGCGGTAGACCAGATGGTTGGTATTGCGAAACGGCAGCGTATAGGCCGGTTTGGCGAACGTCGCCATATCTTCGCGGGTGGTGCTGAGCTGGCCAATCAGCGGATACTGTTTGGTGGCGATCAGCAGTTTGGTCAGATCTTCGGCGGTGGAGACGTTTTTAATCGACAGCCCGGTCGGTTCAACAAAACGGGTATGGGTCATGCCAAGGGATTTCGCTTTGGCGTTCATCGCGCGGATAAACGCGTTGTAACCACCGGGATAATGGTGCGCCAGGCTGGCCGCCGCGCGGTTTTCCGAAGACATCAGCGCCAGCAGCAGCATATTTTTACGGCTAATTTCACTGTTCAGCCGCACCCGTGAATAAACACCTTTCATTTCCGGCGTCTGGCTGATGTCGACTTTAAGGATCTCATCCAGCGGTAAATGCGCATCCAGCACCACCATCGCGGTCATCACTTTGGTGATAGACGCAATAGGACGCACCAGATTGGGGTGGCTGGAATAAAGTACCTTATTGGTTTGCAGGTCGACGATCATGGCGCTACCGGAGGCAATTTCCGGTTGGGCGGCAGTCTGGGCAACCGCTGTTTTCGCCGCGACGGTCACGGGCGCAAAGGGTACTGCCAGCATGAGCGCAAGGCTCAGGAGTGAATGACGGATTGTAGTCGGCATGGTTTTACTTCAGAAAATTATTCACGCACGTTGTGACGCACACCGCTTCCATACACTCAATGAATATTTGGAAGCTGGCGCCGGGATGATACTCCGGCGTCCAGCTTTATCGCTACAGGAGAATCGTGATTTAAGAGTACATTGCACTAGATTTAACCGGCAATGCACCTTCATCAGAATAGACGATATCCGTAACCCCACAAGATAACGGTCAACGCCAGCAGCACTTCCAGCACTAATACACCAATGGCGAGCGTCGAGCTGGAGAAGCTGAGCCCCTCTTCGCGATTGATGTTGAGAAACGCCGGAACGCCGACGTACAGCAGATAGCCGGTATAAAACAGCGCCAGTGTGCCCACCAGCGCGCACAGCCAGACGATGGGATACAACGCGACGATACCACTCAAAAAGAGCGGGGTCGCCACGTAGCCGGCAAACACCATACAGTTGGTTAATGAAGGGCGTTGCGGATAGTTGCGCGCCATCCACCAGATCACGCGGCCCATAACCGCCACGCCCGCCAGCATCAGGCCATAAAACAGGATCGCCAGCGCGAAGCCAGTAAACAGCGACAGTTTCACCACGTTGCCGTCGTCAAAATCCCAGCCGATTTGGGTGGTGCCGATAAACGCGCAAATCACCGGAATGGCCGCCATGATCAGCACGTGGTGGGTGTAATGATGCGAAACGGTTTCGTTTTCGCCCTTAATAACCTGCATTTCACGATAAGGATGGGAAAAAAGCCCCCAGACATGGTTCATAACGCCCCCTGTTTGGTAATACGCTCACGCCAGCGGCGACGCTGGCTCCCGGAAGGATGCTGTAAGTATAACGCAGGTCGGATGATTAATTATTGAACAGCACGATTTAGCGAACCCCGTGAAAATCCGCTCCGGACGAGGCGAACGCGGCGGCGCGGTGTATTCTTAATGCAATGAATAACATGGAGTGAACAGACTCGCGATGGATGTTTCAGCACTCATTTCGCAATATGGCTATGCCGCGCTGCTGGTAGGCAGCATGGCGGAGGGTGAAACCATCACCCTGCTGGGCGGCGTGTCAGCGCATCAGGGTTTGCTGTCGTTTCCGCTGGTGGTACTGGTGGTCGCGCTGGGCGGGATGATTGGCGACCAGTTGCTTTACTTACTGGGGCGGCGCTATGGCAACGGGATTTTGCAACGCTTTAGCAAGCATCAGGATAAAATCGCCTCGGCGCAGAAGTTAATCGCCCGCCATCCGCTGCTGTTTGTGCCCGGCTGCCGGTTTATGTACGGGTTTCGCATTATCGGGCCGCTGCTGATCGGCGCCAGCCACATCCCACCGAAGGTGTTTCTGCCGCTGAATATTCTCGGCGCGCTGGTCTGGGCGGCGCTGTTTACCACGCTGGGCTACGTAGGGGGCGAAGTGATTGCGCCGTGGCTGCACTCCCTCGACCAGCACCTGAAACACTGGATTTGGCTGGCGCTGGCCGTGGGATGCGTGGCGTTGCTGCGCTACGGCTTTAAACGCCGTCAGCGCAAGAAACCTCACTCCTGAGGCTTAAACTGCGGGTTGGCAAGCATAAAGCCGCCGTCGACGATAAACGACTGGCCGGTTGCATAGGCCGCCTGCTCAGAACACAGCCACGCGACGAGGCTTGCGATCTCTTCGGTTCTGCCCGGGCGCGCCAGCGGCACCGTGGGCAGCGATCCGGGTTTTACATCCCCTTCGTCCATATCGTTCATCGGCGTGGCGATAGCGCCCGGCGCGACGGCGTTCACCAGGATCCCGTGGCTCACCAGCTCCAGCGCCATCGATTTCGTCAGGCCGCCGAGTGCGTGTTTAGCCGCGGTGTAGGCGCTGGCTTCCGGCAAGGGCGTATGCTCGTGAACCGAGGTGATATTGACGATGCGCCCGCCCTCGCCCTGCTTCACCATTGCGCGCGCGGCGATTTGCGAGCATAAAAATGCCCCGTCCACATCCACCGTGAAGACGTTGCGCCAGTCCTCAAACGGCATATCCAGAAACGCCGCTTTTGACATTGCCCCGGCGTTATTCACCAGCACGTCGATGCGCCCGAAGCGGTCGATCAGCGCTTGTATCGCGTTCGCGCCGTCAGGCAGATTACCCAGGTCCAGCTGGATGATTTCCGCTTTGCGGCCAAACCCGCGCACCAGTTCGGCGGTCTCTTTGGCCCCTCTGTCGTCGCTATGCCAGGTAATACCGATGTCGAAACCTTGCTGCGCCAGTAATTCCGCGCATTTCTTGCCGATGCCGGAATCGGAAGCCGTCACGATTGCCACTCGTTGGGTCATAGATCGTCCTCTCTGGATACGAACAAAGGGTAAGTATAGAAAAGGAACGAGCGAGCAGCGTAAGCAAGGGTAAAGGCCGGTTTGCATTGGCGAAGCGGGGATCCGCCTCGCCACTTTCTCAATCTTTCCTATACTCAGTTACGAATGTACTGATGAATAAACAGAGGGAAAGCGATGAAAATTATTCTATGGGCCGTTTTGATTATCTTTTTGATTGGGCTGTTGGTGGTTACGGGTGTGTTTAAAGCGATTTTCTAAATCGCCGCGTTATCGCGCGTGGTACGCCCTGTGGGCGTACCCGTCAATCGCCCTGGCAATCGATGGCGAGTCCGTTAAGGTACGGATGGTAGTAAAGAGTTCAGTGGCCTGTGGATAGGCCTTGCGTAAGTACCCCAACCACTGCTTAATGCGCGCTACGTGATACATCCCGGTATCGCCCTGCTTCTCCAGTTGCGTATACCTTTGCAGCAATTCCACCACCTCGTGCCAGGGCATCGGCGCTTCATTGTATTTCACCACCCGGCTTAAATTCGGCACATTGAGCGCCCCGCGCCCGACCATTACCGCGTCACAACCGGTCGCCTGGAGACAGGCCTGGCCGCTCTGCCAGTCCCAGATTTCACCGTTAGCGATCACCGGGATCGCCAGGCGCTTGCGGATTTCGCCAATCGCCGCCCAGTTGATACGCTCGGCTTTATAGCCATCCTCTTTGGTGCGGCCATGCACCACCAGCTCGGTGGCGCCAGCCTGCTGCACCGCATCGGCGATTTCAAACTGGCGGGCGTCGCTGTCCCAGCCGAGGCGCACTTTCACCGTCACCGGCAACTCAGCCGGGACCGCTTCGCGCATCGCCTTTGCGCCGCGATAAATCAGATCAGGATCTTTAAGCAACGTCGCCCCGCCGCCGCTGCCGTTAACCAGCTTCGATGGGCAACCGCAGTTAAGGTCAACGCCCCAGGAGCCGAGCTCCACCGCGCGCGCGGCGTTTTCCGCCAGCCACTCGGGGTGCTGCCCCAGAAGCTGGATGCGCACCCGCGTGCCCGACGGAGTACGGCTCTGATGGTGCAATTCCGGGCAGAGCTTATAGAAGGATTTAGCAGGCAGCAGGCTATCCACCACGCGCAGAAATTCCGTGACGCACAGATCGTAATCGTTCACGTCCGTTAACAGTTCACGCACCAGAGAGTCCAGTACGCCTTCCATTGGCGCCAGTAACACACGCATAGCCGACCTCAGTAAAAAAGAGGCGCTATGGTAGCGCCTGGCGGGCTTTCTGGAAACGCATTTTACGTGATGCCATTGAGCCTGCCCGCCGCGCCGGGTATGCTGGCAAAAAACATAAAATGTCGCACCTGCGCCTCCCTCTTTTATCCCCTAAATAATTCAGGTTGCAGAAAGGCGGCGACGCAGCGAATCCCCAGGAGCTTACATCAGTAAGTGACTGGGGTGAGCGAGTAAAGCCAACGCATCTGCAACCTGAAGAATGACGGGGAGATACCTGACAAGGCCTTGCCACTGTGCACGGCAGGCATACTTTTGATGCCATAAAATCATGATGTGATCTGTAGCACACAATTTTCATTAATTGTATGATGAATGCATTCCAACAAGGCTATTGATATGAGCACTATGCTGACCACCCTCTGGCACTTTGTCCGCGCGTTTATCCTGATTTATGCCTGTCTGTATGCGGGTATCGCCCTGGCGGCGCTCCTGCCCATCACCATTCCCGGCAGCATTATCGGTATGCTGATTATGTTTATCCTGCTGTCGCTGCAAATCCTGCCGGCGAAGTGGGTCAAACCCGGTTGTAACGTGCTGATTCGCTATATGGCGCTGCTGTTTGTGCCGGTAGGGATTGGGGTAATGCAATATGTCGACGTGCTGAAAGCGCAGTTCGGCCCGGTGGTGGTGTCATGTTTTATCAGCACCCTGGTGGTGTTTCTGGTGGTTAGCTGGAGTTCTCATCTGGTTCACGGCCAGCGCAAAGTGATTGGGCAGCAGGAGCCTAAACAATGATTGAGCATATCTGGTGGTCGCTGCCGTTAACTTTGGTGGTCTTTTTCGCGGCCCGTAAACTGGCGGCGAAGTTAAAAACCCCGCTGTTAAACCCGCTGCTGGTGTCGATGGTGGTGATAATTCCGCTGCTGGTGTTTACCCATACGCCTTACGAGCACTATTTCCAGGGCAGCAAAATCCTGAATGACCTGCTGCAACCTGCCGTGGTGGCGCTGGCGTTTCCGCTGTATGAACAACTCCATCAGATCCGCGCCCGCTGGAAATCGATTATTACCATTTGCTTTATCGGCAGCATGGTGGCGATGTTAACCGGCACGTCTGTGGCGCTGTTGCTGGGCGCGTCGCCAGAAATCGCCGCATCGATATTACCGAAATCCGTGACCACGCCGATTGCCATGGCGGTGGGCGGCAGCCTTGGGGGTATTCCGGCGATCAGCGCGGTATGCGTGATTTTTGTCGGCATCCTGGGCGCGGTATTTGGTCACAGCCTGCTGAATATGATGCGTATCCATACCAAATCAGCACGCGGCCTGGCGATGGGCACCGCGTCTCACGCCCTCGGCACTGCCCGCTGCGCGGAGCTGGACTATCAGGAAGGGGCGTTCAGTTCGCTGGCGCTGGTAATTTGCGGGATTATCACCTCGCTGATCGCGCCCTTTTTATTCCCGTTGATTCTGGCTTTCTGGGCGTAAAATTTGCGAGATGTCGCGCAAATTTGTATGAAAGAGTATCCGTTGCATAAATAACGAGATATACGTCACATATCAAGCCTCACTGGCTCCGTAAACTACCGATCCAGTTATCAATATCAAGAGGCTTTGCCATGCATTCACGATTTCATACTGCCTTTGCCGGGCTTTCACAGCCTCTGCAAACCGCGCTTGCTCCCCTGCTGGAAGACGACCATTTTCCGGCGATGCTGACTGCCGGGCAATCGCAACAGATCCAACGCCAGTGCGGGCTTACCGAAGACGAGCTGGCGTTCGCATTGCTGCCGCTCGCGGCGGCGTATGCGCAAACCCCTATCTCCCATTTTAACGTCGGCGCTATCGCGCGCGGCATCAGCGGCAATTTATGGTTCGGCGCCAACATGGAATACCCTGGCATCGCGCTGCAACAAACTATTCACGCCGAACAAAGCGCCATTACCCATGCGTGGATGAGCGGTGAAACGGGCCTGCGGGCGATTACCGTGAACTACACGCCGTGCGGGCACTGCCGCCAGTTTATGAACGAACTCAACAGCGGCCTCGATTTGCATATCCATTTACCCGGCCGCGCCGCCGCCAGGCTGAAGGACTATCTGCCTGATGCCTTTGGCCCACGCGATCTGGATATTAAAACCACCATTTTCGATGCCGAAGACCACGGTTTCGCACTGCAAGGCGATGCGCTGAGCCAGCAGGCGATTAAAGCGGCCAACCGCAGCCACGCCCCTTACACCCAGTCACCGTGCGGCCTGGCGATGGAACTGCGCGATGGCACGATCCTGACCGGCAGCTACGCCGAAAACGCCGCGTTCAACCCGTCTCTGCCGCCGTTGCAGGCCGCGTTGAATCTGGTGATCCTCAAGGGTTATGGCTTTGCGGATATCCAGCGTGCCATCCTTGCTGAATTGCCAAATGGCAATATCAGCCAGTGGGCGCCGACGGTTGCTACCCTGAATGGCCTGGGTTGCCAGAACGTCGATCGGGTGTTGCTGGCCTGACACGTTGAACTGCACCGTGCGGAATGCTTAATTTTACTCCACCCGCACGGTGAGCGGTTGCGCTCGCCTGGCGGGTAAAGTAGCCTTGATGGCAATTTTCCTGTTCTGAGCCACCTGAATGTTGAAGCGCCTGTTGTACAGCCTGGTTTTGTTTATCGGCTTACTGCTGCTAGCGGCGTTGCTTCTCGATCGCTGGATAAGCTGGAAAACCTCCCCCTACGTCTATGACGAATTGCAGGACCTGCCCTACCGCCAGGTGGGCGTAGTGCTGGGCACCGCCAAGTATTACCGCACTGGCGTGATCAACCAGTATTACCGTTACCGCATTCAGGGCGCGATTAACGCTTACAACAGCGGCAAAGTAAATTATCTGCTGCTGAGCGGCGATAATGCGCTGCAAAGCTATAACGAGCCGATGACCATGCGTAAGGATTTGATCGCCGCTGGCGTCGATCCGGCGGACATCGTGCTGGATTATGCCGGGTTCCGCACGCTGGATTCCATCGTTCGCACCCGCAAGGTGTTTGATACCAACGACTTTATTATTATCACCCAGCGTTTCCACTGTGAGCGCGCGCTGTTTATCGCCCTGCATATGGGGATTCAGGCGCAGTGTTACGCGGTGCCTTCGCCGAAAGATATGCTGACGGTACGGGTCCGTGAGTTCGGTGCGCGGCTGGGCGCGCTTGCCGATCTGTATATTTTCAAACGCGAACCGCGCTTTTTAGGGCCGCTGGTGCCGATCCCGGCACTGCATGATGTACCGGACGATGCCCAGGGCTACCCGGCGGTAACGGCAGAGCAGCTGCTCGAACTGCAAAAAGCGAAATAACCGCATTTTGTTGGCCGCATTCTCTTCCTCCACTCTGAATTCTTCATTTCCGGCGTTCGCGGAAACTGTCCTCGTTTATACAGCGTCTACACTGACTTATGCGCAACGCGTGTCTCTCACGCCGTCAAAAGGGAATAACTATGCTTATGGGAAAAACATCGAAAATCCTTTTCGTGCTGATTCTGGCACTGGTCACGCTGGCACTGTGGAGCATCTTACGGCCCTGGTTCTCTTCACTACTGTGGGCCGCCATCCTCGCCGTTATTTTTTATAAAACCAAGATCTGGCTGAGCCGCGCCACGGGTGGCCGCAACGGTCTGGCGGCACTGCTGACGCTGCTGGTGATCTGCTTAATCGTTTTCACGCCGCTGGCGATTATCGCCTCTTCGCTGGCGCGGGAATTTAATACCGTCTACCAGAACCTGCAAACCGATAACGCCAATATCGCGCGGCTGTTTTACGAATATCTCGGCTATTTGCCGGACTGGGCGCGCGGCCTGCTGGCGGAATATCAGCTCGATAACCTCACCGACATCCGCAGCAAACTGTCCGAAGTCGCCATGAAAGGCAGCCAGTATGCCGCCGGCAGCGTATTGCTGATCAGTAAAAACACTTTCAGCCTGGCGGTAGGTTTCGGCGTGATGCTGTATCTGCTGTTCTTCTTCCTGAAAGACGGCGCACGGCTGGTAGAGCTGGCGTTTAAAGCGATCCCGCTGGAAAACAACATGAAATATCGCCTGTTCGCCCGCTTCGCCGCCGTGGCGCGCGCCACGGTGAAAGGCACCGTGGTGGTGGCCGTGGTTCAGGGCGCGCTGGGCGGCATCGCGTTTTACTTCGCGGGCATTGAAGCGAGCTTACTGTGGGGCGCGCTGATGGCGTTTCTGTCGCTGATCCCGGCGGTGGGTACGGCACTGGTATGGATCCCGGCGGCGATTTACCTGTTTGCCACCGGGATGATTATCAAAGGCTTATTGCTTACGCTGTGGTTTGTGGTGGTGGTAGGCCTGTCGGACAATATTTTGCGCCCGCTGCTGGTGGGTAAAGATATCCGCATGCCGGACTGGCTGATCCTGATCACCACCCTGGGCGGGCTGAGCATTTACGGCATCAACGGCTTTGTGATTGGCCCGATGGTCGCGGCGCTGTTTGTCACCTGCTGGAACTATTTCTATCAGGCCGACCAGGAGAAACGGCGTCTGAACGGGGACGAGTCGAAGGTCCCTGCGCAGCAGGAAGTGACACAGCCGAAGCGCTAATAAAAAAAGCCCCCGATAACGGGGGCTGGACGAAACAAGTCAATATTACTTCTTACGGGCGTATTTCAGGGAATCCAGGGCAACCGCGAAGATGATGATTGCGCCTTTGATAATGTACTGCCAGTACGGGTTCACGCCGATGTAGGTCAGGCCGTAGTTGATAACCGTAAAGATGATCACACCGGTTACCACGCCAATTACCGTACCCACGCCGCCGCTGAAGGACACGCCGCCCACTACGCACGCGGCAATCGCATCCAGTTCGTACATAAAGCCGAGGTTGTTAGTGGCGGAACCGATACGGCCCGCTTCCAGCATCCCGCCGAAGGCGTAGAACACGCCTGACAGCGCATAAATCATCAGCAGGTTCAGGGCCACGTTAACGCCGGAGACTTTCGCCGCTTCCGGGTTGCCGCCGATTGCGAAGATGTTTTTACCGAAGCGGGTTTTGTTCCACAGGATCCAGACGAAGGCCACCGCAATCAGCGCATAGAAGGTGATGTACGAGAGTCGGAAGCTGCCCAGCGCGATAAAGCCTTGGGTGAACGTCGAGAAGCCGCTGTCGAAACCGGAAATCGGCGATGCGCCCACGAAGTCGTAGTACAGGGAGTTGATGCCGTACACGATGATCATGGTGCCCAGGGTGGTGATAAACGGCGTCACGTTCAGATAAGCGATAACGATGCCGTTAATCAGGCCGATGATCGCGCCGATAGCGCACACAATCAGGATCACCACGAAAATCGGCATGGTGGCCATTTCCGGGAAGACTTTGTTGGCGTTTTCCATCGACTGCAACAGGGTGGCCGCCACAACCGCCGCCAGGCCCACCTGGCGACCGGCAGACAGGTCAGTACCCTGGGTGACGATAAGCCCCGCCACGCCCAGCGCGATGATAATACGCACCGAAGATTGGGTCAGGATGTTACTTAAGTTCAACAGGCTTAAGAATGTCGGGTCCTGGAAAATAATAATCGCCAGCAAAACTAAAAGGACGACGTAAATACCGCCTTCTTTCAGATAAGTGAGAAAACTTTTCTTATTTAACGCACTCATGAGGAGCCCCTGATATTAAAGGTGCAAAGACGCAAGACGCAAAATTTCATTCTGCGACGTCGTTTTGGTGTCAACAATTCCGGAAACGAGACCATTGCTCATCACCAGGATACGGTCGGTTATTCCTAACAGCTCTGGCATTTCGGAGGAGATAATAATGATCCCTTTGCCTTTTTTCGCCAGTTCAGCAATCAGCTGATAAATTTCAAACTTCGCGCCGACGTCAATACCGCGGGTGGGTTCATCAAGCATCAGTATTTCCGGCTGGGTTAACAGCCAGCGCCCGATAATCACCTTTTGCTGGTTACCACCGGAAAGCGAACCTATCTGGGTGCGATGGCCCGGCGTTTTTACGCGCATGGCATCAATAACCCACTGGGTATCACTTTTCATGCGGGAATTATCCAGCAGCCCGACTTTGTTTTTGTATTTGCGAATGTTGGAAATAAGCGAGTTAAAGCCGATATCCAGATAGGCATAAATACCCGTAGAGCGTCGCTCCTCGGTAACCAGGGCGAAACCATGGTTTATTGCCTCATTAGCGTTATGGTTATTAATTTGCTTACCGTGCAGCTTAATGGTCCCGGCGGATTTTTCGCGGATGCCGAATAAGGTTTCCACGATATCGGTACGCTTGGCGCCCACCAGCCCGGCAATACCTAAAATTTCGCCTTTGTGCAGATCGAAGCTGACATCGCGAATCGACGGCTGACGCAGAGACGTCAGGTTTTTCACTTCGAGGATCACTTCGCCCGGCACGTTTTCTTTATCCGGGAAGCGCTGGTTCAGGGAACGACCCACCATCATGGCGATGATCTTGTCCATATCCAGCCCTTCCAGCGGCTGGGTGGCGATCCACTGCCCATCACGAAGAATGGTAATTTCATCGCACAACTGAAAAATCTCTTCCATTTTATGGGAGATGTACACGATGCCGCAGCCGCGCTCTTTCAGTTTACGAATAATTTTGAACAGGTGATTCACCTCTTTTTCCGTCAAGGAAGAAGTGGGCTCATCCATAATCACGATTTTAGCGTCATAGGAAAACGCTTTGGCGATTTCGATCATCTGCATCTGCGATACAGAAAGCGTCCCTACGCGAGCGCGCGGATCGATATCAATATCCAGCTCATCGAAAATCGCTTTGGTATCGCGGTACATTTTATCCTGATCGACAAACACGCCTTTGGTCGGGTAGCGCCCCAACCACATGTTGTCCATCACGGAACGTTGTAATACCAGGTTTAATTCCTGGTGAACCATTGAGATGCCATTTTCCAGCGCTTCTTTGGTTGACTGGAAATCGATCTCTCTCCCCTGAAAAAGAATGCTGCCGGAATCTTTTTTATAGATCCCAAAAAGGCATTTTAATAATGTCGATTTACCCGCCCCGTTTTCACCCATTAATGCATGGATAGAATGTGGGCGTACTTTCAAATTAACATTATCCAGTGCCTTAACGCCCGGGAATGACTTGTCGATACCGCTCATTTCTAACAAGTATTCGCCTGAGGATTGCGTGTTCGTGCTGACCATAGTTATACCTGGTGGCGTTTATACCCGTCATACTTCACGTTGCAGATGCGTTGGCTGCGTTCGTTCACCCCAGTCACTTACTGATGTAAGCTCCCGGGGATTCACTCTCTTGCCGCCTTCCTGCAACGCGAATTATTTAGGGTCTAGTTGTCGGCGTGTAACGAGTTTAAAAAAGGGCGCAGCTTGCGCCCTTTAAATACGGCTTATTATTTGTTGGTGAACTCAGCCAGGTTTTCTTTATCAACCCCGACGTAAGGAACACGAACCACTTTGTTTTCAATTTTCCAGTTGGTACCGTCGGCGGCGCCTTTACCTGCTGCCAGGTTTTTCGCCAGATCAAAGGTGGCTTTCGCCTGGTTGTTGGCGTCGTTCAGCACAGTACCGGCCATGGCACCGGATTTAACCAGCGCCAGGGCTTCCGGCAGGGCGTCAACGCCGAACACCGGAATAGAAGATTTGTTGTGGGCTTTCAGCGCTTCAACCGCGCCCATTGCCATGGCGTCGTTGTTGGCGATAACCACTTCAATTTTGTTGGCGTTAGGACCAGACAGCCAGGCGTCCATCTTGTCTTTAGCCATTGCGGTGTCCCACATCGCGGTATCAAGCTGCAGCTGCTGGGTTTTCAGGCCCTTGTCGTTCAGCTCTTTGATCACGTAAGTGGTACGCGCTTCAGCATCCGGGTGGCCCGGCTCGCCTTTCAGCAGTACGAACTGGATCTGGCCGTCTTTGTTCAGATCCCACGCCGGGTTTGCCGCCCAGTGTTTAGCAATCAGGTCGCCCTGGATGATACCGGACTCTTTAGAGTCAGTACCGACGTAGAAAGCCTTGTCATAGCTGTCCAGCGCTTTACGGGACGGTTCTTTGTTGAAGAACACGATTGGAATGTTTTGGCCGCGCGCTTTTTCAATCACAGTACCCGCTGCAGCCGGGTCAACCAGGTTGATAGCCAGAGACTTCACGCCTTTCGCCAGCAGCACGTCGATTTGGTCGTTCTGTTTGGACTGGTCGTTCTGCGAGTCGTTCATCAGCAGTTGAACATCCGGAGAGGCGGAAGCTTCCTTCTCAATCGCCTTACGTACTACAGACATGAAGTTATCGTCATATTTATAGATGGTCACGCCGATACGATCGGCTGCCTGAGCAGCAGCGCCAAACAGCATGCACGACATCACAGCGGACAGGGTCAACACCTTCTTATTCATGGTATCTCCGGTATTTGCAGGGTAGTTCTTGTGAATAATGGACGGCAGGACAGCGTGGAGTTCACGTTACTGACTGCCTAAGTTCACTTATGAAAAATTTCTTCCGTGACAGGTAACGCTCCAGTACTGCGTGTTATTTGCGCTTTCGGGCTTGTCGTCTATGGTTATCGTTACATAGTGTTTCAGCCCCTAAACCGCTGACATCATAGTCAGCGGCTTGTTAAGATACTGTGAATTTACTCACAGATTGAAAGCGGTTACATCACTCTCATTTATAAACTAGTGATCGGAGCCACAATTTGCCGCCCGGTTACCGAATGACGGCGCACTAAAGTCGGCATAAAACAGTGATTTGCTGTGTTATCAAGCTGCCCCTGCGCCCCCTGTAACGCCAGCTCAGTGGCCAGCCGTGCCATGGAAACAATCGGGTAACGCACGGTAGTTAACTGCGGGTCGGTGTAACGGGCCATGGGGATATCGTCAAAACCGATCAGTGACAAATGCTGCGGCACCGCAATGCCGTTATCTTTCAAGGCCGTCAACGCCCCCGCCGCCATCCCGTCGTTATAAGCGAATACCGCCGTTAGCTGGAGATTGCGGCCCAGCAGCTCGACCATTGCCGCCTCGCCGCCCTGCATATCCGGCGAACCGGTGCCAACCCAGCTTTCCGGGGCGACAATCCCCTGCTCCGCCAGCGCGCGCTGCCAGCCCTCACGGCGGTGATCGTTATCTTCAATGGCGTGGCTTGAGGCCAGATACCCGATACGCTGATGACCGTTACTTTGCAGCATCCGCGTCGCCATCATCGCGCCGGTGATGTTGTCCAGCCCGACGCAGCGGTGCTCATAACCCGCGACAATGCGGTTAATCAGCACCATGCCGGGGATTTGATCCATAAACTGCGCCAGCTCGTGGTCAGAAAGCTCTTTCGCATGCACAATCAATGCGTTACAACGATGGCGAATCAGCACCTCAATAGCGTGGCGCTCTTTTTCCGCCTCATGGTAACTGTTGCCGATCAGCACATATTTTTGATGCTGCTGGGCCACGGTATCCACCGCTTTCACCAGCGCACCGAAGAAGGGGTCGGAGACGTCCATGACCACCACGCCGATAGTATCGCTGACCTGAGTCGCCAGCGCCTGGGCATTGGCGTTGGGGCGATATCCCAGTTGGTTAACGGCCTGCAGGACTGTCTCTCGCGTCTCTGGGCTTACCAGCGCGCTGTTGTTCAGGACCCGGGAAACGGTGGCGACGGAGACGCCCGCCTGACGTGCGACATCACGAATGGTGATCATAACCCTCATCCTGTTTATTTTGGCAGCAACTCACGAATACCCCCTGTGTTAAGCTCAGGATATTGTGTCAGCGCGTAAATGGATGCTGCGTGAAGCGCATCACACCGCTGAAAACGGTTACATACAAAATGTTAATGATTGTGATCTGGATCGTTATCTGTCTGTGCGGGAAAGGCTAACCCCTGATGCCCGTGCGGTTAATTGCCGCCACAGCCATTCCACCGGTCCCTGGCGGAAATAACGCAGCCACCAGATGGAGAACAGCAGGTTCACGGCCCATACCGCCGGGACGAAGGCCAGCAGTTGCAGTCGGTCAAATTTCATAAACAGACCGAAGCGGTTGAACAGCGTAGTGCAGATGAGGGTTTGCAGCAGATAGTTGCTGAGCGCCATCCGGCCAACGCAGACCACTGCGCCAGTGATGCGCCAGCGGGAAAGCTGCGGCCAGAAGCCGTAGATCAGGGCGGTATAGCCCAGCGCCTGAAACGGCGCACTCAGTTCGCGCGGGGCCTGTAACAGAAAACCGCACCAGCGGTAGGCCCAGTTGAGTTGCCATTGCAGGAGAATGGACGGCAGGTTAATCGCCACGCCAGTCAGGATCAGGATAACGCCAGTACGCCGGTAATGCCCCAGGCTAAACTGCCCTTTCAGCCAGCCGCTGCGCATCAGCGCCGCGCCGATCAGCATCAAGCCCGCCAGTTGCCAACCGTACTGCGCGCCTAAGGCCAGCAGCGTAGAAGAGAGCAAATCCGCCCGGTAGCGAATCGCAGTCATTCCCCCTTCAGTGCGCCAGAACTGCTCCAGCTGAAGGGCCGACTCGTCAGGTATCCAGGCGCGGTTAAGCTGGTCACCGGATATCAGGCCCAGCACGATCAATACCCCCAGCCCTACCAGGAACAGCATCAGGCCGGTATTGAATAATGACTTGACGCTGGGGGCGTCGCGGATTAGCCGCCAGCTAATCAGCCCCACCAGCCCGTAAGCCAGCAGAATGTCGCCATCCCACAACAGCAGGCCGTGGCAGAAGCCGAGTAAAACCAACAGCGTCAGGCGTGACTGGATCCAGCGTTTGCCGCGCGCCAGCAGCATTTGCAGACCTGCGCCAAATAGCAACGCAAATAAGGTCAGGAACTTCACCTGGGCAAACAGGTCGAGCAGCGCCCAGGTCCAGGCGTCGCGGGAGGTGATATCGCCGTACCAGGCGGGATTCAGATAGGCGGCTTTCGGCAGGCCGAAAGCCATAATATTCAATAGCAGGATGCCCAGGATGGCAACGCCACGAACCGCGTCAAGCGTGACATTTCGTTCCATGCATCCGGCCTTCTGTTAGCTGTGGTGACGCACCGCGCGCAAAAACTCCTGACGCGTATTCTGGCTGGATTTAAATAATCCGCCGAGCGAGGTGGTGGTGGTGGCGCTGGTGGCGTCGCGAATGCCGCGCGCTTTCACGCAGTAATGCACCGCATCAATAGACACCGCTACGTTGTTGGTGCCAAGCAGGGTTTGCAGGGCCACCAGGATCTGCTGGGTTAAACGCTCCTGCACCTGCGGGCGCTGAGCGAAGAACTGCACGATACGGTTAATTTTCGACAGGCCAATCACCGACTCTTTGGGAATATAGGCCACGGTGGCTTTGCCGTCGATGGTCACAAAGTGGTGTTCGCAGGTGCTGGTCAGGGTGATGTCGCGCACCGTGACCATTTCATCGACCTTCATCTTATTTTCAATGACGGTGATTTTCGGGAAATTAGCGTAATCCAGCCCGGAGAAAATCTCATCGACATACATTTTGGCGATGCGGTGCGGCGTTTCCATCAAACTGTCATCGCTCAGATCCAGATTGAGCAGTTGCATGATTTCGCTCATATGTTCGGAAATGAGGCGCTTGCGGGTTTCGTTATCCAGTTCGCGCAACGGCGGACGCAACGGCGTCTCCAGACCGCGGGCGACCAGCGCCTCATGAACCAGAGCGGCTTCTTTACTGAGTGATGACATTTATTTTTCTCCTGCAGGTGTGGCGTACCTTTGCCCTCCAGGGGCAAATTGCGCATTCATTGTGCGTGAGCCGGTGCACATAATCCAGTATTCAGCCGGATAATTATTGAAATTGGTCTGGCCTTTCACGCTCACGCTTCCAGACCAGCCCGGCGGCGATAAACAGCGCCACACCGGCAATCCACAGCGCCGGCTCCAGCCTGCCGGTAAAAAGGGTGGAGAGCGCCGAGGTGATCGGCCCGCCCAGTTGCCCGATGGCATAACCCGTGGTTAATAGCCCAGCCATATAGCGCATATGCTGGGGCGCAAGTTCCCGTCCATACAGCAGCGACAGTTGTACCGCGCATAAAAAACCGCCGCCGACCAGCAACGCGCCAACCACCAGCCCCGCCATTGCAGGCAATAACGCCGCGCCCAGTACCCCGACGCCCTGTAAAAACAGCACCACCGCCAGCCGCTGATTGCTGGTTCCCACGTGGCGCAGGGCGATGCTCAACGCAATGCCGCACACTGCGGCGAGGCCGAACACCGGCCAGACGAACTGCGCCATAAAGCTGCCGGGAAAGCGCGCCGCCGCCATTTGCGAGAGAAAGGTGGCGGGCAGGATGTAACCGAAACCGGCAAGGCTGTAGCTCCAGACCAGGCGCTTCAGGCCAGGTGTGAGCGCCAGCGGTTGCGGCTGGCTCTCCGGGCGGTGCAGTTGCCCTTTGCGCGGTAAATTAGGCGCGATAAGGCCAATCAGGATCAGCGCCAGCACGCCGTACACCAGCCATCCCTGCCAGGCGTGCAGATCAGCCGCCTGAATGGCGACGGCCAGCAACCCGCTGATGGCGATACCTGCGCCCGGCCCGGCGAAGACCGCCGCGCTTAACCCCGGTTTGCCAAAATTCGCCAACTGTTCGTTCGTCCATGCGGCGATCAGGACCATCGCCCAGCCGCTCATACAGCCAATCACAAAACGAATTATCGCATGGCTCCAGGCCTCCGGTGCCAGCGCAGAGAGGAGTGTCAGCCCGACCGCGCCCCAGACACCGAGATGCAACCGGCACTCCACGTGGCGGTGCGCGCGCATCGCGTCCCATGCTCCTGCCAGATAGCCAAGATAATTAATCGCCGCCACCAGCGCCGCGCTGGTCAGGGTGAGCTGCCCTTCGGCTATCATTAACGGTACCTGCGGCGTAAAGGCAAAACGGCCAATACCCATCGCCACAACCAAAACCAGAAACCCCGTTATCGCAATTCGCAGCGCCACGACCACTCCATTTGTTACAATCCGGTTATATTGATGATGCAGGATAGTACAATAAAGCTGAACTGAATTTTTTTCACCGCAAAATGAACAACCTGCGTATTCTGATAACTGAATAACCTGCGTACTCTTTCTCTACCTCAAGGAGCCATTATGGAGATGATTGAAGAACACCGCTGTTTTGAAGGCTGGCAACAGCGCTGGCGTCACCATTCAGAGGTGCTCAACTGCACCATGACCCTGAGCGTGTTTTTGCCGCCGCCGGTTTCCAGCAATCCGCCGCCGGTGCTGTACTGGCTCTCGGGCCTGACCTGCAATGATGAAAACTTCACCACCAAAGCCAACGCCCAGCGCATCGCGGCGGAACTGGGGATTGTGCTGGTGATGCCAGACACCAGCCCGCGCGGCGACGAGGTGGCAGATGCCGACGGCTACGATTTGGGCAAAGGCGCGGGCTTTTACCTGAACGCCACCCAGGGGCCGTGGGCGGCACATTACCGGATGTACGATTATCTGCGCGATGAACTCCCGGCACTGATTCAGTCGCATTTCAACGTCAGTGACCGTTGCGCTATCAGCGGGCACTCTATGGGCGGCCACGGGGCACTAATTATGGCGCTGAAAAATCCAGGTCGCTTTACCTCGGTTTCCGCGTTTGCGCCCATTGTGAACCCGGTGCGCGTACCCTGGGGCCAGAAAGCGTTCAGCGCTTATCTGGGTGAGGATCAAAGCCAGTGGGCTGCGTGGGACAGTTGCGCGCTGATGGCGCAGGCCAGCGCCGAACAGCAGATCCCGACCTTAGTGGATCAGGGCGATAATGATCAGTTCCTCGCGGATCAGCTCCAGCCAGCGCAGCTAGCGGAAGTGGCGCGCCAGACCGGTTGGCCGTTAACCCTGCGTATCCAGCCCGGCTACGATCACAGCTATTTCTTTATCGCCTCATTTATTGAGGATCATCTGCGTTTTCACGCTGACCATCTTTTTGCCGAGGCGTGACCAGCGTAATAATAAATAAACCCGCCAGGCGGGTTTATTTAGCTGATTCAACGTCGATATCATCCAGCGTGCATTCCCCGCGACACAGTGCATGAAATTTTCTGGCATCAAGTCCCGCCTGGCGAGCCATAGATTTCAGCAGATCACGCGAGAAAGGCGCGTGATGCTTATCGACAGTAACCACCCATTTATTTGAATCCGTTTTTCTGATCCACTGCTCATGGGATGAACCGGTTTTGGGTTTCAACACAAATCCCATTAAACCCAGACCGAAAATCACCTCTTTATAAGTTAATGGGGAGAGCTTCTTCCTGAAAAACCCCATTGCTTGCGACTCTATGTGACAGTTTCACAGGGTTCGCGAAACAATTTACCGGGACCCGTATTGGCGCTAAAAAAGTTTCTAACCCCAATTTTCAGGTATTTAAACCACATCGAGGCAGGTGCCTTACGTTTAAGCAGGTGTTCTGTAAAAGCAGGCTCAGCATACGCCTCGGACAGGTAATCTTTGATTTGTTCTTCCAGCTTAGCCATCGCATCCTGCATCGTGTCGCCCTGTGCCGCTAACGACAGATCCAGACAAGCGGCAACAAAAACCCCACCTTCCTGATATGCCATGCAGCGAAGCGTTTTCTTCATGATTCCTCCTTTAACCAAGCGTGTCTCCTCCGGTTAACCGAACTCTACGACATCCTTAATAAAGATAAATCACGGGATCTGTTTTTTTCGGGAAAGCTCGCAAACGTCGCCGAGGCGTAAATTAAAAAGGGTATCCCGCGGATACCCTTCTCTCTGCTCACTACCCTGTCAGAAGCGGTAATCCATCGCCACAAAGTAACGACGACCATCTTCGTTATAGCTGTAATCTTCGCGGCTGAGATCTTTATCGCCGAGATTCAGCACGCCGGTACGCAGCTTAACGTTCCTGGTGGCCTGCCAGGCCGCGCCCGCGTTCCAGATCACGTAGCCGCCGGTGGCGGTGGTGGCTGTCGTGGTGGCGCGTTGCTCGCCGGTATAGTTACCCGATACATAGAACGACCAGTCTTCCAGCGGCGTCCAGTCCAGGGTGCCGTTGGCGGTATGGAACGGCAGCGATGACAGCGGCTTATTGCCACCGCCGCTCAGATCGCGCCCGTCGTTATAGGTATAGTTCAGGGTCAGTTTCCACTGGTCGTTGAACGGCACTTTCAGCTCGGTTTCCACGCCGCGGATCCGCGCTTTGTTGACGTTGTAATAGCGGAAAATCGGTTCGCCGTCGCTATTGAACCCCACAAAGTTGCTGTAGCTCGGCGCCAGCGTACGGCTTTGGGTGCGGTCGATATTGATCATGTCGTCAATATCGTTCTGGAAAGTGGTAACGCTGGCGGTTACGCCTTCCAGCCACCCTTCTTCCCCGGCGTAGTACAGGCCGAGCTCATAGCTTTCGCTGGTTTCCGGCTTCAGATCCGGGCTGCCGACGATTTCGCACGCGCCGCGGCAGGAGCCGGTGGTCCAGTCCGGGCTCAGTTGCAGCAGCGAAGGCGCTTTAAACGCGGTAGACCAGCCGCCCTTCACTGTCAGGGTGTCGGTGGCGTTGTACACCAGATAGGCGCGCGGGCTCCAGTGGTCGCCGTAGGTTTCGTGATCGTCCATACGCAGACCGGCGGTCAGCGCCAGCGGGTCGATAATCCGCCATTCGTCTTCCAGGAACAGCGCGTACTGATTGGCAGAGGTTTCGCTGCTGTTGCCGCCCGTCAGGTTGACCGGATCTTTCAGTTTGTCATGGCGGTATTCGCCGCCGAAGGTCACCAGCTGGTTGATCGCGCCAATCGGCAGCACGTATTTACCGTCCAGCGTGTTGCTTTCAGAGGTAATGGTGCCGGTGCTGGCAGGATCTTTGTTATCGAGTTTTTCGCCGTAGAAGCGCAGCTCGCTGTTGCCCAAATCCCAGCGTCCGTTGTGGCCGATGGCGTAAGTTTCGCGCTCGAGACGGTCTTTGGCGAGGGAATCGGAGTCACGATCCTGGCGGTCGCGGCCATAAGAGAAGTCGATGTCATGATTCTCGTTCGGCGTCCAGTTAAACTCCACATTGGCGTCGCGGCTGGTGAAGCCTTCAATACGCGGCGTTTCGCCCGTGCTGGTGGGTTGCTGGTCGTCTTTTTCACGCTTCGACAGGCTGCCATACACTTTCACGCCCAGCACGTCGTCAATCAGCGGGCCGCTGGTGAAGAACTGGCCGTTGTAAGTGTCGCCGCGATCGCGGTGCTCCTGGATAGTGGTGTCTACGGTGACGGAGCCATGCCAGCTTTTGCCGACTTTACGGGTAATGATATTTACCACGCCGCCCAGCGCATCGGAACCGTACAGCGAGGACATCGGGCCGCGCACCACTTCGATACGCTCAATGGCGTCTACCGGGATCCAGTTCAGGTCGAAATCGTTATGACGGAACACCGCGTTACGCGAGTTCACCCGCTTGCCGTCAACCAGGATCAGCGTATAGCTGCTGCTCAGGCCGCGAATGCTGACGCCCTGGCGGTTATCGCCTTCATTGGTCAACTGTACGCCCGGCACTTCTTTCAGCACCTCTTTGAGGTTCTGAACCGGTTTACGCTGCAAATCTTGTTGGGTGATCACGCTAATACTGGCAGGCGCATCTTTGAGGTTTTGTTCGGTAGACGATGCGGTCACAACCATCGTGTCTTCCGGATTGTCAGCCGCCATAACGGGCAAGGCCAGAGTCAACGCGGATGCGCACAGTCCGCCCCTGACCAAAGGATTCAACCTAAACATTCCTTATCTCCATGAGGTGAAATACAACAAATTCATCTCATCGCTCACACCGCTGCGCCCCCGCATCGAGGCGGGTAGCTTTTTACGCGGCTAACCATAAATCAAACGAGAATGCTTATCAATTAAATTGTTAAAATTTGTTGTTAAATGGAAAAATTATGGAGAAAGGGTAAGCAGGTTAGACGGGAGAAAAAGAAAAAGGCGCGGGAGCCGCGCCTTTAAGGGATTATTTTTTAAAGCGATCCGGGAATTCCATCTCGCTGTACTTCACGAAGTGCGAGCCCTTCACCAGCTTGTAGCCGAACCAGATAACCAGGAACAGCGGGATCCCGATATAGGTCGCCGCTACGCCGCCCCAGTCGATGGTGTCTGACAGGAAGGCTTCATAGTTCTGGCCGAGGGTAATGATCAGACACAGCACGAAGGCGAAGATCGGCCCCAGCGGGAAGAACCCGGAGCGGTACGGCAGATCGTTGATATCGTGCCCCTGCATCACGTAACCGCGACGGAAGCGATAGTGGCTAATGGCGATACCCAGCCAGGCGATAAAGCCGGTCATCCCGGAGGTATTCAGCAGCCACAGGTACACGGTCTGGTTGCCGAACATTGAGGTCAGGAAACACAGGCCGGCAATCACGGTGGTGGCATACAGCGCGTTACGCGGTACGCCGCCACGGGACAGCTTCGCGAAAATACGCGGCGCTTTGCCGTCGCAGGCCAGGGTGTACAGCATACGGGTTGAGGCGTACATGCCGGAGTTGCCCGCCGACAACACCGCCGTCAGGATCACCGCGTTCATAATTGCCGCCGCAGAGAGCAGGCCCGCGTGTTCAAACACCAGAGTGAACGGGCTGACGCTGATGTCTTTGACATCGTTACGCAACAGGCTCGGATCGGTGTACGGAATAATCAGGCTGATGATAAGGATTGCAAACACATAGAACAGCAGAATACGCCAGAACACCTGACGCACCGCGCGCGGAATGTTTTTCTCCGGGTTCTCAGATTCGCCCGCTGCAATGCCGATAAGCTCGGTGCCCTGGAAGGAGAAACCGACGATCATCGCCACGCCGATCATCGCGGCAAATCCGCCCGCGAACGGCGCTTCACCTACGGTCCAGTTGCTCCAGCCCGCCGGTTGCGCGCCCTGGAAGATGCCGAGGATCATCAGGATGCCGACGATGATAAACACAATCACGGTGGTCACTTTGATCAGCGAGAACCAGTATTCGGTTTCACCGAAACCGCGCACCGAAATATAATTAATCAGGAACATGATGGCGAGGAACAGGGCGCTCCAGATCCAGCCGGGAGTATCCGGGAACCAGTACGTCATCACCAGCTGGGCGGCCACCAGGTCAACGGCGATGGTCACCGCCCAGTTGTACCAGTAGTTCCAGCCCAGCGCGAAGCCGAAGCCCTCTTCCACGTACTTCTGGCCATAAGTCGCAAAGGAACCGGAAACCGGCATATAGGCGGCCAGTTCGCCGAGGCTGGTCATCAGGAAATAGACCATCAGGCCGATCAGAATATAAGAAAGCAGCGCGCCGCCGGGGCCCGCCTGGGAAATGGTCGCGCCAGAGGCGACAAAAAGCCCGGTGCCGATTGAGCCGCCAATGGCGATCATGGTCAGATGTCTCGCCTTTAATTCACGGCGTAAGCCAGGCGCTTGTGTGGTTTTCGTTTCGCTAACCATATAAAAATAATGCCCATCCATAAAATGAGGCGCGATTGTAGCAGAGCGTTTCCGGTTATCGTGGCAGAAAATCGCGGTTATAAGAGACCTTCATGATCCGGGGAGGATTATAAGTAAAGCCGTCAGGCAGGGATCGGCAAGACGGCTGTTCGGCGCTACGGCCCGCAATAGCCAATAAAGCGCTGCAACGCCCGGGACAGGTGCTTTTGCCGGTGATGGATGCGGTACAGCGTGCGCACCGGGCGGGAGAGCGGCAGTTCCAGTTCCACCAGCGTCCCTGCCGCCAACTGTTCGGCAATCACCCGGCGCGACAGGCAGCTAATGCCCAGACCGTGGCGTACCGCGTGTTTAATGGCTTCGGAATTGCCCAGCTCCATCTCAAGGTGGAAACGCGGCAGATGGGACAGCAATAAATAGTCGACGATTTCCCGGGTGCCGGAACCGCGCTCACGCAGGATCCAGGGCGCGGCCGCCAGGTTTTCCAGGGTTACCGGGCCGTTGACCAGCGCATTATCCGGCGCGGCAAAGACCACCAGTTCGTCATCCAGCCAGGGCTCGGTGACGATTTCCGCCATATGGCACGGCCCTTCGATAAACCCGACGTCGGCGCGAAAATCGATAATCGCGTTCACCACGTCCTGGGTATTCCCCACGCTCAGCTCCAGCGGCAGATCGGGGAAATCGCGGCGATAACGGGCGATGATCTCCGGCAGAATGTAGTTGCCGATGGTGCTACTGGCGTAAACCCGGATTGCGCCGTTGTCATTGCGGAACAGCTGTTCGATCTCCCCTGCCTGTTCCAGCAGCGCCACCACCCGCGGATAGAGCAGCCGGCCATGCTCATTGACCACCAGCCGCTTACCGACGCGGTCAAAAAACTGTACGCCGAGCTGGCCTTCCAGATCGGTGAGCGCCGCGCTGACGGCGGATTGCGATAACGCCAGCATTTGCGAGGCCTGGGTTGTTGAACCGCTTTTCAGCACTTCAGCAAAGACTTCTAACTGACGCAATGTGATATGCATAATGGTTCCTTTTCGGCAGCAGTGCCTCTGCTTACCACTTATAAAGATTGATTATAAATATATAATCAATTTTATTTTTAAGCTACCGCGCCGTAATCTTTTCCCGGACAAAGGAGAAGGTTATGGCAGAAATTACCTTACAGACTCATCGCCACACAATATGGCATTTCATCCCCGGCCTGGCGCTGTGCGCAGGCCTCACCGGCTTCGCCCTGTGGGCAGGCTCGATTCCCGCCGTTGCAGGCGCAGGTTTTAGCGCCCTGACGTTGGCAATTCTCGCGGGTATGGTGGTCGGCAACACCCTGTATCCGAAGATCTGGCAGCAGTGCGACGGCGGCGTATTATTCGCCAAACAGCATTTGTTGCGCCTGGGCATTATTCTTTATGGCTTCCGCCTGACATTTTCGCAAATTGCTGAAGTGGGCGTCAGCGGCATCGCGATAGATATTCTGACCCTGAGCAGCACCTTCTTGCTGGCCTGCTTCCTGGGCCAGAAAATCTTTGGGCTGGATCGCCAGACCAGTTGGCTTATCGGCGCGGGCAGCAGCATTTGCGGCGCGGCGGCAATCCTGGCGACCGAGCCGGTGATCAAAGCCGAGCCCAGCAAAGTCACGGTGGCGGTGGCAACAGTGGTGATATTCGGCACCCTGGCGATTTTTATCTATCCACTGATGTACCCGCTGCTGGCACACTGGTTCAGCCCGGAAAACTACGGGATTTTTATCGGCTCGACGATGCATGAAGTGGCCCAGGTGGTGGCGGCCGGTCACGCCATCAGCCCGGACGCGGAAAACAGCGCGGTCATCGCCAAAATGTTGCGCGTGATGATGCTGGCGCCGTTTTTGATCTTCCTGGCGGCGCGCGTCAAACAGCTGGCCCCGGCGGGTAGCGCCAAAACCGGCAAAATCACTATTCCGTGGTTTGCGGTGCTGTTTATCCTGGTGGCGATTTTTAACTCCTTCCACCTGTTGCCGGATGCGCTGGTACAGGCGTTGATTACCCTGGATACGGTACTGCTGGCGATGGCGATGGCGGCGCTCGGGCTTACCACCCATGTCAGCGCCCTGAAAAAGGCCGGAGCCAAACCGCTGGTGATGGCGCTGATGCTGTTCGGCTGGCTGATTATCGGCGGCGGCGCGATTAATCTGGCGGTGCACCATCTGCTGTAACCGGCGCTTTCCACACCGCAGCGGCTGTGATAAAAAGCGTGCTTTGCAGGTAACGCAGGAGAAAAAGATGAAATACATAGGCGCGCATGTCAGCGCATCCGGCGGCGTGGAGCAGGCCGTGACCCGCGCGGTAGAGATTGGCGCGAACGCTTTCGCCCTGTTTACCAAGAACCAGCGCCAGTGGCGCGCGGCACCGCTAAGCGGCGAAACCATCGATAATTTCAAGGCCGCCTGCGAACAGCACAATTTCAAGCCGGGGCAGATCCTGCCGCACGACAGTTACCTGATCAACCTCGGCCACCCGGTGGATGAGGCGCTGGAAAAGTCCCGCGACGCCTTTATCGACGAGATGGCGCGCTGCCAGCAGTTGGGTTTATCTCTGCTGAATTTCCATCCGGGTAGCCATCTCAAGCAAATTAGCGAAGAGGCCTGCCTGGCGCGCATCGCCGAATCTATCAATATCGCGCTGGCGAAAACCGAGGGCGTGACGGCGGTGATTGAGAATACCGCCGGACAGGGCAGCAACCTGGGGTTCCGCTTCGAGCATCTGGCGGCGATTATTGACGGCGTGGAAGATAAAACGCGCGTCGGGGTGTGCATTGATACCTGTCACGCCTTTGCGGCGGGCTACGATTTGCGTAGCGAAGCGGATTGCGAAAACACCTTTGCTGAATTCGAGCGCATCGTCGGGTTTAAGTACCTGCGCGGCATGCACCTGAACGACGCCAAAAGCGCCTTTGCCAGCCGGGTGGACCGCCATAACAGCCTCGGCGAAGGCAATATCGGCCACACGCCGTTTAGCTGGCTGATGCGCGATGCGCGCTTCGACGGTATCCCGCTGATCCTGGAAACCATTAACCCGGATATCTGGGCGCAAGAGATCGCCTGGCTGCGGGCGCAGCAGCACGAAGCCGTGGCTGTCTGAGCCGCTATCAAACGCAAAAAGGGCAGGTTCTCACCTGCCCTTTTCTCTTTCTCACTGCGCCGCTTACGCGGTTTTGGTGTTCAGCTCGGCTTCCGGACGTTTCAGGAAGGCATACGCCAGACCTGCCAACAGCGTACCGGCAACAATCGCCAGCAGATAACCCAGAACCGGGGTGATCGCACCCGGGATCAGCAGTACGAACAGGCCGCCGTGCGGCGCCATCAGTTTCGCGCCGATCGCCATGGAGATGGCCCCCGTCACCGCGCCGCCGACGATACAGCAAGGCAGAACGCGCATCGGGTCGCGGGCCGCGAACGGAATCGCCCCTTCAGAGATAAAGCACAGGCCGAGAACCAGCGCCGCTTTACCGCCTTCCTGCTGACCCTTGTCGAATTTACGACGGGCAACCATGGTCGCCAGCCCCATCGCCAGCGGCGGCACCATACCGGCTGCCATAATCGCCGCCATCGGCGCATAGGTTTGGGTACTCAGCAGACCGACGCCGAACGCATAAGCCGCTTTGTTCACCGGCCCGCCCATATCGGTACACATCATACCGCCGAGGATTGCGCCCAGCAAAACCGCGTTAGCCGTTCCCATGGTTTGCAGCCAGTGGGTCAGGCCCGCCAGGATGCCCGCAACCGGTTTGCCGATCAGGTAGATCATCGCCAGGCCAACCACCAGGCTGGAGAGCAGCGGAATAATCAGGATCGGCTTCAGCGCCTCCATGCTCGGCGGCAGCTTCAGCTTCGTGCTGATGGCTTTCGCCACGTAGCCCGCCAGGAAACCCGCCAGAATACCGCCGATGAAACCGGAACCGGTGCTCACCGCCAGCATGCCGCCAATCAGGCCCGGCGTCAGGCCCGGACGATCCGCGATGGAAAATGCAATGTAACCTGCCAGTACCGGCACCATCAGCGCAAACGCTGAACCGCCGCCGATCTGCATCAGCGCCGCTGCCAGGGTATCCGGGGTTTTAAAGGCTTCGATACCGAACGCGAAGGAGAGCGCGATACACAAGCCGCCCGCCACAACCATCGGCAGCATATAAGAGACGCCGGTCAGCAGGTGACGATACGCGCCTGCGCTCTGTTTTTTGCCTTCCTGAGAAGAAGCCGAAGCCGCCTGTTGGGCTTCATACGGTTTGGCTTCTGCCACCGCTTTGTCCAGCTCCTGGGCGGTTTTCTTCAGCGCCAGACCGGTAGAAGTGCGGTACATCGGTAACCCGGCGAATTTCGCCAGATCCACTTCGATATCCGCCGCCACAATCACCAGATCCGCCTGGGCGATCTCTTCCGGCGTGATGGCGTTGCCCGCGCCCACAGAGCCGCGAGTTTCAACCTTCACCCACCAGCCGCGTTTTTTGGCTTCGGTTTCAATGGCTTCAGCCGCCATAAAGGTGTGCGCCACGCCGGTCGGGCAGGCGGTGACGGCAACGATGCGTTTCGGGCCTTTCGCCAGGCTGGCCTGGGCTGGCGCTGCCGCCGCCACCGGCGCGCTGTACGGCGCGGCTTTGCCTTTGGCTTCGCTCAGGAACAGTTCCGGATGCAGCACGGCGCGATCGATATCGCCCAGATACACCTTTTTACCGTTCAGCGCGGTGTCAGCAGGGATTGCGTTGCCGACCACAATAGCCAGTTCCGCGTCGTTCGGGTTATCGATAATTTCCAGGTGCGCTTTGCGAGCCGCCGTGCCAAGCAGGGTTTTCGCCATGTATGCACGGGCCTGCCCGAGGCTGGGATCAATTATCAGCAGCGTTTTCATTATGTCTCTCCTGCTGTCAGTTAAAGGGTTGGAGGTCGACGCGCGCCATCATTGCGGCCAACTGGGGTCTGTCGGTGATACCGACGTTGCTCTGGCTTACGGCCAGCGCCGCCACGGCGGTTGCCAGACGTAATGTGTGTTCGCTGGATTCACGCATCAGCAGCCCGTAAATCAGGCCGCCCACCATGGAATCCCCGGCGCCTACCGTGCTGACGACTTCGCAAGACGGCGGTTTGGCGATCCATTCGCCGGAGGCGTTAACCCACAGCGCCCCTTCCGCACCCAGAGAAATCACCACGTGGGCGATACCCTGCTCGCGCAGCGCGTGAGCGGCGTCGATCACATCTTTCATTTCCGGCAGCTTTTTACCGGCCCAGATTTCCAGCTCGCGACGGTTGGGTTTGACCAGCCACGGCGACGCCTTGAGGCCAGCCACCAGCGCTTCGCGGCTGCTGTCGAAAATAATGCACGGGCACTGGCTGCGCAGTTTGGTCATCCAGTCGGTGAACGCTTCCGGGCTGACGCCGGACGGCAAACTGCCGCTGACGCAAACCATATCGAACTGGCCCAGCCAGCTCAGGGAATCATTCACAAAACGCTCCCAGTCGGCAGGGGTCACTTCAAAGCCCGAGAAGTTGAAATCGGTGACTTCGCCGTCTTTCTCGGTGAGTTTGACGTTGATACGGGTGCGACCCTGAACCACCTGGAAACGGTTGGCGATGCCCAGCTCGCTGAACAGTTGCTGAAAGCCGTCCTGGTTGTCTTTACCCAGGAACCCGCCCACGGTGACGTCGATACCTAAATCTTTGAGCACTTTGGCGACGTTAATCCCTTTACCCGCCGCATGCAGGCCGGTAGTACGTACCAGGTTTACTTCGCCGCGCTCGATGTCTGCGCAGTAGCCGACCAGGTCATAGGCCGGGTTGAGGGTAATGGTGGCGACACGTCTGCTCATGCTGCGCCCTCCCCAAGACCGGCGGCGATGGCGTCGCCAATCGCTTTCAGCGCCTGTTCAGCATCTTCGCCCTGGGCGGTGAAGCGCAGACGGTGGCCCTGCTTCACGCCCAGCGCTACCACTTTCATCAGGCTGCGGCCGTTTGCCGGTTTGCCGCTACCGTCGAGGTTGGTAACGGTAATCTCGCTGTTAAATTGTTTAACGGTGTTCACCAGAACGGTGCCAGGACGGGCATGCAGACCGTGCTCGTTACGTACCACGAACTCCGCGCTCAGCACGTCGTCCAGCGGCGCGTCGTCGCTGGTCAGCAGCGCCAGCAGGGTTGCGCCATCGGCTTTCACCAGACGGTCGGCTTTCTGGTTGATAATCAAATCGCTTACACGCTTCAGCACATTAACCGGCTGGCTGTCCGCCATAGCGACGGTCAACAGCATCGCCACGCTCTGCCCGTCGAACTCAAACGGCGTCGCGCTGCGGCTGACGGCGATGGCGCTCGTCAGGTTGCCTTCCGCGCTGTCGTTCAACCAGATGCCGTGGCCGAGATTGAGTGGGGTATCGTTGATAACATTGCTGACAAAGCGGCTGTCTACCGCGCCAACCGCTTTCAGGCGGCCCGCGTTCAGCGCCTGGAGCGTGGTCAAATCAGCGGCGACGACGTCGAGTTGCACGGTATCGTTATCCAGTTTCAATGAGGCCTGCTGTTTTTCACCCATCAGCAGAGCACGCAACTCTTCCGCGCTGGAGGCATTTTTCAGCTGTTCAGCCACGTCGTCATCGCTCAGCACGTGGGTAAGCTGACGCAGTAAACCCAGGTGCTCATCGGAGCTGGCGGCGATGCCGATGGCGACATACGCGGTCTGCCCTTCGCCCCACGCAATCCCCTGCGGGAACTGAAACACTTTGACGCCGGTTTTCAGCACCTGATCGCGCGTATCCGTGGTGCCGTGAGGAATGGCGATACCATTGCCTAAATAGGTGGACGTTTGCAGTTCACGGGCCAACATACCGTTGACGTAGCCGTCAGCCACGTTGCCGGCCTGCGCCAGCGCGGCCGCAACCTGGCGGATCGCCTCGTCTTTGCTCCCGGCGCTGGCGCCAGGGTGTATATCTTGCACAGATAACTGGAACATAACTCTCCTCGCTCGCTGAAATTGAATCGTTTCAGCCATCATGAGAAAAAATGCGCCCTCTCAATGTGGCAAGCCAATAAGACGACGCTGAAACGTTTCGCGAGTGTGGAGGCATCCGGGAAAACTGGCAAGAATTGTTGTTAACCGGATGTCAGATTTTTGAGTTTCCGCACATTTCAGCGCCTGAAAACTGAACTTAGCTGAAATTATTCTGGTAAGTTCAGCAGAACTTCAGCACGGTTTCAGCAGTGAAACTGCGGTTCAAAAAAGCAAGGAATTGACCTGACACCCTGTTTATTTGCTGCCGCTGAGCGTAAACTGCGCACCTTCCTTAAACCTGAAGCTCCCACATGTCTAACAACACCACCGCACTCCCCCCACGCACGTTTGATATCACGTCCGCGTCTTTCTTAATTGTGGCCTTTTTGACCGGAATTGCTGGCGCATTGCAAACGCCGACGCTGAGCCTGTTTCTTACCACCGAAGTTCATGCGCGTCCGGCGATGGTCGGGTTCTTCTTTAGCGGCAGCGCGATTATCGGCATTATGGTGAGCCAGTTCCTGGCGGGGCGTTCAGATAAGAAAGGCGACCGTAAATCATTGATTTTCGCCTGCTGCCTGTTGGGCGCGCTCGCCAGCCTGCTGTTCGCCTGGAACCGCAACTACTTCGTGCTGCTGTTTATCGGGGTGTTCCTGAGCAGCTTTGGCTCAACGGCTAACCCGCAGATGTTCGCCCTCGCCAGAGAGCATGCCGATAAGACCGGGCGCGAAGCGGTGATGTTCAGTTCGATTCTGCGCGCCCAGGTGTCGCTGGCGTGGGTGATTGGCCCGCCGATCGCCTATGCGCTGGCGATGGGTTTCGGTTTTGATGTGATGTACATCAGCGCGGCCTTCGCCTATGTGCTGTGCGGGGCGATAGTCTGGTTTTTGCTGCCGTCGATGCGCAAATCGCCGGTGCCGGTGAGTGGCAAACTCGAAGCGCCGCGTAGCAACCGCCGTGACGCCCTGCTGCTGTTCGCCGCCTGTACCCTGATGTGGGGCACCAACAGTCTCTATATCATCAATATGCCGCTCTACATCATTAACGAGCTGCACTATCCGGAAAAACTGGCGGGGATCATGATGGGAACGGCGGCCGGGCTGGAAATCCCAACCATGCTGATTGCCGGTTACTATGCCAGACGCTGCGGCAAACGCTTCCTGATGCGCATCGCCACCGTCGCCGGGCTGCTGTTTTATATCGGCATGCTGACGTTCCACCACCCCATCGTGCTGCTGGGGATGCAATTGCTGAACGCCATCTATATTGGGATTCTGGCGGGTATCGGTATGCTCTATTTTCAGGATTTAATGCCCGGTCAGGCGGGGTCCGCCACCACGCTTTATACTAATACCACCCGCGTCGGCTGGATTATTGCCGGATCGATGGCCGGGATCATTGCTGAAATCTGGAACTACCACAGCGTGTTCTACGTTGGGCTGGCGATGATCGTGCTGACGCTGTGGTGTTTGCTGCGGATCAAGGACGTTTAAGGCGCGGTCTGCGCCTCCAGCCAGATCAGGTACTGCATCGCCTGATGGCGCGCGTCGCCGCACATCTCCCGCGATGGTTTTAACCCCGCGCATACCGCCGGGCGCAGCGGCGACAGGAAGATTTTGCAGCGCTGATGTTCATCAAGCTGCACACAAGGGGTATTGGCCGGTTTGCCCTGAGGCATACCCGGAATGGGAGTGGAAATAGAGGGCGCGGTACAGCATGCGCCGCAATCTGGGCGGCATTCCATTCGGGGCTCCGGGTCAGTATCGAGCGGCGACTTTAACAGGCTGTCGCCCCTGGCACTATGACTTTTACAGCAAATACAAATCCGCTTGCCACAATCGCAAGCCACGAGTAGTTTGACGCGATCTTTTATAAGACCCTATTAACAGGATTTTCCCAATGCCAAGAGCAAACGAAATAAAGAAAGGTATGGTTCTCAATTACAACGGCAAGTTGCTGTTGGTGAAAGACATTGATATCCAGGCGCCGAGCGCCCGTGGTGCCGCCACACTGTACAAAATGCGCTTCTCTGATGTGCGCACCGGCCTGAAAGTGGAAGAACGCTTCAAGGGCGATGATATCGTCGATACCGTCAGCCTGACCCGCCGCTTCGTGAATTTCTCCTACGTAGACGGCAACGAATACGTGTTTATGGATGCGGAAGACTACACGCCGTTTATCTTCAACAAAGAGCAGATTGAAGACGAGCTGCTGTTTATTCCTGAAGGCGGTATGCCGGATATGCAGGTGCTGACCTGGGACGAACAGCTGCTGGCGTTGGAACTGCCGCAGACGGTGGATCTGGAAATCGTCGAAACCTCTCCGGGTATTAAAGGCGCGTCCGCCAGCGCCCGCACCAAGCCCGCTACGCTGTCCACCGGTCTGGTGATTCAGGTGCCGGAATACCTGAGCAATGGCGATAAAATTCGTGTGCATATCCCTGAACGCCGCTATATGGGCCGTGCCGATTAAGCATTCCCTCAGGGGCAGCAATGCCCCTGTTTGTTACTATCCCGTTATTAAATCGATTTAGCCTGCATTTTCCTTCAAAAGTTATTATACCAATTAACCTCAGCACTTTGCCTTTCTGTTCCCATGCCCGGCGTTATTGCATGATCCCCTTCACAGTCTACAGATTATCCCGGCACACCAATTCACATTGCTGTCGTATAACTTTACACTGGTGATGTTAATTAATGGTTAATCAGGTAAAGCAAACAATGAAAAACCTCGCCACCGCAACGCTTCCAGCCGACGTGCAGACGCCGGATTACGACCGCAGCGCGCTGAAAAGCCGCATTGTGCATCTCGGCTTCGGCGCGTTTCACCGCGCGCACCAGGCGTTACTGACGGACCGGGTGCTGCGCAAAAACGGCGGCGACTGGGGGATTTGCGAAATCAGCCTGTTCAGCGGCGATACATTGATGAGCGCGCTGCGCGAGCAGGATCATCTGTTTACCGTGCTGGAAAAAGGCGCTGACGGGAATACCGCGATTGTGGTTGGCGCAGTGAACGAATGTCTGAATGCGAAGCTGGACGGCCTTGAGGCCATTATTGAGAAGTTTTGCGAGCCGCAGGTGGCGATCGTCTCCCTGACTATTACCGAGAAAGGCTACTGCATCGACCCGGCCAGCGGGCAGCTTGATGCGACCAACGAACGCATTATCCACGATCTGGAAAACCCGCATGCCCCGCACTCTGCGCCCGGCTTGCTGGTGGAAGCGCTGGCGCGACGCCAGGCGCGCGGGCTTAATCCCTTTACCGTACTGTCATGCGATAACATTCCGGAAAACGGCCACGTGGTACGCCAGGCGGTGATCGGCATGGCGCAAAAGCGCTCGCCAGCGCTGGCGGAATGGATTGCGCAACACGTTTCCTTCCCGGCCACCATGGTGGACCGCATCGTTCCCGCCGCCACGCCGGAATCGCTACAGGAGATCAGCGATATTCTGGGCGTCAACGATCCATGCGCCATCAGCGCCGAGCCGTTTATTCAGTGGGTAGTGGAAGATAATTTCGTCGCAGGCCGCCCGGAATGGGAGGCCACTGGCGTTCAGCTGGTTGATGACGTGCTGCCCTGGGAGCAGATGAAGCTGAGAATGCTCAATGGCAGCCATTCGTTCCTTGCCTGGCTGGGCTATCTGGCGGGCTATAAACATATCTCCGACTGTATGCGAGACGAGAATTTCAAAACCGCCGCCCGCAAGTTGATGCTGACTGAGCAGGCCCCGACGCTGCACATTACCGGCGTGGATTTAACCGCCTATGCCGACAGCCTGATCGCGCGCTTCAGCAATCCGGCGTTAAAGCATCAGACCTGGCAAATCGCAATGGACGGCAGTCAGAAACTGCCGCAGCGTATGCTCGACAGTATTCGCTGGCATCTGGCCAACGGCGGCGACTGGTCATTGCTGGCGCTGGGCGTGGCGGGCTGGATGCGCTACGTCAGCGGCGTGGATGACAGCGGCGCGCCGATTGATATCCGCGATCCGCTGGTAGATAAAATCCGTGCGCAGGTCGAGAAAAGCAGCGAGGACACGCGCGTGGAGGCGTTGCTCAGTCTGAAAGAGATCTTCGGTCAGGATCTGCCTGCTAATCCGGTGTTTATCCATACCCTGAAAGCGGCCTGGCAGAACCTGTGCCGCAGCGGCGCGCGCGACGCCGTAGCACGCCTGGCGCGTCGTTAATCCCTGGTTTTGGGGAGCAAATGTGCTCCCCCTCTTCTCTTTGTCCTCGTTTTTCGCCAGGATGACCGGCTACACTTTGTTATCGCTTTTTGCGATTGAGTTTCGCCAGGAGTCCGCTGTGACTAAAACCAACCTCATTACCGGCTTTCTCGGCAGCGGTAAAACCACCACCATTCTTCATCTGTTAGCCAATAAAGACCCCGCTGAGAAATGGGCGGTACTGGTGAATGAATTTGGCGAAGTGGGCATTGACGGCGCCCTGCTGGCCGATAGCGGCGCATTGTTGAAAGAGATCCCCGGCGGCTGCATGTGCTGCGTAAATGGCTTACCGATGCAGGTCGGTCTTAATACCCTGCTGCGCCAGGGTAAACCCGACCGGCTGCTGATTGAACCCACCGGGCTGGGGCATCCAAAACAGATCCTCGATATTCTGACCGCGCCGGTTTACGAGCCGTGGATTGACCTGCGCGCCACGCTGTGCCTGCTGGATGCCCGTCAGTTGCTGGAGCCGCAATACGTCGATAATGATAACTTCCGCGATCAATTGGCCTCCGCCGACATTATTATCGCCAACAAGCAGGACCGCGCCGACGCCGCCGCGCTGCAGGCGCTGGAACAGTGGCAGGAAAGCCACGCTGATAACCGTCAGATCGTGGTCGCTACCCAGGGGCGCATTGACAACGCGCTGCTTGACGCGCCGCGCCGTAACACCCGCGAATTGCCCTCCAGCCCGGAGCACAGTCACGCCCATCCCTCATCGCGTGGTTTAGCGGCATTGAATTTAGCCAGCCACCAGCGCTGGCGACGTAACCTGAACCAGGGCCAGGGCTATCATGCCTGCGGCTGGATCTTTGACAGCGAAACGGTGTTCGATACCATCGGCCTGCTGGAATGGGCGCGTCTGGCGCCGGTGGACCGGGTCAAGGGCGTGATGCGTATTCCGGAGGGGCTGGTGCGAATTAACCGCCAGGGTCTGGATTTGCATATCGAAACCCAAAACGTCGCGCCGCCGGATAGCCGCATCGAGCTGATTCACCACGATCAAGCCGACTGGAATGCCCTGCAATCAAGTTTGTTGAAGATTCGTTTAAGTTAGCCCGACTAACGTGGCCCGGGTGTAATCTGCAACTGTGATAAAGATCATGAAAACGCGTCTCCCTCTTATCGTGCTATTGAATATCGCCGGCCTTGCGCTGTTTTTTTCGTGGATGCTGCCGGTAAACCACGGATTCTGGTTTCCCATTGATTCGGGAATATTCCATTATTTCAATAGCCTGCTGGTAGAGAGTCGCGCGTTTTTATGGTTGGTGGCGATCACCAACAATCGCGCCTTTGACGGGTTTTCGCTGGTGGCGATGGGGTTGCTGATGCTGTGGTACTGGCTAAAGCAGACGCCGTATGGCCGCCGCCAGATTGTCATCATGGGTGTGGTCATGTTGCTGACGGCGGTGGTGCTGAACCAGATCGGCCAACAACTGCCGGTACAGCGTCACAGCCCGACGCTGTTTTTCACCGATATCCATCGGGTCAGCGAGTTGCTCAACATTCCCACTAAAGACGCCTCGAAAGACAGTTTCCCGGGTGATCATGGGATGATGCTGATGATCTTTTGTGGATTCATGCTGCGCTATTTCGGCGCGCGGGCCTTTGCTATTTCCCTGGTTATTTTTGTGGTTTTTTCCCTGCCGCGCATGATGATTGGCGCGCACTGGTTTACCGATATATTCGTGGGATCGTTATCCGTAATTTTAGTAGGGCTTCCATGGGTACTATTAACGCCGCTAAGCGATAAAATAATCACGCAGTTGAACTATTATTTACCGGGTAAGAATAAACAGATTCCGAATAGTCAGTAAATTGTTCAGAAAATAAACCGCCATTTGCGGCTTTAGCAAGGGCGGTTTTTTATTGCGCATCGAAATTTAGCTTAAATAGTAAACGCAAAATTTGTCATGAAAATGAAATGCTTGCTTATTTTTACCGCAGAAATGTTACGTAATTGTTTAAATATAATTTTTGTTTTTTAACATCACAAATTCTTATAAAAAATCGGATAAAAGCTCTCGCCATGGGGGTGTTGATCGGGTAATCTCGGTTTCGCTTTGTTGGCAAACGGTTAAATAGTGGCTCATGAGTAATCTTAGTGTGCGTTAATCCACATTTTTGCACATCCGGAATTGTCTCATCCCGCCTCGCTAATTAGTCTCGTCACGTTTGGCATTTTTTATAACGATATTTGTCGTTAAGGACTTCAAGGGAAAATAAACAACATGGTCACATCTCAACCGATTGTGAGATATTTCTTGCGGGTAATCCCTGCGATTGCAGTTGCGGTACTGCTCTCCGCTTGTAGCTCCACCAACACCGCAAAGAATATGCATTCTGAGACGCATGCAGTTGGCAGTAACGATAGTTTTTTACTGCAAGCCTCTCAGGATGAATTTGAACAGATGGTTCGTTCAGTCGATATCAAATCGCGCTTAATGGACCAGTACGCTAGCTGGAAAGGCGTGCGCTATCGCCTTGGCGGCAGCACCCGTAGTGGCATTGATTGCTCCGGTTTTGTGCAGCGTACCTTCCGTGAACAGTTTGGTTTAGAGCTGCCGCGTTCAACTTACGAACAGCAGGAAATGGGTAAACATATTTCCCGCAACGGCTTACGTACCGGCGATTTGGTACTGTTCCGCGCAGGCTCTACGGGGCGCCACGTGGGTATCTATATCGGGAATAACCAGTTCGTTCATGCATCAACCAGCAGCGGCGTTGTGATTTCCAGCATGGATGAGCCCTACTGGAACAAGCGCTACAATGAAGCGCGACGCGTACTGACCCGCAGTTAATCTTGTTGCCAGCTTCCCTTGGCTGTCCCAACAGATATCATTCAACAAAAAACGCTGCCCCGGCAGCGTTTTTTGTTTGCCGTACACACCGCGCTCACGCCTTTCATTAACCAGGTTATAGTGTCAGGTAACACCTCCCCCTTACGATGAGCACAGAGAGCCTCGCAGGATGAGAGCAACCCCTATCTTTGAGGGCTATCTGACGACGCCACGGAAAATGATCATGACGAGCATGATCGTCGGCGTCGTCATAGCGATGATCACGTCCGCGCTTTACGCCTTGTGGCTGCACCACAAGCGTGAACAGGGCTATGACATACTGGCGCAGGGTGTACAGCGTTACATGCGCGATTACTTCAACGATCTCGAAGCGGTTGCCGATACGCTACAGCCGCTCACCCAGTCAGAATGTAATCACGTCTCCGCCGATCTTACGTCCCGTGCGGCGTTCAATATTAACGTCCGCGCCTTCGTGCTGGTCAATAACGACACGGCCTACTGTTCATCGGCGACGGGCAGTATGTCGGAACCCATGGCGAAGCTGGCGCCGGCAATCGATACCCATCAAAAGATTGATTTAGAAATCATGCCCGGTACGCCGATGATGCCCGGCAAACCGACTATCGCTATTTGGTATCAGGATCCCGCTAACGCGCAGCGCGGGATATTCACAACGTTGAATGTCAATTTAACGCCCTATCTGCTGTTCACGTCACGCCATCGCGATGCGGCAAGCGTGGCGCTGGCAATCGGCGATAAAGCCATTAGCACGGCGTCGCCCGGCGTTCACAGCGTTGCCAGCCTGGCATCGCCGCCCCTGCGTACCGTCACCCTGGCGGATTATCCCATCAAGCTATTTATTTACGGCAGAACCTGGTCCCGGGAGGATATTGCGCTGTCAGCCCTGGCCGGGATTTTGTCTGGCGCGCTCGGCGGATGCCTGTGCGGTTACCTGCTGTATGTCCGTCAGCGCTCCGGTAAGGAGATCCTGCAAGGCATACGCCGCAATCAGTTTTATATTGTCTGGCAACCGGTGGTGGAATCCAAAAATCTCACCATGACCGGCGCGGAAGTGCTGATGCGCTGGGAACACCCTACGGCGGGCGCTATCCCGCCCGACGCGTTTATTAACTTTGCCGAAGCCCAACAGCTTATTGTGCCGCTGACCCGCCATCTGTTTAAGCTGATCGCCAAAGAGGCCCCGCTGCTGATGGGTATCCTGCCCCGGGGCGCGAAACTCGGCGTGAATATCGCGCCAGGGCATTTGCATTCGCCGGGGTTTAAAGAGGATATCCGCCAGTTCGCCGCCTCACTGCCCGACGGCCATTTCCAGGTGGTTTTTGAAATTACCGAACGGGATATGATCCAGGAGAAAGAAGCGGTGTCGCTGTTTGAATGGCTGCACCAGCAGGGATTCGAGATCGCCGTGGATGATTTCGGCACCGGCCACAGCGCGCTGATCTACCTGGAGCGCTTTACTCTGGATTACCTGAAAATCGATCGCGGTTTCGTTAACGCCATCGGCACCGAAACGGTGACCTCGCCGGTGCTGGATGCGGTGATCACCCTCGCCCGCCGGTTAAACATGACCACCGTCGCCGAGGGGGTAGAAACCTGGGAACAGACCAAATGGCTGCGCGATCGCGGGGTGAATTACCTGCAAGGATTTTTCTTTTCCCGCCCGGTACGCGTGGCCCAGCTTATCGACTGGCAGCGCCAGCGATCGGGTAAATAACCGATTCCGCGAGAATGTCGGGACATTTATTTCACAATCTCGCGCCCCTCACTTATTATTCACAGACAACAGCTTAGCCCGGCGGCAGCGCCGGGATAACTACAGGATCACGCCATCGTATGCTTGCGCGCGCACTGATTTTACTGCTTAGCCTGATAAGCAGCGTGGGATATACACAAGAAATTAAAGAAAGCTATTCGCTGGCGGTGCTGGGCGAACCGAAATACGCCGTAGATTTCACCCACTTTGACTACGTCGACCCTGCCGCGCCCAAGGGTGGCAATATCACACTTTCTACTATCGGCACCTTTGATAACTTTAACCGCTACGCCCTGCGCGGCAATGCGGCGGTGCGCACCGAAAATCTCTACGACGCGCTGTTTACCACCTCCGATGACGAGCCGGCCAGCTACTATCCGCTGATTGCCGAACGGGTACGCTATCCGGATAACTACGCCTGGGCGGAAGTCGAAATGAACCCCCGCGCCCGCTTCCACGACGGCAGCCCGATTACTGCCGAAGATGTCGCTTTCACCTTCTCAAAATTTATGACCGAAGGCGTGCCCCAGTTCCGGATTTATTACAAAGGTGCGACGGTGAAAGCCATCGCGCCGCTGACGGTGCGTATCGAACTCGCCACGCCGGGCAAAGAGAACCTGCTGGGGCTGTTTTCCCTGCCGGTGATGCCGAAAGCGTTCTGGAAAGATCATAAGCTGAGCGATCCGCTCTCCACCCCACCGCTGGCGAGCGGTCCGTATAAAATCACCGCCTGGAAAATGGGCCAGTACGTGACCTATTCGCGGGTGAAGGATTACTGGGGTGCAAATCTGCCGGTAAACCGCGGACGCTGGAACTTCGATACTATCCGCTACGACTACTACCTCGACGATAATGTGGCGTTTGAAGCGTTTAAGGCGGGCGCGTTTGATTTCCGCAGCGAAGTCAGCGCCAAAAACTGGGCCACCCGTTATATCGGCAAAAATTTCGACAATAAGTACATTGTCAAAGATGAGAAGAAAAGCGAGGCGGCCACCGATACCCGCTGGCTGGCGTTCAATATCCAACGGCCCCAGTTTGCCGACCGCCGGGTGCGCGAGGCCATCACCCTGGCGTTTGATTTTGAATGGATGAACAAAGCGCTGTTCTATAACGCATACAGCCGCGCCAACAGCTATTTCCAGAATACCGACTATGCCGCGCGCGATTATCCCAAAGCCGATGAACTGGTCTTACTGGCCCCGATGAAAGCCGACCTGCCGCCAGAGGTGTTCACCTCAATCTATCAGCCGCCGGTTTCCAAAGGCGACGGTTTCGACCGGGACAATCTGCTGAAAGCCATCGAGTTGCTGAAACAGGCAGGATGGGAGCTGAAAAACCAACAGCTGATAAACGTGAAAACCGGCCAACCGTTCAGCTTTGAGCTGCTGCTCTCCTCTGGCGGCAATAACCAGTGGGTGCTGCCGTTCCAGCATAATCTTGAACGCCTGGGCATTACGCTGAATATTCGCCAGGTGGATAACTCACAAATCACCAACCGGCTACGCACCCGGGACTACGACATGATGCCGACGCTGTGGCGCGCCATGCCGTGGCCGAGCTCCGATCTGCAAATCTCCTGGGCATCGGAATACATTGATTCCACCTATAACGCGCCCGGCGTGAAAAGCCCGGTGGTGGATAAGCTGATCGCGCAGATTATGGCGCATCAGGGCGATAAAGATAAACTGCTGCCGCTGGGCCGCGCGCTGGACCGTGTCCTCACCTGGAATTTCTATATGCTGCCCATGTGGTATATGTCCTCCGACCGTTACGCGTACTGGGATAAGTTTTCCCATCCGGCGGTAGCGCCCATCTATTCCCTGGGTTTCGATACCTGGTGGTATGACGTTAACCGGGCGGAAAAACTGCCCGCCGCGCGGCGTTAAGGAGCGACAATGGGCGCGTATCTGATTCGTCGTCTGCTGCTGATTATCCCGACCCTGTGGGCGATCATCACGATTAACTTTTTCATCGTCCAGATCGCCCCGGGCGGGCCGGTGGATCAGGCGATTTCCGCTATTCAGTTTGGCCGCGGCGGCGGGATCCCGGGCGTCAGTGGCGAAGGGGGCGGCCTGGGCCATGCCCAGGCGGGCGTGCGCAACCCTGGCGATAGCCAGTATCGCGGCGCGCGTGGGTTAGATCCGGAGATTATTGAAGAGATCACCAAACGCTACGGTTTTGATAAACCGCTGCATGAGCGCTATTTCACCATGCTGAAGGACTATGTGCGTTTCGATTTCGGCAACAGCCTGTTTCGCAGCGCCTCGGTGCTGGCGCTGATCCGCGACAGCCTGCCGGTGTCTATCACCCTTGGGCTCTGGAGCACATTAATTATTTACCTGGTGTCGATACCGTTGGGTATCCGCAAGGCGGTACGGAACGGCAGCGCGTTTGATGTCTGGAGCAGCGCGCTGATCATTGTCGGCTACGCCATTCCCGCGTTTCTGTTCGCCATCTTGCTGATTGTGCTGTTCGCGGGCGGCACCTGGTTCGATCTGTTCCCGCTGCGCGGCCTGGTATCGGCTAATTTCGACAGCCTGCCCTGGTATAAACAGATTACCGATTATCTGTGGCATATCACGCTGCCGGTGCTGGCGACGGTGATTGGCGGTTTTGCGGCGTTAACCATGCTGACCAAAAACTCCTTTCTCGATGAAATCCGCAAACAGTATGTGGTGACAGCCCGGGCCAAAGGTTTGGGCGAAAAACAGATCCTGCGCGGCCACGTGTTTCGCAACGCCATGCTGCTGGTGATCGCCGGATTTCCGGCGGCGTTTATCAGCATGTTTTTTACCGGCTCGCTGCTGATAGAAGTGATGTTTTCTCTCAACGGGCTGGGGCTGTTGGGTTATGAAGCCACCGTGTCGCGGGATTATCCGGTGATGTTCGGCACGCTGTATATTTTTACGCTAATCGGCCTGCTGCTGAATATCCTGAGCGATATCACCTATACGCTGGTCGACCCACGTATTGATTTTGAGGGACGCGGATGAGTCGCTTAAGCCCCGTAAACCAGGCGCGCTGGGCGCGATTTCGCCGCAACCGCCGGGGGTTCTGGTCGCTGTGGATTTTCGTGGTGATTTTTATATTAAGCCTGGCCTCTGAACTGATTGCCAACGACCGCCCGTTAGTGGTGCATTATCAGGATCGCTGGTTTTTCCCGGCGCTGGTTAACTACAGCGAAAGCGATTTTGGCGGCCCGCTGGCCACCCGGGCAAACTATCAGGACCCGTGGCTGGCGCAGCGCATCGAACAGCACGGCTGGGTGCTGTGGGCGCCGATCCGCTTCGGCGCGAACTCGATTAACTATGCCACCGATCTCCCCTTCCCTTCGCCACCCTCGGCGCAAAACTGGCTGGGTACCGACGCCAACGGCGGCGATGTGCTGGCGCGCATCCTTTACGGTACGCGCATCTCGATTTTGTTCGGCCTGATGCTGACTCTATGCTCCAGCGTGATTGGCGTGACGGCAGGCGCGATCCAGGGCTACTACGGCGGGAAAGTCGATCTGTGGGGGCAGCGATTTATCGAAGTCTGGTCGGGAATGCCGACGCTGTTCCTGATCATTTTGCTGTCCAGCGTGGTGCAGCCCAACTTCTGGTGGCTGCTGGCGATCACCGTGATTTTCGGCTGGATGAGCCTGGTCGGCGTGGTGCGGGCGGAGTTTCTGCGCACCCGTAACTTTGACTATATCCGTGCCGCCCAGGCGCTGGGCGTCAACGATCGGGCCATTATGTGGCGGCATATGTTGCCCAACGCCATGGTGGCGACCCTGACCTTTTTACCGTTTATTCTTTGCGGTTCGATCACCACGCTGACCTCACTGGATTTTCTTGGTTTCGGTCTGCCGCTGGGATCGCCGTCGCTCGGCGAGTTGCTGTTGCAAGGTAAGAATAACTTACAGGCCCCATGGCTTGGCATTACCGCTTTTTTCTCGCTGGCGATTTTGCTGTCACTGCTTATTTTTATCGGCGAAGCGGTGCGCGACGCCTTCGACCCCAGTAAGGTAGCGTAATATGACGTCTCCCCTGCTCTCCATCGACGGGCTTTCCATTGCCTTTCGCCAGAACAACGTTGAACGCCAGGTGGTGGATAATCTGTCGCTCAGCATCAACGCGGGCGAAACCCTGGCGCTGGTGGGCGAATCCGGTTCTGGCAAAAGCGTCACCGCCCTGTCGATTCTGCGCCTGCTGCCGACGCCGCCTGCGCTCTATCCGCAGGGCGATATTCTGTTCCAGGGGCAAACGCTGCTGCATGCCAGCGAAGCGCAGCTGCGCAAGGTGCGCGGCAATAAAATCGCCATGATTTTTCAGGAACCGATGGTGTCCCTGAACCCGCTGCACACTATCGAAAAGCAGCTATATGAAGTGCTGTCGTTGCATCGCGGGATGCGCCGTGAACCGGCGCGGGCTGAAATACTCACCTGCCTGGAACGGGTGGGGATCCGCCAGCCTGCCAGCCGGTTAAATGATTACCCACACCAGCTTTCCGGCGGCGAGCGCCAGCGGGTGATGATCGCCATGGCGCTGTTGACCCGCCCGCAGTTGCTGATCGCCGACGAGCCCACCACGGCGCTGGACGTCACCGTGCAGGCGCAAATCCTCCAGTTGTTGGATGAGCTGAAACGCGAGCTGAATATGGGCCTGCTGTTTATCACCCACAATCTGAATATCGTTAAAAGGCTGGCGGACAATGTCGCGGTGATGCAAAACGGCCAGTGCGTGGAGCAAAACGCGACGCGCCCGCTGTTCAGCCAGCCGCATCACCCTTATACCCAAAAGCTGCTGGCGTCTGAGCCGGAAGGCGATCCGGTCGCCCTCCCCGCCGACAGCCCGGTGCTGTTACGGGTAGCGGATTTACAGGTCGCGTTTCCCCTACGGCGCGGGATTTTCCGCCGCACCGTAGGGCACCACTATGCGCTGCGTCATCTGAGTTTTGAACTGCGGGCCGGTGAAAGCCTGGGGCTGGTGGGCGAATCCGGTTCCGGTAAAAGTACTACCGGCCTGGCGCTGCTGCGGCTGATCCCTTCGCTGGGTGAAATCTGGTTTGACGGGCAGCCGCTGCATCAGTGGAACCGCAAGCAGATGTTGCCGGTGCGTCATCGCATCCAGGTGGTGTTTCAGGACCCGAACTCGTCGCTCAATCCCCGTCTGGATGTACTGCAAATTATTGAAGAGGGCTTACGGGTACATCATCCGGAATTGACCGCCCAACAGCGCGAAGCCCAGGTGATGGACGTGATGCAGGAAGTGGGGCTCGACCCACAAACACGCCACCGCTATCCGGCGGAGTTTTCCGGCGGCCAGCGTCAGCGCATCGCCATTGCCCGCGCCCTGATCCTGAAGCCGGACCTGATGGTGCTGGATGAACCGACCTCATCTCTCGACAGAACCGTTCAGGCGCAAATTCTGGCGCTATTGAAATCATTGCAGGCGAAGCACCGCCTGGCCTGGCTGTTTATCAGCCACGATCTGGAAGTGGTGCGTTCGCTGTGTCATCAGGTGGTGGTGTTGAAACAGGGAGAAGTGGTCGAACAGGGGCCGTGCGGGCAGGTGTTTGCCTCGCCGGCGGCGGAATATACCCGCCAGCTGCTTACGCTGCGCTGATCCTCAGAAGGGATTCTGGCCGGAAAAGGTTTCGGCAATGGCAACGCCAAAGTTTTTCAGACGGCAGGTCGCCGCGAATTCGTCCTGCCGGTCCACGAACAGGCATGGTTCGCCCTCGCACTCCAGCACCGCGCAATCCACTTCAATATCCGTTAACGCCTGGCTTAATTTGTTCATCACCTGCCATGCGTTATCCACCGGGCTGAGCAGCTTCAGGCCCACCAGGCAATCGTCTTCGCTTTGCGCGCATTGCGGAATCGGTTCAACTTTTGAACCTGCGAAACCCGTCAGCCAACGATAGCTATTGGGCAAACGATGGACGATGGAAAGTTGTAACGTATTCATAATACTTCCCCAGCAAGAGCAAAAAATCACAATCACTTTACATACAGGTTAACACAATGTTGACGAAACGTAACATGATCAACATAGAAAACGGTTACACTGTTGCAAAAATTTCGGTTACTCATTCATCGGTAACCGTTTATTTTTGTGCGGTACTTCTCATTTCGGCGCTATATGTAACCTGTAACGCGATCTAACTCAACCTTTTTTGACTACAAAAAAATGACTTTTTAAGACCTTTACATTTACATTCGCGAAACAAATTGTACGGAGCCGGGGAATTTATTCGTTGATATGGATTAAGAAAGGGGTAGTTTTCATACCCCTGGAGTGGCAGTTAGCGGTGTCTTTTTGGACGACTGGCGTAGAGATAAAAAAGAAGCGAACAGGTCGCGCAAAACGCAATAGAGCCGATCATCGGCCAGGCGGAATTAAAGGTGAACATTGAAAGCAGCGCGCCGGTAATCGCGCCAATGCCGAAGCGAAATGTCCCCGCCAGCGATGATGCCGTCCCGGCCATATGCGGAAACTCATCCAGAATGACCGCCATGGCGTTAGAGGCCACCATTGAAATACAGCCAACAAACGCCGCCACGCCCAGCACCAGCGCCCAGAAGCCGAAGTTAAACTGCGCGCTCACCACCATCCACACCGCCATCGCAAACTGAATAAACAGCCCGGTGCGGAACATGCGCAGCGCCCCAATACGCCGTACGAAGCGGCTGTTAAATATCGTCATCACAAACAGGAACACGATATTCAGCGCGAAGTAATAACCAAAATCCTGCGGTGAAACGTGGTTAATTTCGATATAGACAAACGGCCCGGCACTCAGGAAGGAGAACATCCCGGCGAAGCTGAAGCCGCTGGCGAGCATGTAACTGAGTACGCGCTTATGGCGAAACAGCGAGGCAAAGTTCCCCACCGTGGTGCGGAAGTGGAATTTTTGCCGCCGCTCGGCTGGAAGCGTTTCCGAAATCAAAAAGAAAATCATCGCCGAGGCGATCAGCGCCGCCACCGCCAGGATCCAGAAGATAGTATGCCAGCTGAACCACACCAGCACCGCCCCGCCTACCATCGGCGCCACCAACGGCGCAATGGTGGTGACCAGCATCACGAACGACATCATGCGCGAGAACTCCTCTTTGGGATAGATATCGCGCATCAGGGCGTTAATCACCACGCTTGCCGCCGCAGCCGCCAGGCCGTGCAGAAAGCGCATGGCGATCAGCTGGTCGATAGTCTGGGAGAGCGCGCAGGCTATCGCCGCCACGGCAAACACCAGGGTTCCGCCGAGGATCACCGGCTTGCGGCCCAGGCTGTCCGCCATCGGGCCGTAAAATAGCTGCCCCACCGCAAAGCCCAGAATATAGGTGCTGAGCGTCATCTGGGCGCTGCCGGCGGGCACGCCGAACTGCTGGGAAATCACCGGCAGCGCGGGCAAATACATATCGATAGACAGCGGCATCAGCATGGCTAACAGGCCAAGAATAATGACGATCCCCATCGAGGAATTTTGTCGGGTGGTCACTCCACTCTCCTGCATTTAGCGTGACGGCAAGCCGACACTGGCAATTTCGTCGTCAGTCAGCGGGCGGTATTCGCCCGGCGCTAAATCGTCATCCAACACAATCGCGCCAATACGTTCGCGGTGCAGCTCCACCACGTGGTTGCCCACTGCGGCGAACATGCGCTTCACCTGATGGTAGCGGCCCTCGCTGATGGTCAGACGCACCTCCGTCGGGGTGATCACTTCCAGCACTGCGGGTTTGGTGAGATCTTTTTCGTTATGCAGTTGAACACCCTTTGCGAACTGGTCAGCGGTATCATCCGCGACCGGCGACTCCAGCGTCACCCGATAGGTTTTCTCGCAATGATGGCGCGGCGACGTGATACGATGGGACCACTGGCCATCATCGGTCAGCAGCACCAGACCGGTGGTATCAATATCCAGACGCCCGGCGGCATGCAGTTTGTGCGCCAGCGGTTCATCCAGGAAATAAAGAATGGTGGGATGATCCGGGTCGTCAGTGGAGCAAACGTAGCCCTGAGGCTTATTGAGCATAAAATAGCGCGGGCCGCTCTGCTGCACGAGAGAGTTGCCTTCATAGGCCACATCATGTTCGGGTTTCAGTTTGAACGCGCTGTCTTTAACCGGTTCGCCATCAACGGTCACCCGGCTGGCGCGGATCTCACGCCCGGCAATAGCGCGGCTGATGCCTAGCTGCTGGGCGATAAATTTATCAAGTCGCATTGAAGTATTTTGCCTGTTTAACGCGGTCCAGCGTTGGCTGGTAAGGAAGAAATCATTAAGACCGGTGAGTATAGCGGGCTAATGGGCCCGCTCAAGATTAAAATGATATTTCGCACGCTAATGAATTTGAAAAGCACTGAATGCTAACGCTACGTCCCTATCAGCGCGAGGCGGTAGACGCCACCCTCGCCCACTTTCGCAAATCCGCTGAACCCGCTGTGATCGTCCTGCCGACCGGCGCGGGGAAAAGCATTGTTATCGCCGAGCTGGCGCGGGTAGCGCGTGGGCGCGTGCTGGTGCTGGCCCATGTCAAAGAGCTGGTAGAGCAGAACCACGCCAAATATTGCGCGCTCGGGCTGGAGGCGGATATTTACTCCGCCGGGCTGAAGCGCAAGCAGAGCCAGGCCAAAGTGGTATTTGGCAGCGTGCAGTCGGTGGCGCGTAATCTTGAGGAATTTCAGGGGGAGTTCTCGCTGCTGATTGTCGATGAGTGCCACCGCATCAGCGACGATGACGACAGCCAGTATCAGCAGATTTTGCGCCATCTGCGCCAGAGCAACCCGCGGCTGTGCCTGTTGGGACTCACCGCCACCCCTTTCCGGCTTGGCAAAGGCTGGATTTATCAGTACCACTATCATGGCATGGTGCGCGGCGACCAGAACGCGCTGTTTCGCGACTGCATCTATGAGCTGCCGCTGCGCTACATGATTAAACACGGCTACCTCACCCCGCCGGAACGGCTGGATATGCCGGTGGTGCAGTATGACTTCAGCCGCCTTCAGCCGCAGTCGAACGGCATTTTCAGCGAGGCGGACCTGAACCTCGAACTGAAAAAACAGCGCCGCATCACCCCGCATATCATCAGCCAGATTGTCGATTTCGCCGCTACCCGCATGGGGGTGATGATTTTCGCCGCCACCGTCGAACACGCCAGGGAGATCACCGGCCTGCTGCCTGCCGGCGAGGCGGCGTTGATCACCGGCGAAACGCCCGGCCCGGAACGCGACCTGCTGATAAACGATTTCAAAGCGCGTCGCTTCCGCTATCTGGTGAATGTGTCGGTGCTGACCACCGGTTTTGATGCACCCCATGTGGATGTGATCGCCATTCTGCGCCCGACCGAGTCGGTCAGTTTGTATCAGCAGATCGTCGGGCGCGGGCTGCGGCTGTTTGAGGGCAAAAGCGACTGTTTAATCCTCGATTACGCAGGCAACCCGCACGATCTGTTTACCCCGGAAGTCGGCGCGGCGAAAAAGGGGTCGGACAATGTGCCGGTGCAGGTGTTCTGCCCGGCCTGCGGTTTCGCCAATACTTTCTGGGGGAAAACCACCCCCGACGGTACGTTGATCGAGCATTTTGGCCGCCGCTGCCAGGGTGTGCTGGAGGATGACGACGGTAACCGCGAGCAGTGCGACTATCGCTTCCGCTTTAAAAACTGCCCGCAGTGCAATGCAGAAAATGACATCGCCGCCCGGCGCTGCCATGAATGCGATACCGTGCTGGTCGACCCTGACGATATGCTGAAAGCGGCGCTGAAGCTGAAGGACGCGCTGGTGCTGCGCTGTAGCGGCATGCAACTGCAAAGCGGCAGCGATGCGAAGGGCGAGTGGCTCAAGGTCACCTATTATGATGAAGATGGCGCGGACGTAAGTGAGCGCTTCCGCCTGCATACGCCCGCCCAACGCACCGCCTTTGAGCACCTGTTTTTACGCCCTCATACCCGCACTCCCGGCATACCGCTGCGCTGGATCACGGCGGCGGATATCGCGGCGCAGCCTGCGCTGCTGCGCCATCCGGATTTTGTGGTCGCGCGGATGAAAGATCGCTTCTGGCAGGTGCGGGAGAAGGTGTTCGATTACCAGGGCCGCTACCGCCGCGCCAACGAATTACGCGGTTAACGGCGGTTTTCATTGAAGCCGGGGGCGGTTATGGCTATAATCCCGCCCGCTTTTGCATCCGCAAAGCAGATAATCTGCCTGTCGCTGGGTCGCCTGCGACAGGAATTTAACAAGAGAAAAGTTAATGTTTACTATCAACGCAGAAGTACGTAAAGAGCAGGGTAAGGGTGCGAGCCGCCGCCTGCGCGCAGCGAACAAATTCCCGGCCATCATTTATGGCGGTAACGACGCTGCTATCTCCGTCGAACTGGACCACGACCAGGTTATGAACATGCAGGCTAAGCCTGAGTTCTACAGCGAAGTGCTGACTATCGCTGTTGACGGTAAAGAAGTAAAAGTTAAAGTTCAGGCCGTACAGCGTCACGCTTACAAGCCGAAACTGCAACACATCGACTTCGTTCGCGCGTAATTGCCGGGCTGGTCTGAAGAAACGCCGCGTAATGCGGCGTTTTTTTTGGTTTCAATAAAGCGCTATTTACCGGACGTGCGACGCTGAAGCTGGTCGCGCAGATTCGGCGGGGTGCCCTTGATGGTCAGCGTGTCGGTGGCCGGATCCCAGAAAATACGCTCACCCAGCAGCATGGCATCAAAATTAATCGTCAGCCCGCCGCCGCTACCGGCATATTTGGTTAACTGGCGCAACGTGCTGCGATCCGCCGGGAAACTCTCTTCCAGCTCATAGCCCTGCTCGGCGGTAAAGGCTTCAAAACTCACTTCGCTAACGCCGGACAGCTCTTTCGACAGCGAGGCCAGTTCAATCTCTTCCCCCGCCTGCAACTGCTCGTTGCAGTAGCTGTAAACCTGCTGACGCACATTCTGGCGCTCGGCTTTATCCAGTTGCGCCTCTGCCGTATAGTCATCCACCGCCTGCAACAGGCCGCGGTTTTGCGCTTTGGCGTTGAGACCTTCGCTGGCCCCGAGGAAATCCATAAAGAAATCGGCGACCTTGCGCCCTACCCGCCCTTTCAGAAAAGTCAGATAACGGGTGGACTCCGGGTTGGTTTCCCACTCGGTGAGATCGATACGCGCCACGATGTCGGCGTGATTGATATCGAGATAATGCGTTGAGCTGATATCCAGATTTTCATTAACCCGCATGCTGCTGAGATTGTTCAGCACCGCCACCAGCAGATACTCCACCGCCAGATAACGGTAGTGGCAAAACAGCACGATGCCACCGTCGGCGAACGGGTATTTCGCCAGCTCATCGCGCAGACGCCCGGTGGCGGCGCGGCTAAACCCCAGGAAATCCTCTTCGCCCTGACGGCACAGACGCAGCGACTGCGCCAGCTCGCTCTCTTCGGTAAACAAACCGTAGGCTTTGTTTTTTGCGCTGTACACGCGATGCAGTTCCGCCATCATCTCTTCCACGGCGGCATTCGGCTCCAGCAGAGAATCCCGGAGCACCAGCTCCAGATTCTGCTCATCGCGCTTGATTAACTGGTGTATTGCAATCTGGTCGATATCCAGACTCATGATAAACTCTCCTTTTAGACCGGGCGGTATTCAACCACTGACCGACGTCCGCTGCAACTCTGATAAAAATGGGGAAATATTACCGTTGCTACGGTAATATATCGGACTTTCTCGAACTTAACTGACGTAGATTTATGCCACAACTCTCCCGCTATAGTGATGAACGCGTTGAAGCGCTGCTTACAGAAATGGTGAATGTGCTGGAAAAGCATAAGGCGCCGACCGACCTGTCCCTGATGGTGCTCGGCAATATGGTGACCAACCTTATCAATACCAGTATCAGCCCGTCCCAGCGCCAGGCGCTTGCTCACTCGTTTGCCGAGGCGCTAAAGTCTTCGGTTCGTGAAGACGACGCGCACTAAGGAACACTGTTAATACGTTATGGTGACTAACCGTCAGCGCTACCGTGAAAAAGTCTCCCAGATGATCAGCTGGGGGCACTGGTTCGCCCTGTTTAATATTCTGATGGCGATGGCTGTTGGTAGCCGCTATCTGTTTGTCGCCGACTGGCCCACCACCCTGGTGGGGCGTGTTTATTCCTATATCAGCCTGGTCGGGCACTTCAGTTTTCTGGTGTTCGCCGGCTATTTGCTGATCTTGTTCCCGCTGACCTTTATCGTGATGTCGCAGCGGTTGATGCGCTTTTTATCCGCTATTCTGGCCACCACCGGCCTGACGTTGCTGCTGATTGACAGCGAAGTGTTTACTCGCTTCCATCTACACCTCAACCCGGTGGTGTGGGAGCTGGTGATCAACCCTGACCAGAGCGAAATGGCCCGCGACTGGCAACTGATGTTTATCAGCGTGCCGGTGATTTTACTGATTGAAATGCTGTTTGCGACCTGGAGCTGGCAGAAATTGCGCAGCCTGTCGCGTCGTCGACACTACGCGCGCCCGGTAGCCATTTTCTTCTTTGTGTCGTTTATCGTTACCCATGTGGCGTATATCTGGGCCGATGCGAATTTCTACCGCCCTATTACGATGCAGCGCGCCAACCTGCCGCTCTCCTACCCGATGACCGCGCGACGCTTTCTTGAGAAGCACGGTCTGCTGGATGCGGCGGAATATCAGCGCCGCCTGGTGGAGCAAGGCAACCCGGAAGCGGTGTCGGTGCAGTATCCGCTTAGCGAGTTGCGTTACCGCGATTTAGGCGCAGGCTACAACGTCCTGTTGATTACCGTCGACGGGCTCAACTATTCACGCTTCGAACAGCAGATGCCTGCTCTGGCGCAATTCGCCGCGCAGAACGTCAACTTTACCCAGCATATGAGCTCCGGCAACGCCACCGATAACGGCATTTTTGGCCTGTTCTATGGCATCTCGCCGGCGTATATGGATGGCGTGCTGTCGGCGCGTATTCCGGCGGCGCTGATCACCGCGCTGAACCAGCAGGGCTACCAGTTGGGCCTGTTCGCTTCAGACGGTTTTAATAGTTCGCTGTACCGCCAGGCGCTGCTGTCTGATTTCTCGCTGCCTGCGGCGCAGAACCAGTCCGATGAACAAACCGCCTCGCGCTGGATCAACTGGCTGAATCAGTATGCCTCTGAGGATAACCGCTGGTTCTCCTGGGTGGCGTTGAACGGCACTAACCTGCCTGCGGATACGCAACAAAAAGATTTCGCGCGTCGCTATGGCCGTGCCGTCAGCGATGTGGATGCGCAAATCCAGCGGATTCTGGCGTCGCTGCAAAGTAAGGGCAAGCTGGAAAATACCGTCGTGATCGTCACCGCGGGCCACGGCGTGCCGTTGGGCGAGCAGCGCGATAACTTCGACTGGTCGCGCTCGCATCTGCAAGTGCCGCTGGTGGTTCACTGGCCGGGCACGCCTGCCCAACGCGTCGGCAAGCTTACCGATCACCAGGACGTGATGACGACACTGATGCAGCGTCTGCTGCACGTGCGCACCAGCGCTAATGAGTATTCCCAGGGCGAAGACCTGTTTGCGCCAACGCGTAAGAATAACTGGGTGGTTAGCGCGGATGCCCTGACGCTGGCGATTACCACGCCGGAACAGACGGTCGTGCTGGAAAACAGCGGCAAATACCAGATCTATAACCCGACGGGTGAAAAAGTGAAGGAAACCAAGCCACAGCTAGGCCTGCTGTTACAGGTGCTGACCGACGAAAAACGGTTTATCGCTAACTGATTGATTAATTATAAATCACTCGGTAAGCCTGCCCTTGCAATCAGCGTGGAAACAGGTAGTATTAGCGACCACAAATCGGCACGTAGCGCAGCCTGGTAGCGCACCGTCATGGGGTGTCGGGGGTCGGAGGTTCAAATCCTCTCGTGCCGACCAAATTATTCACCGGTAAGTTTCTTTAACGACCGGTTACCCCTTAAGAACCCGCATTCTCTCTGAGTTTGCGGGTTTTTTAATGCCTGTCGGTATCGTTATCTGCCGTTTACAGACGGCGGATTTAGCTATACGGTTAGTTATAAATCCTCTGTATAACTCAAGGCCGGATAACTATGGCAGGTTCAACCAGCCCGTTCATCCATATGCAAATCCGGATAGCCCGTTCAGCAAAAAAAGAATTTTACCTGGGCCATTTATACCAGTGAGTCTGGATTGGGCTAACTGACCTGAAAATTGCTCTTCTTAATTGGTGTGAGGAGTAGGATTAACAAACAATCCAATAAACATTATAGGGATATTCTATGCCGGTTGATGAGCATGTTAGTGAAACATCAGGAACACGAATTAGCCCCGGTGGGGTAAGGCTGGGTAATAATGGCTTATCTGCCTATAGTGAGTATAACCCTGGCGAATCGGTTTATTCACTTCTTCAAAAATATCAGAAAGTAATGAAGGGATTTCCCAGATGAGAAGGTTAATCATCGTACCTTATCTATTCCTGCTTTCAGGTTGCCCCGGCGGTATACCCGCACCCCAGCCAGGAAGTACGTTTATTAACGGAGAGCATCTCTGTTTTAGTATTGATAGAAAAGATGTATTGAATTATTACCGTATTGAATCAAATCAGGGAAAGGGATACCACGTAGTTAAATATGCCGATAATTTAAGACTTTCCTATCCTGATGATTGCATTGATATGAAGTGGGAAGCTGGATATTCGTATTCGATATCATACGGATTGAATGGTAAGAATTATGTACATAATGTTTTTATTGATAACAACGGGCAAGTGAAAGATACAGAGTATTAAATATCTTATTGGTTGCTTTTTACGCCTGCGATTTGGCACTTATACTTCCCTTAAACACGGGAGGTCACTATGTGTGGACGTTTCGCCCAGGCGCAAACGCGTGAAGCTTACCTTAGCGAGCTGGCTGAAGAATTAGAACGCGATATTCCCTACGATCCTGAACCCATTGGCCGCTATAACGTCGCGCCCGGCACTAAAGTGCTGCTGTTAAACGAGCGCGAGGCGCAACTGCATCTCGATCCCGTCCATTGGGGCTACGCGCCAGGCTGGTGGGATAAACCGCCGCTGATCAATGCGCGCGTGGAAACCGCCGCCTCCAGCCGGATGTTTAAGCCGCTATGGCAGCATGGACGGGCGATTGTTTTCGCCGACGGCTGGTTTGAATGGAAAAAAGAAGGCGATAAAAAGCAGCCGTATTTTATCTATCGTCAGGACGGCAAACCGCTGTTTTTCGCGGCCATTGGCAGCACGCCGTTTGAGCGCGGCGATGAAAATGAAGGCTTTCTGATCGTTACCGCTGCCGCGGATAAGGGCCTGATTGATATCCATGACCGTCGCCCTCTGGTTCTGACACCCGAAGCGGCGCTGGCGTGGATGAGCCAGGATATCGGCGGCACAGAAGCAGAAGCGATAGCCAAAGACGGCGCGGTTCCGGCTGGCGATTTTAGCTGGCATCCGGTGACGCGCAGCGTCGGGGATATCAGAAACCAGGGAGCGGAGTTGATCGCGCCGCTGGAGGAATAGCGCTACTTATGGCTCCAGTACGCCATAAAGTTTACGCAGGCCCGGTCGAGATGACGCTCGCCGGTGAGATAGCGGCGCAGGTTTTTCATGGTGGAGGACTCCCCGGCCACCCAGGCATAGAACGGTTTTTTACCTGCGGCGCGCTCCCAGATGTCGTCTTCCAGTAGGCTGCTGGAGGCCAGCGATTGCGCCTGGCATTGCGCGTATGCGGGTATATCTACCGCCGCTTTGACTTCATCCAGTAGCGCTTCGCCATAGCGATCGGACTCACGCGCAATCCAGTGTACGCGAGCGAAACCAAACGCGCTGACGTCGTGAATGTCGCTTTCATGCGGTACTTCGATAAACGCCTGAACCTCTGGCGGATGCGCGGATTTCGCCAGCTGTTCAAGAATGCCCATTACGGCAGGCAGCGCGGTTTCGTCAGCGATCAGCAGTGCCTGATTAAGAGTGTCAGGCGGCAGCCACTCGTAGCCGCCGCTGTCGCCGTTAAACGCCGCGTCAGGCGCAACCACCAGCAGTCGCTCGCCGGGCGTAGCGTGAGTGGCCCAGCGCGATGCCGGACCGTTTTCCCCGTGCAAAACAAATTCAACGTCCATTTCCCGCGCGTCACGGCGCAACGCCCGCAACGTATAGGTACGCATCACTGGCCGGGTCTCTTTCGGCAGAGCCAGATAATCCTGATACCAGTTATCCCCCTTCCCTAACCCCTGCCCCAACGCGCCGTTTTCGCTGAACAGCAGTTTGATGCGCTGGTCCGGCGCTTCATGCTTCATCTGCGCTATCTCGTCGCCGGTAAACACGCAGCGCAGCAGCGATGGCGTGATCTGATGACGCGATTTCAAGGTGAGGTCAAAGAGTCGATAGCTGGCGGCCATAGCAATGGATCCTTGCAGAACAGATGAGCGGGCTGTAAACCCTTCAATAAATAAGGAAATATTGATGAAGATTTGCAAGCAAATATTGCAAAAACGCTTGTCTTTGTAAATGTAATAAATATCATTATGAGAATAATTACCAATTCAAAAACGTCTGCAACTGATTGTGCTGCGTCTTTTATCGGGGCAAAGCACCTAACTTAATGGAATAACAACTAATGATTGCCAACCGCCGTACCCGCTGGGTGCTGAACCCCGTGCTGCTTGCCATGCTCTCTACCCCTGCTCTCGCTGCTGATACCCAGGACGATACCCTGGTGGTGTCCGCTAACCGCGCGCACCGCAGCGCCACCGATATGGCGCAAACCACCTGGGTGATTGAAAAGCAGGAAATCGAACAGCAGATGCAGGGCGGCAAAGAGATCAAAGAGATCCTCGCTCAGCTCATTCCGGGGATGGACGTCAGCAGCCAGGGGCGCACCAACTACGGCATGAATATGCGTGGCCGTTCGATGATGGTGATGGTAGACGGCGTGCGCCTCAATTCATCCCGTACCGACAGCCGCCAGTTGGATGCCATCGATCCGTTTAATATTGAGCGAATCGAGGTCATCTCTGGCGCAACGTCGCTGTACGGCGGCGGCAGTACCGGCGGGTTGATTAATATCGTAACCAAAAAAGGCCAGCCGGAGCAGGAAGTGGAACTGCAACTGGGCGGTAAAAGCGGTTTTAACAGCCATAACGACCACGATGAAAACGTCGCGGCGGCAGTAAGCGGCGGTAACGATAACGCATCGGGCCGCATGTCGGTTTCGTATCAGCGTTTTGGCGGCTGGTATGACGGTAACGGCGATGAAGTCATTATCGATAATACCCAGACTGGCTTACAGTATTCTGACCGTCTTGACGTCATGGGTACCGGGACGATCAATATCAGTGATACCCAGCAGCTCCAGCTCACCACGCAGTACTACAAAAGCCAGGCGGATGGCGATCACGGTCTGTATCTGGGCCGTAACTTCTCTGCCGTTACCGGCCAGGGCAATGCCTATAACGCCAGCAATCTCGATTCCGATCGTATCCCGGCCACTGAACGTCACTTAATTAACCTGCAATATTCCAACACCGATTTTTGGGGTCAGGACCTGGTAGCGCAGATTTATTACCGTGATGAATCGCTGACCTTTTATCCGTTCCCGACGCTGGGCCGTACCGGCGTCACCAGCATTGGCGCCTCCCAGCAGAAAACCGATTTTTATGGCGGCAAGCTGACGCTCAACAGCACGCTGTTTGATAGCCTGAACCTGACTTACGGCGTGGATGCTGAACATGAAGCTTTCGACGCCAACCAGCAGTTCTTCGACCTGGCGAAAGCCCAGCAGTCCGGCGGGATGACGCTGGATAACAGCTACAACGTGGGGCGCTACCCGAGCTACAGCATCACCAACCTCGCGCCGTTCCTGCAAACCAGCTATGACATTAACGACATCTTTACCCTGAGCGGCGGCGTACGCTACCAACACACTGAAAACAAAGTGGATGATTTCGTCGGCTACGCCCAGCAGCAGGCGATTGCCACTGGCGCGGCAACCTCCGCCGACGCAGTGCCAGGCGGCAAAACCGATTACAACAACTTCCTGTTTAACGCCGGTCTGCTGGCGCACCTGACCGAACGCCAGCAAACCTGGTTTAACTTCTCCCAGGGTTTTGAAATCCCGGATCTGGCGAAGTATTACGGTTCCGGCACATACCGTCTGAACAACGGTCACTACCAGTTGCTGAACAGCGTTAACGTTAACGACTCCACGCTGGACGGCATCAAAGTGAACGCCTATGAGCTTGGCTGGCGCTATACCGGGGATAATCTGCGTACCCAGTTGGCGGCCTACTATTCTCTGTCTGACAAAACGATTTCCATCAACAAAACTGATATGACCATTAATCTCGACGATGACAAACGTCGTATTTACGGTCTTGAAGGCGCAGTGGATTACTTCTTTGCCGACAGCGACTGGAGCACCGGCGCGACCTTTAACGTGATCAAGTCGGAAACCAAACAGGACGGCAAGTGGGAAAAACTCACTGTTGACGCCGCCAGCCCGTCTAAAGCCACCGCGTATGTGGGCTGGGCACCGGGTGACTGGAGCCTGCGCGTGCAGACCCAGCAAACCTTCGACCTGACCGACAGCGCCGGGAAGAAAATCGACGGTTATAACACCATTGATTTGCTGAGCAGCTATAACCTGCCGGTGGGTAAAGTGAGCTTCAGCGTCGAGAACCTGCTGGACGAAGACTACACCACCACCTGGGGGCAGCGCGCACCGGGGCTGTACAGCCCAACTTACGGTGCTGCCGATCTGTACACCTATAAGGGTCGCGGACGGACGTTTGGCGTAAATTACTCGGTACTGTTCTAAAACCCAAAGGGAGCCGCAAGGCTCCCTGGTGTTAAGCGCAGCGCTTACTGCGTCATACTCAAAATCGTGCGGATATTGCGCGCGCTGGTGGCAATAATATCAATCGCCCCGGTGCGCAAAGCGCCCATAATCGACATCGCCTTGGTGTTCTCCGACGCAATCGCAATCACGCAGGGGATCTGGCGCAGCTCTTCCACGCTCAGGCCGATAACCCGGTCGTCCATTACGGTATTAACGTGTTTTCCCTGGGCGTTGAAGAAGTCATATCCCGCGATATCCCCGGTCACGCCCTGGTGCAGGCTGGCGTCGTTAATCTCCTGGGGAGTGAACCAGCCCAGCTTGACCATATAGCTGTTCTCGTTCATATCGCCGATGCCCACCAGCGCAATGTCCGCCTTGCGGGCGCGATCGAGGGTCTCTTTAATGGTGCCGTTGCGCATCAGCGCGGCTTTCAGTTCCGGGTTTTCCACATAGGCGGGCGCGTACAGCGACTCGCTGCTGCCGCCGAATTTTTTCGCCAGCAGGCGGCTGATGTGGTCAGCGTTAATCACGTCACCGGTACGGTGCGTGCCGCCGATCCCGCAAATAAAGCGGCAATCTTTGGCCTGAATCGGGCTGGTATATTCCGCCACCGCCGCCACATTGCGGCCCTGGCCGACGGTCACCACCATATTGTCACGCAGGTTATTAGCAAGATAACCGGATACCAGGGCAGCCACCTGGCGACGCTGTTCGTCTTCATCATTATGGTCGAGGGCGATTAACGCGCGGCTTATCGGGAAGCGCTCCTGCATTTGCTTTTCAAGCTGGGTGCTGAACACCGGATGGTAGCGAACATTGATTTCAACAATGCCCTCTTCTTTGGCGCGCTTAAGCAGGCGTCCAACTTTGATGCGGGAAAAACCAAAACGATTGGCGATCTCTTCCTGAGTCACCTCATCGCAGTAGTAGGCAATAGCGATCTCGGTGAGTAGTTCAAAATCCTGGCTCTGGCTGGATTTGTCCATGCGAGGCGCGTTCTCCATTGAGGGGGAAGTGATTAATTCTCTTACGATAGCCGCAAATTGTACCAAATCTAAAACATTATGCCGAAAACTATGCTCTGCCGCGCAAATTGCGGCAGAGCCTGTTGATTAACGCTTGATGCTATCGATTTTCAGCATCCGGGCAATCACTTTATCCAGTTCCTGCTCTTCAAAGATCACTTTCCAGTCCGGCTTAACGATTTTCTCACGGCCATACTCCATGGCGATCATGCAGGCGTCGGAGAACGGGTTGGTGGCGCGGAACGCCACGGCCAGGGCAATCTGGATATGGCCATACAGCATCGCTTTCGCCGCCTCTTCCGGCACGCCGCTGTGCTTGACGGTTTCATCCAGCGCTTCTTTCATAAACGCGCCGACCATGCAGGCCACGGTTTCCACCAGCGTCGGTTCCAGGTACGCCAGCTGTTTCACCGTCACCCAGTGCACCTGCTCTACCGGGCCGTACATGCAGCTGATCACCTTGCTCAGTTCGGCTTTTTGCGCGTCGCTGCCGGTTTCATAAGAGGCCGCCACGTGTTGCACCGCCGCCACGCCGCCAAACGCATCGGCGTGCTCTTCTTTGGTGTAACGCTGGAGGAACACCGAGGGATGGCACGGGTGCGCCACCGCGTACTCAATGCCGTCGCGCTGGGCGATGAGATTTGCGTAGGCCGCCGCCGGGTCGAGGGTCAGCAGTACCGCGCCGGGTTTCATCTGCGGTACCACAGCTTCAGACACTTTACCCAGCACAATATCCGGCACCGCCAGGATCACCACATCGCTCACCGGCACCACAGACTGCGCGTCGGACAGCTCGCGACCCTTGTCAGTAACCTGTTGCTGCGCGGCAGGCGAGTTTTCGCAATAAAACACGTGATAATCGCTTTTCTGGAAATTCGCCGAAATACGCATCCCCATTTTGCCGCCCGCACCGATTACGGTAATAGTTTTCAATTCAGTAGACATGATGTGACTCCCTGGATATCGTTGAAGAATGATTGGAGGTTTGTTTATCAAGCAGATACTTCATGTTGTGTTCAGTCCAGGCCGCTTCGACGCGGCAGGAACTTTCGCCGTCGCCCTGCCAGGGCAACCAGTGCTCAATAATCTGGTTAATGCCGCGGGTTTGCGGCTCGATGTGCTGGTAAATCTCGTCGTAGCGCAGCAGGCCTTCGCCGAGCTTCGCGCCCGCAAGAGTAAAGCCCACCCAGCCGTCGCGGCGCGAGAAAGCAAAATCTTTGACGTGCCAGTTCAGCACGTACGGCGCGGTTTTCGCCACCACGTCCACTGGCGACTCCAGGCTGGCGACACAGTTAGCCGGGTCGAGGCAAATGCCGACCAGCCCCGAGTTAATCGCTTTCACCAGCGCGATGTTGTCATCGGTGGGCACCTGTTCGTAGGTTTCCAGACAGATTGCCACGCCCTGGTTTTCAAACGCCGGCAGCACGCTTTCCACGCTGCGCTGGGCTTCACTGAGCGTCGGGCGGTGGTCAGGGCTGTAGATCATGGTGCGCAACAGCGCGCAATCCAGCTCGCCCGCAATCGCCAGGTAGCGTTGCAGATGCGCAGGCGTCACGCCTTTGGTGCCCAGTTCGAGCGTGATGCCCGCCCGCGCGGCATGTTGGGCCAGGCGCGCCCGTTCGCTGGATGACCAGTCGGTGATTTGCGGGTAATCGCAAATCTGGAACACCGTCGCGCCAAGCCGCGCGCTGTCGTCGATGGCCGCAAACAGGCTCATCGGTTTTGGCGCTTTTTCTGACAGTTGCCAGAAATAAGCGTAAGTACTGAGTCCGAGTTTCATGCGTGCTCCTTATTTTCGGCGTGGGTTAACAGGGTGTGGGCTTCATCGAGGATCGCCTGCATCGCGGCGGGCTGATGGGCAAAGCGCCCCAGAAACAGCCCGTCGACATGCGGCCACAGCTGGGTCAGCAGCCCCGGCCCGGCGCTGCCGCCGTAGATGACGCGGTGGTCGCCCGGTAGCGCCAGCAGATGCGCCCGCAGCCCTGCGCACACGGCCTGAATGTATTCGGGGGAAGCCGGTTGCGGCGCGCCGATGGCCCACTGCGGCTCCCAGGCAAAAATCAAATCCCCGGTGAGGGCGTGTTGATGCAAAAATTGAATAATCTGGTCCGCTTCCTGAATCGCGAAAGCGGTGGCGCTGTCGATGGCCATTTTTTCTGGTTCGCCGATGCAGATCACCGGCGTTAAGCCATTCTCCAGCGCTAACTGGACTTTGCGGCAAATCACCGCCTCATCCTCATGAAAATGACGGCGACGTTCGGCGTGGCCGATTTCAACAAACTTCCCGCCCATCTCGCTGACCATGGCCGCGCTGGTTTCGCCAGTCCACGCGCCGGGTTCGGCAGGCGCGATATTTTGCGCCCCAACCTGCATGGCGGTGCCGTCGAACACGCGCAGCGTGCCTGCAATCGCCGGCGCCGACGGGAAGGTAAACAGCGTGGCCTGCGGGCAGGCGCTGAGCAACGGATGCTGGCGCACGATGTCCGCCACCTGGCGGCTCCAGTCGAGAGTTTGCTGATAGCCGAAATACATCTTCAGGCTCACGCCAAGCGTCAGTTTTACTGACATACCGCCCCCTCTTTTGCGTTATCCGGGACGCAGCTAAAGCAGTGGCCCACCGCCGTGACGATCATCGCCAGCGAAACCGCGCCAGCGTCGGGCGTGCCCAGACTGCGCTCCGCCAGCGGACGGGCGCGGCCCATTTTCGGCAGCAGTTGCGCGGTCTCTTTGGCGCACTGCTCGGCGTGGCGGGCAGCGTTATTCCAGGCCTGAGCCAGCGGTAAGCCTTTATTCACCTCTTCAAGCAGCGCTTCGCTAAACGGCAGCAGCACATCCACCAGGGTTTTATCGCCAGGTTTGGCTTTGCCGAAATGCATCACGCCGTGAGCGGCGTCGTTTACCGCCCGGGCAACGGCCTGCGCATCCGGGCGCTGTTGATTGCCGATGCCGGTGCCGATGGTATTTAAAATCACACCCCAGATTGCGCCGGAGGTGCCGCCAGCCTGGTCGGCCCAGGCGTCGGCGGCCTGCTGTAAAACCGTACCTGCGCCAGCGCCCAGCGCCAGGCAGCGATGGGCGCTGTCCCGCGCCGCGCGTACGCCGCGCTCCATACCGATACCGTGGTCGCCATCCCCGGCGATGGCGTCGATACGGCCTAACTCGTCCACGTTCTGGATCACCACGTCGGCCAGCGCATCCACCATCGCGACCACGCGTACGGCGGCGTCACGGGAGGCGTCAGAGGCTTCTGACACCCTGTCCTGCTGGCATTCGCCGCTGTCGCTGGCCTGCCGCGGCTGCGCGGTAAGCACCGAGCCGCGTTTAAAGGCCGGGCTGTAGGCTGGCGCCAGCCACAGCGCTTCCAGCTCTTCGGTAAACCAGGCGAGAGTCAGCGACAGCCCCGCCATATCGAAGCTGGTGACGAATTCGCCTACCTGCACATCAGCCAACACCACGCCCTGTTCACTCAAGCGCTGCTGAACGCCGTGCCACACCACGAACAGCTCTTCATATTTCACCGAGCCGAGGCCGTTAAGGATCGCCCCGACGCGTGCGCCCTTGACGCTAACGCCGGGCGGTAAATCGTTGAGCAACTGTTCCACCAGCATATCCGCCAGTTGGCTGGCCCCCGGCACCGCCATTTCGCGGATGCCCGGCTCGCCGTGGATACCCATCCCGAAGCCCATCTGTCCTTCCGGCACGGTAAACAGCGGATGTTCAGCCCCCGGCAAGGTACAGCCGGAAAACGCCACGCCGATGGTGCGGGTGCGATCGTTTGCGCGTTTGGCGATGGCAAGCACCTCCTGCAACGACGCGCCCTGTTCGGCGGCGGCGGCGGCGGCTTTAAACACCACTAAATCCCCCGCCACGCCGCGGCGTTTTTCAATCTCGTTTTGCCCGGCGCTGGTGATGTCATCGGTCACGGCGATCAGCTCGCACGGGATGCCTTCGGCAATCAGCCGTTCCCGGGCCAGGCCAAAGTGCAGCACATCGCCCGCGTAGTTACCGAATGCTAACAGTACGCCCGCGCCGTTATTGGCGGCTTTCGCCACCGAGCAAATCTGCTGGGCCGACGGCGAGGCGAACAGGTTGCCCATCGCCGCGCCGTGCGCCAGCCCCTGTCCCACCAGCCCGGCGAATGCCGGGTAGTGGCCCGAGCCGCCGCCGATGACAATCGCCACCGTCCCTGGCTGACTTTGGGTATTACGAATAACCCCGCCCGGCACCTGCCGCACGATTTCAGCGTTGGCGCTGACGAAGCCAGCCACCATCTCTTTGGCGAATTCGGAGGGATTATTAAATAGCCATGTCATATTAGTGCTCTCCTGCTCGTTTCATCTTCACATCAGCGGCGGGTTTGCTGTGGGGAATGCGGCTTAACACCAACATCATAATGGCCGACAGCAGCATAAATCCGCCGACTACCATCATCGGCACCAGATAACTGTGCGTGGCGTCATGCAGCGCGCCGGTAATGTAGCCCGCCGAGAACCCGGCCACGTTGCCGAGGGTATTGATTAACGCCACCGCCGCTGCCGCAGAGGCACCCGACAGGAACTGGGTCGGTAAGGTCCAGAAGTTCGGCAGAGCCGCGAAGATAGCGCTGGCGGTTAATGAGATCACCACCATGGTGGCTAACGGCGTTTCCATATACAGCGCGGTAGGCACGGAGATCGCGCCGACCAGGGCGGGAATGGCGATATGCCAGGTTTTGCAGCCGCGACGCGAGACATCACGCGACCAGAAGAACATCACGATAGCTGCCACCAGGTACGGCGCGCCGGTGATCAACCCTTTCTGCATCACGCCGAAGGTGACGTTAAACTGGCTCTGGAAGCCGCCGATGATGGTCGGCAGGAAGAACGCCAGCGCATACAGGCCGTACACGAAGCCGAAGTAGATCAGGCACAGCACCCAGACGCGGGCGTTGGACATCGCCGAGCGCAGGCTGTGGTTAGCGGCGCTGGATTTCTGGGCGTCTTCACGCGCCAGCTCGCTGTTAAGCCACGCTTTCTCCTGCGACGTCAGCCATTTGGCGTCGTTCGGCTTATCGATCAGATAGAACCAGGCGATGATGCCCACCACAATCGCCGGCACCGACACGCCAAGGAACATCACGCGCCAGCCTTCCAGCCCGAACAGACCGTGCTGATTGATAAACCAGGCCGCCAGCGGCGCGCCGAACACCACAGTCAGCGGCTGCGCCAGATAAAACAGCGCCAGAATTTTGCTGCGGTGACGCGCCGGAACCCAGGCGCTTAAGAAGAAGATCGCCCCGGGGAAGAAGCCCGCTTCCGCCACGCCGAGCAGCAGGCGCAGGATATACAGCCCTTCGACATTACTCACCCAGGTAAATAACAGTGAAACAATACCCCAGGAAACCATGATACGCGCCAGCCAGCGACGCGCGCCGTAGCGGTGCAGCGCCAGGTTGCTGGGCACTTCCAGCAGGATATAGCCGATAAAGAAAATCCCGGAGGCCAGGCCGAACTGCGCGACCTGGATGCCCAGGTCATCCATCATGCCGTTAGGGCCCGCAAAGGAGATGGCCGTCCTGTCGAGGAAGTTAATAAAGAACATCAGAGCAACAAATGGCACAAGACGAATCGAGATCTTACGAATGGCTGACTTTTCTACATCAGTCGCGACGTTTTGATGAGTGCTGGTCACAGTGTCTCTCCTTCCGGGTAAATCGGGTTACCGGTGGGATCAGAGGAATAAAGGTGTTGTCTATAAACCGCGATTATGGATAAGCCCCGTTCCATACCTAATGTCGTTTCCTATTCACATTTTCGCTACATGACAAATGAACATTAACAGCTCATAAGATTTGTGCATATGAGCATCAAATGAAATTGTGATCGCCCTCAAAATGTCTCTCATCAGCGGTGCGGGGGCCTTTTCACCCTAAAAATGGGTAGCAAAGGCCAATTTTCACTGTTCATATGAAAATGTATTGAACTTATGTTTAATAAAAGCTACTTTTTATCCAGACAGAATTTGTTCAGATGAATAGAAAGCGTTCATTTGAACATCAAAACTTCCCCTGTACCCTGATGTGAGGAAACCACTATGTTAACTATTGCGATTGGTGCTGATAATGCAGCGACGGAGCTGAAGAATCTGGTGAAGTCCCATTTGCAGTCGAAAGGTATTGAAGTTGTCGACTTCAGCCATGACGTTGACAACAACGCGCTGATCTACCCGGATATCGCTTTCAACCTGGCCAGCGCTATTGGCGACGGGACGTATCCGCGCGGTATTTTGCTGTGCGGCACCGGTATTGGCATGGCCATTGTCGCCAATAAAGTTCCCGGCGTGCGCGCCGCCCAGTGCCACGACACCTATTCCGCCGAACGCGCGCGTAAAAGCAACGATGCGCAGGTGATGACCCTTGGCGCACGCGTAATCGGCCCTGAGCTGGCGAAAAACATTGTTGACGTGTGGCTGGCGTCGGAATTCGAAGGCGGGCGCTCTGCGCCGAAAGTCGAAAAAATCACGTATTACGAGAATCAGGGCAAGTCTGCGTAATTACCGGCTGCCGCTTAACCTCTGTGTTCTGAAAGGATCAAGATCATGAGTCAGTTAGATGAACTCAAACGTATCACTACCGTGGTGGCGGACAGCGGCGACATCGAGGCCGTTCGCCGTTTTAAACCGCAGGACGCCACCACCAATCCGTCGCTGATCCTCAAGGCGGCGGCCATTCCTCACTATCAGCCGCTGATCGACGATGCGCTTCATTATGCCATCACACAGGGCGGCAGCCGTGAAACGCAAATCATCAACGCCAGCGACAAACTGGCGGTGAATATCGGCCTGGAGCTGCTTAAGCATGTGCCGGGCCGCGTCTCTACCGAAGTGGACGCGCGCCTCTCTTTCGACCGTGGGCTGTGCGTCGCCAAAGCGCGCAAGCTGATCCGCCTGTACCAGCAGCAGGGCATCGATAAATCACGGATTCTGATTAAGCTCGCCGCCACCTGGCAGGGCATTCGCGCCGCCGAAGAGCTGGAAAACGAAGGGATCAACTGCAACCTGACGCTGCTGTTCTCATTTGCCCAGGCCCGCGCCTGCGCCGAAGCGGGGGTGTATTTGATTTCACCGTTCGTCGGGCGGATTTACGACTGGTATCAGCAGCATCAGCCGCAGGAAAATTATCAGGCGGAAAGCGATCCGGGCGTGGTATCGGTGCGTGATATCTACCATTACTACAAAGCGCACCGTTACCCGACGGTGATTATGGGCGCCAGCTTCCGTAAAACCGAGCAGGTGCTGGCGTTAGCCGGATGCGATCGCCTGACTATTTCCCCGGCCCTGTTAAGCGAGCTGGCATCGCGGGAAGGCAAGGTGGATGTGAAACTGAGCGCCGATGTACCGGCAGAAAACCGTCCGTCGCCGATTAGCGAAGCCGAGTTTTACTGGCAGCACCACCAGGATGCCATGGCGGTGGATAAACTGGCGGAAGGCATTCGCCTGTTCGCGCAAGATCAGGAAAAGCTGGAAGCCATGCTGGCCGCGCAACTGGCGCAGCAAACAGTTGCGTCATTAGCGGAATAACGCCCAGGGCCGCCGATGCGGCCCTTTTTTACAGCAAAAACAGCGTCGCCAGTCCGAGGAAAATAAAGAACCCGCCAGTATCGGTGATCGCGGTGATCATCACGCTGGAGCCAATGGCCGGGTCGCGCCCTAAGCGGGTCATGATCATCGGGATCAGCACGCCCATGATCGCCGCCACCAGCAGGTTGAGCATCATCGCCAGGGTCATCACCCCGCCCAGCGCCCGGTCGTCATACAGCCACCAGGTGACGCCGCCCATAATGCCGCCCCATACCAGCCCGTTAATCAGCGCTACGCCAATTTCGCGCAGCATCAGGAAGTGAATATTGCCCGGCTGGATTTGCCCCAGCGCCAGGGCGCGCACAATCATGGTAATGGTCTGGTTGCCGGTGTTGCCGCCGATGCCCGCCACAATCGGCATCAGCGACGCCAGCGCCACCAGTTGCGCGATGGTGTGTTCAAATCCGTCGATCACCCTTGAGGCGATAAACGCGGTACACAGGTTGATAGCCAGCCACGCCCAGCGGTTTTTTACCGCTTTGGCTACCGGCGCGAACACATCTTCTTCGGCGCTTAAGCCCCCCATACGACGCAGATCGTTATCGGTCTCTTCGTACACCACGTCAACGATCTCATCAATGGTCAGACGGCCTATTAACCTGCCCCGCTCGTTCACCACGGCGGCGCTGACCAGGTTGTCGCGTTCGAAAATACGCGCCGCCTCTTCATCGCGAAATTCCGGCGTCAGGATCACCGGGTTGGCGTCCATCACGTCGCACACCACCGCCTGCTGCGGGTTAAGCAAAATGGTGGTCAGCTCCAGCTCGCCAATCAGCGTATTATCCCGGTTCACCACAAACAGCTTATCGGTGTTGTGCGGCATTTTGCGCAGACGGCGCAGGTAGCGCTGCACCGTCGCCAGGGTGATCTCCGGGCGCACGGTGATCACCTCGAATTCCATGATCGCGCCGACGCTGTTTTTGTCGTACATCAGCATCTGGCGCGCCCGGGCGCGTTCGCGGGCCGGGAGCGAGGCCAGCAGCCGGCCCGTCAGATTACGCGGCAGGTGTTGAGCGATATAAATCTGTTCGTCAATATCCAGGGTGCTGATGGCGGCGATCAGCGCCTGATCGCTCATCTCGTCGATCAGATCGTCCCAGACGTTATCCGAGGCTTCGAGCAGCACGTGGCCGCGCTTTTCATCGCCCACCAGCCGCCAGATGGCGTGGCGCTCTTCCGAGGGCAGCGATTCCAGGGTATCGGCGAGATCCGGCGCGGGCAGGCGCTGTACCCGCAGGGCAATGTCATCAATGGCCTCAAGCACCTGCTCGGCGTCATGATGCCCCGGCGCGAGTTTGCCAAGAATGCCCTGGGTAACCGCTTTGTCCGTCGCCAGCAGCTTGAGAATTTGCAGCCGGTCTTCGGCGCGCTGTTTTACGTTATACGGGGTGATGGAAACCATAAGTCGCGCATTCCATGAAAAGAAATATCAACAGGGCTATCCCGCCCTTCGTCTGTTTGAGTTCTGTTAAGCATAGCGGGTGCCTGGTAAATTTTACTCAACGAGGCGGGCGAGCGGATAAAAAAAACCAGCATCGGATACCCATGCTGGTTTTAACGGCTTAGCTGCCGGTACGGGCGACCGCGTCGCGGCTGGCGCTGTCGCGCTCGTCGCCGGTCAGTTCGCTCAACTGCCCGTTGCGCATTTCCAGCAACCGGTCGGCGTGGATAAAGTAGTGATCGTCATGGCTGATGGCGAAAATGGTTTTACCCATTTGCTGCATCAGCGGCAGCAGCACCTGATAAAAATCACGGCGGAAGTGCGGGTCCTGATCGGCGGCCCACTCGTCCAGCAGGATAATATCGCGCTCTTCCGCCAGCGCCAGCAGCAGCGCCACGCGCTTTTTCTGGCCTTTGGACAGCTTCAGGTTAAGGATCTTGCCGTTATCCAGCTCCAGTTTGGAGGACATTTTCAGGCGTTCCAGCCACTGCTCCACCAGTTCAGGCCTGGCGGCCTGGCCCTGGGGGCCGAGCAGTTGGTCGAACAGCCAGACGTCGGTGAACACCGCCGAGAAGTGTTTGCGGTATTCATCCATGTTGTTGGCGCTGATTGGCTGGCCATCCAGCAGGATCTCGCCGGACACCGGCTGATACAGCCCGGTAAGCAGCATCGCCAGGGTGGATTTGCCGCTGCCGTTGCCGCCGATCAGGAACAGCAATTCGCCGCGATGAATCGTCAGGTTAATCGGCCCCACGGCAAACGAGTTATCGCCGTAGCGGAATTCCACATTGCGCAGTTCCAGGGTCTGCCACGGCGCGCGCGGCTGCGGATGGGCGAATTCTGGCTGGTACGGCGCGAGATGAAACTTGTTGAGCTTATTAAACGCCACCTGGGCGGTCAGCAAAGTGGGCAGCGCCCCAACGGCCGACAGCAGCGGAGTACGCAAAAACAGCAGCGTCAGGGAAAAGGTCGCCGCCACGTTGGTATCCGCCCAGCCGAGGCTGTTCGCCATCCAGAACACCAGGCCAATCGCGCCCAGCATCATAATGTTCGACCAGTTCACCGCGCTCAGGTGGAAGGTATCTGCACGCACGATGTGGTGACGATACGCTTTGGCATCCGGCTGGTAGACCTTATCGAAGATATACTCCGCCCGCTCGCGGTTCAGGGCCAACTCTTTGCGCCCTTCCAGCACGGTCTGGTAGTTGTTGTACAGTTTATCTTCGGTTTCACGCAGGATCGCCAGATGGCGGTAAACCCGCGCCACCAGCACAAAGCCGCCCCAGATGGTGATGGCCACCCAAACAGTGGTGACGACCAGCATTTTCGGCGACAGCACCGCCAGATACCAGGCGCAACCAATCGCCAGAATGATGCCCTGCACCAGTTCCGGCAACCGCACAAAGGCGATGGTGATATTACGGATATCGCTGGTCAGCCCCGCCAGCAGCGACGCGCTGCCGAGCTGCTCTACCCGCTCCACCGGGGTATCAAGAATACGTTTGATAAATTCGCCGCGCAGACGAAAGACAAAATGGTGGCCGAGGGTGGTCAGCGCCAGTTGCGATGCCAGCGTTACCGCCATCAGCAGCAGCAACAGGCCGAGAAACTCAGGCAATACCGCCAGGGAGATATCGACGTTTTCGATTAAACGTTGGTTTATAAAGGCAATGAGGCCAATGCCCAGCGCGGCACTGGCAAGGCTCAACGCCATTACCGACAAAAAAGGCCAGCGATACTGACGCCAGACGACCAGCAGGAGTTCCATAAATAGCAGCAATCCACAGCAGAAAATCAATCAGGCATGCAGTGTAAACGGCTGGCGGACGACGGCAAGAATAATTCTTATTTTTATTCGTAATGCCCTGCGGCCCGGAAAGTTAAGTTGTAACGATAGCCGCCGGTGAGGGGATGTTCGCCATCTTTCAGCGGTTGAATGCCGTGGTAAAACAGGCGCGACGGGCCGCCCCACACCACTACGTCGCCGTGCTCCAGCATTAAGCGCTGTAACGGCGCGCTGCGGGTCAGGCCGCCGAACTGAAATACCGCCGGTAATCCCAGCGAAACAGACACTATCGGCGCCGCCAGGTTGGGTTCGTCTTTATCCTGATGCAGCGACAGTTTGGCCCCCGGCTGATAGCGGTTGATCAGGCAGGCGTCGGGCGCAAAGTCCGGGTAGCCCGCCGCGCGGGACGCCGCATCGCACAGGCGTTGAAAGCTTTCCGGCATGGCAGGCCACGGGTTACCGGTTTGCGGATCGACAGGCGCATACAGATAGCCGCGCCGGTCGGTGGTCCAGCCTAACGTGCCGCAGTTGGTCATCGCCACCGACATGGTGTAACCGCCGGGTGTGACCATATGGCGAAACGGCGACCGGGCGGTAACCTCGTGGATCGCCGCCATCAGTTGCGGGCTGTCCTGACGGGCGAAGCGACGTAGTATCACCGCGCCGGGCGCCAGCGGCTCCTGCCAGGGTTCATCTTCGGCAAACAGATCGAGCATCAGGTCTCCTTGTTGGCTTCATGTTGCAGCAGCGCGGCTTTGCGCGCCACGCCCCAGCGGTAGCCGGAAAGTTGCCCATCCTGGCGGATCACCCGGTGACAGGGCACGATAATCGCCAACCGGTTGGCTCCGCAGGCGCTGGCCACGGCGCGCACCGCGTTGGGTTTGCCCACTTTCGCCGCCAGCGTCTGGTAGCTGACGGTCTCCCCGGACGGAATGGTGCGTAGCGCTTCCCACACCTGTTGCTGAAACAGGGTCCCCTGGAAATCCAGCGGCAGGTCAAGGCAGGTTTCCGGCGCGCGAATGCAGGCCACCACCTTTTCAAGGATATCGCTAAAATCGTCCTGCGCCAGATGGCGTTCAGCCAGCGGAAACAATCCGGCCAGCTGGGCTTCAAGCTCTGCGTCGTCATCGCCTAACAGCACCGCGCAGATCCCGCGCGGGCTTTGCGCCACCAGGCAGCGTCCAACGTGGCAATCCACCATGGCATAGCGCAGGCTGAGCTGTTTACCGCCGCTGCGGTACTGTTTCGCCGTCATACCCAGCATGCCGTCGGCGTCGCGATAAAAGCTGCTGCCCGAGGCAAATCCCGCCTGATACAGCGCGGACGTGACCGCTTCACCCTGCGTTAAGGCATCGCGCAGCCGCTGATTGCGCCGGGCGGTTTGCCAGGCCCGGGGCGTCAGCCCGGTGACCGATTTGAACAGACGATGAAAATGGTACGGGCTCATGGCCATTTCCTGCGCCAGAGCCTCGAGGGTGAGGGTCTCTTCGCTGGCGTCCAGCAATTCGCAGGCTTTGCGGATAAGCTCGACGCGCTGTTGGCGCAGTGGCGCTTTATCCGGCTGGCAGCGCTTGCAGGCACGAAAGCCCGCCGCCCGGGCGGCTTCGGCGCTTTGATAAAAGCGGACATTCTGGCGCAGAGGATGGCGCGCCCGGCACGACGGACGGCAGAAAATTCCGGTGGTGATAACGCCGAACACGAACTGCTCATCGGCCTGCGCATCGCGGCTTTCCACCGCCTGCCAGCGTGCGTCGTCGGTGTGATAAGTGTGCTGTTTCATGGCTCGCTCCTCTTTAAAGGTAGCCCTACTCTGCCAGCAGGGCTGCGCCAAAAAACTCAGTTTCTTGCTTTTTAATTTTTCTGCGTCAGCAGGAAGGTTGCAAACTGCGGCGACATCCAGGTGGAAAAGCCCTTCGGCTCTTTGACAATCAGATATACCGCCAGTTTTTGCTCCAGCGCCAGCGCTTTGGCCTTTTCCGGCCCCAGCACCATCAGCCCGGTGTCCCAGCCATCGGCTTCCAGCGCCGTGGGGGCGATCACCGTGGCAGAGACCAGCGTATGCTGGATTGGATGCCCGGTGGCCGGGTCAATCACATGCGACAGGCGCTTGCCGTCCAGCTCGTAGTAGTTGCGATAGCTCCCGGCGGTACTGATGCCGTGGCCGTTAATATCCACCACCGCTGCGACGGCGTTTTCCCGGTCCGTCGGCTGCTGGATAGCCACCCGCCAGGCGCGGCCTTCGGGATTGGTGCCCCTGCTCACCAGCGCGCCGCCTACCGAAACTAAATAGCGGCTGATGCCCTCCTGCTCCATCAGACGCGCCAGATGATCGGCGGCATAACCTTCGCCGACGGTGGAGAGATCGACAAACAGATCGGGGATCGCTTTTTGCAGATACTGCGCGCCTGCCGACTGGATCACTTTAAGATGCTCAATCCCGACGCGATTCTTCGCCTGCTCGATATCGGCGTCTGACGGCGTTTTCACCGGCTGTTTGTCCGGGCCGAACCCCCATAAATTCACCAGCGGCCCCACGGTGATGTCCATTGCGCCCTGGGTTTTATGACCAATACGCAGCGCCAGCGTCACGATATCGCTCATGGCTTCGCTCACCGGCCACGGGTCGGTGCTGGCGGAATGGTTGAACTGCATCAGCGCCGAATCATTTTTCCAGGTGGAGAGCAGCCGGTCGTCGCCATCCAGCTGGGCCTGAATTTTTTCGCGCAGCGCCGCTTCGCGCGATGATTCAACGCCCGCGAGGCTCACCCGCCAGAATGTGCCCATGGTTTTGCCTTCCAGCACCACGGCCCGCTGGGCAGGTTCAGCCGATTGTTGCGCGTTATCGCATCCTGAAAGCAGCAGAACGGCGGCCACCGTTGCGATGCAAAGTCCTGATAAACGTCTCATTACTCCCCCTCTGTTGAGGCCCGCAGGTTACAACAAAATTCGCGCATTGTCGGGACGCGGGATAAAAAAAGGGAGCCCGCAGGCTCCCTTGATACAACAGGTTGGGATTAGAACTGGTAAACCAGGCCCAGCGCAACGATATCGTCAGTGGCGATACGCGCGTCACGGGTGAAGCGGTTGTCGTCCAGCAGGTTGATTTTGTAGTCAACGTAGGTGGACATGTTTTTGTTGAAGTAGTAAGTCGCGCCTACATCAACATATTTCAGCAGATCCTGATCGCCGTAGTTGTTCACGCCGTTGGAGATGTCTTTACCTTTAGACTGCAGGTAAGCCACGGACGGACGCAGGCCGAAGTCGAACTGGTACTGAGCAACCACTTCGAAGTTCTGCGCTTTGTCAGCAAAACCGTAGGCAGCCGCGCTGGAGTCACCGCCGAAACGGGTGGCGTTGTAAGTCTGGGTGTACTGCGCAGCCAGGTACAGGTTGTTGGCGTCATATTTCAGGCCGCCAGTGTAGGTTTCCGCGTGGTCGCCGTTACCGTAGATACCCGCCAGGTTGTTCTGGTCAGCAGTACGTTTGGAGGAGGACAGCGCACCACCGATACCGAAGCCAGCGCCCAGATCGTAAGTGATGGACGCGCCGTAAGCGTCGCCGTTCTGTTTCAGCACGCCACGGCCGCCAAAGTCTTCGCCGCTGACGCTGCCGTTTTTGCCCTGGTACTGCAGAGCGAAGTTCAGGCCGTCAACCAGACCGAAGAAGTCGGTGTTACGGTAGGTTGCAACGCCGTTAGCACGGGATTGCAGGAAGTTGTCGGCACCGTAGGTGTCACCGCCGAATTCCGGCAGAACGTCGGTCCAGGAGGTCACGTCGTAAACCACGCCGTAGTTACGACCGTAGTCGAAAGAGCCTGCGTCACCCACTTTCAGACCGGCGAACGCCAGACGAGTCCAGGCGTCGTTTTCGCTTTCAGAGGTGTTACCCTGAACCTGGTATTCCCACTGGCCGTAACCGGTGATCTGATCGTTAACCTGGGTTTCGCCTTTGAAGCCGAGACGAATGTAGGTCTGATCGCCGTCAGAGCCATCGTCATCAGAGAAATAGTGCAGACCGTCTACTTTGCCGTACAGGTCTAATTTGTTGCCGTCTTTGTTATAAATTTCAGCCGCATTTGCAGCACCCGCGACTAACAGCGCCGGTACCAATAAGGACAGGACTTTAACTTTCATGTTATTAACCCTCTGTTATATGCCTTTATATATGCCTTTTCTTATTACCACTGCTTACTGATTAATCCTCTAATCAGTCGGCGAACCCATTGTCCAAAACAAATCCAGATTAATCCAATGCGAATATGATACTAAAACTTTTAAGGTGTTTCATTTTGCATGATAGGTGTAACAACATGTAAAAAACAGGGAACTTTTTTTAGCACGAATAGCTAAAAATAATCGCACTGATAATCAAAAAATATCATTATTTCATAAATAACAATGATTTACTATAAAATGATTTTTACCGCACTGAATGATAAAACCTTTTTCACTTTCATCTCTAAAATAGATATCGCTATCATCATTAACTTTATTTATTACCGTCATTCGATCCTGAATGTCAGTTTTACCCCTATTTCTACCGGATGCTCGCATCCGGTTTTTTTTACGCTTCTTTACGTTAGTTGAATAAAACTGTGCTATATGCCGCCGCGTTTGCGAATCGATTTACCCTGCGTAATTAACGCAAAATAAATCCTCCGCTTCGCTTTGTTTATTTGTGCGATTACCGTTGCGTTTACCTTCCTGTTTTACATATTTATTCCCATAACTTATTTCTCCTGTTGCGCGCTTATTTTCTCCACTGCTGGTTTGCTCAGTTCGCTCGCTTTCGCTTGTCTGGTCTGGAAAATCACGCTGTTCGCTTTATACTGCGGTGTCGGTATCTTCGCGCGCGCCTGCCGCCGGGTACGGTAATCGCGTCACGGAACCGACGCTATACGCTTTTTATTACGCCTTTAGCCAGCGGACAACACACGATAATGAGTCAGTCAGACACAATGATCCCCAACAAGTTTTCTTTGATGCCGGGCAGCATCACGCGCTTTTTTCTTCTGCTTATCGTGGTCTTACTGGTCACCATGGGGGTGATTACTCAGAGCGCCGTCAATACCTGGCTTAAAGATAAGAGCTACCAGATCGTGGATATCACCCATGCGCTGCACAAGCGTATTGATACCTACCGCTACGCCACCTGGCAGATTTACGACAATATCGCCCCGTCCACCTCGCCCGCGAATGAAGGGTTGCAGGAAACCCGTCTGCGTCAGGACGTCTATTACCTTGAGAAACCGCGCCGCAAAACCGAAGCGCTGATTTTCGGTTCTCACGACAGTTCGACGCTGGAGATGACCCAGCGGATCTCTAACTATCTGGATACCTTATGGGGTGCCGAAAACGTGCCCTGGTCGATGTATTATCTGAACGGCCAGGATAACAGCATGATCCTGGTTTCCACCCTGCCGCTGAAAGATCTCTCCACCGGCTTTAAAGAGGGGTCGATCAGCAATGTTGTTGATTCGCGCCGCGCGGAGATGCTGCAACAGGCGAACGCGCTGGACGAGCGGGAAAGTTTCTCCGCCCTGCGCCGCCTTGCCTGGCAGAACGGCCACTACTTTACCCTGCGCACCACTTTCAACCAGCCAGGCCATCTGGCGACAGTGGTGGCGTTTGATTTACCGATTAACGATCTGATCCCGCCAGGCATGGCGCTGGACAGCTTCCGTCTCGACCAGGACAATACGCAAAGCGTCCAGACCGGCAACGACCGGGAAGATCCGGACAGCGTAACCATTAACTTCAACAGCTCGCGTATTGAGATCACCTCGCCGCTCAACTCCACCCATCTGAAGCTGGTCTGGGAAGTGCCGTTTGGCACGCTACTGATGGAAACGCTGCAAAATATCTTATTGCCGCTGCTGCTGAATATTGGCCTGCTGGCGCTGGCGCTGTTCGGCTATACCACCTTCCGCAACCAGCCGACGCGCCAGGTGGAAAACAGCGCGCCCAACTCCTGGCAGGGAGAGATGAAAAAGCTGCGCGCGCTGAATGAAGAGATCGTCACGCTGCTGCCGCTTGGCCTGCTGGTACACGATCTTGAATCCAACCGCACGCTGATCAGCAACGGTATCGCCGATCACCTGTTGCCGCATTTAAACCTGCAAAACATTACCGCGATGGCCGATCAGCACCAGGGGGTGATCCAGGCGACCATCAATAATGAACTGTATGAAATCCGCCAGTTCCGCAGCCAGGTGGTTCCGCGCACCCAGATATTCGTGATCCGCGAGCAGGACCGGGAAATCCTGGTCAACAAGAAATTAAAACAGGCGCAGCGCCTGTATGAGAAAAACCAGCAGGGCCGCGCAGCCTTTATGCAGCATATTGGCGAAGCCCTGAAGACCCCGGTGATCAAGCTGGCGGAGCAGGCCGGGCTGGCGGCCAGCGCCGACAACCGCGCACTGATCAATCAGGCTGATGAGATCGTGCGGCTGGTGGATGAAATCCAGCTGTTAAACCTGCTGGAAACCGAAAGCTGGAAAACCATGCCGAGTGAGTTTTCTATCCAGGAAGTGATTGATGAAGTCGTGCCGCAGGTCCTGCCTGCCGCCAAGCGCAAAGGCCTGCAACTGCTGGTGAAAAATCAGCTGGCCGCGAATGAAAGCCGCTACGGCGATCGCGGCGCGCTGAAAAAAATCCTGTTGATGCTGTTGCAGTACGCGGTCACGACCACCGATATCGGCAAGATCACGCTGGAAGTCAGTCAGGAAGAGTCGGCAAGCGAACGCCTGACCCTGCGCATTCTGAATACCGGACAGGGGCTGACCGCGCAGGAAATCGACAATCTGCATTTCCCGTTCCTCAACGACACCTCCGCCGATCGCTTCGGTAAAGCCAATGGGCTAACCTTTTATCTGTGTAACCAACTGGCAAAACAGCTGGGCGGTTATCTGAATATTAAATCCCGCAACGAGCTTGGCACGCGTTATTCCCTGCATCTCAATATGGCGGTGGAATCGAAGGAAGAGGAGGACGAAGAGCGTCTGCTGGATGATGTCATCGCGATGGTGGACGTTACCTCTAATGAAGTGCGCGCGGTGGTGGTTCGTCTGCTGGAAAGCTGGGGAGCAAGTTGCATTACCCCTGACGAACGGTTGATAAGTCAAGAGTTTGATATTTTCTTAACTGATAATCCGTCAAATCTTACAGCAACCGGTCTGCTTTTAAGCGATGATGAAGATCGTGTACAGCGGTTAGCTCCGGGTAAACTGCGGGTTAATTTTAATATCAGCGCAGCTTTGCAGGAAGCAGTGCTACAACTTATAGAAGAGCAACTGGCGCAGGAAGCCAGTCCGGAATCTCCTCTGGGCGGCGATGAAAACGCGCAACTTCACGCCAGCGGCTATTATTCTCTGTTTGTCGACACAGTACCGGACGATGTGAAGAGATTGTATACTGAGGCAGCGACAAGCGATTTTGCTGCGCTGGCTCAGACGGCGCACCGCCTGAAAGGGGTGTTCGCCATGCTCAATCTTGTCCCCGGCAAGCAGTTATGTGAAACGCTGGAGCATAATATTCGCGAGAAGGATGCTCCAGGTATTGAAAAAGATATCAGTGACATTGACGCCTACGTCAATCGCTTGCTGTAGCAAGGTAGCCTATTACATGAACAATATGAACGTAATTATTGCCGATGATCATCCGATTGTACTGTTCGGTATTCGCAAGTCTCTGGAACAGATCGAATGGGTGAATGTTGTCGGCGAGTTTGAAGATTCCACAGCACTGATCAACAATTTGCCGAAGCTCGACGCGCACGTGTTAATCACCGATCTCTCGATGCCGGGCGATAAATACGGTGATGGCATAACGCTGATTAAGTACATCAAACGCCATTTCCCGAACCTGTCTATCATCGTGCTGACGATGAATAACAACCCGGCGATTTTAAGCGCGGTGTTGGATCTGGACATCGAAGGGATTGTGCTGAAGCAAGGCGCGCCGACGGACCTGCCGAAAGCGCTGGCCGCCCTGCAAAAAGGCAAGAAATTCACCCCGGAAAGCGTCTCCCGCCTGCTGGAGAAAATCAGCGCCAGCGGCTACGGCGACAAACGCCTGTCACCTAAAGAGAGCGAAGTGCTGCGTCTGTTTGCCGAAGGCTTCCTGGTGACCGAGATTGCTAAAAAGCTTAACCGCAGTATCAAGACCATCAGTAGCCAGAAGAAGTCGGCGATGATGAAACTGGGCGTTGATAACGACATCGCCCTGCTCAACTACCTCTCATCGGTGACGCTCGCGCCATCCGATAAAGAGTAATTATCACAATGCCCTCCGATGGAGGGCATTTTTTTATCTGCTTTATTTGCGCGCTTTGCGCACCCGCTCCGCGTACAGTGCCAGCGTCTGCTTCAGCACGTCGAGGGTGACCGGTTTCGACAAACAGCTGTCCATCCCGGATTCAATACAGCGCTGCTTCTCTTCCGCTAACGCATTCGCCGTCACACCCACCACCGGCAGGGACAACCCAAGCTGGCGGATACGCTGCGTCAGGCGATAACCGTCCATATTCGGCATGTTGACGTCGCTGAGCACAATATCGATAGAGTTCTTCGCCAGCACGCTGAGCGCGTCGACGCCGTCGTTGGCGGTTTTACACTGGTAGCCCAGCGATCCCAGCTGATCGGCCAGCAGGCGGCGGTTGATCGGATGATCGTCCACCACCAGGATCATCATGTCATCATTCTGCTCGCTGGCGCCGGTTGGTGCTGGCAGCGCGCCGTTTATCCCCGTCGCGCCGACATCAATACTGTAAATACGGCCCAGCAGGGCAATCAGATCGTGCGGCGCCGCCACGCTTTGCAGCCAAACGCCGGGGCTTTGTTCAAAGGGTACGCCAATATGGCGACGGCTAAAGACAATGGTCGCCCGCCCTTCCCACTCGCCGTCGAGCACATCGTCGGTAATCAACACGTCATCGACATCAGCCCGCTGCCCCTGATAACGCTGAGTGCGGATGCCGCTATGCTCCAGCAATGATTCCAGGTAGCTTTGCAGAGAGGCATTGCGCACCGCCAGCAAGCAGCGTTTATCCTTCAGACCCTCGACGCCATCCTCCGGCGCGGCCTGCGCTTTATACAGCGGGATACGCACCGTAAACTGGCTGCCGAGGCCTGGCTCGGTATCGATGGCGATATCGCCATCCATCATGGTGGTGAGCTTTTCACAAATCGCGAGGCCCAGCCCGGTGCCCTGGAAGTTTCGCTGCACGCCGGTTCCCACCTGGAAGAACGGATCGAACAGCTTCACCACCTCTTTCGCCGGGATGCCGACGCCGGTATCGCGCACCCGAAAGCGCAGATAGCCATCGGCCTGATCAACATGCAGCACAATGCAGCCAACGTCGGTAAATTTGATGGCGTTGCTCAGCAGGTTGGAAATCACCTGTTGGATGCGGATGGGATCGCCCTGTAGCTCCAGCGGCACGTCCGGCTCGATAAAGCAGTACAGGCCGAGCTGCTTGCGCACCACCAGCGGTAAATAGTTGGCGGTAACGTGGCTCATCAGCTCACGCGGCGAGAATTCGCGCGGCTCAATTTTCAACTGCTCGGATTCAATTTTCGAGAAGTCGAGAATATCGCTAATGATCTTCAGCAGCAGGCTGGAGGAGTTGTTCATCGCGGTGACCAGACGGTCCACGCCTTTCGGCAGGGCTTTGGTCTGCAGCAAATCGAGGTTGCCGATAATCCCGTACAGCGGCGTACGCAACTCATGGCTGACGGTGGCGAGGAACATGGATTTCGACTGGCTGGCCTGCTCCGCCGCCTGGGCCATATCCTGCAACGACTCTTCCATTTTGACGCGCGCCGACACGTCCACCAGCACGCAGATCGCCACGTTTTCGTTGCGATAGCGGGAATGCACAAAGCTAATTTGCAGATTGGTATTATTACTGGTCAACACGTCGACAAAGTTAACCTGCTGGCCGCAAATAATCTGCGTCAGCCGCTGCCGGTCCTCGTGGGTCAGCATATTGAGATAGTTGTGCGCCAGCTCGTTACTGAGGATATTCGACCCATCCTGGGTACGCAGAATACAGATCCCCACCGGCGCGGAGGCGACGATTTTGCGGTTAAACTGCTCATGCTCTTCCAGGCGCTGGGCATCCACTTCCGCCGGAATAAAAATCCGCCGCTCATACATCCGCGCCAGGGTAAACAGCACAATCCCCACCAGTACGTTGAGCAGCACGGCGTTCAAAATCAGCATCCGGATGCGCTCCAGCACCATATCCACCGGCACCGAATAGACGATGCTCAGGGAAGACGGCGGCAGGTTCTTTTTGAGGATCAGCTCCTTAAAGCCTGCGGTATAGCCAAACCAGGCGCGATCCTGCACCCAGCGCGGATCGGGGACAATGCGGGTTTCCGGGCCGGTCAACGAAATCAGCGGATGGCTGTTTTCATCCAGGATAGTCACGCCCATCGGCAGGCTGCCGGGGGTGAAAAAGTTCTCTACACGGATGGTCTGCTCGGTGCCTAACAAAGCCTGCAGGCGATTGGCGAGATAGACCGGGGTGATGGCGTAGAAATTGCCCACGCCGGGACGCGGCCCCTGCCCTATCCAGTACAGACCGTTGGTGCGCTCATCTTGTGGCTGGTTGCGGTATTTCACGATCCGGTCATGAAACGATTTCAGAATGCCGTCGCGCTCTACCGGGCGATCACGCAGGCCGAAATTCGCCATGCAAAGGTTTTCAGTGCCGATCAGGAACACGCGGTTTAAATCATAGGCCGCTGAAAAGTTATCCCGCCAGTAGCGTAAAAACCACGACATGGATTGCAGCGAGCCGCGCCACGCGTTGCTCATGGCGGTACAGTCGGAATCCGACCACAGCGGCATAAACGCCGGGATTTCCGCGCTGGCATCGCGCTTGCCCGCGCTTAACAGCGCCCCGTCCGGCGTATTGAGCCGGTTTTCGGCAATATACTTCAGCTCCTTCATCACATCCGAGGTGCGCTGAATATAGCGCTGGGCCTGATCGAAACTCAGGTTAAATTCCTGGCGGATTTCCGACTCTTTGTCATGCAGGGCGCTGACAATATAAAACACGGAAAACAGCATGATCAGCAGCCATAGCAATAACGCCAGGGCGCGAAACAGATAGCGAGAAACTTTCAGCGTGGTGCGAAAGGAGACGAAGTATTTCAAAGTGGTTCCGGTCGCTGTGGCAGGTAGTAAAAGAAATAATGCCGTTAAGGTAGCCGTAAAACGCCAGAGCCGCAATCTTCAGTGTTTGTCTGTATTTTGAACACCAGCCGGGAAACGGCGCGGAATTCCGATAATAATCGTTTTTTACTGCTCAGGGACAGGGATTTTTAGCCGTGCACTTTTCACACTTACGGAAGATTCTCAAGCCGCTGATTCCCCGTAAACTCCGTAACCAGCTTATTGTGATGGCCATTTGTATGGTTTCCATCCCTGTGCTGACCATGGGGTACGTGGTGGATAACGAAGGGCGGGCGGTATGGAGAACATGAGCCAGGCGCCGTATCTGTTAAATGCCAAAGCACGCTGGGGTTACCGGCTGGGCGACGGTGAGCTTTCGGATGTGATTCTGCGTGATGGCCTTATATGCGCCACTGAGGGCTACCATATGGGCATTACGGCGGAAAACGTCGCTAAAGCCCACGGCATCACGCGCGCGATGCAGGATCAAGCCGCGCTGCATTCCCAACAAAAGGCGCAGACTGCGATTGAATCAGGTGCATTCGCCCGGGAAATCATACCGGTGACGGTGAAAAACCGTAAAACGGAAATCCAGTTTGCCGTCGATGAGTTCCCCAAAGCGGGTACAACTCTGGATGGCCTGTCATCGCTGCGACCGGCTTTTGATAAAAGCGGCACCGTAACCGCCGGAAACGCCTCTGGAATTAACGACGGCGCGGCGGCGCTGGTGGTAATGGCGGAAGATGTCGCGCGGGCGGCGGGCTTAACGCCGCTGGCCCGTATTCGCGGCTATGCCAGCGGCGGCGTTGCGCCGTCGATGATGGGCCTCGGTCCAGTGCCTGCCACGCGAAACGTGTTGCAGCAAACCGGGTTGTCGCTGGCGGATATTGATTTGTTCGAGACCAATGAAGCCTTCGCCGCGCAGTCCTTTGCCGCCGGCCAGTTGCTGGATTTCGATATGGAGAAGGTTAATGTCAACGGCGGGGCGATCGCGCTGGGCCACCCTATTGGAGCCAGCGGCGCGTGCATTTTGGTTACCCTGCTCCATGCGCTGGCGGCGCGCGATAAAACTCTTGGTCTGGCGACGCTGTGCATCGGCGGCGGGCAAGGCATTGCAATGGTTGTTGAAAGGATGAATTAAATATCTTTCGGCAAAGCCGTAATGCTGATCACTTAAGTAAATAAGGCTGGATAATTCGGGCCTCTGATGAAGAGCAACAGGGCGGAAAACCTGATTCCTTAATTGCCCTTCTGAATATATTTATGAATTTATATACATTTAATATTTAACAAACTGGCGTTAAGCGTCCCCGTACCTTTATTAACTCTGCCAGGCAAGGTGCTTAATTGCTTTCCAGTGACTGTTATATCCAGGCCGGGCATCATTCTCCAACCTTTTTATTCCGCTTGTGAATCTTTTTATTTTATTTATTATTTTAATATATGAAATATATTTCGTAATACCCTGCCCTGCGTCATGAAATGGCACTTTAATTAATAATCTATAGGCGTATTATTTTTTGAGGGATCGTAATCGTTTATCAAAAGGATATTTTGTGATGGCAGGACAATCAGATACTGTTCAACAACAGAATACGTTAAACCGTTATTTACTGTATTTTCCCCAAAGCAAATTTGTTTTACCGGATGTTCACTCTTTTACCGGGGAAGAAGAACTCAGTAAGCCCTACCGCTACACCATCCGCTTTACCAGCCCAACACCGGACATTGCAGTCAACGATGTCCTCTATCAGATGGCGGAATTTATTCTGCGTGCCCCGAATCCGAAAGCAGGCTGGCACAATCAGCAGCCCTGGCTGCCGGTGCGCCAGATTAACGGAATAATCACGTCATTTTCCCGTCTGAAATCATCCGCTGATGAAACCCTGTATGAGTGTGTACTGGAACATGAGCTGGCATTGCTGGACCGGAATTACCGCTCGGCCGTGTACATGAATATCACTGTACCTGCACTCGTCAGTCAGTTGATGAAGGAGAGCGGGCATTTCGAAGGCTACAATATTGATTTTGACCAGCTGAATCGCAGTTACCCCAGCAGGGAAATGGTAATCCAGTGGAAGGAAACCGATCTTCAGTTTATCCGCCGTTTGCTGGCTGAGATCGGAATCTGGTTCCGCTTTGAAAACCACGACAAGGTACCGGGCGAAACGGTGGTGATTTTTGGAGATGGAGGGCACCGCTACGTTTTCAGCGATAAAAAGCTGCCATACGTCCGTAATTCTGGCATGACCGGTCATGAAGAGTACGTTACCGAACTCGAAGAGCACTACCAGCTTATTCCCGAAAACGTATTAGTCCGCACCTACAACTATCGCGATCCGTTTTCTCCGCAGGCGGATAAAACCATTACCGACAACGACATTCCTGACGGGATAACCAGCGGCAAACAGTATCATTACGCCGATCACTTTCTGACTGCTGGCGACTTTTATGGGCAGGAGGCGGAAACAGCCTCGTTTTACGCGCGCCTGCGCTATGAACGTTTGCTGAACAAACAGAGCGTGCTGGGGGTAACGACCAGCGATCCGGAACTGTTGCCTGGTGTGATGTTTCACCCGACCGGGAATATTCCTGCCGGGTTTAAACCTGGATTCGTTGTCACCATGATGACGCTCTCCGGCAGCCGCGCACAGCACTACCTCGCCATCCTGAAGGGCATCCCTTATCTGAACGGCTACAGCTACCGTCCGGACTATCTGCCGCGCCCGGTAATAGCCGGAACCGTGCCCGGCCGCGTGGCGGCCATCAATCACGATCACACCTATGCCGGAGTCGATGCGCAGGGCCGCTACCGCGTGAAATTTGATTTTGATCTCGATGAAAAACGTGACGGTTTTGAAAGTGCGCTGATGCGCCTGGGCAGACCCTACGGTGGGGATGTGTTTGGTTTTCACTTCCCGTTGCTGGACGGGACAGAGGTGGCAGTAGCCTTTGAAGGCGGCGACCCGGACAGGCCTTTTATTGCACATGTGATGCATGACGGCAGCCACCCCGATCTGGTCACAAACCGCAACGATACCCGCAACGTCATTCGCACGGCAGCCTCGAACAAAATCCGCCTTGAGGACCGCCGCGGTCAGGAACATATCAAGATTTCTACGGAGTACGGTAAGGGCCAGGTCAGCGTCGGCCACCTGGTCGATGCTACGGGGAAAAAGCGCGGGGAAGGCGTCGAAGCCCGCACCGATGACTGGATGGCGCTGCGTGCCGCCAAAGGAGTGCTCATTACCACAGAGGCCCAGCCCCGCGCGCAGGGTCAACAGCTGGATATGACGGCCGCCATCGCGCAGCTGGAAAAAGCATTGTTGCTGGCGATGACCCTGCAACAAAGCGCGGCAACGGCCGGGGCCGGGAATGTGGAAACCGATCGGCAAAACCAACTGGCCCAGGTGCTGAGCCAACTAACCGGGCCGGGCATTCTGGCGTATGCCGAAAAAGGAGCGGCGCACGTTAGTCCGCAAAGCCTGCAACTTTCCGCAGGCAAGGATTTGATCGCCACGGCAGGTCAGAATGCCAGCGTGAACGTGGTGAAAAAATTCTCGCTGGCCGTGGGGGAAAAACTTTCGCTGTTCGCCCGCAAGCTCGGCATTCAGATGATTGCCGGTGCCGGGGATATCACCACGCAGGCCCAGCGCGGCGCCATGCACATGCTCTCACAGAAAGATTTCACGATGGCAAGTACCGCCGGGCAACTGAACGGCAGCGCCAAACAGGGCATACAGCTGGTCTGCGGCGGTGGAGGGATCCGTATCAGCCCTAACGGACTGGTCACTCTCTTTTCGCCAACGGGAATCGAACTGAAAGGACCCAATCTGAAATATGACGGCCCGGAAAGCGCGCAGGTCACGGTCCCGCCGTTCAATAAGGGCGCGTTTAAACTCCGCTACCAGCTGCACGCCGGAGACGACCCGGAGCAAATTCTCGCGAACAAAAAATTCAGACTGACCAGTTCGACCGGAAACGTGGTTGAGGGTGTTACGGACAGCAACGGTCATTCATCGTTACTCGATGCCGATGACCTGGATACCTACAAAATGGAGTTACTGTAATGACGGAAGCCAGGAAAAGCCCGTATGCGCCACGGGTAATATCAGAAGGGGATATTCCTGTACACAGGGATTTAGGGGAAGTTGCTCAGACTCGCCGTGTGGGCGTACCGCGCCCGATGCCGGGGATCGTTATTCTGGTCCACGGCGTGAATGATGTAGGCGAAGCGTACCAGAACCAGGAGAAGGGCATTATCGCGGGCCTGAGTAAACGTCTTGGCCGCACAGACCTTTACACCCATGAATGGGGGGAGTACAGAATTACCCATCCCGGCCGCTCACCGGTTATCCCGTTTTACTGGGGGTATAAGCCGGTCACGCATGCGGATTATGTTGCAGATCAGAAGCGCTATCGTGATGAAGTGGGTAAGCTGAAGGACCAGACTCATCTGCCGTACGATGCTTATCAGGAAGATAACGGGGATAAAAAAGCCGATCTGGGTAATGACGGAAAAGGCGCGTTTAAGTACCAGAACGATAACTTTGGTAATGCGCTGGACGCTAACTTTGCCAAAGGGGGCGGCACCTTCGCGAACGCCACAACCAACATTCCCGATATGCTGGGACCGGGGGCGGGAGGTGTGGCTCTGGCGGCTGCGGGATTTGCATCACTGCATATGAATGACGGGGATTACACTCACCCCATCTATGAAAACCCTCACCGAATCTATCAGTTTTTTGCTGCCCAGCGCCTTGCTGATTTGATTATTCAGATCCGCCAGACGCAGGAAACCCGTGACGATGTAATCAATATCGTGGCGCACAGCCAGGGAACCATCATAACCATGCTGGCAAATATGTTGGTCAAGAAGGCAGATTATGAGCCGGTGAACTGTGTCATCCTGAATCATTCCCCGTATTCACTGGAATCCCGCACCGCGGAAAATATTCAGCCCGGCCATCACCAGACAGATAAAGCCCGGCAGGATACGTTTAAAAATTTCTGTCGGCTGATGGCAACGCATTATAAAGGCGGTGTGCTTGATGACGCTGCGCTGAAGGAAATGGAAGGGGCCTGCACGCTGCGTAAACCGTCCGATAATCCATTGCGCAAAGACGTCAGGTTTTGCCGGAATAATAACGGTAAGGTCTATAACTACTTCTGCCCTGATGATGGTGTTGTGTCTTTGACAAACGTTCAGGGTTTCGGCTGGCGGGGCATCCCCAAAACTATCGCTGGCGATATTCCAAATTTATATCAGCGGGTCTTTTATCAGCATGGTGAGGTAGGGCTGGCTCCGACAGGAGAAGAGTTTACTTTGCCTAAGCGCATGACGGGGGATGCGGATTACAGCAGCCTCGCGAATACCAGTTACCCCACGTCAGGATCAGGTGTTGTCGTGAACGGTGAAGAGCTGCCTGAGACGTTTATCTTTGCACTCCAGGGGCAAAATAATCATCCCGACAACGATCCGAAAACAAGCGATAAACCTTACACCGCTTACATCGATCCGGATAGTCCGGATGCCTACATTTCGTATTCTGCAAAAGCCCATGCCATCAAACTGACAGAGAGTGCCACCTATGCTGTCAGCCGTTACCAGGGCGTCTGCTGGAGTCACGGCCATATACTGACAAACGATGAGCTGAAGGTCGAAACACTCGGAATGAAAGAGCGTATCGGGTATGACACAAGGGTGATTCGTGGGGTGGTGACAGGAACGAAGGACTTTCTGAACGTCACGCTGACCTGGCTTCGTCCCCGCGACGAACTGGAAAAGGAATGGAAGAACGCAGATCCAGTCAGTTACAGCCAGCATTCTTCTATTGTGGCGAGCGAGTACGCCCCGTCTCATGCGATGGCGTTTGACCTGGCAATCGGCCAGTGCCGCGCGTTCGACTATAAAGCGGGTAAATTCTGGGAAGGCCTGCTGCACCGTGCGGACTGGCGTGACCCGCAGAATGGCAATGTTGATACCAAAGAATATTACCGGACAGGCAAGCTACCTGTTGCTGAAACGAAAAATTTCATGAACAAGCCAGAAGGTGCGTTACCTCCAGGCGATTTTGGCGTGGTCAACCAGTTTAACAATGCCACAAAAATCATCCCGTCCCGTGATTTAGCTGTGGGCAATCAGGAAGTCGCAAATCTGCAATGGGACATGCCGAAGGCAAAATCTGACCGGGAACTGGGGATTGCGGGTGCTAAAGAGTGGTGGGAATTGTGACAGGAAGACAAGAATGAAGATAAAACGTACAGCAGGTATTGCCCTGGCGTCATTGCTGGTGGCCGCAGGTTGCAAGGCTTCAGAGCCGCCGACGCAGGTTGTTTATCGTTTTGACGATCACCGTTATCTGGAGCTGAAAGGCTGGGACTGTGAAGGTGAGCTTTGGTACACGGATACGAAGAGAGGTATTCACTCACAGCCTTATTTTCAGTTTTATCGAATCTTTACCCGTAAGTTTATTCACCCATCAGAGCGCTATATCGCTATCCCAAACTGGGAGGTGGATGGGTTTCTTGTGTCGAAAGACTATGGTGAAACTTGGAGAGCCATAGGTTTTTCTCCATCGGGGAATGAGCCTAATGGCGATAACAGAGCACCCGCAGAAGACGCAGTGTCTTTCACAGTCGTCAATGATCAGGGTTTTTTACAGACGAAACACCGGCTGTATATGTCGTCAAAACCGTTTGATGACCCGCGTATTTTGCCTGGAGGGGCGGGTATTCAATATGAGCTTGAGGATGGAACAAAAAGAGATATAAAACCCGGAACTGCGGGGTGGGCTTGGGGAATGGTTTATATGACTAAACAAGGGCTCAAAGAGACCGTTCAGGAACTTCAGACCAGTTGGCAAAATCAGCCTGACAAAGTCCCGGAAGTAAAAGGCTACACCGGCTGGGACCATATGCGTTGCGATATGGATGCAGGAAGGAAAGGATACTAATGAACGGCGTAATTCGACTCAATGACCCGCTGGTAAGCGGCGGGAAAGTGATTAAGGCATCCGGCGCGCAATTTATGGGCCTGCCTGTGGCTCTGAAAGGCGACGAAGTGACGTGTATGGAGCATAAGGGGACGTTCCCTATCAACGAATGTCACCCGACCTGGACGATGCATGGCCGGGGTGTGGTGGTGGATGGCTGTAAAGCGGCGTGTGGTTGTGCTATCCGGACCACGCTACCTGTTGCGGGGGCTGTGTTATGAACTGGTGGTTGTACTCTAAGCAGGATGAATTTAAAGAAGACTATCCCTGGCTGGCGGTTTTTATTTTATATGTGATCGTCGTGGTTATTTGTATTGCTATCCGGGCTGTCACATGGCCGGGTAATAAACATGTCGATTTCGACTTTCTCATCCAGTCCGTGATCATACCTGTCGTAGTTGTGACCTTTCTAGTGCAGGCATTAAGTCTTACCTATCACGGGCTCAGGCACTACACCGAAACGCGGTTACTGATTGCCGCGCGTCAGGAATACAACGTTGTCAACTATGCCAGGCGCAATATTATTCTTGCTGGCTGGTCGTTGCTGACCCCGCCAAAGGCAACCAGAGAACTGGCGCTGAATATGCTGAAACTGGAAGGAGAATTTCCGCTGGCCGCCAAAATGCCGTTAAAGATCGAACTGGATGAATCGTTTGATTTCACACGGGCCGGGCAGGCATTCATTAGTGTGTTGGCACCGCTGGTAGACAAAATTGCTCTGTACCGGCAGCTTGAAACGCTCGTGTGGGTACGCGGTGGGGATGAGTACTGTGGCGATGAACTCCGTCGTGTGTTTCAACGACTGTCAATTACCGCCGAAAAAATAACGTTTTTGCCGGAGTGCCCGGACTTTACCCAGATAACGGAATGGATAGAGTGGGCAGGCACTTACGTTGTTCACCGCCTGCTTATCATAGTAGACCTACACCCGGATGAAGGGGAATCTACGTGGATGGAAAACGCCACGGCGCTGCTTCTCACGAACTATTACGTTGAAACGGAAGCAGCAAAACCGGTCTACCTTTACCAACCAATGACGGGCGTGACAGACGTTGAAAACAAAGTCCCTGTCTATCTGAGGACGGCAAACGTCGGCAAACCCCGGCGGCTTTGGTATACCGGATTATCCCGCACGGAGAAGTATCCGCTGCTGGAAGTACTGGATGAAAAAAAAGTGGTGTTGGACAAGCTGGAGCTTGAAATGTCGCTTGGAGAAAGTTCTGCCGGGTACCAGTGGCTGATGCTGGCGCTGGCGTCAGATGCGGTGACATACGCACAGGGCGACCAACTGGTCGCTGTATCAGAACAGAACAAATTTTCTATGACAGCATTACCATCCCGGTTAACCAGCCAGCCGGATTATCCCATGGAAAAAAGATATACGACGCCGTGGGAAGTTGGTGGCATTGCCGGATTGATGCTCCTTTTAGCTATTTTTTTGACTTGTTGTAGTTTCGGCGAGGAGGGTGAAGAAATATCAGGCTGGTTAACTATTTTACTGTTTGTAATATGCATAGGTTTTTTTCTTGGAATGGGCGCCTTTTTTACCTGGTTTTATGGTGACAAAGCGCGTGAACATATGGGGATCTGATAAGAGGTTTTTATAACTGGGTTAAAGCTGAAAGCTTTACGACCCTCCCGCCTGGCCGGGAGTTTTCAATAGACAAAAAAAGGGCCGGATTATCCGGCCCCTGTTGTTACTGGCTGCTAACGATTACTCTTCAGCGTCGTCAGCCGCATCGTCGTCGTTGTCCGCTTCCGGCGTGATTTCATCATCACCTTCCGCGACGCTGCCGTCGATGCTGTCCAGCTCTTCGTCATCCACCGGCTCGGCAACGCGTTGCAGGCCGACTACGTTTTCATCTTCCGCGGTACGGATCAGGATCACGCCCTGGGTGTTACGGCCCACCACGCTGATTTCCGATACGCGGGTACGCACCAGGGTGCCCGCATCGGTGATCATCATGATCTGGTCGCAATCATCGACCTGAACCGCGCCAACCACCGGCCCGTTACGCTCGGTGACTTTGATGGAGATAACGCCTTTGGTGGCGCGCGACTTGGTCGGATACTCATCCGCCGCCGTGCGCTTACCGTAGCCGTTTTGCGTCACGGTCAGGATAGCGCCTTCGCCGCGCGGTACGATCAGCGAGACCACGCTGTCGCCGTCCATCAGACGGATACCGCGTACGCCGGTGGCGGTACGGCCCATCGGACGCACCGCGTCGTCTTTAAAGCGCACCACTTTGCCTTGCGCGGAGAACAGCATCACTTCATCGCTGCCGGAGGTCAGATCCACGCCAATCAGCTCATCGCCTTCGTTAAGGTTAACGGCGATGATGCCCGCGGTACGCGGACGGCTGAACTCTTTAAGCGCGGTCTTCTTGACGGTGCCGCTGGCGGTCGCCATAAACACGTTGACGCCTTCAGCGTACTCGCGCACCGGCAGGATCGCGGTGATACGTTCGTTGGCTTCCAGCGGCAGCAGGTTGACGATCGGACGGCCACGCGCCCCACGGCTCGCTTCCGGCAGCTGGTAAACCTTCATCCAGTACAAACGGCCCCGGCTGGAGAAGCACAGGATGGTGTCATGGGTGTTGGCCACCAGCAGGCGGTCAATAAAGTCTTCTTCTTTGATGCGCGCGGCAGATTTACCTTTACCGCCGCGGCGCTGCGCTTCGTAATCAGACAGCGGCTGATACTTCACGTAGCCCTGATGCGACAGGGTAACGACCACGTCTTCCTGGCTGATCAGATCTTCGATATTGATATCGGCGCTGTTGGCGGTGATTTCGGTACGGCGGTTGTCGCCGAACAGATCGCGCACCTGCTCCAGCTCTTCGCGGATCACTTCCATCAGACGGTCGGCGCTGCCGAGAATATGCAGCAGTTCGGCGATCTGGGTCAGCAGCTCTTTGTATTCATCGAGCAGTTTTTCATGCTCAAGGCCGGTAAGCTTTTGCAGACGCAGGTCAAGGATCGCCTGGGCCTGCTGCTCGGTCAGCCAGTATTTGCCGTCGCGAATACCGAATTCCGGCTCCAGCCATTCCGGACGCGCCGCATCGTCGCCTGCGCCTTCCAGCATCGCTTTCACGTTGCCCAGATCCCACGCCTGGGCGATCAGGCCCGCTTTCGCTTCCGCCGGGGTCGGCGCACGGCGAATCAGCTCGATAATCGGGTCGATGTTCGCCAGGGCAATCGCCAGCGCTTCTAAGATGTGCGCACGGTCGCGCGCTTTACGCAGTTCGAAAATGGTACGACGGGTCACCACTTCACGGCGGTGGCGCACAAACGCCGACAGGATCTCTTTCAGGGTCATGATCTTCGGCTGGCCATGGTGCAGCGCCACCATGTTGATACCGAAAGAGACCTGAAGCTGAGTCTGGGAGTAGAGGTTGTTCAGCACCACCTCGCCCACCGCGTCGCGTTTGATTTCAATGACGATGCGCATCCCGTCTTTATCAGACTCGTCGCGCAGCGCGCTGATGCCTTCAACGCGTTTGTCTTTCACCAGTTCGGCGATCTTCTCGATCAGGCGCGCTTTGTTCACCTGATAGGGAATTTCATGAACGATGATGGTTTCACGGCCGGATTTCGCGTCCACTTCTACTTCCGCGCGGGCGCGAATATAGATTTTGCCGCGACCGGTACGGTACGCCTCTTCAATACCGCGACGACCATTGATAATAGCGGCAGTCGGGAAATCGGGGCCCGGAATGTGTTCCATCAGGCCTTCAACGCTGATGTCTTCATCATCGATATAGGCCAGGCAGCCGTTGATCACCTCGGTGAGGTTGTGCGGCGGAATGTTGGTCGCCATGCCCACCGCGATACCGGAGGAGCCGTTAACCAACAGGTTAGGAATTTTGGTCGGCATGACGTCAGGGATTTTTTCCGTGCCGTCATAGTTATCGACGAAATCGACCGTCTCTTTTTCGAGATCGGCCATCAGCTCATGGGCGATTTTCGCCAGGCGGATTTCGGTATAACGCATCGCCGCCGCAGAGTCGCCGTCGATGGAACCGAAGTTACCCTGGCCGTCGACCAGCATATAACGCAGGGAAAACGGCTGCGCCATACGAACGATAGTGTCATAAACCGCGGAGTCACCATGGGGGTGGTATTTACCGATGACGTCACCCACGACACGCGCGGATTTTTTGTAGGCTTTATTCCAGTCATTGCCCAAAACGTTCATGGCGTAAAGTACGCGACGGTGTACCGGTTTCAGGCCATCTCGGACGTCCGGAAGCGCGCGGCCGACAATAACCGACATCGCGTAATCCAGATAGGAGCTCTTCAGCTCTTCCTCAATGTTGACCGGTGTAATTTCTCTGGCAAGGTCGCTCATCTGACCGTTATCCCTCTACTGTGTCCCGGAATCAAAGGTCGGAAATTATAACACAGTGCGCCTGATTCCGGTAAGTCGAATGACCATTGCGGAGGGTTTATTAGCCGCCCTCGCCTGTTATACTCCGGAGAATTGAAACGAAAGGAGTAATAGCGCTGATGAATGCCGAAAAACCGCCGGTCGGGCATAACGTCGATCGGGGCGAAATCGCCAAATTTGAAGCCGTGGCCTCGCAATGGTGGGACACCGAAGGCGAGTTCAAGCCCCTGCACCGCATCAACCCGCTACGCCTCGGCTATATCACCGAGCGCGCAGGCGGCCTGTTCGGGAAAACCGTGCTGGACGTCGGCTGCGGCGGCGGCATCCTGAGCGAGAGCATGGCGCGCCAGGGCGCGAAAGTGACCGGGTTGGATATGGGCGCAGAGCCGTTGCAGGTGGCGCGTCTGCACGCGCTGGAAAGCGGCGTGGCGGTGGATTACGTGCAGGAAACCGTGGAAGAGCATGCGGCGGCGCACCCGCAGAAGTATGACGTGGTGACCTGCATGGAGATGCTCGAGCACGTGCCGGACCCGGCCTCGGTGGTTAACGCCTGCGCCCAACTGGTGAAGCCCGGCGGCCATGTGTTCTTTTCCACACTCAACCGCAACGGCAAATCCTGGCTGATGGCGGTAGTCGGTGCGGAGTACATTCTGCGCATGGTGCCGAAAGGCACGCACGATATTAAGAAATTCATCAAGCCAGCCGAACTGCTGAATTGGGTCGATCACACGCCGCTTCAGGAGCGCCATATGACCGGGTTGCATTTTAACCCGCTGACCAATCGCTTCAGCCTTGGCCCAGGGGTAGATGTGAATTACATGTTGCACACCCAGGCCAGGAATCAGATTTAGTCATAGCTTTTTGATCTCATGATTGCGCAGCATTGTGTTGCGCAATTTGCTGTAGCGGCCAGGAAATCGGCACTCGATCAAATTTTGAAATTTTTTTCTAAGTTATTGACAGTGCCCTTAGGCCTTATGGCACCTGTACTTAGCCAAAAACCAGGTTTCGTAACCGCAAATTAACATCAAAATCAACCCTTGTTCTGAAAAGATTCCCTACTAGAATACTCACCATATAGCGTCTCACTTATCTCATAGCCCCAACATATAGTATTTATCCACAGGTTTAATCACAAAAGCCGGATTGTGGATAAACGGGGGGTATATTTCTTTTTTCACGGACATTCACGGACAGGTAAACATGAATCAGAGTCTGCTGGTTACAAAACGCGACGGCCGCCAGGAGCGCATCAATCTGGATAAAATCCATCGCGTGCTCGACTGGGCTGCGGAAGGGTTAACGGACGTTTCGGTCTCGCAAGTCGAGTTACGTTCTCATATCCAGTTTTATGACGGCATCAAGACTTCCGATATCCATGAGACCGTCATCAAAGCCGCGGCGGACCTGATCTCCCGCGACGCGCCGGATTACCAGTACATGGCTGCCCGCCTGGCGATTTTCCACCTGCGTAAAAAAGCCTACGGCCAGTTCGAGCCGCCGAAACTTTACGACCACGTCGTGAAGATGGTTGAGCTCGGCAAATACGACAGTCATCTGCTGGAAGACTACACGGAAGAAGAGTTCCAGCAGATGGACGGTTTTATCGACCACTGGCGTGATATGAACTTCTCCTACGCCGCCGTGAAGCAGCTGGAAGGCAAATACCTGGTGCAGAACCGCGTCACCGGCGAAATCTACGAGAGCGCTCAGTTCCTGTATATGCTGGTGGCGGCCTGCCTGTTCTCCAACTATCCGCGTGAAACCCGTCTTGACTATGTCAAGCGTTTCTATGACGCGGTATCGCTGTTCAAAATCTCGCTGCCGACGCCGATTATGTCCGGCGTTCGCACCCCAACCCGCCAGTTCAGCTCCTGCGTGCTGATCGAGTGCGGCGACAGCCTGGATTCCATCAACGCCACCTCCAGCGCCATTGTGAAATATGTTTCCCAACGCGCCGGTATCGGTATCAACGCGGGCCGCATTCGCGCGCTGGGCAGCCCGATCCGCGGCGGCGAAGCTTTCCACACCGGCTGCATCCCGTTCTATAAACATTTCCAGACCGCGGTGAAATCCTGCTCGCAGGGCGGCGTGCGCGGCGGCGCGGCGACGCTGTTCTACCCGATGTGGCACCTGGAAGTGGAAAGCCTGCTGGTGCTGAAAAATAACCGTGGCGTGGAAGGCAACCGCGTGCGCCACATGGACTACGGCGTGCAGATCAACAAGCTGATGTACACCCGTCTGCTGAAGGGCGAAGAGATCACCCTGTTCAGCCCGTCGGATGTCCCGGGCCTGTATGATGCGTTCTTCGCCGATCAGGACGAGTTCGAGCGTCTGTACACCAAATACGAAAAAGACGACAGCATCCGCAAACAGCGTATTAAAGCGGTAGAACTGTTCTCCCTGATGATGCAGGAACGCGCCTCGACTGGCCGTATTTACATCCAGAACGTTGACCACTGCAACACGCACAGCCCGTTCGACCCGGTTGTCGCGCCGGTGCGCCAGTCTAACCTGTGCCTGGAAATCGCCCTGCCGACCAAACCGCTGGAAGATGTTAACGACGAAAACGGCGAAATCGCCCTGTGTACCCTGTCGGCGTTCAACCTCGGCGCGATCGACTCACTGGACGATCTCGAAGAGCTGGCGACCCTGGCGGTGCGCGCGCTGGATGCCCTGCTGGATTATCAGGACTACCCGATTCTGGCGGCTAAACGCGGCGCGATGGGCCGCCGTACTCTGGGCATCGGCGTGATTAACTTCGCTTACTACCTGGCGAAACACGGCGTGCGTTATTCCGACGGCAGCGCCAATAACCTGACGCACAAAACCTTTGAAGCCATTCAGTACTACCTGCTGAAAGCCTCAAACGAGCTGGCGAAAGAGCAAGGCGCGTGCCCGTGGTTCAACGAAACCACTTACAGCCAGGGCATTCTGCCGATTGATACCTATAAAAAGGATCTCGACGGTATTACCAACGAGAAACTGCATCTGGACTGGGAAGCCCTGCGCGAGTCGATTAAAACTCACGGTCTGCGTAACTCCACGCTTTCTGCGCTGATGCCATCTGAGACCTCGTCGCAGATCTCCAACGCCACCAACGGCATTGAACCGCCGCGCGGCCACGTGAGCATTAAAGCCTCCAAAGACGGCATTCTGCGTCAGGTGGTGCCGGATTACGAACTGCTGAAAGACAAATACGAACTGCTGTGGGAAATGCCGGGCAACGACGGTTACCTGCAACTGGTCGGCATTATGCAGAAGTTTATCGATCAGGCGATTTCGGCGAACACCAACTATGACCCGACGCGCTTCCCGTCAGGTAAAGTGCCGATGCAGCAACTGCTGAAAGACTTGCTCACCGCCTATAAATTCGGCGTGAAGACGCTGTACTATCAAAACACCCGCGACGGCGCGGAAGATGCGCAGGACGATCTGGCCCCGTCGATTCAGGACGACGGCTGCGAAAGCGGCGCGTGCAAAATCTAAAAAATCAGGGCGGGGTTTCCCCGCCTTTATTCCGTAAGACAGGACTCTTATTCATGGCATACACCACCTTTTCACAGACCAAAAACGACCAGCTACTGGAGCCGATGTTTTTTGGCCAGTCGGTTAACGTGGCCCGCTACGATCAGCAAAAATATGACATCTTCGAAAAGCTGATTGAAAAGCAACTCTCCTTCTTCTGGCGCCCGGAAGAAGTGGATGTTTCCCGCGACCGTATTGATTACCAGGCGTTGCCGGATCACGAAAAACACATTTTTATCAGCAACCTGAAATACCAGACGCTGCTGGACTCCATCCAGGGCCGCAGCCCGAATGTGGCGCTGTTGCCGCTGATTTCTATCCCGGAACTGGAAACCTGGGTAGAAACCTGGGCGTTCTCTGAGACCATCCACTCGCGCTCGTACACTCATATCATCCGCAACATCGTCAACGATCCGGCGATTGTGTTTGACGATATTGTGACCAACGACGAGATCTTAAAGCGCGCCAAAGATATCTCCGGTTACTATGACGACCTGATCGAGATGACCAGCTACTGGCATCTGCTGGGCGAAGGCACCCACACGGTTAACGGTAAAACCGTGACCGTTAACCTGCGTAACCTGAAAAAGCAGCTGTACCTGTGCCTGATGAGCGTAAACGCGTTGGAAGCGATTCGCTTCTACGTCAGCTTCGCCTGCTCCTTCGCCTTCGCCGAGCGCGAACTGATGGAAGGCAACGCCAAAATCATTCGCCTGATCGCCCGTGATGAAGCCCTGCACCTGACCGGCACCCAGCACATGCTGAACCTGATGCGCTCCGGCGCGGATGACCCGGAGATGGCGGAAATCGCCGAAGAGTGCAAACAGGAATCTTACGATCTGTTTGTGCTGGCGGCGCAGCAGGAAAAAGAGTGGGCGGACTACCTGTTCCGCGACGGCTCAATGATTGGACTGAATAAAGACATCCTGTGCCAGTACGTCGAGTACATCACCAACATCCGTATGCAGGCGGTGGGCCTCGATCTGCCGTTCAAAACCCGCTCTAACCCGATTCCGTGGATCAACACCTGGCTGGTGTCCGATAACGTGCAGGTTGCGCCGCAGGAAGTGGAAGTGAGCTCTTACCTGGTCGGCCAGATCGACTCGGAAGTCGATACCGACGATCTGAGCAACTTCCAGCTTTAAGATGGGCCGTATTACGCTTCGGCTCTCGGGCGCGCAGCTGCTGTGCCAGGAGGAACACCCTTCCCTGCTGGCGGCGCTGGAGTCGCATAAGATTGCAGTGGAGTATCAGTGTCGGGAGGGGTATTGCGGTTCGTGCCGTACCCGCTTGCATGCGGGTGAAGTCACCTGGCTGATTGAGCCGCTGGCGTTTATCGAACCGGGGGATATTCTTCCCTGCTGTTGCCGGGCGCAGGGCGATATTGAAATCGAACTGTAGAAAGCAAAAAGGCTGAACCCGCAGGTTCAGCCTTTTTTATTACCCGCGTGTGGCGAGCACTTCCTGGTGATGCTTACGCTCACCCATCATGACGACAATCAACAGCAGCACCGCTAAAATGCTACCGCCGATCATCACCATAAAGCCGCCGTCCCAGCCGAAGAAGTCCACGGTGTAACCGACGATGGCGCTGGCGGCAACCGAACCGCCGAGATAGCCGAACAGACCGGTGAAGCCCGCTGCGGTTCCCGCTGCTTTTTTCGGCGCCAGCTCCAGCGCATGCAGACCAATCAGCATGACCGGACCATAAATCAGGAAGCCGATCACGATCATACAGGCCATATCCACGTGCGGGTTGCCCGCCGGGTTGAGCCAGTAAACGATGGTCGCAATGGTCACCAGCGTCATAAAGAACACGCCGGTCGCGCCACGGTTGCCACGGAACACTTTGTCGGACATCCAGCCGCACAGCAGCGTACCCGGGATCCCTGCGTACTCATACAGGAAGTAGGCCCAGGAGGATTTATCCAGCGCGAAATGCTTCACTTCACGCAGATAGGTTGGTGACCAGTCGAGGATGCCGTAACGCAGCAGATAGACAAACACGTTGGCAATCGCGATATACCACAGCAGTTTGTTAGGCAACACATACTGCATAAAGATCTGCTTCGCAGTCAGTTCTTCTTCATGCTTATCGCTGTAGTCATCCGGATAGTCGTTTTTGTACTCTTCAATCGGCGGCAGGCCGCACGACTGCGGGGTATCGCGCATCAGCGCAAACGCGAACAGCGCCACGATGATGGCCCCGAAAGCCGGCATATACAGCGCCGCTTTCCAGTCGTTAAACCACGCCATGCCCAGCAGGAACAGCAGCGGAGGAATACCGCCGCCCACGTTATGGGCGCAGTTCCATACCGATACAATCCCGCCACGCTCCTTCTGCGACCACCAGTGCACCATGGTGCGTCCGCACGGCGGCCACCCCATCCCCTGGAACCAGCCGCACAGGAACAGCAGCACAAACATAATCGCAATGCTCGATGTCGCCCAGGGCACAAAACCCATAAACAGCATCACCGCCGCCGCCAGAATCAGGCCGGCGGGTAAAAATACCCGTGGGTTGGAGCGGTCAGACACCGACCCCATAATGAACTTCGAGAAGCCGTAAGCAATGGAGATGCCCGACAGCGCAAAACCCAGATCCCCGCGTGAAAATCCCTGTTCAATCAAATACGGCATCGCCAGCGCGAAGTTTTTCCGCACCAGATAATAGGCCGCATACCCAAAAAATATCCCCATGAAAATCTGCCAGCGTAACCGGCGATAAACGGGATCGATCTTTTCTGCAGGCAGTCTTGCCGTATGCGCCGCAGGTTTAAAAATACTTAGCATTGCTCTCTCCTGGCCCAGATAAATACTCAACGAAAATAGAAACATCTGAAATTTTCCTTTCCGAGCGTGATGGTAATCAAGATTTGCTGCAAATGCTGTGAAACATCGCACAATTTGTTTCACTTTTATTACAATCGCGCAAAAAGGTGCATTCAGGCTCACATAACTTTCGTTTTTCGTTCGAATTTGCTCGTTATCAAACAAACCACATCAATAATGTGGCTAAATAGTTAAAACAGCAGAGTACGGAGAGGACGAGGCGATGGGACCAGAACAAGCGGATGTGGTGATTATCGGCGGCGGCGCGACCGGCGCGGGTATTGCCAGAGACTGCGCGCGACGCGGCCTCAGGGCCATCTTACTGGAGCGCCACGACTTCGCCACTGGCGCGACCGGGCGCAACCACGGATTACTGCACAGCGGCGCGCGCTACGCGGTCAACGACCCGGAATCAGCAAAAGAGTGCATTGCGGAGAACCGCATCCTGAAGAAAGTGGCGCGCCACTGCATTGAACCCACCGGCGGGCTGTTTATCACCCTGCCCGAAGACACGTTTGAATGGCAGAGCCAGTTTATTCACGCCTGCCAGCAAGCGGGTATTGATACCGAATTACTCACCCCACAGGAAGCGCTGAAAATTGAGCCCAGCGTCAACCCGGCGCTGGTGGGCTGCGTGCGGGTGCCCGATGGCACCGTCGACCCGTTCCGTCTGACCACCGCCAATATGCTCGATGCGCGCGAACACGGCGCGCTGCTGTATACCTGGCACGAAGTCACCGGGCTGATCCGCCATAACGATCGCGTTCGCGGGGTGCGCGTTTTCGACCACCAACACGGTGAAACGCGCGAAATCTATGCTGAAGTGGTGGTGAACGCCGCCGGGATCTGGGGCGCGCATATCGCCGAGTACGCCGATTTGCGCATCCGCATGTTGCCCGCCAAAGGGGCGTTACTGATACTCGGCCATCGTATTAACCAGCATGTGATTAATCGCTGCCGCAAGCCCGCCGACGCCGATATTCTGGTGCCCGGCGACACCATTTCCCTGATTGGCACCACCTCCAGCCGCGTTGACTACGACCAAATCGACAATACTCGCGTCACCGCCGCTGAAGTGGATATCCTGCTGCGCGAAGGGGCGAAACTGGCCCCGCGTATGGCGCAAACCCGCATTCTGCGCGCTTATTCCGGGGTGCGCCCGCTGGTAGCCACCGACGACGATCCCAGCGGGCGCAACGTCAGCCGCGGCATCGTGCTGCTGGATCATGCCGAGCGCGACGGGCTGGAGGGGTTTATCACCATCACCGGCGGCAAGCTAATGACTTACCGGCTGATGGCGGAATGGGCCACCGACGCAGTGTGCCGCAAGCTGGGCAATACCACGCCCTGTACCACCGCCGATACGCCGCTGCCCGGTTCGCGTGAAGAACCTGAAGCCACGCTGCGTAAAGTGATCTCCCTGCCGACTATGCTGCGCGGCTCCGCCGTGTATCGCCACGGCGAACGCGCTGCCGTTTGGCTGAACGACGCGCGGCTTAATCAAAGCCTGGTGTGCGAATGCGAGGCGGTCACCGCCAGCGAAGTGCGCTACGCCGTGGAATCGCTCGCCGTCAACAAACTGGTGGATTTGCGTCGCCGTACCCGCGTCGGCATGGGCACCTGTCAGGGCGAGCTGTGCGCCTGCCGGGCCGCCGGATTATTACAGCGCTTCGGCGTGATGAACGGGATGCAGCCCTGCCGCGAACTGTCGCAGTTCCTCAACGAGCGCTGGAAAGGCATCGCCCCTGTGGCATACGGCGACGCGCTGCGCGAGGCGGAATTTACCCGCTGGGTTTACCAGGGATTATGTGGTCTGGAAAAGGAGCAGCGCCATGAAATTTGATAGCGTGATTATCGGCGGCGGCCTTGCGGGCTTGCTGTGCGGCATCAAGCTCGGGGAAGCGGGCCTGCGCTGCGCGATTGTCAGCCGGGGCCAGAGCGCCCTGCACTTCTCATCCGGCTCGCTGGATCTGCTAAGCCATCTGGCCGACGGCACGCCGGTTAGCGATATCGAAACCGGCCTGTGCCAATTAATCAGCCAGTCGCCGCAGCATCCGTATGCCCATCCGGGCGTGGCGGCGGTGCTGGATTATGCTGACCATACCGAAGCCCTGCTGGCCCGCGCCGGACTCACCTTACAGGGCCACTGGCGCTATGCCCATTCGCGCCTGACGCCGCTCGGAAAATGGCGCGCCGCGTGGCTGAGCCAGCAGGATGCGCCCTGCGCGCCGCTGACCGGCAAACGTATTTGCGTGGTGGGCATCGCGGGTTTCCTCGACTTTGAACCGCTGATGGTGGCCGACCAGCTCAAACAGCAGGGTATCGAGGCCGATACCGCCGAACTGGCGCTGCCGGTGCTGGACGTATTGCGCCAGAACCCCAGCGAATTCCGTTCGGTGAATATCGCCCGGATGCTGGACGATGCGCGCTACACGCCGGAGCTGCTTAAAGAGCTCACCGCCCTCGCGCCGGGCTACGATGCGCTGCTGCTGCCCGCCGTGGTGGGTCTCGAACAGCCCGACCTTCCGGCGCAATTACAGCAGGCCCTGCCCTGCGCGCTGAATTTTATCCCCACCCTGCCGCCGTCGGTGCCAGGGATGCGGATGCACAACGCGCTGGCGCGCTATTTCCGCCAGACCGGCGGCATCATTATGGAAGGCGACGCGGTAACCGGCGTCACGCGCAACGAGGCGGGGTTGCACCAGGTCTGGACCCGCAATCACGGCGATATCGCGCTCCAGGCGCGGCATGTGGTGCTGGCCAGCGGCAGTTTCTTCAGCAACGGGCTGGTGGCCGAACGCCAGCGGGTGCGCGAAGCGATTTTCGATCTGGATCTGCTGGATTACGCCGCTAACGGCGACTGGAGCCACCCGGACTTTTTCCACACCCAGCCATGGCAGTCTATCGGCGTGAAAACCAACGCCCGTCTCCGGCCATCCCACCACGGCGAAACGCTGGACGGCGTGTATGCCATCGGCACCGTGCTCGGCGGGTTCGATCCCATTACCCAGGGCTGCAGCGGGGGCGTATGCGCCATCACCGCCCTGCATGCCGCCCAACAAATTATTGATACAGGGAGCAGATTATGAGCCTGAGGGAGACCGGTTTCGAAAGCTGCATTAAATGCACCGTTTGCACCACCGCCTGCCCGGTGAGCCGTGCCAATCCGCATTATCCGGGGCCGAAGCAGGCCGGGCCGGACGGCGCGCGGCTGCGTCTTAAAGATCCGACTCTGTACGACGAGGCGCTGAAATATTGCACCAACTGCAAACGCTGCGAAGTGGCCTGCCCGTCGGACGTCAAAATCGGCGACATCATTCAGCGCGCCAGGGCGGAATATGCGCCGCATAACCCGTCGCTGCGCGATGCCCTGCTTAGTCATACCGACATCATGGGCTCGCTCTCCACGCCGTTTGCGCCGTTGGTCAACGCCGCTACCGGCATGAAACCGGTGCGCCAACTGCTGGACAAAGCATTAAAAATCGATCACCGGCGCAGCCTGCCGAAATACGCCTTCGGCACCTTCCGCCAGTGGTATCGCAAACAGGCGGCGGCCCAGGCGCAATTTGCCGATAAAGTGGCGTTTTTCCACGGCTGTTACGTCAATTACAACAATTCCGCTCTCGGCAAAGACCTGGTGAAAGTGTTCAACGCCATGAACATCGGCGTGGAATTATTAAGCAAAGAGAAGTGCTGCGGCGTACCGCTGATTGCCAACGGATTTGTCGATAAAGCGCGCAAACAGGCGCAGGTAAACGCCCGTTCGCTGGAAGAGGCCATTGTTGAGCGCCATTTGCCGGTGATCGCTACCTCGTCCACCTGCACGTTTACCCTGCGCGACGAGTACCCGCACGTGCTGGATGTGGATACCACCCCGCTACGCGACCGTATAGAACTGGCGACCCGCTTCCTGTGGCGGCGGCTGGAGGATGGCGCCACGCTTAATCTTAAGCCAACGCCGCTGCGCGTGGCCTATCACACGCCTTGTCATATGGAAAAAATGGGCTGGGCGATTTACACCCTGGAATTGCTGAAACGCATACCGGGCGTGGAAGTGCTGGTTCTGGATTCCCGCTGCTGCGGGATTGCCGGCACCTACGGCTTTAAATCCGAAAACTATCCGACCTCGCAAGCCATCGGCGAACCGCTGTTTAAGCAGATTGAAGCGAGCGGCGTGGATCTGGTGATCACCGACTGCGAAACCTGCAAATGGCAAATCGAGATGTCCACCAGCAAACGCTGCGAACATCCGATCACCCTGCTGGCGCAGGCACTGGGTTGAAACGCGCCGGGCGCGATGCCCGGCGGCGTTATTACTCAATAAACAGCGATTCCACCACGTTGATCCAGCCGTGATCGCTGGCGATATCTTTGCCATTCAGCCAGCGGCGCAGGATATTTAACGCCATCATGGCGCACACTTCCTGGCGTACCTGCACACTGTGGCGGGTAGTATTGAACTTCACTCGCAGGGCGTGGGTGCCTTCCGGAGTGGACAGCGCAAAATTCAGGTGATCTTCTTCCAGCCCTGAGACCGCCAGCGCCAGCCCGGCAAAATGATTAATCCGCCGCTCCGCCGTCCAGTGAGCGGTCTGACTCAGCGTCTCCTGCTGGGCAGGCACTACTTCACTGGCCAGTAGCGGCGCAGCCACGCGTGAAAGCTGCAACGCCAGCAGGCCGCTGGTGAACTGCTCGCTCAGGGTCAGGCTCAGCTGCCGCTCGTTAAGGTTGCGGGCGATTTGCGCCGGTAAACCTTCGGTGCCTTCAAAAATCACGCTTTCCCCCGCTATCTTGCGGATTTCCGGCCACAGCGCCTCCATTGCTGCGCGCTGTTCGCCTGGGCCGGTCAGTTTGAGCTCAATAATCGGCATCGAAGAGCGGTAACCGATGACCACATCCGGCGGCAGGCTAAGGCCGTCAAGGCTCTGGGCGAGATCGCTTTCCGAACGGCCAAAGGTGGTCAGGCGCAGGCACACCGGCGCGGAAGGCAGGGAAAACTGCTGTTGCAGGCGCGGCAGGATCTCCTGTTGCACCATCTGTTTGAATTCAGAGGGAACGCCCGGCGTGAAGAAAATCCGGCAGCGGTTGAGGGTGATGGCGAATCCGCAGGCGGTGCCTACCGGGTTATCAATCATTTCGCTGCTGGCGGGGATCAGCGCCTGTTTACGGTTGCTGGGGGCCATCACGCGGCCACGCTCGGAAAAGAAGCGCGCCATATGCTCCAGCCACGCTTCGTGCAGCACCAGCTCTTCGCCCAGCGCCTGCGCAGCGGCTTCGGCGCTCAGGTCGTCGCTGGTTGGGCCGAGGCCGCCATTAACGATAAGAATATCGGCATGCTGACTACGTTCGCGCAGCACGGCCACTAAATCTTCGAGTTTGTCGCCGACGGTATTGCGGCGGGAGAGCGGAACACCCTGGTTAAAAAAATAATCGGCCAGCCAGGCGGCATTGGTATCAACGATTTGACCGTGCAGCACTTCGTCGCCCGTTGACAGCATTTCTACTTTTAACATTATTTTCTCCGCGAGAAGGGAACGCCTTACTATAACGCAAGCGTGCGGAGGTTTTGTATTGAAGATGACGCGGCGCAATGCCGCGTCAGGACGGATTAGAAGTGCGCGCTAACGCCGACATACGGGCCGTCGGCCACTTTGCTGTCGGCATCGCTGTCTTTACCGGTCATGTTGATATAGCGGTAGCCCGCTTCCACGCTGATTGGGCGCATAATGGTGAAACGCGCGCCCGCGCTGGCTTCCTGATAGTCATTCACGCCGCTGGAGAGTGAATCGGGCGAATAGTAGTAATCGCCGAAGACGCTGAAACTGTCGCTCAGCCTCCAGCTCAAACCGCCGCCTGCCGCCAGCGCATAGCCTTCGTCACCCGCGTTCGGGTTGAGGTAAATACCTTTGCCGCCAACGGTTGCCATAAACGGTCCCAGCGGCAGATTCAGGCCCAGCCCTAAGCCAACAATATCGCCATGATCGTCGTTGTGCGCCCAGTTGCCGCTCAACGCCAGGCCGCTGCTATCGGTGCCCATGCCCACTGCAAGGTTGGTGTATTTTTCGCCCGCCTGGCCGCTGACGCTAATGGCGCTGGCAGACAGGGAAACCAACATCAATCCGGCTGCGCCGGCTAAAAATAATTTTTTCATTCCTTTTTCGCCCCACGGAATTGGTCCGCAAAAACTCCACGCAAACTGCGTAAAACGGCGCATTGTACCGTTATCGGCGCTCTAATCAATGTATCCATCTATTTCATTAATAGGTCAAGTGTAATTAATTGAAAATAAACATCATTTTAAGAGAAACGCCCGGGCCAATATTTGCAATAGGGAAGGACACATTGTTGTTGATCAAGGCGCGTTTTAAAAATTAGCGCCATGTTGATATCCAGTATCCGCATGGAAATAACGGTTATATTCATTCAGGAGATATAAGATGACCAAAAAAGGATTAACCACCGCCGCAGGCGCGCCGGTAGCCCATAACAATAACGTTGCGACCGCTGGCCCGCGTGGCCCGATGCTGCTACAGGATGTCTGGTTCCTTGAGAAATTAGCCCATTTCGACCGCGAAGTGATCCCCGAGCGCCGTATGCACGCCAAAGGCTCCGGCGCTTACGGCACGTTTACCGTTACCCACGACATCACCGCCTTTACCCGCGCTAAACTGTTTTCGCAAGTCGGTAAAAAAACCGATCTGTTTATCCGTTTCTCCACCGTCGCCGGTGAGCGCGGCGCCGCCGATGCCGAGCGCGATATCCGCGGGTTCTCCATCAAGTTTTACACCGAAGAGGGCAACTGGGATCTGGTCGGCAACAACACCCCGGTGTTCTATCTGCGCGATCCGCTGAAGTTCCCGGATCTCAACCACGTGGTAAAACGCGATCCGCGCACTAACCTGCGCAACAACACCTACAAATGGGATTTCTTCTCCCTGCAACCGGAATCGCTGCATCAGTTGACCATCGATTTCAGCGATCGCGGCCTGCCGTTCTCCTATCGCACCATGCACGGTTTCGGCAGCCACACTTTCAGTTTTATCAACGATAACAACGAGCGCTTCTGGGTGAAATTCCACCTCAAATCCCAGCAGGGCATCGCTAACCTGATGGACGACGAGGCCAAACGTCTGGTGGCGGAAGATCGTGAAAGCTCACAGCGCGACCTGTTCGATCATATCGAGAAAGGTGATTTCCCGCGCTGGAAGCTGTATGTACAGGTAATGCCGGAAGCGGAAGCCTCGCAAACGCCGTATAACCCGTTTGACCTGACCAAAGTCTGGCCGCACGGCGATTATCCGCTGATCGAAGTGGGTGAGCTGGAGCTGAACCGCAACCCGGATAACTATTTTGCTGAAGTCGAGCAGGTGGCGATGTCCCCGGCTAACGTGGTGCCCGGCATTGGCTTCTCGCCGGACCGCATGTTGCAGGGCCGTCTGTTCTCCTATGGCGACGCCCACCGCTACCGTTTAGGCGTTAACCATCACCAGATCCCGGTAAACAAACCGCGCTGCCCGTTCCATAACTATCACCGCGACGGCGCGATGCGTGTGGATGGCAACAGCGGCAACGGCCCCACCTATGAGCCGAACAGCTTTGGCGTGTTCCAGGAGCAGCCCGATTTCAGCGAGCCGCCGTTGACCCTTGAAGGCGCAGCGGACCACTGGAACCATCGCGAAGATACCGATTACTTCAGCCAGCCGCGTAAACTGTTTGAGCTGCTGAGCGAAGAGGAGCATCAGCGTATGTTCCAGCGTATCGCGGGCGATATCAAAGACGTGCCGGAATTTATACAACAGCGTCAAATTGGCCTGTTCAGCGAAGTCCACCCGGATTACGGCGCAGGCGTCGCTGCTGCGCTGGCTGCCATCAAAGCTGCAAAATAACCGTCAGGCGGGAGTTCAGACTCCCGCTTTTCTACCCGCCGCGTTACACTCATCCCCTTCTTACTAATAAGGATATGACTATGCGTCAACGGACTATTGTCTGCCCGCTGATTGAAAACCAGGGCGAGTATTTACTGTGTAAAATGGCCGATAACCGGGGCGTGTTCCCTGGCCAGTGGGCGCTTTCGGGCGGCGGCATGGAGCCTGGCGAAACCATGGAGCAGGCGCTGCGCCGCGAAATCGCTGAAGAGCTGGGCGAGCAGTTGGTGATTTCCCGCGTGACGCCCTGGACATTCAGCGACGACGTGCGGATGAAAACCTACGCCGACGGCAGCCAGGAAAAAATCTACATGATTTACCTGATTTTTGACTGCGTGGCGGCCAACCGGGATATCGTGCTGAACGAGGAGTTTCAGGACCATGCCTGGGTGAAGCCGGAAGATTTCCCGAATTACGATCTAAACGTGGCGACGCGCGCCACGCTCAGTAAGAAAGGCCTGCTCTGATTTACCCGCGGTCGCTATTGACCCACTGCTGCAACGCCCGGCGTGAGATTTTAATCCCGCCGTTTTTAAAATGCGCCGGCAGCGCCAGCCAGCGCACCGGCTGCTGAAAACGCGCCAGCTTGTCGCTAACCCATCCGGCAAGGCTGGTGAGATCCAGATCCGCCTCGCCTTCGACAATCGCCACCGGGCGATGGCCAAATTCGCTGTCCGCCAGCGGCACCACAAATACCTGGCTGATGTGCGGATGGGTGGCGATAACCCGCTCGACCTCTTCCGGCTGGATGCCCTCCCCCGCGCTGAAAAACAGGTTATCGATGCGGCCCAGCACCGTTAAGCGCCCGTCGTGAATTTCACCGCGATCGCGGGTCGCGAACCAGCCATCCTGATTCAGCAATGGGCGTAGCACAGCGTTGCGCCAGTAGCCGCTGGCGAGGCTGGCGGAGCGCAACCATACTTCACCGTCGACGATTTTAATCTCGCGTCCCGGCAGCGCCGTGCCGACGTCCGGTTTGCCGTCTGCCCGTTTAGCGCACACGGTGGACGCCGTTTCAGTCATACCGTAGCCGCACCAACAGGCGATACCGCGCTCGGTGGCCATATCGGTTAATTCCACCGGGATCGCCGCGCCGCCGAGCAGTACGGCTTTCAGGGTAAGCGGATGATGATCATTAAGCAGCCGCCATAACTGCGTCGGCACCAGCGAGGCATGAGTACAGCCACTTAATGCCTGATGCAGCGGCAGAGATTCGCGCACCGCCAGTTGCGCGCCCGCCAGCAGCCAGCGCCACAAAATCCCCTGACCGGAGACGTGAAACAGCGGCAGCGACAGCAACCAGCAGTCCTGCGGATGAAACGGGATCTCCGCCAGTACGCCCTGCGCGGAAGCCAGATGGGCCTGGGCGCTGTGCGCCGCCGCTTTCGGCAACCCGGTAGAACCCGAGGTCAGCGTCATTGAGACTATCCGGTTCGGCTGCCAGTCGCCTGTCTCAGTGGGCTCTCCCGGCGTCAGCGCCAGCGCGGGAAAGCGGCTTAAAAGCGCGTCGCAGCCCAGCTCCAGCGCGTAATCCATATTGAGTTCGGGCAGCAGTTCCTCAAGCAACGCCGACGGCAGTTGCGGATTGAGCGGCAGCACCCGGGCGCCGCACTGCATCAGCGCCAGCCAGGCCAGCACCATCTGCGGGCCGTTACGCCCGCGCAGCGCCACCCCCGCGCCTTCACTGACCCCCTGCTGCGCCAGGCCCGCCGCCAGCGCATCCACCTGCTGGCAAAGCTGCTGCCAGTTGAGCGGCTGGTCGTTGAGCGTGAGCGCAGTCGCGTCGCCGCGCCGCTGCGCCCAATGCTGCCAGGGGAATTGCGCGAAAATCACAGCAGCGGCTCCAGCGCGTCGGTGGACCAGATCGGCAGCGCGCTGTCCGGCCAGGCGCGCACCAGCTGCGCCTGCATCAGCGACAGGGTATCGAGGCCGGGGATCGTATCAGGCGTGAGCCACGCGGCGATGCGCGCCAGTTGGGTCAACCCGAGGCTGGATTCAATCGACGAGCTGATCACCGCCGTTAATCCCTGGGCATGGGCCGCCGCGACCTGCTCGCGGACGCGCGCCAGGCTGCCGGTGAGCGTTGGCTTGATCACCACCGCGCGCACCCCTGGCTCTGCCTGCATCACAAAATCCGCTTCGCGCAGGCTCTCATCCCAGGCGATGGCGATACCGGTCTGCGCCGCAAACTCGCGCGACTGGTCACGGGTTTTGCAGGGCTCTTCGAGAAACGCGATACGCGAACGGTGATCCGGATTGACGTATTTGGCGAACTGCCCGGCTTTCAGCGGCGTCCATCCCCGGTTGGCGTCAAGGCGCAACGACAAATCCGGGATCGCTTCCAGCAGCAGGTTCACCACCATGCCGTCGCGCACCGCTTCATACAGGCCGACCTTGATCTTGGCGACTTTCTCGCCCGGCATGGCGCTGAGTAGCGCGAACAGCTCATCGGGATCGCCGGTACACAGCGGCGCGGCGCGGTAGTCGGCGGCATCCGGCAGCGCGCCGGTGAGTTCCGCCTGCGCGCAGCTCAGGCCAAACGCCGCCGAAGGCAGCGCTGGCAATGCGGTATCGTCGCCCTGCCGCCAGGCGTTGAGCCACGCCAGCGCGGCGTCCGTCGCGTCTTCCAGCGATTCGGCGCTAAAGCCCGGTAACGGGGCGATTTCGCCCCATCCCTGCGCCCCGTTCTCTTCAAGGCGCACCAGTAAACCGTCGCGGGTTTTCAGTCGACGGTCGCGAAGCACAACGCCTGCGTCCATCGGTATCTGATACCGCCAGAGTTGTGCCTGTCGCATTACGGGTTCCGTTTGAATTTGCTGAAGTCCGGGTGACGTTTTTCGTTAAACGCGTTACGCCCTTCCTGCCCTTCTTCGGTCATGTAGAACAGCATGGTGGCGTTACCCGCCAGCTCCTGCAGGCCTGCCTGACCGTCGCAGTCGGCGTTGAGCGCGGCTTTCAGGCAACGCAGCGCCATCGGGCTGTTTTGCAGCATTTCGCGACACCAGCGCACGGTCTCTTTTTCCAGATCGGCAATCGGCACAACCGTGTTCACCAGACCCATATCCAGCGCTTCCTGCGCGTTGTACTGGCGGCACAGGAACCAGATTTCACGCGCTTTCTTCTGGCCGACGATGCGCGCCATATAGGATGCGCCCCAGCCGCCGTCGAACGAGCCGACTTTCGGGCCGGTCTGGCCGAAAATGGCGTTTTCCGCCGCGATGGTCAGATCGCACATCATATGCAGCACGTGGCCGCCACCGATGGAGTAACCCGCTACCATCGCCACCACCGGTTTCGGGCAGGTGCGGATCTGGCGCTGGAAGTCCAGCACGTTAAGGTGATGCACGCCGGAGTCGTCCTGGTATCCGCCGTAGTCGCCACGCACTTTCTGGTCACCGCCGGAGCAGAACGCTTTATCGCCTTCGCCGGTCAGGATGATCACGCCGACGCTGTCGTCATAGCGGGCATCCGCCAGCGCCTGGATCATCTCCTTCACGGTAATCGGACGGAAAGCGTTACGCACCTGCGGGCGGTTGATGGTGATTTTGGCAATCCCTTCCGGCGACTTGTGATAGCGAATATCGGTGTAGCCTTCAGAGCAGTCCTGCCATTCAATCGGGGCGTTCAGCATCTGTTCATCGAGATGGAGCATGGTGATTCCTTAGTCTGGTTGAGGCAAAAGTGGCGACAGGCTTTGCGCAAAGGCCAGCGGCGCTTCGCGATGGGCGTTATGGCCCGCAGCCGTAATCAGGCGGCAGGGCACGTTAAGCGTTGTGGCGATGCCACGAAACTTGCTGTCCTGCTCGCCGCAGAAATAGATAAAGGGGTGCGGCAACCGGCTGAGTTGGCCGCGTAAATCCGCCTGGCGGCCCAGGGAGGTAGCCTCCAGCATCGCGGCCAGCGCCTGCGGATGGTTACGCCGCCGCAGCGCGACCAGTTCGGCGCGCGCCGTAGCGCTGAGGTTGGCAAAAACCGGCTGCTGATACCAGGCATTCAGCACCTGTTCGAGGGGCGCTTCACGAAATTTGCTGGCCCAATGGCTGTCCGAGGCGATGCGCGCCTCGCGCTCCTGCGGGTCAGTCAGTCCCGGATGGCTGCCTTCGACAATCAGCCCCAGCAACCCGTGGCGCGGTTTACCACAGGCGTAGTGCATGGCGATGCGCCCGCCCAGCGAGTAGCCGATCAGCCAGTATTGCGTGACGGCATGATGCGCCAGGGTGGCGTCGAGCAGCGCGCAGGTCTCCTCGAAACTGGCGACGCGCACATCGGCGCTGCCGCCGTGGCCCGGCAAATCGATAAACAACTGCGGGTAATCGCTGAACTGTTCGGCCACCTGCTGCCACTCCTGCTGGCTGCCGAGAAAACCGTGCAGCCAGATTAACCAGGGCAGCGAGGCGGCGTTACCGGGACGCGCGGTGGCATTCAGGATCATGCCTGGCTGACCGCCGCCAGCAGGTTTTGCAGAGTGTGCGTCCCGTCGGTTGAGGGCACGTTAATCTCCACCACGGTGGTATGAGGCTGCTGCCAGCCTTCGCTTACGACGGTTTGTAGCGCTTCCCATGTGGTTGGGTTGCGGTACTCAAGGCCAAACATCGCCGCGCCGTGCTTAAACGACACGTTTTGCGGCATGCAGTAGAAGCGCTCGCGCTCGCTCACCGGCGTGGGCAGCAGCGAGAAGATTTGCCCGCCGTTGTTGTTCACCACAATCAGCACCAGCGGCGCAGACACGTGGCGCAACAGCGCCAGGGCGTTTAAATCGTACAGCGCCGAGAGATCCCCGACGATAGCCAGCGTCGGGCGCGCAGTGCCGCGCTGCACCCCGGCGGCGGTAGAAATCAGCCCGTCGATGCCACTGGCTCCGCGATTGCTCAGCACCGGATAGCCCTGGGGCATCTGCGCCAGCGCGTCCACCAGACGCACCACCAGGCTGTTGCCGACGAAAAGCTGACCGTTTTCCGGCAACAGCGCTGGCAGGCGATGGGCCAGTTGCGCTTCGCCAAATGGCTGGGTGGCGGCGTCCGTCAGTTCCCAGGCGGTTTGCGACAGCGCGGTTAATTCTTCAGCCCAGGGCACGCGCTGCTCAGCGGGGTGACGTTCCAGCCATTCGCTGATGCGCGCCGTTAACCGACGCCCGCGGTGATGGGCCGGATCGAGCCGCCCGATCAGCGAGTCCACCAGCCAGAACTCCTGCGGCTGGCAGTTAGCCTGCCATTGCAGTAAGCGTTTGCCGGTCAGGCTGCTGCCGAACTGGATAACGATCTGGGCTTGCGCCAATAACGCCTGGGCGCGGGGATTCGCCAGCCATAAATCGGCGCAGGGCAGCGGCTGCCCGGTTTGCGACAGCACGTCGCTAATCAGCGGCCAGCCGAGGGTTTGCGCCCAGGCCGCCAACTGTTTGCCCTCCTGCGGCGACATCCGCCCGGCAATGATGACGCCTTTTTTACGCCGCCATGCGCCCCAGTCGTGTTGCAGCGCCGCATGGTGATCTTCTGCCGCCAGCAGCCAGGGTTGGGCGCCCTGCCACCAGTCGCCCAGCGACTCCTGCCAGGCGAGGCCGGTATCGTCCAGCTCGCCGTACAGCGGCTCGGCAAACGGGCAGTTGATATGTAATGCGCCGCCGCGCTGCTGCCCTAACAGCAAATCAATGGACGACACCAGCCATTTAGCGGGCGTCTCCGGGCTGGGCTTGGGTAAATCCAGCGCCGCGGTGGGATGGGAAGAAAAAATACCTTGCTGGCGGATCGCCTGGTTGGCCCCGCAGTCAATCAGTTCCGGCGGGCGGTCGGCGGTGAGCAGGATTAACTTTTCGCCAGTCAACCCGGCCTCAATCACCGCCGGATAGAGATTGGCGACCGCCGTGCCGGACGTGACGATCACGGCGACCGGCTCGCCGCTGGCTTTGGCAAGCCCAAGGGCCAGATGCCCTAATCCACGTTCGTCAAAATGGGTATGGTGAATCAGGTTGCGATTATCCGCCGCCGCCAGCGTCAACGGCGTCGAACGCGAGCCAGGCGCAATGCAAATATGGCGCACGCCGTGGCGGGTTAATGCTTCGAGGATCACCGTCGCCCAGCGGCGGTTGAAAGTACTAGTTGACATAAGTTGTCCGGTATCAATTTTGCCGCTCCATTATAAAGCGCGCGACATTCACTGTTTTGATATGAGTCGGGATTCTGGCGTTAGCTCACCAGTAAAGTGCGTAAACCCGCCGCTTTATTGGTGATCTCCTGCCACTCTTCCTCAGGCTGCGAGCCCGCGACAATACCCGCGCCCGCATACAGCCGCACCGTCTGTTGAGTCACCCGGGCGCAGCGCAGGGCGACACAAAATTCAGTCTGTTTTAACGAGAGATAACCCGCGGAACCGGCGTACCACTCGCGGACAAAGGATTCATGGGTAGCGATAAACCGGCGCGCCGGTTCACGCGGCAGGCCCGCCACCGCCGCCGTGGGCTGAAGCTGGTGCAGGCAAAGGCTGTCGTCGGGCTGGTGCAGTTCGGTCCAGATGCAGCGGCGCAGGTGCTGCACTTTGCGCAGCCTGACGATTTGCGGCGGCAGAACGTCCAGCGAACTGACGGCGTTTTGCAGGCGCTGGCAGATATCTTCGACCACCAGCATGTTTTCCCGCTGGTTTTTATCGTCTTTCATCAGCCAGTCGCCCAGCGCCTGGGCCTTCGCTTCGTCGGGATGATTCGCCACGGTGCCCGCCAGCGCTTCGGTACGTAAGGCGCTGTCGATGCGCCGCCATAAGCGCTCCGGGCTGGAGCCTAAAAAGGCATCGTCCGGCGCAAACGCCATAAAGTAGTGATAGCAGTGAAGATTGACGCGGCGGCTGGCCGCCATAAACGCCGCCGCGCTCACCGGCGATGAAAATTGCAGGTCGCTGGCGCGGGCGGCAACCACTTTCTCAAACTGCCCCGCTGCGATGGCGTCTGTCGCCTGGTTGATCAATTGGGTCCAGCCTGCACGATCGGGGAAATGGCGTTCGCCTATGCAATCAAGCGGTGCGGTGGGCAGCGGTTGGCCGGGAGTAAGCGCATCAATAAACGCCAGCGCGGCGCGGGCGTCGTCGGCCAGCGAATGGTCGCTACACACCGTCAGCGCCAGGGTCACGCCGCCGCCGTGTCGCCGCCATTCCAGGCGCGGCAGAAACAGGGCGCTGCGCTCGGTATCAAAGGCGTTTAAACCCCAAATCCGCAGCGCGGGGTCGGACTGGTTTGCCAGGAACGCCTGGGCGGCATCGAAGGTAGAAAAATGGCGGCTCGCGCCCAGCGCCGCGACCTCTTCGTCGCCGTTACGCTGCTGCCAGTAAAACTGCGGGTAAACCGGCTGGCTGGCAAGCCAGGCGAGCGGGTCAGTTTGATTCAGGGAGACCGGTACAGCGAAGCGCCGTACACCGGGGGAGACAGGAAATTCTGCGCGCAATTGTTGCGCGATTTGCTGCAACGCGGTGGAGATGGAATGCACGTGTACCTCGTTTCCCTGAAAAACCCCGCATTATACGTGGTCTGGTGGGTAAACAAAATTACACTCATTGGGGGATATCGCCTCACCCCTGCATCAGGGGTGAGGTAGCCGCGTTTAGCGGCGGGCCAGCAGGATACCCAGCACCAGACCGGCGGCAGCGCCAATACCGATACCTTTCCACGGCTGCTCATGAACGTAATCGTCGGCACGATACACCGCTTTTTTGGCCCGATAGTAATAATTATCGGACGCGTTGGACACGCGAGCCTTAACATCATGGAGTGCCTGCTCGGCACGGGCTTTTAGTTCGATGTATTTCTGATCCGCCGGATCGCCCGACGAGCGCAGTACTTCTTCAAGCGTTTCGCTAAGCAGTGACAAATCATCATCAATCCGGGTATTGAACTGTTCGTTATTCTGAGTCATCGCTTCTCTCCATCAGGATTTAACATACGTCAGCTAAATATAGACAAGGGAAGCGCTTTTTGCCGCTTATTCTCTTGCCATTCCAATATGGGGAATGCCGTCTTCATCGTACACCTCGGTGACCGGCGCAAAGCCAAAGCGCTGATAAAACGCCTGTAAATGCGCCTGCGCGCCAAGGTACAATGCCTTGTCAGGCCAGTGATGTAGGCATGAGGCGAGCGTTTGGCTCATCAACTGCTGGCCAAGTTTTTCGCCGCGCAGGCTGGCGTCGACAATCACCCGGCCAATCACTACCGGCTCAAAATCATTATCGCTTTTCAGAATCCTCGCATAAGCCACCAGCCTGCCGTCGTGCCAGCCCAGAATATGGCGGTTCTCTCCCACCAGATCGTCACCGTCGATATCCTGATAGGCGCAGGTTTGCTCAACCACAAACACCGCACAACGCAGTTGCAATACCGCATACAGCGTTGGGACATCGAATTCTGAATGGTGAAGATCTTGCCAGTGAATCATAGAGCGCTCCTGTATGGTGCATAATGGTCGTTCTGATAGTAAAACATTCATAAGGAAAACGCGGGATGGAATTGACATTTTTAGGCACCTCAGCAGGCGTGCCCTGCAAAACCCGCAATGTGACGTCGATGGTATTTAACCCGATGAATAACCAACCGCAGTACTGGCTGTTTGACTGCGGCGAGGGCACCCAGCATCAAATGCTGCATACGGCGTTTAATCCCGGCAAGCTCAGCAAGATTTTTATCACCCACCTGCACGGCGACCATATTTTTGGCCTGCCGGGGCTGTTATGCAGCCGCTCGATGGCGGGCAATGAAAACCCGCTGACGGTGTATGGCCCGCAGGGCATACGGCAGTTTATTGAAATGGCGTTGCAGCTCAGCGGCTCCTGGACCGGGTTTCCGCTGGAGATTGTTGAGATTACCGCGGGCGAGGTGTTTTGCGACGCCGAATTCCGCGTAACGGCGTATCCCCTCACCCATCCGGTGGAATGCTATGGCTACCGCATCGAGCAGCACGACAAACCCGGCGCGCTCAATGCCGCACGCTTAAAGGCGGAAGGCGTTATGCCAGGCCCGCATTTTCAGCACCTTAAGCGTGGCGAAACCGTCACGCTTGAAGATGGTCGCGTCATCCACGGCCAGGACTATTTAGGCCCTATGCAGAAAGGCAAAACCCTGGCGATTTTCGGCGATACCGGGCCGACGCCTGACGCCGTCGCGCTGGCGCAGGGTGTGGATTTGATGGTCCATGAAACTACCCTGGAAGCCGCGATGGCGGAAAAAGCCAACAGCCGGGGGCATTCGACCACGGTACAGGCCGCCGAAGTCGCCAAAGCCGCAGGCGTCGGGCGATTAGTGATTACGCATTTCAGTTCGCGTTATGACGAGACAGGCTGCGATGCGCTACTGCGCGAGTGCCGGGAAATCTTCCCTGACACCCTCGCCGCAGCAGATTTTTTGACGGTACAGATATAAAAAAAACCGCCAACAAGTGGCGGTTATGGCTATCAACACTATTTTTCCAGTTTCCCGGACAGTTTTACCAACTGGATAAATTCAGCCCGGTATCCGTTAGTGTCTTCGCCGCGCGCCGCGCTTGCCCATTGGGCGATTTGCTCCCAGGAAGTGGCGGCAAGGTAGCTGGAACCACGCAGTTTCTGCCCCCAGGCTGCCACAGCGCTCTGGAAACGCATCTCCTGTGACGCGGAGTCAAACGCGGTACTAAGCCGTGCCGCCGTCACCGGTTCGCTCATTAACTGGCTATCGCCGCCTTGCGGGGCTTTCCAGCGCAGATTAATAAACGCAAGCTCATCGGATTTTCCTTGCGCCGGATTTTGCTTACCGTAACGCAGCGGGTTAACTGACGGTTTCTGTCCGGCTAACGTCAGCTCAAACAGGACGGTAACGCGTTTACCGGCGCCGATATCCCCGGCGTCTACCGCGTCATTATTGAAATCTTCATCCCGCAACTGGCGTTTTTCATAACCAATCTGACGATACTCAATCACACGCTGTGGATTGAATTCAATTTGCGCTTTGACATCTTTCGCGACGGTGATCAGCGTTTGGTGCATTTCATCATTAAGCACCTTTTTCGCTTCGGACAGCGAATCGAGGTAGCTGTAGTTGCCGTTACCCACATCGGCGACTTTGACCATCATGGCTTCGTTGAAATTATCGCTACCTACGCCAAGGGTCGAGAGCGTAATGCCGGTGTCGCGCTTTTGTTTAATCAGGGCTTCAAGTTGTTTGGTATCGCTGATCCCGACGTTAAAATCGCCGTCGGTGGCCAGTAAAATTCGGTTCACACCGTTTTTAATAAACCCTTTTTCCGCCTGCTGATAAGCCAGGCGAATACCCGCTTCGCCGCTGGTCGCGCCGCTGGCATTCAGCCCCTCAATAGCATGGCGAATGGTTGATTTGTCACTGCCGGAGGTCGAAGGCAGCGCCACACGCTCTTCTCCGGAATAAGTGACAATCGCCACGCGATCCTGGTCGCGTAATTCGTCGACCAGCAGTTTCAACGAGGATTGGAGCAGCGGCAGTTTGGCCGGTTCATCCATCGACCCGGACACATCCACCAGGAACACTAAGTTGGCGGGGGGCAGTTCGGCGGTTTTGATGTCTTTCGCCTGAATATTCACCCGCAGCAGCGTGCGTTCGCGGTTCCAGGGCGCAGGGGCCAGTTCATAATCAACCACAAAGGGCTGGCTATTGTGGCTTTTGTCGGAAATGGGCTTCGCCTCTGCGGGGAAATAATTCATCATCTCTTCCACGCGTACCGCATCTTCTGGCGGGTAAATGCCGTCATTCAGGAAACGCCGTACATTGGCATAGCTGCCGGTATCCACATCCAGACTGAACGTCGCCAGCGGCTGTTGACTAACCTGTTTAACTGGGTTGTCATCGTAGTGTTCGTAGCGCGCGGTATTAGCTATCGGCGCGGGTGCTGCGCGTCCCCGTAATTCATAACTTGCCTGATGCGGATAATGAGGGTTACTGCATCCTGCCGCCAGTAATCCCATCACCACTGTCAATTTCACTGCTTTGCTAAACATAAACACTCCTTTGTTTTCGACGGTTAACCCTATCGCTTAATACTTGCCCTTCCCACCCAACTGAATCTGAAATACTGCACCCATAAAAAAACCGCCAACAAGTGGCGGTTTCGTTCAGGTCATTAGCTGTTACATCAGCGGTTCGGCTAACTGTACCAGGCTAATCAGCGGCTGCGGCCATACGCCCAGCACCAGCACCAGCAGTGCGGAGATCAGCACCACGATACCGCCTGCGCTGTACTGCCAGTTAGACGGCGCATCGCGGTTCAACTGCTGCGGCGCGTTCAGGTACAGGCTCACCGCTACGCGCAGGTAGTAGTAAAGACCAATCGCAGAACCCACCACCACGGCGGCAACCAGCCACCACAGGCTATCCTGCACACCGACCGCCAGCACGTAGAATTTACCGATAAAGCCCAGCGTCATCGGGATACCCGCCAGCGACAGCATCATCACCGTCATCACCGCCGACAGGATCGGACGGTGCCAGAACAGGCCACGGTAGGAGTACAGCGAGTCGGCGTCCGGGCCACGGTACGGGCTGGACATCAGGCTCACCACGCCGAACGCGCCGAGGCTGCTGAACAGGTAACCGGCCAGATACACGCCCACGGTTTCCATCGACATCTGGCCGCTTTGCAGCGCAATCAGCGCCACCAGCAGATAGCCCAGGTGAGAGATGGAAGAGTAACCCAGCAGACGTTTAATGTTGGTCTGGCTGAGCGCCATCAGGTTACCGAAGATAATCGACACGAACGCGATAATACCCAGCACCACGCGAATCGCTTCGCTGTCGCCCACCGGCGCGTACAGGAACAGACGCATCACCACGCTGAAGATGGCGATTTTGCTGGCGGTCGCCAGGAAGGTGGAGACCGGCGCAGGCGCGCCCTGATACACATCCGGCGTCCACAGGTGGAACGGCACCAGAGAGAGTTTGAAGCCCAGACCGACGATCATCATCCCCAGGCCCGCCAGCAACAGCGGCTCGTGCAGCATATTGTCCGCCAGGCTCTTGCCGAGGCTGACAAACGACAGGCTGCCGGACTCCGCATACACCAGCGCCATACCGAACAGCAGGAACGATGAGGCCGCCGCCGACAGAATGGTGTACTTGATACTGGCTTCCAGCGAACGTTTCTGGCGATATGCATAGCCGATCAGGCCAAACAGCGGCAGGGAGATCAGCTCGATACCCAGGAACAGCGAGGCCAGGTGGTTGGCGTTAGCCAGCAGAATGCCGCCCAGCGCCGCGATCAACACCAGAAGATAGAACTCTTCTTTGTTGTCGTAATAGCCCTCTAACCACGGGTAAGCGAAGGTACAGGTGGCGAGGCTCGCCAACAGCACCAGGCCGGTGTAGAACATGGCGTAGCCGTCAACGCGCATCAGCGGCGTGACGTCCATCGCCCCCGCCTGGCCGACAAACCAGAGGGAGATTAACGCGGCGTTAAGGCCGACCACCGAGATTGTGGCATTCACAAAGTGGTTGCGTCGCCACGCAATGGAGAGCATCACCACCACTACCGTAAAGCCCACGACGAGCAGCGGTAGCAGCGCGATCAGTTGTTGTGGAGTTATTGTCATGGCGAATTACGGCCTTGTAGTAGAAACAGAATTAACAAACCACTGCTGGATGTTGCCCATAGCAGAATGCGAGGTATCCAGAATCGGCTGCGGATAGAAGCCAAGCAGCACCAACAGCGCTACCAGCAACAGAATAATAAACAGCTCGCGCAGTGACATCCCTGGCAGATCCTGGTTGCTCAACTGGCTTTTCGCTTTACCGAAGTAAGCGCGATGCAGCATCGCCAGCGAGTAAACCGACGCAAACACCAGACCGAAGGTAGAAATCACGGTGATCACCGGCACAACCTGGAAGCTGCCGAACAGGATCATGAATTCACCGACGAAGTTACCGGTGCCCGGCATACCCAGCGTCGCCACCGCGAAGAACATCGACAGCGCAGGCAGCCACTTAATTTTGCTCCACAGGCCGCCCATCATCCGCATATCACGGGTGTGCAGACGCTCATACAGCTGGCCGCAGATAATAAACAGACCCGCCGCCGACAAGCCGTGAGCGATCATCTGGATCACTGCGCCCTGGTAAGCGAGCTGGCTGCCGGTGTAGATGGCGATCAGCACGAAGCCCATATGGGAAACGGAGGTGTAAGCGATCAGGCGTTTGATGTCGTATTGGGTAAAAGCCATCCACGCGCCGTAGAAAATACCGATCACGCCCAGCCACATGGCAATAGGGGCAAACTCCGCAGAGGCGTTCGGGAACAGCGGCAGCGAGAAGCGCAGCAGACCATAGGCCGCGGTTTTCAGCAAAATCCCCGCCAGGTCGACAGAACCCGCCGTCGGCGCCTGGGAGTGCGCATCCGGTAACCAACCGTGCAGCGGCACTACCGGCATTTTTACTGCGAAGGCGATGAAGAAACCAAGCATCAGCAACCATTCAACGTTATGAGACATCGGCGTTTTCAGCAGTTGCTCATAGTTGAAGGTCCAGACGTCGGTGGCGTTGTAGTGCACAAACACCAGCGACAGAATGGCAATCAGCATCACCAGGCCGCTTGCCTGGGTGTAGATGAAGAATTTGGTGGCCGCCGTGATACGCGTTTTCCCGTCAGAGGCTTTATGCCCCCACAGCGCGATGAGGAAGTACATCGGCACCAGCATCATTTCCCAGAAGAAGAAGAACAGGAACATATCGATGGCAAGGAACACACCGATAACGCCGCCCAGGATCCACATCAGGTTAAGGTGAAAGAAGCCCTGATATTTCTCGATCTCGTTCCAGGAACAGAGCACAGCCAGCACGCCCAGCAGACCGGTCAACACCACCATCAGCAGTGAAAGGCCGTCGATTGCCAGGTGAATGGTGATCCCGAAGCGGGGGATCCATTGCATCACAAACTCAGACTGCCACTGCGGCAGGCCCGCTGCTTGCGTTAATCCGTACCCGCCCTGCAACCACAATTGCAAAGAGAGCGCCAGCGTCAGTCCCATTGTGATCAGCGCGATCCAGCGCGGAACCTTCACGCCGAAGCGTTCGGTCTGCCAGCACAGAAAGCCGCCGATAAAGGGAATCAGTATTAGCCAGGGTAGTAACATGGCGATTTGCATTCCTTTTTAAGGCCCTCAGAAAGGGCCTGATTTTCAACGAATTCTTTTAAAATTCACTTATCAATCAACGCAACACCATCAGCAGGCCGAGAACCACGACCGCGCCGATGCTCATTGACGCCACGTACCAGCGCAGGTAGCCGTTTTCGCTAAACAGCAGGCCTTTACCTGCGAAGCGCGACAGCACCGCCGGGGTGTTCATCAGGGCGTTCAGCGGATCGCGCTTAATCAGCCAGGCGATACCGAGGAACGGTTTTACGAAGATCATGTCGTACAGCCAGTCAAAGCCCCAGGCGTTATACCACCAGGTGCCCAGCAGACGGCCCGGCGCGCTGTTGGCGATGGATGTCACCAGCGTGCGTTTGCCCAGCCACAGCCACGCGGCGATCACGATGCCCGCGATAGCGACCACGCCGGAAGCGATTTCCAGGGTCAGCATACGGCCATGCTCAAGCTCGGTGGTATCCGGCAGTACGCCCTGCAACGGCGGCACAATCAGCGCGCCGATGAAGGTCGACAGAACCAGCAGTACGATCAGCGGCAGGTGATGGGTAATCCCCTTCCCTGCGTGAGCGTGAATTTGCTCTTTGCCGTGGAACACGATGAAAATCATACGGAAGGTATACAGCGAGGTCATAAACGCCCCCGCCAGACCGGCGATCATCAGATTGATATGACCGTTAGCCATGGCACCCGCCAGAATTTCGTCCTTACTGAAGAAGCCTGCGGTAATCATCGGCAACGCCGCCAGCGCCGCGCCGCCTACCAGGAAGCAGACGTAGACCAGCGGAATCGACTTACGCAGACCGCCCATTTTGAAGATGTTCTGTTCGTGGTGGCAGGCCAGGATCACCGAACCGGACGACAGGAACAGCAGCGCTTTAAAGAACGCGTGGGTCATCAGGTGGAAAATCGCCGCATCCCACGCCTGCACGCCCAGCGCCAGGAACATGTAGCCAATCTGGCTCATGGTGGAGTAAGCAAGTACGCGTTTGATGTCGGTCTGCACCAGCGCCGCAAAACCTGCCAGCACCAGGGTGACCGCACCCACGATACCCACCAGATGCAGCACTTCCGGCGTCAGCAGGAACAGGCCATGAGTACGGGCGATCAGGTAGACGCCCGCGGTAACCATGGTTGCGGCGTGGATCAGCGCGGAGACCGGCGTCGGGCCAGCCATCGCGTCCGCAAGCCAGGTCTGCAACGGCAGCTGCGCCGATTTACCCACCGCGCCGCCCAGCAGCATCAACGTCGCCCACTGGATCATGGTGTTGCCGTCAGCGAAGTGCTGCGGAGCCAGCTCTACCATCTCGCGGAAGTTCAGGGTGCCCAGTTCGTTGTAAAGAATGAACAGCGCGAACGCGAGGAACACGTCACCGACACGGGTTACCACGAAGGCTTTCATCGCCGCCGCACCGTTTTTCGGATCGGTGTAGTAGAAGCCGATCAGCAGGTAAGAGCACAGGCCCACGCCTTCCCAGCCGAGATACATCAACAGCAGGTTGTCGGCCAGCACCAGAACCACCATGCTGGCGATAAACAGGTTGGTGTACGCGAAGAAGCGCGAATAACCCTCTTCACCACGCATGTACCAGGAAGCGAACATATGGATCAGGAAACCGACGCCGGTCACCACCGACAGCATGGTGAGCGACAGCCCGTCCAGCACCAGGTTGAAGCCGATGTTGAAATCACCGACCGCCATCCAGGTCCAGAGCGGCTGAACGAACGGCTCGCGGCCGCTGTTCAGGAAATCGATACCCACATACGCCGTGACCAGCGCGGCCAGGCCCACAGAGCCCATACCGATGGTCGCAGATAAATTCTCAGACCAGCGTCCGCGCGAGAACGCCAGCAATACATAGCCAATCAATGGCAGAAAAATGGTTAACCAAAGGAGGTTCATCCACGCATCTCACTTACTGAATCGATATTCAGATTCTGGCGGCGACGATGGAGCTGTAGTAACAGCGCCAGGCCAATACTGGCTTCTGCGGCAGCCAGGCTGATAGCCAGGATGTACATCACCTGCCCGTCCGTCTGCCCCCAGTAGCTCCCCGCGACGACAAACGCCAGCGCGGCAGCATTAATCATGATTTCCAGTCCAATCAGCATAAACAGCAGATTGCGACGGATCACCAGGCCCGTCAGCCCAAGCACAAACAATATGGCCGCGAGGATCAGCCCGTGTTGTAAGGGGATCATGCGTGCTCCTCCGATTTTCTTTTCGCACGGTCATCTGCGCGATTGCTCAGCACTTCGCCAGGGCGATCTTCACGCCCAACGTGGAAGGCGACAACCAGGCCCGCCAGCAGCAGCATAGAAGCCAGCTCCACCGCCAGAACGTAAGGACCAAACAGCGTAATCCCCACTTCTTTGGCAAACACCGGCGTACCGTCGATACCCTGATCGTTGACGCTCATGATGGCGTAAACCAGTACCGCCAGCAGCACGGCGGACAACAGGCCCGGACCGATCCATACCTGCGGTTTCAGCCACTGGCGCTCCTGTTCGATCTCGGAGCCGCCAAGGTTGAGCATCATCACCACGAACACGAACAGCACCATGATGGCACCCGCGTAGACGATGATTTCCAGCGCACCGGCAAAGTAAGCGCCCAGCGAAAAGAACACGCCCGAAATCGCCAGCAGCGAAATGATCAGATACAGCAGCGCGTGTACCGGATTGGTGTGCGTGATAACCCGTAAGGTGGCGAGTATTGCCACAAGGGCACATATGTAAAACGCGAATTCCATTGCCACTCTCCTTACGGTAACAGGCTCTTGACGTCGATAGGCTTGGCTTCGTTCTCTGCTTCGCCTTTGTCTTTTCCGTCGATTGCCATACCTGCCATCCGGTAGAAGTTGTACTCCGGGTATTTGCCCGGACCGGAAATCAGCAGATCCTCTTTCTCGTACACCAGATCCTGACGTTTGAACTCGCCCATTTCAAAATCCGGCGTCAGCTGGATTGCTGTGGTCGGGCAGGCCTCTTCACACATGCCGCAGAAAATGCAGCGTGAGAAGTTGATGCGGAAAAATTCCGGATACCAGCGGCCATCCACAGTCTCTGCTTTCTGCAGCGAGATACAGCCTACCGGGCAAGCTACCGCGCACAGGTTACAGGCAACGCAGCGCTCGGAACCGTCCGGGTCGCGCGTCAGCACGATGCGGCCACGGTAGCGCGGCGGCAGGTAAACCGGCTCTTCCGGATACATGCGGGTTTCGCGTTTGGCAAAGGCGTGCAAGCCAATCATCCAGATACTACGGACCTGGGTGCCGAAACCCACCACTATCTCTTTCAATGTCATGGTTTTTTCACCCCTTATTGCGCCTGCCACAAAATGACAGCCGCCGTTGCCAACAAGTTGATAAGCGTCAACGGCAGGCACACTTTCCAGCCGAAGGACATTACCTGGTCATAACGCGGACGCGGTAATGAGGCGCGAATCAAAATAAACAGCATCATAAAGAACGCGGTTTTCAGCGCGAACCAGATGAAAGGAGGCAACCATGGGCCATGCCAGCCACCGAAGAACAGCGTTACCATCAGTGCCGACACGGTAACAATACCGATGTACTCGCCCACGAAGAACAGACCGAATTTCATACCGGAATATTCGATGTGGTAACCATCCGCCAGTTCCTGCTCGGCTTCCGGTTGGTCAAACGGGTGACGGTGACACACCGCCACGCCAGCAATCGCAAAGGTCACAAAACCAAAGAACTGCGGGATGACGTTCCAGATGTCCGCCTGACTGTTGACGATGTCGGTCATGTTAAATGAACCGGCCTGCGCCACCACGCCCATCAGGGAGAGGCCTAAAAACACTTCGTAGCTCAGGGTCTGCGCAGACGCACGCATCGCCCCCAGCAGGGAGTATTTGTTGTTGCTCGACCAGCCAGCGAACAGCACCGCGTATACCGCGAGGCCTGCCATCATCAGGAAGAACAGGATGCCGATGTTGAGATCGGCCACCACCCAGCTCGGGCTGACCGGTACAATCGCAAAGGCCAGCAGCAGCGAGGTAAAGGCGATCATCGGCGCCAGAGTAAAGATGACGCGGTCAGTAAAGCGCGGGACCCAGTCTTCTTTAAAGAACATCTTGATCATATCCGCCACCAGCTGGAGCGAACCGCCCCAGCCAACGCGGTTCGGTCCGTAGCGGTTCTGGAACAGGCCCAGAAGGCGGCGTTCGCCGAAGCTCATGAACGCCCCGCAGGTCACCACCACCAGCAGAATGACAACCGCTTTCAGAATGGTCAGCAGAATCTCAATAACATCCGGTGTTAACCAACTCATTGTTGAGCCTCCTGCAGATTCTCAAGACGCGCACCGGCCAGCACTGGCGCGATACCCGGCATGCCCATCGGTAAGCCGACCTGCCCTGCCGTCAGCCCTTCGGAGATCACCAACGGTAAAGTCACGGTTTGGCCGTCGTAATTGAAGGAGATGTTTGCCCCCGCGTTAACGCCAAGCTTCGCGGCATCCGCCGGGTTGAGCTTGATGTACGGCTGCGGCATACGGCTTTGGAATACCGGCGAACGCTGGGACATTTCATCGCTGCCAAACAGGTGGTAGTACGGCGCGATACGCCATTCACCGTCCTGCGCAGTGAAGCTTGCCGGTACGTCGCTGAAGTAATCCAGACCGCTTTCCGAGGCTTCGATCAGGCGCACGCCCGGATCACCGTGGCGCAGTTTCCCACCCACTTCGTCCTGGAATTTGTTCCAGGCCTGCGGGGAGTTCCAGCCCGGCGCCCAGGCGAACGGCACCTGAGAACGCGGCGCGTCCGGATGGTTGTTCCCTTCCATGGAGAAGGCGAACATGGTGTCTTTATCCTGCGGCTGGCGCGGCTCATGCACGCTGATGTTGGCGCGCATCGCGGTACGGCCGCTGTAGCGGTGCGGTTCACGGGCCAGTTTCTGACCGCGAATACGGAAAGAGGCGTCCGGCGCGGCGTTTTTAATGCCCGCGAGCTGCGGCAGTTGCTCAACCACCGCGTCGATGACATGGTCAAGCTGCGTCCAGTCCACTTCACGGCTTTTCACGGTGCTGTGCAGAGAGTGCAGCCAGCGCCAGCTTTCCAGCATGGTGATGCTGCTGTCGTAGTAAGACGGCTCATACACCTGGAAGAAACGCTGTGCGCGGCCTTCGTTGTTGATAACCGTACCGTCGCTCTCGGCGAAGCTCGCGGTGGATAGCACCAGATGGGCTTTGTCCATGATCGCAGTGCGCTGATGATCGATAACCATCACCAGCGGCGCTTTGCTGAGCGCTGCGTCAACGCGCGCTGCGGAAGCGTGGCGGTGCAGATCGTTTTCCAGCACCACAACTGCATCGGCGGCACCGGTTTCCAGTTCGGTCAGCGCGTCGTCAAGCGAACCGCCGCCGATCATGCCGAGGCCAACGCTGTTCACCGCACGGGCGATCATGGTGATGCCGACATCCGCGCCACGGCCTTTCAGGGCTTTCGCCACGTTAGCCGCTGCGTGGATCACGTCAGCGCTGCCGGCGTTAGTACCGGAGATGATCAACGGTTTTTTGGCGCCCGCCAGCGCCTGTACGATCACGTCGATCTTGTTTTGCAGATCGCGATCGATGCCGTCAACCGCCGGGGCGCTGTTATCCAGGCCATGGGCGATGGCGAAACCTAAACGCGCCTGATCTTCAACCGGCGCGCGGTAGGTCCATGCGGCGATGTCGTCCAGACGGGTGTTATCGACGTTCGTGACGAACAGCGGGTGTTTAGCGCGCTGGCCGATGTTGAGGATCGCGGCAATCTGCCAGTCGGCCACTTTCTGAGCCGCCGCCATTTCGCGCGCTTTGCCTTTCACCGCCTGACGCACCGCCAGGGCAGCGCGTGCGCCGGTCTGGGTCAGGTCTTCGCCAAGGATCAACACCGCGTCGTAAGATTCGATTTCACGCAGCGCCGGAGTATGAATACCGCTGTTGCGCAGCACGTCCAGCATCAGTTGCAGGCGCTGTTGTTCGCCCGCCGCAATGCCGGTATAGAAGTTTTCCGCACCCACCAGTTCGCGCAGCGCGAAGTTGCTCTCCACGCTGGCGCGCGGGGAACCGATGCCGATCACTTTCTTCGACTGGCGCAGAATATCCGCCGCTCCTTGCATCGCCTGCTCGGCGTTGAGGGTGATCCAGTCATCGCCACGGCGCTGAACCGGCTGACGCGGACGGTCTTTCAGGTTGACGTAGCCATAGCCGAAACGACCGCGGTCACACAGGAAGTAGTGGTTCACGGTGCCGTTGTAGCGGTTTTCGATACGGCGCAGTTCGCCATAGCGTTCGCCCGGGCTGGTGTTGCAACCCAGCGAGCACTGCTGGCAGATGCTCGGCGCGAACTGCATATCCCATTTACGGTTATAGCGTTCGGAGTGGGTTTTATCGGTGAATACGCCGGTCGGGCAGATTTCCACCAGGTTACCGGAGAACTCGCTTTCCAGCGTGCCGTCTTCCGGACGACCAAAGTAGACGTTGTCGTGCGCCCCATAGACGCCCAGATCTTCGCCGTCGGCATAGTCTTTGTAGTAACGCACGCAGCGGTAGCAGGCGATACAGCGGTTCATCTCGTGGGAGATAAACGGACCGAGATCCTGATTGCGGTGAGTACGTTTGGTAAAACGATAGCGGCGGAAGCTATGACCGGTCATCACCGTCATATCCTGAAGGTGGCAGTTACCGCCCTCTTCACAGACCGGACAGTCGTGCGGGTGGTTAGTCATCAACCACTCCACAACGCTTTCGCGGAACTGCTTCGCTTCTTCGTCATCGATAGAAATAAAAGTGCCATCGGTTGCCGGTGTCATACAGGACATCACCAGGCGACCGCGGGTATCTTCCGCGTTCTGATATTGCTTCACCGCACACTGGCGGCAAGCTCCAACGCTCCCCAGCGCTGGATGCCAGCAAAAATAAGGAATATCAAGACCCATAGAGAGACAAGCTTCTAACAGGTTGTCCGCTCCATTGACCTCGTATTCTTTGCCGTCTACATGAATCGTAGCCATAGTCAGCATGCTTCCAGTTATCTCAGTTCAAGACTGAGCGTTAATCAAATTTTATATATCGCCACTTTCGCGTCTTTTGCTCGTAAGACGGCAGGATCACCAGCGTGCTTTTAGCAGGTTCGGCTGAATCCCATTAATCAGATGGGTATTGCTGAACGGCTGTTTGATCCCGGCTTCGAATTCGTCGCGGAAATATTTAATCGCACTCTGAAGCGGCTCGACTGCACCCGGCGCATGGGCGCAGAAGGTTTTGCCTGGGCCCAGGAAGCGGCACAGTTGTTCAAGGGTTTCGATATCCCCTGGCTGCCCTTCCCCACGCTCCAGCGCGCGCAGAATTTTCACGCTCCACGGCAAACCGTCGCGGCATGGCGTACACCATCCGCAGGATTCCCGTGCGAAGAACTCTTCAAGGTTGCGTACCAGCGACACCATGCCGATTTCATGGTCTACGGCCATCGCCAGCGCGGTGCCGAGACGGCTGCCCGCTTTACCAATGCTTTCGAATTCCATCGGCAGGTCAAGATGCGCTTCAGTCAGGAAGTCAGTACCCGCACCGCCTGGCTGCCAGGCTTTAAACTTCAGGCCATCGCGCATGCCGCCCGCATAGTCTTCAAGGATTTCGCGCGCGGTGGTGCCGAACGGCAGTTCCCACAGACCCGGGTTTTTCACGCGGCCTGAGAAGCCCATCAGCTTGGTGCCGGCATCTTTGCTTTTCGAGATGTTCTGGTACCACTCCACGCCGTTGGCGAGGATCGCCGGCACGTTGCACAGGGTTTCGACGTTGTTTACGCAGGTCGGTTTACCCCATACACCGGAGCTTGCCGGGAACGGCGGCTTGGAGCGCGGGTTAGCGCGGCGGCCTTCCAGCGAGTTAATCAGCGCGGTTTCTTCCCCGCAGATATAACGGCCCGCACCGGTGTGCACGAACAGCTCAAAATCAAAGCCGGAACCGAGAATATTTTTACCCAACAGACCCGCTTCGGTGGCTTCGGCGATAGCGCGACGCAGACGATCCGCCGCTTCAATGTATTCACCGCGCAGGAAGATGTAGCCACGGTACGCTTTCAGCGCGAACGCGGAGATCAGCATGCCTTCCACCAGCAGGTGCGGCAGCTGTTCCATCAGCAGGCGGTCTTTATAGGTGCCCGGCTCCATTTCATCGGCGTTACACAGCAGGTAACGGATGTTCATGGATTCGTCTTTCGGCATCAGGCTCCACTTCAAACCGGTGGAGAAGCCTGCGCCGCCGCGCCCTTTCAGGCCCGAATCTTTTACCTGGTTGACGATTTCGTCCGGCGACAAACCGGTCAGGGCCTTACGCGCGCCCTCGTAACCGTTTTTGCTGCGGTATTCGTCAAGCCACACTGGCTGTTCATCATCGCGCAGACGCCAGGTCAGCGGATGGGTTTCTGGAGTGCGAATGACGGTTTTCATTTGTACTGCTCCAGCAGGTCAGGGATTTTCTCCGGCGTCAGGTAAGCATGGGTATCTTCATCGATCATCATGCTCGGCCCTTTGTCGCAGTTGCCCAGGCAGCAGGTCGGCAGCAGGGTGAAACGGCCATCAAAGGTCGTCTGGCCTGGCTTGATCTGTAGATGCTTTTCAATCGCCGACTGAATGCCCTGGTAACCGGTGATATGGCAAACCACGCTGTCGCAATAGCGGATCACATGGCGGCCAACCGGCTGGCGGAAAATCTGGCTGTAGAACGTAGCCACGCCTTCGACGTCGCTCGCCGGGATGCCCAGAACATCGGCGATGGCGTAGATTGCGCCGTCCGGCACCCAGCCACGCTGTTTCTGTACGATTTTCAGCGCTTCAATGGACGCCGCACGCGGGTCTTCGTAGTGGTGCTTTTCGTGCTCAATTGCCTCACGCTCTGCCGCACCCAGCTCAAAAGCCTCGGTCTGTGGTTGTTGATTCTCGTGCATAATTAGCGATCCACATCAGACATAACAAAATCGATACTACCCAGATAGACAATCAGGTCGGACACCAGGCTGCCGCGGATCGCAGACGGGATCTGCTGCAGGTGCGGGAAGCTCGGGGTACGAATACGCGTGCGGTAGCTCATGGTGCTGCCGTCGCTGGTCAGGTAGTAACTGTTAATACCCTTGGTTGCCTCAATCATCTGGAAGGATTCGTTGGCCGGCATCACCGGGCCCCAGGAAACCTGCAGGAAGTGAGTAATCAGGGTTTCGATATGTTGCAGCGTGCGCTCTTTCGGCGGCGGCGTGGTCAGCGGGTGATCCGCTTTGAACGGGCCTTCCGGCATGTTCTTGTAGCACTGCTCAAGAATACGCAAGCTCTGGCGCAGCTCTTCAACTTTGAGCATCACGCGGGTGTAGCAGTCGCTGACGCCACCGCCTACCGGCACTTCAAAGTCAAAGTTTTCATAACCGGAATACGGACGCGCTTTACGCACGTCGAAGTTAATGCCGGTCGCGCGCAGCGCCGCGCCCGTGGTGCCCCACTCCAGCGCTTCTTTCGCGCCGTAAGCGGCAACGCCCTGGGAACGGCCTTTCAGGATAGTGTTGCGCAGCGCCGCTTTCTCATAGGAATCGAGACGCTTCGGCATCCAGTCAAGGAATTCGCGCAGCAGACGTTCCCAGCCTTTCGGCAGATCGTGGGCGACGCCGCCGATGCGGAACCAGGCCGGGTGCATACGAAAGCCGGTGATGGCTTCAACTAAATCATAAATTTTCTGGCGGTCAGTAAAGGCAAAGAACACCGGCGTCATCGCGCCAACGTCCTGAATAAACGTCGAAATATAGAGCAAGTGGCTGTTGATGCGGAATAGTTCGGAGAGCATTACGCGGATCACGTTAACGCGATCCGGTACGGTAATCCCCGCGAGTTTTTCTACCGCCAGCACGTAGGGCATTTCATTCACGCAACCGCCGAGATATTCAACGCGGTCGGTATACGGGATGTAGCTGTGCCAGGACTGGCGCTCGCCCATCTTCTCAGCGCCACGGTGGTGGTAGCCGATGTCCGGTACGCAGTCGACAATCTCTTCGCCGTCCAGTTGCAGGATGATGCGGAAGGCACCGTGCGCGGACGGGTGGTTCGGCCCGAGGTTCAGGAACATGAAATCTTCATGCTCGGTCCCGCGTTTCATGCCCCACTCTTCCGGTTTGAAGGTCAACGCCTCCATTTCCAGATCCTGCTTCTGCTTCGTCAGTTCGAACGGGTCGAATTCGGTCGCGCGCGCAGGGTAGTCTTTACGCAGCGGGTGGCCTTCCCAGGTGTTCGGCATCATGATGCGCGTCAGGTGCGGGTGCCCGGTAAAGGTAATACCGAACATCTCCCAGGTCTCACGCTCATACCAGTTGGCGTTCGGGAACAGGTTGGTGAGCGTCGGCACGTTCAGATCGTTTTCTAAAAATGCCACCTTCAGCATGATGTCACGGTTGCGATCAAAAGAAATCAGGTGGTAGAAAACGGAAAAATCCGCGGCCGGTAAACCGTCGCGGTGGGTGCGAAGACGCTCATCCATGCCATGCAAATCGAACAGCATGACGTAGGGCTTAGGGAGCCGCTTGAGGAAATCCACTACTTCCAGTAATTGTTCACGCTTTACCCACACCACCGGTACGCCGGTGCGGGTCGCCTGAACAGTAAAGGCATCCGGCCCAAAACGGTTACGCAGTTCACCGATTACCGGATCATCGAGGTGATCGCGGGTTTGCCATGCTGGCAGTACGGCGTCTTGCGCGGTTAAATCGGTCATATTTTTCACCATTGCAAATGGTTCTTTGGTGACTGTCGGATGTGGCTTCGCGCTATTGTTTATTGATATGCGAAGGCTGTTCCACGTCCAACAGGCGCAAATTAAATCTCGTCTGGTGTACGCAAGTTGGTTACAGCAATGCGTTCGCCACGTTTACGGTCGCGTTCTGACTGCATGTTGGCGCGGTATACGCCCTGATCGCCAACCACCCAGGACAAAGGACGACGCTCTTTGCCGATAGACTCTTGCAGCAGCATCAACGCCTGCATGTAAGCCTCCGGACGAGGCGGGCAGCCAGGAATGTACACATCCACCGGAATGAATTTATCCACGCCCTGCACCACGGAGTAGATGTCGTACATACCGCCAGAGTTTGCGCAAGCGCCCATGGAGATAACCCATTTAGGCTCAAGCATCTGGTCATACAGACGTTGGATAACCGGCGCCATTTTGGTAAAGCAGGTGCCAGCCACCACCATCAGGTCAGCCTGACGCGGGGACGCACGCAATACTTCCGCGCCGAAACGCGCTACGTCATGGACCGCGGTAAACGACGTCACCATTTCCACGTAGCAGCAGGAAAGGCCAAAGTTATAAGGCCAGATTGAGTTTTTACGACCCCAGTTCACCATGTCGTGTACGGCATTCTCGAGTTTGCCCATGTACACACTACGATGAACGTGCTGCTCCAGGGGATCGGTTACGATCTCCTGTTTTTGCAGGGGGTAACGGTCATTCTCACCGTTCGGATCTATGCGGGTGAGCGTATAATCCATCTTAATGCCTCGCTGTTACTGCGGATGACGATTAGTGTGACTGCCAGGTTCAGGGTTAATTTGGCTACGACGCGAGCGAGCGGGCGTCCAGTCCAGCGCACCGATGCGTGCCAGATAAACCAGACCAGCCAGTAACACTAAAATGAAAATTGCGGCCTCGACAAAGCCAACCCACCCGCTTTCACGGATAGACGTCGACCATGCGAAGAGATACAGGGCTTCCACGTCGAAGATGACGAAGAACATCGCCACCAGATAAAACTTAGCGGAAAGACGCAGACGAGCGGTGCCGACGGAGTCGATCCCTGATTCGAAAGGAGTATTTTTCTGACGACCGCGCGCGCGACCACCCAGAAAGAAAGCTCCCGCCAACATCAGGCAACACAGACCGATGGCGATGATGAGAAAGATAGCGAATGCCCAATGATGAGCGATGACTTCAGTGGATGTAGACATACTCATTGCTTAACTCTAATGGTGACGATGTTAGTCTCTGCTCTTACTGGCAGATGAACGTCACATTGATTCATGGGGAGGAATAAAAAAACCGTACAACCACTACCAAAACAGGGCTCAAGCAGCGAATTGATGGGCATTTTTACTCCTTTATATAACCTTTTGTCAACTTTAACAAAAGTATCCTCACATTAATTTACATCAGCAGCACATCATTAACATTTAATGCCTTTAACCTGCTTTTCGATGGCAACAGATCAGAGTTTTCATGTTGTTGAATCGTGTCCGTTGTGCAAGCTGTGTAAAAACGCCCCTTTATTTTGGCAGGAATTCTCAACTATTCATCCCCCCTGGTAAGGGTATTTTCTTGATCTGAGACACGGTTCTGTTAATTGACAGGAAAAAAAAACAACAAAAATGCTGATTTTTTAACATTAAGTGCCGTTCCAATCATTTTGAAAGGCTGTTTCGCTTCTGGCACGGCTTTCACTTCACCCTACCGGAATGAAATACTGGAACATTTTGCCGCTTTACCGTCCCTGTTTTGTGCAAAAAACAAGCCCCCGATGCCATTATAAGCATCAGGGGCTTGTTTCTCACAATTATCCTTTGGGAGGAGGCTAATCCAGCTGATCTTCGATAAATACACTGCTTCCCTGCGTCGAGGCCATTTCGTACCCCCACGGATTATAGTGGGTCTGCATCGCCTGGAAGATTACTTGCGTCAGCTCGTTGCCGCTCTGCGGATTACGGCACAGCAGATATTCGGTTTCCGGCAGCATCGGCAGCCCTTCGCTGATACCCAGCACACGCAGCTCCGGGCTCATCATTTCTACCGGGCGGGCCGTCACGCCGAGACCCGCTTTCACCGCTGCGCGCACCGCGGCAAGCGTTGAGGCCATATACGAGATCCGCCAAGGGATATTTTCGCTATTAAGATGCGAAATAATGACGTCACGGTAGGGACTGGGTTCGTCCAGCACCACCAGCGGTACGGGCTCCCCTTTGGGAAGAACAAAATCCGCCGCGCAATACCATAATGTCGGGGAGGTTCTCAGCACCATGCATTCGGCGTTATCCGGCTGGGTGGTAGTGACCACCAAATCGACTTCATGCTGCATCAGCATCTCAATCATGTAAGGGTTACGTTTTACTCTTACATCAAGTGAAATCTTCGGATAAACCGAACTAATGCGATTTAAAATAAAAGGCAGGATGGTATCCGCTGATTCATCGGAAGCGCCGATAGTCAGGCAACCCTGAAGGCTACTAAACATTAGCGATGTACATGCTTCATCATTGAAGCGCAAAATTTTGCGGGCATAGCCCAGGAGTTGGATACCATGCTCGGTAAGTAATTTGTTACGGCCATGGCGAGCAAAAAGCTCTTTGCCGACGAGCTGCTCCAGCCGCTGCATTTGCTGGCTAACGGCTGATTGAGTCCTGCAAACTGCCGCTGCTGCCGCCGCAAAGGTGTTCAAATCGGCAACGGCGACAAACGTTCTCAGCAGATCGAGGTCGAGATTCAAGATCGGACGATTCGCATTTATCATATTGTTATTCACTATCAGGTTGCTCATAGGGAGCTGCCCCGGATCTGTTGCTATGTGTTATCGAAGCTCCAGCAATTCCATTTGAAGCACGCATCCTTTCAGTTAAATCCGCTGGAGAAGATTTCCAGCGTTATCATTTTTCAATTATTCCTTTAAGTCATACATATAGCTGACTTTAGTTCGCCAGATAATATCTACAGATATAACATACAAATCCTGAAAAAAAATTGCCAGTATCCAGAAGTTGCGTAAGGGAATAATTTTTTTATTCGTTTCGGTTAAGCGCTTCGCGAACCCTACAGCAAGAGTTTCACGCACTTATCATTGTCAGACAATACTTTTTATTACAAATAAAAGAAGCAATACAAACAATAAGTTATAAACATTAAACGAGCGTAATAACACGGTCAAAACGATGAAACACCATGAAGAGTCAGATGCAACCGAACGATAATATCCTAAACTAAGATTTTTTTTAAGTCTCGTTGCGATTATTCTTAAGGGAAAACTTTATAAGCCATAATTAACCTCATTCAGCGAATCTGTTTGAAAAGCCTCACTTACAACTAATAATTAAATTTACTTAATAATTACAAATAAGATTTCGTTTATCTTTAACATCATCCACACAGTAAGCGCAGCATTGAAAAGAGAGTGCAACACCTGTATCTCTATATATGAACATTCATTTTTTCTGAGTATTTGTGCAAGGTAATTTGTTAAAGAATCTCTTTACGCAGCAAATAATTCACATAAAAAGCATAAAGACCCCAACATAATCCAATGCGTCACAATTAAAATCTATTCATTTGTTAAATAGCAGATTTTAATTTTACGATTGCATCATAATCCACTGTAATCCTCGATGAACACTGTAATAAACGTAACAGCGGATACCTTCAAAACCGGTCATCAGAAGAGTACATTGTGCGCATCCGCTTCCACGGCAGGAAGCAACGCACACAAAAAGGTTTGATGAATGTCCCCCATCGAAAAATCCAGCAAGCTCGATAATGTCTGTTATGACATCCGCGGCCCCGTTCTTAAAGAAGCGAAACGTCTTGAAGAAGAAGGGAACAAAGTCCTCAAATTGAACATCGGCAACCCTGCCCCGTTTGGCTTCGACGCCCCGGACGAGATCCTGGTTGATGTGATCCGTAACCTTCCCACCGCGCAAGGTTACTGCGATTCCAAAGGGCTTTACTCGGCGCGCAAAGCGATTATGCAGCACTACCAGGCGCGCGAGATGCGCGACGTCACGGTTGAAGACATTTATATCGGCAACGGCGTGTCGGAACTGATCGTGCAGGCGATGCAGGCGCTGCTGAACAGCGGTGACGAAATGCTGGTTCCGGCGCCAGACTACCCGCTGTGGACCGCCGCCGTGTCGCTGTCGAGCGGTAAAGCGGTGCATTACCTGTGCGACGAATCCGCCGGCTGGTTCCCGGACCTGGACGATATTCGTGCCAAAATTACGCCGCGCACCCGGGGCATTGTGGTGATCAACCCTAATAACCCAACGGGCGCGGTGTATTCAAAAGAGCTGCTACTGGAGATCGTCGAGATCGCCCGCCAGCACAACCTGATTATTTTCGCCGACGAAATTTACGACAAGATCCTTTATGACGAAGCGCAACATCACTCCATCGCCGCGCTGGCTCCCGATCTCCTGACCGTCACCTTTAACGGATTGTCTAAAACCTACCGCGTGGCGGGTTTCCGTCAGGGCTGGATGGTGCTGAACGGGCCGAAGAAACATGCTAAAGGCTACATTGAAGGGCTGGAGATGCTGGCTTCGATGCGTCTTTGCGCCAACGTTCCAGCGCAGCATGCGATCCAGACCGCACTGGGCGGCTACCAGAGCATCAGCGAGTTTATCACCCCTGGAGGCCGCCTCTATGAGCAACGCAACCGGGCATGGGAGTTGATTAACGATATTCCGGGCGTCAGTTGCGTGAAGCCGCAGGGCGCGTTGTATATGTTCCCGAAAATCGACAGCAAGCGCTTTAACATTCACGACGACCAAAAAATGGTGTTGGATTTCCTGTTACAGGAAAAAGTGCTGTTGGTACAGGGCACCGCCTTTAACTGGCCGTGGCCGGATCATGTGCGCATCGTGACGCTGCCGCGCACGGACGATCTGGAAATGGCGATTAACCGTTTCGGCCGCTTCCTGTCGCACTACCATCAGTAATACCCTGTGGGGGAAGGTTTGCATCTTCCCCCAACACCTCGCACAATGGCACTCTGTCGTAGCCAGAGACCGCCTGAAATGAATCAAAGCCACTTCTTCGCCTATCTATCTCGTCTTAAATTAATTAACCGCTGGCCCCTGATGCGCAACGTGCGCACTGAAAACGTCTCCGAGCACAGTTTGCAGGTGGCGATGGTTGCCCACGCCCTGGCGGCGATTAAAAACCGTAAATTCGGCGGTACGCTGAATGCCGAGCGCATCGCGCTGCTCGCCATGTACCACGACGCCAGTGAAGTGTTAACCGGAGACTTGCCAACGCCGGTGAAGTACTTCAATAACCAAATCGCCCATGAATACAAAGCGATCGAAAAGATCGCCCAGCAAAAACTGGTGGATATGGTGCCTGAGGAATTGCGCGATATCTTTATGCCGCTGATTGACGAGCACTACAGCAGTGACGAAGAGCGCGCCATTGTGAAGCAGGCCGACGCACTGTGCGCCTATTTAAAATGTCTGGAAGAGCTGTCGGCGGGCAATAACGAGTTTGTTCTGGCGAAATCGCGCCTCGAAAAAACCCTTGAGGCGCGACGCAGCGAAGAGATGGATTATTTCGTGCAGATGTTTGTTCCGAGTTTCCACCTTTCGCTGGATGAAATCAGTCAGGATTCGCCGCTGTAAGCTTAAAACGGGAACAGCAGCGGGATCAGGATCACGCACACCACCATCACGATCAGCGTAAACGGCACCCCAATCTTCACGAAGTCGCTGAACCGGTAATTCCCTGGGCCGAGTACCAGGGTATTTACCGGTGAGGAAACCGGCGTCATAAACGCCGCCGAGGCGGCCATCGCCACCATCATGGCAAACGGATACGGCGAAACGCCCATAGACTTCGCCGCCGCCAGGGCGATGGGCGCCATCAGCACCGCCGTCGCGGTATTGGAGATAAACAGCCCGATGGTGGCGCACATCACAAACAGGCAGACCAGCATTAAGTACGGCCCGTAGCCGCCCCCTAACTGCATCAATCCCTGAACGATAAGCTCCACGCCGCCGGTTTTTTGTAGCGCCAGCGCGAACGGCATCATCCCGACAATCAAAATAATGCTCGGCCAGTGAATCGCTTTCCAGGCGCTTTCCGCATCGATGCAGCGAAATTTGCCCATTAACAGACAGGCGATAATCGCGGCGATGGGGTTAGGGATTTCATCGGTGAGCATTAACGCGACCATCAGCGCCAGGCAGAAAATCGCGTGGGGAGCCTGGCTGTGGGCTGGCGACGCATCGCCCTCCTCCACCGGCAAGTTCAGCACCAGAAAATCGCGTTTTTTCTGGCTAAGCTGGGCGATAAGCTTCCAGTCACCCACCACCAGCAAAATATCACCCAGCTCCAGCGGCTCGTTGACGATCCCCTCCTCCAGTGCCTCGCCGTTGCGGCGCAAACCTACCACGTTTAAGCCGTAACGGGTTCGAAAACCAATTTCCCGCACCGTTTTCCCGACGATTTCCGAATCCGGGATCAGGGACACCTCCGCCATACCCACGTCCAGCGCCTGATCGGAGAAGTATTCCCCGCGCAAAATCATCGGCTCCAGTAGTTGCTCACTGCAAAACTGGCGCAAATCGACGTCAGACGCGGACATATCAATCAGCAATACGTCCTGCGCGCGGAATTCGGTAACGCCGTGGACGTTGACGATCACCCGGCGAAAACGCCGCCAGCGCTCAAGGCCGATCACATTCGCGCCATAGCGTTCGCGCAATTTTAAATCGTCAAGACGTTGGCCAATCATCGGCGAACCCGGACGGATCGCCAGACGCCGCGCCCTGCCCGCCAGGCGGTATTCTTTAATCAACTCGCGAAAGGTACGCCGCCGCCAGGTATCCGCGCCTTCATCCTTACCGCTACTGGTTAACGCGCCACGTATCACCAGCATATAGACGATGCCCAGCAGCAAAATCACCAGCCCCAGCGGCGTAACGCTGAAAAAGTGAAAGCCCGCCAGCCCTTCGCGCAACAGTTCACTGTTGATCACCAGGTTAGGCGGCGTGGCGACCAGCGTCATCATGCCGCTGATCAAGCCTGCGAAACTGAGCGGCATCATCAGGCGCGACGGCGAGGTTTTCATGCGCATCGACACGCTGAGCACCACTGGAATAAAAATCGCCACCACGCCGGTGGAGCTCATAAACGCGCCGAGGCCCGCCACGGTCAGCATCAGCAATACCAGCATACGCGTTTCGCTGCTGCCGGCCATATCCACCAGCCACGACCCCATATGGGTGGCGACGCCGGTACGCACCAGCCCGTCGCCTATCACAAACAGGGCGGCGATAAGGATCACGTTGGGATCGCTAAAACCGGAAAAGGCTTCGCTCAGGGTGAGGGTACCGCTTAACACAAAAGCCACAATGACCATTAATGCCACCGCATCCATGCGGATTTTGCCGGTGGCAAATAACAGTACCGCCACAGCCAATAAAGTCAGAACCCATATCAGTTCGCTGTTCACTCGCTTTCCTTGTCGTTGACGCTGGCCTCGGGTAAGTGATGCAACAATTGACGAAGCATTTGAAATACTTCGTCAATCAGCAAGTGGGAACATACTAACGCTTTTTGAGTAAAGCGTGGCGGGGTGACATCATGAAAGCGAGCGTTTTGCGTAGCGGATCGCACCGTCGGGCTGTTTTTCTACCGTCAGATCGGTGAGCGTATCCAGCCGCAGATCCACCTCATCAAGACGGGGCGTCGTATCCGGCGCATTAACGGCGATAACCTCGCTGCCTGCCGCCAGCCCGGAAAGAATGCCCGCAGGCGCATCTTCCACCACCACGCACTCGTCTGGCTTCAGCCCCAGCAGTTGCGCGCCGAGCAGATAGGCATCCGGCTCCGGCTTACCGCGCGCCACGCGTTCCGCCGTGACAAACACTTTCGGCTCCGGCAAACCGGCGGTAGCGCGCCGCGCCGAGGCGACGGGTATCGAACCGGAAGTGACAATCGCCCAGGGGATGCCCTGCTCATTAAGATGGTTTAACAGCGCTACCGCGCCAGGCAGCGCGGTGACGCCGTCGGTATCGGTGGCTTCAATCTGTTCCAGACGCAGAAATTCCGCCTGGATCTCCTCTTCGCTGCGCCCGGCCATAAAATGACGCAGCGAGGTAATGGCCTGTTTGCCGTGGATAAAATCCAGCACCTCGTCATGATCAATGCCAAAACGGTCGGCCCAGCCGCACCAGGCGCGTTCCACTACCGGCAGCGAATCCACCAGCGTTCCGTCAAGATCGAACAAAAATCCTTTAATCACAGCGCGCTCCCGTCAGGCGTTAACAATCTGGGTGATTTCGTTCGGGCTCAGGTGGTACTGGCGCGGGCAGGAATGCCACACTTTCAGCATCCGCTGGTATTTTTCCCACATCGGGGTCTGGGCGTTAAAACCGTGGGTACCGGCGTCGAAGTGGGTGTAGCGGCCTTCGATATTGACCATAAAGCGTACATAGCCGAGATAGCGCGCTTCCGTGGCGGCATCAAAACCTAAGAAAGTGACGCGGCGCTCATCAATACCGGGATTGTCTTTCAGGTTGGTCCAGGAGACGTTCAACGCGTGGTACATCTCCATCACGTCGATGATAATGCGGCAGGTTTCTTCTTTCAGCTCACCGAATTCCCGATCCAGCTCGCGCATTTGCAGGCCGTAGCCCCGTTCGATAATGGTTTGCAGGCGACGATAGCGCTCGGCGTTATCCGGGTCGAGCATGGTCATCATTTTGTACTGATTCGAGAGGATCAGACGTTGAGCGTTGGTCATTTCCATTTTTGACTCCTGTTACGCATAGGCGCGTTAAGCTACTCAGATGCCCTCTTTATATGCGCAACAGGGGGCAAATTACAAATCATCCAGGAAAGTTTTGTCTAACTGGCGAAACGCGCGCTTTAACGTATCAGCTAATGCCTGGTAATCCGGCTTACCCGGTACCGGCGCCAGGCTCTGGCCCGCCTCTTCCAGTTTAGAGCGCACTTCATAGAACCAGTGCAGGATAGAGGGCGGCAGCGGCGTGACCGAACGTTTCCCCAGCCACCACAGGCCCTGCATCGGCAGGCTGATGGCGAACAGCGCAGTGGCGACCGCCGGGCCGAGTTGGCCGCCGAGCGCGATTTGCCAGGTTAAGCTAAATACCGCGATCGGCGGCATAAAGCGAATGGCGAAGCGGGTGGCGCGGATCACGCGATTTTCCACAAACATCGGGGCGAGGCGTTTTTCCATAGGCCACGTCTTGGCATAGTGCTGTCCCCGGCGGAATAAGCTAAAAAAGCTAACGGGGGAATTCTCGGGAGTGGACATGGCTTTACCTCAACTTCACATATAAAGAATCAAAATTTCGTGCAAGATAACAACAGTTCATATCACCATTCAAAATCTTTTTCAAAAACCCGCACTATCAGGTATCCTGTGCCAGCTTTTGATGGCGTAGACCTTAGGGTACACCCTGTCAACATTGATTCGCCTCGCTTTGGCTTCCAGCCTTCAACCAGGCGATAATGCTAAGAATTTCCTTCGTGATGGCGAATTTTATCCCTGCCATGACGTTAATCATAAATGTCAGCGTCATCATGCGCTACGCTGATAGACTCACTGACGTTTTTTTAGCCACGTATCAATATAGGTACTTCCATGTCGAGTAAGTTAGTACTGGTTCTGAACTGCGGTAGCTCCTCACTGAAATTCGCGATCATCGACGCGGCAAATGGTGAAGAGTACCTCTCTGGTTTAGCCGAATGTTTCCATCTTCCTGAAGCCCGTATCAAATGGAAAATGGATGGCGGTAAACAAGAAGCGGCTTTGGGTGCAGGCGCCGCTCACAGCGAAGCACTGAACTTTATCGTTAATACTATTCTGGCACAAAAACCTGAGCTGTCCGCACAGTTGACCGCGATTGGTCATCGTATCGTACACGGCGGCGAAAAGTACACCAGCTCTGTGGTTATCGACGAATCCGTCATCCAGGGCATCAAAGATTCCGCGTCCTTCGCACCGCTGCATAACCCGGCTCACCTGATCGGTATCGCAGAAGCGCTGAAATCCTTCCCGCAGCTGAAAAACAAGAACGTTGCCGTGTTCGACACCGCGTTCCATCAGACCATGCCGGAAGAGTCTTACCTGTATGCCCTACCGTACAACCTGTACAAAGAGCACGGCGTTCGCCGCTACGGTTTCCACGGCACCAGCCACTACTATGTGACTCAGGAAGCCGCGAAGATGCTGAACAAGCCGGTGGAAGAAGTGAACATCATCACTTGCCACCTGGGTAACGGCGGTTCCGTTTCCGCGATCCGCAACGGCGAATGCGTGGACACCTCTATGGGTCTGACCCCGCTGGAAGGCCTGGTGATGGGTACCCGTACCGGCGACATCGATCCGGCGATCATTTTCTTCCTGCACGACAATCTGGGCATGAGCGTTGACCAGATCAACAAAATGCTGACCAAAGAGTCTGGCCTGCTGGGCCTGACCGAAGTCACCAGCGACTGCCGTTATGTTGAAGACAACTACGCAACCAAAGAAGACGCTAAGCGCGCGATGGACGTTTACTGCCACCGCCTGGCGAAATACATCGGCTCTTACACTGCGCTGATGGATGGTCGTCTGGACGGCGTGGTATTCACCGGCGGTATCGGTGAAAACGCCGCGATGGTTCGCGAACTGTCGCTGGGCAAACTGGGCGTGCTGGGCTTCGACGTCGATCACGAACGCAACCTGGCTGCTCGTTTCGGCAAATCCGGCTTCATCAACAAAGAAGGCACCCGTGCTGCGATGGTCATTCCGACCAACGAAGAACTGGTGATCGCTCAGGATGCGAGCCGCCTGACCGCTTAATCCCCCGCCGCCAGCCTCTGCTGGCGGTGTTGTTTTTTGTGCCAGAAAATTTCTGGCCGCCGTGTATAAGAGGATAAACCGTGTCCCGTACAATTATGCTTATTCCAACCGGAACCAGCGTCGGCCTGACCAGCGTCAGCCTTGGCGTGATCCGTGCTATGGAACGTAAAGGCGTTCGTCTGAGCGTCTTCAAACCGATCGCGCAGCCGCGCGCTGGCGGCGATGCGCCGGACCAGACCACCACCATCGTGCGCACCAATTCCAATCTTCCGGCCGCTGAGCCGCTGAAGATGAGCCACGTTGAGTCTCTGCTCTCCAGCAATCAGAAAGATGTGCTGATGGAAGAGATCATCGCGCGCTACCACGAGAACACCAAAGACGCGGAAGTAGTGCTGGTTGAAGGCCTGGTGCCGACCCGTAAGCACCAGTTCGCGCAGTCGCTGAACTTCGAAATCGCCAAGACCCTGAACGCGGAAATCGTGTTCGTGATGTCTCAGGGCACCGATACCCCGGAGCAGTTGAAAGAGCGTATCGAACTGACCCGCAGCAGCTTTGGCGGCGTGAAAAACACCAGCATCACTGGCGTCATCATCAACAAGCTGAACGCCCCGGTTGATGAGCAAGGCCGTACTCGCCCTGACCTGTCTGAAATCTTTGATGATTCCAACAAAGCCAAAGTAATCAACATCGACGCGCAACAGCTGCAAGCGGTAAGCCCGCTGCCGGTGCTGGGCGCGGTGCCGTGGAGCTTCGATCTGATCGCCACCCGTGCAATCGATATGGCGCGCCACCTGAAAGCGACCGTGATCAACGAAGGCGACATCAAAACCCGCCGCGTGAAATCCGTGACCTTCTGTGCGCGCAGCATTCCGCACATGCTGGAACACTTCCGCGCAGGCTCCCTGCTGGTGACCTCTGCTGACCGTCCTGACGTGCTGGTTGCCGCAAGCCTGGCCGCGATGAACGGCGTGGAAATCGGCGCGGTGCTGCTGACCGGCGGTTACGAAATGGACGCCCGCATCAGCAAACTGTGCGAGCGCGCATTCGCCACCGGCCTGCCGGTATTTATGGTGAACACCAACACCTGGCAGACCTCTCTGAGCCTGCAGAGCTTCAACCTCGAAGTGCCGGTGGATGACCACGAGCGTATCGAGAAAGTGCAGGAATACGTTGCCAGCCACATCAACGCGGACTGGATCGAATCCCTGACCGCCAGCTCCGAGCGCAGCCGTCGTCTGTCTCCGCCAGCATTCCGCTATCAGTTGACTGAACTGGCGCGTAAAGCCGGTAAACGCGTGGTTCTGCCGGAAGGCGACGAGCCGCGTACCGTGAAAGCGGCAGCCATCTGCGCAGAGCGCGGCATCGCGACCTGCGTACTGTTAGGCAACCCGGATGAAATCACCCGCGTTGCGGCGGCACAGGGCGTTGAACTGGGCGCCGGCATTGAAATCGTCGATCCGGAAGTGGTTCGCGAAAGCTATGTCGCCCGTCTGGTTGAGCTGCGTAAGAGCAAGGGCATGACCGAAGCGGTTGCTCGCGAGCAGCTGGAAGACAACGTGGTGCTGGGCACCCTGATGCTTGAGCAGGATGAAGTTGACGGCCTGGTATCCGGCGCGGTTCACACCACCGCCAACACCATCCGCCCGCCGTTGCAGCTGATTAAAACCGCACCGGGCAGCTCGCTGGTGTCTTCTGTGTTCTTTATGCTGCTGCCGGAACAGGTTTACGTGTACGGCGACTGCGCCATCAACCCGGACCCGACCGCAGAACAGCTGGCTGAGATCGCTATCCAGTCCGCTGATTCCGCCGCTGCGTTTGGTATCGACCCGCGCGTGGCGATGCTCTCCTACTCTACCGGCACCTCCGGTGCGGGTAGCGATGTCGAGAAAGTTCGTGAAGCGACCCGTATCGCGCAGGAAAAACGTCCGGATCTGGTGATCGACGGTCCGCTGCAGTATGACGCCGCAGTGATGGCTGACGTGGCCAAATCTAAAGCGCCGAACTCCCCGGTTGCCGGTCGTGCTACCGTGTTCATCTTCCCGGATCTGAACACCGGTAACACCACTTACAAAGCGGTACAGCGTTCTGCCGACCTGATCTCCATCGGGCCGATGCTGCAGGGTATGCGCAAACCGGTTAACGACCTGTCTCGTGGCGCGCTGGTAGACGATATCGTCTACACCATCGCTCTGACCGCGATCCAGTCCGCTCAGCAGCAGTAATCTACCGCTGGCTTGAGCCTCTTAAATCCGGAAACAGCGCCTGTTTCCGGATTTTTTTATCTTTAAAATCAGCCATTAGCAACATCAGATTTGTTAATTTTCCTGTTCGCCGTCAATGAATAGCTATTCGTGTGTTTGCATAATTACCGCTTTGCCAGGCAACAGGGATAGTGTGTTATATCTGCAGTCACCGAGTCTCACTCTCAGCCAGCCAGAAAATGGGCAATGCCCGATACACTGGTCATTATTTTTATCGTCGCCATCCTGACCAGCTTTGCTACCTGGGTTGTCCCGGTCGGCATGTTTGATAGCCAGGACGTGCAGTACCAGGTCGATGGCCAGACCAAAAACCCGCAAAGTTGTCGATCCGCACTCGTTTCGTATCCTCACCGATGACGCGGGTGAACCGCAGTATCATCGGGTACAGTTTTTCAGCACCGGCGATGAGCGTCCCGGCCTGATGAATTTTCCTTTCGAAGGCTTAACGTCTGGCTCCAAATTCGGTACTGCCGTGGGGATCATCATGTTTATGCTGGTGATTGGCGGCGCGTTTGGCATTGTGATGCGTACCGGCACCATCGATAACGGCATCCTGGCGCTGATCCGCCACACCCGGGGTAATGAAGCGCTGTTTATTCCGGTACTGTTTATCCTGTTTTCGCTGGGCGGCGCGGTATTCGGTATGGGTGAAGAGGCGGTGGCGTTCGCGATTATCATTGCGCCGCTGATGGTCCGGCTCGGGTATGACAGCATCACCACGGTGCTGGTGACCTACATCGCCACCCAAATTGGTTTCGCCAGTTCGTGGATGAACCCGTTTTGCGTGGTGGTAGCTCAGGGCATTGCCGGTTTACCGGTGCTTTCCGGTTCAGGGTTGCGCATTGTGGTGTGGGTCGTTTCCACGCTGATTGGGCTGCTGTTCACGCTGGGCTACGCCGCGCGGGTGAAGAAAAATCCGCACCTGTCGCGGGTCTACGAATCCGATCGGTTTTTCCGCGAGCAGCAGGAGGACGTGGTTAAACGCCCTTTCACCCTCGGTGACTGGCTGGTGCTGCTGGTGCTAACCGGCGTGATGGTCTGGGTGGTCTGGGGCGTTATTGTCAACGCGTGGTTTATCCCGGAGATCGCCAGCCAGTTTTTCACGATGGGGCTGGTGATTGGCCTGATTGGCGTGGCGTTCCGGCTCAATGGCATGACGATTAATATCATGGCCTCCTCGTTCACCGACGGCGCGAAAATGATGATCGCCCCTGCCCTGCTGGTCGGCTTTGCTAAAGGCATTCTGCTGTTGGTCGGCAGCGGCGAGGCGGGAGAGGCCAGCGTGCTGAATACCCTGCTCAGCAGTATTGCGCACGGTATCAGCGGGCTGGATAACGCCGTTGCCGCCTGGTTTATGCTGCTGTTCCAGGCGGTGTTTAATTTCTTCGTCACGTCAGGCTCAGGCCAGGCGGCGTTGACCATGCCGCTGCTGGCGCCGCTGGGCGATTTGGTGGGCGTAAACCGTCAGGTCACCGTGCTGGCGTTCCAGTTCGGGGATGGATTCAGCCATATCATCTACCCTACGTCAGCCTCGCTGATGGCGACGCTTGGCGTTTGCCGGGTGGATTTCCGTCACTGGATAAAGGTGGGCGCAACGCTGCTGGGGCTGCTGTTTATCATGTCCAGCGTGGTAGTGATTGGCGCGCAGGTGATGGGCTACCATTAAATGGGGATTGGATTGCCCTCGCCAGATCTTGCGAGGGCGTCACGCGAGGGGACTATTCGGTCTCTTCCTGCTGCTCTTTTTTAGCCGATTCATTTTTGGCGTTGCGGGTCATCCACAGCGCCAGCGCTTTCAGGGAATCCGGGGTGAACTCATCGCAGCGCGCGGTGATCTCCTCCGGCTCCATCCAGCTGACTTCGCTGACTTCTTCTTCCTGAAGCGCGAAGGGGCCGTGGGAGACGCAGCTAAACAAACCGCCCCACACCCGGCAATGCTCATCTTCAAAATAGAACATACCGTGCTCGGCAAACGGCACGCCCGCAATGCCCAACTCCTCTTCGGCTTCGCGACGCGCGGAATCCAGCATCGCTTCTTCTGACTGCACCACGCCGCCCGCAGTGGCATCCAGCATGCCGGGCAGAAAATCTTTGTTTTCGGTACGGCGCTGCACCAGAATTTTGCCCATTCCGTCATGCACCACGATATAGGTGGCACGATGTCTCAGGCGTTCAGCACGCATCTGCTCACGACTGCACTGGGCGATCACTTCATTGTCTTCACTGACAATATCGACCCATTCCGTCCCCGCCAAATGATTCTGCTCAACCATTAGAAAACCTTTTAGAGAAGCGCTCTCGCGGCGCATATGTAGTAAGTGGGTAAATTACGGGGTAATTGCCATCTGCGCAATAACCCGGCAATCATCCAGCGTCTGAACGCTCAGAACACCATCATCCAGCATGCCGAAGCTGGGGGCAAAACCCCCTTTGGGTATGCTCACCGACCCCGGATTGAACAACAGACAGCTTTCGCCCTGTTGCGCCACCGGGATATGAGTATGACCATACACAAACACATCACGTTCACTTAAGGGTGGCAGATTTTCCGGCTGCCAGAGGTGCCCGTGGGTTAAAAAGAGCCGTTGCTGCGCCAGCAGCACCTGCTGCCAGGGGGCGGTAATCGGAAAATGGAGCAGCATCTGGTCCACTTCGCTGTCGCAGTTACCGCGCACCGCGATGATCCGCGATGCATACGCATTAAGTTTTTCCGCGACCTGCGCCGGCGCGTAACCGTCGGGCAGCGCGTTGCGCGGGCCGTGATTCAACAGATCGCCCAGTAAAATCAACCAGCTTGCGCCGCTCTGTTCAAACAGCGCCAGTACGCGTTCCGTGGCGGGTAGAGAACCATGAATATCTGATGCGAACATCAGTTTCATCATTCACCTCATAAGCAAAATTTCCGTATCAGCATCATAGCCGATCCCGTAACGCTTATCAGCCCACACGCTTAGCAGAGAGTGCCACATAACGCTGTACCGATGCCCGCTGCCACTGGAAGGTGGCGTAGTCCGCCAGCGCTTCCGGCACCGTATCGCCATTCAGCACCAGCCGGTTGAGCATCAGCGCCAGATCGGCATCGGCGATGCACCATTCGCCAAACAGGTTTTGCCGGCCGTCGCGCAACAGAGAACCGGCGATGGCAAACAGCTTCTGCGCCGCGGCCTGCCCCGCCGGGCTTAACGGGGGACGTTTCGCCCCGGCGAACACCACGTCGGTCGCGCGCTCTTCGCGGATCGGCATCAGATCGCTGCGCAGCCAGGCCTGCACCTGGCGCGCCTGGGCGCGTTTTTCCAGATCGTGCGGGTAGATACGCTCCCACACCGGCGGCGCGAAGCGTTCTTCAAGATATTCATCAATGGCGGAGGATTCGCTGAGCAGGAAGCCGTCAATCTCCAGCAGCGGCACGCGGCGGGTCAGATTGAACCCCTGCCAGTCGGCCTGCTGGTGCTGTCCGCTATCCAGATCGACGGTTTTCAGAGAGAAGTTGAGCCCCTTTTCCTTCAGGGCGACATACACAGACATCACGTACGGGCTGAAATAATTGGCATCGGACCAAAGTGTTATCACGGGCTGGCTCATAATTCCTCGCATCTTCTGGACGTTTAACCAAAAACTATCCTGGAAATACCCGTCTGTCATCTGATGAAAATGCCTGCTGTCACTATACTTTTTAGTTGAGCCATTCATGACGTCATTTCGGGAGCGGTTATGATCGATCTGTTTTATGCCCCAACGCCAAACGGCCACAAAATTACCCTTTTTCTTGAGGAAGCGGGCCTGGAGTATCGGCTGCATCGGGTGGATATCGGCAAGGGTGAGCAGTTTCGCCCGGAGTTTCTGGCGATCTCGCCGAACAATAAAATCCCGGCCATTGTCGACCATAATCCGGCGGACGGCGGCGCGCCGCTCAGCCTGTTCGAATCCGGCGCGATTTTGCTGTATCTCGCCGAAAAAACCGGCAAATTCCTGAGCGGAGAACTGCGCGAACGGGAGGCCACGCTACAGTGGCTGTTCTGGCAGGTAGCAGGATTTGGCCCGATGCTCGGCCAGAATCATCACTTCAACCATTTTGCGCCGCAGCCGGTGCCCTACGCCATTGAGCGCTACCAGGTAGAAACCCAACGTCTGTATGGCGTCCTGAACAAGCGGCTGGAAAAATCCCCGTGGCTGGGCGGCAACCACTACAGCATTGCCGATATCGCGACCTATCCGTGGGTGGCGTCGCACGAGCGCCAGCGCATCCCATTGGAGAATTATCCGGCGGTGAGCAACTGGTTCGAACGCATCCGCAACCGCCCCGCGACGCTGGCGGCATGGAAAAAAGCGGAGGTGGTCTAACTCTGACGCAGCGCGCGTGGGCGAGACGGCGGCGGCAAGGTATGATAGCGAGGCAGAATCATTATGGAGAGAGTTTCATGTCACAGCCGGACGCCATCATCCGCATCAAAAACTTACGCCTGCGCGCCTTTATCGGCATCAAGGAAGAAGAGATCGCCAACCGGCAGGATATCGTCATCAATGCGGCGATCCACTACCCCGCCGAGAAGGCGCGGACCAGCGAAGACATTCAGGACGCGTTAAATTATCGCACCCTAACCAAAGCCATCATTCAGCACGTCGAGAATAACCGATTCTCTTTGCTCGAAAAATTAACTCAGGATGTGCTCAATATCGTACGGGAACATCACTGGGTCACCTATGCTGAAGTGGAGATCGATAAACTTCACGCGCTACGCTATGCCGACTCGGTGTCGATGACCATGAGCTGGCGGAGCTAAGCGCAACCGGGAGGTTGCATGAATATTCTGGTTACCGGCGGCACCGGCCTGATTGGCCGCCATCTGGTGCCACGGCTGTTGGCGCTGGGGAATAACGTGACGGTCGTGACGCGCGATCCGGAAAAAGCGCGCACCCGGCTCGATCAGCGTGTCAACATCTGGAAAGGCCTGTCCGACGCCCAGGATCTGGATGAGTTCGACGCCGTGATTAACCTGGCGGGCGAGCCCATCGCCGATAAACGCTGGACTGCGGCGCAAAAACAGCGGCTGTGCCAGAGCCGCTGGCAAATCACCCAGCGTCTGGTCACGCTGATTAAAGCCAGCGATAACCCGCCATCGGTGCTGATTTCCGGGTCGGCCACCGGTTATTACGGCGATCTCGGCGAAGTGGTGGTGACGGAAGAGGAACCGCCGCATAACGAATTTACCCATAAGCTGTGCGCCAAATGGGAGCAGATCGCCTGCCAGGCGCAAAGCGATAAAACCCGCGTCTGCCTGTTGCGCACCGGCGCGGTGTTCGCCCCGGAAGGCGGAATGCTGGGGAAAATCGTGCCGCTGTTCCGCGCCGGTTTGGGTGGGCCGATGGGCAACGGGCGTCAGTATCTGGCCTGGATCCACGTCGACGATATGGTCAACGGCATTCTCTGGCTGCTGAATAACGATTTGCGCGGGCCGTTCAATATGGTGTCGCCGTACCCGGTACGCAACGAGCAGTTCGCGCATACCCTGGGCCATGTCTTAAGCCGTCCGGCAATTCTGCGCGCTCCGGCTACCGCCATTAAGCTGATGATGGGCGAATCCGCCGTGCTGGTGCTTGGCGGGCAGCGGGCGTTGCCGAAAAAGCTTGAGGAATCAGGGTTTGGCTTTCGCTGGTTCGATTTAGAAGAAGCGCTGCATGATGTGGTGCGGTGAATAACAGGGGCCGCCATGGCGGCCCCTGAAGATTAAATACGCTGTTGCGAATAGCCGTCTGAAGCCTCCACCGCTTTCGCGGCCCGTTTGGGCTGCGGCACCTTGATGATAAAGGTCAGCACGCCAGCGAAGAGATACAAACCGGTGTACGCCCATACCACGCCGACAATATCGAAAAACGGCAGGATCAGCGATGCGATAGCAGGTGCGACAAAGTTACTCATGCCCGCCGACAGGTTATAAATTGAAACCGCAGCGCCTTTATGGTGCGGCTCAAGCGTAGGAAACACCGCCGTCATCGGCACAAAGGCGGCGACGAAAATCCCCAGCAGTACCGCCGGGATCAGCGCTATCGCAAAATTGTGGCCCGCCCACATCGGCAGGTAATAAAACGACAGGCTGGCGATGGCCATGCCCAGACAGCCGAACCACCGTACCTGGCGGATCCAGCCGATATACTCGCCCATAATTCCCCAAAAGATATTGGTGAAGATGGTGACAAAGAAGAACACCGCCCAGATTTGCAGCCATTCCGAGATGGTGAACCCCAGGCGATCGACAAACAGCAGCGGCATGACAATCGCGAAGCCGAACAGCGACAGCGTGTTGATAATGCGAATAAGGCAAGCGTAGAACACGTTCCGGTTGGTAAACAGGATCGTCACCGCCCGGGAAAGCTCGGTCATTTTCTCTTTCATCGGCAGATTCACCCGCGAGCGATCCACCGGCACGTTGCGCAGGCTGATCAGCGCAATGACGCCACCCATAGCCACCCAGCCAATCGCCATCCACAGCGTGCCGGTTTCTCCCATCATTGGAATGGTAAAGCTCGGCAAGTAGCTGCCGACCACGCCGATACCCACCGAGTACATTGCCCAGAACCAGCCGGTCGCCGCCGCCAGTTTCTCACGCGGCAAGACCTGCACCAGCATCATCATGAATGAGTAGATGAACAGCGGATAGGCCAGGCCGCGAATACCGTAAAACAGCAGCATCAGCGGATAATTGCGCATCCCGAGCCCCAGCGCCATAAACAGCGCGTGCATCACGCACCACAGCACAAAGCCGATCGCCATGGCTTTTTGCGGAGTGATCAGTTCCGCCACGACGCCGGAAGCCCAGGCCGCCAGCGCGGCGGCAAAACCGTAAACAGCAAATACCATCGCCGACTGTGCCGGACTGAATCCCATATCGGTAATGTGTTTTGACAGAAACGCCATCTCAAAACCATCGCCGCTCATAAAAATGGCGATAGCGATAAAACCCCACAGCAGATATTTGGGTAAACCAAACCAGTATTGTTGCGATTGCATCACAATCTTCCTCTTCACAGGGTACAGGGGCCAGGCGTCGGTGTCCGCGCCTGGCATTTATCATCATCAATCAGGGTAAGAGCGCGCGAGCCTGACGCTGCTGCTGATACAGCAGACGGAACAGCGCGAGGCGTTTTTCCAGCCAGCCCTGACGCGCGCTGGCGGGTTCGAACGTTTGCTGAACGGGCGGTTTACGGCAGACCGTTTGCTCATCAGCGCCGCAGGCCAGCCAGGCTAACCGCGCCGCGCCTAAGGCCCCCGATGAGCTGGCCGGATGGGTGACAACGGTGACGTCGAGTACGTCGGCTATCAACTGCGCCCAGAGCGTGCTGCGCGCGCCGCCGCCGGTCAGGCTGCAACGGGTGATGGTTTCCCGGGCGTCGCCCAGCACATCCATACCGTCCGCCAGGCCGAACGCCACGCCTTCAATCACCGCATAGCCCAGCAGCGCACGGCGCGTTTCATGGCGCAGGTTGAAGAAACTGCCGCTGGCCTCGGGGTCGTTATGCGGTGTCCGCTCGCCGCTCAGGTAAGGTAAGAACAGCGGCGCGCGCTGTTTCTCCTCTTCGGTTAACAGCGCCATCTCGTCCATGAGCTGGCTTTCCGTTACCCCAAGCAGATTGCATACCCAGCGCAGGCAACTGGCGGCGCTGAGCATCACGCTCATCTGATGCCAGCGTCCAGGCAGCGCGTGGCAAAAAGCGTGCACGCCCGAGGAGGGATCGGCCTGGAGCGCGTCATTGACCACAAATATCACCCCAGAGGTGCCAAGTGAGATCAGCGCATCGCCAGGATTAACCGCGCCAACGCCTACCGCCGAGGTGGCGTTGTCGCCGCCACCGCCAGCAATCACCACGTCCGCGCTCAGGCCCCATTCGCTCGCCAGCGCCGCATCCAGGGTGGCGCTGGCTTCGCTGCCTTCCACCAGGCGCGGCATCTGCTCGCGACGCAAATCCGTTGCCGCCAGCAATGCGTCAGACCAGTCGCGTTTTGCCACGTCAAGCCATAGCGTGCCTGCCGCGTCGGAGGGATCGCTCACGAACTCGCCGGTTAAACGCCAGCGCAGATAATCTTTCGGCAACAGCACCTTATCGATCTGTTGAAAAATATCGGGTTCATGGCGCGCCACCCAGGCCAGTTTCGGCGCAGTAAAGCCCGGCATGATCATATTGGCGCTGAGGGTCATGATCTCCGGATGGCGCTCGCGCAGATCGTCGCACTCCCGGTGACTTCGCGTGTCGTTCCACAGGATGCAGGGGCGCAGCACCTCGCCCTGTTTATCCAGCAGCACCGCGCCGTGCATCTGGCCGGACAGGCCAATGGCGCGGATCGCCGCCCAGGCTTCCGGCGCCTGCTGGCGCAGCGCCGCCACAACCTGACAGGTAGCCTGCCACCAGGCGTGCGGATCCTGTTCCGCCCAGAGGGGATGCGGGCGCTGCACGGTCAGCGCGGCATGTTGCGCAGCGACAATCTCCCCCTGCTCATTAATCACCAGCGCTTTCAGTTCTGATGTGCCGATATCGATTCCCAGATACATAGCGCCCCCGTTACGCAGTCAGCGGTTGTGCGGTGGTTTCGTTCACCCAGGCTTCCATCCGGGCGACGGTACGCACCATCAGCGCATGAAACGCGTCGTTACCCGCCAGCTCCGCGAATAACGCCTCATCCGAGGTAAAGGCTTTCAACGGATCGGAACCGGCAAACAGCGCGCGGAGAGTGTCGGGCTGCATGACGCCATCCTGATACTCATACGGCAATTCCCCCTGCGCCCAGCGTTGCAGGAACAGGTAAAACAGCGCCGGGAGTACCGCGCTGGCCTGCGGCTCGCTGCCGCGCGCGTAGCACTGGATTAACGTCGGCGTGACCATGCCGGGGATTTTTGACAGCCCGTCGGCGGCGACGCGCTGGTTGGTATCTTTGATATGCGGATTGCTAAAGCGCGCCAGCACCACATCGCGATAGTCGCCTAAATCAAGCGGGCTGGGGGTCAGGGACGGGATCACGTCCTGAGACACGTATTCCCAGGCCAGCTGGCGGATCACCGGATGGCGGGTGCTGTCGTCGATGTAAGAGAGCCCAATCAGCGTTCCCGCCCAGGCGATGCAACTGTGGGTGGCGTTAAGGATGCGGATCTTGGCCTCTTCCCAGGGCAGTACCGAATCGACCAGCTCTACGCCGACCGTCTCCAGCGCCGGGCGTCCGGCGATGAAATTATCTTCAATCACCCACTGAATAAACGACTCGCCCATGACCGGCACGGCGTCCTGGATACCCGTTGCCGCCGCGACGCGTTCCGCCACGTCCGGCGTCGGGCGCGGCGTGATGCGGTCAACCATAGTGTTGGGCGAGGTGGTATTGGCGCTCACCCAGTCATACAGCGCCGTTTCCTGCTTTGCTTTCAGGAATGAAAGGAAGCCGTGGCGAAAGCGCTCGCCGTTATGACGCAAGTTATCGCAGTTCAGCAGAGTGACTGGCGCGCCGCCCATCTCAACGCGGCGTTTCAGGATGCGGGTGAGCGCGCCGTAAAGGGTACGAATACCGCCCGCTAAATCTGCTTTCACGTCTGCCTGAGTGAGATCCAGTTCATGTTCTGGCGTCAGGTAATAGCCGCTTTCGGTGACGGTAAATGCGATAACGCGGATTTGTGGATTTGCGCCCTGCTCTACCAGCGCGCTGATTTGCACGTCCCACGGCAGCACGGTCTTAATAGAGGAAATCTGTTCGTAGTGGCGTTCGCCCTCAGGCGAAACGGTTTCCAGCACATAAGCGCCCTGCTGCTTGTCCAGTTGCGTAAGCAGGGCGCTGGCGTCATCGCGAATATTCCCCAGCGCAATACTCCAGCTATCGTCGCCCTGCTCGCGCAGTTTGTGTAAGTACCACGCCTGATGAGCCCGATGGAAAGAACCGGCACCAATATGCATCCACACGCTTTGATTATTCATACACACCCCGAACTGAGTATTTGCCAATTGAATGAGCATTTGCCCGTTTTAAGTATGTTAGTCGCCAGTACGCGATCCGTTCCGGGAGTCGCGTCACAAAATCAGTCTTTTGCCCAATTCAATGGCAATTGCCCATTTTTGATATTTGCGCCGGCGCGATACACTACGCACAGTTGAATCAGGGATTACGCTATGAGCAGAGAAGAGAAAAAACAGGAACAGGCTGCGCGGGCTGCATGGATGTATTACGTGGCGGGGCTGACTCAGCAGGAGATTGCCAAAACCCTGGGGTTATCCAGGCAGGTGGCGCAACGCCTGATCTCCTCGGCGCGCGAACAGGGCATGGTGAGCGTGAAAATCGCCCATCCCGTTACGCACTGCCTGAAGCTGGCAGCGGCATTGCAGGAAAAATTCGGCCTGTCGCTGTGCCGGGTGGTGCCCTCCGCCTCGCTGGATAACGAGGCTATCCAACAGATGCTGGCGGTCGAAGGCGCGGAAGTGATGTCGCAATATATTGCTGACGAGCAGCCACAAGTATTTGGCATCGGTTCTGGCAAAACGCTGCGGGCGATCATTGATGCTCTGCCCTGGACCGAACGGCCACAGCATCACTGCGTTTCCATGATCGGAGCCATCGCGCGCGACGATTCCGGTACCCGCTATGACGTCCCGCTGCGCATGGCGGAAAAGATGCAGGGCAAATATTTTTTCATCCCCGCGCCGCTGTATGCGGATAATCCGGATGATAAAAAAATGTGGTGCCAGCATCAGGTTTATCAGCGCGTCGCCGCGCGGGCGCTGGATGCCCACGTCGCTTTTCTTGGCATCGGCGACGTCTCTGTCGGCTGCCCGCTGAATGCGGAAGGATTTATCACCGACGAGCAGGTACACAGCCTTGAGAAACGCGGTGTGGCAGGTGAAATGCTGGGCCATTTTTTCGATCATAATGGCGAGCGTATCATCGGCGAACTGGATGCGCTATTAACCAGCGTGCCGCTGGAAAGCCACACCACGCGCTCGATCATTGGCTTTGCCGGCGGCGAAAAGAAATATCCCGCCATCAGGGCGGCGCTGCGCGGTGGCTGGGTGTCCGGATTAGTAACCGACGAAGCCAGCGCGCTCAAGCTGCTGGACGAATAGCGCATGAACGGGAAAGCGCCGGATACGGGCTTTCCCGTTAACAGACAGGCGTTACTTCAGTGAGCCTTTCAGGAACTGTTGCAGGCGCGGGCTTTGCGGATTGTTAAACAGCTCGTCCGGCGCGCCCTCTTCTTCGATTTTCCCCTGATGCAGGAAGATCACATGGCTGGAGACGTGGCGGGCAAACTCCATTTCATGGGTCACCACCACCATGGTTTTGCCCTCTTCCGCCAGCTTCTGCATGATGCGCAACACTTCACCCACCAGCTCCGGATCCAGCGCGGAAGTCGGTTCATCGAACAGCAGTACTTCCGGCTCCATGGCTAACGCGCGGGCGATGGAAACGCGCTGTTGCTGGCCGCCAGAAAGATGCACCGGATATTTCCCCTGGGCGCGGGCATCGATACCCACTTTCTCAAGGTATTTCACTGCGCGCTCGCGGGCTTCCTGCTTGCTCAGCCCCAGCACCTGCACCGGCGCTTCCATGACATTTTCCAGCACCGTCATGTGGCTCCACAGGTTGAAGTGCTGGAACACCATGGTCAGACGGGTACGCAGCAGGCGCAGCTGGTTTTTATCCGCAACCTTCAACTGACCGTCTTTGTCGCGCACCAGGCCGATATTCTGGTTATTCACCACGATGGTGCCTTCGCTCGGTTTTTCGAGGAAGTTGATGCAGCGTAAAAAGGTACTTTTACCCGAGCCTGAGGAACCGATGATGCTAATCACATCCCCGGCGTTGGCCTTAAGCGAGACCCCTTTAAGCACTTCATGCTCGCCGTAGCGTTTGTGCAGGTCGGTAACGTTTAATTTATTATCAGACATTCGTGGGCCACTCAGTGCGTAGAAGCAGGTTTAACATGCCCTAACCAGCGACGCTCCGCGCGGCGGAACAGGCTAATCAGAACATAGGAAATAATCAGGTACAGTACCGCCGCGATGCCGAAGGCGGTAAACGGCTGGTAGGTCGCCGAGTTAATATCGCGGGCGATTTTCAGCAGATCCGGCACGGTGGCGGTAAACGCCAGCGCCGTGGAGTGCAGCATCAAAATCACTTCGTTGCTGTAGGCCGGCAGCGCGATACGCAGCGCCGATGGCAGAATAATGCAGCGGTACATCTTAAAGCGCGAAAAACCATAGGCGCGCGCGGCTTCGATTTCACCGTGCGGTACCGAGCGGATCGCCCCGGCGAAAATCTCGGTGGTGTAGGCGCAGGTGTTGAGCGTCAGCGCCAGCACGGTACAGTTCAGGCCGCTGCGGAAAAACGCGTTCAGCAGTTCGGTGCCCTTCACCACTTCCAGGGTGTACATCCCGGAGTAAAACACCAGCAGTTGCACGTACAGCGGCGTACCGCGGAATACATAGGTGAACAGCCAGATGGGGAACTGGATAAATTTATTGCTGGAAACGCGGCCAATGGCGAGAAACACCGCCAGGATACCGCCCATCACCACCGAAGAAATCAGCAGCCACAGGGTGATCGCCACCCCGGTAAAACGATAACCGTCGGTCCACAGCAGGGATTTCCAGTATTCCTGAATAATCTCGATCACAGGTCAGCCCTCTTCACACCCACGGTATAACGACGCTCCAGCAGCAGCAGGACGCCGTTGGAAACGGTGGTAAACACTAAATAGATCACACCGCAGACCACGGCGAAATAGAACGGCTCCCAGGTACTTTTCCCGGCAAGCTGAGTCGCCTTAACCACGTCCTCCAGCCCCAGCAGCGAGACCAGCGCGGTGGCTTTAAGGATCACCTGCCAGTTATTGCCGATCCCCGGCAGCGCAAAGCGCATCATCGCCGGGAATAGAATGCGGCGGAAAGTCTGCGCGTTGGTAAATCCAAAGGCGGTAGCGGCTTCGATATGGCCTTTCGGCACCGCCATAAACGCGCCGCGAAAGGTTTCGGTGAAGTAAGCGCCGTAGATAAAGCCCAGCGTGATAATACCGGCAACCATCGGATCGATATCAAACTGCGCCAGACCCAGCGCGTCGGTCACGGTATTCAGGGCGATTTGCAGCCCGTAGAAAATCAGCAGCATCAGCACCAGGTCGGGAACGCCACGGATCAGCGTGGTATAGGCTTCAAACAGCAGCCCCAGCGCGCGGTTGCGTGACAGCTTTCCCGCCGCACCCGCCAGGCCAATGAGCACCGCCAGCACAACGGAGCTCAGCGCCAGTTCAAGCGTGACAATAGCCCCTTGTAAGATAACTTGTGAAAACCCATACAGCATGGTGCTTATCCTGTGATCAATGTCTGTCTTATATGAGAGCCTGACGGGTTAACCCTTATAACGCCCCGGCAAGCCGGGGCGCGGCACTCTTTGTTGGCGATTAACCGCCGTATACGTCAAAGTCGAAGTACTTCTTAGCCAGTTTTTCGTAAGTACCGTCGGCGCGCATCTCGGCAAAGGCTTTGTTCAGCGCTTCGCGCAGTTCGTTGTCTTCTTTACGAATACCCATGCCGGTGCCGACGCCGAACAGCTTCTCGTCTTTGATGGACGGGCCGCCGAACTTGTAATCTTTACCAACCGGCTGTTTCAGGAAGCCTTCGCTTGCCGCGACTTCATCCTGGAATGCCGCCTGGATACGCCCTGCGGTCAGGTCAGAATAGATATTGTCCTGGCCCTGGTAGGAGACGATTTCCACGCCTTTCGGGGCCCAGTGTTCGTTGCCGTAGGTTTCCTGGGTGGTGCCCTGCAATACGCCGACGCGTTTGCCTTTCAGCTTCTCAAGCGTCGGTTCGATATCGGAATCTTTTGCCACCACCAGGCGGGAGTCCGCCGCGTAGAGTTTGTCAGTGAAAGCGATTTCCTGCTGGCGTTTTTCCGTAATAGAAAGCGATGACATGATGGCGTCGATTTTCTTCGCTTTTAAAGACGGGATCAGCGCGTCCAGCGGGTTTTCAACGAAGGTACATTTGGTCTGGATGCGTTTGCACAGCTCTTTCGCCAAATCGATATCAAAACCCACCAATTCCCCCTGCGCATTCTTCGATTCGAAGGGTGCATAAGTGGGATCGGTGCCGATACGGAGATTTTGTGGAATCGCGGCGAACGCGGTGGAAACACTGGAAAACGCCAGTACCAGAGAAAGGGATAACACCAACTTTTTCATAGCAATCCTCGGTGAGTTGTCTTTTTGTGTTGTAGTGCTCTAAACATCGAGACAGCACGTATCGTGCCACTGTTATGCGCATTTAGGCAAAAGAATATGGCCGCCCGCGCGGATTTTTTTCGCTTACGATGCTTAATTATTCACTCGACGCGCTAAAACAGTGCGCTCCATGCACCATAACGCAACATCGTCGGTAAATTGCACCAATAAAGTGAGGCGCTATGGAATAACCGTTCACAAAAGCCGCGCCCAGGGGTGCCTGAGCGCGTCCTGTTTTAGTCACCGTAGACGTTAAAGTCGAAGTATTTCTTCGCCATTTTGTCGTAAGTGCCGTCTTTACGCAGCTCGTCAAACGCTTTATCAAAGGCGGCTTTGAGTTCGGCATCATCTTTACGCAGACCGATACCGGTGCCGTCGCCAAAGTATTTTTTATCTTTTACCGACGGCCCCGCAAAGGCGAACTCTTTACCCGCTGGTTGTTTCAGGAAGCCTTCGCTGGCGGCGACTTCATCCTGGAATGCGGCATCGAGACGGCCTGCCGCCAGGTCGGAATAGATCAGATCCTGGTTCTGATAGGCCACCACATCAACGCCTTTGTTACGCCAGTTGTCGTTGGCAAAGCCTTCCTGGGTAGAACCCTGCAAAACGCCGACGTGCTTGCCTTTCAGCGACTCGATAGTCGGCTGGATCGGCGAACCTTTTGAGGCGATCAGGCGCGAATCCGCCGCGTACAATTTCTCCGAGAAGGCAATTTCCTGCTGACGCTTTTCGGTGATCGACAGTGAAGAGATAATCGCGTCGATTTTCTTGGCTTTCAGGGACGGGATCAGCGAATCGAAGTCACTGCCAACCCAGGTACATTTCACCGCCATCCGCTTGCACATCTCGTTACCGAGATCGATATCGAAACCCACGAAATCGCCTTTGGCGTCTTTAGACGAGAAAGGTGCGTAAGTAGCATCCGTACCAATACGAACCGTCTGCGGCAGCGCGGCGAACGCGCTGGTGGCCGCGGAAAGCCCCAGCAGCAATGACAGAGCAATAGCCTTCTTCTTCATACGTTACCCTCAAGTGGTCTTTTTTATGTTGTGTATATTGTTGTGTTGCTACTTTGCATTGCACTTCCTGTGCCAGTTTTCGCGGAACGGGCGAACCCCGGCAGATGTTAAGTAAAAGTTACAATAAAGTAGATGTAGTGAAAGATAGCATTACGAAGGGGAATGTCTGCAGCGGAAATGCGTGAACGGGGATTATATTTCCAGGATTTGATCGCGGTTACAAAAATGCCCCAAAATGAGGCGTTCACATTTAAACGCACTGTAACAATGCGTCAGGCTCCCTGCCAGCGATGGAAAAGATCTTCCGGCAGGTCAATATCCAGTTGATCCAGTACCCGGTTCACCGTCTGGTTAATCACGTCATTCAGCGTCGCGGGCTGATGATAAAACGCGGGCATCGGCGGCATAATCACCGCGCCTAATTCGGCGGCTTGGGTCATCAGGCGCAGATGACCGATGTGCAGCGGCGTTTCCCGTACGCATAACACCAGAGGACGGCGCTCTTTAAGCACCACATCTGCGGCGCGGGTCAGCAGCCCATCGGTGTAGCTGTGCACAATGCCGGAAAGGGTTTTGATGGAGCACGGTAGGATCACCATGCCGGAGGTGCGAAACGACCCGGAAGAAATGCTGGCGGCGATATCACGTGCGTCGTGCACCACATCGGCCAGCGCCTGCACATCGCGCAGCGATAGCGAGGTTTCCAGCGCCAGCGTCTGGCGCGCGGCCTGGCTCATGATCAGATGGGTTTCGACGTCAGGCACCGATTGCAGTACCTGTAACAGACGAACCCCATAAATCGCCCCGCTTGCCCCGGAAATGCCCACGATGAGTCGTTTCATTACGTTTTACCTGAACGGAAAATAGGTGGGCAAACTTTGCCGCAATGGCGAGGGATATGCAAGTTGGCAGGCGTTGAACAAGGGTCGAATGGAGCAAGGAAAATCCCTTCCGGCGGTCCGGAAGGGATCGAGGATTTACCCTTCGTTATGCATCTCTAAATTTTCCACTTCGTTCTGACGCTGCACCGCTTTGGCGTCGTCATTACGCAGGGATTCGAGATACTCAAGGTATTTTTGATCGACGTCTTTGGTGACGTAAACGCCGTTAAACACTGAACATTCAAACTGCTGGATATCCGGGTTCTCGGCGCGTACCGCGTCAATCAGATCGTTGAGATCCTGGAAAATCAGCCCGTCTGCGCCGATGATCTGGCGGATTTCGTCGACTTCACGCCCGTGGGCAATCAGCTCATTGGCGCTCGGCATATCGATGCCGTACACGTTCGGGAAGCGAATTTCCGGCGCGGCGGAGGCCAGGTAAACCTTTTTCGCGCCCGCTTCACGGGCCATCTCGATAATCTGCTCAGAAGTGGTGCCACGCACGATGGAATCATCCACCAGCAGGACGTTCTTGTCGCGGAACTCGGCGCGGTTGGCGTTGAGCTTGCGGCGTACCGATTTACGGCGCAGATGCTGGCCCGGCATGATAAAGGTGCGGCCCACATAGCGGTTTTTCACAAACCCCTGGCGGTACGGCTTATTCAGGATATGGGCGATCTCCAGGGCGATATCGCAGGAGGTTTCCGGGATCGGGATAACAACGTCGATATCCAGGTCTTCCCATTCACGGGCAATCTTCTCGCCGAGCTTTTTACCCATGCCGACGCGGGCGCTGTAGACGGAAATCTTGTCGATAAACGAGTCAGGGCGCGCAAAGTAGACATACTCGAACAGGCAGGGGTTGCTGGCCGGGTTATCAGCGCACTGGCGAGTAAACAACTGGCCTTTTTCAGTGATGTAAATGGCTTCACCGGGCGCGACGTCGCGTAAGAACTCGAATCCCAGGGTATCAAGCGCCACGCTCTCAGAGGCCACCATATACTCGGTGCGGCCATCGCCGATATCGCGCTTGCCCAGCACCAGCGGACGAATACCGTTCGGATCGCGGAAAGCGACCATGCCGTGGCCGATAATCATCGCAACACAGGCGTATGCGCCGCGGATCAGGCGGTTAGTGGCGGCAATGGCGGCGAAAATGTTGTCGGCTTCCAGCGGGTAGTGGCGGAAGTTATCCAGCTCGCTGGCGAAGACGTTGAGCAGAACCTCGGAATCCGAGGTGGTGTTGATATGGCGGCGCTTCTCTTCAAACAACATCCGGCGCAGCTCGTGCGCGTTAGTCAGGTTGCCGTTGTGCGCCAGCGTGATCCCGTACGGGGAGTTCACATAAAAGGGTTGTGCTTCGGAGGCGCTGGAGCTGCCTGCTGTCGGATAACGCACATGGCCGATACCCATATTGCCTTGCAGACGCTGCATATGGCGGGCTTCGAATACATCACTCACCAGGCCGTTGGCTTTGCGCAGGCGAAAGCCGTTGTTTGCATCAATGGTGATGATGCCTGCGGCATCCTGCCCACGGTGCTGAAGCACCGTTAACGCGTCATAAATCGACTGGTTTACCGGCATAACACCGGCGATACCGACAATACCGCACATGTTGTCTTTTCCTCATTAAGAGACTGCCCCCGGCACAATTACCGGGGTAAGAAACTTGACGAGCTTTGCAGATAGTCAAAAAACCATCTGATGATGAAACTGAATTGCGGGATAAGCTGCGATTTTTGCCAGTCGTCGCTTTTGGAGAAGCCGGTAAAGGTATCAAGAAAGAACAGAATGGCGGAGACGATAAGCGCGCCGCGCAGCGCGCCAAAACAGATCCCCAACACCCTGTCTGTACCCGACAGGCCGGTTTTCTCCACCAGCGCGCCAATCACATAATTGACAATCGCGCCGACAATCAGCGTCGCAACAAACAGCACTGCGATCGCTATCCCATTACGTACCAGTTCGTCTTCAAAGCCAGTGAACCAAACTGCCAGGTAAGTGTAGTAGTGGCTGGCGACAAAGAAGGCACAGCCCCAGGTTACCAGCGATAACGCTTCACGCACAAAGCCGCGGATCAGGCTAACCAGACAGGAAAAACCGATAACCGCAATGATGGCGTAATCTATCCAGACCATGAATGTGTCCTGTGATAAATCGCCCTGACGTCCAGTTCGGGGCGCATTCTAACAGAAAAAGAAAACGTTTGCGTAGGGATTTCCTTTCCCTGGCTCAATAAAAAAAGGCGTTGAAAAAATCTTCAACGCCGTGCTTTTTTTCCCGGTTTCCGCTGCGCTTAACGAGAAAACTGGCGCTTTATTCGTTGGTAATCAACGCTTAAGGCCGCTTTCCCTGGTCTATCAGTTTACGGAATAATTCATTACCACGCCGTTTAACCCGGAAAGCTGGTTAAGCTCGCTAAGCGATCCTTTTAACTTATCGCGCGAGGCGTCGGGCCCAACCAGAATGCGGGTGATTTTACCCTGTACCGGCGTTGTCGGCGACGTGTAAACCCGGTAACCCGCGCCGCGCAGTTTACCAACAATTTCATTTACTTTGTCGGCATTTTTGAGCGCGCCTAACTGCACAACATAGGCTTTACCCGCAGGCGTATCCGGTTTAGCCGGTTCGGCTTTTTTCGGCGGCGCTTCTTCGCTCAGCATCGCCAACTGTTCGTCAGTTTTATCTTTTTGCGGTTTGGTCTGCGGCTTTTTCGGCGCGTCCTGCGCTTTCGGTTTCGTCGGCGGCGCTGGTTCCGGTTCCGGCAACGGATCGAGATTATTGGCGTTATTGGCCAGCCGATCGGTATCAATCGCCGACGCTGCCGCGTTGGCCGCCCTCACCTCTTCCGCCGCGCCCTCCGGCGGCTGCGCAGGCAGCGCCTGTGTGGCGGCTGGCAGCATATCCGGCTCGTCGGTATCCCCAGGCTTCGGCACCAGCGGGATCGCCGCAAACTCATCCTGATAATGCTTTTTCTGGCCGTCCAGCAGCCCTGGCAGCAAAATCACGCCCAGCGCCACCAGCACAATCGTGCCCACTAATCGGTTTTGAAATTTACTCGCCACCTCGCCTCCTCGCCTCCATCGCTTCCATTACATGCGCTACGGTATGAAACGAACCGCACACCAGCACAGTATCTTCCGGTTGAGCCTGCGCCATGGCGGCATCCCAGGCCTGCACAACGCTCGGGTAGCGCTCGCCCTGCTTCAGGTGCGCCGTCAGTTGCTCAGCCGTGGCGCCACGCGGGCCCTCAAGTGGGGCACAATACCAGCTATCCACTACCGGCTCCAGACAGGCCAGCGTGCCCGCAATATCTTTATCGTGCAGCATGCCGATTACCGCAAGCACTTTCCCGCCGGCGGGTAAACGCTGCATCTGGCTCGCCAGATACGCCGCCGCATGCGGGTTATGCGCCACATCCAGAATCACGCGCGGTGACTCGCTGACGCACTGGAAGCGCCCCGGCAGCAGCGCGCTTTCGATGCCCTGACGAATTGCGGCGTCGCTCACCGTCAGCCCGCTGGCACGGATCGCCGCCAGCGCCGTCGCGGCATTGGGCTGCGGTACGTGAGGCAGCGGCAGATCGCGCAGTTCACCCAGCGCATCGCGGAAATGCCAGCCGGTCTCGCTCGCCTGGTAATGCCAGTCTACGCCGCGCCGCGCCAGCCGCGCGCCTGTTTCCTGAGCCACCGCCGCGATGGAGGCGGGCATATCCGGCTCGCCGACGATAGCCGGTTTCCCGGCGCGGAACACGCCCGCTTTTTCGCGGCCAATACTTTCGCGATCCGGTCCCAGCCAGTCGGTATGATCAAGGGCGATACTGGTAATAACCGCCACATCGCAGTCCACCAGATTGGTGGCGTCCAGACGCCCGCCGAGCCCCACTTCCAGAATCACCACGTCCAGCGCCGCCTGCTTAAACAGCCACAGCGCAGACAGGGTGCCGTATTCGAAATAGGTCAATGACGTATCGCCGCGCGCGCTTTCAATGGCGCTGAACGACGCGGTATGGTCAGATTCCGCCAGCTCCGCGCCCTGAATGCGCACCCGTTCGGTATACCGCACCAGATGCGGTGAACTGTAGACGCCCACCCGCAGCCCGGCCGCCATCAGAATGGCTTCGAGGGTGCGGCAGGTGGTGCCTTTGCCGTTGGTACCGGCTACGGTAAACACAAACGGCGCGGGCTTTTGAACCTGCAGGGTCGCCGCCACGCGCGATACGCGCTCCAGCCCCATGTCGATGGTTTTACTGTGCAGGTTTTCCAGATAAGAAAGCCACGTAGCCAGGGGCGACGTGGCGTGGGGGATACGATCTGTTTCCATGATGCCCGTACGTGTTAGCGATGGATAAACAAAAAGGGCAGCGCCGTTATGGCCCTGCCCTTCATGACGATCAGGCCTCTTGTTCCTGGTCTGGCGCTGGCGGAACCACGATGGTTTCCTGCGGCGCATCCGGCCCTGGTGCCGGGAGATTCATCATTTTCGCCAGCAGACTGGCCAGCTTCAGGCGCAGCTCAGGACGACGGATAATCATATCGATCGCCCCTTTCTCGATTAAGAACTCACTGCGCTGGAAACCGGCTGGCAGTTTCTCGCGCACGGTCTGTTCGATAACGCGCGGGCCGGCAAAGCCAATCAGCGCTTTCGGCTCGGCGATGTTCAGATCGCCCAGCATCGCGAAGCTGGCAGAGACGCCGCCCATGGTCGGGTCAGTCAGCACGGAGATATACGGCAAGCCGCGCTCCTGCATTTTCGCCAGCGCGGCGCTGGTTTTCGCCATCTGCATCAGCGACATCAGCGCTTCCTGCATACGCGCGCCACCGGACGCGGAGAAGCAGATCAGCGGGCAGTTGTCTTCCAGCGCCTGCTCAACGGCACGCACAAAACGCGCGCCGACCACGGAGCCCATAGAGCCGCCCATAAAGGAGAACTCAAACGCCGCCGCCACTACCGGCATATCGTGCAGGGTGCCTTTCATCACCACCAGCGCGTCTTTTTCGCCGGTTTCTTTCTGGGCGCTCGCCAGACGATCTTTATACTTTTTGGAGTCTTTGAACTTCAGCACGTCTTTCGGCTCAAGCTCGCTGCCCAGTTCCACCATCGAGCCTTCGTCTAACAGGCTGTGCAGACGGTCGCGCGCCGCCATACGCATATGATGATCGCACTTCGGGCAAACCCCCAGGTTACGCTCCAGCTCGGCGCGGTAGAGAACCTGGCCGCAGCTGTCGCATTTGGTCCACACCCCTTCAGGGATGCTCGCCTTACGGGTGGGGGTGATATTGCTCTTATTGAGAATTCGTTCAATCCAGCTCATTGATGACCTTTCTGCCTGAACCTGGTCGATGCCAGTTTTTCTGTCGGCAGCGGATAAATTCTGACCGCCGACAGACCATAAATGGTGCTCATTAAAACATAACAAACCGCGAGTTGGGATAAAAAAGTGGTCTAACCGCGCGATCCTGCTCTTGTTTCATGAACGTGAGAGTTATCTTCCGCTACGGGCCGCGGCTCGCTTGTGGCGGATAATTTCCACGACGCCCGGCAATACCGACAGGACGATGATCGCCACAATCAGCAGCTTCAGGTTTTCCTGCACGATCGGTAAATCGCCGAACAGATAGCCCGCGTAGGTAAACAGCAGCACCCACAGCAGCGCGCCGATCACGTTATAGGCCGCAAAATGGCGATAGGACATATGGCCCATCCCGGCGACAAACGGCGCGAAGGTGCGCACGATCGGCACAAAGCGCGCGAGGATAATGGTCTTCCCGCCGTGACGCTCGTAAAACGCGTGGGTTTTATCCAGATAGCTGCGGCGGAAAATTTTCGAGTTCGGGTTACTGAACAGCTTTTCACCGAACAGCCTGCCGATGGTGTAATTCACCGCGTCGCCGACAATCGCCGCCACAATCATCAGCGCCACCATCAGGTGGACATTCAAATCGTTGGTCGGCAGCGCGGAGATCGCCCCGGCAACGAACAGCAGCGAATCGCCCGGCAGAAATGGCGTGACCACCAGCCCGGTTTCACAAAACAGAATCAAAAACAGGATGGCGTAAACCCAAATTCCATAATCGGCGACCAACTCCGCCAGATGCACATCAATGTGCAGGATGAAATCGATCACAAAGCGAATAATGTCCATACTGCGTTACGTCCTCAACAGCCTTTAGTCAGCTAAAAAAAGTGGGCCCATCGGCGTCTTCGGCAGCTCGAAACGGTCAGGATAATCCACGCTGACCAGATAGAGCCCTTCCGCTTTCGCCGTCGCTGCCGCAAGCGTACGATCCTTCGCCGCCAGCAAGTCGTCAATCCAGCTCTCCGGCTGGTTGCCGCACCCTACTTCCATCAGGCTGCCAACAATATTCCTGACCATATGATGTACAAAGGCATTCGCTTTGATATCGACCACCACGTACGCCCCGAATCGCGCCACATTAATGTGCATCAGATTGCGCCACGGCGTGCGCGACTGACATTGCACGGCGCGAAACGAGGTAAAATCATTTTCACCGATTAAGCACTGGGCCGCGCGATGCATGCGTTCAGCATCCAGCGGCTGGTGATAATGGGTGACGCCCTGCTGCAAAACCGCAGGACGCAGACGATGATTGTAGATGACATAGCGGTAACGGCGAGCCGTGGCGCTAAATCGGGCATGAAAATCGTCCGGCACATCTTTCACCCAGCGCACCGCAATGTCACCAGGCAAATTCGCATTTACACCCAGCGTCCAGGCGGCGTCTTTACGGATCGCCTGGGTTTCAAAGTGCACCACCTGGCCGGTGGCGTGAACCCCCGCATCGGTACGCCCGGCGCAAAACACGTTAACCGGCGCATTCGCCACCTGGGTTAAGGCCTTTTCAAGCTTTTCCTGCACGCTGCGGACTTCATTCTGGCGCTGCCAGCCGTAATATTTACTGCCGTCGTACTCAATGCCGAGTGCGATTTTGCGCACCGGCATATCCTGAAGCTCAGACATCAGTACAAATACTCCTGCACTAATTTCTCCGCCACTTTCACCGCCATCAGCGCGCCGCCGAAGCGCACATTGTCCGCTACAGACCAGAACTGGATCTGCTCCGGCATCCCGTAATCATTACGCACGCAGCCGACAGACAACTGGGCGTTGCCCGACGCGTCGCCCACCTGGGTAGGGAATTCATTGGCGGGGGATAACTCCACCTCTTCACCACGGCCAAAAGCATCGCGCGCCTCTTCAAATGACAGCGGGCGCATGGCTTCAAAATTGACCATCTGGGCATGGCCGTAAAACACCGGCGACTGAACGCAGGTGGCGGAAATCATCAGCATATCGTCTTGCAGGATTTTACGCACTTCATCAACGATGCGGCGCTCTTCGCGCACGCTGCCTTCGCTGTCCGGCAGCATCGGCAGAACGTTAAACGCCAGCTGGCGACCAAAAAAATCGTCTTCATCAATCGGAATGCCGTTGAGCAGTTTGGCGCTCTGGCCCGCCAGGGCATCAACCGCCACTTTGCCTTTCGCCGACGCGGAGAGCAGGCTGGTGACCTGAATACGCGCCAGGCCGCCTTCATCGATCAGCGGTTTTAACGCCACCAGCAGTTGGCTGGTCAGGCTGTCGGGGATGGCGACCAGATTACGGTTGCGGTAATCCGCCAGCACGAATGGGTTCACTTCCGGCACGACCAGCGGGACATCCGGCTCCAGCGCGTACAGACCGCTGGTATCGATTACCAGACAGCCGGCGTTGGCGGCATCGTCCGCGTACTGCGCGGTGGCGTGCTGGCCGGCCACAAAAAACGCGAGCTGCGCCTGGGTCCAGTCAAATTCGGCGGCATCCTGCACCATCACGCTTTTACCCGCAAAACGCAGGGTTTCGCCCGCGCTTTCGCTGCGCGCCAGGGCAAACAGTTCGCCCACCGGGAATTGACGCTCTGCAAGTTGCTCAAGCAGGGCTTCGCCCACAGCGCCCGTCGCGCCCAGTACGGCAATATTCCAGCCTTCAGACATGGTGGTTTACTCCAGAAAATAGAACAGCGTCCCTGCCCCAAAAGGCAGGGAACGAAAAGAAGATGATTAACGCGCCGAATGGTGTACGGCGTTAAACCCGAGCGCAGAGAGCAGCTTCGCCGCCGCCGCGTCATCACACTGAATAAACAGGGACGACCATTCGCGGCGCTCAAGATAGTGCTTACGCAGCTTATCGAACTCGCCCGGTACGCCAGCCACTTTACGCAGCGGCGCGTCATCGCGGCGCACATCATACACCAGATGCACCAGTCTTTTCAGCGTCGGCTGATCTAACGGGCCATGCAGGGTAATGCGGCCAAACTCCGGCGCGGGCAGCAGCGAGTCCAGCGCGATCTGCTGCGGCTTGCCGATAAACGCGCTATAGGCTTCAAACACCTGGGTGGTGCCGCGCGCTTTGCCTTCAAGGGTGTAACCGGCGATATGCGCGGTGCCGATATCAACTTTATCCAGCAGCGCCACGTTGAGATCCGGCTCCGGCTCCCAGACGTCCAGCACGGTGCTGAGTTTCTGCCCGGCGTCGAGGCATTTCAGCAGCGCGGCGTTATCCACCACCGCGCCACGGCAAGCGTTGATCAAAATCGTCCCCGGTTTGAGGCGCGAGATCAGCGCTTCATCCGCCAGATGCCAGGTTTTGTACGGGCCATCTTTGTACAGCGGGGTGTGGAAGGTGAGGATATCGGCTTCCTCAACCAGTTTATCCAGCGGCTGGAAATCGCCCGGTTCGCCGTTATCGGCGCGCGGCGGATCGCACAATAGCGTGCGCACGCCCAGCGCTTCCAGGCGCTTGTGCAAGCGCCCGCCGACGTTGCCGACGCCGACAATACCCACGGTGCGGTCGGTCAGTTCGAATCCGTCACGCTCCGCCAGCATCAACAGCGCGGAAAACACATACTCCACGACGGCAATGGCATTACAGCCGGGCGCCGCGGAAAACGCGATCCCCGCCTGGTGTAAATAATCCTGATCGACGTGATCGGTGCCTGCCGTCGCGGTGCCGACGAAGCGGACACCTTTACCGTCCAGCAACTGACCGTTGACTTTGGTCACCGAACGCACCATCAACGCATCGGCATCATCCAGTTCGGCCACCGGAATCGGCCGCCCCGGCACCGCTTTGACCTCGCCCAGACGGGCAAACAGTTCGCGGGCATAAGGCATATTTTCATCAACGAGAATTTTCACGTTACAGTACCTGTTAATGTGCGGGAGATGGGCGGTAAGTGTGCCATAATCTCGCCCTCTGTTACACACGGTATAACCGCGAACGAAGGCGAAGTCAGGATTTACTATGATGCAACCAGTCCAGGGCGCACCCGCCCGCCCTCCGGGAGAGCCTCCCTCCCCGCAGACCACTGCCGGTGAACTCCCGCTCTCCTCCCAACAGCGCACCCAGCTTGAGCGGCTGATTACCCGCATCATCGCGCTGACGCAGCAGCAGAGCAGCGAAGTCTGGGCCAGCCTGCGCCACGACCTGGGCCTGAAACAAGAGATGCCGTTGCAGTCGCGCCATTTTCCCGCCGCCGAGCAAAATCTTCATCAACGCCTGACCAGCGCGGAAAGCACCCATTCCGGCAGGCAATTGCTGTCGCAACTGACCGAGCTGCTGAACGTCGGCAACAACCGCCAGGCGGCGAGCGATTATATTCGCCAGCAGTTCGGCCAGACCGCCCTGAGCCAACTGTCACCCGAGCAGTTAAAGAGTGTGCTGGTGCTGCTGCAAAAGGGCCAGATGGCTATTCCGCAGCCGCAGCAGCGCCCGGCGACCGAGCGCCCGCTATTGCCCGCCGAACACAATACGCTCAACCAACAGGTGATCAAACTGGCCGCCGCTACCGGCGAATCGCCGAAGCTGATTTGGCAGTCGATGCTGGAACTGGCAGGCGTTAAAACCGGCGAACTGATCCCGGCTAAGCATTTCGCCCCGCTGAATACCTGGCTACAGGCGCGCCAGACGTTAGTACAGCAGGCGGCGCCGACGCTGATTTCCCTGCAAACCGCCCTGCGCCAGCCGATGGCGTCGCACGAATGGCAGGAGATTGTCGATTACACCCAGCAGCGCTGGCAGGCCACGCCGCAGACGGTGCTGACCACGGCGCAAATCCAGGATGTGTTAAATCAGGTGTTCGCCCTGCGGGTTAACAATATCGCGTCGCCGCTGGAAACCCGCGATATCCAGCCGATTTACAGCCCGCTGTTCCCGGCGTTGATGGAGCCGCTGCGCCAGCTTTCCGCCCGTCCGGGCCTGGCGCTGTTCGCGCTGGTGGTGGCGATTGTGGTGATGTTGATGGTGCTGTAGCCACCGTTCAGAAATGCAAAAAGGGCCAAAAGAGGCCCTTTTTTTCTGTCGCTGCGATTACGCCTTGTACTTGCGCATCACCAGCGTGGCGTTGGTGCCGCCGAAGCCGAAGCTGTTGGACATCACGGTAGTGAGTTCACGCTCGGTGGTTTCGGTGATGACGTTCAGCCCTTCCGCCTGCGGATCCAGATTCTCAATGTTGATGCTCGGGGCGATAAAGCCGTGTTCCAACATCAGCAGGGAGTAAATGGCTTCCTGCACGCCTGCCGCACCCAGAGAGTGACCGGTCATGGCTTTGGTGGCGGACAGCGCCGGGGATTTATCGCCGAACACTTCGCGGATGGCGCCCAGTTCTTTCACATCGCCAACCGGCGTGGAAGTCCCGTGGGTGTTCAGGTAGTCGATCGGAGTGTCAACGCCGTGCATCGCCATCTGCATGCAACGCACTGCGCCTTCGCCAGACGGCGCCACCATGTCTGCGCCATCAGAGGTCGCGCCGTAACCGACGATTTCCGCATAGATGCGCGCGCCACGCGCCAGCGCGTGTTCCAGCTCTTCGACCACCACCATACCGCCGCCGCCTGCGATCACGAAACCGTCGCGGTCGGTGTCATAGGTACGGGACGCTTTGTCCGGGGTCTCGTTGTATTTGGTCGACAGCGCGCCCATGGCGTCGAACTCACAGGCCATTTCCCAGCACAGCTCTTCGCCGCCGCCAGCAAACACAATGTCCTGTTTGCCCAGTTGGATCTGCTCAACCGCGTTGCCGATGCAGTGCGCGGAAGTGGCGCAGGCGGAGCTGATGGAGTAGTTCACGCCGTGGATTTTAAACGGGGTCGCCAGGCAGGCGGACACACCGGATGCCATAGATTTGGTAACCACATACGGGCCGACCGCTTTCAGGCCGCGCGGGCTGCGCATTGCGTCGGCGCCGAACACCTGGTAACGCGGAGAGCCGCCGCCGGAACCGGCGATCAGACCCACGCGCGGGTTGTTCTGGTAGGCTTCGTCAGAAAGACCGGCATCCTGAATGGCCTGCTCCATCGAGAGGTATGCATAAATCGACGCATCGCTCATAAAGCGCACCACTTTGCGGTCAATCAGACCGGTGGTGTCCAGTTTTACGTTGCCCCACACGTGGCTACGCATACCAGAATCTTTCAGCTCTTGAGAGAAAGTAATACCTGAGCGCCCTTCACGAAGGGATGCCAGGACTTCCTGCTGGTTATTACCGATGCTGGATACGATACCCAGGCCAGTAATCACTGCACGTTTCATTTAATACCTCTGTCAGTAGCACGAATAATAAGAGTCGAGTGGCACAATAGCGTACAGTTGTACGCCGAACAAGTCCGATCAGACGATTTGCCGGTAAATTTGCGCCGCCCGCCCCACATCGCTAAGATCGTGCCACTGCCTGTCAGACGAGTAACTTACGTGAAACCTTCCACCATCAAACCTGCCACCCTTGACTTCAATAATGAGGGTACACCTGTTTCCCGAGATTTTGACGACGTTTACTTTTCCAATGACAACGGTCTGGAAGAGACCCGCTACGTCTTTTTAGGTGGGAATCAGTTGCCGGCGCGCTTTGCGCAGCACCCGCGCACGCTGTTTACCGTGGCGGAAACCGGCTTCGGCACCGGGCTCAATTTTCTTACGCTCTGGCAGGCGTTTGACGCGTTTTGCACCAACCATCCCGACGCGACGCTGAACCGGCTGCACTTTGTCAGCTTCGAAAAATTCCCGCTTCAGGTGGAGGATTTAGCGCGCGCCCACGCCGCGTGGCCGCAACTGGCGCCCTGGGCGGAAAAACTGCATCGTCAGTGGCCGCCGCTGCTGCCGGGCTGCCAGCGCCTGCTGTTCGATAACGGACGCGTGACGCTGGATTTGTGGCTGGGCGATGTCAATGACCTGATCCCCGAGTTAGATGACGCGCTCCAGGGCCAGGTAGACGCATGGTTTCTTGACGGTTTCGCGCCGGCCAAAAACCCGGATATGTGGACGCCGCAGCTGTTTAACGCCATGGCGCGGCTGGCCTGGCCCGGCGCTACGCTTGCGACCTTTACTTCCGCCGGTTTTGTGCGCCGCGGGTTGCAGGACGCCGGGTTCACCATGCAGAAAAGCAAGGGCTTTGGCCGTAAGCGCGAAATGCTCACCGGCGTGCTGGAAAACGCCCTGCCCGCGCGTTCGCTGACGCCCTGGTATCAGCGTCAGGCCGCGCAAGGGGATGACGTGGCGATAGTCGGCGGCGGCGTCGCCAGCGTTTTACTGGCGTTAGCCTTGCTGCGGCGCGGTAAGCAGGTGACGCTGTATTGCGAGGACGATGCCCCGGCGCAGGGCGCATCCGGCAACCGTCAGGGGGCGCTGTACCCGCTAATCAGCCACAGCAATCCTGCGCTGACGCGCTTTTTCCCGGCGGCCTTTAGCTTCGCCCGTCGCCTGTATGACGCGCTGCCTGTTGCATTCGATCATGACTGGTGCGGCGTCACACAGCTGGGTTGGGATGAAAAAAGCGCCGCGAAAATCGCAGAAATGCTGGCGCTGGATCTGCCGGAAAACGTAGCGCGCGGCGTGGATGCGCACGCGGTACTGGCCCGCAGCGGCGTTGAGACCGGTTGTGGGGGGATTGAATACCCGCTCGGCGGTTGGCTGTGCCCGGCGCAGCTCACGGCGGGGGCGATGACTCTGGCCGAACAGCAGGGCTTAACGGTGCATTATCGCCGTGCCGTTAAGCAACTTCTGCATGATGAGCGCTGGCAGGTGATCTGCGCCGACGGGCAGCAGGCCGCGCATGACGCGGTGGTATTAGCCAACGGCAGCAAACTGAATCAGTTTGAGCAAACCGCGATGCAACCGGTATACGCGGTGGCGGGCCAGGTGAGCCATATCCCCACTTCGCCGCTGCTGTCAGCGCTGCGTCAGGTGCTGTGCTATGACGGCTACCTGACGCCAGTAAACCCGCAAAACCAGCATCACTGCATTGGCGCCAGCTATCATCGCGGGATGGAGAACGCGCAGTACAGCGAGGATGACCAGCAGCATAACCGCCAGCGGTTGATCGACTGTTTCCCGGATCACGCCTGGCCGCGCGAGGTGGATGTGAGTGCGGGCGAGGCGCGGGTCGGGGTGCGCTGCGCCACGCGCGATCATATGCCGATGGTGGGTAACGTTGCCGATTACCCGGCCCTGCTGGAACAGTACGCGTTATTATCTCGCACCAGTGACATGCCGGAAAAGGTGCCTGCCGCGCCGGTGCATCCGAATCTGTTTATGCTGGGCGCGTTAGGCTCGCGCGGGCTGTGCAGCGCCCCGCTGGCGGCGGAAATCCTCGCCGCACAGATGTGCGATGAGCCGCTGCCCATGGACGGTTCGACGCTGGCGGCGCTTAATCCAAACCGGCTGTGGGTGCGAAAATTGCTGAAAGGAAAAGCGGTGAATTCCATTAAATAAAGGCAACGGCGGATGCGGTTTAACGCATCCGCCGCTGTTTACGCAGTAGCCTGCGCGAACGCCGCGCGCAGCTCATCAATCGGCAGATAGCGCCCGATAATCACCAGCCGCGACCGGGGCGTTTCATCCTCACGCCAGGGTGAACCGTAATCAAAACCTACGACTTTATGCACGCCCTGGACAATCAGGCGTTGGGGGTTTCCGGCAATCGCCAGCACCCCTTTATAGCGCAGCATGTCATTGCCGTAGCGCTCCACGCACTGCTCCATAAACGCTCCGGCCTTATGCAAATCCATCCAGCCCGCTTCAAACACATGCGCTTGAATAGCGTCATCCCAGGAGCGTTTGGTTTCTTTAAACGGCGTAAAGCGCGGCGCGGATTGATCGGCTGGGCGGATGGCGTGGAAGCCTTTGGTCAGGCTGTTGGCGTCGCTCAGTTCAAACGCGTTGATATCCAGCCACAGATCCGCCGGGCAGACGCCGTTTTCGATCTGGTAGATCTCGGCTTTGTTGTTGATCTGGTGGATGCGCGCCAGCGCCTCGCTGTGCTGCTGTTCGTCACAGGTATCCGCTTTGGTCAGCAAAATGCGATCGGCAAAACCCAACTGCGAGGCGGCAACCGGGTGCTCATCCAGTTGGCGGGAAATATGGTGGCAATCCGCCAGGGTAATCACCGCGTCCAGCCGTAGCGCCTCACGCAGCGCCTCTTCAACAAAAAAGGTCTGGATAATCGGCGCCGGGTCGGCAAGGCCGGTGGTTTCAACAATCAGCCGATCAAAGGTGAGTTCGCCGCGCTGGCGCTGGGCCAGCAGTTCAGTCAGCGCGGCGGTAAATTCACCGCGCACGCTGCAACAGACGCAGCCGTTGGACAGTTCGACCACGTTAACGTTATCGCCGCCGCGCAGCAGCGCGCCGTCAATATTCACCGCGCCGAATTCGTTTTCCAGAATCGCCACCGACGCGTCGGCGTGGTGGGTGAGAAAATGGTTAATCAGAGTGGTTTTACCGGCCCCTAAAAATCCGGTTAACAGGGTCACTGCGACAACATCGTTCATCTCGTTTCCTTAACAGCAGCGGGCTCCGCCTTTCCCGCCGTAGCGCGCGTCCTGGCGTTCGCGGAAAAACTCTTCATAGGTCATCGGCGTTTGATCGGGATGATTAAGCCGGATGTGCTGAACATAGTTATCGTAATCCGGTACGCCGACCATTAATTTCGCCGCCTGGCCCAGATATTTACCGGCTTTGGCTAAGGTATCAAACATACCGTCTCCTCCTGTATTTAACGCCAAAAACTCCCCAGCCGTTAAGCCGGGGAGTCGATTACTTAACCCTCATTCAACCGTTAGTGGGCGCTTTTCGCCTGGGTCACGATATCCTGATAGTTTTCCGGCATCGGCTCGTAAGGCACCTCTTTCGCGGTGGGCTTATCGACTTTCAGCGCCGCCAACGCCGTCTTAATGGAGAACAGCGCAATCACGACTACGACCACCATAAAGAAGATAGTCAGGCCCGCATCCAGACGGTTGTTAAACACCAGGCGAGCCAGCTGTGCCTGAGTGTACTGCGCCGGGATGTTGCCGCTGTCGATCATCGTCTGGAATTTGTTAGCGATAGCCAGGAAGCCGACTTTGGCATCCGGGCTAAACGCTTTCTGCCAGCCCGCCGTCATGGTGCAAATCAGCAGCCATGCGGTAGGCACCAGCGCAACCCATGCGTAGCGTTGGCGTTTCATCTTGAACAGGACCACCGCGCAGAGCATCAGCGCCATCCCTGCCAGCATCTGGTTGGCAATACCAAACAGCGGCCACAGGGTATTGATGCCGCCCAGCGGGTCAACCACGCCCTGATGCAGGAAGTAACCCCACGCCAGTACGCACAGCGCTGTCGCCAGGATATTGGCCGGCAGCGAGTCGGTACGCTTCAGGCCCGGGGAGATCACGCCCAGCAGATCCTGCAACATAAAGCGCGCGGCACGGGTACCGGCATCCACCGCCGTCAGGATAAACAGCGCTTCGAACAGGATTGCGAAGTGGTACCAGAAGGAGACATCCATCAGGCCGCCCAGCGCGCCGTGCAGAATATACGCCATCCCCACCGCCAGGGTCGGCGCGCCGCCCGCACGGGAGATAATTGATTGCTCGCCCACTTCGTTAGCGATTTGCGTCAGGGTGTCCGGGGTGATCTGGAAGCCCCAACCGCTGACCACTTGCGCCGCAGAGGCCACCACGTCGGTGGTGCCCGCCGGAGCCAGCACCGCCATCGGGCTGTTCATGGCGAAGTACACGCCCGGGTCGATGACGCATGCCGCCACCAGCGCCATGATCGCCACAAACGATTCCATCAGCATGCCGCCGTAGCCAATCAGGCAGGCCTGATTTTCGTTAGCCAGCATTTTCGGCGTGGTGCCGGAGGAGATCAACGCGTGGAAACCTGACACCGCGCCACAGGCGATGGTGATAAACAGGAACGGGAACATGTCGCCGGACCAGACCGGACCGGTCCCGTCGATAAACTTAGTGATCGACGGCATGGTCAGGGTCGGACGCATAATCAGGATGCCGATAGCCAGCCCGACGATGGTGCCGATTTTCAGGAACGTCGACAGGTAGTCACGCGGCGCGAGCAGCAGCCATACCGGCAGTACCGCCGCCACAAAGCCGTAGCCTACCAGCATCCAGGTTAGCTGTACGCCGGTAAAGTCGAAGTACGGAGCCCAGGTCGGGCTTTCCGCCACCCAGCCGCCGGAAATAATCGCGAAAATCAGCAGCACCAGACCAATCACCGACACTTCGCCGATGCGCCCCGGGCGCAGATAGCGAATGTAGACGCCCATAAACAGCGCCAGCGGAATGGTAAAGGCCACGGTGTAGGTGCCCCACGGGCTGTGGGTCAGCGCTTTCACCACGATCATCGCCAGTACCGCGAGGATAATCACCATGATCATGAAACAGGCGATCAGCGCGATCACCCCGGCAGTGTTGCCCATCTCCTCTTTCACCAGCTCACCAAGGGAACGACCATCGCGGCGGGTAGAGACAAACAGCACCATAAAGTCCTGCACGGCACCGGCAATCACCACGCCAGCGAGGATCCACAGCATGCCCGGCAGATAGCCCATTTGCGCAGCCAGCACCGGGCCGACCAGCGGACCTGCCCCGGCGATGGCCGCAAAGTGGTGGCCGAACAGCACTTTTTTATCGGTAGGCACATAGTCCAGACCATCGTTATGACGCACCGCAGGCGTCATACGCGTTGAGTCAACGACCAGAACCCGTTTAGCAATAAACAGCCCGTAGAAACGGTAAGCGATCAGATAAACACAGACTGCGGCAACCACAATCCACAGCGCGTTAATCTGCTCTCCCCGGTTCAGAGCGATGTATCCCAAAGCAAATGCGCCCACTACAGAGAGCACTGCCCAGAGGAGGTATTTCCCTGAGTTGTTCATCATGTTTTCCATGTTATATGAGGTATGAGGAGCGACCAGAACATTACAATTTGTTTCTAGAACAATCCGCACAATTTAACAACCTCACAACCCGGGAAAAGCCGCCCTGCGATCGCTCTTTGTTTCAGTTTGTTAACAAGATCACCTTAACAAGGCAAACCGGTTGCAACCTTTCCGGCAGGGTCTCGGTGAAGTCACGCAAAGGGGTAGCGCAGCGCTAAGCAGATAAAAAGTCAGCAAAAGCAGGGAGAGCGACATGCCATCCCGGGAAAGGATGGCATCAAGGGAGCGGATTAGTTGGCCTGGGCTTTCTCGAACAGCGATTGCCACATGCCGGACACCAGCGCCTGGTCGCGCGGGGTCAGTTCGCCTGCGCCAATGGCTTTTTGCAGGCTTTCCGTAACTTTGTGGTGCAGGGCTTCGGCAGAGTGATCGTCGCCCCCTTCCAGTTCCGCCACGGCAAGCGTCAGGTGCCCGCGCAGGTAGCCGCTGGCGAACAGCTCGTCATCACTGGCATGTTCAACCATGTCATCAATCAACGCCAGAATGCGTGCTTCGAATGCTGCGATCATCGTCTTTCCTCAATTACCCGTCATATCATGTGGTTCAACTACAAAAAGCATGGCTCAGGACAGGTCTTCTGGCCACGGAAAACGGTCCGCCGTCAGCGGCGGCGTCTGGTAATAGTCCTGAAGCGCGGCGATAAACCGGGCCGGACGCGCCGGGATGCCCTGCTCCAGCCACGTCATTACCTGGGCGTGAACCCGGCGCTGAAACGCAATGCGATCCGGTTCGAAGTCCCCTTCCAGGTTGTCGCAGCTGACGTTGAACGGGAAGCCCGCCGCTTCGCAAAACAGCCAGTCCAGCGCCTGAGGTTTGATCTCTACATCTTCAAACTGGCACTGGGTCTGGGCGTCACGCCCGTCCGGGCAATACCAGTAGCCAAAATCCACCTGCTCGCGGCGCGCTTTCCCGGCGATGCACCAGTGGGAAATTTCATGCAGCGCGCTGGCGTAAAAGCCGTGGGCAAACACAATCCGGTGATACGGGGCATCCGCGTCTGCCGGAAGATAGATCGGTTCGTCGTCGCCTTTAATCAGACGGGTATTAAATTCGTTAAAAAAGCAGCTTTCGAAAATATCGACCAGTTGCTGATAATGGTGTGCAGTGCTCATTAATGTATCCCAAGCCACTGAAGGAGCGCCGCGCCATGGCTGTCGAACAGTAGTTTGGCGCTCATCACAGCGGAAACAATCACAATCATCGGACGGATAAGCTGCTGGCCTTTGCTGAGCACCAGACGTGAACCTAACCGCGCCCCTATAAACTGGCCGGCCATCATCAGAAACCCGGTGGCCCACACCACTTTTCCGCCAATGATAAACAGCAACAGCCCGCCAACGTTCGACGTGGCGTTGAGAACTTTGGCATGAGCGGTGGATTTCGCCAGATTAAACCCACATAGCGTGACAAACGCCAACGCGTAAAACGAACCTGCGCCAGGGCCGAAGAAGCCGTCGTAAAAACCGACGCAGCCGCCCGCCACCAGGGCAAACGGCAGGCCATACAGGCGGCGTTGCCGATCCTCTTCACCCAGCTTAGGCATTAACAGAAAGTAAAGACCAATCCCGATCACCAGGATCGGCAGGATCTGGCGCAAAATGTCTGACTTCACGAACTGCACCAGCAGCGCGCCGCTGGTGGAGCCGATAAAGGTCATCAGGATATTGAGCTTTTGATCCTTCAGGTTCACCACTTTACGGCGAATAAAATAGATCGAAGCGGAGAGCGAACCGCCGCAGGCCTGAAGTTTATTGGTGGCTAACGCCTGAGCGGGCGACATCCCCGTCGCCAGCAGCGCCGGGATAGTGAGCAATCCGCCCCCACCCGCCAGCGCATCGATAAACCCCGCGAGCATGGCGATGAAGAACAGACCCACCATCACCAGCGGGGAAAGCATAAACAGATCCACGAATTAATCCTTAAAGTACGTGTTCATCCAGCAGAGCCTGACAGGAAGGCGGTGGTGGCGGAGGCGTTTTCTTCTCAGTTGATTGACTACCCGGTTTCGCCGGTTTGAACCAGCTTTGCAACTCTTCGCCACAGCCATCACCCGGCGGCGGCGGCGCTTGCTCGATACATTCAAGGCTATCCGCCGGGCAGCGCAGGCGGACATGCATATGGGCGCGATGGGCAAACCACGGACGCACTTTATTGAGCCAGTCGCGGTTGGTGCCCGCGTCCAGACACAGCTGCTGCTTGATCGCCGGGTTGACGAAAATGCGCGTCACTTCGTCATCCAGCGCCGCCAGCTTGATCATGTTATAGATCTGCGGGCTCCAGCGGCTCGCCACCACCGTTTTCCCGTTGGGCGCAACCAGATCCAGCGCCTGCGGGCGCAACAGTTGCGCAGCGGTCCAGCGGGTTTTCGGCAGTTGCAGGAAGATATCCACGTCCAGCCCGGTTTGATGGCTGGCGTGTCCGGTGGCGAAGCGCCCGCCTGCGGCCATACCCATATCGCCCACCAGCACCGTTCCCATACCTAAGTCGTTCACCTGGGAACTAAAGCGCTGGATGAAATTCACCAGCTCCGGGTGGCCGAAATAGCGGCGCTGATCGGTACGCATCACCTGATAGTGATCGGAGGCCAGCGGCAGCGCCTGCGCCCCCACGATGCAACCGTTAGAGAACGCGCCGATAGACTGCGGCGCGCCAGGGATCGGGTTAGGCACTTTCTGCCAGGGCGTGGCGGCCAGCGTGGCGCAACTCGCCAGCAGCGCCGCCAGGGCGATAAGGGAACGTTTCATACTGTTTACCAACGGGGGAGCGTGGTGCTGACGTCGGCGTTTTGCGCGCGCTGACGCAGCAGGTGATCCATTAATACAATCGCCAGCATCGCTTCGGCGATCGGCACGGCGCGGATCCCGACGCAGGGATCGTGACGCCCACGGGTGACCATTTCCACTTCTTCGCCGAAACGGTTTACCGTGCGCCCCGGCACCATAATGCTGGAAGTGGGTTTCAGCGCCATATGCGCCACAATTTGCTGGCCGCTGCTGATGCCGCCCAGCACGCCGCCCGCGTGGTTGCTTTGAAAACCGTCTTTGGTGATTTCGTCGCGGTTCTGGCTGCCGCGCAGTTGCACCACGCCGAAACCGTCGCCGATTTCCACGCCCTTCACGGCGTTAATGCTCATCAGCGCGTGGGCGATATCGGCGTCCAGGCGGTCAAAGACTGGCTCGCCAAGCCCGGCGGGCACACTGTCGGCCACCACAGTCACTTTCGCGCCGATGGAGTCGCCCTCTTTTTTCAGGGCGCGCATCAGCTCATCCAGCGCCTCGATTTTATCCGGGTCCGGGCAGAAGAACGGGTTCTGTTCCACCTGATCCCAGTCTTTGATTTCCAGCGGAATGTCGCCCATCTGGGTCAGGCAGCCACGAATCACCACACCGAATTTCTGCGCCATATATTTTTTGGCAATCGCGCCTGCCGCGACGCGCATGGCGGTTTCACGGGCGGATGAACGTCCGCCGCCGCGATAATCGCGCAGGCCATATTTCTGTTCGTAGGTGTAATCCGCGTGCCCCGGACGGAACACGTCTTTAATGGCGCTGTAATCCTGGGAGCGCTGATCGGTGTTCTCAATCAGCAGGCCAATACTGGTGCCGGTGGTGACGCCCTCAAACACGCCAGAGAGAATTTTCACCTGGTCCGGCTCGCGGCGCTGGGTGGTATAGCGCGAGGTGCCGGGACGGCGGCGGTCGAGATCGTGCTGAAGATCGGCTTCGGTCAGCGGGATGCCGGGCGGTACGCCATCGACGATGCAACCCAGCGCCACGCCGTGCGATTCCCCGAAGGTGGTCACACGGAAGAATTGTCCAATACTGTTTCCTGCCATCACGGCTCCGTTGTCGTTGTTGTGTTTTTGAGCGATGTGAAACGGGCCGCAGCCCGTTGGATTAATCTTTATAAATGCTGAAGTGCTCGCGCGCCGCGATCAGCTGCGCTTTGGTCAGCATGAAGACGCCGTCACCGCCGTTATCAAACTCCAGCCAGGTGAACGGCACATCCGGATATTGCTCCATCAGATGTACCATGCTGTTACCCACTTCACAAATCAGAATCCCCTGGTCGGACAGGTAGTCCGGGGAGCAAGCCAGGATGCGGCGCGCCAGTTTCAGGCCGTCGCTGCCCGCCGCCAGCCCCAGCGCCGGCTCGTGGCGATACTCATTTGGCAGGTCGGACATATCTTCCTCATCCACATACGGCGGGTTGGTGACGATAATGTCGTACTGCACTTTTGGCAGATCGCGGAACAGGTCGGAGCGGATTGGCGTGACGTGATGGATCAGGCCATGCTCTTCAATGTTGTGCTCGGTGACCGCCAGCGCGTCGGCGGAAATATCCACCGCGTCCACTTCAGCCTCCGGGAAGGCATACGCGCAGGCAATCGCGATACAGCCGCTGCCGGTACACATATCCAGAATATGTTCAGGCTGGCCGTCGAACAGCCCAGCGAAACGGTTGTTGATCAGCTCGCCAATCGGCGAACGCGGCACCAGCACGCGCTCATCAACATAAAACTCATGACCGCAGAACCAGGCTTTATTGGTCAAATAGGCGACCGGGATACGTTCGTTGACCCGGCGGATCACGCGCTCGACAATGCGGTGGCGTTCGCTGGAGGTTAAGCGCGCGGTGCGCATATCTTCAGGAATATCCAGCGGCAGATAAAGCGATGGAAGCACCAGTTGTACCGCCTCATCCCACGGGTTATCGGTGCCATGACCATACCAGATGCCCGCCGCGCTAAAACGGCTGACTGACCAGCGCAGCATATCCTGAATGGTATGCAGTTCATTGACTGCTTCATCGACGAAAATTTTATCCACTATTCCTCCGGCGCGCGCGACGCGTTAAACACGGCGGCTAGTTTGCCACGATAGCGGCGATAAATCAGCATTCCCCCTTCTGTGCCAGCGTGAAAACGCGTTTTATTTAGCACTCGCCCGGGAGTCAGGTACACTGCCTGGGATAAGAATGACGGAGAAGAGAATGAAAAAGAAAAATTCGCTTAACGAGGAGGACCAGACGCTGTTCCGGGAACTGATGCGCGGCACCCGTAAAATTAAGCAGGACACCATTGTCCACCGCCCGCAGCGTAAAAAAGCGAATGACGTGCCGGTTAAGCGCCTGATCCAGGAGCAGGTGGACGCCAGCCACTATTTTTCCGATGAGTTCCAGCCGCTGCTGGCGGCGGAAGGCCCGGTGCGCTACGTGCGCGAAGGCACCAGCCATTTTGAGCTGAAGAAATTACGGCGCGGCGACTACTCGCCGGAGCTGTTCCTCGATTTACACGGTCTGACCCAGCTTCAGGCCAAGCAGGAATTAGGCGCGCTGATTGCCGCCTGTCGGCGCGAGCACGTGTTTTGCGCCTGCGTGATGCACGGCCACGGCAAACACATTCTGAAGCAGCAAACCCCGCTGTGGCTGGCTCAGCATCCGCATGTGGTGGCGTTTCATCAGGCATCGAAAGAGTATGGCGGCGATGCCGCTTTGCTGGTGCTGATAGAGGTGGAAGAGTTCAGGCCGCCGGAACTGCCTTAAAAACAAAAAAGCCGCTTTACGCGGCTTTTTGACGTTTACCCATTACTGGCTTTCGCCATTTTCAGATTGCAGGGGCTCATCTGCCAGTTAAACACGCCCTTATCGGTTTGCGGATCCAGCGTTACGCTGGCGATGGCGGAGGTTGAGAACATTGGCGGCGTTTCTTCCGGGCAAAGTTCTGAAACCAGGTAGCCGACTAACGGGAGGTGAGAAATCACCAGCACCGATTTAACGCCTTCGTCCGCCAGCGTCTGAAGGTCGGCACCGACCATTCGTACATCGCCGCAGGGCGTCAACTCCGGCAGGACATCGACGTTTTCCGGCAAAGTAAACACTTCCCGGACCACATCCAGCGTCTGCCCGGCACGCAGATAGGGGCTGACAAGAACACGCTCGATATCCACCTTTTGACCTTTTAACCAGGTCGCCATTTGACGGGATTCGTCACACCCACAGAGGGTTAAGGGACGAACCGCATCGCTGGCGGCATCAAGAGCTGCGTCACCGTGACGCATAATGAAAACTTGCATAGTGCACCGCTTTTGTTAACCAGAATCGCCACGTTCCCCAACAGGCCCAAAGCCTGTGGGGAGATCATCGCGGTCGGGCATTGTGCCTTATCCCGACGTCGAATGAAACGTTGTGTTTTACCTTAATGGCGTAAGTATAGTCAATCGCCGTTTAACATTTAACCAACCCCCGACGTGCCGGTAAAAACCGGTTAATCAGCGGTCACCGTTGCAGGCTCAACATCTGCCTGACTTTGCCAGAATTTTTGCTGGGTTTGCGCCATTGCCAGCAGCCGCTCGCAGGGGGCGAAGCGCTCGCCGTAGCGGCTTTCCAGACGTTGCAGCCGGGCGACCACCTCTGGCGCGCCGAGGCTGTCCATATAGCGGAACGGCCCCCCCAGGAAAGGCGGGAAACCGATGCCGAATACCGCGCCGATATCGCCGTCTCTGACTGAACGCACCACGCCTTCATCTAACGCCCGCGCCGCCTCGTTCAGCATCATCATCACGCAACGTTCTGCCAGCGCGTCCGCCGCCATTTTTTGCCCGGGCTTGACGCCAATAAGCGTATAAACCGCAGGGTCGACCTGCTTCTTGCTTTTACGCCCTTTTACCGGATAAAGATAGAAACCGCGGCCATTTTTTCTGCCTTTGCGATCGTCCTTCAATATTGCTGCAACGGCCTCATTCGGCGCGCTGAAACGCGCCCCGTAAGCCCGCTCCAGCACGGGGATAATTTTAGTGCCTACGTCTATTCCAACCTCATCCAAAAGTTGGATCGGCCCCACCGGGAAGCCAAACTTCACCAGCGCGTCGTCAATATGCTCAATCGGTTCACCTTCCAGCAGGCAGCGCATGGCTTCATTGATATAAGGGGCCAGGATGCGGTTAACGTAAAAGCCCGCGCAGTCCGCGACCACGATCGGCGTTTTACCCTGTTTTTTCGCCAGCGCCACGGTGGTAGAGATGGTTTGCGCGCTGGTTCCCGCATGGGGAATAACCTCGACCAGCGGCATTTTGTCGACCGGGCTGAAATAGTGCAGGCCAACCACCAGCTCCGGGCGCGCGGCGTTTTGCGCGATATCGCCAATCGGCAATGAGGAGGTGTTAGAGGCAAAAATCGTGTCCGGCGCGGCGTACTGCTCCACCTCGGCGACCATCTGGCGCTTCAGTTCCAGATCTTCAAACACCGCTTCCACCACGATATCCCGCTGATGGAAGCCGCGATAATCGGTAGAACCGCTAATCAGCGCCATCTGGCTGTCGCGCTCCACCGCTTTTAAATGGCGGCGGCGCACTTTTTTATCCAGTAAATCCCAGCTGTATTTCAGCGCGTGGTTAATGCCTTTATCGTTGATGTCTTTCAGCCGTACCGGCAACTTGCCTTTGGTGGCGGTGACATACGCAATCCCGCCGCCCATCAGCCCGCCGCCGAGGATCCCCACGGCGCGCAGCGGTTTCGGCGGCGCTTCGCTACCCTGATCCTTTTTCAGCTCGGTGCTGGCAAAGAAAATATTACGCAGCGCGGCAGACTGCGGCGTCATGGCGAGTTCACCAAAGGCTTTCGCTTCCGCGTCGTACCCGCTGGCGCTGCCCTGCTCCAGCCCGATGCGCACCACATCGATAATCCGCGTCGCCGCCGGGTAGTTGCCGTGGGTTTTTTGCAGGGTTTGCTTCGTGACCATGCGGAACAGAATCGAGCGTCCCAGCGGCCCGGTCAGCACACGTTCACGCACCGGCAGACGACGCGAGGCCGGACGGCCCTGTTTAGCCAGTTCCACCGCCGCGTCCAGCAGGATTGATTTTGGCACCACATCATCCACCAGCCCTACTTTCAGCGCCTGGCGCGGACGCAGCTGTTTGCCCGCCAGCATCATTTCCAGCGCGGTGCTGACGCCAATCAGGCGCGGCAGGCGTTGAGTACCGCCGGAGCCAGGCAACAACCCCAGTTGCACTTCCGGCAGCCCAAGCACCGTTTTGCCATCATCGGTACAGACCCGGCGATGACAGGCCAGCGCCAGCTCCAGCCCGCCGCCGAGGCAAGGCCCGTGGATCGCCGCTACCACCGGGATAGAGAGCGCATGAATATCGGCCATGATCTGCTGGCCCTGCTTCGCCAGCGCTTCGGCCTGCTGGGCGGTCTGGCAGCTGGCGATCATATTAATATCCGCGCCCGCGATAAAATTGTCCGGCTTACCGGAGATAAACACCACGCCCTGAAGCTGCTTGTTGTCGTGGATCTGCTTGAGGATGGCGCGCACTTCGCCGCCAAACTCAGCCTTCAGGGTGTTCATTTTTTCGTCGGGCACATCGATGGTAACGATAGCGATATTATCCAGACGAACGTGCATGTGAAATGCGGATTGCCCTTCCATTATTCTGCCTCCAGTACCATTGCCGCCCCTAACCCGCCTGCCGCGCAGGCCGTCACCAGACCGAATCCGCCGCCGCGACGGCGCAGTTCATTCAGGGTCTGGACGATCATCCGCGCGCCGGTGGCGGCAAACGGGTGACCGTAGGCGATGGAGCCGCCCATCACGTTAAAGATGGCGTCGTCCACGTCGCCGGTGGCGTGGGCACGGCCCAGCACATCCCGGGCAAACCGCTCGCTGGAGAGCATTTTCAGGTTGGCCAGCGTCTGAGCGGCGAAGGCTTCATGCATATCAAACAGGGTCAAATCCGCGAGAGTGATCCCGGCGCGATCCAGCGCCAGCGGCGTGGCCCAGGCGGGCCCCAGCAGCATATCCTGCCATACGTCGATGGCGGTAAACGCGTAGCTGCGCAGATAGCCGAGCGGCGTCAGCCCCAGTTCTTTGGCGCGCGATTCCGTCATCATAATCAGTGCGGCGGCGCCGTCGGTGAGCGGCGTGCTGTTTGCCGCCGTCACGGTACCGTGTTTGCGGTCAAACGCCGGGCGCAGTTTGGCGTAATCGGCCTGAGAACTGTTTTTACGAATGTTGTTGTCTTCGCTGAAGGGCTCGCGATAAGGCGGGACGAAGGCGGTCATCACTTCATCGGCGAATTTCCCCTCCTGCCAGGCCTTGGCGGCCCGCACGTGGGAGCGGTGCGCCAGCGCATCTTGCTGTTCACGAGTGATTGCATGGGTTTTGGCCATTTGCTCGGCGGTATCGCCCATGCGTAAACCGGTGGAATACTCCGCTACAGCGGGTGGCACAGGCATCAGATCGCGCAGGCGCAGACGGGAAAACAGTTTCAGGCGCTGCCCGGTAGTACGGGCTTTGTTGACGTCCACCAGCACGCGGGCCAGCTTTTTGCTGACGCCAATCGGCAGCACCGATGAGGAATCGGCCCCACCCGCGATACCGGCGCGGATGGTTCCCGCCATCAGGCTTTCCGCCACGTTCGCCACCGCCTGAAAGCTGGTGGCGCAGGCGCGGCTGACGCTATAGGCGTCGGTATGCACATTCATACCGGTGCCGAGCACGATTTCACGCGCGATGTTGGGCGCTTCCGGCATCTGCACCACCTGGCCAAACACCAGTTGCTCAATCACCTCGGGTGAAATTTCGCTGCGCGCCAGCAGTTCGCTGACCACCATTTTGCCGAGATCGACGGCCGGAATGCCGTGAAAAGCGGTCGCCTGGCGTGCGAAAGGGGTTCGCAACCCGCTGATGATGGCAATTCGATCGCCCGGACGGGCAAGACGCGGTAACGCCTGACTCATAACACTCCCCTGTAAAAATGGACATACAACGTAAAAGTGGTCGGACCTGACGATAGTCTTAACCAAATTTTTACATTTAGCCAACCGGGGAAATGCAAAAGTGCGAAGAGTTACACGAATTTACGGACAGATGACGCCTCCCCGGAACAGGAAGGCGTCGACAGGATTAACGCAGGCCCAGCTGGAAAATCATGGTTTCTGCCTGGCAGGCAAAAACGAAGTCGATATCCAGGCGCACGCCATCGCTTTCTTCAGTGAAGTTCGCGTTGATCTGGCACGGCTCGGATTCCACTTCGCGGGCTTTGGCGCTCAGGGCAGCCAGGGTTTCTTCAGCCTGGGCGCGGTCCGGGAAAACGCGGCTGTAGGACGCGGTGCAATCGGTGTTGTCCATAATGGTCCCAACATCAATACAGCAGCAAACCGGGGTTTCATCAGCACTGCATTTACTCATTGTGATTTCCTCTGTACATCGCACCTGGGGTGCAGTTAGCAATCACGTTATTTTACGCCCCGATTGGAGCCTGCTCCACCCGAGATTTTCGACAAATCCTGACAGATTTAGAAATCAGCGATAAAAATGATCTGAAACAAAAATCACCCTGTTCGCTGAGAGACATCGGCCCCAAATTTGCCACGGCGATCTCGTTTCGATGATCAATTTATAAATTTTCTATAAACATACTTGCAACATTCACGCTGGTCGGACCTATACTCACGCCACTGGTCTGATTTGTAAGCCGTAACTCAGACCCTACACTTCGCGCTCCTGTTACGGTAAGTAACATTATTTAAATAAAAATAAATGGATGAGGTTATGGTCATGAGCCAGAAAACCCTGTTTACCAAGTCTCTTCTCGCAGTCGCAGTGGCAATCGTCTCTTCTCAAGCCTGGTCCGCAGGTTTTCAATTAAACGAGTTTTCTTCCTCTGGCCTTGGCCGCGCCTATTCAGGGGAAGGCGCCATCGCCGACAACGCCGGTTCCGCCAGCCGTAACCCGGCAGCAATCATGATGTTTGACCGCCCGACGTTTTCCGGCGGCGCTATCTTCGTGGATCCGGATGTGAATGTGTCCGGCCGTTCGCCTTCAGGCCGTAGCCTGGACGCCGACAATATCGCGCCAACCGCGTGGGTGCCAAACCTGCATTTTGTTGCGCCGATTAACGAACAATTTGGTTGGGGGGCGTCTGTAACCTCCAACTACGGTCTGGCGACCGAATTTAATGATGACTACGCAGCAGGCTCCATGGGCGGTAAAACCGACCTGGAAACCCTTAACCTCAACCTGAGCGGCGCGTACCGTCTGAATAACCACTTCAGTTTTGGCCTGGGCTTTAACGCGGTATACGCGAAAGCCAAACTGGAACGTTACGCTGGCGACCTGGGTCAATTGACCGCAGCCCAGCTTAGCCGTAACCCGGCTTTCCGCACCAACACCCCGCAAGGTGCGCAGCTTCGCGCGCTGGCGGGCTATGCCAACTCGCTGGACAGCAATACCCAGATCGCGCGCCTGAAAGGCGACGAGTGGGGCTACGGCTGGAACGCCGGGATCATGTATGAAGTTGACCAGGATAACCGTTACTCACTGACCTATCGTTCAGAAGTCAAAATCGATTTCGAAGGCGATTATAAGAGCGACCTGAGCAGCAGCCCGGCCATCAACGCCGCGCTGTCCAGCCAGGGCCTGCCTTACGGCACAGGCGGTAGCACCATCGGCGGCAACCTGACGCTGAACCTGCCGGAAATGTGGGAACTGTCGGGTTACAACAAAGTTGCGCCCCAGTGGGCCATCCACTACAGCCTGGCGTACACCAGCTGGAGCCAGTTCCAGGAGCTGAAAGCCACCAGCAACAACGGCCAGACGCTGTTCTATAAAGATGAAAGCTTCCGCGATTCTTACCGCATCGCGTTAGGGACCACTTACTTTATGGATGATAACTGGACGCTGCGTGCCGGTATCGCCTTCGATGACAGCCCGGTGCCTGCCGACCACCGCTCCATCTCCATCCCGGATCAGGACCGCCTGTGGCTGAGCACCGGCGCGACCTACGCATTTAATAAAGATGCTTCCGTGGATGTGGGCGTGTCTTATATGCACGGCCAGCACGTTGAATTTACCGAAGGCCCGTACACCTTCCGTTCTGAAGGTAAAGCCTGGCTGTACGGCGCGAACTTCAACTACGCGTTCTAATCGGCTTCTCAAAAAGCAAAAAGGTGAGCCACAATGGCTCACCTTTTTTATTGCCGCTTTTCAGCGGCGTTATTCTGAATCAATCTCTTTTAAATCATCCTGAATCGCCTGGGCGTTCGGGTTTTCTTCCGGCTTCAACTGGCCGCCGTTGGCAATAAAGTCGTTACGCTGGAAGTAGGCTTCGCGCACCAGGATATACGGGTCGGAAGACTGGCGCAGCAGGCCGTCGGAATCCAGCAGCTGGGCGCGGGTTTCAACGCCTTCAATCGCCCACTTGCCAATCGACATCGGCCAGGTCAGCCAGGAGAGCGCCGGATAGAGCGAATCCACCGCATCGCCGCCTTCCTGACGCAGCGTAAAGCTGCCATAGAACGGCAGTTGCAGGTACGGACCGTAGCCCACGCCATAGTGCCCCAGGGTGCTGCCGAAACGATGCGGCTCAACGCGCTGCAGTTTCGGGTTTGACATGCTGGCGACGTCGATAAAGCCGCCCATCCCCAGCAGGGTATTCAGGAAGAAGCGCGTAAAGTGCACCATCCCCTGGTACGGGTCGCCCTGAAGGAAGTAGTTCACCATGACAGCAGGTTCTTCAAGGTTGCTGGTGAAGTTGCTGATCCCATTGCGCGCTGGCTGCGGCACATAATCCCGCCAGACGACCGCGACCGGACGAACAACATAGGGATCCAGTACGTTAAAGTTGAAGTTGTACATGGTCCGGTTAAACCCTTCGAACGGGTCCGAGCGTCCCTGTTGTTCTCCCGAGCTGGCGCAACCCATCAGTAAAGTTGTCGCCAGCGCAATGCCGGTCAGGCGAAAATTCATCTCTGTCTCCCTGTTATTGATATCCGCTGTCAGGGCTGACGGGATGAAATCATCACCTCCGTCGGATGGGCCGGGTCAAATTTAATCAGCGCGCTTTGACCAACCCAGTCCCCTGACTGCACAGCAGGTGTGCCATCCTGTGAGATATGCACTTTAATCCAACCCTGATGCAATGAAGAGAGTGAACCTCCCGGCATCATGGTATTTGAGTCATCTATATTGAGTGTCATCGGAAACTGACCAACCGGCAACTTTTTCACCGCCACGGGAACCGGCGAGGATTCCCCTACCACGGTAACAAAGACGGTGCCACTGGCAACGATGCCCTGCTGAGCTTCCGGCGAAAGCGTGATTTTAACAGCCAGCGGCGTATTGTCCACGCTGGTCTGGGCTTGCGCCTGAGCGATACTACGCTCAATTACCGCCCGACGCTTATCGTTTTGCGGCAAGACACGCAGCATCATCTGCCACGCCGCGACCGCATCGCCAAAGCGCTGTTGCTCAAAGGAACTGAACGCCAGCAGACTCAGGGCGCGAATATTGGTATGCGACGCCGCTACCGCTTCACGCAATAATTTATCGCCCAACTGGTTGTCATTCTGATCGGATGAACGAATCAATACTTCAGCATAGTCGAGTTTGGCATCGATATTATCCGGGGCCAGTTTCCAGGCGTGTTCAAATGCATCGGTGGCGGTGGTGGCGTTATTCAGCGCCATGCCGATACGGCCCAGCATCATCCAGCCTTCAATATTATTCGGATCGTCCTGCAACCGGGTGCGCAGACCCAGGCCCAGGCGCGCCATCTCTTCCATGGTCAGCGCGGGCGCGTTCGGGTCCATGACGCGGTTTAGCAGTTCCGGCGTCTGGCGGGTGACCTCCTGCCATTCAAGCACGTTTTTCAGATCGACGGTTTTCCAGAACACCCCGACGCTGACAATCACCAGCGCCGCCACGCCGGGTGCGAGCACCCAGCGGCTCAGCGGTTTCTGGGCGCTTTCGCTGTGCTGAGGAATGTCATCGAGCAGATTGTGCTGAAGCTCGGCCACCATCTCCTCGCGTTCGGCGCTGTTTTCGCGTTCCAGCTCGCGCAACCGGGACTGGTAAAACGCCCGGTTCAGCACATCGCGCGAGACGCTGCGGTTGCCGGACCAGGGAACAAACAACAGGCCCGCAGTGATAATCAGCAACGCCACCATGGCGCTAATCAGCAGCGTTAACGTCATTTTTTCTTCTCGCTTAGCAACTGCTTCAGGCGTTGCTGTTCCAGATCGTTTAGCGGTTGGGCGGCGGCCTGCTGCCCTGTTCTGGCGCGGCGTACCACCACGATTATCCCGCCGAGGATAAACAGCGCCGGCAGCAGCCACAGCACAATCGTCCCCGGCGTGATGGGCGGTTCATAGGTCACGAAGTTGCCGTAACGCGCCACCATATAGTCGATGATCTGCTGTTGAGTCTGGCCCTGCTGCTGGAGCTCATACACCTTCTGGCGCATATCCGAGGCGATCATAGCGTTGGAATCGGCGATGCTGTTGTTCTGGCATTTCGGGCAGCGTAGTTGCGCCGTCAGCTCGCGGAACTGCTGCTCCTGAGCTTCATCTTTAAACTGGTAAGTGTCGATGGCGGCAAACACCGAAAACGACAGCAACAGCGCGGCGAGCAGCGTCAGAATACGGGTCATGCTCCCGCCCCCTGATTGTTGTATTTATCCCACAGGGGTTTGATTTCGTTCTGCCAGACCTGCTCGTTGAGATCCCCGGCGTGGCGGTAGCGGATAATGCCCTTGCCGTCGATCAGGAAGGTTTCCGGCGCGCCGTATACGCCCAGGTCGAGGCCCAGCATACCGTTGCCGTCGAACAGGCTCATGGCGTACGGGTTGCCCAGTTCATTCAGCCAGGTAATGGCCTTTTGGCGATCGTCTTTATAGTTCATCCCGACCACCCGCACGCCCTGGGCGGAGAGGCGGTTAAGGTACTGATGCTCGGCGCGGCAGGTGGGGCACCAGGTCGCCCAGACGTTCAGCAGTACCGGTTTGCCGCTGGTTAGCGCCGCCTGATCGTAGGTTTTTCCCGGCTCATCCAGCGATTCGAGTTTAAATACCGGCACCGGCTTGCCAATCAGCGCCGATTCCAGGGTGGTGGGGTCGTCGCCGTTAGCGTTGCGCACCAGTTGCCACAACAGCGCGGCGGCCAGCAGTAAAAAAAGGATTAATGGAATAAACAACACATTACGTTTCATTATGCCTCCTGCAATGCTTTACGCAGGCGATAGCGAGGATCGAACATACTCAACAAGCCGCCCAGCGCCATTAATGCCCCGCCGTACCAAATCCAGCGAACAAAGGGTTTGTAATAAAGCCGCACCGCCCAACTGCCATCGTCCAGCTCTTCACCCAGCGCCGCGTACAGATCGCGGGTGACGCCGCCGTCAATGGCCGCTTCGGTCATCATCATCATATTGCTGTTATAGAAGCGCTTCTCGGCATGGAGAGTGGCTTCCGGCTTGCCGTTGCGCAGCACGTCGATCACGCCCACGCCACCGCGCCAGTTCGGCCCGCTGACCTCGCGCACCTCTTTGAAAATAAACTGGTACTGATGGATATCGACGCGATCGCCCGCCTTCATGCGCACGTCACGCTCCACGCTGTAGCTCTGGCTAAAAGCGATCCCGACCACCGTTACCGCCAGGCCAACGTGGCCCAATACCATGCCCCACTGGCTGCGGGAGAGTCTGGTCAGGCCTTTCAGGAACGCATGACGATGGGTGGCGCGCTCGTGCAACTCCATCAGCGCCAGCACAAACACCCAAATCGCCATCATCAGCCCGACCACCGTCATGGCTTCAATACGGTCCTGCATCAGCCACGGCAGCAGTAGCGCGCCCGCCAGGGTAATCACCACCGCAATGCCCAGCCGCTTAAGCACTTTTCCTGGCTCATCGCGACGCCAGCGCACCAGCGGCCCGATACCCAGCAGCAGCGCGAACGGCACCATCATGGCGGTGAACATCATATTAAAGAACGGCTCGCCGATAGAGATGCTGCCGAGACCCAGCTGTTTATGCACCAGCGGCAACAGCGTACCGAGCAGCACCACCAGCATGGCGGCCATCAGCAAAATGTTATTGCCGAGCAGGAAAGTCTCCCGCGACCAGAGATCGTTTTTTACTCTGGCGCGCACTTTGTTGCCTTTAACCGCATACAGCAGCAGCGAACCGCCGATGGCGATCACCAGCAGGGCGAGGATAAACATGCCGCGCGCCGGGTCCGAGGCGAAGGAGTGCACCGACACCAGCACACCGGAACGCACCAGGAAGGTGCCCAACAGGCAGAGGGAAAAGGCGGCAATCGCCAGCAGTACGGTCCAGGCCTTAAAGCTGCCGCGCTTCTCGGTTACCGCCAGGGAGTGCATCAGCGCAGTGCCCGCCAGCCAGGGCATCAGGGAGGCGTTTTCCACTGGATCCCAGAACCACCAACCGCCCCACCCCAGCTCGTAATAGGCCCAGGCGGAGCCCAGCACGATGCCGAGCGTCAGGAAAATCCACGCGGCCTGGGTCCACGGGCGTGACCAGCGCGCCCAGGCGGTGTCCAGACGCCCCGCCATCAGCGACGCGATAGCAAACGCAAAGGCCACGGAGAAGCCGACATAGCCCATATACAGCAGCGGCGGATGGAAAATCAGCCCGACATCCTGCAACAGCGGATTCAGATCGCGCCCGTCGATAGGGTACTCCGGCAGCGTGCGGGTAAACGGGTCGGAGGTGAGCAGAATAAACAGCAGGAAGCCGAAGTTAACCATGCCCATCACGGAAAGCACCCGCGCCACGGAATCCAGCGGCATCCCACGGCTCAGCACCGCCACCGCGAAGGTCCAGGCGCTCATCAGCAGCACCCACAGCAGCAGCGAACCTTCATGCGCGCCCCACGTCGCGGCGACGCGATACCACACCGGCAACTCGGCGTTGGAGTTACTGGCGACGTACATAATGGTGAAGTCGTTCACCACAAAGGCATAAATCAGAATTAAAAACGCCGCGAAAACGCTTAAAAATAGCGCCCAGGAGAGTGGACGCCCCAGCGCCATCAGCCGAACGTCCTGACGCGCCGCGCCCCATTGCGGGTAGACGCTGAGCAGTAATGAAATCCCTAACGCCAGGCACAGCAGGAAATTACCCAATTCCGGCATCATGAGCGGTTATCCTTATAGGCGTCTGCCGGACGGTGATGATTCTCTTCCATTGCCGCTTTCACTTCCGGCGGCGTATAGTTTTCGTCGTGCTTCGCCAGCACTTCTTTGGCGACAATCACATTGCCTGGCTCCAGTACTCCCTGCGCGACCACGCCCTGCCCCTCGCGGAACAGATCCGGCAGAATGCCCTCATAGCTGACATCCACCACGCCGCGGGCGTCATAGATCTTAAAGCTCACTTTCAGGGACTGATTATCGCGCTTGACGCTGCCCGGCATCACCATGCCGCCGACGCGCAAACGCTGGCCCGGCTCCGGCTTCACCTGGGTTTCGTTTTTGCCGTTGATGATTTCGCCCGGCGTATAGAACAGGTCGATATTGGCGCGCAGCGCATACAGCGTGAGTGTAATCGTGATGCCAATCCCCATTAACACCATCACCGCCAGCCAGAGTCGATTTTTACGACGCGGATTCATCCGGTCACCTCCTGTGTGGGATGTTGGGCATTTTTAATCCGGCGCTCCCGTCCCTGCTGGCGGCGGACATCCGCCAGCAGCGCTTTACGCTGCCACAGGGTATGGGCCAACAGCAACGCCAGCGGAATAAAGGTAAAAGCCACGGCCAGCCAGACATAGAAGGCGTAACCGCCCATGGCGAAAAATTCACTCAGGCTACCAAAGGCGACGTTCATGACAGGCTCCTTCCTTTATTAGCAATCTCTTCAACCCAGGGACGACGGCGATCCTGCATCAGGATCAGGGTGCGCAGGCGCATTAAGGCCAGGGTAACGAACAGGCCGAGGAACCCGAAAATCGACCAGCGCAGCGGAATACGCATCGAAGGATCGATGGATTTCTGCATGTTGGTCGACCCCTGGTGCAGGGTATTCCACCATTCAACAGAGAAGTGAATAATCGGCAGGTTAACCACGCCGACCAGCACCAGGATCCCTGCGGCGCGCCCGGCGAGGCGGCGGTCATCGAAAGCGTTGTACAGCGCGATCACCCCAACGTACAGGAACAGCAGCACCAGCTCCGAGGTTAAACGGGCGTCCCAAATCCACCAGGTGCCCCACATCGGCTTGCCCCAGGCGGACCCGGTCACCAACGCGATAAAGGTATACACCGCACCTACCGGGGCCATGGCCGCCACCGCCAGATCGGACATTTTGATCTGCCACACCAGGCCGATAAACGCGGCAATCGCCATCCAGGCGTAAATCCCCATCGACCAGATGGCCGCCGGGACGTGGATGTACATGATGCGATAACTTTGTCCCTGCTGATAATCCGCCGGCGCCCAGACAAATCCCCAAATCACGCCGACTAACAGCATCACAATGCTGATGACGGCAAACAGAGGAACCAGACGCCCGCAGAGGTGGTAGAGTCGCTCTGGTTTCGCAAGCTGATGCAAGAATTTCCACATAGTTATTGGCTCACAAAGCTAAGTTAGCGCCCACTTTTGCGGGCAATTATTGAATACTGATCCGCAGCGCCGCCGCGGTGGCAAACGGGCATAGCGTGGCGCTCGCCGCCAGGAACGCGCCCAGAATCGCCATGTATCCTTCAACCGGTAACGCCATTGAGGCGGCATCCATCGCCGCCGTCGCGAAAATTAACAGCGGAATGGTGAGCGGCAGCACCAGCAGGCTCAGCAGCACGCCGCCGCGACGTAATCCCACGGTCAGGCCAACGCCCACCGCGCCGAGAAAACTCAGGGTCGGCGTGCCCAACGTCAGCGTCAGGGCCATCACCCACCAGGTATGCACATCGAGCCCTAACAGCATCGCCGCCAGCGGAGACAGCACGATCAGCGGCAGGCCGGTGACCACCCAGTGAGCGGTCACTTTCGCTAACACCACGGCGGGCAAAGGCAGCGGCAGCAGCATGAGTTGTTCGAGGGAGCCGTCCTGCCAGTCGTCGCGGAACAGCCGTTCCATGCCCAACAACGCAGCCAGCAGCGCCGCCACCCACACCACGCCGGGGGCGATACGCGCCAGCAATTGCGGCTCAGGGCCGATACCCAGCGGGAACAGCGTGATAACAATCAGGAAAAACCACAGCGGGTTAACGATCTCCGCCCCTTTGCGCAGGGCCAGATGTATTTCTCGGGTGAATATTTGCCACATCATGACACCACCCCTTGCGGCAGCGTCAGCTTGCGAAAAGCACAACTCACCGGACGCAGCGGCTGATGGGTGGTCAGCAGCACGCTGCCCCCTTGTGCGGCATGGGCTTCGAGACGGCAGGTCAGCTTTTCGATACCCGCCGGATCCAGCGCGGTAAAAGGCTCATCCAGAATCCACAACTTTGCAGCGCTCAACCACAGCCGCGCCAGCGCCACGCGCCGCTGTTGCCCGGCGGAAAGCTGGCCTACCGCGATATCCTCATAACCCAGCAGGCCAATCGCCGCGAGGGCGTCCCAGCGCGCTTTCATTGCCGAATCCGCATGGAAAAAGCGCAGGTTTTCATCCGCCGTCAGCACCGCCTTGATACCCGGTTGGTGCCCCAGCCACAGGAGCTGGTGATGGAAACTGTCACGCGCCCGTTTGATTAATTCGCCCTGCCATTTCACCTCGCCCTCTTCCGGCGTGGCGAGGCCGCTAAGTATGCGTAACAGCGAGGTTTTCCCCGCGCCATTGACCCCAGCGATTTGGAAAATTTCACCCGGATTGAGGGAAAATGACAGCCCGCGAAACAAAACGCGTTCATCACGAATACATGAGAGATTGAGGACGTCGAGCATCCAGACAGCTCCTTCTGAAATGGCAAGGAATCATAACACAGAGTGATTGCAGGCCTTAAATGCCAGACGGCAGAAATGCTACCCCAAAAGGAGTAATGATGCCTGCCAGATCAAAAAGACACCGAATTATCGGGAAATGGCCGTTGGTTTTCCCAAAACCGCTACGCTTAAAGGACATTCACTGCGAGGCAAAGACATCATGGACAAACTCAAAGAAGACAAAATTGAGGATGAAAAAATTGGCGAATCCGGTGAAGAGCTGGAAGTAGAGAGCGAAGAGAAGAAGAGCGGAAAAGATATCGAACTGGATGAAGAACGCCTGCCCTCCCGGGCGATGGCCATCCACGAACATATCCGCCAGGATGGGGAAAAGGAGATGGAACGCGACGCCATGGCGCTGCTGTGGTCGGCTATCGCCGCCGGGCTTTCTATGGGCGCGTCGCTGCTGGGCAAAGGGATTTTTCACGTTCATCTGGAAGGCGTACCGGGCGGTTTTTTACTGGAAAATTTCGGCTACACCCTGGGGTTTATTATCGTGATCATGGCGCGTCAGCAGCTGTTCACCGAGAACACTGTCACCGCCGTTTTACCGGTCATGCAAAACCCCACCGGCAGCAATTTTTTACTGTTGCTGCGGCTGTGGAGTGTAGTGCTGTTAGGTAACCTGATCGGCACCGGGCTGGCGGCGTTGGCCTTCGAATTTATGCCAATTTTTGATGAAACGACCCGCGAGGCGTTCGTTAATATCGGCCTGAAAGTGATGGAAAACACGCCGGGCGAGATGTTCGCCAATGCGATAGTCTCCGGCTGGCTCATCGCCACCATGGTGTGGATGTTCCCCTCGGCAGGGCCAGCGAAAATTTTTGTGATCATCATTATGACCTGGCTTATCGCGCTGGGCGATACCACCCATATCGTAGTGGGCACCGTGGAAATCCTGTATCTGGTGTTCAACGGCGACATTCACTGGACCGAGTTCGTCTGGCCTTTCGCCCTGCCGACCCTGGCCGGCAATATCTGCGGCGGTACCTTTATCTTTGCGCTGATGAGCCATGCGCAAATCCGTAACGATATGAGCACCAAGAAAAAAGCGGAAGCCAAAGCGCGGCAAAAAAAACAGGAGCAGCGTCAGAAAAAACAGCAGGCTTCGCAGCAGTAATGGCGATGGAATGAGCAATCAGGCGGCTAAGCCCTTAACGCAGCACTAAAAACGAGTATACTAACGCCGCCTTGTCCCCTTAGTTAAATGGATATAACGAGCCCCTCCTAAGGGCTAGTTGCAGGTTCGATTCCTGCAGGGGACAAATCCTCCAAATCAAGCTCCTTTATCAACCCCCCCCCACCGGATAAGGCGTTAAACCGCAAATCCTCTCCCTGGTTATTAACTGAATAATATTTACAGAATCTGATTTCTTATCAGTCAGCATTTTTCTACCTCATCTCATCCCGAAAAGGAGTTAAGAAGTTTTTTTGACCCTAAAAGGTGGCCTTAAGTGATAAGAGAAATGAACGACATAGATCGGGGCGGATTACGGTTACTGACGCTGGGTGAAATTAACCTGGCGCGCACACTTTACGCTTTTAGCATCCGTTATAACGAAGTCTGGATCCACCGCAGCAGCTATCTACCGTTTAACCTACAAAAGAACAATTACGCCATGACGCCAAACGGCGAACTTTACTTTCAGGAAGGTTCTTATGAGCCTGATTTTTCGCAGCCACATACAAATAATGATCGTGTGGGCGGACAGCATCTATTTTTACATGAAATGATGCATGTCTGGCAGCACCAACGTGGAATGATGGTGAGAACCCGGGGATTGTTCTCCTGGGCCGTTGATTACGAATACTCACTGGATAAAGCTACTCTTTTGGATTATGGATTGGAGCAGCAGGCCGCATTGGTTGCTGATTATTGGCTACTTAAAACGTATGGATTTGGCAACCGGACGGATTTGTACCGCTTGAAAGATTACAACCCTTCTGAGTCTGCTCTTAGTCTCATGGCCCGCTACAAAAAAGTATTGGGGAGATTTCCGCATTGAAACGATACCTATTGATCCCTGTCTTGCTTGTGCTGACTGGATGTGGCGCAGGAGACCGGTTGCCCGCATGGCGTAGCTTTCCCATACTGAACGATTTACTTTGCTTCTCCGTGAATAAATCAGATGTTCTAAGCCGCTACGGCGTCTATTCAGAGCAGGGTAGCGACTACAAGACATTAGCGGAAAAGTCGCGCGTAACGCTCTCCTATCCTGAATCATGCGTAAAATTACCGCTAACCCCTGGCTACATCTATGCCACGTCATACACGCTGAACGGAGAGAACTACCGCTACAACTTCTTTATCGACAAAAACGGACAAGTACTCAGTACTCAAGCAGGAGAGCAATGATGTCATTACCAGCCTACATGTATATTTATGACGAGAATGGGCAACAGATTAAAGGCAGTTGCCAGGCGCTGGGTCGTGAAGGCGCAATTGAGATTATGAATAGCGGGTACAGCATGTACCAGGTGACTTGTTCCAACACTGGCAAGCTTATGGGAGCTCGTCAGCACAATGGATTTAAACTGCACAAAGAGATTGATAAAACCTCACCATTTTTTGCCGTGGCGTTGTGCCAGAGCCGCCGATTGCAAAAGGCCGTGATCCACTATTATGACATTAACGACGCAGGGATTGAATACGAAATTTACCGCGTTACGCTGACCAGCATTGTTATCATGAGCCTTGATGCTGCGCACGCATATATGCCAGGTTCTCATACCCCCGGTATGATGGAAAATATTGTCATTTCTTATGCGGGTATTGAGTGGTTTTACATTGCAGGGAATATTAAATATGACGACGACTGGAGTCGTCCCGTTGGCTACAACCGACAACAGCAGGTACGCTGAGTAGATATTATAACCAAAAACGCTCATGTTTATTTTCTCAAAATGGCGTTCCTTACCTTACCGGCCGCCATTTTTCTTCTACTTTACACACCCGCTACTTTCCCGTTCCATTTTTACTTAAGTCGCAATCAAATTCACTAATATATTCTCAATTTGGAAAGGCTAAGCAAAACCCTGATTGCACCATAAGAGTATAAATGTATAGTTATTATACATTTGACAGAAAGGGATTTAATTTGAATGAACGCAATCGATAATAAATTGATAATCTTCACCACCAAAAAAAGATTCAATGACAGAAATACCGATGATATGCAAAGCGGCGATATTAATACTGCTATACTAAAAAATCATTACCATCTCGGGCAAGTATCAACATTCATTGACTGGACAACTTATAGTCCATCTTATAAACATCCCTACCTAAATTCAATCCCTGCCGTAAGCCGAGAAAAAGCCATTGCGATTCTCTATGACGAGTTAAGAATTCAATCGTATATATTTTCTTTCCATGGCTCTTATCAGGGGGTGATCAAAGATCTTTTCCAGGATCTGGTTTGTCCTTCAGCGAGCAAAGCATCTAGCTCAAAAACCATTTTTCACTAATTTTGAAGCTAATATAACATTGACAGGAGAAACCAATGTTAAATTATAAAAGGATTGGAGCTATTTTAGTTATTTTTATAACTGCATACTGCATATGGATTATTTTCAGACCAACAAAAATAGTCAGAGTGGATAATGGTACGGTTTTTGTAGAACATTTGCCAATGACAACACAAGGGAAATTAAAATGGTGGGTGAAAAACAAGGAATTACTTCAGCGAAAATATCAAATTATTAATGTACCTTATAACTTCACTGTTGCCATCATGAACTTTGATGGTTATGAAGAATTACCAAAAGGAACAAGGGATGGTTCTATCGATGATTATACCTGCTTTGATGATATTAATGGGAAGCATGAAAAATGTGTGTATAAAAATATAGCGATAATTGTTAGGGGTAACCTTAATGGTAAACAATTCATAAATATTAACGGTGAAACTTATGTCCAGACAAGTGGTACCCCCCCCATTTTTAACGGAGGTAATAAGTAGAATCAGGTCATGCGTTGAATATGCTGCATCTGCGTGAAACCACTCAGTGCCATATTCGGTCGTTCGTGATTCTTGTCGGCACTTTACACGTCTTACAGTTAGGGGATTCAAAAATGATGAATGACTTGTTGCCCTCTTTTTGAACGACAATATTTCTGGCCCCAAGGCTGGTTAATTTCTGTAATACAGCTAACTGCCCTAATTCTGCTGTGTTCATAAATTCCTCTTGAACGATTAAAAAAATCTCAGTAAACGCTGCAAATTTACAGCGGTGAGATAACCGCCTCAAACAACACAACCTCTAATAAAAAATACTGTGTATTTAGAGTTGATGTTTACCAAACCACTTTTATCAGGTCGGTCTTTCTTTTAACCGACCTCATTCCAGCCTCTCTTACTCAGCCCGTTCAGTATCCCAGCGTAAAAAAACACGCTTTAGTTTCTCGATAGTATGTCGCCATTTCGGCGTAGTAGGTTTACATACCGTGTTCTGATTACCAAAGAAACCGACCTCGTTCACGGCCTCTTGCTCACCGCGGGTTTCCAGCCATTTCACGGGGACAAAATACTCGGACTTGTCGGGGTCATCCGCATTCCGGTGATAGAGATCGCTGTATTTAAGCACATCCATCGCCCGCTTTTCGCCGTCGTCAGTGTTGATGGTGAAGCTACTGGCAGGCTCAACGGCGCTCTGTACAATACCGACGCCGACGTAACCGGTCGCCGGGATTTTTACCCATACACGATTGCCAGGCTGAAGCTGTTTTAACGTCTGACTGTACCAGCTTCCGCCCCCCGCGCTGATAAACCCATAGCGGCGCGCCTCTTCCCAGACGCGACCGTTTGAATTGCCAAACGAGACGTAAAACTCGCCGTTCCAGGGTTCTTTCGCGTTGGCGCTGGTAGCCGTGGCCTGTGCGGCATTGGTTTGCGTTTCGCCAGGATCGATAAGCCAGGTTCGGCTCAGGAACTGCTCGTCACCATACTGGAACACCTTGAAGAACAGGACGTTAATCGAGATTCCGTATTTACTCAAATAGTCGACGATGCGTTCGGTAGAAGGGTCCAGCTCTGCCGCGACGATGATTATCTGGTGTGACTTGTTGATGGCGTCGTCTTCAAGTTCAGCATTGAAGCGTTGCTGAAATGCATCTCCCAGATTGCCGCCGCCGGAGAATTTTTCATAAATTTGCGACAAACGATCGGCGGTTAAATCATCCACCCAGGAGGCGTAATCCAGCGCCTGAGCAACCACTTCACGCGGCGTGCGATCGCGCTTAAGCTCAATCAGGATCAGCGAGGCATCCGGCGCGATAGCCAGCAGATCGATACGCCCTTTATCGAGGGTATTTTCCTGATGCCCAATAATCATCCACTGATCGGAGAGGATAGTGGGATCGTTTAAAATCATCTTCTCCAACAGTTGCTCGCTGGCGAGTTTGCTGATGGTCAGCGGCTGGGGAGTCTCTCCTATCCGCCAGATAGCATGATGAACCGGCATCATCTGTTCCTTAGTTTAATGCTGCGTCTGTGAGTGTATCCGCCATGTGGAGCTGGGTTTGTTGGGCGGATTGCAGACGAGATTTGAGGGTATCACACAACTTCATCATTCCATTGACTCTATTAGTGATACGTAATTGCTCCTCTAAGGGGGGGAGCATAAAAGGATGGGAAGCAAACTCATCGAATAACAGACTTTCGACAGTTGTACCAACCTTAGTAAGGTTCTTCAGTATATGTGTTTCAAATCCACGTATCATCAGGAAGATATAACTATTAATATTTAAAACAAAAGGTGTTAAAACTTTTATATCTTGATTAACGGTGCATTCAATCGCTGTTATTGCAACAGGAAATGTCCTTCTCAGAATTCCACTTCTTGCTACAAATAACAAACTACCCGGAGAGAATTTGCTCAAACCATCTTCAATTGCCAAATCAGTAACAAAGTCCTCTGAAGTGGTTATTAACGGCGTTTTCATATCCTTTGGTGTTACCCAAGGGATATCACCTTCCCAATAATCACCTCTCATCTTGCTAGGGGTTTTACCACCGGCAAAAGAACCTAAATGCGAAAGCGTGGCCCACTCCCAACCCTCTGGCAACTCAAAAAGTTTTTCTTGATCACTCACTGACGGCAACGGTTTTTGTTTTTTAATTTTACCTTCTTTCACCAGTTGCGCTTTTTCCTGCTCTATACGTTTAAGCAGTTCAGATGCCGGTTCATCGTTAGGATCCTGCGGCACCAGTTTTCCCATAACTGCCAGTTGCAGAATCGTTTGTTTAAGTGCATCGATACTCGCTTCGGTGGTAAACAGCGTGTTGAAATGCTGGCTGATTCGCGCCCAGTTTTCGGCGAGTTCTTCTGCGTTTTGGCTATCGGTTAGCGTTGACAGTAGGTTTTCAACCAGTTGCTGATGCGCGTCCAAGCTGGTCAGGGATTGCTGTTCCAGTTGTTCGCAGAGGAACATTAACTCCTCTACTTTCTTTACGATACTTCTCTGTTCTTGGTATGGTGGAATTGCAACAACTATAGGATATATTTTCTTTCCAGAAATCACAGGTTGGGCAGTAGCATTCTCATTTTCTTTGAGGTTCGTTATCGTAAGTAATACTCTCAGAAAATCCAAATATAGATTCACCTCAGAGAATTCTGTTTTGAAAGCATTATCTGTGACCCATGCTCGGCTTGGCGTTACATGAATAGACCCACAATAAAATCCTACTCTTCCAATTACTAAGGTTCTTTTACTTACATTAAATGAATCATGGTAACCATTGATTCCATTTCCACCGTATACAGGAATATCACCTGACACTTCCATTTGACTTGATGTCAATCCATCACCTGACGATACTTTTACAATATCCCCTAACCTTGTCCACTCCCACCCCTCCGGCAATTCAAACGGCTTCTCATCCTCGCTAATTTCAGATAGCGGCTTCTGCTTTTTAATTTTCCCCTGCTTGACCAGTTCCGCTTTCTCATCAGCAATACGCTTTAACAACTCAGACGCCGGTTCATCATTCGGATCCTGAGATACCAGTTTGCCACGCACCGCCAACTCCAGAATCAGCTCGCGCAGTTTCTTAATGCCATACAGGTCGATTTTGCCATTGCTACCACGCCCGACCGTGGAGCGGGTTTGCAGCGCAGAAGACCAGATATCGATATGGTCGGTAATTAGCTTCTCAACGCTCATCAGTTCGCCCCCTTGTTACCCGCCAGAGCCGCACCAAGAATATCGCATAACTGATTACGCAGCTCGCTGATTTCCGCCTGCTGTTTCTGGTACTGTGCCAGCAGCTCATCCGGATCGTGGCTGATGGTTTCACCCTGGTACGGGTTCTTAATATCAAGGTTGAAGTTACGGGCGATGATGTCTTCGATGCTGACTTTCCACGCCTGATTGTTCTCTTCGCGGCTGGCAAAACCATCGGCTTCGTGACCCCACCAGTCGATTTCTGCCTGGAACTCTTCAAACTTCATCGGTTTGGTTTTGCTGTAGTTCTTCACGCCGTCCGGGTACGGATGCTCATAGAACCACACCTCTTTGGTTGGCTGACCTTTGGTGAAGAACAGAATATTGGTTTTGATGCCGGTGTACGGGTTAAACACGCCGTTCGGTAACCGCACAATGGTGTGCAGGTTGCACTCTTCGGTGAGCAGTTTTTTGATTTTCGTTTTTACACCTTCACCAAACAGCGTACCGTCTGGCAATACTACCGCCGCGCGGCCTTTGTCGGCCAGCACTTCGATAATCAACTGCAGGAACAGGTCGGCGGTTTCGCGGGTCTGCATCTCTGCAGGGAAGTTTTTTTCAATGCCGTCTTCTTCGGTACCGCCAAACGGTGGGTTGGTGACAATCACATCAACCTGATCATCCCAGGAGGAAAGTGGCTTGTTGAGCGTGTTGTCATGACGGATTTGCACCGGCACTTCAATGCCGTGCAGCAGCATATTGGTGGTACACAGCAAATGCGGAAGCTGCTTTTTCTCTACACCATAGATCTGCTGTTGCAGCGTTTTATGGTCTTCGGTGGTGTTGACGTAATGCTCTTTCACATGGTCGAACGCGCAGGCAAGAAAGCCACCGGTACCACATGCCGGGTCCATAATCGACTCGCCCAGTTTCGGATCAATACGGTTGACCATAAAACGCGTCACGGCACGTGGGGTATAGAACTCACCCGCATTACCGGCGCTTTGCAGGTCGCGCAGGATCTGTTCGTAGATATCGCCAAACAGATGGCGTTCCTGGCTGCTGCTGAAGTCGATTTCGTTAAGCTTGTTGATCACCTGGCGCAGTAACGTGCCGTTTTTCATGTAGTTGTAGGCATCGCTGAACGCTTGTTTGACCACAAAGCCACGCGGGTTTTTATCGATCGGCGCGGTGAGGTTTTTCAACGTCGGGAACAGGTCGTCGTTGACAAATTCCAGTAACGCATCACCGGTGATGCCTTCGCTGTTCGCCGCCCAGCTACGCCATAAATAGCGCTGGGGGATCGGGAACTGGTAGTCATCCTGCTCCAGTTCCAGCTCTTCTTCCTGGGTATCAAAAATCTTCAAAAACAGCAGCCATGAAAGCTGCCCCAGACGCTGGGCATCGCCGTCAACACCGGCGTCTTTACGCATAATGTCCTGAAGGGATTTAATCACTGAACTAATCGACATGTTTTCTTTCCATACTTAAAAAAGGATGCCACCGGTCGCAGACGCGGCCAGTGGCACTGTATTTACAGGTTATCAGGCTAAGCGCGGGGGTAGCTGGTAGATTTCGTTTTCCAGTTCGTTAACGGCTTGCTCATACGATTTCTTGTCACCAAAACGGGTTTTGATAATCTCAAGTGGGCGGCCCAGGGTGTCGAACGGCTTCAGTTTCAGCACCTGCACGTCTTCAATTTCCTGCACACCTTCATCGGCGTATTTGTCCAACAATGTGCTAAGAACCTGCTGCGCCGGTTCGGCGTATTTGGTGAAGTAGTTACGCTTACGCACATTCGCCGCGCGCTCCTGACGGGTTAACGGCGGCTGACCGTACACCACATGGCAGAGCAAATCAAACGGGTCGAGATCTTTACCTACCTCTTCGGCCAGCACATCCCACAGAATCCCCAGTTGCTCCAGTTCTTCGATGATGACCTGTTTGCGTGGCGCATCCTGCCATTTGCGCACGAAGCTATCCAGCGAAGCGTATTCACTGTCTTTGAGCATCGTTTTACGGGTGTAATCCTGAAAAGACTCGGTCACCAGTTTGCCGTCAGAATCGTAATACTGAACGCGCTTAGCCAGTACTTTTACATCCACGCCATTCACATAGAATTTGCGAACTTTGTTTTCATCATCGTCATGGAACTCACCGTTGCCCGCTTGCTTATCACGATTAACCTGATAGTCAGCGACGTCTTCTCGCGCTTCACTGGAATTTTTATCACCGTCATCCGCGTTATTCTCTGCATCCAGTTGTTCATTGAAGTCTGAATCTTTGTCAGAAATATCGCCGGGTTTCACCACCAGCACTTTTTCTGGCAGGCCATCAAAGCGGGGGTCGGCAAACAGTTCAGTCGCTTTTTTGAAATCGTGAATAGTGAACCACAGCTTGCCGTGTTTTTCGTTGATGCGTGTGCCGCGCCCAATGATCTGTTTAAACTTGGTCATCGACTGAATGTTTTGATCCAGTACCACCAGCTTACAGGTCTGCGCATCAACGCCGGTGGTCATCAACTCTGACGTTGTCGCAATAACAGGGTAAGCTTTTTTAGGATTGATAAAGTTATCCAGTTGCGCCTTGCCGATATCATCGTCGCCGGTGATCTTCATCACGTACTTTTCGTTCTTCAACACCTGCTCAGGATTGAGCACCACCAGCGCATGGCGCATTCGATCGGCGTGATCGATGTCGTTGCAAAAAACGATGGTTTTATCCATCGGGTTGGTACGTTTCAGGTAATCGGTAATGGTCTGCGCCACCAGCATGGTGCGCTCATCAATCACCAGCGTGCGGTCAAAATCTTTCAGGTTGTAGATACGGTCTTCAATCTCTTCGCCGTATTTATCTAACTGGCCTTTAATAGGTCGCCAGCCCTGGACGTCAACGTCGATATCAACGCGCACGACTTTGTAAGGTGCGAGAAAACCGTCTTCAATGCCCTCTTTCAGCGAATAGGTGTAAACTGGCTCACCGAAATAGTCGATATTAGAAACGTCTTCCGTTTCTTTTGGCGTTGCCGTCAGTCCAACCTGAGTGGCGCTGCCGAAATACTCCAGAATCTCTCGCCAGGCAGAATCTTCAGACGCGCTGCCGCGATGGCATTCGTCAATCACAATCAGGTCAAAGAAATCCGGTGCCACCTGTTTATAGGCTTTTTGATGTTCTTCCGGCCCGGTAATGGCCTGATACAGCGCCAGATGCACCTCATAAGCCGGATCGATGGTACGTCCGGTAACTTTAGTCATCGCATTACCGAACGGCTGAAAGTCGTTACGTTTAGTTTGATCAACCAGAATGTTGCGGTCCGCAAGGAATAGAATGCGTTTTTTGTTTTTGGCCTTCCACAGCCGCCAGATTATCTGGAATGCGGTATACGTTTTGCCCGTACCGGTTGCCATGACCAGCAGAATACGATTCTTTCGAGCCGAGACGGCATCCACCGTTCGGTTAATCGCCTGCATTTGATAATAACGCGGAGACTTCCCGCTGCCGTCGTCGTAATAGTCCTGGCTAATAACCGGCAACTGCTCCTGAGTGAATCCTTTCCAGATACAGTATTTTTGCCAGAGTTGTTCAGGTGTTGGGAAATCGCTGAGCGAAATTTCAGATTCGAGCTGCTGCGGATTGGTTTTATCGTGAAAGACAAACCCATCACCGTTGGAGGCAAATACAAAGGGAACATCGAGCAGACTGGCGTAGTCCAGCCCCTGCTGCATCCCTTTGCTGATGGCGTGCTTGTTAGCCTTGGCTTCGATAACTGCCAGTGGCAAGTTAGGCTTGTGATACAGCACGATATCGGCAGATTTAACTTTGATACGTGAGGCCAATTTGCCACGCACGACAATCTTGCCATCACGCAGTTTTACTTCCTGACGAATTTGCGCCAAATCATCCCAGCCTGCCTCCTTAACCGCAGGAAGGATAAATTTGCTGATGATATCCGTTTCAGTCAGGTGCGTTTTGTTCACGCCAGCCATAGCAGGGCACTCCACGAAATTGGGTTAGCTCTGATTTTACACAGAATAGTGCCTGACGTAATGATCTGAAACGATGTTTTGGGTAGCTACCGATAAGCTACGTTTTTGGCAGAACAATTGCTGTTGCTTCCCTGCCAAAGATTTTTTTATCTTTTGTAATTCCTGAAATTCGCTTCAGAAACGAAATAAATGTTTTCCCTGAATCGCCACCGATAATCTATATACTTTCGTTCGAACAAATTGCCATCAGCGTTGAGTTGAGAAATCGATAGTCCTATAGTGACAGCATAAACGTCCGTCACGTTGAGAACTTATTTATGCCTGTCATACTAAGGTTCAAAGGATATCGTTTCTTTTTCTATTCAAACGAAGGCGATCCCCGTGAACCTGCGCATATTCATGTGCGTGGTGTAGAAGAGGAAGCTAAATTCTGGTTAACACCTGGGGTGCTTTTAGCACGTAACGACGGTTTTAATGCCCGAGATCTGAAAGAATTGCTCGGTGTCGTTGAAGAAAACCACACTATGCTGATGGAGGCCTGGAATGACTATTTCGGCTAAGAACGTAAAATTTGACGAGTTCCATATGTGGGTCGAGCTCAGCGATGCCCGTACGTTGGGCGTGCCTCTGGCATGGTTTCCCAGGCTGCTGCGAGCCAGCCCGCAAGCGCGAAGTAATTTTGAATTAAGTCCCCGGGGTATTCACTGGGATGAACTTGATGAAGATATCTCTGTGGAAGGGCTGCTGGCGGGACAGGGTGATATAACGTTTAAACCCCATAGCGCCGCATAACTATTTCGCAAACATGGCGTCATTTTTTTGCAAGCGACGCCATTCCCCTCTCCTCTTCACCCCAGCTACTTTCACGTTTCAGTTTTGCTTAAGTCACAAACAAATCCCCTGATTTAACATAAGGTTACACCGCACAAAACCCTGCTCGAAAAAAAGACGTTTTTCCGCCCTTGCCGGCTTGTTAACCCTGAAAATTAAGCGTAGATTAGCGCCCGGATGTGAGGCACATCCCCAAATCCAGGCGAAGCGGCAGGCACACCAGGGATTTGTCCCAAAGTGAAATGCGTGCGGTTTTACCTTTCTATAATGAGACCTGACGTTAATTGTGGCGTGTCATGCGATGCGCGGAGTGAGTGACGTGAAATATTTATTTATGGGCGTTTCAGTAATGGTCGTTCTCTGGGCCGGTACTTTTGCGCTGATGATTTAGTCTGAAGCCTGAGCCGGTCAAAAAACAGGAGCCATTTGGCTCCTGTTGTCGTTTTTATGGCTGATTTTCCAACGTATTTTTAGTCGATACCGGCAGCAGCCCGTCGGCGCGGAACATCGCTTTGATGCCCCTCACCGCCTGACGGATACGATCGCGGTTTTCAATCAGCGCGAAACGCACGTGGGTGTCGCCGTAATCACCGAAGCCGATGCCCGGCGATACGCACACTTTGGCGTCCTGTAGCAATTTTTTGGCGAATTCCAGCGAGCCCATCGCCGCGTAGGGCTCGGGGATTTTGGCCCATACGTACATTGACGCTTTCGGCATTTCCACCATCCAGCCCGCTTCGTGCAGACCTTTCACCAGCACATCGCGGCGGCGTTTGTACTGTTCGGCAATATCACGCACGCACTGCTGATCGCCTTCCAGCGCCGCGATGGCCGCGACCTGTAACGGGGTAAAGGTGCCGTAATCGTGATAGCTTTTGATCCGCGCCAGGGCGCTGACCAGTTCCTGATTGCCCACCATAAAGCCGATGCGCCAGCCCGCCATGTTGTAGCTTTTTGACAGGGTGAAAAACTCCACCGCCACATCGCGCGCGCCCGGCACCTGCATAATCGACGGCGCTTTCCAGCCGTCGTAGACGATGTCCGCATAGGCCAGATCGTGCACCACCAGCACGTCATAGCGTTTCGCCAGCGCCACCACTTTCTCAAAAAACTCCAGCTCCACGCATTGCGACGTCGGGTTCGACGGGAAGCCCAGAATCATCATTTTCGGTTTCGGATAGCTCTCACGAATGGCGCGTTCCAGTTCGTTAAAGAAGTCCACCCCTTCCACCAGCGGCACCGAGCGCACCTGCGCGCCGGCAATCACCGCGCCGTAAATATGAATCGGGTAACTGGGGTTCGGCACCAGCACCGTATCGCCGTGATCCAGCGTCGCCAGCATCAAATGCGCCAACCCCTCTTTGGAGCCAATCGTCACGATGGCTTCGCTTTCCGGATCGATATCCACCTGATAGCGATCCTGATACCAGCGGGAAATCGCCCGGCGCAAACGCGGAATGCCGCGCGAGGTGGAATAACCGTGCGTGTCGGGGCGCTGGGCCACGGTGCAGAGTTTCTCGACGATATGCGGCGGGGTCGCGCCATCGGGGTTGCCCATACTGAAATCGATAATATCTTCGCCGCGCCGACGCGCAGCCATTTTCAGTTCAGCGGTAATGTTAAAAACGTACGGGGGAAGACGATCGATACGCGAAAAACGGCGTTTGGGACTGAAGTCAGCCATAGATTCCTCGAAGTTACGTAAGCGCCCGGACCGTCCGAGCGACGCTGCCACTGATGTGGCCTGTAAAGAAAATAGCCTGAAAAATTTTGTTCTGTCGAGAGGCTTTTTAAAAAATAATTGAGGAGGAAAAAACCGGAACCTTCATTTGAAACTCATCCCTGTTTTATTCGATTATCCGGCTATATATTAACCCTGTCGCAACAAAACAATAACCTCTCATTCTCTTCAGCCGGAGTCATCATCATGCCCCTACACATTGACGATCTTCCCACCGCCATTCGCGAGATAAAACAACAGCTTCGTCGCGATCTGCCGCACTATCAGCAGGTGTTCCAGCAACTGGAAGCCGATATTTCACGTCAGATCGACGCGATCCGCGCTGAGCAGGCGCGTGGTGAAAACCCGGTGCCGCAGATCCATGCCGATGATATTGTCGCTGACCGCATTTCTGAGCAGCAAAAAGCCCTTATTCGCCAGCGCGGTTGCTGCGTTATCAAAGGCGTCTTCCCGGAACAGACCGCCCGGGCATGGAATGACGAAGTGGGCAACTATCTGGAACGCAATAACTTTGTCGAAAAGCTCAAGAATGCGGCGGAAGATAACTATTTCGGCACGCTTGCCGACAGTAAACCGCAAATTTACGGCATTTACTGGTCGAAGCCTCAGGTGGAAGCCCGTCAGGATGCGCGCATGAAAGCGGCGCAGGTGTTTCTCAATAATCTCTGGCAGACCGAAAGCAACGGCAAACAGCATTTTGACCCGAACCGGGTGGTGAGCTATGCGGATCGTACCCGCCGCCGTCCGCCCCGCTCTGGCTCGTTAGGCCTGTCACCACACGTGGACGGCGGTTCGGTAGAGCGCTGGCTTGATGAGAATTTCCGTCACGTTTACCGTCACGTATTCAGCGGCGAATGGCAGCGCTACAATCCGTTTGATGCAGAAGGCCGTACCGAAGCGCGTGAAATCCCCTCCCCGGCGGTGTGCTCGATGTTCCGCACCTTCCAGGGCTGGACCGCGCTCTCCGAACAGCGTAAACACGCCGGTACTCTTACCCTGCTGCCAGTGGCCAACGCCATGGCGTATATTTTACTGCGCGCATTGCAGGACGACGTGCCGGACGATTCGCTGTGCGAAGCTAAACCTGGCCGGGCACTTTCTATTAACCCCACCTGGCATCCCCTTTTATTAACCGGGATATCCTCAATTCCGGATATGGAGCCGGGCGACACGGTTTTCTGGCACTGCGATGTGATCCACGCAGTGGAAAATGAGCATAACGGCGAGTTCGACAGCAACGTCATGTATATCGCTGCCGCGCCCTGGTGCGAAAAAAACGCCGCCTATCTGAAGCGTCAATGGCCGGCGTTTGTGGAGGGTAAATCGCCGCCGGACTTCGCCGCCGACGATTTTGAAGTGGATTTTGATGGCCGCGCCACCGAAGCCGATCTCACTCCTGCCGGTAAGCAACAGCTACAGGGCTAACCACTGATTCACCCTGGCGTCTGTTCATCAGGCGCCAGGTTTTCTATCATAGTCACTCTGCTTGTCATCTGAGTTCCCCCCGTGCACGAAATTTTTAATATGCTCCTGGCGGTTTTTGACCGCGCCGCACTGATGCTGATCTGTCTGTTCTTCCTGATCCGCATCCGATTGTTCCGTGAACTGCTGCATAAAAGCGCCCACACGCCGCGTGAACTGCTGGCGGTCACCGCCATCTTTTCAATGTTCGCGCTGTTCAGCACCTGGTCCGGCGTGCCGGTGGAAGGCTCGCTGGTCAACGTGCGCATCATCGCGGTGATGGCGGGCGGCATTCTGTTCGGCCCATGGGTGGGCATCATTACCGGCGCGATTGCCGGCGTGCACCGTTACCTGATCGATATCGGCGGCATTACTTCTATTCCCTGTTTGATTACCAGTATCATCGCCGGTTTTCTTTCCGGATGGATCCATATGCGGGTACCGAAAGCACAGCGCTGGCGCATCGGGATCGTCGGCGGCATGGTGTGCGAAACCCTGACCATGATCCTGGTGGTGGCGTGGGCCCCAACCACCGAACTGGGATTAGATATCGTGTCGAAAATCGGCATCCCGATGATTCTGGGTAGCGTGTCGATTGGCTTTATCGTCCTGCTGGTGCAGAGCGTGGAGGGGGAAAAAGAGGCCAGCGCCGCACGCCAGGCCAAGCTGGCGCTGGATATCGCCAACAAAACCCTGCCGCTGTTCCGCCACGTTAACAGCGATGCGCTGCGCCAGGTGTGCCAGATAATCCGCCGCGACATTCATGCCGACGCGGTGGCCATCACCAATACCGATAATGTGCTGGCCTATGTGGGCGTGGGCGAGCATAACTATCAGGAAAATGATGATGGCATCAGCCCGACCACCCGCCAGGCGATTAATGACGGGAAGATCATCATCAAAAACAATGATGAGGCCCATCGCACCCCGGAAATTCACTCGATGCTGGTGATCCCGCTGTGGGAGAAAGGCATCGTGACCGGCACGCTGAAGATTTATTACTGCCATGCCCACCAGATCACCTCATCGCTCCAGGAGATGGCGGTGGGCCTGTCGCAGATTATCTCTACGCAGCTGGAAGTGTCCCGCGCCGAACAGCTACGTGAGATGGCCGATAAAGCAGAGCTGCGCGCGCTGCAAAGCAAAATCAACCCGCATTTCCTGTTTAATGCGCTGAACGCGATTTCGTCGTCTATCCGGCTTAATCCGGACACCGCGCGCCAGCTGATTTTCAATCTCTCGCGCTATTTGCGCTACAACATTGAATTAAAAGATGACGAGCTGATTGATATCAAAAAAGAGCTGTACCAGATTAAAGATTACATCGCCATTGAACAGGCGCGCTTCGGCGATAAGCTGACGGTGATTTATGACATCGACGAAGAGGTGAACTGCGTGGTGCCGAGCCTGCTGATCCAGCCGCTGGTGGAAAACGCGATTGTGCATGGTATCCAGCCCTGTAAAGGCAAAGGCGTGGTAACGATTAGCGTGACCGAGTCCGGTAGCCGGGTGCGCATCGCGGTGCGCGATACCGGGCACGGTATTGACCCTGACGTGGTGGCGCGGGTCGAGGCGGACGAGATGCCGGGCAATAAAATCGGCCTGCTGAACGTGCATCACCGGGTGAAACTGCTCTACGGCGAAGGGCTGCAAATCCGCCAGCTTAACCCCGGCACCGAGATCGCTTTCTACGTACCCAACCAGCCGCTGGCGCGCCCTGCCGTCGCCGCGCAATTTTCCTGAGGAGGAGCGATGAAAGCCATCATCGTGGAAGATGAAATTCTGGCCCAACAGGAGCTGAGCTGGCTGATTAATCATCACAGCAAAATCGAGATTGTCGGCACCTTCGACGACGGGCTGGATGTGCTGAAGTATCTCCAGCACCACACCGTCGATGCCATTTTTCTCGATATCAATATTCCGTCGCTGGATGGGGTGCTGCTGGCGCAAAATATCAGTAAATTCGCCAATAAACCGTTCATCGTGTTTATTACCGCATGGAAAGAGCATGCCGTGGAGGCGTTTGAACTGGAGGCGTTTGATTACATCCTCAAACCCTGGCAGGAGTCGCGGATCATCAGCATGCTGCAAAAGCTGGAGGCCGCCGGGCAGCAGCAGGCCAGCCCGCACAGCGCCGCCCCGGCCAGCCGGGAAAACGCCACTATCAATTTGATCAAAGACGAGCGGATCATCGTCACCGACATCAACGACATCTACTATGCCGAAGCCCACGAAAAAATGACTTTCGTGTACACCAAACGCGAAGCCTATGTGATGCCGATGAATATCACCGAGTTTTTTAGCCGGTTGCCGGAGGGGCATTTCTTCCGCTGCCACCGCTCATACTGCGTGAATCTGAATAAAATCCGCGAGATAGAGCCGTGGTTTAACAATACCTACATGCTGCGGTTGCGGGATCTGGATTTCCAGGTCCCGGTCAGCCGCAGCCGGGTAAAAGAGTTTCGCCAGTTAATGCGGTTGTAAAAAAAGCGCCTTGCGGCGCTTTTTGTCAGAGAACCTGTCCGAGGATCTGGCGTAAATGCGCGCCAGCGCCCAGCAGACCAGGCTGATCGTGAACGATCAGATACACCGGAATATCCTGCACGTAAGCCTTGAAACGCCCCTTGTCTTCAAAACCGCCGCGGAAGCCCGACGCGCGGAAGAAATCCAGGAAACGCGGCACAATCCCACCGGCAATATACACGCCGCCGAAGGTTGCCAGGTTCAGCGCCAGGTTGCCGCCAAAGCGCCCCATGATCACGCAAAACAGCGATAGCGCGCGACGGCAGTCGATACAGGCATCGTCGAGCGCCCGCTCGGTGACGTCCTTCGGCTGAAGGTTTTCCGGCAAGCGGCCGTCGGATTTGACAATCGCACGGTAGAGGTTCACCAGCCCCGGACCGGACAGCACGCGCTCGGCTGAAACGTGGCCGATTTCCGCACGCAGCTCCTCAAGGATAATGCCCTCTTCTTCGCTGTTGGGCGCGAAGTCCACATGGCCGCCTTCGCCCGGCAGGCTGATCCAGCGCTTATCGACATGCACCAGATGCGACACGCCAAGGCCGGTGCCTGCGCCATAAACCGCGATAGGTTTGCCTTCCACCGGCTCGCCGCCGCCGAACTGGATCAGGTGCTCTTTTTTCAGCATCGGAATCGCCATAGAGACGGCGGTGAAATCGTTGATGATTTCCAGATGATCGAAGCCGAGGTTTTTACGCATCTCTTCGGTGGAAAACGCCCAGGTGTGGTTGGTCATCGCCACCCAGTCGCCGGTGATTGGGCAGGCAATGGCGATACAGCCTTCGGTGACCGTCGCGTCATGCTCGGTCAGATAAACCCGCACCACCGCCTCAAGCGTCGGGTAATCCAGCCCGGAATAGGTCTTCGCGCGCTCGATTGCGCCGGTTTCAAGGTTACAGAGCGCTAAGCGTGCGTTGGTGCCGCCTACATCTCCCACCAATGCAAATTTGGTCATTATTCAACAGCTCCGCTAAAGTCAAAATAAGTCTTCGGCACACTCTAAATACAAGGCATCAGCACCACAATGTCCTTTATGCTGATGACCCGTGATTATTGAGGCGTGTCACAGATTACGTTTACCGTTTCAGCACCTTTGCAATCAGCACAGTAATCTGCTGGTCAGTAAAGCGCCAGCCTTTTCATTCATAAGGATTATTCAATGCTTCATCCCCGCGCCAGAACCATGTTGATACTCGCCTTGCCGGCGCTGCTTATCGGCATCGCCAGTAGTTTAATTTTACTGTTTATGATGCGGGTCGCGGGGATTTTACAGACCTTTCTGTGGCAGACGCTGCCCGCGACGTTCGGCGTTTCCCTGTTCGCTCCCGGCTGGATTATCACCATTCTGACGCTGACCGGCATCGCGGTTGGCCTGGTGATCCGCTACTTTCCTGGCCATGGCGGACCTGACCCGGCCAACGAGCCGCTGATCAGTACCCCGGTGGAAAGCCGCGCCCTGCCAGGCCTGGCGCTGGCGATGATCCTCGGTCTGGCAGGCGGCGTCAGCCTGGGGCCGGAGCACCCGATTATGGCGATCAACGTCGCGCTGGCGGTGGTGCTGGGCGGCAAGCTATTTCCACGCGTTAACTCGCTCGACTGGACGATTCTGGCGGCGGCAGGCACCATCGGCGCGCTGTTTGGTACGCCCGTGGCGGCAGCGCTGATCTTCTCTCAAACCCTCAACAGCACTAACGACGTACCGCTATGGGACAAGCTGTTCGCCCCGCTGATGGCGGCGGCGGCAGGCGGCGTGACCACCGGGCTGTTTATCCATCCAAATTTTTCGCTGCCCGTCGCCCACTATTCGCAACTGCACCTGGCGGATATTTTCAGCGGCGCGGTGGTGGCGGCCATCGCCATTGCGTTAGGTATGGTGGCGGTGTGGTGTTTACCGCGCCTGCACACACTGATGCACAGAATAAAAAACCCGGTGCTGCTCCTCGGCGCGGGCGGTTTTGTGCTCGGGTTGCTGGGCGCGCTGGGCGGCCCGCAAACCCTGTTCAGAGGCGTCAATGAGATGCAGCAACTGGCGTTCGGCCAGACCTGGACTGTGAATGACTATTTCTTGTTTGCCGTGATCAAACTCGCGGCGCTGGTGATTGCCGCCGCCTGCGGCTTTCGCGGCGGGCGCATTTTCCCGGCGGTATTCGTCGGGGTGGCGCTGGGGTTGATGCTTCATGAGCACGTTGACGCCGTCCCGGCGGCGGTGACGGTCTCCTGCGCGGTATTGGGCATGGTACTGGTGGTGACGCGCGATGGGTGGATGAGCCTGTTTATGGCGGCAGTGATCGTGCCGGATACCCAGCTGCTGCCGCTGCTGTGCATCGTCATGCTCCCGGCCTGGCTGCTGCTGGCCGGGAAGCCGTTAATGGTAGCCGGACCGAAAGACTAACCCTGCCCGCCGTTACGCTCACCAAGCGATTGGGTGACGGCGGCCAGCAGTTCCGGGAGATCCTGTTTCGGCAGCATCACTTCCAGCAGCGACAGCCGCGCCGGATGCGCCAACCGCGCCAGCACCTCCTGAAGCTGCACAGTTTCGCTGACCTGCCAGCATTCGGCTTTACGATGGATATCCAGCGCGTGGGGCAGCGCCGTCCAGTCCCAGGGGGCGATATCGTTGTAGCGCTGCTCCGCGCCATGGATCGCCCGCTCCACCGTGTAGCCGTCGTTATTCAGCACGATAACCACCGGGCGCAAATCGTCTCGCAGCATTGAGCCCAGTTCCTGAATGGTTAACTGCGCCGCGCCGTCTCCGGTGATCAGCACCAGCCGCCGCGTCGGGCAGGCGGTTTGCGCGCCGAACGCCGCCGCCAGCGCGTAGCCTATCGAGCCCCACAGCGGCTGGACGATAAATGTCACGTCATCCGGCAGCGTCAGGGTTGCCGCGCCAAACGCGGCGGTACCCTGATCGACCACCACAATATCCCCGGGCCGCAGCCAGGCCTGAATCGCCAGCCAGAACGCATGCTGATCCAGCCCGGCGTCACCCTCCGGCAGCGGAGCGGGTTTGATGGTCGGTAACGTGAGTTGATGGCGGATCTCGCGCACTTCCTGGTAGAGAATATCCACCGCTTGCGCCATTGGCAGGCCGCTGAATCCGCGATTGCCAATGCGTACACCATCGGGCATCACCTCAATGGTTTGCTCGCGGGTGAGATGCTGGCTAAATCCGGCGGTAGTGGTATCGGTAAATTTCACGCCCACGCAGATAACGACCTCGCTCTGTTCAATCGCCTCGCGCTGCGCCAGGGCAGTGGCGGCGCCGCTGTAGGTGCCGGTAAAACCTGCGCCGCTTTCGTTAAAAATCCCTTTGCCCATCAGCAACGAGCTGTGCGCCAGCGGGATCTCGCGCACCCATTGTTGCAGGGCGTGCTTCAGGCCAAAACGTTGCGCCAGGTAATCCGCCAGCAACGCAATGTGCTTAACGCCGCAGAGCCGTTGCTGAACCGCCTGGCGAAACGCCTCCAGCAGAGCGGGATCGGCACTTTGCACCGCCCTGGTGAGAGCGTTTTCAGGGCGAATGGCAGGCTTTTTTGCCACGTCTGCTGGCAACATCAGGTAACCGGGACGCGAGGCTTCCCGCATCTCGCGCATCACCCGGTCGATTTCTTTACAGGCGTTGTCCGCCGTCAGTACCGCATGGGCGGCGCATAACTCGCTGGCGATACGCACAAAATGGCGAAAATCGCCATCGCCGACCGTGTGATGCATCAGTTCGCCACGCTGCTGCGCGCCAGATGCGGGGGCGCCGACGATGTGCAGCACCGGGACGTGTTCGGCGTAACTGCCCGCCACGCCGTTAAGCGCGCTGAGTTCGCCCACGCCAAAGGTGGTTAATAAGGCTCCCGCGCCTTTGCAGCGGGCGTAGCCGTCGGCAGCATAGGCCGCGTTAAGTTCGTTGGCGCAGCCCACCCAGGCCACTTCCGGGTGCGCGATGACATTATCGAGAAACTGCAGGTTATAGTCGCCCGGTACGCCGAAAAGATGGGTGATTCCACTTTGCGCCAGCCGGTCCAGTAGATAATCCGCTACACAATAACTCTGAGCCATGGAACATTCCTTTTTATCAGGAGCCTGATTGAAGTATTAAGGAACTGCGATCCCTGTCCAGGTATCCGATCGAAAAGTGCGTGGCACGCGAGATTTACAGCGCGATGCGGTGTAGGGTGCAAAGGCGCGAGTTTTGTGTAAACGTATACACGCTGAAAATTTCCTAACTGATGAGGCTACACGCATGGTTTATCAGGCAGATCCCGCACGCTATCAAACGATGGAATTTCGCCGCTGCGGACGAAGCGGGCTGAAGCTTCCCGCTGTTTCTCTGGGGCTTTGGCATAACTTTGGCGACACCACGCTGTTGGATAATAGCCGCCAGCTGTTGCGCCGGGCGTTTGACCTTGGCGTCACCCATTTCGATCTTGCCAATAACTATGGGCCGCCGCCGGGCTCCGCCGAACACAATTTCGGGCGGATTTTTAAACAAGACTTTCTGCCCTGGCGCGATGAGCTGATTATCTCCAGCAAGGCGGGCTACACCATGTGGGACGGGCCTTATGGGGACTGGGGTTCGCGCAAGTATCTGATATCCAGCCTGGACCAGAGCCTGAAACGCATGGGACTGGAATACGTGGATATTTTTTATCACCACCGCCCGGACCCGGAAACGCCGCTTGAGGAAACGATGCGCGCGCTGGATCATATTGTGCGTCAGGGAAAAGCGCTGTACGTGGGGCTGTCGAATTACCCTGCCGCGCTGGCCCGGGAGGCGATTGAGATCCTCAACGATCTCGGCACGCCATGCTTAATCCACCAGCCGAAATACTCAATGTTTGAGCGTTGGGTGGAAGCGGAACTGCTGGACCTGTTGCAGGAAAAAGGCGTCGGCAGCATCGCGTTTTCGCCCTTAGCGGGCGGGCAGTTGACCGACCGCTACCTGAACGGCATCCCGTCAGATTCGCGCGCCGCCAGCGGCAGCCGCTTCCTCAATCCGGATCAGCTCACCGACGAGAAACTGGCGAAGGTGCGTAAGCTAAATGAACTGGCGCAGCAGCGCGGTCAGAAGCTGTCGCAAATGGCGCTGGCCTGGGTATTACGTGACGATAAAGTTACCTCGGTGTTAATCGGAGCCAGTAAGACCAGCCAGATTGAGGATGCCGTCGGCATGCTGGCGAACCGCCAGTTTAGCGCCCAGGAGTGCGCGGCCATTGACGCGATCCTCTCCTGACGGCAAATCAACGGGTAACAGGTATTTTTAGCATTTTGTGCTATCCGAAATGAATTAGGAGTTGTGGCGAAGATGCGGGGCTTTACCACCCGTAATATTGCTGTAACAGGCCGGCCACGGCCCCGATCGTGAAGGAGAAGACTATGTTCAGGTCACTGTTGCTTGCAGCCGTTCTGTTGGCGGGAGCGCCAATGATGGCAACTGCAGGCGAAATCACCCTGTTACCCTCAATAAAATTACAAATTGGCGATCGTGATAATTACGGTAACTACTGGGACGGCGGTCGCTGGCGCGATCGGGATTACTGGCACAGCCATTATGAGCGTCGCGGCGGTTACTGGCGTAAACACGATAATGGCTACCATCGCGGCTGGTATAAAGACCGCAACGCCTACGAGCGTGGCTACCGTGAAGGTTGGCGCGATCGTGACGACCATCGCGGGCGCGGTAAACATCATCACCGCCACTAATGAATTTCCAAAAGGAGCCTGCGGGCTCCTTTTTTGATCGCCTGTCCTTCCGTCAAGTTAATAATGTGATCGCCCCTGCAATTTCTTATGGGCAATTTTTGCGCCCTGCTTCAGACATTATTTGACCTTGAGCTCCCCTCCTCTAACCGTGTTTGATAATACGATGTCTTATCGGGGATATTGTCATGAACGCGAATTTTAAAAACGAAATACAGACGTTCGGCCGCTCGTTACTGTTACCTATTGCCGTATTAGCGCCGGTGGGGATGGTGATGGGCATCAGCAGCGCGCTGGGCCAAAATTACATGATTGAAAAACTGCCCTTCCTGGGGAATGCCGGTTTTAAAGCGGTGCTCTCTTCGCTGGGCTTAATCAGCAGCGTGGTATTCCAGAATATCCCGTTGCTGTTCGCCATGGGCGTGGCCTACGGGATGTCGAAAAAAGAGAAAGGCATCGCGGTATTTGCCTCGGTCATCGCCTATTTAACGCTGTTAATTTCCATGCACGTGCATCTGAAATTAACCGGGCAACTGGCGAAAGGCGATTTGGCGCTGGTCGGCCAGGGCATGGTGCTCGGGGTGCAAACCTTAAAGATAGAGGCCGTCGGCGGGATTATTGCCGGGTTGCTTGCCGCCAAAGTCACCGACCGCTATTACCGGCTGCAATTGCCGCTGGCGTTTGCTTTCTTTAGCGGGAAGAAATCGGTGGCGATATTAGCCATCGCCTTTGCAATCCCCATCGGGCTAATTATTCCGTTTATCTGGGATCTGTTTACCGCCGGGATGAAAAGTATTTCCACCATTTTGATGGCGCCTAATATCGGGGCCGGGATTTATATGACCCTGAACCGGTTATTGATTCCCTTCGGCCTGCATCACGTTCTGAGCTCCACGGTGCGTTTCACTGAAGCGGGCGGCACCTATTTAATTGACGGGCAAACTTACGTCGGCATTTTACCCGCCATTAATAAAATCCTGTTCGAGCTGGGGCCAAACCATCCGGCGTGGGATCAATATATGCCGACGCTGACCAGCTATCTGGCCTCAACCCAAATGCTGACTACCCTGTTCCGCGTCCCGGCGATTGGCCTGGCGATGTATCACATGGCGTACTTTAAGAATAAAAAGTTCGCCAAAGGGATGATCCTGACGGTGGTGCTCACCGCGGTGCTGGGGAATATTACCGAGCCGCTGGAATTCTCGTTCCTGTTTATCGCGCCGAAGCTGTTTATCGTTTATGCCCTGCTGTGCGGCCTGATGGCTATACCGCTCCAGCTGTTGGATGTTTCCGTTGGCTATATTCGCGGCACCATTTTCGACTTCGGTATTTTCGGCCTGATGTATGAACACACCCGCTGGCTGAACCTGATCCTGTTAGGCATCGCCAACTTCGTGGTGTTCTATTTCGTGTTCCGCTACGCCATTGGCAAATTCGATATTAAAACGCCGGGACGCGAATCTGAGATTGCCGACAGCACGCTGTTGAATAACAAAGAGTACGACAAAGTCGCCGAACTGGTGATTGAAGGTCTGGGCGGTAAAACCAACATCAAACGCGTGGAAAACTGCGTATCGCGCCTGCGCATTGATTTAAACGATCAGAAAAAACTCGATATGAGCATTCTCAAAGATGCCGGGTCGATGGGGACCTTTATCCCCTCCAGCAACCATATTCATGTGGTGTTTGGTCCCCACGTCGAGTTTGTCCGTAACGCCGTCGACGACGCCTTAGCCGGTCATAAATAAGAGGAAGCATGATGCGAGCCCTGTACGATTCAAAAAGTAAAACCATTGACGATCGCGGCATGAAAGCGCTGTTTAGCCAGGAAGCGCGCGTCCAGTCCTGGCTGGACGTGGAGGCCGCGCTGGCGCTGGCTCAGGCGCAAGCGGGCATGATCCCGGAGACGGCGGCGCAAAACATCGCTGAAAACTGCCACCTGTCGCGTATCGATTTACAAGAGATGGAGCGGCTGCTGCGGGAAATCGGCCACGGCTTTGTACCGACCATCAAAGTGCTGGTCAAAGCCTGCTCCCCGGAAAGCGGCAAATATGTGCACTACGGCGTAACCACCCAAAATATCCAGCAAACCGCGCAACTGCATCTCGCCTGGCAGTGCCAGCAAATCATCAACGGCTTTGTGGATGACATTCTGCGTAACCTGGCGCGCATGGCGGAGCAGCATAAAGATACCTTGATGGCCGGACGTACCCACGGCAAGCACGCCCTGCCGATCACCTGGGGTTATAAAGTCGCGGTGTGGATCGATGAACTGCTCAACAGCCGCGAGCGCATGAAACAGGCCGAAAGCCGCGTGTTTACCGTGATGATGGGCGGCGCGGTGGGGGCGTTTCACGCCACCGGCGAAACCGGGCGCCAGGTGCAGGAGAGCGTGGCGCAGCATCTGGGGATGCATTCGATGCGGGTGCCGTCGCGCAGCGCCCAGGTGTACCGCACCGAGTTCATCAGCAACCTGTGTTTGCTGGCGACGACGCTGCAAAAAATGGCCGAAGAGGTGTATCTCACCTCGGGCGAAGAGTATGGCGAAGTCTCGGAAGCGTTTAAAAAAGGCACCGTCGGCAGCAGCACCATGCCGCAAAAGGTGAACCCGAAACTGGCGAAAGGGATTATCGCTAATGCGCAAAAACTCTACTCGGTGCTGACGTCGTCGCTGTACGTCTGCCCGCGCCCGTTCGAGGCCGACAGCTCCGCCTATTTCATCTTCGACGCTAACCTGCAGGAGAGCATGGAGTTGATGGCGGAAATCGTGATGCGCGCCGAAGAGTTAAGCCGCACGCTGGTGATTAATCCAGAGCGGATGAAGCAGAACGTGGGCATCACCCACGGGCTGATCAACAGCGAGAAAATCATGATGGCGCTGGTGGAGCGGCTGGGCAAAGATCCCGCCCATGAGCTGGTGTATGAGATGGCGATGCGCAGCACTCATGAAGGCATCGAATACGGGCAGGTACTGCGCGAACAGCCGCTGATCCGCGCCAGTTTTGATGACCATGAGATTGAGACCCTGCTCGACCCGGCCTGCTACACCGGCCTGTGCGCGCAAATCGCCCAGGAGATGGCGCAGCGGGTCAGGAGGGAAATCGATGACGATTAACGCGTTTCGCTCGACGCGCATCGTGACGCCTGGAGGGTTACGGAGCGGCGTGCTGGTGGTAGAAAATGGCAAAATCGCCGCGCTGACTGACGACTATCACGGCGAGGCGACGGATTACGGCGATGGTTATCTGATGCCCGGCTTTGTGGACATTCACGTCCACGGCTGGGGGCGCGGCTCTTTTGCCTGGAAAGGCACCCGCGAATCGGTACAGGCCATGAGCCGGGATTTGATTCAGGCGGGCGTCACAGCGTATCTCGCCACCAGCGCCACCATGCCGCAGGATTTTCTCGAGCGTTCCTTGCAGGCGGCGGCGGAGTATATAGAAACCGCGCCGCCGGGCGATGGCGCAGAAGCGGTGGGCATCCATATGGAAGGCCCGTATATCAACAAAAAGTACCTGGGGATGCAGCGTGAAGATAGCCTGCAACCGCCCTCCATCGCCGGGTTTCAGCATTTTAACCGGCTGGCGAACGGGCATATTCGCCTGATGACGCTGGCACCTGAACTTGATGGCGCACTTGAGCTAATCCGCTATCTGCACAGCCAGGGCATTACCGCCTCGGCAGGCCACACCGACGCCACTTTCGACCAGATGACCGCTGCCATCGACGCTGGCCTGACGCATGTGACCCACGCGTTTAGCGCCATGCGCGGTTTGCACCACCGGGAACCCGGCGTGGTGGGCGCAGTGATGTACTATCGTGACCTGTATGCCGAAGTGGCGAAGCAGACCGGCATCACCCTGCGGCCAGAGGTGTTCGATATTCTTTATCGCATCAAGGGCGACCGGCGGCTGGTGATGATGAGCGACTGCCTGGGCTATGTGGATTTCCCGGAGGGGTACCAATTTCACCACTATTTGCGCCAGGAAACCTTCAGGATTGCCGCCGGAAAATTGCAGATCAGCGGCAAGGACGGGGCGACGCGCAGCATTGCGCCGGATGACTGGGATGGCGTGCGCCAGCTGGAGATGAGTTTTCTCGATTCGATCAAAGCGGTGGTGGATCGGCTGGAAAACGGCCTGGTCTCCGCCGCGCACATCGCCTGTCTGAATCCGGCGCAGCTGGCGGGTGTCGCCGACCGCAAAGGCAGCCTTGAAGCGGGTAAAGACGCCGATTTTCTGGTGCTGGACGAGGCGTTAAATCTTAACGCCGTGTGGTGTCGCGGCGTTAAGCAACCGCTTGACGGCGTTAAATAAAAATTCCTGGGTAGTTTTGCGCCACAAATGCGCGCAATTGTTGTTCATTCATCCCGGCCGCCTGTTGAGCAAACTGCGCTGCCGGGATTTTTTTCTTCGCCCGCGACAACCCCTGCTGGCGCAGCAAGGTAATATCGTCCTGAGTAAGATGGAAATTCACCTTGATATAATCCAACTGATAATATTTCAAATAGCTGGATATTTTATTGGTGAAGGTGATCAGCAAATCAAAGGGAATGCTTTTCAGCTGGTGCAGTTCATTAATATTCACGCAGGCGACGATATCAATATGAAACCAGGCGTGAAGCACTTCTTTAAAATAGCCAATTTTACTTTCCGACGAGTTAGTCACGATAATAATCCGCTTACGGGGTTCGCTGACCAGCCGGTTTTGCAGCTCATATTTTTTGACGATCAGCAGTAGCGTCGCCAGATGCACGCCGGAAAACTGGATCGCGTAATGCTGTTCTATTGCGGCCAGCGCCTGCTTCACACTTTCCCACAGTTGCGGATAGCTGGCGCGCACGCCCTGCAATTTTTTATCTTCAAACCACAGGTGAAATTTATTCTGAATGATCGCCGAGCAAATAAACTGGTACACCTCGGCAAAATACGCCTGCCGGTTGTGAATCGTCGTCACCAGCGCAGGCGCGATACGATCGACAAACCGCCCCACCGCCTCAACGAGCGGCCGATCGTAAAGCGTGAAGGCTCGCCAGGTAGCGCTGAGTGACGATACCAGCAGATCGAGAAAGCCGTTTTCATTTGCTGACTCAAACAGCCCAAACGGCACCGTGGCAATAAAGTCCAGCGCTGAGATATCGTTAATTTCATGGCCGCGCTTCAGGCGATGCATCGCCAGGCTCAGATAAACCAGGAAATATTTTTTGCCGTTGTAGCCAAGACGCAGCGTCGGTTCGATGCGTTGGGTGTAAAGCCGCGCGGCGGCGGCGATCTCTTCATTGCACTGGCTGAGAAAACGCGTCGCCACCGAGCGGTTTACCGGATCGTTGGCTTTATGGGCGATTAGCCGGTGGTCTTCGCCTATTTCCACGGTTTTTAGAATCGTCAGGCACACCGCAATACGCAGCGCGATTTCGTCGCCGAACAACGCCGAGCCTTTGCGGTGAATACTTTGCAGGGTTAACTGCTTATCTTGTAAGAATTGGTTTAATACCGGGGCATCATTTTTCAGTGTGCTGGCGCTGACGAAAAACCGTTGGTAGTACTCGCTTTTATTCACCACGTCATTCAGACACAGCGCGACAAATAAATCGCGGGTGCGCTCTTGCGGGCTGGTGATATAGCGGTTGAACTTTATTTTCTCCAGTAGCTCAATATATTCGCCGTAACCCATGGCGGTGGTGATCAGTTGATTATCAACGTGCAGATGAAATTGCTCCGGCAACAGCGCGTTAATCTCTTTCATGGTGCGCTTTAACGTTGAGAGCGTTTTGCCAAATCGTTGGGTCACATCGCTTATCGCAACCGGACTGTGTTCCTGCACGTATTTTACGAAAACCAGATCAAATCCATTCATGGAAAATATTGAGCCATTGGCGTAAAGGGGAATAGGCCAGTTTAGCGGATCATCATCGGGAAAACCGTGACAGATGGCCTGTCACGGTCGGGTTTACAGGCCAAACAGCGTGCCAATCAGCAGCCACAGGTTGAGCGCCACCACCAGCACCACAATCCCCCAGCCGATAATCCGTACCCGTGGCGTGTTAACCAGCGAGCCCATGAGGTTGGCGTCGCTGGTAAAACGCAGCAGCGGCACTAACGCCAGCGCAATACCGAAGCTCAGCAGTACCTGGCTCATCACCAGAATGCGCGTCGGATCGAGGCCCATCAGGATCACGATAAAAGACGGCGCCATGGTGATGCTGCGGCGCACCCACAGCGGAATATGAAAACGCACGAAACCCTGCATCACCACCTGGCCGGCGAGCGTACCCACCACTGTGGAGGAGAGGCCCGCCGCCACCAGGCTGAGGCCGAAAATCGTCGCCGCCGCGTGGCTTAATAAAGGCTCAAGGGTTAAATAGGCCTGGTCGAGGTCGGCGACCCCGGTATGGCCGGAGAAATGAAACGCCGCCGCCGCCGTCGCCATCATCGCCAGATTGACAAATCCGGCGATGGTCATGGCAATCGCCACATCCCATTTGGTGGCGGAATAGCGCTCGGCGCGCGAGCCGTCATGCAAATTTTGGGTGAGCGACGAATGCAGGTAGATGACGTGCGGCATAATGGTGGCGCCCAGCACGCCTGCGGCGAGAAACACCGCTTCCGAAGTCGGCAGGCTGGGGATAATCATCCCTTTACCCAGTTCACTAAACTGCGGCTGGGAAAAAATCAGCTCGACGATATAAGCGACGGCGACAAACAGCAGCAGGCCGCCAATCACCCTTTCCAGCGGTTTCTGACCACGGCTTTGCAGCATCAGGATCAGAAAGGTCGCCACGCCAGTGAGTATCGCCCCCTGTAACAGGGAAACGCCAAGGATCAGCTTAAAGCCAATCGCCGCGCCAATAAATTCGGCAAGGTCGGTGGCCATGGCGATAATTTCCGCCTGGATCCAGTAAAACCAGACCAGCGGGCGCGGATAGTGGTCGCGGATCTGTTCTGCGAGGTTTTTGCCGGTGGCGATGCCCAGCTTGGCGGACAACACCTGGATCAGCATCGCCATCAGGTTAGCCCACACCACCACCCACAGCAGTTGGTAGCCAAAGCTGGCTCCCGCCTGGATATTGGTGGCGAAGTTACCGGGATCGATATAGCCAATCGCCGCGATAAACGCGGGCCCCATCAACGCCAGCCTGAGTTTACGCGCCGTACGGCCATTACTGTTATCAACGCGACTGCTGGTCATTTTTTGCCTCAAAATATAGCCTTTGCTATGTTTTATGCTAACAAAATGAGAATGATTATCAAGTTCATTCACAAGGGGAGCGTACGATTACTTTGATAGCTAAAAACGATGTTGGAAGAGCAGAGTGCGTCGCGCCGCGTTTTAATCCCGCGTGTCACGAAGTGTTAAAAGTATAGCCAGAGAACGTAACCTTTCAGTTCTTTACGTAACATATCAGAAATGTCTGGTGGATCACTATTTTTGCGGTTCGTCACAAGACCTTACTATAGTGAGCGTTAGATCTCGTTTTATTACGCCTCGTTGCATAGAATGTGCAAGGAAATTAAACCTGCCTCATATTCGGAGCACACATGTCCCGCGTTCTGCACTTTGTTCTGGCGCTCGCCGTTGTTGCGCTGCTTGCTTTGCTGGTCAGCCGTAACCGCAAAGAAATTCGTATCCGCTTTGTAATTCAATTATTAGTGATAGAAGTCATTCTTGCCTGGTTCTTCCTGAACTCTGAGGTTGGCCTCGGATTCGTGAAAGCCTTCGCAGGCATGTTCGATAAACTGCTCGGCTTTGCACGCGAAGGGACAAACTTCGTCTTTGGCGGTATGAACGATCAGGGTCTGGCCTTCTTCTTCTTACAGGTTCTCTGCCCTATCGTGTTCATTTCTGCGCTGATCGGTATTCTGCAGCATATTCGCGTGCTGCCGATTGTGATCCGCGCTATCGGTACCGTGCTCTCCAAAGTGAACGGCATGGGTAAACTGGAATCCTTTAACGCCGTGAGTTCGCTGATTCTGGGCCAGTCGGAAAACTTTATCGCCTATAAAGATATTCTCGGCAAAATGTCCCGTAACCGCATGTACACCATGGCGGCCACGGCGATGTCGACGGTATCCATGTCCATCGTCGGCGCCTACATGACCATGCTGCAACCGCAGTACGTGGTGGCGGCGCTGGTGCTCAACATGTTCAGCACCTTTATCGTGCTGTCGCTGATTAACCCGTACCGCGTTGAAAAAGAAGATGAGAACCTGCAGATGTCCAGTCTGCATGAAGGTCAGAGCTTCTTCGAGATGCTGGGCGAATACATTCTGGCCGGTTTCAAAGTGGCGGTGATCGTTGCGGCGATGCTGATTGGCTTTATCGCGCTGATCGCCGGTCTGAACGCGCTGTTCGCCGCCGTTCTGGGCATCTCCTTCCAGGGTATCCTGGGCTACGTGTTCTACCCGATTGCCTGGGTGATGGGTGTACCGGCAAGCGAAGCGTTGCAGGTGGGGAGTATTATGGCGACCAAACTGGTCTCCAACGAATTTGTGGCGATGCTGGATCTGCAGAAAATCGCCCAGTCCGCGACCCCGCTGTCTCCTCGCGCCGAAGGTATCCTTTCTATCTTCCTGGTGTCGTTCGCTAACTTCTCGTCTATCGGTATTATCGCCGGTGCGATCAAGGGCCTGAACGAAGAGCAAGGCAACGTGGTATCCCGCTTCGGTCTGAAGCTGGTGTACGGCTCTACGCTGGTGAGCGTGCTGTCTGCGTCCATCGCCGCGCTGATGCTGCCGTAAGGTTTGCCGGAAACAAAAAACCCGCTTCCTGAAGCGGGTTTTTTTATGGTTACGATAAGCTGCTTAGTGGTATCGGCCTGCCGGTAAGATAGCCTTGCAGGTAGTTAACCCCTAAATCCAACAGCAGCTGGCGCTGCGCTTCGGTTTCGACATACTCCGCCACCACCGAAAAGGATTTGGCTTTCGCCAGTTCGCAAATCGATTTCACGATCATGTTATCCAGCGAGTCGGTGAGGATATCTTTAATAAAGCAGCCGTCGATTTTGATGATATCCGCCTGCAGGCGCTTCAGACGTTCGAAGTTTGCATACCCGGTGCCGAAATCATCAATCGCGATACGAAAGCCGTTCTCACGCAACAGGGTAATGTTCTGAGTACTGGTTTCCGAATCCGAAAAGGCCTGCTCTTCCGTGACTTCAATAATGACCCGGCTTACCGGGACTGAATAATCGTTGAACAGTTGGATGATCTGCCTGGCGACGCCTTTTTGCATCAGCGTCAGAGGCATAAGATTCACGGAGAAACGTGGGCATGAGGCCGCCGAAGGATGCTGGCGAAGAAACGTCAGTAGCCCGGTCAGCACCTGTAAGTCGAAACGCACACTGAGGTTAAAATGCGCCACGATGGGAATGAACTTATCCGGCGTGATAAATTCCCCGTCGCAGTGCATCCGCGCCAGGATCTCGTGATATCCCTTACCCTGTGCATCGACGATTGGCTGTGCATAGAGCTCAATCTTCTCTTCTTCAAGTACCTGTTTGACCTGTTTAAGCAAGGTGATCCGCTCGGTCGTTTCGCCGGATATGGTCACCTTACTGTTTTGATTAAGCGGCAATACCGGTTCATCCGCCGTAACCTGCTCGGCCAGATAGCTCAGTTGGCTAATGACCCGGTACAGCTCCTCTTCGTGATAATCAATGGTCGACCAGGTCGCGCCATAGTCAATGTCCAGTTGGATATTGTTCCACGGGATACGTTTGCTGTTCAGTAAGTCGACCATATGGCGGAGCCGCGCCGCTGGTTCCGGCCCCTGGAGAAAAATCAGCAAATCGCTGCCGGGCAGCTGGAATACCATTTCGCCGCGCTGCAACCAGGGTTTAACCAGGCCAGATATTATTTGCTTCGCGTGGACACGCATCATCAGCCCGTAATGCCGGCTTAAAAAATCCATATTATTCAGCCGCAGGCAGCACAGGACGCCGTTACGTTCCTTTTCGATGATTTTTTCCAGCGCGCGTAAATTCGGCATGCGGGTTAACGGATCGGTTTGCGACAGAGTGTAATACTGGCGCTTCATTCGCTCATTACGCTGAAATATCACCGTCATAAACAGCACCGATACCGTAAATGCGATAAAGACTGACAATACGAATGCCAGTGAATAAGCCGAGTTGCCATATAAAAAGCTGTCGTTCCAGCTCAGCAGCATCCACGCGGATATCGACCATAATATGCTGATGAGCCGAGGGCCGATTTTAAATACGCCAATGGTGAAGAGCACAAAAACAATAGGTACCAGATAACCGGATATCCAGTCAGTCTCATAAGGTCCGCAACAAATAACCAGTAAAGCCACTACCACCACCAGCCAGCAGAAAGTAAAAATCCGCCGCCTGCGTGAAAACGCCGGAATGATGCAGTTGCGCAAAAATGCACGCGCAAAGGCCCGGCTCAATAGCATTCTCACGGGATAATAAAACATGCCGCTGAGAACTAATGCCGCTGCTACGGTATTCTGCGTATCAACGATGTTAAACATGGTCGAGCTGTGGCCAAAAAAGGGCTCAACGGCAGAGGGGAAGGCCATATAATGCCCAAGGACATAGCGCAACAATTTACTGAGCAGCGGCGCAGCAAATCCCATCCATAAAATACGGTGCCCCACGCCTTTGCCGGTCAGGTTATAGCGCCAACGGCGGCCCAGGAAGGCCTGACAAATCGCGGCGCAGAGAATAAACGGTGCCATAAAGCAAAACAGAAATGCGCTGAGCTGGAATCCACTGATGTTGTAACGGTGGTAATAGGAAGAGGCAAACACAATAATCAGCGGGGCGATGGCATAGCGGCCAAATAACAGCAGCATGGCTACCATAACGCTTAACGGCAAATAGGCGAGATAAAGCGCCTGCCCGTCAACAATAGCTCGAGGAGAAATATAACGCGCCATCGGCACCAGTAAAAAACACAACACTAATGCTACAAAAAAACGCTTTATATTAATTCTATTTAACATGGATATATATAATTTACTTGTTAATTTGGCACGTAAAATAAGCAGCGCTAATAATATGGTCACCCTTTATCCGGCGCAAGTTATAACAAGAGTAATCACCTCTGGATAAACAAGGGATTAACGAATTACTACAAAATGACATAAATAAAATTAAATCAGGGGTCGGCTAAAGAGAAAAAATCCGGGCTCAGAAACGAAAAACCCCCGCCGAAGCGAGGGTTTGAAATGTGGTGGAGCTAAGCGGGATCGAACCGCTGACCTCTTGCATGCCATGCAAGCGCTCTCCCAGCTGAGCTATAGCCCCACGATTTTTTGTTTGCACCAAACTTGTGGGATGAAGTTTGGTGGAGCTAAGCGGGATCGAACCGCTGACCTCTTGCATGCCATGCAAGCGCTCTCCCAGCTGAGCTATAGCCCCTACGCAAAATCGTTGTCGTGTTGACGGCCCGAATAATATGAATTCCATCCTGGACTGTCAACGCGAAATTCACCGATTGGATTCAACCGCTGAAAAAGCCAGCAACATGCCACCTGTCTCGCACTTTCCTGAACTCGCTAGTTATTCACGTCACAGTTTCCAGTAAAATAGTGCTATAAGATGAACAACTAATAACCTTATAAATCACTGGAGTAATCATGCTCAAGGAACGAATGACGCCAGAAGAATTGGCAATGCTAACGGGTTACAGCAGGCAAACCATAAATAAATGGGTGCGCAAAGAGGGATGGGAAACCTCGCCCAAACCTGGGGTGCAGGGCGGTAAAGCAAGATTGATCCACGTTAATGAACAAGTCCGGCATTTTATTCGCAGCGCCCAGCGCGCCACTGAACCCCACGCATCCTATAGCGCCCCGCAGGCTGAAACGCCGCTCGAAAGTTTGCTGATTAATTCACTAAAAGAAATGACGCCATCCGAACAAAAACAGATGACCTCTTTACTCCTGAGAGAAGGAATTTCCGGGATGTTGCAACGACTCAGTATCCGTCACGATGACTAGCCTATGATGATTTTCAAACCAAGGATGACCCCAGCGGAACTCGCTGAATTAACGGGCTACAAAGCGCAGACCATTAATCGTTGGGTAACCGACCAGCAATGGCAAACCGTTCCTTTAAAAGGTGTAAAGGGTGGAAAAGCGCATCTGATTATTGTCGATGAGCGGGTGCGGGAATATGTCTCCGGCACCCGCAAAATGCAATCCAGAACGGATGGTCACCACGCAGCGGAACCAGCGGTGGTCTATGGGGACGATGCCGCACAGCTGGAAACCCAGTTACGCCAGGTCGCCCAGGCGATGACGCCCCATGAGCGTCAACAGCTTTCAGCCCTGATTTTGCGCGAGGGCATTAGCGGGCTGTTAAAACGGCTCGGCATTAAAGATGAATAGCAGCCAAAAATAAAGCCGGTATTAACCGGCTTTATTCGTTAACAGCAGGATTACTGCTGGTTTTCACGCTCGGCGATAAACGCCAGCGCTTTATTAATGCGCTCTACCGAACGGCTTTTGCCGATTGCATGCACGGTAACGTCCAGGCCCGGCGACTGCCCTGCCCCGGTAACCGCCACGCGCAGCGGCATACCTACTTTACCCATACCGACTTCCAGCTCATCTGCCGTCGCCTGAATGGCCTGGTGAACGTTTTCCGCCGTCCAGGTGGTGATAGCGGCTAATTTATCACGCACCACTTCCAGCGGCTGACGCGCCACCGGGCGCAGGTGTTTCTTCGCTGCGTCAGCATCAAATTCTGCGAAGTCTTCATAGAAATAGCGGCAGGTGGCGGCCATCTCTTTCAGCGTCTTGCAGCGCTCGCCAAGCAGTTTCACCAGAGCCGCCAGTTCCGGGCCGTTGCGGGTATCGATATTTTCCTGCTCGATATGCCATTGCAAGTGAGTCGCCACATACTCCGGCGCGAGCGTATTGATATAATGATGGTTCAGCCACTGCAGTTTTTCAGTGTTGAAGGCGCTCGCGGATTTACTGACCGCATGCAGATCGAACAGCTTAATCATCTCTTCGCGGCTGAAAATTTCCTGATCGCCGTGAGACCAGCCCAGGCGCACCAGATAGTTCAGCAGCGCTTCCGGCAGATAGCCGTCATCGCGGTACTGCATTACGCTCACCGCGCCGTGGCGTTTGGAGAGTTTTTTACCGTCGTCGCCGTTGATCATGGAGACGTGGGCATACAACGGCACCGGCGCGTTCAGCGCTTTCAGAATGTTGATCTGGCGCGGGGTGTTGTTGATATGGTCTTCGCCGCGGATCACGTGGGTGATTTCCATATCCCAGTCATCAACCACAACGCAGAAGTTATAGGTCGGAGAACCGTCGGTACGGCGGATGATCAGATCGTCCAGCTCTTGGTTGCTGAATTCGATCGGCCCGCGGATCTGATCGTCAAAAATCACCGACCCGTCCTGCGGGTTGGCAAAACGCACCACGCACGGCTCATCGGCGGCATGATGTTCGTGACCATGACGGCAACGTCCGTCGTAACGCGGCTTTTCGCCTTTCGCCATCTGCTCTTCGCGCAGTGCGTCAAGGCGCTCTTTGGAGCAGTAGCATTTATACGCCGTGCCCGCTTCGAGCATCTCATCAATCACCGCGTTATAGCGATCAAAGCGCTTAGTCTGATAGTACGGGCCCTCGTCCCACTGCAGGCTCAGCCAGTTCATACCGTCCATAATGGCTTCGATGGCTTCCGGCGTTGAACGCTCCAGATCGGTATCTTCAATGCGCAGGACAAATTCACCGCCAAGGTTGCGAGCAAAAAGCCAGGAATAAAGAGCAGTACGAGCGCCACCAACGTGCAGATAGCCGGTTGGACTCGGTGCGAAGCGGGTTTTGATTTTCATTAATTGGCCTTACGTTTGTAAAGGTGCCGGAAAACGGCAAATGCCTGGGAATGCTAAGTGGGCAATATTCTACCACCGTCAACCGATTCCTCAATGTTCAACCCTGTTGTTGAAGGTTAATGGGATAAACTGACGACAAATCAAGCGCCAACGAAGAATAATCGATCGCATTGGCTAAATTTAAGACGAGCGATTAAAAACTTATGAAAATGCGTTGACTCATTTTCAACTCTCCCTATAATGCGACTCCACACAGCGGGGGTGATTAGCTCAGTTGGTAGAGCATCTCCTTTACACGGAGGGGGTCGGCGGTTCGAGCCCGTCATCACCCACCATCTTTAAGATGGTCTCCCGTTAAGCAGTACGACAAGCGATTTCGATGTGGGTGATTAGCTCAGTTGGTAGAGCATCTCCTTTACACGGAGGGGGTCGGCGGTTCGAGCCCGTCATCACCCACCATATCGAAAAGCGTGTTGCGAAGTACCCGGTAATACCGAAATGGGTGATTAGCTCAGTTGGTAGAGCATCTCCTTTACACGGAGGGGGTCGGCGGTTCGAGCCCGTCATCACCCACCATTTCGGGTCGTTAGCTCAGTTGGTAGAGCAGTTGACTTTTAATCAATTGGTCGCAGGTTCGAATCCTGCACGACCCACCAATGTAAAAAAGCGCCCTAAAGGCGCTTTTTTGCTGTCTGCGATATACAAGATTCGAACCTGCCGCAGGTTCGGGTCGAACGAAGTGAGACAACGGAGCCGCTTGCGGCGACGGCCCGAAGGGCGAGCGAAGCGAGTCATCCTGCACGACCCACCAATGTAAAAAAGCGCCCTAAAGGCGCTTTTTTGCTATCTGCGATTTATCAGTGTTCTCAAGTTCTTATTAAACCTGCCGATATCACCGTATTGGCAACAAAAGGAGAACACAATGACCACCATTTCCACCACAACCTCGATGATGCAAACCAGTAACGGCGGTACAGCACAAGGCAATAGCCTTGCGGCGCAAATTACCCGTCTCACCCAGCAAATCACCAAACTGACCCAGCAGTTGAAAGATATCGCCAGCGGCAGCGGTAGCGCTGAACAGAAGCAAAAGCAGCAGGAGCTGATCCAGACGCAGATTAAAATGCTACAGGCTCAGCTGGCGCAGTTGCAGCGACAGCAGGTGGAAGAAGCCCAGAAGAAGCAGGAGCAGCAAAGCAGCACCGCGAGCGTTAACGCGCCGGGCAGCGACCATCAGATTGATGTGTACGTTTGATCGTCTGGTACGTTAAACAGCGGATCGTGGATACGCGCCTCGGTCAGGCAGTAGGCCTGTGCGCGTACCACCTCCCAAATCGCCTGCGCCGCCCCGGACAGCGATCGTTTCTTGCGTTGCACCAGCATTAACTGGCGCTCGATTACCGGCGTCAGCGGCTTGACCACCAGATGGCACCCCTGCGGCAAAGGCAGCGCCAACGCGGGCAATACGCTAATCCCTATCCCCGCCTCCACCATGGGAAATAGCGTCGCCGGATGACCAATCTCCTGAACAATATTGGCTTCAATAGCCTGGCGCGCCAGCGCCGCATCGATTAACGGACGGCTCCCCGACGCATAATCTTGTAAAACCAGCGGCTGCCCGTGTAACGCCTGCCAGGGAACATCACGCTGTTGGCTGAACGGGTGATCCTCGCGGCATAACAATAAAAATGGCTCTGATAACACCACCTCACACTGCAAATCGCTTACCGGGCCGGGATCGATAACGATGCCAAAATCCACTTCTCCCTGACGAATGCTTTCCAGCACCCACTGCTGCGGCCTGTCGTGCAGCACAAAATCGATTTCCGGGTAGTCGCGGTTGCTGTGCGCAATGCACTGCGGAATTAAATGCGCGGATATGGTCTGGCTGGCCGCAACGCGCACCGTCCCCGATAACTGCTGCCCTACCCGCCCGGCATCGCGCAGGGTGCTGTTCAGTTCATCCAGCAGGCGTTCCAGCCGCGCCGCTAACTGGTGCCCGGCCTCGGTCATCACCACTTCCCGGGTGGTGCGATCAAACAGCCGCACGCCGCACTGGCGCTCCAGCTCTTTAACACTGTGACTTACGGCGGATTGACTTAAGCCGATGATGTCCCCGGCGCGGCTGAAGCTTTTGGCTTGCGCGACGGTAACAAAGGTGCGCAACTGACGCAGTGAAACATTCATATATTTCCTTCATGAATGGATGCAATAAATCAATTTTATTTCTCAAAATGAAAAACGCAAAATAACGTTTCGACTCAGGAGAGATTATGAAAATTTTGCGTATCCTCGATCCCTTTACCCTCACGCTGATTACTGTGGTATTACTGGCTTCGTTCTTACCGGCTCGTGACGGGTTCGTTCCGTTTTTCGAAGGGCTTACCACGGCGGCCATTGCCTTGCTGTTCTTTATGCACGGCGCGAAGCTGTCGCGTGAAGCGATTATCGCAGGCGGCAGCCACTGGCGGTTACATCTTTGGGTGATGTGCAGCACCTTCATTCTCTTCCCGGTGCTGGGCGTGCTGTTCGCCTGGTGGGCACCGGTTAATGTCAGCCAGGAGTTGTATACCGGCTTCCTCTATCTGTGTATTTTGCCTGCCACCGTGCAGTCGGCGATCGCCTTTACCTCGCTGGCGGGCGGCAACGTTGCAGCGGCTGTCTGCTCCGCTTCGGCGTCGAGCCTGCTGGGGATTTTCCTGTCACCGCTGCTGGTCGGCCTGGTAATGAATATGCATGGCGCGGAGGGCAGCCTGGAGCAGGTCGGCAAGATTATGCTGCAACTGCTGCTGCCGTTTGTGCTGGGCCATCTGTCGCGTCCGTGGATTGGCGGTTGGGTGGCGCGCCATAAAAATTTGATCTCGAAAACCGACCAGACGTCTATTCTGCTGGTGGTCTATACCGCCTTCAGCGAAGCCGTGGTCAACGGCATCTGGCATCAGGTCGGCCTGGGTTCGCTGGTGTTTATCGTTGTCGTCAGCCTGGTGCTGTTGGCGATTGTGATTGCGGTGAACGTGCTGGTGGCGCGTAAGTGCGGTTTCAGCAAAGCCGATGAGATCACCATCGTGTTCTGCGGCTCGAAGAAAAGCCTGGCCAATGGCATTCCCATGGCCAATATTCTGTTTCCAACTTCGGTGATTGGGATGATGGTGCTGCCGCTGATGATTTTCCACCAGATCCAGTTGATGGTCTGTGCGGTGCTGGCGCGGCGGTATAAACACCAGACTGAACAGTTGCAGGCGCAGGAAAATGCCCGCGCCGCAAAAGTCTAAGGCTATTTCTTGAGGGGCTGCACCAGATGGGTCAGCCCCTCGGTTTTGATAAGCAGAGTTATCGACATCAGCTCGCCCAGCCGCCCGGCAGGGAACTCATCTTTACGGGCGAACCACAGCAGATACTCTTCCGGTAAATCAATCAGCCTACGGCCTTTGTATTTCCCAAACGGCATCTCGGTGTTGGCAATGGCGATGAGCTGCTCTTTTTCCATGTTATTCACCCAGCAGACGCATCATTTCGTCTTCGTCGATCACGGCGATCCCCAGTTCCTGCGCCTTCGCCAGTTTTGACCCCGCCGCTTCCCCGGCTATCACCAAATCGGTTTTTTTCGAAACGCTGCCCGCCACTTTGGCACCCAGCGCCGTGAGGCGCGCTTTGGCGTCATCGCGCGACAACTGGCTAAGCGAGCCGGTCAGCACCACGGTTTTCCCGGCAAACGGGCTGTCGATCTCTTCCGCCTTAATCACCAGCGGTTCAGGCCAGTGAATGCCGACATCCTCCACCAGTTGGCGGATCACTTCACGGTTGCTCTCTTCCTCGAAGAAATTGTAAACGTGAGTCGCCACCACAATCCCGACATCGGGAACTTTTTGCAGCTCTTCGATGCTGGCTTTGGTCAGCGCATCCAGATTGCCGAAATAAGAGGCCAGGCCCGCTGCCGTGGCCTCGCCCACTTCACGAATGCCCAGTGCGTACAGGAAGCGCGCAAAGGTGGTGGTTTTGGCTTTCTCGAGGGCGTCGACTACGTTCTGCGCCGATTTTGGCCCCATGCGATCCAGGCCGGTGAGTTTCCCGGCAGTTAACCGGAACAGATCCGCAGGGGTATGAACGTACTCTTTCTCTACCAGCTGATCGATAATCTTGTCGCCCATACCGTCAACGTCCATCGCCCGACGTGACACAAAATGCTTCAGGGATTCTTTACGCTGCGCGCCGCAAATTAACCCGCCGGTGCAGCGCGCCACGGCCTCGCCTTCAACGCGCTCAACGTCGGAGCCGCAAACCGGGCAGTGCGTCGGGAAGGTGACTTCACGGGTTTCTTCCGGACGCTCGGAGAGCACCACGTTGACCACCTGCGGGATCACATCCCCGGCGCGGCGGATCACCACCTTATCGCCGATGCGCAGGCCGAGGCGTTCAATTTCGTCGGCGTTATGCAGCGTGGCGTTGCTGACCAGCACGCCAGCAACCTGCACCGGTTCGAGACGTGCGACCGGCGTGATGGCGCCGGTACGTCCAACCTGAAATTCCACATCACGCACAAAGGTCATCTGCTCCTGAGCGGGGAATTTGAAGGCCACCGCCCAGCGCGGCGCGCGCGCCACAAAACCCAGCTGCTCCTGCAACGCCAGCGAATCCACTTTGATCACCACGCCGTCGATGTCAAATCCCAACTGCGGGCGATCGGCCTCAACCTGGTGATAAAACGCCAGCACCTCTTCCGGGGTCTGGCAAATGCGGGTGCGATGACTTATCGGCAGGCCCCATTTGGCAAACTGTTGCAGACGCTGGTAATGGCTGGCCGGCAGTTCGCCGCCTTCCAGCAGGCCGATGCCGTAGCAGTTAAACGTTAACGGACGCTTCGCCGTAATGCGCGGATCGAGCTGGCGCAGCGATCCTGCCGCCGCGTTGCGCGGGTTAGCAAACACTTTCCCGCCGGTGCGCCGGGCCTCTTCGTTGATCTTTTCAAATCCGGCCTGGGGCAGGAACACCTCGCCGCGCACTTCCAGACGCGCAGGAATATTGTCGCCGCGCAGTTTCAGCGGGATCGCCCGCACGGTACGAATATTAGAGGTAATGTCTTCCCCGGTGGTGCCGTCGCCACGGGTGGCGGCGCGGACCAGCAAACCGTTTTCATACAGCAGACTCACCGCCAGGCCGTCGAGCTTGAGCTCGCAGCACCAGGTCAGGGCATCGCTGCTTTTTAACCTGTCCTGTACGCGTTTATTGAAAGCCAGAAAGCTGCTTTCATCGAATACGTTATCCAGCGACAGCATCGGCACTTCATGGCGGATTTGGGTAAACGCCGTCAGCGGCGCGGCACCCACACGCTGGGTCGGGGAATCCGGGGTAATCAGCGTTGGGTTGTCTGCTTCCAGAGCACGCAATTCATTCATCAACCGGTCGTATTCGGCGTCCGGGATCTCAGGGGTATCCATCACATGATACAAATATTCATGATGGCGAAGCGTGGTTCTAAGTTCAGTCAGTTTTTGTTCTATCGAGTCCATATCACACCACCAATGAAAAAAACCCCCGACGATGCGGGGGCTTAGAGTATGTTGTTCACCGCACGCAGATTATGCGTTAGCGTCTTTGACTTCGCGGATTCGATCCTGATATTCACGCAGTTTTTGCGGCGTCATCATGCGACGCTGGTCATCCAGCACCACACCGCCCACTTCATCGGCAATGTGCTGTGCAGATTGCAGCATCAGCTTGAAGTTCTGGATCTCGTCGCCGTAGGAAGGCACCTGCATAAAGATGGTAACGCCCGGCGTCGCGAAGGTATGCATATTTTCCGGATCGAACGACCCCGGCTTCACCATATTCGCCAGGCTGAACAGTACCGGTCCGCTACCGTCCGGGCTCAGGTGACGATGGAAAATATTCATTTCACCGAAGGTAAAGCCTGCCTGCTGGATGCTATTGAGCAGCACGTCACCGTTCAGTTGGCTACCGGCATGCGCCGAAACGTTCATGACGATGACCGTCTCTTTCAGGCGCGGTTTTTCAGGTGCCGGTGCGGCGGGCGCAGGTTCAGGTTGCGCGACAGGTTCAGGCTGCGGCGCTGGCGCCACAGGCTGCGGCTGATGTTGCGGCGCGGCAGGCTGCGGTTGTTGCGGCCTCACAACAGGTTGCGCAGGCGGCACAGCGGCAGGCGCCTGTTGAACAGGTTGCTGTTGTTGCACCGGCGGGCGTTGCTCAGGTTCCTGAGGACGAGCCGCAGGCTGGCGCGGTTGCGAAGACGCGTAAGGAGGCTGGTAATTATGCTGCGGCGCTTGTGGCTGGCGAGGCGGCTCGTCTTCCCGTGAGACGCTGTCATGATCGGGCGCAACGCGGCGTACACGCACTTCGCCGACACCTTCGTCTTCTTCCATGTCGTCGCCATCATCATCAGAATCGTCATCACGCCTCGACTTCATCCGCTTAATCGGACGGTCGCGAAACACAGAAGAGCGTTCCTTACGGCTGGTCCACAGGCCGTGCACCAGTAAGGCTATTATGGCGATTGCGCCAACAATGATTAATATCAGACGCAAATCCTGCATCATTATATTCTCTGTTGTTCTAACACCTTGCCACTGCGGCAAACATTTACTCACTAAGAGTATTTGCCCATCTGCTCAAGTGCAAGTCCGCGCACGTTTTTCTCCGCATAAAGATGAAATAAAACGTGTTTTTTGCTGGTTTTTCGACCATTTCCGAACTGGCGATATTTCCGGGCTCGGTTAAGATAGCCTGCGTTGACCCTGGCTGACATTAAAGGAGTAAGCCTCAATATGGTTTCACAATCCGGCGCCACGCCGCGTAGCGGTCTGTATTATTTCTCTCAGGGCTGGAAACTGGTCACGCTGCCAGGCATTCGCCGGTTCGTTATCCTGCCATTATTGATCAATATCGTGCTGATGGGTGGCGCATTCTGGTGGCTATTTTCTCAATTTGACGTCTGGATCCCCGAGCTGATGTCCCATGTGCCGGACTGGCTGCAATGGCTGAGCTATGTGATTTGGCCATTGGTGGTGATCTCGGTGCTGCTGATCTTCGGTTATTTCTTCTCAACCCTGGCGAACTGGATTGCCGCGCCGTTCAACGGCCTGCTGGCGGAACAACTCGAAGCGCGCTTAACCGGCGCTACCCCACCGGACACCGGGGTTTTTGGCATCCTCAAAGACCTGCCGCGCATTATGAAACGCGAATGGCAAAAGCTGGCCTGGTATCTGCCGCGCGCCGTGGTCCTGCTGCTGCTGTACTTTATTCCCGGCATCGGCCAGACCGTCGCGCCGGTACTGTGGTTTTTATTCAGCGCCTGGATGCTGGCAATCCAGTATTGCGACTATCCTTTCGATAACCACAAGGTCCCGTTTAAAACGATGCGCATCGCTCTGCGCGAACGCAAGTTTACCAATATGCAGTTCGGCGCGCTGGTGAGCCTGTTTACGCTGATTCCGTTTTTAAATCTGGTGATTATGCCGGTCGCGGTATGCGGCGCTACCGCCATGTGGGTGGACTGCTATCGCAGCAGACATGCGCTGTGGCAGTAAAAGCCGGGAACTGAAACGAGACGGCTTATGCCGTCTCTTATTCCATAGTGGTCATCATTATTTCTCATCAGCATATAGATATGCGAATTACTTACTTCCCCCAGTGGGGGAAGTGCGTATGCTAACTCTGTTTCCCAAATTTCATACAGTTAAGGACAGGCCATGAGTAAGATTTTTGAAGATAACTCGCTGACTATCGGTCATACGCCGCTGGTTCGACTGAACCGTATCGGTAACGGACGCATTCTGGCGAAGGTAGAATCACGCAACCCAAGCTTCAGCGTCAAATGCCGTATCGGTGCCAATATGATTTGGGATGCCGAAAAACGTGGCGTACTGAAACCGGGTGTGGAACTGGTTGAACCGACCAGCGGCAACACCGGTATCGCGCTGGCCTATGTCGCCGCCGCGCGTGGTTATAAACTGACCCTGACCATGCCGGAAACCATGAGCATCGAGCGCCGCAAGCTGCTGAAAGCGTTGGGCGCGAACCTGGTGCTGACCGAAGGCGCGAAAGGCATGAAGGGCGCCATCCAGAAAGCGGAAGAAATTGTCGCCAGCGATCCGGCGAAATATCTGCTGCTTCAGCAGTTCAGCAACCCAGCTAACCCGGAAATCCACGAAAAAACCACCGGTCCGGAAATCTGGGAAGACACCGATGGCCAGGTTGATGTGTTTATCTCCGGCGTGGGTACGGGCGGTACGCTGACCGGCGTGAGCCGTTACATCAAGAACACCAAAGGTAAATCTGAGCTTATCACCGTGGCGGTTGAACCGACCGATTCTCCGGTTATCGCGCAGGCGCTGGCGGGTGAAGAGCTCAAACCCGGCCCGCATAAAATCCAGGGTATCGGCGCTGGCTTTATTCCGGGCAACCTCGATCTGAAACTGATCGACAAAGTTGTGGCCATTACTAACGATGAAGCTATCTCCACGGCGCGTCGTTTGATGGAAGAAGAAGGCATCCTGGCGGGCATCTCTTCCGGCGCTGCGGTTGCGGCCGCGCTCAAACTTCAGGAAGACGAAGCCTTTACCAATAAGAATATTGTGGTTATCCTTCCCTCTTCAGGTGAGCGTTATCTGAGCACCGCATTGTTTGCCGATCTGTTTACAGAAAAAGAATTGCAACAATGATGCCAGATTGTTAATTTCGGATAAAAAAGCACCTTTCAGGGTGCTTTTTTGTGTTCTGCTTCAAACTTTCACCGCTCCTGGCATTGCCTCATCTCGCTGGCTCTGGTATTTAAGCATCAATTTATTTCGATGCGTGAAATTAATCATTGTTGGATTAGTATCGGCTGAATCGATTTAATGATTTGGTTAAGCTTTGTTATTAGCTGCATAATGATTGATGACGAGCGAAACGCGGGTCGCGTAACGGCACCGTGCGATTTCGCAGTTCTGGCATTCTGTGCCGCGTTGCCTTGAACGCCGGTACAACTTTAAGGCTAAAGTGTGGCCGCCAGGCTAGACTTTAGTTCCACAACACTAAACCTATAAGTTGGGGAAATATAATGTTCCAGCAAGAAGTTACCATTACCGCTCCGAACGGCCTGCATACCCGCCCTGCTGCTCAGTTTGTTAAAGAAGCGAAAGGCTTCACGTCTGATATCACTGTGACTTCCAACGGCAAAAGCGCCAGCGCAAAAAGCCTGTTCAAACTGCAAACTCTGGGTCTGACTCAGGGTACTGTAGTTAGCATCTCCGCTGAAGGCGAAGACGAACAGAAAGCTGTTGAGCATCTGGTAAAACTGATGGCTGAACTCGAGTAAGTTCCGGGTTCTTATTAATATCAGTCACAAGTAAGGTAGGGTTATGATTTCAGGCATTTTAGCATCCCCGGGTATCGCTTTCGGCAAAGCACTGCTGCTGAAAGAAGATGAGATTGTCATCGACCGGAAAAAGATTTCTGCCGATAAGGTTGATCAGGAAGTTGAGCGTTTCCTGAGTGGGCGCGCCAAGGCCTCTACGCAGTTAGAAGCGATCAAAGTCAAAGCCGGCGAAACTTTCGGTGAGGAAAAGGAAGCCATCTTCGAAGGCCACATCATGTTGCTGGAAGATGAGGAGCTAGAGCAGGAAATCATAGCCCTGATTAAGGACAAGCTCATCACTGCCGACGCGGCAGCTTATGACGTCATTGAAGGCCAGGCGACTGCGCTGGAAGAGCTCGATGACGAATACCTGAAAGAGCGTGCGGCTGACGTGCGCGACATCGGTAAGCGCCTGCTGCGTAACATTCTTGGCCTCGCCATTATCGATTTAAGCGCAATTCAGGACGAAGTGATCCTGGTTGCCGCCGATCTGACGCCGTCTGAAACCGCACAGCTGAACCTGAAAAAGGTGCTGGGTTTCATCACCGATATCGGTGGCCGCACTTCCCACACCTCTATCATGGCGCGTTCTCTGGAACTGCCTGCCATCGTGGGTACCGGCAGCGTCACTTCTCAAGTGAAAAACGGCGACTATCTGATCCTCGACGCGGTAAACAACAAAGTTTACGTCAACCCGAGCGATGAAGAGATCGAAACCCTGCGCAATATCCAGACCCAGGTTGCCGAAGAAAAAGCGGAACTGGCAAAACTGAAAGACCTGCCGGCCATCACCCTTGACGGCCACCAGGTTGAAGTTTGCGCCAACATCGGCACCGTGCGCGACGTCGCTGGCGCTGAGCGCAACGGCGCGGAAGGCGTGGGCCTGTACCGTACTGAATTCCTGTTTATGGATCGCGACGCACTGCCGACCGAAGAAGAGCAGTTCGCTGCTTATAAAGCCGTGGCGGAAGCCTGCGGTTCTCAGGCTGTGATTGTTCGCACCATGGACATCGGCGGCGACAAAGAGCTGCCGTACATGAATTTCCCGAAAGAAGAGAACCCGTTCCTGGGCTGGCGTGCCGTGCGTATCGCCATGGACCGCAAAGAGATCCTCCGCGATCAGCTACGTGCTATCCTGCGCGCCTCCGCTTTCGGAAAACTGCGCATTATGTTCCCGATGATCATTTCCGTTGAAGAAGTCCGTGTGCTGAAAAAAGCCATCGAGACCTTCAAGCAGGAACTGCGCGATGAAGGCAAAGCCTTTGACGAATCAATTGAAGTTGGCGTGATGGTGGAAACACCGGCTGCGGCGACCATTGCCCGTCATTTAGCCAAAGAAGTGGATTTCTTTAGTATCGGAACGAACGATTTAACACAGTACACCCTGGCAGTTGATCGCGGTAATGATATGATTTCACATCTTTACCAGCCGATGTCGCCGTCTGTACTGACTCTAATTAAGCAAGTGATTGATGCATCTCATGCAGAAGGTAAATGGACCGGAATGTGTGGTGAGCTTGCAGGCGACGAACGTGCTACACTTCTGTTGTTGGGGATGGGTCTGGATGAATTCAGTATGAGTGCCATTTCTATCCCGCGTATCAAGAAGATAATTCGTAATACGAATTACGAAGATGCGAAGGTGTTAGCAGAGCAGGCTCTTGCTCAACCGACAACGGACGAGTTAATGACGCTGGTTAACAAGTTCATTGAAGAAAAAACAATCTGCTAATCCACGAGATGCGGCCCAAATTACTGCTTAGGAGAGAAGGCTAATGGGGTTATTTAGTAAACTGTTCGGTGACAAAGGCAATAGCGACACCGGAACCATTGAGATCGTTGCTCCACTGTCTGGCGAAATCGTTAATATTGAAGACGTGCCGGATGTAGTGTTCGCGGAAAAAATCGTTGGTGATGGCATCGCTATCAAACCAACCGGTAACAAAATGGTTGCACCGGTTGACGGCACCATCGGTAAAATCTTCGAAACCAACCACGCCTTCTCTATCGAATCCGATAGCGGCATTGAGCTTTTCGTTCACTTCGGTATCGATACCGTTGAGTTGAAAGGCGAAGGCTTCAAACGTATCGCTGAAGAAGGTCAACGCGTGAAAGTTGGCGATCCGGTTATCGAATTCGATCTGCCGCTGCTGGAAGAGAAAGCCAAATCCACGCTGACGCCGGTTGTGATCTCCAATATGGACGAGATCAAAGAGCTGATTAAGCTGACGGGTAGCGTGACCGTGGGTGAAACCCCGGTTATCCGCATTAAGAAGTAATGCTGCTTGAGTAAAAATGGCGCCGAAAGGCGCCATTTTTTTTATCCATCGTCAGAAATTAAATTGCGTTTTGATAGTCAGAGAAATGACTCATTCGGTAATGGTATTGATCAGGGAAATTGTCTATGAAAAAGAAGGGAATCATCATATTTTTGTGCACGCTATTGGCCGCCCCCGCTTTCGCTAAACTCAGCTCGCATGAAGAAGCGAGAATTGAAGCGTTGCTAACGGCATTGCGTCAGGAAAAAGATCTGACATTTATTCGTAACGGCAGCGCCCATAACAGCGAAGAAGCGGCCTCTCATCTCCAGCTTAAACTTAGTAAAACGCGTAATCGGCTCGATACTGCCGAGCAATTTATCGACAACGTTGCCTCTACCTCATCGATTTCAGGCCAGCCTTACACGGTAAAAATCGATGGGAAAGAACAAAAAGCGCAGGTTTATTTACATCAGTTAATTGAGCAAACGGACAAGACGGTAAAATAACGCGTGATTGCGCCGGGGGATTGCCCGGCGCAAGACTATGGATGCTCCGGCAACGCCAGTTCATCAAACCCCAGCGCCAGGGTGTGGCGCATCACATCAACAACCCGGTCGCTCGCCCCTTTCACCGCCTCGGGAAGGCTCGCGCCCTGTAGCAGTTTACCGGCCAGCGCCGAGCAGAACAGATCCCCCGTCCCTTTAAGCTCCGCATCGACGCGCGGATGAACGAACACCTCGACATGTTGCGTCGTCACCAGAGCCACCTGCATACGGTCTGCGGGCAAATCGTCCCCTGGCGCGCTGGTCACCGCCACCCATTGGGTGCGCCCGGTGAGCAACGTTCTGGCGGCGTCTACCGCCTGCGCTAAAGTGGGGCTGGCGCGGCCCGTCAGGCGCTCCAGTTCAAAGGCGTTCGGCGTGATGCCGGTCGCCAGCGGTAACAGCCGCTCACGATAGGCCTGCGGCAGCTCCTGCTTGACGTAAATCCCACTGTCGGTATCGCCCATCACCGGATCGATGATCACCCACAGATGCGGATAGCGTTCGCGCACCTGCTCAAGCCAGCCCGCCAGAATCTCTGCCTGCCCCACACTGCCGAGATAGCCGGTGATAATTCCCTTCACATGCCGCACTGCGTCACGCTCCAGCAGGCCGGTGAGATAGCCTTTAAACCAGTCGTCGGGAATGGCCCCGCCGTACAGGCTGGGGTAGTGGGGCGTATTGCTGAGCAGCACCGTCGGCACGGCCATGGCCCGAAAGCCAGCCTGTTGCAGTGTGGGGATCGCGATACTGTTACCCACGCTGCCGTACACCACCTGCGACTGGACGGAAATAATATCCGTGCGCAGCGCCCGCTGCCCGTCGCCAAATAAGATTGCGGTCATCCTTTTATCCTTCCCTGGTCATCAGGGCATGCTATCCGCGAACGGAGAGCGGCTTTAAATGCCCGCTCCCTGCGCGTAGCTCTCTTCACCAAATACGCCGGTCGAGAGATAACGGTCGCCGCGATCGCAGATAATCGCTACAACAATTGCGCCTGGGTTTTCACGCGCCACCCGCAAAGCGCCAGCCACGGCTCCGCCGGAACTCACGCCGCAGAAGATGCCTTCGCGGCTGGCTAACTCGCGCATGGTATTTTCCGCTTCTCGTTGATGAATATCCAGCACAGCATCCACCAGGTCAGCATTATAAATTCCCGGCATATATTCTTCCGGCCAACGCCGGATGCCCGGAATGCTGCTGCCCTCTTCCGGCTGCAGGCCAACGATGGTCACCGGTTTCGCCTGCTCGCGCAGAAAACGGCTAACGCCGGTAATGGTGCCGGTAGTGCCCATGCTGGAGACAAAATGGGTGAGGCGCGCATCGGTCTGACGCCAGATTTCCGGGCCAGTGGTGCGGTAATGCGCAAGGGGATTATCGGGGTTGTTGAACTGATCAAGAATATAGCCTTCACCGCGATCCGCCATGGTCTGGGCCAGGTCGCGCGCCCCTTCCATGCCCTGCTCTTTGGTCACCAGCACCAGATCCGCGCCGTAGGCGCGCATCGCGGCGCGGCGCTCCATGCTCATGTTGTCCGGCATCAGCAGCTTCATACGGTAGCCTTTCAGCGCCGCGATCATCGCCAGCGCGATGCCGGTATTGCCGCTGGTGGCTTCGATTAACGTGTCGCCGGGTTTGATGTCGCCGCGCTTTTCCGCTTCGACAATCATCGATAGCGCCGCGCGATCTTTTACCGAACCCGCCGGGTTATTGCCTTCCAGTTTTAGCCAAATTTCACTGCCGTTATCCGGCCCCATACGCTGCAATTTCACCAGCGGCGTATTGCCAATGGTTTGTTCTAATGTATTCACGTCAGTCTTTCCAGAGCATAAAAAAAGCGGCTACGAAGCCGCTTTCACATCGTCGATCGCAACAAACTATCAGGCGGATTCGGCCAGGGCAATACTCTCAATTTTCTCATTGCCGTTGTACAAACGGGCGTGTTGCAGGCCAACAAACAGGCGCTCGCCGCGATGCGGGACATAATCTTCCCGTAAAACAACGGTTAAGGTTTCGTCGTACCAGCCGAGCGGTTGTACCACCAATTGCATATAGTGGCCACGCGGGCTCACTTCCAGCACCTGTACCGGCAGCGGGGATTCCAGGCTGGTGCGGCGGCTGACGTCCACTTCCCAGGGGCGCAGGAACAGATCGACCGGCCCCTGGTGCGCAGGCGCGTAGCCCAGCGGCCAGCGGTGCGCGCCGACGTGGAACTGGCTGCCGCGAATGGTGCCGTGCAGGCGGTTCACTTCGCCGAGGAACTCCAGCACGAAGCGGGTTTCCGGCTCGCGCCAGACGCGCTCCGGCGCATCGGCCTGCTCGATATGGCCCTGGCTCATCACCACCACCCGGTCCGCCACTTCCATGGCTTCTTCCTGATCGTGTGTCACGAAGACGCTGGTGAATTTCAGTTCTTCATGCAATTGACGCAGCCAGCGGCGCAGCTCTTTACGCACCTGCGCGTCGAGTGCTCCGAAGGGTTCATCAAGCAGCAGGATTTGCGGCTCAACGGCCAGGGCGCGCGCCAGCGCGACACGCTGTTTCTGGCCACCGGAAAGCTGGGCCGGGAAGCGGTCCGCCAGATGAGCGAGCTGCACCATCTCCAGCAGTTGGGTCACTTTTTGTTTGATCGCGCTGGCGTTCGGGCGCTCGCGCTTTGGCAACACGCTCAGGCCAAAGGCGATATTGTCGAACACCGTCATATGGCGGAACAGCGCGTAATGCTGGAACACAAAGCCCACTTTACGGTCGCGGGCGTGTAAACGGCTCACGTCGGTGCCGTGGAAGCGGATATGCCCGCTGGTCTGGTGCTCCAGGCCCGCGATAATACGCAGCAGCGTGGTTTTACCGGAGCCGCTCGGCCCCAGCAGCGCCACCATCTGGCCGGAGGGGATATCCAGAGAAATATCATTAAGCACCTGGGTGCGGCCAAACGATTTTTTAATTCTGGAAATCTCAATGCTCATGATTGCTCTCCTGTTGCTGGCGTTTTTCCTGATGATGCAAACGCCATTGCAACGCACTCTTTAAAAACAGGGTCAAAATTGCCATTAACGTCAGCAGCGCGGCGGCGGTATAAGCGCCGACCGCATTGTAATCCTGCTCAAGTAATTCGATTTGCAGCGGCAGCGACAACGTCTCACCGCGAATAGAGCCAGACACCACCGACACCGCGCCAAACTCGCCGATGGCGCGGGCGTTGGTCAGCACCACGCCATACAATAACGCCCAGCGGATATTAGGCAGCGTGACGCGGCGGAACATCTGCCAGCCCGACGCGCCCAGCAAAATCGCGGCTTCGTCTTCGTTGCTGCCCTGGCTGAGCATCACCGGCACCAGCTCGCGCACCACAAACGGACAGGTGACGAAAATGGTCACCAGCACCATGCCCGGCCAGGCGAACATTATCTGTAGATCGTTATCCCCCAGCCAGCCGCCGAGCGGGCCGTTTGAGCCGTAGAACAGCAGATACACCAGACCAGCCACCACCGGCGAGACCGCAAACGGGATATCCAGCAGGGTCAACAATAACTGGCGGCCCGGAAAATTAAAGCGCGTCACCAGCCATGCCAGCAGCGTGCCGAATACCAGGTTGACCGGCACGGTGATCAGCGCGATCAGCACCGTCAGCCAGATGGCGTGCAGCATGTCCGGGTCGGCCAGGTTTTGCAGCACCGGCATCAGCCCTTTGCTGAACGCCTGGGCGAAGATATACACCATCGGCACCACCAGGATCAGGGCGCTGATCAGCACGCCGGTGCCAATCAGGAACCATTTACTCCAGTTGATGCCGGGCTTACCGTAGCTTTTCAATTCTGTAACCTGCGCCATTAGTGACCTACCACGCGTCGGCCAAAGCGACTTTGCAATGTGTTGATAGCAAACAGCAGCAGCAACGAGGCGGCCAGGATCACCGAGGCGATAGCGCTGGCGGCCGGGTAATCAAACTCCTGCAAACGCACGAAAATCATCAGCGACGTCACTTCCGTTTTCCAGGCGATGTTGCCGGCGATAAAAATCACCGCGCCAAACTCGCCCAGACTGCGGGTAAACGACAGCGCCACGCCCGCCATCAGCGCCGGAGAGAGTTCCGGCAACACCACGCGGGTAAAGCTCTGCCAACGGCTGGCCCCGAGGGTTTCCGCCGCTTCTTCGTATTCCGGGCCTAACTCTTCCAGCACCGGCTGCACGGTACGCACCACAAACGGGATACTGGTAAACGCCATCGCCACCGCGATCCCAAGCCAGGTATAGGTGACTTTAATATCCAGCATCGCCAGCCATTCGCCGTACAAACCGTTGACCGAAAACAGCGATGCCAGGGTCAAACCCGCCACGGCGGTGGGCAGAGCAAACGGCAAATCCATCAGCGCATCCAGAATGGTGCGTCCGGGAAAACGGTAACGGGTCAAAATCCACGCCATCAGCAGGCCGAACACGCCGTTAAAGATCGACGCCACGCCCGCCGACAGCAGGGTCACTTTATAAGCGGCGACCATCTGCGGGTTAGTTACCACGTCCCAGTACTGCGCCCAGCTCATCTGGGACAGTTGCATCACTAACGCGCTTAACGGCAACAATAAAATCAGGCACACAAACAGCAGGCTGGTGCCCAGGCTTAACGTGAAGCCCGGCAGCACCCGGCGGGTAGAGACTGCAAACATTACTTACGCCCCGCCGCTAACAGCTTGTCCAGCTCGCCGCCGCTGTTGAAATGGGTTTTCATCACGTCCGGCCAGTTGCCAAACTGGTCTTCCACGCGGAACAGTTCCGTCTGCGGGAATTTATCTTTCAGCTTCGCCATCACGTCCGGGTTATTCACGCGGTAGTAATAGTCAGTGATGATGGTCTGCGCTTTCGGGCTGTACAGATAGTTCAGGTAATCCTTCGCCGCTTTCTCGGTGCCGTTGGCTTTGACGTTTTTATCCACCCAGGCCACCGGGAATTCGGCCAACACGTTGACCTTCGGTACCACCACTTCGAAGCCCTCTTTGGCGTACTGATTGCGGATGTTGTTCACTTCCGACTCAAAGCTAATCAGCACGTCGCCCAGGCCGCGCTCAACGAAGGTGGTGGTCGCGCCGCGTCCGCCGGTATCGAACACCTCAACGTTTTTCAGGAACTGGGTCATAAACTGCTCGGTTTTGACTTTATCGCCACCATCCGCTTTATCAGCAGCGCCCCAGGCGGCGAGATAGGTGTAACGCGCGTTACCGGAGGTTTTCGGGTTCGGGAAAATCAGCTTCACGTCGGGACGCACCAGGTCATTCCAGTCGTGGATGTTTTTAGGGTTGCCCTTACGCACCAGGAACGCCATGGTGGAGTAGAACGGCGAGCTGTTGTTCGGCAAACGGCTCTGCCAGTCCGCCGGGATCAGGTTGCCTTTGTCATGCAGGATCTGCACGTCGGTCACCTGGTTATAAGTTACAACGTCTGCTTTTAAGCCCTGCAAAATCGCCAGCGCCTGTTTTGACGAACCGGCGTGGGACTGCTTGATGGTCAGCTTATCGCCGTTGTTTTCCTGCGCCCACTGCGCCTCGAACGGCGTGTTAAGCGCGGCAAACAGCTCGCGAGACACATCGTAAGAACTGTTCAGTAATTCAGTTGCCTGCGCAGGGCCAGCTAACACCAGGACTGCAAGCGCACTGCAAATTTTTTTCGCTGATTTAACGGCCATTACGCACCCTTATAAATGTGATGACGATCCTGGCCTCAGTTTATTTATAACGGGTGTTAAAGCAGTAACGCTTTTATATACCGTTTGGTGATTTGGAAGTCGAAAAGAGAATAAGCGCGGCAGAAAACCGCGCTGTGCAGGGATTACAAACTGTTGATGCGTTCCAGCGATGGCGCGAAGTAGTAGCCGCCGGTCACCGGTTTGGTGAAACGCAGCATGGCATCGCGTTTGCCGTCCAGGTCGCCGAACATGCTCCGCAGTTGCTGTTCGATATTATGCAGCGTGGCGCAGTAGGCGCAGAAATAAAGGCCGTGGGTGCCGCTGGCGGTGCCGTAAGGCAGGCTCTGGCGGACAATCTTCAGCCCTTTGCCGTTCTCTTTAAGGTCGACGCGCGTCAGGTGCGAGGTCGCCGGACGTTCGTCGCCGTCGATCTCCTGGTTATCCTGTTTGGTGCGGCCAATCATCATCTCCTGATCCGGTACGCTCATCCGGTTCAGCTGTTTGAGATTGTGCTCCCAGCGCTGTACCAACACATAGCTGCCGCCCGCTTCCACGCCGTCGTTAATCACCGCAACGCTGCGGCGTACCTCATCCCCGGCCGGGTTTTCGGTGCCGTCAACAAAGCCGCTGAGATCGCGGTCTTCTACCCAGCGGAAACCGTGGGTTTCTTCCACGACATTAATCGCGTCGCCAAAGGCGGCAATGGCCGCCTGAGCCACGGAAAAATTCACGTCGTGGCGCAGTGACAGAATATGGATCAGCAGATCGTGCTGAGTGGCGGGGGCGAGGCCTTTGCCCAGCGGCGCGAAGTTTTTCAACTCTTCGCCGCCCACGCCGCCGCTGAGATCGCGCCATACGTCGTGCCCGAAAGCGATCACCGCACCTAAGTGAGCGTCGGGAAACGCGGTTTGTAGCTCAGCGAGTTTACTGGTAAACGCTTTACAGCCTGCGCGCACCGCATCCAGATTTTCGGATACTTTTGCTTCAATCCAAATCGCGGCGCGACAATGTTCGGGCAGAATGCCACTTTGAACCTGAGACATCTCTCCTCCTGAAAACGAGGCCACGGAGCGTGACCAGAGATGCCCGGCATTTTACCTGATTTTTCGCGCCGCGCCTTGCCCGGACGCAAGATCGTCGCGTTTAACGACGCCAGATGATTTTGCTGAGCTTCCAGCTTTTTAACGCGTCATCAGACGGCATCAATCCTTCCGGCCCGCGCCACTCGCCGGTAAAGAGATAGGCGATGTGCTGGCTGTCCGGCGCTTTACACTCAACGGCGCTGGCGTCATCGCCGCTGCCCTTCTGGCACGCGCCGTAGGCTTTGCTGTAGAGAGAGCTGAATTCCGCGCCGATTTTCACCCCGCTGGCGGTTTCCACATCCGGGTCCAGCACCTCAATGCGGCTGACGGTGCCGTTTTCACCGTTGATCACCATCGCCAGCGTGTCGCCTTTCAGCGCTTCGTAATAGCGCACAATATTGCCGTTGGCGGTTTTCATCCCGCTACGTAAGCGGTAATCGCCGTCAAGACCCTCGGCAATGGCTTTCTCGTCCATCGCCGTGCTGGCGGTAATATCACCAACGCCATTTTCAGAGACCTCTACAGAGGAGCTAAACCAGTTAACGGGGTTCATCGCCCCCCAGTTCATACCGGAAAGGGTTGAACACCCGGCAAGTAAGAGCGGTGCCGCACACACCAGCAGACGCAGTTTCATTCGCGATTCCTTTTTTAAAAACGACCCAGCTTGGAGTCCCGCAGGGCCGAAAAGTGCCTGGTTTACTCATCAGAAGGTGAAAAACAGGCCTTTAACCGTGGATTGGTCAGCAGCCAGACCAGCGCCACCACATCAAGCACCATTAGCGCCAGGGTGATGCCGCTGAGCGCCTCTTCGCTCAACGCCAGGGCGATTTGCCATACCAGCAACCCGCACTGCGCGGCGATCAGCACCCAGCGCCACGCCGCCCAGAGCGTCGGCCAGCGCCCTCGTCTGCCGCTCAGCAGAAACGCCAGCACCGCCGGAATGCCCGGTAGCAGCCCCAGCCAGAACATGTCGCTGTCCGGATAAAACAGCCGCAGCAGCGCCTCGCCCTGCTCGCGGGATGCGCCCGCCGCCACAAACAGCACCCAGGTCCTGGCTTGTAACAGTAACACCAGCCAGAAAAAAACCGGCAATTTCAATCGCCCATGGGTGTCATAGTCGTTTGGTAAAAACATGTATAGGTCCTGGACAGATGAGTCATCTGAGCGAGAATTATGTCACTGGCATTGTGTTTAAGACAAAATTCTCTGCCTCATCACAAATGGAGATTGATATGAAAAAAGCATTTGTCGCCGCATCCATCGCGGCAGGTTTGTTGTTCAGCGTTACGGCCTTCGCCCAGCAGGCTGGCGGATTTAGCGGGCCGGACGCCAGCAAAACCCAAAACAGCCAGACCACGCAAAACACCCAGAAAGGCGGTTTCGTCGGCCCGGACGCCGCCACCACCACGGTCGAACAGGCCAAAGGCCTGCGAGATGACGCGTGGGTAGTGCTGGAAGGCAATATTGTTCGTAAGGTTGGTAAAGAGCTGTATGAATTCCGCGATAGTACAGGCACCGTCAATGTCGATATTGACGACAATAACTGGGGCGGCGTCTCCATCACCCCGAACGACAAAGTGCGTCTCGAAGGTGAAGTGGATAAAGACTGGAACTCAGTAGAAATCGACGTTAAGAAAGTGACTAAGGGTTAAACCAACAACCCGCCACCCGGCGGGTTGTTAATACTCTTCGTCCTCGATAAGCCGTTTACCCAGGCTTAATACATCCTGGTGCTCGTAGCCGAGACGTTCATACATGCCGAGCACCACATCATTTTCTTCACGGATGAGCAGTTGAAGCTTCGGGCAACCGCGCGCGATCAGTTTCTTTTCCAGACGGCTGAGCAGCGCATTGGCGATACCGCGCCCGCGGAATTCAGGATGCACGCCGAGATAATACGCGGAGCCGCGATGCCCATCATAACCCCCCATCACCGTACCGACGATCTCCCCGGCCACTTCCGCCACCAGGAACAGCGACACGTCGTGATTGATCTTGCGCTCGATATCCATTTCCGGGTCGTTCCAGGGGCGAAGCAAGTCGCAACGTTCCCACAGGGTGATCACTTCCTCGAAATCGTCCTGGCGAAAAACGCGTATCTCCATGGTATTCCCCATTATTTATGGAATAAAAACCGTGATTATGGCGTTAACGGCGTTAATAGCCAATATCCCGGCCCAAAACTTCACGGTTGATGGCATAATAACGCCCCCGTCGTTGTCTGAAACGAACCGTAAAACTTTTCTTATCATAGAAGGTCGTGCGGACATCCACGGTAAGCTATAACTCTACACTTTTGTTCTAACCGACATTCAGGCCGCATGAGCACGATAAAATTTACCAAACTCACCAGGCGCCAGATGCTGTTGACTGGCCTCGCCGCCCTGACCCTTTCAGGTGTGAACAAAGCCTTTGCCCGGGAAGAGAGCAAAGCGCTGAAAACGTCCAACGGGCATAGCCCGGCGAAGAAAAAATCCGGCGCGCGCCGCGTCGTGGTGCTCGATCCGGGCCATGGCGGTATTGATACCGGCGCGATTGGCGCTAATGGCTCAAAAGAAAAGCACGTGGTGTTGGCGATTGCTAAAAACGTGCGCAACATTCTCAAGAGCAAAGGCATTGACGCCCGGTTGACCCGCAGCGGCGACACCTTTATCCCGCTATACGATCGCGTGGAAATCGCCCATAAACATGGCGCAGACCTGTTTATGTCGATCCACGCCGACGGCTTTACCAACCCGTCCGCGGCAGGTGCGTCGGTGTTTGCCCTGTCGAATCGCGGGGCCAGTAGCGCCATGGCGAAATATCTCTCCGAGCGCGAGAACGCCGCGGATGACGTGGCGGGCAGCAAGGTGAAGCATAAAGACCAGTATCTGCAACAGGTGCTGTTCGACCTGGTGCAAACCGACACCATCAAAAACAGCCTGACGCTGGGATCGCATATTTTGCGCCAGATTAAGCCGGTACATCGTCTGCACAGCCGCTCCACCGAGCAGGCGGCGTTTGTGGTGCTGAAATCCCCGTCGGTGCCGTCAGTGCTGGTGGAAACCTCGTTTATCACCAACCCTGAAGAGGAGCGGTTGCTGGGCACTCAGGCGTTTCGCCAGAAAATCGCCAACGCCATCGCCAGCGGGGTGATCAGCTACTTCAACTGGTTTGATAACCACAAAGCCCACTCCAAACGAGGCTAAGCCATGACGCCGGATATTTCAGCGGTTAAGCAGTTTTTGCTGGGTTTGCAGGACAGGATTTGCCAGCAGCTTAGCGCCATCGACGGCGCAGACTTTATTGAAGATAACTGGCAGCGCGATGCGGGCGGCGGCGGACGCAGCCGGGTATTGCGCGACGGCGGGGTGTTCGAGCAGGCAGGGGTCAACTTTTCCCATGTCTACGGCGATGCCCTGCCCGCTTCCGCCACCGCGCACCGTCCGGAGCTGGCGGGACGCAGCTTCGAGGCCATGGGCGTTTCACTGGTGGTGCATCCGCGCAATCCGTATGTTCCTACCAGCCATGCCAACGTGCGGTTTTTTATCGCCACAAAGCCCAATGCCGAGCCAGTGTGGTGGTTCGGTGGCGGTTTCGATTTAACGCCCTATTACGGTTTTGAAGAGGATGCGGTGCACTGGCACCGTACCGCTCGGGATCTGTGCGCGCCGTTTGGCGAGGACGTTTACCCACGCTACAAGAAGTGGTGCGATGATTACTTCTTCCTGAAACACCGCAACGAGCCGCGCGGCATCGGCGGTCTGTTCTTCGATGACCTCAACACCCCGGATTTTGCGCGTTGCTTCGCCTTTATTCAGGCGGTAGGCCAGGGCTATCTGGATGCGTATCTGCCCATCGTCGAACGCCGTAAAGCACTGGCGTGGGGCGAGCGCGAGCGCGATTTCCAGCTTTATCGCCGGGGCCGCTATGTGGAGTTTAATCTGGTGTGGGATCGCGGCACGCTGTTTGGTCTGCAAACCGGCGGGCGCACCGAGTCGATATTGATGTCGATGCCGCCGCTGGTGCGCTGGGAGTACAATTTCCAGCCCGAAGCAGGCAGCCCCGAAGCGGCGCTCAGCGAGTTCATTCAGGTCAAAGAGTGGCTGAAGCCATAAAAAAATCAGACGCCGCGGCGTCTGATTTTCTTTTCAAGGCAGGATCACAGCGGATTGGTCTGCGCTTCCACCACCGCCAGCGCCACCATATTGACGATACGCCGCACCGACGCGATTTGTGTCAATACGTGTACCGGCTTCGCCACGCCCATCAGCACCGGCCCCACGGTCACGCCTTCTGAACTGGAAACGCGCAGCAGGTTGTAGCTGATACGCGCCGCTTCCACGTTCGGCATCACCAGGATATTGGCAGAGCCTTTCAGCGGGCTGTCCGGCATCCGTTCATTGCGGATGCTTTCAATCAGCGCCGCATCGCCGTGCATTTCGCCGTCGATCATCAGGTCCGGCGCGCGCTCGCGTACCAGCTCCAGAGTTTGACGCATTTTGGTCGCCGCCGGGGAGTTGGAGGAACCAAAATTAGAGTGCGACAGCAGCGCCACTTTCGGCTCAATACCAAAACGACGCACGGTTTCCGCCGCCATAATGGCGATTTCCGCCAGTTGTTCCGGGGTCGGATCGTCGTTGACGTAGGTATCGGTGATAAAGGTGTTGCCGCTCGGCAGCAGCAACGCGTTCATCGCCCCCGCCGCTTTCACGCCATCGCGATAGCCGAAGATCTGCTGCACCACGCTGAAATGCTCATGGTAATCACCGATGGTGCCGCAAATCATCGCATCCGCTTCACCGCGGTGCACCATGATGGCGCCGATCACGGTGGTATTGCCGATCACCGCTTTCTGCGCCTGCTCCTGGGTTATGCCGCGGCGCTTCATGATGTTGTAGTACTCGTTCCAGTACTCTTTAAAGCGCGGATCGGATTCGTTATTCACGATCTCGAAATCAACGCCCGCTTTGATCTGCAAACCGAGTTTCTGGATACGCATCTCGATGACGCTCGGGCGGCCTACCAGGATCGGCTTCGCCAGGCCGAGGGTAATCAGCTCCTGGGTCGCGTGCAGGACGCGATTATCTTCCCCTTCGGTCAGTACCACGCGTTTCGGATCTTTACGCGCCTGGGAGAAGATCGGCTTCATAAACAGGTTGGTTTTGTAGACAAACTCGGTGAGCTTATCGATATAGGCATCAAAATCCTGAATAGGACGAGTCGCCACGCCGGACTCCATCGCCGCTTTCGCCACCGCCGGCGCGATCTTGACGATCAAGCGCGGGTCGAACGGTTTCGGGATGATGTATTCCGGGCCAAAGCTCAGGTCCTGATCGCCATACGCCGAGGCCACCACTTCGCTCTGCTCCGCATGGGCCAGCTCGGCAATGGCGTGGACCGCCGCCAGTTTCATCTCTTCGTTGATAGCGGTTGCGCCCACGTCCAGCGCGCCACGGAAGATGAACGGGAAGCACAACACGTTGTTTACCTGGTTAGGATAGTCGGAGCGACCGGTACAGATAATCGCGTCCGGACGCACTTCTTTCGCCAGCGGCGGCAGAATTTCCGGTTCCGGGTTAGCCAGCGCCAGGATCAGCGGCGCGCGGGCCATTTTTTTGACCATCTCTGGCGTCAGCACTTTCGGGCCAGAACAACCGAGGAAGATATCCGCGCCGTCGACCACATCATCGAGGGTACGTTTGCCGTCATCTTCTACCGCGTAAGCCGCTTTGGTTTCCGCCATGTTCGGCTCGCGATCTTTATAGATGACGCCTTTAGAGTCGCACACCACGATATTGTGCTTCTGCATTCCCAACGCCACCAGCAGGTTCATACAGGCAATCGCCGCCGCCCCTGCCCCCGACACCACCATGCGCACGTCAGAGAGATTTTTTTCCACTACGCGCAGGCCGTTAAGAATCGCGGCGGTACTGATGATCGCCGTGCCATGCTGATCGTCATGGAACACCGGAATATTCATGCGCTCACGCAGCTGCTGCTCGATATAGAAACATTCCGGCGCTTTGATATCTTCAAGGTTGATGCCGCCGAACGTCGGCTCCAGCGCGGCAACGACGTTAATAAATTTATCCGGGTCCAGTTCATCCACTTCGATATCAAAGACGTCGATACCGGCAAATTTTTTGAACAGGACGCCCTTGCCTTCCATTACCGGTTTACCGGCCAGCGCGCCAATGTTGCCAAGGCCCAGCACTGCGGTGCCGTTGGAGATAACCGCCACCAGGTTGCCGCGCGCCGTGTATTTAAAGGCCGCCAGCGGATCTTTTTCGATCTCCAGACAGGGTGCGGCGACGCCTGGCGAATAGGCCAGCGCCAGGTCGCGCTGGGTGGCGAGCGGTTTGGTTGGAGAAACCTGAATTTTCCCTGGTACCGGAAACTCGTGGAAATCGAGGGCACTTTGTTTCAACTGTTCATCCATTTTTCTGGTCCTTTACCTTACGTTCTGGGAAGTGACTGGAGGGCAATGCGTACCGCGCCCTTTTTTAAGTGGGCCATAGTATGGCCCTTCGACGGCTTACAAACTTTGAACGTTGCCAAAGTATCATCAATGTATGGCAAAGATTGTTAGCAATTTATAGAGACTATGTTACCTGCTGCGCCAGGCAATGCCATGCCTGTCTGCTATGCTTTTTTGTTATGCACTTGGTTTCTTGTTTAAGGGAGCGCCGGGAAGCTCTCTGATAAGCATTTGTATACAAAGGAGTAAATTTCATGAACCAACTAGAAGGTATCAAACAGTTCACCACCATCGTGGCCGATAGCGGCGATATTGAGTCGATTCGTCATTATCAACCGGAAGACGCCACCACCAACCCCTCGCTGTTATTGAAAGCCGCCGCCCTTGAGGCCTATAAGCCGCTGGTTGAAGACGCCTTACGCTACGGCAAATCCCGTGGCGATACCCAGGAACAGCAAATTGCCGAAGCCTGCGACAAACTGGCCGTCAACATTGGCGCAGAAATTCTGAAAAGTGTTCCTGGGCGCGTGTCAACCGAAGTGGATGCGCGGCTCTCATTTGATAAGCAAAAAAGCATTGAAAAAGCCCGCCGTCTGGTGGCGCTGTACGCCGAACAGGGCGTGGATAAATCACGGATCCTGATCAAACTCGCGTCCACCTGGGAAGGTATCCGCGCCGCAGAAGAGCTGGAAAAAGAAGGCATTCACTGCAACCTGACGCTGCTGTTTTCCTTTGCCCAGGCGCGCGCCTGCGCCGAAGCGGGCGTTTACCTGGTGTCGCCGTTTGTCGGGCGCATTTACGACTGGTATCAGGCCCGTAAGCCGATGGACCCCTACGTGGTTGAGGAAGATCCGGGCGTGAAATCGGTGCGCAATATCTATGACTATTACAAACAGCATCGCTACGAGACCATCGTGATGGGGGCGAGCTTTCGCCGCACCGAGCAGATCCTGGCGCTGGCAGGCTGCGACCGGCTGACCATCTCGCCTGATTTGTTAAAACAGCTTCAGGCCAGCGAAGAAACCGTACAGCGCAAACTGATCCCCACAGCGCAAACCTTTAAACGCCCGGCTCCGATGACTGAAGCGGAATTCCGCTGGGAGCATAACCAGGACGCAATGGCGGTAGAAAAATTAGCGGAAGGCATCCGGTCGTTTGCCGTTGACCAGCGCAAACTCGAGGATCTGCTCGCCGCAAAATCGTAATGCTTTTACATTGAAAAATAACGGGTTAACCCCTTTATCAGCCATGGAGAACTCTATGTCTCGACAAGCGCTCGCTAACGCTATCCGCGCACTCAGTATGGACGCCGTACAAAAGGCCAATTCGGGGCATCCCGGTGCCCCGATGGGGATGGCGGATATCGCGGAAGTGTTGTGGAACGATTTCCTGAAGCACAACCCCAGCAACCCGGCCTGGTACGATCGCGACCGGTTTATTTTGTCCAACGGTCACGCGTCCATGCTGCTGTACAGCCTGCTGCACCTCTCCGGCTACGACCTGCCGATTGAGGAGTTGAAAAACTTCCGCCAGTTGCACTCCAAAACCCCGGGCCACCCGGAAATTGGCTATACCCCGGGCGTTGAAACCACCACCGGGCCGCTCGGCCAGGGGCTGGCGAATGCGGTAGGTCTGGCGATTGCCGAGCGCACGCTGGCGGCGCAGTTTAACCAGCCGGATCACGAGATTGTCGACCACTACACCTGGGTATTTATGGGCGATGGCTGCCTGATGGAAGGCATCTCCCATGAAGTGTGTTCGCTGGCGGGCACGCTGGGGCTGGGCAAGCTGATTGGCTTTTATGACCATAACGGCATCTCAATTGACGGCGAAACCGAAGGCTGGTTTACCGACGACACCGCGAAGCGCTTCGAGGCTTATCACTGGCATGTGATCCCGGATATCGACGGTCATAACCCGGATGCCGTGAAAAAGGCCATCGAGGAAGCCAAAGCGGTAACTGATAAACCGTCGCTGATTATGTGCCGCACCATTATCGGTTTCGGTTCGCCGAACAAAGCCGGTAAGGAAGAGTCCCACGGCGCGGCGCTGGGTGAACAGGAAGTGGCGCTGGCCCGTAAACAGCTGGGCTGGGACCATCCGGCGTTTGAGATCCCCAAAGAGATCTATCAACAATGGGATGCCCGTGAAGCCGGGGGTAAAGCCGAGCAGGCCTGGAATGAGAAGTTCGCCGCCTATAAACAAGCCCACCCGGAACTGGCTGCGGAATTTGAGCGCCGGATGAGCGGCGGGATGCCGGAGAACTGGCAGGAAACCACCGCAGCGTACATTAAAAAACTTCAGGCGGAACCGGCGAAAATCGCCACCCGTAAGGCCTCGCAAAACGCGCTGAACACTTACGGCCCGATCCTGCCGGAACTGCTGGGCGGCTCCGCTGACCTGGCGCCGAGCAACCTTACCATCTGGTCCGGCTCCCGATCGCTGAAAGAAGATGAAGCGGGCAACTATATCCATTACGGCGTGCGCGAATTCGGCATGACCGCCATCGCCAACGGTATCGCCCATCACGGCGGATTTGTGCCGTACACCGCCACTTTCCTGATGTTTGTCGAGTACGCCCGTAACGCGGCGCGTATGGCGGCGCTGATGAAAGCGCGGCAAATCATGGTCTATACCCATGATTCCATCGGTCTTGGCGAAGATGGCCCGACGCACCAGGCCGTGGAACAACTGGCCAGCCTGCGTTTAACCCCGAACTTCAGCACCTGGCGTCCCTGCGACCAGGTAGAAGCCGCCGTGGCGTGGAAAGCGGCGATTGAGCGCCACAACGGGCCGACGGCGCTGATCCTGTCGCGCCAGAACCTCGCCCAGATGGATCGCTCTGCGGAGCAGATCGACGCCATCGCCAAAGGCGGTTATGTGCTGCAAGACTGCGACGGCCAGCCGGACTTGATCCTGATCGCCACCGGTTCAGAAATGGAAATCACCGTGCAGGCGGCGAAAACGCTCACTGATGAAGGGCACAAAGTACGCGTGGTGTCGCTGCCGTCAACCGATGTGTTTGAAGCCCAGGATGAAGGCTATAAAGAATCGGTATTGCCGCGCGAGGTGCGCGCCCGCGTAGCGGTGGAAGCCGGGATTGCCGACTACTGGTATAAGTACGTGGGTATTGATGGCGCGATTGTCGGGATGACCAGCTACGGCGAATCGGCCCCTGCCGAGAAGCTGTTCCCGTTCTTCGGCTTTACGGCGGAGAATGTGGTTAAGAAAGCGAAAAGCGTCATCAGGAAGTAACGACCAGACAGCGCTGTACAGGGCGTTACGGTAAACAAGGGCCAGTTACTTTGGCCCTTGTTGTTTACGCTCAAGGGCGGGATTGTATTATTCCAGCTTACGCAGAGGAACAATCAGCTCTTTTGCCTTCCCTCCGCCTTCCTCTTCATTAAACTCTGCGCTGATGACCCTTACAAAGCCCGGTTTTTGCGGAACTGGCGAGATTAAAGGCTGGTCACCCAGAGATTCAAGGACATCGACCTGGGTCTGAAAAGAAGGGATAGCCATTATCCATAGTCCCTGCTGAATATCATACAGGTAGGAAACCCGCCAGCCGCTGGTCCACCAGTCAGGATAAAGCAATACGCGGTCACGTTGCGAACCATCCAGCCCGGAGAGCGTCCCAACGCCAGCGCCGATACACTGGGGAATATTGACTGGTTGAATATCCGGGTCGCTATGCCAGAGCTGGCACTGACACATCACATCCGCCTCTTCGTGACAGGTTCCGCCGGTTCTTGGATCCTGCGCAGTAACCCACGCATAGCCTTTATGTGCGCCGTCGAATTTCCCCTGAGCCACTAACCCGTCGCCCTTTCCCTGGTTCTTTAGCGTGATCCAGTCGGTTTCAGCCGCAATCCGCCAGCCGTTTTTTACGGGGATCACTTTTAATTCGGCGGGATAATTGCGATCTTCCCCGCCGCTCAGCCCCGCCTGTTTAACAAAGGTGACTTTTAACCCGGGTTGATCATCGTCAGGCTCTTCAAGCGTAACGCCGCTGACGATGGTTTGCCTGAAACCGTCATTTTTTTTGGCAAATTCCGCATTTTGTTTGGCCACGTCGGATAACGTCAGGGTGGTACCATAAAAGTCGACACTATCGGCATAGAGGGATTCGGGCGCGATTTGCTCTCGGTTGATTTTATAGTCGTTCCAGCGGTCGACCAGAGCGTTGATTTGTTGCTCGATTTGCGGGGTGATAGCGGCGTTTGCCGACGCGGTGGTTAACAGCACAAGCGCTGCCAGAATCCTTTTCATTTTGCTTTTATCCTTACGCGCTCAATTGCGCAGCAAGAATATAGCGCTCCGGTTATGGCAGGTAAAGCCGGTTACTTTGTGACCCATAGCGTCGGCCACGCATCCGGCGTGTTCCAGTCGTCACAGCTCGGCTCTTCAGCGTATTTCACCAGCCGGAAACGCTGGCCGTCGTAGCGCCAGCGCGTGGATACGCCGCAGTCGCCTTTGCCACGCCCTTTCGCCAGCGTCACCAGTTCACGGGTGCGCTCGTCAAAACTGGCGTTCATCAGTTCGACATCCGTAGTTTGACTGGCGGGCGAAAACGGCAGGCGCAGGCGAATCGCCCGGGCACTCAGCGGTTTCTTACGATCCACCAGCCAGGCTAAATCCACCATGTTATAGGCACCCATCTCGCAGTTGATGATCATCAGCGCCTTATCGTCGGTCAGCGCGTAAACCCGCACTTCGCGGCGCATCGGATCCAGGGAACATTGGGTGTTATTCATCTGCCAGCCGCCGTAGTCGAGCAGTTCGTTAAGCTCTTCTTTACCCAGCGGGGTGGGCGTGGGGTTCTTCACCGCCACGGCTTTCAGGGCAGGCGCTGGCGGCACGTTGAGCGGCGGCTCATCCCCTTTAGCGACCCACGCGGTTTCGTTGCCCACGCGCTTTTGCTGGGTATCGATAAAAGTGACCGCCTCTTTCAGTCCTGCCAGGGAAATTTTCCCGGCATCGCCTGCGAGCGTGATCTGCCTGGCGTTTTGGATTTGCGCCAGGAAAGCGGTGATGGTGAGCTGTTCATTATTGATTAACCGGCGGGGCGTAATTTGCCATTTCGCGCCGGTAGGGAAAAACGGTTTATCGTCGAGCAGCAGGCGCGGGGCGATGGGCTGCGCATCGCTGGCGGGCTTTGAAAAACTGCCCTTCTCGATACGCATTTCCACATCGGTGTGCGCGCCCGCGCTACGGCTCAGGGTCATCACCAGTCCATCGTGATTGCCGGTATTGCGGGCTTTGCAGAAATTTTGATTGTTGCAGGTGACCTGCCAGTCATCGAATTGCTTTTGCACCGGAGCGGCAAAAGCGTGCGCAGCCCAAAACAGGCTCGTTATGACCAGCAGTAAGACGCGTAGCAACATGAGGACCGGTACCCTGACGAAAAAGGAAAACAGAGAATACTCTCCGCGCCTATCTTCGTTCCCCACGAGCCATCACTCAATCAGATTTTTCGGATAGCTTTATTCTAATTTTGTGCAACATAACCGCCTGTATATCAAGACATAATGTTACGCATCGCCAGAAGCTGTAACAAAATCACCGTTTTTCCATCGCGTATTTCACCGGTTTTCATCATTTCCATTGCACGACTGAACGGAATTTCCAGCACCTCGATATCTTCATCATCGATGCCGCCGCCCGCGTTGGCGCGCTGGGAATCATCATATTCGGCAAAGTAAAACGAAATCAGCTCCGTGACACCGCCCGGCGACATATACAGCTCAAACACTTTCTCCACCTCGCCCACCTCAAAGCCGGTCTCTTCGATGGCTTCTTTACGGGCGCACACTTCCGGCTCATCGTCATCCAGCAGGCCGGCGCAGGCCTCGATCAGCAATCCGTCCTGATTGCCGTTGACGTAAGTGGCGATACGAAACTGGCGGGTGAGCACCACGGTTTTTTTATCACGGTTATACAGCAGGATCGTTGCGCCATTGCCCCGGTCATAGACTTCGCGTTTATGACGCACTGGCGGTTTATCGCCGTGAGCAATTTCATAGGTGACATTGCGCAGAATGAAGTAATTATCGGAAAGGACTTTATCTTTAATAACGTTGATTTTTAGCGACACATTTATCACCAGCTCGGAAAGACAGGCGTCTAGTGTACGTCGAAAAGCGCAGAAAAAAAGCCGCCCGTTGCGGGCGGCTCAGTAGCATCAGAAGCCGTGCTTCACTTCGCTCATATCCGGGAGTTTATGGGCGATGCCTTTATGACAGTCGATACAGGTTTTCCCTTCCTTGATGGCCTGGTCGTGCATTTTAGCGGCCACCGTTTTCTGGGCGGTGAAATCCATATAATCGAAGTTATGGCAGTTGCGGCACTCTTGCGAGTTGTTCCCCTGCATTCGCCGCCACTCGTTTTGCGCCATCTCTAAACGGTGATCTTCAAACTTGGCGGGGGTATCGATCACGCCGAAAATCTTGCCGTACAGCTCTTTACTGGCCTTGATTTTACGGATCATTTTCGGGCCCCACTCGTGCGGCACGTGGCAATCCGGGCAGGTGGCGCGCACGCCGCTGCGGTTGTTGTAGTGCACCGTCTCCATATACTCCTGATAGACGTTATTGCGCATTTCATGGCAGCTAATGCAGAACTCTTCGGTGTTGGCTTTTTCCATACCGGTATTGAAGCCGCCCCAGAAGATAATCCCCGCCGCGAAGCCGATAAGCAGCAGCGTACCGAGCGCCAGACGGCTCGGACGTCGCCACCACTGCCAGATCCGGCGGATCAGGCCAGGTTTACGTTGTTTTTCCATATCATCCCTCACTGACCAAAGCCTTTCGAAGGCGTGAAGGTGTTTTCAATGATGGCCGGCGCGTCGGTTTGCGGCACATGGCATTGCAGGCAGAAATAACGACGCGGCGCTACACCAGAAAGCACTTTGCCGTCGCTGTCCATAAAGTGGGTCGGGCTGATACGCGGCGCGCCGGTGGTCCGGTAGTGCTCGACACCGTGACATTGCAGGCAGCGGTTGGTATTGGTGGTGATCTGATACCCGTCCACGCTATGGGGGATCATCGGCGGTTGGTTTACGTAATTCAGCGCCATTTTCTCTTGCTGTTTAGGCATACGTATGGAGCCCTCCTGCGTGCCCGACACTTCCGGCGACTGTGTAAAGTCCACCGAATCCGCCGCCCACGCCGCACCGCTTATTAACAGCATCAATGCGGTCATCCAGGGAAAGAATCCATTTTTCAGGACTTGGCTTTTCATGATTTTGCTCCCGAACTCCATCTTGTTGTCATTTTTAAAACCTTTTCAGCACAGACATCGACGCAGCGACCGCAGGTCATGCAATCGCGATCCGAAATCTCTACCGGGCTTTCCTTATTCAGCACCGGCGACCGTAAAACCTGCGGCTCCGGGCAAACGTGAAAACAATCCATACAACGCGTACAACGTTCACGACCCGCCGCACTCACTGTAAACACACCTTTTTGCCCCGCCAGCGCGTACATCGCGCCGACCGGGCACACGTGGCCGCACCAGCCGTGCTCCACCACCAGCAGATCGAACAGAAACAGCGCCAGCAGCAGCCAGATCCCCGCGCCGAAGCCGAAGATCACTCCGCGCCCCATCAGCGACACCGGATTCACCCACTCCCACAGCAGCGAACCGGTGAGCGCGCTGGCGAACAGCACCATCGCCAGCACCAGATAACGCAGCCAGCGCGGCAGCGTGGCGGACGGGGTGATGTCGAAGCGGCGGCGCAGCCAGGCGGCCAGATCGGTTAACGGATTCACCGGGCAGATCCAGCTGCAAAACAGCCGTTTTCCCGCCAGGCTGTACAGCGCCAGAATCAGCACGCCGCCGAGTAATGCCAGCACGCCGGGCAGATGACCGCTCAACAGGCTTTGGGCAATCATTAGCGGATCGCTTAACGGCACTGTATCCAGCAGCAGGCTGCTGCTGTAGTTGCCGCGTAAGATCCACACCCCGAACCACGGACCGCTCAGGAACAGCGCCAGCACCAGCAGTTGCGTCACGCGACGCGCCATCAGCCAGCCGTAAGCGCCAAACACCCCTTTTACCGCCAGCGCATCGCGCCCGGCGTCCTGTTTACGATTTGCCATGGTTTCCCTCCAGCCAACCGAAACGGTAGTGATGCCCCAGCTCGCCGCGCGCCAGATCCAGCGGCAGCACTTTGATGGCGGCCTGTTCCAGCACGCAGGCTTTCTCGCATTTCCCGCAGCCGGTGCAGGCATCGCTGTGCACCGTCGGCAGGAAACGCGCGTGTTTGCCGGTACGGGCATTGCGCTCCAGTTCCAGGGTGATGGCGGTGTCAATCGACGGGCAAACCCGGTAACAGACATCACAACGCAGGCCCTGGAAGTTAAGGCAGTTTTCCTGATCGAGCAGAACGGCGATCCCCATGCGCGCATCGTCAATCGAGGCGATCTCTTTATCTAACGCGCCGCTGGGGCAAGCTTTGGCGCACGGAATGTCTTCACACATTTCGCACGGAATATCCCGCGCCACGAAATAGGGCGTACCCGCCTCAGGGCCGGACGCCAGCGTCGCCAGCTTGAGCGTGTCGTAAGGGCAGGCCTGAACGCATTGCCCGCAGCGCACGCAAGCGCGGGAGAACCCCGGCTCGCCCAGCGCGCCGGGCGGGCGTAACCGCACCCCCGTGGCGTGGCTACGCTGCTGTCCAAGCCCCAGCACCACGGCGACGGCGGTTAATCCGCCCGCCGCCCGCGCCATATCGCGCAGGAAGCGGCGGCGAGCCGGTCGTGGTGCGTTTTCCCTGGCCACGGTGGTTACACCTTCTCAACCTTCACGGCGCACTTCTTGAAGTCCGTCTCTTTAGAGAGCGGGTCAGTGGCGTCGAGGGTCAGTACGTTAACCAGCTGCGCGGCGTCGAAGAACGGCATGTACACCAGCCCCTGCGGCGGACGGTTACGTCCACGGGTTTCCACAATGGAAACCAGCTCGCCGCGACGGGAAACGACTTTCACTTTGTCGCCGCGACGCAGGCCGCGAGACTGCGCGTCCAGCGGATGGATAAACAGCACGGCTTCCGGGAACGCGCGGTGCAGTTCCGGCACGCGGCGGGTCATACTGCCGGTGTGCCAGTGCTCCAGTACGCGGCCGGTAGACAGCCACAGATCGTATTCTTTATCCGGCGCTTCCGCCGCCGGCTCGAACGGCAGCGCGAAAATCACCGCTTTGCCATCCGGCTTGCCGTAGAATTTGTAGCCCTCGCCCGCTTTCACATACGGGTCGTGGCCTTCGCTGTAGCGCCACTGGGTTTCTTTACCGTCGACCACCGGCCAGCGCAGACCGCGCGCTTTGTGGTAATCGTCGAACGGCGCCAGGTCGTGGCCGTGGCCGCGCCCGAAAGCGGCGTACTCTTCGAACAGACCTTTTTGCAGATAGAAGCCCAGCTCGCGGGATTCATCGTTCAACTGGTCTTCCGCCAGTTCGCTTACCGGGAATTTCTTGACGTTGTCGTTAGCAAACAGCACGTCGAACAAAGTTTTGCCACGGTATTCCGGCTTCTGGGACAGCAATTCTTCCGGCCACACCTCTTCCACTTTGAAGCGTTTTGCGAAGGTCACTAACTGCCACAGGTCGGATTTGGCTTCGCCCGGTGCCTGTACCTGCTGACGCCAGAACTGAGTGCGGCGCTCGGCGTTGCCGAAGGCGCCCTCTTTTTCGACCCACATGGCGGTCGGCAGGATCAGATCCGCTGCCAGGGCGCTTACGGTCGGGTACGGATCGGAGACGATCACGAAGTTGCGCGGATCCCGCCAACCCGGCATACGCTCCTGGTTAATGTTCGGCCCGGCCTGCATGTTGTTGTTGCACATAACCCAATAAACGTTCAGCTTGCCGTCTTTCAGGGCGCGGTCCTGCGCGACCGCGTGGAGACCAATTTTCGCCGGAATGGTGCCGGCAGGGAGCTGCCACATTTTTTCAGTGATATCGCGGTGTTTCTCGTTGGTCACCACCATGTCAGCCGGCAGACGGTGAGCAAAGGTACCCACTTCGCGCGCGGTGCCACAGGCGGACGGCTGGCCGGTCAAAGAGAATGGCCCACAGCCCGGCTGAGAGATTTTCCCGGTCAGCAGGTGGATGTTGTACACCAGGTTGTTGGCCCACACGCCGCGGGTGTGCTGGTTGAAGCCCATGGTCCAGTAAGAAATCACTTTCTTCTTCGGATCGGCATACAGCTGCGCCAGCGCTTCCAGCTGATCTTTCGGCACGCTGGTCATTTCGGCGGTTTTTTCCAGGGTGTATTCCGCGACGAATGCTTTGTACTCGTCAAAGGTCATCGGCTCAGAGGCATCGGAACCCGGATTTTTAGCGGCTTTTTCCAGCGGGTGGTTCGGGCGCAGGCCGTAGCCGATGTCCGTTGCGCCGCGACGCAGATTGACGTGCTGTTTAAAGAACGACTCGTTAACCGCGTTGTTTTGAATAATGTAGTTGGCGATGTAGTTAAGGATCGCCAGGTCGCTCTGCGGGGTAAAGACCATGCCGTTATCCGCCAGCTCAAAGCTGCGGTGCTGGAAGGTCGACAGGACCGCCACGGTCACGTTCGGATCGGACAGGCGACGGTTGGTGATGCGCGACCACAGGATCGGGTGCATCTCCGCCATATTAGAGCCCCACAGCACGAACGCATCGGTTTGCTCGATATCGTCATAGCAGCCCATCGGCTCATCCATACCGAAGGTACGCATAAAGCCGACCACCGCCGACGCCATGCAGTGACGCGCGTTCGGGTCGATGTTGTTGGAGCGCAGACCGGCTTTGAACAGCTTCGCGGCCGCGTAGCCTTCCCACACGGTCCACTGGCCGGAGCCAAACATCCCCACCGACTCAGGCCCTTTCTCCTTGAGCGCGGTTTTGAATTTTTGCTCCATCACATCAAAGGCCTGTTCCCAGCTAACCGGGGTGAACTCGCCCTCTTTGCTGTACTGGCCGTCTTTCATGCGCAGTAGCGGCTGGGTCAGACGGTCTTTGCCGTACATGATTTTCGGCAGAAAATAGCCTTTAATACAGTTCAGCCCACGGTTGACCGGCGCATCCGGGTCGCCCTGGCAGGCCACCATCTTGCCGTTCTGGGTGCCGACTAATACGCCGCAACCGGTACCGCAAAAACGGCACGGGGCTTTGTCCCACTTAATGGCATCCTGTTGTCCGACGACCGCCCGGGCCACGGACGGTACACTGATGCCCGCTGCCGCAGCGGCCGCGGCGACGGCGTTAGCTTTCATAAAGCTACGACGACTGAGTTTCATGGTGTTTCCTCACCTTGCTCATCCTGCTGGTGGTAAACCAGCGACACCGCCAGCACGCCTGCGAGATTACGTGCCGACTCAATTCTTTCGATCAATGCCGCGCTGCTGGCGGCTTCCATCACGACCACCAGTTTCCCGGTGGTTTCTTCACTGGCTGCGACCTCGGTATTCGCCATGGCGTTGAGCAACTGCGTCACGCTTTCGGTGGCGTCAGGGCGCGTCTGGACGAATAAACTGGATACGTGCCATTCACTACTCATGACGACTCCTTAGGGTGATAGCTGAAACCGGACAGGCCGGAATACACGCCCCGCAAGTGGTACACGAAGACACATCAGGTTCAGGACGGGCGATGCCGTTCAGCGTGGGGCGAAAACGTATCGCCTGCATTTCACAGGCGTCCTGACAACAGCGGCACTCCACCTGGCGGTGCGCCAGGCAGTGTTCGCTAATGGATAACTGGACATCCCAGGGCGTGGCGCTTTGCGGTAAAAACAGCTTCTCCGGACAATGGGCGGCGCAGGCGTAACAAAACGTGCATTCCGCCTGGTCGAAATCCATTTTCGGGAAGCCGCCTGCGCCGATTGTCAGCACACGGGTCTGACAGGCGGTCACGCATTGCTGGCAGCGGGTGCAGTGCTCGACGAAATGATCCTCGCCGCCGCTCCAGGGTGGACGAAATTCGGGCGCGCTGTTGCGCCAGCCCGTTAATAAACTTCGTCTCGACACGTCTGCCATCGGCAATCCTTGCAATCCAGTCGTACTAATAAAGAGGGAGTCCGCATTAACGATGCGGTTATTGGAGTGTGGTAACAATATGTGACAAGGGGTAGATGGGGCATCACCCTAAGGGGGTAAATCCTGTTGTTGGATCAATGATGAAGGGGATTGTTTTGTTTGGGGGTAGGGGTTTTGTTTGGTGGAAGGGTTCCGTTCGCTCAGACTACGTTCATCAATGCGGCTTCAGTGACGGCGAACGTGTCAGGGGCGCTCGCCGTGTATGAACCGGTCACATGGGTAACACTTTAAACCGGGCACATGGGTAACAGGTTATAACAGTACGGTAAACAGCTGACGGAGGTTTATCGTGCC
>NZ_JACHZE010000002.1 GCF_014193285.1 Atlantibacter sp. RC6
CCATGATCAAACTCTTCAATTTAAAAGTTTGATGCTCGTGAATTAAACTTCGTAATGAATTACGTGTTCACTCAGAGACTTGATAATTCTTTGTGCATCCGGAGATGCTGAGATATCAATCCTGCGAGTGCCCACACAGATTGTCTGATAAATTGTTAAAGAGCAGTGCCGCTTCGCTTTTTCTCAGCGGCGCGGGGTGCGTATATTACGACTTCCCGCTTCAGAGTCAAGCGTTAATTTTCGCTTTTCTCCGCCGAACTCCCCGGAGGGACTTCGCTGACCGGCCGGCCTGTTCGCCGTTGTTCCGTGTCAGTGGTGGCGCATTATAGGGAGTAATCAGAATCTGACAAGCCTATTTTTAAAAATAATTGCTGACCGCTCACATTTTAATCATTACGCCGTTTTTTGCCGCGTTTTGATCGCTTCAGGCAGCTTTGCAAGGCTATCCACGACCCAATCCGCTGCTTTTTCCGCCTCTTCTGTCACCGGTTTACCAGAACGCACCAGCACTTTGGTACCTACGCCTGCCGCCTGTGCCGCCTGCATATCTTCCAGCTTGTCGCCGATCATATAAGAAGCGGCCATATCAATGTGCAGATAGTCACGCGCAGAGATCAGCATACCCGGCTGCGGCTTGCGGCAATCACAGCTCTGGCGAAACTCGTCCACCGCCCCTTCAGGATGATGCGGGCAATAATAGATGCCATCCAGATCAACACCGCGATCGGCCAGCGACCAGTCCATCCATTCGGTCAGGGTTTCAAACTGCGCTTCGGTAAATTTACCGCGCGCGATGCCAGACTGGTTTGTCACCAGCACCAGTGCGAATCCCATTTCTTTTAATTCGCGCATCGCGTCGATCACGCCATCAATAAATTCGAACTGATCAATTTCATGGACGTAACCATGATCGACATTAATGGTGCCGTCACGGTCGAGAAAAATAGCGGGCATGGATTTAGCCACCGATAGAACTCCTGCATATAAAGTAATGCGCGTAGTATCGCATGTTTCCCTCTGTGAGAAACAACTCATCACGCACAGCAGATTGATTTAGACGTCTGGATGCCTTAACATCCATTTCATGTACGGTCATCCGCCGTATCTGGCAAGACAAAATGCCACGGCTCACTCTCATACGATAATAAATAGCTAATGATCAAACTTTCGAATATCACCAAAGTGTTCCAGCAGGGGAGCCGCACCATTCAGGCGTTGAATAACGTCAGTCTGGACGTTCCGGCCGGGCAAATTTATGGCGTGATTGGCGCTTCCGGCGCAGGCAAAAGTACGCTGATTCGCTGCGTGAACTTACTGGAGCGCCCCACTCAGGGCAGCGTTCTGGTTGATGGACAAGATTTAACGGCGCTTTCCGAGTCGCAGTTGACCAAAGCGCGCCGCCAGATTGGCATGATTTTCCAGCACTTTAACTTGCTCGCTTCGCGCACCGTTTTTGGCAACGTTGCGCTGCCGTTAGAACTGGATAACGTTCCGCGTGAAGAAATTAAGCGCCGCGTGACCGAGCTGTTAGATCTGGTTGGTCTGGCCGAGAAGCATGACGCCTACCCGGCTAACTTGTCTGGCGGACAAAAGCAGCGTGTCGCCATTGCCCGTGCGCTGGCCAGCAATCCGAAGGTACTGTTGTGCGATGAAGCCACCAGCGCACTGGATCCGGCGACGACCCGTTCTATCCTCGAACTGCTGAAAGACATCAACCGTCGCCTCGGTTTAACCATTCTGTTGATCACCCACGAGATGGACGTCGTAAAGCGCATCTGCGATTGCGTCGCCGTGATCAGCAACGGCGAGTTGATTGAGCAAGATACGGTGAGCGAAGTCTTCTCTCATCCGAAAACGCCGCTGGCCCAGCAGTTTATTCAGTCCACTTTGCATCTGGATATTCCGGAAGATTACGCCCAGCGCCTGCAGGCGACCGCGCAGGCGGATTCGGTGCCGCTGCTGCGTCTGGAATTTACCGGCCAGTCAGTGGATGCGCCGCTGCTTTCTGAAACCGCGCGCCGTTACAACGTGAATAACAATATTATCAGCGCTCAAATGGATTATGCCGGTGGCGTGAAGTTCGGGATCATGCTGGCTGAAATGCATGGCACTTCCGAGGAGACGCAGGCGGCTATCGCGTATTTGCAACAACATCATGTAAAAGTAGAGGTTCTGGGTTATGTCTGAAGCAATGATGTGGTTGCTGGTTCGCGGCGTATGGGAAACGCTGGCGATGACCTTCGTTTCCGGCTTCTTCGGCTTTGTGCTGGGCCTGCCGGCGGGCGTACTGCTGTATGTCACCCGTCCAGGTCAGATTAATGAAAACGCCAGCGTTTATCGCATCCTGTCCGCGTTGGTGAATATCTTCCGCTCCATCCCGTTCATTATCTTACTGGTATGGATGATTCCCTTTACCCGCGCCATTGTCGGCACGTCTATCGGCCTGCAAGCGGCGATTGTTCCGTTGACCGTCGGCGCTGCGCCATTTATCGCCCGTATGGTGGAAAACGCCCTGCTGGAAATCCCGTCGGGGCTGATCGAAGCGTCGCGCGCGATGGGCGCCACGCCGATGCAGATTGTCCGCAAAGTACTGCTGCCGGAAGCGTTGCCGGGTCTGGTTAACGCCGCCACCATTACGCTGATTACCCTGGTCGGTTACTCCGCCATGGGCGGCGCGGTCGGTGCGGGTGGCCTGGGGCAGATCGGCTATCAGTACGGTTATATCGGTTATAACGCTGCGGTAATGAATACAGTATTAGTATTGCTGGTTATCCTGGTGTATTTAATTCAAATCTCCGGCGATCGTATCGTCCGGGCTGTCACGCATAAGTAACGAACACAACATCAAAAGAGTAAGGAATCGCTATGTCTTTCAAATTAAAAACTTTCGCAGCAGTAGGCGCATTGATTGGTTCTCTGGCGCTGGTTGGCTGTGGTCAGGAAGAAAAAGATCCGAACCACATTAAAGTAGGCGTGATTGTCGGTGCGGAGCAGCAGGTTGCTGAAGTCGCCCAGAAAGTCGCAAAAGAAAAATATGGCCTGGATGTTGAGCTGGTGACCTTCAACGACTACGTTCTGCCGAACGAAGCGCTGAACAAAGGCGATATCGACGCTAACGCTTTCCAGCACAAACCGTATCTCGATCAGCAGATCAAAGACCGCGGTTATAAACTGGTTTCCGTCGGCAACACTTTCGTTTACCCGATTGCCGGCTATTCCAAAAAAATCAAATCCCTGGATGAGCTGCAGGCAGGCGCACAGATCGCGGTGCCTAACGATCCGACCAACCTGGGCCGTTCCCTGCTGCTGCTGCAAAAAGTGGGTCTGATCAAACTGAAAGACGGCGTGGGCCTGCTGCCGACCGTGCTGGACGTGACTGAGAACCCGAAAAACCTGAAGATTGTTGAGCTGGAAGCGCCGCAGCTGCCGCGCTCTCTGGATGATGCGCAGATTGCCCTGGCCGTTATCAACACCACCTATGCCAGCCAGATCAACCTGACTCCGGCCAAAGACGGTATCTTCGTGGAAGATAAAGACTCCCCGTACGTGAACCTGATCGTGACTCGCGAAGACAACAAGGACGCGGAAAACGTGAAGAAATTCGTTCAGGCTTACCAGTCTGACGAAGTGAACGAAGCCGCTAACAAAACCTTTAACGGCGGCGCTGTTAAGGGCTGGTAATTCGTTTCATCAATACTTACGACATAAATATTCAGGACGGGCGCACGCCCGTCTTGTTATTTGTGCAGGCACCTGATTCAATAACCTACGATTTAATTATGATTGAGGATAAATTATGCGTGCTTTACCGATCTGTTTGCTGGCGCTCATGGTGAGCGGCTGTTCAATGATAAGCAGATCCCCTGTTGAACCTGTTAAAAGCACGGCAGCCCCGGCAAAAGTCGAGCCCGCGAAGCCGCAGGCCCCGCGCCCTGCCCCCGTCAGAATTTATACCAACGCAGAAGATCTGGTCGGCAAGCCGTTCCGTGATTTAGGTGAAGTCAGCGGTGAATCATGCCAGGCGTCGAATCAGGACTCACCGCCCAATATCCCCACCGCACGCAAACGCATGCAAATTAATGCATCAAAAATGAAAGCCAATGCCGTATTGCTGCACAGTTGTGAAGTGACCAGCGGGACGCCGGGTTGCTATCGCCAGGCCGTTTGCGTAGGTTCAGCGTTAAAAGTCTCTGCCAAATGAGTCAGTTCTGCCTTGAGCAGATAGGCGTTATCCGTTCGCCCTATAAAGAAAAATTCGCGGTCCCCCGTCAGCCAGGCCTTGTCACCAGCGGGGGCGGCGAACTGCATCTTCTTCCCCCTTACAACAACCCTGACGCGGTGCGGGGCCTGGAAGACTTCAGCCATATCTGGATAGTTTTTATTTTCCATCAAACCATGGAAGGCGGCTGGCATCCCACCGTGCGCCCTCCCCGTCTTGGCGGCAATGCGCGGATGGGCGTATTTGCGACCCGCTCTACATTCCGCCCCAATCCGGTCGGCATGTCGCTGGTTTCGCTGGAAGGGATCCGCTGCCATAAAGATGAGGTGATACTGCAATTAGGCGGCCTGGATCTGGTTGACGGCACGCCGGTCATTGATATCAAACCCTATCTGCCGTTTGCGGAAGCGCTGCCGGATGCCCGCGCAGGCTATGCGCAGCAGGCACCCGATGCCGCGATGTCGGTCTATTTTACCGACGACGTGCAAAATCAAATGCGCCAACTTCATGGGCGCTATCCTCGTCTGGAACAGTTTATCCGTGAGGTGCTGGCCCAGGACCCGCGCCCGGCCTATCGTAAAACGGAAGATCCCGGTAAAACCTACGCCGTCTGGCTGCTGGATTTCAACGTGCGCTGGCGCGTAACCGCTACGGGTTGCGAAGTCTTTGCACTCGAAGCGCGTTAATTTCGCACCCTTCTCTTTTGGCAATCCGGCCTCGCTGGTAAACTAATTTACTTTACTTAAGTCAGGCCATTTGCCTGTATCTGAACCATCTAATGGAATCGTAATAATGCGTACTAGCCAATATATGCTCTCCACTCTGAAGGAGACACCCGCCGACGCCGAGGTTATCAGCCATCAGCTGATGCTGCGCGCCGGGATGATCCGCAAGCTCGCCTCCGGGTTGTACACCTGGCTGCCGACTGGCCTGCGCGTCCTGAAAAAAGTCGAAAACATCGTGCGTGAAGAGATGAATAACGCCGGTGCTATCGAGGTGTCGATGCCAGTGGTTCAGCCAGCGGATCTGTGGCAGGAGAGCGGGCGCTGGGAGCAGTACGGCCCGGAATTATTGCGTTTTGTCGATCGCGGCGAGCGTCCGTTCGTCCTCGGCCCGACTCATGAAGAAGTGATTACCGATCTGATCCGTAATGAACTGAGCTCGTATAAGCAGTTGCCGCTCAACTTCTTCCAGATCCAGACCAAATTCCGTGATGAGGTCCGTCCGCGTTTCGGCGTGATGCGTTCGCGCGAGTTCCTGATGAAGGACGCTTACTCTTTCCATACCTCTCAGGAATCCCTGCAGGCGACTTATGACGCCATGTACGAGGCGTACAGCAAAATCTTCACCCGTATGGGTCTGGATTTCCGTCCGGTTCAGGCGGATACCGGCTCCATTGGCGGCAGCGCCTCGCACGAGTTCCAGGTGCTGGCGCAGAGCGGCGAAGACGACATCATTTTCTCTGATACCTCCGATTACGCCGCCAATATCGAACTGGCCGAAGCCGTCGCGCCGAAAGCGCCGCGCGCGCCTGCCACCCAGGACATGCACCTGGTTGATACGCCGAACGCTAAGACCATCGCCGAGCTGGTTGAGCAACATAATCTGCCGATTGAGAAAACGGTGAAAACCCTGCTGGTGAAATCCGTTGAAGGCAGCGCTTATCCGCTGGTCGCGTTGTTAGTGCGTGGCGACCATGAGCTGAACGAAGTCAAAGCAGAGAAGCTGGCCCAGGTGGCAAGCCCGCTGACGTTCGCAACCGAAGCGGAAATCCGTGCGGTAGTCAATGCAGGTCCTGGCTCACTCGGCCCGGTGAACATGCCGATCCCGGTGGTTATCGACCGTTCCGTGGCGGCGATGAGCGATTTCGCCGCCGGTGCCAATATCGACGGCAAACACTACTTCGGCATCAACTGGGACCGCGATGTGGCGACGCCGGAAGTGGCGGATATTCGCAACGTGGTGGCAGGCGATCCGAGCCCGGACGGCCAGGGCACGCTGCTTATCAAACGCGGTATCGAAGTGGGTCATATTTTCCAGTTAGGCACTAAGTATTCCGAAGCGCTGAAAGCCGCCGTTCAGGGCGAAGATGGCCGCAACCAGACGCTGACCATGGGCTGCTACGGCATCGGGGTGACCCGCGTGGTGGCCGCGGCGATTGAACAGCATCACGACGATCGTGGTATCGTATGGCCAGACGCCATCGCGCCGTTCCAGGTCGCGATCCTGCCCATGAACATGCACAAATCTTTCCGTGTTCAGGAACTGGCTGAGAAACTCTACAGCGAACTGCGCGCGCAGGGTATTGAAGTGCTGATGGACGATCGTAAAGAGCGTCCGGGCGTGATGTTTGCCGATATGGAGCTGATCGGTATCCCGCACACTGTGGTGATTGGCGACCGCAACCTCGACAGCGACGAGATCGAATATAAGTATCGTCGTGAAGGCGAGAAGAAAATGATCAAGACCGGTGAGATTGTGAATTACCTGGTCAGCCAGATTAAGAAGTAAACCTGACGCCCTGCATCCGCAGGGCGTTTTTTTAACGGCGATTACTCATCGCAATCGGCGCCGGGCTTGAACGTGCCTGCCTTATCCGCCACCAGCGTTTTCTGCATTGCCCCACTATCCGGATTCGCCTGCAACACGAAATGCGCGTCGATATGCAGCAAGACAGGTTTCATCTCCCCGTGCTGTGCGGCAGCAAACTCCCGTTCCAATTGTACATTATTCACCACCGGGAAGCGTTTACCGGTCACACAGTCCGTGAACACGGCCGCATCGGCCATATAGAAATACATGCCTTTCATCGCCATCGGCGTGGCGGGCAGCGCGGCTGTAGACGGCGTTAATGTGTAATTCAGTGGCGATTCAATGGGGTTGCCCTCGAGGTCGAGCATCTCCAGATTGTCTCCCTTCACGCGGAAGTAGCGCTTTTCACCATTAGTATCGGTGAGCACCAGCTTGTCAGCGGTACGCGCCCATTTCCCCCACGACGCAAACTGGGCCGGCTGCGGCGCGCCCTGATAACGCTGGTTCATCACCCAGGTACCGTCTTTCTCCAGAAACAGTGACGTGTCGATGCCTTCGCAGTCGGCGCAGGGCAACAAGCCGCGAAAGCTTTGCTGCATCGCTTTGGCTTCCAGCGGTTGGACCGCCTGTAATGGCTGGCTCTCGCTGCGGTTATTACAGCCAATCAGTAAAAATACCCCGCAGGCAATGGCGGCGGAGATAAGCGGGGTTGTTGACATCATATCCCTGATTTTCATTGTTCTTTGCCTCAGTTAGTCTGACGTGCGGCGGATCTTCGCGCGTAGCGATTTGGTGGTAGATTTTTGCGCTTTTGACGTCAGGCGTCTCTCTTTTGACGCACGTGTGGGTCTTGTTGCCTTTCGATGCTTTTGTTCAGCAGTAAGTTCCCGTACCAGCGCAATAAAGCGAGCAAGCGCCGCTTCGCGATTCATTTCCTGGCTGCGGTACTCCTGCGCTTTGATGATGACGATCCCTTCCGCGGTAATTAAATGGTGGCTGGCTGCCAGCAAACGCGTCTTATAACTTTCTGGCAGACTGGAGGCGGCAATATCAAAGCGCAAATGGATCGCTGTCGAGGCCTTATTGACATGCTGCCCGCCCGCGCCCTGGGCGCGTATCGCGCTGAAGCTCACTTCATCATCGGGTATAGAAACGGTACGCGAAAAAACAATCATTCGGGCTGATGCCAGTTATCCAGCGTAATTTCCAGATTATTCTCACCTTCCGATAGCCAGATCAATCCATCCTGTAACGTGGCCTGTATCACCATGCTGCGTGACGCCAGCGCGCTCAGCTTTGCCAGCTGCGCGTCATCCAGATACCAGATGGTCAGATTATCGTAAGTGCGAAACTTACTCTGGTTCTGCTGCCGCCAGATGTCGGCCGCCCGGCTGTTGTAGGTAAACAGCGCCACCTGGCCCGCCTGGCTACAGGCTTTCTTCAGGCGTCGTTCATCCGGCAGGCCGAGCTCAATCCACAAATCGATACCCAGATAGTCGTTGCGCAACCACAGTTCGGGCTCCTCTTCCGCGCTGAGTCCACGGGTAAACTGCAGCCGTTCGTCGGCATATTTAGTCCATGCCAGCAGGCGCAGCATCAAACGCTCTTCGGTTTCCGACGGATGGCGCGCCAGCGTCAGGTTGGCGTCCAGAAACTGGTTTCTGTCCATGTCGGCAACATTCACGGTTGCTTTATAAATCGTTGCTTTTAAAGCCATAGGTCCCCCGAAAGACAATCGGCGGCTATTGTAGCGAAATTAGCGCGCCCGCGCCCGCCTCACCCACCGCCTCGAACAGAATTCCCTGCTATGACAGTTAATGCCGCCAGAGCGAGTATGGTATAGTCACCTTGCTAAACAGAGTTAATATTCGTAGGCTTAGACTTGCATCCCACGATTCAGTCTGTAGTCAGGACTCTGACAGGAGGGCATGTGGAAAAGTATTGTGAGTTAATACGCAAGCGATACGCCGAGATCGCCAGCGGCGACCTGGGATACGTCCCCGACGCGCTGGGTTGCGTATTGAAAGTATTGAATGAAATGGCCTCAGATGAAGCCCTTTCTGAGTCGGTCCGGGAAAAGGCGGCGTATGCCGCCGCGAACTTACTGGTGAGCGATTATGTCAATGAATGAAACCTATCAACCCATCAATTGTGATGACTATGACAATCTCGAACTCGCCTGCCAGCACCATCTGGTATTAACGCTGGAATTGAAGAGTGGGGAAGTACTAAAGGCACAAGCCAACGATCTGGTTTCTCGAAAAAACGTCGAATATTTGATAGTCGATGAAGCCGGCACCTCACGTGAAGTTCGTCTCGATAAAATCGCCAGCTTCAGCCATCCGGAAATTGGTACCGTGGTGGTTAGCGAAGGGTAGTGAACATCCCAAACAACGAGGGCAGCCCGATGGCTGCCCTTTTTTATGGCTTCTGGCTGGCGTAGTACGCCGCCAGGTTATCGATATCCTCGTCAGACAGGCCGCTAACATAGGCTTTCATCACTTCCGCCTGGCCGCCGCTGCGCTCGCCTTTTTTATACGCGCGCAGCGAATGCGCCAGATACTCTTCATGCTGCCCCGCCAGGTTCGGGTACAGCGGGACAGAGACATTGCCCGTCGCGCCATGGCAGGAAACGCACATCATCGCTTTTTGCTCGCCCGCTTTCGGGTCGCCTTTGGCTAAAAGCGGCAGGCTACAGGCCAGTAATCCCACTAAAGCCGCACTACGCATCGTCATTGTTATTCTCCTTTCTGCCAGTCGATATGCCAGCATGCATGATCCTGAGCCTGCCCCTGACGCGTAACGAAGATGCCTGGAGCGGCAATTAATTGCTCACCGTAAAACAGCAGCGGCGTGGTATCCCGTCGCCAGGGTGGCACGGACAGCTCCTGCCACAATTTTTTAAGGCTTCGGCTGCGCTCACGTCCAACGATATGCCAGTTGCCTGGCGCATGAAAGCGCACCGAAACCTGTTCATCCTGCTCGGGAGCCCGAACAGCATAGCCTGTCTGCGCCACGCGTAATATCCCTAATTCGAGTGGCAGCTTTAAGGGTGTATAGGGCGGTTGCCAGACAACAATCTGTTTTCCCGGCGCGGCCTGACGTTTGATCCACCACAACTGCCCCTGATAGCGCCGTACATCATACGCGCCGATTTGCAGGCGCGGCGCGGCGTCGTCCCGGCTCAGCGCGACTTCCTGCCAGACTCGCTCCAGCATGGCGCGCGACGGCGGCGGCGCATCCCGTTGAGTGAGCCAGCGGCGCAGCAGCGCATTGCGGCGGCCCTGGCTCGCTTCATGCAATGGCGCAATCGTCAGGCTGCCTTCAGGCGTTATCAGCGAGGCAATTTCGTCGGCTAACAGTTCATCAAGCAGCGCTTCCTGTTCGCCGCACAGCGCCGCGCTGCGGGCTACGCTGCGGGCAAAATGCGGCCAGCGGGCCTGAAGCAGCGGCAGAACGCGCAGGCGCAGGAAATTACGATCGTAGCGATCGTCCTGATTGCTGTCGTCATCAATCCACGTAAGTTGATGCGCATGGGCGTACTCTTCCAGCGTTTCACGAGAAATACTCAAAAGCGGGCGCAGCAGGACGTTGTCACCGAACGGCAACGTTTCCGGCATAGCCGCCAGGCCCGCTGGCCCGCTGCCACGCTTCAGGGCCAACAGCACCGTTTCGCACTGATCGTCGAGGTGCTGCGCGGTAACCAGCGCCTCATCTGGCTGGATAATCTGCGCAAAGGCGGCATAACGTGCGGAACGGGCCTGCGCCTCAATTCCCGAACCATCGTTATGCAAAGTGACGTGAACCACATCCAGCGGCACCGCCCAGCGCTCGCAAATCGTCTGGCAATGCGTCACCCACGCATCAGCAAAGTCGCTAATACCGTGGTGGATATGCACAGCCCGCAGTTGAAGAGTGAACTGCGAGCGCAACGCCGCCAGTTGGTGCAGCAACACGGTAGAGTCCAGCCCGCCGCTGAATGCCACCAGCACTTTGCTAAAGCGATTATCCCACTGAATCATTCCTCATACAGCTCCAGCGGCAACCCATCGGGATCGTTAAAAAAGGTGAAGCGCTTATCTGTGTAAGGATCGACGCGGATCGGCTCACAGGGAACGCCCTGCTTTTCCAGATGCGCCACCGCCTGGTCCAGATCCGCAACGCTGAAGGCCAAGTGGCGCAGCCCGCAGGCTTCCGGGCGGCTTGGCCGCTCAGGGGGGAACGGGAACGAAAACAGTTCGATGACGTATTGTCCGTTCAGCGCCAAATCCCCTTTCCAGGAATCCCGCGCTTCGCGATACGTTTCGAATTGCAGCGTGAAGCCCAGAGTATCGCAGTAAAATGCCTTACTGCGCGCATAGTCGGTCGCGATAATAGCGATGTGATGAACCCTGGTTAAACCCAGCATAATATCTCCTTGTCGGCTGTTCTGGCTGCGCGCCATCGTTACTGTTTTAAAACTCTGACTCGGTAAACGCCATCTTCTCCGAGCTTCGCGCCATGAATATCGGTTTCGAAGCCGGGGTAATGGCGGCCAATCGAGCACAGCATCAGCAGAAAATCGAGCACCGCCCGGCTTTCCTGGGTCACCCGCTCGCCGGGCATCACCAGCGGTACGCCGGGAGGATACGGCAGGATCATGTTGGCGGAAACCCGATTAATCAGATTATCCAGCTCCACGGTTTCGATATTGCCTTTCACCTGCTGCTGATACATCTGGTGCGGTGTAAGCTGCATTTCCGGCAGTACGTCGAACGCCTTGAGCATCAGCTGCGGCAGGTCGTGCTGTTTGATCAGCCGATGGATCCCCTGCGCCAGATCCTGAATGCGCATATTGCGGTAAAAGTCCGGATCTTCAGCATACAGATCCGGCAGCATGTTTTTCACCCGCAGATTTAAATCATAGGCGCGCTTGAATTCCATCAGCCCGCGCAGCAACCCCATGGCGCGGGTTTTGTCGATGCCGATGCTAAACAGAAACAGCAGATTGTACGGGCCGGTTTTCTCCACCACCACGCCGCGCTCATCAAGAAACTTCGCTACCAGCGCAGCAGGAATGCCCTCTTCCGCCATATTGCCGTGTTCGTCCATGCCCGGTGTCAGGATGGTGACTTTCACCGGGTCGAGGAACATGTGGTTTTCATCGGCATGGGTAAAGCCGTGCCAGTCTTCGCCGGGGGCAATCGGCCAACAGTCCGCTTCTTCAATCGCTTCAGGCTGCCAGATATCGTAAAACCAGCCGTCGGCCTCTTCACGCAGCCGTTGGACTTCTTTACGGAAATGCAGCGCGCGCTCCACGGAACGATTAATCAGCCGTTTTCCCGGATTGCCGCGCAGCATCGCCGCCGCGGTTTCAATGGAGGCCACCAGCGGATAGCTCGGCGACGTGGTGGTATGCATCATATAGGCTTCGTTGAAGGTTTCTTCGTCGTAGTCGCCTTTAATATGGATCAGCGCGGCCTGGGAAAAGGCCGCCAGCATTTTATGAGTCGACTGGGTTTCGAAGATCACTTTGCCCGGCGTGCGCTCGCCGCTCATGCCGCCCTTACCGCTATAGATGGGATGAAAATGGGTATAGGGCACCCAGGCGGAATCAAAATGAATCGACGGCACATCAAGAGTCTGTTTGATCCAGTTGGTGTTATACAGCAGGCCATCGTAGGTGGAGTTAGTGATCACTGCGTGAACCGGCCACTGGGCGTTTGGCGTCTCACGCACTTTTTGGGCGATGGATTCACTGGAAAATTCGCGCTTCGGAATGCCGCCGAGGATGCCCAGCGCGTTACGCGTCGGCTTCATCCACAGCGGAACGATGTCGCTCATCATCAACAAATGGGTCAGCGATTTATGGCAGTTGCGATCCACCAGCATGGTGCTGCCGGACGGCGCGGCGTACATGCCGACGATTTTATTCGAGGTAGAGGTCCCGTTGGTCACCATATAGCTTTGCTCCGCGCCAAAGGTGCGGGCCACGTACTCTTCCGCCTCCAGATGCGGGCCGGTATGATCGAGCAACGACCCCAGCTCGGTAACCGAAATTGACACGTCGGATTTCAGCGTGTTGCCGCCGAAAAAGTCATAAAACAGGCAGCCTACCGGGCTTTTTTGATAAGCTGTCCCGGCCATGTGCCCAGGCGTGCAGAACGTATATTTCCCCTCATGGACATACCTGAACAGCGCCCGGGTAAACGGCGGCGTGATGTTATCGATGTATTCATCGGTGTACTGGCGGATGCGCTGGCCGATATCCTCAGCGGCACCCAGCCCATATTCGAAAAACCAAATCGCCATGCGCATTTCGTGGGCGCTGACGTCCATGGTTGAGTGGGTATTGATAAAGGCGTAGAGCGGCAGGTATTCATTAAGCTGATTTATATCGCTGCACAGTTCAATACCATGCTCGTCCCAGTCAAAGATCACCCCGCAAATGCGCGGGTTATGTTCAATCAGCTTCAGGAGATCGAGATTGTTCTTTGGCCAGATAAGCTGGAAGCCCTGCCCTTGCAGCGCCTGTTCCAGTTCCTGCATCGGCTCATCTTTATAAAAGACCCCTTGCGGCCCCATGATGGCAATAATATTCAACACTCACCTCCTGGCAAAAAATTCATCCTTAAGCATAGTTTACGCATCCTGCCCGCCGTGCGGCGAATAAAAAAAGGGCCGCTTCCGCGACCCTTTTCAGAATGTGTGACCCGCAAATCAGGCGTAGCCGTAGCTCATCAGACGCTGATAACGACGATCCAGCAGTTCGTCTTTGCTCAATACGTCGAGATCCGCCAGATCCGCCAGCAATTGCGCTTTAAGAGATTCTGCCATCACTTCCGGATTACGGTGTGCGCCGCCGAGCGGCTCCGGGATCACGGTATCGATCAGCTTCAGCTCTTTCAGACGCGGCGCGATAATGCCCATCGCATCGGCGGCAATCGGCGCTTTGTCGGCGCTTTTCCACAGAATGGACGCACAGCCTTCCGGCGAAATCACCGAATAGGTGCTGTATTGCAGCATGTTGACTTTGTCGCCTACGCCAATCGCCAGCGCGCCGCCGGAACCGCCTTCACCGATCACGGTGCAGATGACCGGCACTTTCAGGCGCGACATTTCACGCAGGTTGCGCGCGATGGCTTCAGACTGGCCGCGTTCTTCCGCGCCCACGCCCGGATACGCGCCCGGGGTGTCGATGAAAGTGATAATCGGCATGTTAAACCGTTCAGCCATTTCCATCAGACGCAGCGCTTTGCGGTAACCTTCCGGCGCTGGCATACCAAAGTTCCGACGGATCTTCTCTTTGGTTTCGCGCCCTTTCTGATGGCCGATAACCATCACCGGACGATCGTCGAGACGCGCAATACCGCCGACAATGGCTTTATCGTCCGCGAATGCGCGGTCGCCAGCCAGTTCGTCGAAATCGTCAAAAGCTAAACGCAGATAATCGAGGGTATAAGGACGTTGTGGATGGCGCGCCAGCTGCGCAACCTGCCATGCCCCCAGGTCGGCGAAGATCTTACGCGTCAGTTCTACGCTTTTTTCACGCAGACGATGCACTTCTTCGTCGATGTTAATATCCAGTTTGTCATCCTGACGGCTTACCGCGGTCAGGGAATCGATTTTCGCTTCCAGCTCGGCAATCGGCTGTTCGAAATCAAGGAAATTCAGACTCATAATATTCCTGTATTAGTCAAACTCCAGTTCCACCTGCTCCGAACCTATCAGGCCACGCAGATCGTTAAGTAAACGATCGCTCGGAGAGACACGCCACGTTGCGCCAAAACGCAACCTCGCGCGCGCATCCGCCCTCTGATAGTAGAGATGTACTGGAATGGTTCCCGAACGATGGGGTTCCAGAGACTGACGGAGTCGGTTTAAAAGCTGGTCATCAATTTGCCTGTCCGTCAGCGAGATAGCAAGCCCACGCGCATACTTTTCGCGGGCGTCTGCAATGTCCATCACTTCGCGAGCGGTCATTTTAAGGCCTCCGCTAAAGTCATCAAAGCTGACCTGTCCGCTGACGATTAGGATCCGGTCTTGTTCCAGCAGATGCTGGTATTTCTCCAGCGCATCGGTGAATAACATCACCTCAAGACGCCCGGAGCGGTCATCCAGGGTACAGATGCCGATACGATTGCCGCGCTTGGTGACCATAACCCGCGAAGCAATCACAAGCCCCGCAGCCGTGATAACTTTACCACGCTCTGTCGGGTGCATATCTTTGAGACGCATGCCGCCGACATAGCGTTCGATCTCTTTCAGGTACTGGTTGATGGGGTGCCCGGTCAGGTAAAGACCCAGGGTTTCCCGCTCGCCGTCCAGTACGGTCTGCTCAGGCCACGGCTGGCAATTGGCGTAGGATTTTTCAATCTGCTCCGGCTCTTCCGCCAGTACGCCAAACATATCCGCCTGACCGATAGCTTCGGCTTTGGCGTGCTGATCTGCCGCTTTCAACGCATCGCCCAGCGAGTTCATCAGCGCGGCGCGGTGCGGGCCAAGGCGGTCGAATGCCCCGGACATGATCAGCTTTTCCAGCACCCGGCGGTTGAGCTTTTTGGTATCGGTGCGCGCGCAGAGATCAAACAGCTCGCGGAAATAACCGTCCTTGTTACGCGCTTCGATGATGGCTTCAATCGGCCCCTCGCCTACACCTTTAATCGCGCCGATGCCGTAAACAATCTCCCCGTCATCGTTGACGTGGAAATGGTACAGCCCGGAGTTGATGTCCGGCGGCAGGATTTTTAGCCCCATGCGCCAGCACTCATCCACCAGCCCCACCACTTTGTCGGTGTTATCCATATCCGCCGTCATTACCGCCGCCATAAACTCCGCCGGGTAATGCGCTTTCAGCCAAAGCGTTTGGTAGGATACCAGAGCATAGGCCGCCGAGTGCGATTTGTTAAATCCATAACCCGCGAATTTCTCCACCAGGTCGAAGATTTTCATCGCCAGTTCGCCGTCGACGCCGTTATTTTTCGCGCCTTCTTCAAACACCGAGCGCTGTTTGGCCATCTCTTCAGGCTTCTTTTTACCCATGGCGCGGCGCAGCATATCCGCGCCGCCGAGGGTATAACCGGAGAGCACCTGGGCAATCTGCATCACCTGTTCCTGATACAGGATGATGCCGTAGGTCGGCTCCAGTACCGGTTTCAGGCTCTCATGCTGCCATTCGACATCCGGATAGGAGATTGCTTCGCGGCCATGTTTACGGTCGATAAAGTTGTCTACCATGCCCGACTGCAGCGGCCCCGGACGGAACAGCGCCACCAGTGCGATCATGTCTTCAAAGCAGTCCGGCTGCAGGCGCTTGATCAGATCTTTCATGCCGCGGGATTCAAGCTGGAATACCGCGGTGGTTTCCGAGCGTTGCAGCATGTCGAAGCTTTTCTTGTCATCCAGCGGGATGGCGGCGATATCAATCGGCTCCAGCCCCTGCTTCGTCCGGCGCGGGTTGATCATCTTCAGCGCCCAGTCGATGATGGTCAGCGTGCGCAGCCCGAGGAAGTCGAACTTCACCAGGCCCGCGTATTCCACGTCGTTTTTATCGAATTGCGTAACAGGGTTATGGCCGGATTCATCGCAATACAACGGCGCGAAGTCGGTAATTTTGGTCGGCGCGATCACCACGCCGCCCGCATGCTTACCGGCGTTACGGGTGACCCCTTCCAGTTTGCGCGCCATATCGATCAGCGCTTTAACTTCTTCGTCGGCCTCGTAGATTTCCGGCAATTGTGGTTCAGCTTCAAATGCCTTCGCCAGGGTCATGCCCGGATCGGGCGGCACCAGCTTGGAAATGCGGTCAACAAAGCCGTAGGGGTGGCCCAGCACGCGGCCCACGTCGCGGATAACCGCTTTTGCGGCCATGGTTCCGAAGGTAATAATCTGCGAGACCGCCTCGCGCCCGTACATCTCCGCCACATGATCGATAACCCGGTCGCGCTTCTCCATGCAGAAGTCGACATCGAAGTCGGGCATCGAGACACGCTCCGGGTTGAGGAAGCGTTCAAACAGCAGGTCAAATTCCAGCGGATCGAGATCGGTGATTTTCAGGGCGTAAGCCACCAGTGAACCCGCACCGGAGCCACGGCCTGGGCCTACCGGCACGCCGTTGTCTTTCGACCACTGGATAAACTCCATGACGATCAGGAAGTAGCCGGGGAAGCCCATCTGGTTGATCACCTGGAGCTCAACATCCAGGCGCTCATCATATTCCGGACGACGCTTCGCGCGCTCTTCCGGGTCCGGGAACAGGAATTCCAGACGCTCTTCCAGGCCCTCTTTTGACTTCGCCACCAGGAAATCCTCGGTGGTCATGTCGCCGGTGGGGAACTGCGGCAGGAAATACTCCCCGAGGCGCACCGTCACGTTACAGCGACGGGCAATCTCAACGCTGTTTTCCAGCGCTTCCGGGATATCCGCGAACAGCTCGCACATCTCCTCTTCGCTGCGCATGTATTGCTGCGTCGAGTAGTTGCGCGGGCGTTTTGGGTCGTCAAGCGTAAAACCGTCATGAATGGCGACGCGGATTTCGTGGGCATCAAAATCGTCGGCATCGATAAAACGCACGTCGTTGGTGGCGACAACCGGCACGCCCTTTTCTTCCGCCAGTGCGACGGCAGCGTGCAGATAGCGCTCTTCATCGGTGCGCCCGGTGCGGATCAGCTCCAGATAAAACCGGTCGGCAAAATGCTGTTGATAGAAGCTCAGACACTGATCCACTAACGCCATATTGCCGCGCAGCAAACTTTTACCGACGTCGCCATTACGCGCGCCGGAGAGCAGGATCAGCCCGTTGTTGAGCTCCGCCAGCCATTCGATGTCGATAAACGGCCCGGCGGCACCGTAGCCGCGCTGATAGGCGCGGGAAATGAGTAGCGTAAGATTCTGGTAGCCGTCGTTATTCGCGGCCAGCACGGTAATCTCGTTCAGCTCGTCGCCCATAATCGGGTTACGGACGTTAAAATCCGCGCCGATAATCGGCTTCATGCCCGCGCTGTGCGCGCCCCCGTAAAACTTAACCAGACCACACAGGTTGGTAAAGTCGGTGATCGCCAGCGCAGGCATCCCCAGCGAGGCCGCCTTTTTTACCAGCGGTCCCGTCTTGGCAAGCCCATCGATCATGGAATAGTCACTGTGCACCCGCAGGTGCACAAAACGAGGTTCAGCCATCTCAGTATCCGAATAACTCTGTGCGTGGTGCTTAAGACACCAGATTGAGAGCGCGTTTCACCGGCGCGAAACTGCGGCGATGATGTTCTGTCGCGCCATGCTCAGCCAACCTTTCCAGATGAAAGGCGGTAGGGTAGCCCTTGTGTTGAGCAAAACCGTATTGCGGGAAGCGGATGTCCAGCGCCGCCATTTCCGCATCGCGGGTAACTTTGGCAAGTATTGATGCTGCGCTGATTTCTGCCACCCGGCTATCGCCCTTGACCACCGCCATTGACGGCATCGGCAACGACGGGCAACGGTTTCCGTCGATGAGCACGTATTCCGGCGTTACCGAAAGCCCGGCAACCGCGCGCTGCATCGCCAGCATGGTGGCGTGAAGAATATTCAGCTCGTCGATTTCATGCGGCTCCGCCCGGCCCAGGCTCCAGCACAGCGCTTTTTCAGTGATTTCATCGAACAGCGCCAGGCGGCGTTTTTCCGATAATTTTTTCGAGTCAGCGAGCCCGAGGATTGGGCGGCTGGGATCTAAAATGACCGCCGCCGTGACCACTGCGCCCACCAGCGGGCCGCGCCCTACTTCATCCACACCCGCCACAAGATGGGTATGCGGATAGATAAATTCGATCATTGGGCTAACTCCAGTACCGCATCCGCCGCCTGCTCGTCGGCATTGCAGCGAATTTGCTGATGCAGCTGGCGGAAGGTTTCATGCATCTGTTCGCTCTTCGCGCCACGATCTAACAGCGGCAGCAATGCGGCGTACAGGTTTTCCGGGGTGCATTCATCCTGAAGCAGTTCTTTAACCAGTTCACGTCGCGCCAGTAAATTGGGCAGCGAGACATAATCGGTTTTTACCAGCCGCTTCGCCAGCCAGAAGGTGAACGGCTTCATGCGATAGCCAACCACCATCGGGCATTTCGCCAGCATACACTCCAGCGCGGCGGTACCAGAGGCCAGCAGCGCGGCATCGCTGGCGATCATCGCTTCGCGCCCCATGCCATCCAGCAAGTGGACAGGCATATCTGGCGCGACCTCCTGCTTAATTTTTTCAAACTGCTCGCGACGCTTCGCATTCACCAGCGGGACCACCACCTGCAAATCGGGGAAGCGTTCGCGCAGCAGCTGCGCGGTTTTCAGGAAATCAGCGCTGAGCATTTCCACTTCCGCGCCACGGCTGCCCGGTAACAACGCCAGACAGTGGGCATCCTGAGGAATGCCGAGCGCGGCGCGGGCCGCCTGTTTATCCGGATCCAGCGGCATCGCGTCGGCCATGGTGTGGCCGATAAACCGACACGGGACATTGAATCGATCGTAAAACGCTTTTTCGAAAGGCAGAAACGCCAGCACCAGGTCGGTGGCTCTGCCGATTTTGAAAACCCGTTTTTGACGCCACGCCCACACTGACGGGCTGACATAATGAATGGTTTTAATGCCCTGCTTTTTCAGGTTCCCTTCGAGGGTAATGTTGAAATCCGGCGCATCAATGCCGACGAACACGTCAGGCTTAAGCTCGGTGAAACGGCGGGTAAGATCGGCGCGAATATGCAGCAGGCGGCGCAGGCGGCCCAGCACTTCCACCACCCCCATCACGGCCAGCTCTTCCATTTCGTACCAGGCTTCGCAGCCTTCTGCCTGCATACGCGGCCCGGCAACGCCCACAAAGCGCGCGTCCGGTATCCGCTCTTTTAATGCGCGGATAAGACCTGCACCAAGAATATCGCCGGAGGTTTCTCCGGCGACGAGGGCAATCGTTAATGGTCGTTTTTCAGCCATTAACGAATCAGACCGCGCGTTGAACGTTCAAAAAACTCGGTGAACGCCTGCACTTCGGGATGTTGTTCCGCCAGCGCAGCGATTTCCGGTTTTGCTTCATCCAGCGTTTTGCCGCTGCGGTACAGCAATTTGTACGCGTTGCGGATCGCGGTGATCGCTTCACGGCTAAAGCCGCGGCGCTTAAGCCCTTCGATATTGACGCCAAACGGCGTCGCATGGTTACCCTGGGCAATGACATACGGCGGGACGTCCTGCGCTACGCCAGAGCATCCGCCGACCATCACATGGGCGCCAATGATGCAGAACTGATGTACTGCGGTCATGCCGCCGATAATGGCGAAATCACCCAACGATACGTGACCGGCCAGCGTTGCGTTGTTGGCCAGGATGCAGCGGTCGCCCACTGTGCAGTCATGCGCAACGTGCGCGTTGATCATCAGCAGGTTATCGCTACCTACCTTCGTCAGGCCGCCGCCTTGCTCGGTTCCACGATGAATGGTGACGCTTTCGCGGATGCGGTTACGGTCGCCGATCTCCACACGGGTTGGTTCGCCAGCGTATTTTAAATCCTGGTTTACTTCGCCAATGGATGCGAACTGATAGATCTCATTATCACGGCCGATTTTGGTATGGCCATTAACCACGACATGAGACTTCAGAACAGTACCTTCACCGATCTCAACATGTGGACCGACGATGCAAAACGGACCAATGTGAACGTTAGCGCCGAGAACGGCACCGTCTTCCACAATGGCAGAGGGATGAACAAAGGCAGTTTTATCAATCACGTATCAGCTCTCCCGGCTGCGCGCGCACATCATCGTCGCTTCGCAGACAACTTTGCCATCGACCAGCGCAACGCCTTTAAAGCGCGTCAGGCCGCGGCGGGTTTTCTCAAAGGTGACTTCCATAATCATCTGGTCGCCCGGCACCACCGGACGTTTAAAACGTGCTTCGTCGATACCCGCAAAGTAGTAAAGCTCGCCCGGCTCCAGTTTACCCACGCTTTTGAATGCCAGGATACCGGTGGCCTGCGCCATCGCTTCCAGAATCAATACACCTGGGAAAATCGGTTTACCAGGGAAGTGGCCCTGGAAAAACGGTTCGTTTACCGTAACGTTTTTGACTGCCCGCAGGAAGCGACCTTCTTCAAAATCCAGCACGCGATCCACTAAAAGAAACGGAAAACGGTGCGGCAGAAGCTCTAAAATCTCTTCGATGTGCAGAGTATGAGTGTCAGTAGTCAAGATACTGGTCCTGTCAAAATATACTAAATGGCAATAATAACACGGCCTGCGGCAATCCAGAGAATGCCAACAGGCCGATTAACGTTGTCGCTTGCAGGCGCTAGCCAGGGAGCATTAGTCTTCTTTAATGACTTTCCGCTCAACAGCTTTCAGGCGTTTATTCATTTCATCAATGTTCATTACCAACGCTGCTGTTTTACGCCAAACCTTATTAGGCTGTAGCGGAATACCTGAAGAGTACACGCCAGGCTCGGAAATAGGACGCATCACCATACCCATACCGGTCACGGTGACTTTGTCGCAAATTTCCATATGACCGTTGATCACGCTGGCACCGCCAATCATGCAGTAACGACCAATTTTCAGGCTGCCCGCCATGATGACGCCGCCCGCAACTGCGGTATTGTCGCCAATCACGACGTTATGCGCAATCTGGCACTGGTTATCAATAATCACGCCGTTGCCGATAATCGTATCATCCAGCGCGCCACGGTCGATGGTGGTGCAGGCGCCGATTTCAACGCGATCGCCAATAATAACCCGGCCAAGCTGGGGGATCTTAATCCAGTTACCACGATCGTTAGCGTAGCCAAAACCATCCGCGCCGATCACGGTGCTGGACTGGATCAGGCACTGTTCGCCGATCTGGATCTCATGATAGATAGTGACATTCGCCCACAGACGCGAACCCGCGCCAATGCGTGAATTTTTACCCACGAAGCAACCCGCGCCGATAATGACGTTATCGCCCAGCTCTACGCCGGATTCGATTACCGCATTCGCGCCAACGGAGACGTTGTTGCCCAGCTTCGCGCTGGCGTCAATCACTGCGCTGGGTGCGATATTCTGCGCAGGCTGAGGCGTGGTATCAAGAATTTGGGCCATACGCGCATAAGTCAGGTAGGGGTTTTTCACTACCAGCGCCGCGCTTTTGGCGAAAGGAAGATCGTCTGCGGTCATGACAACGGCAGACGCCTGGCATGCAGCCAGATGTTCACGGTAACGAGGGTTTACCATGAAGGTGATTTGCCCCTCACCCGCAGACTGCATTGAAGCAACGCCGGTGATGACGATATCGCCATCACCGCGCAGCTCTGCATCCAACTGTTGGGCTAAATCAGCCAGTCGAATTGAAGGCATTACTTATTTAACCTGTTTCAGCACATCAGCGGTGATGTCTTTCACATCGCTACCGTTGTAAACAACGGTATTGGCATCCAGCACCAGATCAACATCCTGATCGGCTGCAACTTTCTTCACTGCCGCCTGAATACGGGAAACCAGCTTGCCACGTTCTTCGTTAGAACGGCGCGCGCGGTCCTGCTCGAACTGCTGGGCTTTAGTCCCGAAAGCCTGGCGCTGAGCCATGATGTCTTTTTCCAGCTTAGAACGATCGCTCGCTTTCATTGTGGAACCATCACGCTGTAAACGCTGCATTTTGGCTTGCAGATCGCTTTCCTGACTTTGCAGTTCGCTGCCACGGCTTTTGAACTCATTTTCCAGCGTTTTAGATACGCCAGTATTCTGAGCAACCTGCTGAAACAGACTTTGCATGTTCACAACCGCAACTTTATCAGCCGCCTGAGCGGATGCTGCCATTGCTAAACCGAGACCTGCAGCACATAACCACTTTTTCACAATAAACTCCTTACCATCCCATTAGTACCTGAAGGTACCGTTCTTTGCGTGGCCTGGCGGGTGTAACACCCGCCAAAAGTCATCGCTACACTGCTAATGCATTCCTTCGCGTCAAACAATTACCAGGTTTTACCGATGTTAAACTGGAACTGTTCTGCACTGTCTCCATCATACTTTTTAAACGGCTGCGCATAAGAGAACACCAACGGACCCAACGGTGACATCCATTGCAACGCGATACCCGCAGACATACGGATGTTGCCTGGATCGCTGTAGTCCGGAACGCCCGCCGCACGCATATCCGCGGTGTTGTCCCAGTTGGTATCCCACACAGTACCCGCATCAACAAACAGCGAGGTACGTACCGAGTTCGCATATTTATCGCTGAGGAACGGCGTCGGGGTGATGAATTCCAGGCTGGCGACACCCATCGCGTTCCCACCTACCGCATCGTCAGATGAACAGTATGCGCTATTTTCGCAATTATCTTCGCCCGGACCTTTATAAACAGCTTTAGGACCGATGTTGTTCGACTGGAAACCACGTACGGTGCTGGAGCCGCCCGCATAGAAGTTTTCATAGAACGGCATCTCTTTGCCGCTCAGACCATCGCCATAACCCCAACGGGTACGTCCCAGAACCACCCACTTATGGTCATCATCAATCGGCACATAGGTTGCCGTATCGAGAGTGACTTTATAGAACTCGTTATCCGAGCCAGGGATGGTGACCTTACCGTTCAGGTTAACGCGCGAACCTTCAGTCGGGAAGAAACCGCGGTCCAGCTTGTTATAGGTCCAGCCGTAGTTGAAGGTGAAATCGTCGGCGGTAAAGCCACGTTCGCTACCGTCTTTCTGACCGAGCGAATCAAGATAACGATCCATCGCAACCTGCGGCTGCATGTTAGACAGGTCGTTATGGACGTAGCCTAAGCCTGCGCGCAGCGTATTGTATTCGTTAATCGGGAAGCCCAGCGTGCCGTCTACACCATAACTTTTGTTGGTGTACGAGGACAGATCGGCGTCGTCCGCTTTAAAGTCATTATAGAAAATGCGTCCGCCAAGACTAACACCATCCACGGTGAAGTACGGGTTAGTGACGGAGAATTCAGAATAGGTCTGATAGTCGTTTTTGGTGCCGTTAATACCGACAGAATAGCCAGTACCTAACCAGTTATCCTGTTGCACACCCACCTGGAAGCTGACACCGCTTTCGGTACCGTAGCCCACACCGAAGTTGAAACTACCGGTGTTACGCTCTTTAACCTTATACACCACGTCAACCTGATCCGGCTGGCCCGGCACGCGTTGGGTGTCGGTGTCTACGGTTTCAAAGTAGCCCAGGCGATTCAAACGCTCTTTACCCTGATCAACCAGATCGCTGCCCAACCATGCGCCTTCCATCTGACGCATTTCACGGCGCAGCACTTCGTCTTTCGAGGTGTCGTTGCCTTCGAAACGGATTTTGCGCACGTAGAAGCGGTTACCCGAATCCACGTTTACATGCAGTTTGACCGTTTTGTCATTCTCGTTAATTTCAGGCTGGGTTTGCACGCGCGGGTAGGCGTAGCCGTAGCGACCAAGAAGCTTTTTAATGTCGTCTTCCATTTTGGTCACTTTGGTGCCGTTGTAGAGCTCGCCCGGCTGCATTTTGGTCAGTGTTTCAATTTCTGCGGAGTGGCCGGCCAGGTTGCCGCTCACTTCAACGCCGGAAATTTTGTACTGATCGCCTTCGGTGACGTTAACGGTCACGTAGATGCTCTTCTTATCCGGCGTCAGGCTGACCTGAGTCGAATCAATGTTGAAGCGCGCATAGCCGCGATCCAGATAGTAGCTGCGCAGAGTTTCAAGGTCGCCCTGCAATTTTTGCTTCTGGTATTTACGGTCGCCCACCACGTTCCACCACGGTACTTCATCGCGCAGTTGGAAGTTGGAGATCAGCTCTTCAGTGGTGAACGCATGGTTGCCCACGATGTTGATTTGCTGAATGGTGGCGGATACGCCTTCCTGGAAGACCAGTTTCAAATCCACGCGGTTACGCGGCAGCGGGGTCACAACGGCTTTTACGCTGGCGCTGTATTTACCCACGCTGTAGTAGAAATCTTCGAGACCTTTTTCGATATCGGAAAGGGTCGTGCGGTCGAGAGATTCGCCGACGCGAACGCCAGAAGCCTCCAGGTTTTGCTTCAGCATATCGTCTTTAACCGACTTGTTGCCGGAGAACGTGATGCTGGCAATGGTCGGCCGTTCTTTTACCTGAACAAGCAGCGTATCGCCGTCGCGCAGTACGCGGACGTCTTCAAAGTTGCCTGTGGCAAAGAGCGAACGGATCGTGTTACTGATGTCTTCATCATTAACCGTATCACCGACGCGGACCGGCATGCTGAGGAGGGCCGCACCAACGGCGACTCGCTGCAGCCCTTCGAAATGAATATCTCTCACTACGAAACCGTCTGCACCGTATACAGTAGCGCTGCTGAACAGCAGCGACGCTATGAGCAATTTTTTAATCGCCATCGTTGTAATGCGCTCTTCCTAACCTGGCTCTCTATAACCGAGAGAAATCATTGAAAAGTGCAAGCCCCATTAACAGCACCAGCAAAATCGAGCCAATGCGATAACTAAAGTCTTGAACTCGCTCGGAAACCGGCCCGCCCTTTAGCTTCTCTATCGCTAAAAAAAGCAAATGCCCACCGTCCAATACGGGTAACGGGAACAGGTTGATTATCCCTAAGTTCACGCTTATCAGCGCCAAGAACATCAGGTAATAGATCAACCCATACTCCGCTGACATCCCTGCCCCTTGAGCAATCGAAATTGGCCCACTGAGGTTGTTCAGTTTGACATCACCGGTTATCAATTTCCCCAGCATATTGACCGTCAACTTCATCAACTGCCAGGTTTTATCCGTGGCTTCGATGATAGCGGCAAACGGCCCATACTGGCGCACTGTTTTATACTCATCTGGCAGCGGGATCACTTTCGGCACCACGCCGGCAAACCCTTCCGCCTTCCCGTCACCGGCTTTTGTATCCGGAATCAGGGTTACTGACAAGGGATTCCCTTGCCGTTCAATCTCTACCGCCAACTTCCGCGCCGGGTTGTCGCGCACCAGCGTGACGAAAGCCATCCAGTTCGCCAGCGGCTGACCATCGACTTTAACGATCCTGTCGCCTGCTTGCAAACCCGCTTTGCTGGCGGCTGAATCAGCCTGGACTTCAGCCAGCACCGGTTCAATCTTCGGTCCGTAGGGTCTGATGCCTAAAGAGGCCACCGGATCTTCTTTATCAGGCTCAAAATGCCAGTTCTTGAGATCCAGCGTTTTATTGGTTTGTTGCGTACTGCCGAACGGCCCCACACCCAACGTCACGCTGTCATCGCCGATTTTCGCCACCAGCTCAAGACGAACGCTATCCCAGTCAGGCGTTTCGATACCCTCAACGGATTTAAGTTCCATGCCAGGCGCAATTTGTGCCTGCGCCGCGATGGAGTTGGGCGTTATTTCACCAATTACTGGCTTAACGCTGGGAATACCGATCATGAAAACCAGCCAATAAGCGACGATAGCAAACAGGAAGTTGGCTATCGGACCTGCGGCAATGATCGCCGCGCGCTGGCCGACGGTTTTGTTATTGAATGCCTGGTGGCGCATTTCCGGAATTACCGTTTCAACGCGCTCATCCAGCATTTTGACATATCCCCCAAGAGGGATAACGGCGATAACGTATTCTGTGCCCTGGCGGTCGGTGCGCCGCCACAGGGCTTTACCAAAACCGATGGAGAAGCGTTCAACACGAACGCCCGCCTTGCGAGCCACCCAGAAATGGCCAAACTCATGCACGGTAATAAGAACACCCAGCGCGATGATGAAAGCGGCCAAATTCCAGAGAATGCTCAGCATAAATTATTCCGTTAAATCGTTCTGAAAACTAACAGCATCAGACACGCGAACACCGGCACGGCAGCCGTCAGGCTGTCGATACGATCGAGGATACCGCCGTGGCCGGGTATAAGATTCCCACTATCCTTAATACCCGCTTCGCGTTTAAACATACTTTCGGTGAGGTCGCCCAGCACCGAAGCCAGCGCGGCAACCACAGAGCATATCAGCAAGGTTGACGGCGCGACTTCAAGATTCACCACCACGCCGTAAATCCAGGAAATCACCGCGGCGGTAAACAGGCCGCCAATAAAGCCCTGCCAGGTTTTACCGGGCGAAACCTTTGGCGCAAGCTTATGTTTACCAAATAATTTACCGAACATGTAAGCGCCGGAATCCGCGCCCCACACCAGAATCATCACATACAGCAGCCAGATGGCGCCGTAGTAATGATTGGCGTCGTAATGCCAGCCGCGCAGCGCCACCATGCCCCAGAAAAAAGGCACGATAGTCATTAAACCAAACGCCAGACGCAAGGCTTTAGAATTGCGCCAGAAAGCGGCGGAAGCCGGATAAAAAAGCACCAGCAACAAGGCGGCAAGCCACCAGAAAAGAGACAGCCACAACGCGCCCTCGACAACCGCGATATCGACGCCATAGTGATATTCGGGCAGCGTGAACAGCATCAGCGCAAGCAGCAGGCCACAAAGCACCGCCAGCCACACCCGTTGAGTACGGTTAACAAACCCGCTCAGTTGCCCCCACTCCCAGGCTGCCAGCATGCACACCACCAGAGTAGTGATGGCGAAGCCAATCAGCGGCAAGAAGAACAGTGCGGCAATGACGACCGGAATTAAAATGAAAGCAGAAATCAGGCGATACTTCAGCAAAAGCTACCCCCATCAGGCTTCATTGTCACCGGACACAGTCCCACCAAATCGACGCTCACGATTGGCAAAGGCATTCAATGCACCTTCAAAGTCTTGTTCATCAAAATCAGGCCAAAGAACATCGGTAAAATAAAGTTCTGCATAGGCGATCTGCCAAATCAGAAAGTTACTGATACGATGCTCTCCCCCTGTCCTAATCACTAAATCTACGGGAGCCAGCTCATGCATGCAGATCTGCTCGCTGAGCAAATCTTCGCTAATCTGATCCGGGCGCAATAGCCCTTCCTGCACTTGCTCAGCTAAACGCCGCACTCCCTGAATAATATCCCAACGTCCGCCATAATTCGCGGCGATGTTGAGCGTAAGGCCGGTATTTTTACTGGTTAAGGCTTCGGCTTTATGAATACGCTCTTGCAAACGGGTATTGAATCGACTGATATCGCCAATGATGCGCAGCCGGACGTTATGACGATGTAAGTTCTTGACTTCACTATCTAACGCCCAGACAAACAGCTCCATTAAGGCGCTAACTTCCTGAGCCGGTCGATTCCAGTTTTCACTGCTGAATGCATACAGAGTCAGCGCATCGATACCATGATTTGCAGCAAACGAAACGGCGCGGCGAACCGACTTCGCCCCCGCTTTATGGCCAAAGGCGCGGATTTTTCCTTGCCGTTTCGCCCAGCGCCCGTTGCCATCCATAATAATAGCGACATGGCGGGCCCCGGAAGCAGGCAGATTTTCGTTTACTGGTTGATTCGCAGACAACATAACGCGTTCTTTTTCCCCGATAAGGAGTAAACGGTACTCAGAAATACTGAAGCCTCTACACAAAAACGCCGTGTTTACCACGGCGAACCCGGCCTTGATAGCCTTTTACCCCCAGTTAGGGTGGCGCAGACTATATCACTGAAGCCAGACGCTAACAAATAACATGGCTTTTGTGGGATGAATAATCATCAGCTTGCGAAGCGCATCACTTCCTGATGCGCAACCTTGCGCGCTTCCTCATCAACGGCTAATACCTCGTCCACCGAGCGTGGTTCAGACAAGATCATCATGCCTAATACCTGGGCATTCAGCGCAGCAATGTCAGTGAAACGGATCTGCTGATCGAGGAAGGCCTGAACGGTAATTTCATTCGCAGCATTCAGGGCGGTGGTTGCCGCCTGGCCTTGTTCAAACGCGTCCATCGCCAGCTTCAGGCACGGGTAGCGCTGGTAGTCTGGCTCAATAAAGCTCAACGGGCCCGCTTTACAGAAATCCAGCGGTTTCACCCCGGAGCTCACACGCGCCGGCCAGGCCATAGTATGGGCGATAGGCGTACGCATATCCGGTTCACCCAGCTGTGCGAGTACGCTGCCATCCACATAGCGAACCATTGAATGAATCACGGACTGAGGATGAATCAACACTTCCATACGGCTGGCTGGCGCATTGAAAAGCCAGCGGGCTTCAATATATTCGAGACCTTTGTTCATCATCGTGGCGGAATCGACGGAGATTTTACGCCCCATCGACCAGTTCGGATGCCGACAGGCTTGATCCGGCGTCATACCCGCCAGTTCAGCCAGTGCGGTCTCGCGAAAAGGTCCGCCCGACCCGGTGAGGATAATCGACGAAATGCCGTTTTCCTCAAGGTCAGCGTACCCCAGCTGACGCTGGATTGTTTCCGGTAAACTCTGAAAAATAGCGTTATGCTCGCTGTCTACCGGCAGAAGGCGGGCGCCGCTTTGCTTCACGGCATCCATAAACAGACGGCCACAGGTGACGAGTGATTCTTTATTGGCCAGCAGGATCTGTTTACCGGCGCGAATAGCGGCAAGCGTGGGCAATAATCCCGCCGCGCCGACAATCGCCGCCATAACCTGGTCGACGTCATCGAGCGCCGCCATATCGCAGGCCGCCTGCCGTCCGGAAAGCACCTCGGTCGCACTCCCCTTTTCACGCAGCAACGATTTCAGCGCCGAGGCGCTGGCGTCGTCATCCATCACCGCAAAACGCGGAGTGAATTCGAGGCACTGCTCAGCCATGCGCGTTACGTTTTTGCCCGCCACCAGCGCGGTGACGACATACTGTTGTGGATTGTGGCGAACAACGTCAAGTGTGCTGCAACCGATAGATCCGGTAGAGCCAAGAATGGTCAAATGCTTCATCAGGCGCTCGGTGAGGAAAAGGGAAAAGTCATCACGCGTTTCAGGCGTGGATTAAATGCAAAACGCCGTAAGAAAACACCGCTAAGCGGCTTTCCTGTACGGCGTTCACATTCGCAAGGCGAGAATTAGAACTGCATTAACTCAGTTTCTTTCTCTGCCAGCGCGGCATCTACTTTCTTGATAGCGGCATCAGTCGCTTTCTGAACGTCGTCCTGGGAGCGGCGGTCATCATCTTCGCTGATTTCTTTATCTTTCAGCAGCGCTTTTACTTTATCGTTAGCGTCACGACGCACGTTACGCACCGCAACACGCGCCTGTTCAGCTTCGCCGCGCACTACTTTGATCAGATCTTTACGGCGTTCTTCGGTCAGCGGAGGCAGTGGAACACGGATATCAGAACCCGCAGAACTTGGGTTCAGACCGAGGTCAGACGCCATAATCGCTTTCTCAACCGCCGGGCCCATCGAACGATCAAATACGTTGATCTTCAGCGTGCGGGTGTCTTCTACCGTCACGCTCGCCAGCTGACGCAGCGGCGTTGGCGTGCCGTAGTATTCAACGATAATACCATCCAGCAGGCTTGGGGAAGCACGGCCAGTACGGATTTTGCTGATTTGGTTTTTGAATGCTTCGACGCATTTTTCCATACGCACTTCAGCATCTTTTTTGATTTCGCTAATCACGTTACGAGTCCTTGAAAACTGATAGTTGGGCAGGCCACACACGCTCGCCTGACGACGTGAAACGCAGTGTGATAAGTATAGCCCGATTAATTCATGGCACCCGGCAGATAATCCGCCAACTGAACCGACAATGAAACGGAATTTTACCCCGAATTGTCGCTTACGGAAATTATTCCGTGATTAATGTGCCTTCTTTTTCGCCCATCACAACCCGACGCAGCGCGCCCGGCTTGTTCATATTAAACACGCGGATCGGCATTTTGTGGTCACGGGCCAGGGTAAACGCCGCTAAATCCATGACTTTCAATTCTTTTTCCAGCACTTCCTGATAGCTCAATTGATCGTACAGGGTTGCTGTCGGATCTTTCATCGGATCGGCGGAGAACACGCCGTCCACTTTGGTGGCTTTCAGCACCACGTCGGCTTCGATTTCGATGCCGCGCAGGCAGGCTGCGGAATCGGTGGTGAAGAAAGGATTGCCGGTCCCCGCAGAGAGGATCACCACGCGGTTGTTGCGCAGCAGGCTGATCGCCTCCGCCCAGCTGTAGTTATCGCACACGCCGTTCAGCGGGATGGCCGACATCAGGCGCGCGTTAACATAGGCGCGGTGCAGCGCATCACGCATCGCCAGGCCATTCATCACGGTCGCCAGCATCCCCATATGGTCGCCGACCACGCGGTTCATCCCCGCTTTCGCCAGGCCTGCGCCACGGAACAGGTTACCGCCGCCAATCACCACCCCAACCTGAATACCGAGTTCAACCAGCTCTTTAATTTCCTGAGCCATGCGATCCAGTATGCTCGCATCAATACCGAAGCCTTCCGCACCTTGCAGTGCTTCGCCACTCAGTTTGAGCAGAATGCGTTTATAGACGGGTTTTGCATTGGTAGCCATGTTTCTTTCCTGGAACTGTCAACGAATGGGATGGTTTGGAGACGACATGATATGCCGCTTTTCAGTTCGCGCGCATTGGGAGCAAACTGAATGTTCAACTGATAAAACAGAGCCGCCCTCAGGCGGCTCCTTACTGCATTAAGACTGCTTGGACATTGCAGCAACTTCTGCTGCGAAGTCAGTCTCAACTTTCTCGATGCCTTCGCCCACTTCGAAGCGGATGAAGCCAGTCACGTCAGCGTTGTGCTCTTTCAGCAGCTGAGCAACGGATTTGCTCGGATCCATTACGAAAGGCTGGCCAGTCAGAGAAACTTCGCCGGTGAATTTCTTCATGCGGCCTTCAACCATTTTCTCTGCGATTTCTTTCGGCTTGCCAGACTGCATAGCGATGTCCAGCTGAACCTGGTACTCTTTTTCTACCACTTCAGCAGACACGTCTTCCGGCTTAACGAATTCCGGCTTGCTTGCAGCGATGTGCATAGCCAGCTGTTTAACCAGCTCTTCGTCAGCGCCTTTCGCAGCAACCAGAACGCCGATACGCGCGCCGTGCTGGTAAGAACCCAGAACGTCGCCTTCCAGGGAAGCCACGCGACGGATGTTGATGTTCTCGCCGATTTTCGCAACCAGAGCAACACGCTCTTCTTCGAACTGTGCTTTCAGAACTTCAACGTCAGTGATTTTGCCAGCAACCGCTGCGTCCAGAACTTTGTTCGCGAACGCCTGGAAACCACCGTCTTTAGCAACGAAGTCAGTCTGGCAGTTAACTTCCAGAATGATGCCGTAGTTGCCGTCGATCTTGGTGATGATCACGCCGTCAGCGGCAACGTTGCCTGCTTTCTTAGCGGCTTTGATCGCGCCGGATTTACGCATGTTTTCGATTGCCAGCTCGATGTCGCCGTTCGCTTCAGTCAGCGCTTTTTTGCAATCCATCATGCCTGCGCCAGTACGCTCACGCAGCTCTTTTACCAGGGATGCGGTAATTTCAGCCATTCTTAAATCCTCGGGAGATTTGATCTACCCGGCGGCTAACGCCAGGCAAATATAAAAGAGAAAAAGGGGCCATAAAAAGGCCCCTATCTATACACGGTCAAATAAGGGCTAAAACCTTATTATTCAGCTTCTACAAAGCTTTCTTCAGCCTGAGAAGCCAGGTCCTGAGAGCGTGCTTCGCGAACGGTGGTCGCTACCGCGTTCAGGTACAGGGTCACAGCACGGATTGCATCGTCGTTACCCGGGATAACGAAATCAACGCCATCCGGATCAGAGTTGGTATCAACGATAGCAAATACCGGGATACCCAGGTTGTTTGCTTCTTTAATCGCGATGTGTTCGTGGTCAGCATCGATAACAAACAGAGCGTCCGGCAGGCCACCCATGTCTTTAATACCGCCCAGGCTGTTTTCCAGTTTTTCCAGCTCACGGGTACGCATCAGCGCTTCTTTCTTGGTCAGCTTGTCGAAAGTACCGTCCTGAGACTGAGTTTCCAGATCTTTCAGGCGTTTGATGGACTGACGAACGGTTTTCCAGTTAGTCAGCATACCACCTAACCAACGGTGGTTTACGAAGAACTGGTCGCAGCTTTCGGCAGCTTCTTTCACAGCTTCGCTTGCAGCGCGTTTAGTACCAACGAACAGGATTTTGCCTTTGCGAGCAGCAATTTTGTTCAGCTCAGCCAGGGCGTCGTTGAACATCGGTACAGTTTGCTCAAGGTTGATGATGTGAACTTTGTTACGCGCACCGAAGATGAACGGCTTCATTTTCGGGTTCCAGTAACGGGTCTGGTGACCGAAGTGAACACCAGCCTTGAGCATGTCGCGCATGGAAACAGTTGCCATGTTTAAAACCTCTATATAAAAGTTGGGGTTATGCCTCCACGTATCCCATATTACCGACCCCGAAGGGCACCCCGGAATATGTGCCGATACGTGTGTGTTGTTACACATAGTGAGAATGTCGCTTCTGCGCCGCAGCGTGTAGTAAATGCGGAACAGAAGTCCGGCGCGCTTTATACCATAAAACCCGTTAAGACACCAACAGTACTTCACGCTGCGTTAGCCAGATTAAATCTCAATTTGGCTCAGCCCTGCCGCCCTGTTAACATTGTTATTACTTGCTTAAATCTTGTCGACGTAACGACATTAGCGGACGTTATTCATGGCTATTTCTATTAAAACTCCTGACGAAATCGAAAAAATGCGTGTCGCCGGCCGTCTTGCCGCCGAGGTGCTGGAGATGATCGAACCTCACGTTAAGCCAGGCATCAGCACCGGCGAACTCGACCGGATCTGCAACGATTACATCGTGAACACCCAACACGCGGTATCCGCGTGCCTTGACTACCACGGTTTTCCGAAATCGGTCTGTATCTCGATTAACGAAGTGGTGTGCCACGGCATTCCGGACGATGAAAAACTGCTGAAAGACGGCGACATCGTCAACATCGACGTCACCGTGATCAAAGACGACTATCACGGCGATACCTCGAAAATGTTTATCGTCGGCAAACCGACCATTCTGGGCGAGCGCCTGTGCCGCGTCACCCAGGAGAGCCTCTACCTGGCGCTGCGCATGGTGAAACCGGGTATTCGTCTGCGCACCCTGGGCGCGGCGATCCAGAAATTCGTCGAAGCGGAAGGCTTCTCCGTGGTGCGCGAATATTGCGGACACGGCATTGGCCGCGTATTCCACGAAGAGCCGCAGGTGCTGCACTACGATGCTGATGACGGCGGCGTAGTGTTGCAGGCCGGGATGACCTTTACTATTGAGCCGATGGTCAACGCGGGCGATTACCGCATCCGCACCATGAAAGACGGCTGGACAGTAAAAACCAAAGACCGCAGCCTGTCAGCGCAGTACGAGCACACGATTGTGGTGACCGAAACCGGCTGCGAGATCCTGACGCTGCGTAAGGATGACACTATCCCGGCTGTACTGACCGCCGAATCCTGAACAGCAATCTCAGCCCTCAATTTTTTATGGCCCTGATTCAGGGCCATTTTTATTTCTCGCTCCCTACCCTTCATTTATCTTCTGCATATCTTGCCCCGACCAAATTCCGCCTTTTAGTCGAAATTGACCCTACCAATTTTAGAAATAAGCTTGAACACATTTGGTAGAGCCAAAATAATCACTCAATCAACTCATTGATATAAATACAAAATAAAAAAATGCAATTCACAACGTGACTCGCTGCACAGTTTTCACTCAATTTATTGGTAGTATCACAACCAGATTATTGGCCAACCAATACTAAAAATAGCACAGGTGAGAAAGCAAATAATGACCATTAGAATCATAATAGGAATAGATATTGGTACTACCGGAGTAAGATCTGTTGCTTACCAACATGGCCAGTCAACTGGCGCCGCCATTGCCACCGTGGAATACCCGCTATTCACTGACCAGACCGGAATTGCGGAACAAGACGCCCATTCGATTCTGCTGTCTACGATGACGGTAATAAAAAGAACCGTCAGTGAACTGGGTGAAAAATCTAAATATATCAAAGGAATATCGATAAGTTCAGTATTGCACAGCTTTCTGGCCGTATCGGAAGAAGGAGTGCCTCTGACGCGTTTAATGACCTGGGGTGACTCTCGTAGCCAGATTTATCTTGATGAAGTTAAAGCGCTCATCAACATTGAGAGCCTGTACCATCGCACTGGCTGTCCCATCCATCCGATGTATTCACTGCTGAAAATGTACTGGCTGAAGAAAAAGCAGCCAGATGTTTTTTGCAAAGCGGCCAGATTTGGCACGATCAAAGACTTTGTCTTTCACCATTTAACCGGTGTACGCGTCGTGGATCGTTCTATCGCCAGCGGCAGCGGCTGCTACAACATTCAGACGCTGGAATGGGATAAAGAGATCCTCGCGCTGCTGGGACTGGATGAAGATCGCATGGTGAAAGTGGTTTCCACCACGCATTACGAGTATTTGACTGAAGCAGCGGCGAAGCGTTTAGGGCTGGAGCATCGGGTTCCGGTGATCATAGGCGCAGGGGACGGCATGATGGCCAATATCGGCGTCGGCGCGATCCGGCCAGGCCAGATTAATATCACCATCGGCACCAGCGGCGCGATCCGCATGGCTTCAAAAGATCCGCGCACCGATAATAAACGTCGCACCTGGTGCTACAACGTGACCGACGATCGCTGGATGCTCGGCGGAGCTATCAACAACGGCGGCGTATCGTTCCGCTGGGCCAGAGATAAATTTGCCGAAACTGAGCAGCGCGTGGCGGACAAACTCGGCCTCAATCCCTACGCCCTACTCACCTCCTATGCCGAGAAAGTTTCTGCCGGCGCAGATGGCCTGATTATTCTGCCCTTCTTTACCGGGGAACGCGCACCTTACTGGAACGCCAACGCACGAGGCACGATGCTTGGCCTGACGCTTAACCACGATAAACGCCATATTATTCGCGCCACCCTGGAAGGCATTTGTTATCGGATGCGCAGCGTACTGGAGTCACTGGAAGAACTGACCGGCGCGGTAGAGCAAATTCGCGTCAGCGGGAGTTTCACCCATTCACCCATCTGGCTGCAAATTCTCTCAGATGTGCTGGGGCGGGAAATTAATGTTCCCGACGTGGATGAAGGCGCAGCTTACGGCGCCGCGATTATGGGATTCTATGCATTGGGCGATATTGAGAGCCTTGATAACGCCAGCGATTTAATTGGTATTCGTAAAACTTATTATCCCAATGGCAATAATAAAGAAGCCTACGATCGGCTTTATGCGATTTACCTCAATACTTACTGGAATCTGCAAGAACAATTTAAAGCCATCGCCGATTTCCAACGCGAACAACATCAATCTATGTAACAGGAGTTTTGCAACATGGCTGTGGTATTAACAACCTCAAGAGCGTTCCCTGATTGCGAACAGGCACAAAAAATATTAACCGATGCGGGCCACGAATTAAAAATGGTCACCCCGCAAAAACCGCTAAAATCCAGTGAACTGGTTCCCATGGTAAAAGGAATCGGTGCCATGCTGGCGGGTCTCGATGAAATTAATGCCGATGTTATTCAGGCCGCCGCACCGACGTTAAAAATAATTGCCCGCAATGGGGTCGGTTACGATAAAGTCGATTTAAAAATGGCCCGCGAGAAAAATATTCGCGTCACCATCACCCCTGGCGCAAATAGTTTATCAGTATGCGAACTGGCATTTTCATTTATTACCGGATTATCCCGCCGTATCCATTTAATGGATAAAAGCGTACGGGAAAAATCATGGCAACGGGTATCAGGTATTGAATTGCACGGCAAAACGATAGGCATTCTGGGAACCGGTGCAATCGGACGTCATCTGGCCGTGCGCTGCCGCTCGTTTGGCATGAGGGTTATCGCTTACGATCTGCATCCCTCTCAGGAACTGATCGAGGATCATGGCGTTAAATACATCAGCAATCTGGACGAGATTTATCGTCAGGCAGATTTTATCTCACTACACCTGCCTGCCAACCCGGACACCTGGCATATGATCAATCGCGACACCATTGCGAAAATGAAGCCTGGAGCATTTATTATTAATACCGCACGTGGCGAGTTAATTGACGACGATGCCCTGTATGAAGCCTTGAATAATCATTATCTGGGTGGTGCCGGATTAGACGCCTTTGCTTCCGAGCCATTTTTAGATGAGCGTTTTTTTGAACTGGACAACGTCATTATGACGCCGCACACCGGCGCATTTACCAAAGAAGCCGCCGATAAAACATTAATTATCGCCGCAGAAGAAATCGTTCGCGCCTTATCCGGGGAAGATAATTTATACCAAATTAACTAACCATTAATTTTACTAAAAAATAGTATCACTGACGCTGCAAATTATCGCAGTCAGGGCCTGCTCATACTTATTTTAAAAGATAGACAAATCTCACTAAGGAGAGGATATGAAAGCTATTGTGTATCATGGCAGTAATAAAATATCTCTGGACGATGTTCCCGTACCTGAAATAAAAAGTAATGAAGTTTTAATTAAAGTCCATTACGCCGGTATTTGCGGCTCCGACCTGAATATTTACGTCGGCGCTCACCCACGCGCAAAAGCGCCGCTGGTGCCAGGTCACGAGTTTTCCGGCGTAATAGAAGAAGGCAACGGCCATTTTAACAAGGGTACAAAAGTCACTGTTCGGCCACTGATCTCGTGCGGGCATTGTCACGCCTGTCAAAGCGGCAACAGCCACGTTTGCGCGACCTTAAAACTGTACGGCATCGATACCGATGGCGGCATGGCCCAATACGTCAAAGTTCCTGCAGATGTGGTGCACGTGTTGCCTGAAGACATGCCGATGACCATCGGCGCGTTCGTCGAACCTTTAGCCGTAGGCGTGCACGCTATCAGCCGCGCCAACATGAAAGCGGGCGACAGCGTTGTAGTCTTCGGCGCGGGAACCATCGGTTTCTGCGTGGCGAGCGTAGCCGCTTCCTGCGGCGCGAAACAAATCATTATGGTGGAAACCAATCCCTACCGTATTGGCCTGGCAAAAGAGTGCGGCTTCACGGCGTTAAGCCCTGCTGACGGCAATGTAGTGGATAAAATCCTCGCACTGACGGGTGGAGTGGGTGCCGATGTGGTGTTCGACTGTGCAGCACATCCGTCTGTCGCCGCAGTGCTAACCAAAGTTGTTAAGGTCCAGGGCACCATCGAAATTGTCGGCTCCTATAAAAAACCTGCCGAAGTGGCGCTGCTGGATATCGAATTCAAAGAGCTAACGATTGTCGGTACTCGGGTCTACGTCAAACGCGACTTCGAAACCGCCATCAAATTAATCCGTTCCGGTTTCCCCTATCACAACCTGATCACTGTCTACCCACCAGAAAAGGCGCAGGAAGGATTTGATACCTGCCTGAACGGCGGCGATGTCATCAAAGTGATGTACCAGTTTAGCTAATTCGACTTACTCAAAGAAATGTACCTACAAGGACCCACTCATGAAGAATAACGTTTTTGATCTCTCTGGAAAAAATGCCGTCGTGACAGGCGGTTCGCGCGGCTTAGGTAAATCATTTGCCCTAAGCCTGGCGAACGCAGGCGCGAATATCATTATCGTTGATATCGATCGCAACGAGCAGACCGAAAAAGAGATCGCCGCCCTGGGCGTAAACTGTGAGACCGTGGTGTTCGATCTGGCGAATTTCGCCAATTACGACGAACTGGTCGCCAGTATTTTAAGCAAGTATCAGAAAATCGATATTCTGGTTAACAATGCCGGTATTCAGCGTCGCCACCCGTCCGCGAATTTCCCGAAAGCCGACTGGGATCTCGTCCTTGATATCAATCAGAATGCCGTGTTCTTTATGTGCCAGGCGTTTGGCCGCCATATGATTGAAAAAGGCTACGGCAAAATCATCAACATCGCCTCGCTGCTTTCTTTCCAGGGCGGACTCACCATTCCGGCCTACGCCGCCGCAAAATCGGCAGTGCTGGGCTTCTCAAAATCACTCTCCAATGAGTGGGCATCAAAGGGGGTGAATGTAAACTGCATCGCACCCGGCTATATCGCTACCGAAATGAACACCGCGCTGATGAATGACGAAGTACGCAATCGGCAAATACTTGAGCGCATCCCGGCTGGACGCTGGGGCAATCCGGAGGATTTGGGCGGCGCGGCGGTTTTCCTGGCCTCTCCGGCTTCTGATTACATTAACGGCCACGCGATTGTCGTCGATGGCGGCTGGATGGGACGCTGATCCCTTAACAGAAACTTCCCCTACCCAATGGCGTTATGTCGTGGTCGCGCTACGGCATAACGTTGGCGGAAATAAAAGATGCGCAGTCGCAAAGAATACCTTCAGGTTATCGACCCTGGCTGCGCGTTTAATTAATTAAAAATGACTCAGGATGACGGCTTATGCCTCTTATATATGTTGCCTTAGGTGTTGCTCTGCTTTTGTTCTTAATGCTTCGGTTAAAGATCCACTGTTTTGTGGCATTAATTCTGGTCGCGCTATTTGTTGGATTGATTCAGGGAATGAGCGTTTTGGGGGTACTGGACTCCATCAAGCACGGCGTCGGCGGTACGCTAAGCAATCTGGCGCTGATCATGGGCTTTGGCGCGATGCTGGGTAAATTGCTTGGCGATAGCGGCGGCGCGCAACGTATTGCTATGACGCTGGTCGACCGGTTCGGCGAGAAAAATATACAGTTAGCCGTTGCCGCTACGGGTTTTATCGTCGGCTTCGCGCTGTTCTTTGAAGTTGGGATTATTCTGCTGATGCCGCTGGTGATCACGCTGGCATTGAGACTGCGTATTTCATTGCTGTACGTCGGTATTCCAATGGCGGCGGCTATTTCGGTTACCCACTGTTTCCTGCCGCCGCATCCCGGCCCGACGGCTATCGCCAATATCTTTAACGCGGATATGGGACGGACGCTCATTTACGGTGTCATTATCGCCGTCCCCAGCATTATTATTTCCGGGATATTCTTCTCGCGTATTCCCTATATTCGCCATATGAACCCGGAAATCCATATGGGTTTCGCCAACCGCGAATTTAGCGAAAATGAAATGCCGGGCTTTGGTATTAGCGTATTTACCGCGCTGATCCCGGTCATTCTTATGGCCTTGCGCGCTATTCTCGAGATGACGCTCGTTAAAGGCCATCCGGTACTGCCATATGCGGAATTCTTCGGCGATCCGGTTATCGCCACCCTGATTGCCGCTATCGTCGCGCTGTATACATTCGGCTTCAAACGCGGCAAAAGCGTGGCTGAAATCACAGCCAGTATTGAAGCTTCTGCAAAGCTTATCGCCATGATGCTGCTGATCATTGGCGCAGGCGGCGCATTTAAACAAGTGCTCATCGACAGCGGAGTAAAAGATTACATCGCCAGCCATATGAATGCGTTCTCCTTCTCCCCGATTATTCTCGCCTGGCTTATCGCGGTGATCCTGCGCCTGGCGCTGGGTTCAGCAACCGTAACGGCGCTGACCACTGGCGGCATCGTATTCCCGCTGATTCAGGCCACCGGCGTAAGCCCGGAACTGATGGTGCTGGCGGTGGGTTCCGGTAGCGTGTTTTTCTCGCACGTCAACGATCCGGGGTTCTGGATGATTAAAGAGTATTTCAATCTGAGCGTGGTAGAAACCCTCAAATCCTGGTCGGTGCTGGAAACCATTATTTCTGTTTGCGGCCTGCTTGGCTGCCTGGCGATTAACGCGTTTATCTGACGCGCTGCGTAATACATTTATGAGTGAAAAAAGGGTATTGCTATGAAAAACTGGAAAAGATCTGCTGAAGACATTTTATCGTTAAGCCCGGTAGTCCCGGTTATCGTTATCGAAAATATTAACGATGCGGTGCCGCTGGCTAAAGCACTGGTCGCGGGTGGTGTACGCACGCTGGAAGTCACGCTGCGTACGGCTTGCGCACTGGACGCCATTAAACTGATTATGGAACACGTACCGGAAGCGGTGGTGGGCGCAGGAACCGTGACCACCCTTGAACAATTCAAAAAAGTTTCCGAACTGGGCGTGGAATTTATTATTACTCCAGGCCTCACCACCTCGTTATTGAGGGCTGCGGTTGAAGGCTCTATTCCTGTGATCCCGGGTATTGCTACTCTCGGCGAATTGATGACGGGCGCAGAAGCCGGATTAACCAGTTTTAAATTCTTCCCGGCGGAAATCAACGGCGGTGTGGCCGCGTTAAAAGCGTTCGCAGGCCCAATGCCGGATGTGAAATTCTGCCCGACCGGCGGCATCAGCCTGAAAAACTACCGTGACTATTTGCAGTTGAAAAATGTCATCTGCGTGGGCGGTTCATGGTTTGTGCCAACGGATGTGATTGCAAAAGGTGATTTCGCTGAGATAACTCGCCTGGCGCAGGAAGCCGTCGCAGGCGCACGCTAAGAGCGCGGGCGCAATCAACACCGGCGCACCCCGGCGTGATGGGGTGCGCCAAATGTTGAGCCTGGCGATTAGCAAACCAAACGGTTTAATTATTTCTATTTTTATTAAACAGAATAGTTATCATTTCACGAAAAAATATATACCCTCGAAATGTACAATATATTTCCTACCTAAATACCCCTCCCAACCAGGCGGCAGTTATTTATTAAATAAACCCGTACTGGCTTTATCCAGCCAATTAACGCCTGCTGTTTTCAAAAAAGAAACATTGCCGTTGCATATTTAAATTGTTAGCTTGTCGCCGCTGTTGCCCGATACGGCGCTACGTACCCGGCAGCGCAGCGGGTGCCGCCGCCGCTTGACGGGCCTGTAGAATGTGCTGATAATTAAGAAAAAAACAGGATTGCTCCACATGACCGATAAACGTTTATACAAAGAGATTGCAACAGCAATAAAACAACAGTTATCTGAAGGGGTTTATAAAGTAGGAGATAAATTACCTACTGAAAGAACCCTGTCAGAGACTTTTGGCGTCGGTCGTGCCGTTATCCGGGAATCAATGATTTTATTGGAAGCTGAAGGCTTCATCGATATTAGAAAAAGCTCCGGCGTCTATGTTTTAAAAACAGAATTGTTCACCAATTCTTTCCTCAATGATAAAGCGGGCCCGTTTGAACTTTTGCAGGCAAGACAGCTGATTGAAACCAATATCGCCGCCTTCGCCGCGACGCAGATCGTCAAAAGTGATTTGGCTAAACTGCATGAAATTCTTGAGCAGGAAAAAAAATTGCTTAATAGTCCACCGGATCAATCACTGGATACTCTGTTCCACTGCACCATTGCGGCATCCACTCAAAATGCGCTGCTGGCGGAAATTGTCCGCTATATCTGGGACGTACGTAATCGCGATCCGCTCTGGCAAAAGCTGACGAAAGAATCCGATCAGGAAGAGTACAGCCGTAAAGGTTATGCAGAACATGAAGAGATCGTTGCCGCCCTGCAACGTAAAGACCCGGTTGCGGCCCGGCAAAGCATGTGGCAACACCTGGAAAATATCAAACAGCGCGTTACCAGCCAGTTGGACGTTAGCGAACAACCGACTTTTGACCGTTTCCTGTTTGAATCCATTCCGCTGGATCTTCCCAGAGAAAAGTCCTGATCGGCCCTCGTCCGCTCACCTGCCAGGGTGAGCGGTTTTGTCCTTACACCGCCTATCACAAAATGATCCTTTCTATTTGCGCGTAACTTTTTTACTTTGTTGTCACAGACCCGCGTTTCCTGAATCGTTGGGCAAACTTATTTCTTTAGGGTGGCGCCATGAGTAATACCTTACCTGAACCTTTTGTCAGCACCATTATCCCCACCCTGCCAGGCCAGCCTGATAACCCTGGCGTCTGGCCGCAGGCGGATCTGCACTGCCAGGCCATCAAAGCGCATATCGACGAGTTCCAGCAGTGGCTGGCCAGTGCTTTTGACAGCGGGCTGTCCGCAGAAACGCTGATTGAAGCACGCACCGAATTTATCGACCAATTGCTACAGCGCCTGTGGATTGAATACGGCTTTGGCGATCTGAGCGAAGCGGCGCTGGTCGCAGTAGGCGGCTACGGGCGCGGCGAACTGCATCCTCTGTCCGATATCGATTTGCTGATCCTGAGCCGCAAGCGGTTGAGCGAGGCGCAGTCTCAGAAAGTCGGCGAGCTGCTGACCCTGCTGTGGGATGTGAAGCTGGAAGTGGGCCACAGCGTGCGCACCCTGGAAGAGTGCTTGCTGGAGGGGTTATCCGATCTCACCGTCGCCACCAACCTGATTGAATCCCGCTTGTTAACCGGCGACGTGGCGCTGTTCCTGGAGCTGCATAAGCATATTTTTTCAGAAGGTTTCTGGCCATCCGAGCGTTTTTTCGCCGCCAAAGTCGATGAACAGCAGGAGCGCCATAAGCGCTACCACGGCACCAGCTATAACCTTGAGCCCGACATAAAAAGCAGCCCCGGCGGCCTGCGCGACATCCACACCTTACAGTGGGTAGCGCGGCGGCACTTTGGCGCGACGTCGCTGAGCGAAATGGTCGGTTTCGGCTTTCTGACTGAAGCCGAACGCGATGAACTGGATGAATGCCAACACGTGCTGTGGCGCATTCGCTTCGCGCTGCATCTTGAGCTTAACCGCTATGACAACCGTCTGCTGTTTGATCGCCAGCTCAGCGTGGCCCAGCGCCTGCACTACCAGGGCGACGGCAATGAGCCCGTTGAACAGATGATGAAGGATTTTTACCGGGTGACGCGCCGGGTTGGCGAGCTCAACCATATGCTGCTGCAACTGTTTGATGAGGCGATTCTGGCACTGCCCGCCGATGAAAAACCGCGTCCGCTGGATGATGACTTCCAGTTGCGCGGCACGCTTATCGATCTGCGCGATGAGAACCTGTTTATCCGCGAGCCGCAGGCCATACTGCGCATGTTTTACGCCATGGTGCGCAACCGCGACATCACCGGCATTTACTCCACCACGCTGCGCCATCTGCGCCACGCGCGCCGTCATTTAACGGAGCCGCTGTGTTATATCCCTGAGGCGCGCAGCCTGTTTTTATCGATGCTGCGCCATCCGGGCGCAGTGAGCCGCGGGCTGCTGCCAATGCACCGCCACAGCGTACTGGGCGCCTATATGCCGCAGTGGTCGCATATTGTCGGCCAGATGCAGTTCGACCTGTTTCACGCCTATACGGTGGATGAACACACCATCCGGGTGATGCAGAAACTGGAGAGCTTCGCGCTGGAAGAGACGCGCCAGAAGCACCCTTTATGCGTGGAACTCTGGCCGCGCCTCACCCACCCGGAGCTGATCCTGATCGCCGCGCTGTTCCACGATATCGCTAAAGGCCGGGGCGGCGACCACTCGGTACTGGGTGCGCAGGACGTGCTGAAGTTCGCCGAACTGCATGGCCTGAATTCGCGGGAAACGCAGCTGGTGGCCTGGCTGGTGCGCCATCATTTGCTGATGTCGGTCACCGCCCAGCGCCGCGATATTCAGGATCCGGAAGTGATCAAGCAGTTTGCCGAAGAGGTGCAAACCGAAAACCGCCTGCGCTTCCTGGTATGCCTGACGGTGGCAGATATTTGCGCCACTAACGAAACCCTGTGGAACAGCTGGAAGCAGAGTCTGCTGCGTGAACTCTATTTCGCCACCGAAAAACAGCTGCGGCGCGGGATGCAGAACACGCCGGACATGCGCGAGCGGGTGCGTCATCATCAGCTTCAGGCGCTGGCGCTGCTGCGCATGGACAACATTGACGAAGAGGCGCTGCACCGCATCTGGGCCCGCTGCCGGGCCAACTATTTTGTGCGCCACAGCCCGAATCAGCTTGCCTGGCATGCGCGCCACTTGCTGCAACACGATCTCAGCAAGCCGTTGATCCTGTTGAGCCCGCAGGCCACGCGCGGCGGCACCGAAATTTTCATCTGGAGCCCGGACCGTCCTTACCTGTTCGCCGCCGTGTGCGCGGAACTCGACCGGCGCAATCTCAGCGTCCACGACGCGCAGATCTTCACCACCCGCGACGGTATGGCGATGGATACCTTTATCGTGCTGGAGCCGGACGGCAAACCGCTGGCGGCGGATCGCCACGAAGCGATTCGCTATGGCCTGGAACAGGCCATCACCCAGCGCACCTGGCATCCGCCGCAGCCGCGCCGCCAGGCCGCTAAACTGCGCCACTTTACCGTGGATACCGAGGTCAATTTTTTGCCGACCCATACCGATCGAAAATCGTTTATGGAGCTGATTGCCCTCGATCAGCCCGGGCTTTTGGCGCGCGTCGGCCAGGTGTTCGCGGACCTGGGGATTTCGCTCCATGGGGCTAGAATTACAACAATTGGTGAGCGAGTAGAAGATTTATTTATAATCGCGAATGCGGACCGGCGTGCCCTTAATAATGCGCTGCAACAAGAGGTGCAACAACGGTTGACAGCCGCCCTCAATCCAAACGATAAAGGGTAACGATTTTTTTTACGCAATATGGATAGAGACAATGCAGCAGTTACAAAACGTTATTGAAGCCGCTTTCGAGCGTCGCGCCGACATCACTCCCGCGAATGCGGATACCGTAACCCGTGAAGCGGTGAACCAGGTTATCGCGCTTCTTGATTCCGGCGCGCTGCGCGTGGCAGAGAAGATCGACGGCCAGTGGGTGACGCATCAATGGCTGAAAAAAGCGGTGCTGCTTTCTTTCCGCATCAATGACAACCAGGTGATCGATGGTGCCGAAAGCCGCTACTTCGATAAAGTGCCAATGAAATTCGCTGACTACGACCAGGCGCGTTTCCAGAAAGAAGGCTTCCGCGTGGTGCCGCCCGCTGCGGTGCGCCAGGGCGCGTTTATCGCCCGCAATACCGTGCTGATGCCGTCCTATGTGAACATCGGCGCATACGTGGATGAAGGCACAATGGTCGATACCTGGGCGACCGTGGGCTCCTGCGCGCAGATCGGTAAAAACGTTCACCTGTCCGGCGGCGTGGGCATCGGCGGCGTGCTGGAGCCATTACAGGCTAACCCGACCATCATCGAAGATAACTGCTTTATCGGCGCACGTTCTGAAGTGGTGGAAGGCGTGATCGTGGAAGAAGGTTCGGTGATTTCCATGGGCGTGTACATCGGCCAGAGCACCCGTATTTACGACCGTGAAACCGGCGAAGTGCACTATGGCCGCGTTCCGGCGGGCTCCGTGGTGGTCTCCGGCAACCTGCCTTCGAAAGACGGCAAATACAGCCTATACTGTGCGGTAATCGTCAAAAAAGTCGATGCTAAAACCCGCGGCAAAGTGGGCATTAATGAGCTGCTTCGCACTATCGACTAAAGATGAAGGAAAAAGGCGGGATAACCCGCCTTTTTTGTATCCGGTTGTGGCATTAACGGGTTATTTCATTAATTATTTCTGGGTTAACGTTTCGCTAAGGATACCGCTATGTACGATAATCTGAAGAGTCTGGGGATCACTAATCCTGAAGAGATTGACCGGTACAGCCTCCGGCAGGAAGCCAACAACGACATCCTGAAAATCTACTTCCGTAAGGATAAAGGCGAGTTTTTTGCCAAGAGCGTGAAATTTAAATATCCACGCCAGCGCAAAACCGTGGTGGCTGATGGCGTAGGGCAAGGTTACAAAGAAGTGCAGGAGATCAGCCCGAATCTGCGTTACGTGATCGACGAGCTGGATCAGATCTGCATGCGCGATCGCACGGAAGTGGATCTGAAGCGTAAAATCCTCGACGATCTGCGCCATCTGGAAAGCGTGGTCGCCAATAAGATCAACGAAATCGAAGCCGATCTGGAAAAACTCACCCGGAAATAATTCTCTCGGGGCGGGTTCTCCCCCGCCCTGCTTTACCGGTTAACGTTGCTCATCAAGCTGAAGCGCGATGTACAACAGCAGCCTGTCGTCAAAGTTCCCTAAATCCAGCCCGGTCAGTTCCGAGATCCGGTTCAGGCGATATTCCAGCGTATTGCGGTGGATAAACAGCGCCTTTGAGGTCGCCAGCGGCTGTACGTTGTGACGAAACCACGCGGTCAGGGTACGGCGCAGCAGGCCGTTGTTGTCCATCGCTTTCAGCTTCGCCAGCGGCCGCGCCAGTTCGTTGGCCTGCCAGCCGCCGCGCAAACTGTCCAGCAGCACCGGCAGCATCAGATCCTGATAGAAATAGCTGCGCACGTCCGGCATGCGCTGTTTGCCTACCATCATGGTCGTGCGCGCGGTACGCCAGGAGCGGGCAATGCTGCCGGGGCCAGTAAAATAGTTGCCGAGCGCCACGCGAAAACGCAAATGCCCGCTCTCTTTCATACGAGCGATAAGCTGCTCGACGCGGCGACGATGATCTTCCGCATCCCAGCGGCCAAAGGCATTAAGCGCGGGCTTCAGCACCACCATTTCGGTCAGCGACACAATCGCCACCAGGTTATTGCGTTCGGGGGTAGTGAGCGCGGTTTGCAGTTGTTGCAACTCCGCCATGGCGCTGTCGACGCCGAGCTGGCCGCTGTCTACTTCCACCACGGCGACCACGCGCGGCTGGTTCAGATCGATGCCTAAACGCTGCGCCCATTCCATCAGCGCCGGGGTGTGCTCTTCGGTCTGGATCAGGTTCATCACCAGCTCTTCGCGCAGACGGGTATCCTGCGCCAGCATATGCATCAGACGCGACTGCTCCAGCATCATTTCTGCCGTCATGCACACCAGCTCGCCATACTTGCGCAGATGCGCCGGATCGCCCGTCAGGCCGATCACGCCGACAATTTCCCCTTCAATACGCAGCGGCAGGTTAATCCCCTGGCGCACGCCATGCAGGCTGCGCGCCACCGCATCGTCGATATCCACTACGCGGCCCTGAGAAAGCACCAGCAGCGCGCCTTCGTGCAATTCACCAATACGCTCCTGGTCGCCGCTGCCGATGATACGCCCGCGGGCATCCATAACGTTGATATTGGTATCAATGATTCGCATCGTGCGTGACACGATATCCTGCGCCATTTTGGTATCAAGATGCCAACCCGCCATTGTGCCCCTCCGCTCTGTCGATGATTCAGAATAAGGCACAAAAAAAACCCGCGCATTGGGCAATTGCACAATGCGCGGGGTCAGACTATGGAGTTGTGGAAAGGGTCACAAAAAACCCTTCAACAATTACTGCATCAGCAGGTAAAGCGTGGTATCGCCGCGTTTCACGTTCAGCGCCAGTACTGACGGCTTGCTGTCGAGAATTTTGCGCAGTTCAGCGATGTTTTTCACCGGCTGTTGGTTAGCGCCCAGGATGATATCGCCTTTTTTCAGGCCGATACGCGCGGCCTGAGAACCGGTTTTCACGCTGTTCACCACCACGCCCGGCGTATTGCCGGTCTGGTTGCTCATCTCCGCGCCTTCAATCCCGTTGAAGATGGAAGAAGAATCCACCTGGTTCTGGCTGCTCTGCTGGAGTTCCAGGGTTACCGACGTCGGCTTGCCGTCACGCAGCAGCCCCAGGGTGAGTTTACTGCCCACCGGCATGGTGCCTACCTGAGCGCGCAGCGCCGCGAAGCTATTAATCGGCTTGTCGTTCAGCGAGACAATCACGTCGCCCGCCTTCACGCCCGCTTTAGCCGCAGAGGAGTTCGGCATCACCTGGCTGACGAACGCGCCACGCTGGGCGTCAACTTTCATGGCTTTCGCCAGTTCGGAGTTGAGCTCGGTTCCCATAATACCCAGCTCACCGCGCTTAACCTGACCGTATTCCACCATCTGGCTGGTCAGGTTTTTCACCATGTTGCTCGGAATGGCGAAACCGATACCGATGTTGCCGCCGTCCGGCGCGAGGATCGCGGTGTTAATCCCGATCAGCTCGCCGTTCAGGTTGACCAGCGCGCCGCCGGAGTTACCCCGGTTGATCGCCGCATCGGTCTGGATAAAGTTTTCGTAGTTTTCAGCGTTCAGGCCGCTACGGCCCAGCGCCGACACAATACCGGATGTCACGGTCTCACCCAGGCCGAACGGGTTACCGATCGCCACGGTGTAGTCGCCGACGCGCAGCGCGTCAGAGTCGGCCAGCTTGATCGCTGTCAGGTTTTTCGGATCCTGGATTTGGATCAGCGCGATATCGGAACGCGGATCTTTACCCACCATTTTGGCGTCCAGCTTGCGGCCATCGCTGAGCTGAACTTTGATGCTGGTGGCGTTATCCACTACGTGGTTGTTGGTGACCACATAGCCTTTGGCGGCATCAATGATCACACCGGAACCCAGCGCCATAAATTTCTGCTGCTGGCCGCCTTGCGGACCGGCACCGCCGCCCTGGCAGAACGGCGAACTCTGGAACGGCGAACCGTCCTGGCAGAACGGCGAATCGTCGCCAAAGAACTGCTGGAAGTTACGCGGAAGGCGCGGGTTGTTCACCTCCGTGGTTCCTTCCACATTAATGCTCACCACTGAAGGCATCACTTTTTCAAGCATCGGCGCCAGGCTTGGCATCGGTTGAGCAACCGGTGCCGCCGAGGCGGTTTCAGCAGCGACAGCGGAGACAGGACTTAATGCCAGGCCCATGCTCAGAGCCAGCGCACTCAATGCTAACGTGGTTTTTTTCATCTGTTTCATTCTCAATTAATTAGTCAGGCAAAATTGCTGTGAACGTGACTATCAGAGTGATTTTAGCGCGTGAAGTTCCACGCCTGAATTTCTTGAAAAGTAAAAATTTATTGGCCGTCTTTACAAAACTTTCGGATATTATTCGACTGCCATCAGCTTGCGGTATTCATCCCACGCATAAAGATCGGTCATACCGCTAATATAATCCTGGATAAGACGGCAGCGATAATAATATTCCCAAACAGGAAAACGGGCGTCATTGCGATTAACATGACTCATCACTTCAATATAGGCCAGGCGGTGTCGGCCCGACAGCTTATGAAATAACCGGGTTTCAATAGGTAACCGTCGCCCGCTGGCCTCTTCCACTAATAACCGAAAGTCGTCTGCGCCCAGCAGCAACAGCGGTTGATATATATCTAACAGTCCCTTAATCACCCGGTAACCCTGCAATTCGAGCTGTTCAACATCCGGATGGCTAAATACGTGGCGCACCGCAACGTTTTTATAAAGTTTCAGAAGACGACTATATGGGCTGTCATCTTCCAGCAGCGCGTGATTAAAACAACCAGGGAAAATAGTCGGCAAATTATCAATAAAACGCTGGGCCGCATAGGGCACCAGTTTATTCAGCGTATTCACCCGTAAATACATAAAGAACTGATCTTCCACGCTGCGCTGCATGGAATTGGTCATCGATTTATCCCAGGCGTTTTGCACCACCTGGGCAAACAGATCGCCGGCCTGATGATCGCCCCAGGCGTCGCGCAAATGCTGGTAAAGCTGCTCGGCGCTGAAGATGCGCTTCTCCACCGCATCTTCCAAATCCGCAACGCAATAGGAGATGTCATCAGCAGCTTCCATAATCCACGTCAATGGAAAGCGGCAGTATTCATCCAGTGAAAGTTCTTTACGTAACCGTACAATGTACTCTTCTTCCGAGAGGTAAAAGCCCGGTTTTTTCATCAAATAGCTGTGGCTTTCCGGCGTGGGGCCGGTAAACCAGGCGGGGCGGGTATATTTTAAAATCCCGCCGACCTGCGCCCAGGTCAGATTCATGCGCAGCAGCGTATGCACCAGCCGGATGCCCTGGGCGTTGCCTTCGAACTGGCAAATGTCATTGCGTACCTTACGCCGCAACTCATTAAGCGCGTCCTCGCCTTCATGCAGTTGCAGGACCGCCACCTGGCAGCGATCGCCGCTAAGCGGCTGGCTGGTGGCATCGGCAGGCACCAGCCGCTGGCGAAACCAGTCATTAATCGCCGCTTCGCCAAAGTGCCCAAACGGCGGATTACCGATGTCATGCATCAGGCAGGACATCTCGACAATGCTTTCGAATGGGCCGGTGAGCTCATCTAACCCGTATTCCGCCAGCAGCCTGCGCTCTTTCAGGCGGCTGAGCACCTCTTTAGCGATATAGCGGCCCACCTGTTGTACTTCCATGGAGTGCGTCAATCGGGTGCGCACCGCGGCGTTACGCTCAAGGGGAAACACCTGGGTTTTCTGCTGGAGACGACGAATGGCGGGAGAGTTAACGATGCGTCCGCGATCGCTTTCAAAAATGCGCACAATCTCATGCTCGCTTTTCACGCCCTGCGGCGAGCGGTAGCGGCGACGCCAGTTAATCTTATTGCGAAAGTCGAACTCAGCCATAAGCCCTCCAGCTCTTAATCAGAAGCGAATTATTTCCCTGCCCTTGCCATGATAGACTATGCCCCTGAATCTAACATTTAGCGAGTATCTCTATGAAAGCAGGCATCATTGGCGCAATGGAAGAAGAAGTCACCCTTCTGCGCGACAAAATCGAAAACCGTCAAACGTTGAATATTGCCGGTTGCGAAATATATACCGGAACCTTAAACGGAACCGAAGTGGCGCTGCTGAAATCGGGAATTGGTAAAGTGGCGGCGGCAATGGGCGCGACCCTGCTGCTGGAACACTGCAAACCTGACGTTATCATCAATACCGGCTCCGCGGGCGGCCTGGCGCCGACCCTGAAAGTGGGCGATATCGTGGTGTCAGAAGACGTGCGCTATCATGATGCTGACGTCACCGCATTCGGTTACGAATACGGCCAGTTGCCGGGCTGCCCGGCAGGCTTTAAAGCCGATGAAAAACTGATTGCCGCAGCCGAAGCCTGCATTCAGAAACTGGATCTCCACGCGGTGCGCGGCCTGGTGGTGAGCGGCGACGCGTTTATCAATGGCGCGGAAAACCTGGCGAAAATCCGCCAGCACTTCCCGAACGCCATCGCCGTTGAAATGGAAGCCACCGCCGTGGCCCACGTATGCCATAACTTCGGCGTGCCGTTTGTGGTGGTGCGCGCCATTTCCGACGTGGCGGACCAGCAATCCCACCTCAGCTTTGACGAGTTCCTGGCGGTGGCGGCGAAGCAGTCCAGCCTGATGGTTGAAACGCTGCTCCAACAGCTCCAGCATGGCTAAGTTCAAACGCTTCGGGGCGCTGTGCGCCCTTTTTCTGTTCCCGGCGTGGCTGTTTGCCGCGCCGCGCGTTATCACCCTTTCGCCGGGCAATACCGAACTGGCGTTTGCCGCAGGCATCACGCCCATCGCCGTGAGCAACTATTCCGACTATCCGGAAGCCGCCAAAAAGCTTGAGCAGGTGGCCAACTGGCAGGGCATGAATTTCGAACGCATCGTGGCGCTAAAGCCAGATCTGGTTGTCGCCTGGCGCGGCGGTAACCCAGAGCGCCAGGTTAACCAGCTAAAAGCGCTGGGCATCGAAGTGCTGTGGCTCGATCCGCTAACCGTGGATGATATCGTGGCCGCGCTGCGCCAGCTGGCAAAATGGAGCCCAACGCCCGATCAGGCCAACGCTGCCGCCGACCAACTGGCTGCGGAGTTTGCCGCACTGCGCAAACAGTATGCCGATAAGCCGAAAACCCGCGTTTTTATGCAGTTTGGCGATCACCCGCTGTTTACCTCCGGAAAATCATCCCTGCAAAACCAGATAGTGGAAGTTTGCGGCGGTGAAAATATCTTCGCCGACAGCCGCGTTCCCTGGCCGCAGGTAAGCCGCGAGCAGGTGCTGATGCGTAAGCCGCAGGCCATTGTGGTCGCCGGTGAACAGCGCAATATCCCAAAAACATCACAATTTTGGCATGACCAGCTCAAAGTTCCGGTTATTGCCCTTCACGACGACTGGTTTGAACGGTCGGGGCCGCGTATTATCCTCGCCGCAAAACAGCTCTGCCAGGCAATGGCGGAAACAACGAATTGAGGGTGAGCAATGCTGGTCTATTGGCTGGATATCATTGGTACTGCCGTTTTTGCTATTTCAGGGGTTTTACTGGCCGGTAAGCTGCGGATGGATCCTTTCGGCGTCCTGGTGCTGGGGGTGGTGACCGCGGTGGGCGGCGGCACAATCCGCGATATGGCCCTCGCCCACGGCCCGGTGTTCTGGGTGAAAGATCCCACCGATCTGGTGGTGGCGATGGTCACCTGTATGTTGACCATTGTGCTGGTGCGCCAGCCGCGCCGTCTGCCGAAATGGGTACTGCCGGTGCTGGATGCGGTCGGCCTGGCGGTGTTTGTCGGCATCGGGGTGAACAAAGCCTTTATGGCCGGAACCGGCCCGCTGGTGGCGGTGTGTATGGGCGTGCTGACCGGCGTGGGCGGTGGGATTATCCGTGACGTGCTGGCCCGCGAAGTGCCGATGATCCTGCGCACCGAAATCTACGCTACCGCCTGTATTATCGGCGGCATCGTTCATGCCAACGCCTTCTATCTGTTCGGCATGCCGCTGGAGCAGGCCAGTATGGTGGGCATGGTGGTGACGCTGACGATTCGGCTGGCGGCGATCCGCTGGCACTTAAAACTGCCGACCTTCGCGCTGGATGACCGCGCCTGAAAACAAAAAAGCCGTGATGCTATCACGGCTTTTTTTATCGGCGTTACGGCTCAGATGCTGAATGAAGAGCCGCAGCCGCAGGTGCTGGTGGCGTTCGGGTTAGTCACCACAAAGCGGGAACCTTCCAGGCCTTCGGTGTAATCCACCGCGCCGCCCACCAGATATTGCAGGCTCATCGGATCGACCACCAGCGCGACGCCCTGTTTCTCAATGGTCATGTCGCCTTCGTTGATCTGATCATCAAAGGTAAAACCATACTGGAAGCCGCTGCAACCGCCACCGGTGATATACACACGCAGTTTCAGGTTCGGGTTCTCTTCATCGGCAACCAGGCTTTTTACTTTATTGGCTGCTGCATCGGTAAATTGCAGAGGCAGCGCTACGTCATCACTCATTATTTGCTCCCATTGATACGGCGATTCGGGTAATTAACCGAATGCTGGAGGCGGTCCCGGAACAGAAACGGCCAGAAGTATGACGGATATCACCCAATCTTTTGGTCATTATCTAATACCCTGGTAAATCGTTCAAGTATTCTCCGGTCGGGCAGCCTGCTGGCGCTCCGCTTCCTGTTTCGCGAGCGTACGCGCGAGGATCGTGGAATAGAGCGGCTTGCCGCCCAGGAACTGCGCCAGCAGTGTGGCACCCAGGCAGGTAATAATCATTGGCAATATGAGCTGATAATTGTCGGTCATTTCCAGAACCAGCACGATACCGGTCAGCGGCGCGCGCACCGACGCGGCGAACAGCGCCCCCATTCCGGCGATGGCAAAGGTGCCCGGCTCCAGCTGCCATGTCGGGAACCAGGCGATACAGGCCATGCCAAATGCAGTGCCCAGCAGCGTACCCAGCGCCAGCATCGGCGCAAAAATCCCCCCTGGCGCGCCAGAGGAAAAGCACAGCACCGTGGTGATAATGCGGGTGATAAAGATAAACAGCAGCATCCCGACGGTAAAATTGCCCGCTGCGGCAATGGGGATCAGATTAAAACCGCCCCCCGCCGCGCTCGGGTCGATCAGCCCCAGTACGCCGCACAGCCCGCCAATTAATCCGCCGATCACTACCCACTTAGTGATGTTGCCGCCGTGGATCCGGGCGAAGATATCCTGCGCCTTCAGCACCAGCGCGTTAAACACCGGCCCGACAATGCCAAAAATCATCCCCAGTACCAGATACAGCCACAGAGTATGGATCGGCGCGTTGGAGAGTTGACCGACATCGATAATCGCCGCTTCGCCATTAAACACGCGGAACACAATGCTCGACATAATCACGCCGGTGAACACCGCTTTAATGGAGATCAGGCTGTAGCGAAACTGCGGGCGCATCTCTTCGATGATAAACAGAATGCCCGCCAGCGGCGCGTTAAAGGCTGCAGAAAGACCCGCCGCCGCACCGGTCGCCAGCAGCGTGTGGCGCGCCTCTGCGCTGCGCATGCGAAAAATATCCAGCACCATGCGCCCGATGTTGCCGCCGATCTGCACCGTTGGCCCTTCGCGCCCCAACACCATGCCCGCGCCCAGCGTCCCCATACCGCCGAAAAACTTCACCGGCAGCACGCGCCACCAGCGCACCGGGCGTAATTCTTCCATCGCGCCTTCGATTTCCGGGATCCCTGAACCGCCCGCTTCCGGCGCAAAACGGCGCACCAGCCAGTAGCCGAACATCGCCAGCAACGCCGAAACGATAAACGCCAGCGGCCAGACCAGCCATTCGCGGTCCGCAGTGCTTGCCAGCAGCATCATGCGGTTTAACTGCACCCATTCCACGGCTTTATCAAACGCCACGCCCGCAAGGCCAGTGAGCGTACCCACCACGGCGGCCATCAACAGGATCGCGACGGGAGTTTTATCGCGATTAAGCAATTGCCGGATCCGCTCACGCCGTGTCAGGCGGATAAACTGCTGTGCTTCAAACGAGGAGTTCTCAGAGTTCATACGTCATCATTTTTAGGTAGTTTTTTAACGCGCGGCATTTTACTCGCCCTGAACCCGGACGTCGCGAGGAAAATCCCTTCGAATTCTGCTGCTTTAATTGGGCAAAACTTTTATTACCTTCCGTGGATCCCTTAGAATAGCCCGTTGTTACCCATTCCACGAATCAGGAGCCGATTCATGAGTAAGTCTGAACATCTCTACGCTGCCGCACGCGAGCTTATCCCTGGCGGGGTTAATTCACCGGTCCGCGCGTTTACCGGCGTAGGGGGCACACCACTTTTCATTGAGCGCGCCGACGGAGCTTACCTGTATGACGCCGACGGAAAAGCCTATGTCGACTATGTGGGCTCCTGGGGTCCGATGGTATTGGGACATAACCACCCCGCCATCCGCAACGCGGTAATCGAAGCCGCCCAGCGCGGTTTAAGCTTTGGCGCGCCCACCGAGATGGAAGTCAAAATGGCGCAGCTGGTCACCGAACTGGTGCCGACGATGGATATGGTGCGCATGGTGAACTCCGGCACCGAAGCCACCATGAGCGCCATCCGCCTGGCGCGCGGTTACACCCATCGCGACAAAATCATCAAATTCGAAGGCTGCTATCACGGCCATGCCGATTGCCTGTTAGTGAAAGCCGGTTCCGGCGCGCTAACCCTCGGCCAGCCGAACTCGCCGGGCGTTCCGGCGGATTTCGCAAAACACACCCTGACCTGCACCTACAACGATCTCGCCTCGGTGCGCGAGGCGTTTGAGCAATATCCGCAGGACATCGCCTGTATCATCGTCGAGCCGGTTGCCGGCAATATGAACTGCATCCCGCCGCAGCCGGACTTCCTGCCGGGCCTGCGCGCACTGTGCGACGAATTCGGCGCGCTGCTGATTATCGATGAAGTGATGACCGGCTTTCGTGTGGCGCTGGCGGGTGCGCAGGCGTATTACGGCGTGGAGCCGGATCTGACCTGTCTGGGTAAAATCATCGGCGGCGGTATGCCGGTGGGCGCGTTCGGCGGCCGCCGTGAAATCATGGACGCGCTGGCCCCTACCGGCCCGGTTTACCAGGCGGGGACGCTGTCCGGCAACCCGATCGCCATGGCGGCGGGCTACGCCTGCCTGACCGAAGTGGCCCAGCCGGGCATTCACGCCACCCTGACCGACCTGACCACCCGTCTGGCGGAAGGGCTGCGCGAAGCGGCGCGGGATGCGGGTATTCCGCTGGTGGTAAACCACGTCGGCGGCATGTTTGGCCTGTTCTTTACCGATGCGCCGAGCGTGACCTGCTATCAGGACGTGCTGGGCTGCGACGTGGAGCGCTTTAAGCGCTTCTTCCACCTGATGCTGGAAGAAGGCGTTTACCTTGCGCCGTCGGCGTTTGAAGCGGGCTTTATGTCCGTGGCGCACAGCGAAGAAGATATCGATAACACCATCGACGCGGCGCGTCAGGTGTTTGCCAAACTGTAATACGCTGGCCCGCGCTATCCGGCGCGGGCCGTTTTCCTGCTAGCGGTGCAGATGCACGCTCAATCCGCTCTCTCCTTGCGCCAGTTCCGGCCTCAGGATTAACGACGGGATCTGGTAGTCGCCGAAGTTCTGCCGACGAAACGGCAGCGGCGCGGTCTGCTCCAGCGTTTTCATCCGCGCCTCCAGCTTCTCGCACTCCACCTGAAAACGCGCGTCGTCCATTTTATGGGCGCGATAAATCACATGCGGCGGCAGTACGTCAAAGCCCGGATACCACAGCATCCCGTGATGGATGGGAAACAGAATGTCGTCAATCCCGCCATTGATGCCGCGCGGGTGATAATGGCTCTCCCAGCCGCCCGCGGTGATCACCAGCATGGCGCGCTTACCGGTCATATTGCCTTCGCCGTAGCGGTCGCCCCAGTGGCTATCGGAGTGTTCGCCCACGCCATAGGCAAAACCGAAGGCGTACACGCGTTCAAACCAGCCTTTCATTAAGGCGGGCATCGAGAACCACCACAGCGGAAACTGAAAGATCACCGTGTCGGCCCAGCGCAGTTTTTCCTGCTCGCGGGTGATGTCCAAAGTCTGTAATCCCTGCTCATAGCCCCGTTTTGAATCCTCCGCCGGATCGAACGGTTTGCCCTGGCGATCGACGGTAAAATCCGCCGCATCCAGCGCGGCTTTCCAGTTCATGGCATACAGATCGGACACCTGAACCTGATGCCCCAGCGCGGTCAGTTGCGCGACCATGGCCTCTTTTAGCGCCCCGTTTAGCGAATGAGGTTCCGGATGGGCATAAACCACAAGTACGTTCATAACCAATTCTCCTGATGAAAAGTGACGTCAGCATCGCCCGCTGTCAGGTATATTGGAAATGAATAGCATTAATATCAGGTATAGCGATGAACAATCTCAGCGGTCTGGATCTGAATTTGCTGCTGACGCTGGATGCGCTGCTCACCGAGCAGAACGTCACCCGCGCGGCGGCGCGGCTGCATCTTTCCCAACCGTCGGTCAGCGTACAGTTAGCTAAACTGCGCGAATCGTTAGGCGATCCGCTCCTGCTGCCAGGACCGCGCGGCATGCGCCCCACCGCCAGAGCCGAAACGCTGCGCGAACCGTTGCGCCAGGCGCTCCGGGCGTTGAACAACGCCATCGCCGCGCCACTGCCTTTCGACCCTGCGCAGGCAGCCCTCACCTGGCGCATCGCCGCCTCGGATTACAGCGAATATTCCGTATTACTGCCCGCGCTGGACGGGTTACGCCAGGCCGCCCCGCACTGCCGTCTGGCGCTGCTGGAAATTCCATCGACCCGGCTCTCCGCTGCGATGGAGCATGACAAACTGGATCTGGCGATTTTTACCCGCACCGGCGCACCGCCGGAACTGCGTAGCCGTTTTCTGTTCGATGAAAAATACCGGCTGGTGTGCCGCCACGATCATCCCGAACTGCAACGCGCGCCGGATCTGGCGCAGTTTTGCCAGCTGGAGCATGTGATTGTCTCGCCGGACGGCGGCGGATTTTCCGGCAGCACCGACGAGGCGCTGGCGAAACTGGGGTTGAGCCGTAAGGTGGTGCTGTCGGTGCCGCACTTTAGCTTTGTCAGCGCCGTACTGAGCCGCACAAATCTGGTGGCGATGTTGCCGGAACGGCTGGTGCGCGACGATCCGGCGCTACGCGTGCTGGACGCGCCAATTGAGATCGCGGGGTTTGAGAAAATGATGCTATGGCCGGAGCGGATGCACCGCGACCCGGCGCATCAGTGGCTGCGCGAGTTTATCGCCAGCTCGGTTCCGGCAGAATAAGGCCCCTTTCCTGCTGAAAGAGGCCCACTCGCTTAGCGGCTCTGCTTACGCAGCAGATACACAAAATACGGCGCGCCGATAAAGGTCGAGAGTAATCCTGCGGGGATTTGATACGGGAACATCACCATCCGCCCGCACCAGTCCGCCACCACCAGTAACAATCCGCCAAGCAGCGCGGAAATCACCAGTTGCGGCAGCGCGCGGCGGAAACCCATCATCCGGGTGATGTGCGGGGCCATTAGCCCGACAAAACTCAGCGGGCCGATGGTCATGGTCGCCGCCGCCGTCAGGCTGGATGCCAGCATCAACAACGCCACGCGCGACGGCGTAAGCGCCATCCCCACCGCCCGCGCCGTGTCGCCGCCCAGCGGCAGCACGGTTAGCCAGCGGCGGCACAGCGGCGTCAGCGCCAGCAGTACCGCCATCACGATAAAACTGTATACCGCATGCTGGCCAGTAACGCTGTAGGTCGAGCCGGAAATCCAGGTGATGACTTTCGCCATTCGCGGATCGCCGCTGGCCTGTAGCATCATCAATAGCATGGTGAACGCGGTGCTTAAGGCCATCCCGGCGAGCAGCATCCGGTGCGGAGAAAATCCGCCGCGCCCGGCGGCGATCATGATAATCAGCAGCGTGGCGGCAGCGCCCAGGCTCCCGGCGGGCAGCAGCCAGCCAAAGGCGTCACCCGGCACCAGAAACAGCATCAACACCACGCCAAACGCCGCGCCGGAGCTGATGCCCAACACTTCCGGGCTCGCCATGGCGTTGCCGGTCAGCCGCTGGATAATACAGCCCGCCACCGCCAGCATGCAGCCTGCGGTCATCGCCGCCAGTACGCGCGGCCAGCGCCACGGCAGCAGATCGCGCAACAGATCGCCGCTGGCCCAGGTCCAGCCATGGGCATCGCGGCCAAACGTCAGGGCAACAGCAATCATCAGCAGCAACACCCCGACGCCTGCCAGGCTGAATAGCAGCACCTGCTGGCGCTCGCCAGGGATATGGTCGCCTGCGTCAAGCGACGGCGCGCTCTGGGTACGCAGGCGCGGCAGCAGCCACAGCAGCAGCGGCGCGCCGATTAACGCCGTAACTGCCCCGGTCGATACTTCCATCCACACCCGCGTCAGCCAGACAATCACCTGATCGGAGAGCCACAGGATCAGCGCGCCAATCAGCGGCGCGAGGATCAGCCGGGACAGCAGACGGCGCGCGCCAAGCATCTTCGCCAGCAGCGGGGCAAACAGGCCGATAAAACCGATAATCCCCACCGCGTTAACCAGCAGGGCGCTGATCGCGATAGCCAGCACCAGCGCCGCCAGGCGCGCCATGGAGAGCGCCAGACCCAGATTGCGCGCCACGCCGTCGTCAAGGCCCATCAGGGTGAGCGGGCGCAGCAGCAACAGCGTCAGCATTACGCCGCCCAGCAGTTGCGGCCACAGCCGGGAAACAATGCTCCAGTCGGTCTGGTTAAGCGCCCCGGTGCTCCACAAAAATACGCTTTGCAACTGGTCGTGATGGAAAATCACAATCAGCTGATTCACCGCGCCGCAGTACAGGCTGACCACCAGCCCCGCCAGGATCAGCGTGATCGGCGACAGGCGTTTATTCCAGGCGACACCGAAAACGATCAGCCCCACCAGTGCCGAGCCCGCCAGCGCGGCGAACTGCGAGGTCATATAGCCGCCGGGTAGCGCCCACAACGTAGTAATGGCGATGCCCAACTGCGCGCCCGTCGCCACGCCAAGCGTGGTCGGCTCCGCCAGCGGATTGCGCAGCACCTGCTGGAACAACACGCCCACCAGGCCAAGCCCTGCGCCAACCAGCAGCGACAGCGCCAGACGCGGCAGCGCGCTGTAGTGGAACAGCATCTGATCGAGCGCGTCCTGGCTGGGATGCCACAGCGCCGCGCTCCACTGGTCGCGCGGCAGTTGATGGTTGAGGTTAAACCAGGTGAGCCACAGCCCGGCCAGAAACATCACCGACAGCAGCACCGGCGCAAACAGATTGCTTTTGGCCCTCATGCTTTGCCTCCCAGCGCCGCATCCAGCACCCGGCAGAAATGCATCGACGACAGGGTCGCGCCGTAGAACCACACGGCAGGCACGCGCTGGAAGCGCTGCTGGCGGATAAACGGCATCGCGTTCCACAGCGGGGTAACGGCAATACGTTTCATCAGGGCGTCGTCGCCGTGTTCAAAGCACAGCACATCGGCGTCTTTTACCGCCGCCAGCCGTTCGATACCCACAACGGCGCTGCCCCAGAAGTTGGTTTCGCCGTGCCAGGCATTGGGAATGCCCATCACATCCATCACCTGCTGGAACAGGCTGTTCTCGCCGATCACCAGCACATGGCGCTCGTCCATCAGGGTCATCATCAGGATCGGACGATTACCCCGTCCGGCAAAGCGCGGTTTCATCTGCGCCAGATACGCGTCAAACTTATCCAGATGCGCGTGCGCCGCCTGGGAAAGCCCCAGCAGTTCGCCCATCTCCAGCAGTGAGTTGCGCGCTTTGGTCAGGGGGTGTTTACCGTCGCTGAAGCTAAAGCCGCGCCCCGGCGCGATAGGCCGCAGCGTCTCTTCCGAGGGGCCATAGCCCGTGGACCAGACCAGCATTGACGGTTTCATTTGCGCCAGTAGCTCAAGATTGGGTTCGGTACGTAGCCCGACGTCTATCACCGAGTCCGGCAAGGCGGGCTCATTGACCCACATTTTGTAGTTAACAATATCCGCCACGCCGTAAGGCATCACGCCAAGCGCCATCAGCAACTCTACCGGCAGCCACTCCAGCGCCACCACGCGATGCGGGTCAACCGTGGCGGCGCGGGCGGAACCCATTTGCCACAGTAGCGGCGACAACGCCATCGCCGTCACCAGGCGACGACGGGAAATCAGGTTTGACAGGGAATCAGCCATCAGTAGACAAAGCTCACCGGGGCTGCGCCCGCGGGATGGGGCAGAATGCCCATAGGAATACCGTAGATCCGCTCCAGAGTTTCGCTGTGCATCATGGCAGCAGGCTCCCCCTGGGCAATCATTTCGCCGCCGCGCAGCGCCACCAGATAATCACAATAGCGCGCCGCCATGTTGATATCGTGCAGCACGGCGATCACCGTTAAGCCTTTTTGCTGGCTCAGGCGATGGATCAGCGCCAGCACGTCCACCTGGTGGGCGATATCCAGCGCCGATGTCGGTTCATCCAGTAATAAACAGCGGCTGTCCTGGGCCACCAGCATCGCAATCCACACCCGCTGGCGCTCGCCGCCGGACAGGCTGTCCACCAGGCGATGGGCAAACGGCTTCAGCCCCACCAGCTCGATCGCCTCTTCCACTTTCTCACGATCGGCGACGCCGAAACGCCCTAACGCGCCGTGCCACGGATAGCGGCCAATCGCCACCAGTTCACGCACCGTCATGCCTTCGGCGGGCGGTAGCTGTTGTGGCAGATAGGCCACCTGGCGGGCAAAGGCTTTGCTGGTCCACTGGTCAAGCGGCAAATCGTTAAGCCGCAGATCGCCATCGGACGGCTTCTGATGGCGGCCAAGCATTTTCAACAGGGTGGATTTCCCGGAACCGTTGTGGCCGATCAGGCCCGTCACTTTACCCACAGGAAAGGTCAATGAGAGCGGGTGAAGCAGCGTTCGGCCTGGCACCCGGAAGGTGATATCGCGCAGAGAAAAGGTGGTATCGGGATGCGTCTGTTTATCCTGCATAGTCATCAACTTGATAAAGGGCACGGCGAACCGTGCCCGAAAACGGATCAGAAACGGAAGGTCGCGGTCGCGACAACCTGACGTTCCGCGCCCCAGAAGCAACCATAGGTATTGAAGCAGCTGGCGACGTATTCACGATCGAACAGATTGTTCACGTGTAGCGCCACGTTGGAGCCGGCCATGCCCACGCGAGCCAGGTCATAGCGGACCAGCGCATCCACCAGGGTGTAGCTGCCGACTTTAAAGGAGTTCGCCGGATCGCCGTAGCTGGAGCTGGTATAGCGAACGCCGGTGCCCAGAGTCAGGCCGGAGAGCGGGCCGTCAAACATGGTGTAATCGCCCCACAGGGATGCCATGTGTTTTGGCACCTGAGCCGGGGTGTTGCCCTTGTAGTTGGTGTCGGTGGTGTATTCCGCATCGGTATAGGTGTAAGAACCTACCATGTTGATGTTGGCGGAAAGCGCCGCTTTGGCTTCCAGCTCAACGCCGCGCGCGCGGATCTCGCCGCCTTCAACCGAGAAGAACGAGCCCGCAGGGTCGGCCATCAGGTTGTTGGTTTTGGTCAGCTGGTACACCGCGCCGGTCAGCACGATCGGACGATCTTCCGGTACGTACTTCACACCCGCTTCGTACTGTTTGCCTTTCGACGGCGCGAAGATGCTGCCATTCGCACCCACGGTAGAAGCCGGTTCGAAGGATTCGCTGTAGCTGAAGTACGGCGTCACGCCGTTGTCGAACAGGTAGTTCACACCGCCGCGCCAGGTGAATTCGTTATCATTGCGCGAGTGCTGGATATTCGCTTCACGATCCAGCGAATCCTGCTCCGCCCAGTCGTAACGGCCACCCAGGGTCACCAGCACCTTGTCCCACTGCGCCTGATCCTGCACGTACACGCCGGTCTGTTTTTGCTTGTTCAGCACCCGGTAAGCCGCGCCTGGGCCAGGGTGAGCGCCGAAATCAAAGTCGCTGCGGTCGAGGTTGTAGATATCCGATGACGCCACAGAACCCGCCCAGCCAAACCAGGAATTGATGTCGTTACGCATGCGCATAAAGTCGACGCCGGTCAGCAGGGTGTGGTCCACGGAGCCGGTTGCAAAGGTGCTTTGCAGTTGGGTATCTACCGCGAAGTTCTCTAATTTCTCGTAGTCGTCCACATAACGGCGCGTCAGGGTATGGCCCCATTCTGACGGCGCGATAGTTGCGCAGGGGCTGTTAGCCGGATCGCCGGTGTACAGCGGGTCAGAACACATGCCATAGCCGTAAACGCTGTGCTGCGACGTTTTGTTTTGCGCATAACGCAGATTCTGACGCACGGTAAAGGTGTCGTTAAAGCCATGTTCGAAGCTATAACCCACCATTTTCTCGTTACGTGAATAGGTATTGTTTTCCGCGCCTTCGTTGAAATCGGTCGGCAGACGGCTACCGTTTGGCAGCGTGGTGACCGTGCCCTCTTTCGGCAACCAGCCGTAATAGCCGGTTTCCGGCTCGTTCTGGAAGTAAGAGAGGAAGGTAAAGTTGGTTTTGTCATCGGGACGCCAGCTAAACGATGGCGCGATGGCGTAACGCTGCTCTTCCGCGCCCTGCTGCTGGGCATTCGCCGAGCGCGCCAGGCCGGTTAAGCGATACGAGTAAACCCCGTCTTCATCCAGCGCATCGCTGAAATCAAAACCGGTCTGATACAGGCTGTCGGTGCCCATTTTGAACTGGACTTCATACAGCGGCTCGGTGGTCGGGCGCTTGCTGACCATGTTCAACAGGCCGCCTGGGTTGCTCTTTCCGTACAGTACGGAAACCGGACCGCGCAGCACTTCGGCGCGCTCCAGCATATAAGGGTCAATCACCGCATCGTTATAGAAGTTGCCCTGCATCTTCAGGCCGTTGAGATAGTTATTCTGGCTCTGGCCGTCGGCTGCGAAACCGCGAATGATCAGGTAGTCATAGGTATTCGATGCGCCACGGGTTCCCACGGCGACGCCTGGCGTGTAGCTCAGGGCTTCTTTCACAGATTTCGGCTGGTGCAGCGCCATCTCTTCAGCAGTTACCACGGAAATCGACTGCGGCGCCTTCTGGATGGGGGTATCTGTTTTGGTGGCGGTGGCAGACTGTCTGGCCGCAATGGTGGCCGCCGGGCCCCATGCGCTTTCCTGCGGAGCCGCTGCGGTAACCGTGATGGTATCTTCTTTCTGGGTGGTGTCAGCCGCAAAAACCGGAGCAGAAATGCTGCCGACTGCTGTGGCTATCATCACAGCGATTTTACGCAGTGAGGTATTGACTGGCTGAGCAGTGTCTGGACGCGCCATGGGATTTTCTCTACGTGAATATAACGAATGATAACGTAAACGATAATTATTATTATGACCGCAGGATAATATGCGAAACGGTGTTTATATAGCAAGCAGCACACCTGCCTGATTTCACTAAGGGAACAAGAAATAATCACCCTGCTAAACGCAGGTTATATAGGGGTATGGCAGGGGTTACCGGGATGTGAAAAAACGTGGGGAGTGCGGTGTTCAGATACACGAAGGGCGGGAAAATCCCGCCCTTTATGGCTTGTGCTACGGCGTTAGTTGCCGCCGAACATATCCTTGATCCAGCCCGCCACGCCATCGCTCTTCTGCTCCTGCGCCGGTGCCTGCTGTTGCTGCTGAGGCTGCTGCTGTTGCGGCTGCGATGACTGGTCAAACGGGTTACCCGACGGCTCTGGCGGGCGGCTCTGCTGGCAAAGCGCGTCCGGGTTGGTGGTCCATACCGGCAGTGAACGCATCCCACCGCCGCCGCACAGGAAGTAGCCCTGATCGTCCACGCCCATGGTAACGATGTCTTCCGGCGGCGTCAGATCCAGCGCGATGGGCGACTGGTTGCTGAGGTAGCGCTGGTAAATCGACATCGCCCCGCTGGCCCCGTAAAGCTTGGTCGGCTGGTTGTTGTCGCGCCCTACCCAGGTGATCACCACTTCACGCCCGTCGATACCGGCAAACCAGGTATCGACGTTGTTGTTGGTGGTCCCGGTTTTCCCGGCCAGATGCAGGCCAGGGTATTTCGCGCCCAACTGGCGGCCGGTCCCGCGCTGCACCACCTGCTGCATGGTCCACAGCGTCATGTAGGCCGCCTGCGCCGGAACGGCGCGTTCAGACTGCGGGAAGCTCTGGAACAGCGCAGTGCCGTCTTCGGCAATTACCGAACGCACCGCTGACAGCGTGGCGCGGTTACCGCCGCTGGCGATAGTCTGGAACGCCTGCGCCACTTCAATCGGCGTCAGGTTCAGCGCGCCCAACAGCATGGAAGGAACCGGGTGCAGCTGGTCTTTTGGCACGCCCAGCTTCAGCCAGGTGTCGGTGACCGCTGGCAGGCCAATCGCCATCCCCAGGTTCACCGTCGGCACGTTCATGGAGCGGGTCAGCGCATCCACCAGCATCACCTGGCCGCTGTAACGGTGATCGTCGTTCTGCGGCGACCACACCTGGCCGTTCGGCTGCGGCAGAGAGATCGGCGCATCGGCAATCCAGGTATTCAGGCGGTACTGGTTGGGCTGGCTGAGCGCGGTGAGATAGGTCGCCGGTTTTGCCAGTGAACCGATAGAGCGGCGGGCCTGCATCGCACGGTTATAACCGGCAAACTGCGGATTCGCCCCGCCGACCATGGCGCGGACTTCGCCGCTAAAGCGGTCAACAACCACCATCGCGGTTTCCAGATCGCTCAGCTTACGCTGTTTGATCAGCGCCGGAATGCCTTCAATAGCGGCTTTTTCCGCCGCGTCCTGCGCGACCGAGTCAAAGGTGGTGAAGATCTTCACGCCGGAGAGATCTTTTACCTTATCGCCCAGTTTGGTTTGCAGCTCCTGACGCACCATCTGCATAAACGCCGGCTGCGGAGAGATCACCCCGCCGCGCGGCTGCACGCCCAGCGGACGGGCGCTCAGCATGTCATACAGCTCCTGGTCGATAACCTTCTGCTCCTGCAATAAACGCAGCACCAGATTACGGCGCTCCAGCGCCATTTTCGGGTTACGCCATGGGTTATAAATCGACGCGCCCTTCACCATGCCCACCAGCAACGCCTGCTGATCAAGGCTCAGCTCGTCGACCGGGCGGCCAAAGTAATACAGGCTGGCCAGCGGGAAACCACGGATTTCGTTATCGCCGCTCTGGCCGAGATACACCTCGTTCAGGTACAGCTCAAGGATGCGGTCTTTGCTGTAGCGCGCGTCCATGATCAGCGCCATATAGGCTTCGTTGGCCTTACGCCACAGTGTGCGTTCGCTCGACAGGAACAGGTTTTTCGCTAACTGCTGGGTCAGCGTACTCGCCCCCTGAACGGCGCGACCGGCGGTCAGGTTCGCCAGCACCGCACGGCCAATGGAGTAGAGGCTAATGCCGTCATGCTCGTAGAAATGGCGGTCTTCGGTAGCGATCAGCGTATCCACCAGCAGATCCGGGTAGCCGCTGCGCGGCACGAACAGACGCTGCTCGCCGTTCGGCGAAGAAAGCATGGTGATCAGCCGCGGGTCGAGGCGGAAGAAGCCGAACTCGCGCTTGCTGTCGAGGTTCTCGATGGTCTCCAGACGATCTTTGCTGAACGTCAGACGCGCACGCACCTGCCCCTCTTTGCTGTCAGGGAAGTCGAACGGGCGGCGGATCATCTCGATGCTGTTGGCCTGCACGGTAAACTCGCCCGGGCGCGTCATCCGCGTCACCTGGCGGTACTGGGTCGCCTCCAGCAGTTGCACCATCTCCTGCTTGCTGACGGGCATATCCGGCTCAAGGTTGACCATCCGGCCATAGACCGCGGCGGGCAGTTGCCACACTTTACCGTCGATGCGGCTGCGGATTTTCTGATCGAGATAAACGCCGTAAATCACCAGCACCACAATCAGCACCAGTAAAATTTTCAGTAACAGCCAGAGCCAACGGTGTTTTCTCTGCGGCTTTTTCCCTTTGCCTTTCCGTGGGGGCATCGGCTCCTCGTCTGCATCGTCTTCATAATCGTCGTACTCATCATCTCTGAGACGACGACGGGTTACTTTCTGTTTCACCGGACGTGAAGGTCGCCCTTTACGCCCGATGGGTTCGCGGTCATTCCCCGCCATGCTTTCTCTCCACTACGTTCAGGCGCGAGGGCCTGATTCTTGGTTCTTTCACGTCGCCGCGAAAGAAGAAATCTCTCAAAAGTACCGGCGTCTGGTTATGGCTGATGTTTTTTGGTACGCCGCGTTGGCAACGCGCTGGCAGGGTCGTCCGGCCAGACGTGTTTTGGATAACGCCCCTTCATCTCTTTTTGTACTTCCCGGTACGATCCCTTCCAGAAGGCGCTCAAATCACGGGTGATTTGCAGCGGGCGCTGGGCGGGCGACAGCAGTTCCAGCGTCAGCGGAATACGCCCTTCCGCGATCGCTGGCGTCACCGCCTCGCCGAACATTTCCTGCATCCGCACCGCCAGCGCCGGAGGGTTTTCCTGATGATAGCGCACGGCTATCCGGCTTCCGGTGGGCACAGTGTAATGAGTTGGCAGCGCACTATCCAGACGTTGACGCTGCGACCACTCCAGCAAATTGCCGAGCGCCGCGCTTAAATCGACGTTCTGCAAGGCGCGCAGCGAATGCACGCCGCCGAGTTGCGGCAGCAGCCAGCGCTCAAGTGTAGCCAAAAGTGCTGAATCTGAAACATCCGGCCAGGGATATTCCGGCAGCCATTTTGCGGCGCAGTGTAAGCGTAGCCGCAATTGCTCGGCTTGCGGGCTCCAGTTCAATACGGTCAGCCCTTTTTCACGGATGCCGTTGAGCATCGCCTGATGTAACTCTTCTTCCGACGGGCGCGCCAGCAGCTGGTTTTTGACTACCAGCTGGCCGATTTGCTGGCGGCGAAACGCTTTCAGCGTTCCCTGCGCCTCATCCCACTCCACGCTATCCTGCTGGCGCAGCAGTTGCGGGCACTGCGCGATCAGCGCGTCAATATCCAGCGCCAGCGCCTGCAAAATGCGCGCGTCCGGGGAATGGCTGCCCTGCAATAACAGCGGCGCGATCAACCATTCGTGGCGGGTCAGCGCATCGTCAGGATCGAGACGCGCCCCCATGCCGTTAGCGAGCTGGTAGCGCCCGTCCAGCCCGCGCCGCCGGGCGATGCGATCGCTAAACGCGATAGCGAGCAGTTGCGGCGCGAGAGTGATATCCCGCGCGCCCCCCCGGCTATCCATGCGCTTGAGCAGTTGTTGGCTACGGCTCTGCCAGTTCTGCTGGCTGCGTGAAAACATACTGGCTAAATCGCTGTTGCCGGTACGCGGCGGCTCTTCGAGCAGCGCGGCAAGCCAGGCGGCGGTCGCTTTCTCATCGGCAGATCCTGACGCCGCCAGCATCGCCGCCAGCCGCGGATCGTTGCCAAACTTCGCCATCTGCTGGCCGCGCGCGGTTAATCGCCCTTCCTTTATTGCGCCTAACTGTTCGAGTAACGCGCGGGCGGCGGCGAGATTAACCTCGGGCGGCGTGTCCAGCCAGTTAAGCTGCGCCACATCCTGGCAGCCCCACTGCAATAACTCCAGCCATAACCCGCTGAGATCGCTTTGTAAAATTTCCGGGTCCGCCTGAGCAGCCGCGCGCTCGCCCTGCTCTTTGGCGGTGAGATGCAGACAGATGCCCGGCTCGAGCCGTCCGGCGCGACCGGCGCGCTGGATCATCGATGCCTGGCTGATGCGCTGGGTAATAAGCCGCGTCAGGCCGCTGCGCGGATCAAAGCGCGCCACCCGCTCAAGGGTGCTGTCCACCACCAGGCGAATACCTTCGATGGTTAAGCTGGTTTCGGCGATATTGGTCGCCAGCACCACTTTGCGAAACCCGGATGGCGCGGGGAGGATCGCTTTACGCTGCTCGCTAAGCGGCAGCGCGCCGTACAGCGGGCACAACAGCACATCGCGCTGGACGCGTTCGGCTAGCTGTTCCTGCACTCGCTGGATTTCCGCCACGCCGGGCAAAAACAGCAGCAGCGAGCCGGTTTCTTCCCGCAGTAGCTGCGCCGTGGCGGCGGCAATCGCCTCTTCGCTACGCAACTGGCCAGGCAACGGCTGCCAGCGCCGCTCCACCGGGAAGGCGCGCCCCTCTGACGCAATAACCGGCGCGTCGGGCAGCAGCGCTTCCAGACGGGCATTGTCCAGGGTGGCGGACATAATCAGCAGTTTGAGATCGTCGCGCAGCCCCTGCTGCACATCCAGCAGCAGCGCCAGCGCCAGATCGGCCTGCAGGCTGCGCTCGTGAAATTCATCAAGGATCACCAGACTGATGCCGGTTAGCTCCGGGTCCTGCTGGATCAGACGCGTCAAAATCCCTTCGGTCACCACTTCAAGCCGCGTTGTCGGCCCGACGCAGGTTTCGCCGCGCATCCGGTAACCCACGGTTTCGCCGGGCGCTTCATTCAGTAATTCCGCCAGGCGCTGGGCGACGTTGCGCGCCGCCAGACGTCGCGGCTCCAGCAGGAGAATTTTGCCGTTAAGATCCGCCGCGTTTAGCAATTGCAGCGGCAGCCAGGTGGATTTGCCCGCGCCGGTGGGGGCGGAGAGCAGCACCTGCGGGGCGGATTGCAGGGCATCCAGCAGACGGGGTAAAACGGCGGCGACCGGCAATGAGGACACGGAGAGCTCCCAGGGGTTCACATCAAAAGGGTTAACATTAAAACGGGCGCATTGTAGCATCCCCTCAAACCATTACCGAGAACTGCTATGTCTGAGCCCAAACGGCTATTTTTTGCCCTTGAGATACCCGCGCCGATCCAACAGCAGGTGATCCAGTGGCGCGCCGCGCAGTTCGCCCCGGAGGCGGGCCGCCCCATCGCGGCGGCGAATCTTCATCTGACGCTGGCGTTTTTAGGCGAAATCAGCGAGCAAAAGCAGCAAATGCTGATGGCGCTGGCCGGGCGCATCCAGCAGCCGGCGTTTACCCTGACGCTGGACGACGCCGGGCACTGGCCGCGTTCGCGAGTGGTGTGGCTGGGTAGCCGCCAGCCGCCGCGCGGGCTATTGCAACTGGCGAATCTGCTGCGCGCCCAGGCTGCGCGCAGCGGCTGTTATCAGAGCCCGCAGCCGTTTCATCCGCACGTGACGCTGCTGCGCAACGCCGCGCATCAGGTCGCTATCCCCGCGCCAGGCTTTCACTGGACCTTTCCGGTGACGGAATTTGTGCTTTACGCATCGCAGTTCAGCCAGGGACGCACCCAATACCAGCCGCTGGCGCGCTGGTCGCTGGAATAAAAAGGACCGATTATGGAATTTTCTCCCCCGTTGCAGCCCGCCACGCTGATTAAACGTTACAAACGTTTTCTGGCCGATGTGGTAACGCCCGAAGGCGCGCTGCTGACGCTGCACTGCCCGAATACCGGCGCGATGACCGGCTGCGCCACGCCCGGCGATACAGTCTGGTATTCCACCTCGCCCAATCTGACGCGTAAGTACCCGCACACCTGGGAGCTCACCCAGACTCAAGAAGGCCATTTCATCTGCGTTAACACCCTGCGCGCCAATCAATTGGTCAAAGAGGCAATCCAGGAAAACCGGCTGGGGGAATTTTCTGATTATTCGACGGTCTTAAGCGAAGTTAAGTACGGCGCAGAGCGCAGCCGTATTGATTTCATGTTACAGGCAGGTTGCAAGGTTAACTGCTATATTGAAGTGAAATCAGTCACGTTATCGGATAATTCGCAAGGGTATTTTCCCGATGCCGTCACGGTAAGGGGCCAAAAACATCTGCGTGAATTGATGAGTGTGGTGGAGAACGGCGAACGCGCCGTCCTGTTATTCGCCGTATTGCATTCGGCGATTGAGCGGGTCTCTCCGGCGCGCCACATCGACCCCCGATACGCAATGTTGCTCAGTGAAGCACAGCAAAAAGGGGTGGAAATCGTTGCCTGGAAGGCGACGTTAACCGCCGAGAAAATGCAATTAACGATACCCGTACCGGTCTGCTTGTAATGCCGGTTAACCGTTTGAGTCATTATTGTTTCAGGCGCATGCGCAAATACGCTTTTCCTCACAGGGTTGTCAAGTGTAACGTTTATACAATTGCTATCCCGAAAAGCTTCTGCTATTTATAGCGGCCTGATTTTTCCCCCGACAAGGGGATCGATAGTGCGTGTTAAGGAGAAGCAACATGCAAGAAGGGCAAAAACGTAAAACATCGTCCCTGAGTATTCTCGCCATCGCTGGGGTGGAGCCGTATCAAGAGAAGCCGGGCGAAGAGTATATGAATGAAGCCCAGCTGGCACACTTCAAGCGCATTCTTGAAGCATGGCGTAATCAACTTAGGGATGAAGTCGATCGCACCGTTACGCATATGCAGGATGAAGCGGCTAACTTCCCGGATCCGGTCGACCGCGCCGCCCAGGAAGAAGAGTTCAGCCTCGAACTGCGTAACCGCGACCGTGAGCGTAAACTGATCAAGAAAATCGAGAAAACTCTCAAAAAAGTAGAAGACGAAGACTTCGGCTTCTGCGAATCATGTGGAGTGGAAATCGGCATTCGTCGTCTTGAAGCACGTCCGACCGCGGACCTGTGCATCGACTGCAAGACGCTGGCTGAAATCCGCGAAAAACAAATGGCTGGCTAACCGCAGCCCACATCCATTAATAACAAAGGCGGGGTCTCTCCCGCCTTGTTTTTTAGCGCTATGTCCACAGCTTATATCGGGCGTTTTGCCCCTTCTCCTTCTGGTGAACTCCACTTCGGCTCGCTGATCGCCGCGCTGGGCAGCTATTTGCAAGCCCGCGCGCAGCACGGCGTCTGGCTGGTGCGTATCGAAGACATCGACCCGCCGCGCGAAGTGCCCGGTGCCGCCGACACCATTTTACGCCAGCTTGACCATTACGGCCTGCACTGGGACGGCGAGGTGCTGTACCAGTCCGCGCGCCATGATGCCTACCGCGAGGCGCTGGCCTGGTTGCGCGAACATCAGCGCAGCTATTACTGCACCTGCACCCGCAGCCGGATCCAGCACATCGGCGGGATTTACGACGGCCACTGCCGCGACTTGCATCATGGCCCGGAGCACGCCGCCGTGCGTTTACGCCAGACCCAGCCGATGATGAGCTTTACCGACCAGCTACGCGGCGAGATTGTCGCCGACCCGGCGCTGGCGCGGGAAGATTTTATCATTCACCGCCGCGATGGGCTTTTCGCTTATAACCTGGCGGTAGTGGTGGACGATCATTTCCAGGGCGTCACCGAAATCGTACGCGGCGCGGATTTGATTGAACCCACGGTGCGCCAGGTGTCGCTGTATCACCAGTTTGGCTGGCAGCCGCCCGCCTGGTTCCACCTGCCGCTGGCGCTTAACGCCGACGGGAATAAACTGTCGAAACAGAACCACGCCCCTGCCCTGCCGCACGGCGATCCGAAACCAATGCTGGTTGCCGCATTGCAGTTTTTGAACCAGCCTGTAACAGAGCACTGGCGGGATTTATCTACCGACGCGCTGCTGCGCGAAGCGGCGATTAACTGGTCTCCCCAACGCATACCCGTGAATCCAGCATTCTCAAATGCGTTGCGCTGAGCTATGATTAGCCGCTATTTTTTGTCCAGAGTCTGACACACTACCGAGGTGCACCATTTTTACCCGAGTCGCTAATTTTTGCCGCAAGGTGTTAAATCGCGAGGAAAGCGAGGTTGACGATATCGTCAGCCAGCCCACGATTACCGTCATCCCGCGCGAACAGCACGCTATTTCCCGCAAAGATATCAGTGAAAACGCCCTCAAGGTGATGTACCGCCTGAATAAAGCGGGCTACGAAGCGTGGCTGGTCGGCGGCGGCGTGCGCGATCTGTTGCTGGGCAAAAAACCCAAAGATTTTGACGTGACCACCAACGCCACGCCGGATCAGGTCCGCAAACTGTTCCGCAACTGCCGCCTGGTGGGCCGCCGTTTCCGCCTGGCTCACGTGATGTTCGGCCCGGAAATTATCGAAGTGGCGACTTTTCGCGGTCATCATGAAGAAAATGTCAGCGATCGCGCTATTTCCCAACGCGGCCAGAACGGCATGCTGCTGCGCGACAACATTTTCGGCTCCATTGAAGAAGACGCCCAGCGCCGTGATTTCACCATCAACAGCCTGTATTACAGCGTGGCGGATTTCACCGTTCGCGATTACGTCGGCGGGTTGCAGGACTTAAAGCTCGGCATCATTCGCCTGATTGGCGATCCGGAAACCCGCTACCGTGAAGATCCGGTGCGCATGCTGCGCGCGGTGCGTTTCGCCGCTCGCCTGGATATGCAAATTAGCCCCGAGACCGGCGAGCCGATCCCGCGTCTGGCGACGCTGTTGAACGATGTGCCGCCTGCGCGCCTGTTTGAAGAGTCGTTGAAGCTGTTGCAGATGGGTTACGGCTACAACACTTATCTGCTGCTGCGTGAATATTCGCTGTTCCAGCCGCTGTTCCCGACCATCACCCGCTTCTTCACCGAACAGGGTGATAGCCCGATGGAGCGCATCATCGCTCAGGTGCTGAAGAACACGGATACCCGCATTCATAACGATATGCGCGTCAATCCGGCTTTCCTGTTCGCCGCGCTGTTCTGGTATCCGCAGATTGAAACCGCGCAGAAAATCGCCCAGGAAAGCGGCCTGAGCTGGAATGACGCCTTCGCGCTGGCGATGAACGACGTGCTCGACGAAGCCTGCCGTTCGCTGGCGATCCCGAAACGTATCACCGCGCTAATCCGCGATATCTGGCAATTGCAGCTGCGCATGTCCCGTCGTCAGGGTAAACGCGCCTGGAAATTAATGGAGCATCCAAAATTCCGCGCCGCCTACGATTTGCTGGAATTGCGCGCCGAAGCGGAAAACAACGCCGAATTGCAGCGTCTGGCCCGCTGGTGGGGCGAGTTTCAGGTTTCCGCGCCGCCTGCCCAGAAAGATATGTTAAATGATCTGGATGATGAACCGGCCGCCCGCCGTCGCCCGCGCCGCCCGCGTCGTCGTGCCCCGCGCCGTGAGGGCAATGCGTGACCCGCGTTTATCTCGCCATCGGCAGCAACCTTGCGTCCCCTCTCGAACAAGTGAATGCTGCCCTGGCGGCGCTGGCCGACATCCCCGAAAGCCAGCTCGTCGCGGTTTCTGACTTTTATCGCACCCCGCCGCTCGGCCCGCAGGATCAGCCTGATTATCTCAACGCCGCCGTGGCGCTGGAGACCACGCTAGCCCCGGAAGCGCTGCTGGACCACACCCAGCGTATTGAGTTGCAGCAGGGGCGCGAGCGCAAAGCCCACCGCTGGGGGCCGCGTACTCTCGATTTAGATATCATGCTGTTTGGCGAGCAACACATTCATACCCCCCGCCTGACCGTCCCGCATTACGACATGAAAAACCGCGCCTTTATGCTGCTGCCGCTGGCGCAAATTGCCCCGGATTTACGCTTCCCGGACGGCGATAAATTGTCTGAACTGCTGGAAAAGCTTGATCATTCCGGCATTTCCCGCTGGTAGTTGCCCAACCCCTGAACGCTGGCTACTCACTGTGAAAGCTATCGTTTACACTGTTCGCCATTTTCAGTTCAGGGGATAGCCATGAAACCAACCACCATTGCCCAGCTGCTCCGTTTGAAGGCCAGCGGCCAAAAATTCGCCACCATCACCGCCTACGATTTTAGCTTCGCCAAACTGTTTGCCGATGAAGGCATCGGCGTGATGCTGGTGGGCGATTCGTTGGGCATGACGGTCCAGGGGCATGATTCCACCCTGCCCGTCACCGTGGACGATATCGCCTATCACACCCGCGCGGTACGCCGTGGCGCGCCGAACTGCCTGCTGCTGGCCGACCTGCCGTTTATGGCCTATGCCACGCCGGAACAGACCTTCGCCAACGCCAGCGTAGTCATGCGCGCCGGCGCCAACATGGTGAAAATCGAAGGCGGCCGCTGGTTAGTGGATACCGTGCGGATGTTGACCGAACGCGCTGTGCCGGTGTGCGGACATCTGGGCCTGACGCCGCAGTCGGTGAACATTTTCGGCGGCTATAAAGTGCAGGGCCGCGATGAAGCCGCCGCTCAAACGCTGCTGGACGACGCGCTGGCGCTGGAAGCCGCCGGGGCGCAGTTGCTGGTGCTGGAGTGCGTGCCGGTTGAACTGGCGCAGCGCGTCACCGGGGCGTTACGCATCCCGGTGATCGGCATCGGCGCGGGCAACGTTACCGACGGTCAAATCCTGGTGATGCACGACGCCTTTGGCATCACTGGCGGCCATATCCCGAAATTCGCGAAAAATTTCCTTGCCGACGCGGGCGACATGCGTGCCGCCGTGCGCCAGTATATTACTGAGGTCGAGTCCGGGGCTTATCCGGGCGAAGAACACAGTTTCCACTGACAGGAGTATGGGTTGTGCTGATTATTGAAACCGTATTGATGCTGCGCCAGCAGATTCGCCGTCTGCGCCTGGAAGGCAAACGGATTGCGCTGGTGCCGACGATGGGAAACCTTCACGACGGTCATATGAAGCTGGTTGATGAAGCGAGAGCGCGCGCTGATGTGGTGGTGGCGAGCATTTTCGTTAATCCGATGCAGTTCGATCGTCCGGACGATCTGGCGCGTTATCCGCGCACCCTGCAGGAAGATTGCGAAAAGTTGAATCGCCGTGGTGTGGAGTTCGTGTTTTCTCCAACGCCGGAAGAAGTGTATCCGCGCGGTATGGGCGAACAAACCTATGTCGACGTGCCGGGCATCTCGACCATTCTGGAAGGCGCAAGCCGTCCGGGGCATTTCCGCGGCGTCTCCACCGTGGTCAGCAAGCTGTTTAACCTGGTGCAGCCGGATATCGCCTGCTTCGGCGAGAAGGATTACCAGCAGTTGGCGCTAATCCGCAAAATGGTCGCTGACATGAGCTACGACATCGAGATTGTCGGCGTGCCTACCGTACGGGCCAAAGATGGCCTGGCGCTCAGCTCGCGCAACGGCTATCTCACCAGCGACCAGCGTAAAATCGCCCCAGGGCTGAGCAAAGTCATGAACGGCATCGGTGAAAAATTAAAGGCTGGCGAGCGCAACGTGGAAGAAATCCTCGCAGCCGCCGCGCTGGAGCTGAACGAAAAAGGCTTTCGCAGCGATGATTTACAGATCCGCGATGCCGATACCCTGCTGGAACTGACGCCGCAAAGCCAGCGCGCCGTGGTGCTGATGGCGGCATGGCTCGGCCAGGCGCGCCTGATTGATAATTTGACGGTCGAACTGGCGTAACGGAGCGGGGATAGACAGCGGTTATAAAACGGGCAATACTGCCTGGGTAAAATTCCTGGAGCGGGGTCAACCCGCTCTGACAGTGTTGGTGTTAACAGGGTTAAATTTATGATTCGTACAATGTTGCAGGGCAAACTGCATCGCGTCAAAGTGACTCAGGCAGACTTGCACTATGAAGGTTCCTGCGCCATTGATCAGGATTTTCTTGAAGCGGCTGGCATTCTGGAATATGAAGCCATCGATATTTATAACGTGACGAACGGCAAGCGTTTTTCCACTTACGCCATTTCCGGCGAGCGCGGTTCGAAAATCATCTCGGTAAACGGGGCGGCGGCGCACTGCGCCGATGTGGGCGATATTTTGATTATCGCCAGCTACGTCACCATGCCGGATGAACAGGCCCGCAACTGGCAGCCAAAAGTGGCGTACTTTGACGGCGACAACGAAATGAAACGCACCGCCAAAGCGGTTCCGGTTCAGGTCGCCTGATGTTTTCGCGCCCGTTCGCGGGCGCTATTACCCCTGCGGCTGGTTACTGATTAAGCGCGCCATATCTTCCAGCGAATCCGTTCTCAGAATATACAACCGCTTGAGTAAATACGGATTGTCCCCCGGCTTCACCTTCCCTTTCACCGTCGTTACCGCTAAATGAAACCCTGCGTCATGAGCCGCTTTAACGGCTTTCTCATCGTAACCGCCAAACGGATACGAAAGGTACAGCACGTGCGGGTTGAACTGCGCCAGCGCCCGGCGCGAGCGTTCAAAATCGAACAGGATATTGTGATAACTGCGGCTAAGCAGGATCGGATGGCGCAGGCCGTCGATGCGGTGCAGGAAATGGGTATGGGACTGGATATCAAATACATCCTGGATGGACTGCAATTCTGAGACGCTCATAAACTGCAGGGATTTCGGGTCCCACTTTTGCGGGTGGCGTTTGATGCGCGAAGAGATAATAAACGCCGTGGCGGTAAACCCGTACTGCTTCAGCACCGGCCAGGCATAGCGCGATACCGACTTCAGGCCATCGTCAAAGGTAATGACCACCGCCCGGGCGGGCAAATTGATACGGTTATTCACGTAGCCTTCAAGCTGGTACAGAGAAAGCGTGGTGTAGCCCATATCGCGCAGCCAGGTCATCTGGTTGCTGAAAGCGCGTACCGACGTGGTGGTGGAGGTGTGACGAAAACGAGTGTTCTCTTCGTCGCGCAAAATATGGTGCCAGGTCAGCACTGGAATGCCGTTATCTTCCTGTGCCTCCAGGCTACTGACCCACGCCAGCCGGTTGCCGATGCGGATCTGGAACCAGGTCTGGTTAAGCCGATCTTTGAGTTTAGAATTAATCGGATAGCGCAGGTTTTCCGCCAGTACGCCCAGCGGTTGGCTTTGCGTGTCAGGTTCGTTATACAGCGTGACGGCTTGCCAGGTAAGCAGGTTCTGATTGCTGAGCGGCTTATTGAGATCCCCCAACCGATCCTGAATCCGCAGTTTGCCCTGTACCGGTTTGAGGTGGCGTTTATCAATAAACCCGGTGCCAAAGCCAAAGTTGAATTCGTAGTAATCGGCGTCGGTCGGCACCACCGCCAGCACCTGCCCCTGCTCGATACGGCCCACGGAAATGACGCGGTTGCCGATATGCGCCCAGATATCTGCATCTTCCGTGGTCTGCATATAGCGCGGCGGATTAAAGGTCGGGTTGACCAGGATCGCGCCGGCAGGTGCGGTAAATAGCAGCACAAAGCAGAAAATCAGGCGTGTCAGCATAGGGAATCGAAGCGGCTTGAGGAATTTGCGCTTATTTTGACAAAAAGTGCCTTTTACACCAAGCGGTAAACCGTCTGTCAGGCGTGATGCAGTAACACGAAAGGGGGATTTTTTTGCTGCTGGTGCCAGAGACTGCTGACGCCCTCGCCGCCACGCTCGACGATGGTATGGCGAAACGCGCGGCTGCTTAAGCAAAAGCGTAGCGGATAAAGCTCGGTAAGCAGGGTAAGCGTCACCCCGGAAATCACTTCACAATTATTATGCTTGTGGCTCATCAGAGCGGCGACACGGTACGGCGCGCCGCCGTTGCAGTCGGTCAGAAAAATCACCCCGTCGCCGGAATCCGCATGGTGCAGCGCATCGCACATCATTCTGCTGAGCATATTGGTGCCGATGCCATGCCAGTAATTGACAACCCGGCACTGGGGGATATGGCCGAAGCGTTTTTCCAGTTGTTCCAGTATGCATTGCGCCTTGTCGTCATGACAGGCGATGACCCATCCCAGCATTGGCAACTCCTTATCCAAAAGGGGTAGTTTAGCGAAGTAACGAAACGCCGTTGTGACCCGAATCATGGGAAAACAAAAGGCCCTCAAAATGAGGGCCTCGTTTTACCGTCAAAAGTCACGCTATCAGGTGCGCAAGCCGCGTCCGCGCTGGATCAAGTACCAGCAGAGCAGATAAAACGCGAGAATAAACACCACCAGCACGCCCATAGTGAAACCGAGCGGCACATCGTTAATACCCAGGAAACCGTAGCGGAACCCGCTGATCATATACACGATGGGGTTGAGGTGAGACAACGCCTGCCAGAACGGCGGCAACAGCGTCAGCGAGTAAAAAACCCCGCCCAGATAGGTTAACGGCGTCAACACGAAGGTTGGGATCAGGCTGATGTCGTCAAAGGTGGTGGCGAACACCGCGTTCAGCAGACCGGCCAGCGAGAACAAAATGGCGGTAAACAGCAGCGTAACGCCAACAAAAAGCCATGAATGCACCTGAAACGGCACGAAAAACAGCGAAATCGCGGTAACCAGGATACCGACGCACAGCCCGCGCGCCACGCCCCCGCCCACGTAGCCGATGATGATGACGTGAGTCGGCACCGGGGCCACCAGCAGCTCTTCAATATTGCGCTGGAATTTGGCGCTAAAAAACGATGACGCCACGTTGGCATAGGCGTTGGTGATCACCGCCATCATAATCAGCCCCGGCACGATAAATTGCATATAGGTAAAGCCATGCATTTCGCCGATGCGCGAGCCAATCAGGTTACCGAAAATAATAAAATAGAGCGTCATGGTGATGACTGGCGGCACCAGAGTCTGGACCCAGATACGCATAAAACGGTGGATCTCTTTGGTCCAGATACTTTTCAGCGCCACCCAATACAGCTGCATCATGCGTGGTCTCCTTGCTTTTCGTTCACCAGAGTCACGAACAACTCCTCCAGGCGGTTGGCTTTATTACGCATACTCAGGATCTGAATACCCTGTGCGGTCAGTTGGTTAAAGACGCTGTTGATGCCCTGTTCGCGCAGCACTTCCACTTCCAGCGTCGAGGTGTCTACCAGGCGATATTGATAGCCTTCCAGCTTCGGCAACGGGCTGCGCGGCGCTAAATCGAGGATAAAAGTCTCTGATTTCAGCTTGGCGAGCAGCGACTTCATCGAGGTGTTTTCCACCAGTTCGCCGCGCTGGATAATGCCGATATTGCGGCACAGCATTTCCGCTTCTTCGAGATAGTGGGTGGTGAGAATGATGGTGGTGCCTTTGTCGTTGAGATCCTTCAGGAATCCCCACATCGAGCGGCGCAGCTCAATGTCCACGCCAGCGGTAGGTTCGTCGAGGATCAGCAATTTCGGCTCGTGCATCAGGGCGCGGGCGATCATTAACCGGCGCTTCATCCCACCGGACAACATCCGCGCACGTTCGTTGCGTTTTTCCCACAGATCGAGCTGATTAAGGTATTTTTCGCTGCGGGCAATCGCGTCTTTACGCTCCACGCCGTAATAACCCGCCTGGTTAACCACGATCTGCTGCACCGTCTCGAACGGGTTGAAGTTAAACTCCTGCGGCACCAGCCCCAGCTGGCGCTTGGCGTTGACCACGTCTTTTTCGAGGTCATAACCAAACACCCTCACGCGGCCTGACGTTTTGTTCACCAGCGAACTCACTATCCCTATAGTGGTAGATTTACCGGCACCGTTCGGCCCGAGCAGCGCGTAGAAATCTCCCGCCTCTACCTGTAAGTCAATGCCGCGTAAGGCTTTCACGCCGCCGGGATAGGTTTTTTTTAATCCTTCCAGTTCCAATGCAATTGTCATGGATATACAGTTACCTTGTATCGCACAAAAGTTATGGTGTTTAAAAAATAATTGAGTTGCCTTATATTACATCAACGCAATCCCACGGTTACAGGTTGTTAACCTAAATGAAAGATATCGATACACTCATCAGTAATAACGCTCACTGGTCCAAAATGCTGGTGAACGAAGATCCTGGTTTTTTTGAACGCCTTTCTCAAGCGCAAAAGCCGCGCTTTTTGTGGATCGGCTGCTCCGATAGCCGCGTTCCCGCCGAACGTTTAACTGGCCTTGAGCCAGGCGAACTGTTTGTTCACCGTAATGTCGCCAACCTGGTGATCCATACCGATCTCAACTGCCTGTCAGTGGTGCAGTATGCGGTGGATGTCCTTGAAGTTGAACACATTATTATTTGTGGGCACTACGGCTGCGGCGGCGTACAGGCAGCGGTTGAAAATCCGGAATTGGGCCTGATTAACAACTGGCTGCTGCATATCCGCGATATCTGGTTCAAACACAGCTCCCTGCTGGGCGAAATCCCGCAGGAACGCCGTCTGGATACGCTGTGCGAGCTGAACGTGATGGAACAAGTGTACAACCTTGGGCACTCCACCATCATGCAATCTGCGTGGAAACGCGGACAGAAAGTCACGATTCACGGTTGGGCCTACGGGATTCACGACGGCCTGCTGCGCGACCTGGATGTGACCGCGACCAGCCGCGAAACGCTGGAGCAGCGTTACCGCAACGGTATCTGCAACTTAACGCGAACGCACACCAGCCATAAATAAGACTAAAGGGGCCGCGGCCCCTTTGTTTATTCGTCCAGCAAAACGACTTTGCCAATGTACGGCAGATGACGGTAGCGCTGGGCATAATCGATGCCGTACCCCACCACGAATTCATCGGGAATAGAAAAACCGATAAACTCCACTTTCACATCCACTTCGCGACGCGACGGTTTATCCAGCAGCGTGCAGATCGCCAGGGATTTCGGCTCGCGCAGGCTTAAAATCTCGCGCACTTTCGACAGGGTATTCCCGGAGTCGATGATGTCTTCCACAATCAACACATCTTTGCCGCGAATATCTTCATCCAGATCTTTTAAAATTTTCACATCGCGGGTCGTGGACATGCCGCTGCCGTAGCTCGACGCGGTCATAAAATCCACTTCATGGCCAACCTGCACTTCACGGCACAAATCGGCCATAAACATAAACGAACCGCGCAGCAGGCCCACCAGCACCATCTCACTTCCGCTGTCGCGATAGCGTTCAGTAATCTGACGTCCAAGTTCGACAATACGCGCTTTAATCTCCGCTTCGGAGATCATCACTTCAACAGTATGTTTCATATCGCTAACCATATGATTTAAGAACTAAATCATTAAATACTGGCGTTTATTTCACCAGCACTAATTCGTAAGGCAGGCAGTATAACAGTAATTAGCGTGTCGGGACCTATTCTGAAAAAAAGCTCTTTTTGTGATTAAGATCACACATGTTAATAACTATAATTACTTGCTACTAAAAAATTACGAGTGTGATTATGGCGGAAACAAAACATAAACAATCATCACTAATTGTGGTGTTAACAGCTCTGTTCGCAGCATTGTGCGGGCTGTATTTACTGATTGGCGGGGTATGGTTAGTTACATTAGGGGGTTCCTGGTACTATCCCATTGCGGGCCTGGTGATGCTTGGCGTTGCCTGGCTGCTGTGGCGCGGTAAACAATCGGCGCTCTGGCTGTATGCGGCGCTGCTGCTCGCGACCATGCTGTGGTCAATCTGGGAAGTCGGCTTCGATTTCTGGGCCTTGACCCCGCGCTGCGATATCCTGGTGTTCTTCGGCATCTGGCTGATCCTGCCGTTTGTCTGGCGAAAACTGCCGGTGATCTCGCGCCCTGCTCTGCCCTCAATGATGGTGACGTTGATTATCACCGCCGGTATTCTCGGATGGGCCATTTTCAACGATCCGCAAGAGATCAATGGCACCCTGAAAACCGATGCGGCGGCAGCCACCACTACCGCTCCGGCGATCCCGGACGGCGACTGGCCTGCATATGGTCGTAACCAGGAAGGGCAACGTTTCTCTCCGCTTAAGCAAATCAATGCGGATAACGTTCATGAGCTGAAAGAGGCCTGGACCTTCCAGACCCGTGATGTGAAATTACCCACCGACCCGGGTGAAATCACCAACGAAGTGACGCCGATTAAAGTGGGCGACACGCTGTACCTGTGCAGCGCGCACCAGCGTTTGTTCGCACTGGATGCGGCTACCGGGAAAGAGAAATGGCACTTCGACCCACAGCTGAACGCCAATCCGTCGTTCCAGCATGTGACCTGCCGCGGCGTCTCTTATCATGAAGCGCGCGCTGACAACGCCAGCCCGGATGTGGTAGCGGATTGTCCGCGTCGTATCATTCTGCCGGTAAACGATGGCCGTCTGTTTGCCATCAACGCTGACAACGGCAAGCTGTGCGAATCCTTTGCCAACAAAGGTATTCTCAACCTGCAAACCAACCAGCCGGTGACCACGCCGGGCATGTATGAGCCGACATCGCCGCCGATTGTGACCGATAAAATTATCGTGATCGCAGGCGCGGTGACCGATAACTACTCGACCCGCGAGCCGTCCGGCGTGATCCGCGGTTTCGATGTTAATACCGGCGATCTGGTCTGGGCGTTCGATCCGGGCGCCAAAGACCCGAATGCCATCCCATCGGATGAGCATCACTTCTCCTTGAATTCCCCGAACTCCTGGGCGCCTGCCGCCTACGACGCGCAGCTGGACCTGGTCTATCTGCCGATGGGCGTTTCTACGCCGGATATCTGGGGCGGCAACCGTACCGAAGAGCAGGAGCGTTACGCCAGTTCGATTGTGGCGTTGAATGCCTCCACCGGCAAGCTGGCCTGGTCTTATCAGACTGTCCACCATGACCTGTGGGATATGGATATGCCTTCCCAACCGACGCTGGCGGATATCACTGATAAGAACGGTAACGTAGTACCGGTGATCTACGCGCCGGCGAAAACCGGCAACATCTTCGTTCTGGACCGTCGTGACGGAAAACTGGTGGTCCCGGCCCCGGAAAAACCGGTGCCGCAGGGCCCGGCGAAAGGCGACCGACTTTCGCCGACTCAGCCGTTCTCGGAGTTGAGCTTCCGTCCGACCAAAGATCTGAGCGGCGCGGACATGTGGGGCGCGACCATGTTCGACCAGCTGGTGTGCCGCGTGATGTTCCATCAGCTGCGCTACGAAGGGATTTTCACCCCGCCGTCTGAGCAAGGCACGCTGGTATTCCCGGGCAACCTGGGGATGTTCGAATGGGGCGGTATTTCCGTCGATCAGAACCGTCAGGTGGCGATTGCTAACCCGATTGCCCTGCCGTTCGTCTCGAAACTGATGCCGCGTGGCCCGGATAACCCGATGGAGCCGCCAGAAACGCCGCATGCCGCCAGCGGTCAGGAAACCGGCATTCAGCCTCAGTACGGCGTACCGTTCGGCGTAACGCTGAACCCGTTCCTGTCGCCGTTTGGTCTGCCGTGTAAGCAGCCGGCCTGGGGTTATATCTCCGCCCTGGATCTGAAAACCAACGAAGTCGTGTGGAAAAAACGTATCGGGACGCCGCGCGACAGCCTGCCGTTCTCGCTGCCATTCCCGCTGCCGTTTAACCTCGGGATGCCGATGCTCGGCGGGCCGATCTCCACCGCCGGTAACGTACTGTTTGTTGGCGCGACCGCAGATAACTATCTGCGCGCCTACAACATGACAAACGGTGAAAAACTGTGGGAAGGCCGTCTGCCAGCGGGTGGACAAGCCACACCGATGACCTATGAGGTTAACGGTAAGCAGTACGTGGTGATTTCCGCCGGGGGCCACGGCTCGTTCGGGACGAAGATGGGCGACTACATTGTTGCCTTCGCGTTGCCGGATGACGCGAAGTAATCCTCAACGTTAAACAACAAGGCCGCGAATGATTCGCGGCCTTTTTTGTTTTACGCGACGGTAAAGCCCAGCATCATGCCGGTATCTTCATGCTCCAGCAGATGGCAGTGCGCCATATAGGCCTGCTCCGCCGGGGCCGGATGTTCAAAACGCACCAACACCTCGCTGCGCGCGCCTTCCACCCAGACGGTATCTTTCCAGCCCGCGCGATGAGCGGCTGGCGGCTTACCGTTTTCAGTCAGGATGCGAAACTGGGCGCCGTGGATGTGGAACGGGTGCATCATCATGTCGCCCTCTCCGGAAATGGTCCAGCGCTCGTACTGCCCGCGCTCCACGGCAAACGCCGGCTTCGCCATGTCAAACGCCAGCCCGTTAATTTTATTGGCGTGATGGAAATCCATGTTCTGGTGGCCCATGCCGCCATGGTTCATGTTGCCGTGGCCCATACCGTGGTGCATACCCATGCCGGCCAGCGCCTGTTTGCCGTATTTTTGCTCCAGCGCCTGCATCCCCATCATATCGAGCATCGGGTCCATCATCAGCTGTAGCCAGCGCTCTTTGGCGTTGACGCTCTCGGGAATGGTGGGCATGTCGACCAGTTTGTCAGGCAGTTCGCCGGATGCGGTCACTACCAGTGGTTGAATGCGCACCACCGGCACAGGCTTATCAAACGGCGCGACGGTCATGCCGATCTGTTTCACCGGCAGCGTCACAATATCGAAAGGCGTGTTGTCGCGGTTTTCCACCAGCACTTCAAAACGCTCGCCCATGATCATCGGCAGTTCGGTCACTTTGACCGGCTCGGCCAAAAAGCCGCCGTCGCTGGCGACCACATACAGCGGGCGTCCATCGCTGGCGGCGATGTTCAGCGAACGGGCGTTACAGCCGTTCAGCAAACGCAGGCGCAGCCAACCGCGCGGGGCGGCATGTTGCGGATACGCCGCGCCGTTACACAGCAACGTGTCGCCAAACCAGCCGACAGCGGCGCTCATCATATCCAGTTGATAATCAATTTGCCCATCGGCCCCGAAGCGTTTGTCCTGGATAATCAGCGGGACGTCGTCAATGCCCCACTGCTGCGGCAGACGCAACAGGCGGCTATCGTTATCTTCAATCAGCACTAATCCCGCCAGCCCCATCGCTACCTGATGTCCGGTTTTGCCGTGCTGATGCGGGTGGAACCAACAGGTGGCGGCACGCTGCTGCGGCGTAAAAGAGACGGTACGGGTTTCGCCAGGTTTAATCACCCCCTGCGGGCCGCCGTCTACTTCACCTGGGATTTCCAGACCATGCCAGTGCAACGTGGTTTCTTCCGCCAGGGTGTTATGAATATTGACGGTCACGGCTTTACCCTGACGCAACTGGAGCGCCGGGCCGAGCAGGTTGCCGTTGTAGCCCCAGGTGGTCGCCGCTTTGCCGTTAAACAACGTCTGGCCCGCCTGAATGGTCAGGCGGATGCGGCTCTCGGCATCGGCGGTTAACAGACTGGGGATGGGTAAAGCGGGACGATCGGCGGCGAAGGCGAAGCGGCTCCACAGCGGTAACGCGCTTGCTGCGCCCAGCACGGCGGAATATTTTATAAAGTCGCGGCGATGCATGTCGATTTCCTTATGGTTCGCAGGCGTAATTTTGAGCATAAACCCTCCCCTAAGCGGAAGGTCAAGCCTGGCCGAGAATAATAAAGATCGTCGTGAAATACAGAATTGTGCTAACTTTCACTCTTCAGAGAGGAGTTCCAGGCGCGATGATGAAGTGGGTCAGATTGGTGTTACTCGGTGGGTTGCTCGGATTTTCCGCCAGTAGCTTTGCATTAAGTGAGTCTGAAGCCGAAGATATGGCTGATCTTACGGCAGTTTTTGTATTTCTTAAGAATGATTGCGGCTATCAAAACTTGCCCAACGGCCAAATCCGACGCGCGCTGGTGTTTTTCGCTCAGCAAAACCAGTGGGATCTGAGTAATTACGATAGCTTCAATATGAAGGCGCTCGGCGAAGACAGCTACCGCGATCTCAGCGGCATCGCCATCCCCACCGCAAAAAAATGTAAAGCCCTGGCGCGCGACTCGCTCAGCCTGCTCGCTTACGTCAAATAATCCCCTCCGTTCAGCCTGAACATACTGGCGTTCAGGCTACGACACTGTTGCGTCTTTCGTTGATGAAATATTGACCGTGCATCGGTGTAAGATGTTAGCTATCATGTTGCGCCATTTTTCCATGAGTGTTAACGAAAGAGGTATCTGCCAATGGCCGAAGCAAAAGTGTGGCAGGAAACGCTGCACGACCAGTTTGGACAATACTTTGCCGTTGATAATGTGCTGTATCACGAAAAGACCGATCACCAGGATCTGATCATTTTCGAGAACCGCGCATTTGGCCGCATCATGGCGCTGGACGGCGTTGTGCAAACCACCGAGCGTGATGAGTTTATCTATCACGAAATGATGACCCATGTACCGCTGCTGGCCCACGGCGATGCGAAGCATGTGTTGATTATCGGCGGCGGCGATGGCGCAATGCTGCGTGAAGTGACGCGCCATAAAAACGTCGAAACCATCACCATGGTGGAGATCGACGCGGGCGTAGTCTCGTTCTGCCGCCAGTATCTGCCCAACCATAACGCCGGAAGCTATGACGATCCGCGCTTCACGCTGGTGATCGACGACGGCGTTAACTTCGTCAATCAAACCACGCAAACCTTCGATGTGATCATCTCCGATTGCACCGATCCCGTCGGCCCCGGCGAAAGCCTGTTTACCTCGGAATTTTATCAGGGTTGTAAACGCGCGCTGAATCCGGGCGGAATTTTCGTCGCGCAAAACGGCGTCTGCTTTTTACAGCAGGACGAAGCCATCGGCAGCCATCGTAAACTCAGCCACTACTTTGAGGACGTGAGTTTTTACCAGGCCGCAATCCCAACCTATTACGGCGGCATTATGACTTTTGCCTGGGCCACCGATAACCCCGCGCTGCGCCAGCTCGATCTAAACACGATCCAGACGCGCTTTGCCGACGCCGGTTTACCCTGCCGTTATTACAACCCGGCAATCCACGCGGCCGCTTTCGCTCTGCCGCAATACTTGAATGACGCACTGGCTCGCCAGGCATCCTAAGGAGGTGAACAAAATTGAAAAAGCTTAAACTGCATGGCTTTAATAACCTGACCAAAAGCCTGAGTTTTTGTATCTACGATATTTGCTACGTCAAAACGGCGGAAGAGCGCGATGGCTACATCGCTTATATCGATGAACTGTATAACGCAAACCGTCTCACTGAGATCCTGACGGAAACCTGCTCCATCATCGGCGCGAACGTGTTGAATATCGCGCGCCAGGATTACGAGCCTCAGGGCGCCAGCGTGACCATTCTGGTCAGCGAAGAGCCCGTCGACCCGAAGCTGGTCGATAAAACCGAACACCCCGGCCCATTGCCCGAAACGGTGGTGGCACACCTGGATAAGAGCCATATCTGCGTCCACACCTACCCGGAAAGCCATCCGGAAAACGGGCTGTGCACCTTCCGTGCGGATATTGAAGTGTCAACCTGCGGGGTGATCTCTCCGCTTAACGCGTTGAACTACCTGATTCACCAGCTTGAATCCGATATCGTGACCGTAGACTACCGCGTGCGCGGCTTTACCCGCGACGTTAATGGCATGAAGCACTTCATCGACCATGAAATCAATTCGATTCAAAACTTTATGTCTGAAGACATGAAAGCGCTGTACGACATGATGGATGTGAATGTGTATCAGGAGAATATCTTCCACACGAAGATGCTGCTAAAAGAGTTCGATCTTAAACACTACATGTTCCACACCAAACCGGAAGATTTAACCGAACAAGAGCGGAAAGACATTACTGATATGCTCTGGAAAGAAATGCGCGAGATTTACTACGGACGTAATATTCCGGTGGTATAACGCAGGTGGAGCAGGGACGCTCCACGCGGTTAGCTTTACTGAAGGCTATTTTTGCTGGATAAACTCACGGTAAGCGCGCAGCACCTGAAGAAAATCCTCCACGCCGCACAGCGACAGGCTCTCTTCATCGTAATAGCTCATCCCCTCTTCCATTTCATCGCCAGAAAAGGCTAGCTGATTGGCGCGCACCATCACCTCTTCGCCATCCAGCCACAGGGTGTATTCATGCCCGGCGCGTTGCCACTGGCGCTCGCTGCCGATGACCGCCTGCGCCGCCTGCTCCACTTCCTCCAGCAGCGCCAGGTTCTCCTTCACTTCCTCATTAAACCAGTGACCAATCGCTTCATGGCCCATCGACATGCGTACTCTCACCGTACCGGTAACGTCGCGCAGAAATTCATGATCCATAGTGTTTTCCTCTGCTACACGCCGGGCAAACTACGCCCGAATTTTCTTATCTGTAATTATCGCAGCACGGCGCAAGAAAAACAGCGCAGCGGGCAGAGGTATCGAGAAAAAAGCCAGACGGGACGGTTGTGCTATCCTGAGGATCTTCTTAAAGCCTTAAATCGTAATCAGTTATGCAAAAATTGAAAATGTCATTGTCCCCGATTCTGCTGTTTATCTTCCTCGCGTTTCCCTTTTCCGCCGCGTATGCGGGCGAAGCGGTGCGGCTCGACTGTCTGACCCGCCAGAATGTCCTGATCTCCTTTTTTAAATATCACCTCACCACCATGCAATGGGGAAAACATTTTCAGATAGCTTCTGGCGCGCATAAAGATCGCACCCAGTCAGGCGCGCGTTACAAAACCTGGTCGTTTCGTAACGGTGATGATCTGGTGTTTTTCCCGAAGAATGAGCGTTGGTTTATTATTTATTCCGACCAGCAAAAGCCGGAGCGCTGCCGGGTTGAAGAGAGCTTTACCTGGCCGGTGGTCAGCCTGCCGCGCTACAGCGGCAAAGAAGATGCCCTGTCGTAAGGCATAAAAAAGGGAAGCTCTCTGGCTTCCCTTTTCGTTACGCGAAAGATCAGACCGCCGTCTGGAAAATCACCCCGTCGGCTTTCTCGGTGTACTGGGAAAGCTGGTCGAAGTTCAGATAGCGATAAGTATCCGCCGCGGTTTTATCCACCTGGGAAACAAACGTCTGGTACTCTTCCGGCGTCGGCAGTTTACCGATCAGCGCCGCAACCGCAGCCAGTTCCGCAGACGCCAGGTAGACGTTCGCGCCGGTGCCTAAACGGTTCGGGAAGTTACGGGTCGAAGTCGACACGACGGTCGCGCCGTCCGCCACGCGCGCCTGGTTACCCATGCACAGTGAACAACCCGGGATCTCAATACGCGCCCCGCTCTTACCGAATACGCTGTAATAGCCCTCTTCAGTCAACTGCGCGGCGTCCATACGGGTCGGCGGCGCAACCCACAGACGGGTCGGCAGCTGGCCTTTGTGAGTATCCAGCAGTTTACCCGCCGCGCGGAAGTGACCAATGTTGGTCATGCAGGAACCGATAAACACTTCGTCGATCTTGTCGCCCTGCACGTCAGACAGCAGACGCGCATCGTCCGGATCGTTCGGTGCGCACAGGATCGGCTCTTTGATATCCGCCAGATCGATCTCGATCACCGCGGCATATTCCGCATCGGCATCGGCTTCCATCAGTTGCGGATCCGCCAGCCACTTCTCCATGCCCTGAATACGACGCTCCAGCGTACGGCGGTCGCCGTAGCCTTCAGCAATCATCCACTTCAGCAGCACGATGTTGGAGTGCAGATACTCTTCGATCGGTTCGCGGTTCAGTTTGATGGTGCAGCCTGCCGCAGAACGCTCGGCGGAAGCGTCAGTCAGTTCGAACGCCTGCTCTACTTTCAGATCCGGCAGACCTTCGATTTCCAGAATGCGGCCAGAGAAGATGTTTTTCTTCCCTTTCTTCTCAACGGTCAGCAGACCTTGTTTGATGGCATACAGCGGGATAGCGTGAACCAGATCGCGCAGGGTAATGCCCGGCTGCATTTTGCCTTTAAAGCGCACCAGCACCGATTCCGGCATATCCAGCGGCATGACGCCGGTCGCGGCGGCAAACGCCACCAGGCCTGAGCCCGCCGGGAAAGAAATACCAATCGGAAAACGGGTATGGGAGTCACCGCCGGTGCCGACAGTGTCCGGCAACAGCATGCGGTTCAGCCAGGAGTGGATAACGCCATCACCCGGACGCAGCGACACGCCGCCACGGTTCATAATAAAGTCCGGCAGGGTGTGGTGCGTGGTGACGTCAACCGGCTTCGGATAGGCAGCGGTGTGGCAGAAAGACTGCATCACCAGATCCGCAGAGAAGCCCAGGCACGCCAGGTCTTTCAGCTCATCACGGGTCATCGGGCCGGTGGTGTCCTGAGAGCCCACGGAGGTCATTTTCGGCTCGCAGTAAGCGCCCGGACGAATGCCCGCCACGCCGCACGCACGACCTACCATTTTCTGCGCCAGTGAATAGCCGCGGTTGCTTTCCGCCACGTCTTTCGCCTGACGGAATACGTCGCTGTGCGGCAGGCCCAGCGCATCACGCGCTTTGGTGGTCAGGCCGCGGCCGATGATCAGCGGAATACGGCCACCGGCACGCACTTCATCCAGCAGCACATCGGTTTTCAGCTCGAAGCTGGCCAGCAGTTCGCCGGTCTCGTGATTGCGCACTTCGCCTTTGTACGGGTACACGTCAATCACATCGCCCATATTCAGGTTGGCAACATCCACTTCGATCGGCAGCGCGCCGGCATCTTCCATGGTGTTGAAGAAGATTGGCGCAATTTTGCCGCCCAGCACCAGGCCGCCGCCGCGCTTGTTCGGTACGTTCGGGATATCGTCACCCATAAACCACAGCACCGAGTTGGTGGCGGATTTACGGGAAGAACCGGTACCGACCACGTCGCCAACATAGGCCAGCGGATAGCCTTTCTGTTGCAGGGCTTCGATCTGTTTAATCGGGCCAACGCTGCCCGGCTGATCCGGCTCGATGCCTTCACGGGCGTTTTTCAGCATCGCCAGGGCGTGCAGTGGGATATCCGGGCGCGACCAGGCATCCGGTGCCGGAGACAGGTCATCGGTATTGGTTTCACCGGTAACTTTAAACACGGTAACGGTAATTTTTTCATTCAGCGTCGGGCGCGACAGGAACCATTCGGCGTCTGCCCAGGACTGCATGACCTGCTTCGCGTAGCTGTTGCCCGCTTTGGCTTTTTCTTCCACATCGTAGAAGTTATCGAACATCAGCAGAGTGTGGGACAGCGCTTTCGCAGCAATCGGCGCGAGTTTGTCATTATCCAGCGCGTCGACCAGCGGATGGATGTTGTAACCACCCTGCATAGTGCCTAACAGTTCGATAGCTTTTTCAGGGGTGACCAGCGGAGAGGTTGCTTCGCCTTTGGCAATTGCAGCGAGGAATCCGGCTTTAACATAGGCGGCTTCATCAACGCCCGGCGGTACACGGTTGGTCAGCAGATCTAACAGGAATTCTTCTTCGCCCGCGGGCGGATTCTTCAGCAGCTCGACGAGCGCGGCCATTTGGGTTGCATCTAAGGGTTTTGGAACAATCCCAACGGCTGCACGTTCTGCTACGTGCTTACGGTATTCTTCTAGCACGACGGTTCTCCTCGCTCTCATTGTCATATGCGGCAGGCGCTTCTCTTCACGCTCCTGTGAGACAGCAGTTTGTAGGGTAAATGCCCGATACCGCGTCGGGCAGCATAGCAGGATTTTGAGGGGGTGTTAATCTGTTTACAAAAAAGCAACATAAAAAGATTTGCTGAATCGTTAAGCATGGTATAGCGCAAGAAAGCGGCGTTTTGCGGAGACAAAAAAACCGCTTTTCAGCGGTTAGTTTGTGCCATGCGGTGGTAGCAAGCACCGGTCCGGCGGTATCGATTTGTGGCAAAACCCTCACGCTGGGCATTCTGCTCCGCTCATAAACTGAACGCAAGCGCAAAAATGCTTTTTGCGTAACGTTATCCAGATTCGAATGAAAATCGCTGAAATTTACCCTACCCGTCTGTTTTAAAAAGTAATCATCAGATAATGTCCGCATCGGCCTGCTTCGCTGGCGTAGCAACCAGTCACCGGGCCCGGAAGCAGTTCCGTCATTTGCTACGTGGCAAAACCCTCATTTGCCAGGTTCTGCCTTTCCCGGTGAAGAAGGATCAGCGTAGTCCTGAAAAGGAAACGTACGCAATGGAGATGCGACAGCTATATGCATTAATCATTGTGACAGGTTTACTGCTGACGGCACTGCATGGTGGATGGAATATTTCCGACATCTCGGTACTGTTTGTCGTTAACCTCGGCAATTAGCTACTGGCCGCTCGTAAGAGCGGCCTTTCAATAACAGCGCAGCAGCAAATCCATCATCGCTTATAATTTGTGTAATAAATGTTCACATCTTAATTCAGACTTAACGGTTCGGTTCACCCTTTAAGTCAAAAACGCAAAATACGGGTGAATATACTCGCGGCAATCTAAACGCCTTACGGCTGGCCTTCGTCGGAGTCATCTATGAAATTGCCCTTTACGCCACACCTGCTTGCACTGCTGTGCAGCGCCGGGCTATTAGCCGCCTCCGGCGTGCTATATGTCAAAAGCCAGACGCCCGCAGCAAGCCCCCCGGTATCTCAACCTGCGCCCGCTCAGGCGCAGCCGGCACCCGCCGCTCCGGTTGCTCCCGCCTATACCACTGCACAAATCGATCAATGGGTCGCGCCCGTGGCGCTGTATCCGGATGCGCTGTTATCGCAGGTGCTGATGGCGTCAACCTATCCGGCTAACGTCGTACAGGCGGTTCAATGGTCGCGGGATAACCCCTCGCTTCAGGGCGACCAGGCGATTCAGGCGGCGGCGAGCCAGCCCTGGGACCCCAGCGTAAAATCATTGGTGGCGTTCCCGCAGTTAATGGCGTTGATGGGTGAAAATCCGCAATGGGTGGAAGACCTGGGCAATGCCTTTCTGGCCCAGCCTCAGGACGTGATGAATGCCGTGCAAAAGCTTCGGGCGCTTGCGCAGCAAACCGGCGCGCTCAAATCAAACCAGCAGCAGAGGGTGACGCAAACGCCTAAAACCACTGTTGCCGCACCCGCGCCGCAGAGTTCAGAGGCCGGGAAAACCACTGTGGTCAGTAGCGCGCCCGCCGAGACTATCATTAAAATCGAACCCGCCGATCCGCAGGTGGTTTATGTCCCCACCTATAACCCGAGCACCGTGTACGGCACCTGGCCTAACGCCAGCTATCCGCCGGTCTATTTACCGCCCCCTCCCGGGCAACAATTTACCGAAAGCTTTGTAAAGGGCTTCGGCTACAGCCTGGGCGTGGCGACGACTTACGCGCTGTTCAGCAGTATCGACTGGGATGATGATGACGATCATCACCATCACGATCATGACGATGATTATCATCACGGTCATGGCGACGGGTATTACCGCAACGGCAATAACATCAATATTAATGTGGATAACTATAACCGGATATCCGGCGAACACCTCACCGGTGGCGATCGGGTCTGGACCCATAATCCTGCCTACCGGGATAACGTGCCATACAGGAACGACGCCGTTGCCGCGCGTTTCCACCAGACCAACGTCGCGAGCGGCTTAAGCGCCACGCAAAACCCTGCGGATTCACGCGACGGGCAGCGGCAGGCGGCGATGCAGCAGCTTCAGCAATCCACGGGGCACAAGCTCAATGCATCCCAGCCCGCGACGCGTGACGCGCAGCGCCAGGCTGCGTCAAAACAGCTAAACCAGATAGCCCAGCGAAATAACTATCGCGGCTATGACAGCGCCGATAATAGCCAGCGCCGTGAAGCGGCAAAGCAGCACCTTAAAAACCCCACCGCGCAGCAGCAACAACGCCGGGATGCGGCGAAAAATGAGTTGCAGCATCCCACCGCTCAACAGCAACAACGCCGGGAAGCAGTACAACAGCACCGTGCGACTATTACCCCGGAGCAGCGCCAGCAGCGGCGCGAAACATTAAACGCCAACGCCTTTAGCGGCAACGACAGCCGTTCGCCCTCGTGGCAGGCGCAGCAGCAGCGGGGGATCCAGAGCCGCCAACATGCAGCGGCGGATCGGGAGCGGCTTTCCCACGCCCGGGAAAACGCCCCGCGGCATCGTGAATTTCATCGTCAATAAGCAGGAGCGAAAATGAAAAACCGAATCACTCTAAGCGCCCTTCCCCTGCTTTTACTGCCTGTTCTTGCCGAGGCGCAGCAGTATTTCAACACGCCGGAAGAAGCGGCAAACGCATTCGCCGTTGCGATAACCCAGCAAGATGATGCAGAACTTACCAACTTACTGGGCAACGACTGGCGGGAATTTCTTCCTCCTGAAGGCGTCGATCCGGAAGCCGTAGCGCGCTTTACCCGCGACTGGAAGGTCAGCCATCGCATCGTGCAAAAAGATAACGTCGCGCACCTCAACGTGGGCAGCGAGAGCTGGCAGTTGCCGCTGCCCATCGTTAAAGCGGAAAACGGCTGGCGGTTCGATATGAAAGGCGCGGCGGATGAGATCCTGACCCGGGCGATTGGCCGCAACGAACTTTCCGCGATCCAGGCGATGCATGCTTATGTGGATGCTCAGCATAGCTTTTATCAAATGAATCATGAGTATGCGCAAAAATTTGTCAGCAGCGAAGGTAAAAAAGACGGGCTTTACTGGCCTGTTCAACCCGGCGAAGCCCCCAGCCCGTTAGGGCCGTCATTCAGTCCGGTACAACCTGGTATGGGCTATCACGGATACCATTTCCGTATCATTACCGCCCAGGGTAAAAACACGGATGACGGCGAGAAAAATTACTTGCAGGACGGGAAAATGGTCGGCGGATTCGCGCTTATCGCCTGGCCGGTTGAATACGGGAAAACCGGCATCGCCACCTTTATGATTAACCAGCAGGACGGGATCTGGCAGACAGATTTAGGCCCGCAAACGGCTGAAAAGGCCAAAGCCATTACGCGTTTCGATCCCGGTAGCGACTGGCAAGCGGTTAATCTTTAACCCGAAAAAGCGGCCCTTGAGCCGCTTTTTCAATGCGTAAGAAAAGTTATCCCTGATGCGGCATCAGTTCAGGATGCCCTACTACCGGTGGTTTGGTACTGGAAAGATCGGCTTCATCGGCACTTATGCTGCCGGATCCGGTGCCCCAGACGCCCTCCTGGGTCTTCGTGTTTTGCTGATGCTGGGCATTCAAATCTTCGCCCATCGCGGCGATGTGATTCGACTCCGTTCCGCCGCTGTTATCCGCCCAGGGAATTTGTTGATCGGCGGCCAGCGTCAGGCCTGAAAATAACGTAGCGGCGAAGGCTGTGGTAATCAAAAGCGTTTTCATCTGTCACCTCTAATTAATTCACTATTTATTAATTATCACGCTATTAATTTAATGAGTTATTAGTTTTCAATGATCGACAAGATGTATAGGAATATTGTTCAGGTAACGTTTTTCAGCGGGGTAACGCAGACGCGAGTACGGTAACGGGCGGGCATAAAAAAAGCGGCCATTCAGCCGCTTTTATCATTTGAAACGAAGGGTTACTTCTTCTTCGCTTTCGGGTTCGGCAGGTCGGTGATGCTGCCTTCGAACACTTCTGCCGCCAGGCCCACAGACTCATGCAGAGTCGGGTGAGCATGGATGGTCAGCGCGATGTCTTCAGCGTCACAGCCCATTTCGATCGCCAGACCGATTTCACCCAGCAGCTCGCCGCCGTTGGTACCGACAATCGCGCCACCGATAACACGGTGAGTCTCTTTGTCGAAAATCAGTTTGGTCATACCGTCTGCGCAGTCAGAAGCGATAGCACGGCCAGAAGCAGCCCACGGGAAAGTGGCGGTCTCAAAGCTGATGCCTTTCTCTTTCGCTTCTTTCTCAGTCAGGCCAACCCATGCCACTTCTGGCTCGGTGTAGGCGATTGACGGGATCACTTTCGGATCGAAGTAGTGTTTCATGCCAGCGATAACTTCAGCGGCAACGTGGCCTTCATGCACGCCTTTGTGCGCCAGCATCGGCTGACCGACGATATCGCCGATAGCGAAGATGTGCGGCACGTTGGTGCGCAGCTGCTTGTCTACGCGGATGAAGCCACGGTCGTCCACTTCCACGCCGGCTTTACCAGCGTCGAGGTTTTTACCGTTCGGCACACGGCCGATCGCCACCAGCACGGCATCGTAACGCTGCGCTTCGGCAGGCGCTTTTTTGCCTTCCATGGAAACATAGATACCGTCTTCTTTGGCTTCAACGGCAGTGACTTTAGTTTCCAGCATCAGGTTGAATTTCTTGCTGATACGTTTGGTGAAGACTTTAACGATATCTTTATCGGCAGCCGGGATCACCTGGTCGAACATCTCAACCACGTCGATCTCTGAACCCAGCGCATGGTACACGGTGCCCATTTCCAGGCCGATGATACCGCCGCCCATCACCAGCAGGCGCTTCGGAACTTCTTTCAGTTCCAGCGCATCGGTGGAATCCCATACGCGCGGATCTTCGTGCGGAATAAACGGCAGTTCAATCGGACGGGAACCCGCCGCGATGATTGCGTTGTCAAAGTTGATCACGGTTTTGCCGTTTTCGCCTTCAACTTCCAGGGTGTTTGCCCCGGTAAATTTACCCAGACCGTTGACCACTTTCACTTTGCGGCCTTTCGCCATGCCAGCCAGACCACCGGTCAGCTGATTGATGACTTTTTCTTTCCAGGTACGAATCTTGTCGATATCGGTTTTCGGCTCGCCGAAGACGATACCGTGCTCAGCCAGCGCTTTGGCTTCTTCGATAACTTTTGCAACGTGCAGCAGCGCTTTAGAAGGGATACAGCCGACGTTCAGACAAACACCGCCCAGGGTGTTGTAACGTTCTACGATGACGGTCTCCAGACCTAAATCAGCGCAACGGAAGGCCGCAGAATAACCTGCCGGGCCTGCCCCAAGTACCACGACCTGAGTTTTGATTTCAGTACTCATCATGACCTCTGTAATTTATATCCGGCGGGTCTGACGCTATTGTTGTTACGCCCATCATCCACCGGGACGTTCTATCCGCCCGTATTTTACAAAATTGTTAACAATTTTGAAACAACAAAACGGCAAACGATTTGTCCTTTATTCCTGATAACCGCATAAAGCCTCATGAGATTATCAGAAAAAAGCCGGCCGTCAGGCCGGCTTTTTCGATTACATCACCAGGCGGCGAATGTCGCTCAGCATGTTGTTGATGATGGTGATGAAACGTGCACCATCAGCACCGTCGATCACGCGGTGGTCGAAGGACAGAGAAATCGGCATCATCAGACGCGGAATAAACTCTTTACCGTTCCACACCGGTTCCATCGCGGACTTGGACACACCGAGGATAGCCACTTCCGGCGCGTTAACAATCGGCGCGAAGTGGGTGGTGCCCAGGCCGCCGATGCTGGAGATAGTGAAGCAGCCGCCCTGCATTTCGCCGGCAGTCAGCTTGCCATCACGCGCTTTCTTAGAAATCACGGTCAGTTCGCGAGACAGCTCGGTAATGCTCTTCTTGTTCACGTCTTTGAAGACCGGAACAACCAGACCATTCGGCGTATCTACCGCAACACCGATATTGATGTATTTCTTCAGCGTCAGCTTCTGGCCATCTTCGGACAGGGAGCTGTTGAAGCGCGGCATCTGCTCCAGAGCAGCGGCAACGGCTTTCATGATGAAGACCACCGGAGTGAATTTCACGTCCAGTTTGCGCTTCTCTGCTTCGGCGTTCTGCTGTTTACGGAACGCTTCCAGATCGGTGATATCGGTTTTGTCGAAGTGAGTTACGTGCGGGATCATCACCCAGTTACGGCTCAGGTTAGCACCAGAGATTTTCTGGATGCGGCCCAGTTCCACTTCTTCGATTTCACCAAACTTGCTGAAGTCCACTTTCGGCCACGGCAGCATGCCCGGGATACCGCCGCCAGTGGCAGCAGCAGGTGCGGATTCAGCGCGTTTCACCGCTTCCTTCACGTAGGCCTGAACGTCTTCGCGCAGGATACGGCCTTTACGACCGGTGCCTTTCACTTTCGCCAGGTTAACGCCGAATTCGCGCGCCAGGCGGCGGATCAGCGGAGTCGCGTGAACGTAAGCGTCGTTTTCAGCGAATTCAGTTTTGCCTTCCGCTTTAGCTGGCGCAGCAGCCGGTTTCTCTGCTTTCGCAGCCGGAGCCGGTGCAGCCGCTTCCTGCTTAGCAGCCGGAGCCGCGGCAGGCGCAGCGCCTTCCACTTCGAAGATCATGATCAGGGAGCCGGTAGACACTTTGTCGCCGGTGTTGATTTTGATCTCTTTTACGGTGCCCGCGAACGGTGCCGGAACTTCCATAGAGGCTTTGTCGCCTTCCACGGTAATCAGTGATTGTTCAGCGGCCACTTTATCGCCCACTTTCACCATCACTTCAGTCACTTCAACTTCGTCACCGCCGATGTCCGGTACGTTAACTTCTTTAGAACCGGATGCCGCCGCCGGCGCGGAAGCCGCCTGCTCTTTCACTTCTGGTTTCGCCGCAGCGGCAGGCGCAGCGCCTTCCACTTCGAATACCATGATCAGGGAGCCGGTAGAGACTTTGTCGCCGGTGCTGATTTTGATCTCTTTAACCTTGCCCGCGAACGGAGAAGGGACTTCCATAGAGGCTTTATCGCCTTCCACGGTGATCAGAGACTGTTCAGCGGTCACGCTGTCGCCGACTTTGACCATGATTTCGGTCACTTCGACTTCATCGCTGCCGATATCCGGTACGTTAACTTCTTTCACGCCGCCCGCTGCAGCAGGTGCTGCCGCCGGAGCCGCTTCTTTCTTCTCTTCTGCCTTGGCAGGCGCAGCGTCAGCTGCACCGTCGGCGGAATCGAAAATCATAATCAGTTTGCCGGTCTCGGTTTTGTCGCCGACAGAGACTTTGATCTCTTTCACGACGCCAGCCTGCGGAGACGGCACTTCCATAGAGGCTTTGTCGCCTTCTACGGTGATCAGCGACTGTTCAGCTTCAACTTTGTCGCCCACTTTGACCAGGATCTCGGTGATTTCAACTTCATCAGCCCCGATGTCCGGTACGTTGATTTCGATAGCCATTATTCTTTTACCTCTTACGCCAGACGCGGGTTAACTTTTTCTGCATCGATGTTGAATTTGGTGATTGCGTCGGCAACCACTTTCTTATCGATTTCGCCACGTTTAGCCAGTTCGCCCAGGGCCGCTACCACCACGTAGGACGCGTCAACTTCGAAGTGGTGACGCAGGTTTTCACGGCTGTCAGAGCGGCCGAAACCGTCGGTACCCAGTACGCGGTAATCATCAGCCGGTACATAAGTACGAACCTGTTCAGCAAACAGTTTCATATAGTCGGTGGAAGCCACTGCCGGCGCATCGTTCATCACCTGAGCGATGTACGGAACGCGCGGGGTTTCCAGCGGGTGCAGCATGTTCCAGCGCTCACAATCCTGGCCGTCACGCGCCAGTTCGGTGAAGGAGGTCACGCTGTAGACGTCAGAGCCCACGCCGTAGTCTTTCGCCAGGATCTGTGCGGCTTCACGCACGTGACGCAGGATAGAACCGGAGCCCAGCAACTGAACTTTACCTTTGCTACCTTCGAGGGTTTCGAGTTTGTAGATACCTTTACGGATACCTTCCTCGGCACCTTCCGGCATGGCCGGCATATGGTAGTTTTCGTTCAGAGTGGTGATGTAATAGTAAATGTTCTCTTGCGCTTCACCGTACATGCGCTGCAGACCATCGTGCATGATGACCGCAACTTCGTACGCGTAAGACGGATCGTAAGAGATACAGTTCGGGATAGTCAGCGACTGAATGTGGCTGTGGCCATCTTCGTGCTGCAGACCTTCGCCGTTCAGCGTCGTACGACCAGAAGTCCCCCCGATCAGGAAGCCGCGCGCCTGTTGGTCACCCGCTGCCCAGCACAGGTCGCCGATACGCTGGAAACCGAACATGGAGTAGTAGATGTAGAACGGGATCATCGGCAGATCGTTGGTGCTGTAGGAGGTCGCCGCAGCCAGCCAGGAAGAACCTGCGCCCAGCTCGTTGATGCCTTCCTGCAGGATCTGGCCTTTCTCGTCTTCTTTGTAGTACGCAACCTGCTCACGATCCTGCGGGGTGTACTGCTGGCCGTTCGGGCTGTAAATACCGATCTGACGGAACAGACCTTCCATACCAAAGGTACGCGCTTCGTCAGCGATGATCGGAACCAGACGGTCTTTGATGGACGGGTTCTTCAGCATCACGTTCAGGGCACGAACGAAAGCGATGGTGGTGGAGATCTCTTTGTTCTGCTCTTCCAGCAGCTGCTGGAAATCTTCCAGCTTCGGCAGTTCCAGCTTCTCAGTGAAGTTCGGAATGCGGCTCGGCAGATAGCCGTGCAGTTTTTCACGCTGGCCGTGCAGGTATTTGTACTCTTCAGAACCTTCCGGGAAGGTGATGTAAGAGAGATTTTCAACCTGCTCGTCGGTCACCGGCACATTGAAACGGTCGCGGATATAACGCACGCCGTCCATGTTCATTTTCTTCACCTGGTGAGCGATGTTTTTACCTTCGGCGGTATCACCCATGCCATAGCCTTTAACGGTATGGGCCAGGATAACGGTCGCTTTGCCTTTGGTTTCCTGCGCTTTTTTGAATGCAGCGTAGATTTTCTTCGGATCGTGGCCGCCACGGTTCAGGGCCCAAATCTGATCGTCAGTCCAGTCGGCAACCAGTGCGGCAGTTTCCGGGTATTTACCGAAGAAGTGCTCGCGAACGTACGCGCCGTTTTTGGATTTGAAGGTCTGATAGTCGCCGTCAACGGTTTCGTTCATCAGCTGGATCAGTTTACCGCTGGTGTCTTTACGCAGCAGTTCGTCCCAACGGGAACCCCACATCACCTTGATCACGTTCCAGCCAGCGCCTGCGAAGATGCCTTCCAGTTCGTTAACGATTTTGCCGTTACCGGTTACCGGGCCATCCAGACGTTGCAGGTTACAGTTGATAACGAAGACCAGGTTATCCAGTTTTTCACGGGTCGCGATGGTGATAGCGCCTTTGGATTCCGGCTCATCCATCTCACCGTCGCCCAGGAAGGCGTAAACGGTTTGCTGGGAAGTGTCTTTCAGACCACGATGTTCCAGATATTTCAGGAACTTAGCCTGATAGATCGCGCCGATCGGGCCCAGGCCCATGGATACGGTCGGGAACTGCCAGAATTCCGGCATCAGTTTCGGGTGCGGGTAAGAAGACAGACCGTTGCCATGCACTTCCTGACGGAAGTTGTTCATCTGCTCTTCGGTCAGGCGGCCTTCCAGGAAAGCACGTGCGTAAACGCCCGGAGAGATGTGGCCCTGGAAGTACACCAGGTCGCCGCCGTCTTTGTCGTTGCGCGCGCGGAAGAAGTGGTTGAAGCACACATCATACACGGTCGCGGAAGACTGGAAGGACGCCATGTGGCCGCCAAGCTCCAGGTCTTTTTTAGACGCGCGCAGCACGGTCATGATGGCGTTCCAGCGAATAGCCGAGCGAATACGACGTTCCAGCTCCAGATTACCCGGGTATTCCGGTTCATCTTCAACGGCAATAGTGTTGATGTAGTTGCCAGCTCCGGTACCAGCGGCAACCTGTACGCCGCCTTTACGGGCTTCGCTCAGGAGCTGGTCAATCAGATACTGAGCACGCTCAACACCTTCTTCACGGATTACCGATTCGATCGCCTGTAGCCAGTCGCGAGTTTCAATCGGATCCACGTCATTTTGTAAACGTTCTGACATGGGGGGTATTCCTTATCTATCTAATACGTTGATTTAGCTGGAACCTGTCCCATTGTATTTTCATGGGGTTATCGCTCACAAAAACACAATAAGACAGGTTCTGCGTTTAGTTGCCGCGCTCTAAAAGTTGGCGCTCAATTCGCACTGTTTTCTTACTCTGACGAGCCGGAAAAAGCGCTTAGTCCTTTCGTTGCTGTAGGCGGCGCAGTGAGCGTTCACGACGACTGTGCTCACGGCTGCGGTCCAGCAATATCTCCTCAATAAAAGCGAGATGGCGATGCGACGCTTCTCGCGCCTGCTCCGGCTCTCTCGCCATAATCGCCTCGAATATACGAGAACGATGGTTGCTTACCAGCGGGAGCATCTCCCGGCGGGCATACAACAATTCAAAATTCTGTCGAACGTTTTGGGCCAGCATCGGCTCCATGCAGCGCAGTAAGTGTAGTAGCACAACGTTGTGTGCAGCTTCGGTGACTGCGATTTGATACTGCATGACGGCGTCGGATTCGGCATCCAGGTCGCCGGATTGCTGGGCAAGCTCAATGGCCTGGTGGAGTTCACGGATACGCTCAAGGTCTTCGTCGGTGCTGCGAAGCGCGGCGTAATACGCGGCGATGCCTTCAAGGGCATGACGGGTTTCCAGCAGATCAAATTGAGATTCAGGGTGATCGGTCAGCAGCTCGACCAGCGGGTCGCTGAAGCTCTGCCATAGTGTGCTTTGAACAAATGTCCCGCCACCCTGGCGACGAAGCAGTAATCCTTTGGCTTCGAGACGCTGAATCGCCTCTCGGAGTGAAGGACGCGATACGTCGAACTGTTTCGCCAGTTCGCGTTCCGGTGGGAGTTTTTCGCCAGGACGCAAGGTCCCTTCGAGGATGAGAAACTCCAGTTGCTGCTCAATCACATCGGATAGTTTTGGTTGGCGGATTTTGCTGTAGGCCATTATTCCCTGTCTCTGCCATTAGCCCGGAGTCAATTGGTATGACCAATTTCACATTCGTGACGCTAAAGTAACAAAGTATTCACCTTCTGTCCATCCCGGTTTTGATTGAAATCAGTAAAGCAGCCACATTTTAACAACCATACAGAAATAACGTTTCATTAATGTAACTTTGCACAAATGAGTTGGTTACCACCAAAGAAGTAGTTTTAACCTTAATGAAACGTGGATATTTGCGATCTGAACCGATTCATCAGATTAAAATATGAATATAAATGCGTAATTTGCGTATAAATTGAAAATGCTGTCGGAAGAGATTAATAACGGGGCGATTTACAAATGGTTTCTTTTTATTCACTTCTTCTGCATCCGCGTTAAAACCAGGTGCATTCAACTGCGCTTACCACTATTCTTGGCGCTGTGGTAGAGGAATAGGGAAAATTTAGCCTTCCACTTCGTAAATAAAAAAATACACCTATCGGAATATACAACTTACAACGGTGAACATTGCCACCGATTATAACTACTCACGAGGTTCAATGATGGAAGGTCAACACGACACGCTGAAGCGCGGCCTGAAAAACCGCCATATTCAGCTTATCGCGCTGGGAGGAGCAATCGGCACTGGCCTGTTTTTGGGCAGCGCCTCTGTTATCCAGTCCGCAGGGCCAGGTATTATTCTTGGCTACGCCATTGCGGGTTTTATTGCCTTTTTGATTATGCGTCAATTAGGCGAAATGGTAGTGGAAGAACCTGTCGCAGGCTCCTTCAGCCACTTCGCTTATAAATATTGGGGTGGATTTGCGGGCTTCGCTTCCGGATGGAACTACTGGGTACTGTACGTTCTGGTCGCTATGGCGGAACTGACCGCCGTGGGTAAATACATTCAATTCTGGTGGCCGGAAATCCCGGCATGGGTCTCTGCCGCCGTATTCTTCGTGCTGATCAACGCCATCAACCTGACCAACGTGAAAGTGTTTGGCGAGATGGAATTCTGGTTCGCCATCATCAAAGTTATCGCGGTTATCGCGATGATCCTGTTCGGCGGCTGGCTGCTGTTCAGCGGCACGGCGGGGCCGCAGGCCACCGTACGCAACCTGTGGGAACAGGGCGGCTTCCTGCCGCACGGCATCTCGGGGCTGGTGATGATGATGGCGATTATTATGTTTTCTTTCGGTGGGCTGGAGCTGGTGGGGATCACCGCCGCTGAAGCCGATAACCCGGAGCAAAGCATTCCGAAAGCCACCAACCAGGTGATCTACCGTATTCTGATTTTCTATGTGGGCTCCCTGGCGGTACTGCTGTCGCTGATGCCGTGGTCGCGCGTCACCGCCGACACCAGCCCGTTCGTGTTTATCTTCCATGAGCTGGGCGACGCGCTGGTGGCGAACGCGCTCAACATCGTGGTGCTGACGGCGGCGCTGTCGGTCTATAACAGCTGCGTATACTGCAACAGCCGTATGCTGTTCGGCCTGGCGCAACAGGGCAACGCGCCGAAAATGCTGCAAAAAGTGGATAAGCGCGGCGTACCGGTCAACACCATCCTGGTCTCCTCGCTGTTCACCGCCATCTGCGTGCTGATCAACTACTTCGCTCCGGAAGAGGCTTTCGGCCTGCTGATGGCGCTGGTGGTCTCCGCGCTGGTAATCAACTGGGCGATGATCAGCCTGGCGCACATGAAATTCCGCCGCGCCAAACAGCAGCAGGGCGTGAAAACCCGCTTCCCGGCTATCTTCTACCCGATGGGCAACTGGCTGTGCCTGGCCTTTATGGCGGCGGTACTGATCATCATGCTGATGACCCCGGGCATGGCGATTTCCGTCTACCTTATCCCGGTATGGCTGGTGATCCTGGGCGTGGGTTATATGTTCAAACAGAAAGGCGCTAAGGTCGCGAAAGCGCACTAATCTTTGTTATTCACCCTCTCCTTCGGGAGAGGGTGCTGTGTTAAATGTTACCTGTCTCACACTTTCCTTTTCATAGCATTTTTATCCATGTCTCTACCAACTTCCTACAACGCAATAAATCTTTAGCAGGCGAATAATTATTCCCACATCTCAGTGGGAGAAAACAGCATGGATAACAGCAAACTGTCTGTTAAAGAAAAAATCGGCTACGGCATGGGCGACGCAGGATGCAACATCATCTTCGGCGCTATCATGTTGTTTGTTAACTATTTTTATACGGATATTTTTGGTCTCGCCCCGGCGCTGGTCGGGGTGCTTTTGCTCTCTATCCGGGTCATTGATGCCGTAACGGATCCGATTATGGGGGCTATCGCCGACCGCACCCAAAGCAAGTACGGGCGCTTCCGTCCCTGGCTTTTGTGGATTGCAGTGCCTTATGCCCTGTTCAGCATCCTGATGTTTACCACGCCGGACTGGAGCTACAGTAGCAAAGTTGTCTATGCGTTTGTGACTTACTTTCTGCTGTCGTTGACCTATACCGCGATTAACATCCCCTATTGCTCGCTGGGCGGCGTGATCACCAGCGACCCGAAAGAGCGCGTAGCCTGCCAGTCGTATCGTTTTGTCATGGTCGGAATCGCCACGCTGTTACTGTCGCTGACTCTGTTGCCGATGGCGGAATGGTTTGGCGGCGAAGACAAAGCCAAAGGTTATCAAATGGCGATGACCGTGCTGGCATTTATCGGCATGTGTATGTTCCTGTTCTGCTTCGCCACGGTACGCGAGCGTATCCGCCCGGCAGTGCCCACCCATGACGATATGAAAAAAGACATGAAGGATGTCTGGAAAAACGACCAGTGGGTGCGGATTTTGCTGCTCACTCTGTGCAACGTTTGCCCGGGCTTTATCCGCATGGCGGCCACCATGTATTACGTCACCTGGGTGATGGGGCAAAGCACCCACTTCGCCACGATTTTCATCAGCCTTGGGGTGGTCGGCATGATGATCGGCAGTATGCTGGCGAAAGTGCTGACCGACCGCTGGTGCAAACTGAAAGTGTTCTTCTGGACCAACATCGCGCTGGCGATCTTTTCCTGCGCGTTCTACTTCTTTGACCCGCAGGCAACGGTCATGATTGTGGTGCTCTACTTCCTGCTGAATATCCTGCACCAGATCCCCTCCCCGCTGCACTGGTCGTTAATGGCGGACGTCGATGATTACGGCGAATGGAAAACCGGCAAACGCATCACCGGCATCAGTTTTTCCGGCAACCTGTTCTTCCTGAAAGTGGGCCTGGCGGTGGCCGGCGCGATGGTGGGCTTCCTGCTCTCCTGGTACGGCTATGACGCGGGTGCCAAATCCCAAAGCGCCAGCGCCATCAACGGCATCGTGCTGTTATTCTCGGTGATCCCCGGCGTTGGCTATCTCATCACCGCAGGCGTGGTTCGTCTGCTGAAAGTCGACCGCGAGCTGATGAAAACCATTCAGGCGGACCTGGCGAAGCGCCGCGTCAATTATCATGAACTGGGCGAGAACGCGGGTGTTCCCGTCAGCGAACAGGTAAGGAAAGCATAATGAACTGGCCAAACCCTTTTATCGAACAACGCGCCGACCCGTATATTTTGCGCCATCAGGACCACTACTATTTTATCGCCTCCGTGCCGGAATATGACCGGCTGGAACTGCGCCGGGCCAGCACCCTGGAGGGGTTGCGCAGCGCCGAACCGGTTGTGGTTTGGCGCAAACCCGCCACCGGGCCGATGAGCGAACTGATCTGGGCGCCGGAGCTGCACTGCATCGACGGGAAATGGTATCTCTACTTCGCGGCGACCTGGACCAAAGCGCTGGACGCATTGAATATGTTCCAGCACCGCATGTTTGTGCTGGAGTGTGACGATGCCGATCCGCTGACCGGAACGTGGCGGGAGAAAGGTCAGGTGAAAACGCCGTTTGATACCTTCGCGCTGGACGCCACGACGTTTGTGCATCAGGGCAAACGCTGGTATCTGTGGGCGCAAAAATCGCCGCACATTCCCGGCAATTCAAATCTGTATCTGGCGGAAATGGAAACACCCTGGATGTTGAAAGGCGAGCCGGTGATGCTCAGCAAGCCGGAATACGACTGGGAATGCCAGGGTTTTCTGGTGAATGAAGGCCCGGCGGTGCTGTTCCATGGCGATCGGCTGTTTATCAGCTACTCTGCCAGCGCCACCGATGAAAACTACTGCATGGGCCTGCTGTGGATCGATATCAACGCCAACCCACTGGATCCGGCGAACTGGCATAAATCACCGCAGCCGGTATTCCGAACCAGCTATGAAAACCGCCAGTACGGCCCCGGCCACAACAGCTTCACGCAAACTGAAGATGGCGAAGACGTGCTGGTTTACCATGCGCGCAACTACACGGAAATTGAAGGCGACCCGCTGTACGACCCCAATCGCCACACCCGCCTGAAACTGATCCGCTGGGATGAAAACGGGATGCCTGACTTCGGCATCCCGCCTGCGGATACGCTGTAAGCCAACGGCGCGCTGGCTTACACCAGCGTGCCGTAAATCGTTAGCAGCGCGACCACTACCACAATCACCAGCGTGGTTTTCTTCGCCATTGATACCGCCGCTTTCGGCGTTTCGATCTTATCCAGGTGCGGCTCGCGCGCCAGCGAGAACTGCGCCAGACGCGTCAGCACCTGATACTGCGAGGTATGGCGATCGGCCAGCGACGCGAACCACGCCGGTAGCGCCCGTTCGCCATGGCCCAACAGCGCATACACCACGCCCGCCAGACGTACCGGCACCCAGTCCAGCACGTGCAAAATGCTGTCTACGCCAGAATAAAGCCGCTGCTGCGGTGAATGATGGCGCGCCAGCCAGGCCTGCCAGGCGCGCAAAAACGCATACCCGGTGAGCAGCACCGGCCCCCAGATCCCCCCGACAATAAACCAGAACAGGGGTGCCAGATAAAAACGGAAGTTAATCCACAGCAGCGCGTTCTGCAGCTCGCGCAGATATTCGCGCTCATCGCAATCATGCGGAACGCCGTGGATCAGCGTCAGCTCCGCCGACATCGCATCCCTGGCATGGCTGTCGCCCTGGCTTGCCGCTTTCAAATACGCATGATAATGCAAACGCACCTGCCCTGCCCCGATACACAGCAACCCCAGCAATATCCAGAACACCAGCAGCGGCACATTGAAAAATAGCCCGTACAGGGCGCGCAGGCAGAGCCAGACAATCAGCATGGCAAGCAGCGTCATGCCGATCGTCCGCCACCAGGAAAAATGGTGGATCCGGCGGAATACCCCTTCCAGACGGCTATCCAGTTGCCAGTGCTCGCCCAGCTTGAATAAGCGCTCGGCGATCAGCACCAGCAGCAAGGTGAATAACGTCATGACACCTCCTTATTAGTCGGGCAGCCAACCAACGCGCGAAAGCGTTGCCAGTCGAACGCCGGGCCGGGATCGGTTTTGCGCGTCGGCGCAATATCGCTGTGCCCGGTCATATGCCGGGCAAGGTTCGGATACTGTTCGATAAGCGTGCGCGTCAGCGCCGCCAGTTGCTGATACTGCGCATCGGTATAGGGCAAGGTATCGGTGCCTTCCAGCTCAATACCAATCGAGAAGTCGTTGCAGCGCTCGCGGCCCTGATACTCAGAGACGCCCGCATGCCAGGCGCGTTTATCAAAAGGGACATACTGCACGATTTCGCCGTCGCGGCGAATCAGACAATGCGCGGATACCCGCAAATGCGCGATATCAGCGAAGTAAGGATGGGCGTCGGGATCTAAGGTTCCGGCGAACAGCGCGTCGATCCACGGCCCGCCAAATTCACCCGGCGGCAAACTGATATTGTGTACCACCAGTAACCCAGGTTGTTCATCATCTGGCCGACTATCCTGATGAGGCGAGCACTGATGCCTCACGCCCTGTAGCCAGCCCCCGTTAACCTGCATGCGGTAACCTCCTTTTGATGGTGCTGAAACCCGCTTCAGAGTAGCATGTTTACCTCTCAGAATTAGCCACCAATTTGGAGTTTTATGATGTCGCCTCGCCGTTATAATCCCGATCACCGACGTGACGTTCTGCTCGATCGCATCAATCATGATATCCCGCAAATTATCGCCGCCGCGCTGCGTGAAGACCTGGGCGGTGAAGTTGACGCCAACAACGACATTACGGCGCAGTTGCTGCCTGAAGACCAGCAATCCCACGCGGTGTTGATCACCCGTGAAGCCGGGGTGTTTTGCGGCAAGCGTTGGGTTGAAGAGGTGTTTATCCAGTTGGGCGGCGACGTGGACGTCATCTGGCATGTGAAAGACGGCGACAGCCTGGTGCCCAACCAGCCGCTGTTTGAGTTGCAAGGCCCGTCGCGGATCCTGCTGACCGGCGAGCGCACCGCGCTTAATTTTGTGCAAACCCTTTCCGGCGTCGCCAGCCTGGTGCGCAGCTATGTCGATTTGCTCGAAGGCACCCAGACTCAACTGCTGGATACCCGCAAAACGCTGCCGGGCCTGCGTACCGCGCTGAAATACGCCGTGCTGTGCGGCGGCGGCAATAACCATCGTCTCGGCCTGAGCGATGCGTTTCTGATCAAAGAAAACCACATTATCGCCTCAGGATCGGTGCGTAAGGCGGTAGAAAAAGCCTTCTGGCTGCATCCGGACGTCCCCGTGGAAGTGGAAGTAGAGTCGCTGGAAGAGTTGGATGACGCCCTGAAAGCGGGGGCGGACATCGTAATGCTGGATAATTTCACCGTTGACGATATGCGCGAAGCGGTGAAGCGCACCAACGGCCAGGCGCGTCTGGAAGTTTCCGGCAATGTCACCAAAGAGACCCTGCGCACCTTTGCGGAAACCGGCGTGGACTTTATCTCCGTTGGCGCGCTGACCAAACACGTTCAGGCGCTCGATCTGTCGATGCGTTTTCGCTGATCGCCAGCCGGAGGCGCGCCTCCGGCTCCACTAAAATTTGCGAGCTGTATTCCCTGCGAATGTTCCCCGGCTGCAACCCATGAAATAGCCTGGAATGCCGCTTCAAAAGCGGTAATTTCTCACTCGTTTGCGTTCTCGCGCTCTGCGACAGTGGCGTCCCCACATCAAGGAGCGAGTTATGAACAGACAACACGGTTTCACCCTGATTGAACTGATGGTGGTGATTGGCATCATCGCCATTCTCAGCGCCATCGGTATTCCCGCCTACCAGAACTACCTGCGCAAAGCCGCGCTGACGGACATGCTGCAAACCTTTGTGCCGTTCCGGACCGCCGTAGAACTGTGCGCCATTGAAAGCGGCGGCACCAGCGGTTGCGATGCCGGCAGCAAAGGCATTCCATCGCCTAAAACCACGCGCTACGTTTCCGCCATGAGTATCGCGGCGGGCAAAGTCACGCTAACCGGCCAGGAGAGCCTCAACGGGCTGACCGTGTCGCTGACGCCGGTCTGGAGCAACAGCGAAGGCGTTACCGGCTGGCAGCGCACCTGCGACAGCGGCAGCGACGGCGCACTGAAACAGGCTTGCGAAGAAACCTTCCGGTTTAACGCTGAATAAGGATGCGCCATGGATCGCGAATTCTTACTGGCGCTGTGCAAGCGCCATCATGCTCATCTTGTGGATCTTACTGACGCTGAGGTGCGCATCGCCCTCAGCGGCACGCCGGGCAAGGAACTGCTGGATGCCTTGCGCTTTGCCACACAGCGGCAGGTCAACATTGAGTACTGGAGCGCCGAACAACTGGAAAAACACCAGCAACAGACGCAGCCCGCGCAGCCTGACGACAGTACGTCTGCCGTCGCCTGGCTGGATGAAACGCTGCTGCACGCACTCAAGCGACGCGCCTCCGATATTCATATTGAGCCCGGTGACAATCACTGGCGGGTACGGCTGCGGGTTGACGGCGTGCTGCACCCTTTCACTACCCTGCCAGCAGAGCTGGCGCAGGCGGTGATGGCACGGCTTAAAGTGCTGGGCGAGCTGGATATCGCCGAACGCAGGCTGCCGCAGGATGGGCAATTCTCGGTGCCGCTACAGGGGAAACCGGTCTCTTTTCGCCTCTCCACGCTGCCCTGCCGGAGCGGTGAAAAGGCGGTGCTACGGTTGCTTGAGCAAAACGATCGCCCGCTGGCCGTCGAATCTTTGGGTATGCTGCCGGTCCAGCAGGCTGACTTTTACCGCGCCATCAGCGCGCCACAGGGCCTGATTCTGGTGACGGGCCCGACGGGGAGCGGCAAAACCATTACTTTGTACAGCGCGCTGGGCGCGTTAAATAGCCCGGAGCTCAACCTGTGCAGCGTGGAAGATCCCATCGAAATCCCGCTTTCCGGCCTGAACCAGACCCAGGTTAATACCAAAGCGGGGCTCAACTTCCAGAACGTGCTGCGCGCCCTGCTGCGCCAGGACCCGGACGTGGTGATGGTTGGCGAGATCCGCGACGGCGAAACCGCTGAAATCGCCATCAAAGCCGCGCAAACCGGCCATCTGGTGTTATCGACTCTGCATACCAACTCCACGGTAGAGACCCTTACGCGGCTGGAACAAATGGGCATTGCACGCTGGATGCTGGCCTCGGCGCTGGAAATCATTATCGCCCAGCGGCTGGTACGCAGATTATGCCCACACTGCCGGGTGCGTTTAACACAACCCGCTTCGCTGCCCGCCGCGTTCTGGTCAAGCCCGCTCTACGCATGGGAAGCGAAAGGCTGCGCGCAGTGCTATTCCGGTTTTTACGGACGCGTGGCGCTGTTCGAAGTGCTGACGCTGGAGCCAGGGTTGCGCCAGGCGATCGTCGATGGCGCTTCGGCGCAGCAGGTTGAACAGCAGGCACACGAATTGGGCATGGTGACGCTGTTTGAACATGGCCTGAAAGCGGTGGAACAAGGGCTAACCACATTACAGGAAGTTTACCGGGTGCTGGGGATGCCTCATGAATGAGCGCCGCTTGTGGCAGTGGAGCGGCCTGAACGATGAGGGCGCGCCTTGCGGCGGGTTGTTCTGGGCAGCAGATCGCCCAACGGCGCTCCAGCAGTTGTACCAACAAAATATCTGGCCCCTGAAGCTGAAGCGCCACTCCGTTGCGCGCCAGTACTGGAACCTGACCTATAAAATCCACTTTATTCGCCAGTTAGCAACGCTGTTGCAGGCGGGGATTGCCTTGCCTCAGGGGTTATCGATGCTGGCGGAGCAGCACTCCCGCCCTCAGTGGCAGGCGCTGTTATGGGAACTGGCTCAACAGGTGACCCAGGGCGTACCGTTTTCTGACGCGCTGAAAGCGTGGCCCAGGGTATTTTCTCCGCTGTTTATCGCGTTGATCCGCACCGGAGAAATTACCGGCAAGCTCGACGAATGCTGCCAGCGGCTGGCGGCTCAGCAAGAGGAACAGCAGGCGCTGCGAAAGAAGGTGGTCAAAGCGCTGCGCTATCCGGGCATCATCTTTGTAATGGCGCTGCTGGTCACCATCGGTATGGCGGGGTTCGTGCTACCGGAATTCGCCGCGATCTATCGTGCGTTTAACGCCCCGCTACCGGCGTTAACCCAGGGCGTGATGGCGTTCTCTGCTTTTATCACCGGCAGCGGGCACTGGCTGGCGCTGTTAACGGGCGCGCTTATTGGCGTTGTCCTGCGGTGCCGCCGTAACCCCAACTGGCAGTGGCAGGAACAAAACCTGTTGCTGCGCCTGCCGCTGGTGGGCGAGCTGGTACGCGGGCAGCGGTTGAGTCAAATTTATACCATTCTCGCCATGACCCAGCAGGCGGGCTTGCCGCTGTTGCAAGGGCTGGAGGCGGTGGTGCAAACGCTTGAGTCTCCGTTCTGGCGGCAGATGCTGGAGCGAATCATGCGGAAAATCGCCGACGGCGTACCGTTCTGGAAGACGCTCGAAGAGGAAAAGGGTTTTACCCCACTGTGTCGGCAGCTGATTTATACCGCCGAAGAAACCGGGTCGATGGATTTGATGCTGGCGCGGCTGGCGCACTGGCATACCGGACAAACCCACGAGCGCGCTGATTCGCTCTCGTCCACGCTGGAACCGCTAATGATGGTGGTGATTGGACTGATCGTCGGCACGCTGGTAATCGCCATGTATTTACCGGTGTTTCAGATGGGAGATGCCATGAGCGGCGCGGGCTAGCGGCATAAAAAAAGCAGAAGGTCGCCCCTCTGCTCTTTGCCGCGCTAAGCCAGCTAATTACAGGCTGTTGAACACGCGGTTCTCTTGTTCCTGAACGCGGATAAAAGTCGTGCGTTTGGTCAGCTCTTTCAGACGTGACGCGCCCACGTAGGTGCAGGCTGAACGCAGGCCGCCCAGGATATCGAGCGCAGTATTCTCTACCGGGCCACGCAGCGGCAGCTTCACGGTTTTGCCTTCTGCGGCACGGTATTTAGCGACGCCGCCAACGTGACGGTTCATCGCGGACTCCGAGCTCATGCCATAGAACAGCATGAATTTTTCGCCGTTCTCTTCCACTACGGTGCCGCCGCTTTCGTCGTGACCCGCCAGCATACCGCCGAGCATCACGAAGTCCGCGCCGCCGCCGAAGGCTTTGGCAACATCGCCCGGCGTGGTGCAGCCGCCGTCACTGATGATCTGGCCGCCCAGGCCGTGGGCCGCGTCAGCACATTCAATCACGGCGGAGAGCTGCGGATAGCCGACGCCGGTTTTTACGCGGGTGGTACACACCGAGCCAGGGCCGATGCCGACCTTAACAATATCCGCGCCGGAGAGGATCAGTTCTTCACACATCTCGCCGGTCACCACGTTGCCCGCGATGATCACTTTGTTCGGCCAGGCTTCGCGAGCTTTAGTCACAAACTGTACAAAGTGTTCGGAATAACCGTTCGCCACATCGATGCAGACGAAATTCAGGCCCGGGTTGAGCGCCAGGATCTGTTTGGTTTTTTCAAAGTCGGCGTCAGAGGTGCCGGTAGAAACGATGGCGTGCTTCAGCACGTTGGCATCCACGCTATCGATAAACTGTTGCCACTCTTCAACGGAGTAATGCTTGTGCACCGCCGTCAGAATATCGAACCCCGCCAGCGCTTTCGCCATACCGAAGGTGCCGACCGTGTCCATATTAGCGGCAATAACAGGTACGCCAGACCATTGGATACCAGAGTGCTTGAAGGTGAATTCACGAGCCAGTTCGACATCGGAACGGCTTTTGAGGGTGGAGCGTTTAGGGCGGATAAGAACGTCTTTAAAACCTAACTTCAGATCTTCTTCAATACGCATGAGCGAATTCCTGGTAAATGGCGATGAACGCGTAAGTATATGCGGCGGTACAACTACCAACTCCAGTGACGCTATCATACGCACTAATTGTGGCTCCGCAAGACTGCGAAAACGCTCTTTTTTACGCTACAATCCTATAAATTTACCTGCCGCCAGGCAGAAATCGTCATCTTATTAACAGGGAATTTTTTTCTTGTTGAGCAGGCTTTCGCAAGGCCATGAAAAGACAGACGATCACGTCAGAACACAATAATCGGGATTGGTTTATGGTTTACACAGTAGCGATAACAGGCGGCATCGGAAGTGGAAAAACCACCGTAGCCAACAAGTTCGCGCAACTGGGAATTACCATTATTGATGCCGATATCATTGCCCGAAATGTTGTTGAGCCCGGAAAACCCGCGCTGAAATCCATCGTGCAACACTTTGGCCCGGCCATGCTGCTGCCCGACGGCACGTTGGATCGCCGGGCGCTGCGCGAGCGTATTTTTGCGGATCCGCAGGAAAAAGCCTGGCTCAACGCCTTATTACATCCCCTGATCCATCAGGAAACCCAGGACCAAATAGCACACGCCACCTCCGACTATGTGCTGTGGGTGGTTCCGCTATTAGTGGAAAACCAGCTACATAAAAAAGCCGACCGGGTGCTGGTGGTCGATGTCGATCCTGAAACTCAGAAAATACGTACCATGCAACGTGATAATGTGTCGCGTACTCATGCAGAACAGATCATCGCCGCCCAGGTAAGCCGTGAAGCGCGCTTAGCCGTCGCCGATGATGTAATAGACAATAGCGGTAGGCCAGACGCTGTTGATGCCGAGGTGAAGCGCTTGCATCAACACTATTTGCAGCTGGCCGCACAAGCCGTGCAACAGGAAAATCAGTAATGCACAACCACATACTTTTTGAACATCCGTTGAATGAAAAAATGCGCACCTGGCTGCGTATCGAGTTTCTCATTCAGCAGGTGATGTCACGCCTGACCGTGACCGACCATGCTTCCGCCCTGCATTTTTTTCGCAATATCGGCGAATTAATGGATGTGTTTGAACGCGGCGATGTCCGCACTGAAATGCTTAAAGAACTGGAACGCCAACAGCGCAAATTACAAAACTGGGCCGAAGTGCCGGGCGTGGATAACGATCGTATCCAGGCGCTGCGTAAAGAGCTGAAAGAGCACAGCGTCACACTGATGGCCGCGCCGCGTCTCGGCCAGGCGTTGCGTGAAGATCGCCTGATCGGTCTGGTACGCCAGCGCCTCAGCATCCCCGGCGGCTGTTGCAGCTTTGATTTACCGAGCCTGCATTTCTGGCTGCATATGCCGCAGCAAGTACGCGACGCCCAGGTCAACCACTGGTTCAGCAGCCTTGACCCGCTGCGTTTCGCGCTGGAAAAAGTGCTCGATCTTATTCGCCATTCTGCGCCGTTCCGCAAGCAAACCAGCCTGAACGGTTTTTTCCAGGATAACGGTGACGACGCGGATCTTTTGCGCCTGACGCTGAACATGAGCGACGAACTGTATCCGCAGATTTCCGGGCATAAGAGCCGTTTTGCCATCCGCTTTATGCCGATTGATAGCGAAAATGGCCGCGTGCCTGAACGTCTGGATTTTGAACTGGCCTGTTGTTAAGGAGGCAAAATGACGGAAACCACCACGGTAAACTGCCCCACCTGCGGCAAACCGGTTATCTGGAATGAAACCAGCCCGTTTCGCCCGTTTTGCTCAAAACGCTGTCAGTTGATTGACTTAGGCGAGTGGGCAGCGGAAGAAAAACGCATCCCCAGCCAAAGCGACTTAAACGACAGCGACGACTGGAGCGAGCAGGACCGCTAAAAAAACGGGAGGGTCATTGCGTTACCCTCCCGGTTGTTTTTTTGTTCGCGATAACATCAACGCGCGTGGGCATCCGCAATCAGTCGCGCCACCACGGATTCATTGGCGGGCGGAAACGCCGCCGCATCCAGCTGGCTTGCTGCAATCCATTCTCCAGGCTGCCCCTCTTTCCCCCAGGGCTCCCCCTGCCATGTTTCGACCAGGTAAAACCACAAAGTGATATGCCGATCAGGGAAAGCGTACTCCAGCGTTTCGTAGAGTGACGGCTGTCCGGCGGTAATCCCCACTTCTTCCTGGAGTTCGCGGATCAGCGCCTGCTCCGGGGTTTCGCCAGCTTCAATCTTGCCGCCAGGAAACTCCCATTTATTCGCCATATGGGCATCAGCGGCGCGACGGGTAATAAAAATCGCGTTTTCGGCGTTGCGGATGATCCCCACGGCAATCTGTAGTTTTTTCATGTTCAGACCGCTTTATTTCAGGCTGGTGACCAGCCTGGTGCGCTGATCTTCCAGGGAAATCACACGCTGGCACACATCACGGCCAAACTGCTGAAAGTCCTGCTCCTGGTTTTTCCACTCATTCTGGATCGCCGTCTGCAATCCGCCCAGGCTGCCCAGCACGCCCTGTAATGGATTTCCGCCGCCTTTCAGTACCGCTTTGGCACCCATTTCATTGATGCTGTCCTGCAGGATGCCGCCCATCGCCTGGTTTACCAGCTGTTGGCCGTCGGCCCGCACCTGGTCGATGGCTTTATAGTGGAACGTCAGCCCGTCGCTGCGCTGTTCGATTATGCGATTCATCTGCGTTTTGAGCTGGGCATCAAGGCTGGTCAGGCGATTACGCATATTACTGCTCGCCCCGACTTCCTGAGTAATCACCCGGTCCAACGCCACGCGCCCTTTTTCCACGCGGCTTAACGCGCCTTGCTGGATCCACGGTAAATCGGTCCGTAAGGCTTTCTGATAGTTCAGCGCCTGCTGACGCTGCGCGGCGGTCAGGTTTTTCTGCTGGCCGTTAAACTGTACGCTGCCGTCGGGGCCAATCACCAGGTTGCCGTTTTCGCCAACCACCTGCACGGTTTGCGGGCTGAGCACCACATCGTCACGCGGCGTGACGCTGCATTTGTATTCGGCCTGAGCCTGCATCGCCGTTACCAGCAACGCGCCCAGAAGCACTTTACGCATCATATCGACTCCCTATAAAGCAAAACGGGCCACTCATTCGGCCCGTTATCAATTAACTCAATCCCACCATACATCGAACAGATCGCTTAAGCGGATCTCTTCGAGCTTGCGATCTTCAAGCCATTTGCGTACCAGCGCCTGATCTTCTTCGGTGCACTTGCCGACCTCCTGCTTGCAGATCAAACCTTCCCAGGCGAGGTAACCACTGCCGTCAAAGGCCAGACCGTTCGGCTCGATCACTTCATTGATCAGATCATCAACGGTTTTATCCACCACCTCTTCGCTGGTGCCTTCCGGGAAACGCCAGGCTACCGAGAATCCCAACTCCTGAAACTCATCGATGTGCATCTTTTTACGCAAACGACGGCTGCGGTTCTTTGCCATTATTTCACCCTCTCGAACATTAAGTCCCATACGCCGTGACCAAGACGATGGCCACGCTGTTCAAATTTGGTTACCGGACGCGATTCCGGGCGCGGTACGTAGTCGTTGTTTTCAGACTGGTTCTGATAACCTTCCACAGACGACATCACTTCGAGCATATGTTCGGCATAAGGTTCCCAGTCGGTGGCCATATGGAACACGCCGCCGAGCTTTAATTTGCTCTTCACCAGCTCCGCAAACGGGGCCTGGACGATGCGGCGCTTGTTGTGGCGCGCTTTGTGCCACGGATCCGGGAAGAACAACTGCACCATATTCAGGGAGTTATCCGGGATCATGGTTTGCAGCACTTCCACCGCGTCATGGCACATCACGCGCAGGTTTTCCACGCCCTCTTCATGGGCCAGGCTCAGGCATGCGCCCACGCCCGGGGAATGCACTTCAATACCCAGGAAATCCTGATGCGGATTGGCTTTTGCCATCGCCACCAGCGAGGCGCCCATGCCAAAACCAATCTCCAGGGTCACCGGCGCAGTGCGGCCAAACAGCGCGGTAAAGTCGAGCGGCGCGGGAGTGAACTCAACGCCCATCACCGGCCAGTAGTTATCCAGCGCGTGCTGTTGGCCTTTGGTCAGGCGGCCCTGGCGGCGGACAAAGCTGCGGATGCGGCGCAGCGGGCGGCCGCTTTCATCAAATTCCGGTGAAATGACGTCGTTATTCATGGTTTCAATCTGTGTCAGTGAATGGAAAAGCAAACCGGCATTATCCAAAGATAGTCATGGGATGCAAGCACAGGAAAGTTCCGGTTTACAGCCTTTTCGCTCTGTGCTGCAATCTGGGCCCTGAAACTCTAAGCCGGATGCCACGCGTTCATGATGCAAGCGCAGCAATTTTCTCGCCAGGTGCTCGACTGGTACGACAAATATGGGCGTAAAACCCTCCCCTGGCAGATCGAAAAAACGCCTTACAAAGTATGGCTGTCTGAAGTGATGCTGCAACAAACGCAAGTCGCCACGGTTATTCCTTATTTCACCCGCTTTATGGCGCGCTTCCCCACCGTCACCGATCTGGCCAACGCGCCGCTGGACGAAGTGCTGCACTTATGGACCGGGCTCGGTTACTACGCCCGCGCCCGCAATCTGCATAAAGCGGCGCAAAGGGTCGCCGACCAATACGGCGGCGTGTTCCCGCAAACCTTTGATGAAGTGGCGGCACTGCCTGGCGTGGGGCGCTCCACCGCGGGCGCGATCCTCTCTCTGTCGCTGGGCCAGCACTTTCCCATCCTTGATGGCAATGTTAAGCGCGTGCTGGCGCGCTGCTACGCCGTGGAAGGCTGGCCGGGCAAGAAAGAGGTAGAGAAAAAACTCTGGTCGCTGAGCGAAGCCGTTACCCCTGCCAAAGGCGTGGAGCGTTTCAATCAGGCGATGATGGATTTAGGCGCGATGGTCTGCACCCGCTCGCGCCCGAAGTGCGAGCTGTGTCCGTTACAGCTCGGCTGTGTGGCCTACGCCACGCAAAGCTGGGCCCGTTATCCGGGTAAAAAACCGAAGCAGGTGCTGCCGGAAAAAGTCGGCTATTTTCTGCTGATGCAGCAGGAGAACACCGTGCGCCTGACCCAGCGCCCGCCGGTGGGGCTATGGGGCGGGCTGTTTTGTTTCCCGCAGTTTGACAGCGAACAGAGCCTGCGCGAGTGGCTGGCGCAACGTAACATTAAGGCCGATAATCTGACGCAACTAAACGCGTTCCGCCATACTTTCAGCCACTTCCATCTGGATATCGTCCCCATGTGGCTTTCTGTGTCCTCGCAGGCGTCTTGCGTGGAGGAAGAGAGCGCACTCTGGTATAACCTGGCACAGCCGCCATCCGTTGGGCTTGCCGCCCCGGTTGAACGTTTGTTGCAACAATTACACGCGGAGCCGGTTGTGACACAACCTCTTCGCCACGATAGTGAGGATTCACGATGAGCAGAACGATTTTTTGTACCTACCTGAAGCGCGACGCCGAGGGCCAGGATTTCCAACTCTATCCGGGCGATCTGGGCAAGCGCATTTATAACGAGATTTCCAAAGAGGCGTGGAAGCTGTGGCAGACCAAACAAACCATGCTGATTAACGAAAAGAAACTCAACATGATGAACCCGGAGCACCGCAAGCTGCTGGAGCAGGAAATGGTTAACTTCCTGTTCGAAGGAAAAGACGTTCACATTGAAGGCTATACGCCGCCAGAACAACAATAAGGGCCTTTGGCCCTTTTTTGACAACACAATTTCAATAACACAACGCACTCCCTTAATGATGAAAAAATTACTCGCGCTGGCTTTGATTGCGCCGTTACTCATCTCGTGCTCCAGTAAAAAAACGGAAACCTATAATCCGGAACTGGAAAAAGATACCAACGGTTTTGACATCCTGATGGGGCAGTTCGCCCATAACATTGAGAACATCTGGGGATTTAACGAAGTCCTGATCGCCGGGCCGAAAGACTACGTTAAGTACACCGACGGCTACCAGACCCGCAGCCACATCAACTTTGACCAGGGTACCATCACGGTCGAGACTATCGCGGGCACCGATCCCGCCGCCCGCTTACGCCAGGCGATTATCACCACCCTGTTGATGGGCGACGATCCGGGTTCTATCGATCTCTATTCCGATGTAAACGACATTCCGATTTCCAAACAACCGTTCCTGTATGGGCAGGTAGTGGATAACACCGGCGAGCCTATCCGCTGGCAATGGCGCGCGGCGCGTTTTGCCGACTACCTGCTGCAAACCCGCATGAAGAGCCGCAGCAACGGTCTGCGTGTGATCTACAGCATCACGATTAACCTGGTGCCGAACCACCTTGATAAGCGTGCCCATAAATATATGGCAATGGTGCGCCAGGCGTCGCGCAAATATGGTGTGGATGAGTCGCTGATCCTGGCGATCATGCAGACCGAATCCTCGTTTAACCCGTATGCGGTCAGCCGTTCCGACGCGCTGGGCCTGATGCAGGTGGTGCAGCATACCGCAGGCAAAGACGTGTTCCGTTCCCAGGGTAAATCGGGCACGCCGAGCCGCAGCTATTTGTTCGATCCGCAAAGCAATATCGACACCGGCACGGCGTACCTGGCGATGCTCAATAACGTCTACCTGGGCGGTATTGCAAACCCCACCTCGCGCCGCTATGCGGTAATTACCGCTTATAACGGCGGTGCGGGCAGCGTACTGCGCGTGTTCTCTAACGACAAAATTAAGGCGGCCAGCATTATTAACAGCATGCAGCCGGGCGATGTGTATGAAACGCTGACTACGCGTCATCCGTCCGCCGAATCACGTCGTTATTTATACAAAGTGGACACAGCGCAAAAGAGCTATCGTCGTAAGTAATTTCAGTTAAATGTTATATCCCTCACATTCACTGTGAGGGATATTTTTTTGCGCCGCGTTTGGCCTGTCGTGGCATTTCTTCATTCGAAACCATTAACCACCTCACATTTTGCATCTGCAAGGCGGAGTTTTTTGCAGAATTATGTCGTAGCTAACAAAAAACATAGTGGCTGCAATGCTAAAATCCGCACAATTCACAACCTTCAATTTTTTAATTCAACATAATTTTGGTTTCTCGTGTGAGGAAAATAACATGAATTATAAGCTGCAGCTAAAAGTGCTCTCGTTTCTGCAGTTCTGCTTGTGGGGAAGCTGGCTGACCACGCTGGGCTCCTACATGTTCGTCACCCTGAAGTTCGACGGCGCGTCTATTGGCGCGGTGTACAGCTCACTCGGGATCGCGGCGGTGTTTATGCCGACGCTGCTGGGGATTGTGGCGGATAAGTGGATCAGTGCTAAATGGGTGTACGCGTTCTGTCATCTGGTCGGCGCTGCCACGCTGTTTATGGCCGCTAACGTCACCACGCCCACCGAGATGTTTGTGGTGATCCTCATCAACTCGCTGGCCTACATGCCGACGCTGGGCCTGGTTAACACCATCTCCTATTACCGTTTGCAGCAGGCCGGGCGCGATATCGTTACCGACTTCCCGCCTATCCGTATCTGGGGCACCATCGGTTTTATTCTGGCGATGTGGGCGGTGAGCTTCTCCGGCTTCGAACTGAGCCATATGCAACTGTACATTGGCGCGGCGCTCTCTCTGGTGCTGGTGCTGTTTACCCTGACCCTGCCGCACGTGCCGGTGTCTAACCAGCAGAAAAACCAGAGCTGGTCGACCATGCTGGGCCTGGATGCGTTCGCGCTGCTGAAGAACAAGCGCATGGCGATTTTCTTTATCTTCTCCATGCTGCTGGGCGCGGAACTGCAAATTACCAATATGTTTGGTAACACCTTCCTGCACAGCTTCGATCAGAACCCGCTGTTCTCTGGCAGCTTTATCGTGCAACACGCCTCGGTGCTGATGTCGATTTCGCAGATTTCTGAGACCGTGTTCATCCTGACTATTCCGTTCTTCCTGAGCCGTTACGGCATCAAGAAAGTCATGCTGATCAGTATCATCGCCTGGATGCTGCGCTTCGGCCTGTTCGCCTACGGCGACCCGACCCCGATGGGCACCGTGCTGCTGGTTCTGTCGATGATCGTCTACGGCTGCGCCTTCGACTTCTTTAACGTCTCCGGTTCCATGTTTGTTGAACAGGAAGTGAAACCGGCCATTCGCGCCAGCGCCCAGGGCATGTTCCTGATGATGACCAACGGCTTCGGCTGTATCCTCGGCGGCATTGTGAGCGGTAAAGTGGTTGAGCAATACACCCTGAACGGCATTACCGACTGGCAAACCGTGTGGCTGATCTTCGCGGGCTACTCGCTGGTTCTGGCTTTCGCATTCGTGGTGCTGTTCAAGTACAAACACGTCAAAGCGCCGGTTGCGGGCGTTCCGCACAGCGCCTGATAGCGCAGTAACACAGAAAAATGCCGACCACGGGGTCGGCATTTTTTTTAGGCTTTCAGCACGTTTCCGTAGAGCCGTTTGATCCCGTCGGCATCGGTTTCGCTATACACGCCCTGAAGTTCCGGCGAGAAGCCTGGCAGTAAATTCACGCCCTCTTCCAACGCCAGGAAGTAACGCTGCACCGCCCCGCCCCATACTTCGCCCGGCACCACGCACAGCACGCCTGGCGGATACGGCAGCGCGCCTTCCGCCGCGATGCGTCCTGCGGCTTCGCTGATGCGTACCAGTTCCACATTACCGCGGATAAACTCGCGGTTAGCGTCCTGCGGGTTCATCACTACCTGCGGCAATTCGGCTTTGCGGAACATCGCTTTTTGCAGGTCTTTGACGTTAAAGCTGACGTACAGATCGTGCATCTCCTGGCACAGCTGGCGGAGCGTATAGCCCTTGTAGCGCAGCGAATATTTTTGCCAGATGGTCGGCAGCACGTCAGCCAGCGGCGAGTCCTGCTCGATGTGGCGCTCGAACTGCGCCAGAAGCGCCACCAGATGAGCCATTTTTTCCGGGCTCTCCGCCGGGGTCAGCAGGAACAGGATCGAGTTGAGATCGGCTTTCTCCGGCACCAGGCCGTTTTCCCGCAGATAGTTGGCCAGAATGGTGGCCGGTACGCCGAATTCAGCATACTCGCCGGTTTGCGCGTCGATACCCGGCGTGGTGAGCAGTAGCTTGCAAGGGTCGACAAAATATTGCTCATCCGCATAGCCGTCAAAACCGTGCCAGCGTTCGCCAGGGATAAAGCTGAAGAAGCGGCGTTCGCTGGCAATCTGCGCGGTGGGATGGTCCTGCCACGGTTTCCCCTCCACCCTCGGCGGCACAAAGGGTTTGATCATTGAGCACTGGCTGAGAATAGCTTTACGCGCTTCGATGCCCAGCTCCACGCACTCGGCCCACAGGCGGCGACCGCTCTCGCCCTCATGAATCTTAGCGTTGACGTCCAGCGCGGCAAACAGCGGATAAAATGGGCTGGTGGAGGCATGCAGCATAAACGCGTTGTTCAGGCGCTTGTGCGGGCAAAACCGCGCCTGACCGCGCAGGTGATTATCCTTTTTGTGGATTTGCGAAGTCTGGGAAAAACCGGCCTGCTGTTTGTGCACCGACTGGGTGACAAAAATCCCCGGATCGTTTTCGTTCAACTCCAGCAGCAGCGGCGAGCAGTCGGCCATCATCGGAATAAACTGCTCGTAGCCCACCCAGGCGGAGTCAAACAGGATGTAGTCGCACAGATGGCCGATTTTATCGATCACCTGGCGGGCGTTATAAATGGTGCCGTCGTAGGTGCCAAGCTGGATCACCGCCAGGCGGAACGGACGCGGCTCATCGGCACGTTCCGGCGCAGCTTCGCGGATTAACTCACGCAGATAAGTCTCTTCAAAGCAGTGCTCGTCAATCCCGCCGATAAAGCCAAACGGGTTGCGCGCCGCTTCCAGATAGACCGGCGTGGCACCCGCCTGAATTAGCGCACCGTGATGGTTGGATTTGTGGTTATTGCGGTCAAACAGTACCAGGTCGCCACGGGTTAGCAGCGCGTTGGTTACCACTTTATTCGCGGCGGAGGTGCCGTTAAGCACGAAATAGGTTTTATCGGCATTAAACACTTTAGCGGCAAACTTCTGGGCATGTTTAGCCGAGCCTTCGTGGATCAGCAAATCACCCAGCTTCACATCGGCGTTGCACATATCGGCGCGAAACACATTCTCACCGAAAAAATCGTAAAACTGACGCCCTGCCGGATGCTTTTTAAAGAACTCGCCGTGCTGATGTCCGGGACAGGCGAACGTGCTGTTTTGCATCTCAACGTACTGATACAGGGTATCGAAAAACGGCGGCAGCAGGTTTTCTTCATAGCGCGTAGCAGCGGCTTCCAGCTCGAGGAACGACTGGGCTTTACCGTCAATCACGCCGGTAATCGCGTCCAGATCCAGCGGCGTTTCACTTAGCACAAAGACCGGCAGATTAAATCCGCTGCGTTTCAGCAACGCCAGAATGCCGCTGCGGGTATCGGCAATGCTCAGCACCACGGCGGCGACATCGGTAAAGTCAGTGTTATCCAGCGTAACCACCTCACGATGCGTGGAGAGTGCGCTGGCAATGTCGTGACTGGCTGCGATTTTTAACGATTTCATAAGCAACAAAAGCCTTAAAGGGAGTAAGTGCCAACAGGCAAGCACGGGGAGTTCATCCCGGTATGGCGTCTTTGGTGAAACTGGAAACAGCTCCAACCGCCTGACATCAGTAAAAACAGAATGCATCTGGTCTTACTGATGTCCTGGAGTGAGCGTGCGTTGGCCTCACCGCATGGTGAGTGCAGGCAATAACGGACTGAGAGCACGGGCTGGCGGCTGCATAGCAGAACGCAGTCTGTAAGTGACAGGCGCGGAAAACAACCTCATCATACAAGCCTCGTGTCAGGGAAGCGGAAAATTCGCGCAATCATGGCAGTTTTACCCCTCCCGCGCAAGACGCAATCGATAAACTGCATAATTCGCCAAAGATTATTCAGGTAAATTATTGATATTATCAGGCAGCACAACGTCTTCAGCGACAGGCGCGCTACATTAACACGCATTTTTAGCGCATGAAAACGCATTCACCGCACAGAGAAAAACACGGTTTTTAGCGCGGAAAGACGCATCGGGAGAACACATGGTTACTGGTCCTTTTATCAATGGTGCCGCCGTATTGATCGGCGGATTGTTGGGCGCACTGCTGGGCTCAAAATTACCGGAGCGGTTACGGGTGACGATGCCGTCGATCTTCGGGCTGGCCTCCCTGGGTATTGGTGTATTGCTGATCGTTAAATGCGCCAACCTGCCGGTGATGGTGCTCTCTACCCTACTTGGCACCATTATTGGCGAACTGTGCTACATGGAGCGCGGCATTAACGCCGCCGCGGGCAAAGCGCGTTCGCTGCTGGATAAAGGCGGTAAAAATGGCGGCCATGACGCGTTTATCCAGAACTTCGTCGCCATTTTGATTCTGTTTTGCGCCAGCGGCACCGGCGTGTTTGGCGCGATGCAGGAAGGCATGACCGGTGACCCGACCATCCTGATCGCCAAATCCTTTCTCGATTTCTTTACCGCGATGATTTTCGCCACCACGCTCGGCGTGGCGGTGGCGTTTATCGCGTTTCCGCTGGTGGCGATCCAGTTAACCCTCGCCTGGTGCGCGGCGATTATCCTGCCGCTCACCACGCCCGCCATGATGGCCGACTTCACCGCCGTTGGCGGCGTACTGCTGCTGGCGACCGGGCTGCGGATTTGCGGCATCAAAATGTTCCCGGTGGTGAATATGCTCCCTGCGTTGATTATCAGCATGCCGATATCCGCACTGTGGATGCACTTCTTTGGCGGGTGAAGTGGTGGGATTGTCGTCAACATGGCGGCTTAATGCGCATCTGAACGCAAACGACGGAAATTTCGTTGACGCGGTACGGTGAATCGGGTTTAATGCGCCCCGTTGCCCGGATAGCTCAGTCGGTAGAGCAGGGGATTGAAAATCCCCGTGTCCTTGGTTCGATTCCGAGTCCGGGCACCACTATTCAAAGAACCCGCCGAAAGGCGGGTTTTTGCTTTTGGGGTTCCGGTAGATTTCTGGGAATTCTGACCACAGATGCCGCAACTCTGTCTCTTCCATCCAGCCTGAGCATTTCTCTTTAGGTACTCCCTGCCCTTCCGGTCACAGTGTCGTTGTCTGTTCGGCTTCAAACGGTCAATAAACACTATTTCCAGCTTGTATGCCTGTCTGATGGGTTCATCACAGCAAGGCAAAATCCGGTCTTTGTCCGGTCTGTGCCAGGAAAGTGTCATCGCTTCGATTCTGATATGTGAAAAACACTACCGCGCCGGTAGGCTTGCTCACCCCTCACAACCCTGGAAAGGATTCCCGGCCTTATTCACGGACCTCATTACAATCGGTTACTGTCCCACTACATAGTTCGGTGACGACGTGGAAGCTGTTGTTAGTGAAGTTTTCAAAGTCGATCAGTTTGATGTTTGAGCGATCGCTCAGCTTTTCAAAGAAGGCCCGACCTAAGTCTTCGTTATCAAGCAAGAGTTTGGTGTCTTTAAATACGCATTCGATGTCATCGGGCGCTGTGTCGGGGTTGATTCTGGCAAGGGCGGAGGTAAAGATGTCAGGAAAGATATTGGTTTCTTTGTCTCACGTTTGCGTTTTGAGCGACAGGTAGCTGTAACCCAGCCTTATCAAATGCAGAATGACGGGAATTTTTACGCGGGTATCTTCGGTGAATTTCATCAGATTCTCTTCTTATCGTTTTGCCACGCCCCAAGCCCCATACAACAATTACCACAGGGGACAATACACTACGCTTGCTGTTTCACTTTAAAGCTATGTTACACGCCCCACATTAGCTGACGAATACATTTAGCCCTACTTTTCTATAATGATCTAAAGTTTATATTTTATAAAAAATGTCGACTTATAATCGACAAATACGAGAATTACCAAACCGAATGTTGCGATAAAATCACTTCCGGTCTAAATTAGTTTAATAATTTAAGTATTTGTCCACCCAGAGGCGACATTTGCCAAACTATCTAAACTGGCTGATGCAAAACACCCTACCCGGTCAGGTTTTGCTTCAGTCATGGCTTACCCGTAACGGCATAGACCGTAAGCTCTCTTACCTCTATGTCCAGAATGGCTGGCTAAGGCGGATCGCGCACGGCGTATACTGCCGGACGGGCCGCGAGCCCGACTGGGTGGACGCGGTTTACGGCCTGCAGACACAGTGGGAAAAGCCAGTTCGCGTGGCCGGGCTGACAAGCCTTGCGCTACAAGGTCATGCTCACTATACCGAACCGGGTAAACCTCAGGTCTGGCTCACACTTCCGGCTTACGCCAAACTGCCAGGATGGTTTGCTGCCTTTGAACAATTCGCGACATTTGTCACGCTGTATACCTCTGGTCTCACCGTCGATGTAACACCATTCACGGCAAAACTGAATATCGGCGACCGACAGTTAATAGGTAGTGTCCCGGAACTGGCCGCGTATGAGATTGCCTGCTGCGTACCCTCGTTGATCTCATTCGAACATGCCGATGCACTGTTTCAGGGGATGAACCTTCTCAGCCCGCGTAAATTACAAACGCTGCTCTGCGCCAGCCATTCGGTTAAAACCAACCGGGTAATGCTCTATCTTGCCCGGCGCAATGAGCATCCTTATTTTCGGTATCTCGATCAAAGCGGTATAGAAACAGGTACGGGAAAGCGGCAAATCGTTCCTGGCGGCTGGCTGGAACCGGATTATCAAATCACCGTTCCCCGCGCATTTAAACCGGAAGGAGTCGAAGATGGATCTGCGTGATAGTTATGCCCGACAGGTCAGTCTATTAATGGCTACGCTGCCGCATGTGGCAAAGGAATCTTGCTTCGCTCTGAAAGGCGGCACGGCAATCAATTTGTTTGTACAGGATTTCCCTCGCCTGTCGGTAGATATCGATCTGGCGTATAAGACCTATGCGGATCGTGATACCGATCTGGCTGCCATCAATGACGCCTTGATGCGTATTACTGAATCGCTGAACGGCAAACCGGGGATCACCGCTATTCGGCAGGAGAACAAAGCGGATGAAAAGCGCATCATTGTTAACACCGCCGACGCGCAGATAAAGATTGAAGTTAGCCCAGTCTGGCGTGGGCTGCTGTTGCCACCAACAGAAATGCCGGTATGTGAACAGGTGGAAATGGAGTATGGCTTTACCACGATGAATGTCGTCTCGCAGGCGGATCTTTACGGCGGTAAAATCTGCGCCGCGCTTGACCGCCAGCATCCGCGCGATCTGTTTGACGTACTGAATATGATGAAAAAGCCGGGCCTGACACGCGAGATCTTTGACGGTTTTCTTTGCTATCTGGCAGGCCATCCTCGCCCCATTGCCGAGCTGCTGTCACCAAACTGGGATACAGCGCGGATCGCTACTTTGTACGCACAGGAATTTTCAGGAATGACACAGCAGGAAACGTCGCTGGAGTCCCTTTTATCAGTAACGACATTGCTGCCAGAAGCGCTGCAATCGCTTCTTACGGACAGAGATCGCCAGTTCTTGCTCAGCTATAAGCAAAATACCCCTGACTGGTCGCTGTATCGCTATCCTGAAATTCAACACCTACCGGCTATTCGCTGGAAACTGCGTAATCTGGCGGTACTGAAGGATAAGAATCCGGCCAAGTATGCGGCGGCGGTGAGCAAGCTGGAAGGGGTTCTGGAGCAGTATTTTTAGCTCTGGTTCTGAGGGAATGAATTGAACCATGATGTTTGGTTATCTCAACGGCCTCATGGCTATATCTCAAAAAAGATGAAAATATTAATATAATTCAATAAATAATAATCGACACCGTCAAATATTATCTCAAAAGTGCCTAATCCGACATATCAACTTACAGCTCAATGCAGAGGGACGAATTAACACCCTGCGGGCAAGGTAAGTATGTTTTTCACGCGGTTATATGTGGACCTCGAATCATTATATGTGGAGTTTCATCCGCTATATGTGGACCTCAGACCGTTATGTATGGACCTGGCTCCACATATAACGAAGCCCCTATTCGCTAAATGATGATTTTTCGTGATAACCCTCACAAAACCAAAGTGATTTTTTATGCGGGCCTTTGTGGGGGTGCTATTTACGAGAAATACCAATAAAAACAATAACAAACAGCATGTTAATCGTGGATATGATTCCGAGTCCGGCACCACTTCTTCAGAAAACCCGCCCTTGAGGCGGGTTTTTGCTTTGTATTTTCATAATATTTTCAAAGCAAATTTAATACCCTCTGCTTCATCTCTTTCACTGCCGCCTTTGCCTGTTTTAACTCTTCATGCAGTACCTGGATTTCATTATTGTCTGGAATAAGTACGATGCAATCGTCGGCGATCTTAACCGTAACGCCCTTTCCTGTAGCAAATCCTGCTTCTCTTAACCATTTTCCACTCAGATACAGTGCAGGTGTGCTGGTATCGCCCCGATTAGGCATATAGCCGACGGTGTAACGACGTTGGGTCTTCGCGCTTTTTTCAGATGAAAGTTGAGTCTGGTTAGGGGTAGTAGCCATAAGGGCAGCCTCCTGTAACGTTTGATATTGCCGCCACTGGAGAGGTCAATCTCGCGGGTGGCGGAACCTGGCGGGGTTGACCTTACCGGCGTTACAGGAAACCGGCGCGTCTCGCGACGCCCCCGCCCGGCCCGCCATTGAGGTGTAACCGTGCGCACGACATAAAAACGACGCTGGCGCGTCATATGTCGCCTGTAACAGTATTTCAGGAGGTCAATCCCGGCACCTGATTTTGCAGGTGCGGGTGAACAATACTGCTACCAGAAACTCACAGCAAGAGGTTTAAACCAGTGCTGATGCAGTATCTTACGAATCCAGAATACATCTCGCAAATTCCCCCCAAGCCTTGCACTTCCTTTATCTGCCGGGCGTCGATTGCAACCTAAAACACGGATCTAACGATCCCGGCGATCTCTCCCCACAGTCAGTTAAAGCAATAATTGCAATCCCGCTCACAAAACCACCAGGTTAATTATCGATCAACATCACATTAATAACTCGTTAACATATCTACCATTGGTATTACCACTTAAGACCACCGGTAAAATCATATGGATATCAAACGTGAAAAGACGGAAAACAGCAGCGGCCATGACCGCGTCGTTAAATTTTTGCGCGAGCAGTTGTTAAGCGGCGCGCTGAGCGCGGGCGACAGTTTGCTCCCGGAGCGTGAACTGTCCGCCCGATTAGGCGTCAGCCGCCCGGTATTGCGGGAAGCGCTCAGAGCGCTGGCGATGATTGGCGCTGTAGAGATCCGTCATGGCATCGGCACGGTGGTAACAAAACCGGATGTTTCGATTTTTGGTGAATTTTTCACCTTCGTACTGGCCCACCAGCCAAATGTGGTGGACGACGTGATGCAGGCGCGTATCGCCATTGAACGCCAGGCCGTGCGCCTCGCCTGCCGCCGGGCAACCCAGAGCGATTACGATCGCCTGGCCGCCTGCTTGCGCGACATCAGCGATACCATCCATGAACCGGAACTGGGCGGTCGGGCTGACTTTCGTTTTCATGAAACCATCGTCAACGCATCGGGCTCGCCAACGCTTATCAACATCTATCAGTCGATTGGCGTACTGATGCAGCGCTCCCACCTCGACAGGCGTGAACAGATTATTCAGGTGGAAGGCATTGAAGCTTTTCTCATCGATCACCACCGCGCCATTTTTGCCGCCATCGTCGAACGAGACGAAGACAAAGCCGATGACTTACTGAGCCGCCATTTTGAAATTGGCGCTGATTTTCGTCGTCGCGCCACCATTCGCATGGTGGGTTCTCAACCTTTTGCTGACTAAACCCCCCTTAATAAGGAAAAGCAGATGCAGATCGTAATTGGCAGTGACCACGCAGGTTTTCACCTTAAGCAGGAGCTCATCCAGTGGCTCGAGCAAGCGGGCCATCAGATTGACGATGTGGGGAGCTATAACCCTGAGCCTGTGGATTTTCCCGATATCGCTTTCGCGGTGTGCAATAAAGTACGCGAAGGCAACGGTCTGCGCGGCATCCTGGTGTGTGGTACCGGCGTGGGCGCGGTGATTGCCGCCAACAAAATTAAAGGCATCCGCGCCGCGGTAGGTCACGACGTGCATTCCGCCCATCAGTCCGTTGAGCACGATGACGTCAATGTGCTGTGCATCGGCGCGCAAATCGTGGGCCCCTGGCTGGCGCGCGATCTGATTGACGCATTTTTGCAGGCAACCTTTGTTCAGGATGCCGACTTCATCCGCCGCGTCGAGAAACTGGCGCAGCTCGAACAGCATAACTAACGGCAAGGGGACTTCTGATGAAGACAGAGACTTCCGGCATCGTTGGCTTTCTTGGCTTAGGTGTGATGGGGCGCGAGATGGCGCGCAATCTCGCCCAGGCGGGCTATACCGTGCGCGCGTTTGATATTGTCAGCGGCGCGGGCGATGCGTTGCGCCAGTTCGGCGTTGAAATCGTTACTGATATTCCCTGCGCCGTAAGCGATGCCGATATCGTGATATCCATGCTGCCGGACACCCCGCAGGTTGAGGAGATCGTGCGCGGTCCGCAGGGTCTTTTAGCTGTTCCGCCGCGTGGAAAACTGTACGTGGATATGAGCACCATCGCGCCGGAAGCCACCCGCAAGCTGAGCCAGGCGTTGGCGGCTGCCGGGGTGACCATGCTGGATGCCCCGGTTTCCGGCGGGCCGATTGGCGCTAAAAACGGCACGCTGACCATTATGGTGGGCGGTGAAGCCAGCGGGTTTGAGCAGGCGACGCCGTATTTGCGCGCCATGGGCACCACGTTAAATCACGTTGGCGCATCCGGTGCCGGGCAAACCGTCAAGCTGTGTAATCAGCTGATTTGCGGCATCAATATCCAGGCAATTTGCGAAGCGCTGGCGCTGGCTCGCGCCTGGGATATCAATTTGCCGCAAATGCGTGAAGTGCTGCTGGGCGGATCTGCCGCATCCTGGATGCTCGACAAACTGGGGCCCGCCATGATCGAAGGCGATACCTCCGCCGGTTTTCGCATTGATTTGATGATGAAAGATCTGCGTCTGGTGCTGGAGGCGGCGCAGAAACATCCGGTTCCCCTTCCTGCGACTGCCCTTGTCGCCAGCCAATACCAGAATGCGCAGGCTTACGGTGAAGGAGCCAATGGCAACCAGGCGCTGTTCAGAGTCTATGACCGATTGACCGGCCAGCAGACCGCAAAAACTAATTAACCGGGGCGAAAGTCATGATGCTCGATTTCACAGCAATACTTTCACAATGGCAGCTGTTACTGGACGGCGCGACATTAACCGCCCAACTGGCCATCGTGACGACGGTGACGGGTTTTCTCATCGGCACGCTTTGCGCCGTTGCCCGGCGCTCTCACTCCAAAGTGTTTGCGAGAATCGCGGCAATCTACGTCGAATCCATCCGCAACACGCCGTTTCTGGTGCAGATCTTTCTGGTTTATTTCGGCCTTTCCAGCCTGGGTTTTTCATTTACCGCCTTCACCGTCTCGGTCATTGCGCTGACGATCAACGTGGGTGCCTACACCGCAGAGATCATGCGCGCCGGATTTGAGTCGGTGCATAAGGGGCAATGGGAGGCCGCAGAAACGCTGGGGTTAACCAAATGGCAGCAGTACTGGCATGTTGCGCTTCGGCCTGCCATCGAACGCGTGTATCCGTCGCTGACCAGCCAGTTTATTTTGCTGATGCTGGCCTCCTCGGTGACCTCGCAGATCTCTACCGAAGAACTGACCGCGACCGCCAACTTTATTCAGTCAGAAACCTACCGCCCGTTTGAAACCTTCGTGATTGTGGCGGGTATTTATATCGCGATCTCACTGTTGATGCGCCTGGTATTCTGGTTGTTTGGACTGGTCATTTTCCCTCGCCGTCGCCGGCTTGGCACCATGATTTAGGGAGGCCTGACGATGAATATTTCCCTCAATTTCGCACATATTCAGTTTTTGCTGGAAGGCGCAGTGTGGACCGCGATCCTGTCGCTGATGGCTTTCGGCGGCGGCGGGTTAGTGGGCTTTCTGCTGGCGCTTGGCCGCATTGCGCCGGTGCGTATCGTCCGTTTAGTTGTGGCGACCTGGGTGCAGTTAATTCAGGGCACGCCGCTGCTGATTATCATGTTTATGGTCTATTTTGGGCTGCCGCAACTGGGCTTTACCATCTCGCCCCTGCTGGCGGCAGGCGTGTCGCTGACGATTTACGCCAGCGCCTACCTCGGCGAGATCTGGCGGGGCTGTATTCAGGCGGTTCCGCGCGCGCAGTGGGAGGCGGCTGAATGCCTGGCGCTCTCCCGCGTGCAACGCATGTTTAAAGTGATACTCCCGCAGGCCATTAAACTGGCTACACCGCCAACCGTGGGGTTTTCGGTGCAGATCATCAAGAACACGTCGCTGGCTTCAGTGGTGGGATTTGTCGAACTGGCGCGCGCCGGTCAGTTGATCAACAACTCCATTTTTGAGCCGTTCATTATCTATCTGATTGTTGCCACAGTCTATTTTTGCCTCTGCTTCCCGGTATCCGTGCTAAGCCGCCGTCTTGAACAGGCCGCGCCTGAGAAGAAAAGCAAGCTTCTCCAAACCGTAAGTCCACCAATCAATTAAGTGCTGAAGGTTAATATTATGTCCATCATTACCCTGAAAAATGTGCAAAAAAGCTTTGGCCACAACCCGGTACTGAAAGACGTCTCTTTTTCAGTGAATCAGGGGCAGGTCGTGGCACTGATTGGCGCCAGCGGTTCAGGCAAAAGTACGGCACTGCGCTGTATCGATCGGCTGGAAACCATCAATAGCGGCAGCATTGAGGTCTGTGGACACAAAGTGGAAGATCCCCATGTCGATCTGCGCAAGCTGCGTCAGGATGTCGGGATCGTGTTCCAGAGTTACAACCTGTTTCCCCATCTGACGATTGAACAAAACATCACGTTAGGCCCGGTATCGGTCAAAAAAATGGCGAAGGCGGAAGCCCGACGGTTAGCGCTGTCCGTACTGGAGCAGGTTGGCCTGGCGGATAAAGCCGACAGCTACCCCGAGCAGCTTTCCGGCGGGCAGCAACAGCGTGCCGCCATCGCACGTTCACTGGCAATGAAACCGAAAGTGATGTTGTTTGATGAAGTCACCTCGGCATTAGATCCCAAACTCACCGGCGAAGTGCTGCGCGTTATTGAACGCCTGGCGGGCAGTGGCATGACCATGATTATGGTGACCCATGAGATGAATTTCGCCCGTCGGGTCGCCGATAAAATTATTTTTATGCACCAGGGAACCGTCCACGAAACCGGCACGGTCGAGATCCTGAAAACGCCAGCCACAGCGGCATTACAGGAATTTATTTCAAACGATTTGTGAGTCCCTCAACCCTACAAAATTCCCATGAAGGAGAATAATAATGAGCCCTGCAAAACACATCTTAATGCTCGCCACACTGTTGTCCGCCGTCGTCACGCTTCCCGTTTCGGCCAATGCTTTAGAAGAGATTCAAAAACGGGGCGAGATCCGCGTCGCGACCGACCTCTCTATTCCCCCTTCCGGGATGCTGGATGCGTCGATGAAACCCGTTGGCTCCGACGTTGAAACCGCCGAACTGCTGGCTAAAGACTGGGGACTGAAACTGAAATTCATTGAGACAACCGGCGCGACGCGAATTCCTAACCTGCAAACCGGTAAGGCGGATATCGTGATATCTACCCTCTCCGTTACCCCTCAACGTGCGCAGGTGATTGATTTTAGCCGCGCCTATGCAGGCTTACGCTCTGTCATTGGCGCGCCTGCGGCCACCAAAATCAGCGACTGGGCCGATCTGAAAGGGCATGCCATTACCGTGACCCGGGGAACGACTCAGGACTCCATGTTGACCAAAGACGCGGCGAAAAATGGCGTGACCATTCAACGTTATGATGACGATGCCACGATGGTCACGGCTGCCGTGAGCGGCCAGGCTTACGCGGTTGCGACATCCGCCACCCTGGTTAATCAGATCAACAAGCAAAACCCGAAGCTGGCGTTTGAACCGAAAATGACGCTAACCGTGTTTGATTTAGCCATTGGCCTGAAAAAGAATGAGCCAGAGCTGAAAGCAAAACTCGATGAATGGATTGCGACCAACCTTAAAAATGGAAAATTGAATGCCATTTACCAGAAGTATCACGGCGAGCCGATTCCCGCTGAGATCCTTAACCGCCCCTGATTTAGCATACTGGCGACCATTTCAGGCGTGACGTCACTGTCACGCCTTTTCCCCTGCTATTTTCAGCGTTGTTTTTCTTCGCTTTCAGTCGGATAGTATGCCCTTTCCCTGAGTGAAGGATCGCTAATGAATTCTGCCCGTTCTCTCTGTTTGCCCGTCGGCGTAGTGCTGCTGGCCGCATTGCTTATCGTCACTGGCATCGCCACCGCCAGCAAACTCACCTGGCTGATGGAAGTGCTCCCGGTTCTCATCGTGGTGCCGATCCTGTGGGCAACCGCCCGGCGCTATCCCTTGACGCCCCTGCTCTACCTGCTGATCTTTTTTCACGCCATTATTTTGATCGTCGGCGGGATGTACTCGTATGCCAAAGTGCCTCTCGGGTTTGAGGTACAGGAGTGGCTGAACCTCAGCCGCAACCCCTACGACAAGCTCGGCCATCTGTTTCAGGGCTTAGTCCCGGCGCTGGCGGCGCGGGAAGTGCTGATTCGCGGCGGCTTTATCAACGGGCGCAAAATGCTGGGTTTCCTGGTGTGCTGTATCGCGCTGGCGATCAGCGCCTTTTATGAGTTGATTGAGTGGTGGGTGGCGCTGATTCTGGGCCAGGGCGCGGATGAGTTCCTCGGTACTCAGGGCGACCCGTGGGATACCCAATCCGATATGCTGTGCGCCCTGCTGGGTGCGATGATTTCCGTGTTTATCCTCGGTCCGTGGCATTCGCGGCAGATAGAAAAACTGTAATGACAGCCCGCCGCCCGGCGGGTTTTTTTATCCTGAAAGACGCGGACTCACGTCTCCAGCCACTTATCCCATGCCGGGGCGGCCGTGATCCTTTTCACCATAAAGTCGATAAAGCTGCGTATTTTGGGGTCCTGGTGATAGCCGGGGTGATACAGCGCATACAGGCTGTATTCATGCTCTTTGACCTCATGATCCAGCAACACCGGCACCAGTTCGCCGCGGGCGATGTAATCGCCCAGCAAATAGGTCGGCAGGCTGACAATCCCCTGATGATGCAGCGCGGCATTCAATAGCCCCAGCGTGCTGTTAACCTCAATAACATTATTCACCTTTAACGCGCGCGGCTGGTGCTGCTCGTCGATGTAATACCAGTTATCCGAGACATTGGGATTAATCAAACAATCATGCTGTTCCAGGTCGGCCAGCGACTGCGGGATCCCTCGCCGTTCAAAATAGGTTTTGCTGCCGCAGTACACCCAGTTGATTTTACAGATTTCCCGCAGGGCGAAGTTAGTCGGCGGACGCGCGGTGATCCGTAAGGCAATATCAAAATTCTCTTCGTTAAGATTAACGTTCCGATCATTGAGATCCACCGACAGCCGCACGTCCGGGTACGACTCCCGGTACTCGCTGTACAGCCGCATCAGATGCGACACGCCAAACGCGATGGAACAGGTGATTTTGAGCTGGCCTTGCGGATGGTGATGAAAGCTGGAAGTGTTGATTAGCGAATCATCGAGATCGCCCAGCAGACGTTGGGCGCGGATCAGCAAATATTTCCCCGGCTCGGTGAGGATAAAAGTGCGGGTGGTTCTTTTTAACAGCACGACGCCGAGGCTCTCTTCCAGTTGCGAAATACTGCGGCTCACGGACGACGGCGTCAGGCTCAGTTTTTGCGCGGCGACGGAGAAACTGTTGCATTCAACCACCTTAATGAAGATTTCTAACTGGCGAAATATCGCGTGGTTATCAATTTTTGCTTTAAATGGCATAAAAACCTTATTCATCACTCTCCCTCGCCCTGGCGACACCCGTTCAACAGCATATCGCGCCGTCACGCAAACAGCGACCCTCATCAACTTTTGCGTTTTACGCACAAGTCTTATTGATACTTAGCACCGCCAACGCCTTTTCGTTTCGCTGTTGATTACGTACCATGATATTGCAGTCAGAAAATGAATGAACTGAATAATAATTATCACCGCCGTTGCAGTCATGCGTCACCATTATTTTAATAAATTGCGACAGGAAAATATTATGAATGACATTTCTCACTCTGTACCCCGCTCTAAAAAGTTTCAACCATCGATTCCATTTACCCAATATGATGCAGGATGGGTGGTATTGTGTATTGGCATGGCGATTGGCTCTGGCATTGTATTTATGCCGGTGCAAATCGGCATAAAAGGCATTTGGGTATTTATCGCCTCGGTCATCATTGCCTATCCCGCTATCTATTTATTACAAAGCCTGTATTTAAAAACCCTTTCGGAAAGCGAAAACTGTGAAGATTACTCTAACGTCATCACCCAGTATTTAGGGAAAAACTGGGGATTCTGGCTGGGCATCGCTTATTTTTTAATGCTGCTGCACGGTATGTTTTCTTATTCGCTGGCGGTCACCTTCGATAGCGCATCCTATATTCAGACCTTCGGATTAACTGAGGGATTACTGTCGGATTCGGTCTGGTACGGGCTGGTGATTCTGGTGCTGCTGGTCAGCATCGCCTCACAGGGCGAACGGCTGCTGTTTAAAGTCTCCGGGCCGATGGTCTGCGTGAAGTTCGGTATTATCGTGGCGCTGGGCCTGGTGATGGTTCCGCACTGGAATTTCAATAATATCAGCGCCTTTCCACCGATTGGCTCCTTTCTGCGCGACGTGTTTCTGACATTGCCGTTTACCCTGTTTTCGATTCTGTTTGTGCAGATCCTCAGCCCAATGAATATCGCCTACCGTAAAGTGGAGCCGGACCGGCGCATCGCCACGTACCGCGCCATTCGCGCAAATCGGGTAGCCTATATCATTCTGGCGGTGGCGGTTTTATTCTTCGCCTTTTCGTTTACCTTCGCGATTAGCCATGAGCAAGCGGTCTCCGCATTCGAGCAGAATATTTCCGCGCTGGCGATTGCCGCTCAGGTGATCCCCGGTTCGGTGGTGAAAGTGATGAGCGCCCTGTTAAATATCTTCGCGATATTAACGGCGTTTCTCGGGATTTATCTGGGCTTTCAGGAAGCGATTAAGGGCATTGTGGTGAATATTATTAGCCGCTTTATTCCTGAAGAGAAAATCAATCACCAAACGCTGAATCTGGCGATCCACGCTGGCGTGGTGCTCGGGCTGTGGGCATGGATTTCTACCCGTTTTTCGATTCTGTTTTTTATGCAGCTCGGCAGCCCGTTATTCGGCTTAGTCTCCTGCTTAATTCCCTGTTATTTAGTTTATAAAGTCAAAACGCTGCATCAGTTTAAAGGTCCGGGCGTTTGGTTCATCACCTTTTTTGGCATCTTGCTATGCCTGTCCCCTTTCTTTAAGTTTTTTGAATAACGCTGGTTTAAGAGGTACCTGATGAGTAAACAATCTCCTTCGAATTTTAGTATCGGCACACGTCTCACCCAGATTGGCAGAGACCCGGCGCAGCAGAAAGGCTTCGTGAACAGCCCGGTGTATCGCGGCTCGACGGTAATTTTCCCCACCGTCAGCGATATTGAAAACAACCGCGCCGAGTTTAATTACGGCACCATGGGCACCCCCACCATCGCCAATCTGGAGAAGGCGTGGAGCGAACTGGCAGGCGCGGCGGGAACCGTGCTGTCGCCTTCCGGCCTCGGCGCTATCGCCCTGGCGCTGCTCACCACCCTGAAAGCGGGCGATCATCTGCTGATGCCGGACAGCGTGTATAAACCCACGCGCCTGTTCTGCGCGGGTTTGCTGGCGAAGATGGGCATTGAAACCGAGTATTACGACCCACTGATCGGCGCGGGAATTGCGGCGCTGTTCCGGCCAAATACCAGCACGCTGTTTTTGGAATCCCCCGGATCACAGAGCTTTGAGATCCAGGACGTGCCCGCCATGACGGCACAGGCCAAAGCGCGCGGTATCGCCACCATTATCGATAATACCTGGGCGACGCCGGTGTTTTTCCGCGCCCATGAACACGGCTGCGATTTATCGGTGGAAGCCGGGACCAAATACCTCGGCGGCCACTCCGATCTGCTGATGGGCGTGGTCTCCGCCAACGATGCCTGGTGGCCGGCGTTGCGCAAAACCTACGATCTGATGGCGATGCTGCCCGGCGCGGAAGACTGTTTTCTGGCGCTGCGCGGCATGCGCACCCTGTATCTGCGGCTCAAAGAGGCGGAAAAACGCGGGCTGGAGATGGCGCAGTGGCTGCAATCGCGCCCGGAAGTGTTGAAAGTGCTACATCCGGCATTCCCCGATTGCCCCGGCCACGAGATCTGGAAGCGCGACTTTACCGGTTCATCCGGGCTGTTCTCGATCATTCTGCAACCGGAATACAGCAAAGCCAGCGTCGATCACATGCTGGATAATATGGCCATTTTCGCGATGGGCTACTCATGGGGCGGTTTTGAAAGCCTGATCATTCCGTTTAACTGCGCGGAATACCGCACCGTGACGACATGGCAACCCGGCGGCAGAGCGCTGCGTCTGCAAATCGGCCTGGAAGATATGGACGATTTAAAAGCCGATCTGGCCGCCGGGCTGGAACGGCTAAAAATGTTCGTCTGAGGTCAACGGCAGTCGGGCTGTTGCTGTAGCAGCGACGGCCAGACTGCCGCCCAGTCCGATCCATGCGCCATCCCCTGCACCTCTTCGATACGCACGCACTGGCCTCCCGCCGCCTGCTGGAAACGCCGCGCCGTTGCTGGCGGCACAGTGGTGTCGGCGCTGCCGGTAAAATGGATCTGCGGCAGGTGCGCCAGTTGTGGAGCAACGTCGATAGCGCTTAACGCATCAGGCATCGCATAAACGTGATGCGCGGCGTTAACGTAAGCCACATCCAGATTGCCCGCCACGGTGCGCAGCGATCGCACGTCATCACGGCGCGCGGCGATAAGCGCGGCAATTGCGCCACCGCCAGAATACCCGACCAGCTCGATCGGCATCCCGGGCCAGAGGCGCAGCGCCTGGCTTAGCGCCTCATTCATCGCCTGCACGACCTGCGGCGAAAAACGGTTATCGGTCCACCAGGTCACGCCACAGTTTGCCGGAAGCGGCGGGCCGATAAACTGACAGGGCCGCGCCAGATACAACACGTTAGCGGAGGTGTCCGCCGCCGCCAGCGTCAGCCCGGTGGGCTGGCGCGGCGTCGGGTCGTCAGAGGGACGCGTGCGGCTGACCCAGGCGAAACCATCGCCCTCGATATACACCCGCACCGGCTGTGCAGGGTCGCTGATGCGCTGCCAGCTACGCAATTCGAAGAACGCGGTGGGTAAATTTTGACTGTTCAGACCAGATTTTTTTGCCAGCAGCGCCGCGCGGTCCCGGCTGTCGGCGTTAATACATCCAGCCAATAAAAATACCAGCGTTATCAACCAATAATAACGTGACGTATACAAGCGCAGCGGCATAATGGCATCCTGACTAAGTGAAATATCATTTCAAAATTTAATTTAAGTCTTATTTTCGCGCTGAGATAGTTAAGAAATTGTGATTGATCTTGTCATGTAAATCGCTATTCTGCCGATAAATAACATCGGATAATTCCTTAATTATTTATACCTGCTTTTTTCGATAACAATTAGACATCGCAACGGACATTATGAAAAAAAATCATTTTAGCCAGCGTGGCGCTATGCTGGTGGCATTGACGACTGCGCACGGGCTGCTCGCGCCTGCTGCGTACGCCGACCTGGGGAATATTATTGACTACCAGTACAACGGTAACGTCACCATTAATACCACTTACCCTGATTTCACCGTGACGTCGCAAGGCCAGGTGCAACCGCCATTAGGAACAGGGATCACAGTAGGTTCACAAGGCCACGTCGAGCTATTGACTAATCAGGGCTGGATAACTGGCCTAAATGGCCACGGTATCCAGAATGAAGGGTATATCGGCACCCTGGAAAACACCAATTACATTAACGCGCAAAACAGAAGCACTTCAACGCCTTATAGCGGTTTATATCTCGCCGCCGAGAGCCAGACCGATACGATTATCAACCGGGGTTCTATTACCGCCAACTACTCATGGAATATGAGCAATCCGGTCGTTGCTCACAGCGCCGCCATTGCGAACAAGGGCAACGTGGGTACGCTGACTAACGCTGAAAACGCGCAGATCTACGGTATCACTGCGCTGCAAAATAATGGCGTTATCGATCTGGTGCAGAACGACGGCACAATGAGCAGTTATCCTGTTAATATTTATATTGACGGCGTCAACACCACCCAAATTAATAATGTTACGATTATTAACGATGGGACGATCAACACCTTAAATAACACCGGTACGATCACAAGCCTGAATTACATGGATTCCCATGAATCAACGGCAATCCTTAACGCGGGTACGATTTCCGCACTGAACAATTACGGCACGATCAGCAGCAGTAATGTTGCCATTGATTCTTCAGGCATCATTAATCATCTTCACAACGAAGGCGAAATCACAGGCGATATTTATGTACGTGGTAATGCGCCGCTGAATATCACCGGTGGTAGCGGAACGCAGGGTAAGTTCTCTGGCGCACAGCAAATGCCGATCTTTGGTATTTTCGCCATGGGCCCGGGCCCGATCATTGAAGAGACTATCGGCACGCTGAGTGCGGGCGGCGACATCAACTTTACTTCGGGTTCTGTCCTGCTGAATGACAATGTGATCACCGGCGGCACCGTGTTCAACAACGCGGCGAAAATTCAGATCAACAATCCTGTCGCTATTACGGGCAACTACCACCAGAAAAGCGATGCCACGCTGATTATCGGCGTAGCGGACAGCGCCATCGCCAACGGCGACAGCCTGGACAGCGGCTATGGCCGTCTGAACGTGAGCGGATCGGCAGTGGTAGAGGCGGGTTCACGCGTTAACCTGGTGCAAAAAGAGAGCAGCTATGCCTTTGCGCCCGGCCAGCGTTACGTGGTGATCGATGCGGATACCAGCGGTACCCAGTACAACGCCAGCCAACTGAAATATAAAGTGTCTGGCTATGAAGGCGCGGTATACGGCAAAACGCAGCTCGACGGCTCCCGCAGCGCGCTGGTCATCAGCCTGACGGATGCGCCGATTGAGCCGGAAGTGCCTGTGATCCCGGAAGTGCCGGTCACGCCGGAAACGCCTGTGACTCCGGAAGTCCCGGTAACCCCTGAAGTCCCGGTAACCCCTGAAACCCCGGTGATCCCTGAAGCCCCGGTCACGCCAGTTGAACCGGAAACCCCGGCACAACCTGAGCCGACCGCGCCGCAGCCGGGCTTTGCCACCACCCGCAACGCGACCTCCGCGCTGAGCGGCTTAACCAGCTACTCCGGGATTTCTCCGCAACTGCTGGAGCTGTACAACGCCTCGCTGGCGATTGATAACACCAAAGAAGCGAACCGCGTTGGCGAGCGCCTGTCTCCGGGCCAGAGCATCAGCGCGGGCCAGGCGACCCAAACCGCCACGGCTTCGGCCTACTCGGTGATCGGCAACCATATGGATAACCTGCGCAACCCGCAAACCGCGGGCATGAGCGGCGTTTCGACCGGTGATGCCTACAACGACTGGCTGATGTGGGCGCAGCCGTTCGGCGGCTATGCGCGCCGCGACAGCACTGACCAGATTAGCGGCTACAGCGCGAAATTCGGCGGCCTGCTGATCGGTGCCGACCGTGCGCTGAATGACGCATGGCGTCTGGGCGCAGCGGTGAACTACAGCAACACCTCGGTTCACGGCAAAGATAACCTGAACGGCAACACCTCAACGGCAGACAACTACGGCCTGATCGGCTACGCCAGCTACACCGGCGAACCCTGGTTCATGAACCTGTCCGCAGGCGTTAACCGTCAGAACTATGACACCTCGCGCCACGTCGATTTCACCGGCTTCTCCGGCCATGCGCGCGGTAAGTTCAACGGCCAGTCTGTGACGGTACAGAGCGAATTCGGTTATCCGTTCGCGCTAGGCGCCGACGTGACCCTGACCCCGCTGGCAAGCCTCTCTTATAGCTATCAGCATATCGACGGCTATTCGGAAACCGGCGGTAACGGTATGGCGCTGGACGTGGACGCGTCTCACAACCAGTCCGTGGTGAGCGATATCGGCGCGCGTCTGGACAAGACGTTTGAAACCCGTCTGGGCAACCTGACGCCGTTTGTTCAACTCTCCTGGATCCACCAGTACGATAACAAGCAGATGAGCAACACCGCGACCTACGCCGCAGACAGCATCGGTGAAACTACCTTTATTACCAAAGGCGCGGCGCCGGTTGAAGATATGGCGGGCGTGGCTATCGGTAGCACACTGTATGATGTTAACTCGCTGAGCCTGGATGCCCGTTACGATCTGCAAGCGGGCGAAGATTATCAGGCGCACAACTTTAGCCTGCGTTTACGCAAAACCTTCTAAGTCAGACCCGGCGGTGGGCCACAGGCCCGCCGCCTTATCCCTTAATCTTCACGCCAATCCCCGATACCACCAGCCACACCTGTTCCGCCTGCTCCGCCAGCCGTTGATTAACGCGCCCGGCAATGTCGCGAAAATGGCGCGCTAAACGGTTTTCCGGCACGATGCCCATCCCCACTTCGTTGGTCACTAACACCACCGGAGACGGACAGGCCGCGCAGGCCGCCAGCAGTTGCGTGATATGCGCGTCAATATGCGCTTCAATCGCCACGTAATCCCAGCTTTCTTCCGGCGTATCGCCCACAAAATCAAACAGCAGATTGCTGATAAGCGTGGTAATGCACTCCAGCAAAATGGCTTCCTGCGGATCGTTGTCTGGCGTGATGACGGCGGGCAAATCGCGCCACGCCTCGACGGTACGCCAGTGCGCGGGGCGGCTGAGCTGGTGATGCCTGATTCGCTCGGCCATCTCATCATCAAAAATCATCGAGGTGGCGATATACAGCACGCGCTGCGCCATGCCCTGCACGAGCCGCTCGCCGTGACGGCTTTTTCCGCTGCGCGCGCCGCCGGTAATCAGGATCATCAGCAGGGCTCCCTGTGTTCGCGCATAATCTGGTAAATGCGTTCGATATCAATGTGTTCACGCATCTGCTGCGCCAGCAGATCGAACTGCTGCGCTTTGTGGGCCGCGTAATCCAGCACCTCGCCGTCCCACGGTTCGAGGCCTTTACGCTGGCGCAGAGTGTCCAGCAGCGCGCGGGTAAAGCCGCCGTTATCAAACAGCCCGTGCAGATAACACCCCGCCGCCTGCCCGTCCGGGCTGATCGCGCCGTCAACGCGGTCGCTGAAGGTTAACATTGGCTGAACGCCCGCGCCGCGCGTGGTTTCGCCCATATGGATTTCATAACCGATGACCGGTTGTTGGCCGCAACGCTGCAACACGCCGCTGAAGTTTTCCGCCGTCACGCCCGTAACCCGGGTGGTGACTTTTTCCCCGGCGAAGCGTGTGGTGACGTCCAGTAATCCCAACCCTGGCCGCTCGCCAAGCCCGGATTCCACCTCATCAATAATTGTTGCGCCAAGCATCTGGTAGCCGCCGCAAATGCCCATCACCGGCGTTCCCGCCTGATGCCGCGCCAGCAGCGCCTCCGCCAGCCCGCTTTCCCGCAGCCACTGCAAATCGCCGAGGGTGTTTTTACTGCCGGGTAGCAGCAGCAGATCGGCATCATTCAGTTGATGGGGAGCCGTGACGTAACGCACCCGCACGTCGGGCTGCGCCGCCAGCGGATTGAAATCGGTGAAGTTAGATATATGCGGTAGCTGGATCACGGCGATCTCCAGCGGGCGCTCTGAGATATCACGATATTTTCCGCGCTGGAGCGCCACGCCATCCTCATCCTCGAGGCTAACGTCCAGCCACGGCATCACGCCAAGCACCGGCACGCCGGTCAGGGCTTCGATTTGCTCCAGCCCGGAGGTCAGCAGCGCCACGTCGCCGCGAAACTTATTGATGATGACGCCCTTTACCCGCCAGCGCTCATGCTCCTGAAGCAGCGCTAACGTCCCGTAAATGGCGGCGAACACCCCGCCCCGGTCGATATCCGCCACCAAAATCACCGGACATTGCGCCAGTTCCGCCATGCCCATATTGACGATATCCCGGTCGCGCAGGTTGATTTCCGCCGGGCTGCCGGCCCCTTCCAGTACCATCACGTCATACTCTGCGGCCAGGCTCTGGTAGACCTCGCGCACCGTTTCGCGCAGTTTTGGTTTGTAATCGTGATAGCTCACCGCGTCCATGTCGCTGGCGACTTTGCCCATTAAGACGATTTGCGCTTTGCGATCGCTGGTGGGCTTGAGCAGGATCGGGTTCATGCGCACATCCGGCGCAATGCCCGCCGCTTCAGCCTGGAACACCTGGGCGCGCCCCATCTCTTTGCCATCGGGCGTGATACCGGAGTTCAGCGCCATATTCTGCGATTTAAACGGCGCAGTGCGGTAACCATCCTGGAAAAAGATGCGGCATAGCCCGGCCACCAGCGTGCTTTTACCCACATCCGAGGCGGTACCCTGCAACATGATCGACAGGCTCATGCCCTCTCCTGATTGTACTTGTCTCAAATCAATGACCCTCAGATTATCACTGGCGTGAATGGCAATCTTTACTTTATAAATCTGGTTTATTTCCTAAAAGGACTCAGGGCCGTGCGCTACGCAACAATACCGTTTAATCACAATCAGGTGGGCTGGCCGGAAGGCGAACAGCATGTCGACCCGCACCCTACGTTACGCAGTGATATGACCGCCGACTGGGTCGTCATCGGCGCCGGGTTTGCCGGGGTGGCATTTGCCCGCCGCCTCGCGGAAATTAACCCTGGCCTGAAGATTGTTATCCTCGATGCCTACAGCGCGCGGGAAAGTTCCTCGGCGCGCAATTCCGGTTTCGTGATCGGCCTGCCGCATAATATCGGCAGCTCCACCGCCGAACTCAAAAAAGCCCATGCTTACCGCAATCTGTTGCAGGAGGGCATTCGTCAGTTAGAAAGCCTGATTGACCAACACGGGATTGCCTGCGACTGGGAAAATGCCGGGAAATACCATTGCCAGGTCGAGCGCGGCAACCATCGTATTTTAAATGAATACGCCAGCCATCTCGATGTCATGCGCGAGCCGTATCAAACCTTAGAAAGCGACGCGCTGTATGAAAAACTCGGCACCCGGTTTTACAGCAAAGGCATTTATACCCCGAGCTGTGTGCTGGTGAACCCGGCGCAGTTGATTTCCGGGCTGACGCACTGCCTGCCGGAAAATGTGCAGAGTTTTGATAATACCCCGGTGCTGGGGATCCGCTACGGCAGCGGAGCGGAAGTCGTGACCCCTTATGGCGTCATCAAAACCCCGAAAGTGATGCTGGCGACCAACGCGCTTTCCTCCGCCCTACTACCCGGTATGACGCGCCAGGCGTCGATGGCGACCTTCGCCAGTATTAGCGAGCCGTTAACCGACCAACAGCTGGCGACGCTGCCGCCGATGCAGAGCTGGGGGCTGACGCCGGTTAACGCCATTGCAGGGGCGACGTTCCGCTTTACCGCCGATCGCCGTTTCCTGATCCGCCAGCACGTGACGCCAGCATTAAAAGGCCAGGTCAGCGTGGAGCAAACCTGGCATGCCGCGCAGTTGCACCGCCGCTTGTTCAATAAAGTCTACCCGACGCTGCGCGAAGTGAATCTGGAGCATACCTGGTCCGGCACCATCAGCGTGACGCGCAACGGTGCGCCGGTATGGGGGGCATTGAATGAGGTGCTCTGTACCGCGGGCGGCTGCAACGGCGCGGGCGTCTCGAAGCAGACCGTCGCGGGCAGCCTGCTGGCGGATGTGATGCTCAAACAGGACAACCCGCTGATTGCCGATATGCAATCGCTGGGCGAGGCCAATTTCCTGCCGCCGTCGCCGATTCTGGATATTGGGATTGCCGGCTCGCTGCTGAAAGAGCGCTGGCTGGGGCGGAAAGAAGCCTAATTTTTCGCGAAACGGTTGCCGGGGAGCTGGCGATCGTTTTTCGCCATATCCAGCAACAGCGTCATGCCGATATAGTTGCTCCAGTTAAAGGCGTTTTGTAACACCACCACCGCATTGCCTTTTTCTTTATCGAAGCCGATAAAACTGGAGTAACCGCCGATATAGCCCACCTGCCAGGTAATTTTTTCCCCGCCGCGGTAGTCGGTGACCCAGGCGATGCCCTGTGACTGATTGGATTGTTGATAGATGATATTGCCGACTTCAGCGAATACCGTATCCAGTTCGCGGCTGCCGGTTTTCGATACGTGATAGCGGGCATAGGCGATCAAATCTTCGGCGTTGCTGTATAAGCTGGCCGCCGCCACCATATTATTATCAAAATGCCAGTCCGGGGTTAGCTGACCGCGCGGAATAAATTTCGGCTGATCTCCGGCGTGGCCCAGCGCGCGCTGCGCATAGCCTTTTAAGTGTTGCGGCGTAAAGCTGGTGCTGGCCATATTTAATGGCTGGAAAATATAACGCGACGCCAGCGTCTGAATATCTTCGCCGGTTTTATATTTCAGGATATAGCCGATCAACGCATAGCCGAGATTGGAATATTCCGGCGCTTTGCTTTGCGGTGCCTGCCAGTTAGCTAAATAATCCAGCACGTTATCGCTATCCAGCTCGCCATAAAAGTTTTCGCCGCTGCCTAAATAATCGATGAATTTTTTCAGCATCGGCAGATCCATATTCTGGCGTGGCAGCCCGGAAGTATGGGTCACCAGCGCCAGCAAGGTGATGTTGCGCGCATCTGCGCTGAGCGGCGTGCCCGGCGGCAACAGGTCCGTGAGTTTGTCGTCCCAACTGAGCCGCCCTTCATTCACCAGGCAGGTCACCACTTCCGCCGTCACCCCTTTACTGAGCGAGCCGAGGGCAAACAGGGTATCTGGCCTGACCGGGTAACGATGGGTGGCATCGGTCACACCCCAGCTGTAATACTGCGGCTCGCCGTGGTTATGGATCACCGCGACCGTCATTCCGGAAACCGCCTTCTGCGCCATATAGTGGCGTACCACGCTGTCCACGTCGCCTTCCAGCGATTCATGAGTAAGCAGTTCCTGGGTGCCTGCCGGGGAGGACATTTGCGAGAGCGTACCGCAGCCGCTGAGTAACGGGATGATGAGCAGAAGCCAGCGAAATCGTTTAGTAATGTTCTGCATACCCGTTTTTATGTGTCGTGGTCATTTATAAGCGCGGAAAATGTATCACACTCCCGGCGTTTAAGCGCACGGCTTGCTACACATTGGCCGCCAGCTCGGCTATCTTCGCTAAACATTTCAGAGTAAAGGCGGAGAAAACGATGTCCGAGCAATCCTGGCAACCCCCAAAAGTCTGGACCTGGCAAAAACAAGGCGGTACCTGGGGCAGCATCAATCGCCCCATCGCCGGCCCGACCCACGAACGAACCCTTCCGGTTGGTAAACATCCGCTCCAGCTCTACTCGCTGGGCACGCCCAATGGCCAGAAGGTCACTATCCTGCTGGAAGAACTGCTGGCGCTGGGCGAAAGCGGGGCGGAGTATGACGCCCACCTGATCCGCATTGGCGAAGGCGACCAGTTCTCCAGCGGCTTCGTGGACGTCAACCCGAACTCGAAAATCCCTGCGCTGATGGACCACAGCGTTAACCCGCCGCTGCGCGTGTTTGAGTCCGGCGCGATCCTGCTCTATCTGGCGGAGAAATTCGGCCACTTCCTGCCGAAAGATCATGCCGGACGCACCGAAACCCTGAACTGGCTGTTCTGGCTGCAAGGCTCTGCGCCCTATCTCGGCGGCGGCTTTGGGCACTTTTATCACTACGCTCCGGAGAAAATCGAATACGCCATCAACCGTTTCGCCATGGAAACCAAGCGCCAGTTGGATGTGCTGGATCGCCAGTTGGCTGACCATCGCTATATCGCGGGTGATGAATACACCATTGCCGATATCGCCATCTGGCCGTGGTACGGTGCGCTGGGCCTGGGCGGGATGTACGATGCGGCGGAGTTCCTTGATGTGGCGTCGTATAAAAACTTCCAGCGCTGGGTGCAGGAAGTGAATGCCCGCCCGGCGGTACAACGTGGCCGCAAGGTCAACCGTACCTGGGGCGATGCCTCGGAACAGCTCCACGAACGTCACGATGCGGCAGATTTTGACGCGCTGCAAGGCAAGTAAAAAAACGCCTGCCTCCGGCAGGCGCTTTACTCACAGCACAGACCATCAGAAGCGCCAGGTCGCCGACAGGTTTCCGGCTACCGAGTCATAGCCGGTACGGAAAAGGTCGCTGTTCACGCTGGCCCCGATCTCGACGTCTTTGTTAATCGCATAGCTCATGCCCGCCTGAACGCCCATGCCATCACGCCCGACCACCTGGTTTTTACTGGTGAAGCCAACGCCGCGATAGCCCGCGAAGCTGGCATCCTGCACCAGATCGGTATCCAGCAGTTCATGATCCCAGGTGAGTTGCAGGTTGGCTTTCACCGCGCTTCCCGCCGCCAGCGGCTTATCCCAGTTCGCCCCTACCCCGATACGCGATTGCAGCGAATGGAAGGTTTGTGAATCCAGATGGATCCGGGTGCCTTCGCTGCCGCTTTCGGTGACATCTTCACGGGACAGCACGGTGTAATTCAGCGCCGCCAGCGGCCCGGCTGACAGCGTGTCGCTCAGCGCCCAGTTGTAGCCGCCGCCGGCCGCCAGCGAACCGCTATAACCGGTCCAGTCGGCATGGTTACGTGACGAGTAACCGAGGAAGCTCACACTGCGATCCATTTTCCCGTCTTCTACCCCAACGCGGCCATTACCAAACAGCCAGACGCCTGCCTGCGGATCGACGGCATAGCGCGCCTGCATCCCCACATCGAACGCCGTGGTTTTGCCGGTGCCGTTTTCAGGCGCTTTCACTTTTACCGTCTGGCCGCTCACCGCGCCGTGGAAACCCACAATCCAGTTAGGTGCCGCCGTGCTCTGTTTTTCCGCGCCGAACAGAATGCCGTAGCTGGTGGCGTCATAGCCGACATGGTTATCCTGACGGTTCTGCCACGCGCCGCCACCGAACGGTACGGCGAAGCTGCGCCATTCCTCTTCCGCCAGTTGAGCGGGCGCAGTAGCGAACTGACGCGCGCCGATCAGATCGGCAATCTGCTGCTCGCGCTTCAGCGAGCTGGCAAACATGGCGCTGTATCCCGCCGGAGAAAGCTGGCTCAGCGCCCGGGCGATATCGCTGCCGTCTTGTGATGAGAAGTCGAGTGCCGTGAACATCGGCTGCATATCGCTACCGGCGCGGGGGACGATTTGCCCCAGCGCTTCCCCGACGCGGCGCGCGTTATCATCTTGTCCATACTGGCTATAAGCGTTGGCCGCACGGCGGATCGCCAACTGGTAAACGCCCTCGCCCTGCGGTGTCGCTTCCAGCGCCAGGGTTGGCGAGAACAGCAGGCTATTCACCTCGCTGAAGTCTCCGCTGTAAGTGGCGGATTGCAGCAGTTGCGTTGAACTGAGCTGCCAGTCGGCGGCATACCAGTCCGGCTGCGGCGCCAGGGTCAGTTGCCCATCCAGTGCGGCATTGCCGTTAACGATCAGGGTATCGTGATTGCCTGCGCCGTCCACTTCCATCAACAGTTGCCCGGTCGGCCCCTGCTGGAAATCGCCGTTGATGACGATTTGCCCAATGGAGTTGCCCGGCGAGACGATGCCGTCGTTATTAAAGACTCCATCAGCATTCAGGGTGTACTGGCCGTTACCGGCTAAGGTCGCGTCTTCAAACACGTCCACGCTGTAGACGCTGTAGTTGCCGTTGAGCGATGTGACCCCACCCGCCGCGTTTAACGCCAGGTTGTTGATGCCCGAGATGTCATCATCGTAACGCATCCGGAAATCGTCATCGGCCTGGTCGGTGGCGCGGCCCTGATCGTCAGCCAGCAGGCCGAACGAGAGCTGCGTCAGGCGCTGATCGCCGTCATCGTCTTGCTGGTCGTATTCAGAGAGGATATCGCCCTGAAGCTGCGCGCCGCTCATCACGTTGATATTGTTAACCAGCGCGTTTGAAGAGATATAAATCGCCGCCAGATTACCGGCGAGGCGACCGGTAATATCGACGTTGTCCACCAGCGCGCCGTCGAGCTCCGGCAGCAGCTCGTCATCTTCTCCGCCGACGGTGCGAATATAGGAACCGCGATAATCATAGTTATTACCGAGCAGGTTATTGCCAAAATCAAACCGCGCGGCAACGCCGTCCTGGCCTAATGCCTGAATATCGCCCCGTTGAACGAAGTTGTGGTCTTTACCGTAGGTGAACATTACGCCCTGGCCGTTCAGGCCATCCGCGTAAATGCGCGTACCAGGCAGCACAGTGAAGGTATTCCCCTCTCCATCAATACGTACGCCCGCACCGCCTGGGCCCGCCGTCAGCAGATCCGCCGCCTGGGCGATCTGGTTATTGCTGCCGTAGACATGCAGGCCGATCCCCAGCATGGCAGTGTTATAGGCACCTGCAATGTAACCCGTGCCTTCGGCATTTCGCAGCGAGTAGCCGTTGTGATTAACCAGCGTCTGCCCATCGCCGTACACCGAGAAGCCGAAGAAATTGCGGCGGTCGATCTGGTAACCCATGTCCTGAAGCATCGCCAGTTCCGCTTCCATAAAGGTGGTGTAGTTGCGGTAGTTCTGGTGGCTCATCAGGCTATTTTTGAGTTCCGAATGGCTCATATAGTCTTCGTCTACATCGCCATAATCATCCAGGATTTTAACCGGCAGGCCGCGCATGGCCCCTGCCAGCACTTCATTAACGTGATCCCCGGTGAAGTAGGCGCGATCGAGACGAACATCAAAGCCGTTAGGGTCATACTCATTGTCACATCCGGTACAGAGAATAACCTGGCCGCGCTGCGCCGGATTGCCGTTATCATCGCGCAAATGCTCTGTCCAGGTGCCAAACGTGTCTGCATAATACGGCTTATAAACCGGTTCAATATCATCATCGTCGGTATCGCCCGTGCCCTCCTCGACAGTCTGATTCATGATGCCGAGACCATGCGCCAGTTCATGGAGCGCGATACTGGTGAGATCCGCACGGGAGGATCGCGGTAACTGGGAGGGAACATACGTCAGCTCGTCAAAAGACATCTTGCCCATAACAAACTGAGCATGCGAGCCATAAACTAATTCACCGGTCTCGCTGCCGGTTAACAAAGCCTGAAGTTTGGTAAGGCTAAATGGCGTTTCAGAGACTGATTCGCTGATGCCTGCCGCATTCTCAATATCAAAGGTTCCGACATTAACGACGGCAGGCGGCTGCCCGGACGGCGGCGTAATCACTGCCGCCCAGTAATCCAGCGCATTCAGGATTTTCGCTTTTTGCAGCGAATTCATATTCCAGGTGGAGACCATCGGAACAACGTTCCCATCCTCATCCACATCATCATCGTCGTCACCCGGCATAAACGGCCCGTCGGTGGTATCAAAGAAACGCGCTTCAAAAACGGCGATCCCCTGAGGGTTATAAACTAAATGGCTTTCTAAAGCATAGGCTTGCAGGCTGGTAAGCCCCAGAGCCAGCGATATAGCAGCAGCCAGTGCGACTTTTTTCATTACCTTGTCCTTATTTCACAACGTTAAGGCGTGGATGCCGTGATTGTGCATCGCAATTAGGGTAAAACAGGCGCACTGCCGTTCGAGTTTGAATATAAAATATATTCTCTTCATTAACGGCTTTATTATTGCCCGCACTTTTTTATGATTAACGGCAAAGTAAAAGAATACTTGAGCTCAACAACAGGTAATTATTCCTTCACCGATCAACGGATTTATTTTCACTCTCTTTGGGCATCGCTTTTTTCACAGCAAGCAAATGAAGCTAATAAAAGTCTTTTTGCTATGGCAGCGTAATTATCCTGCGCACCAGGCGCAAATTCCCGAGTGGTAAATTGTGATGGTCACGGCGGTTTGGCACCCGAATCATGACGTCCGGGTGCCCGGGCGAATTAATGCAGGTATTTTTCAAACCACGCCAGGGTACGCTGCCAGGCGAGTTCAGCAGCGGCCTTGTCGTAGCGCGGCGTGGAATCATTGTGGAAGCCGTGGTTCACGCCAGGGTAGATATGTGCCTCATAGGTTTTGCCCGCTTTTTTAAGCGCGGCTTCCCAGGCGGGCCAGCCCTCGTTGATGCGCGTATCCAGTTCGGCGAAGTGCAGCAACAGCGGCGCTTTCACTTTTTCTGCATCCTGCGCAGGCGGTTGGCGGCCATAAAACGGCACGGCGGCCGCCAGTTCCGGATACGCCACCGCCGCCGCATTCGATACCCCGCCGCCATAGCAAAAGCCCGTCATGCCCACTTTGCCGGTGGCCTCTTTGTGATGCATTAAAAACTCAATAGCGGCGAAAAAGTCATTCATCAGCTTAGTGGGATCGACTTCCTGCTGGAGTTTGCGCCCTTCGTCATCGTTGCCCGGATAGCCGCCAACGGAGCTCAGCCCGTCCGGGGCCAGCGCGATATACCCGGCTTTCGCTACCCGGCGCGCCACGTCCTCGATATACGGGTTTAAGCCACGGTTTTCGTGTACCACCACCACGGCAGGCACTTTGCCGGCTGCCTTCGCAGGTTTGACCAGATAGCCGCGCACCTCGCCGTGTCCGTTTGGCGAAGGATAGGTGATGTATTCGGGCAGGATATCCGGGTCGGTAAACAGCACCTGTTCCGCCAGGGCGTAGTTGGGTTTGAGCAGGTCAAACAGCGCCAACGCGGTTAATCCGCCGACGGCGTATTTGGTCGCCAGCTCCAGGAATTCGCGTTTGGTGATTTTGCCGTGGGCGTAATAGTCGTAGTAATCGAGCAGTTGTTGAGGAAAGTCTTTAGCGGTGAGGCGCGTCATAGCAGGCTCCGGCGTGTCGCTGACGAAAGTCATTTAAGCGAAGCACAACACGGCGGATTTGCACAGAATTTCACCACGGCAGGCCGTGGCGAACGACTATTTGTGATCGTGGCGGGTTAACCGGTCAAGGTAGCCCATCACAAAGGCGGAGAGCACGAAGGTCAGATGGATGATGACGTACCACATCAGCTTGTTATCCGGCACGTTACGCGCATCCATAAATACCCGCAGCAAATGGATAGAAGAGATAGCGACAATCGACGCGGCGACTTTGTTCTTCAGCGAGCTGGCATCCATTTTACCCAGCCAGTTGAGCTTCTCTTTATGCTCGTCGATATCGAGCTGCGAAACGAAATTTTCGTACCCCGAGAACATCACCATTACCAGCAGCCCGCCTACCAGCGTCATATCCACCAGCGACAGCAGCACCAGGATTAAATCGGCTTCCGCAATCTCATAGATGTTCGGAAGAACGTGGTACATCTCCTGGAAAAATTTTAACGTCAGGGCCAACAGCCCCAAAGACAAACCAAAGTACACCGGCGCGAGTAGCCAACGTGAGGCGTACATTGCGTTTTCAAAAAAGCGTTCCATAAGGTCCTGCCAGATAGCCAAGGGGCGCTCAGTATAACGCAGAAATGTTAACCGCTTGCAACAGCCTGATGTGCGTTGCAAGCAAGTTGTTAAACATCAGCAGGGTTCACTTCCGGGCGCGCATACTCGGGCCAGACCAGCGCCACCAGCGCCGGGTAGGCCTCCAGGCTGAACTCATGAAAACAGTGGCGCATATTGAGCACTTCAATGTCGGAGAGCAGCACTAATTCGCCATTCAGGCAGCGTTTTTTAATATTTTCGTAATATTTATACACCGCAGAATTGAGATCGCTACAGCGCCGTTGCGCCTCAAATAACCCCGGCGTGGCGTTCAGTTCATCAAAACGCATCCGCTTTACCGTGGCGTTGATAAAATCCATGTATTCATGGTTAACCCGCCAATACCACACCGGCGTAATGGAATTAAGCAGTGCCGAAAAATGATCTTCACCCTCTTCTTTGGTGGCAGGGCCCCGCGCATCAGGTTCAACCACTGGCGATTTATTGACACCATCCTGGCGCATTAATATCAATATGCCGATCATCAGCAGTAATACGGTAAGAATTAAATAAACAACTGTGTTCATGCACCGAACCCATTTTTTTGATTTTAAAATTAGCACATGGTATCGTCAACGCACCCCATCGAAGCCACAACCGTAACAACCTGAAGTATAAGGAAATTATATCATGTTGCCCGATTATCTCGTGGCGGCGCGTTACGTTATTTCTACGCCTGCTACCCCGCCGCAGCCCGACAGCGCAGATGAAAATTTCACTCAAGGAATACCCGATATCAGAGAGCATGAGAAAGATATTTTAAGCCGGACTTCATTGGCGGGGCAACGAAGTCATGCTTTACTTGAGGAGCGTGACCGCCACATTAAAGAGCGCCTGTTCTGTGCGGCTAAAATTGATAGCTTTGCGCAAGTGCTTAATAATCTTCTCGAACAACAAAAAATAAGCCCGGAAGAGATCAGCCAATTAATTCATGAGCAAACGACGTTGATAAACGATCAGGGTAAGAAAATTTGGCTTAATCTTATTACCCGCGAATCAACGGAGCCTGTTTTTTATCAATTAGGGGATAAATAAACAATGGAAAAACAGGAAACTGAAAAATATTTTACTTTGGATAAGCAAGAAGAACAAAAATTTATATTAAGTCAGAACAGACAGGTACTGATTAATATTCGTAATGACGATATTGCTTACTACACCCAGGAAGTCGCCATCCCTGCCGCGCTGGTGCAGTTGAAATGGCAAAACCGCCGGGAAATTTACGCGCTGAAGGTCAAAGAAGAGATCTATGGCGCCGTGCTTTGCGCCATCATGAAAAAAAATCCCGCGCTCAAAAACGAACTGGAAGCGCAGATTGAAGCGCGCTATCAACAACTCAAAACCGACGAAGCCGCAACGCTGATGATGAGCCGCCAGCTTGCTGAAAAACAGTATAAAACCCACACCGTGCCTACCCTGCCGCCGGAGGAAATCACGCCTGGCGAACCCGACGCTGCCGTTTCGCCCTCTTCCCCCACCGGCCACTGACCTCTTCAGGAATATCCTGAATCCGCCGGAAAACGGGCGCCCGGGCACTATCCTTAAAGGGAATGTTCTACTGATGGAGATCCCTTATGGCCAATGATCAAACCCACGTTCAGGACCCAACCACCCAGTATTACACCGGCGAATACCCGAAACAGCTCCAGCCTGTTCCGGGTATCCAGGCAAAAATGGATCCGGTCCCCGACTGCGGCGAGAAAAGCTACGTCGGTTCGGGCCGCCTTAAGGATCGTAAAGCGCTGGTCACCGGCGGCGACTCGGGCATCGGGCGCGCAGCGGCCATCGCTTACGCGCGTGAAGGCGCTGATGTGGTGCTGAACTATCTGCCCGACGAGCAGGAAGACGCCGAAGCGGTAAAAAAACTGATTGAAGAGGCGGGGCGCAAAGCGGTGCTGATCCCTGGCGATTTGAGCGATGAGACGTTCGCCCGCAGCCTGGTGGACCAGGCGGTGAAAGAGTTAGGCGGGCTGGACATTCTGGCGCTGGTGGCGGGTAAGCAGGTCGCCGTGCAGGATATCGCCGAGATCACCAGCGAGCAGTTCACCAAAACCTATGCGGTCAATGTATTCGCATTGTTCTGGATAACCCAACAGGCGCTGCCGCACCTGAAACCCGGCGCAAGCATTATCACAACGTCGTCGATTCAGGCGTATCAACCGAGCCCACACCTGCTGGATTATGCATCCACCAAAGCGGCCATCCTCAACTTCACGCGCGGGCTGGCGAAGCAGATTGCCGAGAAAGGCATTCGCGTGAACTGCGTAGCGCCTGGCCCCATCTGGACCGCGCTACAGATTTGCGGCGGGCAGCCGCAGGAGAAACTGCCGGAATTCGGTAAGCAGACGCCGATGAAACGCGCGGGGCAACCCGCTGAGCTGGCGCCGATTTATGTCTACCTGGCCAGCCAGGAGTCCAGCTACGTCACGGCGGAAGTTCACGGCGTGACCGGCGGCGAGCATTTAGGCTAAACCGCAGGCAATAAAAAAGGCGTGGTCTTCGCCACGCCTTTTTTAGCGCCCGGAAATCACTTCGCTTTCGCGGTTTCCTGGCCGACTAAACCAATCTTCAGATATCCCGCCTGATGCAGGGTATCCATCACTTTCATCATGGTTTCGTAATCAACGGTTTTATCTGCGCGGAAGAACACCGTGGTGTCTTTCTTGCCTTGCGTCAGCGTGTCGAGCTGCGCGATCAGGGTTTCCGCAGTAATCGGCTCATTGCCAAGGAACATCGATTTGTCCGCTTTCACCGACACGTAAATCGGTTTTTCCGGGCGCGGCTGCGGCTGGCTGGTGGAGGCCGGCAGGTTCACTTTAACGTCAACCGTCGCCAGCGGCGCGGCCACCATAAAGATAATCAACAGAACCAACATCACGTCGATAAACGGCGTGACGTTGATTTCATGCATTTCGCCGTTGTCGTCGAGATTCTCGTTAAGACGCATTGCCATAGGGCATTAACCTACACGTAATTTCTGAGCGGTACGCACCGGGCGCGCAGAAGAAGCATTCAGATCCAGATCGCGGCTTTGCAGCAGCAGGACCTGCGCGGCGACATCGCCCAGCGTGGCTTTGTAGCTGCCGATCATACGGGCGAAGATGTTGTAAATCACCACCGCCGGGATAGCGGCTACCAGACCGATCGCCGTCGCCAGCAGCGCTTCCGCGATGCCAGGCGCAACCACCGCGAGGTTAGTGGTTTGGGTCTGGGCGATACCAATAAAGCTGTTCATGATGCCCCAGACGGTGCCGAACAGCCCCACAAACGGCGAGATCGCGCCGATGGTGGCGAGGTAACCGTTGCCGCGCCCCATATGACGGCCCACCGCCGCAACGCGGCGCTCAAGACGAAAACCGGTACGTTCTTTGATCCCTTCGTTGTCTTCGCTGCCTGCGGAGAGCTCAAGCTCGTCCTGGGCTTCGTTAATCAACGCGGTGCTGAGACTTTTGCCGTGGAAGGAGGCGGAAATTTCGCTGGCGTCGTTCAGGGAACGGGCTTTCGCTAACAACTGCTGCTCGCGCTGGAGGCGGCGCTTGTGGCTAATCAGTTCAGCGCTTTTGCTAAAGAAGATCGCCCAGGTCACGACGGAGGCCAGAATCAGGCCAATCATCACCATTTTCACCACGATATCAGCGTGCTGATACATACCCCAGACGGAGAGATCCGTCTGCATCAACTCATTACCCACTCTGTATCTCCAGGACAAAAATCACCAAACTGCTGCTAATAATATCAAAACATCATCGAATTGATAGTAGTTCTCATTAGTATTTGCATAGTGTCGGAAAAAGGCGCGATTTTCCTTGCGCTTACGCAGTAAATCGAATCAGCAGAATATTTTTTAACTTTTTGAGTCTTTGTTGAAGAAAACCTGCCCCCTAACCGTGTTAACGTATGGACATCCAGACGTATAAACAGGATCCCGCACAGATGAAAAAACAGCACATCGAAACCGCGCTGGTCAACGCCGGACGCAGCAAACGTTATACCCAGGGCTCAGTGAATAGCGTGATCCAACGCGCGTCGTCACTGGTGTTTGACAGCGTGGCCGCCAAAAAAGCCGCCACCGCCGGGCGCGCGTCCGGCGAGCTGTTTTACGGGCGGCGCGGCACCCTGACCCACTTCTCGCTTCAGGAAGCGATGTGCGAGCTGGAAGGCGGCGCGGGCTGCGCGCTGTTCCCCTGCGGCGCGGCAGCGGTGGCGAATACCATTCTGGCATTTGTCGAACAGGGCGATCATGTGCTGGTGACCAATACCGCTTATGAACCCACGCAAGATTTCTGCACGAAAATCCTTGGCAAACTCGGCGTCACCACCAGCTGGTTCGACCCACTGATCGGCGCGGGTATTGCGGACTTGATCCAGCCGAACACCAAAATCGTGTTTCTGGAATCGCCCGGCTCTATCACCATGGAGGTGCATGATGTCCCGGCGATTGTCGCCGCCGTGCGCCGTATCGCGCCCGAGGCGATTATCATGATCGACAACACCTGGGCGGCGGGCGTGCTGTTTAAGGCGCTGGATTTCGGCATTGATATTTCGATTCAGGCGGGCACCAAATACCTGATCGGCCATTCTGATGGCATGGTAGGCACCGCCGTGGCCAATGCGCGCACCTGGGCGCAACTGCGGGAAAACGCCTATCTGATGGGCCAGATGCTGGATGCCGACACCGCCTATATGACCAGCCGGGGTCTGCGCACGCTGGCGGTGCGGTTGCGTCAGCATCATGAAAGCAGTCTGACGGTCGCCGAATGGTTGGCGGCGCATCCGCAGGTGGCACGCGTTAATCATCCGGCGCTGCCCGGCAGTAAAGGCCACGAATTCTGGAAGCGCGATTTCCTCGGCAGCAGCGGTTTATTCTCATTTATCCTGAAAAAGCGTCTTACCGAGACGGAGTTTGCGGCCTATCTCGATAATTTTAATTATTTCGGCATGGCCTATTCCTGGGGCGGCTTCGAATCGCTTATTCTTGCCAACCAGCCAGAAGAGATCGCCGCCATTCGCCCGGACAGCCGCGTTGATTTCGACGGCACGCTGGTGCGCGTTCACATCGGCCTTGAGAATGTCGAAGATTTAATTGCCGATCTGGAAGCCGGTTTCGGGCGTATTGCCTGAAGTTGCCAGTACTGGACAGCTACACGGACAGAATAGTCCGTATTTATTGGGCCCCGGATCAAACCGTTCCGGGCTTTTTGCGATTACAATAACCCTATCCACGCTGTTCGTCAGGATTACCCATGGTTGTTATTCAGAATATTGTTTCCGCGCTCTGGCAGCATGATTTCGCTGCGCTGGCGGACCCGCATGTTGTCGGCATTGTTTACGGCGTGATGTTTGCCACGCTGTTTCTGGAAAATGGGCTGTTACCCGCCTCATTTTTACCCGGTGATAGTTTATTGCTACTGGCAGGGGCGCTGGTGGCGAAAGGCGTGATGGATTTCGTTCCGACCATGCTGATCCTGACGTCCGCCGCCAGCCTCGGCTGCTGGCTGAGCTACGTGCAGGGCCGCTGGCTTGGCAATACCCGAACGGTAAAAGGCTGGCTAAAGCAACTGCCGGCAAAATATCACCAACGCGCCACCTGCATGTTCGATCAGCACGGGCTGCTGGCGCTGCTGGCCGGGCGGTTCCTGGCGTTTATCCGCACCCTGCTGCCGACCATGGCGGGCATTTCCGGCCTGTCCAACCGCCGCTTCCAGTTCTTTAACTGGCTCAGCGCATTTTTGTGGGTCGGCGTGGTGACCAGCTTCGGCTATGCACTTAGCATGATCCCCTTCGTGAAGCGCCATGAAGATCAGGTTATGACCTTCCTGATGGTGCTGCCGATTGTGCTGCTGGTGGCGGGCTTTATCGGCGCGCTGACGGTGGTGCTGAAGAAAAAATTTGCCTGATAAGTCACCTCGCCGCCAGGCGGGGTGATGACTACCCCTGTAACGTGCGCATCCGCGCCGCATCCTCTCCCGGCGTCACGCCGAAATAGCGTTTAAATTCCCGGCTGAACTGCGATGCGCTCTCGTAACCCACGCGCATCGCCGCCGCGCTGGCTTTCATCCCGTCATGCACAATCAGCATTCTGGCCTTATGCAGGCGGAAAGTTTTGATGTACTGCAATGGCGAGGTGCTGGTTACCGACTTGAAGTTATGGTGAAACGCCGAGACGCTCATATTGGCGTCCAGCGCCAGTTGGTCCACGGTCAGGTTTTCGGTGTACTGGTTTTCAATGCGCTTGAGCACGCGGCTTATCAGGCTGAAATGCGTCTGGCGGCTCACCAGCGCCAGCAGCGCCCCACCTCGCGGCCCCATTAAGACGTGATAGAGGATTTCACGAATAATCGACTTCCCGAGGATCCGCGCATCCAGCGGCTTATCCAGCACATCTATCAACCGCTCAATGGCGCAGAGGATTTCATCGGATAGCACTGCGGAGTTAATCCCGCTGGCGCACTGCGCCGGGTGAAACGCGTCATCTTCACCGATGTCCATCAATAGGGTTTGCAATTGCTGAACATCAACGTTAATGCGGATGCCCGCCAGCGGCGTTTCCGGCGTGGCGAAGGTTTCGCACTCAAACGGCAGCGGCACCGTCAGCAGCAGATATTCGTTAGCGTCATAGCGAAACACCCGATCGTTAAGATAACCGGTCTTATTGCCGGAAAAGAGAAATATGATGCCAGGCTGGTACATCACCGGGGTGCGCGGATGCGGCTGGGTGCCATACAGCAGGCGGATTTCGGGCAGCAGGGCGCTGATTTTTTCTTCATTATTTTTCAGAAGGTTAACTTTGTTTGCCAGATGCTGGCAGATTTGCTGACGGTTCATGATTCGCTACGCCGTGGCTACTGTTCACGCCTCACATTGTGCGCAAAAAATTGCTAATCCTCCAGTGCGCTGGAGAAACAGGCAAGACACCGGCAGAAATGAGCATTGAGCATCCCGATAGCCACGCCCACAATATGTCCCATCGCCACGCTGTGGCTCTCTGTTCACCCACTTAACGGGAGTTCCCATGAATAATTTCGATCTGCATACCCCAACCCGAATCCTGTTTGGTAAAAATTCCATCGCTCAGCTACGGGCGCAAATTCCAGAAGGCAGCCGCGTGTTGATCACTTACGGCGGCGGTAGCGTCAAGAAAACCGGCGTGCTGGACCAGGTATATGACGCGCTGAAAGGGCTGGACGTACTGGAATTCGGCGGCATTGAGCCGAACCCGTCCTACGAAACGCTGATGAAAGCGGTTGACGTGGCCCGTAAAGAGAACGTGACTTTCCTGCTGGCTGTCGGTGGGGGTTCAGTACTGGACGGCACCAAGTTTATCGCCGCCGCCGCGCTCTACCCGGACAACGTCGACCCGTGGGAAATTCTCCAGACCTCCGGCAGCAAAATCACCCGCGCTATCCCCATGGGATCGGTACTCACCCTGCCCGCCACCGGTTCTGAATCCAACAAAGGCGCGGTGATTTCCCGTCGTGCCACTGGCGACAAACAGGCGTTCCATTCTCCGTTCGTACAGCCGGTGTTCGCGGTGCTCGATCCGGTTTACACCTATACCCTGCCGCCGCGTCAGGTAGCAAACGGTGTGGTGGATGCTTTTGTTCATACCGTTGAGCAGTACATCACTTACCCGGTGAATGCCAAAGTGCAGGACCGCTTCGCGGAAGGCATTTTGCTGACGCTGGTGGAAGATGGCCCGAAAGCGCTGTCTGAGCCGGAAAACTATGACGTGCGCGCCAACGTGATGTGGGCGGCGACCATGGCGCTGAACGGCCTGATCGGCGCGGGCGTGCCGCAGGACTGGGCAACCCATATGCTGGGCCACGAACTCACCGCGATGCACGGCCTTGACCATGCGCAGACGCTGGCGGTGGTATTGCCGTCACTGCTCAACATCAAGCGCAATGAAAAACGCGCCAAGCTGTTGCAGTACGCGGAGCGCGTCTGGGCAATCACCGAAGGCAGCGAAGACGCGCGTATTGATGCCGCCATCGCCGCGACCCGCCATTTCTTCGAGCAGATGGGCGTGCCGACCACCCTTTCCGGCTATGGTCTCGACGGCAGCTCCATCCCCGGTTTGCTGGCGAAGCTGGAAGAACATGGCATGACGAAACTCGGTGAACACAAAGACATTACCCTGGATGTGAGCCGTAAAATTTACGAAGCCGCACGCTAAGCTTTTTACCGACCAACCTTTCGTTTTCGGCTTTTTCGTCCAGAATTAAGTCACTCGACTTACCCCGCAGCACCTTGCGGGGTATTCCAAAAGGAGGAATTTATGGCAAATCCGACCGTAATTAAGCTTCAGGACGGTAATGTTATGCCACAGCTCGGCCTTGGCGTGTGGAAGGCAGGGAATGACGAAGTCGTCCCGGCCATTCATAAAGCGCTCGAGGTGGGGTATCGCTCCATTGATACCGCTGCGGCATACAAAAACGAACAGGGCGTAGGGCAAGCCATTCACAGCGCGGGCATCCCGCGTGAAGAACTGTTTATCACCACCAAACTGTGGAATGACGATCAGCAGCGCCCTCAACACGCGCTGGAGGAGAGTCTTGAGAAGCTTAAGCTCGATCATGTCGATCTCTATCTGATGCACTGGCCGGTGCCGGCAATCGATCACTATGTCGACGCCTGGCAAGGGATGATTGAGCTGCAAAAGCAGGGGCTCGCCAAAAGCATCGGGGTATGTAACTTCCAGATTAACCATTTGCAGCGCTTGATTGATGAAACGGGCGTCACGCCGGTGATCAACCAGATCGAACTGCACCCGTTATTACAACAGCGCCAGCTGCACGCCTGGAACGCCACGCACAAGATCCAGACGGAATCCTGGAGCCCGCTGGCTCAGGGCGGCGAAGGGGTGTTTGACCAGAAAGTGATCCGCGAACTGGCGGATAAGTACGGCAAGACCCCGGCGCAGATCGTGATCCGCTGGCACCTCGACTCCGGTCTGGTGGTGATCCCGAAATCAGTCACGCCTTCCCGCATTGTGGAAAACTTTGACGTCTGGGATTTCCGTCTTGATAAAGACGAACTCGGCGATATCGCCAAACTCGATCAGGGCAAACGGCTGGGGCCGGACCCGGATCAATTCGGCGGATAACCTCCAAACCCGGCGTCCAGCGCCGGGTTTTTTTTCAGAATTTTTTAATTCCCATTTCTGCGCTCAAACAGTAAGCCCCTTTCTCTTCATCGATAAAATTCTTATCTATCAAGTAATTATTCATAACCTGAATGATTTACTACTTCCAATAATTTTCTGATAAGGATTTCATCGTGGTTGAGACCTCTTCCCGGGCCGTTAACTGGCTTAAGCTGATTGTGATTCTCATCCCGGCTGGGCTGCTGTGGCAGCTTTCACCGCCCAGCGGGTTAACCCTTCCCGCCTGGCACAGCGCGGTGATTTTCGTGACTACCATCGTCTGCATCGTGGCGAACGTGCTGCCGATTGGCGCGGTGGGGATTATTGGTATTACGGTGTTTGCCCTGGTACGCGCAGCGGGCGACGTGAAAGCCAGCGAAGCCATTACCACCGCGCTGAGCGAGCTCAACAGTTCGCTGATCTGGCTTATTGTGGTGGCGTTTATGATCGCGCGCGGGTTTATCAAAACCGGTCTCGGGCGGCGCATCGCCCTGCAAATGATCCGCTTGCTGGGTAAGCGCACCCTGGGGCTGGCGTGGGGCCTGGCGTTTGCCGATTTGATCCTTTCCCCGGCGATGCCCAGCAACACCGCGCGCTGCGGCGGGGTGATCTACCCTATTGCCGATGCGCTTTCCCGCAGTTTTGATTCCCGCCCGGAAGATGAATCGCGCAGCAAGATCGGTACCTTCCTGATTGCCTGCATCGGCAACGTCAATGACATCACCGCCGCGCTGTTTATGACCGGCTATACCGGCAACCTGCTGGCGGTGAAGCTGGCGGCAAACGCTGGCGTGACCATTACCTGGGGCGGTTGGTTTTTAGCGGCGCTGCTGCCCTGCCTGGTGTCGCTGATCGTGGTACCGCTGCTGGTGTATGCGCTGGTGTGCCCTACTATCACCCATACGCCCGATGCGCCAAAACTGGCTATCAGTGAACTGGAAAAGATGGGGCCGATTGCGAAAGGCGAATGGCTGATGCTCGGCACCATTGTGCTACTGCTGGTGCTGTGGATTTTTGGCGATACCCTGGGTGTTGACCCGACTACCGCCTCGTTTGTCGGGCTGTCGGTTTTGCTGTTAAGCGGCGTTCTCTCCTGGGAAGACGTCAAAAGCGAAAAAGGCGCATGGGACACGCTGATCTGGTTTGCCGCCCTGCTGATGATGGCGAACCAGCTTAAGAAACTCGGCTTTACCACCTGGTTTGGTAACCTTATTGGTGAAAGCCTGGCGAGCTTGTTGCAGGGAACCAGCTGGGTTGTGGTGCTGCTACTGCTTAACGCCGCGTATTTTTATACTCACTACTTCTTTGCCAGCGGCAACGCGCAAATCGCCGCGCTGTACGCGGTGTTTCTCGGCGTGGGTAGCCATCTCGGCCTGCCGATTGTCCCGCTGGCGTTCATGCTGGCGTTCAGCAGCAGCCTGTATTGCTCACTGACTCAGTATACCCACGCCCGCGGCCCGATTCTGTTTGGCGCAGGGTATGTGCCGACCGGCGTATGGTGGCGCACCGGGTTTGTGGTCAGTCTGGTGAACCAGGCCATATTTATGGGCGTGGGGCTGGCGTGGTGGAAGGTGTTGGGGCTGTATTAAGCCGTAAAAAAGGGGGAAATTCTTCCCCCTTTTCTCATTAACGTTGACGCGCTTTAGCAGCAGTTTTAACGCGTTTTTTATTGTCCGTCGGTGTCTGCCGCTGATGCTCTACCGGCGTATGTTTGGTCAGTGCCGGGCGGGTATAGCGATTCTGGCGGCGCGCTTCACGCATCTCTTCAATGGTCGGCGCAGGCACCAGGCAATCGCGGCGTGAGCCGATCAGGTGTTTTTTACCCATTGCCTCCAGCGCCTGACGGATCAGCGGCCAGTTGGCTGGGTCGTGATAACGTAGCAGCGCTTTATGCAGACGACGCTGTTTATCCCCTTTCGGCACCACCACGTCTTCACTCTTGTAACCAATCTTACTCAGCGGGTTCTTGCCGGTGTAATACATGGTGGTGGAGTTAGCGAGCGGTGACGGATAGAAGTTTTGCACCTGATCCAGACGGAAGCGGCGTTGTTTCAGCCACAGCGCCAGGTTGACCATGTCTTCGTCACGCGTACCGGGGTGCGCGGAGATAAAGTACGGGATCAGATACTGCTCTTTACCGGCCTGCTTAGAGTAGGTGTCGAACAGCTCTTTAAAGCGATCGTAACTGCCCATGCCCGGCTTCATCATTTTCGACAGCGGGCCTTCTTCGGTGTGCTCCGGCGCAATCTTCAGATAGCCGCCAACGTGGTGGGTCGCCAGCTCTTTGATGTAACGCGGATCTTCCACAGCGATGTCGTAACGCACGCCGGAAGCGATCAGGATCTTCTTGATGCCTTTCAGGTCTCGCGCCCGGCGATAAAGATTGATCGTCGGCTCGTGGTTGGTGTCCATGTGCTGGCAAATATCCGGATACACGCACGACAAACGACGGCAGGTTTGTTCCGCGCGCGGCGATTTACAGCGCAGCATGTACATATTGGCGGTAGGTCCGCCTAAATCAGAGATCACGCCGGTAAAGCCGGGAACCGTGTCGCGAATCGCTTCGATTTCGTTGATGATCGAGTCTTCTGAGCGGCTTTGAATAATGCGCCCTTCGTGCTCGGTAATCGAACAGAAAGAGCAGCCGCCAAAGCAGCCGCGCATGATGTTGATGGAGAAGCGGATCATCTCATACGCCGGAATGCGGCTGTTACCGTATGCCGGATGCGGTACGCGCTGGTACGGCAGGGCAAACACGCTGTCCATCTCTTCGGTGGACAGGGGGATTGCAGGCGGGTTGATCCAGATATAACGCTCGCCGTGTTTTTGCATCAATGCCCGCGCACAGCCCGGATTGGTTTCATGATGCAGAATGCGCGACGCGTGCGCGTAAAGCACTTTGTCGCCTTTGACTTTTTCAAACGACGGCAGCAGTACGTAAGTTTTTTCCCACGGTTTGGGACGTGGCGGTTGCACGACAACGGCTTTCGCTTCGGCTTTCTTCGGCTCGACCGGCTTGTTATCGGCACATGGCAAATCTTCACCGTAAGGATGCGGGATCGGGTCAATCTTGCCCGGCATATCGATGATACGCGAATCCACCCCGCTCCAGCCCGGCAGCGCCTCTTTCACCATGATGGCGGTATTACGTACATCGCGGATCTGCCCCACCGGCTCGCCCTGCGCCAGACGGTGCGCCACTTCTACCAGCGGGCGCTCCCCGTTGCCGAAAATCAGCATGTCGGCTTTGGAATCCACCAGCACTGAACGGCGCACGGTATCAGACCAGTAATCATAATGCGCGGTACGGCGCAGGCTGGCTTCGATGCCGCCGAGGATCACCGGCACGTCTTTCCACGCCTCTTTACAGCGTTGGGTGTATACCAGCGTCGCGCGATCGGGACGTTTACCCGCCACATTATCCGGCGTATAGGCGTCGTCATGACGCAACTTACGGTCAGCGGTGTAGCGGTTAATCATCGAGTCCATGTTGCCCGCCGTCACCCCGAAGAACAGGTTCGGTTTGCCCAGACGCATAAAATCGTCTTTGGTGTTCCAGTCCGGCTGAGCGATGATGCCGACGCGAAAGCCCTGGGCTTCCAGCATGCGTCCGCAAATCGCCATCCCGAAGCTCGGGTGGTCGACGTAGGCATCCCCGGTAACCAGAATGATGTCGCAGCTATCCCAGCCAAGTTGATCCATTTCCTCACGGGACATCGGCAAGAACGGCGCCGGGCCGAAACAGGCGGCCCAATACTGGGGCCAGGAGAAAAGGTCGCGATCGGGTTGGATCAGACTTATAGCGCTCATAATGCTTCCGGGGTGGTAAAAAAATAGACAAAGGGCGGCGATTATACGTTGTATCGCCGCCAGAAAAGAAGAGGTAATAACAAAACGTTTACGGTGCCGGGTTCACCAGAATCTGGCCAATTGATCCGCGATCCGCCATCTCCAGCGTTTGGCTGCCGTACAGGAACGGGAAGTGCTCCCAGGATGGCTGCGAGAAATAAACCAGCAGCTCTACCTGCCCATCGACCCATACCGTGTCTTTCCAGCCGCGATCTTCCGGGAACGGCGCGGCACCGTTGACATGGCGGATCAGGAACTGGACGCCCTCAATGTGGAACGACTGCGGCGAATCGGAACGCACCGTCCAGCGCTCCCAGGAGCCCTGTTGAGTGGTGATGTCCAGACGCTTCATATCCCACAACTGGCCGTTAATCCCCGGATCGTCGCCCAGCGTGATATCGCGGCTGCGCACCGGGCTGCCGTCCAGAATGTTGTTCGGCAGCAAACGCATCGGCAGCGTATCGGTTACCAGCGGAAGCAAACCGGTCGGGCGCAGCGTCAGCACCAGGGTGGAGATCAAAATGCTAGAAGGCTCAAAGAAGCCGCGCAGGCGATCCATGATGCTCGCCGCTTCACCGCAGGTGATAGAAACTTCATCGCCGTTGGTCATATCCACCAGGATTTCGCGGCGTTCGCCCGGCGCGAGGGAAAGCTGCTTGACGGAAACCGGCGCGGGCAGAAAGCCCTGGTCGCTGGAGATAACATGCAACGGACGGCCATCGCTCATCTGCAACAGATAACGGCGGGCGTTAGAGGCGTTCAGCAGGCGCAACCGCACCCAGCCACGGGACACGTCCACATACGGGCTTTGCGCGCCGTTCACCAGCAGGGTGTCGCCGACAAACCCGCCGCTACCCGGCTCGCTGTATTCCGGCGTTCCGAAATTATCCAGCCGCTTGTCCTGAATGATCACCGGAAAATCGTCCACGCCGTAGTGGTTAGGGATCGGCAGCGCTTTGCTGACCTCGTCCTCCACCAGCCACATTCCCGCCAGGCCGTTGTAAACCTGCTGGGCGCTGCGATTAGGGGTGTTAGCGTGATACCAGAGCGTCGCCGCGGACTGGCGGATCGGCAGCACCGGTGCCCAGTCGGCGCTGGCGGACATCATGCGCGAGGCGCCGCCGATCAGCGGGCCGGGAACCTGTAAACCGCTCACCGTCATCGCCACGTTTTCAGGCAGGCGGTTACTGTAAATCAGCTTGACGTCATCGCCGTTCCAGACGCGGATTGTCGGCCCCAGATAGCGGCCATTGACGCCCCAGACCTGCGCCCGGGTGCCCGGCGTAAACGACCAGTGGGTGCGTTGCAGCGTAAGAAATAGCGGCTGACCGCGTCGTGATTCGAGGAGCGGCGGGATCGGCAGCGGTTGCTGCTGCCCTGCCGCATGTGCCGTCAGTGGCGCTGCGCCTGCACAGAGAACCCATCCCGATGCCTGAATAAACTGACGCCGACTGAATGACATACTTTGCTCCGTGTAAACTGTCAAAATCGCGAGGAAGGGCCCCTCGCGAGGTAAAACTCAGATATTGCCAGATGCTTCGCGCTCGGCCACTTCCTGGTCCAGCTCTTTGATTTTGGCTTCCATCACTTCACGGCAATGGGTCGCCAGCGCACGCACCTGATCCTTCTGCCAGGCAGAGGTATCAATCGGCGGCAGCATTTCCACAATCACCAGGCCGTTATTCCAGCGATTAAGATTGATTTTGCCGTGGGTGTTGGAGACGCAAACCGGAATGATCGGCACGCCTGCCGCCAGCGCCGCATGGAACGCGCCGGTTTTAAACGGCATCAGGCCACGACCGCGGCTGCGGGTGCCTTCCGGGAACATCCAGATAGAGATGCGGCGTTTTTTAAACTGCTGCACCACCTGGGCGATAGTGCCGTGCGCTTTGGCGCGGTTGTCGCGGTCGATCAGCAGGTTGCCGGTCAGCCAGTAGAGCTGCCCGAAGAACGGGATCCACAGCAGGCTTTTTTTACCCACGGTAACGGTAGGCGGGATCACGATATTCGCCGCCGTGACCATATCGTAGTTGTTCTGGTGGTTGGCGATAAAAATGGCATTGCCAAACTGCTCGGCGCCTGGCGGCAGACGCTTTTCGACTTTCAATCCAAAAACGGTGGAGAGGCGGCCAAACATATGGCCAAAGGTAGCGACGTGGCGCGGATTGCGCGGGCTGAACAAACACCAGATACAACCCAGGATGCAAACAACAATGCAGTAGATCACGACAAAAATAATACGAAGAATAAGTAACATAACTACCTCTGAAGCCCTTGTCGCAGACAAGTATACTGGCTTTGTCGCAAAAACACCGCTCCGGTCGAGGATGACCGCGGCACAATACGGCTAATTTCCCAAACGCGTATTCTTATGCGCGACGCATCAACACACAATGGCTGAGTTATAAAAAAGTTACGCTGACGTACTGCGGGATAACGGCAGCGAGAGAAGCTCCCGCTGCCGCGATGGTCGGCGCGTGATTACTCTTCGCTGTTTCCTGCGTCAGGACGCAGCGGCGAATCCACGTCGATACGGTCGATGCGTTGCAGGCCGCGCATCAGGGTGCCGCGACGCCCGCGTTCCCCATGCACTTTTTGCAGCTCTTCCGGGCGCATTTTGATTTTGCGTTTGCCGACGTGGAAGGTCAGGGTGCTTTGCGGCGGCAACAGCAGCAGGTGCGCCAGCTTATCGTCGCCCTTCGCCGCTTCTGCTGACGGAATGGAGATGATTTTATTCCCCTTCCCTTTAGACAGTTGCGGTAAGTCAGACACCGGGAACATCAGCATACGGCCTGCGGCGGTGATGGCGAGCAGCATGTCCTGTTCACTGACGATTTCGATCGGCGGCAGCACATGGGCGTTTTCCGGCAGGGTGATCACCGCTTTGCCTGCCCGGTTGCGGGCAATCAAATCGTTGAAGGTGCAGACGAAGCCGTAGCCAGAATCCGAGGCCATCAGCAGCTTCTGCTCCTCATTGCCCATCAGCATCTGCTCAACCACCGCGCCCGGCGGCAGCGTCAGCTTGCCGGTGATCGGCTCGCCCTGCCCGCGCGCCGACGGCAGCGTGATGGGGTCGATGGCATAGCTGCGGCCCGTGGAGTCGATAAACACCACCGGCTGGTTGCTCTTGCCTTTCGCGGAGGCCAGCCAGCTGTCACCCGCTTTGTAGCTCAGGCCCTGCGCGTCGATGTCGTGGCCTTTGGCACTGCGCACCCAGCCCATCTGGGACAGCACGATGGTAATCGGCTCCGACGGCAGCATGTCGTGCTCGCTCATGGCTTTGGCTTCGCTGCGCTCGTGCAGCGGTGAGCGACGATCATCGCCATAGGCGTCGGCGTCGGCCTGCAACTCTTTCTTCAGCAGGGTGTTCATTTTGCGCTCAGAGGCCAGAATCGCCTGGATCTGGTCGCGCTCTTTCTCCAGCGCGTCCTGCTCGCCGCGGATTTTCATCTCTTCAAGCTTCGCCAGATGGCGCAATTTTAGCTCAAGGATGGCTTCGGCCTGGGTTTCGCTCAGTTCGAAGCGGGACATGAGTACCGGCTTCGGCTCATCTTCGCTACGGATGATGTGAATCACTTCGTCGATGTTGAGGAATGCCACCAGCAAGCCTTGCAGGATATGCAGGCGCTTGAGCACTTTTTCCAGACGATAGTTCAGGCGGCGGCGCACGGTATCGCGACGGTACGCCAGCCATTCGGTCAGGATCTCCAGCAGGTTTTTCACCGCCGGGCGATTATCCAGGCCGATCATATTCAGGTTAACGCGATAGCTCTTTTCCAGATCGGTGGTAGCGAACAGGTGGTTCATTACCTGCTCCATATCCACGCGGTTGGAGCGCGGCACGATCACCAGACGCGTCGGGTTCTCATGGTCTGACTCGTCACGTAAGTCATCCACCATCGGCAGCTTTTTATTGCGCATCTGGGCGGCGATTTGCTCCAGCACGCGCGCGCCGGAAACCTGGTGCGGCAGCGCCGTGATCACCACCGCGCCGTCCTCTTTCTTCCACACCGCGCGCATCCGCACCGAACCGCGGCCGCTCTGGTAGATTTTGCGGATCTCGGCGCGTGGCGTAATGATTTCCGCTTCGGTCGGGTAATCCGGACCCTGGACGATGTCCAGCACGTCGTCTAGCGTGGTTTTCGGGTTATCGATCAGGCTGATGGTGGCTTTCGCCACTTCGCGCAGGTTGTGCGGCGGAATATCCGTCGCCATACCTACCGCGATGCCGGTGGTGCCGTTTAACAGAATATTCGGTACCCGAGCCGGCAGCATTTTCGGCTCGTCTAAGGTGCCGTCAAAGTTAGGCACAAAATCCACCGTGCCCTGGCCCAGCTCGCTGAGCAGCAGTTCGGCGTATTTCGACAGGCGCGATTCGGTATAACGCATCGCCGCGAAGGATTTCGGATCGTCCGGCGCACCCCAGTTCCCCTGGCCATCCACCAGCGGATAACGATAGGAGAACGGCTGAGCCATCAGCACCATCGCCTCATAACAGGCGCTGTCGCCGTGCGGATGGTATTTACCCAACACGTCGCCCACGGTACGGGCCGATTTTTTAAACTTGGCGCTGGCGTTGAGGCCCAGTTCCGACATCGCATACACGATGCGGCGCTGTACCGGTTTTAAACCGTCGCCGATAAAGGGTAACGCCCTGTCCATGATGACGTACATGGAGTAGTTCAGATAGGCGTTTTCCGTGAACTCATGCAGCGCAAGACGCTCTGCACCATCCTGAGTTATGTCACTCATTAATCGTTATACCTCGAACAGGGGCCGCAGGGTGAAGTAGCGGCAATATTGCCGCAGATAGTACCTTATCTGAGGAGCGAGTCCCAGCGTGGGATGGGATCTTTCCTGTATTTAACACCAGTAATCAGACTAGCGCTGTAATCGTTGATTATTGCTCATCTGGCAAAAGTCTTTGCACTTTTTGCACATTTTACCGTCCCGCCCGATCCGCTATCATTCATGCCAAATGCAATTATTCGAGGATAAATAATGAGCAACGTGCTTATCATCAACGGCGCGAAAGAATTCGCGCACTCTAAAGGCCAGCTTAACGACACCCTGACCGACGTCGCGCAAAGCTTTCTGCGCGACCTCGGACACGATGTTCAGGTGACCCGCGCCGACAGCGATTACGATATTCAGGCCGAAGTGCAGAAATACGTCTGGGCCGACGTGGTGATTTACCAGATGCCGGGCTGGTGGATGGGCGCGCCCTGGACCGTGAAAAAATACATTGATGATGTATTTACCGAAGGCCACGGCGCCCTGTACGCCAGCGATGGCCGTTCCCGCGCCGACGCCAGCAAAAAATACGGCTCCGGCGGCCTGATTCAGGGCACCAAATATATGCTCTCCCTGACCTGGAACGCGCCGCTTGATGCGTTCACCGATGAAGATCAGTTCTTCCACGGCGTGGGCGTAGACGGCGTGTATCTGCCATTCCATAAGGCCAATCAGTTCCTTGGCATGGACGCGCTGCCGACTTTTATCACCAATGACGTGATCAAAATGCCGGACGTGCCGCGTTATATTCAAGAATATCGCGAGCATCTGGCAGCGATTTTTGCTTAACTGAATGCCTGTTACTCTATCCTGATCAAGAGAGCCGCGACTTGCCGCCTGCGGCTGCTGTTCTACGGATTTATCACAAGGAGTTTTTCATGCTGACAGTTATTGCCGAGATCCGCACGCGTCCGGGCGCCCATCATCGCCAGGCGGTGCTGGATCAGTTTGCCAAAATCATTCCCGCTGTGCTGGCGGAAGAAGGCTGCCACGGCTATGCGCCGCTGGTGGACGTTAACGCCCAGGTGAGCTTCCAGTCCACCGCGCCGGACTCCATCGTGATGCTGGAGCAGTGGGAAAGCGTGCCGCACCTCGAAGCGCACCTTCAAACGCCACATATGAAAGCCTGGAGCGAGGCGGTAAAAGGCGACGTGCTGGAAACCCATATCCGTATTCTGGAACAGGGCGTTTAAGCGCTTATTCAGGAACAAAAAAGGCGATGAAGATTCATCGCAGCAGAATGCCGACCCGGTCATTAACTGACCGGGTAAAGGATTTTACCGGCCTTGCCGAGCTTTGTCTGCGTTTAGTTCTTCCCAGGATGCTTCAAGAACCCAGAGACATTGTGCGCCTTCGCTTGTCTTCAGCAGGGCTTGCCGTGTGCGCTGGTAGAACGCTATGACCTCCGCTGACGGTTTATCAGTCGGTGGTGTACACACGATATCGGTCCCTACCATATGCGGCCAGTTCCCGGCGTCAATCTTTCGCAGCGCGACCAGTGTGGCGCGGGTATTTGTGGTTAGCGCAACAGCCAGCGCGTCCTCAAGTTCCTGTGCCTGCTTAATGTCGGCAACGGCTGCCAGTTCAGGGGTGCGCTCTAACCAGTCCACATCGCCTGCTGCCACTCCCCGCAGCGCGGCGGGCCAGTCAATAACGGCAGCAAATACCGGAAGGGTTAGCCCCGCCAGCAGCAAAACGACCAGTCGCATCATCGGACAACCTCCAGATTCCCTCCAGAGCGCAGTATTTTTCGACGTGTCGCCAATGAAAGAATAATACAACCCTCGGAAGCAAACCCCGCAGGACCATGAACACGCTCGCCATGTATGCGAAAATCTGAACGACCAAACGATTCTCCTGAAGTTTGTTCCAGAATAATTGTCACGGGTCCCTTTGACGTTGAGTGCCCGGCAATTTTATAGGTACCTCGCGGCAATGGGCCAAGCCCCTTCACATGCTGGCGGTCGGGGTTGTTTTTATTCGTCAATGCACCTGAGTAACCGGTTTCGACCAACTCACAGTCATCATACATTTCGCCGGTCGACTGATGATACGTCCACATAATATTGTTCTCCTTACGCAGTTGCGCGTTCGTTCCAGCTGTCAGAGTGAATAATGTTACCGTCGACATAACGCCAGGTGATTTTTTCGTATAGCAATTCAACCAGTTCCATATGATTATGCTTTTCGTGGCGCGGGTCTTTAACGTCCAGCATCATCGGACAGACGCCGACAATCTTCACGCCTTCCATCAGCGTCGAGAAATATTCCACCTCCTGACCAGCGTCATTGATGTGATAAAATTTGACCTCAGCAGATTTGAGCGTCTGACCCGTCGTTACCGCCTTGTACAGATAAGGGCTGGAGGAGTCGATCTCTTTGTCAAATGAATACGGCGAATGCACGCGGAGACTGGTCGCCTTGCCTGTATGTATATCTGTGGGTTGCATTACGTCGTGATTAATACCCGTTATTTCGATGCTGCCTTCACGTCCCTTAACATCAACCGAACCTCGGATATCAGCGCCGCCATCGTCTTTCAGCCATAAATATGCGGGAATTGCCATTTTTTAAACTCCATTTATAAAACGCATTAATTGTTACCTCTGCTAGACACGAGGCATTCTGACGCTATCCACAACGAAACAATGGGTCAATTTTGCGTACTGTGTATAAAAATTGATCCGCGATTTCTTTGATGCCAATAAAAAAAGGCCGGAATAATCCGGCCTCTGACAGGTGAAGATTGTTACTTAAATAAATTTTTCTGGACCGGCCGTTGCGAAACATTACTGGAGATGAGCTATTAGCCTTTTCGGTCACTGCTGCCAAATTGCGAACAGATAACGGTCATCGTCTTTTACGTCATCGCACCAGTTACACATCCAGATCCGCGAGATCGCCTTTCTCCTGCAACCAGTTGCGACGATCTTCCGAACGCTTCTTAGCCAGCAGCATATCCATCATCGCCGTGGTGCGCGCATCGTCGTCATCGCTGATGGTCAACTGCACTAGGCGGCGGGTGTTCGGGTCCAGCGTGGTTTCGCGCAGCTGGAGCGGGTTCATTTCCCCCAGCCCTTTAAAGCGCTGCACGTTCGGTTTGCCCTTCTTACGCTTAAGCTGATCCAGCACGCCGGCCTTTTCCTCTTCCGTCAGTGCGTAGTAAACCTCTTTACCCAAATCGATGCGGTACAGCGGCGGCAGCGCAACGTAGACGTGGCCGTTTTTCACCAGGGTGCGGAAGTGTTTCACGAACAGCGCGCACAGCAGCGTGGCGATATGCAGCCCGTCCGAGTCGGCATCCGCCAGAATACAGATTTTGCCGTAACGCAGCTGGCTGAGATCTTCGCTGTCCGGATCGATGCCGATGGCCACGGAAATATCGTGTACTTCCTGAGAGGCCAGCACTTCGTCCGACGACACTTCCCAGGTGTTCAGGATCTTACCTTTCAGCGGCATGATCGCCTGATATTCGCGGTCGCGCGCCTGCTTGGCCGAACCACCCGCCGAATCCCCTTCCACCAGGAACAGCTCGGTGCGCGCCAGATCCTGCGCGGTACAGTCCGCCAGTTTGCCCGGCAGCGCCGGCCCGCTGGTGAGTTTTTTACGCACCACTTTTTTGGCGGCGCGCATCCGGCGCTGGGCGCTGGAGATCGCCAGTTCCGCCAGCATTTCCGCTGCCTGCACGTTCTGGTTCAGCCACAGGCTGAAGGCGTCTTTCACCACGCCAGAAACAAACGCCGCGCACTGGCGCGAGGAGAGGCGCTCTTTGGTCTGCCCGGCAAACTGTGGATCCTGCATTTTCACCGACAGCACATAGGCGCAGCGTTCCCAAATATCTTCCGCTGAGAGCTTCACGCCGCGCGGCAGGATGTTGCGGTATTCGCAGAACTCGCGCATCGCGTCCAGCAAGCCCTGGCGCAGGCCGTTAACGTGGGTACCGCCCTGCATGGTCGGGATCAGGTTAACGTAGCTTTCCGTCAGCAGTTCGCCGCCTTCCGGCAGCCACAGCAGCGCCCAGTCAACCGCTTCGGTATCACTGGAGAAATTGCCGATAAACGGTTTTTCCGGCAGCGTCGGCAGCCCGTTCACCGCCTCGCTCAGGTAATCATTCAGCCCGTCGAGATAGCACCAGCGCTGCTCGGTATTGTTCACCTTGTCTTTAAAGGTGATTTCTACGCCGGGGCACAGCACCGCTTTCGCTTTCAGCAAATGGCTTAAGCGCGATACCGAAAAACGCGGGGAATCGAAGAAGGATTCATCCGGCCAGAAGTGCACGCTGGTGCCGGTATTGCGTTTACCGCAGGTGCCGACTACTTCCAGGTCTTTCACTTTATCGCCGTTGGCAAACGCGATGTTGTAGATCTGTCCGTCACGGCGGACGTTCACTTCCACCCGCTTCGACAGGGCGTTAACCACCGAGATCCCCACGCCGTGCAGGCCGCCGGAGAACTGGTAGTTTTTATTCGAGAACTTACCGCCGGCGTGCAACCGGCACAGGATCAGCTCAACGGCGGGCACACCCTCTTCCGGGTGGATATCGACAGGCATACCGCGCCCGTCATCAATCACTTCAAGCGACTGATCTTCGTGGAGAATGACGTCTACGCGTTTCGCATGGCCCGCCAGCGCTTCGTCCACGCTGTTATCAATAACTTCTTGCCCAAGGTGGTTGGGGCGAGTGGTATCGGTATACATCCCCGGACGGCGGCGAACCGGCTCAAGCCCGGTGAGTACCTCAATGGCATCAGCGTTATAGGATTGCGTCATGGTTTATTCGTTCAGAGAGAAACGGCATCGACTCGGGGCGGAATTACTCAAGCCCCAGAAAATCGACAATCTGTGAGAAATAATCTTCAAAGCCCACAAAGGCGTGATTACCCCCGTCAATCACGGTCTGCCGGCAGGAAGCGTAGTACGCCACCGCCTGGCGATAATCAAGCACCTCGTCCCCGGTCTGCTGCAGCAGCCAAATCAAATCCGGCGCTTCCAGCGGGTCGATTTGCATGACTTTAAGATCGTAAATATGGCGTGACTCTAGCACATATTGCTGCCCGGTGTAGGGGTTCTCGTTTTGGCCTAAATAGTCGACCAGCAGTTCAAACGGGCGCACCGCCGGGTTGACCACCACCGCCGGTAACATAAAGCACTGGGAAAGCCAGGTGGCGTAATAGCCGCCGAGAGACGAGCCGACTACCGCCAGCTCTTCGCCGCCGTGCTCCAGCACCAGCGACTCCAGCAGTTCCGCGGCATCGGAGGGAAACGGCGGCAGTTGCGGCACAATCATGTTAATCGCCGGATGATGCTGTTCCAGCCAGGCTTTAAACCGCGTCGCTTTGGCGGAGCGCGGCGAGCTGTTGAACCCATGCAGGTAGAGAAGCGTGGACATCAGTAACCTTCGGACGCGGTATCAGGATTGAACTGCGTCCCCTCCAGGCGTTCGACCTGCGTAGTTACTGTACCGTCGGCATGCAGTTCCAGCCAGCGCCAGCCGGGGGCGATAGTATCAAGGGTAAAGTTCGCGCAGTGAGGTTTGAACTGAACGCAGGTCGACGGCGTCGCCAGCATCCGGCGGCCATTCCAGTCGAGATCCAGCTCCTGGTGGATATGCCCGCATAGCAGGTGGCGCACATTCGGAAAACGCCCCAGCACCGCGTCCAACTCGCCCGCATTACGCAGGCTGTGTTGATCAAGCCAGCTGCATCCCGCTGGCAGCGGATGATGGTGAAGCAATAATAAGGTGAACCGATCGGCGTTCTCGGCCAGCTTCGCTTCCAGCCACTCCAGCTGATATTCGCTTAATTCGCCATGCGGAACGCCGAACACCTGGCTGTCCAGCAGCAAAATCTGCCACTTTTCGCCGCACAGTACCTGCTTCGCCGAGGAGATGCCCGCCTCCTGAAGCGCGCTGAACATGGCGGGCTGGAAATCATGGTTGCCCGGCAGCCAGACGCAGGGCGCAGAAAACGCGGCGATGCCCTGCGCGAAGTGCTGATAGGCCTCAGGCGTATGGTCCTGCGCTAAATCGCCGGTCGCGACAATCAGGTCGCACGGACGCTGCTGTGCGGCGATCGCCTCCAGCACAGCCTGATAACTACTCCAGGTATTGACGCCCAACAGCGTTTCGCTTTTTTGCGCGAACAAGTGGGTATCGGTAATTTGTAAAATCCTGACGCTCGCCCCATCCGCAACAGGAAGATTCAACAAACTTTCCAAAGGGTGTCCTTAGGTTTCACGACGCTAACAAACCGGAACCGCCATCGCTCCATGCGCCAGGCAGTAGCGCAACCAATCCGCAAGAAACTGGTTAATTTGATGCTTTTCATCGCGTTGATGCAACTTTTTGTTCGGGTAATCATAACGTGCTTTGAAGCGAAAGATCTGCTGGCTTGAACACACTTCCGCCACCATCGCGTCATGATAGAGCCGCACCGACATTGACGGCAGGCTCCAGTAGCTAATCGCCGGCACGGTCTGTTTGATTTCCACGAGCGTAGTGTAGCGGGTGGATTCGAGGATCGTTAATCGGTATTGCGCGCTGCCGACTTGATAGCTCACTGTTTCGCCCACTGCGTCAGTTCGCGGCAGCAAGCGGCGCAAAATTGCAAAATTGGTTTCGCAAAGGCGCATCATTTCTGGAAAGTCGGGGGTATAGCGCTTCATATTCAGGTGTTCCACTCTTGACGTATTTCTTGATAGTGCAGTTGCAGCCAGAGCAGTGCGATGACTGAGGCTGCGTTATCGATTTTCCCCTCGTTTACCCACTGGTATGCCTGTTCCCGGCTTACCACATGAACACGAATATCTTCGTTTTCTTCCACCAGGCCGTGTATACCTTCGGCCTGCGTGGCATCCACTTCACCGACCAGAATCGATAACCGCTCGCTGGTGCCGCCTGGGCTTGCGAGATAGTTCAATACCGGCTTTGTGCGTCCCACCAGCAATCCTGCTTCTTCCATGGCTTCGCGGCGCGCCACCTCTTCCACGCTTTCGCCGGGCTCAATCATGCCGGCGACCAGCTCCAGCAACCACGGGGTGTCGCTGGTATCGTACGCGGCGATGCGGATCTGCTCGATCAACACCACTTCATCGCGCACAGGGTCAAAGGGTAGCAGGACTGAAGCATGACCGCGCTCAAAAATTTCACGGTGCACTTCGCCGCTCATTTCACCGTTGAAAAGGCGGTGTCGAAAACGATACAGATCTAACGAAAAAAAGCCGCGATACAATTTTTCCCGTGCAATAATTTCTACATCGTTTTTGGTGAAAGTCACTGCGCGATCGTCTGGTTTGCTCATGATTAAAGCCTGTTATAAATGTGGATGGTGGTGAACCTATTCAACTCAGTTTACCTGTCGTTATAACGCCAATATGGTAGATTGATGAAATTTAATGGCATAAGGCACAGAAGGCCAATCTTCACATATCGCGGATTCTGCTAAAATCGGCGACAATTTTTGACTTCTGTCAGCGCTAATAAACAAATTCTGCTTCACAACAAGGAATGCAAATGAAGAAACTGCTCCCCATTCTTATCGGCCTGAGCCTTACCGGATTCAGCGCCATGAGCCAGGCAGAAAACCTGTTACAGGTTTATCAGCAAGCACGTTTGAGCAACCCGGACCTGCGTAGATCCGCTGCCGATCGTGATGCCGCATTCGAAAAAATCAACGAAGCTCGCAGTCCTTTATTACCGCAGCTCGGCCTTGGCGCAGACTACTCCTACAGCAACGGTTACCGCGACGCGAACGGCGTTAACTCCAACACCACCAGCGCATCGCTGTCGTTGACTCAGACCATTTTCGATATGTCGAAATGGCGTCAGTTAACGCTTCAGGAAAAGAGTGCGGGTATTCAGGACGTCACCTTCCAGACCGATCAGCAGACCCTGATCCTGAACACCGCGACCGCCTATTTTAACGTGCTGAGCGCTATCGATGCGCTCTCCTATACCGAAGCGCAGAAACAGGCGATCTACCGCCAGTTAGACCAGACGACCCAGCGTTTTAACGTGGGCCTGGTCGCGATCACCGACGTACAGAACGCCCGCTCCCAGTACGATAACGTGCTGGCGAATGAAGTGACCGCCCGTAACAACCTGGATAACGCGCTGGAACAGCTGCGCCAGGTGACCGGCAACTACTATCCGCAACTGGCGTCGCTGAACGTTGACGCATTTAAAACCGCCAAACCGGATTCGGTTAACAATCTGCTGAAAGAAGCGGAAAACCGTAACCTGGCGCTGTTGCAGGCCCGTCTGAGCCAGGATTTGGCCCGCGAGCAGATTCGCCTGGCTGAATCGGGCCATTTGCCGACGGTGGGTTTGACCGCATCGACCGGCATCTCCGACAGCTCTTACAGCGGCTCTGCGACCAATACCGCGCAGTATAACGACAGCAACGTTGGCCAGAACAAAGTCGGCATCAACTTCTCCCTGCCGATTTACAGCGGCGGCGCGGTGAACTCCCAGGTTAAACAGGCGCAGTATAATTTCGTCGGTGCCAGTGAGCAGCTTGAAAGCGCCCACCGCAACGTGGTGCAAACCGTGCGTTCCTCCTTCAATAACATCAATGCGTCTATCAGCAGCATTAACGCCTACAAACAGGCGGTGGTGTCTGCCCAGAGCTCATTAGATGCGACAGAAGCGGGCTATGAAGTGGGCACCCGTACTATCGTTGATGTGCTGGATGCCACCACCACGCTGTACAACGCGAAGCAGCAGCTCTCCAGCGCCCGTTATAACTACCTGATTAACCAGCTCAATATCAAATCCGCGTTGGGTACGTTGAACGAGCAGGATCTGCAAATCCTTAACAGCAACCTGGGTAAACCGGTTTCTACCACGCCTGAAATCGTGGCACCGGAAAATGCCCAGCAGGCTGCCGCCGCCGATGGCTACGCCACGACCGACGCGCAGACCCAGCCAACCGCTCAGCCGGCGAGCGCGGTACAACCCGCGGCCGCTACGCAGAGCAACGGTAAAAATCCGTTCCGCAATTAAGCCTGCGACGGGGGGTGTGAATCACCCCCCGAATCTTCGTAAGGCAACGTAAAGATCCGCGCCCGGCGCGCCCGCCGCTTTAATTTCGACCATTCATCCTCTATCCTTTACGATTAATTCTTTGCATTATCACTGGGTTCAGGAAGATAAAATGAAACGGACAAAATCCATCAATCATGCGACGTTTCGCAAAAGCTTTAGCGCGCGCCACTTAACGCCGGTTGCACTGGCGGTTTCCGCCGTGTTTATGCTTGCGGGTTGTGAAAAGAGCGATGAGACTGTCTCGCTTTATCAGAATGCCGACGACTGTTCGAAGGCTAATCCGGGCAAAAGCGCCGAATGTACCACTGCCTACAACAACGCCCTGAAAGAAGCCGAGCGCACCGCGCCGAAATACGCCACCCGTGAAGATTGCGTGGCGGAATTTGGCGAAAACCAGTGCCAGCAGGCCCCTGCACAGGCGGGCGTGGCAGGTGAAAACCAGGCTCAGGCCCACAGCGGCGGCAGCTTCTGGATGCCGTTAATGGCGGGCTATATGATGGGCCGAATGATGGGCGGCGGCGCGGGCTTCGCGCAGCAACCGCTGTTCACCTCGCGCAACCCTGCCAGCCCGGCCTACGGTCAGTACAACGACGCCAGCGGCAAGAGCTATGGCGCGGCGCAGCCGGGCCGCACCATGACGGTCCCGAAAACCGCTATGGCCCCGAAACCGGCCACCACCACTACCGTGACCCGTGGCGGCTTTGGCGAGTCCGTGGCGAAGCAGTCCGCGATGCAGCGTAGCTCCGCAACCGGCAGCTCCAGCCGTTCAATGGGCGGTTGATCGATGGAACGGATTGCCATTAGCGAGCGCCCTGACTGGCGCGAAAAAGCCACCGAATACGGTTTCAACTTCCACACCATGTACGGCGAGCCGTACTGGTGTGAGGAAGCCTATTACCAGTTGACGCTCAGCCAGGTGGAACGCCTGGAAACCGTCACCGCCGAACTGCACCAGATGTGTTTGCAGGTAGTGGAAAAAGTCGTCGCCAGCGATGCGCTGCTGACCAAATTCCGCATCCCGAAACACACCTGGGAATTTGTGCGCCAGTCCTGGCGCAGCCAGCAGCCGTCGCTCTACTCGCGTCTCGATTTGGCCTGGGACGGCATCGGCGATCCGAAGCTGCTGGAGAACAATGCCGATACCCCCACCTCGCTGTATGAAGCGGCGTTTTTCCAGTGGATCTGGCTGGAAGATCAGATTAACGCGGGCAAGCTCCCGGCCAACAGCGATCAGTTCAACAGTTTGCAAGAGAAGGTGATTGAGCGATTCGCCGTTCTGAAAGAGCAACACGGCTTTAATCTGGTGCATTTCGCCTGTTGCCGCGACACGGTGGAAGATCGCGGAACCGTGCAATATTTGCAGGATTGCGCCGCTGAAGCGGGCGTGGCGAGCGAATTCTTATATATCGACGACATCGGCCTTGGCGAGAAAGGCCAGTTTACCGATCCGCAGGATCAGGTGATTGCCAACCTGTTTAAGCTCTACCCATGGGAATACATGCTGCGCGAGATGTTCTCCACCAAGCTGGAAGACGCGGGCGTACGCTGGCTGGAGCCTGCCTGGAAAAGCATTATCTCCAACAAAGCGCTGTTGCCGATGTTATGGGAGATGTTCCCGAACCACCCTAACCTGCTGCCGGCTTACTTCGCTGAAGATGAGCATCCGGCGATGGATAAATACGTCGTGAAGCCGATCTTCTCCCGCGAAGGGGCCAATATTTCCATCATTGAAAATGGTCAAACGCTGGAGAAAGTCGAGGGGCCGTATGGCGAGGAAGGCATGATCGTACAGCAGTTCCACCCGCTGCCGAAATTTGGCGACAGCTACACGCTGATCGGCAGTTGGCTTATCAACGATCAGCCTGCCGGGATCGGCATCCGGGAAGATCGGGCGTTGATCACCCAGGATCTGTCACGTTTCTATCCGCACATCTTTATCGAGTAACAAACAGGGCGCGAATGATATCGCGCCCTTTGTTTAGCCCACCTGCACCGACAGCATACTTAACGATCCCATCTCGATACCGTCCACCGGCACCGAAACCGGCTCGCTGCCGTCCCACGCGCCCAGCACGTACAGCAACGGTAAAAAGTGCTCCGGGGTCGGGTTGGACAAACTGCCCCCTTCCTGCTGGAGATAATTCACCAGCGGATGCTGCTCTACCGGCCCTTGCCAGGTGAGATTGGCTTTCACCACATTGTTAAACGCCGTCGCCCAGGGGTATGGCGTATTTTCACCGTGCCAGCGGGCGGTACGCAGGTTGTGCACCACGTTACCGCTTGCCACCAGCATGATGCCCTCATCACGCAGCGCCGCCAGTTTACGGCCCATTTCAACATGCCAGGCGGCAGGTTTGGTGCTGTCTATACTCAATTGCACCATCGGGATGTCGGCATCCGGATACATCTTGATCAGTACGCCCCATGAACCGTGGTCGAAGCCCCAGGCTTCCCTGTCGAGCGCAACAGGCACCGGCGCGAGCAGATCGACCAGGCGCTGCGCCAGTTCCGGCGATCCCGGCGCCGGATAATGCGTGTCATACAGCGCCTGCGGGAATCCACCAAAATCATGGATGGTTTTGGGCTGTTCCATGGCGGTGACGCCGGTCCCCCGGGTAAACCAGTGGGCAGACACCACGACGATCGCTTTTGGACGTGGCAGGGTCGCGCCCAAATGCCGCCAGGCCTGAGTATACTGATTGTCCTCCAGCACGTTCATCGGGCTACCGTGGCCGAGAAACAGTGCAGGCATACGCGAAACGTTCATGGTGTTATCCTTTGGTCTTCGGGGTATTGTCGATGGATAAACCTTACGCCGATTCGGGAAAAGAAGAACTCAGATAACCATGATGGAGATCATCAGGAAATTTGAATGTAAGGCTGGTGTAAATCCGCTGACCCCACGTCGATTTTAATCGACGGGTTCTTTAAGCTTTGAGAATCCAGAACACAAGGAGCTGTTGATGTCGGTCCCTCTTATATTGACTTTACTGGCTGGCGGAGCCACGTTTATCGGCGCGCTGTTGGGCGTGATCGGCCAAAAACCGTCAAACCGGTTGCTGGCGTTTTCGCTGGGTTTTGCCGCTGGCATTATGCTGCTGATTTCATTGATGGAAATGTTGCCCGCCGCGCTGCGCGAAGAAGGGATGTCTCCGATGCTGGGTTACGGCATGTTTATTGTCGGCCTGCTGGGCTACTACGCCCTGGACCGCATGTTGCCCCACGCCCATGCTCAGGATCTGCTGGATAAGGATTTACAGCGCACGCCGCGCAATCTGAAGCGTACCGCGCTGCTGCTGACGCTCGGCATCAGCCTGCATAACTTCCCGGAAGGTGTCGCTACCTTCGTGACGGCCAGCAACAATCTGGAATTAGGGTTTGGTATCGCCCTTGCCGTCGCCTTGCACAATATTCCTGAAGGACTGGCGGTAGCCGGACCAGTGTATGCCGCGACGGGCTCCAAATACAAAGCGGTGTTCTGGGCGGGTATCTCCGGGATGGCGGAAATTCTCGGCGGCGTGCTGGCCTGGCTGATCCTCGGTTCGCTGGTGTCGCCGGTGCTGATGGCCTCGATTATGGCGGCGGTGGCGGGGATTATGGTGGCGCTGTCAGTGGATGAGCTGATGCCGCTGGCGAAAGAGATTGACCCGAATAACAACCCCAGTTACGGCGTGTTGTGCGGCATGTCGGTAATGGGTTTAAGCCTGACGTTGCTGCAAACCAGCGGGATTGGCTGATTTCTCTGGACGTAAAAAAACCCGGTTGATGAACCGGGTTTTTTATTATCTGCCTGCAGAATTAGCTGGCTTTGCGTTCGTGCTGCTGACGATAAGCCACCAGATCTTCAATGGTCACGACGGCCATCTGATGTTTACCCGCAAAGTCGATGCACTCCGGCGCGCGCGCCATAGAGCCATCATCGTTGGTTAATTCACACAGAACGCCAGCCGGTTTGAAACCCGCCAGCGTCACCAGATCGATAGTGGCTTCGGTATGGCCGCCACGGGTCAGGACGCCGCCGTTCTGGGCGCGCAGCGGGAATACGTGGCCCGGACGGTTCAGATCGGAAGGTTTCGCGTCATCGGCAATCGCGGCGCGGATGGTGGTAATGCGGTCCGCCGCGGAAACCCCGGTGCTCACGCCGTGCGCGGCTTCGATAGTGACGGTAAAGCCGGTGCCGTAAGCGCTGGTGTTATTTTCAACCATCATAGGCAGGTCGAGCTGCTGACGGCGATCTTCAGTGATGCACAGGCACACAATGCCGCTGCCGTGGCGAATGGTCAGCGCCATTTGTTCAACGGTCATGGTTTCGGCGGCGAAAATCATATCGCCTTCGTTTTCACGGTCTTCATCATCAAGCACCATCACGCCACGGCCTTCGCGCAAAGCGGTCAGAGCGTGTTCTACGCGTTCAAATGCGGTACCGAAAGAGGAAAGAAGCGTCTGATTCATGGTAAAAAAACCTCATTAAAATTATGGTTACCAGAATCAGGGCGGTCTTAGGAGTGCCGTAATAACGGCAAAAAAATAACGTGAGTGGGCCCTACGCCCGACTTGATCGTTACTCTCTCCCATCCGGACTTTAACCGTCGGCCCCGGAATTACACCGGATCTGCTGACCTTCAGCGTTTATGAAAACATCTGAAGCGCTCGCGGGCTTTCAGCATAAGCTGATTTACCGCCGGTGGGGAATTTCGCCCCGCCCTGAGAATAAGCGGGGTTACTATAACGCCAATGACCAGGGTCGGCAATGCATTCAGCAGACTAAATAAATCGGTTTGTGCTATTACTTAGATTCATACATTTCCGGTTTCTCCTCCCGGAAACAGGCATTACAATAAGAGGTTATGTAACTCACGCACTGGGAAACCGCCATGATTGACCCGAAGAAAATTGAACAGATTGCCCGCCAGGTTCATGAATCCATGCCGAAAGGCATTCGTGAATTCGGGGATGACGTTGAAAAGAAAATCCGCCAGGTTTTACAGTCTCAGTTGACGCGTCTCGACCTGGTCAGCCGCGAAGAATTTGATGTGCAAACCCAGGTTCTGCTGCGCACCCGCGAGAAGCTGGCTGCGCTGGAACAGCGCATCAGCGCGCTGGAAGGCCGTAATACAACTGCGCAACCCGCTGCGCCAGCGCCAGCTATTCCGCCGGTCGATGTGATTCAGCCTGCACCGGCGGTCCCGCCGGTTGATGAAGAAAAACCGCTGTAAAAAATCGGGCCTTCATTGAAGGCCCGATTACATAACCTACTCGTTTTTCACGCTTAACTCTTTTTGCGTATATCGCTCGCCATCAGGTTAAGCTGTTGCGCCCGCGTATTATTCAGTTCCGCCATACAGGCGATACGCCCCATATCAAGCGCGTTGCCAATTGCACCTCCGCCTAACGAATACGCGAACTCACAATGTGATTTTCGAAAGGCAATAAATGATTTTCCAGCCTTATCCAGTCGGGTTTGGGCCTGTTTGATATACCGGGTCTCTTCATCCCATGCATTTAAGGCAAGGCGCATTGCTTGTTCCGACTCTTTCAGGGAGCTTTCGCTAACCTGGAGCTTTATTTCCAGACACTTTCTCATGTCAACCATTGAGGCGCTCTCTTCTGAACACTCATCACGTAACTCTTTCTCACTCTGTATAGCTTGAGCTGCCATAACGAATGAAGGAAAACACGTTACAATGACAGCAACAAGAAAAATTATTTTGCGCATGCAGATGTCCCTCTCTGTTGAATCGCACTCAAAGCATACGTAAGTTTATTAGCGTATCTGGAATCACGATTAGTGTTATAACGTTCAGCGATATTTTCAATGGTTAAACCCTTCCAGCCAACGATAACCCTTTTAATTCTTGATCTCTGGTATTTCAATACCTCTCCGGCGTGTAGGATATTGGCATGAGGGTTAAGCTGTTTTAACGTTTCGATTGTAGTGTTATGATTTCGTGCAATCTTATCAAAACTATCCCCGTTCTTTACCGTTACCCGCTCAATTTCGCTATTAAGCTCAACAATATTTTTATTCTGGAAATTAGCCGATCTCAAAAGCAAATACCCAATTCCTGCACGAATATTATATGCAGGCAATGATCTTACTGCGGAAAAACTTAGTTTACTTCTCCAGCCTGGCGGTAAAATCAACTCACCACCATGACCCGATAATAATTCATCCAATCCAGGATCGCCAACCACACCTATTTGCATTGGTTTACGTTCCCACTCACTGCTGGTAGCGCCTGTCTCAACCCATATCATCGCTTTTATATATAACCAGTTAAGCGGACGATACCCTGCCGTACCAGCCAGATGTCTATTATATTCATTGACCGCCTGACGTATTTCACAATCCCACATATCCCATTTTTTATTTCCCCTTGCTGTATTAATTCCATCTTGCCATTTTTCAAAACCTGATTTTGTAGCCATTTGAGCACCCATATGCCCTCCTTATGTCAAAGTTTTACTAACTTAAACATTGTCTAAAGCAAAAAATGCTCATCACACACAAAAGTGGGAATATTATTCAGCACCAGGGGGATTTAGGAAAATATAAAAATAAGGCCTTCAGGAGAAGGCCTGGGATAATTATTTACCGCTGTCTTTCTGGATCTTTTTAATGATGTTGGTGGTTGAACATCCGTCTTCGAAGTTCAGCACCATCACCTCGCCGCCGTTGGCCCAGACCTCTTCGCTGCCTGCGATCTCTTCCGGTTTGTAATCGCCGCCTTTGACCAGCAGGTCAGGCAGGATCCCAGCGATCAGGCGCTGCGGGGTATCTTCTTCAAACGACACCACCCAGTCCACGGCTTCCAGCGCGCCCAGCACGATCATCCGCTGTTCAAGCGGGTTCACCGGACGGGTTTCGCCTTTCAGGCGTTTGGTGGAGGCGTCGCTGTTGACCGCGACGATCAAACGGTCGCCCAACTTGCGGGCGTTAGCCAGATAGGACACATGTCCGGCGTGGAGAATATCGAACACGCCGTTGGTCATCACCACTTTCTCGCCGCGTTTGCGCGCCGCGGCGACAGCCAGTTTCAGCGCCGCTTCGTCCATCACGCCAAAACCGGAATCGGCACGACCGCGTACCGCATTTTCCAGTTCGATTGGCGACACGGTGGACGTACCGAGTTTGCCCACGACCACACCCGCCGCCGCGTTAGCGAAGAAGCAGGCCTCTTCCAGCGAATTGCCCGCAGCAAGGGTAGCCGCCAGCACGCCGATCACGGTATCGCCCGCACCGGTCACGTCATACACTTCCTGCGCCTGGGTGGGCAGATGCAGCGGATCTTTCCCTGGCTGTAGCAGCGTCATGCCCTGCTCAGAACGGGTCACCAGCAGCGCGCTGAGATCGTAATCCGCCACCAGTTTCATGCCGCGCTCAACGATTTCCGCTTCGGTTTTGCATTTCCCGGCCACGGCTTCAAATTCAGACAGGTTCGGCGTCAGCAGCGTCGCGCCGCGGTAGCGTTCGAAATCGGTGCCTTTCGGGTCGATCAGCACCGGGACGCCTGCTTTACGCGCCAGTTGGATCATCTGCTGGACGCTGGCCAGCGCGCCTTTGGCGTAATCAGACAGCACCAGCGCGCCGATATTGCCCAACGCCTGGTTGATGCGCTCGTGCAGCGGCTCCGGGTCAACGCCCTCGAAACCCTCTTCGAAATCCAGGCGGATCAGTTGCTGGTTACGGGAAAGCACCCGCAGTTTGGTGATGGTCGGGTGAGTCGGCACCGACACAAAATCGCATTTCACATTGACGTTGGCCAGCGCCTGGCTCAGCGCCCGCGCCGCATCGTCGATGCCGGTCAGGCCAACCAGCCGGGAGTGCGCACCCAACGAGGCGATGTTCATCGCCACGTTCGCCGCGCCGCCGGGGCGTTCTTCGATAGTATCGACTTTCACCACCGGAACCGGGGCTTCCGGGGAAATACGGCTGGTGGGGCCATACCAGTAGCGATCGAGCATGACATCGCCCACCACCATGACGCCTGCGCGTTCAAACTCGGGCAGCGTTACTTTCATTCCAGACTCTCCTGAGAGATACCAAATTTGCGCGGGATAATAGCACAATTCCCTGCGTACACATTTTTATGCCTTGCCCAGCCATGCCGCCCAGCTTTGGATAACCTGCTGGCGCTCCGCCTGAAACGCGCCGGGCTCTACGTGGCCGGGCAGTTCCTGAAGCGCCAGATGGTGCAGTTCATCGCGCAGCGTGACGTAAGCGTGAGTCAGCGCGCGCGCTTCCTGTTCCGGCATGATGTCATTCTGCGCCAGCAACTCGAGGATGCGCACGTTATCAGACCAGCGGGTCAGCTTCGGCGCGTCGTGGGAGAAACGCAGCACCAGATACTGGGTGATAAACTCGATATCGGTAATTCCGCCTTCATCGGCTTTAATATCGAAGCGATCTTTATGCTTATTGCCGAGATGGGCGCGCATTTTCTCGCGCATCTCGCGCACCTCAGTTTGCAGCGCGTCGCCCTCGCGCGGTTTACACAAAATTTGTCGACGAATGGCGTCAAACTGCTGGCATAGCGTCGGATCGCCGTAGACCACGCGGGCGCGCACCAGCGCCTGATGCTCCCAGGTCCAGGCCTCGTTTTGCTGATAATCCGCAAAGGCGTCAATGGTGGTGACCAACATCCCCGCCGCGCCGGATGGACGCAGCCGGGCATCCACTTCATATAAGATGCCGGACGAGGTGCGGGTGCTGAACAGGTGCATGATGCGCTGGGCCAGGCGCAGATAGAACTGGCGGCCATCGATTTCCCGCGCGCCGTCGGTCATCACATCCGCCGGGCAATCGTGCAGGAATACCAGGTCGAGATCGGAACTGTATCCCAGTTCCCAGCCGCCCAGTTTGCCATAGCCCACCACGGCGAAACCGCGCCCTTCCCGACCCTGAAGATGCGTCGGCGCCCCGTAACGTGCGACCATTAACGTCCAGGCCTGCTGCACTACCGCGTCGATCATCGCTTCCGCCAGCCAGGTTAAGTGATCGCTCACTTTCATTACCGGCAGGGTTTCCGCGATATCCGCCGCCGCCACGCGCAGCAGTTGGGCCTGTTTAAACTGGCGCATCGCTTCAAGCTGCTGCTCTTCATCATCTTCTGGAACGCGCAGTAAATATTGACGCAGCTCGTCGCGATAGGCGTTGGTAGCCGTCGGCTGATACAGCGTATTGGGATCGAGCAGTTCATCGAGCAGCAACGGATAACGCGCCAGTTGCCCGGCGATCATCGGCGAGGCGGCGCACAGCCGGATAAGATGCTTTAGCGCGCCGGGGAATTCGGTGAGCAGTTCCAGGTAGGTAGTGCGGGTTACAATGCCCAACAGCAGCGGCGTGATGCGCCCCAGCGGAACGGCGGGGGTCGGCATGGCGCACACCTCGCTTAACAGGCGCGGCATCAGCAGATCGAGCACGTGGCGTCCACGCGGGCCGATGGTGCGTTTATCCACCTCTTTGCGGAAATCCGCTGCCAGCGCCGCAACCTGACGCTGGCTGTCACTATCCAGATGGCTTAATACCGGGCTGGAAACGTCGGCGTCATGCGCGTCCTGCCACAGTTCGCGCCAGCCTTCGGCCAGCTTATCTTCGCTGGCATCGGGCTCGTCATCGCCGATCAGCTCGTTAAATATGCGCCGCACCGCGGTCATGTGGCTGGTTAACGTGACCTGGAGCCCCGCCCAGTCGGGCTCGCCCATCGCCCAGGCCAGGCGCGCGCGATTCAGCTCATCGCCGGGCAACGTCTGGGTCTGCTCGTCGTTAATGCTTTGCAGCAGGTTTTCGAGGCGGCGCAGAAACAGGTACGCGTCACGTAACTGTTCTGCATCGCCCGTTGGTAGCAGATGGAGCGCGTCGATGGCCTCCAGCGTCGGCAGCAGCGAGCGTGATTGCAGCGACGGCTCGCGTCCGCCGCGAATCAACTGGAACACCTGGACGATAAACTCGGTTTCCCGGATACCGCCCGCGCCCAGCTTGATGTTATCGGTCAGGCCGCGCCGCCGCACTTCGCGGGCGATCATGCCTTTCATATTACGCAGTGACTGGATCACGCTGAAATCGATATAGCGGCGGAACACAAACGGGCGCAGCATGGCGCGCAGCTCCTGGCTCCAGCGGTCGTCGTTGTCGCCCATAATGCGCGCTTTGACCATGGCGTAACGCTCCCAGTCGCGCCCCTGCTCCTGGTAATAATCTTCCAGCGCCGCAAAGCTCAGCACCAGCGGGCCGCTGTCGCCGAACGGACGCAGCCGCATATCCACCCGGTAAACGAAGCCGTCCTGAGTCGGCTGGTCGAGCACTTTGATCAGCCGTTGCCCCATGCGGGTAAAGAATTGCGCGTTATCCAGTTCGCGCCGCCCCCCCTGGGTAACGCCGTTTTCCGGCCAGGCGAAGATCAGGTCAATATCAGAAGAAAAATTGAGTTCGCCGCCGCCGAGTTTCCCCATTCCGAGGATCATCAGCGGCTGCGGCTCGCCCTGGGCATTACACGGCGTGCCCCACTCGCGGCAGCAGGAGGTCCACAGCCAGTCGCGCGCGGCGACGATCAGCGTTTCGGCCAGTACGCTGAGTTGCGCCAGCGTGTCTTGCGTCGCCACCCGATTCAGGGTTTGCGCCCAGGCGATACGCACCATGATCCGCCGCCGGAACTGGCGCAACGCGCGCATCAGCTGCGCCTCATCGCTCACCTCCTGCAACGCCTCCTGAAGCCAGAGCGCGTAATGGCGTTCTTCGTTGGCTTCCGGCGGCCTGCCGCGCAGCTCGTCCAGCCACTCGGGATACGCGGCCAGGCCGTCGCGGACGAAATCGCTGAACGCCAGCATCGCCTGGGCGTCTTTATCCAGCGCCAGGCCCGATAACGGCTCCGGCAGGTTAGCCAGCACGTTTTCGGCGTGTTGCTGCAGTAAAGGAGAGAGCGGCATCATGGTGAGGTCCTTTTATTTTTTTCCGCTGTGCAGCCAGAACGGCGATTGGGCAATCGCTTCATGGCGCAGGGATTCGATCTCGCCACGTAAGCCGTTTTCGATAGCGTGACGCAGGGCGTCCCAGGTATCGATCCAGTCCAGCGCCGCCTCGCCCGGGTAAACGCCCGCCAGGGTGCGGATAGCGTCCAGCTCGCGGTATAAACGCGGCAGTTGATCGCGGTAGCGTTCGCCGCAGGATTGTAAAAACGCCTGTTTCAGCTCGGCGGCATGGCGTGAGAGGTGAATATCGGCGTAGCGCTTAAAGGAATCATCCAGCTTGCGGCGCTCTTTTTCATCGATAAACGGCTGCCAGCCCTGAGTCAACAGCCACTCGGTCAGCGCCAGTTTCGCCGTGCTGATTTCGCTGCCGAACGCGAGGGTTTCCGCCGAAGCTTCCGATACCAGCGACACTTCACACTGAGTCAGCAAATCACGTAAGCGAGCGCTCGCTTTCCTTGGAACAACGCCGCCGAACAGCACCAGAATATGGCGCACCAGGCCAATCGCCTGTTGGACCTGCGCTTTCGCCAGGGTATTTCCGCGCACCCACAGCTCTTCATGGTACTGCCAGTGGAATAGCGCGGCGTCCAGCGCCGTTTGCAGCCCCTGCTCAACGGTGGATTTCGGCGGCACAGGGATAACCGTCAGCGGACGGATAGCCCGCAGGGCGTTGCCCTGGGCCAGATGATAGCCGCGCGCGGCCTTGCTCAGGCTGCCCTGGCGCAGGCCGGGGACCGCCACCAGCTGGCGCGCCAGTTTTAGAATATCCGCTAACTGGCCTTCCAGCAGTTCCATTTCCAGTTCGCACAGCGGCTCGCTGTGTTCTCCCGCTTTGATCTCCCCGCGATCGAGCGCCAGCTCAATGCGGCTTTCTCCGTGAGTAACCACCCACTTCTCGCGCTGAAAATCGGTGCTGAACAGCGGTTTTACCTGGCTTTGCAGGGTTTCAGCCGCCAGCCCTTCCGGCCAAATGTCCGCCGGGAAGCGCGCTAAATCCAGTTCGGCATTATCCAGCTCGACATTGTATTCCGGTCGCTGGTGTACGCCGCCCGTGACGCGCCCGGCAGTTTTGATGGTCATTTCATAACGGCCATCCACGCCGCGAATACGCAATCCCATATCGTGGCTGCGTAACTGGTTATCGGGCGTTTCGTAATACACGTTGAGTAGCTGACGGGGGGCGTGATGTTCGCCGGAAAAGCCATTGAGGACGTTGCGCACGCTCTCAAGGGCGTCGGGTTGTACGATAAATTTGAGTTCGATTTCTTGTGCCATAGCCTTTTACTTACGGTTGCGTCACACCGGCGCTAACGTCCGGCGAACTTACGGGCCTGATTTTTGTCAGTAGATAGTATTTTCCGCTAAAATGCCACGCCGACGGCGTTTTAGACGAGTGACAAACCCTTTGGCAGTGCGCCAGTCACTGATGTACCAGGATGATTCTCATTCAGGTTTGCGCTTCGCATCGTCAAACTGTTGCACTACTATCATCCCACGAATAATGATTAATGAAGACCTGATGCCTAAATTACGCCTGATTTGCCTGACTTTATTCGCGCTTAGCGTTTCTACTGTGGCCCATAGCGAAGAGAAACGCTACGTTTCCGATGAACTGACCACATGGGTTCGTAGCGGCCCTGGCGATAACTATCGCCTTGTGGGTTCACTCAACGCGGGTGAAGCCGTCACGTTATTGCAGACCAATGAGTCCACGAATTATGGTCAGGTGCGCGACAGCAACGGGCGTACCGCATGGATCCCGCTTAAAGAGCTTAATACTGAACCGAGCCTGCGCACCCGCGTGCCGGAACTGGAAAACCAGGTCAAAACGCTGACTGACAAGCTTAACAATATTGATGCGACCTGGAACGAGCGCACGTCAGATATGCAGAAAAAGGTCTCTGCCAGCGATGGCATCATCAATGGCCTGAAAGAAGAAAATCAGAAGCTGAAAAACGAGTTGATCGTGGCGAGCAAGAAAGTGAACGCCGCGAATCTGCAACTCGATGACAAGCAGCGCACTATCATTATGCAGTGGTTTATGTACGGTGGCGGCGTGTTAGGCGTCGGTCTGCTGCTGGGCTTGCTGCTCCCGCATATGATCCCGCGTCGCAAGAAGAAAGACCGCTGGATGAATTGATCTCTTAAGGGCAACCGCACAGGTTGCCCTTTTACTTGGTCTTCTCCTCTACACTTACGTATTATCTCAACGCTAACGTAAACAAGAGAGGTGTGGGTGAAGAGCTATTTGGTCGGTGGTGCAGTACGTGATGGATTGTTAGGGCTACCGGTTAAAGACAGAGACTGGGTTGTGGTAGGCGCAACGCCTGCGCAAATGCTTGAGCTGGGCTATCAACAGGTTGGGCGCGATTTCCCGGTATTTTTGCACCCGCAAACCCGTGAGGAGTATGCGCTGGCGCGTACCGAGCGGAAAAACGGCTACGGCTATACCGGGTTTGTTTGTTACGCCGCGCCCGACGTTACCCTTGAGCAAGATTTACTGCGCCGCGATTTGACGATTAACGCCATTGCGCTGGATGAAAACGGCGAGTTTGTCGATCCGTATAACGGGCGCGCGGATATTCAAAAGCGCTTGCTGCGCCACGTTTCCGGCGCGTTCAATGAAGATCCGCTGCGTGTGTTGCGCGTAGCGCGTTTTGCCGCCCGCTTCGCCCATCTCAACTTTACTATCGCTGAAGAAACCCAGGCGCTGATGCGGGAAATGACCGAGGCTGGCGAACTGGCGCACCTCACTCCTGAGCGGGTCTGGAAAGAGACCGAAAACGCGCTGCGCTCCCATAATCCGCATATTTTTTTCAAAGTGCTGCGCGACTGCGGCGCGCTGAAAGTGTTGTTCCCGGAGCTGGATGCGCTGTTTGGCGTACCCGCGCCGGAAAAGTGGCACCCGGAAATCGACACCGGCGTGCACGTGTTGATGACGCTCTCTATGGCGGCGATGCTCAGCCCCAATGTTGACGTGCGTTTCGCCACGCTAACCCATGATGTGGGCAAAGGCCTTACGCCGCCGCGCCTCTGGCCCCGTCATCACGGACATGGCCCGGCAGGCGTTCCGCTGGTCGAGAATATCTGCCAGCGCCTACGGGTGCCAAACGAGATCCGCGACCTCGCCAAACTGGTGGCGGAATTTCACGACCTGATCCATACCCTGCCGATTTTGCAGCCCAAAACCATTGTGAAATTGTTTGATTCTATCGACGCCTGGCGCAAGCCTCAGCGCGTAGAGCAGATTGCGTTAACCAGCGAAGCGGACGTGCGGGGTCGCCAGGGCTTTGAAGGCTGTGATTACCCGCAAGGACGATTGTTGCGTGAAGCCTGGGAAGTGGCGAAAGCGGTGTCACCGAAAGAGGTGGTCGCCGACGGGTTTAAAGGTATTGAGGTGCGTGAAGAGTTAACTAAACGGCGTATCAGAGCGGTCGCGCAATGGAAAGAACAACGCTGCCCCCAGCCCTGAGGCCGGGGGCGAGGCATCACATAAAGACCACGTAAACTGCCGCCGCGACGATAAAACGGTAGATAGCAAACGGGATAAACGAAATCCGTTTGATGATTTGCAGGAAGGTTTTGATGGCCACCAGCGCCACCAGAAACGCGGTGACAAATCCCACGGCGAACATGGGAATATCCGCGGCGGTCAGGAAGTGAAAACTTTTATACAGATCGAGCGCCGTCGCGCCCATCATCATCGGCACCGCCAGTAAGAACGAAAACTCCGATGCGGCGTAACGGCTAACGCCCACCAGCATCCCGCCGGAGATGGTCGCGCCGGAACGTGAAAAACCGGGCCACAGCGCCAGGCACTGGAAACAACCGATGGTAAAGGCCTGGCGATAAGTCATATCATCCAGCCCGAGCGCGCGCGGCTCTTTAGGCTTAAAGAGTTCCGCCGCTATCAGCAACACCCCGCCAACCACCAGCGCGTACATCACATTGATCGGATTAAACAGCGATTTGATCAGATCGTGGAACACCAGCCCCAGCACCACGGCGGGGATCATGCCCAGCAGGATATGAATTAACGACAACCGACCACGTCCCAGGCCTTCATGGGGCGGACGGCCAAAATGAATGCCGATCAGGCTGAACAAGCGACGCCAGAACATCACCACCACGGCCAGAATCGATCCCAGCTGAATGACCACTTCAAACGTCTTGGCCGTTTCCCCTTCAAAACCTAACAGGTGGCCCACAATAATCATATGCCCGGTGCTGGAAACCGGCAGAAACTCGGTTAAGCCTTCAACGACGCCGAGAATCGCCGCGATGACCAGCGAATGCAAATCGCCCATGAAATGTCCTCGTACCCCAAAAAAATCAAAAAAAACGGCGGGCGCTGTGCGCATGCCGTAAAAGCTCGAGCTATATGACAGGTATAGCCGCGTTAGGTTTAATAATTATTAATTTAAATGATTTGATTAGGATTATGGCCACGCTGAATGATAACGCCCACGTTAGCCGCCTGCGCTACCGCGCCAGGTTTGCTGATTTTGATTTTCACCCATGGCGTGTTGAAGCGGGTAAGCAGCAGTTCCGCCACCTCTTCCGCCACGCGCTCCACCAGCGCAAATTTGCCACCCTGAACGTGCTGGATAATCGCCTCGCTCACGTCGGCATAGCTCAGGCAATCCGCGACGTCGTCGCTTTTACCTGCCGGACGATTGTCCCAGGCCATTTCGATATCGAACATTAACTTCTGTTCGATTGTTTGCTCCCAGTCGTAAACACCAATAGTGGTGATTATCGAAAGTTGCTCTATAAATACTATATCCATCATCACCTGCCTGTTTTTAGCGCGCCCGGATACCACTTCCGGCAAATTATGCGTATTATCCACAGATGCAGAGAATAAAACGACATTTTCAAAACGGAACAGCGTTATGAGTGCAATCGCGCCTGGAATGATCCTCCTTGCGTACCTTTGCGGCTCAATTTCCAGCGCCATTTTGGTCTGCCGTATCGCAGGTTTGCCCGATCCGCGCGACAGCGGTTCCGGTAATCCCGGGGCGACCAACGTATTACGCATAGGTGGCAAGGGAGCAGCCGTAGCGGTGCTGATTTTCGATGTGCTGAAAGGCATGCTGCCGGTCTGGGGCGCTTACGCGCTCGGTCTTTCCCCGTTCTGGTTAGGATTAGTCGCCATCGCCGCCTGTCTGGGCCATATCTGGCCGGTGTTCTTTGGCTTTCGCGGTGGCAAAGGCGTCGCCACGGCATTTGGGGCCATTGCGCCCATTGGCTGGGATCTCACCGGCGTGATGGCGGGCACCTGGCTGCTCAGCGTGCTGCTTAGCGGTTACTCGTCGTTGGGTGCTATCGTCAGCGCACTGATTGCGCCGTTTTACGTCTGGTGGTTTAAACCCCAGTTTACCTTCCCGGTTTCGATGCTCTCCTGCCTGATTTTGCTGCGCCATCACGACAATATTCAGCGTTTATGGCGCGGACAGGAAACCAAAATCTGGCATAAGCTAAAAAGAAAGCAAAAAAAAGAAGAGCGCTAAGCTCTTCTTGTCTTTTATGCGGCGGGTAACTCCGCCAGCGGCCAGCGCGGACGCACCGAGACGCTTAAATCGGTTTCGCCGCCCGCTTTTAAACGCACCATGCCCGCATAAGCGATCATCGCGCCGTTATCAGTGCAGAATTCCGGGCGCGCGTAGAACACTTCGCCACCACGTTTTTTCATCATCTCAGCCAGTCGGGCACGCAGCGTGCGGTTGGCGCTGACGCCGCCCGCCATTACCAGCCGCTTAAAGCCGGTTTGCTCCAGCGCGCGGCGGCATTTGATCATCAGCGTATCCACCACCGCGTCTTCGAACGCGCGGGCGATGTCCGCATGGGTTTGCGGATCGGGCGCATTGTCGCGAATGGTGTTGGCGGCAAAGGTTTTAAGACCCGAGAAGCTAAAGTCCAGCCCCGGACGGTCGGTCATCGGACGCGGGAAAGTAAAGCGATCGGGAGTGCCGTTGGCGGCCAGTTTCGACAGCATCGGGCCGCCGGGGTAATCCAGGCCCAGCAGTTTGGCGGTTTTATCAAAGGCTTCGCCAGCGGCGTCGTCAATGGACTCGCCCAACAGTTGGTATTGGCCGATGCCGGTCACGGAAATCAGTTGGGTATGACCGCCGGAGACCAGCAGCGCGACAAACGGAAATTCAGGCGGATTCTCTTCCAGCATCGGCGCCAGCAGGTGTCCTTCCATATGATGCACCGGCACCGCAGGCACATTCCAGGCAAAGGCCAGCGCGCGCCCGACGGTTGCGCCAACCAGCAGCGCGCCCACCAGGCCAGGACCTGCGGTATAGGCCACCGCGTCGATATCGCGGGCGTTGAGCCCGGCGTTTTTCATCGCTTCCTGAATCAGGGGCACGGTTTTACGCACATGATCGCGGGACGCCAGTTCCGGCACCACGCCGCCGTAATCCGCGTGCAGTTTTACCTGGCTATACAGTTCGTTAGCCAACAGCCCCTTTTCATCGTCGTAAATGGCGATGCCGGTTTCATCGCAGGATGTTTCAATACCCAATACACGCATGCTTATTTTTACCTCTTTTGCCTGCGCCGCAGTGTATGCGCAGAGGTCGCCATTGTAAAACATTGCTCATCGGCCTGCGGGATAGTGTATAATCCCCGCCCCTGTAAGAATGCCACCGAAAAGCGGTTTTTGTTCCTCCTGTTGCTTTACAAAGCATCAGCAGTTGCAGTAAAATTCCGCACCATTTTGAATTAAGCTGGCGTTGATGCCAGCAGCAAACCGATTTAATCAAAGGTGAGAGGCACATGCCGGTAATTAAAGTACGTGAAAACGAGCCGTTCGACGTAGCACTGCGTCGCTTCAAACGTTCCTGTGAGAAAGCAGGTGTTCTGGCGGAAGTTCGTCGTCGTGAGTTCTATGAAAAACCGACTACCGAACGTAAACGCGCCAAAGCTTCTGCTGTGAAACGTCACGCGAAGAAACTGGCTCGCGAAAACGCACGCCGTACTCGTCTGTACTAATCTCTGGAGGGGACTCCCCTCCTTTCAGACCGAGTTGTAGTTGTAAAGGCCGTGCTTCCGAAAGGAATGCGCGGCTTATTTTCGTTTATGAACTGACATCCCTACGCTTTTTGCCCCGCATCGTCGTCGTGCGATCGCATTTCATGGCAAGCAGAAAGTTAACGGGTAAATGGGGCTTATGGCTGGACGAATCCCACGTGTCTTTATTAATGACCTGCTGGCTCGTACCGATATCGTCGACCTCGTTGACGCGCGGGTAAAGCTCAAGAAACAGGGCAAAAATTACCACGCGTGCTGTCCGTTCCATAATGAGAAAACGCCTTCATTTACCGTAAACGGCGAAAAGCAGTTCTACCATTGCTTTGGCTGTGGCGCGCACGGTAACGCCATCGACTTTTTGATGAACTACGACAAGCTCGAGTTCGTCGAAACCGTTGAAGAGCTGGCGGCCATGCATAACCTGGACGTGCCTTACGAGGCGGGTACCGGGCCGAGCCAGATAGAACGCCATCAGCGGCAGAACCTGTATCAACTGCTGGATGGCCTGAGTACGTTTTATCAACAATCCCTGACGCAACCGAATGCCAGTGACGCGCGTGAATATCTTTCCCGACGCGGTTTAAGCGCCGATGTCATTTCGCGCTTCGCTATCGGTTATGCGCCGGCCGGGTGGGACAACGTGCTCAAGCGCTTCGGCGGCAACGAGGAAAATCGTCAGTCGCTGATTGATGCCGGCATGTTGGTTACCAACGATCGCGGGCGCAGTTATGACCGTTTCCGCGAGCGGGTCATGTTCCCGATTCGCGATAAACGAGGCCGGGTGATTGGTTTTGGCGGTCGCGTGTTGGGTGACGGCCAGCCTAAATATTTGAACTCGCCGGAAACCGATATTTTCCATAAAGGCCGCCAGTTGTATGGCCTTTATGAAGCGCAGCAGAGCAGCCCTGAACCGGCGCGCCTGCTGGTGGTCGAAGGCTATATGGATGTGGTTGCGCTGGCGCAATACGACATCAACTATGCGGTCGCGTCATTAGGCACCTCCACTACGGCTGACCATATTCAGTTGTTGTTTCGGGTGACCAACAACGTCATTTGCTGTTATGACGGCGACCGGGCCGGACGGGATGCGGCATGGCGCGCGCTGGAAACGGCGCTGCCTTATATGACCGACGGACGGCAATTACGCTTTATGTTTCTGCCCGACGGCGAAGACCCGGATACGCTGGTACGTAAAGAAGGTAAAGACGCGTTTGAAGCGCGTATGGATCAGGCTCAGCCGCTCTCAACCTTCTTGTTTAACAGCCTGATGCCACAGGTGGATTTAAGCACGCCGGATGGCCGCGCGCAGTTAAGCACGCTGGCGCTACCGCTGATCACGCAAGTGCCTGGCGAGACGCTGCGAATTTACCTGCGCCAGGAATTAGGAAAAAAGCTCGGTATCCTGGATGACAGCGCGCTGGAGCGCCTGATGCCGAAGCAGGCCGACGCCTTAGCGCGTACCGCGCCGACGCTAAAACGCACAACCATGCGTATACTGATAGGACTGCTGTTACAGAATCCTGAGCTGGCACCGCAGGTGCCGCCGCTGGATGCGTTGGACAAAGACAAACTGCCTGGGCTTGGCTTATTTGCAGAACTGGTCAACACTTGTTTGTCACAGCCAGGTCTGACCACCGGCCAGCTTTTGGAGCAATATCGCGGTACAAAAGAGGCCGCCACCCTTGAAAAACTGTCGATGTGGGACGATATAGCAGATAAGGACATTGCAGAAAAAACGTTCACCGACTCACTCAACCATATGTTTGATTCGATGCTTGAACAGCGCCAGGAAGAGCTTATCGCTCGCGAGCGCACGCACGGTTTAAGCAGCGAAGAACGCCGGGAGCTCTGGAGATTGAACCAGGAACTGGCAAAAAAATGAATTCCGCGGCTTAACTGCCGATTATCGTTCGGGTGAACCCCCGAAGGCCGCAAAGAGGTGCTGCGGCATGAAAATAAATCAGCCCTCGCTCGTTATTGTTGGCGGTCACGCCTGCCGACACAACCCTCATGAAATAAGTGTGGATACCGTCTTATGGAGCAAAACCCGCAGTCACAGCTGAAGCTTCTCGTCACTCGTGGTAAGGAGCAAGGCTATCTGACCTATGCCGAGGTCAATGACCATCTGCCGGAAGATATCGTCGACTCCGATCAGATCGAAGACATCATCCAAATGATTAATGACATGGGCATCCAGGTGATGGAAGAAGCACCGGACGCCGATGATCTGCTGCTTGCTGAAAACTCAAACAGCACTGATGAAGATGCAGAAGAAGCTGCTGCCCAGGTACTGTCCAGCGTTGAGTCTGAAATCGGGCGCACCACCGACCCGGTTCGTATGTACATGCGTGAAATGGGTACTGTTGAACTGTTGACCCGCGAAGGCGAAATCGACATCGCTAAACGCATTGAAGACGGGATCAACCAGGTTCAGTGTTCTGTTGCCGAGTACCCGGAAGCCATCACCTATCTGCTGGAGCAGTACGATCGCGTTGAAGCGGGCGAAGCGCGCCTGTCTGACCTGATCACCGGTTTTGTCGACCCGAACGCAGAAGAAGATCTCGCGCCGACCGCGACTCACGTGGGCTCAGAACTGTCCAGCGAAGAGCTGGAAGATGATGACGACGAAGACGAAGACGACGATTCCGACGACAGCAGCGATGACGACAACACCATCGACCCGGAACTGGCCCGTGAGAAGTTCAGCGAACTGCGCACCCAGTACGAAGCCGCGCGCGTTGTCATCAAAGCGAAAGGCCGCAGTGATAAAGCCGCTCAGGAAGAGATCCTGAAGCTGTCTGAAGTCTTCAAACAGTTCCGTCTGGTGCCGAAGCAGTTCGATTACCTGGTTAACAGCATGCGTACCATGATGGACCGCGTGCGTACTCAGGAACGTATCATCATGAAGATGTGCGTTGAACAGTGCAAAATGCCGAAGAAGAACTTCATCACGCTGTTTACTGGCAATGAAACCAGCGAAACCTGGTTCACCGCCGCGCTGGCCATGAATAAACCGTGGTCTGAAAAGCTGAAAGAAGTGGCTGAAGATGTGCATCGCAGCCTGCAAAAACTGCAGCAGATCGAAGAAGAAACCGGCCTGACCATTGAGCAGGTTAAAGATATCAACCGTCGTATGTCCATCGGTGAAGCAAAAGCCCGCCGTGCGAAGAAAGAGATGGTTGAAGCGAACTTGCGTCTGGTCATTTCTATCGCTAAGAAATACACCAACCGTGGCTTGCAGTTCCTCGACCTGATTCAGGAAGGCAACATCGGCCTGATGAAAGCGGTAGATAAGTTCGAATACCGCCGCGGCTATAAGTTCTCGACCTATGCCACCTGGTGGATCCGTCAGGCCATCACCCGCTCTATCGCGGATCAGGCGCGCACCATCCGTATTCCGGTGCATATGATTGAGACCATTAACAAGCTCAACCGTATCTCTCGCCAGATGCTGCAGGAGATGGGCCGCGAGCCGACGCCGGAAGAGCTGGCCGAGCGTATGCTGATGCCGGAAGATAAAATCCGCAAAGTACTGAAAATCGCTAAAGAGCCAATCTCCATGGAAACGCCGATCGGCGACGATGAAGATTCGCATTTAGGGGATTTCATCGAGGACACCACCCTCGAACTGCCGCTGGATTCGGCTACCACTGAGAGCCTGCGTGCCGCCACGCACGATGTGCTGGCTGGCCTGACCGCCCGTGAAGCGAAAGTGCTGCGTATGCGTTTCGGTATCGACATGAACACCGACCACACGCTGGAAGAAGTGGGTAAACAGTTTGACGTAACCCGCGAACGTATCCGTCAGATCGAAGCCAAGGCGCTGCGTAAACTGCGTCACCCGAGCCGTTCTGAAGTGCTGCGTAGCTTCCTCGACGATTAATCGTTAGACTCTTCCACTCACATTTAAAAGCTGCATTTCGGTGCAGCTTTTTTTTCGCCTTCATATTAGCGGGCAATGCCTCTAAAGATTCATTGAACAGACACGGTTTTTTAAAGGAAACCAGTTGTCAGGTGAATATTTCATACTGTAACGTAGCCGGATACATTTTCATTCCATCTGTTTAAGATTCATCAGCTTAGGAATCTCCTTCAAATGAAAAAAATCGGCCTTTTGATTTTCAGCCTGATGCTGGCTGGCTGCGCCACCACTCACCAAACCGCACCCAAGTCGCTGGTCACGCCCGCTCCGGTTCAGGCTGAGGTCGTCGAGCCGCAACCCTCAGCTGTTCCGGAAAAAGGCACCAGCCTGACGGCTAACGAAACTTGCACCAAATCTTTGGCGGCATTACAAACTTATAATTCGCGCAGTTGGAATAAATACAGCCGTGAAATGAGTGAGCTCACCAGTAAAACCAGCCAGTTCCTTTCCGTTAAAGAAGATTTGAACCCGCAGACAAACCAACTGGTAATGAACGTTTACGCGTCCCGAATGGCAACCCTGTGCTACCGCATCGAAAGCGCGTTAGGTCAGGCGATGCTTGAGCAAGCAGCACAGCTGGGAAATTGATGTTCAGGCCGGCAGCACCGACTGCCGGTCTATAAGCCCCGAGTCATTAACGCTTCGTCCAGTTCCCGGTACGCTTCCACCAGCTTCTCAAGCGATGCGCGATTTAACCCGCTGGGATTGGGCAACACCCATACCTCTGTCTCACCGATGGTTAACGCCTGCTTGCCCCATTTCACACCACACTGGCTGAATGCCTGCTCAAAAGCTTTTTTGCCTAATACCGCCAGTGCAGCCGGCTGATAATCGTTGATTTTACGGATAAGCTCGCGTCCACCGGTGCGCAACTCATGCAGCCCAACCTCATTCGCCTGCACCGTTGGGCGTTCCACCAGCATGGTGATCCCGCAGCGGGTATCCAGCAATTGCTGCTCTTCTTCCGGAAGCAGTTGTTTATCGGTAAACCCAGCCTGGTGGATAACCTTCCAGAATCGATTACCTGGATACGCAAAATGGAATCCGGTATGGGCAGAAGATTTACCCGGGTTAATCCCGCAAAACACCACTCTTAACCCGGGGGCTAAAATATCGCTAATCATGCTTACTCCCGATAACTTACGGATTCTTAAAGTATAAAAGACCGCGTTTAAATTGCTGATAAAAGCAGCAGCCGCACGGTAATGGCTGGATTGAGAACAGTACATCCATTATAATCCTGCGCCACGGCCCCTTAGCTCAGTGGTTAGAGCAGGCGACTCATAATCGCTTGGTCGTTGGTTCAAACCCAACAGGGGCCACCAAATAAAACAAGGGCTTGCATTAAAAATGCAGGCCCTTTGTTTTTTCCAGGATATTGACAGGATATTTTCAAGCAGTATGAATGGGTACCTTTGGTTAACAAATATCCATAATAACGGGCTCAGCGCTTAAAGCTATAGATCGACAAATTCACTGAAATTGAAGTGTTCAAAGATTTCACGCGCGTCCGGTGAAAACGATTATACATAGCTTTCCTGGTTGGCTTTGATGTCGTTCTGTCCCCTCTTGCCAGGCTCCATCTTCGAGATGTTGAAGAAGGAAAGCTCGCTGGCGCGCAGTAGAAACTTCTCTTTGGCATCTTCCGGTTTCGTATGCAATATGATTATAAATTACTACATAGTAAAAGCAGATAAATGCTCGCTATCAAAACGTCCTGTATCATTTTTTATTTCAAATAAATAATGGAGTTAATAAAGTAAAGACAGGCCGATTTATTTTCCTGCCCCTGGTGGCCTTATCGCTACCCATGGAGTTCGTATGACACTAAGTAGTCTTAATAGCCCTTTAGTCATCGCCTCGGTTGAAGTACCTGATAGCCAGGGGCTCATCGGTATGACAATTTGCCCGGGAAAGCATCAGCAAAATGCTTTATCAGGACAGTTTCAGCGAGACCTCGCACTTGACCTGGATCTTATAAAATCCTGGGGGGCAACTGCCGTTGTGAGCCTGATGGCAGATGAAGAACTTGCCAGTTTGCACGTCGAGGACTTGGGTAACGAAGTTGAGGCCAGAGATATGCTCTGGTTTCAGTTGCCTATTCTCGATCAAGCAATGCCAGATGAAATATTCGAACGTCACTGGGTTTATGCTGGCCTTCGATTACGTATGCTTCTTCGCGAAGGAAAACGCGTTCTTGTCCATTGCCGTAGCGGCCTCGGGCGCACCGGGCTTATTTCAGCAAGACTCTTAATTGAATTCGGTATGCCAGCTGAACAGGCTATGGCATTAGTTCGCGAGGCCCGACCGGGCACTCTGGAAGCCACTATTCACAAGCACTATCTCACTTCTCTACCCCTTCCACATAATGATGCCTGGTTGGATCGCGTTTTAGGTTGCTTACTGGGTGGTGCGGTCGGTGATGCTTTCGGCTATGCCGTCGAATTTGATTCACTCGAAAAAATTCGCCAGCACTTTGGCAATGAAGGGCTGACCAAACCCATTCTGCAACAGGGAAAACTGGTGGTCAGTGATGATACTCAAATGACCTTGTTTACCCTTGAAGGTATTCTGCGGTCTACCGATGAACAGGGTGCGATTAACCAATCTCGTGCACTTGAAGAAATCCGCCACGCTTATCTCGACTGGTATGATACCCAGCAAAGCGAGCCAGGATCACATTTCGGATGGCTGGCTTCACGAGCAGCCATGCGAGCAAGGCGTGCTCCCGGGAATACATGCCTGTCCGCACTAAAAGCGGGCGGAGCAGGCAGTATCGAAAACCCGATAAATGACTCAAAAGGCTGCGGTGGCGTGATGCGCACCGCTCCCATAGGTTTTTTGCAGAACATTGATCTGTTCGATCTCGCTGCCCGTGCGGCGGCATTGACTCATGGTCACGTTGATGGCTGGGCTTCTTCAGGTGTTTTGCCCAGAATTGTTGCTCGCTTAATCGAAGGTGAAGAGAAGCACCTCGCTGTTCGTAATAGCTATAGTGACGGCAGCGAATGGGGACATGTCTATGGAAAGGCAGCCAATATAGGCCATTATCTGTTAGCTCAAAAACTTGCCCGTAAAATGCGTTTCAATCCACATGAGGCTATTCGGCAGTTGGGACAAGGCTGGGTGGGTGACGAAGCGCTGGCAATTGGTATGTATGCCTTTCTTTCAGGCCAGAGTTTCCGCGATACACTCATACGAGCAACCAATCACGACGGAGACAGTGATTCAACTGCCTCCATCGCCGGCCAGCTTTGGGGGGCCAAATACGGTCTAAAGGACATGCCTCAGGCATGGATACGTCGGCTTGATATACTGGATGAAATACTTTACCTGGTTCAAAAACTTCAGGGCTGGCATAACCGGGTTGATACAAAAAACCGTCGGCAACCGATCATTGATGACAGTATTCAACCCTGTATTCGCATGATTGAAATGACGCATGAGTTACATATTCTGGGTTATCAAAGAATCCGTATTTTTCCTTACATATCACCATCAGGCTGCTATTGGCGACTGGAATGGGCACCACGCTCTGCATTCGTTTCAGGCACCGCCCAGCCTCATGGTGGTAATGAGCGAGAGATTGCCCGTTATACAAGCGGTTCTGGCTGGCAACCTTTTGAATGGCAAGATGTAAAATCACTTTCCGCATTAGAGATGGCGCAACAGTTTTTACGCCAGTTCCCGGAACTTGCGCGTGCCGGGAAAGGGGATGACTGGGCCTATGCGGGTTGGTTCACAAAGTTACTCGGTGAGGTCCGACAAGGGAAACTACCCTATTTCTGGGCTGACTGGGATATTGATTTGAGCAGAGGGGTACCGATGCATGATGGAGCCCCCTTCCCCTTGCCACCACAAATCAGTCGGTCAGATCAGGCCAGTTGCCCAATTGAATAAATCTCTCTTTCAGGAGTAACCACATAAAACAAGGGCTTGCATTAAAAATGCAAGCCCTTTGTTATTTTGGGATTATCTGGTGTGCGGCACAGCCAGCAAAATCAGTTTGCCGCCAACCCACTCAAACCAGCGACCGCAATTGCTCCCGCATGTACGATGAAAAGTACTCCGGGTTTTTAATTATTACCCGGTTACCAGAGGCGATTTTCTCAGCCCATCCGGCGACTTTCTGTGTGAACCCCGCATCCCAGCCCTCCTGAAGCCCCCTTGCCGTCACATCCTGTGCGCTGGCCGGCACGCCCAATTCGTTTAAATACTTGAGCAATCCCTTGGCCGTGCTTTCATCCATCGGTTGTGGCACAGGCGCTGAAGTATTCATACCGTTAATGAAGTCCAATGCTTTATCAATTACTGCTGGCATAGTCTTATCCTTAAAATTAACCACGTAATAAATGAGCCTCTTTCACCATAGCAAATCCCGCGCACAAACCTACCTGTCAGCGCCGGAATTGAGATATTGCATCATCATTTCCTGCCAAAATAAAACAGGAGCCAGTGGGCTCCCCTCTGACTCCTCGTTCCCGATACACCCGGTTTAAAACTCTACCCGCGCCCAGAGGGGCGTACTACAGATTAAGCCAGCCGCGGTGCTGCGGCTGGCTGGTGTTATAACGGGATGGTTAAATCCCGATCAGAATTTCCACGATACGCTGCCAACAATGCTGCGTTCAGCGCCAAAATAGCAGTACGAGAGTGAGTTACAGGCCGCCACGTAGCGCTTATCGGTCAGATTATTAACATTAAGCTGTGCGCTTAAGCCGCTCACGCCCAGTTTCGACAGGTCATAACCCACCATCATATCCACCAAGGTATACGACGGCAGCGTATGATTGTTCTGGCGATCGCTGGTTACGCCGTTCACATACCGCACACCGGAGCCGACGGTCAGTCCGTCCAGCGGACCGGTTTTCACGTCATAGCTCAACCAGCCGCTGGCCATATTGCGCGGCGCGTAAACGGCACGTTTCCCCTGCTCTTCCGGGCTGCTCTTCTTGTAACGAATATCCGTGTAGGTATACGCCGCCTGCATCCGCAGGCTGTCGGTCAACTGCCCTACCGCTTCCAGCTCCACGCCCTCGGATTCAATTTCCCCGATGGATCGATACGGGTCGGTAGGTTCCTCTTTGGTGGCGATGTTTTTCTGATTGATGCGGAACACCGAGGCGCTGAACTGGCTGTTCCACCCTTCAGGTTCATATTTCACGCCCGCTTCCCACTGTTTGCCCTTCATCGGCTCCAGAATATTGCCGTTCTCATCGGCAAAACTGGTTGGCGTAAAGGCGGTGGAGTAGCTCACGTACGGCGCAACGCCGCTGTCAAACAGGTACAACAGCGCCGCGCGGCTGCTGAAGTTGTTCTTATCCAAATCACTGCGGGTGTTGTTGAAATTATCGATATTCGACACGCTTACCTGGTCGTAGCGGCCGCCGAGCGTCAGACGCCAGCGGTCAAGCGACATCTGATCCTGAAGGTAATATCCGGTCTGGCGCAGCTTGTGTTTCTCTTTACTGTATTGGGTGATGTAATCGGGCTGCGCGCCGTAAACCGGATGGAATGCGTTAATCGGCGGGAACGCGCCATAGTAACCGGTGGTGTGGTTGCTGCGATCCTGATAATCCATGCCAATCAATACGCGATGGTTAATCGCTCCGGTATCGAAACTGCCATCAATCTGGTTATCCAGGGTGATGGCGTTCATCTTCTCGTCCGATCCGGAATAGCCGCGATTCAGCTCGGTTGCATTCAGCCAGTCCGCCGCATAGACCTGGTTGAGCTCCACTTTGGTATGCAGATAACGCAGCTTCTGGCGTACCGACCAACCGCTATCGAACAGATGTTCGATGTTATAGCCAACCATGTTCTCGCGACGGTCGTATTTGTCATAATCGTCCTCGCCTTCAAAGAAGGTGTTGGAGATTTTATTGCCGTCATGCGCAACCACGGTACCGTCATAGGGCAAACCAGAATGATTGCCGCCCTCTGGATCGCGGTGCAGATAAGCCATCAGATCAAGGCGCGTATTATCGGTAATGCGCCAGGTCAGGCTGGGCATCAGCGCATAACGCTCTTCTTTTAGCGGATCGAACTGGGAATCGGCGTAACGGGTCATGCCGCTCAGGCGCACCGCCACGCGATCGTTATCGTCCAGCGGGCCGGTGACGTCGAACATCGCCCCGCGCTGCTCATTATTCCCGGCGAAAAGTTTAATCTCCCCGCCCGGATCGAACGAAGGTTTACGCGAGGTCAGCGCCACAATGCCGCCCGGCGATGAGCGCCCATACAGCACAGAAGCCGGGCCGCGCACCACTTCAATATTTTCCAGGAACCACGGATCAACCACCAGCGAGCTGTGAGAGTTGGTATCGCCCATCATCTTCAGGCCGTCGAGATAAACGTTGTCGAGACTGCCATCCGAAAAACCGCGCAACACGATATAGTCAAAGCGATTCGATGCGCCGATCTGGTTGCTGTAAACCCCCGGCGTATAGCTCACCGCCTGGCGCACGCTGGTAGCGCCTTGCTCTTCGAACTGCCCGCGCGTGATGATGGACACCGACTGTGGCGTTTCAATATCCGGCGTTGCCACTTTGGTGGCACCGCTCAGCATCTGTGACGTAACCACAAGGGTATCGGTTTTTTGCGTATCCTGCGCCATTAAGGGAAAAGTGAGGCTGCCGGTAACCCATCCCACCAGCAGCGCCAGCCGCGATTTAGCGAACATGAACATCTCCAGAAAGCATTTCTAATTGTTAATAAGAATTATTACCTTTTTTGAATCGCAAACGGCTATGCGCGCCGCCAGAATGCCTATGCGCGCTGCCAAACCGTTGCGGTGTTATTCGCAAAGAGGAAGAAAATGGGTTAGCCGCCGGGGCGAATATTGCCGGGTGAGACGCCATAGCGGCGACGAAAAGCGGTGGAAAAATTAGTGGCGTGCTGATAGCCCGAGATCCAGGCGGCGTGCTGGACGCTATGGCCTTCCAGTAAATAGCGGCGTGCCAGCGCCAGCCGGCAATCGCGTAAATAATCAAACACCGTGCAGCCATAGGCCTGGCGGAACTTGCTACGCAAACTGCTGGGGCTCATCGCCGCCTGCGCCGCCAGCTCAGCCAGCGAATAATCGCGCTCCGGCGCGCTTTCCAGCCGTTCTCGCACCCGCTCCAGACGGTGTTGCTCACAACGAACCGGCGCGCCGCTGCGCTGGGCGTTTTCCTGACGCGCGCTCAACCCCTGGCCCAGCAGTTGGAGCATCAGGCCCTCCAGCATTAATTGCCGCGCGACGCCGTGAGCCTTACTCTGGCGAACGTGCGCCAGCCCGGAAAGCAAAAAGCCCGGCACCTGCCAGACAAACGTCGACGGTCCGCGCATTTCCCACTCCCGCAGCAGCGAATCCAGCATCCCGTTGCGCCAGGCATCGCCCGGAAAAACGCCCAGCGACAGGGTTTTCAGCTTACATTCCGCCGTATGCCGCGCATTCATGGTCTGATGCTCATAAAGGCTGGAGCTAAACGCCATTCCGGCGCGCACCACATACTCCTGACCGTTAAGCGTTAAAACAACGCAGCCTTCCAGCACCACCAGGGTATACAGTGGGCTGCTATAGCGTGAAAACGTTTCGTAAGGCTGAAGTACCTGGACATCCGAATGCGTCAAAGAGATACCGGGCGCGAGGGCGATCTCTTCCACATCACCCTGCAAAACCGGCGCATCGGCCTGATGCGGGGAAGCCAGCAACGGGAAGCGGTAATCAATACCGTAACGCTCGCCAAATCCCAGGAAGTCGCTGACTAAAAAAACTTTTTTCTGCGGCTGAGGAGAGGACTGCATTAATAACGTTGCGTCGTTCATACCGGGGTTAGCTGCGAAATAGGGGGACTAAACGTTATCATCACGGCCCCACAAACGCAATTGATAACCATTATCAAAATAAAAACTTAGTATCAGTTAAATTATTTATCTTTATTAATCATCTATTTAAACAAAACACATGGTACTCCCTACCAGAATAGGCAGTTATTTAGACCTATGCGTCTGGATTCAACATTCATAGGTTGCTATTTTAGACATACCGGTCTGAAAATGGTGGGCATTGCAATGAACGATAAACTGAAGATGTGGCGCGATAAAGCAGGTTTAAGCCAACAGGAAGTTGCCGAACGGGCAGGAGAAAATATTCTGACCCAAAAGCAGGTTTCGCGTATTGAGCAAGCACCGCTGTCACAAAATTTAGAACTGGTGCTGGCCTACCTTCGCATCGTTGCACCTGAAAAAATCCAGGAATTCATTACTGATTGTTTACAGGCGCAGTTAAATAACTCTTCTTTAAATGAAAATTACACACAGCAAAAAGAGATTATGATGAGAAATAAAAAAGAATTGATACAGTACCTGGAAAAATCGATTGCCACGCTATCAAATACCGCTAATCCATTTATAAAAAACAGCAGTATCACCAAAGATATCTCCGAACTCAAAGACAATCTCAAGGATATTCATGCCAAACCCGTCCTGAGCGCGATGGGGCCATCAGACGCAGGGAAATCGACACTGCTAAACTATATTCTGGGTAGCGAAATCCTCCCGGCGAAATGGCAACCCGCCACCTGTCTTGTCACGCTACTTATGCATACCCAGGATAAACCCGACTATCTGGATAAACATAAATCCGTGTTTATTTTTAAAACGGGCTTCAAACCCCATATGATTTTCGACCAGAAAATGCTAATGAATTATCTGCTTGATTCTGGCGGCAAAGAGCTGATCAAATCTTATGGTGAAAAGGATGAAAATGATAACGTTCTTAATCCGCAAGCTTATATGGTTGTCGTGTTTGAAAATTTCGCGATTCTCGAAAATATCTGGTTGCTTGATACGCCAGGGCAGTTAATTGAACCCGAGATGTATGATGAAATTGAAGGGTGTTCCAGCGAAGAAATCCTTAATGATAAAGCCAAAGCCATGAGTGCGATTTCACTGGTGGATGGCCTTATTTTCGCCTCCGCCACCACTAAGTTTATGCGTGACGAAGATCCCGACTTCTTACAAAATATCTTAATGCATAAAGTCCCTCTTGAAGGGGACAAGCCGCTGGCCAACTTGATTATCCTGAAAACCCACAGCTATGATCAAATTACCGCCGAGGCGAACGACGCCACATTCCGTACCGCAGCCAATCATCTGACGAAAAACTTTTCGCATACTCTGTATGATGAATGGGAACATCAGCTAAATAATCCCAGCAATCCTCAAAAGTTAACCCGGCCGGACGCGTCCGTCTGGGCCAGCAGAATGTTGCCTTTCTTCCGGGAAAATAATCACTACTGCGAAGCCTTTGATGCGCGCCTGAAAGAGGTGATTAATTATCTCCTTGCTAACCGAACGGCGCTGATTAATAACCGGGTAGAAACCATAAATAAACGCATTCAAGCCCGGATCGCATTAGCGTTGCAGGAACTACAACAAAGCAGCCGTTCTGTTCAGGAGAAAAAGGAGGATATCAAGCAACAGGATGCGCGATTTCGCGAGGGCTCCGACGCGTTAATCGCTCGTTTTACTGAGATCGGCAATCACTGCCCAGGCTACGCCGAAGAAGATATCGAGCGCATTCGGGATATTTTCTATTCACTTTGTAATGAAGAGAGTATGTACCGTTTTATCGAAAATCGTTTTGACGATAAAGATGAAGCGAAACGTGCTATCAATAAAGCGCTGGGTAATCACTTCGAAAGCAAATTCCGTCGCGTTATGGAAGAGAGCACCCGCAGGTTCAGCCTTGAAGTGGAAAGCGTAGTCCAGGCATGGCAGAAAATCGTCCCTTCCGCCCATGGCGCAGCCAACACGAGTATGCGGGAGACTGACATTTCCCTTTCCGCCACGTCCGATTTCGATGCTTACTCCGCTTTCGTCGGCGGGATGGCCGGATTAACCAGTTTCGGTGCGATGGCGGGCTACGTCGCCACCATATCCAGCAACTTAGGTGCCTACATTTTAGTCGGCAAAGCCGCCGGTGTCCTGACATCACTGGGGATTACCAGTTCGGTCACTACCTTGCCAACGCTGGTTGCCGCAACCGGTGGCCCGGTCGCATGGGGCGTGGCCATTGCCGCCGTGGTCGGTCTTTTGGTTTACCGACTGTTCGCCAACTGGAAAAAGGCGCTCGCTAAATCAGTTGTTAAAGGTCTTGAATCCAGCAATACGCTTAGCAATGTGGAAACGGATATTACCCGCTACTGGCAGGATTCACGCAAAGCGCTGGCGGCGTCGGTCGATTCACTGAAAACGGAAACTGAAGCCTTTATTAAGCATCTGTATGCAGAAGCCAATATCGAGTATCAGCAGCAGGATATTGCTGAAGCCGAGCTAATTTTAAAGACAATAAAAACTAATCTGGATGGTGAAAAAAAATGAGTTTTATTAGAACAATAATGGATTCCTTTAGCGCAATCACAAATTCGGCCGCTAATGCCCCGGCGACGGAGAAGAACAAGCCGCGCCGCAGTGATGAATATATCACTGGCGCGAAAGACGATGCCAGCCGAATTAAATTTCTGACACAGCAGTTTATCGACAACGAACTTGCGATCGATAAAAGCAAAAATAATTGGCAGGTTTTCAGTCAGCATCATGAGACTCTAATACATTGTCTGGAGCGCTATGAGAATGCCAGACTCAGCCAGCTCGAAGCCGCTCAAAAAGAACAGGCAACGGCTTTGCTGGAAGCCCTTCAGCAGGGAAAAGAGCTTTCGTCTCAGAGTGACAGCGGCTCGATACTAGATGTGGATGACTACATCAACGGCCTGAAAAAGATCACGCTCGTTTATTGCCAGAAGCACGTCCTGAGCATGGCTGACTTTATGGATAACATTCCGGAGCACCTGTGCGACGGAAAGAGTGCCAGTACGGCGTGGCAATCAATCAGAAAAGATACCAGTAAAAAACGTTGGAAAAATTTCGACCAGGCCTGTCGGGAAAACTCACTTTATTATTTTAATGCCGAGATCTTATTTGACACTACGCTTTGGGGTTCAGCTAAGCATGGATTTATGCTAGGATGCGATGATATAACCTGCTTAGGGGGAGACCCTGAGAAGTTCCGCGTTTTATGGAGTAATGTCACCAGTTTCTGGCACCACAAAGGCCACCTTTACGTAAACGATTATAAAACAGGTTTTGTCGCTAATGATGAAGCCCGAGAGTTACTGGAGCTGCTGGAAGAACATTATGATAAAACGAAACGCTCTGAAGGTAATTTATTATTAAACTATCTGGGTTATGAGCGGGCCGCACAGCAAGCGATTAAAAACGCTTACGAGGGGGATGTGCAGCAGTTTATTCAATAAAAAAACCGGGGGCCATCATTGTTCATGGCTGGCCCCCGGTTTTTGAATGCCATTCCGCAGCGGGCGCGAGAGTGCGTCACCTGTCCGACAGAAATACCTCTTTTTCTTCCGCCCTGTTCTTAAGAAGTATTTACTCGAAAGTTTCCAGATAACAGGTATCTTATACCTGTTTGGCGGGCGCTGATGCCTGCTGGCGGTAAGCGTACATCGTGTTTGCTTACCCGCTGAGTATTTTGGAGAGGTTCCATGTTTCATCCTAAACAAAGTAGCCTGCCTGCTTTGATTTCACGCATGCTGGCTAAAGGCATTGGTTCGCTGCTGAGCACACTTATCCGTCATCCGTTGGTAACGGGGGCAATGCTGCTGGTTTATCTGGGAGCGGCTCACCCGGCAAATATTGAACGTCTGCAATTAGCCATTTCTGCCAACGATTTTCCGGAAACCGCCCTCGGCGCGCTGATATTCTCCGCGCTGCTGATGGCCGTGATTTACGCCATTGTCCTTTTTGCTCGTCAGATCCTGACGGCGTTGCGCAACGACGAGTAATGCCATGAAATCTCAGGGACTTGCACTGATCATCGGCACCGTGGTGTTAATCAATGCCGCCAGCTCCCATGCACGCACATCATCGGGAACGGTTCGTCTACTGGCGGGGCTGCATGCTGCCAGAGCGTCGTTGCCGCCCTGGAAATTCTGGCCCGGCGGGCCACGTCGCGCCGTGCTACCGCAGCGTAGACGTCCCCGGGTAGTACAGGGCAGCTAAACACCATTTAACGGGCGCGTGAAGCGCCTTTTTTAATGACTTTATTACAGGATTGCGAGCTGGATTCCCGTTTATCGCTGACTGAAATATTGCTGTCAGGCTCCTGCCTGCTAATATATTACCCGTTATGCTTATGCCGCTATTAATGTTAACCAGCAAATGGAAAGCCTTATTCTGTCACGTTAGTGGTTCACATTAAAATAATCCCTAAGCTAAACTTTTTGATTGTTATTAAGATTAATCCAATCGACAAATAATTACCTTTTTTCGTTACATTCAAACAACATCAAACATAGGTCATTAACATGATTTTTAATGCGTATTTTTGTTGCCGTGACCCATTTCAATATTTTTTTGCGCCAGATCGCTTATTTTTAAATATGCGATAATGCTTTAAAGATGCAGGCTGAAAGTATGATAAATAAATACAAATTACATGAGTTTTTGGATGTAAAACGCCTTCAGACCCTGCAGGACAACTTTTCAAAATCGATGATGATCGCGCTGGTAGTGGTGGATGAGAATGGCGTCCCGGTCACTAAGCCCAGCGGTTTTTCAGACTTCTGCGCGCGTTCGCGTCTCAACCCGACGCTGGCGCACCACTGTTATGAAAGCGACAACGCCGGCGGACGTGCCGCGATGCATGCCCGTGAGCCGGTGGTCTATCGCTGCTACTGCGGTTTTGTCGAATTCGCCGTCCCGATCATGATTAACGATCATTATCTCGGCGCGTTTATTTCCGGCCAGGTCAAAGTCGAAGAAGAGAAAGAGCAAAGTATTCCGTATATCCTGAATAATAATGAAGTCTGGGAAGAGAATCCGTGGTTAATTAATTTACACCAGAATACGCGTCGCATGCCGTATGACCGTTTTGAATCTACCGCCTCGACGTTATTGCACGTATCGTCTTATCTGGTCGAGCAGGCGCATGCCAATAATATCCAACGTGAATTGCGTAAAAAAGATCTTGAACTGACCAATGAATTAAGAAAACGCGTAGAGATCGAGCGCTCATTACATGACGCCGAATTTAAAGCGCTCTCTTACCAGATAAACCCGCACTTTTTATTTAACGTATTAAATACCATTGGCCGGTTAGCTTTTCTGGAAGATGCGCAGCGCACCGAAACCATGGTGCACGATTTCTCTGACATGATGCGTTATCTGTTACGTAAAAATAATCACGGCCTGATTACGCTGCGTAATGAAATGAATTACGTCAACAGTTATATGTCGATCCAAAAAGTACGCATGAGCGACCGCTTCGATTACCTGTGCGATATCCCGGAGAAATATCTGGATGTGGTTTGCCCGTTTTTAATCCTGCAACCGTTGGTGGAAAACTTCTTCAACTACGTGGTAGAGCCACGCGACAGCAGTAGCCATCTGCTGATCCGCGCCACGGACGACGGCCAGGATGTGATTATCGAAGTCACCGATAACGGTGACGGCATCGCGCCGGATGCCATCAACCGTATTTTGTCAGGCGACCAAAATCTGCAAAAAGGCAGCATTGGCATTAACAACATAAAAAATAGATTGAAGCTGTTATTTGGCGAAAGCTATGGCCTGGAAATCATGAGCCCTAACAAACCCAGGATGGGTACAACCATTAAACTTCGGTTCCCGATGCTGGAAGCCTGATATCAGGAAGAGGACATATGTTTAACATTGTTATCGTTGAAGATGAGCCCATCGAATTAGAATCCCTGCGACGGATTATTTCCCAGTGCGTGGAAAACGCGGTGATCCATGAAGCCTCAACCGGTAAAAAAGCGATTCAGTTGATCGACCAGTTGAGTCAAATCGACATGATCTTCGTGGACATTAATATTCCGTTGCCGAATGGCAACCAGGTGATTGAATACCTTAAGAAAAAAAACAGTGATACCAAAGTCATCGTCACCACAGCCAATGACGACTTTGATATCGTGCGCAGCATGTACAACCTCAAAGTGGATGATTACCTGCTCAAACCGGTGAAAAAAAGCATCCTGACCGACACCATCAAAAGAACCCTGGCGTTTGACGAAGGAGACAATGAAAAATCCCGCGCCCTGAAGCAAAAAGTGTTCGCCATGATAGACAATTGCGATTATGCCCAATGGCACAGCTTGATTTTTGACACCATCAACGGCGCCTGTCCGGTGGATATGATGGAAGAAGACAAGCGCAAAAACGTAACCGATTTTCTGGAAATCGTTAGCCAGTATATGACCGCGCAAGGGGAAAAATTAGCGCCAACCAACCGAAAAATCGCCGCGTTGATCAAAGACATCAACCAGTATGGCGTGATGGAAAGCCGCTATTTCCGCATCATGATCAGCCTGCTGACCATTAGCGAAGAACTGTTTGATTACGCTTTCAAGAGTTACTCCGGCAATATCGATTTTATTGAACGGGCGAAATTCCATATTGAGAAAAATATTCTCAGAAACCTGACGCTCGATGACGTGGCGGCAAAATCGTTTGTCAGCTCCTGCTATCTGAGCCGCGCCTTCAAGAAAATTACCGGCATCGGGTTTTCAAACTATATTGCCACACGCAAAATCGCTATCGCCAAATCGTTGTTGCAGTTCAGCGACTTAAAAGTGAATACCATAGCGCTGGAGCTAGCATACCAGGACTCAAACTATTTTTGCCGCATCTTCAAAAAAGAGACCGGCATGGCCCCCTCTGATTATCGGAAAGTCGTGACCCCCGGGGATTACGCGGCGATGGCGTGATTTTGCGCTGGCCCGATAATGAAAACAAAATAGTCCAACACGCCCGCAAGATAGTTTACGCCCACTTGTCTGGTTGCCCCCTAAGATAGGAATAAACCTTCCAGACAAGTGGCCTCGCTTTGAACGATTACCTGTTTACCTCCGAATCCGTTGCCGAAGGGCATCCTGATAAAATGGCGGACCAAATTTCCGACGCCATTCTGGATGCTATTCTCCTGCAGGACCCGTGGGGCAAGGTTGCCTGCGAATGCCTGGTGAAAACCGGCGTCGCTATTGTCGCAGGAGAAATCTCTACCTATGCGACAGTCGATATCGAGCAGATTGTCCGCAACACCATTAAAGAGATTGGCTATGACCATTCGCGACTGGGGTTTGATGGCAACACCTGCGGCGTATTGAACATTCTCGGCAAGCAGTCCGTAAATATTGCTGACGGCATTCGCGGCCACTCGCTGGAAGAACTGGGCGCGGGCGATCAGGGCATCACCTTCGGTTACGCCTGTGACGAAACGCCGGAGCTGATGCCCGCCACGCTGGTTTACGCCCATCGTCTGATGGAGCGCCAGGCGCAGTTGCGCAAATCCCAACGGCTGCCTTTTTTACTCCCCGATGCCAAAAGCCAGGTCACCCTGCGCTATCAGGATAACCGCGTTCATTCGGTAGATACCGTTGTGGTTTCTACCCAACACAGCCCGGACGTTTCGCTGGAGACGCTACGAGAAGCGGTCATTGAAGAGATCGTCAAACCCGTGATGCCGTCGCGCTGGATCACGCCGCAAACCCGCTTTCTGGTCAATCCGGCAGGCAGTTTTGTGATTGGCGGGCCGGTGGGCGACTGCGGGCTAACGGGCCGGAAAATTATTGTCGATACCTACGGCGGTGCAGCCTGCCACGGCGGCGGTGCGTTTTCCGGCAAAGACCCATCCAAGGTTGATCGTTCCGCCGCTTACGCGGCTCGCTATGTGGCGAAAAATATCGTCGCCGCCGGGCTAGCCTCACGCTGTGAAGTCCAGCTGGGATGGGCCATCGGCCTGCCCCGCCCCGTTTCCGTCCGGATTAATACCTTCGGTACGCAAACCGTGTCCTCTGAGGCGTTGCAGCAAGGCGTTAACCGCCATTTTGACCTTAGCGTGTTTGGCATCATTACTATGCTCGACCTGCTGGTCCCCCGCTATCGTAAAACGGCCTGCTATGGCCACTTTGGTCGCGACAGCTTTCCGTGGGAAGTCACGGACAAAGCGGCGCTATTACGCGAAGACGTTGGACGTTAAGCCGACGACGCGCAGCACAATTGAATTTATCTACAGGAGAAGTGTATGTCCGGGCAAAGTTTAGGCTTAATCGAAACCGTCGGAATGGCAGCGGCGGTAGAAGCCGCCGATGCCGCCATGAAATCCGCGAATGTGAGTCTGGTAGGCTATGAGTTAACCAAAGGCGGCGGGATGGTAACCGTGAAGCTGGAAGGTGAAGTGGGCGCGATTAACGCGGCGGTTGCGGCAGCCATCAGCGCGGCAAGCCGGGTTGGTGAGGTGTATGCCCATAAAGTGATCGCCCGCACCGCGCAGCATATCGAGCATATTATTCACTCTAAAGAGACCGTCGGCGTCGCGCAGCCTGAACCTGATGCGCCCGCTACAGAGCCAGCGTCGCAGGCTGCTGAGGCGCCTTCACAGTCAATCCCGGTGGTGAACCTGGATACGTCAACCAGCGCATCCTGCATGGATGTCGTCGATGACGCGCCCCAGTCCGTAGCGCAGGAACCACAACCTAAACTCAGTACAGAAAACGTTGAACCGGCAAAACCTGAAGCGCCACAGGAAGTGACAAAGAAAAGCCCCCGTCCCGGTGGCAAGAAAAGATAACGAAACCGCTACGATACTGCCGCGATAAATATTCTCTTATCGCGGCTTTTTTATGCCTGAGAGATAACAAAAAGCCAGCAGGCATAACCTGCTGGCTGGTTACAGGGCGGGATTAAAACAGAGGAACCAGCGTAAATAAACCCATGGTCGCCAGCAGGTTGATCGCCGTGGTCATAATGGCAATGGCCATCGCCGGCGGATCAATATGGGTATCGCCGTGGATCAGGAAGATACGCGACATCAGTTCACCCAACAATGCACAAATTATGCCGACGATAGCCGCCCAAATCAGGCTTCCTGACAACACCGCTACCAGCGCAGCAGGCAGCGCAATATGATGTGACACCGGTACTTGCGTGTTGAAGTGCAGGAAAATCAGCGAGAACGCGGAAATCCCAAACGCCAGCAGCGCGCCATTGCCGCCAAACTTCAGGCTTAAAAAACCGGCCATCAGACCAATACCCAGGCCCAGTACAGACAGCTGCGGAATGCGGCTATGGTAAGGCATCCAGCACTTATCTTGCGGCGGATAGCAGTGACGAATACCCTGTTCCGGTTTGCCAAACAGGCCCGTTTTGCCGAAAACCAGACGCGAGACCACGCCAGAGATCACGACAGTCAGCGCCACGGTATCGGTCCAGGCATTACCGGACGGGAAAGCCGGGATTTGGTTGAGCCCCCAGGCGATGATATAACCGCCCGCGCCGAAAACCCCGCCTACCAGCAGCACATCGTAAGCCGCCAGACCGCTCAGCCCGGCAGTGATATCGCGCCCGGAACCCAGTTTGCCCTTCTTCGCTGCATACGCCGTTGCCGCCACCCCTGCGGCAAAGCCGCCGGTATGCGGGCCAAACAGTCCAAACGGGAAAGTAATAAAGTCCGATGGCGCGCCGGTAATAATTTGCACTACCGCCATCGCGATAACCAGAAGCCCAACGAATTCAAACGCCGCCAGCGCGCCAACAGCTGCGCCAAATATACCGCCGCCGAAGGCAACTAAAATATCTAAGCTATTCATCTAGCTTACCTCTGTAATTGGATTAAATTAAATGACAAGATAAAAAATGCAGACTGGCTCCAGATTTTTATAATTGAAATAATATTCATGCGTAACAAATAAAAAAGCGCAGCACTTTTTTTTCCGCGCTCTGATGACGTTATTAATTAACCGCCGATATGGCAGTTAAAGCCTAAGGATTCCACCGTTGCTTTTAACGTTGCCATTTTGGCTTCTTCAATACTTTTTGCATCGCCCATCGGATACTGGCGGCCCAGCAAGTTATATTTATTTTCACCGAAGCTGTGATAAGGCAATAGGTGAATGGTATCGACGTTTTGCATCAGGCGGGCGAATTCCGCGATATTATGGATTTCTTGCGGGTTGTCATTCACGCCGGGGATCACCGGGATACGCACCACCACTTTGGTTAAAAAGGATATGCGCAGCAAGTTTTCCAGAATCACGCTGTTATTCACGCCGGTGTTGCGTTCATGGATTTCCGGATCGATGGCTTTGATATCGGTCAACGCCAGATCGACATAGGGAAACACCTCATCTATCACCGCTTTGGTGGTAAAGCCGGTCGTTTCAATGGCGGTGTGCCAGCCTTTGGCTTTACAGGCCTTAAGCAGCTCACGGGCAAATTCCGGCTGCGCCAGCGGTTCGCCGCCGGACAGGGTAATCCCGCCGCCTGAACGACGGTATAAATTCTCTTCTTTTTCCAGTTCGCGCATTACTGCCGTTACCGACATACGCTTGCCCTTCATTTCCAGCGCGCGGGTCGGGCAAACTTCGGTACATTTACCACACTGAATGCAGCGGTCACGATCGATAAACCAGGCATTACGGGTGGAAAGCGCTTGCTGCGGACACGTCTCAATACATTTTCCACAGCGGATGCAATCATTCTTTTTAAATAATAATTCTGGCTGTGGACGTTGTGATTCCGGATTACTACACCATTTGCAGGATAGCGGGCAGCCTTTAAAAAAAGGAATGGTGCGAATGCCCGGGCCATCATGCAAAGAATAGCGTTGAATATTAAATATGACGCCTTCGGTTTCGTACTCAACTTTATTCATAACATCACTCTATATTTGCCAGATGACTTACCCTTTCAGGTAAAAATAAAAACCAGAAGTCGTGGAGAAAGTTACGGGCTATGTATTGCGACATAGCCCGTTTGGTATTTACGACAATTGTTGCTCAGTACGGCTGATGATGTCGTCCTGAACTTCTTTCGCCAGCACCACCCACTGGGCGCTATAACCCGCTACGCGTACCACCAGATCCTGATGTTGCTCAGGATTTTTCTGGGCTTCGATCAGGGTATTGCGGTCGATAACGTTAAACTGAACGTGCATCCCTTTCTTATCGAAGTAGTTACGCACCAGGCCGCTGAAGTTACGCAGACCGTTCTCGCCAGCCAAAGAAGACGGCAGGAATTTCTGGTTATAGAGCGTACCGTTGGAGGCGATAAAGTGGTCCAGCTTGGCAACCGAGTTGGCTGCGGCTGTTGGGCCAAGAGTATCTTTACCCTGACGTGGAGATACGCCATCCGCCAGCGGCTCTTTCGCCAGACGGCCATCCGGCAGTGCGGCAACGTCTTTACCAAACAGCACGTTTGCAGACACCGGATAGATACCGGCCTGGAACTGGCCGCCGCGCGGGTTGGTATATTTTTCAACTTCCTGGCAGTAGATCAGCGCACATTTACGCGCCACTAAATCCACATCATCAATGTCGTTACCGAAGCACGGCGTGTTCTCCAGGATACGACGGATCTCTTCGTGACGGGACATAGTGCCGGATTGCACCGGTGCTGCACTGCCAGAGGTCAACTGGCGATACACTTCGTTTTTAATCGCCGTGGGATCCAGCGCGCCATGCTGCTCAATGATGCGTTTTACTACGTCGTAGATATCCTGCTCGTTGAGTGAGGATTTGGCCGCCGGGGTGTGCGGATTTGCGCCAACCGGGTAACCAAAGTTGGCATCCAGCGCGCTTTTCAGTTCGCTCAGAGAGAGTTTGCGGTCTTCGAATACCTGTTTCTGGATGGCATAGACGGAGTCGCCGGTATCGGCTACGCCGAATGCCTGCGGTCCCGTAAAGTTGTAAATTGCGCCGCCTTCCTGCAGCGATTTACCGCGACCGATACAGTCGTCGACCAGTGCTGACAGGAACGGCAGCGGGCAACGTTCGCCGTGAGCAATATCCACGCTGTTACAGGCTTCCACCAGTTGATGAACGAAGTGCGCCATCTGTTTCTGGAACGCGGTGTAGAAGTCGTCCATGCTGGTGTACTGAGTCAGCTCGCCAGTTACCGGGCCCAGTTGTTTATTGCCAACGCGACCGTTGTTCAGGGTAATTTCCAGCACTTTGGCGACGTTAAAGAACGCAGCGTCATGCCAGCCTTCGGTGCGGTGCGGCGCCTGCGGCTCTACGCAGCCGATGATGCAATAATCACGCGCGTCACGCAGCGAAACGCCACGGTTTTGCAGTGCCGGGATGATCACTTCATCGTTATACATCGCTGGCACGCCCAGACCCATACGCACCAGTTCGCAAGCGCGATACAAGAACGCATCCGGCGTACCCTGCCATACGCGAATAGAGAAGGAGGGCTGCGGCAGACGCACGTGCGCGGTCGCTTCCATACACATGTAGCTCAGGTCGTTAGTCGCATCGCGACCATCTTCGGTCTGACCGCCACAGCACAGGTTCTGGAATACCGCATAACCGGCAAACGCCTGGGCAGAGACTTCGTCACGGGTTTTGTTGATGTCGTTAAGCTTGATCCAGCAGCAATCCACCAACTCCTGGGCGAATTCGCGCGAGATGGATTTGTCCGCCGCCAGGTACGGATACATATACTGGTCGAAACGGCCCGGGGAGATAGAGTGGCCACTGGATTCGATCTGCAGCATGCTCTGGATAAACCAGAAGGTCTGGCACGCTTCCCAGAATGTGGTCGCGCCGTATTCCGGTACGCGAGTACAGTTTTGAGCGATTTGCTCCAGTTCGCGTTTACGGGTCGGGTTACTCTCCTGCTGCGCCAGGCGGGACGCTTCTTCCGCGTACCGATGGGCGAAACGGATCGCCGCGTTGTAGCTAATCAGCACCGCGTTATAGAACTGCTCTTTCTTGATATAACCTGGCTCGGTGCGATCTAACGCTTCCAGCGCGCGGCTGACTTCATTGATGATGCCGCGGAAACCGATTTTCAGCACCTTACCGTAGTCGACGCTGACGTGGCCAACGCCGCCGAAGAAGTAGTTGCCAACGGTAAATACGCCGCTCGCCATACTCTCTTTGGTGCCTTCAGACATGTAAGACGCCGCCAGAGAACTGGTGGTTTTACCCGGCCAGTATTTGAACGCTTCATGCAGATCCTGGGCGGTCTTTTTCGGGATAATGAACGGGTCGGCGATACGGTGTTCCATAGTCTCGAACTCTTTTTCCACCCAGTCGTAGGAGAACTCAGGGCAGATTTCAGTCGAGCGAGGATTAATGGTTACCGCGCCAACGATTAATTCATCCGGGCGGATCGTCACCGGTAATTGATTAAAGATTTTTTCAACCACTTTTGCGCGGCGCATAATCGCCGGCAGCTGTTCTGTTTCTTTATATGCTTCGGTTGCCAGTACTGCGCGTTCTGATTCCACATACGGCTTCGCCGTCAGGATCATATTTTTCAGTCTTACAACACGGTCAGTCGGATTAGAAAAGCCTTTCTCTAACATATAAAACTCCCGAATATATTTTGTTAACCTTGCGGCGATGCCGGGGTATTAATGAATAATGCTGGTACCTGTTTGAGTAATAAAGTGACGTAATATTGCCGGATGTCCCATCCAGGTGGTCGCAGTAATTAAATTACCATCCACGACGACCTCATCATCTGCGGCAGTGACCCACAGACCGCCTGCCATCTCCACCTCGGGTTTCACCGTAAAATATCCTGTCAGTTTCCTGCCTTTTAATACCCCCGCAGCGGCCAGAATTTGTGGACCATGACAAATTGCAGCAACAGGTAATGAAAAATTCATCGCATAATGCACAATATTCAGAACCGATTTATTTAATCGCAGGTATTCTGAGGAACGCCCGCCTGAAATATAAATGCCGCAATATTCCTGTAACCTTATTTCATCAAATGATGCGGTTAATCTAAAAAGGTGGCCGGGTTTTTCGGTGTACGTCTGGTCACCTTCAAAATCATGAATCGCGGTTTTAATAAACTCGCCGGTTCGTTTACCCGGACACACTACATCCACTCTGAAACCTAACATGCTTAATGCCTGCCATGGCACCATGACTTCATAGTCTTCAGAGAAATCGCCTGCGATAAGTAATATCTTCTTCATAAGCGAACTCTCAAAACTGGTTGTCGTCTTCCTCAATTATTCGCATGGCTTCATGCACCGCCGCGACTTCGCCAAATATGGCCAGGGTGGTGATGTGCTGAGGGCAACTGCCAAAGATTTCCGATACCACCACATTGGCGCTTTTGCTGGCTACGTCGGCATAAAAATAGAGATCCGGAACCGGCAGCATTAACAAACCAATGGCGTCGATGCGAATCAAATCCAGACGCGAACGAAACTCCCCAGGCATACGCCGTTTCAACATGGCCAGGATATCCGGGGTCGGCGCGTTTATGATTCGTTTTTTCATCTTTGAGTTACCCTTCGCGATGGTTAGCGAATATTCAGCGCTTCAACCATTACACAGCGACGCTGACGTGCAAACGCACGCGCTGATGTAAGCCCTTCGCCGGTCGGTCCGGCAATCGTAAAGGTGGCATGCCCTTCGCCACCCACCCCCAGCCCCGCATAAGAGGGACCATTTTTAACAAAGATGGTGGTCTGGATCAGGCGCGCCATTTTGGTCAGTTTTTCGACGTTGGTAGAGTGCATAATCGCGGTATGGCGATTGCCGTGCTCCACTTTCACCGCCAGCTCGATGGCTTCATCCACGTTGTCGACGCGCACCACCGGCAGGACCGGCATCATCAGTTCGTGCACCACGAAAGGATGGGTCTTCTCAGTCTCAATTAAGATGACTTTAATATCGTCGCCAACCGTGATCCCCAGCTGTTGCAGGATGTAGCGCGCATCTTTGCCGACAAAGGCGGTATTCGGCCCGGTACCTTTTTCGTTAAGCACCAGCGACTGCAGCTGCTGAATCAACTTCTTATCGCACAGCAGATAGGCACCGCTTTTCTTCATGCAGTGAATCAGATAGTCCGCCACCTGGTTCACCACGATCACTTCTTTTTCCGCCACGCACGGCAGGTTGTTGTCAAAGCTACAGCCTTTAATGATGTCGCGGGCTGCTTTTTCAATATCCGCCGTTTCGTCTACCACCGCTGGCGGGTTACCTGCGCCTGCGCCAATCGCTTTCTTACCGGACGACATCACGGTTTTCACGATGGCCGGACCGCCGGTCGCCACCAGCATGTTAATGCGCGGGTCGTTGATCAGGGCGTTGGTGTTGTCGATAGACGGTTTGGTCACCGTCACCACCATGTTCGCCGGCGCGCCCAACTGGGCGAGCTTGTTGTTAATCAGCTCAACCGCGTACAGCGACACTTTGCGCGAGCGCGGATGTGGACTGAACACGACGGTGTTACCTGCCGCCAGCATGCCAATGCTGTTGTTGATGATGGTTTCAGTCGGGTTAGTTGTTGGCGTAATCGAACCAATCACCCCGAACGCGGAGTATTCGATCAGCGTTAAGCCGCCGTCTCCGGTAACCGCGCTAGTGGCCAGGTCTTCAAGACCTGGCGTTTTCAGCGCTGCGACGCGGTTTTTAATCAGTTTGTCCTCGTAATTACCCATACCGGTCTCTTCCACCGCCATACGGGAAATGGCGCACAGCACGTCTTCCTGCAGGAAAACATCCCGAATGCCATTGATAAACGAGGCGCGGTCTTGCATAGAACAGTGGCGATACTGCACCTGCGCCAGGACGGCGGCGGAAATTGCCTCATCCATGGTATCGAATGCGCCGGTGCCCGCGTTCGCTACCTGAGACGTTGCACAGGCGGCGCGCCCGGAGGACTGCTGCGCCAGCGCCTTAGCGACGATTTCATCCAGCCCGTCGACCCGCGCCGTTGCTGACGTGGCGGGAGCCGCTGCCGGAGCCGCATCCGGTGTTGCTTTGGTGAATTTGCTCAGAATGGTCGAGACAGCCTGAGCGATTTCAATATCATTCATCTTTAAATTCCTTACTACTCTTCCTCTGCTGACCGCGTCGCGCGCGTCGTCACCCGATGCTTAGATATACGGCGTCGTGGTGGATTTAATTTCCGCCGGATCTAACGTGGAGAGCAGTTGCAGACCGACTTCACGCGCGGCAATCACCGCCTGGCGTACCGCACCGGAATCACCGGAGAAGGTAAAGATCACTTCGTTACTGAAGCTGGTGCCTTTCGACGGGCTGGCATAACCCACCGGGTCAATCACAGCGGATTTCGCCGCAGCGTCGGCAATCACCAGGCCAATCGCCGCAGGCGAGGCGCAGGTCATCCCAAAGGATTTGCCGATCGGCGCGCCCAGCGCTTTGTTCAGCGCATAGCTGGCACGTGCGGTGTACTGGAATTCCAGGTGACCGGCTGGCGAGCCATAAACGTCGCCCATGGTGCGTTCAATTTCAGACAGCGCCACTTCAACCGCACGTCTGACGTCGGAAACATCAGATGCGCCGAAAATAATTAAGCAACCGTGTCCGCCACCGCCTTCGGTATCACGGGCCAGCTCAATAGAAATAATTTCGCTGTTGGTTGCTTTAATCGCTTCATCAGCCGCAAAAATATGCGGACCTGCGCCAGTGCGCGCGCCCAGAATACCGATAGAGCGATATTTCTTGTCGATATTCATGACTTCATGCAATTGATTATCGACATTGGCAATCACCAGGCCGATAGTGTGACCCAACGCAGTACCGACAAATTCCGTAATACCACAACCCGCGAAATTCGCTGCGGTTTTGGCTTTCGGTTGGGCGTCGGTTTGTTTATTCATTACGTCAGATATAATCTGCTCAACAAGATTATCTCTCATGATCAGTATCCTTTATTGTTATTAACCGACGGCCTTCGGCAGAATTTTTTCCACCTCAATGTGCGGGCGCGGAATAACGTGTACGGAGACCAGCTCGCCCACTTTACCCGCCGCGGCAGAACCTGCGTCAGTCGCGGCTTTCACGGCACCCACGTCGCCACGAACCATCACGGTCACCAGGCCGGAACCGATTTTTTCATAACCTACCAGGGTCACGTTGGCGGATTTCACCATGGTGTCTGCGGCTTCAATTGCAGAAACCAGGCCTTTCGTTTCAACCATTCCTAATGCTTCTTGTTGCATAACAACCTCGATATTTCCGATAGAAAGAAAACGTGCACAGAGGAATAGCAATCCACGGATTTACCCATGTGCGTTAATTATTGACTCATCATGATGCTAAAGTTATTCGGACAAAATGTTTTGCGCGCCAGCGGGACTATCTTGTTTTTGCCTCTGCCGAATCGACAATAAAATCCACCTGGGATCGGCAATAAAAGTCCTGATGTTGATGCGCCTTGCGCAAAATATTCCTCAGCCAAATAGCAATAATAATTACCGTTAAAGCGATCGCATTTTTGCTGATTCGTTACGCCGTACGGGCGATCTCTACGGCGTCCATGGCAATCATTTTTTCTTCATTGGTGGGGATGACGGCAATCTTCGTGGTGCCGGCTTTAGAAATCATGCCGCTGCGCCCGCCGAACAGCTGCTGGTTGCGTTCTTGATCCAGCGCCAGTCCCAGCGCCTGCAGGCGTTGCACGGTGAGTTCGCGGATCAGCGCCGAGTTTTCGCCAATGCCGCCAGTGAAAATCAGAGCGTCAAAGCGTTTCAGCGAGGTCACGTGGCCACCAATATGCCGCGCGAGACGATGCACCATCACATCGATGGCTAACGCTGCACGTTCGTGGCCTTCATCCCGCGCCTGTTGAAGGGTGCGGCAGTCGCTGGATAAGCCGGAAATCCCCATCAGGCCGGACTGGTTATTGACCATTTTGTACAGCGCGTCGATTGTTTGCCCGGTGCACTTCGCCAAATAGGCGGCGGCACCGAAATCAAGATCCCCGCAGCGCGTCCCCATCACCAATCCTTCCAGCGGAGTCATGCCCATTGAGGTGTCGACGCTCGCGCCGTTTTGCACCGCGCACAGCGATGAACCGTTGCCCAGGTGGGCAATCACGATGCCGTGATCCGCCGGGTCGAGATCCAGTGCGTCCAGCGCCTCGGCGGCGATGTAGCGATGAGACGTCCCGTGAAAGCCGTATCGCCGCACCTGATAATCCTGCTGGTACTCCAGCGGGATCGCATAGGTGTAAGCCGCCGGAGACAGGGTCTGGTGGAACGCGGTATCGAACACCGCAATCTGCGGCAGCGCGGGCAGCAGTGCGCGCGCCGCTTCAATGCCGATCAGGTTGGCAGGGTTATGCAACGGGGCCAGCGCCGACAGCGCGCGGATTTTTTCTATTACCTCGTCGGTCACCAGCACCGAGCTTTTGAAATCGCTGCCGCCGTGCGCCACACGGTGCCCAATGGCGCTGATGGTTGCCAGCAGTTGCTGCTCGTCGAGCTTCGCGAACAGCACTTTGAGCGCATGCTGATGGCTGGCGTCGTCCAGCGCGACGGTGGATTTATGACCATCGCGGTCTTTGAACGTCATGACGGCCTGATCAATGCCCAGCCGCTCCGCCATGCCCGACAGCAACGGCTGATCGGCATCCTGGGGAATAACGGAGAATTTCATTGATGAGGAACCACAGTTAATCACTAATACACAAGCTAAGGACATGATGACCCCTGAAATGGACTGCGATAAAAAAATTAACGGGTTGTTGCGAGGGGATAACGCAGCGCGCTAAACCGCGCCAGCGCCTGGCGGGCGATGAGCATATCTTCCTCAACGCTGCCGCCGCTGATGCCAATGCCGCCGAGCAAACGCCCGCCCGACCAGCAGGGAAAACCACCGCCAAAGCAGCAGATATCTTTTTCTTTCTCAAGGCCGTACAAATCACCGCCCGGCTGCACCAGGGTTGCCAGTTCATGGGTGGGCATTTTGAGCGCCACTGCGGTCCAGGCCTTTTGTGGCGCCAGGGTATGGCTGACCAACAGGGCGTTATCCATGCTGAAGAAAAACCGCTGCTGGCCGCAGGCATCCACCAGACTAAAAACGATCGGCACATCGCAGGCCAGGGCCGCTTCCCGGGCCAGCTTCGCCAGCAGTTCGCTGTCGTCCAGGCTCAGGGACATCCGGCGTTCCGGCAGTTGCGTGGCGATAGCCTCGTTAATCCAGTTGTCGAGCGAAGCCTCATTCACAGACATAACTATTCCTCAACGTGTCCTCAACGTTCGCGCCGTTATTTACCGTTAAGTTCGAGTGAGTCAACGATGCCCACCACGGCGGCGTCAATCACCGAGTGATCTTTGCTGTTGCTCATCCGCGCCGAACTGCCGGTGGTGACAATCACAATTTCGCCATTGCCCGCGCCAACCGTATCGACTGCCACCTGGGCATGGCCGGTCGGCTGATAGTTTTCATCGAGGCGCGCCACCATCAGCAGTTTCGAGCCATTCAGCGAGGCGTGTTTAGTGGTGGAAACCAGTGCGCCAGTGACTTTTGCGAGGTACATATTTCCTCCGGCTATCCGTGGATAACGGTGAGATTGCGCCGCTGAATTTCATCTCTGGCGGCAGGGGTAATCAGCGTATTGCCCTCAACGCGCAGCGCTGAACCGGTCGCCAGCAGGCGGATATCGCGCAGGGTGATTAAGCGTTTTTTACCGGCCACCGGCAGGGTAGCGACGGATGCGGATTGGCTTAGCGGCAACGGGCTGGCGTGGGCCGCGCGTTTGCCCGAGAGCGCAATACCATAGCTCTCCAGGGCCTGTGCGTACCCTTCCAGACGGGCCAGCAACGGCAGCGGAAGCGTGCTGTCAACACACTGCGGATGCAGCGTGGCGATGACCTGTTTACGGTGCTGTAACGCCTGAAATACCGCTTCACAAGCCAGATTATCGCGAATGCCCAGCGCAATTTTGCTCATGCTGTTAACAGAGAGCGCAGGCAGATAGAGCGCCTCATAGTGAGGCGGCGATCGGTCAAATCCGGCGCGAGAGCCGCGCTGGCGTAACGCATCCACACAGGCGGATTTCAGCGCTGACTGGCTGGCGCTGTGAGAAAAACTGATCCACAGCTGATAGCCCGCCTGCTCAAGCGCCGCGAGGCAACTCAGTGTTTCCGGCAGCGAGGAGATATCCTCTCCGGTCACCACCACGCGGACATTTTTCTGCGTGACGGACTGCGCCAACAATTCGGCGATTACGCGGTCCAGCAGTTGCGATAAGGTCTGGCTGTCCATTGCTTTACCCCTGGCCCGCATTCATGGCGATGCCTAACGGCGTGACTAATAGCGGCTCCACCGAAGGAATGACATTTTTACCGGTTTGCTTGCTGAACACGGCGGCAAACTGGCTGAAGCTGCTGGCGCCGCCAACCAAATAAACATTTTTTACCCGCTGGGAAGCGAGCCATCCCGACACCAGGCTGGCCATTTTCTGGGCCACCGGCAGCACCAGGGTAAAGACCTGCGCTTCCTGCGCCGGGTCTTTTTTCATCTCTTCCGCCTCGGCATAGGGCAGACCCAGCGCGCCCGCGATCACCAGCGTCATATGGCTGCCGCCGGTGGGCTCGTCGGCGCTGAACGTGACTTTGCCGCTTTTCAGAATGCTCATGCCGGTGGTGCCGCCCCCCACGTCCACCACCGCGCCGTTTTTGATATTCAATGCGCTGGCGGCGGCGACCGGTTCATCAAGCACCCGGGTCACGGTAAAGCCTGCCGATTCCACCACGTTGACGATCACTTTGGTGTTGCCTTCAGAGATCCCAGGCGGGATTGCGGTCGCCGCGCGATCCAGCGGGCGGCCCAATTTCTGTTCAAGAATTTGTTTGAGACGCGTCACTACCCGACTGGCGGTCAGGTAATCCACCACCACACCATCTTTCACCACGCTGGAGGGGTACGTTACCCCTGCCACCGGCTGGTTATCTTCATCCACCACCACGATGGCAATATTGGCGGTGCCAAGATCCACACCCACCTTCAACGCGCCGGTGCAGGGCCGACATTCGCCGCTGTCAATCAGCGCAGCCAGTTCGTGCAAACGGCGGTTTTCGGGGCTGTCAGCCATGGCGCATGTCCTGTTTAATGCCGCGAACGGTATCGCCGTTACGCAAGCCGAAGCCGTTGGCCTCTTCCACATCGATATGCAGTTCCAGCACCGCATCCGCCGTGACGCGCACGACCACGTGGCTGAGCACGCCGCCGCGCGGGCCTTGGGTTTGCACGTCGATTTCCATCCCATCACGCAAGCCGTGCAGTTCAGCTTCTTCGGGCGAAATATGGATATGACGCCAGGCGACAATCATGCCGTTGTGTTTCACCACCCGCCCTTTTGGACCGATGATTTCAATGCCCGGCGAATCCAGCAGATCCCCCGACATCCGCACCGGCGCTTTCGCGCCCAGCGCAAAGCCGTCGGCCACAGAAATCTCTACCTGCGTGGTATTACGCAGCGGCCCTAACACGCGCACTTTGCTGAGCTCACCTTTTGGCCCGCGCAGCGTCACCATCTCTTCGGCGGCATACTGGCCGGGCTGTTTCACCGCTTTAAAACGGGTCAACGTCGAGCCGTAGCCAAACAAAATGTCCATATCCTCACGGCACAGATGCACATGGCGGTTGGACACCCCTACCGGGATATCCAGCGCGGCGGGGCTGGCGGCAGGCGCAGGGGGTGTCGGGCTTTTCCTGGCGGCGAGTTCCTGCAGGATTTGTTGGGTGATCCACTCGGCTTGTTGTTCGGTGTAATTCATAACGGGTACGACCTGATTATTGGGTTATCGCTTGGGTACTGGACGTCTGTTAATCAGGATAAGGAGTAACGACGCCCGGTTTTTGTTTATCAGCAGGACTTTTTTGACCGCTTCACGAAGGCTGGACAAAGTTGTCCAGCTAGCCGGTGATCTGGTCGATCAGCCCTTCGAGGTCATGCGCCGTCGCCTGGCGCGGGTTGGACGCCGTGCAACCATCAGCCAGCGCCGAGTTCACCAGTGCGCTGCGCAATTTGGCGATTTTCGCGCGGTCGATGCCCAGTTCGCTGAGCGTGGCGGGGATGCCGAAATGACGATTGATCTGACGGATAGCCTGGGTCATCAACATGATGGCCTGCTCGGGTATTGCATGGTCAATACCCATAATCTGCGCGCAGCGGTGGTAGCGATCGCGGGTCGCGGCGCTCGCCTGTTTGCTGTTGAAATCAATCACAATCGGCAGCAGCATGGCGTTGATTTTGCCGTGTGGAATATGCAGCATCCCGCCGATGGCGTGAGCCATACCGTGTACCAGCCCAAGCCCCGCGGAGTTAAACGCCATGCCCGCCATACAAGAGGCGTTGTGCATATGGGTGCGCGCCGCAATGTCTTTTTCATCGTTGAACACCTGCGGCAGATAGCGCCAGGTCAATGCGATAGCCTTTTCCGCCAGCGCGTCGCTGAAGTCGTTTGCGCCTGTGGAGACAAAGGCTTCAATGGCATGGGTCAGCACGTCCATCCCGGTATCTACCGCCACAGAGCGCGGCACGGTTAACACCAGATTCGGGTCGAGAATGGCGATATCCGGCACCAGATGTTCAGAGATCAGCGGGTATTTGCGGCCATTTTGCGGATCGGAAATGATCGCATAAGCGGTGACTTCAGAGCCGGACCCGCTGGTGGTGGGAATGGCGATCAAATCAATATGATGATCGGCAAAATACTCTTCCAGCGTGACTTTGATCCCCTTAGCCGCGTCCAGTGACGATCCGCCGCCGAGGGCAATAATCACATCAGGCTTAAACGCTTTAAAACGCGCCGCGCCCGCGGTCAAAATATCGATATCCGGATCGGGTTTAACCTCGCCGAAAATACACACCGCTGCCTGCGGCATGTGATTGATCAAATAGCGAGTTTTACCCGATGACACCATAAAATCATCGGTCACGATGCCGACGCGTTTATCATTAAACTGGCTGAGCGACGTCATCGCCTGTTCGCCAAAATAGACTTCAGGGCAGGAAAAATAATAGCGGGCCATGGGCAACAACCTTAAGACTAAATACGATGCCGTTAACCTAACATGGTGATATTTCGAAGGGGCTGAGGATGTTTGTGCAGGTAAAGGATTATTTTGCGGTGTTGTTTTTGCCCCGGGCAAAAAAATCCTTTGACGATAAAAATAAAGCCGGCCCGGTATAGATGCAGGGAAATAAATTCCGAATCCGCACAAAAGTCACGTTCTGCCGCATTATCAACGGCAAACTGGAATAAAGTAGCCGTCAGTAAGATGTCTGGTAACAAGACGCAACAGGCCTCGTTTAACCCCGCCACTAAAGCGGGGTATTTTTTTGCGCCGCACTGTTACAGCAATTAATCTTTTCCTTCTCACTGGCTTCAGTTATTTTCCGCCAGCGCGAACATACCGTAAGGGTGGATTTGCAGATAATAGTGCTCGCCCACATCCGGCTGTAAACGCGTGGCGTTAACCTGCAACAAAATCTGCTGCCCGTGCCAGTCGACGATCACTTCATACTGCGGCCCCATATAAGCAACGTGACGAATCACGCAACGCTGGCTCTCTTCGCCGTGCGTGCCAAGGGTGATGGCCTCCGGACGCACGCCCACGGTGCCTTCGCCCATCGGCGCGATGTTCTCCGGGCGCGGCAGGCGGTAGCCGTAAATATCGACATAATCCGCGCCAAACTGCGCCGGGAACAGGTTGGCGTCGCCCATAAAACTCGCCATAAAGCGCGAGGCCGGTTGCCGGTACAGCGCCTGCGGCGAACCGATCTGCATGATGTGGCCTTTGTTCATCACCAGCACCGTATCCGACACCGCAAAAGCTTCGCTCTGGTCATGGGTGACATACAGCGAGGTAATGTTGAACTGCTTTTGCAGCTCGCGGATTTTATCGCGCATGCTGCGGCGCAGGTTGGCGTCAAGGTTACTCAGCGGCTCATCGAACAGCAGCACTTTTGGTTTGAGGATCAGAGCGCGAGCCAGCGCCACGCGCTGCTGCTGGCCGCCGGAAATCTGATCCACATAGCGATCTTCAAAGCCGTCGAGATCGACCATCGCCAGCGCCTCTTTCACCCGCTGTTTGATCTCGGCGCGCCCTACGCCGAGCATCTTCAGGCCATAGCCCACGTTTTCTCCCAGCGACATATGGGGAAACAGTGCGTAAGACTGGAACACCATACAGATATCGCGCTGTTGGATGGAGCGATGCGTCACATCCTCGCCGTCGATAAAGATCTGCCCTTCGCTGGGTTTTTCCAGCCCGGCCACCAGGCGCAGCACCGTGGTTTTGCCGCAGCCAGACGGCCCCAGCAGGGTGACCATCTCGCCGCGCGGGATCGCCAGATTGATGTTGTCGATCACGGTGTTATTGCCAAACCGTTTGGTGACATTACGTAATTCAACAAAATGATGCGTCATGGTTAAGCTCCGTGATTACGCCTGGTTTTTGGCTTTGGAACGCGAAATGCGCGCTTCGCCGATCAGCCAGTCAAAAAGGAAGATGATGGCCAGCATCACCACAATCAAAATCGAACCGTAGGCAATCGCCACGCCGTATTCGCCGTCTTCCACGCGGTTCAGGATGTAGGCCGTGGCCACGCGGGTGTCCGGCGTCACCAGGAAGACAATGGCGCTGACGGTGGTAATGGCGCGCACAAAGCTGTAGATCAGCGCCGACAGGATCGCCGGGCGCAGCAGCGGCAGCAGGATATTGACGATGGTACGCAGCGATCCGGCACGCAGGCTCAGTGACGCTTCATCCAGCGACTTGTCGATCTGCCCAAGGCCCGCAATCCCGGCGCGGATACCCACCGGCACGTTACGCATCACCATCGAGATAATCACAATCGCCGCCGTGCCGGTCAGGTATACCGGCGCGCTGTTAAACGCCAGGATGTAAGAGACGCCCGCCACGGTGCCCGGCACCGCGAAGCACAGCATGGTTGTGAACTCGATGGTCTTTTTGCCTTTAAACTGCTGGCGCACCACGATCCAGGCGATCAACAGCCCGAAGATGGCGGTGATCGGCGCGGCGATCCCGGCGTACAACAGCGTGTCGAGCAGCGAAGGCCACGCGCCGTCGTCCATGCCCTGGCCGAACAGTTTGATAAAGTTATCCAGCGTCAGGGTGTAATCCACGCCCCAGTTGACGGTGAAGCTGCCGTAGAAAATGCTGCCGTACAGCAGAGCGTTGAAGGCGATCCACACCGCCAGCAGGCCCACCACGCTCCAGACCAGCGCCACCGGCAACGGCTGCACATCGCCGCGATAGGATTTGCCGGAAACGGTGACGTAAGAGCGTTTGCCAATCCACATGTACTGGATGCAGAACACCAGCAGGGAGAACAGCAGCAGGAATACGCCGAGGGTACTGGCTGCCTGATAGTCAAGCTGCGAGCCGGTAATGTAGAAGTAAATTTGCGTCGCCAGCACGTCAAAGTTGCCGCCAAGCACCAACGGGTTACTGAAGTCCGCCAGCGATTGCACCACCACGATCAAAAAGGCGTTGGCCATGGCCGGTTTCAACAGCGGCATAAATACCGAGACAAATGTCTGCCAGCGGTTGGCGCGCAGCGTGTAGGAGGCCTCCTCCAGCGACGGATGAATGGTTTTAATCGCGCCGTCGAGGATCATAAACGCCATCGGGGTGAACGCCAGCACCTGCGCCAGCCAAATCCCGGTGAAGCCATACAGCCAGTTGGTGTTAGTCAGACCGAACCAGTCGACCATCAGTTCGGTGACGTAGCCCGAACGGCCCATCATCAGCGTGACGCCCAGGCCCACCACAAACGGCGGTGTGACGATGGGCAAAATCGAGAAGATGCGCCCGATAATGGCGCTGCGTTTGGCGATGCGGGTGGTGTAAATCGCCAGCACCAGGCCAAAGAAAGTACAGCCCACGCCCACCGCCATGGAGAGCATGATCGAGTTAGCGATAACTTGCAGGATATGGGCCTGTCCCAGCACCGCCATAAACGCCAGCGGGGCGAACTCGCCCACGTCGTTGGTGAACATCGGGATAAAAATAGCGATGCTGGGCCAGACGATAAACACGCCAATCAGCGCGATAATAGTAATCAGCGAGCCGATAACAAACTGGTCGCCGCCGAGAAATTCCAGCCGGGTCAGCGCCAGCGTGGCGATAGCGCCTAAAGCGATAAACAGCACGATGGAGGCATAGCCCATACCGCGCCCGACCAGCGTGGCGCTGATCACCACAAACGCCATGCAGCCCAGCGCCCACAGCGCGTCAAACCAGTGGCGCGAGCGCTGTTCGCGGCGCGATTCATGGAAAGGACGCAGCAGCAGCACGCATGGCAATAAATACCACAGCACACTGACGTTCCAGTGCGACCAGCCATAGGCATCCAGGATCTCGTCAGAGGTGGATTCCATCAGGCCATAGTCCAGGCTCCAGCTCGGCAGCAGCGCGAACGCCAGCAGTCCCAGCAGCACCCAGGCGAAAATAGCCTCCCGCTTCTGCGCGGGACGCAAAAGTAATGTTTCAGACATACACGCCTCGTCGGCAGGGGGAAAAGGCGGGTGAGGAACTCACCCGCGTACGGTTACTTGCCCATCTTCACGTCGTTGACCCACTTGTTGATCAGCGCCTTACGCGTGTCAGTGGAGCCGTATTTGTCCATGTCGTAGTTGATCAGTTTCAGATCGTCGAGCTTCAGGGACAGCGGCGAGGTTTCCGCCGTGGTGTTGGTCAGGATCTGGTAAGACTTACCCTTCTTCCACGCCAGTTCCTGGGCTTCTTTCGACAGCACCCAGTCCACGAACAGTTTGGCGTTGTCGATGTTGCGCGCGCCTTTCAGAACGCTGACGCCGCCGATCTCATAACCGGTGCCTTCGCACGGGGAAATCAGCTCCAGCGGCGCGCCCTGCTCTTTTTCCAGCGAATAGTCGTGCAAGAAGCCGATGCCGATGGCGGTTTCGCCACGGGCGGCGTTACGCGCCGGGGCAATGCCGGATTTGGTGTACTGGGAGATATTGCCGTTAAGCTGTTTCAGGTAATCAAACGCCTGATCTTCACCCCACAACTGCACAAAAGTCGCCAGCGCGGTGTAGGCCGTGCCGGAGCTCTGCGGATCGGCAATCTGGATTTCGCCTTTGTATTCCGGCTTAGTCAGATCTTTCCAGCATTTCGGCACCGGCAGGTTTTTCTCTTTCAGGCGCTGGGTGTTGACCCCAAAGCCGAGAATGCCCACGTAAACCGCCGACGACAGGTTGCCTTTCACTTTGGCCGGATCGCGGAATTTCTCCATAATCTGTTCCAGGTTCGGCGACTTGTAGGCTTCCAGCAGGCCCATTTCACCGGCCTGAGACTGCGGGTCCAGCGTTCCGCCGTACCACACATCCGCCTGCGGGTTCTTCTTCTCAGCGTCCACTTTCGCCAGCGTACTGCCCGAGCCGTTGCGGATAAACGAGGTTTTCACGTCGTATTTCTCGCCGAACGCTTTGGTTTCCACTTCACACATTTCATTGGTGGCGCTGCAATACACCACTAAACGTCCTTTCGCGTCCGCCGCGTGGCTGAATGTCGCCAGCGTCACGCCTGCGGCAATCAGAGCAGAGAGGGCTGTCAATTTCATTTTGTTATCCTTCTGTCAGGTGTCTGGAGGTAAGCTCGCCGGGTCCGTGGCGTGATACTGGCGGTCCTGTGCGCTGATGCCCGCCATTAGCAGCGGCATCAGCAATAATCCAATCAACACGGCGGCCACCGACAACAGCACAAACATACCGGACCAACCGTACACTTCGGTGAGTTTCGACAGCGGCCAACCGGCCAGCGCCGCCCCTAAGTAGGCAAACAGGCCGAGAAAACCGGTAATCGAGCCCGCAGCCCCTTTATGACCGCATTCCACGGCCGCAAGACCAATCAACATCTGCGGGCCAAAAACAAAAAAGCCGATGGCGAAGAAACACATCGCCAGTAATGCATAGTGGTGAACCGGCGCGAGCCACAGCGCAGTCACCGACACCATCAACCCGAGGGTAAACAGCAAAATCATCGGCGCGCGTTGCCCGCTGAACAGCAAATCCGAGCCCCATCCGGCGAACAACGCCCCCAGCAATCCACCCACTTCAAACAGCATCACCGTGGCGTTGGCGCTGAGTAAATTGACGCCATGGGTTTCAGAAAGCCAGATGTTGCCCCAGTCGTTCAGCGCGATGCGAATCAGATACACCAGCACATACGACCCGGCCAACAGCCAGATCATCGGGTTTTGCAGCATGGTGGTGCGTAACATGGCCCACAGCGACATCGGTGGACTGCGCTCTTGTTGGCGCAGTTCCAGCGGGTCGTGCCGCCACTCTCCCACCCCCGGTAACCCCTCTTCGTTCGGCGTGCCAGGCAATTGCCGGTACAGCCAAACGCCTAACGCCATGCTGATGATCCCTGGTGTCAGCATCGCGGCCTGCCATCCCCACCAGTGCGCGGCCAGCGCGCTGATCAGCGGGATAATCGCCCCGCCAATGTTGATGGAGGTGTTCCAACATCCCCACCAGAAGCCGCGCTCGTTGCGCGAATACCAGTGGGTTAATAATCTTGCGCAGGGCGGCCAGCCCCAGCCCTGAAAAAAGCCGTTCAGCGTCCAGATAATCAGCAGCAGCATCAGGCTGTCGCCAAACGCGAACAGCACGTTCAAAAGGCCGGTGGCAAACAGACCGATCCCCATAAACGACCGCTGACCGTGGGCGTCATGCCATAATCCCGCCGCGAATTTCGACAGCCCGTAGGAGAGATAAAACAGCGATCCCAACAGGCCGATATCGCTTTTGCTCAACCCCAAATCGAGCTGGAGCGCGGGCAGGATGAAGTTCAGGCTTTTGCGCGTCAGGTAAAACGCCGCATAGCCGACAATCATAACCAACAGCAGCCGCGGCCTGACGGCGCGATAGCGTTTGGCGATGTCTGCATTGGACATAGTTACGTGGTCCATGGCTGTCTCCGGCCAGATGAATGTAGGAAATGGCCCGCGAAAAGGGATGAGAGTCGTTCCAGGATGACTAAGACTTTTTCCTGGTTACAGCGGTTTTTGTGGCAAAAGTGTGGGCAAGTTAACAGTTACCCGCACGCCTGGCTGGCTTTCCAGCAGCAGTTCGCCGCCCAGCGCCTGTACCCGTTCACTCATTCCCTGAATGCCAAAGCCCGGCGCGCGGCCTGGCGGTACGCCGACGCCGTTATCGCTCACCACCAGATGCACAAAGCCGGGCGACTGGCTGAGGGTGATCTCCACCTCCGTGGCCTGCGCGTGTTTAGCAACGTTGTTCAACAGTTCCTGCAACAGGCGATACAGGGTAAACACCACGGTTTCGTTGTGCGGGGGCGCGGCGAGTTGATAGTGGAAGCGGCAGCGAATGCCGCGTTCGGGGAACGCGAATTCACGCACCAGATGATGCAGCGCTTCATCAAGCGCCATCTGATCGAGCACCGGCGGGCGCAGCTGGCGCAACAGTTGGCGCGTGGAGTGGTGAATGCGCTGGGCCAGTTCGCTGATTTGCTCTCCCGCCATCAACGCGGTGCGGTTATCGCTCACCCGTTTCACCAGCTGCGACTGGATTTGGATCGCCGTGATGTTTTGACCGATCTCATCGTGCAGTTCCCGGGCCAGCAGCTTGCGGGTGTCTTCTTCGGCGTGGATCAGCTTTTCGGTGAGTGCCCGGCGCGCGTCCAGCTCCACTTCCAGCCGCTGGCGGTAGTGGTCGAGATTGCTGGCCAACTGCTCCTGACGGCTGATAGCGATGCCGAGACCGATGCCCAGCAGCGCCTGGGTGGAGAGGAAAATTTCCAGCTCCATTAAGTCGCTAAAACCGCTGCCTACCTGGCGCGCGGTGGTGATCATCATGCTGCCGATCAGCGCCGCCAGCACCCCGCCCTGCCAGCCGAATTTCCACGCCATCACCACGTTGGGTAAAAACACCACGATTAACAGCAGCCGTTCGATTTCCGGCGACAGCACCATCTGGGTGCCGATGCCGATAATAAAAAATAGGCTGCACCAGAGGATCAGCGAGGTACGCAGCGGCGGATTGCGGGTTTCCAGTCCTAATAGCTGATAGCGATGCTGCTGGCGCAAATAGTCAAACACCAGATAGACAAACGGCGTCAGCAACACGCCGCCGGTGAACGACGCCAGCAAGATCAGCGTGGCGCGGCTTTCGATAACCGGCGTTAGCAGCAGCGTGTTAAGCAATGCCGACCCCGCTACCGCGCTTAACAGTAGCGATAGCCGTTGCCAGTAAAGCGGAAAGCGGTGCCAGAAATGCTGGGTCAGTAGCGCCGGAATGGCGGTGATCACTGGCGCAAGCGCGATTGCGCCGCCGTTAATCAACTGCTCGTGCCACAGCCACAGCGACAGACCAATTTGCGGGATAAACAGCGCAGGCCAGTAGCGGCGCGCCAGCAAAATCAGCAGCGCCAACTGGACGCCGTGGGGCAACAGCAGCGCCGCCTGCTGGCCGTTGCGGGTGAGGTAAAAACTGATGGTCCAGAGCATCAGCCAGCCTGGGCCCCAGGCGAGCATGATGAACAGTGACAGGACGATCTGGCGCAGGGAGCGGCGCATCAATGCCCCGTCAGCAACTGATGTTCCAGGGCGAAATGCACCAGTTCAATGGTGGTGGCGCATTGCAATTTGCCCAGCACGTTGGCCCGATGGACGTGGACCGTTTTATGGCTGAGATCGAGCTGTAGCGCGATGGATTTGACGCTCTCGCCACGTACCAGCAGATCAAAAACCTCCCGCTCGCGGGGCGTTAATACCTGCAATACCCGGGCCGGTTCCGCACCGCCGCGCAGCGCTTTTAACGCATCGGCGCACAGGTAATGCCCGCCCAGCCCCACCGAGCGCACGGCATGCACCAGTTCCTCCGGGCCGCAGCGCTTGGTTAAATAACCGCACGCACCGGCATCCAGCGCGCTTTGCACAAACGCCGGGGTGTCGTAGATGCTCAGGATAATAGCGCGAAAACCCGGCTGACGGGCGCGCAGACGCTTAAGCAAGCTTAATCCGTTTTCATCGGGCATCGCCACATCCAGCACCGCCACATCCACCGGCTGGCGCGATAACACCGGCCACGCTTCGGCGGCGCTACTGTACTGGCCCAGCACCTTAATGTCCTCTTCCAGGCTGAGGAGCTGGACGAAACCCGATCGAACGACCACATGGTCATCCACTAACACCACACCAATCATGACGCTTCCCCTTGCTCAACCGCGCCATAATGCGCCATCAGATTCAGGAGGCAATATTCATGTTGGTAATATGTAACGGATGTAACAAAACGGCAAGCTATGGAACAGCTTGCCGTAATTTAACGACGGGGATCAGGCGTGCCAGTAAGCGACGGCGCGTACTAACTGCTGATCGAGCTGATGGGTGTAGCGATCTGCCAGGCTTTTCGCCCGCTTGCCTTCCCCGGTGATCCAGACAAAGTAATCCTCCGTCGGCCAGGTGATGGCCGCCAGGTGCTGCTCTACCGCCGCCGCGTCATGCCCAACCACCCAGTCGATAGTCGTCTGATCGAGATGAGCCAGATAGCCTTTGCTGGCTTCACTGGCGACGCTGACAATGGCGCGGCATTGCGCATTCACGCCAGCGGCGCGCAGCGCTTCCAGACGGCGGCGCAGCGCCGGTAAGCCGGACTCATCACACACGTAGAGCTGCCACGAATATTCCAGCGGCACCACCAGCGAACCGCGCGGCCCGCCGATGCACAGCGTATCGCCAGGGCGCGCCGCCACGGCCCAGGCGCTTGCCACGCCGCCGTCGTGCACCCAGAAATCTATGGTCAGTTGCTGGGTTTGCTCATCAAACAGCGGCGTGTAATCGCGGGATTGCGGGCGCGCATCCCCGGGCCAGACAATCCCCGACTCGGTGATGTCCGGCGGGGTAAACGGTTGGCCCGGTTCCGGGAAAAACAGCTTGATGTGATCGTCAAAGCCCTGCGAAGAAAAGCCCGCCAGCGCGTCGCCGCCAAAGACGATACGCTGAAAGCCGCTGACATGGCTGCTGCTTAAAACGGTAATTTCGCGAAAGCGCAGCTCATTGCGCACACGCTGAGGGTAAGAAGTTGTCATAGTCAATCCAGCTCGCTAAGTTTAGATATATCGAATTTTAAATGATAATGATTGTTATCTGTGCGGCTGGCAAGTTTTTTTTAGAGTGCATAATCAATTGGGCACGGATCGTTAAAACAGCAATAAATCACATTCAAAAACATACAGTTAATATTTTTAATAGTATTGAAGGTTGTGTTATTTCTCTTTTTAGATATAAATTAGATATATCTAATCAAGGAGCCAACCATGAGACATCAACACCGGCATACCCATCACTGTCACGCTCACGACGACGAACGCCATCATGAACCTTGCGAAAAACGTGGTCACGGCGGCGAAGGGCGTAAACGGCGCGCACGCTTTTTTGGTCACGGCGAACTGCGTGTGGTGCTGTTAGATATTTTGACGCGCGGCGCGAGCCACGGTTATGAATTGATTAAAGAGATTGAAGCCCTGACCGGCGGCCACTACACGCCCAGCCCCGGCGTGATCTACCCAACGCTGGATTTTCTTGAAGAACATGCGTTTATCGCGTTCAGCGACGACGATGCCGGACGTAAAAAAATCGCTATCACGCCGGACGGCGAGGCCTGGCTTAACGACAATCGCGAGCATCTCGAACACATCCGCGCCCGCATGACGGCGCGCGCCATCGGGCATGAGCTGCGTAAAAACCCGGATTTAAAACGCGCGCTGGATAATATGAAAGCGGTGCTGGATTTGCGGGTAAACCAGTCGGAAATCGATGCCCAGACGCTGAAGCGGATTGTTGGCGTGATCGACAGAGCCGCTCTGGAAATTGCCCAGCTGTAAGGCCGCCGGACGGCGGCCATGGATGATTACAGGAACATCGCTGAAAAGGTCTCAATGTCCTGACAATCTTCAGGCGTTAGCATCCAGCCGGGGTGACGGCAATAGTCGCTGGCGATAATGCCCCGCTGCTGAAGAAGGGTTTTCTCCACCTGAATAATGTACTCGCAGTGGCTCATCCAGCGGGTGATCCACGGCAGCAAACGCCGATGCAACGCCTCCGCCCGGGCGACGTGCCCCTCACGCCAGGCGCGGTAGATCTGCACGTACACCTCGCTGAACGAGCAGCCGGGCATCACGCCCTTGCCGCCCGCCGCCAGCATCTGCAACATATACAGCCCGGCATAGCCGTTCAGCACATGAGCGCCGGGCGCCTGCTGCAAAAATGCACGGGTATAGTCCACCGGCGGATTGCATTCGATTTTAAATACCGCGTGCGGATAGCGCTGCGCCACGCGCGCCAGCTCTTCAGGCGGTATCGGCAGGCCGGTTTCGCCGGGAGCATACTGCACCATGACCGGGATGGCGACCGCCTCCAGCACCTGGTTGATATGGCTCGCCACTGCCTCCGGGCTGGGTTTCAGGAAAAATGGCGGCAGCAGCATTAGCGCGTCTGCGCCCATTTGCTGGTAGCGGCGCGCACGCTTCACCGCCAGCTCCGTCGAATGATCGGTCACCGAGATGGCGCGAAACACCCCGCTGTCCGCGAGATCGCTGATAAACCGCGCCGCCAGCCGCTCGCGCTCGTCATCCGCCAGCTTGGGGAATTCGCTGGCGATGCCGAACAACGTGAGGCCATCGATACCGGTCTGCGCCAGATGCGCCAACATGTTGCTGAAGCTGGTTTCATCCAGCTCGCCATCGGCGCGAAACGGCACAGCAGCAATAGGGTTAACGCCTTTAATCGCGGCAACGCTGCTCATAATGTCTCCTCCCGGTCAGCCAGCACCGCGCCCTGTGCGGCAGGGGCGGCCCAGCGGCGATACAACCGTAAAAAGCCGCGCGGCACCTGTTTGTCTATTGGTTGCCAGCGGGCCTGACGCGCCGCCAGTTCGGTTTCATCGACCTGCAACGTCAATGTACGCTCAGGGATATTGATGGTAATGATGTCGCCCTGCGCGACCAGCGCCAGCACGCCGCCGTCACTGGCTTCTGGCGAAATATGCCCGACGAATAACCCGCGATTGGAGCCGGAAAAACGCCCATCGGTGATTAACGCGCAGCTGTCGGATAAGCCCATCCCTTCCAGGCACTTCATCGGCTTGTACATTTCCGGCATCCCCGGCCCGCCTTTCGGCCCCTCATAGCGCAGCACCAGCACGCTGCCCGGCTGAATATCGCCGGACAGGATCGCCTCGACCGCTTCGTCTTCGCTGTTGAATACGACAGCAGGCCCGGAAAACATCATCAGATGCGCCGGCACCGCCGCCGGTTTCACCACACAGCCCAGCGGCGAGAGGTTGCCGTGCAGCACCGCCACGCCCGCTTCATTACGCACCGGGATCGCCAGCGTGTGGATCACCTCCGGGCGGCGCGAGCGCGGAACCTGCGCCAGCCATTCGCCTTTGGTCTGGCCGTTCACCGTCAGGCAGTCGGTATGCAGCAGCGAGGCGATCTCTTTTTCTACCGCCGCCACGCCGCCCGCTTCCCAGAAATCGATCATATCGTGCTCAGACGCCGGGTAGAGCGATGCCACCAGCGGCACGTTGTAGCTCAGTTGGTCAAACGCGGCGAGCGGCAGTTCGCCCAGTTCGGCTTCGTAATAGATCGCCTGTAGATGCAGGATCGCGTTAGTGGAACCGCCCGTCGCCAGCAGATACACCATGGCGTTGTGGATCGCTTCCCGGGTGATGATCTGCCGGGCGTTAACGCCGTTTTTCACCAGATCCACCGCCCTCAGCCCGGTGGCGTAAGCGCAGTCGCGCCGCTCGCGAGAGATGGCGGGCAAGGTGCTGCTGCCCGGCAGGCTCATGCCCAACACTTCAGCAATGCAGCACATCGTATTGGCGGTGCCATACATGGTGCAGGAACCCGGCCCCGGTTCGGCAATATCTTCGATATGGCGAAATTCCGCTTCATCGATTTCACCGCGCCGCTTCCAGCCGATGGCCTCGGTGACAATATTGCCATCCCAGTGTTTACCTTTATATTCCGCCGGATACATCGGCCCGCCGTTCACCAGGATCGCCGGGACATCCAGCCGCGCGGCTGCCATCAACATCGCCGGGACGATCTTGTCGCACGAGCCCAGCAGCACCATGCCGTCAAAACGGTGGGCGCGCATCATCACCTCGATGGAGCTGACAATCACTTCCCTGGCCGCCAGGATGTAGCGCATCCCGAGATGCCCTTCGGCGATGCCGTCGCAGGGCGCGATGGTGCCGAACACCATGCCCACCCCGCCAGCTTCATCGATGCCTTTAAGCACTTCCGCCGTCAGCTCATTAAGATTGGCGTGGCCTGCCGTGGCGTTGGTATAGCTGTTCACCACGGCGATCACGGGCCGACGCAATTGCTCATCGGTATGGCCCATCGATTTATACAGCGCGCGCTTCAGCGCCCCGTCATCACCACTGAGAATCGGGTTAAAGTGGCCGACACAACCGCCGCCGCATCCCGCGCCACAACTGCTCATATATGACCTCTCTTCATCGTGCCTGTTTCTTCACGCTGCGTCGGCGCAGCGGTTTTGGATTTTGGGTTTACCAGCCTGGCGGGCAGTAAGAACATCAGCGGCGCGCACAGCACCAGAAAACCCGCCAGGATATACAGACCGGCGTTGGCGCTGCCGGTGGTGTCTTTGAGATAGCCCAGCACCGTGGGGCCGAAGAAGCCTGCCAGGTTGCCGATGGAGTTCACCAGCGCGATGCCCGCAGCGGCGGCGGTGCCGGAAAGCAACGTGCCGGGCAGGCTCATATAGGTGGGGATCAGCGCTAAGGTGCCGGACATCGCCAGGCAGATCCACGCCATCATCCAGAAGGTGGAACCACTGCAGGAGGCGCTGAGCGTCAGCCCTGCCGCGCCGATCAGCGCCGGAATGGCGATATGCCAGCGGCGCTCCTGTTTCAGATCCGAATGGCGGCTGTTCCAGACCATAAATGCCGCGCCGAAGATGTACGGCAGCGCCGCCAGCAGGCCAATGGCGAAGTCGTCCTTCACACCGGAGGATTTAATGATCGACGGCAGCCAGAAGTTGATCCCGTAATAGCCGATATTGAAGCTGAAGAAGATCAGCGCCAGCAGCCAGACGAACTTGTTGCTGAACATGGCGCCCAGGCTGGTGGGCGCTTTACCGGCGTTGGCGGCGATCTTATTGATCCGATCCTGCTCCAGATCGCGCTGGATAATGGCCTTCTCTTGCGCCGTCAGCCAGTGGGCCGATTCCACGTTGTTATCCAGGTAGCGCAGCACCACAAACGCCAGCAAAAATGAGGGGATGGCTTCCACCAGGAACAGCCATTGCCAGTTATGCAGATGGCCCACCCCTTCGAACATCTTCAGGATTAACCCGGACAGCGGGCTGCCGATAATCGTCGACAGCGGGGTCACCAGAATAAACAGGCCAAGGGTGCGCGCCGAGCGCCACGACGGGAACCACAGAGTGAGATAAAACACGATCCCCGGGAAGAAGCCCGCTTCTGCCACACCCAGCAAAAAGCGTACGATGTAAAACTGGGTTGGGGTGGTGACAAACATGGTAAGGCACGACAGCACCGCCCAGCTCACCATGATGCGGGCAATCCAGAAGCGCGGCCCAAAGCGCTGCATCAACAGGTTGCTGGGCAACTCGAAAATGAAATAGCCGATAAAGAAAATCCCGGCGCCGATGCCGTAAACCGTATCACTCAGGTTTAACGCATCCTGCATGTGAAGTTTCGCGAACCCCACGTTTACCCTGTCCAGATAGGCAAAGAAATAGCACAGGATCAAAAAGGGGATCAGCCGCCGGGTCACTTTACGGTAGACCTCGTTCTGGCGGGCTTCGCTGTGTGTAGAGTCTGTATTCATACGGACCTCAGTAAGGTTGTAGGGTTGTGTTGTTATCAGTGGCTGTTGCGCCACGCCTCGCGATAGTCGCGGGCTTTTTGTTGTACTTTCTTAGCGTCGTCCGCACGGCGGTATAGCCCGCCGCCCAGACCAAACCCTTGCGCCCCAGCGTTACGCCAGGCGCGCATTTGCGCAGCATCAGGCTGAATGCCGCCCACCGGCAGGCACACCACCTCGGCGGGCAACACCGCGCGCCAGGCGCTCAGGGTGCCGGGTTCTATGGTTTCCGCCGGGAACAGTTTGAGCGCGCTGGCGCCGGCCTGGAGCGCGGTAAAGGCTTCCGAAGGTGTGATCACGCCAGGCATGCTGATTAACCCGCGCTCGCGGCTGCGGCGGATAACGTCCACGCTCATGTTGGGCGAAATAATGATTTGTCCGCCCGCGTCCGCAACCGCATCCACCTGCTCTGCGGTTAACACCGTGCCCGCGCCGACGTAGCCCCGGCTACCGACCTGATTGCGCAGCAGCGCGATCGAGGTCAACGCATCCGGGCTGTTGAGCGGGACTTCAAGCCATGTAAAGCCTTCCGCCAGCAAGCCCCCGGCCACGGCGGGCGCGTCTTCAGGCGTCAGGCCACGTAATATTGCAACCAGCGGCAGCGCTGTTTGCTGCCACAGTGTGGAAAAGGCGCGGTAATCCATCATTCGATTCCTTGTAGATAAAGACGTATCTGGTTCATCCCGGCGATAAAACAGCGCTCGCCGGACAGGGCTTCCGTCACTAAACCCAGCTGTGACGCGGCCTGCTGATAGCGGGCGTTCAGCGCATCGCTGCCGATGATCCAGTGAGGGGTTGAGGGGCACTGGCGCAATTCCTGGCCGATTAACAGTCCGGACAGATAGTCGCCGACGCCGGATAGCGGCACATCACCGCGCAAGCGCAGGGTGCGTACCGAAAACAGTAGTTGGCTCAGCGGGGCGGCCAGGCCGCTGTGCTGGACACCAAGCGCAAAGGCGCGGCTGTCAGGCTGCTGAGGCGGTAAATCGCGGCCCAGCAGGGAGTGAGCCATCAACAGCTGATACAGCTCGCCGGTCATAAAGGTGGAAAAATCATCAATAGCCTGATGAGTGACCGTGGCGTGTTTGCTGTGCGTACCCGGCAAGATGGCGTGATGATTATCTGCCGGTTCGAGCGCCATCAGGCCGACCAGTTGAATCTCTTCACCGCGCATCACCTCCGGCAACCCCACGGCGCTGTGTCCGGCCACACCGGGTAAGATCCATGCCTGGCTTCCCCAACGGGTGTGTAGCGCATGGGCGCCCTGCGCCAGCTGCTGCGCATCAATACGCCCCGTGCAGTAACGCACGTTAACCCACCCCTGCTGCGACCCGACCATGCCCGCCATCAGCAGCGGCAGCGCGCCGTATTCGGTAATCCATAACGCGATATGGGTTTGCAGCGCCGCTTCAAACTGCCCGTTTTCAACCTGCAATAAGCCACAGGGCGCATTGATGACAGAAACCACTTCTGCATCGCACATCAGCCAGGCACGAAAATTCGTCGTACCCCAGTCCACCGCCAGCCAGTTCTTACTCATCTTGTAATCCAAATCATGCAATCTTGTATGACAAGAAATGTAGTCGAAAAACGGCGCTGCGATCTGTGATCGGGATCTAAAGCTGGCGTTAAGGGTGATAAAGGGGCCGATCTTTAAATGCGCAAAGCAATTACGGAAGATGCCTCGTAAAATGAGAGAAAATTTTACGCGTATTTTTTTAGTCTGTTAGGGGAAGCGTTAATATATCGAAAAGGAGGGATGATAATTAATCATGACTTATTTCGATGAATGTGCTGAATATGGACTTCCACGATTGCAAGTCGCCCGATTTACAGTGGCAGACGTGGATTATGAAGTACGTTTTACACAGATAACAACGGTAAACCCTTATGATTGCGCAGCGTTGTTTCCAGAGGGATTTATATTCCCATTATATGGTCACCATTATGATGTGACCTTTGATACCAAAGCTAACAGAATAAATAAGACGCCTTATAAACGAGCAGACAAATTACCAAACGGCGCGGGTACCCGGGTTCTTAAATGCGTTGAAAGAATAATTATTGACCATTATACTCGCTTCAACGTTGGGCTTTATACCTTCGTTCCCGCAGACCATAAATTATTAACTGTCTACTGCCGATTTATAACTAAAAAGAAACATAAAGGATCAACCATTGAGGTTGGGCTGGAGCCCAACGGGAGGGCAAATGTCTTACGAACACCCAAATTCTGGGGACTGGCTTGAACAGTATCGTGCACATCAGGCTGCCCGGGCAGAACAACTGTTTCGCGCTATTGAAGAAGGCAGGACGCATGTCGTTATTGCTGGTGAAGACGCGCCGGCAACGTCGTGCGGGAAAACTGACCCTACGGCACCGACATCACAACAGGACGGGTAATATCGCCTGCCGCGATCAACATGATTATTGTGATGCTAAAAAGCCCCATTCGGGGCTTTATCATTTAAAAAGCTAAAATCAGTTGGCTGATAAAAAGTGATTCAGGCGATCCGGCAGCGGATCCCCGAGATGCTTCTTCGCTGCGCTAAGCAAAATACTCCGCATCTGCTGGCGCGCCTGCTCGGGTTGCTTGAGGCGGATGCACTCCATCAGTTCGCGGTGCGCGTCCACGGCTTCCAGCGTCAGCGTGACGTCCGGCTCCAGCGTGCGTTTAAAGGAAAACAGCATTGCGGCGGATAGCGCATTGCCCACCGAAAACAGAAACGGATTGTGCCCCGCTTTCAGGATCGCGGTATGAAACGCCAGATCGCCCTGTTTAAACAGATCGGCGGAATCCTGCTGCTGGCCCTGAGACATGATTTCCCAGGCCTCCTCCAGATCGGCCAGATCACGTCCGCTGGCATTGATCGCCGCCATGGCCGCCGCGTTGGGCTCAAAGATCAAACGCGTAATCATCAACTGTTCGATCAGCGCGTCATCAATGCCGATCTCCTCCAGCCAGCTCAGCACGTCGGCATCAAGAAAACTCCACTGTTCGCGGGGCGCCACGGTGCTGCGCCGTTTGGCCTGGATGGTCAACATGCCTTTCGCCCCCAGGACCTGAAGCGCGTTGCGTACCGAAGTGCGCGAGACGTTGTACTGCACCGCCAGCTCGTTTTCGCCAGGAATAGACATGCCCGGTTGCAGCTCGCCACGCATAATGCGCAGGGCGAGGTCCTGGGTCAGGGTTTCAGCCACAGAGGCGGTCACGCTTTTCATGGGGATCCGGTTAAAGAGGCAGTAAGCAAAGTAGTTTATATCAGGTTGATATAAGATGGAATTTTCGCGGCTTTACAAAGGAATAATGCCCTGCGAACAGGGCATTGGCTGTAATGGTTATTGCAGGACCGTGACCGCATCCTCCAGCCGCGCCGCGCGATGCTTCACCATCGACGAAACATGCGCGCTTTCTTCAACCAGTACCGCGTTCTTTTTGGTGATGTCATCCAGCTCCGCCACCGCGCGGGTCAGTTCCGACAACCCCTGCGCCTGCTCTGATGTCGCACTGCTAATTTGGCCGATCAGCTGCGTCACGTTTTGCACCTGATCCACAATGTTTTGCATGGTGCGCCCTGCCTCATGAACCTGTACCGCGCCGGACTGCACTTTACTGGCGCTGGCATCGATCAGTTTGCGGATATCGTTGGCAGCGCTGGCGCTGCGGCTCGCCAGATGGCGCACTTCCCCGGCAACCACCGCGAAGCCTTTGCCCTGCTCGCCGGCGCGCGCAGCCTCCACGGCGGCGTTCAGCGCCAGGATATTGGTCTGGAAGGCGATATCATTGATCAGTGAGGTAATCGACCCGATGCGCTGAGTGCTGTCAGCGATATCGTCCATGGTGTTGACCACCGTTTCCATCGCCTGCCCGCCCTGCCGTGCCGCATCGCTGGCTTCGCTGGAGAGTTTGTTAGCATCTACCGCCGTCCGGGAGTTGTTCTGCACCGACGTCGCCATCTGATTCATGGTAGTCACGGTCTGCTGAACGTTCACCACTGTCTGGCGGGTACGCTCATTGAGATCTTCATTGCCGCGCGCCAGGGTTTCGCTGCCGCTACGCACATTTTCCACCTGGTTGGTGACGTCATTGATCAGCCAGCGGCACATCAGGCCCAGTTGCCCGATGGCCCGTAGCGTCAGCCCCACTTCATCGGTGCGATTTAAGTGCTCAATGCTGTTGTGCTCCCCCGTCGCTACCTGTAACGCCTGACGCGCAACATTCTCAATCGGGCGCGATACCTGCCACTCCAGCGCCAGGCAACCGAGCGCCATAAGCACTACCGGCCCAATCGTCATCAGCCATCCCGGCATGGCAAACGCACTCAGCGCCAGCCACATCAGCGCGGCAATGCCCATAATGCTGCGGATACGCCAGCGTAACGGCATGGCGGGCAGTTTGCCGAAAACGTGTTTGCGCAGCACCAGCCCTTTATAGAGGCGGCGCTTCGCCTTGCCCTCGCGCAGCGCCTGGTACAGCGGTTCGACGGCGGCGATTTCCTGCGGCGTGGCGCGGGTGCGAATCGACATATAGCCGGTGGTTTTCCCGTTGCGCACCATCGGCACCGCGTTGGCGCGCACCCAGTAATGGTCGCCGTTTTTACAGCGGTTTTTAACGATACCGGTCCAGGGTTCGCCCTGCTTCAGGGTGTACCACATATCGGCAAACGCCGCTTTCGGCATATCCGGATGACGCACCAGGTTATGCGGCTGGCCGGTGAGTTCCTGCAGAGAATAACCGCTCACCTGCACAAAGGTGTCATTGGCGTGGGTGATGAAGCTTTGTAGATCGGTGGTGGACATTAAGGTGGTGTTTTCATCCAGCACTTTTTCGCGCTGGGTCACGCGGGAATGCGACGACATGGCTGCTCCATTTTGCAGGTTATTCTATTGTTAATCATTTAACTGCCATGTTATGTCGGCGCTAAAATTAATAACTTTAACGGTTAAATATGATTGAGATCGCAAATCTCAGGATAACCCCAAAGAAGTAGTGCCAATGCAAATAATCAACCCGATCAACTATTTGAATATCCCGATAGATTATGCGGTAAAAAAGTGAATTTGGGAGCTATTGCACAAATTTGCAACAATCTGCACCATCATTGTGCATCCGCGCTGTTTTTTCTTCTCCCTCTGGCGCTGTGGATAGCACAAACTGCCGAAACCCCGGTTGCGATGAGATTAAATCGTAAGCGGCGCGCGTTCTCCCTGGCGTTTATTCCGTTTATCGGCTCCTGCGACGAAGTGGCGCAAATGCTGCAATACTTGATCTGTGTATCGCGTGATACGCCATTCCCAGGAGCACATTTTGAACAGGTTACCTAACAGCGCCTCGGCACTCGCCTGCACCGCGCACGCATTGAATCTCATTGAGAAGCGAACGCTTAGCCATGAGGAGATGAAAACACTGAACAAAGAGGTGATCGACTATTTCCAGCAGCATGTTAATCCAGGTTTTTTAGAGTACAGAAAGTCTGTTACCGCCGGCGGGGATTACGGAGCCGTAGAATGGCAAGCGGGAGGTTTGAATACGCTTGTCGACACTCAGGGACACGAGTTTCTCGATTGCCTGGGTGGTTTCGGCATTTTTAACGTGGGGCACCGTAATCCAAAAGTGGTTTCCGCCGTACAGCATCAACTCGAAAAACAACCTCTGCACAGCCAGGAACTCCTCGACCCACTACGGGCGATGTTGGCAAAAACCTTAGCCACCTTGACCCCTGGCAAACTCAAATACAGCTTCTTCAGCAACAGCGGCACCGAATCGGTGGAAGCGGCGCTGAAGCTCGCTAAAGCCTATCAGTCGCCGCGCGGGAAATTTACCTTTGTCGCCACCAGCGGCGCGTTCCACGGTAAATCGCTGGGCTCGCTTTCTGCCACCGCCAAAGCGGATTTCCGCAAGCCGTTTATGCCGCTGCTGCCGGGTTTCCGCCACGTGGCGTTCGGGAATATCGAGGCGATGCGCGCCCTGTTTACGGATTGCAAAAAAACCGGCGACGACGTGGCGGCGGTGATCCTTGAGCCGATCCAGGGAGAAGGCGGCGTGATCCTGCCGCCGCCAGGCTATCTGCCTGCGGTGCGTAAGCTGTGCGATGAGTTTGGCGCGCTGCTGATTTTTGATGAAGTGCAAACCGGCATGGGACGCACCGGCAAAATGTTCGCGTGCGAGCACGAAAACGTGCAGCCGGACATTTTGTGTCTGGCGAAAGCGCTGGGCGGCGGCGTCATGCCGATTGGCGCGACGGTGGCGACCGAAGAGGTATTTTCGGTGCTGTTCGACAACCCGTTCCTGCACACCACCACCTTTGGCGGCAATCCGCTCTCCTGTGCGGCGGCGCTGGCGACAATCCATGTACTGCTGGAAGAAAACCTCCCGGCGCAGGCGCAGCAGAAAGGCAATTTATTGCTGGACGGCTTTAAAGAGCTGGCGCAGCAGTATCCGGATCTGGTGATTGACGCGCGTGGCCAGGGGATGCTGATGGCGATTGAATTTGTGGATAACGAAATCGGCTACCAGTTTTCCAGCGAGATGTTCCGCCAGCAGGTGCTGGTGGCAGGCACGTTAATTAACGCCAAAACGGTGCGCGTTGAACCGCCATTAACGCTGACCATCGAGCAGTGCGAACAGGTGCTTGCGGCGGCCCGCCGCGCGCTGGCGTCGCTGCGACAAACGCTGGGAACCACCACAGCAACAGAAAACATCACAGCAAACTAATCGGTGAGTCAGGGAAACCGTATCAGTGGTTTCCCTGACACCCTTATCCCGCCTCGCCCATCAAATCCTTCACCAGTTCCACGCAGCGCAAAAAGCGGGTGTCGTAATCCGGTTCCTGAACGTGCACATAGCTGATGTTGTTCTCGTTGAGCATCTCCACCAGCAATGCCTGAAAGGTATGACGATCCACGGAACTGCCAAGGCTGCGCAGGCCATCGGCCACCCAGGGGGTGTTGTTTTCCAGCAGGATCACCAGGTCGAAGCGGTATTCGTCAATCAGCGCCTGCACGAACGGGTGTTCGCGCCCTTCGTACTTTTTGCAAAACGCCTGGGTGGTGACGAAATCAGTATCGATAAACGCCACTTTGTTGGCATATTTAACCGCAAAATCAATGTACTGGGCGTGGCCGAGCGCGATTTTGTCGTAGTCAGAATATTGCAGCGCCATCTCGTCGCCGCCCAGATGGGAGAACACATAGTCGCGGCCATATTCCCAGGCGCTGGTGGTGTTGAAGATATTGGCCAGCTTATTTACCAACATCGATTTGCCGCTCGACTCGCCGCCTAAGATAGCCACGGTACGCACGAAAAACGGCTTCACTTCGGTAGGAATATATTCCCAGTAGCGGAACGGGTTTTCGCGGATCTGGCCGCCGCTGATGTTCATAAAGGTGCGTTTCGGATCAATCAGCACCGTTTCGATGCCCAGATGCTGGAGATACTGCGACGCATCAGCCTCTTCGGAGGTGTAGATCCAGTCCGGCTCAATGCCCTTCTCCGCCATAAACGCGGAGATCCCCTCGCTCCAGACGTCCCAGCCATGCGGGTAAGGCTCCATGCCTTCTTCATTAAACGCATGGATGCGGATGTTTTTCTGGTACTTAAAGGTTTGCAACAGCCAGCGCAGGCGATCCGGCACCGTCGGCTGCTGGGACATGGCGCTGTCTTCAAACAGCGCCCGGTCGCGGGTTTCATCGTAGCCCATGATGATATGCAGCTCGTCCACCTGGCTACAGGCGCGCTGGATCAGATAGATATGACCGGTATGCAGCGGGTAAAACTTGCCAAACACCACCCCGACGCTTTTCTGGCGACGCGGGAACTCCAGGCCAAGAAAGCGATGCAGCGCTTCCAGCTTCTGGGCGCTGGGGCTTTTGATTTTGGCGTTCAGCAGCTGGCTGAGATAGCCTTTGGTCATCCCACAGGCCGCCGCGACCTGTTGCAGGGTGCAGCCCTTCTGGCGAATAGCGGTTTTTAGATAGTCGAATGATGACAAGATGCGCTGCCTCCCTTACTGAATCCGCGATCGTTCACTGCTACTAAGTCTAGCGGCAAACGCCTCAATGCCAGGAGGATACTTGAGTAAACGACTGAGGTGAATGGTAAATATTGACAGGCGGCGTTGCCGCCGCCTGAATCTGAGCGAGAAAGTCAGAGATCGTTGAAAATATCCAGCGCGTCGGCGAGTTTTTTCACACCAAACACCTGCATTCCTTCCGGCGCTTTTTTCGGAACATTGGCTGCCGGCACGATAGCGCGACGGAAGCCATGTTTCGCCGCTTCGGAAATGCGCTCCTGGCCGCTGGGCACCGGACGGATTTCCCCCGCCAGACCCACTTCGCCAAACACCACCAGATCCTGCGGCAGCGGGCGATCGCGCAGGCTTGATACCATTGCCAGCAGCAGCGCCAGGTCGGCGCTGGTTTCGGTGACCTTCACGCCGCCCACCACATTGACGAACACATCCTGATCGGACATCTGCAATCCGCCGTGGCGATGCAGCACCGCCAGTAAAATCGCCAGACGGTTTTGCTCCAGCCCCACCGCCACGCGCCGTGGGTTAGCCATCATCGACTGATCCACCAGCGCCTGAATTTCTACCAACAGCGGGCGCGTGCCTTCCCATACCACCATCACCGAGCTGCCGGAGGTGACTTCATCGCCCCGGCTCAGGAAGATAGCGGACGGGTTGCTGACTTCGCGCAGGCCCTGTTCGGTCATGGCGAACACGCCCAGTTCGTTCACCGCGCCAAAGCGGTTTTTATGGCTACGCAGAGTACGGAACCGCGAATCGGCATCGCCGTCGAGCAGCACCGAGCAGTCGATGCAGTGCTCCAGCACCTTCGGCCCGGCCAGCGAACCATCTTTGGTGACGTGGCCGACCATAATAATCGCCACATCACGGGTTTTAGCGAAACGCGTCAGATAGGCGGCGGTTTCACGCACCTGCGCCACGCTGCCCGGCGACGACTGGATATCCGCCATATGCATCACCTGGATGGAGTCGATCACCATCAGGCGCGGCTGCTCCTGCTCGGCAATCAGGCAGATCTGCTCGATGCTGGTTTCCGAGAGCATATTCAGGTTATCGGTCGGTAATCCGAGACGATGGGCGCGCATTGCCACTTGCTGGAGAGATTCCTCGCCAGTGACGTACAGCGTTTTCATATTCTGGGCGAGCCTGCACAGGGTTTGCAGCAGCAGGGTGGATTTCCCCGCGCCGGGGTTACCGCCGATCAGAATGGCGCTGCCCGGCACCACGCCGCCGCCCAGCACCCGGTCGAACTCTTTAAAGCCGGTGGAAAAGCGCGGCAGCGCCTCAAGGCTGATTTCAGACAGCTTCTGGACTTTTGACACGCCCGCGCTGCCCGCATAGCCGGAAAGCCGTTCATTGCGCGCAACCGTGGGCGACGCCGCCAGACGCACTTCGGTGATGGTATTCCAGGCGTGGCAGGCGCTGCATTGCCCCTGCCAGCGCGGATAATCCGCACCACACTCATTACACACAAATGCGCGTTTTGGCGCTTTAGCCACCTTTTACCTCGTTTATTTCTTGTTCAGACTGCCTGACAGAATACAGAATACGCCCATCAGGTCCGCATGGCGGATGGTCACTTCAGTTTTTTCATTGACCTTAGGTTTGGCATGGTACGCAATGCCCAACCCGGCCGCCTGGATCATCGGCAGATCGTTGGCGCCGTCACCGATCGCCACGCACTGGGCAATCGGCACTTCATATTTTTCCGCCAGGTTTTTCAGGGTCTGCGCTTTGAACTGCGCATCGACGATCTGACCGATCACCTGACCAGTTAGTTTACCATCACGGATCTCAAGTTCGTTGGCCACCGTGGCGGTTAAGTGCAATTTTTCGCGCAAATAATCGGCGAAGAAGGTAAACCCGCCGGAGGCAATCGCCACTTTCCAGTTCATGGCTTGCAGCTTGAGCACCAGCGAGGTCAGCCCCGGCATCAGCGGCAGCACATCGCGCACCTGGCGCAGGATTTCCGCATCCGCCCCTTCCAGCGTGCCGACGCGTAACCGCAGGCTGGCGGTAAAGTCCAGCTCGCCGCGCATGGCGCGTTCGGTCACTTCCGATACCAGCTCGCCAGTCCCCGCCAGTTTGGCGATCTCATCAATACATTCGATCTGGATGGCGGTGGAGTCCATGTCCATGACCAGCAGGCCCGGGGTTTTTAAATGGGGGATCTTGCCGAGCGGCGCGACGTCCAGCCCGTTATCATGCGCCAGACGCGTGGCGCGCGGGGTTAATGATCCCGCCAGGCGGATCACCTGATAATCTTCCACGCACCAGGCGGTAACGATCACCATCGCCGCGCCCAGCTTGCGCTGATAGTCGGTCAGACGGCTTTTATCCAGATCTCTGCCATACAGAAGCCAACCGCTGCGTCCGGCGTGATAATCCAGCGGCATCACTTCATCGCCACTTAATGAAAGCGGTAACCCCGGCCAGAGAGAAACATCGTTCGGCAGGTCGCACCAGGTCAGACTGTTAGGCATTAACGCTCCTGAAATCGGTAACAGAGAGGTAAAAACAACGCATGAGGCTACCTTGAGTCCAGCGCTTCTGGCAACATTAAGATTCATTTTTTCAGCAGGTGGATTATGGCCCGTACCCGCTTCAAATTTAGACTGCATCGCGCGGTGATCGTGCTTATTTGTCTGGCGCTGCTGGTGGCGCTAATGCAGGGGGCAAGCTGGTTTAGCCAGAGCCATCAACAGTCGCGCAATATCCAGCTTGAAGAATTAGCCAGGACGCTGGCACGCCAGGTTAATTACTCGTTGACGCCGTTAATGAAAAGCGAGAACCCGGACGAAAAACGCGTCGGCGCGATCCTGAAGCAGTTAACCGATGAGAGCCGTATTCTCGACGCCAGCGTTTATGATGATAAAGGCGAGATGGTGGCGCGCGCCGGGGAGAGCGTCGACGTGCGCGACCGGCTGGCGCTGGATGGCAAACGCGCGGGCAGCTATTTCAGCCAGCAAATCGTTGAGCCGATCGAGGATAAAAGCGGCCCGCTCGGCTACCTGCGCATTACGCTCGACACCCATTCACTGCCCACCGAAGCCAAACAGGTGGATAACACCACCAATATTTTACGCCTGATGCTGCTGTTAGCGCTGGCGATCGGCATCGTGCTGACGCGCACTCTGTTACAGGGTAAACGCACGCGCTGGCAACAATCGCCCTTTTTGCTGACGGCCAGTAAAGACGTGCCGGAAGAAGACGTGAGCAAAAAAGAATAACCATTTGATGAAGGGATATCGTTTATGAGTACGCTGCGGCTACTGATTTCAGACTCGTATGACCCCTGGTTTAACCTCGCGGTGGAAGAGTGCATTTTCCGCCAGATGCCCGCGACCCAGCGGGTGCTGTTCCTGTGGCGCAACGCCGATACCGTGGTGATTGGCCGCGCTCAGAATCCATGGAAAGAGTGCAATACCCGGCGCATGGAGCAGGATAATATTCGCCTGGCGCGCCGCAGCAGCGGCGGCGGCGCGGTGTTTCACGATTTAGGCAATAGCTGCTTTACCTTTATGGCGGGTAAGCCGGAATACGACAAAAGCGTCTCTACCGGTATCGTGCTGGCGGCGCTTAACGCGCTGGGCGTGCAGGCATCCGCCTCCGGGCGCAACGATCTTGAAGTCGCTACGCCGGACGGCCCGCGTAAAGTCTCGGGTTCCGCCTACCGGGAGACCAAAGATCGCGGGTTCCACCACGGCACGCTGCTGCTGAATGCCGATCTCAGCCGTCTGGCGAACTACCTCAATCCCGATGAGAAGAAGCTGAAAGCCAAAGGCATTACTTCGGTACGCGGACGGGTGGCGAACCTCAACGATCTCCTGCCGGGGATCACTCATCAGCAGGTGTGCGACGCGGTCAGCGAGGCGTTTTTCGCCCATTATGGCGAGCGCGTCGCGCCGGAAGTGATCTCCCCGGACGCCGTCCCGGATCTGCCCGGCTTTGCCGAGACCTTTGCCCGCCAGAGCAGTTGGGAGTGGAACTTCGGCCAGGCCCCGGCGTTTACCCATACCCTGGACGAGCGCTTCGGCTGGGGCGGCGTGGAGCTGCATTTTGACGTCGAGAAAGGCCATATCACCCGTACCCAGGTGTTTACCGATAGCCTGAATCCGGCCCCGCTGGAGGCGCTCGCTAATCGGCTACAGGGCTGCGTATATCAGGCCAACGCGTTAAAGCAGCAGTGCGAAACGCTGATTATCGACTTCCCGGACCAGCAAAACGAGTTGCGCGACGTGGCGCAATGGATGGCGGACGTGGTGCGCTAATCTCTGGCAACGCCCTCACGGGCGTTGTTACTCGCTCTCTTTACTCTCAGTGATATCGCCAAAGAACAGCGCGGTGATAAGCTTATTGTCGATAGGCTCGCCGTTCAGGGTGCGCACCAGCAGTTCGCTGCCCAGGGTTTGCAGTGAAAACACCATATCCGGCTGAACGCGTTTGATTTTTTGCAGGTTTTTACTGGCGTTGACCACCGAGATGGTTTTACAGCCCGCGCCCGCCACGTCTTTGGCGGCCAGCACGATAAACGCGTTTTCGGCGTCGTCATCGCGCAGCGCCAGAATGTATTTCGCTTTTGCCGCCCCGGCTTTGACCAGTTCATCGGCGTTCGACGGGTCGCCGGAAATCAGGTCGGTATCCGGCGGGTATTCATGGGCGATATGCGACGGAACAATAACGGTGATCGCTTCGCCGCGCGCTTTTAAGCCGTGGTAAACGCTCAGCGCCAGCGGCGACGCGCCGGCAATAATAAAGTGATTTTTACGCATCACGTGTGAAATCCGCCCTGTGACGATTCGTTTTAAATTACCGCCAATCACCGGCCCGATAATGGCGCTGATTGACGTCGCAAAGACGGTGATGCCCATCACGATCACCGAGACGGTAAACAGCCGCGCCGTGGAGGTGATCGGGACAATATCGCCGAATCCCACCGTCGACATGCCGACAATCGCGAAGTAAAACGCCGTAGGCATATCCATAATCGCCGGCGCGAACTCCTCGCCCAGATACAACGCGCCCATCACCGCATACAGCAGCAACGAGACAAAGCTCACCAGCGCGAACAATCCGCCCGCCGCCAGGCTGGCGCGGTCGAACTGCCGCCAGAAGCCAATCAAAAGCACTATTAATACCAGCGCGCCGAGGCTTAGCGCGGGGTTACCCTGCGGGGATAAAAAGTTAAACGCGCCGGTGACCAGCAGCAATAGCAGCGAGAACACCCAGGCGGTGCGGGCGCGCAGCAGCAGCCCGAAGGCCATCAGAATCAGCCCCAGCCCCAGCACAAACTGCGGGATGTCGAGCAGGCCCAGCACCGACAGCGCCTCTTTCCAGGTGCTGAAGCTGCGCATCTGGGGCAGCACGTCCACGGTTCTCATCAGAACCGGATGCAGGAACAGATAGCCGCAGGCCGCCACCAGAATGGCGAGCAGTCCGTGAGGTGAAAACAGGGCCAGGCAACGGTGAATTATTTTTTTCACAACAAATGGTTATTCCATGTATCCGTGATGTGAATGCATGAATAATAGCCGTGCGGCGAGGGGTTTGAAACAGCCGGGCGCGAGAAACAAAAATGCCAGCCGGAAAGGGCTGGCATTGAGAGGCAAAAATTACGCTTTATCGCCTAACAGCACGGATTCCAGCGCGATTTTAATCATATCGTTAAAGGTGGTCTGGCGCTCTGCCGCCGTGGTCTGCTCATGGGTACGGATATGGTCAGACACGGTGCAGATGGTCAGGGCTTTGGCGCCGAATTCCGCCGCGACGCCGTAGATGCCTGCCGCTTCCATTTCCACGCCCAGGATGCCGTATTTTTCCATCACGTCGAACATCTGCGGGTCCGGCGAGTAGAACAGGTCCGCCGAGAAGATGTTACCGACGCGCGCTTCCACGCCCAGCGCTTTTGCCGCGTCAACCGCGTCACGCACCATGCCGTAATCGGCAATCGCCGCGAAATCGTGGTCTTTAAAACGCAGACGGTTAACTTTGGAATCGGTGCAGGCACCCATGCCGATCACCACGTCACGCAGTTTCACGTCAGCGCGTACCGCGCCGCAGGAGCCCACGCGAATAATTTTCTTCACGCCGAAATCGGTGATCAGCTCTTTGGTGTAGATGGAGCAGGACGGAATGCCCATGCCGTGGCCCATTACCGAGATTTTGCGGCCTTTGTAGGTGCCGGTGAAACCCAGCATGCCGCGCACGTTGTTGACTTCACGCACGTCTTCCAGGAAGGTTTCCGCGATATGTTTCGCACGCAGCGGGTCGCCAGGCATCAGAACAACATCAGCGAAATCACCCATCTCTGCATTAATGTGAGGCGTAGCCATGAATATATCCCTTTTTAAAATGGTTAATCAGGGCGGACAGGCCGCCCCGTCAATCACAACATGTTTTTGCCGTATTCCATGTCGGATGTACCGAAATAGTTGGCGACGGTCTGGCCGATATCCGCGAAGGTTTCACGGTGGCCCAGCGAGCCTGGTTTGACTTTCGGGCCGTAGATCAGCACCGGAATATGCTCGCGGGTGTGATCGGTGCCTTTCCAGGTTGGGTCGCAGCCGTGGTCGGCGGTCAGGATCAGAATGTCATCCTCACCCACCAGCTCCATCAGCTCCGGCAAACGGCGGTCAAACAGCTCCAGGCCGCCCGCGTAACCCGCCACATCGCGGCGGTGCCCCCAGGAGGAGTCAAAATCCACGAAGTTGGTGAACACGATGGTGTTGTCGCCTGCGGCTTTCATCTCTTGCACCGTGGCGTCAAACAGCGCATCCAGACCGGTGGCTTTCACTTTTTTGGTGATGCCGCAGTTAGCGTAGATATCGGCGATTTTACCTACCGACACCACGTTGCCGCCCTTCTCGTCCACCAGTTTCTGAAGCACGGTCGGCGCGGGCGGTTCAACGGCCAGGTCATGACGGTTGCCGGTACGCTGGAAGTTACCCGCTTTGTCGCCAATGAACGGACGCGCGATCACGCGGCCAATGTTGTAACCGCCTTCGGTCAACTCTTCACGGGCGATTTCACACAGCTCATACAGGCGATCCAGCCCGAAGGTTTCTTCGTGGCAGGCAATCTGGAATACCGAGTCGGCAGAGGTGTAGAAAATCGGCTTGCCGGTTTTCATGTGCTCTTCGCCCAGTTCGTCGAGGATCACGGTGCCGGAGGAGTGGCAGTTACCGAGATAACCCGGCAGGTCTGCGCGCTCAACCAGTTTATCCAGCAGTTCCTGCGGGAAGCTGTTGGTGTGATCGCTGAAGTAGCCCCAGTCAAACAGAACCGGCACACCGGCGATTTCCCAGTGGCCTGACGGAGTATCTTTACCGGACGACAGCTCGTGTGCCCAGGCGTAGGCGCCAATCACTTCTGCGTTGCCGTCCATACCGGCGGCAATTTTGCCGGTGGAGCCTTCATGGGCTTTCACCAGACCAAGACGGGTTAAATTCGGCAGGTGCAGCGGGCCTTTACGGCCATGATCCGCTTCACCTTTTGCGCAGGCTTCAGCAATGTGACCGAGGGTATCAGAACCCACGTCGCCAAAACGCTCTGCATCTTCAGTCGCGCCAATACCGAATGAATCCAGTACCATAATGAATGCACGTTTCATATTTTCTCCGTACGTTGCGCTGTTTAACGCCCTGTGGCGTTAAAAAAAATGCGATCAGATCAGTATACCCGAATGCGTCTCGCCCAGGAAGCGAGGACGGTTACTGGCTGATTCTGCGATACACCACCGGCGTGTCTTCGGCTGCGGTGTCGCCCACCTCAATCGCCGCTTTAACGGCTTTGGCCGCTTCCTGCCATGAGGCTTCGTTTTTGGCGTGGATAATCGCCAGCGGACGTTGGCTGTCAACGCTGTCGCCAAGGCGCGCCATATCGGTAAAGCCCACGCTGTAGTCAATCGCATCGGAAGCCTGACGACGGCCGCCGCCCATGGACACCACCGCCATGCCCAATGCGCGGGTATCCATGGCTGAAACCACGCCGCTGCGATCGGCGTACACCGCTTTGCTCAGCGTCGCGGCTGGCAGATATTTGTCATAGTTTTCCACGAAATCCGCCGGGCCCTTCTGGGCGCTGACCATGCGGCCAAACACCTCTGCGGCCTTGCCGTTATCCAGCACCGCCTGTAACTGTTGACGGGCGTCGGCTTCATCACGGGCCAGGCGACCAGAAATCAGCATTTCTACGCACAGCGCCATGGTGACGTCGAACAGGCGCGGGTTGCGGTAGTCGCCCGTCAGGAACTGTACGGCTTCGCGCACTTCCACGGCGTTACCCGCGCTGGAGGCCAGCACCTGGTTCATATCGGTGAGCAGCGCGGTGGTCCGCACGCCTGCGCCGTTGGATACGCCGACGATAGCCTCCGCCAGCGCTTCAGAGAGTTCATAGGTCGGCATAAACGCGCCGCTGCCCACTTTCACATCCATCACCAGCGCATCCAGCCCTTCCGCCAGTTTCTTGGCGAGGATTGAGGCGGTGATCAGCGGGATCGAATCCACGGTGGCGGTAATATCGCGGGTCGCGTAGAAGCGTTTATCCGCCGGGGCCAGCGAGCTGGTCTGGCCGATAATCGCCACCCCGACGTCTTTAATGATGGCACGGAAACGGGCGTCATCAGGGAATATATCAAAGCCAGGAATGGCTTCCAGCTTATCCAGCGTACCGCCGGTATGGCCGAGGCCGCGTCCGGAGATCATCGGCACGTAGCCGCCGCACGCCGCCACCATGGGGCCGAGCATCAGGGAGGTGACATCGCCCACGCCGCCGGTAGAGTGTTTATCCACAATCGGGCCGTTGAGGTTCAGGCTCTTCCAGTCCAGCACGCTGCCGGAATCGCGCATCGCCATGGTCAGCGACACCCGCTCGGGCATCGTCATGTCATGGAAAAAGATGGTCATTGCCAGCGCGGCAATTTGCCCTTCTGAGACGGTGTTATCGCGGATCCCGTTAATGAAAAAGCGAATTTCTTCGTCACTGAGCGCATGACCATCACGTTTTTTGCGAATAATTTCTTGAGCGAGGAACAAGGTAACCCCCAGAGATAGCAGATTTTAGGCGGCGGTTGCCCGCCGCAGAAAAGGAATTAGTAGCTGCTGGCGCTTTTACCGTCGCCGTGGCCCAGCGCTTTCAGCAGGCTGGCTAACAGGCTGGATGCACCAAAGCGATAGTGACGGGAGTCCGCCCAGTCCGCGCCGAACAGCTCATCGGCAATCGCCAGGAATGTCTGCGCGTCTTCGGCAGTACGTACACCGCCAGCAGGCTTAAAGCCCACGGTTTTCTGCACGCCCATATCGCGGATCACTTCCAGCATGATGCGCGCGCTTTCCGGCGTGGCGTTTACCGGCACTTTACCGGTAGAGGTTTTAATGAAATCCGCACCCGCGTTGATGGAGATTTCAGAAGCTTTACGAATCAGGGCTTCTTCTTTCAGCTCGCCGGTTTCGATGATCACTTTCAGCAGCACGTTGGCAGCGGCGCAGGCCTCTTTACAGGCTTTCACCAGTTCGAACCCTACCTGCTCGTTACCGGCGATCAGCGCGCGGTACGGGAATACCACGTCCACTTCATCCGCGCCGTAAGCGATGGCCGCGCGAGTTTCCGCCAGCGCGATCTCGATATCGTCATTGCCATGCGGGAAGTTGGTGACCGTCGCGATGCGGATATCCGGCGTGCCCTGCTCTTTCAGCGTCTTACGGGCAATCGGAATAAAGCGCGGGTAAATGCAGATCGCCGCGGTATTGCCCACCGGGGTTTTGGCCTGATGACAAAGCGCGATGACTTTCTCGTTGGTGTCGTCATCGTTCAGGGTCGTTAAGTCCATTAACTGCAATGCGCGAAGGCTGCTTTTGGTTAAATCGGTCATGTATTTCTCCAGATGGAAGCCGGGTTCGCCGGTTCATTAATCACCGCGCGGAATGTTATTATTCTAACATTTACTCGCGCTCACTCTTAGACAAACGTCACAGTTATGGAAATCGATACAACTCGCCATACACCGTATATGTGACGCATCTCAAAATTTTCACCACGTATTCGCCGTTCAGTGCCTGATGTGGCTGACAGGATCAAAAGCGTACAGCACGTATGGCTTTACATTGGTGTCACTGTCAACATGGAAGGAACACATCATGTCTACACTTTCTCAATCAGGGCTGCTGGAACGCTGCCAAAATATTGTGATTTCGTCGGCGCTTTCTCCGGCACAGAAACGCCATTTTCTGGCGCTGGAAGCCGAGAACGCGCTGCCCTACCCCACTCTTCCTGAAGCGGCGCGTCAGGCGCTGGCGGATGGCGTGATTTGCGATATGTTCGAAGGCCACGCCCCGTACAAACCCCGCTATGTGCTGCCCGATTACGCCAAATTTCTCGCCCAGGGCAGCGAATGGCTGGAACTGCCGCCCGCCGAAGATTTCGACGATGCGCTGGCGATGCTCACCATTCTTTATCACCACGTCCCGTCGGTAACGTCGTTGCCGGTATTCCTGGGGCACCTGGATGCGCTGCTCTCGCCTTATGTTAGAATTCTAACACAAGAAGAGATTGATCTACGCATAAAACGTTTCTGGCGCTATCTCGATCGCGTCCTGCCGGATGCGTTTATGCATGCCAATATCGGCCCGCATGACTCAATGGTGGCACGGGCGATATTGCGCGCGGATGCAGAACTCAAGCAGGTTGCACCTAATCTGACCTTTATTTATGACCCGCAGATTACGCCGGACGATTTACTGCTTACCGTCGCGAATAACATTTGCGAATGCGCTAAACCCCACATCGCCAACGGCCCGGTGCATGATAAAATTTTCACACCCGGGAATTATGGCATCGTCAGCTGCTATAACTCGCTGCCAGTGGGTGGCGGCGGCAGTACCCTGGTGCGTATAAACCTCAGCGAAGTGGCGGCACGCAGCCACAGCATTGACGATTTCTTTGCCCGCACGCTCCCTTATTATTGTGAACAACAACGGGACATCATCAATGCGCGCTGCGCATTTCTGTACCAGCAGTCGAACTTCTTCACGGAAAGTTTCCTGGTGCGTGAAGGGCTGATCGACCCGGATCGTTTTGCGCCGATGTTTGGCATCTATGCGCTGGCTGAGGCGGTGAACATATTGTGCGATAAAGCCGGGATGGCGGGCCGTTACGGAAAAGACGCCGAGGCCAATGAGCTGGGCTACCGCATCAGCGCCGCACTGGCCGCGTATGTGGAAAACACCGAAGTTAAGTTTGGCTGGAATCATCGCGCCCTGCTGCATGCGCAGTCCGGTATCAGTAGCGACACAGGCACCACGCCTGGCGCGCGTCTGCCGTATGGTGACGAACCCGATCCGATAACCCATCTGCTGGCCGTTGCGCCGCATCATCGCCATTACCCTTCCGGCATCAGCGATATTTTGACCCTCGACGAAACGGTGAAACGCAATCCGCAGGCGGTGGTTCAGCTCTGCCTGGGCGCGTTTAACGCCGGGATGCGCGAGTTTACCGCTAACATCAGCGGCAACGATCTGGTGCGGGTAACCGGCTATATGGTGCGCTTATCGGATCTGGAAAAATATCGAGCGCAAGGATCGCGAACCAACACCACCTGGCTGGGTGAAGAAGCCGCCCGTAATACCGGCATTTTGCAACGTAAACCGCGCGTGGTCAGTCATGAGCAGCAGATGCGCTTCGATCAATAAGATCCTGCCGTTCTCCTGCGTGGATGGGCCGGGCAGCCGCCTGGCTCTGTTCCTGCAAGGCTGTAATCTACGCTGCAAAAGCTGTCACAACCCGTACACCATCGCGCTGTGCGACCACTGCGGCGACTGCGTCCCCGGCTGCCCCGAGCAGGCATTAACGCTGGCCGATGGACGGGTGGTGTGGGATGAAAAGCGCTGCGCCCAGTGCGATACCTGCCTTAAGAGCTGTGCTTCACAGGCCAGCCCAATGGCCCGGACGCTGAGCGTTGACAAGGTCATCACGCAGATTGAACGCGCCGCGCCGTTTATTGAGGGCATCACCGTCAGCGGCGGTGAAGCCACCACCCAACTGCCGTTTGTGCGCGATCTGTTTGCGGCGGTTAAAAACCGTGCCGCGTTGCGCCATCTCAGCTGTCTGGTAGACAGCAACGGCGAACTGGGCCAGGCTGGCTGGGAAAAACTGCTGCCGGTGATGGATGGCGCCATGCTGGATCTCAAAGCCTGGCGCCCGGAGCGGCATCAGTGGCTCACCGGGCGCAGCAATGCGCGGATCGTCGAGAGTATTCGCTTTCTGGGTGAGCAGAAAAAACTGGCGGAACTGCGGCTGTTGCTCATCCCCGAGCACAGCGACTATTTGCAGCACATCGACGAATTAAGCGCTTTTCTACGCGAACTGGGATCGGTGCCGGTACGCATCAATGCTTTTCATCATCACGGGACTTACGGCGAAGCGCGGGCGTGGCGGGCGGCCAGCAGGCAGGACGTGGAGCAGTTAGCTAACGCGCTACGCCAGCGCGGCATTAACCTTATCGTTTTGCCCGCACTCTATTTATAAATCAAACACCTGATGGGTATTGGCCAGAATGGCGGCGGCGATGTCATCCGGCGCTTCGCGACGCAGCTCGCACAGCGTTTCAAACACCAGCGCGATGCGCTCCGGGCGATTGGGCTGGCCCTGCCAGCCGTTAAGCGGCATATCCGGGGCATCGGTTTCCAGCAATAGCGCGTCCAACGGCAACTGCGCCATCACATCGCGGGTTTTGCTGGCGCGCGGATAGGTGATGGTGCCGCCGACGCCGATCTTATAACCCAGTCCGATAAAGCGTTCTGCCTGTTGCAGGCTACCAGCAAAGCCGTGCACCACGCCGGTACGCGGCAGATTGTGGCGCTTAAGATGCATCGCCAGTTTGTCGTGGGTACGGCGTGAATGAAGGATCACCGGCAGATCGTGGCGTTTAGCGAGCTGGAGTTGCTGGTCGAGATACCACTGCTGGCGCTCAAACTGCGGATTGTCGCGATACAGATCCAGCCCGATCTCCCCCACAGCCACCAGTTTATTCGGACGCTGCGCCAGCCGTCGGTCAAGCGCCTCAAGCGCCGCTTCAGTGTGGTTTTCAATCACAATCGGATGCAGGCCCAGCGCGGCATAGATTGCCGGATGCTGCCGGGCGAGACCGAGAACGGTATCGAAGCGCGTTTCATCAATCGCCGGCAGGATGAGTTTGTCTACGCCCGCCTCAGCGGCGCGGGCGATGGCTGAGGCTTCGTCACCGGTAAATGGTGGAAAATCGAAGTGGCAATGGGTATCGATAAAACGGCGGGTCACGCCAAATCCTCATTTTCAAACGCCGGATCGTTGGCCTGCGGCGCGTTAACCAGCGTGGCGTCGACGGCGTCGTTGGCGACGGTAGCGGGCGGCACCACAACCACCGGCGCAGGGGTAACGACGCGCGGAACGTGACGCAGCACCGGCGGCGTTGGCACCAGCAGTTTACCTACCGTGGCCAGGAAATACCGTCCGCATAAACGGCCAATTTTGTAATCTTCCAGCAGCGTCGGGACGCGGCTGCCCAGCGCCATACTTTGTAACGGCTTCGGCGGATAAATTTCGAAAATGCGCAGCTTACCCGGCGGCTTTTCAATGAATTGCTGGATTTCCCGATAGGTCTTTTCGTGATGCTGGACCAGATTTAACAGCGGTTGCAGGCTGCTGTCGGTCATCCAGCGCTCCATACGCTTGAACCACTGCGGGGTGTAGTACATCTGCGACGGCACGGTACGGATCACCACCAGCGTGTTTGCGCCCAGCCGGGCCGCTTCGCGCACCGGAACCGCATCGCTGATGCCGCCATCCTGATAGCTGATGCCGTCGAGCATCACGCCGGTGCGGTAGAAACCGGGAATGGCGCTGGAGGCGCGCAGGATATCCAGCCAGTTGGCATTAGTCGGCGAAAAATAGCCCGGCGAGTAGTCATCGCTACGGCAGGCGCACATATAAAAAGCCTTGCCGCCGTCAAACAGCCGCGCGGCGTTGTCCATCGCCAGCGGCATTTTGCTGGCGGTCGCTTCGGTTAACCAGTCGAGATCGATAAGATTGCCGCCGCGCACAAAGCGCACCGGATTAAAAAATTCGCGGCTGGTGGTGTAGCGGGTGATCACGCGACGCGCGTAGCCCGGTTGATTGCAGAGATAAGCTGAGAGGTTTTGCGCACCGGCAGAGGTGCCAAGGAAAGTGTCGAATGGGTTGAAATTCGCGCGCATGAATTCGTCCAGCACGCCGGCAGTGAAGATCCCACGCTGCCCACCCCCTTCGCACACAAGGGCAAGCTTTCCGGGACGAAACGGTTTTAACGCAAGCGGCGCGATGTTGCCGAGCGTAACGGGTATACGTTGTCCCACCCTGCTTTCCTGATTGTTGTTGTGCTGGTAAACGGAACAATCCGCCAGCAATCAACATGTTAGTTTTTCTTACGCCATAAACAAAAAGATACCACGCGAAGCGCAATATCAACAACCCGCGTGGGGCGCAACGGTAAAACCGTGAAAGCCAGTCGCACTGACTGGCTTTCCGGTTACCTGTTGCTAAGGGTCACACTATGGACGTCTACGGCCCATAAAGAGGCTGACCAGGAACAGAATAATACCGACTACGAAGACAATTTTCGCTGCGCCAGCCGCTGTACCGGCCAGACCACCAAAGCCTAAAGCCGCGGCAATCAACGCAATCACGAGAAAAATAATGCCCCAACGAAACATAAGACTCTCCTTTACCATAGTTTAATTGCTACCGCTTCTGAGCAAGCCATGCTTGCTGGCGGTGTTATCTGGTGGTGATGCTTACCATCTCCCCCGGCTCTCACCGGGAGAGGGGGTTTCGTGGTGTGAATTACTCAACTTTCAGATCGTTTTTCACGCTTTTCACACCATCAATGGCTTTGGCGATGCTCTCAGCACGCTCGGACTGTGCTTTGGACTCAACCGTACCTGAAAGCTGTACCACGCCATCGGTGGTCTCAACCTTCACTTTTCGTGAAGGAACGATGTCATCGGCCAGGAATTTGGCTTTGATTTCACTGGTGGTGGCGGCATCACCGGCATAGCCTTTTGCAGAGTCGGTTTTGGACTCGGATTTGCCATCACGCACGTGCAGTTTGTCGCTTACTGAGTCGACGCCTTCAACGCCTTTGGCGATTTTCACGGCCTGTTCAGCCTGCGCCTGGCTTTCTACGAAGCCGCTCAGGGTGACAACTTTCTTATCGGTTTCTACCGAAATATCGGTGCTCTTGATGTTCTCATCGTCCACCAGAGCCGCTTTTACTTTCGCTGTGATAGCACTGTCATCCATGAAATTACCGACTTTATTCATAGAGTTATCGATTTTTTTCCCTGCGCTATCCGCCGTTGATTCGACTTTGTTCATGGTTTCGGATTCAGCCAGCGCGGAACCGGAAGCCAGTGCAGAGCCCAACAAAACAGCCATCAGAGTTTTTGAAATCTTAGTCTTATTCATCGATTCATTCCTGTAGGTTTGCTCAGCATTTGAGCCTTGAGCTACTTAACGAGTAGCTTCTCCTTAAACAGCAACGCCTTCACGGCAGCCGCTAAATGACTAAAAATCAATGCGTTAAAGTAGAAACAATCCTGTTTACCGCTTTATTACATTTTGTTGACACTTTCAGTCATTAATATTGCGTTCGAAACCAATCTCAGGATTAATGGTCAAAAACATTAAATTAGATGACACATTAACCCGGCAATCTGTTCTTCACTTTGTTAAATATAGATCACAATCTTGAAAACGCCTGGTTGACTGCGCGAAAAATGAGCAAACCGGCGACAAACGCAGGAAATTAAGAACAATCCGCAAGGGACTAAAAAGACAGGGAAAGTGACGGGACGCGGCGTGTGCCGCGCCCTGAGAGAGGATTAATGCTCGCGGGTTTTACGGAACGTGACGTCAGGGTAACGTTCCTGCGTCAGGTTGAGGTTGACCATGGTTGGCGCGATGTAAGTGAGATTGTCGCCGCCATCCAGCGCCAGCTGAACCTCGTTCTTACGTTTAAACTCCTCGAACTTTTTGACGTCTTTGCTTTCCACCCAACGCGCGGTCGCCACGTTGACCGATTCGTAAATCGCTTCAACGTTGTACTCGCTTTTCAGGCGTGCCACGACCACGTCGAACTGCAGCACACCTACCGCGCCCACGATCAGATCATTGTTGGCGATCGGACGGAACACCTGCACCGCCCCCTCTTCGGAAAGCTGAACCAGCCCCTTAAGCAGCTGTTTTTGCTTGAGCGGGTCGCGCAGGCGAATGCGGCGGAACAGTTCCGGCGCGAAGTTCGGGATGCCGGTGAACTTCATCATTTCGCCCTGGGTAAAGGTATCGCCAATCTGAATAGTGCCGTGGTTATGCAGACCGATAATGTCACCCGGATAGGCTTCTTCCACATGGGAACGGTCGCCCGCCATAAAGGTCAGCGCGTCGGATATCACCACGTCTTTGCCGATACGCACCTGGCGCAGCTTCATGCCCTTTTCGTACTTGCCGGATACCACACGCATAAACGCCACGCGGTCACGGTGTTTCGGATCCATGTTGGCCTGGATCTTAAATACAAAGCCGGAGAATTTCTCTTCCTGGGCTTCGACTTCGCGGGTGTCGGTTTTACGCGGCATCGGCGCAGGCGCCCACTCCACCAGACCATCCAGCATATGATCTACGCCGAAGTTACCCAGCGCAGTACCGAAGAAGACCGGGGTGATTTCACCGCTCAGGAACAGCTCTTTATCGAACTCGTGCGATGCGCCCTGCACCAGCTCAAGTTCGTCACGCAGCTGCGCCGCCAGATCTTCCCCCACCGCCGCATCGAGGTCCGGGTTGTTCAACCCTTTAACAATGCGCACTTCCTGAATGGTGTGGCCTTTACCGGTCTGGTAGAGGTAGGTTTCATCTTTATAAAGGTGATAAACGCCTTTAAACAGTTTACCGCAGCCAATGGGCCAGGTGATCGGCGAGCAGGCGATTTTCAGTTCGCGCTCGACTTCATCCAGCAGTTCCATCGGATCGCGAATGTCGCGGTCCAGCTTGTTCATAAAGGTCAGGATCGGCGTGTCGCGCAGACGGGTCACTTCCATCAGCTTGCGGGTACGATCTTCAACGCCCTTGGCGGCGTCGATCACCATCAGACAGCAGTCCACCGCCGTCAGGGTGCGGTAGGTATCTTCCGAGAAGTCTTCGTGGCCCGGGGTGTCCAGCAGGTTCACCAGGCAATCGTGATACGGGAATTGCATCACGGAGGTGGTAATAGAAATACCACGCTGTTTTTCCATCTCCATCCAGTCGGATTTGGCGTGCTGGCTGGAGCCGCGGCCTTTTACCGTACCGGCGGTCTGGATCGCCTGTCCGAACAGCAGCACCTTTTCAGTAATGGTGGTTTTACCGGCATCCGGGTGCGAGATGATGGCAAAAGTGCGGCGCTTGGCCACCTCTTGCAAATAAGGAGACAACGTCATAATTAAATCTTCTTCATAAGGGCATGGGCAGGCCATGCGACTGGAAATCGAAAAATGCGGCTATTTTACCTGGCTGGTAATCTCAGACAATCAGTGTTTAGGGTTTACACAACAGCTGCTCCAGTTCACTTAACGACGAAACCTGCCAGGTGGGTGTGATCTCTGGCGGCAAGGTACGTCCGCTTGAGCTCAGCCAACAGGTCGCCAGCCCGGCATTGATGCCGCCCAGAATGTCGGATTCCGGCGTATCGCCCACCATTAACACGCGCGAGCGCGGCGGGTTGCCCATTTTCTCAAAAGCATAATCGAAGATCCGCGCGTCGGGTTTGGCAACGCCAACCTGCTCGGAAATCACTAATAAATCAAAATAGTCGCGCAGGCCGGTGCGCTCCAGACGAATTTCCTGCAACGCGGTAAAACCGTTGGTAATGATACCCAGCTTTACTTTGCCTTTCAGGGCGTTCAGTAAGGATACCGCGCCTGGCAGCGGGGCGCAGATTTCCGCCATGGCGTTCAGGAAGGCTTCATTTAGCGCGCCAGGCGTAACGTTTAAGCGTTCAGACCAGCTCTGGAAACGGTTATGTTGCAGTTGCAGCGCGGTAATGGCCCCGTTCTGGTAATCGACCCACAACGGCTTATTGATGGCCTGGTAATCCTGGAAATCTTCAGCGGTAAACGTCACGCTGTAGTCGAGAAACATCCGCTGTAAACCGCCGAACGAGTCAAAAGTAAACAACGTTTCGTCAGCATCAAACAGTATCCAGTCCCAGTTCATCACTTCACCTGTCTTGTTGTGTTATCAACCCAATGGGAGGGCCATGATAATGGCGTCTTCACGGCCATCCGCAGTGGGGTAGTAATTGCGGCGTATTGTCGCTTCGTTAAAGCCGAGGCTCTCATAGAGCGCGATAGCGGCGGCGTTAGAGGCACGCACCTCCAGCCAAAGCGTAAACACGTCGCGCTGTTCCAGTTCGCGAATCAGATGCTCCAGCAGCTGTCGCCCCAGCCCCCGGCGCTGCCAGGCTGGATCGACGGCAATATTGAACAGCGTCGCTTCATCCAGCACCACCTGGGTAATGGCAAATGCGGCCATCTCGTCCGCCACATCCAGCCGAAAATTGAGGTAACGCTCGCCCTGGTTACTGGCAAAGGTTTTTTGACTCCAGGGGAACGCGTGGGCGCGCTGTTCAATGGCAAATGCCCGGTCAAGGTCACTGCTCGTGAGTAAAGAGATCGTGTTCATGTTCGCAAATGTGTTGCCATAAAGCGGCGCGCGCCGCGGGATCTTCACGCAGTTCGTCCAACGTTTGGGTGCGTAGCGCCGTGCCTGCCAGCGACGGTAACGGCTCCACGCCCAGCCACAGGCTTATGCAATGGCTGTCAGGCGGCAGCATTTCCACCCGATCAGGGGTGAGCACCAGAACCTGATCGGGGCTCACGCCCAGCGCCTGCAGCAGATCGCGGATTAACGGCGTGGTTAACGCCACAAGCGGCTGCGCGACCATCACCAGACGAATATGGGCGGGCAGCGTGATGGCGATTTCGCCCTGCAACGCCGTCGGACGACGCAGCACCCACTGGGTGATGCCCAGTTGCTGTAATTGCCAGTCGCGTCGGGATGTCATCGCAAAGCCTGCCTTATTGCCGGAAGGGCGCAAATATAGCAAATCCGAGCAGCCTGCGCCAACAAAGGTGCAGCCGGAAGCGGGTCGGGGTTATAATCGCCGCCTACGTTTATACAGGAGAGTTTCATGTCTGCTTTTACCCCGGCAAGCGAAGTCTTGCTGCGCCACAGTGATGATTTTGCCGAAAGCCGCGTGCTGTTCGCCGGAGATCTTCAGGACGACCTGCCAGCCCGGTTTGAAACCGCAGCCAGTCGCGCTTTCACGCAATTTTATCACCACTGGCAGACGCTCTCCCAGACGATGGGTGACAAGGCGCAGTACGGCCTGACCGTGGATGCCGACTTTATCGCTGACAGCGATACCCTTATCTACTACTGGCCGAAGAACAAGCCGGAAGCCCAGTTCCAGCTGATGAATCTGCTGTCGCTGATGCCGGTCGGCTGCGACGTGTTCGTGGTGGGCGAAAACCGCAGCGGCGTGCGCAGCGCCGAGCAAATCCTTGAGGCTTTTTGCCCGCTGAATAAAATCGACAGCGCGCGCCGTTGCGGGCTGTACCATGGCCGTCTGGAAAAACAGCCGACCTTCGATGCCGACGCAGCGTGGGGTGAGTATCAGCTCGACGGGCTGTCCATTAAAACGCTGCCAGGCGTGTTCAGCCGCGATGGGCTGGATGTGGGCAGCCAGCTGCTGCTCTCAACCTTTACCCCGCACACCAAAGGCAAAGTGCTGGATGTAGGCTGCGGCGCGGGCGTGCTGTCCGTGATGCTGGCCAGCCATTCGCCGAAAGTACGCTTAACACTCACTGATGTGGGCGCTTCAGCGGTCGAAGCGGCGAAAGCGACTCTGGCGGCTAATCAGATGGAAGGCCAGGTATTTGCCAGCAACGTCTATTCCGATGTGAATGGCCGCTTCGATATGATTATCTCCAACCCGCCGTTCCACGATGGGATGCAAACCAGCCTGGACGCGGCACAGCAGCTGATCCGCGGCGCGGTGCGCCATCTCAATATCGGCGGTGAGCTGCGCATTGTGGCTAACGCCTTCCTGCCCTATCCGAACGTGCTGGATGAAGCGTTCGGTAATCATGAAGTGTTGGCGCAAACCGGGCGTTTTAAAGTGTATCGCGCCGTTATGGGCCGCGGCGCGAAGAAGCGCTAAACCTGACAGGTGTCGCTTTTTAAGCCAATCAGGAAAGCGACACCAAATTAACTGTTGACGACGCTCAGAAAACATCTAGAATGCGCCTCCGTGGTTGCAATACTTCTCGGTATTGCTGGTACGCGAAGGTGGCGGAATTGGTAGACGCGCTAGCTTCAGGTGTTAGTGCCTTAACGGGCGTGAGGGTTCAAGTCCCTCTCTTCGCACCAACAACCACGCAAATATCGTTCGCACTGCGCGAAGGTGGCGGAATTGGTAGACGCGCTAGCTTCAGGTGTTAGTGTCTTAACGGACGTGAGGGTTCAAGTCCCTCTCTTCGCACCAATGCGATGACGATATTTATCTTTACCCTGTGCGAAGGTGGCGGAATTGGTAGACGCGCTAGCTTCAGGTGTTAGTGCCTTAACGGGCGTGAGGGTTCAAGTCCCTCTCTTCGCACCACGCTTTACTCCCTCTTGTTTAACTTCTCTGCTTTAAAACCACCGCAAATTTAGCGCTATCAGCATCAGCCCGCTGATAAAGGCTACGCATGACGGCAACAGGACAAAATGACGCAGTCGCTTGTGATAAAGCATGCCCGATGTCGCCAGCAGCGCCAGCACAACCACGCCCCGCCACTGTTCGAAAGTTAAACCGCTCAATGCCAGTACGGTCACGACTACACCCGGCAGCACGATCCCCCAGCCACTTTCCAGCGCTCGTTGCAACATGGCTACACCTCTTTCACTGATAACCCAACCGATAATGATAAATTATATCATATGATATAAATTCTCATTTTCAACCCTTCATTTGTTAAGTGCTGGTTGAGTTTTTCGGGCAATTAATGACACGAATTGATGAAGGTGATAGATTGAGCAAATTGATAAAGATCATTAATTCTGGCTCGATCATGACCGACTTTCCGCCTGTTAGCCTTTATCTCACCTCAACCTGACATAGCGCGTGTAAACAACGACTTAGATATGACGTCTCAATCCTGGCGATCGCTACTTCAAGAGAAGTACCAACTCTCATTACGTCTGTTTCTGTTTCTTAATGCGTTGTCAGCGTTATTTAGCATGCTGAGCCCATTGTTCCGCGTAAAGATGATCACCGTGCCGCTGGTGACCATACTGACGCTCAGTATCGGTTTGTTGATATGGCGTTGGGTAAGCCAGCCGCGCACCCTAAGCCTGAGTCTAATCTCCCTGCTCTTCGGCTTGCTCTGGGCTTGGCATATTTATCTTAAGCAGCCCCATATTCCTCAATATGAATCGTCCTATCTGATCATCGCGCTGATGAGTGTGCTGTTCGTCGGCGCGCTGGCCTTTATTAATAATCTCAAAGCGTTTATTTGCCATTGCCTGCCGGTGATTTTGCTTGTGCTGTGGCTGGATCAGGGGCAACACACTATCCGGATGCTTTACGCCGTCGCGCTGCCGATGGTGGGCATTGTGATCCAGCACCTGATTCAGAAGCGTAACGACGCCTTTGCCCAGGGCCTGATGTTTAAGCTGATGGAAGAGAAAAAAACGCTCACCGATCTGAGCATGGTCGACCCGTTAACCGGGCTGTATAACCGGCGCGGCTTTCAAAACCGGCTGGAGAATCTGTTTGCGTTAGGTTCGGAACGTAACGTGGTGGTGGTGTTAGATATCGACCACTTCAAGGCCTACAACGACCATTACGGCCATATGATGGGCGACCAGGCGCTGGCCCGCGTGTCGGCAGCTATTCGCGATGCGGTGCGTTCGCGAGATATCGTGGCGCGTTTTGGCGGCGAAGAGTTTCTGGTGCTATTGACCAATACCGATTTGGATATGGCGCGCAAAACCGCAGAGCGGATACGCCAGCGGGTATTTGACTTGCGTATCCCCCACCGTTTTAACGCCGAGGTTGCCACCAACGTCACCATCAGTATTGGCCTGGCACCGATGCATGAACGGGATTTTAACGATGCATTTAAGCTTGCGGATAAGGCCCTGTATAAAGCCAAGCATCTGGGGCGCAACCATATCCTCACCAGTGAAGAGATGGAAACTGAACAGTAGCCGATGAATCCGCTTGCCATCGGTAAAACCCATCGTTAGGATTGGCAATCATTATCATTTAGATTTGCTGTTCAGTGCTTATGGCTTACCTCTCGCTTCAGTTAGATCGCCCTGCCATTGCGTCGCCTGTCCCGTTTAACAATACGGCAGCGCTGGCGGACGCGCTTCGTCACGTCCTGCGCGAGCATCATCCCCATTTACTCGATACCGTAAAGTTTGATGAGCCGACGCCTGGCAATGCGCTGACGCTTGCCCACTGGGCGCAGCCCGAAACGCTGAACGCACTGATGGCGACTTACGGCGATCATATTTATGCCCATCAGGCTAAACAGGCGCGGGAAGCAAAACCACTGAAATCGCTGTGGGCGCAGTGGTATCTGGGCCTGCTTACGCCTGCGCTGATGGCGGTCGTACTGACGCATCCGCGAGGCCTGCACCTTTCCCCGGACGTTATCCGGGCGCGCTTTCATGAAACGGGCCGCGTGGAGTCATTCTGGATTGATGTTTACCCGCATCCCGCGCTGGCGAACTCCAGCCTGCGCGAGCGGATGGAGTATCTGGTAAGCGAGGTGTTAATGCCGGTGGTCGACGCGTTGGAAGAGAGCGGCGATATTAACGGACGCCTGATCTGGGGCAATACCGGCTATCTCATCAACTGGTTTTTAGGCGAATTGAAGCCACGCCTGGGCGAAGCCGCCTGGCAACAATTACGCCAGGCCTGCTTCTTTGAAAAAACGTGTCTGGATGGACGCGACAACCCGCTATATCGCACCGTTGTACCCCGTGAAGGTTTACTGGTGCGCCGCACCTGCTGCCAGCGCAATCGCCTGCCTGGCGTTCAACAGTGCGGCGACTGCACGCTTAAATAATCAGTCCGTTTCCTCACGCCACCTGCTGGTTATCAGACTCCTGCGCCAGGCTTTCCGCCGCTTCCTGCGCCAGCAGCTGTTTTTCATACACCTTGAAAAACGGGTAGTAGATGATGGCAGACACGACCGCCAGCACGATAACCAGCAGCGCCGCCCGATAATCCCAACCCAGCGCCCATGCCCCGCCAATCGGCGCTGGCGCAGTCCAGGGCACCACGGAAATCACCCGGCTAATCAGATCGAATTTCATGGCGGCCCAGGCGAGCACCGCATTCACCATCGGAGCCAACAGGAACGGGATAAAAAATACCGGGTTCATCACGATAGGCGTCCCGAAGATCACCGGTTCGTTGATATTGAACATGCTGGGCACCACGCTCAGCCGGCCAATCGCCCGCAAATGCGCCGAACGGCTTCTCAGATAGCAAATCACCAGCCCCATGGTCGCGCCCGAACCGCCAACCACAATAAAAAAGGTCCAGAAGGCTTCCATAAAGATATGCGGCAGTGGCGCACCCTGCGCCAGCGCCGCCTGGTTGGCGGCAAGATTGGTCAGCCAGAACATTTGCAGCATCCCGGAGACGATTGCCGCGCCGTGGATCCCGGCAAACCACAGCAGATGGCCAATCAGCACCGCCAGCAAAATGGCCGGTAACGAATCCGCCGCGGCAACCAGCGGTTTAAATATCGACATAATCGCCTGCGGGATCAGCATATCGAACTGCGACTGGATCAACAGGCTAAGTGGGTAAAGGGTCAGCACGACCACCAGCACCGGGATCAGCAAATCAAATGAGTTTTTGATCATCGGTGGTACCTGATCCGGCAGACGGATGCCGATATTGTGCGCTTTCAAAAAGCGCATCATCTCCACGCAATAAATCGCCACCAGGATCGCCGTGAAAATACCGGTACCGCCGAGACTGTCTCCTGGCAGCGCGCCCTTGGTTTTCGGCGCAGCCACCAGTAAAAATGCCATCAGCGACAGCATAGCCCCCATAAAGGGATCGAGCTGATGGCTCTTCATATAGTGTTTGCCGAGGTTGTAAGCGATGGCAACGCAGATGTAAATCGACATGATCCCCATGGTCATATCAAACGGCGACAGGATCTGCCCTTCGAACTGTTTCGCCAGCGCCAGCCAGCTGCGGGCAAAGCCCCAGGTGGTATCCGGTGAAAACGGTGGATACGCGAAAACCAGCAGGAACGACCCTACGATCATAAACGGCATCGCGGAAATAAAACCATCGCGGATAGCCATAACGTGGCGCTGAGATGAAATGCGTACGGCGACGGGACTGACATAGTTTTCGACAAAACGGAAGATGACATTGAATGCAGCATGATTGGACGACATCGCAATTCTCCTGTCAGGCGATGAAATGCAGATGCCAGTACCGAAACGATCACTGTGCATCCTTTCCCATACACCCTGCCTAAAGCACGGTAAAAGAGAGGGTTAGAAGCGACTTATGGTATGAATCAGAGAGAGTTGACGACCTCAGTATTAATCCGCCCTGGCCGACCTGCAACCGGTTACAGTGTCCACTTTTTGTCATTGTGAAGAAGATCGCTAATTAGCAGGGTGTTAACAGGAGGTGAAAGATTGTCAATTTACAAGGGCAGACTGGCTGTGCCAGATTAACAGGCGACAAGACGCAGGAGCCCGGAATGAGTATTGAATCTGTACGTCAATTTTTTGCTGAACATGCCCCGGATATCGACATCATCGAATTAAACCAGAGTACCGCGACGGTCGCTCTGGCAGCCGCCGCGCATAATGTCGAGCCAGGCCAAATCGCCAAGACGTTATCACTAAAAGTGAAAGAAGAGATTATCCTGGTAGTCGCAAAGGGGGACGCGCGGCTGGATAACAAAAAACTCAAGGCAGCCTTTGGCGCGAAAGCGCGCATGCTAAGCAGTGATGAAGTCGTGACATGGACCGGGCATCCCGTGGGCGGAGTATGTCCCTTTGGGCTGGAGCACCCATTGACGGTGTATTGCGATGTTTCATTGCAGGCGTATCAGGAAGTTTTACCTGCTGCTGGCGCCATCCATAGCGCCGTGCGTATCTCTCCCCAACGGCTGGCGGAACTTACCGCCGCAAGCTGGGTTGATGTTTGCCAGTAATCATAACTGTATGGGCTATTCAGGCCTGCCCCGACCTGAATACCTTACAGAAAGTTATTACGGTAGCGCAGGATATCCGCCGCATCCAACAACCCGGCGTCATTGTTGACGCCCAGTTTCAACATCGCGTTGAATTTATGTGCGCGTATCGTTTTGATGTTCCGCTCCAGGCAGGACGCGATTTGCGAAACAGAGTAACCATCCGTTAAATAACGTAGGATGATGCGCTCGGTAGGGCTCAGTAAACGGGGGCTATTGCTGATATACCAATGATTTGCATTAGCATCAGACGTCCGGCTGGCGTCATTGAGCAGCGCAGATAGCTCATCATAAAAGCGCGTCACTGGTGAATCTTTATTAACCACGCCGTTAATAATAGTTTGCGAAAGTTGAGTAATGAGTTTTGCTTCATCGGTACCATTAACCATAACAATACGTTTCAGGTTCGGCTGCAAGGAGGCGATTTCACTAAACAATTGCAGGCATTCCCGGCGATGCTCCCGCGATCCTGATAACGAAAAAATAACGCCATGAAACGGCACATGCGTCTGCATCTGCATAAACTCATCACGGTGCTTAAAAAAGATAATACGGTACTGAGATTGCTTAGCAAAAAGTGCTTTCATTCCTGCTGCAATTAACGCACAGGTTTCGAAAACCGCAATATTTAGTTGGTTGCCAAATTGTTCCATTGTTGTGATTCCATGTGCATAGATAATAAATTCAATTCCTTTAACCCCTGAAAGCTATTTATCCACCCATACATTTCTGCATTGGTTTTCAGGGACAGGCGACGCATGGCACTGTGTTTTTGTGCACTAATGGTTTTATTACTTTTCTTAAGTAATTGAGCTATCTGGTTTATACCCCAACCTTTACCTAATAAACGTAACACTTGTTTTTCTGAAGCCGTTAATAACGGTGTATTTTCTTCATCATTGCTGCTCTCCTGGCCTGCCATCAACAGCGAGTGGCTAATCCTGTCGACTTTCTGGCTCCCCAGAAAAATGGCATTCGCCACGGTTTCGATGGATTCGCAAGTAGATAACAGGGTGGTTTCAGGCCGCACCAGCCACTCTACCGCTTTTGAAAAACATGCTCTTGGAACTAAAAAAATCCAATGAACTTCCCGAAAACGACTAATAAGTGAATAGTAAGACTCACATTCACGAGCGAGTTTCTGCTCGTCGCCACCCAGTTCAGCGATAACCACTGAAGTCCGCATTAATTCATTGCTACCAATATTTTTAACATCAAAAAAATGTAATAGGCTCATTGTTTCAATATGGCTATCAACAACTTTTTGAAGACCCGAATGCATTAAGGGTGTTTCGCTAATGACAATGCCTTGCCTGTTATAATTATGTAACACGCTTCCTCCATGAATACATGAATATATTCAAAACATTCTCGCCCTGTATGATTTGAGCTTTTACAATTATATAAATAATAGATTGAGGTGACTCTCAGGCATCGTAAAACCGCAGAATACTGACGCATTCTGCCTGAGTTCCGATTAACTTAAGAACATTCTAAAAATGCGCTTTAAAAGAGTCAATATGCAGAAATAAAAACTCAATTAAGAATATATTTATAATGAAAGTAAAAAGCGGCCACATGAAACCATAACTGTCCATTAATAAACACTATTTTACACCTTTTCTTTAATCAAGACTGGCCCGCTGCTTTTACTTTTATTTCATGCATCATTAAGAAAAATGATATCATTGACTTATCGCTTCCCTGACAATCTGAAATCCTACAAACATCAGTCATTAATAATCGAATTTCACCAGTAAAACGTGCATCAACACCTCACCCTACAATGGGTTCAATAATTAATCCGCTCATCAATATCGCTTTTACGGCATCGATCTCATTAAACCGCTAAAAAGTGAACGTTGCGCAAACTTTCTGTTTCACGTGGTGAGCAAAAAAGGATCACTTTCTACTAAAAACTTGATCCAAAGGACTAAGTGTCCTGCTGGACGGTATGTTAAAACCATCCTCTCCTCTTTTTGTTATCGAGCGTTTTGCCTGAACCATGGAACAAGAAGTCGCTACGCAGCGAGAAGTCACTCGCTTATGTATTCAATGCGGTCTGTTTTTATTACAGCACGGTGCCGAAAGCGCTCTGATTGAAGAACTGTCGACCCGGTTGGGGCTGGCGTTAGGCATGGACTGCGTGGAAAGCTCCATATCCGCAAACGCCATCGTGCTGACCACCATAAAAGACGATCAATGCCTGACCTCAACGCGTAAAAACGTCGATCGCGGCATTAATATGCATGTGGTCACCGAGGTCCAGCACATCGTTATTCTGGCCGAGCATAAACTTATCGATCTCCAGACGGTTAAAAAGCGTTTTAACCAGATTAAGCCGCTGCGCTATCCGCGCTGGCTGGTCGTTACCATGGTGGGGCTCTCCTGCGCTTGCTTTTGCAAACTGAACAATGGCGGCTGGGACGGGGCGCTGGTGACCTTTATCGCCAGTGCCGTGGCCATGTATGTCCGCCAGGTCTTTACCCAGCGCCACCTGCATCCGCAGATCAACTTCTGCCTGACGGCGTTTGTCGCCACCACGATTTCCGGCTTGTTGCTCACTATCGCGCCTTTTGTCCAGACTTCAACGGTGGCAATGGCCGCCAGCGTTTTATTGCTGGTGCCTGGCTTCCCGCTGATTAATGCCGTGGCGGACATGTTTAAAGGCCATATCAATACCGGGCTGGCGCGTTGGGCGATGGCGAGCCTGCTGACGCTGGCGACCTGCATCGGCGTGGTGATGGCGCTGTCGCTGTGGGGGCTGCGCGGATGGGCATAATCGATTTTATCTTTGCGCTTATCCAGGACATGTTCCTGTCCGCAATTCCTGCGGTGGGATTCGCGCTGGTGTTCAACGTACCGCAGCGGGCGCTGCCGTGGTGCGCGCTGTTGGGCGCTATCGGTCACGGATCGCGCATGGCGATGATGACGGCGGGCTTCAATATTGAGTGGAGTACCTTTGTCGCCTCGATCCTGGTCGGCATTATCGGCATTCGCTGGTCGCGCTGGTATCTGGCGCATCCGAAAGTCTTTACTGTCGCCGCGGTGATCCCGATGTTTCCGGGGATTTACGCCTACACCGCCATGATCTCCGCCGTGAAACTCAGCCACTTCGGCTACAGCGACCCATTAATGGTGGCGCTGGTCACCAACTTCCTGAAAGCCTCTTTTATTGTTGGCGCGTTGTCTATCGGCCTCTCCCTACCGGGGCTCTGGTTGTACCGTAAAAAGCCTCGCGTTTGATCGTCTTGAATGTCGGGGGCAAGCAACAAAAGCCGCCCCCGACTGTGCTACTATGGAAGAAGCATCGACAGCCTGGACTGATGCTTGTCAGCCTGTGTAGTTAACCTCCTGTTTTGAGAACGTTTTATGTCTTCCAGAATCCTCACACCCGACGTTATCGGCATTGATGCCTTTTATAACGACCCGCAAGGCGCGCTATCCCGCGCTGACAACGGGGCGCTGGCGGTATTTAAAGATAACGTCCCCGCGTTTTATGCCGTTTCGCCTGCCCGCATGGCGGAGTTGATGGCACTGGAAACCCGGTTAAACGCGCCGCAATCGGATGTCGCGCTGGAAGATCAGCTGTTTGACGAACTCACTACGCAAAGCCATCCGGTGCCGGTGCCGCTGGGCAAATTCGCCATGTATCCGGCATGGAAACCCGATGCCGATTTCCAGCGTATGGCGGCGCTTTGGGGCGTTAATTTGATCCAGCCGGTCACCGATGAAGAGCTGGCGACCTTTATCAGCTACTGGCAGGCGGAAGGGAAAGTCTTTCATCATGTACAATGGCAGCAGAAGCTGGCGCGCAGCGTACAAATCAGCCGGGCCAGCAACGGCGGCGCGCCGCGCCGCGACGTCAACAGCGTGCCGCAACCCGATAACAGCATCCCCGATGGATTCAGAGGCTAACGATGAAACACGTCACTGATCTGATGACGCGCCTGAAAAAGATGATGCCCCGCGATATCAAACCGGCGTTCACAACCGCTGAAGAGCTGCTTGCCTGGCAACGGGAGCAGGGCAAACTGCGTTCGGCCTCCATCGCTCGCGAAAATCAGGCCATGAAAATGCAGCGTACTTTTAAGCGCTCCGGCATCCGCGAGCTGCATATGAACTGCTCGTTCGATAATTATCAGGTCGAAACCGAAGGGCAGATGAAGGCGCTGGAGCGCGCCAGAAAGTATGCGGCGGAATTTGACGGTAACATCGCCAGCTTTGTGTTTTCGGGCCGCCCCGGCACCGGCAAAAACCATCTGGCAGCCGCCATCTGCAACGAACTGCTGCTGCGCGGCAAGTCGGTGATGATCATCACCGTCGCGGATATCATGTCGGCGATGAAAAACACCTTCAGCGACGGCGCGGACACCACCGAAGAGCGGCTGATTAATGATTTAAGTACTGTGGATCTGCTGGTGATCGACGAAATCGGCATGCAGACTGAATCCCGCTACGAGAAAGTGATCATCAACCAGATCGTCGATCGCCGTTCGTCATCCAAACGCCCCACCGGCATGTTGACCAACCTGCCCATCAAAGAGATGAATGCGCTGCTCGGCGAACGGGTGATGGATCGTATGCGGCTGGGCAATAGCCTGTGGGTCAACTTCGACTGGGACAGTTACCGCAGCCGGGTCACGGGCCGTGAAGTGTAAAAGCGCCAGATAACTCCTAAACAGCAGGCGACAGGTTCTGAAACGCCTGCTCCCCTCTCCTTCCTGCCCCTGTGCCCGTTATACACTAGCCGCGACTTTTGCCTGCGCCGCAGGCCAACCATGAGATCGCGCCGATGAAATCAGTAAAACAGATGTTTCAGCTTGCCGCTTGCGGGGCAATGTTGATGGCAACCAGCGGCTATGCCGCGACCTGGCAGGAGAGCTTATCCAGCGCCGCCAGCCAGTTGAGCCAGACCCAGACCACGACCAGCGGCACGCAAAGCAACTCGCTTTCTTCGCTCAGCGGCCTGCTGACGGGCGGCTCTCAGGCGTTGAGCTCGGAGAACATGCCTAACGTGGCGGGTATCCTCGGTTACTGCATGAAGCAGAAACTGGTTTCTGCGACCAATACCGAAAACGTCAAAAATCAAATTATGGAAAAGTTAGGGCTGAGCACCCCGCAGGCCCAGACCACCACGCCGGATTACACCGAAGGTTTGATGGGTTTGCTGAATACCGCGAAAGGCGAACAGCTTGATCTGGCCACCATCGGCAACTCGCCGCTGGCGGAAAAGGTGAAAACCAAAGCCTGTGACCTGGTCCTCAAGCAAGGCGTTAATTTCCTGATGTAAACCTCAGGCGGGTGTTTTTATACACCCGCTTCCTCCTTATTTCCCCCACATTTTGCCGCTACACTGCCTGTTCCCGCGTAATGTGCGCGCAATCAAATAATCCCATAACTAAACCAATTCTTAACCACTACATACTTTGATGACACTAGAATTGCAGCTGTGTTACTGAAAAGTTAGATTGTGATGTTAAAAAAGAGAATTGATCTAAACAGGCATGATGCCTGCTGGTGAGGATTTGGCGTTGTCAGAACTGCTCTCGGTTGTTTTATTTATCGCCTCGATCGTAATTTATTCCCTCAAGGCGGGCCGTAATACCTGGTGGTTTGCCGCCACCCTGGTGGTGCTTGGCCTGTTTGTAATTTTAAATATCACCCTTTACGCCAGCGATTATTTTACCGGCGACGGTATCAACGACGCGGTGATCTATACCCTCACCAACAGCCTGGCGGGCGCAGGCGTCAGCAAATACCTGTTGCCTGCCGCAGGCCTGATTGCCGCGCTGGTGCTGGTTTTTGGCGCGCTGGCCTGGGTTTTACGCCGCCGCCGTCACCGCCCATACCATTTTGGCTACAGCCTGCTGGCGCTGGTGATGGCGCTGGCTTCCGTTGACGCCAGCCCGGCGTTTCGCCAAATCACTGAGCTGGTGAAATCGCAAAGCCGCGACGGCGATCCGGATTTTGCGGCGTACTACAAAGAGCCGGGTAAAGTCATTAATAATCCGACGCTGAACCTGGTGTATATCTACGGCGAAAGCCTGGAGCGCACCTATTTTGACGACCAGGCCTTCCCCGGTCTCACGCCGGAACTGGGCGCGTTAAAAAATGAAGGGATTGATTTTAGCCACACCGCGCAGTTGCCGGGCACCGATTACACCATCGCCGGCATGGTAGCCTCCCAGTGCGGCATTCCGCTGTTCGCGCCGTTTGAAGGCAATGCGTCAGCGTCAATGTCGAGCTTCTTCCCGCAGAATATCTGCCTTGGGGATATCCTGAAAAACTCCGGCTACGAAAACCATTTTGTCCAGGGCGCCAGCCTGCGCTTTGCGGGGAAAGACGTGTTCCTGAAATCCCACGGCTTCGACCACTTATACGGCGCGGATGAGCTGAAAAGCGTGGTGGCCGACCCGCATTACCGCAACGACTGGGGCTTCTACGACGATACGGTTCTCGACCAGGCGTGGCAAAAATTTGAAGCGCTGTCTAAAGAAGGCAAACGCTTCTCGCTATTTACCCTGACGGTGGATACCCACCACCCCGACGGCTTTGTGTCGCGCACTTGCGAACGCAAACGTTATGACATCGACGGCAAAGCCAATCAGTCATTCAGCGCGGTAACCTGTAGCCAGCAGCATATCGCCGCGTTTATTAATAAAATCAAAGCGTCGCCCTATTTTAAAAATACCGTCATCGTGGTCTCTTCCGACCATCTGGCGATGAACAACACCGCCTGGAAATACCTCAATCAGCAGGATCGTAACAACCTGTTCTTTGTGCTGCGCGGCGATAAGCCTCAGCATGAGGTGATGGCGGTGAAGCGTAATACCATGGATAACGGCGCGACGGTGCTGGATATCCTGGGCGGTGATAACTTTATCGGCCTCGGTCGCAGCAGCCTGTCGGGAGACTCGCTCTCCACCGTGTTCCTGAACATGAAAGAGAAAGTGCTGGCCTGGAAACCGGACGTGATCCGCCTGTGGAACTTCCCGCGTGAAATTAAAGATTTCACGATCGATCAGGAAAAACAGACTATTGCGTTTTCCGGCTCCAAATTCCGTCTGCCGTTGCTGCTGCGGGTATCGGATAAAAAAGTCGAACCGTTGCCCGAAAGCGAATACTCCGCGCCGCTGCGCTACCAGCTGGCGGATTTCGCCCCGCGCGATAACTTTATCTGGATCGATCGCTGCTACAAAATGGCCCGCCTGTGGTCGTCGCAGTGGGCGTTGTCCACCGACTGGTGCGTGTCGCAGGGCCAACTGGGCGGCGAACAGAAGATCAGCCACGTCGATAAACCGAAGTGGCAGGGCAAAGCGGCGTTTCGTGACACGGTGATCGACACCCTGCGCTACCAGGGTAACGTCGACATGCTGAAAACCGTGGATAACGATATTCGCTATAAAGCCGACAGCTTTGTGTTCAACGTCGCTGGCGCGCCGGAAGAGGTGAAAAGCTTCAGCGGCATTTCCCGTCCGGAATCCTGGGGACGCTGGTCCAACGCGCAGTTGGACAAAGAAGTGAAGATTGAATACCACCAGCCGCTGCCGGAAAAATTCGAGCTGGTGATCACCGCCAAAGCCTTTGGCCCGAATGCGAATCAGCCAATCCCGGTACGGGTGGGTGACAGCGAACAGACGTTAACGCTGGGCAATGACGTCTCAACCACCACGCTGCATTTCGACAACCCGTCGCGCAGCAATACCCTGGTGATTGTGCCCCCTGCCCCGCAGGAAACCAACGAAGGCAATATCCTCGGTCATTCGCCGCGCAAGCTGGGCATCGGGATGGTGGACATTAAAGTGGTGAAATCCGAAGGCTGACGGGTATCATGGGCTCAATCATCAGAAGGAGCCCGCATGCCTGCGCCAACTGTCCCGCAACTGCTCAGCCGCTTTCCGCTGCTGCACGACCTTATCGCCCTGCGCGAAACCCAGTGGTTTAACCCCGCCGTCACATCGCTGGCGGACGGGTTGCCCTGGGTCGGTTTAACGTCTCACGATGTGCAAGACGCCGAAGCGCGCCTGCAACGCTTTGCGCCATGGATTGCCCACCTGTTCCCGGAAACCGCCGCCAGCGGCGGGATTATCGAATCTCCCTGCGTGGCCATCCCCAGGATGCAATCCGCCCTGGAAGCGCACTATGCAGCGCCGCTGCCCGGCAAGCTGTGGCTGAAAAAAGACAGCCATCTGCCGGTCTCCGGTTCGATTAAGGCACGCGGCGGGATTTACGAAGTGCTGTTTCATGCTGAAAAACTGGCGCTTGAGGCGGGTCTTCTTCAGCTCAGCGATGACTACCGTAAACTGGCGGACGCGCCGTTGCGCCAGCTGTTTAGCCAGCATCACATCGCGGTGGGCTCTACCGGCAATCTGGGGCTCTCCATCGGCATCGCCTCCGCCAGGCTGGGCTTTCAGGTGAGCGTCCATATGTCGGCGGACGCGCGGGAGTGGAAGAAAGCGCTGCTACGTAACCATGGCGTCACGGTGGTGGAGTATGCGGATGACTACAGCGTCGCCGTGGAACAGGGCCGCCGCGAGGCGGAACAGGACCCACGCTGTTTCTTTATCGACGATGAAAACTCCCGCAACCTGTTCCTGGGCTATGCGGTGGCGGGCGGCAGGCTTAAGCGCCAGTTCACCGAGATGGGCGTCACGGTGGATGCCGATCATCCGCTGTTTGTCTATCTGCCCTGCGGCGTCGGCGGCGGCCCCGGCGGCGTGGCGTTCGGCCTGAAGCTGGCGTTTGGCGATGCGGTGCACTGTATTTTCGCCGAACCGACCCATTCGCCTTGCATGCTGCTGGGGGTTCACACCGGGCTGCATGACGCGATATCGGTGCAGGAGTTAGGCATTGATAACCAAACCGCCGCCGACGGCCTGGCGGTAGGCCGCGCCTCTGGTTTTGTGGGACGGGCGATGGAGCGGTTAATCGACGGCTATTACACCCTGAGCGACGACACGCTGTTCACCCTGCTGGGTATGCTGGATCAGCAGGAAAGTATCGCCCTGGAGCCCTCTGCGCTGGCGGGTATGCCCGGCCCGTGGCGCTGGGATGACGCGTATCGCCGCCGCTATAGCGAGCAGGCGCTGAGCAACGCGACACATCTGGTATGGGCGACCGGCGGCGGCATGGTGCCTGGCGAAGAGATGGCGAAATACCTCGCCCGCAGCCGTTAATCGTTTAAGCGGCAGGCCCGCCTGCCGTTATTCACCGCGTTCTTTGAATCCCATCACAATCGCTGATTGCGCTTTTTCCATTCCTTCTCAGGCCAGCTAAATTAGACACTCATCCGACCACATAACAATAATTTTACATTGGAAGAGACTATGAGCTATCCGTCGCTGTTCGCCCCGCTGGATTTAGGGTTCACCACGCTAAAAAATCGAGTCCTGATGGGTTCGATGCATACCGGCCTTGAAGAACGCCCGGACGGCCCGGAACGGCTGGCGGCGTTTTATGCCGAGCGCGCGCGCCACGGCGTGGCGCTGATTGTCACCGGCGGGATAGCGCCCGCGCCTTCTGGTGTGGCGATGGCGGGCGGCGCGATGCTTAACGACCGCAGCCATCTCGATCACCATCGGCTGGTAACCGACGCCGTGCATCGCGAAGGCGGCAAAATCGCGCTGCAAATCCTCCATACCGGGCGCTACAGCTATCAACCCCATCCGGTTGCCCCCTCGGCCATTCAGGCGCCGATTAACCGCTTTGCGCCCCATGCCCTGACCCACGATGAGATCCTGGCGCTCATCGACGACTTCGCGACCTGCGCCCAACTGGCGCGGGAAGCGGGTTATGACGGCGTGGAAATCATGGGCTCGGAAGGCTATCTGATTAACCAGTTCCTGGCGGCGCGCACCAATACCCGCGAGGATGAATGGGGCGGCGATTACCCGCGCCGGATGCGCTTTGCCACGGAAGTGGTGCGCAAGGTACGCGAACGGGTGGGCAACGATTTTATTATTATCTATCGCCTGTCGATGCTCGATCTGGTGGAGGGCGGCGGCACCTTCGATGAAACCGTGACGCTGGCGCAGGCCATCGAAGCGGCGGGCGCGACAATCATCAACACCGGGATTGGCTGGCATGAAGCGCGTATTCCCACCATTGCCACCCCGGTGCCGCGCGGCGCGTTCAGTTGGGTGACGCGTAAGCTCAAAGGCCAGGTGGCGATCCCGCTGGTTACCACCAACCGGATTAACGATCCGGCGGTGGCCGATGCGATCCTCTCTGCGGGCGATGCCGATATGGTATCGATGGCGCGCCCGTTCCTGGCGGATGCCGAGTTGCTCAGTAAAGCGCAAAGCGGCCGCGAAGATGAAATCAACACCTGCATCGGCTGTAATCAGGCGTGTCTCGACCAGATCTTCGTGGGCAAAATCACGTCATGCCTGGTGAACCCGCGCGCCTGCCATGAAACGAAAATGCCGATCCTCCCGGCTGCGAGGGTGAAAAACCTCGCCGTGGTCGGCGCGGGCCCTGCCGGGCTGGCGTTTGCGGTTAACGCCGCGCAGCGCGGTCACCGGGTAACGCTGTTCGATGCGGCCCCGGAAATCGGCGGGCAGTTCAACATCGCCAAACAGATCCCTGGCAAAGAAGAATTTTATGAAACCCTGCGCTATTACCGCCGGATGCTGGAGATTACTGGCGTGGACGTTCGGCTAAATACGCCGGTTAACCCGGTGATGCTGGCAGAAGCGGACGAAGTTATCCTGGCCTGCGGCATTGAGCCGCGCGTTCCGCTGATTGACGGGATCGATCATCCCCGCGTGCTGAGCTATCTGGAGGTATTACGCGATAAAAAACCGGTGGGCGAGCGCGTCGCGATTATTGGCTGCGGCGGTATTGGCTTCGATACCGCGATGTATCTCAGCCAGCAGGGCGAATCCACCAGCCAGAATATCGCCGAGTTCTGCGCGGAATGGGGTATCGACACCAGCCTCGAGCAGGTGGGCGGCTTGCGGCCGCAAGGGCCGCAACTGCCGAAAAGCCCGCGCCAGATTGTGATGCTGCAACGTAAAGCCAGCAAACCGGGCGAAGGGCTGGGTAAAACCACCGGCTGGATCCACCGCGCCACCCTGCTGGCGCGCGGCGTGAAGATGGTCCCCGGCGTCAGCTATCAGCGCATCGACGATGACGGTTTACACGTCACGATTAACGGCGAACCGCAAACCCTGGCAGTGGATAACGTGATCCTGTGCGCCGGGCAGGAGCCGCGCCGCGAACTGGCGGAACCGCTGCGCGAAGCCGGCAAAACGGTGCATTTGATTGGCGGGTGCGATGTGGCGCTGGAGCTGGATGCCCGGCGCGCGATTGCCCAGGGCACCCGTCTGGCGCTGGAGATTTAGCGGCTGTTACGCAGCTTCACCGCCTTCAACACCACGAATTTGTTGTTGGTGGCGACGGTGGTGCAGTTGCCGAATATTTTCTTCAGCTTGCGGTAGTAATCGAGGTGGCGGTTGCCGACCACGCGCAGCTCGCCGCCGTATTTCAGGCAGCGCCGCGCGTCGTTAAACATCTGCCAGGCGATATGATCGGTAATGGCGTGCTGCTGGTGGAATGGCGGATTGCACAACACGGCGTGAAAACGATCCGGCTCAATGCCCGCCAGCGCGTTGTTCACCACAAATTCGCTGCGCGCCAGCGCGTCTGGCAGGTTATGTTCGACGTTTAACCGGCTCGAGGCCAGCGCCATAAACGACTCATCGACAAACACTACCCGGCCCTGCGGGTTTTGCGCCAGTAGCGTTAAGCCAATCACGCCGTTGCCGCAGCCCAGATCCGCCATCTCCCCTTCCACGTTTTCCGGCAGATGCTGCATAAAGAACCGCGCGCCAATATCCAGCCCGGTGCGAGAGAATACGTTGGCATGGTTGTGGATGGTCCAGGGCGTGCCGTCGAGTTTCCAGTTCAGGGTCGCGGAGGCATTATTCAGCGCAGGCAGCGCCACGCTGCCGTAAATCAGCCGCGCCTTTTTCCACGCCAGCGAGGTGGTGGTTGGGCCGAGGATTTTTTCAAACAGCGCCAGGGTGGAGTTATGAATATCTCGCGCTTTGGCCCCGGCGATAATCCGGGTCTCCGGCGTGACCACATCGCGCAGCGCGCGCAATTGCTGCTCAAGCAGGGCCAGCTGTTTCGGGATCTTGATCAGCACCAGCGCCGGGGCCGCAGGCAGCGGCGCGAGGGAATCCTGGAAGGTGATGCTGTCGGCATCAATCTGATTGAGGCGCAGGTTATGGCGCGCGGCCTGCTGAGCGATAAACGAATCGCTGATGTTCCACGGGCGACGGGCCGCCAGCGCGCAGGTTAACGCGCCGAAAGCATCGTTAAAAATCAGCGTCGGGCCCTCTGTTTGCGGCATATCCTGCAACAGATATTCATCGGCGGCGTCCCACGCCTGTAGCGGGGCCTGTTCCGGCATCGGCGGATAGCGCTCAAGCGTTAATTCGCATGCATTTAACTCAACCTGGCTCATCGGCCCTCCACGGTGCTAAAATTCGCGCGATTTATCCCTTAATTACGCATCTGAGTAAACCTTTTTTTCTCTCGCCGAGGCATCCATGAGCGCACTGCTGTATCTCCAGGGCTACCCTGAATCCTTGTTAAGCCAGGTCAATAGCCTGATCGAACAGGGGCGGCTGGGCGACGTGCTGAATAAGCGCTACCCGCAACTGCATGATATCGCGACCGATAAAGCGCTATGGAACTACGTGCAGGAGATTAAAAACCGTCATCTGCGCAACAGCTCGCCGTTAAGCAAAGTGGCCTGGGACAATAAGATCCACGTGCTGAAACACGCGCTGGGGTTGCATACCGCCGTATCCCGGGTGCAGGGCAATAAGCTGAAGGCGAAAGCGGAAATTCGCGTGGCGACGGTATTCCGTCAGGCCCCGGAGCCGTTTTTGCGCATGATCGTGGTTCACGAGCTGGCGCACCTGAAAGAGAAAGAGCACAACAAAGCGTTTTATCAGCTGTGCTGCCATATGGAGCCGGACTATCACCAACTGGAATTCGACACCCGCCTGTGGCTGACCCATCAGGCATTGCTCAGTTCTGCGTAACAGGCCACGTGATTTCCTGCCATCGCATGCTACTCTGACGGGTACATTCCACTGCGGAGTAAAGCCCCCGATATGATACGTTTCGCTGTTATTGGCACTAACTGGATCACCCGCCAGTTCGTCGATGCCGCCCATGAGACCGGTAAACTCAAACTCACGGCGGTTTATTCACGTACCCTTGAACAGGCCCAGATGTTCGCCAACGACTACCCTGTCGAACATCTGTTTACCTCGCTGGAAGCCCTGGCGCAGAGCGATGATATTGACGCCGTGTATATCGCCAGCCCCAACTCCCTGCACTTCTCCCAATCCCGTCTGTTCCTGAGCCATAAAAAACATGTGATTTGCGAGAAGCCGCTGGCTTCGAACCTGCGTGAGGTGGAAGCGGCCATTGCGATAGCGCGGGAAAATCAGGTGGTATTTTTTGAAGCCTTCAAAACCGCCAGCCTGCCCAATTTTATCGCCCTGAGCCAGGCGTTGCCGAAAGTCGGCAAACTGCGTAAAGCGCTGTTTAACTATTGCCAGTACTCCTCGCGCTACCAGCGCTATCTGGATGGCGAGAACCCGAATACCTTTAATCCGGCCTATTCCAACGGCTCGATTATGGACATCGGTTTTTACTGCCTGGCGAGCGCCGTAGCGCTGTGGGGCGAACCCGCGTCGGTCACCGCCTCCGCCAGCCTGCTGGACAGCGGCGTTGACGCCCACGGCACGGTGGTGATGCACTATGGCGACGCGGACGTTACCCTGCTGCATTCCAAAGTCAGCGACTCGGGCCTGCACAGCGAAATTCAGGGCGAGGCCGGCACGCTGGTGATCGAGAAGATCTCCGAATGCCAGCGCATCACCTTTATTCCGCGCGGCGGCAAAGCCCAGGACCTCTCCCTGCCGCAGCATATCAATACCATGCTGTATGAGGCGGAAACCTTCGCCCGGCTGGTAGAAACCCAGGAAGTGAACCACCCAGGCCTGGCGGTCAGCCGCACCACCGCGAAGCTGCTTACCGAGATCCGCGCCCAGACCGGCGTCAAGTTTCCGGCGGATGATGTCAACGAACCGCTTACCGCGTAAAGCTCAGTAAAACCCCCGGCAGCGTCGTTGACGAGATCATTGGCGCTGCATACTTTTTATCTGCAAAGGGGAGTCACTTCCTTGCCGGAAGGCGAGACAACATCGCGGCCTCAGCTAAGCGGCTAACGTCTTCCGACGTTGGCCGTTTTTCTTTTTTAAGGAATGATGCTTATGAATACCGTGGGTACTCCCCTGCTGTGGGGCGGCTTCGCTGTCATTGTGGTGATTATGCTCGCTATCGACCTGTTGCTTCAGGGACGGCGCGGCGCGCATACCATGACCATGAAGCAGGCGGCGGTCTGGTCGCTGATTTGGGTCGGGCTGTCGCTGCTGTTTAATTTAGGCTTCTGGTGGTATCTCACCGGCACCGAGGGCCGCGCGGTAGCGGACACCCAGGCGCTGGCCTTCCTCACCGGTTATCTCATCGAGAAAGCGCTGGCGGTGGATAACGTTTTCGTGTGGCTGATGCTGTTCAGCTATTTCGCCGTTCCCCCGGCGCTTCAGCGGCGCGTGCTGATTTACGGCGTACTTGGCGCGATCGTCCTGCGTACCATCATGATCTTCGCCGGCAGTTGGCTGATATCGCAGTTCGAATGGTTGCTGTATGTGTTCGGCGCGTTCCTGCTGTTTACCGGCGTGAAGATGGCGCTGGCCAAAGAGGACGAAGCGGGCATCGGCGAGAAACCGATCGTGCGCTGGCTGCGCGGCCATTTGCGCATGACCGATAAAATCGAAAACGAGCAGTTTTTCGTGCGGCATAACGGCCTGCTGTACGTCACGCCGCTGTTCCTGGTGCTGATTCTGGTGGAGATCAGCGATGTGATTTTCGCGGTGGACAGTATCCCGGCGATCTTCGCCGTCACCACCGATCCGTTTATCGTACTGACTTCTAACCTGTTCGCTATCCTCGGCCTGCGCGCCATGTACTTCCTGCTGGCGGGCGTCGCGGAACGTTTCACCATGCTGAAATACGGCCTGTCGGTGATTCTGGTGTTTATCGGCTTTAAGATGCTGATTGTCGATTTCTACCATATCCCGATCGCCATCTCGCTGGGCGTGGTGGGCGGCATTCTGGTCCTGACGCTGGTGATCAACGCCTGGGTGAATCACCGTAACGACAGGCGTAAAACGCTGCCATAAATCCTGGGCGTCTTAACGCGGCCGCGCTGCGTTAAGACGCCTCATTAAAATGTCTTATCCCCACCCGGTCATTCACGCTTTCGTATCACCCGGCCCGCTTTGGCACGTTTTATACTCACACCATAATGACCCTGACCGGCCATGCCTTTAATGGTGGGTAATAAAATGAGTACACTCTTTAAACCTGCACTGGGCCCGATTGTCGGGCATACTACCGATACTTCCTGCCGCCTGTGGATTGCCGCATACCCCGATCATGATCAAAACGACATCTCGAATAATATTCGAACCGTCGGTGTGATTGGCGTGACTGGCGCAAATGGGGAAGTGGCGGCGGAGAATATCTGGTATTTTCGATTGCGCCGCCAGTATCACCGTACTGGCGTATATACGCTTGGCAAAGATGTGAATTTATGGGCCGATGAGAATGAGCGGAAAAAATTAAAACCTTTTCTCTTAAAACCCGCAACGCGCTATCTGGTTCGCATGGCCTACCTGGAAATCAGCCTGCCCTCAGAAGAAATGGACGGCGATGCCAGCGAAGAGGTGGTAAAAACGCTTCCCCCGGCGCGGGTCTGGGTGGATCAATTAAATGATGAAGCCCTGAACGCACAATATGTGACCGCAGACTTTACCACCCAGCCCAAATCCACTGCTGGCGCACAGTCGATTAAATTTCTGTTTGGTTCCTGCCGGAATAACTGGTTCAACGGGGTGCCGTTTTACAAGAAAAAAGAATCCGACCTCATTTTCAAAACGATGTATGAAGAGCATTCCGACGCGAATTTTGTCCTGATGGTAGGCGACCAGATATACGCCGACTCGGCATCGGCCTATGTTCGTGCGTTTAAAGCGGATACTTATAAAGAATTTGAAGAGGCCTATCACGAAAACTATAAAAGCCTGAATTTCCGTCGGCTGACCTCGCATATTCCCACTTATATGATCCTTGACGATCATGAGATCGAAGATAACTGGACTCAGGATCGGGTAAACAACAAAAATTACTTACCCGGTTTTTTCAGCAATAGCTGCGATCTGTTTAACTGCGCTATCAGTGCCTATATGAGTTACCAGTGGATCCATGGACCGCGCTTTCCAGACAGTTACATTCATCAGCGTAAAGATAAGCTTATCGGCAGTGAAAAATATCTGGCCGACATGGATATTCCACGTTTGTTCTACGATTTTAATTGCGGCGGTTACCCTTTCTTTGTGCTGGATACACGCACCACACGTTACAAAAACGATGCCAATCAAAGCGACGACAGCAATATCCATAATAATCATCTGTTGGGATTACCCTCAAGACATCCAACGGAGCCCAGCCAACTGGACAGGCTATGCGCATGGTTAATTCATATGCAACAGGACCACGGCAATCGCCCTAAATTTATTGTCTCTTCCGGGGTATTTGTCCCCAACGAAATCGCTACCGCCGGGGATGGTTTCTGGGCGCGCAGGAATAAGGATAACAGCGATACCTGGACCGCCTTTCCGCAAACGCGCAATCAGGTGTTAAAGACTATTCTTAAGCACACCATTGAAAATGTTATTTTCCTGTCAGGCGACATTCATTGCACTAACATCTGCGAAATTGAAATTAACGGCATCGCTGGCGAAAAAATTCATGCCTGGTCGGTAACGTCTTCGCCGTTTTACTGGCCCTATACGTTTATTAACGGCGAAACGGCAAAATACATACGCGATTCGGTGGAGGAGAATGACAGCTTCGATATTTATGAGACGCTGTTAAGTAATCCTCAGCCGGGAACGGCATTGGGCACCATGAATTATCAATCCTGGGGCTATACCCAAAATAATAATTTTGCCCGGGTCGAAATCGATGCAGCGAAACAGCATCTCAAAGTGCAGTTTTTTGATGTTGACGGAAACCCAATCCCTGTCGCGAAACGGGATGGCGATAAAAACAGTCGTCCTGAAATTATTACCTTAACCCCCTGGTCATAAGAGACTTTCATGCGCGGCCTGTGGCTGGTTCTGGCGCTAACGCTGTGCGGGTGTTTATCCAAACCGCAGGTGGGGGCGCATCAGTTATGGGCGGGTCAAGAGGCCTCCGGTCCGGCGCTGCATTATCTCGGTGTTGGCGGTTGGCTGCTCCCCTGGCACGGCGAAGGCGTGCTTTTCGCGCCGTCATTCACCAATCCGGCGCTGGCGGGAATCACCGGTATTCCGCCGATTAAGGTGAAAAGCGATCCGGTGAAAATTCAGCAGATGATGCCGGATGCCCGTTTTGTTTCGATGCTGCTGGTGGGCCACGCCCATTACGATCACCTGCTGGATGTCTCTGACATCATGAAGAAGCAGGCACCCAATGCGCAGGTTTATGGTTCGGAAACGGTGGTAAATATTCTGCATTATCAATTCCGTGACGATCCACAACAACTGCGCCGCTTGCATAATGTCTTGCCACAGATTGCCTCAGTGCCTGATATTTCGCGCCCAGGGGATAGCGGTAAATGGATTTACTCCGACCAAGGCTTTATTCGGGCCAAACCGATCCGCAGCATGCATGCCGGACATATTTTCGGCGTGGATTTGCTGCCCGGTATTTATACCTCGCCGCCTGACGAACCGCTGGATACAGTATGGGACTGGCGGCTTGGCACGCCGGTGGCCTGGTTGGTGGATTTGCTGGATGAGCAGAAAAATCCGGTCTATCGCATTCACTACCAGGACTCCGCCGCCACGCCGCCGTGGGGATTCCCGCCCTGGGAACCAGACGGCAAGCGCATTGATATTGAGATACTGTGCGCCGGTTCATGGCATCAGGTTTACCACTATCCCGCAGCGCTGTTGGATTTCACTAAACCTCGCATAGTGCTGATTGGTCACTGGGAGAATTTCTTCGGTAATAAACCCGATGACGTGCGGATCATTCCAGGCCTCGATCTCAAAGGGATGGTGGAGATCGTACGCCGCCACGTCACACCGAAAACCTCCGTGTTTACGCCATTACCCTTTACGAAAATCCCGCTTCCTGCGCCGCAAGCACGTCACCTGTAACGCAACGCCGCCAAATGCCAGAACGTCGCGCTATAGCCAGCCCTTTTCGCTTTGCAATATCCGCTGAATCAGAAATGCTATTAATGTCACAAGAATGTTAATTTTAAGTTGGAAAGCTGGAGCGATTCGGAAAAAACAGCACTATCCCCTTCCTCTCGGACGGCAAATCCCTATACTCATCCGTGCAAACGTCTGTTACATCCGGTCACAAAGCTTTTAATAATATTGACGCGGGATGGAACCACATCACATCTGAAGGAATATTTATGAGCACGCAATCTACACCAGGGTTGTTACGCCGTCTTGCGGGCGGCAGTCTGGTTAAACAAATTCTTGTCGGTTTAATTCTCGGCATTCTGCTGGCGTTAGTGTCAAAAGACGCGGCGATGGCAGCGGGCCTGCTGGGTACGCTCTTCGTCGGCGCGCTGAAGGCCGTTGCGCCGGTACTGGTTCTGGTTCTGGTGATGGCGTCTATCGCTAACCACCGCCAGGGGCAGAAAACCAATATTCGCCCGATCCTGTTTCTCTATCTGATCGGGACTTTCGCCGCTGCGCTGACGGCAGTGATTTTCAGCTTCGCTTTCCCGTCGACGCTGCAACTCACCACCGGCGCGACGGAAATTACCCCGCCGTCAGGCATTGTCGAAGTTATGCGCGGCCTGCTGATGAGCATGGTGTCTAACCCGATTGATGCGCTGATGAGCGCCAACTACATCGGTATCCTGGTGTGGGCTGTGGGTCTGGGCTTCGCGCTGCGTCACGGCAATGACACCACCAAAAATCTGCTTAACGACATGTCCAGCGCGGTGACCTTTATGGTCACATTGGTGATTCGTTTCGCGCCGATTGGTATTTTCGGTCTGGTGGCGTCCACGCTCGCGGAAACCGGTTTTGCCACCCTGTGGGGCTACGCGCATCTGCTGGTAGTGCTGATTGGCTGTATGTTCCTGGTGGCGTTTGTTATCAACCCGCTGATCGTCTGGTACAAAATTCGCCGCAACCCGTACCCGCTGGTGCTGGCTTGCCTGCGTGAAAGCGGTGTGACCGCCTTCTTCACCCGCAGCTCCGCTGCCAACATTCCGGTGAACATGGCGATGTGCGAGAAGATGAATCTGGATCGCGATACCTATTCCGTGTCAATTCCGCTGGGTGCCACCATCAACATGGCGGGCGCGGCCATCACCATTACCGTACTGACGCTGGCGGCGGTGAATACGCTGGGGATTGCCATGGATATCCCGACTGCGCTGCTGTTGAGCGTGGTGGCCTCGCTGTGCGCCTGCGGCGCATCCGGCGTGGCGGGCGGTTCGCTGCTGCTGATCCCGCTGGCCTGTAATATGTTTGGTATCCCGAACGAAATCGCCATGCAGGTCGTGGCGGTGGGCTTTATCATCGGGGTATTGCAGGATTCCTGCGAAACCGCGCTGAACTCCTCTACCGACGTGATCTTCACCGCTGCCGTTTGCCAGGCGGAAGACCAGCGTTTAGCGGACAACGCGCTGCGCAGTTAATCTCTGATGGCGGGCCTTGCGCCCGCCTTTTTTACGTTTAGGCTTCGTCAACCCAAATCCGCATCTCCCCTTCCCCGCGATTCGCCCAACTAAACCAGGGAATAAACGTCAGCGTCTGCGGCTGCGCGCACACCGGCGCGGAATCATAATGATAGAGCGCCTGCTGTTCCGGCTGTTGGCTCGCCATTCGCAGCCCGTCTGCCTGAATCAGTACTTTATGCGCAAAAATCCCTTTACCCTGAATCAGGTTAAACGAGCTCTCTTCAGGCAACCGCAAGTTATGCAACTGCGCGCCGTTATCCGCCTCTTCCAGGCAATACACCAGCGGCCCGCGTTGGAGCGCGACCTTCCCGGCGACATGCCGCAGCAGCGGGTTACCGTACACGCGCCGTACCGGCATGGGCAGGGTCATGGTAATGCGATCGCCCTCGCACCATTCGCGATGAATATGCAAATACCCTTTGCGGACATCGCCCGCGCCATTTTCACCATTCACGCTTATTCGCGGGTTGGCGCACCAGTCCGGTAGACGCAGCGCAAGCGTATGCGTCACGGGCTGCGGCGCGCGAATGGCGATCTCGACCTGCTCGTGCCAGGGGTAGTCGCCGCTGATTTTCAGGCCGAGGATGTTATCGCCTACCTGGGTTTCCAGTTCATTGCCGACATACAGATGCACATACAGCGCATCCGGCTGCGGGGTATAGAGATAATGGCCGAGAGAGGCCAGCAAGCGGGCGATATTCGGCGGGCAGCAGGCGCAACCGAACCAGCGCTGGCGCACCGGTTTCACATGGTCATAAATATGGTTAAACGCCAGCGATTTGGGATGCACTTCCAGCGGGTTAACGTAAAAGAAGTGTTTACCGTCCAGCGCCATGCCAGCCAGCACCGTGTTATACAGCGCACGCTCCATCACATCGGCGAAGCGGCTGTCGGCTTCCATTTGCAGCATCCGTCGGGCGAACATCATCAGCCCGATGGAGGCACAGCTTTCAGCGTATACGGTATCGTTTGGCAGATCGTAATCGGAACTGAAGGCTTCGCCACTACTTTGCGCGCCGATCCCGCCGGTAATATATAACTGGCGCTGGACCATGTTGTCCCATAAGCGCAGGCAGATTTGGCGTTTCTCTTCATCCTTGTGCAACCGCGCCAGATGCGCCACGCCCGCCATCAGATACACAAAGCGCACCGCATGGCCGATAGCCGTTTGCTGCAACGCCAGCGGTTGATGCGCCTGGCTATAGGCTTTGTCTTTGACCATCCACGCCGGGCCATGAATATGCCAGTGCGATGTCCGGCCACGTTTTTCATATTCACTATCGTAGAAATGCGGCTGCGCACCGCGCTCCTCGACGAAGTAATTGACCAGCCGCAAATAGCGCGGGTTTTCAGTGACTTCATACAGGCGCATTAAAGCCAGTTCAATTTCCGGATGGCCCGGATAGCCGTGCAGTTGGTTTTCGCCTGGTCCAAATACGCTATCGATATGGTCGGCAAAACGGCATACCACGTCCAGCAAGCGGCGTTTACCGGTAGCCTGAAAGAATGCCACGCCCGCTTCAATCATATGGCCGGCGCAGTACAGCTCATGGCATTCGGCAACATTGGTCCAGCGCTTGCCGGGTTCTTTGACGGTAAAATAGGTATTCAGGTAACCGTCTGCGCACTGGGCGGCTTCCACCAGCTCAATCACCTCGTCGGCGGTTTTTTCCAGTTCCGGGTCCGGCTTCTGGCACAGCGACCAGGCGACGGCCTCCAGCCATTTCGCCACGTCGCTATCCTGGAACACCATCCCGTAGAATTCGCCGTCTTTGCGGCCTGCGGCGATTTCAAAGTTCGCTATGGCGTGGCTGGGATCGGCTTCGGCAATGCGATCGTTAAGCGCATCCCACTGGTATGGAATCACCACATCCCGAACCAGCCGCTGATACTGGCCCAGAAAGGCGTCGGTCACATGTAATTTATGCAGGTCAACGTCCTGTAAAATTTCAGATTGATTCATAACAATTCCTCACGCGTTCTGGACATGACGCTGGCGCAAATCGCTGGCAATACGCGCCATCATCGGGTTATTCAGGCGGCACCAACGGATTGCCAGCGCCAACAACAGGTGAAAGGCAGCGGGTAATAAGCTTTCAAAGGCGGTAATCCCCGCAAGCGACGACGCCGTCTGGTTTTCCGGGCCGGGCTGATAGGCCACGAGAATAAACACCAGACTGATAATTCCGGCGCTGGCGGCCCAGGCGAGCTTGATAAAGAACAAGTTAAAGGCGAAGTTCATGCCCGATGAACGCACGCCGGTTTTCCACTCGCCGTAATCATCGGCAAAGGCCATGATGGAAAAGTGCAGCGGCAGCGTGAAGCCCAGAATAATCCCGTTACCCAGGATCGCCGCCAGCCACAGAGTTTGGTGCGCGGGCCCGGCAGGGAGCATCCACATCCCCACCGCCAGCGCGGCTAGTACCAGGTTGGTGTAGTAATAGAGTTTGACGGTATCGACGCGCCGCGCCAGCGGATTGACGATCACCGCGCCTAAAATCGAGGCGAAGGTCACCATGGTGAAAAACAGCGAGGCGAATGCCGCGCTGCCCTGCAACACGTAGGTGATGAAATACATATAGCCGCCGCCGCGCAGGTTAAACACGTTGATCAGCAGGAAGGACATCACCAGGCACAACAGAAGCTGGTCGTTTTTACGCAGCCCGGCGAGATGCTCGCGCAGAGTAAATTTGCCCATCAGCGCCAGCGGCACTCGCTCGCGAACCCAAAAAAAACAGCATAAAAACATCGCCACCGCGACGGCGCACAGCACACCCACGCCCAACTGGTAACCTTTGGCGGCATCGCCCTTGCCGATGATTTCCACCAGCCACGGCAGACCGACGGAGACTAAAAATCCCGCCACGCCGCACAAAATAAAGCGCCAGGACTGGCAAGAAAGCACCTCGTCATGGCGGGTGGTCATGGTATTGATCAGCGCGCAATAGGGTACGTTGATGGCGGTATACCCCATGGAAAGTAAAAGATAAGTACCGAACGCCCAGAGGATTTTCATCTCGCCCCCGAGATCCGGCACGGTGAAGGTCAACACGCCGATCACCCCGATGGGTACTGCCACCCAGAGCTGCCAGGGGCGAAACCGACCATAACGGCTTTGGGTACGGTCAGCGATAATGCCCATTAGCGGATCGGAAATTGCGTCAAATATGCGTAGGGCGATAAATATCGTGCCAACAACTCCCGGCGTTAATCCAAATACGTCGGTATAGAAGAAAGTCAGAAAGTTCATGATCAGGCAGGTAATTACCGTACCGCCCGCGTCGCCCAGGCCATAGCCTATTTTCTCGCGCAGTGAAAGTTTGTCGTTTATCGCCAGGCTGGCGACGTCACTATTATTCAGTGAGGTAGAGGTCATGATTAACGCCTCGCGTAATCGGATTATTAAACGGGATTCGTTATTGTTGTTAATGACGGCGTACCCGATTAATTCTGCATGCTATTAAAACATCGACAAGGCGATAGAAAAGTATAAAAAGATGACGATTCCGACCTGATGGAAAAACTGTGAACAAGATCGAGTAACCGCGCCCGCGCCGCCCATTTGAGGGAATTTTTCACTACACTGCGCTAAACGCCCAAACCGAGAAACAAAATAAATGTTTGATTTAAATATTTATTTACCCATTAAGGTGCAAAACGGTGGCTTATTTATTTCCCGCGGCGTCGGGACGCACCCGCAGCGCAGACTGGATTCGTGGGAACTGATCGTGGTGGAGAAAGGGACGCTTACGATCAAAGAGGACGGCGTGGTGTTTACGGTCAATCCGGGAGAAAGTTTATTACTCTGGCCCCACCGTACGCATGTCGGCGTGGGAATATTTCCTGATGATTTAAAATTCTACTGGCTGCACTTTGAATTAACGCCGCAATATCAGCTATCCTCTGAGCCACTATCTACATTATTATCGTTGCCCCAGCATGGAAAAGTACGCGATCCTCAGTACGTTATTTCTTTATTTCGTCAATTTTTAAATGAACAGGAGTCAATCACCCGCAGCGCGGCGCTGGAATTAATTCTGCTGTTGATTATGCAGCAATTATCCATGGCGGCGGGCGCTCCGCAAACCGAAAACGGCGGCGTCGCCCTGGCCTGGAAAGCTCAGCAACTGATCCGCACTCAATTCCATTTGCCGCTGTCCACTTCAATGCTCGCCCGGCAGTTGCACTGTAATGCGGATTATCTTGGCCGTGTCTATCGCCGCGCCTTTAATTTAACCATCACCGACGCGATTCATCGCCAGCGCATTATGAGCGCTGAGAAAATGCTATTAACGGATTCATGTTCATTAAGCGAAGTCGCCCAACGCTGCGGCTTTCAGGATGTGGGGTATTTCCGGCAAATCTTTCGCAAGGCCGTCGGGTTAACGCCCGCCGCCTGGAAACGTCGCTACTGCAAGGAGCATATCAATTCGGATTGACGGGTTTAGTTAATTGTCCGCGCTGGCCTGTTTTTCAATTTTAAACGGATCGATACCGCGTTTTTGCATCCGCCAGAAACGAATAATATTCAGGCCGTTCATCACCAGAAAACTCCCCTCAATCAGCGAGCCGCCAATGGAGCCCAGCCAGATATTGTGGCTCACCCAGCAGGCCGTGGAGCACCACATCACGCAGCGCACGGTTAACCCTTTGCAGCGAAACAGCGCCCAGGTGCTGGCGACGGTGCCGACAATCGGCAGCAGTTCCATGGGATGGTGGAGTTTCACCAGCCCGAGAAACAGGGTCAGGACGATAAAAATCGACATCACCCACAGGCTGCGGGTGCGCAGAGAAATCACGGTGCGAAATGCATTAAGTACCGCGCTCATCCCGGCGGGCGCCGCACCCATCAGAAAGAAATGGCAGCCGATAATGAAGCTGTACAACGAGAGTTGCAGTTTGAAGCGCTTTTCATCGCGGTTAATAAAGGTAGTAATACCTATTACAAACGCCAGTACGCCAACGCCCTGGGCAAGCCAATACGCGGTCATTCTCTGTCCTTCACCATCATAAAAAAACGGCGCTCGTTAACGGAGCGCCGGGATAAATGAACTCAGGAGTCCACAGATTATAATGTCACGCCACTCTTAAAGATTGCCAGTTCTCTGAAATCATTGCGTTCATTGCAGGTCTGTTTGCCGTTAGCAAACTCCACAATAGTGTCGATAAATTGGTTTAACAGCTGCGGCATCGTCTGGCCATGCAGCAGTTGCCCGGCGTCGAAATCGATCCAGTGCGGTTTTTTCCTGGCCAGTTCGCTGTTGGTGGCGATTTTCACCGTCGGCACAAAACCGCCGTACGGCGTACCGCGTCCGGTACTGAACAGCACCATATGGCATCCGGCTCCGGCCAGCGCGCTGGTGGCGACGGCGTCGTTGCCCGGCGCGCTCAGCAGGTTCAGGCCATGCCGGGTCAGGCGTTCGCCGTAGCGCAGCACGTCCACCACCTGGCTTTCTCCTGCTTTCTGCGTGCAGCCGAGGGATTTTTCTTCCAGGGTGGTGATCCCGCCCGCTTTGTTGCCTGGTGACGGGTTTTCATAAATCGGCTGATTGTGGGCGATAAAGTACTGTTTGAAGTCGTTCACCATGGTGACGGTTTTTTCAAACGTCGCTTCATCACGGCAGTGGCTCATCAGCAGTTGTTCAGCGCCGAACATTTCCGGTACTTCGGTCAGCACCGTGGTGCCGCCGTTGGCGATCAGATAATCGGAGAAGCGGCCCAGCATCGGGTTGGCGGTAATGCCGGACAGGCCATCAGACCCGCCGCACTCCAGCCCAAACTTCAGCTCACTCAGTTTGCCCGGTTGACGCTGATCATGGCGCATCACCTCATACAGCGCGTGCAGATGCTCCAGACCGGCTTCCACTTCGTCATCCTGATGCTGGCAAATCATAAAATGCACCCGCTCAGGATCGAAGTCGCCCAGGGTTTCGCGGAATGCGTCGACCTGGTTGTTTTCGCAGCCCAGGCCAATCACCAGCACCGCGCCCGCGTTGGGGTGACGCACCATGTTCTGCAACATGGTGCGGGTGTTGACGTGATCGTCACCCAGCTGCGAGCAGCCGTAGGTGTGGCTGAACAGAAAGACGCCGTCGGTGCCTTCGGCATCATTGGTTTCTTTCAGGAAGCGGTTTTGGATCTGACGGGCAATCCCGTTGACGCAGCCAACGGTCGGCAGGATCCACAACTCGTTGCGGACCCCGACGTCGCCGTTGGCGCGACGGTAGATATTGACGTCGCGATCCGCGGCCTGCTGCTCCAGCATTTGCAGATCCGGTTGATAGCGATAGGTATCCAGATCGCTCAGATTGGTGCGCGCGTTATGGGAATGGATGTGCTCGCCTGGCGCAACATCGCTCAGAGCATGGCCAATCGGCAATCCATATTTAATAACGTTCTCACCTTTCGCAATCGGGCTGATGGCGAACTTATGCCCGCGCGCCACCGCCTGCACAAGCGTCAGGGTAATACCGTCAATGGTGACGACGCTGCCTTCTGCCAGATCGGCCAGCGCAACCGCGACGTTATCCTGCGAATGGATCCTGATGTATTGCATATCAACCTCAAACGGCCTTAATTAGTTCAGTTCAATGGCGAAGTAATCACGCGCATTGTTAAAGCAGATGTTTTTCACCATCCCACCCAGCAGCTCGATATCCGCCGGCGCTTCGCCAGCCTGCACCCAGCGGCCAATCATCTGGCACAGAATGCGGCGGAAATACTCGTGACGGGTGTAGGACAGGAAGCTGCGGCTGTCGGTCAGCATACCCACAAAGCGGCTCAGCAGACCGAGCTGCGCCAGTTGGGTCATCTGGCGTTCCATACCGTCTTTCTGATCGTTAAACCACCAGCCGGAACCGAACTGCATCTTGCCCGGCATCCCTTCGCCCTGGAAGTTGCCGATCATGGTGCCCAGCACTTCGTTATCGCGCGGGTTCAGGCAGTACAGAATGGTTTTCGGCAGCAGGTTTTCTTCGTTCTGTTTGCTGAGCAGTTTGGACAGCTCTTCCGCCATCGGGCGGTCATTGATGGAGTCGAAGCCCACATCCGGCCCTAACAGTTTGAACTGGCGCAGATTGTTGTTACGCAGCGCGCCGATGTGGTACTGCTGCACCCAGCCGCGACGGGCGTATTCCGCGCCCAGCCAGACCAGCACGGCAGTTTTAAACTGCGCCACTTCGTGTTCAGACAGGCTTTCACCCGCCAGGCGGCGCGCCAGGATGCTGTCGAGTTCGCTTTCGTTAGATTCTGCGAACAGCACCACATCCAGCGCGTGGTCGGAAACTTTACAGCCGTGCGCGGCGAAGTGGTCCAGACGTTTAGCCAGCGCGGTTTGCAGATCGGCAAAGCGGCGGATATCGGTGTCGGACACTTCGGCCAGTTTGGCCATGTAATCGTTAAAGGTGGCTTGTTCGATGTTGAAGGCTTTATCCGGACGCCAGCTCGGCAGCACTTTAACGCTGAAGCTGCTGTCTTTCGCCACGTTCGCATGATGTTCCAGCGAATCTACCGGATCGTCAGTGGTGCCGACCATTTTCACGTTCATCTGCTGCATGATGCCGCGCGCGGAAAAGTGATCCTGCGCCAGCAGTTCATTGCACTGGTTCCAGATTTCATCGGCAGTTTTCGGCGACAGCAGTTTACCTGTCACACCAAACGGGCGGCGCAGCTCCAGATGAGTCCAGTGGTACAGCGGGTTGCCGATGGTGTGCGGCACCGTGGCCGCCCAGGCGTCAAATTTCTCGCGATCGCTGGCATCGCCGGTACACAAGCGCTCAGCCACGCCGTTGGTGCGCATCGCGCGCCACTTGTAGTGGTCGCCTTTCAACCAGATGTCATACAGGTTTTTGAAGCGGTAGTTCTCGGCGATTTGTTGCGGCGGGAGGTGGCAGTGATAGTCGAAAATCGGCTCGTCTTTCGCATAATCATGGTACAGACGGCGGGCAAATTCAGTATCTAACAAGAAATCTTCGGTCATGAACGGGGTCATTGTGAGCTTCCTCTGAGCGAGTGAACCAGATGCGTCCAACTATGCTGACAAAGTTATCACACCAATTTCCAGTCACAGAGAATTATTTAGTGAGCAAGATCAATAAACGCTAACAAATTCTCTCCCACTTTAGGAGTAAAACCCAGGCCAGGCCGCGCCAGTACTGGCCTGAAAGGCAATTGTTAATAACCTTATTAAGAAAAGCGCTTTTGTGATGGCTCTCAACTTTTAAAGCTGTATGACAAGTTATCTTTGCAGCCGTCGCAAAAACAGCCTCAAGGTGAAAGCGACTTTACCGGTACGGATACCGAATTGCCCCACAAAACTTTCTATGGCAAGGAACGGACGTTTCAGCAAAACCTGTGAACGCTGCCGTTTCAGTTTTCGACACCTGCTGTAATTGGTCTGGCAGGTGACCGTGTTAGTACGGTAGATTTCAAAACAATGAGGTTTTCACATGCGTAAAATCAAAGGGCTACGTTGGTACATGATCGCCCTGGTCACCTTAGGCACCATACTGGGTTATCTGACTCGTAACACCGTGGCGGCGGCTGCGCCGACGCTGATGGAAGAGTTACACATCTCCACCCAGCAGTACTCTTATATTATCGCTGCGTACTCTGCGGCTTACACCATCATGCAGCCGGTTGCAGGCTACGTCCTTGACGTGCTGGGCACCAAGATCGGCTACGCGATGTTTGCGGTTCTGTGGGCTGTGTTCTGTGGCGCAACCGCGCTGGCAGGCAGCTGGGGCGGCCTGGCGCTGGCCCGTGGCGCAGTGGGCGCAGCAGAAGCCGCAATGATCCCGGCAGGCCTGAAAGCCGCGTCTGAGTGGTTCCCGGCGAAAGAGCGTTCCATCGCGGTGGGTTACTTTAACGTAGGCTCGTCGATTGGTGCGATGATTGCGCCGCCGCTGGTCGTGTGGGCAATCGTGATGCACAGCTGGCAGATGGCGTTCATTATCTCCGGCGTACTGAGCTTCGTCTGGGCGATGGCCTGGCTGATTTTCTACAAACACCCGCGCGATCAGAAAAAATTATCTGAGGAAGAACGCGAGTACATCATTGGTGGTCAGGAAGCCCATCACCAGAAAGACAACGCCAAAAAAATGACGCCGTGGCAGATCGTTCGTAACCGGCAGTTCTGGGGGATCGCCCTGCCGCGCTTCCTGGCAGAACCTGCATGGGGGACGTTCAACGCCTGGATCCCGCTGTTCATGTTTAAGGTTTATGGCTTTAACCTGAAAGAAATCGCCATGTTCGCCTGGATGCCGATGCTGTTCGCCGACCTGGGTTGCATCGTGGGTGGCTACCTGCCGCCGCTGTTCCAGCGCTGGTTTGGCGTGAACCTGATCGTCTCCCGTAAAATGGTCGTGACCATGGGCGCGGTACTGATGATTGGCCCGGGCATGATCGGCCTGTTTACCAGCCCGTATGTGGCAATCGCGCTGCTGTGTATCGGTGGTTTCGCTCACCAGTCTCTGTCTGGCGCGCTGATTACGCTCTCTTCTGATGTGTTTGGCCGTAACGAAGTGGCGACGGCCAACGGCATGACCGGTATGGCGGCCTGGACTGCGAGCACCATGTTTGCTCTGGTTGTGGGCGCCCTGGCTGACACCATCGGCTTTAGCCCGCTGTTCGCTGTGCTGGCGGTGTTCGACCTGTTAGGTGCTGTCGCTATCTGGACGCTGTTGCAAAACAAACCGATGGCGGAATTGCAGAAACAGGTCCCCGACCCCAAACCTGCCACCCAACATTAACATGCGTCACTAAATCAACTCGCAGCCGCCCTCTGGGGCGGCTTTTTTGATCCCGCAAGTGGAGCGTTTCCCGTAAAAGTGGTATAACAAATCAATGTTGTCCCGCAGTTCATTCCGGAGTTGCATATGGAAATCACAGAATCTCGCCGACTTTATCAGCAGCTCGCGGCTGAGCTGAAAAGCCGTATCGAGCAAGGCGTTTACCTGGTGGGTGATAAACTCCCTGCCGAGCGCTTTATTGCTGATGAAAAAAACGTGAGCCGCACTGTGGTTCGTGAAGCCATTATCATGCTTGAAGTAGAAGGCTACGTTGAAGTCCGCAAAGGGTCGGGCATCCATGTCATTTCTAATCAGGCTAAATACCATTCATTGCCGGATGAGCAGCAGTTTGAGTTCGCCAGCTATGGTCCTTTTGAACTGTTGCAGGCGCGCCAGCTGATTGAAAGTAATATCGCTGAATTCGCCGCCACTCAGGTGACCAAGCAGGACATCATGAAGCTGATGGAAATCCAGGATAAAGCGCGCAACGAGAAATGCTTCCGCGATTCCGAGTGGGATTTGCAGTTTCACGTTCAGGTAGCGCTGGCGACCCAGAACAGCGCTCTGGCGGCGATCGTTGAAAAAATGTGGACCCAGCGCGTTTATAACCCGTACTGGAAAAAACTGCATGAGCACATTGATTCACGCACCGTGGATAACTGGTGCGATGATCATGACAAAATTCTTAAAGCGCTCATTCGCAAGGACTCCCATGCGGCGAAACTGGCCATGTGGCAGCACCTCGAAAACACCAAGCAAATGTTGTTTAATGAAACCAGCGATGACTTTGAATTTAATGCCGATCGCTATCTATTTGCCGAAAATCCCGTGGTTCATCTGGATACGGCTGCCAATAGCGTAAAATAATCTCTATTCCCCCGGCGAGGGTAAGCAAACCATGTATAGTGTCAGCGTTTGTAAATACCCTCGCCAGCGCCTCCCCCGGTAAGCAAAATCAATCGTCAACAACGCGCAAATTTTATGACGCAATGCGCTGTGCTTTGTTACAATTAGACGCAATTCTTGGCTACAGTGTAAGTACCCACTCACTTTGCCAACCTGACAGGGAATAGTACAGGTGCGATGTAATGCATAGCTTGAAGTGGTCACCTCATTAATAATCACAATGTCCACGATGCTGTTTCCTTTATAAAACCTTTGGCTTTAACCGATGTGCCAGGAAAATTGAATGGAACTGTTTACCCAACTGTTAAACGCGCTGTGGAGCCAGGACTTCGAGACGCTGTCCAACCCCTCCATGGTGGGTATGCTGTACTTTGTGCTGTTTATGATTCTGTTTCTGGAAAATGGCCTGTTACCTGCGGCTTTCCTGCCGGGAGACAGTTTATTAGTGCTGGTGGGCGTGCTGATTGCCAAAGGGACCATGGGCTTTCCGCAAACCATTTTGTTGCTTACCGCGGCGGCCAGCCTCGGATGCTGGCTCAGCTATATTCAGGGGCGATGGCTCGGCAATACGCGGATTGTGCAAAACTGGCTATCCCATTTGCCCGCGCATTACCATCAGCGCGCCCATCACCTGTTCCATAAGCACGGGTTATCCGCGCTGCTGATTGGTCGTTTTATCGCGTTTGTGCGCACGCTGCTGCCCACCATTGCCGGTCTGTCCGGGCTGAACAACGCGCGCTTCCAGTTCTTTAACTGGATGAGCGGGCTGCTGTGGGTCTTGATCCTCACCACCCTGGGCTATCTGCTGGGCAAAACGCCGGTGTTTTTGAAGTATGAAGACGCATTGATGAGCTGTCTGATGCTGCTGCCGGTGGTACTGCTGGTGTTTGGCCTGGTGGGATCGTTAGTGGTGTTATGGAAGAAAAAATACGGAAATCGAGGTTAAAAGGATGCGACAAAAACGGTGGACCGGGCTCACCATTGCTACAGGTGGAGTCCTGGTGCTGATCTCACTCTGCGTGGCGCTTTCGGCGCTGCGCAATACCGAATCGACGCTGGAAATACGCGCCACGGCGCAGGGCGCCGCTATTCCGGACGGTTTTTCCGTCTGGCACCATCTTGATGCCAATGGCATCCGCTTCAAAAGCATTACTCCGCAGAACGATACCCTGCTGATTAAGTTCGATTCCAGCGCGCAGAGCGAAGCCGCCAAAGAGGTGCTTTATCGCTCTCTGCCACAAGGCTTTATCATCGCGCAACAGGAAGAAGATAACCTGACATCCAGTTGGTTATCCCGTATTCGTAGCGAATCTCGCCACTTAGGTTAAGCCTTCCAGGATTCTGAATCTTTTCAGTTTCTTTGGGGTTTGCCTCATTCCTTACTATGCTTACTAAGCGCAATCCACTCCACCCGCGCCGTTAATAATCTGGAACATGCAGCGTTTCGCTGCATCACAATGGAAGGTTTATCAATGAAATACCGCATTATCCTGGCATGTATCCTTTTCTCAACGACTGTCGCTGCGCAAGCCGCCTCGTTATGCCAGGAGAAGGAACAGGAAATCCTTCGAGAAATTAGCTATGCCGAAAAGCATAACAACCAAAATCGCATTAACGGTCTGAACAAAGCGTTAAGTGAAGTCCGCGCTAACTGTTCCGACAGCGATTTACGCGCTAAGCATCAGCAGAAAATTTCCGAACAACAAGCTGAGATTTCTGAACGCCGCGCCGAATTACATGAAGCGCAGCAAAGCGGCGATCGAGAAAAGATTTCTAAACGCGAGCATAAACTGAAAGAAGCTGAAGAGGATTTAAAAGCTTTGAAGGCTCGCGATTACTGAGTTAACACCTCACTCACTGGAGAGAACTATGTCAAAAGATAATTCCGAGCATTTGCGCGCAGAGTTGAAATCCCTGGCTGATACGCTTGAAGAAGTGTTGAGCTCATCCAGCGATAAATCGAAAGAAGAGTTAAGCAAACTGCGTGGCAAAGCTGAACGCGCGTTGAAAGAGAGCCGTTATCGCCTGGGCGAAACCGGCGACGCCATCGCAGAACAAACCCGCGTAGCGGCGGCACGTGCCGACGATTACGTTCGTGAAAATCCATGGACTGGCGTAGGTATCGGTGCGGCGGTAGGTGTCGTACTGGGCGTACTTCTGTCGCGTCGTTGATATGGCAGAGTATCGTCAACCTCAAGGGCCGGGTAAAGGCGTTCTCGGCATCGGACAACGCATTATCACCATTATTGTCGAAATGGTGGAAACGCGTGTGCGCCTGGCGGTCGTCGAGCTGGAAGAAGAAAAAGCGAACCTGATTCAAATTCTTCTGATGCTCGGCATGACCATGCTGTTCGCGGCATTTGGGTTGATGAGCCTTATGGTACTGATTATCTGGGCTATCGATCCGCAATACCGTCTGAACGCCATGATTGCGACTACTGCCGTGTTACTGGTGCTGGCGCTGGTCGGGGGATTATTGACGTTGCGAAAAGCGCGTAAATCCACCCTGCTGCGCCACACCCGTAAAGAACTGGCAAACGATCGTGATTTACTGGAGGAGGATAAGTCATGAACAAGGCTGAACGCGAATTGCGCAAGGCCATGTTGATAACCCAGGTCCACCAGCAGCGGCTCGACCTTGCGTCGAGCCGACGCGACTGGCTTGAGGCGACCGGCTCTTACGATCGCGGCTGGCATACGCTATTGGGTCTGCGTTCGTGGTTATTGGTCGGCAGCAGCATCGGCGCAATCTGGACCATCAAAAACCCGAACTTCCTGCTGCGCTGGGGGAAACGCGGGTTTGCCGCCTGGAGCGCATGGAAGCTGTTAAAAAACACCATGAAAGATCAATCACGCTAATCGCCCTCCTCTTCCCTCTTAGCCTATAAGAGGGAAACACCCTCCCTCAATATATTTGAAAAAGTTCGACAGTTTTCCTTGCTTACAATCGCTCTCCCATCTGTCTATTATCCATTCCAACGACCGATATGGCCGAAATAACTGAATAAATTAACGCTGGATACACACAGCAAAAAGACAGATCCCCGGAGAGAAGAATGAAAAAATTTGAAGATGTAGGCATCCTGATTGCGCGTATTCTGATGCCAATCCTGTTTATCAGCGCTGGCTGGGGCAAAATCTCCGGTTACGCAGGCACGCAGCAGTATATGGAAGCGATGGGCGTACCGGGCTTTATGCTGCCGCTGGTGATCCTGCTTGAGTTTGGCGGCGGTCTGGCCATCCTGTTTGGTTTCCTGACCCGCACCACCGCGATTATCACCGCCGTGTTTACGCTGTTGACGGCGTTTCTGTTCCACAGCAACTTTGCCGAAGGCGTGAACTCGCTGATGTTTATGAAAAACTTGACCATTGCTGGCGGCTTCCTGTTGTTGACCATCACCGGTCCTGGCGCTATCAGTATCGACCGCGTGCTGAATAAAAATTGGTAAGCCATCTATAATGAATTAAAAAAAAGCGAGGGTTGTTCCTCGCTTTTTCCATTCTGAGGAGGAGCAAAATGGGACAACTGGTTGACGGCGTCTGGCACGATACCTGGTATGATACGGCCTCAACGGGCGGGCGCTTTAAGCGTTCGGAAGCGGCGTTTCGTAACTGGCTGACCGCCGATGGCGCGCCCGGCCCGAACGGTAAAGGCGGTTTTGCTGCTGAGAAAGATCGCTACCATCTCTATGTTTCCCTCGCCTGCCCCTGGGCGCACCGCACGCTGATTATGCGTAGCTTAAAAGGTCTGGAATCGTTTATCTCGGTTTCCGTGGTGCATCCGCTGATGCTGGAAAATGGCTGGACTTTCGGCAAGGATTTCCCGGACGCGACGGGCGACGCGCTCTACGATCATCAGTTCTTATATCAGCTCTATCTCCATGCCGATCCGCACTACTCGGGCCGCGTGACGGTGCCGGTGCTGTGGGATAAAAAGAATGAAACTATCGTCAGCAATGAGTCGGCGGAAATTATCCGTATGCTCAATAGCGCGTTTGACGCCCACGGCGCGCGGGCTGGCGATTATTATCCACCCGCGCTGCGTGAAAAAATCGATGAGCTGAACGGCTGGATCTACGACAACGTCAATAACGGTGTTTATAAAGCCGGGTTCGCCACCAGCCAGCAAGCCTACGATGAGGCGGTAGAGAATGTGTTTAGTCACCTGGAACGGCTGGAGCAGATTTTAGGCCGCCACCGTTATCTGACCGGAAACCAGCTCACCGAAGCCGATATTCGCCTGTGGACCACGCTGGTGCGTTTCGATCCGGTGTATGTCACCCACTTTAAATGTGACAAACACCGTATCAGCGATTATCTGAACCTGTACGGATTCCTGCGCGATATTTACCAGCTGCCGGGTATTGCCGAAACGGTGAATCTGGCCCATATCCGCAATCACTATTACCGCAGCCACAAAACGATTAACCCTACCGGGATTATTTCCATTGGGCCGGAGCAAGATTTGAGCGAACCGCACGGGCGCGATGAGCGCTTCCGCTAATCATTTCAGGCATCCTTCGGGATGCCTTTGTATTCAGACAAAGTATATTTACCGCTTATTCATTCACGTCTATTCTTGAATTGATCGCTTACAAAACAAGTGATTATTGCTGAAGAGGCGAAGAACAGATGGATTGGTATTTTAAAGTCATTCGTAACTATATTGGATTTGGTGGCCGGGCGCGTCGCAAGGAATACTGGATGTTCGTGCTGGTCAACGTGATTTTAACCACCGTTTTAAGCATCGTGGACAGTATTCTCGGTTGGCAAACGGAAAGCGGTCAGGGATACCTTGCGGGTATTTACGGGCTGTTAGTGTTCCTGCCCTGGTGGGCGGTGCAATTCCGTCGCTTGCACGACACCGATCGCTCCGCATGGTGGCTGTTGCTGCTGTTGATCCCGGTTATCGGCTGGATTGTGATTTTCATCTTCAACTGCCAGCGCGGTACGCCGGGTGAGAACCGTTTCGGGCCCGACCCGATTCGCGAAATCTAATGGCCGCCATGCGGCCATCTTCATTCATTAACTGCCATTAACTGCGCATATGGGCGAACAGCTTAGGGATCTCGCGCAGACACCAGGCTTTCGCCTCGCCCATGCTATCGCGCCGCCAGGCCATAATGATGTCGATCTCATGCGTCGACTCCGGGCTTACCACGCGCAGCCGTCCTTCCGCGATATCTTTTTCAACCAGCGGATACGGCATGGTTGCTACCCCCATGCCCGCCAGCAGCGCGTTTCGTTTGTCTTCGATAGAACTGACCGTTAAACGCGGCTGCTTATCCAGCAATTGCACCGTTAAAACCGGGCGCTCGCGGGCGGTATCCGCTACCGCTACGCCGCGGTATTTCACGCGTGTGATTTCAGAAAGCGGCTCCGGCTCCTGATGGATTGGGTGATCCGGCGCGGCGACGTATACGTTCATCAGGCTGTAAAGCTTGCGGGAGTTGATTTCCGACGACGAGCGGAAGTGCATATCCGGCGCGATAACAATATCGGCGCGCCCCTGCTCCAGCCGCTCCCAGGCCCCCGCCAGCACTTCGGTAATAATGGAAAGCTGAGTGTTGGCCTTATCCGCCAGCTTATCGACCAGCGGAAACAGCGCGGAGGTTGGCACCAGCGCCTCGGTGACGAGGGTGAGATGGGTTTCCCAACCGCGCGCCAGCGCTTCGGCGTCGGTGGTGAGCTTATCGGCGGCTTCCAGCAGCACGCGCCCGCGCTCCAGCAGCATACGCCCGACGTTAGTAAATTTGGTGCGGTGCCCGGAGCGGTCAAAAAGTACCACATCCAGCTCTTCCTCCAGCTTCTGCATGGTGTAGCTGAGCGCTGACGGAACTCGCCCCAGTTCATCAGCGGCAGCGGCGAAACTGCCGCGCCGGTCGATTGCGTCCATCACGCGTAACGCTTCCAGTGTCAGTGCTCTTTCTTTAGCCATCGGGTGCTCATTCAGGAAATTTGAACATACCCAGCAGATTAACTGGCTAACAATGCAGCGTCCAGAGCCTTAACATAAAAGCCGGTAAAGAGAGGTCAAGTATTATGATTACGACGAGAACAGCCAAACAGTGCGGGCAAGCTGACTATGGTTGGCTGCAAGCTCGCTACACCTTTTCCTTTGGGCACTACTTCGATCCAAAATTACTGGGTTACGCTTCCCTGCGCGTGCTTAACCAGGAGGTTCTGGCGCCAGGCGCGTCCTTCCAGCCACGTACGTTCCCGAAGGTCGATATTCTCAATATCATCCTGGAGGGCGAAGCGGAATACCGCGACAGCGAGGGTAACCACGTTCGCGCCTCCACCGGCGAAGCGCTGTTGCTGTCCACCCAGCCAGGCGTGAGCTATAGCGAGCACAACCCCAGCAAAGACCAGCCGCTGACGCGCATGCAGCTGTGGCTGGACGCCTGCCCGGAACGGGAAAATCCGCTGATTCAAAAGGTGGAAATTCTGCCCCAGGCGACCCAACTTCTGGCGACGCCGGACGGCAGCAGTAACAGTTTGCAGTTGCGCCAGCAGGTTTGGCTGCACCATATCGATCTCTGTGCGGGCGAGCGTCTGTCGTTCCAGCTCCACGGGCCGCGTGCCTATCTGCAATCGATTCATGGTACCGTCCACGCGATATCTCATCGCGATGAGAAGCAGATTTTAACCTGCGGCGATGGCGCATTTATTCGTGACGAAGCTAACGTAACGCTGGTCGCAGATTCACCGCTGCGAGCATTACTGATAGATTTGCCGGTGTGAGAACGGTCCGGGAAGGATGATATGAAAAAACACAAAGGAAAAGCGAAGCAACCCGCTGCGCCAAAAGAGCAAGAGGCTGCACAACGCCAGGAATGGGGTTATGAAGAGATGCTGACCGAGCTTGAAGCCATTGTCAGCGACGCCGAACAGCGGCTTGAGCAAGAAGAATTGTAGAATGCACTTACCCGCGTATGGATTAATCAAACCACGCGGGTTTGTCGCTGACGGCGATGTCGATACTGGTCAGGATCTCTTCCTTCACAATCCGCGTCAGCGAAAGCGCTGGCAGATTATCGATATCAAAAAAGCCGATATCCAGCGACTCGTGGCTGATCTGCAATTCGCCGCCCAGCTCTTCGCACAAGAAAAGCGTTTTATAAACGTGCCACGGGTACGGGGGGTGACCGTGCAGGTTACGATCCCATATTCCTAACAGTTTAGTGACTTTAACGTCCAGCCCGGTTTCTTCGAGGACTTCGCGGCGAATCGCCGTTGAAGGGCTATCACCGACGTCCACCCATCCCCCCGGCAGGCTCCAGAGACCATCGTCCGATTCCTGCACCATCAATAATTTGCCTTCACGCAGTACAATGGCGCGTACATCGGTTTTTGGCGTCGCATAGCCATCATCAGAAAGATGCATATGAGCAAACGCATCCGCACTCAGGTTAAAACCTGCCGCCAACATGTCATACGCAATTTTTCTCAAGGCTTCATAGCGTTCTCTGTCAAACACGCCAGGTGAGTATGTGAGCCCGGATTGTGCAATGGCCTGGATGCGCTGGGCGATAAGATTGATATCTTCGTTGTTGAGTTTGTTAGACACGTTCACCACCTTCCTGAAAAAACCAGCACTTACCTTACCCCGGTTAAGGACGGATCAACATAAAAAAGCCGCAGTACGATGCACTGCGGCCAGTTTGATGATCGACGCTGCCCCGTATGTTACTCGTCGAAATACCAGTAGCCCTGGTTTATCAGCCCGGTTAATTCCGCTACAAAGGCCGGGTTATCCAGCGCCGCGCCCAACTGCGCTTTACCAAGCGTAGTGTAACGGCACAGCGCGTCCGCAGCCTGGGGATCGACCGTTTCCAGCTTCTCGCTGTTAATGAAGAAGCTGTCGCCAACGTGCAATACCCGCAGCCCGCTGAGGCGCGTCAGCAATTCGCCATCCATCAGCGCGTCAACCACTTCGCCCGCCTCGTACGGCGGCTCTGCCGGGGCGATATCCAGCTCGTGGCGCGGCGTTGTCGCGAAGCGGCCAAACCACTGTTTGAAATCTTCCGGTTGGTTAATCATGGCAATCATCATGTCGCGCAGGCGATCCAGTTCGTACTCTTCAACGCGCCCAGGATGCTCCCGGCAGGTTAAATCCGGATCGCTGTAATGCTCGCCGCCGAGATCGTTTTCCAGCGCATAGTCCGCAAAGCTGCTAATCAGGTCGCGGCCATTCGGCCCCCGGAAACCAACAGAGTAGTTAAGCGCGGTTTGGTGGGTAAAACCGTCGTGCGGAAATCCTGGCGGGATATAGAGAATATCGCCCGGCTCCAGATCTTCATCAATGATTGGCGGGAAAGGATCGACATGCAACAACGCCGGATGCGGGCAGAACTGGCGCATCGGCAGTTTATCGCCCACGCGCCAGCGACGGCTGCCCATTCCCTGAATGATAAACACATCATACTGATCGATATGCGGGCCCACACCGCCGCCCGGCACGGAAAACGAAATCATCAGATCGTCCAGACGCCAGTCCGGCAACACGCGAAACGGCTTAACCAGCTCGGCGGAGGGCATATGCCAGTGGTTCACCGCCTGGGCCAGCAGCGACCAGCCGGTTTCACCTAAGTTATCGAAATCCTCGAACGGCCCGTTGGCGGCCTGCCATTGACCATTTTTATGGCTGACCAGGCGGCTATCGACTTCGGGTTCCATCGCCAGCCCTGCCAGTTCGTCCGGGGTAATCGGATCAACAAAATTGGGAAAGGCATTCTTCAACACTACAGGTTGTTTCTGCCAGTATTTTTCTAAAAACTCGGGCCAGTTAAGATTCAGTTGATAAGCCATGATGGTGACCATTGTGAAGACAAACGGGCCTGATTATAAAGAGGCGACGATTCAAACCGCTTTGTCATTGGTCAAGGTCGGATGCGCCGTCCTGTAAAAATGGACAGTGTAGTGGGGGGCTGAAAAAGCAAAACCCCGCCGAAGCGGGGTTTCTTAATGTGTGAAGCTGACCGATAAGGCGGGTTCTGTCGTGGACAGTCATTCATCTTTCCACCTCTCTGAAAAAGCAAAACCCCGCCGAAGCGGGGTTTCTAATGAGTGAAGCTGACCGATAAGCCGGGTTCTGTCGTGGACAGTCATTCATCTAGGCCAGCAATCGCTCACTGGCTCAAGCAGCCTACCCGGGTTCAGTACGGGCCGTACCTTGTGAACCCCTATTTGGCCTTGCTCCGGGTGGAGTTTACCGTGCCGCGAACTGTTACCAGTCGCGCGGTGCGCTCTTACCGCACCCTTTCACCCTTACCTGATCCCGCTTGCGCGGGCCATCGGCGGTTTGCTCTCTGTTGCACTGGTCGTGGGTTTCCCCCCCAGGCGTTACCTGGCACCCTGCCCTATGGAGCCCGGACTTTCCTCCCCTCCGCCCGTCTCCCCCGAAAGAGGACGACGACGAAGCGGCGACTGTCTGGTCAGCTTCGGCGCGGAGTATAGAGGGTTTGCGCCTGTCTGTCACGCCTTAAGGCGCGGTATGCATCCCAACATTCAGCGTCGCGGCGATGTTGCGCGAGGCGTGGTAGATATTGTCAAATGCGTTCTTTAACGCCTCTTCCAGCGAACCAATGCTGGTCAGCACGCTGAATACCGCATCAATGCCGTACTGATGTACCACGCCAACGTCCGGCGTCAGGCTGCCTGCGATGCCGATAACCGGCTTATGATACTTCAGGGCCACATTCGCCACGCCTACCGGCACTTTGCCGTGAATGCTCTGGCTGTCGATGCGCCCTTCGCCCGTCACCACCAGCGTGCAGTCGTGAATATGTTCTTCCAGGTTGAGCGCCTCGGTGACGATCTCGATCCCGCTGCGCAGCTCCGCGTTGAGGAACGCCATCAGCGCCGCCCCCATACCGCCCGCCGCGCCGGCGCCCGGCACCTCTTTTACGTCCACGCGTAGCGATTTTTTAATCACATCGGCAAAATGGCCGAGATTGCGATCGAGCTCGACGATCATCGCTTCCGTCGCGCCCTTTTGCGGGCCAAAAATCCGCGATGCGCCCGTGTCGCCCACCAGCGGATTGGTTACATCACAGGCAACACGAATCGAACATTCCGCGAGGCGCGGATCGAGCCCGGAAATATCAATGCTGTTCAGCGCGATCAAACTGCCGCCGCCGTGGCCGATCTCTTTACCGGTTGCGTCCGTCAGCTTTGCGCCCAGCGCCTGCACCATGCCTGCGCCGCCATCATTGGTGGCGCTGCCGCCAATGCCGATAATAATATTGCGCGCCCCGTTATCCAGCGCGTGGAGGATAAGCTCCCCGGTACCGCGCGAAGTGGTGATCAGCGGATTGCGTAAATTCAGTGCAACCAGCGACAGCCCGCTGGCTTCCGCCATTTCAATAAATGCAGTCTTTTTATCGCCCGAAATACCCCAACTGGCATTCACGCGTTCACCCATGGGACCGGTCACCTGCGTGGTAATTTTGCTGCCGTCAGTCGCCGAAATCATGGCATCCACGGTACCTTCGCCGCCATCGGCAACCGGTACGCGAACATACTGAGCGTCAGGGAAAATTTCCCGAAATCCTTTTTCGATGGCCTGGGCTACCTCAGCAGCAGGAAGGCTTTCTTTATAAGAGTCTGGTGCAATTACAATTTTCATCATTATTAAGCCCTTCTTGCCGTGCGGGGCGTGAAACCAAGGGCGCGTCCCCGCGCCCTGTTTTATTACCGGGTGATCTCGATCTTCGCCAGTTTCTCGTAGTAGCACGCCAGCGCGCTGTGGTCGTCGTTGCCATGACCATCGGCACGCAGCGCCTGCATCATCTCCATGACCGCCGCAGTCAGCGGCAGTTGCGCGCCCACGCCGTGGGAAGTATCCAGCGCGTTGGCCAGATCTTTAATGTGCAGATCGATACGGAAGCCCGGTTTGAAATTGCGATCCATCACCATCGGCGCTTTCGCGTCCAGTACGGTACTACCTGCCAGGCCGCCGCGGATAGCCTGGTAAACCAGATCCGGATTTACACCCGCTTTGGTCGCCAGAGTCAGCGCTTCAGACATCGCCGCGATGTTCAGCGCCACAATCACCTGGTTCGCCAGCTTGGTAACGTTGCCCGCGCCGATCTCACCGGTATGCACCACGGAACCCGCCATGGCTTTCAGCAGATCGTAATATTTGTCGAAAATCGCTTTATCGCCGCCAACCATCACCGACAGGGTGCCGTCGATGGCTTTGGGTTCGCCGCCGCTCACCGGCGCGTCCAGCATGTCGATGCCTTTGGCTTTCAGCGCATCGCTGATTTCACGGCTCGCCAGCGGCGCGATGGAGCTCATATCGATAACGACAGTGCCCGGCTTCGCGCCTTCGATAATGCCGTTTTCGCCCAACGCCACCTCTTTAACGTGCGGGGAGTTCGGCAGCATGGTGATAATGACATCACACTGCTGGGCGATCTCTTTCGGGTTGGACGCGGTGCTGGCGCCAGCCTCAACGACTTCAGCAATCACCTCGGCATTGCGGTCGGCAACCACCAGGGAATAACCGGCTTTAATGAGGTTTTTACTCATTGGTTTACCCATGATGCCCAGGCCAATAAAACCAACTTTCAGTGTCATAGCGTTAATCTCTCTCGTTAATTACGGGGTGGTTATTTTTTAAAAGCGTCACACAGTTTCTGCGTGGCGGAGCGGAACACGCCTAAATCGCTGCCCACGGCAACAAAGGTCGCGCCCCATTCCAGATAGCGACGGGCATCGGCTTCAACCGGCGCCAGGATGCCTGCCGGTTTGCCGTGCGTTTTGGCGCGTTCGAAAATGTATTGAATGGCGCGCTGCACATCCGGGTGGTTGGCGTTACCCAGATGGCCCAGCGCGGCGGCCAAATCGCTCGGGCCGACGAAAATGCCGTCAACGCCGTGGGTCGCGGCAATGGCGTCAACGTTATCCACGCCCTGCTGGCTTTCGATCTGCACCAGAATGGTGATGTTTTTGTTCGATTCGGTCAGATAATCCGGCACGGTGCCAAACATATTGGCGCGATGAGAAACCGACACGCCGCGAATACCTTCCGGCGGATAGCGGGTGGAGGCCACCGCGTGCGCCGCTTCTTCCGCGGTTTCCACGAACGGGATCAGGAAGTTATAGAAACCGATATCCAGCAGCCGTTTGATGATGATCGGCTCATTGGTCGGCGCGCGAACCACCGGCGCACTGTGACTGCCTTTTAACGCCATCAACTGCGGGATAAAGGTGGTAATGTCGTTTGGCGCGTGTTCGCCATCCAGCACAATCCAGTCAAAACCTGCCAGGCCCAGCACCTCGGCGCTGATCGGGTTCGCCAGTGCGGACCAGCAGCCGATTTGGGTCTGTTTGGCCGCCAGCGCGGCCTTGAATTTGTTAGGGAAAATAGCGCTCATTCTCTTTACCTTAATGTCATCGATGCTTATTTCTGCAATTCCATACGCTTGATGTCGCCAACCACAAACAGGTAGCAAACCATCGCCATCAGGGCGGAACAGCCCACGAACAGCAGCGCAGCGTTAAAGGAGTGCAACTCACTCACCAGATAGCCAATCACCAGCGGGGTGACGATAGAGGCAACGTTACCAAACACATTGAATACCCCGCCGCACAGGCCGACAATTTCTTTCGGCGCGGTATCAGAGATAACCGGCCAGCCCAGCGCGCCAAAGCCTTTACCGAAGAACGCCAGCGCCATCAGGGCAATCACCAGCACGGTGTTATCGGTGTAGTTACACAGAATGATGGTCGATGCCAGCAGCATGCCCAGCACAATCGGCAGTTTACGAGCCAGCGTCAGCGAATGGCCGCGTTTAATCAGCGAATCCGAGAACACGCCGCCCAGCACGCCGCCGGCGAATCCGCACAGCGCCGGGATAGACGCCACCATTCCCACTTTCAGAATCGACATGCCCTTTTCCTGCACCAGATAAATCGGGAACCAGGTGAGGAAGAACCAGGTGATGGTGTTGATAAAGTATTGCCCGAAAAATACGCCCAACATCATGCGGTTGGTCAGCATCTGCTTGATGTAATGCAGTTTAGGACCGCTGTCGGTACTGGTTTTTTTGTGGTCCATATCCACCACTGCGCCGCCTTTTCTGATGAACTCCAGTTCATTAGCCGACATGTTCGGATGGTCGGTCGGGTTATGGATAAATTTGACCCACATAAACGTCAGCACGAAGCCAATCGCGCCCATCACCGTGAAGACGTGCTCCCAACCCCATGCGAAGGTCAGCCAACCCAGCAATGGCGAGAAGATCGCCAGCGAGAAGTACTGCGCCGAGTTGAAGATCGCCGAAGCGGTGCCGCGCTCTTTCGTCGGGAACCAGGCCGCCACGATACGGGCGTTGGCCGGGAAGGACGGCGCTTCAGAGAAGCCGAGCATAAAGCGCATCAGGAACATCGATACGCCCGCCCAGGCCAGCGGCACCATATCCACAAACCCTTGCAGGAAGGTAAACAGCGACCAGAAGAACAGGCTGTAAGTATAAACTTTCTTCGAACCGTAGCGGTCAAGCAGCCAACCGCCCGGAATTTGCATCAACAGATAGGCCCATCCAAACGCAGAGAAGATGTAACCCATGGAAATCGCGCTGAGTTGAAGCTCTTTCGCCACTTCGGTTCCGGCGATAGACAGAGTAGCGCGGTCGGCGTAGTTAATTGCGGTAACAATAAAAATAATCAGCAATATATAATATCGGGTATGCATACCCTTTTTTGTTTCACTGGCGGCATCAAGCATCATATTATTTACCTCTGGCTCAGGCACTCTGTTCGGAATTAAATTCAACCGGTGTGGGAGTGGTATTTATATTTTTAATGTTATTCAGGGATATTAATTTCACACCATTACGTTATGGGTCAGTATAAACAGCGCTCCCTAACCACGCATCATGCATCTGCACAACAAAACAGTCTCAGATATCATTTTTGTTTTGCCTAAGCCCAACTTCATGGGCGCTAATCCACAGATTTAATCATTGCCGCCCTTGTCAGCACTGGCTTCGCGGCGTCTGGTGATCTGCGTCACATTTTTATTTTTGCACACCTGACATTCTTACTGCCATTACCGCTTGATACCGATAAAAATAATATTCCTTAATTTATTAACCATGCCTTGAGCACGCGGAGAATACTGGACAATGGCTAATATTGAAATTAAACAACAACCGCCCGGCGCTTTTTATATTAAAGTGCACGACACTGATAACGTCGCCATCATTGTCAATGATTACGGCTTAAAAGCGGGCACCCGTTTCCCGGATGGTCTTGAGTTGATTGAACATATTCCTCAGGGCCATAAAGTCGCACTGAATGATATTCCCGCGCAGGGCGAAATTGTCCGTTACGGCGAAGTGATCGGTTATGCCGTAAAAGATATTCCGCGCGGCAGCTGGATTGAAGAATCCCTGGTGGAGCTGCCGAAGGCGCCGCCGTTGAATACCTTACCGCTGGCGACCAAAGTCCCGGAGCCGCTGCCGCCGCTGGAAGGCTATACCTTTGAAGGCTACCGCAACGCGGATGGCAGCGTGGGCACCAAAAATCTGCTCGGCATCACCACCAGCGTGCATTGCGTGGCGGGCGTGGTGGATTACGTGATTAAAATCATCGAGCGCGATCTGCTGCCGCGTTACCCGAACGTGGACGGCGTGGTCGGCCTGAACCATCTGTATGGCTGCGGCGTGGCGATTAACGCGCCGGCGGCGGTGATCCCCATTCGCACCATTCACAATATCGCTTTGAATCCGAACTTTGGCGGCGAAGTGATGGTCATCGGCCTGGGTTGCGAAAAACTCCAGCCGGAACGCCTGTTGCAGGGCACCGAAGACGTCCAGGCCGTCGCGGTCGATGACGCCAGCATTGTGCGTTTGCAGGATGAGCAGCACGTGGGCTTCCGCTCCATGGTGGACGATATTCTGCGTGTCGCCGAACGCCATCTGGAAAAACTTAACCAGCGTAAACGCGAAACCTGCCCGGCTTCGGAGCTGGTCGTCGGGATGCAGTGCGGCGGCAGCGACGCTTTCTCCGGCGTGACCGCCAACCCGGCGGTGGGCTACGCTTCCGACCTACTGGTTCGCTGCGGCGGCACGGTGATGTTCTCGGAAGTCACTGAAGTACGCGATGCCATCCATCTTTTAACGCCGCGCACCGTAAACGAGCAGGTCGGCAAACGCCTGCTGGAAGAGATGGCCTGGTACGATGATTATCTCGACATGGGCAAAACCGACCGCAGCGCCAACCCCTCTCCGGGCAATAAGAAAGGCGGCCTGGCGAACGTGGTGGAAAAAGCGCTGGGTTCTATCGCCAAATCCGGCCAGAGCGCGATCGTGGAAGTGCTGTCGCCGGGCCAGCGCCCGACCAAACGCGGCCTGATTTATGCCGCCACCCCGGCCAGCGACTTTGTGTGCGGCACCCAGCAGGTGGCCTCCGGGATCACCGTGCAGGTGTTCACTACCGGTCGCGGTACGCCGTATGGCCTGATGGCGGTGCCGGTGATTAAAATGGCGACCCGCACCGAACTGGCGAACCGCTGGTATGACTTAATGGACATCAACGCAGGCACTATCGCGACCGGTGAAGAGACCATTGAGCAGGTGGGCTGGAAGCTGTTCCACTTCATTCTGGATGTCGCGAGCGGGCGTAAGAAAACCTTCTCCGATCAGTGGGGCTTACATAATCAGCTGGCGGTCTTCAACCCGGCCCCCGTGACCTGATAACTCTTTTTCTTTCCTTTGCCATTATGCCAGCCATCGTGCTGGCATTTTTTTATTCCCACCGTCCTCCCGCCACAGTGTTTTCAGTATTTTCCCGCACATTCCCGGTACATATTCCGAATATATTCGATACCTTTCTTTTGTGGATAACGATCACACAAATAAAAAAATGAAATGATTAAATTTCTTTCAAAAGAAATAAAACGAAAGAAAATAATCTCTTTCAGCATGCCACCGAGGAGAAAGACATGACCCAACTGTTTGTTCGTACCGGTATCCACTTTGCCGATTGCAATGCGGCGCTTGAGCATATTGGTGAGGAATTGCTGGCAAAAGGCGTCGTGAAAACCAGTTATCCGCAGGCACTGAAACAGCGGGAAGCGCTGTTCCCGACAGGCATTGTCCTGGAACAACATGCGGTCGCCATACCGCACTGCGAAGCCATACACGCTATCTCGCCGGCGATTTACCTGATCCGTCCGGATAATCCCGTTAATTTTCAACGCGCTGATGAAGACGGTGAAATTGCCGTACCGCTGATTATTGCGCTGGTCGTTGAAAACCCCGACGCGCAACTCAAGCTGCTGCGTCAGCTATTCGGCGGGCTGCAAAACCCGCAACGCGTAGAGGCGCTGTTGAATGCCCCTCAGGCAGAGCTCGGTAAAGCATTTTGGGAAACCCTGGCCGAACCGCAGCCCGACGCGGCTTCGTCATTCTAAAAAAGGAAAATGTAATGAAACGAAAAGTGATCGTCGCCTGTGGCGGCGCGGTAGCGACATCAACGCTTGCTGCCGAAGAGATTAAAGAGTTGTGCGCGGCGCACGGCATCCAGCTCGATCTGGTGCAGTGCCGCGTGACGGAAATCGAGACCTATATGGAAGGCGCTGACCTTATCTGCACCACCGCACGGGTTGATCGAACCTTTGGTGATATTCCCGTGGTGCACGGTATGCCGTTTGTCTCGGGCGTGGGTATAGAAGCCTTACAGCAAAAAATCCTGGCTATCCTGGGGGAGTAAAACCATGTTTAACGACATCATGCGTTATATCCTCGATCTCGGTCCGACGGTCATGCTGCCGGTGGTGATCATTATCTTTTCGCTGCTGCTGGGCATGAAGCTCGGCGACAGTTTTAAATCTGGTCTGCATATCGGTATTGGGTTCGTCGGCATCGGGCTGGTTATTGGTTTAATGCTTGACTCTATCGGGCCCGCCGCAAAAGCAATGGCGGAGAACTTCGACATTAACCTGAGCGTGGTGGATGTCGGCTGGCCCGGTTCATCGCCCATGACCTGGGCTTCACAAATCGCGCTGGTGGCTATTCCCATCTCCATTGCGGTTAATATCGTGATGCTGGTAATGCGTATGACCCGCGTGGTTAACGTGGACATCTGGAATATCTGGCATATGACCTTTACCGGCGCGCTGCTGCATCTGGCGACGGGCTCATACTGGATGGGTATTCTCGGCGTTGTGGTCCATGCCGCCTTTGTTTATAAGCTCGGAGACTGGTTTGCCAAAGACGTGCGCGACTACTTTGGTCTGGAAGGCATCGCGATCCCGCACGGTACGTCCGCTTATCTGGGGCCAATCGCCGTATTGGTAGATGCGCTAATTGAAAAAGTGCCGGGCCTGAATCGGATCCACTTTAGCGCTGATGATGTCCAGAAACGGTTTGGTCCCTTTGGCGAGCCGGTTACCGTGGGTTTTGTGATGGGCATCCTGATTGGTCTGCTGGCCGGGTATGACGCCAGGGGCGTACTGCAACTGGCTGTGAAAACCGCCGCCGTGATGCTACTCATGCCACGCGTGATTAAACCGATCATGGATGGCTTAACCCCCATCGCGAAGCACGCGCGTAAACGCCTGCAGGCTAAATTTGGCGGCCAGGAATTTTTGATTGGCCTCGACCCGGCATTGCTGCTCGGCCAGACCTCGGTGGTATCTGCCAGCCTGATATTTATCCCGCTGACCATTTTGATCGCCATTGCGGTTCCCGGAAACCAGGTGCTGCCTTTTGGCGACCTCGCCACTATTGGCTTCTTTGTGGCAATGGCCGTGGCGGTGCATCAGGGAAATCTGTTCCGCACCCTGATTTCTGGCATCATTATTATGAGCATCACCCTCTGGATTGCCACGCAAACCATTGGCTTACATACCCAGCTCGCCGCCAATGCGGGCGCGCTTAAAGCGGGCGGCATGGTAGCGTCGATGGATCAAGGCGGATCGCCGATCACCTGGCTGCTGATCCAGCTCTTCACCTGGCAAAACCTGGTTGGCTTCTGCGTCATCGCCGTGATTTATGCCGCTGGCGTATTTTTGACCTGGCGCAGGGCCAAAGCCTTCGCCAGAGCAGAAAAACAGGCAGCGCTGACGGCCTCGCAATCACTCTCTTGATTCGCCAGGGGGGCGCTGGAACTATTCCCGGATAAACAGCAAATCGTCCCCCTGATACCACTACAGCTAAAAATCAGATTCTAACCACGTGTTAGTTATCGGGCGGCACTGGCAAGGGTAACTGCCCGGCAATGGCGCTGAACGCCGCCCTGCATCTATCTCCTTTCGAAATGCAACGCTAACCTTTCATAACGCTTTCGATTACACTAGAGGGTAATTATTTTTAAGGATTGAAAGCATGAACTCTTTTGAACGACGCAATAAGATAGTCGAACTGGTGAATACCCACGGCAGCGTTCTGGTACTGGACCTGTCGAATACTTTTGGCATTTCCGAAGTCACGATCCGCGCCGATCTGCGCCTGCTGGAAGAAAAGGGTCTGGTGACCCGTTTTCACGGCGGCGCAGCGAAGCCGGGCAACAATGCCGCTGAAAGCGATAACCATGAAGTGCTGCTCGAAGCGCGTTATCAGCTGGCGAAAGATCCGAAGAAACGCATCGCGCAAACCGCAGCAGCCATGATCGAAGAAGGCATGACCGTGATCCTCGACAGCGGCAGCACCACGCTGCTGATTGCCGAAGCGCTGGTAAAACGCGCCAATATCACGGTGATCACCAATAACCTGCCCGCTGCATATCTTCTCTCTGACAATAAAGACATCACGCTGGTGGTGTGCGGCGGCACGGTACGCCATAAAACGCATTCGATGCATGGCACCATTGCCGAGCGTTCCTTGCAAGGGATCAGCGCCGACCTCATGTTTGTCGGGGCTGATGGCTTTGATACCACTAACGGCATCACCACCTTTAATGAAGGCTATTCCATCAGCGCGGTGATGGCGGCGACGGCGCACCGCGTGATTGCCGTGCTCGACGCCTCGAAGTTCAACCGCCGCGGCTTTAACCAGGTTATCCCGATGGAGAAAATCGACGTCATCATTACCGATGAAGGGATTAGTGAAGAAGATAAGATGCTGCTGAATAACAGCGGCGCAAAGATGATGGTCGTGTGAGCAATCACGGGTGGCAGGTTTATAAAACCTGCCAGTAGCCCCCTTTTCTGGGCCCGACTCGCTGAAGCGCTGATTTATCCTGAAGCAGTTTGAGGTAACGTTCAATGGTCCGCGACGTCACGCCAATGCGTTCGGCCAGTTGAGCCGCCGTCATTGTTGGCTGGCCGTTTAATAACCGCAGAATATCGCGCTCTGTCGTTGTCAGATAAACAGCATTTTCTTCCGACATTTTTCCCGACATTTTTTCCGACATCGCGGAAACTGATGCCATCCCTTCTTTCAATGCCTGAGCAATGTTTTGCAGCATAAATTCTATAAATGCCGTACAGTCGCTTTCCCTGTCGCATTGTCGCAGGATCTGATAATACGCTTCCTGTTGATGATGAATTAACGTTTCAACCGGCAACCACGCCAGTTCCCCACGCCACTGGCTCAATATCAGCGTCTGCCACAAGCGCCCCATACGGCCGTTACCGTCGGCAAAGGGATGGATAAATTCAAATTCATAGTGAAACACCGAGCTGGCAATCAGCGGATGAATTTCCGTAGTGTGTAGCCAGGCAAGAAGATCCTCAATCAGGCGCGGAACTTGTGAGGCGGAAGGAGCCATATGAATTAGGGTATTCTCCCGGTAAATACCGACATCCCCGCGCCGCAATTTGCCGGGATTATCCACCAGCCCCATCATCAAAATGCGATGGGCACTCAGCAAATCCTGTAATCGGCCAGCCTTCCAGCCGGGCATCTTTTCATAAGCCTGTATGGCGTTGCGCACTTCCTGAATATCTTTTTCAGGCGCCAGAACGCGCTTTCCCTCCATAACTGCCGTAACCTGACCGGTGGTTAGCGAGTTATGCTCAATCGCCAGAGAGGCCTGAATGGTGCGAATACGGTTTTCTTTGCGCAACAGGGGCGACGCTCTGCCGGATTGTGCCGCCCAGTGCCCCATCAGTTCGCCAATTTCCACCACCCGGTTAAGCATGGCTGGAGTAAGAGTAAATGGCGGCTGATAGCGGTTCACAGGCTATTCCCCCTGCTGTTCCAGCGCATATTTATACAGCGCGTTTTTCTTCACACCGTGGATTTCCGCCGCCAGCGCCGCCGCTTTCTTTAACGGCAGCTCGGCCTGCAACAGTGCCAGGGTTCGCAACGCATCGGCAGGCAACGCCTCTTCCTGAACATCGAAGCCTTCGACGATCAGCACCATTTCACCCTTGCGGCGGTTTTCATCTTCCTTAACCCATGCCAGCAGCTCGCCGATGGGCGCGCCGTGAATCGACTCCCAGGTTTTGGTGATCTCCCTGGCCAGCACCACATACCGCGACTCACCCAGTACGGTGCAAATGTCTTCCAGGCTTTCCAGCAAACGGTGGGTGGATTCGTAAAAAATCAGGGTGCGCGGCTCTTGCTCGATGGCTTTGAGCGCATCGCGGCGCGCTTTGGATTTGGCAGGCAAAAAACCTTCGTAGCAGAAACGATCGGAGGGTAGCCCCGCCGCGCTTAACGCGGCAATGGCGGCGCACGGCCCCGGCAGCGGCACAACGCGAATGCCCGCTTCGCGGCAGGTGCGAACAAGGTGATAACCCGGATCGTTAATCAGCGGCGTGCCGGCATCGGAAACCAGCGCGATATTTTGCCCTTCCTGCAATTTTGCCAGCAGCGTTTGTGCTTTTTGTTGCTCATTATGGTCGTGTAATGCGAACAACCGCGCGGAAATAGCAAAGTGTTGCAGCAATAAACCAGTATGGCGCGTATCCTCGGCAGCAATCAGGTCAACCGACTGCAACACCGAGAGCGCGCGCTGGGTTATGTCCCCGAGATTGCCGATTGGCGTCGGGACAATATAAAGCTGGCCCTGAGAATTCTCGGTGGAATCGTGTTGTTTCATTGTTTAGTCCGTATTGCCGATTTAATATTGAATATTGATTAAAAAAAAACTCACTGGATACAGTATGGTACCGTCAACCTTATTACGTTCTAAAGCCGCGCGCTGCCTGCCTGTTGTGCTCGCCGCGCTGCTTTTCGCCGGCTGCGGCACCCAGGCGCCGGATCAAAGCGCGGCGCATATGCAGGGTGAAGCACAGGCGAATTCCGCTTACTACTTACAGCAAATGCAGCAAAGCTCGGATGATACCAAGACCAACTGGCAATTACTCGCGATACGTGCCCTGATCAAGGAAGGTAAGCGCGAACAGGCCACCGAGCTGTATCGACAGTTACCCGAGGATCTCACCGCTGAACAGCACCGGGAACAACGCCTGCTGGATATCGAATTAATCCTGGCAAATAAAAACTATCAGGGTGCCGCCGCCGAGCTGGCGACGCTGGATATTTCCGGTTTTAGCGATGCGCAAAAAGCCCGTTACTATCAGGCGCAGATTGACGCCAGCCAGGGCCGTCCGTCGCTGGAATTGCTACGTGCGTTAATCGCGCAGGAGCCGCTGCTGCAACCGGCCGAAAAGCAGAAAAATATCGACGCCACCTGGCAGACGCTGTCGTCCATGACGCCCGATCAGGCTAATTTGCTGGTGATTAGCGCTGACGAGAACGTGTTGCGCGGCTGGCTGGATCTGCAACGCATGTGGTTCGATAACCGCAGCGATCCCGCCATGCTGAAAGCGGGGATCCATGACTGGCAGACCCGTTATCCGCAAAACCCGGGCGCGAAGCTGCTGCCGACCCAACTGGTCAATGTTCAGAATTTCAAACCCGCCTCGGCGGAGCGAATCGCCCTGTTACTGCCGTTGAATGGCCAGGCCGCCGTATTTGGCCGCGCGATCCAACAGGGTTTTGAAGCGGCGAAAAACAGCAGCGTCAGCCCGGTCAACGCGCCGGCGAGTGCGCCGCAAACCGATGCGGCCCAACCCGCAGCGGAACAGCCCGCGCTGGAACACACTACCGGGCCTGATGGCATCGTCAGCCCGTCAGCGGCAAACGTCAACGATCTCACCCAGGACCACGCCACGCCAGCCGTTGAGCCCGCAGCAACCGCGCCGGCCACGCAAACCGCCGCCAGCGCCGCTAATCCTGGCGCGGAAATTAAAATCTACGATACCAGCAGCCAACCGCTCAATCAGGTGCTCAACCAGGTGCAGCAGGACGGCGCAAGTATCGTCGTCGGGCCATTGCTCAAACCTAACGTTGATGAGCTGGTGCGCAGCAACACGCCATTAAATGTGCTGGCGATGAATGAGCCAGAGAACGTGCAAAACCGCGCCAATATCTGCTATTTCGCCCTCTCCCCGGAAGACGAAGCGCGTGACGCCGCAGATCATATCTGGCAGCAAGGGCAACGTAATCCGCTACTGCTGGTGCCGCGCACCTCGCTGGGCGACCGCGTGACGCGCGCGTTTGCTGAACAGTGGCAACAACTGGGCGGCGGTACAGTGTTACAGCAAAAATTCGGCTCTGTGTCGGAACTGAAGATGGGCATCAATAGCGGTTCCGGGATTGCGTTAACCGGCTCGCCGGTAGCGTCCAGCCTGCCGTCTCAGCAGGCGACCACCATCGGCGGCCTCACTATCCCTGCTCCGCCCACGGATGCGCAAATCACTGCCGGCAGCAGCGGCAATGTGGATGCGGTTTACATTGTGGCAAGCCCGGATGAAATCGCCTTAATCAAGCCCATGATCGCGATGCGCACCGGCAGCCATAACGGCGCAACGCTGTATGCCTCTTCACGCAGCGCGCAGGGCAATACCGGGCCGGACTTCCGTCTGGAAATGGAAGGGCTACAGTTTAGCGAAATCCCGATGCTGGCCGGGGATAATCCGGGCTTGCAGCAGCAGGCACTGGCCGCAGTGAATAACGACTATTCGCTGGCGCGGCTGTATGCCATGGGCGTCGACGCCTGGTCGCTGGCGAATCACTTCTCGCAAATGCGTCAGGTGCAGGGCTTCCAGCTCAACGGCAATACCGGCACGCTGACCGCCGATCAGGATTGTGTGATCAACAGGAAGTTAACATGGCTCAAATACCAGCAGGGACAAGTGGTGCGGGCAAATTAACTACACAGCAGGGCGCTGCCTGGGAACACCGGGCGCGTCTGTGGCTGGAACGCAAGGGATTGCAGTTTGTCGCGGCAAATGTGCGTGAACGTTGGGGTGAGATTGATTTGATCATGAAACACCGCCACGTCATCGTGTTTGTCGAGGTGCGTTATCGCCGCTCCGGCTATTTTGGCGGGGCCGCCGCCAGCGTGACGCAGGCCAAGCAACACAAATTATTACAAACCGCGCGCGGCTGGCTCGCCCGTCATTCCGAGAGTTTTGATACTGTGGATTGCCGGTTCGATGTGTTAGCCTTCACCGGCGATGAAGTCGAGTGGATTGAGAACGCGTTTTCCGCCCATTAATCAATTGACGTATTTTTCAAAGGATCACCGTGTTAGAACGAATCAAAGTCTGCTTTACGGAAAGCATTCAAACTCAAATTGCTGCTGCTGAAGCCCTTCCGGATGCTATCTCTCGTGCGGCAATGACGCTGGTTCAGTCCTTACTCAATGGCAACAAAATTCTGTGCTGCGGCAACGGCACCTCCGCCGCGAACGCCCAGCACTTTGCCGCCAGCATGATCAACCGGTTTGAAACTGAGCGCCCCAGTTTACCCGCCATTGCACTAAATACCGATAATGTGGTCTTAACAGCCATCGCCAACGATCGTTTGCATGAAGAGATTTATGCCAAACAGGTTCGCGCATTAGGCCATGCGGGCGATGTATTACTGGCAATCTCCACCCGCGGCAACAGCCGGGATATCGTCAAAGCGGTAGAAGCTGCGGTTACCCGCGATATGACCATCGTCGCCCTTACCGGTTACGACGGCGGCGAGCTGGCGGGTTTGCTGGGACCGCAGGATGTGGAGATTCGTATCCCCTCTCACCGTAGCGCGCGTATTCAGGAGATGCATATGCTGACGGTGAACTGTCTGTGCGATTTGATAGATAACACGCTTTTTCCTCACCAGGATGATTAAGGAGTACACATGAAGGCATTTTCGCCCCTCGCCGTCCTTATTGCCGCGTTGCTATTACAAGGTTGCGTTGCCGCAGCGGTTGTCGGAACTGCGGCGGTAGGTACTAAAGCCGCGACCGATCCGCGCTCGGTCGGCACTCAGGTAGACGATGGAACGCTGGAGCTACGGGTCAATAGCGCGTTATCCAAAGATGAGCAGATCAAGAAAGAGGCGCGCATTAATGTCACCGCTTATCAGGGCAAAGTTCTGTTAACCGGCCAGGCACCGAATACCGAACTGGCGTCGCGCGCCAAACAGATCGCCATGGGTGTGGAAGGCACCACCGAAGTGTATAACGAAGTGCGTCAGGGCCAGCCGATTGGCCTGGGAACCGCCTCGACCGATACCTGGATCACCACCAAAGTACGCTCCCAACTGCTGGCGAGCGATCTGGTGAAATCCTCTAACGTGAAAGTCACCACTGAGAACGCCGAAGTGTTCCTGCTGGGCCTGGTGACCGACCGCGAAGGCAAAGCGGCTGCCGATATCGCCAGCCATGTGAGCGGCGTGAAACACGTCACCACTGCCTTTACCTATATTAAATAACGCTTTGCGCCCGCTGATCCCCGGCGGGCGTTTTTACTGACGCGCCGCCAGCTGCGCTTTTTCCCGCAGTTCAGCGGAGTCCAGAATCGTTACGCCAGGTTTCCCTTCCGTCATCGCCTCCTGAAACAGCGCCAGCGCCACATCCCGCGCATGAATCGATTTCCATTTTCCTGGCAGCAGGCCGAACAGCGGCGCAAACAGCGATTCGTTAAAGCGTTTTTTATTGCGATGCCCCAGCAGCATCGATGGCCGGGCGATAGTCAAACGCGGCCAGCCCTGCGCGCGTAGCGTCTCTTCCATCTCGCCTTTTACCCGATTGTAAAAGAACGGCGAGTGAGCATTTGCGCCCATTGCGCTGACCACCAGCATATGCGTTGCGCCAAGGCGTAACCCCGTCAGGCCGGTATCTATCACGAGTGTGAAATCGGCATGGACAAACGCCTCTTTACTGCCCGCCTCGCGCCGGGTAGTGCCGAGACAGCAGAACACGGTATCCACCGGCTCGGTGGCCTGGGCTAACGCATCCGTAAGCTGTGGATCGTGGGGGTTGAACATCTTTTTCATGGGCGCAAGCGGCCTGCGGCTGGGCGCGACAATCGTCTCAACACGCGGATCATCGTTCAGTAGTCTAAGTAAGTGCCCGCCAACTAAACCGCTGGCCCCCGTAATCAATACCCGGCTCATCATTTCCCCCTTGCAGATAAATCCGTGTTGCAAAGCCATGCCCTTCAACCAGGCTTAATAGTCAGTATTCACTATTTTCAGTGATTAGGTGTGTCTAAAACGAACTGAGGAGTAAACATGAGCAAGAAGATTGCAGTCCTGATTACCGACGAGTTCGAAGATTCCGAGTTCACTTCCCCGGCGGAAGAATTTAAAAAAGCGGGCCACGAAGTCATCACTATTGAGAAACAAGCCGGCAATACCGTCAAAGGCAAAAAAGGCGATGCCCAGGTGACTATCGATAAAGGCATTGATGACGTAAAACCTGACGAATTCGATGCGCTATTACTGCCGGGCGGCCATTCGCCGGATCATCTGCGCGGCGACAGCCGTTTTGTCGATTTTACCCGTGAGTTTGTTGAAAGCGGCAAACCGGTATTTGCGATTTGTCACGGCCCACAGCTGCTGATCAGCGCCGACGTGATCCGGGGCCGTAAACTGACGGCGGTAACGCCTATCGTGGTTGATGTGAAAAACGCAGGCGCAGAGTTTTTCGACCAGGAAGTGGTCGTCGATAAAGACCAACTGGTTACCAGCCGTACCCCGGATGATTTACCGGCCTTTAATCGCGAGGCGCTACGCCTGCTTGGCAACTAACGGTTAGCGTTGCCAGATAAATTTTTTGCCAAAACCCAGGGTGTTGTCAGTAAATTTAAGCTCATCCAGCCGGATCGACCAGACCGGCGCTGACATCGCTCTGGCTATCGGGAAGCGTCGGTTATAGCGCTCACGCAGGCTTTCTGACGCTTCGCCCGCCAACAGTTCTATCTCGCCTTTAAACTGCACCCCGCGGATTAATGCCACGTTTTTTGTCTGCCCGCTTACCGTGCCCGCCACGGTGCGCTTTGCCCCGCTGATTTGCCCGTGGCGCGTCTGTGGGTCGCTTAACAGATAAAACGCGACCGCCTGCGGGCAATACAGGTAAAACGCGTTCGCGCACCACATATCCTGGTCATTCGCTACGCAGTAGCTCACCACATGCTGTTTAGCGAGCCAGCGGCTGATGGCTTCCAGTGCTTCCATAATGCCTCCGAAAAGAGTTTGCCGACACACTACCACAGTGTCGTTGCCGGTAAAGCGTGATAAGGTGCGGCAAAATCCTCGTCCAGATACGCTTTATGAACTGCTGGTTTCTCTATTTGATTCGCACCGCCGACAATCGGCTCTATACCGGCGTCACTACTGATACCGCACGCCGGCTGCTACAGCATCAGACCGGTAAAGGCGCACGTGCGTTGCGGGGCAAAGGTGCGTTAACCCTGGTGTTCGCTCAACAAGTTGGTGAGCGCTCACAAGCGCTGCGCATTGAGTATCGTATTAAGCAGTTGCCGAAGCGGGAAAAAGAGCGGCTGGTGGCGGGTGAAATCGCGCTGGCGGATCTGTTTCCAGATTTACCAGCGCCTGCGATTAGAAACGATTGAAGTGCTCGTGATATTCCACCAGGCCGCTTACGCCCTTCAATGCATCGGGGGCCAGCGGGTGGATCTGGAATGCCGCTTCCGTCCCCGGCCAGCGGCAGTGTAAATCGTAGTGCGCGGCCAGTTCAAAACCGAAACGGCCATACAGCGCCGGATCGCCCAAGGTTACCACGGCGGCGTAACCAAATTCATTCAGGGAGTCGAGCCCTTCGTAAACCAGCTGGCGCGCCAGGCCCTGGCCACGTAGTGCTTCATCCACTGCCAGCGGCGCAAGGCCCACCCACTGGAGATCTTCACCCTGCACGCTCACCGGGCTGAACGCGACGTAGCCGACCACCTGCCCTTCATCATCGGTAGCCACCAGCCCTAACGTCAGCATGCCGTCTTCACGCAGATCGTGGATCAGATCCGCCTCGCCGCCGTCTTTAAATGTACGGCGCAACAGCGCGTCAATACCGGGGGCATCTATGGGTATTTCTACACGAATTAGCATGGTTCACCTACTGAGGTTGCTTTTGTCGACGGCTCGTCTTTCAGACCCGCTTCGACGAAGTCAGCCAGTTGCAGAAGCATGATGCGCAGCGGTTTTGGCATCGACTCCAGCTCAATGGCGTCCATCAGGTTTTTAACATACAAACCGAGTTCAGTATCGCCTTCAATAATCAACCGGCGCTGGAAGAATAGCGTATCCGGGTCCTGTTTGCGTGCGGCAATCATTAAAAGATCGCTGGCATCGGCGCTAAAGCTGACGTCTGCCGGGGCATCTTCTTTAACCACCAGCCGGTCGTTTTCCACCGAGGTAAACCATCTCAGGCCAATATCCCGTACTTCAATACATAACCAGCGCCCGTCAAGGAACTCAAGCTCTCCTTCTTCAAGCGCCTGACGGAACTGCCAGGCCAGCACCTGTTCAAGAACCTGTCGTTTCAGAGCAAAGGGCGCCAGCTTAACGGGCGTCCTCATCAGTGAGGGGCCAAGACGAACCAGGCGCGAACGCAGTTGATCTAACACGAGCTCTACTCCTTGATAACTATCGACCCATTATTGTGCCATATCGGTCCTGCGACATAGCGGCGTAAATCAAGATTTTAAACGTTTTGATTACCCCTTTATTGGTTTCATCAATACGCGTTTAACTGCCTCAAATCAAATCTTGTCGCCGCCAGGTTAACTAAAATCGCCGTTCATTAACAATATGGCGACTTTTTATGTCCGCCCCCTCACCTTCAGGAAATTCTATGGAGTTGCTGTGTCCTGCCGGAAACTTGCCGGCACTGAAAGCGGCTATCGAAAACGGGGCTGATGCGGTTTATATCGGCCTGAAAGACGATACCAACGCCCGCCATTTTGCAGGCCTCAACTTTACTGATAAGAAACTTCAGGAAGCGGTGAATGTGGTCCATCAACACCGCCGTAAGCTGCATATTGCGATTAATACTTTTGCCCATCCCGATGGTTATCAGCGCTGGGAGCGCGCGGTGGATATGGCGGCGCAATCCGGGGCCGACGCGTTGATTCTGGCGGATATCGCGATGCTGGAGTACGCCGCCGAGCGCTATCCGCACGTGGAGCGCCACGTCTCGGTGCAGGCATCCGCCACCAATGAAGAGGCGATTCGTTTTTACCAGCGCAACTTTGAGGTGGCGCGAGTCGTGCTGCCGCGCGTGCTGTCTATCCATCAGGTTAAGCAACTGGCGCGCGTGACGCCGGTGCCGCTGGAGGTGTTTGCCTTCGGTAGCCTGTGCATAATGGCGGAAGGCCGCTGCTATCTCTCTTCCTACCTGACCGGCGAATCGCCCAACACTGTCGGCGCGTGCTCACCGGCGCGCTTTGTTCGCTGGCAGCAGACGCCCCAGGGGCTGGAATCGCGCCTTAACAACGTGCTGATCGACCGCTATCAGGACGGGGAAAACGCCGGTTATCCGACGCTGTGTAAAGGGCGCTATCTGGTTGACGAGCAGCGCTATCACGCCCTTGAAGAGCCCACCAGCCTCAATACCCTGGAACTGCTACCGGAACTGCTGGCCGCTAATATCGCCTCGGTAAAAATCGAAGGCCGCCAGCGTAGCCCGGCCTACGTCAGCCAGGTGGCGAAAGTATGGCGGCAGGCCATCGACCGCTGTATGGCAAATCCGCAACAGTTCCAGCCGCAGCAGGCCTGGATGGATACTCTCGGCGCCATGTCCGAAGGCACACAAACCACGCTCGGCGCGTATCACCGCAAATGGCAGTAAAGGAACCGCAATGAAATATTCATTAGGGCCAGTGCTCTATTACTGGCCGAAAGCGACGCTGGAACAGTTCTACCAGGCGGCGGCCAACAGCCGTGCCGATATTGTTTATCTTGGCGAGTCAGTGTGCAGCAAGCGCCGCGATACCAAAGTCGGCGACTGGCTGGAGATGGCGAAAACCGTGGCGGCCAGCGGCAAACAGGTTGTCATCTCCACTTTAGCGCTGGTACAGGCTCCGTCCGAGCTTAACGAGCTGAAGCGCTATGTGGAGAACGGCGAGTTTCTGATTGAGGCCAGCGATTTCGGCACTGTGAATATGGCCTGCGAGCGCGGGCTGCCGTTTGTCGCCAGCCATGCGCTCAACTGCTATAACGCCGTCACGCTGCGCCGCCTGGCGAAACAGGGCATGATGCGCTGGTGTATGCCCGTGGAACTCTCCCGCGACTGGCTGGCGAATTTACTGACCCAGTGCGAAGAGCTGGGCATTCGCCAGCAGTTCGAGGTGGAAGTGCTGAGCTACGGCCACCTGCCGCTGGCCTACTCGGCCCGCTGCTTTACCGCGCGGTCAGAAGACAGGCCTAAAGATGAATGCGAAACCTGCTGTATCAAATACCCACATGGGCGGGTGATCCATTCTCAGGAAGGCCAACAGGTGTTTGTACTGAACGGCATCCAGACCATGAGCGGCTACGTCTACAATCTCGGCAACGAATTAACCTCTATGCAGGGGCTGGTGGATGTGGTGCGGCTTTCGCCGATGGGCACGGACACGATCGATATGCTTAACGCCTTTCGCGCCAATGAGGCGGGCGCTGCGCCGCTGGCGCTGGAAGCCAACAGCGACTGTAACGGTTACTGGCGTCGCCTGGCCGGCCTTGAGTTGCAGGCATAAAAAAGCTCACTTTGTTAACAGCAATCAGCGGATTTTAATGCAGTATTAAAAGGTACAGCTTTCTGGCGCATGCGCGCCGGAGGCAGACCTTTAATCTGAAACAGTGCTGTGACAAAGTGAGCTGCTATGACCACGCAATCAACTGTACCTTTTTCTCTTCTTGACCTGGCCCCGATCCCGCAAGGGCTCAGCGCCCGGGACGCTTTCCACCACTCTCTGGATTTAGCCAAACTTGCCGAAGCGCGCGGTTATCACCGCTACTGGCTGGCTGAACACCACAATATGACCGGCATCGCCAGCGCGGCGACGTCGGTGTTAATCGGTTATCTTGCCGCGAATACCTCCACGCTGCGCCTGGGATCCGGCGGCGTGATGCTGCCCAACCACTCTCCGCTGGTGATTGCCGAACAGTTCGGTACCCTGGACGCGCTCTACCCTGGCCGCATTGAGCTGGGGCTTGGCCGCGCGCCGGGCAGCGATCAGCGCACCATGATGGCGCTGCGCCGCCATATGAGCGGGGATATCGATAATTTCCCGCGTGATGTAAACGAACTGGTGGACTGGTTTGACGCGCGCGATCCGCACCCTGCCGTGCGTCCGGTACCGGGCTACGGCGCAAAAATCCCGCTGTGGTTGTTAGGCTCCAGCCTGTACAGCGCGCAGTTGGCTGCCCAGATGGGGCTGCCTTTTGCGTTTGCCTCGCATTTTGCGCCGGATATGCTGTTCCAGGCACTGCACTTGTACCGTACCCAGTTCAAACCCTCCGGGCGGCTGGAAAAACCGTACGCGCTGGTGTGCATCAATATTGTGGCTGCCGACAGCAATCGCGACGCGGAGTTCTTGTTTACCTCGATGCAGCAGGCGTTTGTGAAGCTGCGCCGCGGCGAGGCCGGGCAACTGCCGCCGCCGGTAGAAAGCATGGAGAGTATCTGGAGCCCGGCGGAGCAGTACGGCGTCCAGCAGGCGCTGGGCATGTCGCTGGTGGGTGATAAAGCCAAAGTGCGTCATGGTTTGCTGTCGATCCTGCGGGAAACCGAGGCCGATGAAATCATGGTTAACGGGCAGATTTTCGATCATCAGGCCCGTCTCCACTCTTTCGATTTAGCAATGCAGGTTCGCGAATCGCTGTAACAGAGCGCCCTCCACATCGGAGGGCGTTTTTTATTGATAAACCGGCAGTAGATTCGCCGTCGATAACAGATGCACCAGCGCATTGCCGATGCCGAAGATCAGGATCAGCACGATCATCGGCGTCCCGCCCCAGACGCGAAACAGCGGGCTGCCGAAGCGCTTACGCGACGCTCTGGCCAGCAGCGCAGGCACAATCGCGGCCCAGATAGTCGCGGCCAGCCCGGCATAGCCAATGGCGTACAAAAATCCGTTCGGCCACAGCATGCCGCCCGCAATCGGCGGCGCGAAGGTTAACAGCACGGTTTTGAAACGCCCCAACGCGGAATCGTCGAAGCCGAATAAATCCGCCAGGTAATCAAACAAGCCCAGGGTAACGCCAAGAAACGAGCTGGCTACCGCAAAGTTAGAGAAGATGATTAACAGCAGGTCGAGCGTCTTACTGTTGAGCACGCCCGCCAGCGCCTGGACCAACACATCAATGTTGCCGCCCTTTTGGGCAATCTCAATAAACGCCGGACGCGGGATATTCCCCATGGTCGCCAGCAACCAGACGGTATACAGCGCCAGCGCAATCAGCGTTCCCCAGACGATGCACCGCACAATAGTGCGCGGATCTTTGCCGTAATACTTCATCAGGCTAGGCACGTTACCGTGATAACCAAATGATGCCAGGCAGAATGGCAGCGTCATCAACAAATACGGCAGGTAAGAAGGCTGTGGTTCTGCGACGTTAAACAGCGTGGCAGGCTCAACGTGGCCCAACAAGCTGCCAAAAGTCAGGAAGAAAGTGATCACCTTCGCACCCAGTACAATTGCCGTCATTCTGCTCACCGCACGGGTGCTGAGCCATACTACAAACGCCACGATCAACGCGAAAATCAGCCCCGCCAGCCGGGGAGAAAACGACAGCGACATTTCTGACAGCGTGTGATGCAGTATCGAGCCGCTCGCCGAGATATAGGCATAGGTCAGGATATACAGCACAAAGGCGATGGAGAGGCCGTTGATCCACGTCCAGTATTTGCCGAGCAGATCTTTGGTCATAGTATCGAAGCTGGCACCGGGCGCGTAGTTAAGGTTGGCTTCGAGGATCATTAAGCCGGAATGCAGCATGTAGAACCAGGTAACGCCTAACGCCGCCAGCGACCAGAAAAACCACGCGCCTGACATCACGACCGGCAGAGAGAACATCCCTGCGCCGATGATGGTGCCGGCAATAATAACAATGCCGCCCAGAATAGAGGGCGATACGCTGGTGGTGGAGAGGGTTGCCATGTTATGTCCTGTATTAACGATCGGATCCTGAAAGCGGATGCGTCATTGTACCAGTACATGAGTACGAACCAGATAAAAAAAGTCCCAATCATTTTGATCGGGACTGTTTATTAAACTTTACAGATTGTAAAGCGTAAGGCGTTCAGACCTTATGCGTCACCGAAACGACGACGGGACGGTGCAGCGCCGTCTTCACGACGCGGGCCACGGCCACCTTCACGACGTTCGCCGCTGAAGCTACGGCCTGCGCCGCCTTCACGACGTTCACCGCTGAAACGACGACCTTCGCTACGACCGCCTTCACGACGCTCGCCGCCGAAACCGCCACGGCCAGCACCGCCGCCACGACGTTCACCGCCGCGATCCGGACGCGGTTGCGCGTCGCCCAGCAGTTGCATATTCATCGGTTTGTTGAGAATACGCGTGCGGGTGAAGTGTTGCAGAACTTCGCCCGGCATACCTTTCGGCAGCTCGATGGTGGAGTGGGACGCAAACAGCTTGATGTTACCAATGTAACGGCTGCTGATGTCGCCTTCGTTAGCAATCGCGCCAACGATATGACGCACTTCAACGCCATCATCACGACCCACTTCAATGCGATACAGTTCCATATCGCCAACGTCACGACGTTCACGGCGCGGACGATCTTCACCATCGCGCTGAGGACGGTCGCCACGCGGACCACGATCGTTACGATCGCCGCGACGCTCGAAACGATCGTCACGCTCACGGAACTCACGACGCGGACGCATCGGCGCATCCGGCGGCAGGATCAGCGGACGTTCGCCCTGCGCCATTTTCAGCAGCGCGGCAGCCAGCGTTTCGATGTCCAGCTCTTCGTCTTCTGCGGTCGGCTGGATTTTCGCCAGCAGAGCGCGGTACTGATCGAGATCGCTGCTTTCCAGCTGCTGCTGTACTTTAGCGGCGAATTTCTCCAGGCGGCGTTTGCCCAGCAGTTCTGCGTTCGGCAGTTCGACTTCCGGAATGGTCAGCTTCATGGTGCGTTCGATGTTGCGCAGCAGACGACGCTCGCGGTTCTCAACGAACAGCAGCGCGCGGCCAGCACGACCCGCACGACCGGTACGGCCAATACGGTGAACGTAAGATTCTGAGTCCATCGGGATGTCGTAGTTAACCACCAGGCTGATACGCTCAACGTCCAGGCCACGGGCCGCAACGTCGGTCGCGATCAGGATATCCAGACGACCATCTTTCAGGCGCTCCAGGGTCTGCTCACGCAGCGCCTGGTTCATGTCGCCGTTCAGCGCGGCGCTGTTGTAACCGCTGCGCTCCAGCGCTTCGGCCACTTCCAGAGTCGCGTTTTTAGTGCGTACGAAAATAATCGCCGCGTCAAAATCTTCCGCTTCCAGGAAACGCACCAGCGCTTCGTTTTTACGCATGCCGTAAACAGTCCAGTAGCTCTGGCTGATGTCCGGGCGAGTGGTCACGCTGGACTGAATGCGTACTTCCTGCGGCTCTTTCATAAAGCGGCGGGTAATACGGCGAATCGCTTCCGGCATGGTGGCGGAGAACAGGGCAGTCTGGTGACCTTCCGGGATCTGCGCCATGATGGTTTCAACGTCTTCGATGAAGCCCATACGCAGCATTTCATCCGCTTCGTCCAGTACCAGACCGCTCAGGTTGGACAGGTTCAGCGTACCGCGTTTTAAATGGTCAAGCAGACGGCCTGGCGTACCCACAACAATCTGTGGGCCCTGACGCAGGGCGCGCAGTTGCACGTCATAACGCTGGCCGCCGTAAAGGGCTACCACGTTTACGCCATGCATATGTTTAGAGAAATCCGTCATTGCTTCAGCAACCTGAACCGCCAGTTCGCGGGTCGGGGCCAGCACCAGGATCTGCGGCGCTTTCAATTCAGGATCAAGGTTGTTCAGCAGCGGTAATGAGAACGCTGCGGTTTTGCCGCTGCCAGTCTGGGCCATACCCAGAACATCGCGGCCACCAAGCAGGTGCGGAATACACTCGGCCTGGATCGGAGATGGCTTTTCGTAACCCAGATCGTTAAGGGCTTCAAGGATAGGAGACTTCAGCCCCAGATCAGAAAAAGTGGTTTCGAATTCAGTCATGTAGTACGTGTGCCTCAAGATAAATGGCGGCCAGTCTACATAACTCATCATGAAAAAGATCTGCAATTTTCATTGAAAAGTGTGAACCGGCTCAAATTTGATTGATTGACGAACAAAAACGCCCTCACCCGCTAAGGTGATGACTTTAAAAAAGTTTTGGGCTGATAGATGTCCGTCAGCTATTGCTGGTCCGATTCTGCCAGGTCTTCTTGCTCCTGGCCCAAGAGTGCTAGTTCCAACAATGCGTAACGGTGTTCAACGTAGTTATGTACGTTGTTAGCTACCGCTAACTTGAACAGTGCCGTAGCGCTGTCCGTATCCCCCAGACTTAGGTAGTACTTACCTAAATAGAAGTTGGTTTCACTGAGATGCTCAGCGAGCGAGGTGTTATCCGTTGCGTCCGCCTTGAGGCGTTCCATTAACGTTGCTTCGTTAATGTTGCCCAGGTAGAACTCGACAATGTTCCATCCCCATTGTTCTTTATCCGATTTGTCGAAGCGTTGTTGTAACGACGCTTTGGCCTGTTTCTCATCCAGTTTGCGTTCAGCAATATAGAGCCACAGACTACGGAAAGGATCATTGGGATCGTCTTGATAAAACGCCAGCAGATCATCTTGCGCTAACCGGTAGCGTCCACCGTAATAGAGGGCGATACCGCGGTTTAAATGCGCGTAGTTGTAAGTTGGTTCAAGCTCAAGTACAGAATCAAACGCTTCATAGGCAGCATCAAAATTGCCTGCCTGCGTTAAATAAATGCCTAAGTAATTGAATACTTCAGGCATATCGGGGCGGATAGCCAGCGCTTGTGAAAAATCATTTCGCGCCAGTGCCCGCAAACCAAGACTATCATACAACACTCCGCGCTCATATAAAAGCTGAGCACGTTCATCATCGGTTAAAGCCCGACTGGCAAGAATTTGTTCCATGCGAGCCAGAATCACTTCTTGCTGTAAAGTCGGTTGCAATGGTACCGCGAGGACTTCACTCTTACGCCAGGCAGAGTTGCTGCATCCTGCCAGCGTGAGAGCTGTCGCAACGAAACACCAGCGCAAAAAAGGCTTCATTTCCCACTCCCGAAGACAACAATTGGATGAACGTCCTGTTCCCCGGTTGCAAACCCGGCTTCCAGCCCGGTATCAAAGAGCTCTCCATGCGAACATGGAGAGCCTAATAGCAACCCTTATTCAGCTTGCGGTGCTGCCGGAGCTTCCGGTGCGGCCGCCGGCTGAGACGGCTCGGCTGCTTCTTTAATGCTTAAACGGATACGGCCCTGGCGATCCACTTCCAGAACTTTGACCGGCACTTCCTGATTCATCTGCAGATAATCAGTCACTTTCTCAACGCGCTTGTCAGCGATCTGGGAAATGTGTACCAGGCCTTCTTTGCCGCCGCCAATGGCGACAAACGCACCGAAGTCAACGATACGGGTTACTTTACCGTTATAAACGCGGCCCACTTCGATCTCAGCGGTGATCTCTTCGATACGGCGGATAGCGTGTTTCGCTTTTTCACCGTCGGTAGCCGCGATTTTCACGGTGCCGTCATCTTCGATTTCGATGGTGGTGCCGGTTTCTTCGGTCAGCGCACGGATCACAGAACCGCCCTTACCGATCACGTCTTTGATCTTGTCCGGGTTGATCTTAATGGTGTGGATACGCGGAGCGAATTCGGAGATGTCGCCACGCGGTGCGTTGATAGCCTGTTCCATTACGCTCAGGATGTGCAGACGCGCGCCCTTAGCCTGGTTCAGTGCCACCTGCATGATTTCGCGGGTGATACCTTCGATTTTGATATCCATCTGCAGCGCGGAGATACCTTCACGGCTACCGGCTACTTTAAAGTCCATATCGCCCAGGTGATCTTCATCACCCAGAATATCGGACAGCACCACGAAGTTGTCGCCTTCTTTCACCAGACCCATCGCGATACCCGCAACGGCGGCTTTGATCGGCACACCCGCGTCCATCAGCGCCAGAGAAGCGCCGCACACGGAAGCCATGGAAGAAGAACCGTTGGATTCGGTGATTTCCGACACTACGCGAACCGTGTACGGGAAGCGCTCTGCATCCGGCATTACTGCCATCACACCGCGTTTCGCCAGGCGACCGTGACCGATTTCACGACGCTTCGGCGAGCCCACCATCCCGGTTTCACCTACAGAGTACGGAGGGAAGTTGTAGTGGAACAGGAAGTTGTCGGTACGTTCGCCCATCAGCTCGTCCAGGCTCTGCGCATCACGCGCGGTACCCAGGGTCGCGGTAACCAGCGCCTGCGTTTCACCACGAGTAAACAGTGCGGAACCGTGAGTACGCGGCAGTACGCCAGTACGCACGTCCAGACCACGGATCATGTCTTTTTCACGGCCATCAATACGCGGCTCGCCACGCAGTACGCGGCTACGCACTACGTTTTTCTCGATAGCGTGCAGAATGTCGTTCAGCTCGTTTTCATCCAGCGCGTCGCCTTCAGCCTGTTCAGCCTGCAGCGCAGCGATAACGTCGGATTTAATGGCGTCGATCTGGGAGTAACGTTCTTGTTTGTCGGTGATGCGGTAAGCGTCGCTCAGGCGAGCTTCAGCCAGCGCAGCAACGCGGCTGTTCAGCGCGTCGTTAGCCGCTTCCGGCTGCCAGTCCCAACGCGGTTTGCCCGCTTCGGCAACCAGGGCGTTGATGTTTTCGATAACAACCTGCTGTTGATCGTGGCCAAACACCACTGCGCCCAGCATCTGGTCTTCGCTCAGCAGTTCAGCTTCGGATTCAACCATCAGCACAGCGCCTTCGGTACCGGCAACCACCAGGTCCAGCTTGCTGTTTTTCAGCTCGTCAGCGGTCGGGTTCAGTACGTACTGGTCATTGATGTAACCCACGCGCGCGGCACCGATTGGGCCGTTGAACGGAATGCCAGACAGGCTCAGCGCCGCGGATGCGCCGATCATCGCCACGATATCCGGGTGAACCTGCGGGTTCACGGACACTACGGTCGCGATAACCTGAACTTCGTTAACGAAGCCTTCCGGGAACAGCGGACGGACCGGACGGTCAATCAGACGCGCAATCAGGGTTTCGCCTTCGCTCGGACGGCCTTCACGACGGAAGAAGCTACCCGGGATACGGCCAGCAGCGTAGGTACGCTCCTGATAGTTAACGGTCAGCGGGAAGAAGTCCTGACCCGGTTTGGCTTTTTTCTGACCCACAACGGTCACGAATACTGCGGTGTCGTCCATGCTTACCATCACTGCGGCGGTAGCCTGGCGCGCCATCATACCGGTCTCTAACGTGACGGTATGTTGACCATATTGAAATTTACGAACGATCGGATTAAGCAAAATAATACCCTTTCTTAATGAATGACAGCACACCGGCGCGGCGTGCTGTTGAGTATTGACCTTCTTTGCATCCTCGCGACTAATGACAATCCTAACCCCGTCGCGGAGTCAAGCCTCTCATTAGCCGCGCGAACCTCTGCACAAGAAGATCCCTTCAGGCAACAATACAGTAGTTTACTATTGAATTCTGCCATCTGGTTGAAAAAAGGGGCCATAAAGGCCCCCTTTTCTGAAACTCGCAAGAATTAGCGACGCAGGCCCAGACGTTCGATCAGGCTGGTGTAACGCGCTACATCTTTACGTTTCAGGTAGTCGAGCAGTTTACGACGCTGAGAAACCATGCGCAGCAGACCACGACGGCTGTGGTGATCTTTCTTGTGCTCTGCAAAGTGACCTTGCAGGTGGTTAATCTGAGCAGTCAGCAGAGCAACCTGTACTTCGGTAGAACCGCTGTCGTTAGTACCACGACCGAACTCAGAAACGATTTTAGCTTTAGCTTCAACGCTTAGAGACATTTTCAACTCCAAAATTATAGATAAAAAAGAGGGTGCCGATCTCTAATTCAGCCACCCCAGATACCTGCCAGCATTAAAATAACGGTTGGCAGCGTATTTAGCCGCAATATTCTACCTGTCACAGCAGCTTATCGCAAACGTTAGTCGTGGTATTCCACCACCAGTCGACGGGGCGCGACGCGTCCCTCGTCATCGATTTCACCCATGCCGATAAACTTCCGTTCATCGCCTTCGGTGACGCGCACCAGTCCATGCGGCGGCACGTCTGCGACCCGTACCGGCTGGCCATTTTTAAAATAGCCAGCAATCGCAGGTTGAATATTCACCATCGGAAAATCCGAAGCCGGACTGTCCATCGGCATTAACAGCGGGTCAAGAACCGTCGCCAAATCCATGCCCTCTTCGTCCGCCTGGGCACGTAGCGCAGCCAGCTGCTCCAGCGTCACCATGCGTTCGACAGGATATTTACTCACCGCGAGCCGCCGCAGATAGCTGACGTGCGCGCCGCAGCCGAGCTTTTCGCCCAGATCGTCAATGATAGTGCGGATGTAAGTCCCTTTTGAGCAGTGAACTTCCAGTTCCAGCTCCAGCCCTTCATGACGAATAAACAGCAGCTCATAAACGGTGATCGGACGCGCTTCACGCGGTACCACAATCCCCTGACGCGCATATTCGTACAGCGGTTTGCCCTGGTACTTCAGGGCCGAGAACATGGTGGGAACCTGTTGGGTCTCACCGCGGAAACTCTCCAGTGCGCTTTCCAGTTCCTGCGCAGAAAAGGTTACCGGCCTTTCCTCGACGATGTTGCCGTCGGCATCCGAGGTATCGGTGCGCTGCCCGAGCCGCGCTATCACGCGATAGCGCTTATCGGAATCCAGCAGATATTGGGAAAACTTCGTCGCCTCGCCAAGGCAAATCGGCAACATACCGGTCGCCAGCGGATCCAGCGCGCCGGTATGCCCTGCCCGGTTGGCATTGTAGAGACGTTTTACTTTTTGCAGCGCGTCGTTGGACGAGAGCCCGCCGGGCTTATCCAGCAACAATACGCCATGCACATCGCGACCGCGACGACGAGGACGACTCATCAGTCCTCCTTGCTGTCGTCCGGATTGACGCGGCGCGCTTCGTCGTCCTTGATGACATTGCTCACCAGGTTCGACATGCGCATCCCTTCTACCAGGGAGTTGTCATAGAAGAAGGTTAATTCCGGCACGATACGCAGGCGCATCGCTTTACCCAGCAGCGTACGGATAAAACCGGAGGCTTCCTGAAGGGCTTTAATGCCCGCTTTGATAGCCTCTTCGTCTTTGTCGTTCAAAAACGTGACGAACACTTTTGCATAAGCCAGATCGCGGGACATTTCCACGCCGGATACGGTGGTCATCAGACCTAAACGCGGATCTTTGATTTCGCGCTGCAGGATAATGGCAATTTCTTTTTGCATTTCCTGAGCCACCCGCTGCGGGCGACCAAATTCTTTCGCCATAGTAAAATCTCCAGACAAATCGGGGGGCACTCGGCCCCCCTAAAATTAAGCAGTCACATCAGCCTGATTAAGCGATGGTACGTTTAATCTCAATGACTTCGAACACTTCGATCATATCGCCAACGCGAACGTCGTTGTAGTTCTTCACGCCGATACCACATTCCATGCCGTTACGGACTTCGTTAACGTCATCTTTGAAGCGGCGCAGGGATTCCAGCTCGCCTTCATAGATAACCACGTTGTCGCGCAGTACGCGGATTGGGTTATGACGTTTAATCGTGCCTTCGGTAACCATACAGCCCGCGATCGCACCGAATTTCGGTGATTTGAACACATCACGCACTTCAGCCAGACCGATAATCTGCTGTTTCAGTTCCGGAGACAGCATGCCGCTCATCGCCGCTTTCACTTCGTCAATCAGATGATAGATGACGGAGTAGTAACGCAGATCCAGGCTTTCCGCTTCAATGACGCGACGGGCAGATGCATCGGCACGCACGTTAAAGCCAACCAGAATCGCGTTTGACGCAGCAGCCAGAGTCGCATCGGTCTCGGTGATACCACCAACGCCGGAACCAACAATCTTCACCTTCACTTCGTCGGTGGAGAGTTTCAGCAGCGAGTCGGAGATCGCTTCCACAGAACCCTGAACGTCGGCTTTCAGCACGATGTTGACTTCGGACACTTCGCCTTCGGTCATGTTGGCGAACATGTTTTCCAGTTTGGATTTCTGCTGGCGAGCCAGTTTCACTTCACGGAATTTACCCTGACGATACAGTGCCACTTCACGTGCTTTCTTCTCGTCACGCACCACGGTCACTTCATCACCCGCAGCCGGAACGCCGGACAAGCCGAGGATCTCAACCGGGATGGACGGACCGGCTTCAGTCACTTCGCGGCCCAGCTCGTCACGCATCGCACGCACACGGCCATATTCGAAGCCGCAAAGTACGATATCGCCTTTGTTCAGCGTACCTTCGCGAACCAGAACGGTGGCAACCGGGCCACGGCCTTTGTCCAGGAAGGATTCGATAACCACGCCGCTTGCCATGCCTTTGCGAACGGCTTTCAGTTCGAGAACTTCAGCCTGCAGCAGGATAGCGTCCAGCAAATCGTCGATACCGGTACCGGCTTTCGCGGACACATGAACGAACTGGCTTTCACCGCCCCACTCTTCCGGCAGGATGCCGTATTGAGAGAGCTCGTTCTTCACACGATCCGGATCGGCTTCAGGTTTATCAATCTTGTTCACGGCAACCACGACCGGCACCTGCGCCGCTTTCGCGTGCTGGATAGCTTCGATGGTCTGCGGCATCACGCCGTCGTCCGCAGCAACAACCAGAACCACGATATCCGTTGCCTGAGCACCACGTGCACGCATCGCGGTAAACGCGGCGTGGCCCGGGGTATCCAGGAAGGTGATCATGCCGTTGTCGGTTTCAACGTGATAAGCACCGATGTGCTGGGTAATACCACCCGCTTCGCCGGAGGCCACTTTAGTTGAACGAATATAGTCAAGCAGCGAGGTTTTACCGTGGTCAACATGACCCATGATGGTCACAACCGGCGCGCGCGATTCAGCCGCTGCACCTGTATCACGGTCGCTCATTACCGCTTCTTCCAGCTCGTTTTCACGACGCAGGATAACTTTGTGGCCCATCTCTTCGGCAACCAGCTGTGCGGTTTCCTGGTCGATAACCTGGTTGATGGTGGCCATAGCGCCCAGTTTCATCATCGCTTTGATGACCTGAGAGCCTTTCACCGCCATCTTGTTAGCCAGTTCGCCAACAGTGATGGTTTCGCCGATGATAACGTCGCGGTTAACGGCCTGAGCCGGCTTGTTGAAGCCCTGCTGCAGCGCGCTGCCTTTACGTTGTTTACCGCCTTTACCGCCGCGAACGGCCGCGCGAGCTTCTTCACGATCGGCTTTGGATTCAGCGTGTTTGTTGCCTTTTTTCTGGCGCGCCACTTTGGTGTTGCGGCCACGGCCACCTCGTCCGCCTTCTACTTCGCGATCGCTGTCATCTTCAGCCTGACGAGCGTGCTGAGACGTGGTGACGTGGTAATCACTCTTGTCTTCTTCGACGGTTTCAGTGCTGGTCCAGCCCGCAGAGTTTTCTTCAGCCATACGGCGCGCTTCTTCAGCAACACGGCGAGCGTTTTCTTCGAGTTTACGACGCGCTTCTTCTTCAGCCTTACGCTTCAGTTCATTCGCTTCAGCTTCGCGGCGGGCTTTTTCAGCCTGAGCGGCTTTGGTTGCTTCGTCAGTTTGTTGATTGCTCACTTTACTATTTTCCGCAGCTTCGCGTTTAGCCTGGTCTGCAAGCTCACGTTTAGCCTTTTCGTCTGCTTCGCGTTTAGCTTTCTCTTGCGCTTCACGCTTCGCTTTTTCCTGAGCCTCGCGCTTGGCAGCTTCCTCTGCTTCACGCTGGGCCTGCTCTTCCGCTTCACGCTGCGCTTGTTCTTCCGCGGCAAGGCGTTCAGCCTCAGCCGGATCACGTTTTACAAAGGTGCGTTTCTTGCGGACTTCGATCTGTACCGATTTGCTCTTACCACCGGTACCCTGAATGCTTAAAGTACTGCGCGTTTTGCGCTGCAATGTCAACTTATCCGGCGCCGAACCATGTTCACGGTTCAGGTGAGCCAGTAAAGTTTGTTTCTCTTGCGCCGTCACAGAGTCTTCAGCGGACTTGGGGATCCCTGCATCAGCGAATTGCTGTACCAGGCGGTCCACCGAGGTCTGAATCTCTGCGGCCAGCGCTTTTACGGTTACATCAGTCATGCTGTTCCTTCCTGCTACAGTTTATTACGCTTCGTCACCAAACCAACAGATATTACGCGCGGCCATGATCAGCTCACCGGCTTTCTCATCCGTCAACTCTTCAATATCTGAAAGGTCATCAACGCCTTGTTCGGCGAGGTCTTCCAGCGTACAAACCCCACGAGCAGCCAACTTCCAGGCAAGAGCGCGATCCATGCCTTCGAGGCCTAACAGATCTTCACTCGGCTTCTTGTCGCCGAGGCTTTCTTCCTGAGCCAACGCCAGCGTCGTGAGTGCGTTTTTGGCACGTTCGCGCAATGCTTCAACGGTCGCTTCATCCAGCCCGTCGATTTCAAGCAGCTCTTTCATTGGCACGTAAGCCAGTTCCTCGAGAGTCGAGAAACCTTCTTCAACCAGAACCGTGGCGAAATCTTCATCAATATCGAGATGTTTGGTGAAGGTATCGATCGCGGCGTGCGCTTCGGCCTGGTGTTTCGCCTGCAGATCTTCCACGGTCATCACGTTGAGTTCCCAACCGCTTAACTGCGAAGCAAGACGCACGTTCTGGCCGTTACGACCGATCGCCTGCGCCAGGTTGCCAGCTTCAACGGCGATATCCATAGTGTGTTTATCTTCATCCACCACGATAGATGCCACATCCGCCGGCGCCATCGCGTTGATCACGAACTGGGCCGGGTTGTCGTCCCACAGAACGATATCGATACGCTCGCCGCCCAGTTCGGTAGAAACCGCCTGAACACGCGCGCCACGCATACCGACGCAAGCGCCAACCGGGTCGATACGCTTATCGTTGGTTTTCACCGCGATTTTGGCACGGGAACCCGGATCTCGAGCGGCAGCTTTAATCTCAATCACTTCTTCGCCGATTTCCGGCACTTCGATGCGGAACAGTTCGATCAGCATTTCCGGCTTGGAACGGGTCACGAACAGCTGTGCGCCGCGCGCTTCAGGGCGTACGGAATAGAGCACGCCACGAATACGGTCGCCCGGACGGAAGTTTTCACGCGGCAGCATATCTTCACGGAGAATAACGGCTTCGGCGTTACTCCCCAGATCGAGGCTGATGTTGTCGCGGTTCACTTTCTTCACCACGCCGGTAATGATATCGCCTTCATGCTCGCGGAACTGATCGACAACCATGGCACGCTCGGCTTCACGTACTTTTTGCACGATAACTTGCTTCGCGGTCTGGGTGGTAATACGGTCGAAGGTGACCGATTCAATCTGATCTTCTACATAGTCGCCGACGGTGAAGTTCGGATCTTCGAACTGCGCCGCTTCTAATGTGATTTCACGGGTCGGCTGAGTGACTTCTTCCACCACCATCCAGCGACGGAAGGTATCGAAATCACCGCTTTTACGATCGATGCTGACACGCACGTCGATCTCTTGTTCGTATTTTTTCTTGGTTGCCGTGGCCAGGGCACTTTCCAGCGCTTCGAAAATCTTCTCGCGCGGAACCGCTTTTTCGTTAGAAACAGCTTCAACAACAGCCAAAATTTCTTTGTTCATCCTGGGCTTCGCCTCAATCCAGACTGTTAAAAATGGGGAACCAGATTCGCTTTCTGAATGTTGCTCAGCGCGAACACTTCGTCTTTGCCCTCAACCGTTACGGTGATCATTTCGCCTTCAACGGCTTTGATGACACCCTGCCATTTACGGCGGTTCTGAACCGCCATACGCAGCACTACCGTGACTTTTTCACCGAGAAAACGCGTGTAATGCTCAGCGGAGAACAGCGGACGGTCGAGACCTGGCGAGGACACTTCCAGGTTATATGCCACAGTGATCGGATCTTCGACGTCGAGTACAGCACTCACCTGGTGGCTAACATCAGCACAATCGTCAACATTGATGCCATCTTCACTATCAATATAGATGCGCAGCGTCGATGTGCGACCACGAAGAAACTCGATGCCGACAAGTTCATAGCCCAGTGCTTCAACCGGCGCTGTAATCATCTCTGTTAATTTTTGCTCTAATGTGGACAAGCCCACCCCCAAGACATAAAAAAAGGGCATAAAGCCCAGTTATTATTAACTCAGATAACAAAAAACCCCGATAAATCGGGGCTTTTAATAACTGAACCCTGTAAGCCGCAAGCGCGGCCCGGACACTTCCGAGAGAATTTTCTTTCAAATTTCATGCTGTAAAGCGTCAACCGCTGTTCACAGTCTATTTGAAAAAAAACTTTCAGGGAAAGTGGTTGCGGGGGCCGGATTTGAACCGACGACCTTCGGGTTATGAGCCCGACGAGCTACCAGGCTGCTCCACCCCGCGTCCGAAAACGTGGCAAATACTACGCCTAAAACGTCTAAAATGCAAGTTTTGCTTAGATTTGGTACCGAGGACGGGACTTGAACCCGTAAGCCCAATCGGGCACTACCACCTCAAGGTAGCGTGTCTACCAATTCCACCACCTCGGCACTTTGTGTACGGCTTCGTCGATAACCGTACTGAAGCTGACAACTTACTGCGGGATATCGCTGGTCGGTTTAGCCGGCGCTACGTCCTGAACTTTCTCAGTCTGAGCTGGTGCGTTCAGGTTATCCCACTCGCTTCCTTTATTGGTTTTGTTGCTATTGATATTACCCAGTACCAGGCTGATGATGAAGAACAGCGTCGCCAGAATAGCCGTCATGCGGGTCATGAAGTTACCAGAACCACTTGAACCAAACAGCGTGGCGGAAGCGCCTGCTCCAAAGGAGGCTCCCATATCAGCGCCTTTACCTTGTTGCAGCATGATCAGACCTACCAGGCCAATGGCTACAATAAGGAAAACTACCAAAAGAGCTTCGTACATAATCAACCTGTTCCTTGCGGGTTAACCGCATACCAATTGCTTCACCAAGTAAAGTGGGAGGCGTTTGTCATTCCCCACTGAAGCGGGTGTGAATACTAACCAAAGCCAGGGTGGTGCGCAAGACCATTTTCACCTTCCTGGCGCGTTTGCAGAAAAAAACATCAACCCTGTGAGTTTCGGGACAATTTCTCCCAGCACAGGCTAAGAATTGGGCGATTCTCCTGGCGCTGGCACCAAATCACGATAGCGATTTCGCGCTGCCGGGAGGCGTTATCCGGCCAGAGTTGTACCAGTTCGCCGCTGGCAAGCTGTTCTGCGACGGTGGATTCCGGCAACCAGGCCAACCCCATACCACGCAGCACCATTTCACGAATGCTTTCGCTTAACCCGCTTTCAAAAACCGGTTCAAGCCGGGCGGCGAGCTGCTTTTCAGCGGGCGCGATAATCTGCTGTACAAACGTGTAATCACTATAGCGCAGCCAGGGAATCGGGCTGAGCTCATCGTCGATAAGCGGCATCAAGTGCGCGGCCATCACCGGAATAAAACGCTCGTAGCGCCAGACCGTGCGCTTTAGCTGTTCTGCCGTTTCCAGCGAGGGCTGAGCCTGCAGTAAATCGTAAGTGATCAGTAAATCGATCTGGCGATTTAGCAAGGCGTTAAAGTGATTATCGATGCCCTGCATACAGGCATTCACCGTGAAGCGGGCTTCAGGATGGGTACGGTGCAGGTAATTAATCATATCCGGTAACACATTGATCGACAGGGTGTGCAAGCTCACCATCACAATAGTGTTATCCGTCTGCGGCAACATGCAGGATAACTCGTGCTGCGCCTCCTTCAGCGTGGAAACCACCTGTCTGGCGTAAGGCTCAAAGCGCTCGCCATAACGCGTGAGCGTTACGGGCGTGGTGGTTCTGTCGAACAGCGGCGCGCCCAGGGTCTCTTCCAGCGCCTTAACCCGGCGGCTGAACGCCGGTTGGGTAACGCATCGCTCGCGCGCGGCGAGGGAAAAGTTGCCGTGCCGACTCAGGCTTAAGAAATCTTCCAGCCATTTACTGTCCATATGTTGGGCCCTGCTATGCCATTTCGGTATTACCCGATACTAAATCCGCAATAGCCACACAAAAAGTAAAACTTTACCTTTTAGCACAGCGGCACCGACTTTATTTCTCCCTTATATAAGCCGCCACGTTTTACCTTCTCTTTCTTACACACATAGCAGGCTTGATATGTTCACGTTACTGACCAATGCCAGGGTTTTTGCACCAAAGGATTTAGGTAGACAGTCCGTCTTACTGTACGGCGATAAGATTGTCAGTATTAGCGATACCTCCCCCACGCTCCCTTTCCCTGTGACCACGCACGACTGTAAAGGTAAATGGCTGGTGCCCGGTTTTATCGATCAGCACGTCCATTTGACCGGCGGCGGCGGCGAGGCGGGATTTGCCAGCAGAACGCCAGCGTGCAGTCTCACTCGCCTGATTTCCGCAGGCATTACCACCGTCGTGGGCGTGCTGGGCACCGATGGCATTTCGCGTTCGCCGAAAGATCTGTATGCCAAAATGCAGGCGCTCAATCTGGAGGGGATCCGGGCATATATGCATACTGGCTCCTATGAGCTGCCTACCCGCACCATCACCGGCAATGTGCGGGACGATATTGCGTTTATTCCGGCCATTCTCGGGGTCAAAATCGCCCTTGCTGACCATCGCGGCTCCTTCCCAACACGGCAGGAACTGTTGCGGCTGGTAAGCGATATTCGCGTCGCGGCGCTGTTGGCCGGCAAAAAAGGCCTGCTGCATATTCATCTCGGCGGATTACCCGACGGCTTTGATTCGCTGAATGCGCTATGCGATGCCGGACTCCCCATTCACCACCTCTCTCCGACGCACGTGGCCCGCACAGCACCGCTGTTTGAACAGGCGATCGCTTTCGCCCGGCGCGGCGGCATGATTGACGTCACGTCGGGCGGCAGCCGCTATGCCCCACAGGAAGAGGCGATTGCCCATGCGCTGGAATCCGGCGTCGCACCGCAAAACATCACCATCAGTTCCGATGGCAACGGCAGCGTCCCGCGCTTCAACGCCAGCGGCGTAGTGGAAGGCCTTTCCGCTGCACCGGTTGACGGCAATATACTGCTGTTGCCGCGGCTGGTGGACGCCGGTATTCCGGTTGCGCAGGCGCTGGCGATGCTGACCTCGAACGTAGCGGACTCTTTAGGTATCAGCGGCGGACGTATCGCCGTGGGCGAGCGCGCCGATCTCTGCGTGCTTAACGACGACCTGACGCTTCACCAGACATACGCAGCCGGACAGCTCATGTTCGCGTCCGGCGAGTGTCTGGTGCGCGGCAATTTTGAATGAGGGCCAGGCGATGTCATTACTGATTGCACTTATTGCCGTGATTTTTGCCGGTCGGCTGATCCTTAAAAAATACAATCCCCAGGCGGTACTGCTGTTAACCGGTCTGGCGCTGCTATTTATCGCCCAGATTTTCAACATGTCGGAGATCAGCGGGCTGGTAAAGAAAACTACCGGCGTCAGCGCCTTCGATGCGTTTGAGTTTATTCGCGATACCCTGAGCGTGCGGCTTGGCGGGCTGGGATTGCAGATCATGCTGATTGGCGGGTTCGCCGTGTATATGTCTGCCATCGGCGCCAGCCAGGTACTGGTGCGTCTCACCTCTCGCCCACTCCAAAAACTCAACTCGCCGTATTTACTGCTCGGCCTGGCATTACTCCTCGGCCAGTTTTTATCGCTGTTTATCAGCAGCGCGACCGGGCTGGGTTTGTTGCTTATGGCGACGCTTTACCCGCTATTGACGCGCCTGGGCTGTAGCCGAGCCGCCGTTGCAGCGGTGATCGCCAGCACCTGCGCCGTGGAATTTGGCCCCGGCTACGGTAACTCAGTGCTGGCCGCGAAAACCGCAGGCGTAGAAGTGGTTGAGTATTTTGTTCGCGACCAGCTGCCGGTGGTGGTCCCGGTGGTGCTGTTTATCGCGGTATTGCACATTGTGGTGCAACGCTTTTTTGATAAGCGTCAGCGGGCAGAAACCTCACCACAGTCGGATGTGACGCTGAAAGAAAATGAAGGTCCGCAAGCGCCGATTATTTATATGTTCCTGCCGATGCTGCCGTTGGTGCTGATGCTGCTGTGTAGTAGCCTGGCGTTCAGTCAGCTGCGCATTACGCTGGATACGGCGGTACTGATCAGCGTCTTTATCAGTCTGGTTTGTGAGTACTTACGTCATCGTAACGCGCGCGACGTGATGGCAGGCTTACAACGCGTTTTCGACAGCATGGGCAACGTGTTCGCCACCGTGGTCACGCTGATTATCGCTGGTGAAGTCTTCTCCGCCGGGCTAAAAGCCACCGGCGCGGTGGACGCGCTGCTGAATATGTCCAGCGAGTTTGGGCTCAGCGCAGCGTCGATTATTTTGCTGATGACCTTAATCACCTTCTCCATCTCAGCGCTGATGGGCTCGGGCAATGCGGCGTTTTTCTCCTTCGCGCCGATGGTGCCGGAAATCAGTAAGCATATCGGTAGCGATGTGGCGGTAATGATGCTGCCTATCCAGCTTTCGGCAGGGATTGGCCGCACCCTCTCGCCCATTGCCGGGGTAATCATTGCTATCGCCGGGATTGCTGGCGTATCGCCAGTAGAAATCGTGAAGCGCACCGCACTGCCCATGCTGGGCGGATGGCTACTGATGCTGGTACTGACGTTTATGCGTGCCGGGCATCTGATGAATATTCTGCCATGGCTGGGGGGAATGGTGGTGCTGATGCTGATTGGCGCACTGGCGTTACGAAAACGCCCGGCAAATCCTGAAACCGCCTGATAAAAAAAGCGCCGGAATCCCGGCGCTTCGTTTTTTACGCTGCTTTAACCGCATCGGCAATACGGTTGGCAAACGCAGTGACTTGCGCTTCGTCTTCGCCTTCAACCATCACACGGATTAACGGCTCGGTGCCGGATTTACGCAACAGCACGCGGCCACGGTTGCCCAGCGCCTTTTCGACTTCGGCGGTGACTGCTTTCACCTGATCGTTTTCCAGCGGATCGCCGCTGCCAGCGGTAAAACGCACGTTAACCAACACTTGCGGGAACAGTTTCATGCCACTGCACAGGTCGTGCAGGCTCATATGGTTCCTGACCATGGCGGTTAATACCTGGAGCGCCGCAACAATGCCGTCGCCGGTGGTGGTCTGGTCGAGCAGAATCACGTGTCCTGAGTTTTCCGCCCCAATGCGCCAGCCTTTCTCCTGCATTTTTTCCAGCACGTAGCGGTCGCCCACTTTGGCGCGGGCAAACGGGATACCGAGCTGCTTCAGCGCCACTTCCAGGCCCATGTTGCTCATCAGCGTGCCGACTGCGCCGCCGCGCAGTTTGCCCTGGCGCAGGCCTTCGCGGGCAATGATATAAAGGATCTGGTCGCCATCGACTTTATTGCCTTCATGGTCGACCATAATGACGCGGTCGCCGTCGCCATCGAACGCAATGCCCAGATTGGCTTTTTCTGCGACTACACGCGCCTGCAGCATCCGCACATCCGTCGCGCCGCATTTTTCGTTGATGTTCACGCCATCCGGCTCGCAGCCGATGGCAATGACTTCAGCGCCCAGTTCGCGCAGCACGTTTGGCGCAATGTGGTAGGTCGCGCCATTGGCGCAATCCACCACAATCTTCAGGTTGTTGAGATTGAGTTCGTTTGGAAAGGTGGCCTTACAGAATTCGATATAGCGTCCGGCAGCATCCACGATCCGGCTGGCTTTACCGAGCTGCGCGGAATCGACGCAGGTGATCTCTTTTTCCATTTCGGCTTCGATCGCTTCTTCAACTTCGTCCGGTAACTTGGTGCCGTCAATGGAGAAAAATTTGATGCCGTTATCGTAAAAGGGGTTATGCGATGCCGAGATCACGATACCGGCTTCCGCGCGGAAAGTGCGGGTCAAATAGGCGATTGCCGGAGTAGGCATCGGGCCAGTAAACGACGCGGACAGGCCCGCTGCGGAAAGGCCCGCTTCCAGCGCGGATTCCAGCATGTAGCCAGAAATACGGGTGTCTTTCCCGATAATAATTTTACGCGAACCATGACGCGCCAGCACCTGGCCTGCGGCCCAGCCCAGTTTGAGCACAAAATCAGGAGTGATTGGCGCATCACCTACACGCCCACGAATGCCATCGGTGCCAAAATATTTACGGTTACTCATAGCGTTTTTTTATCCTTCGCTGAAAGTGTAGCTTCGACAACTCTCATTGCTTCTACCGTCTCTTTAACGTCATGGACGCGAATAATTTGCGCCCCCTGCATCGCCGCGATCACAGCACAGGCAAGGCTGCCGCTTAATCGCTCCGTCGGTCCAACATTCAGTAACTGACCGACCATAGATTTACGCGACATTCCCACTAATAGCGGTAGTTCGAAATGATGAAATTCTGCAAGCCTGGCGAGAAGTTGATAATTGTGGTGGAGATTTTTACCGAAACCAAACCCCGGGTCGAGCAACAATTTCTCTTTTGCGATGCCTGCGGCTTCGCAACGCGCGATTTGCTCAATAAAGTAGCGATTTACCGATTCATACACGTCGTCATAATGCGGCGCGTTCTGCATAGTGCGCGGTTCGCCCTGCATATGCATCAGGCACACCGGCAGGCCGGTTTGCGCAGCGGCGGCCAGCGCCCCAGGCTCCTGTAATGATCGAATATCGTTGATGATATGCGCGCCCGCTCTGGCGGATTCAAGGATCACTTCCGGTTTCGAGGTATCCACGGAAACCCATACTTCAAAACGTTGCGCGATGGCCTCAACGACCGGGATCACGCGCGCCAACTCTTCATCCACGCTGACCTCATCGGCACCCGGCCGGGTGGATTCGCCGCCCACGTCGATAATCGTCGCCCCGGCATTAATCATGGCGTTGGCATGCTTCACCGCATCAATCAGCTGGTTATGCTTGCCGCCGTCCGAGAAAGAATCCGGCGTGACGTTGAGAATTCCCATTACGTGGGGGTGCGTAAGATCCAGCGTGGATCCCTGGGCATAGAGTTTCATCGTTAATCCTTGAGACCAGTTCACATACCAAAAAAAACCCCGGGCATGCCCAGGGTTTTCTCATTACCGCTTCATTAAAACTTACTTGTCGCCCAACTGTTCTGACATGGTATTGCCCGGGTTCGGCGTGCGCGGCTCATCAATCGGACGCGGCGCTTGCGGGGTGCCATTGTTGTCAGAGTTGTTCGTACCTGGATCTTCCCAGCCTGCTGGCGGACGCACGTGGCGGCGGGCCATCAGGTCGTCAATCTGCGGCGCATCGATGGTTTCATACTTCATCAGTGCGTCTTTCATGGCGTGGAGAATATCCATGTTGTCATTCAGGATGGTGCGGGCGCGATTGTAGTTACGCTCAATCAGCGCTTTCACTTCCTGGTCGATGATACGCGCGGTTTCATCGGACATATGTTTGGCTTTCGCTACGCTACGGCCCAGGAACACTTCGCCCTCTTCTTCCGCGTACAGCAGCGGACCGAGTTTGTCGGAGAAGCCCCACTGAGTCACCATGTTACGCGCCAGGTTCGTCGCCACTTTGATATCGTTGGACGCACCGGTAGAAACATGCTCGGCACCGTAGATGATCTCTTCAGCAAGACGACCGCCGTACAGGGTGGAGATCTGGCTTTCCAGCTTCTGGCGGCTGGCGCTGATCGCATCACCTTCCGGCAGGAAGAACGTCACACCCAGCGCGCGACCACGTGGGATAATCGTCACTTTATGCACCGGATCGTGTTCCGGCACCAGGCGGCCAATAATGGCGTGGCCTGCTTCGTGATACGCGGTGGATTCTTTCTGCGCTTCGGTCATCACCATGGAGCGGCGTTCCGCACCCATCATGATTTTGTCTTTCGCTTTTTCGAACTCAACCATTGAAACAACGCGTTTGTTACCGCGAGCGGCAAACAGCGCGGCTTCGTTCACCAGGTTGGCGAGATCCGCACCGGAGAAGCCCGGGGTACCGCGTGCGATAATGGCCGCATCGATGTCCGGAGACAGCGGAACGCGACGCATATGCACTTTCAGGATCTGCTCACGGCCACGCACATCCGGCAGGCCAACCACAACCTGACGGTCGAAACGGCCTGGACGCAGCAGCGCTGGGTCAAGCACGTCAGGACGGTTAGTCGCCGCGATAACGATAATGCCTTCGTTACCTTCGAAACCATCCATTTCAACCAGCATCTGGTTCAGGGTTTGTTCACGTTCGTCATGACCGCCGCCCAGACCCGCTCCACGCTGACGGCCTACGGCGTCGATTTCATCGATAAAGATGATGCACGGCGCGGCTTTCTTGGCCTGTTCGAACATGTCACGAACGCGGGATGCACCCACGCCAACGAACATTTCTACGAAGTCGGAACCTGAAATGGTGAAGAACGGCACTTTCGCTTCGCCCGCGATGGCTTTCGCCAGCAGGGTTTTACCGGTACCCGGAGGGCCAACCATCAGCACGCCTTTCGGGATCTTACCGCCCAGCTTCTGGAAGCGGCTCGGTTCACGCAGATATTCAACCAGTTCGCCCACTTCTTCTTTCGCTTCGTCGCAACCGGCGACGTCGGCGAACGTGGTCTTAATCTGGTCTTCGGTCAGCATACGCGCCTTGCTCTTACCGAACGACATGGCGCCTTTACCGCCGCCGCCCTGCATCTGGCGCATAAAGAAGATCCAGACGCCAATCAGCAACAGCATTGGGAACCAGGAAATAAAGATGGAAGCCAGCAGGCTTGGCTCTTCAGGCGGCTCGCCAACCACTTTTACGTTTTTGGTAATCAGGTTATCAAGCAGCTTCGGGTCGTTAACGGGGATGTAAGTCGTGTATTTGTTACTGTCTTTCTTGGTAACGTTGATTTCACGTCCGTTGATACGCGCTTCGCGAACCTGATCCTGGTTAACTTCCTGCAAGAAGGTAGAGTAATCCACCCTACGGCCATTCGACTCGCTGGGCCCAAAGCTCTGGAATACTGACATCAGCACAACGGCAATGACCAGCCAGAGTATTAGGTTTTTCGCCATGTCACTCAAGGGATTAACCTCATATTACAACTGTGTTAACAAACAGCGTCAGGGTACTATAGTTTGCGCCCAGTCGCTACAATGTAAACTTCACGTGAACGGGCACGGGAAGAATCCGGCTTACGAACTTTCACCTTCGTAAACAGGGAGCGAATATCCCTTAGATACTCATCGAAACCTTCGCCCTGGAACACCTTCACTACAAAACTACCACCCGGCGCCAACACATCGCGACACATATCCAGAGCCAGTTCGACCAGATACATGGAGCGAGGAATATCAACAGCAGGTGTCCCGCTCATATTTGGCGCCATATCCGACATGACAACCTGTACTTTACTCTCACCTACACGCTCCAGCAGCGCTTTCACGACTAATTCATCACGAAAATCGCCCTGAATAAAGTCCACACCGACGATAGGATCCATAGGTAAAAGATCGCATGCGATAATGCGACCCTGGCCGCCAATCTGCGTGACCACATACTGGGACCAACCGCCGGGTGCAGCGCCAAGATCGACAACCGTCATTCCTGGCTTAAAAAGTTTGTCACTTTGCTGTATTTCATCAAGTTTAAACCAGGCTCGGGAACGTAACCCTTTTTTCTGAGCCTGTTGAACATATTTATCGCTAAAGTGTTCCTGGAGCCAGCGGCTCGAGCTGGCAGAACGCTTTTTACCTGTCATTTCAATTTCCATCCGGGTTCATCGTGCTACCCACGTGCCGTCAGGCTGAATACCCTGCGGTTTCGCATCGCAGTACAATTTGAAATCTGTTGGGTATTAATGGGAGATGGCGGTAGAATGAACCGTTTTCAATCCCAACGTAAGTAAAAAAACCGATGAATCTGAGTACTAAACAAAAACAGCACCTGAAAGGTCTGGCACATCCGCTCAAGCCCGTTGTTATGCTTGGCAATAATGGTTTGACCGAAGGGGTACTGGCCGAGATTGAACAAGCGCTGACGCATCATGAGCTGATCAAGGTGAAAATCGCCACGGAAGACCGCGAAACGAAAACCCTGGTCGTTGAGGCCATCGTGCGGGAAACCGGCGCCTGTAATGTCCAGGTTATCGGTAAAACGCTCGTTCTGTACCGTCCTTCACAAGAGCGCAAAATTTCTCTGCCGCGTTAATCATCATTGGATGAGTCCACATAATTGTAACAATAATGTGGCAGCGCTGAGCAAAATGCCATGCTCTGTGTGATGTTAAAAGGCCGCATCGCGGCCTTTTACCTGGCTTTACAATAGCCGCAGATTTTCGTTGTGCAATCGCCACGGTTTTTATTTCACGCCCGCCGTCAAACTTTCAACGCAGACGTATATTCTTTAACCATTCGGATTAGACCGAAAATGTGCGTTCATAAACGCCAATATTAAAGATATTCGACTTTCACGATTTCGAATTCAACCTGCCCGCCTGGGGTGTTGATGACGACCACATCGTCGACTTCTTTCCCTACCAGACCACGCGCAATAGGCGAGTTCACCGAGATCAGGTTTTGCTTAAAATCGGCCTCGTCATCACCCACGATGCGGTAGGTTTGCTCTTCATCAGAATCCAGATTCAACACGGTTACGGTTGAACCAAAAATCACACGCCCATTGTTCGGCATTTTAGTGATATCAATCACCTGGGCATTCGAAAGCTTGGCTTCGATATCTTTGATGCGCCCTTCACAAAAACCCTGCTGCTCACGCGCGGCGTGGTATTCAGCGTTCTCTTTCAGGTCGCCATGTTCACGCGCTTCGGCAATTGCGGCAATGATCTCCGGACGACGAACGGATTTCAGGAACTCCAGTTCTTCGCGCAATTTATCGGCACCACGTAAGGTCATCGGAATCGCTTGCATTTTTATACCTCTCAAACAGTCCTTTTCGCAGCGGAAACTCCGCCACGGCCAGTATGTCGCCCCGGCTAAAACCCGCAGGCACCGGGTAACAAACAAAAAAAAACCGACCCGGAGCAAGGCACCAGGTCAGGAACGATTTTGCATTTTGATAGGCATTTTAACCTGAAGTTCCCTGAGGGTCATCGTTTACTTTACCGTGCGATGCACCGTAGTATGACGGCACGTTTCCAGGCTGTTACCGCGAGATTATGCGATTTACCAGATTTGTCATTGGATTGGCCACAAGTATGGCGTTGACTGCGAACGCAGCAAACGTCGAAGAATACATTAATCAACTCCCCGCCGGCACAAACCTTGCGCTGATGGTGCAGAAAGTCGGCAGCCAAACCCCGGCAATTGATTATCACAGCCAGCAGATGGCCCTCCCCGCCAGTACCCAGAAGGTGATAACGGCGCTGGCGGCGCTGCTGCAGCTTGGCCCTGACTATCGCTTTACGACGTCGCTGGAAAGCCGGGGTAGCCAGGAGAACGGCGTGCTTAACGGCGATTTGATCCTGCGTTTCGGCGGCGATCCCACGTTTAAACGCCAGGATGTACGCAATTTAGTCGCGGCGCTGAAAAAAACCGGCATCCAGGAAATTAAGGGAAACGTGCTGATTGATACCTCGGTTTTCGCCAGCCACGATAAAGCGCCAGGCTGGCCGTGGAACGACATGACGCAGTGTTTTAGCGCCCCGCCTTCCGCCGCCATCGTTGATCGTAACTGTTTTTCCATCTCGCTCTATAGCGCGCCGAAACCCGGTGATATGGCGTTTATACGTATCGCTTCTTATTACCCGATCACTATGTTCAGCCAGGTCAAAACGCTGCCGAAGGGATCCCCGGAAGCACAGTATTGCGAACTGGACGTGGTGCCCGGCGATCTTAACCGCTACACCCTGACCGGTTGCCTGACGCAGCGCGCCGATCCGCTGCCGCTGGCGTTTGCCATTCAGGACGGCGCGGGTTATGCCGGGGCAATATTAAAGGCAGAGCTGAAAACAGCGGGCATCAGCTATAGCGGGACGCTTTTGCGCCAGACGCAGCCTGGCCCGCAGGCGACGGTTATCGCCAGCAAACAGTCGCCTCCGCTCCACGATTTGCTAAAAATCATGCTGAAAAAATCCGACAACATGATTGCCGACACCGTATTTCGCACCATTGGTCATGAATACTTCGGCGTACCGGGAACCTGGCGTGCTGGCGCAGATGCGGTAAGGCAGATCCTGCGTCAAAAAGCGGGCGTCGATTTGGGCAACAGTATCGTGGTGGATGGCTCTGGCCTGTCGCGCCATAACCTGATCTCCCCGGCCACCATGATGCAGGTGCTGCAATACATCGCCCAGAATGATGCCCAACTGAATTATATTTCTATGCTGCCTCTCGCCGGCTATGACGGCTCGTTGCAGTATCGCGCCGGGCTTCATGAAGCGGGAGTAAACGGGAAGGTATCGGCGAAAACCGGTTCGCTGCAGGGTGTCTATAACCTGGCCGGGTTTATCACCACCGCAAGCGGTCAGAAGATGGCGTTCATTCAGTATTTATCCGGCTACGCGGTTGAGCCCGCCAATCAGCGCAACCGCCGTATTCCACTGGTACGTTTTGAAAGCCGTTTATACAAAGACATCTACCAAAATAACTAAATGGAAAAGGCCGGGAATTCCCGGCCTTTTTATTAACGTTCGTAGATGATTTCGACGCCTTCGTCGTCATCTTCATCCCAGTCGTCGTCCCAGTCATCATCCGCTTCAGCTTCCATTTCTTCAAGCTGCTGACGATGGTAGTCATCCCACATAAATTCGACTTTTTCCGGGCCGTTTTCGGTGTTTTCCTGCACGATCGGGTTTTCGATGATGAAGTTCATCACATCCCAGCACAGCGGATTCACGCCCTGCTGCGTGGCGGCGGAGATAAGGTAATATTCCCCTTCCCAACCCAGAGCTTCAGCAATCGCTTTAGCGCGCTGTTGCGCATCTTCACGATCGATCAGGTCGATTTTATTGAACACTAACCAGCGCGGTTTAGCCGCCAGTTTCTCGCTGTATTTTTCCAGCTCGCCAACGATCACGCGGGCGTTTTCTACCGGATCGGAACCGTCGATCGGATCGATATCAATCAGGTGCAGCAAGACGCGGCAACGTTCGAGGTGTTTCAGGAAGCGAATACCCAGACCCGCCCCTTCCGCAGCGCCTTCGATCAGGCCGGGAATATCCGCAACCACGAAGCTCTTCTCGTTATCCATACGCACCACGCCCAGGCTTGGCACCAGGGTGGTAAACGGATAGTCCGCCACTTTCGGCTTGGCGGCGGAAACCGCACGGATAAAGGTCGATTTACCGGCGTTCGGCAGGCCAAGCATACCAACATCAGCCAACAGCATCAGTTCCAGTTGCAGATCGCGTTTTTCACCCGGCGTACCCATGGTTTTCTGACGCGGGGTACGGTTGACCGACGATTTGAAGCGGGTATTGCCCAGACCGTGCCAGCCGCCCTTTGCCACCATCAGGCGCTGACCATGTTTGGTCATATCGCCCATAGTCTCGCCGGTGCCCTGGTCGATAACGCGCGTGCCGACCGGTACCTTGATGGAGACATCTTTACCGCGTTTACCGGTGCAGTCGCGGCTCTGGCCGTTCTGACCGCGTTCGGCGCGGAACGATTTCTCGAAACGGTAGTCGATCAGGGTGTTCAGGTTCTCGTCGGCTTCCAGCCAGACGTCGCCGCCGTCACCGCCATCGCCGCCATCAGGACCGCCTTTCGGGATATATTTTTCGCGACGGAAGCTAACGCAACCGTTGCCGCCATCACCCGCGACGACCAGAATCGTTGCTTCATCAACAAACTTCATTTTACTTCTCCGTAAATCATTCGCCCGAGCGGGGTAGCGTGACTACCGCTTCGTTTTTACGCCAGCGTCCCCAAAGACGATGACCAATGGCGGAATACATCGCGCCCGCAACCACGACATACGCACCGACATAACCCAATACGTTGAGCATCGGTTTGGCGAAGAAATCGGGCCAGGCAATGGATAACAAGTCTGAAAACAGCAGGGTAAATAACGGGGTCAGCGTAATCAATGCGCTAACCTGCGCTGCCTGCCAGCGCGCCATTGCTTCAGCGAGCGCGCCATAACCTACCAGTGTGTTCAAACCGCAAAAAACCAGGCATGCCAGTTGCCAGGTACTTAGTTGCCCGATGACCTCAGGAGCGGCCAGCGGGAACATCGCAATAGTACATAAAGTGTACAGCAAAAAGAGGATCTGTTGCGAGGCCAGACGTCGCAGCAAAACTTTCTGCGCCACGCCGTAACTCACCCAAACCGTCGCGGCGCCTACGCCGAAAATTACGCCCCACGTGTAATCCGTTAAACGTGTGAAGATCTCAATCAGGCTGGTGTTGAAAAACATCACCAGACCGGACAGCAGCATAATGGCTCCCACAATCTGGGTTCCACGCATCTTCTCTTTGAGGATAAAAACGCTGGCTACCATCATTCCCACAGGCGATAGCTGACCAATCACCTGCGACGCCGTCGGGCTTAAATACTGCAGCGAAGAACTGAACAGAATAAAGTTGCCGAACAGTCCTCCGGTCGCGATAGCTAACAGAATCAGCCAACGCGGTTTACGAAACATTTTAAGCGGCGGCAACCTGCCTTTCACGGCCAGGATTGAGCCTAACCCAATCGATGCCATCAGAAAGCGGTAAAACACCACCGTCGGCGGCTCCATTACCGTCAGGACCTGTTTCATCGCAATGGGAAGCGCGCCCCAACAAACCGCCGTGGTAAGCGCCAGAAGAATACCGATGCCAGCCTGCTGTTTCATGAAAAACCCTGGAGAATTTTCCAGTTACGGAATGTAAAAAGCCCCGCAACAAGTGCGGGGCTCAATCCGTTACCGGGACACGAAAAACTTATTCAGCAACGATGCTGATGAATTTACGGTTTTTCGGACCTTTAACTTCGAACTTAACTTTACCGTCAGTCAAAGCGAACAGAGTGTGGTCACGGCCGCAACCTACGTTGGTGCCAGCGTGGAATTTAGTGCCACGTTGACGAACGATGATGCTGCCTGCCAGAACTGCTTCACCGCCAAAGCGTTTCACGCCCAGACGTTTAGCTTCGGAATCGCGACCGTTACGAGTTGAGCCGCCAGCCTTTTTGTGTGCCATTTAATCTGCTCCCCTGTATTAAGCGCTGATGCCAGTGATTTTCACATCAGTGAACCACTGACGATGGCCTTGCTGCTTACGGTAGTGTTTACGACGACGAAACTTAACGATTTTAACTTTCTCGCCACGACCGTGAGCAACAACTTCAGCTTTGATTACGCCGCCATCAACGAAAGGAACGCCGATTTTGACATCTTCACCGTTTGCGATCATCAGAACTTCAGCGAACTCAACAGCTTCGCCAGTTGCGATGTCCAGCTTTTCCAGGCGAACGGTCTGACCTTCGCTTACTCGGTGTTGTTTACCACCACTTTGGAAAACCGCGTACATATAAAACTCCGCTTCCGCGCACGCCTTGTATAGGATTCAGAGTGCGCTACAAATATTCACAATAGGGCGCGAATATTACGCAAATCGTGAGCCTTTGACAAGTCCTGTCGTGAAACAGCGCAGAAAAAAAACACAACATTGATGGTGACGTTTATCTGCTACGTTTTTACGGTACAATCAACCCTACATCTTCAACCCTATTATCTTACGTTCTTCCATTGATACTTGTGGTAAACAGGACGATAGCCAGACTTTTGCGATGAATTTAGAAAAAATTAATGAGTTAACCGCGCAAGATATGGCGGGCGTTAATGCGACCATCCTGGAGCAACTCAACTCGGATGTTCAGCTTATCAACCAGTTAGGCTATTACATTGTGAGCGGTGGCGGTAAACGCATCCGCCCGATGATTGCCGTACTTTCTGCTCGCGCGCTGGGTTACCAGGGCAACGCGCACGTTACCATTGCGGCGCTGATCGAGTTCATTCACACCGCCACGCTGTTGCATGACGATGTGGTGGATGAATCCGATATGCGCCGGGGTAAAGCCACGGCTAACGCAGCGTTCGGCAACGCCGCCAGCGTGCTGGTTGGCGATTTTATTTATACCCGCGCTTTTCAAATGATGACCCAGCTCGGTTCTTTAAAAGTACTGGGCGTCATGTCCGAGGCCGTTAACGTTATTGCGGAAGGCGAAGTCCTCCAGTTGATGAACGTCAACGATCCGGACATTACCGAAGAAAGCTACATGCGCGTCATTTACAGCAAAACTGCGCGGCTGTTCGAAGCGGCATCTCAGTGCTCCGGCATCCTGGCAGGTGCCAGCGATGCGCAGGAACAGGCGCTTCAGGATTATGGACGCTATCTGGGTACCGCGTTCCAGTTGATTGACGATTTGCTGGACTACAGCGCGGACGGCGAACGGCTGGGTAAAAACGTGGGTGACGATCTCAATGAAGGGAAGCCCACGCTGCCGCTGCTGCATGCCATGTGGAACGGCTCCGAGGATCAGGCGAAGATGATCCGCGACGCTATTCAGCAGGGCAATGGCCGCCATCTTCTCGAGCCGGTGCTTCACGCCATGGCGGAATGCGGCTCGCTGGAGTGGACGCGCCAGCGTGCCGAAGAGGAGGCGGATAAAGCCATCGCCGCCCTGGACGTGCTCCCCGATACGCCATACCGAGAAGCGTTAATCGCCCTGGCGCACATGTCTGTACAACGCGATCATTAATCCCCTTTCGTCTCCCATTTCTGCGCCGTCTGGCGCAGAAATTTCTTCCTGAACCTTACACCGCTTGCATGAAATAGTGCGTATCTGTGCACACTTCTGGTTATATCTAAAACTAACAAGAACCATTCGGAACTTTTCATGTTATATCTATTGCAGGAAAAAACAGCAGACGAGAGATCGCGTCATTTTTGTATAGAGGGAAAACATGCAAAAGAAAACTAAAGACTGGCATTCGGCAGACATTATTGCCGGGTTACGCAAAAGAGGGACCTCTTTAGCCGCTGAGTCACGTAAAGCAGGGTTGAGTTCATCCACGCTGGCCAACGCGCTTTCCCGGCCCTGGCCTAAAGGAGAACGTATTATTGCCGATGCGCTGGGGGTAGAACCCTGGGTTATCTGGCCATCCCGTTATTACGACCCGAACACCCACGAATTTATCGATCGCTCGCAGTTAATTCGATCGCGTTAAAAAAGAAAAGCCGGGGCAATCCCCGGCTTTTCAGGCTTGTTGATCGCGCTAATTAACGCGCCATTACAAGAATCAATTAGCTTTTACACGCTCAATATTGGCGCCTAAACCACGTAGTTTTTCTTCAATGCGCTCATAACCACGGTCGATATGATAAATGCGGTCGACATAGGTTGAGCCCTGGGCGATACAGCCCGCCAGTACCAGGCTTGCCGAAGCGCGTAAATCGGTTGCCATCACCTGCGCGCCGGACAGTTTTTCCACGCCGTGGCAGATCACGGTATTGCTTTCGATCTCGGCATGCGCGCCCATACGGATCAGTTCCGGCACGTGCATAAAACGGTTCTCGAAAATGGTTTCAGTGATCACACCGGTTCCTTCCGCCACCAGATTCAGCAGGGTAAATTGCGCCTGCATATCGGTGGGAAATGCCGGGTGCGGCGCGGTACGCACGTTAACCGCTTTCGGGCGCTTGCCGTGCATATCCAGGCTGATCCAGTCTTCGCCAATTTCAATGTCAGCGCCCGCTTCACGCAGCTTAGCCAGAACGGCATCCAGCGTATCCGGACGGGTATTGCGGCACACCACTTTACCGCCGGAAACGGCGGCGGCGACAAGGAAAGTGCCGGTTTCAATACGGTCCGGCAACACGCGATAAACGCCGCCACCCAGACGTTCAACGCCTTCGATAACGATGCGGTCGGTGCCCATACCGGTGATTTTCGCACCGAGCGTATTCAGGAAGTTGGCGGTATCAACGATTTCCGGCTCGCGCGCGGCGTTCTCAATAATCGTGGTGCCTTCAGCCAGCGTCGCAGCGGACATAATAGTCACCGTTGCGCCAACGCTGACTTTATCCATGACAATATGCGCGCCTTTCAGACGGCCCTGGACGGAGGCTTTGACATAGCCCTCTTCCAGTTTGATCTCGGCGCCCAGTTGCTCAAGGCCGACGATATGCAGATCCACCGGACGTGCGCCAATCGCGCAACCGCCCGGCAGAGACACCTGGCCCTGACCAAAACGCGCCACCAGCGGCCCTAATGCCCAGATAGAGGCGCGCATGGTTTTCACCAGTTCATACGGCGCGCAGAAAATGTTGACGTTGCTGGCGTCAATCCACACGGAACCGTTGCGCTCAACTTTGGTGCCCAGTTGGCTCAGCAGTTTCATGGTGGTATCGATGTCTTTCAACTGCGGCACGTTCTGAATTTCAACCGGCTCTTCTGCCAGCAGCGCAGCAAACAGGATCGGCAGCGCCGCGTTTTTAGCGCCAGAGATCGTTACCTCGCCCTGAAGCCGGCACGGACCTTGTACACGAAATTTATCCATGGAAATTTATCTCTTAATAATCAAAAAGGCTGCCGGCACCAGGCCCACAGCTTAAAAACCACTTAACTTGCGATCCCGCGCCCACTCTTGTGGCGTGTACGTTTTGATCGACACCGCATGGATGCGGTTTTCGGCAATCAGGCCCATCAACGGTCCGTAAACCGTCTGCTGTTTTTTCACCCGGCTCATCTCTGCAAACAGGTCACCCACTGCAATAACCTGGAAGTGGCTGCCGTCGCCGGTGACGTGAACTTCCTGAAGGGGCAGCGCATTCATCAGCACTGTCTGGATTTCATGATTTTCCATGGGTATCTCTATTGGTCGTTAAGTGAAAACAGGCCAAACATTTTAGAGGAAAGTGAGGCGCGCTTAAACAAACAAAAAGCCCCGCAATCAATGTTTGCGAGGCTTTCGGAGTAATTAACTGAAAAGCTTAGGATACCGTGGCAGGTAAAAGTCTGTCAGGCAGGTTATAAAGCTTTGCAAGGGTCGCTAAGTTCTCGCTCATCCCGGCCAGGTTTACGGTTTTACCGCCCTGCCTGCCGATATCGACCAGATGCAGCAGCAGCGCCAGGCCGGACGTATCGACGCGTTGCAGCGCATTGAGATCGATGACCTCAATGCCCGCCATCGCCGCTTCGCGCTGTTCCCACAGCGCGACCACGGTTTCCTGATCGAGTTCGCCACGCAGGATCAACCGATCCTCCTCACGTAACCACTCCAGCGCGTCGGCCATTATTTCTTCTCGTCCAGCGTGATCGGTTGACGGGAAATAGACTGCAACTGCGCGGTCAGGCCATCAATGCCTTTGGTGCGCAGCACGTCGCTCCACTCGTTTTGTTTGGTGGTGATCATGCTGACGCCTTCGGCAATCATGTCATACGCCTGCCAGTTGCCGGTTTGGGTGTTTTTACGCCACTGGAAATCCAGGCGTACCGGCGGGCGACCATTCGGATCGACAATGGTGACGCGAATCGGCACGATCGTCGCATCGCCCAGCGGCTGCTCCGGGGCAATCTGGTAGGTCTGGCCGTGATACATCGCCAGCGCCTGGCCGTAGGCCTGTTTCAAATACTCGCGGAACGCGGCGAAATAGGCGTCACGCTGTGCAGGCGTGGCGTCTTTATAGTAGCGACCTAACACCAGCGCCCCGGCGTATTTCACCTGAACGTAAGGCAGCAGTTCCTGATCCACCACCTGGCGCAGGTAATCCGGGTTTTTACGAATTTGCGGTTGCTCGTTTTTAAGACGATCAAAGGTTTTCTGGGCCGCTTCAGTCATCAGCTTATAGGGATTAGACTGATCGGCAGCGTGCGCCAACGGGGCAATCACCAGCATGGCGACCATTAACAGACGTTTAAACATAGTGTGATTCTCCAGTTAGTTCGTCGTGCCGTTTTGAGGCATTGATCCATTATGTTCGGCGCCAGGCGCTGGCGCATCGCCTGGATTCTGATTCTCGCCGCTGTTGCTCTTGTACAGGAACTGACCAATCAGGTCTTCAAGCACGATAGCGGACTTGGTGTCCTGAATCGTGCCGCCCTCTTTCAGAATTGACGATCCTAGCTCAGGATCGTCAAAACCGATATTCAATGCCAGATATTGCTCGCCCAGCAGGCCAGACGTGCGGATCGACAGCGAGCTGGTATCCGGGATTTGGTTATAGCGTTCTTCGATGTCCATCGCGACGCGCGGCAAATAGGTTTTCGGATCGAGTTCGATATCGGCGACCCGGCCAATCACCACCCCGCCGACACGCACCGGCGAACGCGCTTTCAGGCCGCCGATATTATCGAAGGTGGCATAAATGCGGTACGTCGACTCCGTGCGCATCGACGTGACATTCGCCACTTTCAGGCAAATAAACAGCGCCGCCAGCAGTGCCACCAGCATAAAGACGCCGACCCAGATTTCAGTTTTCTTCGTTTGCATGACTTAATTCCCAAACATCAGTGCAGTAAGCACAAAATCCAGGCCAAGAACGGCCAGCGATGCGTGCACAACAGTACGTGTAGTTGCCCGGCTAATCCCTGCTGAAGTCGGGATAGCATCATAACCATTGAATAACGCGATCCACGTTACCGTAATGGCGAAAACGACACTCTTAATCAGACAGTTGACCAGATCCATACGCCAGTCGATGGCGCTTTGCATCGCCGACCAGTAGAAGCCCGCATCAATACCTTTCCAGCTGACACCCACCAGCGCGCCGCCCCAGATCCCCACGGCAACGAAAATAATGGTTAACAGCGGCAATGAAATCACCCCTGCCCAAAAGCGCGGTGAAATGACCCGGCGTAACGGATCGACCGCCATCATTTCCATACTGGAAAGCTGCTCAGTGGCGCGCATCAGGCCAATCTCCGCCGTCAGCGCCGAACCGGCACGCCCGGCGAACAGCAGTGCTGCCACCACCGGGCCCAGTTCGCGCAACAATGACAGCGCCACCAGCATGCCGAGACTGGTTTCCGCGCTATAGGTGGTTAACACCAGATAGCCCTGCAACCCCAGTACCATGCCGATAAAAACGCCGGATACCATGATGATAACCATCGACAGCACGCCGACGTTATACAACTGGCGCATCAGGAGCGGCGCGTGCTTGCGGAATTCCGGTTTCCCAACCAGCGCATTGAATAACATCAAACCGGCACGACCAAAGGACGCGCAGCTTTTCAGCGTGCGGTGGCCTAGCGATGCCAGTGCATTTAACAGCATGAGCGGCTTAACTCCCTGTTCCAGGTAAAAGATCGTGCTGGTAATCGCCAGCAGGATAACGGAAGGGCACGGGCCCGTCGGCGTTGCCATCCAGGAACTGCCTGACGCGCGGGTCGGTATTGGTTTGCAGCGCCTGTGCCTGCCCGTGGGCGACGATACGTTTATCGGCCACGATATAGGCATAATCCGCGATGCTTAATACTTCGGGCACATCATGCGATACCACAATGCAGGTCACGCCCAACGAGCTGTTCAGTTCGGAGATCAATTTGACCAGGACGCCCATGGTGATAGGGTCCTGCCCGACAAACGGCTCGTCAAACATGATCAGGTCCGGCTCCAGCGCAATGGCGCGCGCCAGCGCCGCCCGCCGCGCCATCCCGCCCGAAAGTTCCGACGGCATTAATTTAGCCGCGCCGCGTAGACCGACGGCTTCCAGCTTCATCATGACCGTGCTTTTCAGTAGCGGCGCAGGCAGGCGCGTATGCTCGCGCAGCGGGTAAGCCACGTTTTCATAGACGTTCATATCCGTAAACAGCGCGCCGGACTGGAAAAGCATGCTCATTCGCTTACGCACCTGGTACAGGCGTGAGCGCGTCATGGCGGGAATATTTTCGCCATCAAATAAAATCTCGCCGCAATCGGGTTGGATCTGGCCGCCAATCAGGCGCAGAAGCGTGGTTTTACCAATCCCCGACGGCCCCATGATGGCCGTGATTTTTCCACGGGGTACGGTCAGTGAAATATCATCAAAGATACAACGGCTGCCGCGCGTAAAACGCATTCCCTGGATCTCAACCAGATTTGAGTCAGTCTGGCTCATCAACTTATCCTTAAAGTGATTTCAGGTTAAGCATGGCGCGTAAGATCACCATAAACCCAACATTTTTACAGAATATTACCCACCAGAGTTAGCCAAAGCTGGCATTTGTTTTACTTTTCGGACGCTAAAAGTCAGAATTAAGAATTCACAACCATCCTGAGTCTTTCCCTCTGAGCGGCCAGTACATCAGGTAAAGTGGGCCGGCGATTATACCTGAAGAAAGGGCTTTGCATGCTGTTAGCAACGATGCTGTTAGTAATTGGTTTATTTCTGGTGGTGTATAGCGCCGATAGACTGGTTTTCGCGGCTTCGTTGCTGTGTCGCTCCATTAATATTCCACCGCTGATTATCGGCATGACGGTGGTAAGCGTCGGGACATCCCTACCAGAAATCATGGTATCGGTCGCAGCGGCGTTGCATGGCCAACTGGATTTAGCCGTGGGTACGGCGCTGGGCTCTAACATAACCAACATCCTGCTCATCGCCGGGCTGGCGGCATTATTGCATCCATTTACCGTGCATTCCGATATTCTTCGCCGTGAATTGCCGCTAATGTTGCTGATGAGCGCGCTGGCTGGCCTGTTTCTTTATGATGGTACCCTGTCGCGCATCGATGGCGTAATTTTATTGCTGATTGCCGTGTGTTACCTGTGGTTTGTCGTTAAAATCGCGAAGCTTGCGCAGCAACAGGGCAATGATAGCCTGACGCGCGAACAACTGGCAGAACTGCCCCGGGGCGGCACCTTACCGGTGGCATTTCTGTGGTTAGCCGTGGCGTTGATCATTATGCCGATGGCCACACGCATGGTGATCGACAACGCCACAGTGGCGGCGCACTATTTTGCCGTGGATGAGTTGACTATCGGCCTGACGGTTATCGCCATCGGCACCAGTTTGCCGGAGCTGGCTACGGCGATTGCGGGTGTACGCAAAGGTGAAGATGATATTGCTATCGGCAACATCATCGGTTCCAGCATTTATAATATTGCCATTGTGTTAGGTTTACCGGCGCTGCTGGCGCCGGGTGCTATCAACACCCTCGCCTTTACCCGGGATTACGGGGTAATGCTGGGGGTCAGTGCCCTTTTCGCCCTGCTGTGCTGGCGGCGTGCGCGCCATATCGGCAAACGCACTGGCGCAGGGCTATTGATCGGTTTTGTGTTATGGATGACGCTGCTTTTTTGGGGCTCATCTTATCTCAATGGATGAATCGGAAACGCATATGTCGCATATAGATTTGCAACCGGGTTTTGACTTTCAACGGGCCGGGAAAGACGTCCTGGATATTGAACGTGAAGGTCTGGCACAGCTTGATCAGTACATTAACGACGATTTCGTGAAGGCCTGCGAACTGATGTTTTACTGCGCAGGCAAAGTGATCGTCATGGGGATGGGCAAATCCGGCCATATCGGTAAAAAAATGGCGGCGACGTTTGCCAGCACCGGTACGCCGGCATTTTTCGTTCATCCCGGCGAAGCCAGCCACGGCGATCTTGGCATGGTCACCGCCCAGGATGTGGTGATTGCGATTTCCAACTCCGGCGAATCCAATGAAATACTCGCCCTGATCCCGGTGCTTAAGCGCCTGCGGGTGCCGTTAATCTGCATGACCAGCCGCCCGGAAAGCGCCATGGCGAAAGCGGCGGATATTCATCTTTGCATCCACGTCCCGCAGGAAGCCTGCCCGTTAGGGCTGGCGCCTACCACCAGTACCACCGCCACGTTAGTGATGGGCGACGCGCTGGCTGTCGCGCTATTAAAAGCGCGCGGTTTTACAGCGGAAGATTTTGCGCTCTCTCATCCTGGCGGCGCACTGGGCCGTAAGTTATTGCTGCGCGTTAACGATATTATGCACAGCGGCGACGAAATCCCGCATGTCAGCAAAGAGGCGTCCTTGCGCGACGCCCTGCTGGTGATCACCCGTAAAGGGCTGGGCATGGTGGTGATTTGCGATGACCTGATGAAAATTGAAGGCGTCTTTACCGATGGTGATTTGCGCCGCGTGCTGGATATGGGCGCAGATGTGCGTACCCTGAGTATCGCCGAAGTGATGACACCTGGCGGTGTGCGTGTTCGCCCGGGCACCCTGGCGGTAGATGCGTTGAACCTGATGCAATCACGGCATATTACCTCCGTTCTGGTCGCGGATGGCGACCTGTTAATGGGTGTGGTACATATGCACGATCTGCTGCGCGCTGGCGTAGTGTAATGAAGGATAAGTCGTTAATGAGTAACCATGATGCTGCTATCACCACCTGCTACGGGCCGGTGAGCGCAAAAGTCATTCACAAGGCGCAGAAGATCCGCCTGTTGATTCTGGACGTCGACGGAGTGATGTCTGACGGCCTGATTTATATGGGCAATAATGGCGAAGAGCTCAAAGCGTTCAATGTGCGCGATGGCTATGGCATACGCTGCGCACTGACCTCAGGCATTGAGGTGGCCATTATCACCGGACGTAAAGCCAAACTGCTGGAAGACCGGTGCGCCACCCTGAAGATTACACACTTGTACCAGGGCCAGTCGGATAAGCTGATCGCCTATCGCGAGCTGCTGGAAAAGCTGTCGCTATCGGCGCAACAGGTCGCCTATGTCGGCGACGATCTGATCGACTGGCCGGTGATGGCGGAAGTCGGGCTTAGCGTGGCGGTCGCCGACGCGCATCCTCTGCTGACGCCGCGCGCGGATTATGTGACCCACATCCCGGGCGGCCGGGGCGCGGTGCGTGAAGTGTGCGATTTGCTACTGCTGGCGCAGGGGAAACTGGAAGACGCCAAAGGGCAATCGATATGAGCAAAACCAGACGTTGGGTTATCATTTTGCTCGCGCTGGTCACGCTGGTGTTGATCGGCATTAATTTGACGAGCCAGGATGACGCGACACAGGTCGTTAATAATAGCAACGAGCCGACGTATCAAAGCGAGCAATCCAACACGCTGGTTTATAGCCCTGAAGGGGCGCTGAATTACCAGCTGGAAGCGCAACACGTTGAATATTTTTCTGATACTGGCGTGTCGTGGTTTACAAAACCTGTCATGATCATGCTGGATGCGAATAAGATCCCGACCTGGTCAATCACGTCAGATAAAGCCAAACTCACCAATGACCGGATGCTTTATCTGCAAGGCAATGTGGTTGTTGACGCGTTGACCCCTGAAGCGCAACTACGAAAAATTACCACCGATAACGCGCAGATTAATCTGGTGACGCAGGATGTTGCGTCAGACGATCTGGTGACGTTATACGGCACCAGCTTTAACTCCAGCGGCCTGAAAATGCGCGGAAACTTACGCAGCAAAAATGCCGAGCTGATTGAAAAGGTTAGAACGTCCTATGAAATTCCAAATAAACAAACTCAGCCTTAACCTTGCCTTATCCGGTGCGTTGCTGGCGGCGGCTTTTCCTGCGCTGGCGTTGACCGGTGATACCGATCAGCCGATTCATATCGAATCCGATCAACAGTCGCTGGATATGCAGGGCAATGTCGTGACTTTTACGGGCAATGTTGTGGTGACCCAGGGCACCATTAAAATCAATGCCGATAAAGTGGTGGTCACCCGTCCGGGCGGCGAGAGCGGCAAAGAGGTGATCGACGGCTACGGCAAACCCGCCACGTTCTTTCAAATGCAGGACAACGGCAAACCGGTTAAAGGCCATGCCGATACCATGCATTACGAGCTGCAGAATGACTTTGTGGTCCTGACCGGTAATGCCTTCCTTGAGCAACTGGACAGCAACATCAAAGGTGACAAAATCACCTATCTGGTCAAAGAGCAGAAGATGCAGGCGTTTAGCGATAAAGGCAAACGCGTGACGACCGTGCTGGTGCCCTCACAGCTCCAGGATAAGAACAAACCCGCCAATGCGCCTGCGCCCAATAAGAGTAACTAATTTTTTATGGCAACATTAACAGCGAAAAACCTCGCGAAAGCCTACAAAGGCCGCCGCGTCGTCGAGGATGTGAGCCTGACGGTGAATTCAGGCGAAATTGTCGGCCTGCTTGGCCCGAACGGAGCGGGTAAAACCACGACGTTCTATATGGTGGTGGGGATTGTCCCGCGCGATGCCGGGAACATTATCATTGATGATGAAGACATTAGCCTGCTGCCGTTGCATGCCCGCGCCCGCCGCGGCATTGGCTACCTTCCGCAGGAAGCGTCGATTTTCCGGCGCTTAAGCGTTTACGACAACCTGATGGCGGTGTTGCAGATCCGTGACGATCTCACCAGCGAGCAGCGCGAAGATCGCGCCGTCGAGCTAATGGAAGAGTTTCACATCGACCATCTGCGTAACAGCCTCGGCCAGTCGCTGTCGGGCGGTGAACGTCGCCGTGTCGAAATCGCCCGCGCCCTGGCGGCGAATCCCAAATTTATTCTGCTCGATGAGCCGTTTGCTGGGGTAGATCCCATCTCGGTAATTGATATTAAACGTATTATTGAGCATCTACGCGACAGCGGTTTGGGTGTGTTAATTACCGACCATAACGTCCGCGAAACGCTGGCCGTGTGCGAACGCGCTTACATTGTGAGCCAGGGCAATCTGATTGCGCACGGTACGCCTGACCAAATCCTGCAAGACGAACAAGTTAAACGTGTGTATCTTGGGGAAGAGTTCAGACTCTGATACGGTAGAGCAAATCACAGAGGGTTGAAGCTCCCTGTCGAAGCTTCAGAATCTGCCTGTGCAGGTATAATTGACGTGTGTACCCCTTACCGCTTCACCGCGTCGGCCTTTGATGCAGACGCGGTTGAGACAGTGAGGGTATAAACCTGAGGAATGTTGCTCTGAATATGAAGCAAGGTTTGCAACTGAGGCTGAGCCAACAGCTTGCCATGACGCCGCAACTGCAACAGGCGATTCGCTTGCTGCAGTTGTCTACGTTAGAACTCCAGCAGGAGCTGCAACAGGCGCTGGACAGCAATCCGTTGCTCGAGCAAACCGACTTTCATGATGAGATAGACGCTCAGGAAACCCGGGATACCGAAACGCTGGACACCGCCGACGCCCTCGAACAAAAAGAGATGCCGGACGAACTGCCGTTAGACGCCAGCTGGGACGAAATCTACACCGCCGGCACCCCGTCGGGAAACGGGGTGGATTATCAGGATGATGAACTGCCCATCTATCAGGGCGAAACCACCCAGTCGCTGCAGGATTACCTGATGTGGCAGGTTGAGCTGACGCCGTTTTCCGATACCGACCGTGCGATTGCCACTTCTATCGTCGATGCTGTGGACGATACCGGCTACCTCACCGTGACTCTGGAAGAGATTCTGGAAAGCATTGGCGATGACGAAACGGATATTGAAGAAGTCGAAGCGGTGCTTAAGCGCGTCCAGCGTTTTGATCCTGTCGGCGTCGCCGCCCGCGATCTGCGCGACTGCCTGCTCATTCAGCTTTCGCAATATTCCAAAGATACGCCCTGGCTGGAAGAGTCGCGGCGAATCGTCAGCGACCATCTCGATCTGCTGGCGAATCACGATTTCCGCACGCTGATGCGCGTTACGCGACTGAAAGAAGACGTCCTGAAAGAAGCGGTCAATTTTATCCAGTCCCTCGATCCCCGGCCAGGCCAGTCAATTCAAACCAGTGAGCCGGAATATGTCATTCCTGATGTGCTGGTGCGTAAGCACAACGGCGTCTGGACGGTAGAACTGAATGCCGACAGCATCCCGCGATTAAAAATCAATCAGCAGTACGCCTCAATGGGCAGTAGCGCGCGTAACGAAGCCGACGGCCAGTTTATCCGCAGCAATCTGCAGGAAGCGCGCTGGCTGATAAAAAGCCTGGAAAGCCGCAACGATACGCTGTTACGCGTCAGCCGCTGCATTGTGGAGCAGCAACAAGCGTTTTTTGAACACGGCGAAGAACATATGAAGCCGATGGTGCTGGCGGATATCGCCCAGGCCGTCGAGATGCACGAATCCACCATTTCGCGCGTCACAACCCAGAAATATTTACATAGCCCGCGCGGCATTTTTGAACTGAAATATTTCTTCTCCAGCCACGTGAATACCGAAGGCGGCGGCGAAGCCTCTTCCACTGCGATTCGGGCGCTGGTTAAGAAATTGATTGCCGGAGAGAATCCGGCAAAACCCCTGAGCGACAGTAAGCTGACCTCCATGCTGTCTGAACAAGGTATCATGGTGGCTCGCCGTACCGTCGCCAAATATCGAGAGTCTCTGTCCATTCCGCCGTCAAACCAGCGTAAACAACTGGTCTGACATAACCGATAAGGAAGACACTATGCAGCTCAACATCACAGGACATAACGTCGAAATCACTGAATCTTTGCGCGAGTTTTTGAACACGAAGTTCGCCAAGCTGGAGCAGTATTTTGAAAGGATAAACCAGGTCTATATTGTGCTGAAAGTGGAGAAGGTCACTCACATTTCCGATGCGACATTGCATGTGAACGGTGGGGAGATCCATGCCAGTGCGGAAGGGCAAGACATGTATGCAGCCATCGACGGGCTTATTGATAAACTGGCGCGTCAATTGACTAAACATAAAGATAAACTAAAACAACATTAAGAGTCCGGGCGTTTACCTGGTGTTTCAACGGCTCGTGGTCACTGACGACGAGCCGTTGGCATTGAGAATGCTTAGGTGAAAATATGATGACTTATGATTTAAGCAGTGTCCTTAACCAGGAATGTACCCGCAGCGGCGTTCACTGCCAGAGCAAAAAACGCGCGCTGGAAATAGTCAGTGAACTGGCCGCAAAACAGTTAAGCCTGCCGCCTCAGGTGGTATTTGAAGCGATCCTGACTCGTGAACGTATGGGCAGTACCGGTATTGGCAATGGCATTGCCATTCCCCACGGCAAGCTGGAGGAAGATACCTTACGCGCCGTGGGCGTGTTTGTGCAGCTTGAAACGCCTATCGCCTTTGACGCCATTGATAACCAACCCGTAGACCTGCTGTTTGCCCTACTGGTCCCGGCGGACCAGACTAAAACGCATTTGCATACCCTGTCCCTGGTGGCGAAACGTCTGGCGGACAAAACGATTTGCCGTCGCCTGCGCGCCGCGCAAAGCGACGAAGAGCTGTATCAGATCATTACTGAAGGCAGCAATGAAAACCAAAGTGAATAACCGGGTGGAGGAAGTCACCCTGGCTGCACCGATGCAGCCTGCCGTGTGGGAGAAATCGAGATGGTATTGATGATTGTCAGCGGACGCTCAGGCTCAGGAAAGTCCGTGGCGTTGCGGGCGCTGGAGGATATGGGTTTTTATTGCGTCGACAACCTGCCGGTTGTGCTGCTGCCCGATCTTGCCCGGACGCTGTCGGATAATCATATTTCCGCCGCTGTCAGCATTGACGTTCGCAATATGCCGGAATCGCCGGAAATTTTCGAACAGGCGATGAATAACCTGCCGGACACGTTCTCCCCGCAACTGCTGTTTCTCGATGCCGATCGCAACACGCTGATCCGCCGTTACAGCGATACTCGCCGCCTGCATCCCCTCTCCAGCAAAAATCTGTCGCTGGAAAGCGCCATCGATCAGGAGAGCGATCTGCTGGAGCCGCTGCGTTCCCGCGCCGACTTGATCGTCGATACCTCTGAAATGTCGGTCCACGAACTGGCGGAAATGCTGCGTACCCGTCTGTTGGGCAAACGCGAACGTGAGCTGACCATGGTATTTGAATCCTTTGGCTTTAAACACGGCATTCCTATTGATGCGGACTACGTGTTTGACGTGCGCTTTTTACCTAACCCGCACTGGGACCCGAAACTTCGTCCGATGACCGGCCTGGATAAGCCCGTTGCGGCATTCCTGGACCGCCATACCGAAGTGCATAACTTCATTTACCAGACGCGCAGCTATCTTGAGTTGTGGCTGCCAATGCTGGAAACCAACAATCGTAGCTACTTAACGGTGGCCATCGGCTGTACAGGCGGTAAACACCGCTCCGTGTACATCGCCGAGCAGCTGGCTGACTATTTCCGCTCGCGCGGTAAAAACGTCCAGTCCCGCCATCGCACGCTGGAAAAACGTAAAACATGACCGTCAAACAAACCGTTGAAATCACCAATAAGCTGGGCATGCATGCGCGCCCGGCGATGAAGCTGTTTGAGCTCGTCCAGAGTTTTAATGCAGAAGTGTTGTTGCGAAACGAAGCGGGCACCGAAGCGGAAGCCAGCAGCGTTATCGGTCTGTTGATGCTGGATTCCGCACAGGGCGGTCATATTGAAATCGAAGCCAACGGCCCGCAGGAAGTCGAAGCGCTGGCGGCAGTGATTGCGTTATTCAACGCCGGTTTCGACGAAGACTAACGCTCAGTGGAGCTGGTGCTGAGCCATATACGACTCCCCGCCAAGCTGGCGCATTTGACGCAGGATCCACGCCTGGCGCGCACGCACGTAGCCTGATGGCGCATCGGCTTTAAAACGCAACGGGTTGGGCAGCACGGCGGCCAGCAACGCAGCCTGCGAGGCGCTAAGCTGGCTGGCCGGCTTATTGAAATAATGCTGCGCGGCGGCTTCCACCCCAAAGATCCCATTACCGAATTCAGCAATGTTCAGATACACCGTCAGGATCCGCCGCTTACTCCACACGGTCTCGATCCCCACGGTTAACCCCGCCTCCAGCCCCTTGCGCAGCCAGCTGCGGCCATCCCACAGAAACATATTTTTCGCCGTTTGCTGAGACAGCGTTGACGCACCGCGAATGCGGGTTTCATGGTGTTCGTTATGGGCGACGGCTTTCTGGATCGCCGCCATATCAAATCCCCAGTGCTCCGGGAATTTTTGATCCTCGGCGGCTATCACCGCCAGGCCCATCCACGGCGAGATCTCATCCATGCCGACCCAGTCAGAATGCGCCACATAGCCGAAATCACCGTGCAGCCAGGCGGAAAGCTGCCGCTCAATCATCACCGCGGAAAAAGGCACCGGCAGCATGCTGAACAGCAGGATCCCGGCGATCCACAAACTGGCGATCCCTAATAGTAAGCGGATAACTCCACGCTTCAGCGTACCGACGATCGGCAAGCGGCCCCGCGTCATTCGCACAGATCCAACACCCTGGCGACCAGTTTCTCGATACCATCCGCCGCTTCATCAATGCGTTTAGCCAGCATGTACGCCGGGGTAGTGACCAGTTTGTTCTCTTCGTCCACCACGATGTCTTCCACCGGGCAAGGAACGTGTTCGCCACCCATCTCTTCGATGACTTCGGCGGTGTCGATGTCGGTGCCGATGGTCAGGCGCAACGGCGCGGGGATCAGTTTCGGCAGCATGGCGGGCGCGATGCACAGGAATCCCAGCGGTTTACCCGCCGCGTGCATCGCCTGCACCAGGCGCTTGAGTTCAGGATCAACGCCGCATTCGCTGCCCTGGCTGGCGAAATTGCTGAGGTTTTTCGCCGCACCAAAGCCGCCCGGCACGATCAGCGCGTCCAGTTCATCGGCATTCGCCGCGCTGAGAGGCGCGATCGCGCCCCGGGCAATACGCGCCGCTTCGATCAGCACATTGCGGCTTTCCGCCATAGGATCCCCGGTCAGATGATTGATCACATCGGCCTGAGGTTTATCCGGCGCAAAGCAGCAGGCTTGCGCGCCCTGCCGCGCCAGCGCCAGTAAAGTGATCACCGCTTCATGGATCTCAGCGCCGTCATAAACGCCACATCCTGCCAACACCACGCCAATTTTTTTCATCGTGATTTTCCTTTCTTCCTGGCTCCCGAAGCAGATTAATTACGCTTATAAAACGCTATGCTTCACACATTTAACTGATTCACGTAACAATAAATTTAAGTTTTGCTATCTTAATGCACGTGCTGTTTCATCTACCCGGCCATGTTACTCGACTAACACAACACCACTAACATGGCCTCGATTTCCCTGGTGTTGGCGCAGTATTCGCGCACCCCGGTATAGCCGGGGTCATTTTTTTGGTGCATTCGCTACCCACGCTTTCAATACCGCCACGTCGTTTTGCCACTCCTGTTTCAACTCTTCAATCCACTCACCAACGTTATCCCACCATGCCGGAAGATCCGGAGACTGGATCTGCTGGGCAACTTGCTGGAGGTGGCGTAACCCGATCGATCCCGCCGCGCCTTTGATCTTATGCCCCTCTTCCGTGATCCCTTTTTGATCCCGGGCGGTGAGATTGGAGTCCAGCACGCTCAGGTAGCCCGGCATCATTTTCTCAAACACGGCCAGACCGTCAGTGATCAGTTTCGGCCCAACCAGTTCCATGTACTGCTCCAGCATGGCGATATCCAACAATGCATTCTGTTTGCTGTGTTGTTCGAGTGACACGATCCTCTCCTCATGGTTTGAACGGGAATCCCAGAATTTCTTGATCATCGCGGTGAGCGCCGGGACGGACAAAGGTTTGCTGAGCACATCATCCATGCCCGCCGCCAGGTACTCGGCTTTATCTTTCAGCACGTTGGCGGTCAACGCCACCAGCGGCGGCAACTCACTGGCGTCGAACTGGCTGGTCAGCTTGCGGGAGATATCCAACCCGGTCATGTCCGGGAGTTGGATGTCCAGCAGCACCAGGTCGTATTCGCCCAGTTTAAACATATCCAGCGCTTCCTGGCCGGTCATCGCCACATCGACGCTGTTACCCATTTTTTCCAGCACCGAACGAGCGACAATCACGTTCAGTTCAATGTCTTCCACCAGCAGCACATGCAGTGCCGGTAGCGGCATATCGTCCTCGTCAGAGGTGCTGTCGATCTCTTCCGCCACGCGCGGCGCCTGAACCGTCAGGGTAAATACCGAGCCTTTGCCGGGATGGCTGCTGACGGTGATATCGCCGCCCATGTTTTTCGCCAGCCGCCGCGATACCGCCAGGCCGATACCGGTGCCGGTAGCGGGCTTGCCGCCGTGGCTGTCTTTTACCTGATAATACATGGCGAAGATTTTATCCTGCTCGTTCTGCGGGATGCCGATACCGGAATCCTCCACTTCGAACCGCAGCATGCTGTTTTCGTAGCTGACCCGCACCGTTACCTGGCCTTTCTGGGTGAATTTCACCGCGTTGCTGATCAGGTTCCAGATAATCTGACGCAGGCGCGTCCCGTCGGTGATGACCTTATGCGGCAGCGGCAGAGCAGGCTCCATAACAAAGCGCAGCCCTTTTTGTTGCGCCTGTAAGCCGGAGAGGTTTTCGAGGTCCGCCAGGAAGCCGGTGAAGTCGATCGGCTGGTTATCAAGCTGCACTTTGCGGCGTTCGATCTTATCCATGTCGATAATATCGTTAAAGATATTGCCAAGCGTGACGGCGGAGACGTGGATCGTTTTCAGGTATTTTTGCTGTTCTGCCGTGAGGTCGGTATCCAGCAAAATGCGGCTCAGGCCGACGATGCCGTTCAACGGCGTGCGCAGCTCGTGGCTGATGGTAGAAATAAAGGTGGTCTTGTCGCGGCTGGCGCGTTCCAGCGCATCCTGGTAGCGCTTGCGTTCGGTAATGTCGCGGCCAAAGCCCATCAGCCCGTGGCGTTTGCCCACGCGGTCGTAGTACGGCACTTTACGGATTTCAAAACAGGCTTTGCGGCCATCGGGATAATCGAGCCACTGTTCATAGGTCAGCGAGACGTTGTGACGGAACACTTTCTCATCGGTCTCAATGACCTTTTCCGCCGCTTCCGGCGCATAGACATCGTGCGGCTGTAGGCCGATAAGCTGTTTCTCGCTTTTGCCGGTCAGTAACTCCATGGCGCGGTTGCAGCCAGAAAACGCTTTGTCTTCGTTGCGATAGAAAACCAGGTCCGGCGAGGCATCCAGAAAGGAGCGCAGAAACGACGATTGCTGCTCGAGCTGGATTTGCGTCACTTCGCGCTCTTTCATCTCGACGGTGAGCTGCTCCAGCACTTTCTGGCGCTCGGCCTCCGCCTTCTCACGCTCGGCATTCTGCTGGTTAAGCTGGGTAATGTTGTCTTTTAACTGAATATTGAGCTTCAGGTCGCGCTCGCGCATCTCTTCCAGCTTATCCACCAGCTTTGACAGACGCTGGCGCGACTCTTCCAGTTGCTCGACCACCACCGACAGGAAATAGACCGCCCAGGGGGTGATCAACAAACCGAAGAAGATAGAGCGGATCACATCGATACTTTCGACCCGACCATGCAGCACCATGGTCACCGCCATTTGCACAACCATCGCCAGTATCACCAGCACCAGAGCCAGTAATAGCGAAAAACGAACCAGCCCAAGTTTGACCAACAGGTCGACGTAATACTGTGCCAATAAACGGATTTGCTTCATAGGATGTTCCTTTGCTGCGTACCGCTCAATAATACTCAATTCCGGCCGTTACGCTGAAGGTTGTGAAAAAAAGTGCGCGGTAGAATCCATTTATCGCCGTTTCAACGCGGCGTTAAACGGCGATAGCAGGAGGATTTGCCTGCCAGGGCGTTCCTAATGCCGAGCCCTGAACGCCCTCGCGGCTCAGGTAACGATCAATTTCCACCATCCCGGTCCAGCGGTTTTCGCACCATAGCGGCGCCAGCAGCGTGGGCCGCCGCGCGCTGGCGGAAATACGATGATAGATAATCTCCGGCGGCGTGTGACGGATCAATTCGCCCGCGATGGTGGTGTAATCCTCCAGTTCAATGGCATTGAGCCGCCCTGCCGCCCAGGCTTTCGCCATAGAGCTACCGGTGACGATATGCAGCGGATGCAGTTTGATGCCGTCAGTGCCGGTGTCCACCACGCTTTCCAGCGTGTTAAGCGCATCCTGATGGCCTTCGCCGGGCAAACCGACAATCAGATGCGTGCAGACTTTCAGGCCGCGCTCCCGGGCAAGCCGGGTCGTTTTCTGGTAGCAGGCGAAATCATGGCCGCGGTTAATACGATGGAGCGTTTTATCGTTGGCGGTTTGCAGACCCAGTTCCAGCCACACTTCATAGCCTTGCTCGCGATAGCAGCACAGCAGATCCAGTACGCTGTCCGGTACACAGTCCGGACGCGTTCCGACGCAAAGCCCCACCACGTTGGCCTGTGCAATCGCCTGCTGATACATACTGCGCAACAGCTGCACTTCGGCAAAGGTACTGGTGTAGGCCTGGAAATAGGCCAGATAGCGGCGGGCGCGATTAACCAGCCGCGCCTGGTCGGCGAGCTGTTCAGCGATACTGCGGTGCTGCTGCGCTTCGTCGGCAAAGGAGGCTACATTGCAGAAAGTGCAACCGCCGCGCCCTAAGGTGCCATCGCGGTTGGGGCAGCTAAAGCCGCCGTGCAACGTGAGCTTATGAACTTTTTGTCCGTAGCGACGTGAAAGATCGCCACCAAACATATTGACTAATTTTTGTAACTGCATAATCTGGAGGGCCGGCCTGAAAAAGGGCCTCAGACTGCCATTTTTACCTCGTAACGGCGATGATGTGGATCAAGCGTCTGCCCTTGCCTTTATCATTTGAATAATCATTCATAATTATCGGAATTTCAGTCACTCCTGAAGCAATTACTTTTACTTATAAACTCCCCCATTATTTAAAGAATATGACATAGCCGCGAAAACAGAGGCATTATGCGGCTCTACCGGCATATTCAGCATAATAATCTAGCAATTTATTTAACAACAGCGCGCTATATAGTTTTAGCCGCTTTTTGTTAGTGAGACAGATCACACTTGCCAATGCTGTTCAGACCACTTCAGGCAAACAAAAATCCATCAAATACCTTTTAAATTCATTATGTTAATGCATCGTTAGCACAAATTTGAATAAATAAGAATGCCATTTGACCTGTGTCGCAAATCCCGATAACTTGGAAATCCGCTGGAAGCTTTCTGGATGAGCACTCTGCTCATCATATTTATGCAGTAATTGAGATTCCCTCTGAAGCAAGTCCTCAACACTTGTGTACCGATGCGAAAAGGATATTGAGAGGGCGAATGCGAGGTGCGCGTATGACACGCCAAACCCCGTCGCCTGCTCTTGCTGTGTCCGCGCGCAATCGGTGTCGGAGCGAGTCCGCAGAGCCTGGGGAGGTTCACTGATATGTTGTACGATAAATCCCTTGAGAAGGATAACTGTGGTTTCGGCCTGATCGCCCACATAGAAGGCGAACCTAGCCACAAGGTAGTGCGTACCGCTATTCACGCACTGGCCCGTATGCAGCACCGTGGCGCAATCCTCGCAGACGGCAAAACCGGCGACGGGTGCGGCCTGCTGTTACAAAAACCTGACCGTTTCTTTCGCCTGGTCGCGGAAGAGCGCGGCTGGCGCTTAGCAAAAAACTACGCCGTCGGGATGCTGTTTTTAAATCAGGACCCGGAACTGGCGGCACAGAGCCGTCGCATCGTTGAAGAAGAGTTGCAACGTGAAACCCTGTCGATCGTAGGCTGGCGCGAAGTGCCGACCAACGACGGCGTACTCGGTGAAATCGCCCTCTCCTCCCTGCCGCGAATCGAACAAATTTTTGTTAACGCCCCTGCGGGCTGGCGCCCGCGTGATATGGAGCGCCGTCTGTTTATCGCCCGCCGCCGTATCGAAAAACGCAATCAGCAAGACAAAGACTTTTACGTCTGTAGCCTGTCGAACCTGGTCAACATCTATAAAGGTCTGTGTATGCCGGCGGATCTGCCGCGTTTTTACCTGGACCTGGCGGACCTGCGTCTGGAATCGGCCATCTGCCTGTTCCACCAGCGCTTCTCCACCAACACCGTGCCGCGCTGGCCGCTGGCCCAACCGTTCCGCTACCTGGCGCACAACGGCGAAATCAACACCATTACCGGCAACCGCCAGTGGGCGCGTGCCCGTACTTATAAATTCCAGACCCCGCTGATCCCGGATCTGCATGACGCTGCGCCGTTCGTAAACGAAACCGGTTCCGACTCCAGCTCGATGGATAACATGCTCGAACTGCTGCTGGCCGGTGGGATGGACATCGTGCGCGCCATGCGCCTGCTGGTGCCGCCTGCCTGGCAGAACAACCCGAACATGGACCCGGATCTGCGCGCGTTCTTCGACTTTAACTCCATGCATATGGAGCCGTGGGACGGCCCGGCGGGCATCGTCATGTCCGATGGCCGCTTCGCCGCCTGTAACCTGGACCGTAACGGTCTGCGTCCGGCGCGCTACGTTATCACCAAAGACAAGCTGATCACCTGCGCCTCTGAAGTAGGCATCTGGGATTACCAGCCTGATGAAGTGGTGGAAAAAGGCCGCGTTGGGCCGGGCGAGCTGATGGTTATCGACACCCGCATTGGCCGCATTCTGCACTCGGCGGAAACCGACCACGATCTGAAAATCCGCCATCCGTATAAAGAGTGGATGGAGAAAAACGTGCGTCGTCTGGTGCCGTTTGAAGATCTGCCTGACGATCAGGTCGGCACCCGCGAAATGGACGACGATACCCTCGCCAGCTACCAGAAGCAGTTTAACTACAGTTTCGAAGAGCTGGACTCGGTGATCCGCGTGCTGGGCGAAAACGGCCAGGAAGCGGTCGGTTCAATGGGTGACGATACCCCGTTCGCCGTGCTCTCCAGCCAGCCGCGTATTATCTATGATTACTTCCGCCAGCAGTTCGCGCAGGTAACCAACCCGCCGATCGACCCGCTGCGCGAAGCGCACGTGATGTCGCTGGCCACCAGCATTGGCCGCGAGATGAACGTGTTCTGCGAGGCCGAAGGCCAGGCGCACCGCTTAAGCTTTAAATCGCCGATCCTGCTGTGGTCTGATTTCAATCAGCTCACCACCATGACCGAAGAGCACTATCGCGCCGATGTGCTGGACATAACGTTCGACGTCACCGAAACCTCGCTGGAAGAGACGGTGAAAGCGCTGTGCGATAAAGCCGAACAGATGGTGCGCAACGGCACGGTGCTGCTGGTGCTGTCTGACCGTAACATCGCCAAAAACCGTCTGCCGGTTCCGGCGCCGATGGCGGTGGGCGCAATCCAGACTCGCCTGGTGGATAAGAGCCTGCGCTGCGACGCCAACATCATTGTTGAAACCGCCAGCGCCCGCGATCCGCACCACTTCGCCGTACTGCTCGGCTTTGGCGCAACCGCGATCTACCCATATCTGGCCTATGAATCACTGGCAAAACTGGTGGATACCCACGCCATTGAGAAAAGCTACCGCGCGGTGATGCAGAACTACCGCAACGGCATCAATAAAGGCCTGTACAAGATCATGTCCAAAATGGGCATCTCGACGATCGCCTCTTACCGTTGCTCGAAGCTGTTTGAAGCCGTGGGTCTGCATGACGAAGTCTCCAGCCTGTGCTTCCAGGGCGTGGTTAGCCGTATCGGTGGCGCCGGTTTTGCCGACTTCCAGCAAGATCTGTTGAACCTGTCGAAGCGCAGCTGGCTGGCCCGCAAACCGCTGGAACAGGGCGGCCTGCTGAAGTACGTGCACGGCGGCGAATACCACGCCTACAACCCTGACGTGGTGCGCACCCTGCAACAGGCAGTGCAAAGCGGCGAGTACAGCGATTATCAGGAGTACGCCAAGCTGGTTAACGAACGTCCGGCGGCCACCCTGCGCGATTTGCTGGCGCTCAACCCGCAGGGCGAAACGGTTAGCATCAACGACGTAGAACCAGCGAGCGAACTGTTTAAACGCTTTGATACCGCAGCGATGTCCATCGGCGCGCTGAGCCCGGAAGCCCACGAAGCGCTGGCGGAAGCCATGAATAGCATCGGCGGCAACTCGAATTCTGGCGAAGGCGGTGAAGATCCTGCTCGCTACGGCACCAATAAAGTGTCGCGCATCAAACAGGTTGCTTCGGGCCGCTTCGGTGTGACCCCGTCGTACCTGGTCAATGCCGATGTGATCCAGATTAAAGTGGCGCAGGGCGCGAAACCGGGCGAAGGCGGCCAGTTGCCGGGTGATAAAGTCACCCCATACATCGCCAAACTGCGTTATTCGGTGCCGGGCGTGACGCTGATCTCCCCGCCGCCGCATCACGATATCTACTCGATTGAAGATTTGGCGCAGCTGATTTTCGACCTGAAGCAGGTCAACCCGAAAGCGCTGATCTCGGTGAAACTGGTTTCCGAGCCGGGCGTGGGCACCATCGCCACCGGCGTGGCGAAAGCCTATGCGGACCTGATCACCATCGCCGGCTACGACGGCGGCACTGGCGCAAGCCCGCTTTCTTCAGTGAAATATGCGGGATGCCCGTGGGAACTGGGCCTGGTGGAAACCCAGCAGGCGCTGGTGGCTAACGGTCTGCGTCATAAAATCCGCCTGCAGGTGGATGGCGGCCTGAAAACTGGCCTCGATATCATCAAAGCGGCGATTCTGGGCGCGGAAAGCTTTGGCTTCGGCACCGGCCCGATGGTAGCGCTGGGCTGTAAATACCTGCGTATTTGCCACCTGAACAACTGCGCTACCGGCGTCGCGACTCAGGATGACAAACTACGTAAGAACCACTATCACGGCCTGCCGTTCAAAGTGACCAACTACTTTGAATTTATCGCCCGTGAAACCCGCGAGTTGATGGCGCAACTGGGCGTGAAGCGCCTGGTGGATCTGATTGGCCGCACCGACCTGCTGAAAGAGCTGGACGGTTTCACGGCCAAGCAACAGAAACTGGATCTCGGCAAACTGCTGGAAACCGCGGAACCGCACCCGGGTAAAGCGCTGTACTGCACCGAAACCAACCCGCCGTTCGATAACGGCGTGCTGAACGCGCAGCTGCTGAGCCAGGCGAAAGAGTACGTTGACCAGAAACAGAGCAAGACCTTCTGGTTTGATATCCGCAATACCGACCGTTCCGTGGGCGCGCTGCTGTCGGGCTATATCGCCCAGACGCACGGCGACCAGGGCCTGGCCTCCGACCCGATCAAGGCGCACTTCAACGGCACCGCGGGCCAGAGCTTCGGCGTCTGGAACGCCGGCGGCGTGGAGCTGTATTTGACCGGCGATGCCAACGACTATGTGGGCAAAGGCATGGCAGGCGGTTTACTGGCGATTCGTCCGCCGGTGGGTTCCGCGTTCCGCAGCCATGAAGCCAGTATCATCGGCAACACCTGCCTGTACGGCGCGACCGGCGGTCGTCTGTATGCGGCGGGCCGCGCGGGCGAGCGTTTCGGGGTGCGTAACTCCGGGGCTATCACGGTGGTGGAAGGCATCGGCGATAACGGTTGTGAATATATGACCGGCGGTATCGTCTGTATTCTGGGTAAAACCGGCGTTAACTTCGGCGCGGGCATGACCGGCGGCTTCGCCTACGTGCTGGATGAAGACGGTGAATTCCGTAAGCGCGTGAACCCGGAACTGGTGGAAGTGCTGAACGTGGACGAGCTTGCCATCCATGAAGAGCACTTACGCGGTCTGATCACGGAGCACGTGCAGTTGACCGGCTCCCAGCGCGGCGAAGAGATCCTGGCGAACTGGCCAGCGTTCTCGGCGAAATTCGCGCTGGTTAAACCGAAGTCCAGTGATGTCAAAGCATTGTTGGGTCACCGTAGTCGCAGCGCCGCTGAATTGCGGGTGCAGGCGCAGTAAGGAATAGTCATGAGTCAGAACGTTTATCAATTTATCGACTTACAGCGCGTTGATCCGCCGAAAAAACCACTCAAAATCCGTAAAATTGAGTTTGTTGAGATCTACGAGCCGTTTTCAGAAAGCCAGGCGAAAGCCCAGGCGGACCGCTGTCTCTCCTGCGGTAACCCGTACTGCGAATGGAAATGCCCGGTTCATAACTACATTCCGAACTGGCTGAAACTGGCCAACGAAGGGCGTATTTTCGAGGCGGCGGAACTGTCGCACCAGACCAACACCCTGCCGGAAGTCTGTGGCCGCGTATGCCCGCAGGATCGCCTGTGTGAAGGGTCATGCACCCTGAACGACGAGTTCGGCGCGGTGACTATCGGCAACATCGAGCGCTATATCAACGATAAAGCATTCGAGATGGGCTGGCGTCCGGATATGACCGGCGTGAAGCAAACCGGCAAACGCGTGGCGATTATCGGCGCGGGCCCGGCGGGCCTCGCCTGTGCCGACGTGCTGACCCGTAACGGCGTTAAAGCGGTGGTGTATGACCGTCACCCGGAAATCGGCGGTCTGCTGACCTTCGGTATCCCGGCGTTCAAACTGGAAAAAGAAGTGATGACCCGCCGCCGTGAAATTTTCACCGGCATGGGCATTGAGTTCCAGCTCAACACCGAAGTAGGCCGTGATGTTCAGTTAGACGCGCTGCTTGCCGAGTACGACGCCGTATTCCTGGGCGTCGGCACCTACCAGTCGATGCGCGGCGGCATTGAAAATGAAGATGCGCCGGGCGTATTCGACGCGCTGCCGTTCCTGATTGCCAATACCCGCAACACCATGGGCTTTGGCGAAGATGCGGCATCGCCGTATATCAGCATGGAAGGCAAGCGGGTGGTGGTGCTGGGCGGTGGCGATACGGCGATGGACTGCGTACGTACCTCCGTGCGTCAGGGCGCGACGCACGTGACCTGTGCGTACCGCCGTGACGAAGAGAACATGCCGGGTTCGCGCCGTGAAGTGAAAAACGCCCGTGAAGAAGGGGTGGAGTTCAAATTCAACGTGCAGCCGCTGGGCGTGGAAATCAATGCCAACGGAAAAGTGTCTGGCGTGAAAATGGTGCGCACCGAGATGGGCGAGCCTGACGCCAATGGCCGCCGTCGCGCTGAGATCGTCGCGGGCTCTGAGCACGTTCTGCCTGCTGACGCGGTGGTGATGGCGTTTGGTTTCCGTCCGCACAGCATGGAATGGCTGGCGCAGCACAGCGTGGAGCTGGACTCCCAGGGCCGCATCATCGCCCCGGAGCGCAGCGACAACCCATTCCAGACCAGCAACCCGAAAATCTTTGCCGGCGGCGATATCGTGCGCGGCTCCGATTTGGTGGTCACGGCGATTGCCGAAGGGCGTAAAGCCGCCGACGGCATAATGAATTATCTGGACGTGTAATTCGGCCAGCAAAAAGCCCGTCAGTGTCGCGCTGACGGGCTTTTTTTATGGCGTCGGTTTAGCCGCTGGACGTTACTCCTGCGTGGCCAGCTCCGCTTTCTTCGCCAGCGCATCCAGCAGTTTCTGGTGGATACCGCCAAAACCGCCGTTGCTCATCACCAGGATATGGTCGCCCGGCTGCGCGGTTTTCACGATCATCTCAACCAGCGTGTCCACGTCGCCGCTCCAGTGCGCCGGCTGAACGCAGGCATCCGCCACTTCAAACACCTGCCACGGAATGTGCGACGGCTGGAACAGAAACACTTCATCGGCGCGGCCCAGCGAGGGAGCCAGGTCGTCCTTGCAGTGGCCCATTTTCATGGTGTTGGAGCGCGGCTCCAGCACGGCGAGAATACGCGCCGTACCGCCCACTTTGCCGCGCAGCGCGGCAAGCGTCGCCAGGATCGCCGTCGGGTGATGGGCGAAATCGTCATATACCGTCACGCCGTTGGCTTCACCGCGCAGCTCCAGACGGCGGCGGGCGTTGACGAAGCTGTTGAGCGCCAAAGCGGCATCAGCGGGCGTTACGCCCACATGGCGCGCGGCGGCAATCGCCATCAGCCCGTTATTCATGTTGTGCTCGCCCACCAGCTGCCAGTTCACTTCCGCCACGCGTTCGCCGTCCAGCAGCACTTCCCAGTTGGAGGCGTCGGCGTTGAGTTTTTTCGCCTGCCACTGGCCCTGTTCGCCCACCAGCTCCTGCTCGCTCCAGCAGCCCATCGCCAGGGTTTGCTTCAGATTTACATCGCCTTCTGGCCAAATGATCTTGCCCTGCCCCGGCACAATGCGCACCAGATGGTGGAACTGCTTCTGAATGGCCCGCAGATCGTCAAAGATATCCGCATGATCGAACTCCAGGTTGTTCAGCACCAGGGTGCGCGGGCAGTAGTGCACAAACTTGGAACGCTTGTCGAAGAAGGCGCAGTCGTACTCATCCGCCTCAATCACAAAGAACGGGCTTTCACCGAGCCGCGCGGAGACGTCGAAATTGCCCGGCACGCCGCCAATCACAAAGCCTGGCTTATAGCCGCAGGCTTCAAGGATCCAGGTCGCCATGCCTGCCGTGGTGGTTTTTCCATGGGTTCCCGCAATGGCGATGACCCAGCGGTCGCGCAGCACGAAGTCATGCAGCCACTGTGGGCCAGACATGAAAGGGATATTCTGCTCCAGCACCGCTTCCACGCACAGATTGCCGCGCGTCATGGCGTTGCCGATGATCACCAGATCCGGGCGCGGATCGAGTTGTTCAACATCATAGCCCTGTATTAAATCAATACCTTGCTTTTCAAGAAGGGTACTCATCGGCGGGTAAACATTTGCATCCGAGCCGGTGACCTCGTGGCCCAGGGCCCGCGCCAGCATTGCCAGCCCGCCCATAAAGGTGCCACACACACCCAGAATATGAATACGCATACGTTACTGTCCTTTTTTCATCCGGCGCATATTCTACCCACATGTGGGAGCGCGAAGAAACGCATTTAAGGCGATTCTGTTATTTGCTGTCTCGATTCACCTGTGCGCTAACCTTTATATCTTTGTTACGATTAAACGATCGCTTTACTCAAACCAGGATGCAGGGAAAGTGTTATGAAAACGTTAGGTGAATTTATTGTCGAAAAGCAGCATGAGTTTTCTCATGCTACCGGCGAACTGACGGCGCTGCTGTCGGCAATAAAGCTGGGTGCCAAGATTATCCATCGCGATATCAACAAAGCCGGACTGGTTGATATCTTAGGTGCCAGCGGCGCTGAAAACGTACAGGGCGAAGTGCAGCAGAAACTCGACCTGTTCGCGAACGAAAAACTGAAGGCCGCGCTGAAAGCGCGTGATATCGTCGCCGGGATCGCATCGGAAGAAGAAGACGAAATTGTGGTGTTCGAGGGCTGTGAACACGCAAAATATGTGGTGCTGATGGATCCGCTGGACGGCTCGTCCAACATTGACGTTAACGTCTCCGTCGGGACCATTTTCTCTATTTACCGCCGCGTGACGCCGGTCGGCACGCCGGTGACCGAAGAAGATTTCTTGCAGCCTGGCAGCAAACAGGTTGCGGCGGGTTATGTGGTTTACGGCTCTTCGACCATGCTGGTTTACACCACTGGTTGCGGCGTCCACGCCTTTACCTACGACCCTTCCCTGGGCGTGTTCTGCCTGAGCCAGGAGCGCATGCGCTTCCCGAAAAAAGGCAACACCTACTCCATTAACGAAGGTAACTACATCAAATTCCCGCAGGGCGTGAAGAAGTACATCAAGTTCTGCCAGGAAGAAGATGCCAATACCCAACGTCCTTATACGTCGCGCTATATCGGTTCGCTGGTGGCGGATTTCCACCGCAATTTGCTGAAAGGCGGGATTTATCTGTACCCGAGCACCGCAAGCCATCCGGAAGGGAAACTGCGTTTGCTGTATGAATGCAACCCAATGGCGTTCCTGGCGGAACAGGCGGGCGGCAAGGCGAGCGACGGGAAAACCCGTATCCTGGATATTATCCCTGAGAGCCTGCACCAGCGCCGTCCGTTCTTTGTCGGCACCGATAGTATGGTCAACGACGTCGAGCGCTTTATTCGCGAGTATCCTGACGCGTAAAAAAATCCCCTGCCGTTAGCAGGGGATCTGAGTCTTTCGATACCCCGGCATGCCGGGGTATTTTTATGCCTGTAATTGCACTTTAAAACCCGCCATGGTTTCCACCAGCAGCTGCGACTGCGCTTCCAGAGAATAAGTGGCAGCTGACGACTGCTCCACCAGCGCGGCGTTTTGCTGCGCCGCTTCATCCATCTGGCTTACCGCGATATTCACCTGCTCAATGCCCCGGCTCTGCTCCTGCGAGGCGCTGGCGATTTCGCGCATCAGTTTGGTCATGCGCATCACTTCACTGGCGATCTCGTCCATGGTTTCTCCGGCCTGCATCGCCAGTTCGCTGCCCTCGCCTACGTGGGTTTGCGAATCGGCAATCAGCGTGCGGATCTCTTTGGCGGCTTCGGCGCTGCGGCTCGCCAGCGTACGCACCTCGCCTGCCACCACCGCGAATCCCCGCCCCTGCTCACCGGCACGCGCAGCTTCTACCGCCGCATTCAGCGCCAGGATATTGGTCTGAAAAGCGATGCCGTCAATCACGCTCAGGATATCGGCGATACGGTTGGCGCTGCCGGAAATATCGCGCATTTTTTCAATCACGTAGCACACCATTTCACTGCCGCGATCGGCGGTTTCCGACACAGTTTGCGTCAGCCGGTGGGCCTGCTCGGCGTTTTCGGCATTCTGCTTCACGGTGGCGGTGATCTGCTCCATGCTGGCGGCGGTTTGCTCCAGCGAAGTGGCGGTCGACTCAGTACGGCGAGATAAATCGATATTCCCGGCGGTCAGTTCGCGGCTCCCGGTGTCAATTTGCGCACTGGCGTCGCGGACTTTGGTGACCGACACCACTAGCGACTGGCGCATGGCATCGATGGCGTTCGTCAGGCGGCCCAGCTCGTTTTTTGCACCTGGCGCAACGGTGTGAGTCAGATCGCCCGCCGCTACGCGTTCAAGTTGCACAATAGCGCGGTCCAGCGGGCGCAGCAGCAGATGACGCATCCCGAACCAGACGGCGACAATCAGGCCCGCCGCGCTCAGCGCCGCCAGCACCATCAGACTCAGCACCATGTGTTTATGTTGCAGAACTGCCGCCACTTCCTCTTTACCCCGGTTCTCGCTCCAGCCGAGGAAAGTACGCATGTCGTTATCAAATTTTTGCGACAGCGGAATCAGGCCGTTTTCCATCAGGTCATAGTAATCGTCCGGGCTCTGACTTTTCAGCGAAGCCAGCATCGGCGTGATACCGTTGACGTTAAAGGCGTCGAAGCTACGCGACAGTTTCCCCAGCAGCTGCTGGCCCTGCTCGTCGTTGACATTGCTTTCCAGCAGGCTTTTGAGTGTTTTGCGCCCCTGGCTGATTTCGCTTTCGATACGGCTGACCGACTTTTCCGCATCCTGCAACAGGCCGACTTCCATCAGGCGCACCGCCTGCCCGGATTCATTACGCGCCCGCAGGATCTGGGTGTAGCCGTCGTTAAGACGCATGATCTGCTCGCCCTGCAGATGGTTAATGCGTTGCAGCGAGGTGGAGCTTTGGGTTAACGCGTAAATACCGATCCCGCTAACCAGTAATAACAGCAGCGTCATGGCTGCCAGAACGGCCAGCAGGCCCATGCGGATAGAGAGGTTTTTCAACATAGTCATTTCCCGGTGGTTGCCGATAACTCCACGTGAAGCCAGTAGAGAGTTATCGGCATTCGCCAGGAAAAGTTTAGTCAGGAACCAATGCTTTCAATATGTTACTGCTTTGCTACCGCCGGGTTAACGCGAGTGACAGCGGCGTTCTGGCGGCTTTCCCACAGTACGGTGAGGCCGCGTTGCAGGGCGATAAAGATAAACAGCAAAATGCCGATGGCGATTTTGGTCCACCAGGAACTCAGCGTGCCGTCGAAGTTGATATAGGTCTGGATCAGCCCCTGGATCGCCACGCCGAACAGCGTGCCCAGCACCGTGCCGACGCCGCCGGAAAGCAGCGTGCCGCCGATCACCACCGAGGCGATGGCATCCAGTTCTACCCCAACCCCTGCCAGCGCGTAGCCCGCCTGGGTATAGACAGAAAAGACAATGCCCGCGAGGGTGGCCAGCCCGGTAGACAGCATATAAATACGGATGGTGGTACTGCGGGTAGAAATCCCCATCAGATTCGCAGAAGTGGCGTTGCCGCCAATGGCGTAAACCTGGTTACCGAAGCGGGTGCGGTGCGCGAGGAAAATGCCGATCACCACCACGCCGAGCATTAACAGCCCCATGGCGCTTAAACGCCCGCCGCCGGGGATTTTCCAGGCGAGGCTGGAAAGCGTGTCATAAATCGGGTGGTTAATCGGGATCGACTCTTCGGATACCAGATAGCTGACGCCGCGCAGGAAGAACATCCCGGCGAGGGTAATAATAAACGCCGGGATTTTCAGCGCGTCGATCAGCAACCCCATAAACGCGCCGAAGGCGCAGCCCATCGCCAGCACCAGCGGGAACGCCAGCAATGGCGATATGCCCCAGAAGCCAATAGCTTTAGCGAGGAACACGCCGGTAAAAGCGATCACCGAGCCTACCGACAGGTCGATACCGCCGGAGAGGATCACAAAGGTCATCCCGACGGCGATAATCCCCAGAAAGGCGTTATCGGTCAGGATGTTGCAAATCACCCGCGTGGAAGCAAAACCGGGGAACTGCGTCAGGCAGTAAAGATAACCCAGCACAAACACCGCCAGGGTAATCATCAGCGGTAAGTTACGTTTAATCATCGCGGCGTCTCCGACGTAACAGACTAATAAAGCGCGGTGACTGAACAATCAGCACGCATAGCACCACCACCGCTTTCACCACCTGGTTCAACTCTGGCGGGAAACCGGACAGCAAAATCCCGGTGTTCATCCCCTGGATAATTAGCGCGCCCACCACCGACAGGGCGATGTTAAAGCGCCCACCCATCAGCGAACCGCCGCCGATCACCACCGCGAGGATGGCGTCCAGCTCCAGCCACAGGCCGGCGTTGTTGGCGTCCGCCCCGCGAATATCCGCGGTAACGATAATCCCGGCAATGGCGGCGCACAGGCCGCTGAGCACGTAGGTCAGCATCACCATCAGGCGGGTGTTCACCCCGGCGTTTTTCGCCGCGCGGATGTTAATCCCCACCGCTTCGATAAACATGCCGAGGGCGGTTTTGCGGGTGAACAGCCAGAACACGATTAGCGTCACCAGCGCGATAATCACCGGCGTCGGGAAAAACAACAGCGAACCGCTGCCCAGGAAAGAGAGCGCGGGCGAGTTGAACGTGACGATCTGCCCTGAGGTGATGAGCTGCGCTACGCCGCGCCCGGCCACCATCAAAATCAGCGTCGCGACAAACGGCTGAATTTTTAGCACCGCCACCAGGATGCCGTTCCATAATCCGGCCAGCACCCCGACGCCAAGCGCGCCCAGCAGCACCACCGGCAAACTCTGGCCCGCAACGGTTAATGACGCCGCAGTGGCCCCGGCAATCGCCATGATGGCGCCGACCGACAGGTCGATACCGCCGGTGGCGATCACCAGCGTCATGCCAATCGCGAGCAGCGCCACCGGCGCGGCGCGGTTTAAGATATCAATCGGGCTGCCAAACAGGCGTCCGTCCTGCACTACGATTTGGAAAAAATGGTCGGCCACCATGCTGTCGACCAGCAATACCAGTAGCAGCGCCACCAGTTGCGGCATCCCCTGCGGCCAGCGGAAACGGCGCTTCGGCGCGCCCACGTCCGGCACTGAACGAGTCATCAAGAGCCCTCCTTATGCCGCGATGGCATTCATAATTGCGCTGACGGACAGCTCTTCAAGCGGGATTTCCGCCACTTGTTCCCGGTCGCGCATGATGATCACCCGGTCGGCATACCCCACCAGCTCTTCCAGTTCCGACGAGATAACCAGCAGGGCCAGCCCGTCGGCGCACAGCGTTTCGATCAGGCGAATGATTTCGGCGTGCGCCCCGACATCGATGCCGCGCGTGGGTTCATCAAGGATCAGGAACTGCGGCCGCGTCAGCAGCCAGCGCGACAGCAGCACTTTTTGCTGATTGCCGCCGGACAAAAACTCCACTGGCTGTTCAGCGCTCGGCGTGCGGATGCCTAACTGGCGGATAAAGCGCTCGGCAATGTCGTTTTGTTCGCGGCGCGGAATGGGACGCAGCCAGCCGCGCTGGGCCTGGAGCGCCAGAATAATGTTTTCGCGCACCGACGCGGCGGCAATAATCCCATCGGTTTTGCGATCTTCCGGGCAGAAGCCGATCCCCAGACAGGAGGCCTGATGCGGTGAACGCAGCGCCTGCGGTTTGCCCTTGATCAGCGCGTTGCCGCTGTCTGCGGGCTTGATACCGAAAATCACTTCAGCGGTTTCGGTGCGCCCGGAGCCTAACAATCCCGCCAGGCCGACGATTTCGCCGGGGCGAACCTCCAGCGAGAACGGCGCAATCACCCCTTTTTTGCCGTAGTCTTTAAACGCCGCTACTGGTTTTTCGCTCAGCAGCGTGCGCCCGGCGCGTTGCAGGGCGTTCTGGTCCAGCTCGCGGCCCAACATCATCTTCACCAGTTCAATTTGCGGGAGATCTTTGGTATCACGGGTGCCGATAAACTTGCCGTTGCGCAGCACAGTGATGCGGTCAGTGACTTCGTAAACCTGGTCGAGAAAGTGAGTCACGAAAATCAGGCTGACGCCCTGATCGCGCAACTGGCGCATCAGGGTAAACAGCATCTCTACCTCTTTGGTATCGAGGCTGGCGGTGGGTTCATCGAGGATCAGCACTTTGGCGGACAAATCGATAGCGCGACAAATCGCCACGATTTGCTGCATAGCAACAGAAAAGCGGTTGAGCGGCTCGCGCACATCCAGGCTGAAACCGTAGGATGCCATCAGCGCCGTGGCGCGTTTTTCCATCTCTTTGCGGCGCAGTAAACCGAAGCGTTTCGGTTCGCGGCCAATAAACAGATTGTCCGCCACCGACATATTCGGCAGCAGGTTCACTTCCTGGTATACCGTGCCGATGCCAAGCTGCTGAGCGTGGGCGGTATTTTTCGGGCGGATGGTTTGGCCCTCTAACCAGACTGTACCGCCGTCGGGCTGGTACACGCCGGTGAGGGCCTTGATCAATGTGGACTTGCCTGCGCCGTTCTCCCCCAGCAAGGCCATAATTTCGCCACGCCGCAAACTAAAATCGACGTGATCCAGCGCTTTTACCCCCGGAAAGACTTTACTCAGCCCTTCGGTGCGCAAGATTTCCTGATGTTGTTGTGATTGCATCACCGGACTCCGAAAAGCGTGTCAGTAGAGCAAAAGGCTCTCCGAAGAGAGCCTTGTCGATGGCTGGCTTAGTAGCCCATGCCTTTTTTCTTCTCGAGCTCTTCTTTCGCCGTATCCGGCAGGAACAACGTGGATTTGGTGATGGTGGTTTTTTCAGGCATGGTGCCGTCTTTTTTGAATTTTTCCAGCGCATCGAATGCCGGGCCGGCCATGTTCGGGGTTAACTCCACGCTGGCGTTGGCTTCGCCGTCGATCATCGCTTTGAAGATATCCGGAACGCCGTCAATGGAGCCGGTGAGAATATCGGAGCCCGGTTTCAGACCCGCTTCTTTAATGGCCTGGATGGCGCCGATCGCCATGTCGTCGTTATGGGCGTAAACCATGCAAATGTTTTTGCCGTTGTTTTCAGCTTTGATGAAGCTCTCCATGACTTCTTTGCCTTTACTGCGGGTAAAGTCGCCGGATTGCGAACGGATGATTTTCACGTTCGGCGCTTTCGCGATGGCTTCGGCAAAACCTTTTTTACGGTCGATGGCGACGCTCGCGCCGACGGTACCTTGCAGTTCAACCACGTTACAGGGTTTGCCATTCAGGGTTTTCACCAGCCAGTCGCCAATCAGACGGCCTTCCAGCACGTTGTCGGCAGTGACGGTAGTCATGTACAGCGATTTGTCTTTCACATCGATATTACGGTCCAGCAGAATGACCGGAATCTCAGCTTCTTTGGCTTCTTTCAGCACGGGCTCCCAGCCGGTTGCCACAACCGGGGCGATAAAGATGGCATCAACGCCCTGAGCGATAAACGAACGCACGGCTTTGATTTGGTTTTCCTGTTTTTGCTGGCCGTCCGCGATCTTCAGCGTCACGCCACGTTTCTCCGCCTCGCTTTTCGCAACGCTGGTTTCCGCTGCGCGCCAGCCTGATTCAGAACCTACCTGAGAAAAACCCACGGTTAAGGGGGCTGCCATTGCCATAGACGACATGGCTGCCGAAACTGCTGTGACCAGAAGTAAGCGCTTCCACATAAGTGAATCCTCGTAGGGTTATTGTTGGTTAAATCTCCACCTGCGGAAAAACTATAGACAATAAGGGATGTAACAAAATGCGTTACATCACAATTCAAAAAAGTTACATAAAGGTTATGAGCCTGAGAACGCAAGAGTGTGAGCGGGGTAGCGACTTTTCGCTACTAAGCCAGGTCGCGGATTAGAGAGATTTTTTTGCTTCTGGCTGAGTTAAAATCTCACTTTGTAAGCGGTTACAAAAAATTATTCAGAAAGCGGCTGAGTTTATGGATTATTCGGTCGCAAAATGAGAGATAGCACGATCGACTTTTGCTGACGGCCAGTAAAACAGTCCAGGACTTTCAGGCGCATTTGGCTATAATACCCGGCATTGTTTGCCATACAGTTAAAGGAAACAGACATGAGCTTACTCAACGTGCCTGCTGGTAAAGATCTGCCAGAAGACATCTATGTAGTTATCGAAATCCCGGCTAACGCAGACCCGATCAAATATGAAATCGACAAAGACAGCGGCGCGCTGTTCGTTGACCGTTTCATGTCTACCGCGATGTTCTACCCGTGCAACTACGGTTACATCAACCACACCCTGTCCCTGGACGGTGACCCGGTTGACGTATTGGTCCCGACCCCATACCCGCTGCAACCGGGTTCTGTGATCCGCTGCCGTCCGGTTGGCGTGCTGAAAATGACTGACGAAGCAGGCGAAGACGCCAAGCTGGTTGCGGTCCCGCACACCAAACTGAGCAAAGAGTACGATCACATTAAAGACGTGAACGACCTGCCGGAACTGCTGAAAGCGCAGATCGCCCACTTCTTCGAGCACTATAAAGATCTCGAGAAAGGCAAATGGGTGAAAGTGGACGGCTGGGACAACGCCGAAGCCGCTAAAGCGGAAATCGTTGCCTCTTTCGAACGCGCAGCGAAGAAGTAATTTACTTTTCGCGTTGCCGTTAACAACACCGCCCGAGGGCGGTGTTGTCCTTTATGGCTTCTGTAACGGATAAAGCGGGAACAGACGTGGATATATTGCCAATAACGCTTCACTCTGGGCTTTATCGCCGCGAAACCGGCTAATCATAATCATACTCTGCCAGATATTTCTGTCGTTATGCCGTTGCGACCAGCGCTGGGCCCGGGACATAAATTCCGTTAATTGGGCGTCGTCATGGTCTGTGTTATAGCGCATCAGTAATGCCACCATTTCATCAAACTGCACCCGCTCAAATTGCGTGGCGAAATACCATGGCACGGGGTGAGGGAACTGAGCGTAATTATTGCGTTCCAGCTCGGTCAGTTGCTGGTTGGCCCGCAGTCCCAGCGCACTAAATACCATTAACCCCATGCCCGCCAGCATAAAGACGGCACGCTGAATCGCCATGCCTGACGAAGGCGTTTTTACGGGTGCGGGTATATCCATTACTCCCATTCTTAACAGGAGCAAAAAGAGTCCAAAATGGAAAAAGGACAGATAAAAAGGAAATTCGAAATTGAGATGGATTAACAATGGAACAACCAGCAGAGCATAGGCCGCATTAATCCGATTACGCGACCAGGCACGGAGCAAAATCACTATCCAGCCCACCAGCAATACTAATACGCCCAACAGAGCGATAATCCCGCCCTGAAACCACGCATTTAATAATTCATTATGCGGATGGCCCACAATGCTTGAATAGGTGTAAGGCAACTCAGGATGCGCAAGGACATAGCGGCTGAATTCATATTCAAATGTGCCATACCCCCAGCCCAGCCAGGTTTTCTGCATAATCATCTGCCAGGTAATCAGCAAGATATTCCAGCGTTCATGCGTTGACGCCTCGTATTCGCGCGCCAGCAGGTACGGCACCCCATCAACGATGATCTGAACATGCTGTGTAAGATACCAACCTGATGCCGCGGCTCCCGCCATCGCGATTAACGGCAACCAGGCGCGACGCCAGCACTGGCTGCCCTGGGCTAACAAGAGAACAGCAATAACCCCTATCGCCCCCAACGCGCCTGCCCGGGACTGGATAAGCGCCAGGCAGAACGCAAGCAGCATCAGGCCAACCGTATACAGACCGGCAAAAAACCGATGACGCTCGGTCAATAACAGCAGAAAACCACAGCCCAACCCAGTCGCCAGAAAACTCGCCAACACATTAACCTGCTGGAAAATACCGTAAGGACGACCATGGTTACGCAGCCAGTCATATTCCATGAGCTTCGCCGCAAGTTGAGGTTGCAGTGACTGAATCAGGCATAAAACCGTTTGGCTGAGTGACAAGAGAAAAATAACGCAGCAAAGCCGCCGTTTTTGCTGCTCACTTAACTGAAGCCGCATTCCTGTGCACCAGAGTAAAATTGCGGCGAATAATACCCAGACACCGGGATTACCCCGTGCCTGAAAAAGCCAGGGTAACAACAACAGAACACCGCCGGTAACAATTAACGGCTGAGGTTGTGGCCGGAAATGCGCTGTTTGCGCGCGATAACGCCAGGCGACGGCTATAACGGCAAAACCCAGCCATCCGATAAACGTCAAATTAATGGGCAACGATACGCCAGCTTTGCCTGAGTTGGGAACATAAAAAACAAGCACACCGAACAGCAGCCCAATAGCAATTTTGATCATAAAAACATATCCAAACGGCACACTTTTAATCCCTTAAAAATTAGAGAATTAAATCCTTGTACCGATAAATTTCAGAGCTATGACGATACTGACCTAATATATTAAATAGTGATGTTTAAGCGTTTATTCATTGACTAGCAAAATATATAGACAGCGATTGGAAGAGTCATATTCTATGTATTTACTCAGCGAATCCTACCTGCATGACGATAAAAATAGTCTAAAAATGGAACGGACAAGCCGCTATATTTTATTTAGAAATGAAGAGGATAGGGTTTTGAGGTGGGGTTTATTGCTGTGCTTAAGTAATATGTAAGTTCAACTGAAACCAATTTGCCGCCGCCAAATAAGAAAAACCACGCCGAAGCGTGGTTTAGGGTTAATAATTCTCTCTGTCCAGCCAGTTGCCGCTTGCTATGCGGGTCAGGCCCTCTACTGGCCGCTGGTAAACATACATCCAGGCGCTGCCGTAGGGCGTCTGGATCAACTGACGCCGGTATTCCCCTCCCGTCGTGCGCAGGGCATCCAGCTCGGCAAGAGTACTGGCATCAATGCGATACACTTCACCCAACACTTCCCCTTCGCCCGGCACTGCGCCAGGATAGTGGCCAATGCTGAACAACTGGTAGTTTTCTACCGTGTGATCGCCCAGCCACTGGGCGTTGGTCATCCAGTGGCTGTTGCCTTGTTTGCGTCTTAAACTACCGTAGACAAATATTCGCATTGCTAAAACTCGAACTGATAGAGCAAATCGAGTGCCTGATCTACGCCAGACACCGCTTCCAGATATAGCTTAGGCATTAGACGATAACGCAGCGTAAGCGTCGCCAGCGAATCGAAAATCCCTACGCCATATTTCACCTGCAGACCTGGCAGTACATAGCCGCTGACCACTACCTGCGAGGAGTCGCCAACTCCCTGGGTATCCAGCGCCAAATTACTGACGCCAAACGTCTCGCCGATTTTACCCACAACCTGCCCACTTTGTGCAACCCCCAGACCCACCAGCATTGAGGTCATCGCTTCACTATCGCTCTGCCCGCTCTCAAGACCCTGGCCGCGCAACAGATAAGAAAGCGCCTCTTGTTGCGACATTGCCGGGTCGGAAAACACTTCAACCTTGGGCTCATCCGGCGTGCCGGTGACCCGTACCCCGGCGGTAACATCGTTTTCCGTGGCATCAGGATTTCGGATTGCTTCTATATTCAGGAGCGGTTGATCCGGCGGGCCGGAGAACAATAATTCGCCTTTACGCACGATCAGATCCTGCCCGTAAGCGCGGAACCGCCCTTCCGGAATATTGACCTGGCCGTTCAGACCCAGCCCCTGTTTGTCCTGCGCCACTTTCAGATCGCCGGTCAGACGCGCCCGCAAGCCGAAAGCGTCCATACGAACGTTGTTACCGACGTGCACAATCAGGTTACTGTTGATGGGGATGGCCGCCGTCGGCGCGCTTTCCGGTTTAAGCTGGGCGTCCAGCATCACTTCATCGCTGGAAACATCCACCGCGCTTTCCGGCAATTCATGCACCACGATCCGCGCCCAGGGTACATCAACCCGGCCATCAAGGGTGATCAAGCTCGGCGTGGCTTCCAGCACCACATCAGGCGAGACGTCAAGGCGCACCATCGGCGGCACGCTAATGCGGACTTTATCGCCCTTCGCCGCCACCCGCGCGCGCCAGTTGTCAATCTGGCTCCAGTCGGCGTCGCCGTTAAGATTGATCTGCCCGCGTCGGGTGTTCACCACGCCTTGCAGCGTGGAGCTCATGCCATTGAATGCCATCGAAAGCTGGCTTGGCTGCATATCAAACGGCATAAAGTTGCCGTCGATATCGACGCCAGTCAGTTGCATCTGCCCGAACAACTGCGGCTGCGCCGCATTGCCCCCCAGCCGCAAATTGGCGTTTAGCAACCCTGCCGCTTTCTCGCCGCGCGAGAAGATGGCGTTGACCATCGCCAGCGAGAAATTGCGGATGTTGACGTTGCCAGACAGGTTGCGACGGTTTTGCGGATCGGCGATCTGCACTTTGCCGTCGAACTGACCGTTGCCCGCCAGGCGCAGCAGCCAGCCCAACTCCGCCTGGTTGTTGCGCAGCGCGGCGTTCAGGCTCAGGGTATCAAAGGCCACCGGCAACGTGTTGCCGTTGACGATTTGGGTAACTCTGACGCCACGGCCATCCAGCGTCACACTGCCCTGCGGCAGCCCTTCTTTGGTGGTATCCCACGTGACATCGGCTTTACCGGTGAATACCCCGCTCGCCTGGGTTTCCGGCGGCAGGAACTGTTTCACCATCGCCAGATCGAAGCGGTTGAGATCCACCACAGCACGGCCCGCCGCCCCCGCATCTACCGCCTGCGGCAAGCACAACTGCGCATTAGGGTTGGTCCAGCAGTGCGGGCCGATGTTGATTTTTTGCTCCTGTCCGCGGTAATCCAGCGCGATAGCGCGGGTCTGCGACCACGGGCCGACTGGCGTCTCGAAGCGGGTGTTTTCCAGAGTGCCGCGCCAGCGCTGTGCCGCGCGATCGAAACTGCCTTTGAGATTAAGCTGCCCGGAAACCGGATCGCCCTGAACGCGCAGCGCTAACTGATGATCCTTTTCGCTGCCTTTGGCGTTGATGGTAGCCAGCGCAATAGCCAGCCCCGGCTGAGCGATACGCTCAACCCGCACGTCCAGGGTGCCGCCAATCTGATCAGTGGATTTGATGTCGCCATCCACCCGCACCTGGGCGACAGAGAGTTCCTGCCAGCGCAGATTCCGGGCGGTGATATCCGCCAGCACCTGCGGCGCTTCCACCGTGCCGCGGATTTTCACCAGACCTTTAGCGGTGCCACCCAGTCCCGGCAAAGCGTTATCCAGGTTCGGGGCGTCGATACTGGCGTCCAGCTCCAGCTCTTTCACGCCCAGCTCGCCTTTGATGTCAGCGGTATTGCGCCCCAGCGCCACATGCATGCCGGGGATCACCCACTGCATATAGCTGTTGCCCTGAAGCTGCCCCTCCACCTTCACGGCGTTCTGTTTGACGTTGCCCGCCAGCTTGATTTCCGGCACGTTAACCTGCCAGCTGCCGCCGTACAGGCTGCCGCGCAGCTTCACCAGCCCATCCAGCTTCGCCGGCCAGTCTGGCCAGGTTTTGGCGGTGTTGATTTTGTTGAGCGTCAGCTCGCCACGCCAGCTGATGGCCTGCTGCCAGTCGAGCAGTGCTTTCAGTTCGGTGGTGCCTTCCAGCGCCGCCACTTTCAGCTTATCCAGATTGATGTTTTGCTCGTTGCCTTTGGCGTCCAGGGTGATGGTCGCCGGGGGGATCTCCGCGCCCTTCACCGCTGTACGGAAGCTCAGGGTGTAGTCAGTCATCTTGCCGGTCAGCTTGAGCTTGAGATCGTCCGCCTGATACTGTTTTTCCCCGGTAAACGGCCAGTAAAGCTGTTCGCTGGTGATATCCAGATTCAACGGCAGGCCCGCTTCCGCCAGCTTAGTCTGGCCGCGCAGCACCAGATCCACCGGGCCGGACAAGTTAACGCCGAATTCCAGCTGCTCGCGTAGCGCCCCGCCGACTTTGATTTTGACCTTTTCGCCTTTTATCGGATCAACATTAAGCGTGCTGTTGAGGGTGATGTCCACCGGCCAGCTGTTGCGCAGCTCGGCGCGTCCGGTGGCGTTTACCGTGCCCTGGGTGGAATCAATATCCAACGCATCGAGCGTAGCGAGGCCGTCCACGCTGCTGACTTTAAGCAGCATCGAGTTGATCGTGACGTCGGTATCGCCGGTTAAACGCAGTTGTTCGCCGCGGAACGATTGAATGGTGAGATTCAGCGGCAGATGGACATCAGTCATCTCCGGCAGCACCGGTTTCGAGAACAGCTGTTTTAGCGTTTCGCCCAGCGGCAATTCATCCGGTTGCGGATTTTCAATCTTCGGCTCAACCACCTCTTCCTGCGCCACTTTAGCCACTTTCGGCAGCGCGATTAACAGCCCCTGCAAAGTGGTGGGCGTCAGCGTCAGGTTGCGGTCCTGCCAGTTGAGGCCGGACGCAAAATCCATCACCGACACCGTGGTGTCATCGATACGCACGTTGACGTTATTCAGCGTGACGCTGCTTAGCGTGATGGGATAAGGCGTTGAGAGATCGAGCGGGCCGCTGTCCTCCTCTTCTACCTGAGCCGCCGGCGGCATTTTCTCGGTATCAATCACTACGTTGATATCGCGTAACGCCAGTGCATTCACGCACAGGCTGCTGTCACGCAGGCAACCCAGCTTTACGGCGAGGTGGACTTCACCCGCCAGCACGTTTACGCCCGGCTGCTGGTAGCGCAGATTTTTGATCGACAGATCGCGCCAGCCGCCGGTCACGCTGCCGATCTCCAGCCCCGGGACCCAGCGGTCAGCCGCTTTGAAGACGATATGCAGGCCGGTGGTCGTCCCGACTAAAAAGCCGACAATTCCCAGCAGCACCACCAGAAACAGCACCACGGCAAGGGTGATTTTCTTCCATAAACTCATAATTCAGGCCCCAAACCGATGTAGAACTGCAACCCGTGTTCTTCTTTATCGCCAATCGGCACCGCGAAATCGAGTTTGACCGGCCCGACGGGCGACTGCCAGCGCACCCCGACGCCCGCGCCGGTTTTGAAATCGCTGCGACGGATGTCATTCACCGCCTCACCGGAATCCACGAACATTGCTCCCCACCATTTGCCGGTCACGTTGTACTGGTATTCCAGCGAGCCGGTCGCCAGTTTAGAGGCGCCAGTGAGTTTGCCGTCTTCATTCTCAGGCGAAATAGATTTGTATTTGTAGCCGCGAATACTGCGGTCGCCGCCCGCGAAGAAGCGCAGGTCAGGCGGGACTTTGTCGAAGTCGCCGGTTTCTATCCATCCCAGATTGCCGCGCGCCACAAAGCGGTGACGATCGTAAAGGGTGCGGATCCAGACGTTTTGCGCCTGCACCACCACGAAGTCGACATCCGAGCCCCAGGCGGTATTGGAGTAATCCACTGAATAACGTTGGGAATCGCCCCAGGTCGGCATCAGCCCCCCGCGCGATCGGGTTCGGCTAATCATCACGCCCGGATAGAGCAGCATGGTGGTATTGGTGACATCCGCCTGAGTAAAGTGGTCGAGGCTCCAGCGCAGGTTGATCGCGCGCTGCCAGCCGCTCGACAGATCCCAGTAGCGCGACACCGCAAGCGTGGTGGAATCGGCTTCGGTATCGTTTAAATCGGTACGCTTAAAGCCGCCCTGCACCAGGTAATATTGCTCAATCGGGTTTTTCAGCAGTGGCACTTTATAGCTGAAGTCGAGCTGCTGCTCCGGGGCGGAGATGCTGGTGCTGGTGGTGAAGCTGTGGCCGTAAGAGTTGATCCAGGGTTTATGCCAGGTAGCTTTAACGCGCGGCCCCACGTCGGTGGAATAGCCTACCCCGGTTTCTATCCGGTTCTGAATGCGCGGCGAGAGTACGCCGTGCAGCGGCAACACTTTGGTCTGACGAGCCTTATCAAATTCCGGAGCCACCACCACCGAATTGAACCAGCCGGTGGCGGAAAGCCGACGGTTGAGTTCAGCCAGGTCTTTGGACTGGTAATAATCGCCCTGCTCGAACGGCACCAGGCTTTGTAAATACTCTTCGCGGATTTGCGAACCTTCGAAGGTTACTGGCCCAAAACGGTAGCGTTCTCCGCTGTTATAATCGATGTCCCAGAACGCCTGATGACGTTCCAGCGAAACCCCTAACTGGCTCCTGGTAAACTCGCTGTCGAAGTAGCCTTTGCGCAGCGAAACGCGCGTCAGACTTTTCTTAAAATCGTCGTAATCACCATGGTTGAGCACCGTTCCGATAGCTGGACGGGTGCTGAGCAGGTCGAGGTAGTCCCGATCGGTACGCGCCCCGCCGCGTAAAATAACATCGGTGCCACCGATGCGTACCGGCACGCCAGGCGACACTTTGGCAATCAAAACCTGGCGCCCTTTTGGCGGCGGCGGACGTAAATCGAAATCAATCGTGGGTTCGTAATACCCCAGCGCTTTAAGCCCGTTGCGAATGGCGTCATCCACGCGGGCACGGAACTGGCGGTCAGGCGTAACTTCATCGCTTTGTATTGTAGATAGTTGAGCGCGAACGTTTTTTTCAAGCTCGCCTGACAGGCCTTCCACTTGCAAACGCACGTTTGCCGCGCTGGCGGCAGCAGATGCCAGCATACAGCTGGCGCAGAAAAAGAGACGGAATCGTGGCACGTTTTCTCCTGAATTTCCTTTTTCCCACCCCTGGAAGGAAACGTAGTGCCGCTCCGCGGCTTGATGAAAATTCCCGCATATCGGGAATTGAAAAAGAGACGACTACCCAAATATTTCTTATGTTTAAATCTAGACGTAATTATCAACAGTATTGTGTGCAAAGACACGCCGTGTGACAACCTTAGCGAGGCTGTTGCTTTTTCCCCACCTAAGGGAGACGCTACGATGAATTTTTTCGATAAAAAGCACCTGATCGACCCGGATTTGGCCCTGCCAGGACGCAGCACGCCAATGCCGGTGGCTGCGCTGCATGCCGTTAACGAGCATTCCATGACCCATGTGCCGGATGGCATGGAGATCGCTCTCTTTGCCATGGGCTGTTTCTGGGGCGTGGAGCGGTTGTTCTGGCGCTTGCCTGGGGTATACAGCACCGCGGCGGGTTATTCCGGCGGCTATACGCTGAATCCAACCTATCGTGAAGTCTGTACCGGTAAAACCGGTCATACCGAAGCGGTGCGCGTGGTCTACGATCCGCAGGTCATTAGCTATGAGCAGTTGCTCCAGGTGTTCTGGGAAAACCACGATCCTGCGCAGGGCATGCGCCAGGGGAATGATATGGGGACGCAGTACCGCTCGGCGATTTACCCGCTGACGCCGGAACAGGACAGCGCGGCCCGGGCCAGCCTGGCGCGCTTTCAGAAAGCCATGGCGGAAAAAGGCGATGACCGCACTATTACTACCGAAATCGCCAGCGCCAAACCGTTTTATTACGCCGAAGATGAGCATCAGCAATATCTTCACAAAAACCCGTATGGCTATTGCGGTATAGGCGGGATTGGGGTGTGTTTGCCGCCGCGGGGATGAGCGCTGGTAGCCAAACTACCGCTCCTGCTATACTACCCCTTAAAATTACGGGCTCGCTGTTCAGTGAGCCCGAATTTATCGTGATATTCCCAATGGATTTTTACTTCCCTTCCGAGGATCCGGCTCCGGCTGGATAAACTATGTTAAACAGTATTTTATTAATACTTTGTCTCATCGGCGTCAGTGCGTTTTTCTCGCTTTCCGAGATCTCGCTTGCCGCCTCCCGCAAGATAAAACTTAAACTGATGGCCGATGAAGGCAACATCAACGCCATGCGCGTGCTGAAAATGCAGGAAAACCCGGGCATGTTCTTCACCGTGGTGCAGATTGGCCTTAACGCGGTGGCGATCCTTGGCGGTATCGTCGGCGATGCGGCATTTTCACCGGCCTTTCACAAAATCTTTGATGGCTTAGTCTCCCCTGAACTGGCGGAACAGCTGAGCTTTATTATGTCGTTCTCGCTGGTCACCGGCGCGTTTATTCTCATCGCCGACCTGACACCGAAACGCATCGGTATGATTGCGCCTGAAGTTATTGCTTTGCGTATCATCAACCCGATGCGCTTCTGTCTGTTCGTGTTCCGCCCGCTGGTGTGGTTCTTTAACGGCCTCGCCAACGTGATTTTCCGCATCTTCAAACTGCCGATGGTGCGTAAAGACGATATCACCTCCGATGACATTTACGCCGTGGTGGAAGCCGGGGCGCTGGCCGGGGTGCTGCGTAAGCAGGAGCACGAGCTGATCGAAAACGTGTTTGAACTGGAATCGCGCACCGTGCCGTCGTCGATGACCTCGCGCGAAAATATTGTCTGGTTCGATCTGCATGAAGATGAGCAGAGCCTGAAGAGCAAAATCGCCGATCATCCGCATTCCAAGTTCCTGGTGTGTAATGACGATATCGACCATATCGTCGGCTATGTCGATTCCAAGGAACTGCTGAACCGGGTGCTGGGCAACCAGAGCCTGGCGCTGACCAGCGGGGTACAAATCCGCAACACGCTGATCGTGCCCGATACGCTGACCCTCTCCGAAGCGCTGGAAAGCTTTAAAACCGCCGGAGAAGACTTCGCGGTGATCATGAACGAATACGCGCTGGTGGTAGGCATCATCACGCTGAACGACGTGATGACTACCCTGATGGGCGATTTAGTCGGCCAGGGGCTGGAAGAGCAAATCGTGGCGCGTGATGAGAACTCATGGCTGATTGACGGCGGGACGCCGATTGATGATGTGATGCGCGTACTGGATATCAATGAGTTTCCGCAGTCCGGCAACTATGAAACCATCGGCGGTTTTATGATGTTTATGCTGCGTAAAATCCCCAAGCGCACCGATTCGGTGAAGTTCTCTGGCTATAAGTTTGAGGTGGTGGATATCGATAACTACCGCATCGACCAGCTACTGGTGACGCGCATCGATAACAAGCCCACCGTCCTGGTGCCGCGCAAGCCGGAAGAAACCGCGGCTTCCTGATCCCAGAAACACTAACGGCCCCATCGGGGCCGTTTTGATTACTGCACAGGTAATACTCACGTACGACTTAAAGGGTTAAGCCATCTCGGTCTGGAGACGCAAAACCTGACGGTTGACTTCGGACATCACCGAAAGGTGCTGTTTGTCCTTCACTTTCGGGATAAGGATCTTGCCCTTATCAAACTCGAAAGCGCCTACGTCCTTGATATATAACCGTCCACGGAACAGGATCTTCACGTATTTAGCCACCTGAAGGGGGTTATAACGTTGGAATATTTTCACTTTTTTCTACTCCTGCTTAGTGTTACGCCCCGGCGGTGCCACAATCGGCCCGTCATGAATAAGGCGCAAATTTTGTTGCCAGATGACTATAGACCAGTTTGGTCAGGTGACACAGTGTGGTTAACTTTATTTACCGTTTTATTACAGTTTTTAAGAGTTTTCTTTTCAATAGCTCATAAAAGCCAGTATAAAGCGCGATTTTCTTCAGGATATGTGCGTCCGCCCGCAAAGTGGCATCAAGGTTGCGGGTAAAAAAGTATTTAGCACATATGCTTAAAACATCAGGACCCAGTGGTCCGATCACCTGCTGAGAACAACAATAAGGATCCGTACAATGACCCTTCGCAAAGCCGCGACGCTCGCACTCTTGCTGCTGCCTTTGATGGCATCGGCTCACAATTTCCAGGAAAATCAACGCGTCCCGCCGGTCGGGGTATCTGACCGGGGCGAATTGATTCTTACTAACGATAAGTTTAGCTACAAAAACTGGAACAGCGCGCAGTTAAGTGGAAAAGTGCGAGTGGTGCAGCATATTGCCGGACGCACCTCCGCTAAAGAAAAGAACGCCGGGCTGATTGAAGCCATCAAAAACGCCAAACTGCCCCACGATACTTATCAGACCACCACTATCGTCAATACTGATGATGCCATCCCGGGCAGCGCGATGTTTGTGCGCAGCAGTCTGGAAGACAACAAAAAGCTCTATCCGTGGTCGCAGTTCATTGTTGATAGCAATGGCGTGGTGGCTAAATCCTGGGCGCTGGAGCCGGAAAGCTCGGCAGTGGTGGTGCTGGATAAACAGGGACGGGTGCAGTTCGCCAAAGACGGCGGGTTGACCCAGCAGGAAGTGCAGCAGGTAATGAGCCTGCTGCAACAGTTGCTTAGTAAATAGAAACCCGGAAGCCGGGGTTCAGGAACGACTCGCGCGGCGTGTAATCCAGCGTCACGCCCTTCCAGTCGTGAACATGCGCCCCGGCAGCCACCGCTACCGCGTGCCCTGCGGCGGTATCCCAGATGCAGGTCGGCCCGAAACGGGGGTAAAGCTGCGCCTGCCCTTCCGCCACCAGGCAAAATTTAAGCGATGAACCGATGGACGTGGTCTGGTGTTCGCCCAGCTGCTGTAGATACTCTTTGAGTTCATCATCGGTGTGCGAGCGGCTGATCACCACCAGCGGCGGGCGGGCATCGCGCACATGGATTTGGTTACGAATATCGCACTCCTCTTTCCACGCCTTACCTTCGGCGGCGCTGTACATCACCTTCATCACCGGCGCGTACACCACGCCCAGTACCGGCTTCCCGTTTTCGATCAGCGCGATATTGACGGTAAACTCGCCGTTGCGCTTCAGGAACTCTTTGGTACCGTCCAGCGGATCCACCAGCCAGTAACGCTGCCAGTGCTGACGAATTTCCCAGGCTGGCGGATCTTCTTCAGAAAGCACCGGAATATCCGGGGTGAGCCTGTTCAGTCCTTCGATAATAATTTGATGAGCGGCGATATCCGCCGCCGTGACCGGGGAATCGTCAAGTTTATGGGTTGCGTCAATCGGCTTCTCGCCCTGATAGACCTGCATAATGGCGTTTCCCGCCTCGCGCGCCACCTGGCATACCTGTTCTAACATCTTCCACCTCTTCGTGAGCGACAGGCATTTTCTGCCGCTGATTAACCCTTTGTTTTGCCTAATGACTTTTTATATAGCATTGCGCCTGATTCCGCCATCTGTGATAGAACCTGGATTTCCTTACCTCAATCTATGGCAGGATTCACATTTCTGTAAGCAACAGCCTATACATACATATCTTTTTGCAACAGAGATCTTAAAAGGGACCTTGATGATGATTAAGTTTAGCGCAACGCTCCTGGCGACGCTTGTGACGGCCAACGTCTGTGCGGCAACGGTGGATTTAAGAATTCTCGAAACCACTGATTTGCATAGCAATATGATGGATTTCGATTATTACAAAGACACCCCGACCGAAAAATTCGGCCTGGCGCGCACCGCCTCGCTGATTAACGCCGCCCGTGGTGAGGCCGCCAACAGCGTGCTGGTGGATAACGGCGATCTGATTCAGGGCAGCCCGCTGGGCGATTACATGGCGGCTAAGGGCTTAAAAGACGGCGATGTGCATCCGGTTTTCGCGGCGATGAATACCCTAAATTACGCCGTGGGCAACCTCGGTAACCACGAATTTAACTATGGCCTCGATTACCTGCATAAAGCGCTGGCGGGGGCAAACTACCCCTACGTTAACGCCAACGTTATCGACGCCAAAACCAATAAGCCGCTGTTTACGCCGTATCTGATTCAACCCACTGAGGTAAAAGATCGCGAGGGCAAAACCCATACCCTGAAAATCGGCTATATCGGTTTTGTGCCGCCGCAAATCATGACCTGGGATAAAGCCAACCTGAGCGGCAAAGTTACCGTCAACGATATCACCGAAACCGCCCGTCGCTACATCCCGGAAATGCGCGCTAAAGGGGCCGATCTGGTGGTTGTGGTGGCACACTCTGGGCTGTCTGCCGAGCCGTACAAAGCGCTGGCGGAGAACTCGGTGTATTACTTAAGCGAAGTCCCCGGCGTGGATGCCATTCTGTTTGGTCACGCCCACGCGGTGTTTCCGGGGAAAGATTTTGCCGCCATCAAAGGCGTGGATATTGAGAAAGGTACGCTAAACGGTGTTCCTGCGGTGATGCCAGGCATGTGGGGCGATCACCTTGGCGTGGTGGATATGGTGCTGAATAACGACGCCGGGAAATGGCAGGTCAACGAGGCAAAAGCGCAGGCGCGCCCTATTTATGACGCCGCCGCGAAAAAATCCCTGGCGGCGGAAGACGCGGAACTGGTGAAGGTGCTGAAGCCCTCTCACGACGCCACGCGCGATTTTGTCAGCCAGCCGATTGGTAAATCCGCTGATAACCTTTACAGCTACCTGGCGCTGGTGCAGGACGATCCCACCGTTCAGGTGGTGAATAACGCCCAACGCGCCTACGTGGAGCACTTTATCCAGGGCGACCCGGATTTAGCATCGCTGCCGGTGCTGTCCGCCGCCGCGCCGTTTAAAGTGGGCGGGCGTAAAAACGATCCGGCAAGCTATGTGGAAGTGGAAAAAGGCCAGCTAACCTTCCGTAACGCCGCCGATCTGTATCTCTACCCGAACACGCTGGTGGTGGTGAAAGCCAGCGGTAAAGAGGTCAAAGAGTGGCTGGAATGCGCCGCCGGGCAGTTTAACCAGATTGATGTCAATAACAGCCAGCCCCAGAGCCTGATTAACTGGGACGGTTTCCGCACTTATAACTTCGATGTGATCGACGGCGTGAATTACCAGATTGACGTCACCCAGCCCGCGAAATACGACGGCGAATGCCAGTTGGTAAACCCGCAGGCGGAGCGAATCAAGCAACTGACGTTTAACGGTAAGCCCATTGATCCAAACGCGACTTTCCTGGTAGCGACCAACAACTACCGCGCTTACGGCGGCAAGTTTGCCGGTACTGGCGATAGCCATATCGCCTTCGCCGCGCCGGATGAGAACCGCTCGGTGCTGGCCGCCTGGATTGGCGCGCAGACCAAACAGGCCGGGGAGATCCACCCGGCGGCGGATAATAACTGGCGTCTGGCGCCGATCCACAGCGATAAGCCGCTGGATATCCGCTTCGAAACCTCACCGGGGGAAAAAGCCGCCGCGTTTATCCAACAAAAAGCGCAGTACCCGATGAAAAACGTCGGCACTGATGACATAGGCTTTGCGCTGTATCAGCTCGATCTGAACGCCCGTTAAGCCGCGCTGGCGTCCCGTTCCTCACGGGACGCCATCACCTGCGGCAAATTGATTTCAATCCAGTCCGCCAGCGCCGCGACTTTCTCGCTGACCTGCTCCCCAAGCGGCGTCAGGCTGTACTCGACATGCGGCGGTACCACCGGATACGAAACCCGGTTCACGAAGCCGTCCTGTTCCAGCCATTGCAGGGTCTGCGCCAGCATCTTTTCGCTGACACCGCCCATTTTGCGCCGCAGATCGCTAAATCGGTGGGTGCCGTCGCGCAGCGCCACCAGGATCAGTACGCCCCAGCGGCTGGTGACGTGCTTTAACACGTCCCGGGACGGGCACTGCTCGGCAAATAAATTGCCGTCGCGCAGCTGCTGCGTCAGGGTGTTGTCAGATGTCATTTTCATACTTACCTTTTTGTGCGTACTTACTAAAAGTTAGTTAGGGTGATAGTGTGCCACAACACCCCCCAATTACGAAGGAGTAACATCATGATCGCAGTCACCGGCGCAACCGGCCATCTGGGCCAACTGGTCATCGAAAAACTACTGCAATCCCATCACGCGCAGGATCTCGTGGCGATCGTGCGTAATCCAGCCAAAGCACAGGCGCTGGCGGATAAAGGCGTTCAGGTTCGCGAGGCTGATTATGGCAACCCGGCGGCGCTGGCCTCAGCGCTACAGGGCGTGGAAAAACTGCTGCTGATTTCGTCCAGCGAAGTGGGCCAACGCGCCGTTCAGCATCGCAATATTATCGATGCGGCGAAATCTGCTGGCGTACAGCTCATCGCCTATACCAGCCTGCTGCGTGCGGATACCTCGCCGTTGGGGCTGCATGTGGAGCATCTGGACACTGAAACCTATCTGGCGCAATCCGGCGTGCCTTATGTATTGCTGCGCAACGGCTGGTATAGCGAAAACTATCTGGCGAGCGTACCGGCGGCGCTTGAGCACGGCGCGTTTATCGGTAGCGCAGGCGAAGGAAAAATAGCCTCCGCCACGCGTGCAGATTATGCTGAAGCGGCCGCGAAAGTGTTGAGCCTCGAGAATCAGGCCGGAAAAGTGTATGAGCTTGCGGGCGACAGCGCCTGGACGCTGGCGGAGCTGACGGAGAAAATCTCCGCGCTGACCGGTAAAACCGTGGCGTATCACAACCTCAGCGAAGCGGATTTTGCCGCCGCATTGCAGGACGCAGGCCTGCCGGAAGGGTTCGCCAGACTGCTGGCAGATTCCGACGTTGGCGCATCCAAAGGCGGGTTATATGACAATAGCCATCAGTTGAGCCGCCTGATTGGCCGCCCCACCACCTCTATCGATGACAGCCTGAAGGCCGTGCTGTAATTGTTAATTCGCGGTTAATTTTCGTAGCCATGCCACGGCTCATCCCTATAATGAACAACAGGCTTTCTGAGGGGGTGAGTTGTGCAAGGCGTACCAGAACAGTTTACTGATGAACAAGATCGCGCCCGGTTTCGGCATTTAGCCGCCATTCCGGGCGTTGAGCTTTATCACGCCCATATCGCCCATTTTGCCTTTGAACCCCATACCCACGAAGCCTTTGGCATTGGTACCATCGAATGGGGAGCCGAGCGCTTTCGCTATCGCGGCGCCGATCACGTGGCGGCGGTGAATTCCCTCGTCACCATGAACCCGGATGAATTACATACCGGCGAAGCCGAAAGCCACGGCGGCTGGCGTTATCGGATGATTTATCTCGAACCCGATTTGCTGGAGCGAATGACCGGGGTCAAACAATGGTGGTTCAATGAAGTCGAGCGCCACGATCCGCTGCGCGCCCAGGCGACCGGGCGGATCATTTATGACCTGTGGCACCAACCGGATCCGCTGGCTCAGCAGGGGCTGGTGCTGGATCTTATCGACACCTTCCGCCCTTACGCCCGCCATGGCGGCAGGCAAATCCCTACCCGGCAAACCCGTTTCGACCGGGTGCGCGAATATGTTTATGAAAACTACATGCATGCGGTGGGGCTGGAGGAGCTGGCGCAGGAGGCGGCGCTGAGTCCTTATCACTTCCTGCGCCAGTTCAAAGCGCATTTTCACGTTACGCCGCATCAAATGCTGATGGCGGTGCGGCTATGGCGCGCCAAGCAGTTTTTGACCAACGGCATGCCCGCTGCGGAAGTCGCCATCGCGACCGGCCTCAGCGACCAGTCGCACCTGACGCGCGCCTTTACCCGCCGCTATGGCATCACCCCAGTACGCTATCAGAAGCAGGTCATCAGAGGCTAAAAGCGCAATCTCATACAATAATTCTCAGGCGTTACTCCCCACACTGGGCGTTACACTGTTTTAACGGGAATGCGTATGTTTGCTGGAGTGTTGTTCGCCCTCGCCGCAGGGCTGATGTGGGGGCTGATTTTCGTGGGGCCGCTGATCGTGCCGGAGTACCCGGCGGCGTTGCAATCGACGGGTCGTTATCTGGCGCTGGGCCTGATTGCCATCCCTATCGCCTGGCTGGGCCGTCGTCGCCTGATGCAGCTCTCCTCCCGAGACTGGTGGACCGCGCTGTTTCTCTCCGCCGTTGGTAACCTGATTTATTACGTCTGTCTCGCCAGCGCTATTCAGCGCACCGGCGCGCCGGTTTCCACCATGATTATCGGCACGCTGCCGGTGGTGATCCCGGTATTCGCCAATCTGCTGTACAGCCAGCGCGACGGGAAAATCCCGTGGCGGCAACTCGCGCCTTCTTTATTACTTATCGCCATCGGCCAGGTGCTGGTGAATTACGCCGAACTGCGCGGCGGCGTAGTGGATTTCGATCTCTGGCGCTACAGCAGCGGGATCGCGCTGGCGCTGGTTTCGGTGGTGTGCTGGGCCTGGTACGCGTTACGCAACGCCCGCTGGCTGCGGGAAAACCCCGATAAACCGCCGATGATGTGGGCCACCGCCCAGGGGCTGGTGACGCTGCCGATGTCGCTGATTGGCTATGTCGCGGTTTGCCTGTGGCTTTCTCATCAGCAAGCCTCCTTTGCCCTGCCCTTCGGCCCGCGCCCGGCGGTGTTTATTACGCTGATGATTGCCATCGCGGTGCTGTGCTCCTGGGTGGGCGCGCTGTGCTGGAACGAAGCCAGCCAGCGGCTGCCAACGGTGATCCTTGGGCCGTTAATTGTGTTTGAAACGCTCGCCGGTCTGCTTTACACCTTCCTGATGCGCCAGAGCCCGCCGCCGTTGATGACCTCGTTAGGCATTCTGCTGTTAGTGACTGGCGTGGTGCTGGCGGTACGCGCTAAGCCGCGTCGGTTATTGGCTGGGTGACTCAAAAGGGTTATAGCTATCGGATAAAGATGCATTTAAAATGCATCTTATATTCTGATGATTGAGGTAAACGCTATGGCCTTCCGTGACCAACCTTTAGGTGAACTGGCTTTAACCATTCCCCGCGCTTCTGCTCTGTTCCGTAAATACAATCTCGACTTCTGCTGCGGCGGTAAACAGACCCTGCTGCGCGCGGCGACTCGCCAGGAGCTGGATCTCGATACCATTGAAGCGGAACTGACCGCACTGGCGGACGAACCGCTGGAAAAAGAGTGGCGTACCGCGCCGCTGGCCGACATCATCGATCACATCATTGTGCGTTTTCACGATCGCCACCGCGAACAGCTGCCGGAACTGATTTACCAGGCCACTAAAGTGGAACGCGTGCACGCCGATAAACCGAACGTCCCGAAAGGCCTGACCAAATACCTGACCATGCTGCATGAAGAGCTATCCAGCCACATGATGAAAGAAGAGCAGATCCTGTTCCCGATGATCAAACAGGGGATGGGCAGCCACGCGACCGGGCCGATTACGGTTATGGAGAGTGAGCATGATGAAGCGGGCGAACTGCTGGAAGTGATCAAGCACACCACCAATAACGTTACGCCGCCGCCGGAAGCCTGCACCACCTGGAAAGCGATGTACAACGGTATTAATGAGCTGATTGACGATCTGATGAATCACATCAGTCTGGAAAACAACGTTCTTTTTCCGCGTGCCCTCGCTGGAGAAAAATAAGGCGCCCGTCGAGCGCCATCGGAAGTCCTTATTGGGCCATCGTTGATGGCCCTTTTTTTGGCACTTATTTCTGGAAATTCGCCAGACGTTTCTTACCGATAAACAGCCAGCCCAGACCCAGCACAATGAACCACAGCGGCGTGACGATCAGCGCCTGACGGGTATCATCTTCCAGCGTCAACAGCACCAGCACAAACACGAAGAACGCCATGCATACCCAGCACATCAGCTTGCCGAGCGGCATTTTGTAGATCGATTTCTCATGCAGGTGCGGGCGCTGTTTGCGGTACACCAGGTAAGAACACAGGATGATGGTCCAGACGAACATAAACAGGATCGCCGATACCGTGGTGATCATGGTGAACGCGCCGATCACGCTCGGATTGACGTACAGCATCACCACGCCGCCCAGCAGGCAGATACAGGAGAAGGTCAGCCCTTTCGCCGGAACCGCGCGTTTAGACAGCTTAGCGAACGCTTTTGGCGCCACGCCTTCCTGCGCCAGGCCGAACAGCATACGGCTGGTGGAGAACACGCCACTGTTTGCTGAGGAAGCGGCGGAGGTCAGGACCACAAAGTTAATCACGCTGGCGGCGGCAGGCAGGCCCACCAGTACGAACAGCTCAACGAACGGGCTCTTATCCGGCACCACGGAGCTCCACGGCGTCACCGACATAATCACGATCAGCGCAAACACGTAGAACATGATGATACGAATCGGAATCGAGTTGATGGCGCGCGGCAGTGATTTTTCCGGATCTTTGGTTTCCGCCGCGGTGGTGCCCACCAGTTCGATACCCACGAACGCAAATACCGCGATCTGGAACCCGGCAAAGAAGCCGCTAATGCCTTTCGGGAACCAACCGCCGTCATTCCACAGATGCGCTAACGAGGCTTCAACGCCTGTTGGAGAGGTAAAGTTGGTGGCAATCATCACCACGCCGACAATAATCAGCGCCACAATAGCGACGATTTTGATCATCGCGAACCAGAACTCCATCTCGCCGAACATCTTCACGGTAGCGAGGTTAAGCCCCAGCAGTAGCAGAACTACCGCCAGCGACGACACCCAGTCGGAGAGTTCAGGGAACCAGAATTGCGCATAGGCGGTAATCGCCACCACGTCCGCCATACCGGTGACCACCCAGCAGAACCAGTAAGTCCAGCCGGTAAAATAACCGGCCCACGGCCCGAGCAGGTCCGAGGCAAAATCGCTGAACGATTTATATTCCAGATTGGAAAGTAATAATTCCCCCATCGCGCGCATCACAAAAAACAGCATAAAACCGATGATCATATACACGAAAATAATCGACGGCCCTGCGAGGCTGATGGTTTTGCCAGAACCCATAAATAACCCGGTGCCGATTGCGCCACCGATGGCAATTAACTGGATATGACGGTTTGTAAGATTACGCCGTAGCGACTGCTCAGCCGGTGCCTCAGCAACGTCTGCGTCTTTGACTTGATCTACCATGTTGAATTCCTGTACCTGTCTGTGTTGTTCAGGCTCTGATGGCCTGTAAATGCATAATGAAGTGACGATGCCCCTCAAAAACATCATCGATATTAGGTAACAATCGGAGGGTTGAGTACTTTGTTTTTAACGTTATGTTAATTAAATGTTTAAAATGAGTGTTAAATCACTATTACTTTGCAAAGCATCTCATGAAAACACCCGGAACGGGGGCGCAATCAGGAGAAAGCACCACAATTATCATTATTTCCATTATTTACCCCCGCCGAAACGGGGGTGATACGCGGGGTTACAGGATTTCCAGTAACTCTACTTCGAAAATCAGGGTGCTGAACGGCGGGATGGATGCGCCAGCGCCACGCTCGCCATAGGCCAGGTTTTGCGGGATGGTCAGTTCCCATTTGGAACCCACCGGCATCAGGGTCAGGGCTTCGATCCAACCCGGGATCACGCCGCTTACCGGGAATTCAGCCGGCTCGCCGCGCATGACGGAGCTGTCGAACACGGTGCCGTCGATCAGTTTACCGGTGTAGTGCACACGCACACGGTCTTTACGCGCCGGGATTGCGCCTTCGCCCTGGGTAATGACGCGGAACTGCAGGCCGGATTCAGTGCTGTTCACGCCTTCACGCTCGCGGTTTTCGTCCAGATATTTCTGGCCGTCCGCCGCCATCGCCTGCTGACGCTCACGACGCACCGCATCGGCACGCTCGTGGATCTCACGCAGCGCGCGGTGCACCACATCCACCGGTACAGCAGGTTGATTGCCATCCAGTGCGTCACGCAGACCCGCGACCAGCGCTTCCGGCAGCAGACCCTGCAGCCCGGATTCACGCAGTTGCTGTCCAACCTGCAAACCAATGCCGTAGCTTGCCTGGGATTCGATGCTGTCAAAAGAAGGGGTCGTCATGGATTTTCCTTTCATGCTGATAAAAAGTAGCGGGCAGCATAACAGCCCAGGTGTTTAGGGTAAAATGATCCTGCATGAGCGGGATAGATCGGTTTGGTACTAAAACTGATGTCTTAAGTCCGCAGGATTGCAGGTATGATGTCACGAAAGACCACATTGTTACCGCCATCAATCAGTTAGCCATATATACTGGTTAAAAGCGGAGATTGCCGCACGCCTTACAATGCGCAGGAGAAGAGCATGCCCGGACGATTCGCAATCAAACCTACCCTTTCGCGGATTTGGCACGCGCCGGACCATGTTCGGCTGATGGACCCACTCCCCCCTTTTCATCGCCGCGGCATTATTATTGCGGCGCTGGTGATTGTGATTTGTTTTCTCTGGCCCGCTTCGCAGCCTGAACAACCCCAGGTACGGCGCGATGCCCAGCTCGATCTCCAGTCCTCATCGCAGCCGCCGATGCAGGCTGAACTCACTACCCCGCCGCCGCAAGCCCAGGCGACGCAGACGCCAGAGCCCGCGCCTGCTGAATCCGCGCCGCAGCCGTTCCAGAATAATGATATTGAGCAGCAGTGGCGCACGTATCGCGTGGAAGAAGGCAAAACCATGGCCCAGCTGTTCCGCGACCACAATTTGCCGCCTGCGGACGTTTACGCCATGGCGCAGGTTGAAGGAGAGGGCAAACCGCTCAGCACGCTGCAAACTGGCCAGATGGTGCAGATTCGCCAGAACGCGAGCGGCGTGGTGACCGGTTTAACGATTGATATCGGCAACGATAAGCAGGTGCTGTTTACCCGCCAGCCGGACGGCAGTTTCATTCGCGTCCGCTGACGGTATGGGAGTGCTTAGTCACTCCCTTTTGGCATCTTATTGACCCACCAGATGCCCGAGCACACCAGAATCAGCGCCAGCACGTATTTCCATTCAAGAATGTTTTCTGCCAGGAAAATGGCCGACAGCGCGGTGCCCGCTACCGGCACCACAAAGTTGAATGGCGCGATCATGCTGACGCGGTTGTACTTCAGCAGAATACTCCATAAAGCGAAAGCGACGGACGACAGCAGCGTCAAATAGCCTAAAATCGCCACCGAGGCGAATCCGTGAACTTCCAGCGTTCCGCCCGTCATATAGCCAATCACAATCAATACCAGCCCGCCAAAACCTAACTGGTAGCCGGTCATCACGGTGGGATCGACGGTTTGCGAAATGCGCTTGCCGTACATGGTTGACGCGGACAGGATAAAGGCCGCCAGCACCACGAAACCATCGCCCATCAGGCTAAACGTGAAGTCGCTCATCCCGCCGTTAAAGTTGACGATCATCACGCCGGCAAAACCCAGCACGCAACCAATGGCTTTGTTATAGCTCAGCTTGTCGTTGTGATAGATAAAGTGCGCCAACAATACGCTGAAGAACGTGCCGGTGGCATTCATGATTGAGCCTTTCACGCCGGTGGTGAAGGCCAGCCCGATATAAAAGAACGTGTACTGGAGCGTGGTTTGGGTTAAACCCAGCATCGCCAGTTGACCGCACTGACGCGGGTTCAATCGGGCGATGGGCTTGCGCTGCGCCATGGCGAACAGCAACAGCAGTAATCCCGCGAACAGGAAGCGGTAACCTGCAAAGACAATTTTTGATGGGATATCGTCAGTGGCGATCTGGAAGATTTCGTAGCCGCTTTTGATTGCCGGATAGGAACTTCCCCACAGCAGACAGCACAGCGTTGCACAGGCGAAAGCGACATTTTTACGAGCAAAAACAGGGGTTGGGCAAACAGCGTCCATTCCACTCACCAAAGATAAAATAACGTTTCAGTTTATTATCAGTGATTGCTCAGGGAATAGCCACCCTCAAAAATAGCGGCACGGCGGAATTGGGATGTACCCGCCAGAAATGCAAAACGCCGACTGACGTCGGCGTTTTTACACGTTGATGCGAATAACGAATTATTCAGCAACCACGTTTACGATCAGCTTAGCAAACACTTCGCTGTGAACCTGGAAGTCCACTTCGTGTTCGCCAGTGGTACGCAGAACGCCGTTCGGCAAACGAACTTCGCTCTTAGCCACGTCAACGCCAGCTGCAGTTACAGCGTCAGCGATGTCGCGAGTACCGATGGAACCAAACAGTTTACCTTCGTCGCCTGCTTTAGACGCGATAGTAACGGATTCCAGTGCGTTGATTTTCTCAGCGCGCGCTTCAGCAGCGGCCAGAACGTCAGCCAGTTTGGCTTCCAGTTCAGCACGACGTGCTTCGAAAAACTCAACGTTTTTCTTGTTAGCCGGAACAGCTTTACCCTGTGGCACCAGGAAGTTACGAGCGTAGCCCGCTTTAACGTTAACCTGATCACCCAGGCTGCCCAGGTTTGCTACTTTATCAAGCAGAATAACTTGCATTACCTTATCCTCTCAAAGTCGTATTAATGGACCGTGACCGATTACTGATGACGATCAGTGTACGGCAGCAGGGACAGGTAGCGAGCGCGTTTGATAGCGCGAGCCAGCTGACGCTGGTATTTTGCACGGGTACCGGTGATACGGCTCGGGACAATCTTACCGCTTTCGGTGATGTAGTTTTTCAGCGTAGCGATATCTTTATAGTCGATCTCTTGAACGCCTTCCGCGGTGAAACGGCAGAACTTGCGACGACGGAAATAACGTGCCATTTGGCTAGTCTCCAGAATCTATCAATTCAATCTGCTCGGCATGGAGCACCAGTTTTGTCAGCCCATTGCGCGCCTTGTGGCTGCTAATGAAACCTGAAACGGTGATCACCGTGCCGACCGTTATACTGTGAGTAATGGCCTGGTTCTGGTGTCCGCTAATAATAACGGGCATCTGGCACCACGCCTGCCGGTTGAAACCGGCTTCCTCCTGGACAGAACGATGCTCAAGCACCAGCTGACAGTGAGGAATTCCTGATGGGCTGACCTTTCGAAGGGGCGCCCTGCACACGGTGCCGGACAACACCAAACGGTTGGCCATCAGAATTACTCTTCAGAATCCCCAGCATCAGCATCATCTGCGGTTTCGTTAGCGAAATCATCGCGACGCTCGCGGCGCTCGTCTTTCGCTTTAACCATCGGAGATGCTTCAGTCACGGCGTGTTTAGTACGCATAACCATGCTGCGGATAACGGCATCGTTGAAGCGGAAAGTAGTTTCCAGCTCATCGATCACTTCCTGCGGTGCTTCAACGTTCAGCAGAACGTAGTGAGCTTTGTGCAGTTTGTTGATCGGGTAAGCCAGCTGACGGCGGCCCCAGTCTTCCAGACGGTGGATCTTGCCTTCTGCACCAGTGATGGCAGCAGAGTAGCGCTCGATCATGCCCGGAACCTGTTCGCTCTGGTCAGGATGGACCATAAAAACGATTTCGTAATGACGCATCGAATTGCTCCTTACGGATTATTCAGCCTCCTGTCTGGGTCAGCCGCGGCCCATGGAGGCAAGGAACGTGATTAAAGGGCGGCTGAAAAATTGACGCGTCATTCTACTTGCGGGCCCCGGCGAACTCAAGGCTGATTGATAAATAAATACGCAGCGCGGTAGCACAGGAGGCAAAAAGCGCTTAACCAGGTGATTTAAAATAGATTGTCAGGAGATGCTTAAAAAATTTGAGTAACTCCATCAGAAATGGTCACGTTTTAATCAGCAATAAGCCATTACACTTATTCTACACAGACCACCTACCACCAAGGAGTGACGCTTCCGGTTGTAACGCTTGCTGTTGTGGAGTACCCATTATGAAAAACAGTCTTATCGCCGTCTTCGCGGGACTCATACTGACCGCGAACGCCGCAGCCGCTATTAAGGTCGATCGCGACCTGGCGCAAAGTATGGATGATGTGCATAGCTTAGGCGTCGTCTACATTAATCATAATTCAGCCGATGATAGCAAAGCAGATCAGTCACATAGCCAGGATTTCAGCGTGATAGCCGCAACGGAAGATTCCATCCGGCTCGCCCGCCAGTAGAGTCAATCACGCGACCATACCGATTTATCGTATCTCCGCATTCAGGAACAACGATAATGCCACGACAACGTTACTGACGTTATTTTGCCCCCTTTCAGGGGGCTTTTTTATGCCAGATGCCGGGTAAAAAACGCCACGGTCGCGTCCAGCGCTGTGGGCGTAATGCGGTGTTTAACCCCTGGCTCCCACTGATAAGTGAGCAAGGCGTCGAGCTGATGTTGCTGGAGCGCGCGCTGCAAACGGAAGGACTCCTCCGCCGGAACCACGTCATCCTCTTCGCCGTGCCAGAGCAGCAATGGCCGGTCCGCCAGTTTCGCCAACTGGTGGGTGACGTCCCATTCCGCCAGCGGGGCGATAACCGCGTCAAGCTGACGCTGGCGCTCCGGTGTCAGCGCTAATGACGGCGGGAACAACGCGGGCGCGAGGGTGTTGTAATAACCCGATCCCATCAGGCTCGCCACGCATTTCACTTCGGGATGATGGGTCATGATGCCCAGCGCGGTCATGCCGCCCATTGACGCCCCTCCCACGCCGAGCCGCTGGTCGGCAATCAGGTTTTCCTCCCGCAACGCGTCACGCAGGCCGGCAAACTCCGTCATATTCTGATGCAGGATTTGCCAGAAGCGCAGCATTCGTCCCTGGGCATCACCGTTAAAACGCGCGCCATGCTCGGCGGCGTCCGGCATCACAACGCGAAACCCCGCTTGCGCCAGGGCCACGGCAAAATAGCTGTATACTAATTTTGACGAGGTAAAGCCGTGATAAAAGATCACCGTGGGCAGCGGTTGTGTGTTTTTCCCTGCCGGTGTCGCATGCACGGTTTCGATCCCCGCAAATTCGCGCGTTTCCAGTTCAATCATCTCGTCCCCCTTTTGCGTTATCGGCAAGATATGACATGGCACAACGCCCCCTGCAAGTCTGGGTGGATAATCTAGTAAAAAAGTATGATGAGAACCCGGTTACGTTTTTACATCTTGATGCCCGAAAAAAAGCGGTCGAGCTAACAAAATGGGAACCTTCCCTATAGGCCCGAATGCTGATGGCACTACACTCAATCAGTCAGGAAACAAGAAATGCTTATGCAAAGATTACTTCCGGTATTACTGGCGATGCTGCTTAGCGCGTGCGGTTCTCTGCAAGGAACACCGCGGCCCGCTCCTCCGGTTACGGACCAGCCGCAGGAGATCCAGCGCGACCAGACCCAGGGTCTGGTTCGAATGGGTACGGTTAGCGTGATGGTGCACGGCGCCCCCAGCGACAGCGAGGAAGCCATTAAGGCAAAAGCGGTGGCTGCCGGCGTCGATTATTACCAGATTTTGCTGAACGATGAGACGGTGGTGCCCGGGCAGTGGTACTCCCAGGCGATTTTGTATAATAAACCGCGTTAACTTATCGTTTTATTTAGCAAAATTTACATTGCTTTGCGTCGGCTGATTGTTTTCTGTGCACACTTAATCCCGGGCCGTTATGAATGGATGGGATAACACATCGCGAAGGAATGCCCTGTTACTCATCGGGGTAATGTGAAATGGAGCTGACTATGAAACGATCAATTGCCTTAACGTCTTTGCTGCTGTCTGCCGGTTTGATTACCACCTCTGCGCAGTCGGCAGAAGATGTCAGTGCTGACCGGGTAACCGGTTTGAATGAAATTGGCATGATTGCAGTCAACAGCGTTTCCGGAAGTCCTCAGGATGTTGAACGCGTCATTGCGATGAAAGCCGATGAACAGGGCGCTTCGTATTATCGCATCGTGCAAATGCAGGAAAACCCGCGCGCCGATAACTGGCAGGTAAAAGCCATTATCTACGCCTGAACGGAAGCAGGCTGACAGCCTGCTTCGCCTGTCTAAAATAACTTTTGTAAAATTCTGACATAAATTTTTACATATATTGAGTAAATATTATCCCGCCGCTGCCGTTTAACCGGGCAACTCAACTCGGTTGGTATAAGGGATAATTATGAAAACCATTTTCCAGCGCATCGGGCTGGGTACCAAACTCTCCCTGTTTGCAGGCCTGTCCTTCGCCTGTCTGTTTTTAACCTTCACGCTCGTGTTAAGCCACCAGGCCAGCCAACAGCTGGAGTCTCTGGCGCGGGAAGATTTGAAAAGCCAGGCCAGCGGCGTGGTGGACATGGTGCAAATGTTCGACGCTACGCTGACAGAAGAAGTGACCAACTATACAAATCTGCTTAATAGTTTTATCCCTCAACCGATTACACGCGACGCCGCGCAAATGCAGGCGCTGAATAGCCAGAGCGTTCCGCTGCTTAAAGGCGGCGAGCTGTCGCTACATGAAAACAACGCGTTAACCGATGATTTCCAGCAGCGAACCGGCGCTATCGCAACGCTGTTCGTGCGCAGCGGCGATGACTATGTGCGCGTGGCGACATCGCTGCGTAAAGAGGACGGCACGCGCGCGGTAGGCACACTGCTCGATCGCGCCAGCCCCGCCTGGCTGCCGATGAGTAAAGGCGAAATCTATCGTGGGCTGACGCAGCTGTTCGGCAAGCGCTACATTACTCAGTATCAGCCCGTAAAAGATGAGCAAGGTAACGTCATCGCGGTGCTGTTTGTCGGCGTGGATATCTCCTCCTCCTGGCAGTTGATGCGCGACAAAATCCTCAGCCGCAAGCTGGGTGACAGCGGCCACTTTTATGTGATTAACCGCCAGCCGGGTGAGCAGTTCGGCCAGTATTTATTCCATCCCGATGCCGAAGGGCAAAAACCGCAGTTGCCTGAAGCTATCCGTCAGTCTCTGCTGGCCGATAGCGAAGGCGAACTGGCCTGGCAGCGCGAAACCGGCGCCACTTCGCTGATAACCTTCACCCACGTACCGGGATGGAACTGGGTGGTGGTGGGCGAAGTGGACCGGGGCAGCCTGCTCGCGAACATCGATCGGCTGCGTAACCAGTTTTTGCTGGCTGGCCTGATTATCAGCCTGCTGTTCGCCGTTCTGTTTGATTTCACCACCCGCCGCCTGCTGACCGCGCCGCTGCGCAATGTGATTGGCCTGGCGCAGCAGTATGGCGCGGGCGACTTGCGCTCCAGCATTACCACGCGCCGTCAGGATGAAGTGGGCGAACTGATCGCCGCCATCAACAGCATGGGCAACGGTTTGCAGCAGATTGTGATTCAGGTACGGGATGCCGCCGCCGACATCAGCCACGGCACTGATGAACTGGCGGCGGACAGCCACGACATCAGCGAGCAGATCAACAAGCAGGCCAGCAGCGTGGAGGAGACCTCCGCCAGCATGGAGCAGTTGACGGCAACGGTAGAGCAGAACGCCGAGAACATGCTGCAGACGCAAAATTATATGCAACAAGCTTCCCACGCGGTGCATACCGGCGGCGATACCGTGAGCAATGCGGTATCGACCATGAATGCGATCCGCGACGCGTCGCAGCGTATCGCCGATATCACCCACGTGATTGAGTCGATTGCATTCCAGACCAATATTCTGGCGTTGAATGCCGCAGTGGAAGCCGCCCGCGCAGGGGAGCACGGCAAAGGGTTCGCGGTTGTAGCGCAGGAAGTGCGGGCGCTGGCGGCGCGCAGCGCTAACGCAGTGAAGGAGATCGATGCGTTAATTGAAGACACGCTGCATAAAGTGGCCGAAGGGCATCAACTTTCCGAGCGTACCCGTCAGGCGATGGAGCAAATTATCCAGCATATCGACCAGGTCAACGTACTGGTAACGCACAGCAGCCAGGCATCCCATGAGCAGTCGGCAGGCATCCAGCAGGTGAATCTGGCGATGAACCATATCGGCGAAGCCACCCATATCAACGCCGAACGGGTGTCGCGCAGCGAGCAAACGGCGCAAACGCTGCGCGATAAGGGCCACCACCTTAATACGCTGGTTAGCGTGTTCCGCTTACACAGCCATTAACCGATGCCGCCCGTGGCGCGCAGCAGGACATCGGAAAGGCATTTTTCCGCCACCTGAGCATCGCCACGCGGGTCGAGCATCATCTGACACCAGGCTTCCGCCGTGGGCACCGAGGCGTGGCGCAACAGCTGCGCCCCGGTTGCCAGCCGGTAAAGCTGGCGGGTAATGGCGCGCCCGTCGGCCTCGTTGGGTTTGCGTAATCGCTGGGCCAGCTGTCGCCATGCGCGGTCAAAATGGCGATTCTGGCCCTTAACGTCGTCGAACTCGCCGCTTAGCATTTCCATCACGGCAGGCTGTTTGGCCAGCACCCGCAGCACGTCGAGGCACATGATATTGCCGGAGCCCTCCCAGATACTGTTGACCGGCATTTCCCGATACAGACGCGGCAGCTCGCTCTCTTCGCAATAGCCGATGCCGCCCAGCACCTCCATCGCTTCCGCCACAAACGGGATCCCCGCTTTGCAAACGTTAAATTTCGCCGCAGGCGTCATCAGGCGGCAGAACGCTCGCTCACGCTCATCGCCCTGCGCTTCCCAGGCGCGGGCCAGTCGGAACAGCAGTGCGGTTTGCCCCTCCAGTTGTAGCGCCATCCGTCCTAAAACCTGGCGCATCAGCGGCTGGTCGATCAGGTTTTTGCCGAACGCCTGGCGCTGATGGGCATGATACAGCGCCACCGACAGCGCACGGCGCATCAGGCCGTGGCTGCCCAGCGCGCAGTCGAAGCGAGTCATCGCCCCCATTTTCAAAATCTGGCGCACGCCTTCGCCTTCATCGCCCAGCAGCCAGCCCAGCGCATCGCAGAATTCCGCTTCGCTGCTGGCGTTGGAGCGGTTGCCCAGCTTGTCTTTTAGCCGTTCGAGGCGCACCGCGTTGCGCTGTCCGTCGGGTAAAAAGCGCGGCACCAGGAAGCAGGACAACCCGCCTTTCGCCTGTGCCAGCACCAGGTGACCGTCGCTTTGCGGTACGGAGTAAAACCATTTGTGTCCGACCAGCCGATACGCTTCGCCAGGACCGGGGCTACCCACAGGCTCCGCGCGAGTGGTATTGGTCAGTACGTCCGAACCGCCCTGCTTTTCGGTCATCCCCATGCCGATTAACAAGCCGCGTTTTTGTCCGGCGGGCTGTAAATGGGCGTCATAACGATCGCTGAGCAGCGGTTTGGTCCAGTCGCTGAACGCCGGGGGCAGTGACTGAAGCAGCAACGGCGTGGCGGCAAAGGTCATGGTCACCGGGCACAGCGTGCCCGCTTCCACCTGGGCGTGAAGGATAAAGCGCGCGGCGCGCGCGACGAATGAGCCGCGCCGCCGATCCTCCTGCCACGGCAGATTGTGTACCCGGTTGGCGAACAGCCCCTGCATCAGCAGATGCCACGCAGGATGAAAACGTACATCGTCGAGCCGCTCGCCGCTGGCATCGTAACGCAGCAGTTCAGGCGGGTTGGCATTCGCCAGGCGGCCCAGTTCAAGGGATTCGGCGGTACCCAATTGTTGGCCGATACTGGCCAAAAGTTCCGCATCCCAGGCGGCGTCTTCACGCTGGACGGCTTCGCGTAGCGCGGTGTCGGATAAAAAGAGATTACTGTTGTTTAACGGGATAGGTTGGTTGAAAACGGTATGAGTTTGCCATTGCATCCAGTTTCCCTCCATAAATCGGCAACGCCTTTAGTATGGACGGCAGGAAAAGTTATGCAGGGAAAGGGATCACAAAGCGGTACCGTCGCTGATGATGCGAATCGCGCAGCACGTAACATATCCATGTGTCCTTATATTTACTCACCCATGTCTGCACCTTAGCCCGCAATATAATGCGGAACAAAACGAGACGTATCCTTGGTGATTAATGTGCAATCCTCACGAATACCCATTCCAACGGCCTCATCATCCACTATCCAACTGCCGATGAGTGTATAACTGTCGCCAAAGCGCGGTAACGGCTGGAACGCCTGGTAAATAACCGGCTCGTTGGCATAATCGCCACCCTCACTATCGATAATATTATGTTGGCCGTCGAATATCGTAATATTGCCGCCTTCACGCGAAAACAGCGGTTTTTTGACATAGCTATCACCAGGGCCTATTTGCGGTTTTTCGCCATCGAACCAGGCAGGTAATAAATTAGGATGCTGCGGGAAAAAACGCCAAAGCAGCGGTAATAATCCTTTATTACTGAGGATGCTTTTCCAGAGCGGCTCAATCCATTGCAGATGTCTTTTACGTAATAGCGGGCCGTTCTCGTCGCGCATCATCCATTCTAAAGGATAGAGTTTAAAGGCCTGCCGAATAACATTATCCCCAAGATCGGTCATCACGCCGCCTACGCCCAACCCAATGTCTTCAATATACAGAAAGCGCGTATCCAGGCCCGCTTGCTGCGCGCAATCTTCCAGATACAAAACGGTGCCGCGATCTTCATCAGTATCTTTGCAACAACAGAAATAGAGCGGATGCGCGTTTTTTATTTCGCCGAAGCGGGCAATAAGTTTTTCCTGAATGGCGTTGTACTGATCGGCATCCCGTGGAATAACCCCTTGCCGGCGGGCATCCTCCATCTATACCCATTGAAAATAGGCGGACTCATAAAGCGAGGTTGGCGTATCGGCGTTATATTCCAGTAATTTTACCGGCCCCCGATCATTCCAGACAAAATCCATCCGTCCGTATAATGAAGGATCGCTTTGGCGCCAGCTTTCCGCTATCGCATCCCAGTACAGCGGCGGAATGGCCAGTTGCTCAAGCAGGGATTCATCTTTGGTCGCCCGCGCCACTACATCAAGGCACATCTGATGCAGCTCTGCGGTCGGTTTCTCAATTTGCTCTTCAATTTGACGCAACGTGAAACGATAGGCCCGGCTTTCATCCCAATAAATTTCATTATCGATAATATGAAAGTTGAAACCGTGTTCTCGGGCGATGCGATCTAAATTCGGGCGTACCGGTACGCTATGACGCAGCATATCAACCTCCCCAACTGCCGCGAGCGCTGGAGGAACGGCCAAATCCACCGCGAGAGACTGTCGAGCTTTTTACAATCGTTTTCCCGGAACTGGATGCGGTAGCACTTCCCGAACGCCAGGAATAATCGCCGCCCGAATTTGTCCACACCGGCCGGGAAAGGTAGCCATTGCTGCTGTAGTAAGGATCATTGCGATTTTGCTGGATGGCTTGAGCTAATAAGAAACCGGCCATCAGCGGAAAATAACTTCCCAGGGAAGAATCGTAATAGCACTGACCGTTTCCATAGGAAGATTCGCAGGCATAGCGCGTCAGGTGAGCGGGAACCTCTTTTTCAAACTCTTCTTTTGCTTTATTCCAGGCATCTGTACACACCTGAGCAGAATGACCGGCGTCAATGCATTGCTGAGTGGATGAAAAGAAAACGCCATCGCTGTGATTATCATCGGCGCTGCTTTCATCATCGCAGGAGTTCAGCGCAACCAGCGCCACGCCCCCCATCAGCGCCAGGGTTAACAGCGCCGAACTTTTCCTTTTTTGCGGCTGTAAATACATGCCGTTAGCCTGGATGTTTGCGCGGGGTGCTGCCTTATTCGTCCTTTTTCTACTCATGATATTTCCCTACCAGGTCATGCATGCCGCATTAAAAATACCGCCTGCCATTGATGCCGTCCCCATAAACAAACCAGCGGCAATATTATGATTAATAATTTTTTCACTGAGCTTCGGCATATACAGCCTTACGCAGCCATAAATCATAATCTGGACAATCAAGGCAATCACACCCCAAATTAAATAATCCGGAATACTTACCGCATTTACCGCCGCGCTGGAAAGCGGGATTACGTATCCTAAAATCGAACCACTAAACGCCAGCGCCGCCGCCACATTATCATTTCTGATCAGTTGCCATTCGTTATGCGGCGTGATTCGGGTATAAACGAACATAAAGAGCGCAATCATAGCGACGCCAATAAAAAAATAAGTACCAAACGCGATTAATCCAGTAAAAATATGCATATCCTTAGCCCACAACCTGTAATCCGCTTCGTGAAATATCCACCCCTAATGACCAGGAAACCAGCCATTCGGGTTCTTGTTGTTCGTTAAATGTTTCTTCGCCGGAAATTAATAAGTACTCAAAAGCCGTCTCATCAATATTACGCTGATACAGCATACAGAAATTATTGACTTCCCATTTTTCTCGTTCGCTATTCTCAACTTCCTCCAGCAAATAGACGGGTTCTACATTGTGCCGTTCAAGAGGATTAAAGACCCTTTCCCATTTTTTGTCACCCCAGGACATGACCGGTAATCCCATTGCGCTGGGGCTAATTGCATTTTTCCAGGCATCGCGCGACGAAATATTAAAACTTTCGATGTAGGCGAAAAATTTAATATCCTCAATACAGGCGTCGCTAATGCCGCCAGTGGTATTGATTTGCAGAAACTCATCGCCCGAAGTGTAATAACGATAAATATCGCTGCCTGCGCCAGTATAAATATGGCTGGTTGCAGCTACGGTATAGTCATCGCCGGGTAATTCAATAAGAAACTTATCGCCCGCAAGACGAATATCCAGGGTATTGAGCTGGAAACCCGCTTTTAAATGCAATCCAAGCGGACCTTTTTCCATATCATGGGCATCCTCACCCTGTAAAAGCTGCCGAACCCGGCCCAATAATGACGTCATAATGCATCTCCTATATTCTGCCATTGCACCTCATCCGCTGTGATGCGTTGATTACCGATAATATGCAGCCACATACCGCCATGAACCGGCGTGGAAACCACCGGGTTTAACTCCATCCCGCGTCCGTTTTTACAATGGCTAATGCCCAACACGGTGGCGTCATGATGCTGCTTCATATAGCGCATCAGCCCGCCATACAGGAATACGTTCACTTGTTTTGGAATTTCAAGCACATAACCTGTATCGCCCAGCATCGGATTCATGATTGAAGCCACGGACTGGGAGGAACCAGGGTCCTGAACGGAGCGTAAAAGCTGTTCCGCCGATAAATTGCGGACAATCTCTATTTGATCACAGTGTTGTTCCAGCAGGTTGGCATAACGTTCATCCTCCATATAAGCGACGACATGGCTGGATGGATGAACCTTTCCTTTAATCGACAACGCTACCGTAAAAGTTTGCTCGTCGCTTTGCGCGAACAGGATAACGCTATTGCAGTGCGCTAAGCCCATGCGCGCCTGTTCTTCCGGCGAATTGAAATTACTGATGCTGGCGAAGTGCACCTGCGCGACCCCTTGCATGGGGTGATGTTGTATCGCGCCAGATTCGCAAATCAGGATCTGCGAGAAGGTTTTGCTTCGATCGTAAAGCAGCAGGTTGATCATTTTTTCCGTCTGCTGCCCACGCCAGCCGACAATGATTAAATGATCGCGAAGATGATTAAAGTCGGACAATCCGCGAATTCCTTTCGTTAACGTATGCTGCGCAACCGCGATCGCTTTACCTATCAACGCGCCGAAGAGCGCAACGCTGATCGGAATATGCCAGAGGCCGGTAAACCAACGTCCTCCTGCGCTCTGGGGGCTTAAATCGCCAAAACCCAGCGTCGACCCCACCACGGAACAGTAATAAATAAAATCGCTTAACTTCCCTGTGAGATGCGCTTCGCCCGCCATTCGCAGCGCGGCATAGCAAATGCTGTAATGAATTAAAAACAGCACCACTAAACCCGGCCAGGTAAGCCGGGCCAGATGAAGCTGACACAACTGGATGACGCGAGTAAAAAACATTAGCCGTTGCGCTGATTTTTCAGGCGTGCAAGCACATCCTGCGCATTGCTTTTATTCACGCCACCAATGCCCGCCTGCGCCAGTTTTTCATCCAGATCGCGTCCGTCAGCCACCTTCTCAAGCGACTCTGCCGCCTCAAGTCTTGCCTGACGCTCAGTCTGGCGCGCCTGCAAGCGCTGCAATGATTCGGCGGCGGTGGCCACGCTGCTGCTGGCGCCAACGGTGGAAGTTGTCACCGCCTGTTGCGCGCGCTGCATTGCTTCCGTGGCTTTTACCACTTCCAACTGATGTTCAAATTGCGCAATACGCTGGCTGGTGGCGGCCACCGCTTTTTCAATTGCATCCCGCGACTGTTCAAAATTTTTCAGCACGCCTTCTTCGGTCGCGATCGCGCTTTCCAGCCGTGAGATCTCTTCTGCAACTTCAATAAGCAAACTTTCATCTACCTGCTTATTGATAGCTTCAACGGCTCGCGCTTCCAGTGAAGCTTTGCGGGAGGATAAATCTTTCAACTTATCTTTGCTGATCTTAACGCGCGCCAGTAGATCAACACGGGATTCGCCGGCCTTATCAAGTTCAGCCCGGGCATCCCGTATATGCTGTTCAAGCAAACGGATCCCTTGGGTTTCTTCAATAAGCGATTCGGTGTCATTAACGAAGGATTTACCTAAAGTAAAAAGTTTTTTTAACAGGCTCATTATTCTTCCTTATATTTAATCGGGCGATACCCTTCGCCTTAAAATTGCGTAATGACTTCAGCCAACTCCAGCGCATTTTCCGCCAGCGTTTCAATTTCCAGAATAACATCGGAAAGCGGTGAGGAGATCGATAATGCGCCAAAAGCAACGTAGTACTCTCTACTATTGACGATAGTAATTCCCACCGAGGATAGGGGTAACAATTTCTGAAAGCGTAACAAATAATATTTAACTTATTCACATCGTGAATAGATTCAACCGGGCAAATGAGCGTTTCAATCAGCATCTGCCGTGATGTCATGGAAATATTAAGTAATAAATCGCCGTGTTCTTTTAATTTGAGCGACAAGGAATCTTGCAATCGTGAAACAGAATAACAACAATATGCTTCATTATTTAATTCATTTTGTAAAGCAGATATCGTCCATGCCATTTTAAAATCTTCCTTAATTTATTGATCCATTGAATAAATACATATTCAGCTCCTCCCTCACCCGATAAAGATTATGCAATAAACAGCGTTTAAAAAAAAACCATCTCGCAAGATGGTTTTAATAATAGGAAATTAGCCTCGTTGGCGCACCGCTTCAAACAGGCATATGCCCGTCGCCACCGATACATTCAAGGATGACACGCTGCCCGCCATAGGAATACTGATCAGCTCGTCGCAGTGCTCGCGGGTCAAGCGGCGCATACCCTCGCCTTCCGCGCCCATCACCAACGCCAGGGGGCCGGTCATTTTGCTCTGGTAAACGGTGTGGTCCGCTTCGCCAGCAGTGCCGACAATCCAGACATTCTCTTCCTGAAGTAGACGCATGGTCCGCGCCAGGTTGGTAACGCGAATCAACGGCACGCTTTCCGCTGCGCCGCAAGCCACTTTTTTAGCGGTGGCGTTGAGTTGCGCGGAACGGTCTTTCGGTACGATAACCGCATGAACGCCCGCCGCGTCGGCGCTGCGCAGGCACGCGCCCAGGTTATGGGGGTCGGTCACGCCGTCGAGGATCAACAGGAATGGCGATTCAAACTGGGCCAGCAGATCCGGCAGATCGTTTTCCTGATACTGACGCCCTGGTTTTACCCGCGCGATAATGCCCTGATGGACCGCGCCATCGCTTTTTTCATCCAGGAACTGGCGGTTCGCCACCTGAATCACCACGCCCTGGGCTTCCAGCGCGTGCAGTAAAGGCAGCAGCCGCTTATCTTCGCGGCCTTTCAGCACAAAGACTTCCTGAAAGCGCTCAGGCGCACGTTCCAGTAAAGCCTGAACCGCGTGGATGCCGTAAATCATTTCACTCATGAAAAGTACTCATTTAAGGCGCAGGTGCGCCTGGTTTAATACGTTGCCGCTGGCCTTATCGCAACAATAAGGCCAGCCGGGGGTTACGCGTCGTGGGTTTTCTTTTTCGCCGCCCGTTTAGCTTTAGTGGCTGCCGCGATTTTTTGGGTCTTCGCCGACGGTTTTTTCACTTTCTTGTCGGACTGCTCTTTTTTGGCTTTTGGCTTGCGCTTTTCGCCACGGAATTCGCTATCCGGCTCGAAGTTGGTCCGCTTACCCGCCTGACGGCGTTTGCCGGAGGGTTTCGCCGCGCCGCCCTTGCGGGCTTTTTCACGCGCCGTTTTACCGACGTTGCGCGGGCCGCGCTCGCTGGAGATCAGCGAGAAGTCGATCTTACGCTCGTCCATGTTGACCGCTTCTACTTTGACTTCCACACGGTCGCCCAGGCGGTAGGTTTGCCCGCCGGACTCGCCGATCAAACGCTGGCCCACCTGGTCGAAGCGGTAGTAGTCGTTATCCAGGGAAGAAACGTGCACCAGGCCGTCGATAAACAGATCGTTGAGGCGCACAAAGAAGCCGAAGCCGGTGACGCTGGCGATAACGCCAGAGAATATCTGTCCCACCTGATCCTGCATAAAGTCGCACTTCAGCCAGTCTGCGACTTCACGGGTGGCTTCATCGGCGCGGCGTTCGGTCATAGAGCAGTGCTGCCCCAGTTGCAGCATCGCCTCCATCGAATAGTGCCAGCCGCCGGTCGGCGTGCTGTTGCCAACATGCCCTTCCTGCTTCGCCAGCAGATATTTGATCGCGCGGTGCAGCGACAGGTCCGGATAACGACGGATCGGCGAGGTAAAGTGCGCATAGGACTGTAACGCCAGGCCAAAGTGACCGCGGTTTTCCGGATCGTAGATCGCCTGTTTCATTGAGCGCAGCAGCATGGTTTGCAGCATCTCGTGGTCCGGACGATCGGCGATAGACTCCAGCAGCTCAGCGTAATCGCGCGGCTCGGGTTTATCGCGGCCTGGCAGTTCCAGGCCGAGTTCGGCCAGTACCGAGCGGAACGAGGTGATGGCGTCAGTGCTCGGACGGTCGTGAATACGGAACAGCGCTGGCTCCTGGTTTTTCTCAACGAAACGCGCCGCCGAGATATTCGCCAGGATCATGCACTCTTCAATCAGTTTATGGGCGTCGTTGCGCTGGGTTTGCTCAATGCGTTCAATACGGCGCTCGGCGTTAAAAATAAACTTCGCCTCTTCGCTTTCGAACGAGATGCCGCCGCGCTCGCTGCGGGCAACGTCCAGCGCTTTATACAGGTTATGCAGCTCTTCGATATGCTTAACCAGCGGCTGATACTGCTCGCGCAGATCCTGGTCGCCCTGCAAAATATGCCAGACCTTGGTGTAAGTCAGGCGCGCATGGGAGCGCATCACCGCTTCATAGAATTTGTAGCCGGTCAGCTTGCCGCTGGCGGAAACGGTCATCTCGCAAACCATACACAGGCGGTTAACCTGAGGATTAAGCGAGCAGAGGCCGTTGGACAGCACTTCCGGCAGCATCGGCACCACCTGCGACGGGAAATAGACCGAGGTGCCGCGATTGTGCGCTTCGGTATCCAGCGCGGTTTGCGGGCGCACGTAATAGCTCACATCGGCAATCGCAACCCACAGACGCCAGCCGCCGCCGCGTTTTTTCTCGCAGAAAACCGCATCGTCAAAGTCGCGGGCGTCTTCGCCATCAATGGTGACCAGCGGCAGATCGCGTAAATCCACGCGTCCGGCGATGGCCTCTTCCGGCACCTCTTCGGTTAATCCGGCGACCTCTTTTTCAACTGCTTTCGGCCAGACGTAGGGGATTTCATGGGTACGCAGCGCCATATCGACAGCCATGCCGGTGCCCATGTTATCGCCCAGCACTTCGACGATTTTACCAATCGCTTTGGTGCGGCGGGTCGGACGCTGAGTCAGCTCCACCACTACCACAAAGCCCATGCGCGCGCCCATGATCTCTTCCGGCGGGATCAGGATATCAAAGCTTAAGCGGCTGTCGTCCGGCACCACAAAGCCAACGCCCGCATCGGTAAAGTAGCGCCCGACGATCTGGCCGGTCTTGGGTACCAGCACGCGGACGATACGCGCTTCGCGGCGGCCTTTACGGTCCGCGCCCAGCGGCTGCGCCAGCACCTGATCGCCATGAATGCAGGTTTTCATCTGTTCAGACGACAGATACAGGTCATCTTTGCGGCCTTCCACGCGCAGGAAACCGTAGCCATCGCGATGGCCAATAACGGTGCCTTTTAACAGGTCCAGACGCTCCGGCAAGGCGTAGCACTGGCGGCGGGTGAAGACCAACTGTCCGTCGCGCTCCATGGCGCGCAGGCGGCGGCGCAGGGCTTCCTGCTGCTCTTCGCCTTCAATATTGAGCTCGATCGCCAACTCTTCCCGGCTGGCGGGCTTTTCGCGTTTGGTTAAGTGATCGAGGATAAATTCCCGGCTCGGGATAGGATTGGTGTACTTCTCTGCTTCTCGTTCCTGAAAAGGATCTTGTGACATTTCGATTCCTCCGTTGTCATCTCTGGTGGAAATCCTCAGGGGTTCAGGCTATGCGATCCCGCGCTGCGCTGAATGGTGCGCAAAAAAGCCTGATGTCCGTAAGGTTTTGTTTATTCCACCAGCAGTAATTTATACAGCGGCGTATTCTCTTCAACTAAGTCGGCAAGCGTGTAGTTATCAAGCTCAGTCAGAAAACTCTTCACCGCTTTGGATAGCGCCTGTTTTAAACGACAGGCGGGGGTGATATGGCAAAATTCGCTGCTACAGTTAACCAGCGAGAGCGGTTCCAGCTCGCGAACCACGTCACCGATGCGGATTAAGGATGCAGGTCTGCCTAAACGGATGCCGCCATTTTTCCCGCGTACAGCCGTGACATAACCCGCGCGACTCAGTTGGTTGATAATTTTAACCATATGATTACGGGAGACGCCATAAACCTCAGTCACTTCGGAAATGCTCGTCATACGTCCTTCCGGCAATGACGCCATATAAATCAAAGCACGTAATCCGTAATCGGTAAAACTCGTTAACTGCACATCAACCTCTGAATAAGGGGGGAACGCGATTTGCCTGAGGGGCATAAAGTGATGATAAACCAGCCAGCGTATATGCGGCTAATTTATTTAAATAAGGTTGGGGGAAAAACGGAAAAAACAAGAAAGGGGCGTTCAAACGCCCCTTTTCATCATTATGCGTCGAACGGGTCGCGCAGAATCATGGTTTCAGTACGGTCAGGACCGGTTGAAATAATATCAATCGGCACGCCGGTCAGCTCTTCGATACGCTGAATGTAGTTCAGCGCCGCCTGCGGCAGACCGCTGCGCTCTTTCACGCCGAAGGTGGATTCAGACCAGCCCGGCATGGTTTCGTAAATCGGCTCGATACCTTCCCAGTCATCAGCGGCCATCGGAGTGGTGGTCACTTCACGGCCGTCCGGCAGACGATAGGCAACGCAGATTTTCACTTCTTTCAGGCCGTCCAGCACGTCCAGCTTGGTCAGGCAGAAGCCGGACAGGGAGTTGATCTGCACCGCGCGGCGTACCGCTACGGAGTCCAGCCAGCCGGTACGACGGCGGCGGCCAGTGGTTGCGCCATATTCGTTACCCTGCTTGCACAGGAACTCGCCGATGTCATCAAACAGCTCTGTCGGGAACGGACCCGCGCCCACGCGAGTGGAGTAAGCTTTGATGATACCCAGCACGTAGTCAACATAACGCGGGCCGATACCGGAACCCGTCGCCACGCCGCCAGCGGTGGTGTTGGAAGAGGTCACATACGGATAGGTACCGTGGTCGATATCCAGCAGCGTACCCTGTGCGCCTTCGAACATGATGAAATCGCCGCGTTTACGCGCCTGATCCAGCAGGTCGGAAACGTCAACCACCATGCTGGTGAGGATATCGGCAATCGCCATCACATCGTCCAGCACTTTCTGGTAGTCAACCGCTTCAACTTTGTAGAAGTTAACCAGCTGGAAGTTATGGTATTCCAGCACTTCTTTCAGTTTCTCAGCAAAGGTGGCTTTGTCGAACAGGTCGCCAACGCGCAGGCCGCGACGCGCCACTTTATCTTCATAAGCCGGGCCGATACCACGACCGGTGGTGCCGATCGCTTTTGCGCCACGCGCTTTTTCGCGCGCCACGTCCAGAGCAACGTGGTAGTCCAGAATCAGCGGGCAAGCCTCAGAGAGCAGCAGACGCTCGCGAACCGGAATACCGCGGTCTTCCAGTTCTTTCATCTCTTTCATCAGCGCAGCCGGAGAGAGCACAACACCGTTACCGATGATGCTTGTGACATTCTCACGAAGAATACCTGAGGGAATAAGATGGAGGACGGTTTTTTCACCGTTGATTACGAGAGTATGGCCAGCGTTGTGACCACCCTGGTAGCGCACAACATATTTAGCCCGTTCAGTAAGAAGATCGACAATCTTCCCTTTGCCTTCGTCACCCCATTGGGTGCCCAGTACGACGACGTTGTTACCCATTTTTCAAAATCACCGTTTGCTTAAAAATGGATTCTACCATCGGTTTTGTGGATGATCAGCCCTTTTTGTATTCAAAATTCATCGAATTTGACCAAAATTCGTTCAGCCAATCGTTTTCCTCAACATGTAGTAGATAACGCAGCCGGCAACCACTAGACCGCCGCCAAAGCGACGTAAAATCGTTTCAGGCAGTTGTGTCATACTTAACACCATTCGCCGCCACAGACGCGGAAATAACATCGGCCCGAGGCCTTCCAGCACCAGAACCAGCGCCAGTGCTAACCAAATCGTTGAGTTCATTATTTGTCTGTCCGATAAAAAAAGAGCCGGTATTCACCGGCTCTTCATCAGGAATGCGCGTAGTTTAGCGCGTGCTGTTGGCTGGCGTCTTCATATAACGGAAGAAGTCGCTATCCGGGCTCAGCACCATCACGTCCTGGTTGGAGTTGAAGCTTTTTTCATAAGCGCGCAGGCTACGGATGAACGCATAGAAATCGGGATCCTGGCTGAATGCGTCGGCAAACAGTTTCGCCGCTTCAGCATCGCCTTCACCGCGCAGAATGCGCGCCTGACGCTCAGATTCCGCCAGAGTACGGGTCACTTCATAATCCGCTGCGGCGCGTAGTTTCTCCGCTTCTTCCTGGCCTTGCGAACGGTGGCGACGCGCGACCGCTTCACGTTCCGCACGCATACGGTTGAAGATAGCTTCAGACACTTCAGTCGGCAGGTTGATCTGCTTGATCCGCACATCCACCACTTCGATACCCAGCGCAGCCATACTGTTCGGGTTGACCACCGGCACTTTGCCGTTGGTTTCCGCCGCGACACGCTCCGCCGCTTTGGCAATCGCATCATCCGCCGCCGGGGTGGAGACTTCATCTTCGGTGCCCGCAGAGCCGGAGTTCAAGGCATCACGCACTTCCAGGGTCAAACGACCACGAGAATCGGTCACGATGTCTTTCACATCCAGACGACCAATTTCCGAACGCAGACGGTCCGAGAACTTACGTTTTAGCAGCACTTCCGCCTGAGAAACATCACCGCCGCCTGTCGCCAGGTAGTAACGGCTAAAGTCGCTGATACGCCATTTGATATAGGAGTCGACGATCAGGTCTTTTTTCTCTTTGGTGACGAAGCGATCCGCCTGGTTATCCATGGTCTGGATACGCGCATCAAGGGTTTTCACCGATTCGATAAACGGGATTTTGAAATGCAGGCCAGGCTCAAAGACCACCGGCTTGTTTTCATCATCACGCAACACTTTACCGAAACGCAGCGTAATTCCACGCTCACCTTCTTTCACCACGAATACCGAGGTGTAGAGCACCACCAGCACGATGATGATGACTGCAATCACTGACTTACGCATTGTTATTCACTCCCTTCGCGCTGGTAATCGTTACGCTGCGCATTCGCACGGCGCTGATCCATGATGTCGCCAGCGCTGGATGAGGCAGGCCGGTTAGCGCCGCTGTTGCTGGATGAGGACGCAGGCGGCAGGCGCAGTAAGGAATCCGCGCCACTGCTATCGCTCTTTGACGCCGGGGCATTATTGCCTTTCAGCATCTGATCCAGCGGCAGCACCATCAGGTTTCCGCCCTTGTCATTGACCAGCACTTTACGGGTGTGGCTAAGGACTTTTTCCATGGTCTCGATATACAGACGCTCGCGGGTGATTTCCGGCGCGGCTTTATATTCCGGGAGGATTTTCGCAAAGCGCGCCACTTCACCCTGGGCTTCCAGGATAGTCTGGGTCTTATAGGCGCGGGCATCTTCGATGATGCGCTGCGCAGAACCGTTCGCACGCGGCTGCACTTCGTTGGTGTAGGCTTCCGCCTCACGGATGTATTGCTGTTCGTTTTCACGTGCGGCAATCGCATCGTCAAACGCGGCTTTCACTTCTTCCGGCGGACGAGCGGCCTGGAAGTTGACGTCCAGCAGCGTGATACCCATGTTGTAAGGACGAATCGTCTCTTCCAGTTCGCGCTGGGTATCGCTACGAATCACGGTACGGCCTTCCGTCAGGATGCGGTCCATGGTGTATTTGCCGATCACGCCGCGCAGGGCGCTGTCGGTGGCCTGGCGCAGACTGTCGTCGGCGCTGGTCACGCTAAACAGATAACGTTCGGGATCGGTGACGCGGTACTGCACGTTCATCTCAACGCGCACCACGTTTTCATCAGAGGTCAGCATGACGCCGGACGCCGCGAGTTCACGCACCGATTCAACGTTGACAGGCTGGACGCTATCGATAAATGTCGGCTTCCAGTTCAGGCCCGGTTCAACCAGGTGACTGAATTTGCCGAAACGCGTCACAACGCCGCGCTCCGCTTCTTTGATGGTATAGAATCCGCTGGCGGCCCAAATGATCACCGCTGCTGCGGCGACAATCACCACTACACGGCCACCGATGGGGTTACGGGGGCCCTGGGTTGAACTTCCACCGCTTCTACCACCACCGAATCCACCCAGCTTTTTGCTGAGTTTACGGAAGATATCATCCAGATCGGGCGGCCCCTGATCGCGACCGCCTTTATTTCCATTTCCCCCAGAGTCGCCGCCAGGCTTGCTGCTTCCCCACGGGTCGCGGTCCTGTCCGTTATTACCGGGCTGATTCCACGCCATGTTTGTGCTCCATATTTGTTATGCGGTGATATACCTGTCCTGCTCCGCACTGTCTCTTTATTGCTGTCTTCACGTTTCCCACCGCATCGCGCTTAATGCCGCCGGGAAGTTGCTCCGTTCGCGCTACGAGACAACCCAGACTATTTCAGGTACCCCCCAAAGGGGAAAATTCTTCAGGCAACCTCAGACCGGTTAAACAACATAGTCAACCAGAGTCGGTTCTTGTTTACAGAGGCGGCGCCAGTCAACGATGGGCATACGTACTTCCAGCCCCACACTGCCATCCTCCTCCATCCACTCTTTTTCTATCGCCTGAAGCTGGTAAAACCGGCTCCGCAGTCGCCCTGCCTCTGGAGGCAAACGCAACGTGTGCTGCGCTATCTCTCCCGACAAACGCTCCGTCAGAGCCTGGAAAAGCAGTGGTACGCCGTCACCGGTCTGGGCAGAAAGCCAAACCCGTATCGGCCTGTTTTCATCATCACGATCGATACGCGGTTGGAAATCATCCAGCATATCGATTTTGTTCATCACCAGCAGGGCCGGGATCTCGTCGGCCTCGATCTCTTCGAGCACCGTATTGACGGCGTCGATGTTGTCCTGCATGCGTACATCCGCTGCGTCAATCACATGAAGCAGCAGGGTGGCCTGGCGCGTTTCCTGCAACGTGGCTTTAAACGCGGCGACCAAATCATGGGGCAGATGGCGAATGAATCCGACGGTATCCGCCAGCACGGTTTCGCCGACATCGGCCACATCAATCCGGCGAAGCGTGGGGTCCAGCGTGGCGAACAGCTGATCAGCCGCATAAACCTGCGCTTCGGTAATCTGGTTAAACAAGGTGGATTTACCGGCGTTGGTGTAGCCCACCAGTGAAACGGTTGGTACATCCGCTTTGCTTCTCGACCGACGCCCTTGTTCACGTTGTTTTTCGACTTTCTCAAGGCGCGAGAGAATTTGCATAATCCGGTTACGCAGCAAACGACGGTCTGTTTCGAGCTGAGTTTCACCCGGCCCACGTAAGCCTATCCCGCCTTTCTGGCGCTCAAGGTGGGTCCATCCGCGCACCAGGCGCGTCGCCAGATGCCGCAACTGGGCGAGTTCAACCTGCAGCTTCCCTTCATGGGTGCGTGCACGTTGGGCAAAAATGTCTAAAATCAAGCCGGTGCGGTCGATAACGCGACATTCGCACAGGCGCTCCAGGTTACGTTCCTGGGCGGGCGTTAATGCATGATCAAATAAAACAACTGATGCGCCCGTCGCTTTCACGGCATCAGCTATTTCGACGGCCTTACCTTCACCAACAAAATACTTTGGGTGCGGGGCTTTACGGCTACCGGTAATCACCTGTAATGCTTCGACACCGGCGGAAGAGACCAGAGAATCAAACTCCTGGAGATCTTCCATATCTTTGTCTTGCGAAAAATAGATGTGTACCAGCACCGCCTGCTCACCGGCGTCATAACGGTCAAACAAGCGTATAACCTCTCAAAAAGACCAGCGGGGAACACAGCCAGACTGGTTCCCCGTCATGGAAACAGCCACCAACCTTATTCGGCGTCGTCGCTGTCTTGCTGTGGTGCAGATGCACCCTGCGCATTACTGTGGTGGTAGTTACTACCTGTGCTGCCACCGGCGTTATTGCTGTGATGAGAAACCGGGCGAGACGGCACAACGGTTGAGATCGCGTGCTTATACACCATCTGGCTTACCGTGTTTTTCAACAAAATCACGAACTGATCGAAAGACTCAATCTGCCCTTGCAGCTTAATACCATTCACCAAATAAATAGAAACTGGAACACGTTCACGACGCAGTGCGTTCAAGAACGGATCTTGTAAAGATTGCCCCTTAGCCATTCTATCTTTTCCTTATATGCTTGTTTTGTACTTAAGAACCCTTGGGCTCTGAAAAACTACCTAAAAAAATTCGCGCACGATACGGTTCAATTGTACACATTCATTGATGGTTAGCACCAACAACCTGTAACACGTCCTGACGGGCTTTTTCAGGATTATCACTGTCTAACCAGTGAACACCTTCCCAACCCCGCAGCCAGGTCATCTGGCGTTTCGCCAACTGCCTCGTAGCGCAAATACCGCGATAAACCATGTCGTCATACGGGACTTCACCGGCCAGATAAGACCACATCTGGCGATAACCGACACAACGAATGGAAGGCATATCCGTATGCAAATCTCCACGGGCGAAAAGCGCCCGCACTTCTGCTTCAAAACCTGAAGCCAACATCTGATGAAAACGCTGCTCAATTCGCTGATGGAGCAGTTCACGGCTCGCCGGGGCGATGGCGAACTGGTGCACCTGGTACGGCAGAGCGTCTCCTGACGTTTGCGTCAGTTCCGTTAAAGTTTTACCCGAAATGAAAAAAACTTCCAGTGCCCGGGAAAGTCTTTGCGGATCATTTGGATGAATCCGTCTTGCCGCGACAGGGTCAATGTCCTGAAGTTCGCGATGCAAAGCGTCCCACCCCTGCTCTGCCGCCTGTTGTTCAATACGCGCCCTGATTTCTGGGTTTGCCGACGGCAGCGGGGATAACCCCTCCAGTAACGCCTTGAAGTAAAGCATGGTTCCACCCACTAACAGCGGGATACGCCCGCTGGCAGTGATCTCCGCCATCTCCTTCAGGGCATCGCGACGAAAATCCGCCGCGGAATACGCTTCAGCCGGGTCCAGAATATCCAGCAAACGGTGCGGCGCTTGCGCCAGCTCCTCTGCGGTCGGCTTCGCCGTTCCGACATCCATTTCTCGATAGATGAGGGCGGAGTCAACGCTTATCAACTCAACCGGGAGCGTTTTACGCAGATTAATTGCCAGCGCCGTTTTGCCCGAGGCCGTTGGCCCCATTAAAAAAATCGCCTTAGGCAGGCTCGCCTTACTTACTTCAGTCATGTTTCAGGGCATTCATCGCCGGTTGCAGATCGACAGGTTGTAATAAACCACCAGGCGGTGACTTCACCAGATTTGGACAAAGCCGTTCCACATCCGTTAACAGCGTGATGGCCTGCGCCACGCTCCACTGTTCGTGCTCGGTCGCCAGTTGGCGGGCAAGCCAGTTGGCGAGTTGTACGGAATCGGCCTTCTCGTTTGCCGCCAGGTAGCCTATCAGTTCAGGAATCAAGATTTGTAAATTTTGTTGGCGTAAGGGTAAAGGCACGGTGCGGATCGTAACATGTTGATGATCCAGCACGGTTTGGATGCCCATTCCCTCTAATAAATCCACGGCGTTGCGCATCACCGTCTGTTCATGCGCATCCACTTTAATGCGCACCGGGATCAGCAGCGGCTGGGCGCACAGGGTCTCCGCGCCGGGCGTCAGTTGCCCCTGGCGTAGCCAGCGTTCCGCCACGGTAAGATCCAATAGCATCACGCGCTCGTCGCGTTCCAGCAGGGCGTAAGCATTGCTGATGACCGTGAGAACGCGGCCAAAGCTGTGGCTATGCCCTTCCAGCGCGGGCGGAGCAGGCTTGTGCTCCCGCGGCGTTTCTGGCGTCTCCAGCAATTTGCGGTATAGCGCACCCTGCTGTTTGCTGTAATCCGCCTGAGCATGAGGCCATGCGCCGCCTGTTGATGAACGACCGCCGCCGGAAGAGGCGCTGGCCTGACGCGGCGCGGGTGCCGATTTGTCCGGCGCCGGCTGGGAGAAATGGTTCTTGCCCGCCGCCACGCGGTTTTCCGGCTGCCAGCGCGGCGGCTCCTCTTCGGCCTGCCCCAACGGCAACGTTGGCTCCGCCTGCTGCTGTTGCAGCACGCTTAATACGCCCTGATAGATAAAATCATGCACCAGCCGCGACTGATGGAACCGCACCTCATGCTTGGCCGGATGCACATTCACATCCACCTGGTGAGGATCAATCTCCAGGTAAAGCACGTAGGCAGGCTGCTGATCGACGCCGAGCTTATCTTCACAGGCCTGGCGGATAGCGTGATTAATCAGCCGATCGCGCATCATGCGCCCATTGACGTAGCAGTACTGGATTTCACTCAATCCGGCGCTGGCTTTCGGTTCCGCCACCCAGCCGCGCAGCGCTAAATCGCCGTGCTGCCACTCTATCATCAGCGCCTGTTCAAGGAACGCGGTGCCACAAATAGCGCCCAGGCGACGCTCTTTCGGTGCGTTAGGCTGCACGCCGCGATACTGGCGGATTAGCTTACCGTTATGGCTCAAGTTGATGGTCACATCGAAGCGCGCCAGCGCAATGCGGCGGATGATTTCGTCGATATGGTTAAATTCGGTTTTCTCGGTGCGCATAAATTTGCGCCGCGCCGGAGTGTTGTAAAACAGATCCAGCACTTCCAGGGTGGTGCCGACCGGATGCGCGGCGGGTTTCACCGTCACATCCATATCGCGCCCTTCGGCATAGGCTTGCCATGCTTCACTCTGGTCTGCGGTGCGCGAGGTCAGGGTCAGACGTGATACCGAACTGATACTGGCCAGCGCCTCGCCGCGAAACCCGAGGCTGATGATGGCTTCCAGATCGTCGAGCGAGGCAATTTTACTGGTGGCATGGCGCGCCAATGCCAGCGCCAGTTCATCCTTGTTGATGCCGCAGCCATTATCGCGGATGCGGATAAGCTTCGCGCCGCCGCGCTCAATATCGATATCAATCCGCGTCGCTCCGGCGTCAAGGCTGTTTTCCACCAGCTCTTTGACGACGGATGCAGGGCGCTCCACCACTTCGCCCGCGGCGATCTGATTCGCAAGCTGTGGCGGCAGAACCTGAATCGGCATGAATGCTCCTTATTGCGTCACGGCGAACTGGCCCGTGGTCGTTGAACCGGCGTTAACCGTTTTGCCGGTTCCGCCCTCTCCGGGCGCCGATTGTAACGGATGCGACAGGAAATAGTTACGCAAGCCCTTATAAAGCGCATCGGCGATCTGCTGTTGGTAATCGTCGCTCGCTAACAGGCGCTCTTCACCGCTGTTGCTGATAAATCCGGTCTCCACCAGCAGGGATGGGATATCCGGCGAGCGCAGCACGCCGAGGCTGGCATGTTCCGGACGGCGCTTATGGAGATCGCCTACCCGCGCCAGTTGCGACAGCACGTTAGTCGCCACGTCATAGCCGACACGCTGGGAGTGGCCAAACTGCAAATCCAGTACCGCCTGGCTCAAATACGGGTCCGCCTGGCTGTTCGCCAACACGTCGCCCGCCCCGCCCAGCAGTTCGGATTGCTTCTCGTGCTGTTCAAGCCAGCCCGCCATTTCACTGTTGGCGCGGCGATTCGACAGCACCCATACCGACGCGCCCGTGGCGTCGCGGTTCGGCGCGGCGTCAGCGTGAATCGATACCAGCACGTTGGCGTTCTGTTTACGCGCCACATCGGAACGGCCCATCACCGATATAAAGTAATCGCCGTCGCGGGTCAGGACGCCTTTAAACAGCGGATCGTCGTTTAACAGGGTGCGCAGCTTGCGGGCGATGGCGATAGTGACGTTTTTCTCTTTCACGCCGCCAGGGCCAATCGCGCCTGGATCCTGGCCGCCGTGTCCGGCATCAATCGCCACCACAATACGGTCGCCGCTGGCGGAGACCTTACGCGTGTTGGCAGGCCGCGTCACGGTGTCACTGCTCACCACCGAGGTCACACGATCGGATTGCGATTTAAACGGGTTACGCGCAGGCTCCACGGGGCGCGGCTGCGGTGTGATTTCCCGTTTTGCCACCACGGGCGGCGGTGGAGGCGGAGGCGGCGCATCGGCATCAATGGTGAACACCACGGTGTAATTAGCGCCGTTTTGCTGTTTCACCGCGCGGGTTTTGCCGTTTTTAGTCAGGTCGACCACCAGGCGCAGCGAGCCCGTATCTTTCGGTGTACCTGAGCGAATACTCTTCACCAGGTTATTCCCGCTGAAAATCAGCGGCAACCCCTGGATCACGCCGGTCTGTTTAATATCCAGCGCCACGCTGCGCTGGCCGTCATGGGAAAACGCATAATCAGGCTCGCCAAAAAAGCTGAACGTAATACGCGCCTGGTCATCGCCATTGGAGACCTGGATATCGGATAAGCTTGCCGCCCACGCAGGCGCACACAGCGCCAGCAAAGCGATAATCAACCACTTTTTCATGAAAGGTATCATCCCGTCATCCTTGTTAAATGGCTGGACGTGTCACACCACAACCCGATCGGTGTTGGGATCCAAACGCGCCAATAACCTGTTACCCGCTGCAGATACGGCGTTTATTTGTGCCGAACGCCCGCGATCGTGATAAGTAAGATGAATTTCGACATCCGGGTCAGGCAGCACACCCGCACCTTGTTGCGGCCACTCCACCAGGCAAATGGCGTTGTCGGCGAAATAATCGCGGATCCCCATAAACTCCAGCTCCTCAGGGTCCGCCAGTCGATATAAATCGAAGTGGTACACGGTCAAATTCTCAAGCTCATAGGGTTCGACCAGGGTATAGGTCGGGCTTTTCACATTGCCCTTATGGCCCAGCGCCTGCAAAAAACCACGACTAAAGGTGGTTTTACCCGCCCCTAAATCACCCACCAGCCAAATCACCGTTGCGCCATTACAGGCCTGCGCCACGGCTTTGCCGAAATCTAACGTTGCCTGTTCATCGGCGAGAGGGATAACACGTTCAATCATGGTTTACATCATTCAGTTCAGGGTTAACAACCAGGTACAGCGTCGTAAAAAGATCGCTTGCGAGCATTCCACGCGTACCAGAACGGCGGGCGATGGCATCGGCGGCGGCGGCATGCGCCACGCAACCTGCACAGGCGGCGTCATAAAGATTAAGTTTCTGTCCTAATAACGCGCCGATGATACCGGATAACACATCGCCCATTCCGCCCGTCGCCATGCCGGGATTTCCGGCATCGATAATCGCGAGTTCACCGTTTTCGCTGGCGACCAACGTACCCGCCCCCTTTAAGACCACAACGCCACCATAACGTTTCGCCAGGCGGCGGGCTGCGAGTAAGCGATCGCTTTCAATTTGCGCGACGTCACAGTTGAGCAAACGCGCCGCTTCGCCGGGGTGCGGCGTAATAACCCGATTCTGACGTTTATCGGGATTGAATGCCAGAAGGTTGAGCGCATCCGCGTCCCACAGCATCGGTTTTTGCGAATTCTCGACTTTTTGCAGCGCCCTTTTGCCCCATTTTTCCTGGCCCAGGCCAGGGCCGATAATCACCACGTCCGCCCATTCGAGGCCATTGGCGAGCGATTCATCGGTTAATTCTTGTACCATCAGTTCAGGCCGGGCAGTGAGCAGCGCAGCGATATTCTCCTGGCGCGTCACCACGCGGACCAGCCCGGCACCGGAACGCAGCGCCGCTTCGCCCGCCAGACGAATCGCCCCGGCGGTGCCATGGTCGCCGCCGATGAGCAACAAGCGTCCGTTATCGCCTTTATGCGCGGTAGCGCGGCGCGGTTTAAGCCAGCGAGCCAGCGTTGCCGCATCGTAACGCTGGATTGCCGCAGGCTTATCCGCCAGCCAGCTTTCCAGCCCGAGCGCGTTCACCTGAAGCTCGCCCACTACATCGCGGGCTTTCCCGGTCAGCAGGCCGGGCTTCAGGGCGATAAACGTCAACGTTTGCTGCGCGGTAATCACGCTGCCGGGCGTTGCGCCGGTTTCGGCCAATAATCCGGAAGGGATATCTAACGCCAGAATCGGCGCGGGATCGGCATTGGCTTGATCGATCAGCGCGCTGACCGCGGGACGCGGCGCGCTGGCAAGACCGGTTCCCAACAGCCCATCAATAATCAGCGACACGCCCTGCGGCCAGGGCGTCGTCGACGCGTGGATTTCCCCGCCCGCGTTCAGCCAGGCGTCGCGGGCGCAGGCCGCCTCTTCAGGAAGCGGCTTCTCGCTCTCCAGCGCCAGCAGCGTGACGTTGATGCCTTCGGCTTTCGCCAGCCGCGCCACCACATAGCCGTCGCCGCCGTTATTGCCGTGGCCGCACAGCACCAGCCAGTGCTGCGCTTCTGGCCACGTCGCGCGCGCCAGCCGAAACGCGGTTTCCCCGGCGCGCAGCATTAGTTCATACAGGGTGATGCCGAGGCTATCCGCCGCCTCTTTTTCCGCCTTTCTCACCCACTCAGCTGGCCATACCGAGTGTGGTATACTGCTACGGTTATTGGTAAGCCGATGGTCCGTCATGTCTGAACCCCTTGATCTCAATCTTCTCGCGCAAAATATAAAGCAATGGGGCGCCGAGCTCGGCTTTCAGCATGTCGGCATTACCGACACCGATTTAAGCCCCCATGAACCTGCGCTCCAGGCGTGGCTGGATAAACAATATCACGGCGAGATGGAGTGGATGGCGCGTCACGGCATGATGCGCGCCCGTCCGCATGAATTGTTGCCCGGCACCCTGCGCGTGATCAGCGTCAGGATGAACTATCTGCCCACCAACGCCGCGTTTGCGCGCACCTTAAAAGATCCCTCGCTGGGTTATATCAGCCGCTATGCGCTGGGCCGTGATTATCACAAGCTGATGCGAAACCGGCTAAAAAAACTCGGGGAAACTATTCAGGAGCAGTACGCGTCGCTGAATTTTAGACCCTTTGTCGATTCTGCGCCCGTGCTTGAGCGCCCGTTAGCCGCAAAGGCGGGCCTGGGCTGGACAGGTAAGCACTCACTTATCCTCGATCGCAATGCCGGTTCGTTCTTTTTCCTCGGCGAATTGCTGGTAGATATTCCGCTGCCGGTGGATCAACCTGTGGAAGAAGGCTGTGGCCGCTGCGTAGCCTGTATGACCATCTGCCCAACCGGCGCGATTGTCGAGCCTTACACCGTTGATGCGTGTCGCTGCATTTCTTATCTGACCATTGAACTGGAAGGCGCGATCCCGGAAGAATTCCGTCCGTTAATCGGTAACCGTATCTACGGCTGCGATGATTGCCAGCTAATTTGCCCGTGGAACCGTTTTTCTCAGCTCACCGTCGAAGCCGATTTTTCGCCGCGCCAGGCATTACACAGCCCTAAGCTGATTGAGCTGTTTGGCTGGAGCGAAGCGCACTTCCTGAAAATGACCGAGGGTTCGGCGATCCGGCGCATTGGTCATGTGCGTTTTCTGCGTAATATTGCCGTCGCGTTAGGGAACGCAGCCTGGGACGACGCCAATATCGCCGCGCTGACAAAAAGAAAAGGTGAGCACCCACTTCTCGATGAACACATAGACTGGGCGATTGCGCAACAAATAACCAAGCGAAATGCCGATGCAATAGAAGTGCAATTACCACAAAAACAGCGCCTGGTTCGGGTAATAGAGAAAGGTCTAACGCGAGACGCTTAAGAAAAGTCTGCTGTGCATAAAATTTAAAAGGCCTTGTCATTCAATCGTAAAAAATACGTCAGTGATCGAATTAACACTTTTAGCAGTTTGAAAATCTTATTAGGAAACAAGACATTGCCAAAAAGATGTCAAAATATGACTTCTGGTCTACGGCGCAACGGCAAGAAATAACCTGTGGATAAGTCTGTTGAAATCCCTGTTTCAGATTCGCAAAAAAGGCAGACAGACACGTTGACTTGCTGTGGATAATTTTTGATCGGTGAGAAATTTGGAGCGGGAAACGAGACTCGAACTCGCGACCCCGACCTTGGCAAGGTCGTGCTCTACCAACTGAGCTATTCCCGCTTAATCTGCGTCTTTTAAATTGCTTAGCTGCAACTCAAAATCCTGCGACTGGATGGTACTGAATCAAATTTTGGAGCGGGAAACGAGACTCGAACTCGCGACCCCGACCTTGGCAAGGTCGTGCTCTACCAACTGAGCTATTCCCGCTTAATCTTCGTCTTTTAAGTTGCTTAGCCGCAACTCAAAATCCTGCGATTGGGTGGTGCTGAATCAAATTTTGGAGCGGGAAACGAGACTCGAACTCGCGACCCCGACCTTGGCAAGGTCGTGCTCTACCAACTGAGCTATTCCCGCCCGACGTGAACTGCATTTCTGCTCTGTCACGGGAGGCGCATTATACGAGAAATCATCACGGTCGCAATACCTTAAAAGCGTTTTTTTGTGATTTTTATCTGAATGCTGATTTTATCAACAAGATGACGAAATTAAAAACAGCTTTGTTACGAAACGGTTACTGAAAAAAATTCTCCGCCTTTAAAAAAAGCGCAGCGGCACTGCCGCTGCGCCAGGTATTTTACAAACTGTGTTCAGTACGGGCGATGATATCGTCCTGGGCATCCGGCGACAGCGCGGTAAAGAACGCGGAATAGCCCGCGACGCGTACCACCAGGTCGCGATACTGGTCAGGATGTTTCTTCGCCTCCAGCAGCGTTTCCCGCGACACAATGTTGTATTGAATGTGCCAGCCCTTATGCACTTCAAAGAAGGTTCTCAGCATCATCATCAGCTTGATACGGTCGCTGTTGTTTTCCAGCGTGGCCGGGTTCAGTTTCTGATTAAGCAATACGCCGCCAAGAATCGAGCCGGTGGGCAATTTGCCTACCGAACTGATGACCGCCGTTGGCCCGAGGTGATCGGTCCCGGAAGCCGGGCTGGCCCCTTCCGCCAGCGGCGTTTTGGCTTTACGGCCGTCCGGCGTCGCCATGGTTGCCGCGCCGAAAGGCACGTTAGCGGAAATAGACGACGTGCCCGCGTAGTAATTACCGCCAATCGGCCCCCTGCCGTAGCGCGGGTTGTGGTACTGCTTAATCTCGTCGATATAGGTTTGGTAAGCCCGCGCCAGCAATTCGTCCACGCTGTCGTCATCGTTACCGTATTTCGGCGCGCCGTTGATCAGGCGCTGACGCAGCTGTTCATGGGTCAGCCCGTCGAAATCCTCCGCCAGCGCCTGGGCCAGTTGCTGCTGACCAATAGCGCCCTGCTCGAACACCAGTTTTTTCACCGCCGCCAGGCTGTTGCCGAGATTCGCGATCCCCACCTGCAAGCCAGACACCCAGTCATATTTTGCACCGCCCTGCTTGATGCTCTTCGCGCGCTCGATGCAGTCATCCACCAGCGCCGAACAGAGAATATCGTGAACGTTCTCCTCCAGCATGGTGTCCACCACATATTCGATTTCGATGGATTTACGGGTGTAGTAGCGAATTTGGCTATCCCAGGCTGCCATCACCTCGTCGAATTGACTGAAATTGCCCTTCGACAGCGCCTTTTCCTGAGGCAGGAAGATTTTGCCGCTGGTGGCGTCTTTGCCCCCTTCCAGCGCCGCCAGCATCACGCGCGCAAAGTTGATAAAGCTCATGCCGGTGCAGCGATAACCCCATTTGCCGCCCACGGCGGTTTCGATGCAGCCAATCGCGGCATACTGGTAAGCGTCTTCGGGCTCAACACCCAGTTTAATGAATTCCGGGATCACGATTTCATCGTTATTGAACGCGGGCATACCGAAGCCGCAGCGGATCACCTGTACGCAGGCGTCCAGGAAGTCGTCGCTGATACCGGCGTGATAGCGCACGCTGAGGTTCGGTTGGGTAGAGCGCAGGCGTCCACAGGACTCCAGAATGGCGTAAGAGAGCGGGTTGACCGCATCCGTTGCCACGCCGTTTACCAGATTCTGCCCACCGATAGTGACGTTCTGATACAGCGGGCTACCCGCCGAGGCTTTTGAATGGGAGCCAGAGCGGATTTTGTTCACTTCCAGCAGCTTCAGCCAGCAACTGTGCAGCATTTCGATGGCCTGTTCACGGGTCAGCGACTGCTCCAGTTCCACATCACGGCGATACCACGGGTAGAGATACTGGTCCATGCGGCCAAACGACACCGAATGTCCGTTAGACTCGATCTGCAAAATCAGCTGGATGAAGTAGCACAGCTGCAACGCCTGCCAGAAGGTTTTCGGCGGCTCGTGGGCGATGACTTCACAGTTTTCAGCAATAGCGAGCAGCTCGGTTTTACGCGTTTCGCGGCTTTCCTGCTGCGCCATCTGCTGCGCCAGCGCGGCAAAACGCAGAATATGCTGGCTGACCGCTTCCAGTGTGATATCAACGGCTTTCAGGAACTGCTCACCGTGCAAATCTTCCAGCATGGTGAGGTTGATGCGCGAGCGGCGTTCGGCCACTTTTTCGCGCATCCCGTCCAAACCCAGCTCCAGCAACAGCGGAAAATTCACCGCCAGATGCGCGTCGCCGGAGGTCATATTACCTTCGGCTTTGATGATGCCGGTATCCAGCAGCGCCTTTTGCTCACTGGTAAACATGCCGTAGCAGCGATCCTGCACCGTTTGCCCGCGCCACCACGGGCAAATCTCATGCAGCACCCGTTTGTTTTCTTCGCTTACTGCAAACCCTGCGCCCGGACGATCGGCCAGATCGTCGATCTCTTTTTCGATCCACGACACGGTGTATTCCGGGAAAATCGGCGCTGCGCGCACTTCACTCGCCTGGTTGCCGACAATCAGCTCGTCGTGTTTGATCCAAATGGTGCGTTCCGCCAGATGATGGGCCAGCGCCAGCGCGCGGCGCACCGGAATCGGCTTATCCATATTCTGTTGATAAACCGCAGTGTAATGCTGCGCGCGCTCGGTGCAGACCGGCGGCTTAACAATATGCACCAGGGCGTTTTTGTGGGCCTTAATACGGTCGCTCAACACATCCAGTTTCAGGGTGGTCATGACATTATCCTCTCAAGGTAGCCGTCAGGCCCTTCTCACGGGCGCAGGACTGGGCAAAATCAAGCAATTCTGGCGCATCAAGCGGTTTGTCCGGCGCCAGGTAGGGTTGGTTTAACAGGTGATATTTGTTGATGCCTAACGTGTGATAGGGCAAAAAATGAATCTCTTTGACGTTAAGTTTTTCCGCGGCGAAGCCGGTAATCGCCTGGATTGACGCTTCGTCGGCGTTAAAACCGGGGATCAGCGGGACGCGGATAATCAGTTGTTTCCCGGCAGCCGCCACCTTTTCCAGGTTACTCATCACGCGCCGGGCAGAGCCGTCGGTCCATTTTTTAAAGGCGGCGTCATCCACGTGTTTCAGATCGGCGAGAAACAGGTCGGTATACGCAAGCGAGGGCTCAACATAATGCCAGGGCACATGCAGGCAGGTTTCTACTGCGGTATGAATGCCCTGTTGATGGCTGGCTTTCAGCAGCGCCTGCGCCATCTCCGGGTTCATAAAGGGTTCGCCGCCTGAGAGCGTTAATCCGCCGCCGCTACGGTCATAAAACGGCTTATCGCGCAGCACCGTCGCCATAATCTGCTCAACGCTTTTTTCTTCGCCGCAAACCGTCAGCGCCTGAGTGGGGCAGCAGTCCTGTAAACGGTCGAGATGCGCAGTTTCCAGCTTTTCACGGTGAATAATCAGCCCGGTCAGGCTACGTTGGATGATATCCGGCAGCGCCTGCTGGCAAAGTTCGCAGCCTTCAAGACACAGCCGGGGATCAAACAGCACGTCGCGCTCGCGTGAGCGGCTTTCCGGATTCTGGCACCAGCGGCACCCGAGCGAACATCCTTTCAGGAACACCACAGTACGAATGCCGGGGCCGTCATGGGTCGAATAACGCTGGATATTGAAAATCATAAAATTCACCGTTCTTGTTTCGCATGAAAATTAAATGACTTTCGAAAGAAAGTAACATTGACTTAAATCAAATGACTGGCAGGGGGCGGCGATATACTGCGATAAGTTGCTGCATTTCACAGTTTGAGGACGACACGATGGAACTTTATCTTGATACTGCCGACGTCGCGGCGGTGGCCCGCCTGGCGCGGATCTTTCCTTTGGCGGGCATTACCACCAACCCCAGCATCATCGCTAAAGGTAAAAAGCCCGTCAGCGTTGTGCTGCCGGAATTGCAGGAAGCGCTGGGCGGTAAAGGGCGTTTATTCGCACAGGTAATGGCGACGCAGGCGGAAAAAATGGTAGACGACGCGCTGGCGCTGCGGGAAATCATTCCCGATCTGGTGGTAAAAGTGCCGGTAACGCCGGAAGGCCTGGCGGCAATCAAGATCCTGAAAACTAAAGGTGTTCCCACGCTGGGGACGGCGGTTTATGGTGCTGCTCAGGGCTTGTTGAGCGCGCTGGCAGGCGCGGAGTATGTCGCGCCGTATGTGAACCGCGTTGATGCCCAGGGCGGCGACGGGATCAAAACCGTTACCGAGCTCCAGCAGTTACTGACGCTGCATGCGCCGGGGTCGAAAGTGCTGGCTGCGAGCTTTAAAACGCCGCGCCAGGCACTGGACTGCCTGCTGGAGGGCTGTGAAGCCATTACTCTGCCGCTGGACGTGGCGGAGCAGTTTATCAATGCGCCTGCGGTCACAGCGGCGGTGGCAACGTTCGAACAGGACTGGCAAAACGCGTTCGGCACACTGGCGCTGAAATAATACTTTCTTCAGGCCGCATCAGGCGGCCTGATAGTTACTGGCTTACAGCTTGATAAAGTGTTCGCGGTAATACGCCAGCTCTGCCACCGATTCACGGATATCATCCAGCGCCTGGTGTGAGCCCTCTTTCTTCAGGCCTACCAGAATTTCCGGTTTCCAGCGGCGCGCCAGCTCTTTCAGCGTGCTGACGTCCAGATAACGATAGTGGAAATAGGCTTCCAGCTCCGGCATATATTTAAACAGGAAACGGCGATCCTGGCCGATGCTGTTGCCGCAGATCGGCGACGTATTGGCAGGCACCCACTGCTTCAGGAATTCGAGAGTCGCCAGTTCCGCCGCGCGGTCATCCAGGGTACTGGCCTTAACGCGATCCACCAGGCCGCTGCCGGTATGGGTACGGACGTTCCAGTCATCCATCAGCGCCAGTTGTTCATCCGACTGATGCACCGCGATCACCGGCCCTTCCGCCAGGATATTCAAATTCGCATCGGTAACCAGAGTGGCGATTTCGATAATGCGGTCGCGCTCTGGATCCAGCCCCGTCATCTCCAGATCGATCCAAATCAGATTATTTTCATTTCCACTCATGCTATTTTCCACCCTTCTGGCGCCACCCCTCGGTGACGATCGGTTAAATCATGTAAAATTAGTGTGTATCATAGAGGTTTTGCCCATTCCGGGCGACCAGGAGCCAGCACGATTGAGCAAAAATAAACTCTCCAAAGGGCAACAGCGCCGTGTGAAAGCGAACCACCAGCGTCGGTTAAAGACGCCGGAGAAGGTGGATTACGACGATAACCTGTTTGGCGAGCCGGGCGAAGGCGTGGTGATCAGCCGTTTTGGTATGCATGCCGATGTCGAGGCGCCAGACGGTTCAGTGCACCGCTGTAACATTCGCCGTACTATTCGTTCGCTGGTGACCGGCGACCGCGTTGTCTGGCGTCCGGGTAAAACCGCGGCGGAAGGCATGGCGGTGAAAGGCATCGTCGAGGCGGTGCACGAGCGCACATCGGTGCTGACCCGCCCTGATTTTTATGATGGCGTAAAACCCATTGCCGCCAATATCGACCAGATCGTGATTGTTTCCGCGATCCTGCCAGAGCTGTCGCTCAATATTATCGATCGCTATCTGGTGGCCTGCGAAACCCTGAACGTCGAGCCGCTGATCGTGTTGAACAAAATCGACCTGCTGGACGACGAAGGGATGGCTTTTGTTAATGAGCAGATGGATATCTATCGTGGCATCGGCTATCGGGTTCTGATGGTCTCCAGCCATCAACAAAACGGCTTGCAGGAACTGCAAACCGCCCTCACCGACCGGATCAGCATCTTTGCCGGACAGTCAGGCGTTGGCAAATCGAGCCTGCTGAACGCCCTGCTGGGACTGACCGACGACAGCATTCTCACTAACGACGTTTCTGATGTGTCAGGGCTGGGGCAACACACCACCACCGCCGCGCGGCTGTATCACTTCCCGCACGGCGGCGATGTGATTGACTCCCCTGGGGTACGCGAATTTGGTCTGTGGCATCTGGAACCGGAACAAATTACCCAGGGCTTTGTCGAATTTCACGACTATCTGGGCCACTGCAAATACCGCGACTGCAAGCACGACGCCGACCCTGGCTGCGCCATTCGTGAAGCCGTCGAGCAGGGAAAAATTGCGGAAAGCCGTTTCGATAATTATCACCGCATCCTGGAAAGCATGAGCCAGGTAAAAACGCGTAAAAGCTTTTCTGAATCTGACGACTGACAATTAAGCTTGGCATCGCTAAAATCGCCCCCCTTTTGGGTGTAGCCTGGTTCATTGCGACCAGGCCAGGAACAGCAAAATAACATTAGCCTGGAGGCTATCTTGTTAAACAACTTTAAGCTTTCGCTTCAATACATTCTCCCGAAACTGTGGCTCACTCGCCTGGCGGGCTGGGGCGCAAGTAAACGTGCCGGCTGGCTGACCAAACTGGTCATCGACCTGTTCGTCAAAGCCTACAAGGTCAACATGAACGAGGCGCAGAAGCCGGATACCGCCAGCTACCGCACCTTTAACGATTTCTTTGTGCGTTCGCTGCGCGACGATGTTCGCCCGGTGAACACCGATCCAAATGTGCTGGTGATGCCCGCTGATGGTGTTATCAGCCAGTTGGGGCGCATCGAAGAAGACAAAATCCTGCAGGCCAAAGGCCATAACTACAGCCTGGAAGCGCTGCTGGCGGGTAACTACCTGATGGCGGACAAATTCCGCAACGGGACCTTCGCTACCACCTATCTGTCGCCGCGTGACTATCACCGCGTCCATATGCCGTGCAACGGCATCCTGCGTGAGATGATCTACGTGCCGGGGGATCTATTCTCGGTTAACCATTTAACCGCCCAGAATGTGCCGAATCTGTTCGCCCGTAACGAGCGCGTGATCTGCCTGTTCGATACCGAATTTGGCCCGATGGCGCAGATTCTGGTGGGCGCGACCATCGTCGGCAGCATTGAAACGGTATGGTCCGGTACGGTAACCCCACCGCGCGAAGGCGTAATCAAACGCTGGACGTGGCCGGCGGGCGAGAGCGAAGACGCCGTCGCGCTGTTGAAAGGCCAGGAAATGGGCCGCTTCAAGCTGGGTTCTACCGTGATCAACCTGTTCGCGCCGGGCAAAGTGAATCTGGTCGAGGGGCTGCAAAGCCTGTCGGTTACCCGTCTGGGCGAAGCGCTGGCGGTTTCCACGGAAACGTTCGAGACGCCGGACACCACCCCTGCGCCGCTGTCGGATGAGGAAATCAACGCTGAACTGGCGGCCAGCCCGCTGGTTGACGGCTCCCCGAAAGACCAGGGTTAATTTTTTACGTAAAGGTAGACTGACGTGCGCCTGATTATCACGATCCTGATGGCCTGGTGCCTCAGCATGGGGGCGTACGCTGCGACGGCCCCCGACGCAAAACAAATCTCCCAGGAACTGGAGCAAGCCAAAGCGGCGAAAAATCTGCCTAACCAGGCGGAAACCGTGGAGGCTCTCCAGGCCGCGTTGAACGCGCTTGAAGAGCGCAAAGCCTCGCTGGAGCGCGCAACGCAATACCAGCAAGTTATTGATAACTATCCCAAGCTTTCCGAGACCCTGCGCCAGCAGTTGAATAACCTGCGCGAAGAGCCGCAAAAAGTCCCGGAAGGTCTCACCTCCGACGCCCTGAGCCAGGAAATCCTACAAGTCAGCAGCCAACTGCTGGAAAAAAGCCGTCTGGCCCAGCAGGAGCAAGAACGCACCCGAGAAATCGCCGACTCGCTCAGCCAGCTTCCGCAACAGCAAACCGATGCGCGCCGTCAGCTGAATGAAGTGGAACGGCGGGCTGGCGCGCAGAGCGGTGCAAGCAATGCCTTAACCCAGGCCCAACAGTTGAATGCCCAGGCGGAATCCGCGCGTCTTAAAGCGCTGGTGGATGAACTCGAACTGGCGCAGCTTTCCGCCAGCAACCGCCAGGAGCTGTCACGGATGCGCAGCGAACTGGCGCAAAAGCAGAGCCAGCAGCTCGACGGTTATCTGCAAGCCCTGCGCAATCAGCTCAATAGCCAGCGCCAGAAAGAAGCGGAACGCGCGCTGGAAAGCACCGAGCTGTTAGCGGAAAACAGCGCGGGCCTGCCGCCGTCCATCGAAGAGCAGTTTAAAATCAACCGCGAGCTGTCGCAGGCGCTGAACCAGCAGGCGCAGCGCATGGATCTGGTGGCTTCGCAGCAGCGCCAGGCTTCCGGCCAGACGCTGCAAGTGCGCCAGGCGCTGAATACCCTGCGCGAACAGTCACAGTGGCTGGGCGTGTCGAATATGCTCGGCGAAGCGTTGCGGGCGCAAGTGGCGCGTCTGCCGGAGATGCCCAAGCCGCAACAGCTGGATACCGAAATGGCGCAGCTGCGCGTCCACCGTATGCGCTATGAGGATTTGCTGAACAAACAGCCGCAGTTGCGCCAGCTACGCCAGGCCGACGGCGCGCCGCTCACAGCAGAGCAAAACCGTATTCTGGAAGCGCAACTGCGCACCCAGCGCGAGCTGCTCAATTCGCTGTTGCAGGGCGGCGATACGCTGATCCTGGAATTAACCAAACTTAAAGTCGCCAACAGCCAGTTGGAAGACGCGTTAAAAGAGGTTAACGAGGCGACTCACCGCTATCTGTTCTGGACGGCGGACGTCAGCCCGATGACCATCGCCTGGCCGCTGGAAATCGTGCAGGATTTACGTCGCCTGGTGTCGCTCGACACCGCCAGCCAGATGGGTAACGCCACGCTGATGATGCTCACCAGCAAAGAGACGTTACTGCCGCTGTTTGGCGCGCTGATCCTGGTAGGCTTCAGCCTCAGTTCGCGGCGGCACTTTACGGCGTTTCTTGAACGCTCCAGCGCCCGCATCGGCAAAGTGACCCAGGATCATTTCAGGTTAACGCTGCGCACCTTGTTCTGGTCAATTCTGGTGGCCTCGCCGCTGCCGGTGCTCTGGGCGACGCTCGGCTACGGGCTGCGCGAGGCCTGGCCCTACCCTATCGCCGTGGCGATTGGCGATGGCGTGACGGCCACCGTGCCGCTGCTGTGGGTGGTGATGATTTGCGCCACCTTTGCCCGCCCGAACGGGCTGTTTATCGCCCACTTCGGCTGGCCGCGCCGCCAGGTAGCCCGCGCAATGCGTTACTACCTGATGACCATCGGGTTTGTGGTGCCGCTGATCATGGCGCTGATCATGTTCGATAACCTTAACGATCGCGAATTCTCCGGCTCGCTGGGCCGCCTGTGCTTTATCCTGATTTGCGGCGCGCTGGCGATCGTCACGCTGAGCCTGAAACGCGCCGGAATTCCGCTGTGGCTGGATAAAGAGGGCAGCGGCGACAACATGGTGAACAAGATGCTGTGGAATCTGATGCTCAGCGCGCCGCTGCTGGCGATTCTGGCATCCGCCGTGGGGTATCTGGCCACCGCCCAGGCGCTGCTGGCGCGCCTCGAAACCTCGGTCGCCATCTGGTTCCTGCTGCTGGTGGTGTATCACGTGATCCGCCGCTGGATGTTTATTCAGCGCCGCCGTCTGGCGTTTGACCGCGCTAAACACCGCCGTGCGGAAATTCTCGCCCAGCGGGCGCGCGGTGAAGAGGAACCGGCCCATAATCACAGCACCGAAGGCAGCAATGAGATTGTCGAAGAGCCGGAAGTGGATCTCGATACCATCAGCGCCCAGTCGCTCCGGCTGGTGCGGTCGATACTGATGCTGATCGCCCTGCTGTCGGTGATTGTGCTGTGGTCGGAAATCCATTCGGCGTTCGGCTTTCTGGAGAACATCTCCCTGTGGGATGTCACCTCTACGGTGCAGGGCGTAGAAAGCATCGAGCCGATAACCCTCGGCGCAGTGCTGATCGCCATTCTGGTGTTTATCATCACCACCCAACTGGTGCGAAACTTACCGGCACTGCTGGAGCTGGCGCTGTTGCAGCATCTGGATTTAACGCCGGGCACCGGTTACGCCATTACCACCATCACCAAATACCTGTTGATGCTGATTGGCGGCCTGACCGGGTTCTCCATGATCGGGATTGAGTGGTCGAAACTGCAATGGCTGGTAGCTGCTCTCGGTGTCGGGCTGGGTTTTGGTTTACAGGAAATTTTCGCCAACTTTATTTCCGGCCTGATTATCCTGTTTGAGAAACCGATCCGTATCGGCGATACCGTGACCATCCGCGATTTGACCGGCAGCGTGACGCGCATTAATACTCGCGCCACCACCATCAGCGACTGGGACCGCAAAGAGATTATCGTGCCGAATAAGGCATTTATCACCGAGCAGTTTATCAACTGGTCGCTGTCCGACTCGGTCACCCGCGTGGTGCTCACCGTGCCTGCCCCAGGGGATGCCGATAGTGAAGAGGTCACGCAAATCCTGTATACCGCCGCGAAGCGCTGCTCACTGGTGATCGACAACCCGGCCCCGGAAGTGTTCCTGGTGGATTTACAGCAGGGCCTGCAACTGTTTGAGCTGCGTATCTATGCCGCTGAGATGGGCCACCGGATGCCGCTGCGCCATGAAATCCACCAGTTGATCCTGCACGGATTCCGCGAGCATGGCATCGACCTGCCGTTCCCGCCGTTCCAGATGCGGCTGGAAAGCCTGGACGGCAAGCGCACCGCGCGAACATTAACGTCGGCGGGGAAAAGTTCGCGCCCGGCGGGGAGTTTGTAATCAGAAAGCCGGTTACTCCAGGGTGACCGGCTTTTTTACCAGAGGCAAAGCTGATAGCGGATAAAAAATTGCCATAACCAAAAGCCCGTAATGCATAAGGTTACCAGCCAGGTAAACCAGTGCAGCTTTTTTTTAAGGATAAGCATATAAATTGCCGGGAAGAACACGGGTAATGTGAAACTCATTCCTATAAAACGAGTGTCATCATTTTCAATGAGAGTAATAAGATCACAGATATTTTTAATGTCACCCGAACCTATCATCCACTCTTTATCCTGAGCAGAAAGGACCACGATCCAAAAAAAAGCAACAACGCACCAAATTATATCTAAAGCAAATAGTTTACTCTTCATTTAGCGCCCCTCTAAAATACGCATTATTTGCTCTTTCTTTTGAAGGATATGTCGACCGTATTCGCTATATTCTCGTGATGGCGAACCTATGGGATCGTGGATAGATTGTTTTATATCACGTACATTTCTTTGAACCCCTCGATTATAATGCGAACCTGCAACAATAATTTGCTCGTCGCTAACCCTTTAAACCTATCCGGTGTACCGCCTACTTCCGACACAGCCACTCCAGCTAACAGGAATACTGGAATTTCAGCTTCTTTCGCATATTTCTTAATCAAGTCTCGATGGTATATCAACCAAGATGTTTTATAGAGCCATAAATAAGCATCTCCTGTCATTTACCCCCAGTTTGTAGGCAACGCATACCAGCGAAAGGTATCAAAGCCATTCCAGTGCGGAAAGCCGTATTCATCAACCTTACAAAACAATAATGATTGATTCATTATATTTATTTCTCCTTTCATTAAAAATGCTATTTAACATAGATCAATTGACTTTAAAGAAAAGAGAAGTTGTGTGTTTTTATAAACAAAGATAATGATCAATAAAATGACAAGGTTATTATTTCACAAAGCCAGAAATGACATCTTTTAAATTTTAAGTTTAAATCAAATAGTTATATTATTTTAATTTGCCCCTTATCTTTTAAGAAAAGGGGCTTTTCTTTTACGCCCGATCAACGCTAAACGCAATCACATCAGAAAGGCGTTCCGCGCCCAGCGCCAGCATAATCAAACGATCCACGCCTAACGCCACGCCGGAACAATCCGGCAGGCCCGCTTTTAACGCATCCAGCAAATTCACATCTACCGGCTGCTGCGGCAAACCGCGCGCGGCGCGTTTACGGTTGTCCTGCTCAAAACGCTGTTGCTGCTCGCGGGCGTCGGTCAGTTCGTGGAAACCGTTCGCCAGCTCGATGCCTTTGAAATAGACCTCGAAACGCTCGGCGACGCGGTGATCTTCCGTACTGATCTGCGCTAACGATGCCTGGCTGGCCGGGAAGTGGTAAACGAAGGTCGGGCGGTCTTTGCCGATTTGCGGTTCCACGCCCATGGTGAACAGCAGTTGCAGCAGCGTATCGCGATCCTCTTCGGTATCGGCGATATTGCTGAGATCCAGTCTGGCCGCGACCTCGCGCAGTTGGGTTTTATCGGCGGACAGGGGATCAATTTCCAGATAGCGCTGGAAAGCCTGCTGGTAAGAGATCGTCTCCGCCGGACTGGTTTCCAGTACCTGCTGTAGCAAATCGTCAACTTCGTTCATCAGGCGGTACATGTCGTAATGCGGACGATACCACTCCAGCATGGTGAATTCCGGGTTGTGATGACGCCCCATCTCTTCGTTACGGAAACTGCGGCATAGCTGGTAGACCGGGCCGCAACCCGCCGCCAGCAGGCGCTTCATGTGATATTCCGGGCTGGTCATCAAATAAAGGTTGATGCCTTGCGAGTGGCCGGGGCCAACAAAACGGGTTTCAAACGGGACCAGATGAATATCCGTAACCGTCGCCTGGCTCATGCAGGGGGTTTCCACCTCCAGCACGCCGCGATCGGCAAAAAAGCGACGAATCTCCGCCATCAGCGCTGCGCGTTTTAACAGATTGGGGATGGATGCGCTCGGCTGCCAGGAGGCCGTATCGCTCATAATTTATTCTCCGACGTCAGATAAGGGCACGAAGTCTACCCGCATCGCGTAGAGGAGACAATTTTTGCGCAGCGAATTTTTGGTTTTTACGGTTAATGAATCATGAATCTTCGGTTTCGTGAGCCAGGCATCAATGATTGTGACGAAGGTCCCTGTGCACCCGCCAAAAAAATCGAACACGTCAAATTTCCTTAAGATTGACCCCGTTATACTGTTCTACCCATTAAGGAGCAGGGGAATTCGCTTTCGCAAACGTGCCTTGCATCTGTTGTGGTTTGGTCATAGCGCTTGCGAAATTACAATAATCTGGAGGAATGTCGTGCAAACCTTTTATGCCGATCTCGCCGTCATTGGCGCTGGCGGAGCTGGACTGCGAGCGGCCATTGCCGCAGCACAGGCTAATCCAAACGCCAAAATCGCACTGATTTCTAAAGTCTACCCAATGCGCAGCCACACCGTTGCCGCCGAAGGCGGTTCCGCAGCGGTCGCGCAGGATCATGACAGCTTTGATTACCATTTCCACGATACCGTGGCGGGTGGCGACTGGCTGTGTGAGCAGGATGTGGTGGACTATTTTGTGCATCACTGCCCCACAGAGATGACACAGCTTGAACAATGGGGATGCCCGTGGAGCCGCCGTCCGGACGGCACCGTCAACGTGCGTCGTTTTGGCGGGATGAAAATCGAGCGCACCTGGTTCGCCGCGGATAAAACCGGCTTCCATATGCTGCATACCCTGTTCCAGACCTCCCTTCAGTTCCCGCAAATCCAACGCTTCGACGAACACTTCGTACTCGACATTCTGGTCGACGACGGTCACGCGCGCGGCCTGGTGGCGATGAACATGATGGAAGGCACCCTGGTGCAAATCCGCGCCAATGCGGTGGTGATGGCGACAGGCGGCGCAGGCCGCGTCTACCGCTACAACACCAACGGCGGGATCGTCACTGGCGATGGGATGGGCATGGCGCTCAGCCACGGCGTACCGCTACGCGATATGGAATTCGTCCAGTATCACCCGACCGGCTTGCCGGGCTCCGGCATTCTGATGACCGAAGGCTGCCGCGGCGAAGGCGGTATTCTGGTGAACAAAGACGGCTACCGTTATCTGCAGGATTACGGCATGGGCCCGGAAACGCCGCTGGGCGAACCGAAGAACAAGTACATGGAACTCGGCCCGCGCGATAAAGTTTCCCAGGCGTTCTGGCACGAATGGCGCGCTGGCCGCACCATCCCGACGCCGCGCGGCGATGTGGTCTATCTGGATCTGCGTCACCTGGGCGAGAAGAAACTGCTCGAGCGCTTACCGTTTATCTGCGAACTGGCGAAGGCCTATGTGGGCGTCGATCCGGTTAAAGAACCGATTCCGGTGCGTCCGACCGCGCACTACACCATGGGCGGCATCGAAACCAACCAGCAGTGCGAAACCCGCATTCAGGGGCTGTTCGCCGTGGGCGAATGTTCTTCCGTGGGTCTGCACGGCGCAAACCGCCTCGGCTCCAACTCGCTGGCGGAACTGGTGGTGTTTGGCCGCCTGGCGGGCGAACAGGCGATGGCGCGCTCCTCTGCCGCTTCCGACGCCAATGATGCTGCGCTCAACGCGCAGGCGGCGGACGTTGAGCAACGTCTGAAAGCGCTGGTGAATCAGGAAGGCAACGAGAACTGGGCGAAGATCCGCGATGAAATGGGTCTGTCGATGGAAGAGGGCTGCGGTATCTACCGTACCCCGGAACTGATGCAGAAAACCGTCGATAAACTCGCCGAGCTTCAGGAACGCTTTAAGCGCGTGCGTATTACCGACAACTCCAGCGTATTCAACACCGACCTGCTCTACACTATCGAGTTGGGCCACGGTCTGAATGTGGCTGAATGTATGGCGCATTCCGCTCTGGCGCGTAAAGAGTCGCGCGGCGCGCATCAGCGTCTGGATGAAGGTTGTACCGAGCGTGATGACGTCAACTTCCTGAAACACACCCTCGCCTTCCGCGACGCCAGCGGCGCGACGCGTCTGGAATACAGCGACGTGAAAATCACCACGCTGCCACCAGCAAAACGCGTGTACGGTGCGGAAGCAGAAGCAGCCGAGAAGAAGGAGACGGCGAATGGCTGAGATGAAAAACCTGAAAGTTGAGGTGGTGCGTTATAACCCGGAAGTGGATAACGCGCCCCACAGCACGTTCTATGAGGTGCCTTACGACGAGCAAACCTCGCTGCTGGATGCGTTGGGTTACATCAAAGACAATCTGGCTCCGGATCTGAGCTATCGCTGGTCCTGCCGTATGGCGATCTGCGGCTCCTGCGGGATGATGGTCAACAAAGTGCCGAAGCTGGCCTGTAAGACCTTCCTGCGCGATTACGAGAAAGGCATGAAGGTTGAGGCGCTGGCGAACTTCCCGATCGAGCGCGATCTGGTGGTCGATATGACCCACTTTATCGAAAGCCTGGAAGCGATTAAGCCTTACATTATCGGCAATCCGCGTACCCCGGATCAGGGCCCGAACAACCAGACCCCGGCGCAGATGGCGAAATACCATCAGTTCTCAGGCTGCATCAACTGCGGTCTGTGTTATGCCGCCTGTCCGCAGTTTGGCCTGAACCCGGAGTTTATCGGCCCGGCGGCCATCACGCTGGCGCACCGTTATAACCTGGATAACCGCGACCACGGTAAGAAAGAACGTATGGCGCAGTTGAATGGCCAGAATGGCGTCTGGAGCTGTACATTTGTGGGCTTCTGCTCTGAAGTGTGCCCGAAACATGTCGATCCGGCAGCCGCCATTCAGCAGGGCAAGGTGGAGAGTTCGAAAGACTTCTTAATCGCCACCCTGAAACCTCGCTAAGGAGTGCATGATGACAACAAAACGTAAGCCTTATGTACGGACGATGGGTCCGACCTGGTGGCGCAACCTCGGCTTTTATCGCTTTTACATGATCCGTGAAGGAACGGCGGTGCCAACCGTATGGTTCAGCATCGTGCTGATTTACGGCCTGTTCGCGCTGAAAGGCGGCCCGGAAAGCTGGATGGGCTTTGTTGGCTTTTTGCAAAACCCCATCGTGGTGATCCTTAACCTGATCACCCTGGCGGCGGCCGTTCTGCATACCAAAACCTGGTTTGAGCTGGCGCCGAAGGCGGCCAACATCATCGTTAAGGATGAAAAACTGGGTGCGGAGCCGATTATCAAAGGGCTCTGGGGCGTCACCATTGTGGTGACCGTGGTGATTCTGTTTGTGGCATTGTTCTGGTAAGGAGGCCCTGTGATTAATCCCAATCCAAAACGTTCCGACGAGCCGGTTTTCTGGGGCTTGTTTGGCGCTGGCGGCATGTGGGGCGCGATTATTGCGCCAGTGATTGTACTGCTGGTGGGAATTATGCTGCCGCTGGGTCTCTATCCGGGCGACGCGCTGGGTTATGAGCGCGTGCTGGCATTTTCCCAAAGCTTTATTGGCCGGGTATTTTTGTTTTTGATGATTGTTCTGCCGCTGTGGTGCGGGCTTCACCGTATCCACCACGCCATGCACGATCTGAAAATTCATGTGCCGAGCGGCAAGTGGGTGTTTTACGGCCTGGCGGCGATCCTGACCGTCGTGGCGCTGATTGGCGTGATTACGCTGTAAGCACAACCCATTGTGAAACAGGCCTGCCGATGTGCAGGCCTTTTTTATGCCATCAGATGGCGTATTGCGTTTAAAAACAGCAGGAGCCCGGCGGCGCAAAGGCTGAGTGAAATCAGCTGTTTTCCGGTACGCTGATGCCCGTCAAACAGAATCAACGCCGCCGCGACGCCGCAAATCAGCGTGGTCGCCCCGTAGAACAGATTGCCGTCGCGACACCAGCCGCGAAAGCAGAGCAGCGCAAACAACGCCAGCGAGAAACGGGTGCGTGACCAGGCGAGCCGGGTACGTTCCGGCTGCAAGCCCGGATCGCGGGCCATCATGGCGCGTTCTGCCAGAGTAGAACTGCCAGCAATGTCGCCACCAGCGTTATAAACCCGCTAAGCAGCAACAGAAAACGCGTGTAGGGTAGCTCGCGCTCAAGGCGCATGGCGTGCTCGTTGCGCCGCCATCTGCGCCAGGCCGTGACGCTTAGCGCAATGCCGCCCGCCACCAGCAGCATCACCAGGCCGAATCGTAAATCCGGCGAACCGAGATGGGGTGAAAACTGGTCAATACCGACCGCCCCCGCCAGCAAGGCCAGCGCTGTGCGGATCCAGGCCAGAAAAGTGCGTTCGTTAGCTAACGTAAACCGGTAATCCGGGGTTTTGCCCGATAACCACCATTGCCCTTTTCCCGTCGCCTGGGCAGGCGCATTATCCTGTTGATTCACGCTTAATCCGTTCTTTTATCAGTATTTCTTTAATCGATAACCCGGGCGAATCCGTATCCCTGAAATTGTACCGGGTCACCTCCGTACACAAAAATTCGATCATAAACAGCTGCGACACGCGGGTGCCGATGGAGTCACCCTGATAGCGCGCGCTTTCACCGCAGGTCAGTAAAAAAGCATCCGCCAGTTCATTTAACGGCGAAACGGTGCGATGGGTAATGGCTAAACGGAACGCCCCGGCTTTTTGCGCCAGCTTAAACGCGTTGACCACTTCCGGGGTTTCGCCGGAGTGCGAAAATGCCACCACCAGGTCATCAGGCTTGAGATTCGCCAGCTTCAGGGTCATGGTAAAACGATCGGTAAAGGCTTCAGAATCGATACCGATACGGTTCATTTTGTCCCGCGCTTCCATGGCCGCCAGGCCGGACGCGCCAAAGCCAACAAACATCACGCGGCGTGCGGCAATAAATCGCTCAACGATAGTTTTGAGCTTTTTCATGTCCACCAGGTCGATAGTGTCCTGCACCGTGGTTTCGATGGTCATGGCGATTTTTTGCGCCACATCGTTACGCGAATCGCCGACAAAAATATCCGGCGACGAGGGCAGCGTCAGATCGCTCTCCTCCAGCAGCTCGCGTTGCAACTCTGCTTTGAGGTTAAGCAGCCCGCCATAACCAATCTTTTTGCAAAACCGCACGATGGTGGCCTCGCTGACCGCAATTTCCTGGGACAGCTTTTTGACCGGCAGTTGCACGAAGCGCCCGGCGTTGTGCAGAATAAACTCCGCGATCGCACGATCTTTATCCGCCAGCGTTACCAGAATATTGGCGATATAAACCCTGACGTTTTCTCTGTTGATGCTCATAGACGGCTCTCTGGACGATTCACTGCCCGCTATTTTAGCCATCTCACCGTGCGCCGTCTGCCGGGAATACGATGTCCAACTGCTGTTGATACATTGCGCCAGCCGCCAGCCACTGCATCCCCCGCTTATCGCGCTGCTGCCCGGAGGCATCCGGCGCATCGGTGGTGCCGGACAGCGGTTCGATACACAGCAAATCCGCCCCCGGCACGCCCCATAACGCCACCCAGGGTTGATTGGTTAACCGGCATTGCAACACCCTGTGCCCCTCTGGCGATACCACGTTAACCCGGCTGCCCTGGCATCCGGCGAAATAAACCGCCCCGTTGCAAAACGCGTCCGGCGTGAGCGCAAATTCGCGCACTACATCTGTGTTCTGCGCCAGGCTTAGCGTCCGGTCGCGGGTATAAAACGGGCCGGTGACCGTCGCGTCATCAAACGTGACGCGCCAGCCGCGCTCTTGCGCGACGGGCAGGGCGAAACCGGGGTGGTAACCCAGCGAAAAACAGAGCGGCTGGCGATCCCGGTTGGTCACCCGCCAGACGATTCGCACCCCCGTATCCAGCAGTTGATAGTCCACCTGCACCGAAAATTTAAACGGCCAGATACTCAGGGTTTTCTCCGTCGCGTGGCTAATCAGGCTTAGCGTGCCAGACGAATGCTGGAGCAAAGAAAACGCCTGATGACGCAAAAAACCATGGGCGGGCAGCGGGTAGAAATTTTTATCATTCCATAGCCCGTTATGGATTAACCGCCCTACCACCGGGAAAAGCAGCGGCGCCGTGCTTCTCCACGTTTTATTATCCGGCGTCCACAGCCACTCCCGGCTGGCGGATTTCTCGGTCAGCCGACATATTTCCGCGCCCCGGGCGCTGACCGTCATGCGCCAGCGCGCATTTTCCAGTGTCCAGGTTTTCGCCATACGTTCCTCAGTCAATCCGCAACAGTAGCCGTACCTGATAATTCAGCGCGGCCTGCTTCTCAGCAGCAAATAACCTGTCGATCGCCGTAAACACCGACGCTTCAGTCAACCGCGTTTGCGGGTCAAAACAGCTAAACAGATCGCCTTCCGTATTGCCCTGCTCCGCCAACGCCCGCGCCACAAACTGTAACGCTTCGGCTACGCCACGATGCTCGCCGCGGTAACCATGCTGCGCCAGCCACGCGTCGCTTTGCCATAACGTCTGGAACGCTTGCTCCTGCTCCAGGGTCGGCATGTCCAACTGGAAGCGGGTGTACAGCTCTTCAGGCGCATCATGCTGTTGCAACACCGGGATCATCGCCCTGGCGAAATGCAGCGCATAACTCACGTTATTGATGTTGTGCTGTTGATGCGGGTCGCTTTGCAGATTGAACAGCTTATCGCCGAAGCGCCACGGATTGAGATATCCGAAGCTTGCCGGGATTTTCATCACCTGCGCGCCCTGGGTGAAATCAAAACCCGGGTGGAGGGTGATATCGGTCAGTTCGCTGATTTTAAACGGGCTGTCGATGCGCGTCGGCATCAGGGTATATTCGAACAGGTGCCGCTTGCCCTCTTCACGCGGCGCGCGCATATACACGTACTGGCCGTCGGTGATGTTGATATGCCCGCCAAAATAACCAAACAGCGCGTAGTCGCGGATTTTTTCATCGTTGCGTATCACAGGCAGCAGCGACTGGCCGGTCATCGACGCGGGCTTTGCCACACCGAAGTAATCCAGCAGCGTGGCCGGGATATCAATGGTTTGCGCCAGCGCCCCGCGCCGCTCGCCCTGCGCCTTGCAGCGCGGATCGCGAATAAAGAACGGCGTGTTAGCGATTTCGTTGTACACCGGCATGATATTTTTGCCCCACCACTGGTGCTCGCCCAGCAGGAAGCCATGGTCGGTGCAGACGATAAACAGCGTATCTTCCCACAGCCCGCTCGCCTTGAGTTTATCCATCACCTGGCCAAGATAGTCATCGCACATGGTGATCAGCGCCTGGTAGAACTTGCGCACCTTTTCATCGTTTTCGCCGCCGGGGCTGCCGCAGTAGTAAGGCACCCAGCCGTCAAACTCGCCGGGCTTGCAGCCGTACTGGGCCAGATATTTCTCCGGCACGAAAAACGGCTCGTGAGGATCGAAACACTCAATTTGTAGGAACCAGTTATCCTGATCTTTATTGGTGTCGATAAAATCTAACCCGGCTTTGATGGTGCGATGGGTGTAATGCTCTTCAATCCCCGGCATCGCAGAGCGGTTGATCAGATCCTGGGTCATGCGCCCGCTGCGCCGCTTAAAGGTTTCTTTATCTTCCATGCCCTGCCAGGCGATGGTGGGTTTTTCCACCTGGCCAATCCAGCAGTCGCCCTCCTGGCCGCGAATAAACTCAAAGGTGGAATAGCGGGTGTGGTACGTCGCCCCGCCGTCGCGCCAGTAGTGCTTATGGTCGGTAACCATATGCGTATGGATACCCTGCTTGTGCAGCGCCTGCGGCATCGAAAAATCAAAGGGTTCGAGCGGCCCCCAACTGCGGTGCAAGAAGTTATAGCGCCCGGTGTGCAATTCCCGGCGCGCTGGCATGCAGGGCATACTTCCCACAAAGAAGTTGTCGAACTGTACTGACTCGCGGGCGAGCCGGGTAAAGTTTGGGGTGATCGCCGTGCCGCCATACGGGGCCAGGTGATGACGGGTCAGGGTGTCAAACATCAACATTACAGCTTTCATACATTCCTCTCGTCGCGCAAGCGACGCCGTTACAGGCCTAAATACTCTTCCACTTCGTTTTTGATAAGCGTGACGTGCGGGCCAAACACCACCTGTACGCCCTCGCCGCGCAGGAATGCGCCCCGGCTGCCGGAGGCCTTAAAGTCATCCAGTTTGACCCGACCCGGCTCTTTCACCGTGACCCGCAGGCGGGTTGCGCAGCAATCCACGTCGAGAATGTTTTCCCGGCCGCCCAGCGCGGAGACGATCATCGACGGACGCGCGGCTTTCTCGCTTAGCCCGGGCGCGGCGTCAGCAACCGGTTCGTCTTCACGTCCTGGCGTTTTTAACTGACGCCACTGGATCAAAAAGCGGAAGGAGAAGTAGTAGAGGCAGAACATCACCGCGCCAAGCGGCAGCATCAGCAGCCAGTTGGTTTTGGCATTGCCCTGGAGAACACCGAACAGTAAGAAATCGATCAGGCCGCCGGAGAAAGTTTGCCCAACGGTAATCGCCAGTATGTGGGTAAGCATAAAGGCCACGCCGGTCAAAACGATATGCACCCCATACAACAGCGGCGCGCAGAACATAAAGGCAAATTCCAGCGGTTCAGTAATGCCGGTAACAAACGAGGTCAGCGCCGCCGATAACATCAGGCTGGCGACTTTGGTGCGGTTTTCACGCTTCGCGCAGTGGTAGATCGCCAGCGCCGCGCCCGGCAGGCCAAACATAAAATCCGCAAAGCGTCCGGCCATGAAACGCGACACGCCGATGTAATATTGCGTCACGCTGGGATCGGCCAGTTGGGCGAAGAAAATTTTCTGGGTGCCCTGGACTAAATGGCCGTTGACCATCACTTCTCCCCCCACGCTGGTCATCCAGAACGGCAGATAAAACAGGTGGTGAAGCCCGAGCGGGATCAGGCATTTCAGGATCATGCCGTAGAACAGGGTGCCGATATAACCGGTTTTCTCCACCAGGCCGCCCAGGTGGGTAATGCCCGCCTGCACCGGCGGCCAGATCCAGAACAGCAGCACGCCAAGCAGGATCGCGAAAAATGAGGTAACGATAGGAACGAAGCGCGAACCGCTGAAAAACGCCAGCAGGTTCGGCAGCTCGGTTTTACTGAATCGCCCGTGCAGCCAGGCGGTCAGCAGGCCGCTGATAATGCCGCCCATCACGCCGGTTTGCAGCGTCACAATGCCTAATACGCTCGCCTGACCTGCGGCGGCTAAATTCTCCGTCGCCAGGGTGCCGGTTAAAAACAACATGGCATTGATGGCTTTGTTCATCACGATAAAGCACAGCACGGCGGCTAAGCCGGCGGTGCCTTTATCGCTGCGCGCCAGCCCGACGGCGATCCCCACGGCAAACAGCAGCGCCAGGTTATCAAACACCACGCTGCCGCACATTTTCATCAGCGTGAAAATGGCTTGCAGCACGGCGTTGTCGAGTAGAGAGTAGGTTTCGATAGTAATCGGATTAGAAAAAACGCCGCCGATCCCCAGCAGGAGACCTGCGGCGGGCAGCACGGCAATGGGCAACATAAACGACTTGCCCAGATTTTGTGCACCAGCAAAAAGTTTGCTCATGGTGTATCCCTGGTGTTGGTATAGTCAGATTGAATATTTAATTTCATTGATAACTTGTCTTTGTGAAATTATTATTTCTACAGGCGCGACTCACTGTCAATCCTCAATTTCTAAAGGGTGATTAAGATCACTTTCATGCGTTGGCATTCCCACTTCAGGACGGGAGGAATATGAAAAAAGCATTTCACCTTATGGCGAAGCCCGTCAGCTACCAGTGCAATATCGCCTGCGATTATTGTTTCTATCTGGACAAAGAACAGGGCACGCTGAAGCCCAAAAAACCCGCGCGCCATATGGATGACGACACCCTGCGCCGCTACGTGAAGCAGTACATTGAGGCCAATCCGGCGCAGGAAGTGGAATTTACCTGGCAGGGCGGCGAACCTACGCTTGCCGGGCTGGATTTTTATCAAAAAGCGCTGGCCTTGCAGAAACAGTTCGCAGGCGGGAAAACCATCCGCAACAGTATGCAGACCAACGGCGTGTTGATTGACGATCAATGGGCGGAATTTCTGGCACGTAACCAGTTTCTGGTTGGGTTATCGGTCGATGGTCCCGCCTGGCTGCACGATCGCTATCGCAAAACGCGCGGCGGAAAGTCGGTGTTCGATAAAGTGGTTCAGGCAATGGCGGTGATGCAAAAACACCGGGTCGAGGTGAATGTGTTGACGGTGGTGAACAACGCCACTGCCGAAGCGCCGCTGGAGATTTACCGGTTTATCACCGAAGAGCTGGGTGCCAGACACGTTCAGTTTATCCCGGCGGTAGAGCAGCGCCCGGTTCATGGGAAGTACGGCGAGCTATTGTACCCACAGCAAACCGGCGCGCTGACCGAGTGGTCGGTCAGCGGCGAGCAGTGGGGGGCGTTTATCAATACTGTCTTTGATTACTGGGTGCGGCGCGACGTTGGCCGCGTCTACGTTCAACTGTTTGATAGCGCGCTGGCCGCCTGGCTTGGAGAAAAGCCGTCACTGTGCGTGATGCAGTCGACCTGCGGTTTCGGGCTGGTCGTGGAGCAGAACGGCGATATCTACAGCTGTGATCATTATGTCTATCCGGAGCACCGGCTGGGCAATCTACGCAGCGATAATCTGGCCGCGCTGGCGGGCGGTAAGCAGCAGCGCAAGTTCGGGATGATGAAAGCGCAGGTGTCGTCGCTATGTCAGCAGTGTGAATGGCGCTTCGCCTGCCACGGCGGCTGCCCGAAACACCGCATCCGTCAGGTGGGCGATCGCTGGCATAACCATCTTTGCGCGGGTTATAAGGCGATGTTCAGCCATATGGATCCGTATATGCGCTTTATGGCCAATCAGATCCGCCAGCAGCAGCCTCCCGCCGCCATCATGGATGTCGCCGCAATCCTCGCCGCACAACAAAAATCTTAACGCGCCTTCCGGGCGCGTTTTCCATGACGCAATCTACACTTAGAAAAAAACGTCTAAGGAAATCTCAATGCGCATCCTCCCGATCATCACTACCGTCGCCGTCGCATTTCTGGTTGTTGCCTGTAGCACCCCCACTCCGCCGAAAGGCGTTACCGTGGTGGAGAATTTCGACGCGAAGCGTTATCTGGGCAGATGGTATGAAATCGCCCGCTTCGACCACAGCTTTGAACGCGGTTTAGATCAGGTCACCGCCACGTACAGCACCCTGGATGACGGCGGGATCCAGGTGATTAACCGCGGATTTAATCCCGATCGCGGTAAGTGGCAGCAGAGCATCGGCAAAGCCTATTTTACCGGCTCGCCGGATCGCGCCGCGCTTAAGGTGTCATTCTTTGGGCCGTTTTATGGCGGGTATAACGTGATCGCGCTGGATAAGGACTATCAACACGCGCTGGTTTGCGGGCCGGATCGCGACTATCTGTGGATCTTATCCCGTACGCCAACCATCAGCGACGAGGTAAAACAGCAGATGTTAAGCGCCGCAATCCGGCAGGGCTTTAAAGTTGAAAAGCTGATTTGGGTCAGACAGAAGCCTTAATGGGTGCTGAGCTTAAGGCCGATAATTCCCGCCACGATCAGCGCCAGGCTGAGGATACGCGCCGGGCTGGTGGATTCGCCTAACAACACCATCCCGGTAATGGCGGCCCCGACGGCGCCTATGCCGGTCCAGATCGCATACGCAGTACCGGTCGGCAGCGTTTTCATCGCCCATGACAGCAGCACAATGCTGACGATCATTGCGGTGACGGTAATAATACTGGGGGTTAATCGGCTAAAGCCGTGGGTGTACTTCAGGCCAACCGCCCATACCACTTCCAGCAGGCCAGCAATCAGTAGAATAATCCAGGACATAACGGTCTCCATAGTGCGGGGCCGTCCCCTGATGAACAAACGCTAACGGGTCGTCCCGTCAGGTATCGATAAGAGTGGCATATCATCCTTATCCTTGCCGCCAAAATCAACTAATTTACTTTAAGTTACGTTAACCCCCCTATTTAACGCCAGAATTAGCGGAGTATCTCAGCGTAACTCGCTGGTTAATTTTTAGGATTATTCTTTATGATGCACTAACGCGTCCAGGAGGCTAGTACACAGCCGCAGAGTATTCAGAAATCATGTATGCCTAAAATTTTAGTGATAGACCGTTGTTACTACAGCCGTACAGGTTTGGCCCAGCTCATTAGCGAATCTGCCTTATCCATAGACGTCGTTCAGACTGACGATCTGCTTCGGGCCAGGGAGTACATGAAATGGAAACCCGATATTGTTATCGCCGATTTTTATGGCTTCTTACACGATCTCCATCATATCGATCAGCTGTCATCGATTTTTGCCGCCAGCTCGACCAAAACCCGTTTTATTTTGTTACCTTCCATCCGATCTGCGCTGTTAGAGAACTATTGCGCCAGCCAGGACATCTGGTTCAGCGCCGATAAATCTTGCTCGCTGGAAGAACTGGATGAAGCCTTGCAGAACGCTCTCACCCGAACCCATGCGAAAGTGGATAACCGGCATATCGCCTCGCTGCTGACGTTACGCGAAGAACAGATCTTGCAGTTGTGGAAGAAGGGAGACAGTAACGAGAGTATTGCCGAATGCATGCAGATTACGGTGAAAACGGTCTACACCTATAAACGCAATATTCGCATGAAGCTGGGGGTGGATAATCGCTTTACGCTGTTTCGCCGTGGGACGGAACTGACGGAAATATAACGGCACGGCAACCCATACGCCGCGCCGCCTGGCCGTTTTACTGCTGGGCTTTGGTCGCTGCGCCAGAAATGGCGCTACCGCCGCTTTGAATATCTTCACCAACACCGCGAGTGGTGTTACAGGCAGTCAGCAGTGATGAAAGGACCACTAATGAAAAGAACGCAGCAATTGTTTTCTTGATCATAATCTTATCCTTTAATAGCCAATGTTTTGTGTATAGCTCCTTAAGCATAGACAAAAACTCGGGAAGTAAAGGTTAGGTAAAGATTTTTAGGAGAATTAGAGATTACTTCGCTGCGCGCTCGATAGCGCCGCCAAGATGTTGGATATCTTCGCCGAATCCACGCGCGGTATTACAGCCGCTTAGCATGAGCGAGAGGAGAAAGGTGACGAGCAGAGATTTAACAATTCGGTTCACGTCGATAGCTTCCTGCAAACAGCGGCGTGGAGAACCACGCCGCGAACCAGACGTAAAATTTATTTCACGCGGGATACGTATTCGCCAGAGCGGGTATCCACTTTGATCACTTCACCAATCTGCACGAACAACGGCACTTTAACTACCGCGCCAGTGCTCAGGGTCGCTGGTTTACCGCCAGTACCTGCGGTATCGCCTTTCAGACCCGGATCGGTATCCACGATTTCCAGTTCAACGAAGTTTGGCGGCTGTACAGCGATCGGGCGGCCGTTCCACAGCGTCACAATGCACTCAGCCTGATCCAGCAACCATTTCGCGTTATCGCCGATGGCTTTCTCATCCGCCGCTAACTGCTCGAAGGTTTCGTTATTCATGAAATGATAGAACTCACCGTCGTTGTACAGGTAAGTCAGGTTCATATCCACAACGTCGGCGCCTTCAGCGGAGTCAGTAGATTTAAAGGTTTTTTCTACACGGGTGCCAGTCAGCAGACGGCGCAGCTTAACGCGCGCGAAAGCCTGACCTTTGCCCGGTTTAACGAATTCGCTGGATTCTACGGCGTAGGGTTCGCCGTCCATCATGATTTTAAGACCGGCACGAAAATCGTTGCTAGAATAAGTCGCCATAAGGCCCTCTGAATATGTTAACTGGTAGCTTAGCCAAAAAAATGGCAGACATTGTAACCCTAAACCCCCCTTCCAGAGAAGATTGGTTAGCGCAACTCGCCGATGTTATAACCGATCCTGACGAGCTTCTGCATGTTTTAAATCTGGAAGCTGATAAAGATCTCCTCGCAGGACGTGAAGCAAGACGGCTTTTTGCCCTGCGCGTGCCGCGCGCCTTCGTGGCGCGGATGGAAAAAGGCAACCCTCACGATCCGCTGTTGCGGCAGGTTTTAACCTCCCGCGACGAGTTTGTTATGGCGCCGGGGTTTTCCACCGATCCCCTTGAAGAACAACACAGTGTGGTGCCTGGCCTGCTGCATAAGTATCGCAATCGCGCGCTGCTGTTAGTGAAAGGCGGCTGCGCGGTTAACTGCCGCTACTGCTTTCGCCGCCATTTCCCCTATGCCGATAATCAGGGGAATAAACGTAACTGGCAAACGGCGCTGGATTACATCACTGCGCACCATGAGCTGGATGAAATTATTTTTTCCGGCGGCGATCCGCTCATGGCGAAGGATCATGAACTCGACTGGCTTATCACCCAGCTTGAGGGTATTCCCCATATCAAACGACTGCGCATTCATAGCCGCCTGCCGATTGTGATCCCGGCGCGCATCACCGATGCGCTGACGGCGCGGTTTGCCCAATCCAGCCTGCAAATTATCCTGGTCAATCATATCAATCACGCTAGAGAGATCGATGAGGCGTTTCACGCGGCGATGGCGCAGTTGCGCCAGGCAGGCGTGACGCTGCTCAACCAGAGCGTGCTGTTGCGTGGGGTGAACGACAATGCGCAAACGCTGGCGGCGCTCAGCAATGCGTTGTTTGACGCGGGCGTGATGCCCTATTACCTGCATGTGCTGGATCACGTGCAGGGCGCGGCGCATTTCCTGGTGAGCGATGAGGAGGCGCGCGGCATTATTCGCGAGCTGCTGACGCTGGTGTCGGGTTATATGGTGCCGAAACTGGCGCGTGAAATTGGCGGCGAGCCCAGCAAAACGCCGCTGGATTTACAATTACGACAGCATTAACAACCGGTGCGGAAATAAGTCTGGAAACGGATTATTTCCGCGCATAGGGATGTGTTAGCTTCTTAAAACTATTAATCAAATTTCTCCCGGTGCTGCGGCAATAGCTCGGGATAATTGTTTTGAGAGTCACTATGCCAGCCATGATTAAAGGAATTAATTCAGGCGTTATTTGCCATAATAAACAGTTTGTTTCTCTGGCGTTAAAAATACGCCGCACTGACGAAACGGAAAACCTTTTTTTATTTTCACTCCCGCAATTAAAAGATTTATTGCATGTGCTTGAGAGCCGGGCAGAGTCTTTTGAGCAACCGCAGGAAAGCAGTCAACCTGAGATGCTGCGCTATGCGCCCGCGCTAAATCAAGAAGAGCTGAAAGCGGCGAACGAGGCCTCGCGCGTTGCGGCAATCAGTGCAGTGGTTAACGCATCCGGCGTTGAGCTGGAAATCGTTTCCCGGACGGCTGAGAAAGTCTCTCTGGTTATTAATGATAATCAGGTCGATGTAATTATCCGTGCAATGATCTTCGCAATTAACAACGCAGGCTTTAAAGATATTTTATTAACTGTCTCTTCAATGCTCGATTTTATTGCTCTGTATGATATGGATTTATTAAAAGACGGCAAGATGGAATATGACAGCTATAATCCAGAGCCCTGGAAATTACCACTCTTTAATCGATATCTACTGGTGGTTTATAAATATCAGCAGGATACCGGACATAACGGTTACTGCGGTGCGGTGATTAAAACCAATGTGATGTCCGGCTCGCAGGAAGTACAGGGCATTGCTCAACGCGTTATGAAGTTTAGCCGCCGGTTAAGAAAGATCGCCGGTCGTCCCTGCAAGATATTTTGTAGTGAAATAACACCGTCAGGCAGTGATCCGACAAAACAGGAATGCCTGGATTCATTGCATCGTCTGTGTGTCGCCGCGCTTCGCGACCCGGCAAAACACTAGCGTTTCCGGCATACAAAAGGGAACGCATTCCCTTTTGTATCTCCGGACCGGGCTAATTTGATCAGTTCGGGCACTTATAGACCTGGCCGACCATTTTGCTGGCGGTTGGCACGAAGCTGGAAAGCAGGTTTTGCCCCGGGCTGGATACTCCGTACAGTACGTTGCCGCCCATGGCAGCCGCGTTATTACGTAATTCATTTGCCGCGCCGCGCATAGAGCCGCCCTCTTCGCCGTGCTGGCCAGAAAGCCAGTTGCTTTGCTCGCCCGTCGCTGTTCCCAAGAGCTGGCATTCCGCACCCGGTTTGTCTTCTACAAACCGAACGTTTTGACCACCACTCGATAACTGATTACCCGTGCTGCATCCCGCAAGCAGCAGCGCCGCCGCAACCATTCCCGCTGAGACTGTAATGCGCATGTTATTCCTCGTTATTAATAGACTGGGACAAATCTTATCCGTAAGACCTTATACTAAAAACATGACCAAAAGAAAAACCCCCAGCCATTTCTGACTGAGGGTTTCACATTTTTGTGCGACAGATTGATTTAATCGAATAATTCGCGCTGTGGAAAGGCGGCAAGTTCGCGCATCCCCGGGAGCTTACACCAGTAAGTGACCGGGGTAAGCGAACGCAGCCTACGCATCAACAGCGTGAAGTATGACGATTAAATTACATCATACCGCCCATACCGCCCATGCCACCCATACCGCCAGCAGCACCTAAGTCCGGCGCGTCGCTTTTCGGCAGGTCGGTTACCATGCACTCGGTGGTGATCATCAGGCCAGCAACAGAAGCCGCGTACTGCAGAGCGGAACGGGTCACTTTGGTCGGATCCAGGATACCCATTTCGATCATGTTGCCGTACTCTTCGGTGGCCGCGTTGTAACCGTAGTTACCGTCGCCCGCTTTCACGGTGTTAGCCACAACAGACGGCTCTTCGCCGCAGTTCAGCACGATCTGACGCAGCGGTGCTTCCATTGCGCGCAGCGCAACTTTGATACCCACGTTCTGATCTTCGTTCTGGCCTTTCAGGTCAGCGATTTTGCTGGCTACACGGATCAGCGCAACGCCGCCGCCAGCCACCACGCCTTCTTCAACCGCAGCACGGGTCGCGTGCAGGGCGTCTTCAACGCGTGCTTTTTTCTCTTTCATTTCAACTTCGGTAGCTGCGCCAACTTTGATAACCGCAACGCCGCCAGCCAGTTTAGCTACGCGCTCTTGCAGTTTTTCACGGTCGTAGTCAGAAGTCGCTTCTTCGATCTGCTGACGAATCTGGGTCACACGGCCCTGGATTGCAGCTTCTTCACCCACGCCATCGATGATGGTGGTGGTGTCTTTGTTGATCACGATGCGTTTAGCCTGGCCCAGGTCTTCCAGGGTGGCTTTTTCAAGTTCCATACCGATCTCTTCAGAGATAACGGTACCGCCGGTCAGGATAGCGATATCCTGCAGCATGGCTTTACGACGGTCGCCGAAGCCCGGCGCTTTCACCGCAGCCACTTTCACGATGCCGCGCATGGTGTTCACCACCAGGGTCGCCAGCGCTTCGCCTTCTACATCTTCAGCGATGATCAGCAGCGGTTTGCCTGCTTTAGCAACGGCTTCCAGCACCGGCAGCATTTCGCGGATGTTGGAGATTTTCTTGTCAGCCAGCAGGATGAACGGGCTTTCCAGCTCGATAGAACCGGTTTCCGGCTTGTTGATGAAGTACGGAGACAGGTAGCCACGGTCGAACTGCATACCTTCAACCACGTCCAGCTCGTCCTGCAGACCGGTGCCTTCTTCAACGGTGATAACGCCTTCTTTACCCACTTTCTCCATCGCCTGAGCAATTAGGGTGCCCACGGTTTCGTCGGAGTTAGCGGAGATGGTGCCAACCTGAGCGATAGCTTTGGAATCAGAGCAAGGTACGGACAGCGCTTTCAGCTCTTCAACCGCAGCCAGAACCGCTTTGTCGATACCACGCTTCAGGTCCATCGGGTTCATGCCCGCTGCAACCGCTTTCAGGCCTTCAGTGATGATGGACTGCGCCAGTACCGTCGCGGTGGTGGTGCCGTCGCCTGCCGCGTCGTTCGCTTTAGAGGCCACTTCTTTCACCATCTGCGCGCCCATGTTTTCGAACTTGTCTTCCAGCTCGATTTCACGCGCAACGGACACGCCGTCTTTGGTGATGGTCGGTGCACCGAAAGATTTATCCAGAACCACGTTACGGCCTTTCGGGCCCAGGGTCACTTTCACTGCATCTGCCAGTACGTTTACGCCACGCAGCATTTTTACACGGGCGTCGTTACCGAATTTTACGTCTTTAGCTGCCATTGTTTCTTTCCCTTAAATTCGTTCGTTCAGTGAGTTAACGCGTGTAATTACGCTTCAACAATTGCCAGAATGTCGCTTTCAGACATGATCAACACTTCTTCATTGTCGATCTTCTCTGCTTTCACGCCGTAGCCATCGTTGAAAATCACGATGTCGCCAACTTTCACATCCAGCGGCTTCACTTCGCCGTTTTCCAGGATGCGACCATTGCCTACAGCCAGTACTTCGCCACGGGTAGATTTGCCCGCCGCGGAGCCGGTCAGAACGATGCCGCCAGCAGATTTGGTTTCAACTTCTTTGCGCTTGACGATCACACGATCATGCAATGGACGAATATTCATTGAGAGCTCTCCTTTGAGAAAGTCCGTATTGGTTTTCGGGTAACGCCGGACTCCACTGGGTTTCCGGCTGGTGCCTGAGAGATGGGGTTAGGTTTTTCCCCCTTCAAGGGGGGAAGAGGAAAAAAAGTTAACTTTTTTAGCGATCGTCGCGATCGCGGTCTTCGAGGCGGTTCGAGGTATCGTCTTTACGCTGGTACTCGCCGTCGAATGTCTGGCCGCTGTTGCCGCCAGGGCCGAATCCGCCGGACATTTTACTAAAGCGCAAATGCGGCATCAGTTTGAGGGTGAGGTGCTTTTGCACTGGCGGGAGCAGCAGCAACAGGCCGAGGAAATCGGTAAAGAAGCCGGGAAGCAACAGCAGGAAACCGGCGATAACCAGCGACACGCTTTTGATCATTTCTGCCGCCGGGCTCTCGCCCGCCGCCATTTTCTGCTGCATCAGCATGAAATTTTTGAATCCCTGGTTGCGCACCAGCGACATCCCAATCACCGAGGTGAAAATCACCAGTACCAGGGTCATAAAGATGCCGAACACATGGGCAACCTGGATGAAAATCGAAATCTCTATGTAGACGTAGAGAAAAAAGACAATAAAGGGTAACCAACGCACAGTATTCTCCTGTGAATAAAAAACAGACGCCGACGCGCCTGTAGGAAGAGATTTGCTCACGCATCATCAGGTAATGGCGACGCCATAGCCACTTTTCAATCGGATGACCGGGACATTTTTTTTAGAAATTGTTAAGCGGTGACCTATTTCACAGATTAATAAATGTAATGCACCAACGCCTACAATAAGTGATCCAGATTACGGCTTTTCGCGGATAACAGCATATGATCATGGGCATCAGACCGAATAAGGAGATATTTGTCGGTCGTTAATCCTCCATAACCACATATATTCTGTGAGTTTGGTAAAACATTCGTCAGCTTGAGAAAGAAGGTTCACATGTTAAACAACATTCGTATCGAAGAAGACTTGTTGGGTACCAGGGAAGTTCCAGCGGAGGCCTATTACGGCGTACACACTCTGAGAGCGATTGAAAACTTTTACATCAGCAACAGCAAAATCAGCGACATACCGGAATTCGTTCGCGGAATGGTGATGGTGAAAAAGGCCGCCGCGATGGCGAACAAAGAGTTGCAAACCATTCCTAAAAGTATTGCGAACACCATTATCGCTGCCTGTGATGAAGTGCTGAACAACGGGAAATGCATGGATCAATTCCCGGTAGACGTTTACCAGGGCGGCGCAGGCACCTCTGTAAACATGAATACCAACGAAGTGCTGGCGAACATCGGCCTGGAACTGATGGGACATCAGAAAGGCGAGTACCAGTACCTCAATCCAAACGACCACGTTAACAAATGCCAGTCCACTAACGATGCCTACCCGACTGGCTTCCGTATCGCGGTTTACGCCTCTATCGTTAAACTGGTAGACGCGATCAACCAACTGGGCGAAGGCTTCCAGCGCAAAGCCGTTGAATTCGAAACCATTCTGAAGATGGGCCGCACCCAGTTGCAGGACGCGGTGCCGATGACCCTCGGCCAGGAATTCCACGCGTTTAACGTGTTGCTGAATGAAGAAACCAAAAACCTGCTGCGCACCTCTGAACTGCTGCTGGAAGTGAACCTCGGCGCGACCGCTATCGGTACTCGCCTGAACACGCCGGACGGCTACCAGCATCTGGCGGTACAGAAGCTGGCTGAAGTCTCTAATTTGCCGGTTGTGCCAGCGGAAGACCTGATTGAAGCCACCTCCGACTGCGGTGCCTACGTGATGGTGCACAGCGCCCTGAAACGCCTGGCGGTGAAACTTTCCAAAATCTGTAATGACCTGCGTTTGCTCTCTTCCGGTCCTCGTGCGGGCCTGAATGAAATCAACCTGCCGGAACTGCAGGCGGGCTCGTCCATCATGCCAGCCAAAGTGAACCCGGTGGTGCCGGAAGTGGTTAACCAGGTGTGCTTCAAAGTGATTGGCAACGATACCTGCGTGACCATGGCTTCTGAAGCCGGTCAGTTGCAGTTAAACGTGATGGAGCCAGTGATTGGCGAAGCGATGTTTGAATCGATTCATATCCTGACCAATGCCTGCTACAACCTGCTGGAAAAATGCGTCAACGGTATCACCGCGAATAAAGAAGTCTGCGAAAGCTACGTTTATAACTCCATCGGTATCGTCACTTACCTGAACCCGTTTATCGGCCACCACAACGGCGATATCGTCGGGAAAATCTGTGCCGAAACCGGTAAGAGCGTGCGCGAAGTCGTGCTGGAACGTGGTCTGCTCACTGAAGCGGAGCTTGACGATATCTTCTCCGTGAATAATCTGATGCACCCGGCTTACAAAGCGAAACGTTATACCGATGAAAGCGAACAGTAATAGTTCTTCATAATTCGGCGAAAGGCACGTCACTGGTGACGTGCCTTTTTTGTTTCTGGCGGATACTAAAATACAACAACTTATTATCAACTCGTTAAAATACAAGGAAGCGCATTATGTTTGGTGCTGAACTCGTCATTGTCCTTTTGGCGATCTACCTCGGTGCCCGGCTCGGTGGCATAGGCATTGGCTTTGCTGGCGGTCTGGGCGTTCTGGTATTGACCCTGATGTTTCAAATTAAACCCGGAGCGATCCCGTTTGACGTTATCGAAATCATCATGGCGGTTATCGCCGCGATTGCCGCCATGCAGGTTGCCGGCGGGATGGATTATCTGGTAAGCCTTGCGGAAAAACTGCTTCGCCGCCACCCCAAATACATTACCTTCCTTGCCCCGCTGGTTACCTGGTTTATGACCATCCTGGCGGGTACAGGCCATACCGCGTTCTCCACCATGCCGGTGATCACCGAAGTGGCGAAAGAACAGGGCATCCGCCCTTCCCGTCCGCTGTCTATCGCCGTTGTCGCCTCGCAGATTGCGATTACCGCGTCGCCGATCTCTGCGGCGGTGGTGTTCTTCGCGGGTATCCTTGAACCGCTGGGCGTGAGTTACCTGACGCTGCTGGGCATTTGTATTCCGGTGACGCTGATTGCCGTGATGCTGACCGCCGTGCTGTGTAACTTCCTGGGCGCGGAACTGAAAGACGATCCGGTGTATCAGGAGCGTTTAGCCCGTGGCGAAGTGAGCCTGCGCGGCACTCAGGCGTTTGTTATCAAACCGCACGCCAAACGCGCCGTCATGCTGTTCCTGATCGGTATTGTGGCCGTTATGCTGTACGCCACCGCCATCAGCCCAACCGTGGGCCTGATCGCCAACCCGGTACTGCCGCGTAACGAAGCGATCGTGGTGTTTATGCTTACCGTGGCGACCCTGATCTGCCTGACCTGTAAAATCAATACCGGCGATATTCTTAACGCGGGTACCTTCAAATCCGGTATGAGCGCCTGTATTTGCGTGCTGGGCGTGGCGTGGCTGGGCGATACTTTCGTAAAACATCACATCGAAGATATCCAGGCTGTGGCAGGCGATCTGCTGAACAGCTATCCGTGGCTGCTGGCCGTGGTGCTGTTCTTCGCCGCTACCCTGCTTTACTCCCAGGCGGCGACCACCAAAGCCCTGATGCCGGCTGCGCTGATGCTGGGCGTGAGCCCGCTGACCGCAGTGGCCTCGTTTGCCGCGGTTTCCGCGCTGTTCGTGCTGCCGACTTACCCGACGCTGCTGGCGGCGGTAGAGATGGACGACACCGGTTCAACCCGCATCGGTAAATATGTGTTTAACCACGCCTTCCTGATCCCGGGCGTGGTGGCTATCGCGCTGTGCGTGATCCTCGGCTTTATCGTGGGCGGTATGGTGCTGTAATCACAGCCATTGTCATCAAAAGTAAAAACGGGCCGCATTGCGGCCCGTTTCATTATCCCGATCCCTTGCCCGTGATATAGTGCCTGCTTTCACTGAGACGAGGATGATTATGACCACGCCCACCGCTGTCGTAGTACTCTGCACCGCCCCGGATGAAGCCACTGCGCAAGAACTGGCGACCAAAGCATTAAGTGAAAAACTGGCTGCCTGCGTCACGCTGTTGCCCGGTGCCTCGTCGCTCTATTACTGGGAAGGGAAGCTTGAACAGGAGTATGAAGTACAAATGCTGCTGAAAAGCGATACCCGGCATCAGGATGCGCTACTGGCGTGCCTGAGATCCCATCATCCTTATCAAACCCCTGAATTACTGGTTTTGCCAGTGCTCCACGGAGATAGCGATTACCTCTCATGGCTCAACGCATCCTTACGTTAATTCTGCTGTTTTGCAGCACCCAGGTTTACGCCGGCTTATTTGACTCGCAGAAAAGCCAGTTTGTCCCGGTGGACAGCGCTTTCGCTTTTGATTTCCAGCAGCAGGGCAACAGCCTGGGGCTGAACTGGCAAATCAAACCCGGCTACTATCTCTACCGCCAGCAAATCAGCGTGACGCCAGCGCAGGCCACGGTCGGCGCGTTAAATCTCCCAGCCGGCGAGTGGCATGAGGACGAGTTTTACGGCAAGACCGAAATTTATAAGCATCAGCTCTCCGTCACGCTACCTGTTAGCGAGGCGGCGCAGGGCGCTACGCTGCGCGTTACCTATCAGGGCTGCGCCGAAGCGGGCTTCTGCTATCCGCCGGAAACCAAAGTCGTGCCGCTCAATGCGGTTGCGCCGGGTGAGTTTACCCCCGCGCCGGTTACCGCCCCGGAAGAAAAACCCAGCCAACTCCCCTTTTCCGCCCTGTGGGCGCTGTTGATTGGTATTGGTATTGCGTTTACGCCGTGCGTCCTGCCGATGTACCCCTTGATCTCCGGCATCGTCCTGGGGGGCAAACAGCGCCTGTCGACGGCGCGTGCGCTGTGGCTGTCGTTTGTCTATGTTCAGGGGATGGCGCTCACCTATACGGCGCTGGGCCTGATTGTGGCCGCCGCCGGGCTACAGTTCCAGGCCGCGCTTCAACATCCTTATATTTTGATTGGCCTGTCCGTGGTGTTTATCGCCCTGGCGCTGTCGATGTTTGGCCTGTTTACGCTGCAACTCCCCTCTTCACTGCAAACGCGCCTGACGCTACTCAGCAACCGCCAGCAGGGCGGCTCGCTGGCAGGCGTGTTCAGCATGGGGGCGATTGCCGGGCTGATTTGCTCGCCGTGCACCACCGCGCCGCTGAGCGCCATCCTGCTGTATATCGCCCAGAGCGGCAATCTGTGGCTGGGCGGCGGGACGTTATATCTCTACGCGCTGGGCATGGGGCTGCCGCTGATTCTGGTAACGGTCTTCGGCAACCGGCTGCTGCCAAAAAGCGGGCCGTGGATGCAGCAGGTTAAAGTCGCTTTTGGTTTCGTGATCCTGGCTTTGCCGGTGTTCCTGCTGGAACGCGTAATCGGCGAAGCCTGGGGATTACGGCTGTGGAGCCTGCTGGGCGTCGCGTTTTTCGGCTGGGCGTTTATCACGTCGCTTAGCAGCCATAAAGGCTGGATGCGGGTAGTGCAAATTGCCCTGCTGGGCGCTGCGCTGGTAGCCGCCCGTCCGCTACAGGATTGGGCTTTCGATACGCCGGTGCAGGCGACGCAGGCCCATCTCAACTTTACGCGCATCTCCGATATCGACGCCCTGAACAGCGCGCTGGCGCAGGCGAAAGGGAAACCGGTAATGCTGGACCTGTACGCCGACTGGTGCGTGGCGTGTAAAGAGTTTGAAAAATACACCTTCAACCATCCTGATGTGCATCGCGCGCTGGAGAACACCGTGCTGTTGCAGGCGGACGTTACCGGCAACAGCCCTCAGGATGTGGCTTTACTAAAGCATCTCCAGGTGCTGGGTTTACCGACCATTTTGTTCTTTGATGCTAACGGCCAGGAGCAACCGCAGCAGCGCGTGACCGGCTTTATGAACGCCGCGGATTTCACCGCGCATTTGCACAATCTGGCCCGGTAAACAACACTTGGGATGGAAACAACCGTTGGGACGAACGGAGGAGTGAACCGTGCAACGCGAACAAGTACTTGAGCACGCCCTACAAGTTTTAGAAGAAAAGGGGCTTGCCAACACCACGCTGGAGATGGTGGCCGACAGAGCGAATTATCCCGTTGAGGAGGTGATCCGCTTCTGGCCAGACCGTGAGGCGCTGTTTTATGACGCGTTGCGTCATCTGAATGAACAGGTCGAAGCCTGGCGCAGACAATTACTTCATAATGACGAGCTGAGCATTGAGCAGAAGCTGCTGTACCGATATCAGGCGCTGACCGAGTGCGTCAGCCAGAACCGCTATCCAGGCTGCCTGTTTATCGCTGCCTGCACCTTTTATCCGGATGCCTCGCATCCTATCCACCAGATTGCTGACCGCCAGAAAAAGGCCGCGCTGGATTACACGCATGCGCTACTTACCCAACTGGAAGTCGACGATCCCACCATGGTGGCTAAACAGATGGAATTGATTCTGGAAGGCTGCCTGAGCCGCCTGCTGGTCAAGCGCAGCCAGGCCGATGTGGATACCGCTCGCCATCTGGCGGAAGATATTCTGCGCTTCGCGCAGTGCCGCCTCGGTGGTGCTCTGACGTGAAAACGCTCGCTTTTGCGGATTTTGCATGAAAAGCAGGCAATCAGCACAGATTTACGGAATTTTTATGACAAAGCCGTTGACGCCATGCGGCCTTTACGGTTTAATTCGCCCCGTTGCCCGGATAGCTCAGTCGGTAGAGCAGGGGATTGAAAATCCCCGTGTCCTTGGTTCGATTCCGAGTCCGGGCACCACTATTCAAAGCCGGTTGGTCAGTTTTGCAAGTTGCACTCCTGACGGACACGAAGGTGAGCCAGTAAAAACACGATGTAACGCTGTTACTTGTTGTTGAAAGAAAGGCTCTTGAAAAACAGACTTGTTGCAAACTAGTCTGTTTTTTCGCGCATTATCTTCACAGATCTCCATTGCAAATGCCAAATTGCGTCAGCGCCATATTCCTCTGGTCGCTACATCAACTCCGTTTCCAGTATATCCCGCAGGCTATCAACACTTTCATCAATGTATTCCAGCGTCGATGTGATGCTGACATGGCCCAGCAGTTTCTTCACCGCGTACAAATTGCGCTCAGGTGATTTCATCATGTGCGTTGCCACGTATGCCGGAACCAGCGGGTACTCGTTCATCACCTCCGGGTACTTACTCTTTCTCATCAGGTCGAAAGGTCGAACCAACGTGGAGGTGACAAAGGTATTTCACCGCATAGAGCACCACCGCATTCCAGGCTGCGCTTTGCGCCGCCTGCTCTTCTGGCGGTGCGCCAACCGGCAGCATGTAGCTTTTTGACAACCGCGCCGCATACGACACTGTTTCCAGCATATAGTCTGCCATCCCACCAGGACGAGCATACGGCCCACTTTCCGTAAGAGAAAATTGCTGCATCAGCGTCACGCAATGCTCCAGCGGAGCAAGGTAATACTCTCGATCCATGTCTTTCGGCAAGGAGGAATAATCCCAGAGCGATTGCAGCCATTGCTGACGGCGTGTTGTCGCCAGCAGCTCACTGGCGGTCATAGGCAGAAAGTAGCCTGGAGACAAAGAGGGTTTTATCGCCTCAACGATCGGGAGAACATCCGGGCGCAAACGCCCCGGACGGAGAAAAAATTTCTGATTCAACATTTTGGAAACCTGTGAGGTGGAAATTCCGCTACCTTAAACGTTGGTCTTCATCGGGCAATCAACAACTCACAATTCGATTTTGAATTTTCACCTGCCAAGTCAGTACACTTCCGGCAAGATCAACAAGGTTCATTCTCCTGTTAGCTTCATTTTTACTGTTTATTAGTTTCAGGAAATAGTCGTGTTCAAAAACAATTTCCTTTTTGCATACTGTTTCCTGTTTTGAATTGGCAATATGGAACTCAATACTTTCAGACAATGTATGTTAATCGACATGACGACGATGTCTGATGAAACTAAAACTCAAATCGCAGAATTTTTTATCGTCCTTAATGTCAATTATCCCATTGGCATTACAGGTTAAATCTGGTCGCCTGGTGAGGAGTTCATCGATAAATTCTGCATCGAAAAATATTCGTCCTCTCAACCTATTAGCCTGCATTATATATGCAAATACCCAGGGTATATTCTGCCGTGTTGCTCCCCTGAAGCACCAGCCTTCAGCCGCGCGGTATTCTTCAAGCATCTGTTTCGCCAGGGCAAATGAAATCCTTATTCCAGTTCCCTTTTCGGGGTCTGAAGCCCAACCGTCCGAAAACGTACACTAAGTACGTTTTTTGTTCATGTGATTTTCATCACGGTTCCTTTCAAATAATTAAGACTAGACTAAAAGTCACGTACCGTAATAGATATCTGTATGAAAAGGAATTTATATGAAAATGCTATCGCTAAGCGAGCTACGTCCCGCAGACGTATTGCTTTTCTCGCCTGAAAAAAAAAGTTTTATTTCATGGGCCATCACTTTCTTAACCGATGCTCCTGTCAGCCATGCTGCACTTTATTTTAATGAGGCTCCCCCCACTATTATTGAAGAAACGCCGCCACAGGTTTCTGAAAGCTCAGCACAAAAACGTTTTCATGGCCGCACCATCCATGTTTATCGCCATACCAGCACTTCGCCGCTTAAACCGGTTATTGATGCCGCCAGACGACACCTGAATAATCAGGAGCCTTATGATCACGCCGGGCTCTATATGGTTGGCCTGCTGCTGATGTATAAGAAATTCTCCATTACCAGTCAGAAACAGCAGGTGATAATCCGAATTCTGAAAAAGCTCACGGCAACCATTACCCACTACATTCAACAGCATCAGACACCGGGTAAACATCCGATGGTGTGTTCGCAGTTCGTCGCCCAATGCTTTGACGACGCGGGTAGCCCATTCCGCCTGCAGTTCCGCCACACCTCTCTGACAGACTCCGCATTTGGCGAAACGTTGTTAGATAAAGCAACTCGCTGGATGAAGCAGCATCAGCCGGTTTTCTCCGAATACGATACGGCAAGCGCGCCGGAAACTGCCAGCGATGAATCGCTGTGCGAAGCATTGCACGATGCTTTTTTGGATAATACAAATCAACCAGCCCCTTTGATGACCGAGGCACTGACAGAATCTATTTATCATTTTGCCAAAGCCCATGCCGCACTGATAAATATTGATACCGCAGAAAAAAATTATCACCCGCTGACTGCACTGCAGGCGAATAATAATATGTTTGTATCTCCGGGTGATTTAATGCGTACTTGCAATAATTTAGTCCCAGTTGGAATTGTCATTATTTAATTATTATTGGATACCTCTCGTGTCAGTAGATACTTAACGATTATTTTATTATTCAGGGATATTAATCATGATGGATGAAACACATAGCGATAACCAACAATCACATATTAATGAATCAAGCCAACAGGTTACCTCTACCACAACAACTATTTCAATGACCGAAGCTGCCCCAAGGCTAAGCGCGGCACTGGATAATGCTGGAGAAGTGCCAAGTTTTGCCGATCAGCTTTATGAAAAAATCACCTCGGTTATCGGCGGAAATAACCCTAATCAATTTTTCTGCATGAGCCTTCCCGGCATGCAAATTGATAAAAATCTCTACAGTTACGATATTGAAAACAACCAGCCGAAACCGCCGTTAGTTGAAGCCAACGAATCAAAGCTGGTTAACCGGCTATTTGATGCCTGCACGATGGCCAGCTCTGACAATGGCCGTCACCTGCAAACGCAGTATAAAAGCGCGCTGGATATGTTGACGCCGCAACTGAATGGCAAGCTGTTTGATGCAAAATCAAAGCTGCGTAAAGTTCTGATGACCCCCTATCCGTATAATTTTGGCGACGGCTTAACCACCGGCTTCACGCTTCAGCAGGTCTTCTACCGCTTGTATAGCGAATACGTTGATGCCAAACAGGCCTGGGCCAAAGTTCAGCTAGAGAAAAAAGCTGAACTGGATGCCAAATACCCGGGCGAAACGAAGGAAACCAATCGCAGCAAACAAAACGACTATCTCAACTGGTATGAGACCACCGCCGAGTCTCAGTTGCTGAAGGTGCAGGAGAAACTGGGGAAAGTGCTCAACGTTTTCTCACCGGGCGATATGGAGATTATTACCGGGATCCTCGACAGCGGCGCAGGGCGTGAAATTGCCGAGGCCCGGCAAACGCTGGCTAACGTACAAAAGCTCAACCCCGATGGTGGCTACGTCTACCCGGTAACGCTTTATCCGGAAAACTGGTTCAACCTACTGGATACGTCGTTCACCCCTATCGACCTGTTAGAAAGCCCTGCAGCGCTGGCGCAGCAGCTCTCCGTGCTGTTGGTACAGCGCAGCAATTTATCCATGACGATCGACTCGTTCCTGAATATTCTTCCTGACCCGGCGATGCTGAAAGATCTCAAGGATAAGCAGGACGCTGCGAAGAAGGAGCTTACAGCGGCTCAAAAGGCAGTCACTGAGGTCTATAGCGCCATCACAAACGATACCCTAAAGCTGATTGTCGATATTGTTGGGCGCTCCAATGATAAGGACAAAAGCAAAGCGCTTGCGGGTACCACGTCCAGGATCCTCAATGTTGATCCAGAGGTGGCAGGAAAAGTCATTACCGCATTAACAGACAATGCCAGCAAGTGCATGCAGGCACAGGACGAATTAATTCTGGCTGCCCAAAACGCCACCGAAAGCGCAATGAAGTATTTCGAGGCAAAAAACCTGACTCAGTACAAGTCAATGCTCTTACCATTGCAAACACAGCTTAAAAGAACGGAGGACGATATTGCCGCAGTACGGCAACAAATTGGCCTGGCGTCGGTGATGCAGCAGGCCAGCAAGCCAATAGATGGCAGCGATGTCACGCCGAACGTTGTACCTAACGGTTTCACTCAGGTATTGATTGAGTCAACGATGGCGTCGGTCAGACAGAAATCAAGCAGCGCCAGCTCGGCCTCTGAGTCCTCGTATCGCTCATCTTTCTTCTTCGGCGGATACAGTAGCAGCCGTTCGCACCGGGAGTCCATAGACAGCCGCGAGTCCGAGACCAGCAACGTCAAAATCCAGATAGGGATGTCGATTGCGAAGGTAAGCATTGGCCGGGAATGGTTTAACCCCGGCGTATTCCTGCTCACCAAAGATATGTACAACACGTCCAGCAAAAAAATCGCCCCGAATCAAAAAGGCAAACCGTTCCAGGAAACGCGTTTTAATGCAATGAACGACTGCGTTTTCCCGTGTTTCCCGGTTGCATTTATCATTGCTCGCGACGTTACCATTAAATTTTCCTCCGACCAGGCAATGTCGAGCAGCTTTGCCCAGAGTGTGGAAGAGCACTCTTCGAGCGGCGGCGGCTTCTTTATCTTTGGCGGCAGATCGTCCTCATCGTCCAGCTCCGCTAGTAGCAACTCGCGCGCAACCTCTTCGGCAAACAGCGTCACCGTACGCTTTACCAGCCCGCAAATTCTCGGCTATTACCTGGAGGCTACGCCGGCGGACGAAAGTGTAACCCTCAGCGAAGGGCGCAACGCTAACGGCGACTACATATCAATCCTGGATTTCATTAAAAACTTCCAGTCCATGCTCGACGACTACAACAAAACTTATAACCGGGAGCCCCTTCAAATGTACATCCCAAGGAACGAATCAAGTGAGTAACGGAGAAATGACATGGTAACAGATGAACAGTCAGCCCTTCTAAACCAGAAGTCTGTCCGGGATAAAATTAGCTGGGAGGAGATCGTAACTGCTGCCAGACGGATACAGATTGAGCCCTGTGCGCTACAAGCAGTTTGTGCCGTGGAGTCGTCAGGGCATGGCTTCCTCCCCTCCGGGAGGCCAAAGATCTTATTCGAGGGACATACTTTCTGGCGTGAGCTGGCAAAACACCGCTATCAACCCGAGATCCTTGCTGCCCGCTTTCCCTCCATCATTTATCAGCAATGGACGGCGCAGCACTATCTGGGAGGAGAGAAAGAGTATGCGCGTCTGGAGACGGCAATAAGCCTCCACCGTGAAGCCGCGCTCTGCTCTACGTCATGGGGTGCATTCCAGATCATGGGGTTTAATTTTGCCTTATGTGGATTTCACTCGGTTGAAGATTTTGTCGCGGCACAAAGCCGCGGCAACCACGAGCAACTGGAAGCCTTTTGCCAATTCATAGCGGCGAAGAATCTCTGTATTTATTTGCAAAATAAAGACTGGGTCAGCTTCGCCAGGGGCTACAACGGCCTGGGATATGCACAAAATCGCTATGATTTAAAACTAACAGACGCCTATCAGAGATGCTTGCAAACTCAATTAATGCGCTGATGGGATATTTAATCGACTCTCACATAAAGCCTCATCTTTTGGGTTGAGGCTTTATATTTTATTTCGGGCGTCGTAACGAAATATTCTTCTTCCTGGCCGTTGTAGTTGATGCGGTAGAACTTAAACACCGCTTTAGCCAGCATTTTTCCTGTTGTGAGTGTCTTATACAACAGCGGTGATGAGCTATCTATAATCTTTTCAAAGTATACGCTTCATCTTGTCGCGTGCCTGTCGCTGCACCTGTTGCATCGTCCGTTTGGATATATAAATCATGCTACATTCCGGTTAGCTCGATACTTCCTTCACGGCCGGTTACATCGACAGAACCTTTTAATAATTTCCCTTCTTCTTCGTAAAGCCAAATATATACTGATATAGCCATAAATTTATTCCCTTATGCTATTTCTGTTTGCCTTCGTTGTGTAGTGGCACAGTAAATTTGTGCCACCTGATTAAAGGTGATTGACAAGGGTTTGCAAATCTATATTGTCTTTTATTTGCAAAGGCATAAAGGTTCCTCTGGCTTAAAAACACTCGGCTTTATCATACCGCATCTGCTGGTTATCCGGTAGCCAGACTGTGTTAACATAACCTGACTACGGACTATATCGCCGTAGCACTGAAATTGTACGACAGGTCCAGAACATTATTTGATATCTACATGGAGGTAACATGAGTGAACTCATCAATACATTGTTGTCATTAATTTCATCTAACTTTTTTAACAAAAAATCAGAAAACGAAGCGCTGGAGAAATTTCTAGTCATATTTTCTCAGCCAAACCACGATCCCCGGCTTGTCGAATATTATTTCGCTCTTGCAACACGACACCGTTATGCTAAATATCATGAAATTCTTTTAATAATGAATACCCGCTATCCATTGGCCACCATCTGGATGTACAAAAGCATTAACCGCATTCAGTCAGTTGTGCTATTTAGGGATGACGGGATGGCTGAGATAACGTCTCAGGCCGGATGGCGGGCAAAATCTTCATTACTTGTTATTGATATATTCTTTGCTACTACATTTCTACTTTGTACCATGTGGGGGGCGAACGATATAAGCGTAATATATAACGCCATTGGTCACTCTGAGATAACGTATTCCATGTTGTGCAATGCTATCGGCTCAGGTATCGGTGCGATGGTTTCTTTCTTAATACTATCAATGACTGCTTATGGTTGGTGGGAAATCATCAACGCTCGGCCATTCGTTGATTACTATAATTCACACCGAAATAATACTATAGACACAAACTGACCGTCATTCACTTTATCTCCGTTATGCCAGTACTGCAATTGGATAAATAACAGCGTGTTAATCGTGGATGTGATTCCGAGTCCGGGCACCACTTATTCAGAAAACCCACCCTTGAGGCGGGTTTTTGCTTTTCTGCGTCCAAACATTTGTTTCTGGCGGCAGCCCACGAAGCGCCGCCACAATACCATCAGTTCCCCGCCACGCTTACCCACTTCCCTGCCCCTTTGCGCTTCGCATAAAAGGGCTGCTCGACGTAGCGCCAGGCGAGCCAGGCAAGCACAAGCGACAACACCACCGACAACGTAAAACGCGACACGCCAGATTCAATGCCGAGACTTTCAAAGCGCTTGCCAATACCGGTATTCATCAGTGTATGGATCAAATAAAGCGAAAACGAAATGTTTCCCAGCGCCACGAGGCTGCGGGGTATATATTTTCCGATGGCTTTCTCTGCGCCAATAATACACACCAGCATTAACGCATACACCAACCCTGAACTCGTCACGCCGTGCCCGATAAGCTGATTATTTTTAAAAATCACTATTGCCAGAATCACACTGCCAGTAAAAGCAACGGCCATGAGTTTTGCAGGCAATTTTTTTAATAAAGGGTAAAGCAGCCCTACGATCATGCCTTCCAGGAATAGAAAAATCATTGGGTTAGTGATCAAACCCAGCCAGGGAGACGCATACGGGTAACCCTGGGGAGAAAGCGTGAAAGCATACCCACTCATAACCGGCAACAAAAATAACGTCAGCAGGAAATAAAGCGCAATGCCAGTCCAGCGTCGCGGGGTGAAAATCGATAACCCAATAATCAAATAAAAATAAATTTCATAATTTAGCGTCCAGCGAATCCCATACATTCCGCCATCATCGACATAAAATGGCGCATGGTCGGGATAGACAGGCTGGAATAGAATAGCGCTAATTAAATTAACTAATTTATCAGGATAATGAAAGATGCTCATGGCTCCGGATAATAAGAAGGTAATAAGCAAAATAATATAATAGACCGGGAAGATGCGTAATATTCTGCGTTTTAAAAAATGAATGGTTCCGGATATCCCCGTGGGGGTGCGTTGCATTGTCAGCGTAATCACAAAGCCGCTAATCAGGAAAAACAGATCGACGCCGGTAGCGCCCCAGCCAAACAGCCGATCACCAACGCCAGGATACACATCGTTAAGATTCCAGCGAAAATGAAACAGCATAACGCTCATTGCCGCCAGGCCACGGAGTGCCTGGAGCCCCCTCAGTTCAGATGAGTTCATAAATTTAACTTAAGTTTATTAATGACTTAGATGAGAATGGTATTGAACGCTGCTTATATCAGTTGGCAGGATTAAAACAACTGCGATAAATGATAGGAGGTGATTTGGAAATAAAAAAAGCGCCGGATGATGACTCAACCGACGCTCAGGAATAATGACGGTACGTGTAGCTTAACTACCGAAAACAAAAAGGACTTAACGCAAATCTTTCACCGCAACATGGTCCATATCATCGAACACCTGGTTCTCACCCACCATACCCCAAATAAAGGTATAGGCTTTGGTGCCCACGCCAGAGTGGATTGACCAGCTCGGGGAAATTACCGCCTGCTCGTTCTGCATCACAATATGACGGGTCTCTTGCGGTTGGCCCATCATATGGAATACGCAGCTGTTCTCGTCCATGTTGAAGTAGAAATAGACTTCCATGCGGCGCTCATGGGTGTGGCACGGCATGGTGTTCCACAGGTTGCCCGGCGCCAGTTCGGTCAGGCCCATGCTCAACTGGCAGGTTTCCAGCACATCCGGCACAAAGTATTTGTTGATGGTGCGGCGGTTGCTGGTGACGTCTTCGCCCAGCGTGACCGGCGCGACATCAGCCGGCGTAACGCGTTTGGTCGGGTAGGTCAGGTGCGCCGGAGCGCAGTTGTAGTAATAACGCGCCGGGTTGGCCGGGTCAGTACTCTCGAACACCACCTCTTTCGCACCCTTGCCCACATACAAGCCATCGCGGTGGTTCATTTCATAGCAGGTGCCGTCAACACGGATCAGGCCAGGCCCGCCGATGTTGATGACGCCCAGTTCACGACGCTCCAGGAAGTAGGTCACTCCCAGCTGTTTACCCACTTCGCCGCCCACGCTCACCGTGCGGTTAACCGGCATTACGCCGCCCACAATAATGCGGTCGATATGGCTGTACGTCATGGTGTACTCATCAGCCACGAAAACTTTTTCAATCAAAAACTCTTTACGTAACCCGGCGGTGTCCAGGGTCTTAGCGTGATCGCTATGAATACTTTGGCGTACGTCCATTATGTCTCCTCAGTGACGTTACGGGGGCTAAGAATAACGCCCGTTATTATTAATTCAGCATATCCAACAATAAAAAGTACAAACTCTTTACATTAATTTTCGCTGCTACCGATCTTAACAAAACCAAAAATCAATATTGTGACGAAGATAACTAAAACAACGTTTCATTTCTATTGAATCAATATTCCAATGGATCAATAGTATCACCACTGATTAGCGAGATTCAGATTTTACTTAAACCAGGCGGCAAGGTTACCCATAACGGCCAGCCCTCCCAGCCAGGACATAACGACTCGCAACGCATAAAAAATCTTTTTTATTAGCAGCTTGCAAAACCTGCCTGCTGATACCAGAAAATCTAAGTTAAGAGGCTTGTACATGAAAATTAAAGCGACTATGGAACGAATCCCGGGCGGGATGATGCTTATTCCGCTGCTGCTCGGCGCCGTACTCAATACCTTTGCCCCCAACACTGGCGCGTATTTTGGTTCCTTTACCAAAGGTATGATTAGCGGAACGGTACCGATTCTGGCGGTCTGGTTTTTCTGTATCGGGGCCTCTATTGATTTACGTGCAACCGGCACCGTTTTGCGTAAATCCGGTACGCTGGTTATCACTAAAATCGGCGTAGCCTGGCTGGTGGCGATGATTGCCGCGTCGTTTATCCCGGAAGGCGGGATTCAGACCGGCTTCTTTGCCGGAATTTCGGTACTGGCTATCGTCTCTGCCATGGATATGACCAACGGCGGCCTGTATGCCAGCCTGATGAACCAGTACGGTACCAAAGAAGAGTCTGGCGCATTCGTCCTGATGTCTCTGGAATCCGGCCCGCTGATGACCATGGTGATCCTGGGTTCCGCCGGTCTGGCATCGTTTGAACCGCACCACTTTATTGGCGCTGTGCTGCCGTTCCTGATTGGTTTCACCCTGGGTAACCTGGACCACGATTTCCGCGCGTTCTTCAGCAAGGCGACGCCGGTTCTGATCCCGTTCTTCGGCTTCGCGCTGGGTAACACCATCAACCTGGGCGTGATTCTGGATACTGGCCTGCTGGGCGTGGTACTGGGTGTTGCGGTTATCGTTATCACCGGTATCCCGTTGATTATCGCAGACCGCGTGATTGGCGGCGGTAATGGTACTGCAGGTGTGGCTGCGTCTTCCGCAGCAGGCGCTGCGGTTGCTAACCCGGTGATTATCGCGCAGATTAACCCGGCGTTTGAACCGGTCGCCGCTTCCGCTACCGCGCTGGTCGCCGCGAGCGTTATCGTCACCGCCATCCTGGTGCCGATTATCACCGCGCTGTACGCTAAACATGTTGGCGGCTATAAACCCGCTGAAGTGAAAGAGCCGGAGCAGCAGGTTCAGCACCACTAATCGCTAAACCCCAAAAAAAAACGCCGCACTCCCGAGTGCGGCGTTTTGCTTTATAAGATGAAATAAAATCAGGCAGCCAGCGAATCCACCAGCACCTCATCCACCATCGCCCCGGCCAGCCGCGACGCAGAGCACAACCGCGGCATCCCCAACGCCACGCTTTTCCAGCTCTGGGTTACCGACCAGCATACCGGCTGGCGTTCGCTGTCGCTCCAGTTGCCCAGCCAACTGAGGGTATCCTTATAATCCAGCAGGCTCGGCGTTGGCGGGGAGTTGAGCCACTGCTGATAAAAATGTCGCGTTTGCGCCGAGGCGTCGACGCTTTTCGCCAGCAGCGCCGTGGACTGTTGGCGGATCTCTTCCAGTAGCGTCTCGCGTACACGCGGCGTGCTCAGCCGAATCGCCGCGCCGCACCGTCCCCAGCGCAGTTCCTCCAGTACCACATAGCAGCGGCCCGCCGGGGAAAACTCGCCATAATGGCCGCTACGCCAACGGGCGAATACCGCATCGATATGCTCGCGCCCTTCATTTTCCAGCCCGCGCGCGGCCAGGTCGTCTTCGAGCCGCGTCGCGCACTGCTGATAGTAGCTGCCCAACTGCTCCAGTTGCGTCACGAGCGCAGGATCCCGCCCCGGGATTTCCGCCAGCAGCGCCTGGGCAATCAGGCTTAACGCCATATGACCAGGCTGGCGATACTGGCTGACGCCGTCCAGCAGCCCCGGCAGCCATTGCGCGCCCTCGGTCATGGCGGCGGTTGTCCACCAGTTCGGCAGGTTGGATTGCGCCAGCAACTCTTTCTGCAACCGCTCGCCAATTGCCTGCTGATGGGGAACCGCCGGTGACACGCGCCGTTGCTGTACAGCAAGGGTGGTATCGACCATCCATTTATCCGTGACGCTTTGCAAATGGCGCCCTGGCCCATCAAGTAACGCGGTCTGCCTCATACGCCATACTCCGCTGCAAAAAGGGTTTGGATATCATCACGCAGTAGCCGGGCGTCTTCATAAATGAATCCGGCGGTGGCATTGCACTGTTGCAACTGTTTACGCAGCGCCAGCAGCGCATCTTCATTTTGCTGACGGGCAACCAGGCTTTGTTGCAGGCTGGCTTCGATGGACGACAGCGCGCCAGAAAATTCGGCGAAAAAGCTGGCCAACCCGGCGCTGACGGAGACATCAATTTGCGTATCCATCGCCTGTCGCACCTGGCTGCTGAACTGCTCGATGTGCTGATACAGCTTTTGCTCAAGGCCAGGAATATCAATCACGAAACGCCGGGCGCTGGCGGTATAGCCTTCCCAGCCCCACTCCGAGCTGTTCAGCCAGCGTACCACCGTTCCCTTCATCCCTCCCCGGCGGCGGGCGTGGTTAAGCGGCAGCGTTTGCTGATCGATCGCGTCGTTAAACAGCGAATGCGCGTTAAAGTTAAGCTGATTGGCGCTGAATACGGGTAGCGTAATGTGCGCTTTAAATCCCGCCTGGATCAGGCCGTCGGAAACGCGGGTTTCGATGGGGTGTAACGCGTCGCGCAGGGTACGCGTCAGCGTGATTTCCAGTTGGCTGAACAGCGTCGCCAGATCGCGGATTAGCCCTTCCTGGAAGCCCAGCATAATCACATCACAGGAGGCGCGGATTTTGTGCAGTTGGGTGCGCGCTTCGCTTTCTGACTCCAGCATCATCTGCTGGCAGCCCGGTTCAAAATCACGGCGGCGATGCGGGTCGTGGCGGCCTATGCCACTCAGGGAGACTTCCGGGATTTGCCCGCTGCGGAAATAACTGCTCAGGCTTTCGATCATGCGGCGCTGATAGTCCGCAATGCACGCCGCCCCGCCCTGCAACGCCTGGGCCACTTCGTGCTGTACCTCATCACGTACCCCGTTACGGGATGAATGAAGCTCTTCAATATTCTGGCGCAGCCGCACGATGCTCTGCTGAAGCTGGTCGCTGGCGATATCCAGCCCCTGGCGGCGGAACGTCATATAGGTTTGCGCGCTTTGCGCATAGTTGAGCAATTTATGCGAGGCAGAGCGCAGCGCGTAGAGCGAGGCATTGGCATGGGCCGCATGCAGCACCGTTTTGATCGGCTGCTCGAACAGGGAATCTTCCCACAGCAGCTCGGCGGCATGGCGCAGCGCGGTGATATCGGTTAACGATTCGGTACGCCAGCGTCGGCCCAGCGCCGCTTCCGCAAAATCCTGCACCCAGAGCTGTTCGGTATGGGGCGGCAACTGGCCTTTATGCATCAGCTCGTGGCGCGCGCGATTGGCTAAATACGCCCACATCGATGACACCGGGAAAATATGGTCCGGCTCGATATGCCCTTTCATCAGGGTGCCGGAAATCAGCGCCCGCACCTGATCTTCATCGTCGCTGTTGCGGTCTTTCTGGTCGAATTTATTCACCAGCGCGTACAGCGGTACCGATTTGCCCACCGTTGATAACGCCTGGCGCACTTCCTCATCGGAAACCGACTTGAGCTGGGTGTAATCCATCACCGCCAGCACCGCCGACGCACTTGCCAGCTGTTCCTGAAGCATTTTTTGCAAATGGGGCTGGCCTGCCTCGTTGGGCCCGGGGGTATCTAACAGGGTCAACTGCCCTAATCCCTGGTCCATCCCCGCCAGATGGACGAACTCCACCTGAATAAACGGAATATGCTCAATCGCGGTATAGGCGCTGAAGGGAAACGCCACATCCAGCACTTTTGACAAACGCACCAGATCGTTGAGGCTTTTCAGGCAGTGGAAGATGGGCTGCGCGCCTAAATACTGCTTCTCGAACCGGGTGCCGCTGGCGATGCGCAACAGCAGGCTGTCCATGTCCTTATCAATTTCCAACTGCGTGGCGAGGTTGTCCCGGCGCCGGACGTGCAATTTTTTTTGCAGTTCGGCCATTAACGTTTCGATGGGCCCGACATGGGGAAAGTACAGCACCGGCTCAACCTGGCCTGGGGTATGGCGAATCAACGTCGGGAGCGCCGTCATGGGGCGGTTGCGGTTCGGCAGCACTTCCGTGCCGACGATGGCGTTGATGGTGGTGGATTTTCCCGCTTTCATGGTGCCGACAATCGCCAGCACCATTTCCTGATGTGTCACCTTACGCAGTTCATTGCGCAATGTTTCCTGTTGAACCTCCACGCCTTTGTGGCTGAAGTGTAACGGATGAATAGTGGCGATCCGCGCGCCATCCAGACCAGATGGATTTTCCTGCACCGCCAGGGGGATTTTTTTCAGCATATCCAGGTTATGCATGGCGAGATGGATTAACCGCTCCGCTTCCTGGCTTAATTCAAAAATTGTCTGTGTATGCATAAAATGTTTCCTTAATGCAAATTTTCTTTAGTTTTATTTGCTTTCTCTTTTTATTATCTGGTAACGCCTTTTATAATTACTGAAGGAAATAAAATCCTGATTTGTTAAAACGCCGTTTTGCTTGCTGTAAATAACCCGTTTGTCCATCTGGCGGCGTTATTAAAATGGCTTAGCGCGGCTATCTCTGCTGGATTTTCTTTTTTATCTGCTAAAGACAAAAGCCCTCCGGAATGGGCAAATAAGCCATTCGGTGGAGGTGATTAAGCGCGCATTCGTGGTGGCCGATGGGTAGCCCTGATGATTATCGATAACCATAGAATAATAAATATCACTTAAGAGGCCAGAATAACACCGACACAAGACAAATCACGATATATGTTTCGCATATTTGCGCTAAAATTTAGGTTATTGACAACCTTCCTGAAGTGACATCGCAAGGGTTGCCCCCGCTTAGGGAATAATCCCTGATAAACCCAGGGATTCAGGTTATAATCCCCGGTTTTTGCGGGTGAATACCCGTATTCCACCTATAGCGGTGCACTGCCCGCCACAGTTTCAAGAGGAAAACCCATGCAACTTCCCCACTGCCCTCAGTGCCAGTCCGAATACACTTATGAAGATAACGGCATGTTCATTTGCCCGGAATGCGCGCACGAATGGAACGCCGCTGAAGAAGCGCCGGAAGCCGACACGCTGATCGTTAAAGATGCCAACGGCAACCTGCTGGCCGATGGCGACAGCGTTACCGTTATCAAAGATCTCAAAGTCAAAGGCAGCTCTTCGATGCTGAAAATCGGCACCAAAGTAAAAGGTATTCGTCTGGTAGAAGGCGACCATAACATTGATTGCAAAATCGATGGCTTTGGCCCGATGAAGTTAAAATCAGAATTCGTTAAAAAGAACTGATGCTGACTCTGCGCCGTCACACCGCGCAGAGTTTTTTCTCTCTGAATTGATTATTATACTAAAGTAAACGCTGCCCGCGCTATTTCTGCTGGTGCTATCGATTTATCGCTTAGCCGATATTCCCACCATTTCAAGACACTTCAAAAATATATTTAAATGTATTGACCGCATTCACAGATTAAGTTTTATATTCATATATATCAATTAGTTAACAATGATTCATTGTTTGTATTATTAAAAATCTATGTTTTTTTGGACATTTTAAAGCGCGTATTAAACCTAAAGATAATACGCACCCCACCGATAAGTAATAAATCCGTCACAAACAACCGTATCCGTTTATTAAGGATGAATGTATGCGTCATTCTCTCCACACCACCAATAAAGAATATATTCTCGCTGATAATGATACATTAATGTCCACCACCGACTTGCAAAGTTATATTACTTATACTAATGACAGTTTTATTAGTGCCAGCGGTTTCAACGCCGATGAATTGATCGGCCATCCTCATAATGTTGTTCGCCATCCTGATATGCCAAAACAGGTATTCGCCGACATGTGGGCGACGTTAAAGCGCGGCGAACCCTGGACCGGGCTGGTGAAAAACCGCCGTAAAAATGGTGATTTTTATTGGGTGCGCGCCAATGCGATCCCTATCGTGCGAAATAACCAAACCTGCGGTTATATGTCGATTCGTACTAAAGCCTGGCCGGAAGAAATAGCCCGTGCCGATGCCTTGTATAAGAAAATTAATCAGGGGAAATTAACCGGTTTTCGGTTTTACAGTGGATTACTGGTACGGCGCGGCGTAGGCCGGGTGGGCAATTTGTTTAAAACGCTGCCGCTGCGCTGGCGTATTCGCCTGCCGTTATTAACGCTGTTGCCCCTTACCGCGCTGATGCTCCAGGCGCTTGCCCTGCCGTTTAAAAGCGCCCTGCCCATGATGGGATTTCAGGCCGTCTGTAGCCTGCTGATTTGCCTGTGGCTGGAGGCTCAGGTTTCCCGTCCGATGGAAAAGGTCTGCAAGCAGGCGTTGCAGGTGGCGACGGGGGCCAGCCACAGTGTGGACCATATGCAGCGCGCCGACGAAATCGGCACCACGCTGCGCGCGATAAGCCAGCTCGGGCTGATGTTTCGCTGGCTGGTTAACGACGTCAGCAGCCAGGTGGTCACCGTACGCCAGGGCAGCGACGCGCTGGCGCAGGGCAATGACGATCTCAGCGAGCGTACCCGCCAGACGGCGGTCAACGTCCAGCAAACCCTTGCCACCATGAATCAGCTCGCCGCCACGGTGCAGCACAATACCGCAACCGCCAGCGCCGCCGATAAGCTCTCACTTTCTACCTGCCACGCCGCCACCAACGGCGGCGAAGTGATGGAAACCGTTATTGCCACTATGGACCAGATCGCGCAAAGCACCGCGCAAATCAGCAGCATCACCAGCCTGATTGACAGCATCGCCTTCCAGACCAATATCCTGGCGCTCAACGCCGCCGTCGAAGCCGCCCGGGCGGGGGAACAGGGTAAAGGATTCGGGGTCGTGGCGGGAGAAGTGCGCAACCTTGCCAGCCGTAGCGCAACCGCCGCCAGCGACATTCGCAAGCTGATTGAGGCCAGCACCCGTAATGTGGAGTCCGGTTCCGAGCAGGTGCAGATGGCGGGCAAAACCATGCGGGAAATTGTGCAACAGGTGGAAAACGTCACCAGCCTGATTGCTCAAATCAGCGACGCTACGGCGCATCAGGCACAAGGGCTGACGGAGTTAACCCGTGCCGTGGATGAGCTGGATAAAATTACCCAGCAAAACGCCAGTCTGGTGCAGGAAGGGGCCGAGGCGTCCGCCACCGTTAAACATCAGGCGACGCGACTGGTGGATGCGGTCGCCGTGTTTCGCTAGCCGTTAATAAGCGATAGACCAGTTCTTCGGGATGCCGCCGGCGGTCATATGTTTTCGCAATGACGCCGGCTGGTAATCGCTTAACTTCCATACCCCATCCATCGGTGACTGAAACGGCAGCGCGTTGCCGCCATAAATCCGGTCGATAACCGACTGATGGATCATTAACGAAGAGTGGACCGGCGCGGGAAAACGCCGTGGCGCAATGCGCTGCCAGGGCGTTGGCGGGAACCAGTTACAGTGCAGCGGCCCTAAGCCATTGCTGATAATGGGCCGTAAATCCAGCGGTAAACCGAGATCGCTCAGCACATCCCGCATCCAGCGTAACGTGGTATTCGCCAGCGCGCTTTCTTCGCTCTCGTCATCGTAGCCGCCGCCGATATCTTCATGAATGCCGGCAAATAACACCTGCATAATTCGATCGCGGAAATCCCACAGTACCGGCTCAAACTCCGCGCGCTCTTCATCTATCGCTATCGCCTGTAAACCGTACTTGACCCGGTCAGCCAGCGCCGACGATCCGAAGCGAAACACATCGGTGCGTTTATCCTGGTAATACGCAGGGATGCCCTTTTTACCCACGGTTTCAAACGCGGCGACGGCTTCTATCGGCACGTTGGTCATCATATCGTCAGGCCCTGGCGGCTCGCAGAAGTAGCCCGGCAGATCGCTGACCACCTGCCCGAGCAGATCGCCATCCATATGCGCGGCATGGGCCCGGTACTGCGTCCAGACCGCCGCCGCCCGTCGCCAGGCGTCGGGCTTATTATGCTCATTGAAGCGCAAACGCGCGCTGTCCAGCAAACCACGGCTGAGGATCATATCGGCCAGCGCCCGCACCGTGTACGCGCCGCGGCTAAATCCGATCAGCCAGATCCGATCCCCGGGTTGGTAATGACGGCTGATAAAGGTATAACCCCTGACAACGGGAACGATAAACCGGGCGCCAAACGCCCCATCCAGACTGTTCGCAAACGGATTATTCGGGTCGCCCACCCCATGAATATACTTTGCGACCTGTAAGACGTCCCCGTCGGGATCCCGCCAGGTTTTCTCCTGTTCATTGGCCAGCAGCAGGCTGTGTTGATCCACCTCCCCCCGCAGCGCCACAAACAGCTGGTAAACATTGCCAGCCCGAACCGGGCTGTGTTGAACGTCAAGGTCCGGCCCGCCCCAGACCCCATCCGCACAAAAAACAATGTCTTTGCTCATCGTTGATTCCCGCTGCCAGAGGTTAATTTCGCGTCGTGTTACGTGAGGTTAATCGCCCGCATAAAGTCTCTCGCAGCCTTACCCGGAAAAAGCGCACAATCCGCACCCCTTAAGCTAAGAAAATCTCCCCCTGCCTTGCACTACGAAAAAAGTTGGTAGCTGAATGCATTCCCTAGTCATTCCGCCTTCCAGAACGGCCATTCTTCATCCGATTGCCATTTCCCGTTAACAGAATCGTCACATTACCCGGTCAACATGAGGCCACTTTTCATGGAGACCGTGTAATGCAAACGATTATCCGCGTCGAAAATTTGACCCGCACTTTCCGTAACCATCAGGCGCTGAATGGGGTGAGTCTGGAGGTAAATACTGGCGAAATGGTCGCGCTGCTGGGGCCGTCAGGCTCCGGGAAATCCACCCTGCTGCGCCATCTCAGCGGGCTGATCACCAGCGACGAATCCCCGGAAATTCATATCGAAATGCTGGGCCGCACCGTTCAGCGCGCAGGCCGTCTGGCCCGCGATATCCGCCAGACCCGCGCCCAGACAGGCTACATCTTCCAGCAGTTCAATCTGGTTAACCGCCTGACGGTAATAGAAAACGTGCTGATCGGCGCGCTCGGGGCGACCCCGTTCTGGCGTACCTGTTTCAGTTGGTTCAGCCGCGAGCAGAATCAGCGCGCGCTTCAGGCGTTGTCCCGCGTCGGGATGGCCCATCTGGCGTATCAGCGGGTGTCTACGCTCTCCGGCGGCCAGCAGCAGCGCGTGGCGATTGCTCGCGCATTGATGCAACAGGCCAAAGTGATTCTGGCGGATGAGCCAATTGCGTCGCTTGACCCGGAGTCGGCGCGCATCGTGATGGAAACCCTGCGCGACATTAACCGTCAGGACGGGATCACCATTGTGGTGACGCTCCATCAGGTGGATTACGCCCTGCGCTACTGCCAACGCATTGTGGCGCTGCGTCAGGGCAATGTCTTTTTCGACGGTGCCAGTAGCGCCTTCGACAGCGAACGTTCCGACCATCTCTACCGCAGCCTGAATCGCGTCGAGCAGAACGCGCAGGCCGCCTAACTTATCTGAGGATATTTCATGACTTACAAAGCGGTTGCCGCTCTGGCCTTTACCAGCATGTTCAGCGTGAGCGCCCTGTTAAGCCCGGCGCAGGCGCAGGAGCAGGAAAAGGCGATTAACTTTGGCATCATTTCGACGGAATCACAGCAAAACCTCAAACCGCAATGGGACCCGTTCCTTAAGGATATGGAGAAGAAACTGGGCGTGAAAGTGAACGCGTTTTTCGCGCCGGACTACGCGGGCATTATCCAGGGGATGCGCTTTAACAAAGTGGATGTGGCCTGGTACGGCAACCTTTCCGCCATGGAAGCGGTGGATCGCGCCAACGGGCAGGTGTTTGCTCAGACCGTGGCGGCGGACGGATCGCCGGGTTACTGGAGCGTGCTGATCGTCAACAAAGATAATCCGATCAAGGACGTTAACGAACTGCTGGCGAAGCGCAAGGATCTGACCTTCGGCAACGGCGATCCTAATTCAACCTCAGGCTTCCTGGTGCCGGGCTACTATGTATTCGCGAAGAACAACATCGCGCCCACCGACTTCAAGCGTACCCTGAACGCCAACCACGAAACCAACGCCCTGGCCGTGGCCAACAAGCAGGTGGATGTGGCAACCAATAACACCGAAAACCTCGATCGTCTGAAAGTCACCGCGCCGGAAAAATTCAGCCAACTGAAAGTGATCTGGAAATCGCCGCTGATCCCGAGCGATCCGATCGTCTGGCGTAAAAACCTTTCTGATGCCACCAAAGACAAGATCTACGACTTCTTCACCACCTACGGCAAAACTGCCGAAGAGCAACAGGTGCTGAAAGGCCTTTCATGGGCGCCGTTCCGCCCATCCAGCGACCTGCAACTGGTGCCGATCCGCCAGCTGGCGCTGTTTAAAGAGATGCAGAGCGTCAAAGCCAACAAGACCCTGAGCGAGCAGGATCGCGCGGCCAAAACCGCGGAACTCCAGGCGAAGCTCGACGATCTCGATCGTCTGAATGCGGCCCTCGGCGCGATGAACAACGTGACCACCGCCTCACAGTAATCCTTTGTCCTCACGGGTTCGCCCGTGAGGACGCGTTACGGAGTTCCTTATGCAAACCATTACTGTTGCGCCCCCGAAGCGAAGCTGGTTTACCCTGCTGAGCTGGGCAGTGCTGCTGGCGGTGCTGATTGCCTCATGGCAGGGCGCGGAAATGGCACCGCTCAACCTGATCCGCGATGCGGGCAATATGGCGACCTTCGGCGCTGATTTCTTCCCGCCGGACTTCAGCCAGTGGCAGCACTATTTGGGCGAAATGCTCATCACCCTGCAAATCGCCGTCTGGGGCACCGCGCTGGCGGTTTTACTCTCCATCCCGTTTGGCCTGCTGTGCGCCGATAATCTGGTTCCGTGGTGGATTTATCAGCCGATGCGCCGGCTGATGGACGCCTGCCGCGCCATCAACGAAATGGTGTTCGCCATGCTGTTTGTGGTGGCGGTGGGATTAGGGCCGTTCGCGGGCGTGCTGGCGCTGTTTATCCACACCACCGGCGTGCTCTCCAAGCTGCTCTCCGAAGCGGTAGAAGCCATCGAGCCCGGCCCGGTCGAAGGCGTGCGCGCTACCGGAGCCAACAAAATCGAAGAAATTCTCTACGGCGTGCTGCCGCAGGTAATGCCGCTGTTGATCTCCTACTCCCTGTACCGCTTCGAATCCAACGTGCGTTCCGCCACGGTGGTAGGCATGGTCGGCGCGGGCGGGATTGGCGTCACGTTGTGGGAAGCGATTCGCGGGTTCCAGTTCCAACAAACCTGCGCCCTGATGATTGTCATCATCATCACCGTCAGCCTGCTCGACTTCCTGTCGCAGCGCTTGCGTAAGCACTTCATCTGAGTTGCGAGGCTTTGATTGCTATGCACTTATCCAGACATCCGACCAGTTACCCCACCCGATATCAGGAAATAGCCGCAAAGCTTGAAGAGGAGCTGAAAAATCACTACCGCTGCGGGGATTATCTGCCGGCGGAACAGCAACTGGCAGACCGCTTCGCGGTGAATCGCCACACCCTGCGCCGCGCCATCGACCAACTGGTGGAGCGCGGCTGGGTGCAGCGCCGCCAGGGCGTGGGCGTGCTGGTATTGATGCGTCCGTTCGATTACCCGCTCAATGCCCAGGCGCGCTTTAGCCAGAATCTGCTGGAACAGGGTAGCCATCCCACCAGCGAACGCCTGTTAGCGGTGCTGCGCCCGGCGTCAAATCAGGTCGCCCAGGCGTTGGACGTCACCGAAGGGCAGAACGTTATCCACCTGCGCACCTTGCGCCGGGTCAACGGCATCGCCCTGTGCCTGATCGATCACTATTTTTCCGAGCTTGCATGGTGGCCTGCGTTGCAGGGCTTTAGCCAGGGTTCGCTGCACGATTATCTCGACCAGCAGCTCGATATTCGCCTGCTGCGCACCCAGACACGCATCAGCGCGCGCCGCGCCCAGGCCAAAGAGAGCAAGCTGCTGGAGATCCCCAATATGGCGCCGCTGCTCTGCGTGCGCACCCTTAACCACCGCAACGACGTGGCGGCGCCGGCGGAATACTCCGTCAGCCTGACCCGCGCCGACATGATTGAATTCACCATGGAGCACTAATGGACGCGGCACATTACACCCTCGCCCAACGCCAGCACTGGATGGCCGTGCTGGCCCACAGCCTGCCGGATGAATTGCAGCGCTACGTTGATACGCTGCGTATCGCGCCGCAATACCAGACCCTACGCCCGGCGGAAACCGGCCTGGTGCAAATCCAGGGCCGCATGGGCGGCACCGGCTCGCGCTTTTATACCGGCGACGCCACCCTGACCCGCGCCGTGATCCGCCTGGATAACGGCTTGTGCGGTTACAGCTGGGTGCTGGGGCGCAACAAACCCCACGCCGAACGCTGCGCGGTGATCGACGCCCTGATGCAAGACCCGGCGCACTATCCGTCGCTGCTGGAAACCCTTATTGCCCCGCTGGAAGCCCACCGCGCCGCCCGTTTACAGACGCGCGCCGAACAGGTGAACGCCAGCCGGGTCGACTTTTTCACCCTGGTGCGTGGAGACAACGCATGACATTAACAACTGCTTTCGCTACCCCGGTTCACGATGCCCAACACAGCTTTCGCCGCCTGCTCAAAGCCATGAGCGAACCGGGCGTGATTGTGTCCCTGCATCAACTGGCCCACGGCTGGCCGCCGTTCGGCCAGGCCACCACCAGCGTGCTGCTGACACTTGCGGATAATGATACCCCGCTGTGGCTGAGCGCCAGAATGGGCAACGATATTGTCCGTCAGAATCTGCGTTTCCATACCAACGCGCCGCTCACCGACGATCTTGCCAGCGCGCTGTTTGCAGTGGCCGACGAGACGCTCACCGCCACCCAGTTGAATTTGCTGTCGCAGGGCAGCGCCGTGGCCCCGGAAACCAGCGCCACGCTGATTATGCAGGTCGCCAGCCTGAGCGGCGGGCGGATGCTGCGCCTCACCGGCGCGGGCATTCATGAGGAGCGCATGGTCGCGCCGCAGTTGCCGGAGTGCGTGATCCACGAACTGACCGAGCGCCCGCATCCGTTCCCGCTGGGTATCGATCTGATCCTCACCTGCGGCGATCGTCTGCTGGCGATCCCGCGCACCACCCACGTGGAGGTGTGCTGATGTACGTTGCAGTGAAAGGGGGCGAAAAAGCGATCGACGCCGCGCACGCCCTTCAGCAGCACAAACGCCGGGGCGACAGCCAGATCCCGGAACTGAGCGTGGCGCAAATTGACGCCCAGCTTAATCTCGCCGTGGATCGGGTGATGACCGAAGGCGGCATTGCAGATCGCGAACTGGCGGCGCTGGCGCTCAAGCAGGCCAGCGGCGACAGCGTGGAAGCCATTTTTCTGCTGCGCGCTTATCGCACTACGCTGCCGCGCCTGGCGGTCAGCGAGCCGATAGATACCGCCGCCATGCGTCTGGAACGGCGAATTTCGGCGGTGTACAAAGACGTGCCCGGCGGCCAACTGCTCGGCCCGACTTATGATTACACCCATCGCCTGCTTGACTTCGCCCTGCTGGCGGACGGTGAAGCGTCTGCGCTGACACGGGCCGACGGCGCACAGCCGCACGCGCCCCACGTATTTAGCCTGCTGGAAGCACAAAAGCTGGCCAAGCCAGAGCAGGATAACGGCGAGCAGCCGGATGACATCACCCGTCAACCGCCGGTTTACCCCTGTTCGCGCGCCTCGCGGCTACAACAACTGGTACGCGGCGACGAGGGATACTTGCTGGCGCTGGCCTACTCCACCCAGCGCGGCTACGGGCGCAACCACCCGTTTGCCGGAGAAATCCGCAGCGGCTACGTTTCCGTGGAAATCATCCCCGAGGAACTGGGTTTTGCGGTCAACGTCGGCGAACTGCTGATGACCGAATGCGAAATGGTTAACGGCTTTATCGATCCGCCAGAAGAGCCTGCGCACTTTACGCGCGGTTACGGGCTGGTCTTCGGCCAGAGCGAGCGTAAAGCCATGGCGATGGCGCTGGTGGACCGCGCGTTACAGGCCCCGGAGTACGGCGAAAACATCACCTCCCCCGCCCAGGATGAAGAGTTTGTGCTGGCCCATGCCGATAATGTCGAAGCCGCCGGGTTTGTCTCGCATCTGAAACTGCCCCACTACGTCGATTTCCAGGCCGAACTGGAACTGCTCAAACGCCTGCAACGTGAACAGGAGACCCGCCGTGACGCATCTTGCCGGTTATAACTTTGCTTACCTGGACGAGCAAACCAAGCGCATGATCCGCCGCGCGATTTTAAAAGCGGTAGCGATCCCCGGTTACCAGGTGCCGTTCGGCGGTCGCGAAATGCCGATGCCTTATGGCTGGGGAACCGGCGGGATCCAGATCACCGCCAGCATCATCGGTGAAGCCGACGTGCTGAAAGTGATCGACCAGGGCGCGGACGACACCACCAACGCCGTGTCGATCCGCAATTTCTTTAAGCGCGTGACTCACGTCACCACCACTGAATCTACCGAAAACGCCACCCTGATCCAGACCCGCCATCGCATCCCGGAGATGCCGCTGGTGGAGGATCAGATCCTGATTTATCAGGTGCCGATCCCGGAGCCGCTGCGCTTTATCGAGCCGCGCGAAACCGAAACCCGCACCATGCACGCCCTGGAAGAGTACGGCGTGATGCAGGTGAAGCTGTACGAAGATATCGCCCGCTTCGGCCATATCGCCACTACCTATGCCTACCCGGTGAAGGTCAACGGCCGCTATGTCATGGACCCGTCGCCGATCCCGAAATTCGATAACCCGAAAATGGACCAGATGCCCGCACTGCAACTGTTCGGCGCCGGGCGCGAAAAACGCATCTACGCAGTGCCGCCCTATACCCGCGTTGAAAGCCTGGACTTCGACGACCACCCGTTCAGCGTCCAGCAGTGGGATCAGCCCTGCGCCATCTGCGGCTCCCATGACAGCTATCTCGACGAAGTGGTGCTGGATGACGCGGGCAACCGCATGTTCGTCTGTTCCGATACCGATTTCTGCCGCACGGTTTGCGAGGCCCATAACCCATGACTCAACCTCTGCTTTCGGTTAATCACCTGACCCACCTGTACGCGCCGGGCAAAGGCTTTAGCGACGTTTCCTTTGATTTATGGCCCGGCGAAGTGCTGGGCATTGTCGGGGAATCCGGCTCCGGTAAAACCACCTTACTGAAGTCGATTTCTGCCCGGCTGGCCCCGCAGGCGGGCGAAGTGATGTATCAGGATCGCTCACTGTACGGCATGAGTGAGGCCGAGCGCCGCCGCCTGCTGCGCACCGAATGGGGCGTGGTGCATCAGCATCCGATGGATGGCCTGCGCCGCCAGGTCTCCGCCGGGGGCAACATCGGCGAACGCCTGATGGCGACCGGCGCGCGTCACTACGGCGAGATCCGCGCCACCGCCGCGCGCTGGCTGGAGGAAGTCGAAATCCCCGGTTCGCGGATTGACGATCTGCCCACCACGTTTTCCGGCGGGATGCAGCAGCGCCTGCAAATTGCCCGCAATCTGGTAACCCATCCCCGGCTGGTATTTATGGATGAACCCACCGGCGGGCTGGACGTGTCGGTCCAGGCGCGGTTGCTCGACCTGCTGCGCGGCCTGGTGGTGGAGTTGAACCTGGCGGTGGTGATTGTCACCCACGATCTGGGCGTGGCGCGGCTGCTGGCCAACCGCCTGCTGGTGATGAAGCAGGGCCAGGTGGTGGAAAGCGGACTAACCGACCGGGTGCTCGACGATCCGCACCACCCCTACACCCAACTGTTGGTTTCATCGGTTTTGCAAAACTAGAGGCGCGCCATGACGGTTTCATTACGGGTTGAACAAGTCAGTAAAACCTTCGTTCTTCATCATCAAAACGGCATTCGCCTGCCGGTGCTGGAAAGCGCATCCCTTGAAGTTAACGCCGGGGAATGCGTGGTGCTACACGGCCATTCCGGCAGCGGTAAATCCACCCTGCTGCGCTCGCTGTACGCCAACTATCTGCCGGACCAGGGGCATATCTGGGTGAAGCATGACGAGCAGTGGCTGGATATCGTCGCCGCCCCGGCGCGGGAGGTGATGGCGGTACGCCGCAAAACCATCGGCTGGGTGAGCCAGTTCCTGCGCGTGATCCCCCGCGTGTCGGCATTAACGGTAGTGATGCAGCCGCTGCTGGATTTGGGCGTCGATCGCGAGGTGTGCCGCGCCAAAGCCGCCAGCCTGCTGACCCGTCTCAACGTGCCGGAACGGCTGTGGCATCTCGCGCCCTCGACCTTTTCCGGCGGCGAACAGCAGCGCGTCAATATCGCCCGTGGGTTTATCGTCGATTACCCGATTCTGCTGCTTGACGAGCCCACCGCCTCGCTGGACGCCAACAACAGCGCCGCCGTGGTGGCGCTGATTGAAGAGGCCAAAGCGCGCGGCGCGGCCATTGTCGGTATTTTCCATGATGACGCCATTCGCCAGCGCGTGGCTGACCGTCTGCACCCGATGGGGAACACGCATGATCATCAATAACGTAAAACTGATCCTCGAAAACGAGGTGGTAGACGGCTCCATCGATATCAACGACGGGGTCATCACCCACTACGCCGACAGCCACAGCCGCCTGCCGGGCGCACTGGACGGCGAAGGCGGCTGGTTGCTGCCGGGTCTCATTGAACTGCATACCGACAATCTGGATAAATTCTTCACCCCACGCCCGAAAGTGGACTGGCCCGCCCACTCCGCCATGAGCAGCCACGATGCGCTGATGGTGGCGAGCGGCATCACCACGGTGCTGGACGCGGTGGCGCTGGGCGATGTGCGCGACGGCGGCGATCGGCTGGAGAATCTGGAAAAGATGATCAACGCGGTGGAGCACAGCCAGCGGCGCGGCGTGAACCGCGCCGAGCATCGCCTGCATCTGCGCTGCGAGTTACCGCATCACACTACGCTACCGCTGTTTGAACAGCTGATGCACCGGGAACCGGTGAGCCTGGTGTCGCTGATGGACCATTCGCCGGGGCAGCGCCAGTTCGCCAACCGGGAAAAGTATCGCGAGTATTATCAGGGCAAATACCAGCTCAATGACCACGACATGGCGCGTTACGAAGAGCAACAGCTGGCGCTGGCGGAACGCTGGTCGCAGCCGAACCGGGAGGCCATTGCCGCTCACTGCCGGGCGCGGAATATCGCGCTGGCGAGCCATGACGACGCCACGGCGGAGCACGTACTGGAATCCCACCAGCTCGGCAGCGTGATCGCCGAATTTCCTACTACATTCGATGCGGCGCAGGCGTCACGCCAGCACGGCATGAGCGTGCTGATGGGCGCGCCGAATATCGTGCGCGGCGGCTCGCATTCCGGCAACGTGGCGGCCCACTCGCTGGCCCAGGCCGGGCTGCTGGATATTCTCTCCTCCGACTATTATCCGGCGAGCCTGCTGGACGCGGCGTTTCGCGTGGCGCTGGACGAGAGCAATGCCTTTACCCTGCCCCAGGCGATTCATCTGGTGACGCGCAATCCGGCGCGGGCGTTGAATCTCAACGATCGTGGGGTGATTGGCGAGGGCAAACGCGCCGATCTGGTGCTGGCGCACTGGCACGGCGAACATGTGCATATCGGCAATGTCTGGCGTCAGGGAAAACAGGTGTTCTGATGGGGCGGCTTATCTGGTTAATGGGGGCGTCCGGGTCCGGGAAGGACAGTTTGTTAACTGCCCTGCGCGAGCGGGAGCGCCCAACGCTGCTGGTGGCGCATCGCTACATCACCCGCCCGTTTAACGCCGGAAACGAAAATCATATCGCGCTGAGCGAACACGAGTTTTTACAGCGGGAAGCTCAGGGGCTGTTTGCCCTGAGCTGGCAGGCCAACGGCCATCGCTACGGAATCGGTCAGGAGATCGATCTGTGGCTGGCCGCCGGATTTAACGTGGTGGTGAACGGGTCCCGCGCACACCTGGAACAGGCGCAAACCCGCTACCGGGCGCAACTGTTGGCGGTGTGCCTGCACGTTTCCCCTGACATCTTGCAAGCGCGTTTACAGACGCGGGGACGAGAATCCGCCGCGCAAATCGCCGCCCGGCTGGCGCGCGCGGCACAGTACGCCAGTATGCCGCCCGGTTGCCGGGTGCTGAATAATGACGGGAGTCTGCTACAGTCAGTCGAGACATTATTAACGCTGGTCGATGAGCACCAACAGCCACGGGAGCCGCATCATGCTTTGTGACATTCAGCGCGCCGATATCACCCACAGCGACGTCATCTATGCGCTGGTTTGTGAACTGAAACAGGCCACGTTTGACCGCGACGCGTTCGACGTTGGCCTCGCCGCCAATCTGCGTGACGCCAACTATCATCTGGCGCTGGCCTGGCTTGACGGCAAACCGGTCGGGCTCATCAGCCTGCATCTGCAATTCCATCTCCATCACGCCAACTGGATTGGCGAAATCCAGGAGCTGGTGGTGATGCCGGACGCGCGCAGCGCGGGCGTCGGCAAAGGCTTGTTAAACTGGGCCCAGACGGTGGCGCAGCAGCACGGCGCGGAAATGACCGAGCTCTCCACCAATGTAAAACGCATCGACGCCCACCGCTTTTATCGTCGGGAAGGCTACGAGCCGAGCCACGTCCGGTTCACTAAACCGCTGTAAGGAGCCGCGATGACCTTCACACTGACCCTCACCGGCACCGGCGGCGCGCAGCTGGTCCCGGCGTTTGGCTGTGGCTGCAACGCCTGTGAACGGGCGCGCAATGACGACGCTTTTCGCCGCCGTCCCTGTTGCGCGGTGATTAACTGCAACGATGCCATTACGCTGCTGGATGCGGGAATTCCCGACCTGATGGAGCGCTGGCCCGCCGGGAGTTTCCGCCAGTTTTTGCTGACCCATTACCATATGGACCATGTGCAGGGGCTTTTCCCGCTGCGCTGGGGGGTAGGCGACAAAATAGCGGTGTACGGCCCGCCGGACGAGCAAGGTTGCGACGATCTGTTTAAACATCCCGGCATACTGGATTTCAGCCATACCGTTGAGCCGTTCGTGGTGTTTAGCCTGCAAGGGTTGCAGGTCACGCCGTTGCCGCTCACCCATTCAAAGCTAACGTTCGGCTATCTGCTGGAAACCGCCCACAGCCGCGTGGCCTGGCTGTGCGACACCGCCGGGCTGCCGGAGAAAACGCTGAAGTTTTTGCAGGCTGGGCCGCCTGACGTGATGGTGATTGATTGCAGCCACGAGCCGCGCGATCACACGCCGGCTAATCACTGTGATTTAAACACGGTGGTGGCATTGAATGAGGTAATAAAAAGCCCGCGCGTGGTGTTGACCCATATCAGCCACCAGTTTGATGCCTGGATGATGGAAAACCCGCTGCCGGAGGGGATCGAAGCGGGTTATGACGGGCAGGAAATTACCCTCGCTTAGCGGTCGTATTCATCGTCCAGCCGTCGCTCTTCCTCTTCCAGCTGCTGGCGCTCACGGTCCAGTTGACGCTGACGTTCATCCAACTGGCGGTGGCGGTCCTCAAGCTGCCTGCGCCGGTCATTATACTGGCGGCGCTGGTCGTCGGAACGTTGCCAGTCGCGGTCATCGCGCTGGTCATCGCGTCGATCGTCATTCTGCGAATACGCGTCATCAATCGCGCGGGTAATAGACGTCACGGTATCGTCAATGACATCGGCGCGCGTTGGTTGAGCAGTCATCACTAACGCGCCGAGCGTCAGGAAAAGCGGCAAAGTTTTCATCAGGCAGCCCTCGAAAAGACAGAGTGTTACTTTGCAAAGGCTGCGGATGTGAGTGAAGAAGAGAATTCTCAAAGCGTCAGGGGTGACGCGCCTGTGTAATGATTTCGACGTGGCTCTTAAGCTCGCTTAAGCTCTTCCAGGAGTTCGGGATGCCTGTCCAGGGCCTTAAATAATAAAACAAGTGGACGCGGAGGCGCTACGCGGCCAGTTTCATAACGGCTAAAGGCGTTAGCGCCACCGCCAAAAATTTCTGCAGCCTGGCGCTGGTCTAGTTTAAGGCGCTTACGCACCTTAGCGATAAAGGCAGGATCGACCTCTTCAGCATTTACCCGTCGGTTAAATTCCAGCATGGCCGCAAAATAGTCATCGCCTTCGCCATCTCCAAAAATCACTTCCCCGCACCGATCGCAAAATTGCCCTTTAACGGCCTTAAAGACCGTTTTCCGACCTTTGTATTCATAATGCATATCGCGTGCTTCATGTATCAGTTCTGCGCCACCACAAACAGGACATTTCATATTTATAACTCCTTAAATGACACGATCAGTACGCCGTCAGTCACAATGAATTTCATATAAATCTGTTGGCCCTTGTAGAAGGGTCGATACACTTCATGCCAGCACGTAGAATCATGATAAGCAGTCATGCTTTTATAAAAGTCAGCGGGTTCCAGCGCCAGAATGACATTAAATATTTCCTGCTTAGAACTAAATCCCATTTGCGCTGCGCCAATCAAGGCTGTATTTGTCACTGCCGCCAGGCCAGCCCGAACCATCGTTTTGACAATATGTAATCGAGTATGCGGCGTTTTCTTTTCCATAAGGATTAACCTAAATGCAAAATTATGCAAGTAGGTTAATTGGGCTTTATCAATGCGTAAAGTCAGGCCGGATAATCTCAGATTTGCGCCCGCCGCAGCGCCTGCGCCAGTTGAACCTGAGTAAAAGGCTTACGCAGCAATTCCACGTCCGGCTGCGCTGCCGGGTCCTGCGCGGTGCGTAAGTCCTGGCCGCTGATCAGCAACCGGGCAATATGCGGATGATTGAGAGCCGCATAGTTCAACACTTCCGCGCCGCTGACACCGCCGGGCAGCATCAGGTCGCTAATCAGGATGCCGATCTCCTCGACGCTATCCAGCAGAGTGATGGCCTCTTCCACGGTCTGGGCTTCCAGGGTGATATAGCCAAGCTGATGCAGCTGTTCGCATAGCGTCTGGCGCACATCGGCCTCGTCTTCCAGCAACAGTACCAGTTCATCCTGTGATGCAACATCGGGGGTATCGACCGGCAACGCCAGTTCGCTGGCCGCCTGCGGCGCGCGCGGCAGTTGCAGGCGCACCGTGGTGCCCTGGGCGGGGGCAGTGTCGATTTGTACGCGCCCGCCGGACTGACGCACAAATCCATACACCATCGACAGGCCGAGACCGCTGCCTTCACCGGTCTGTTTGGTGGTAAAGAACGGCTCGAACACGTGGGCTTTGACCTCATCCGACATTCCGCAGCCGCTGTCGATCACTTCCAGGGTCACCATATCGTGCCGCCGCCCGTCGCCACGGGTCACGCGCTGGTTCCAGCTACGCAGTTTTATCACTCCGCTACGCCCTTCCATGGCGTCACGGGCGTTCATCACCAGGTTAATGATGGCGTTTTCCAGCTGATTGACGTCAATCCACGCGGGCCAGGCGGGCTGTTGCGCTTCCAGCTCCAGCGTCAGGGTCGCGGGCAGTGAATGACGCATCAGTTCCACCAGGTTTTCCAGCAGCGCCTTAAGCTGTACAGCACGCGGATTCAGGGACTGCTTACGCGAAAACGCCAGCAGGCGCTGGGTAAGTTGCGCCCCGCGCTCGGCGGCCTTCAGCGCGCGGGCAATGCGCGGCGCATCCGGCGTACCGGGCGCGGTCAGTTCCAGGCTGCCGATAATCACCGCCAGCAGGTTATTGAAATCATGGGCTAAGCCGCCGGTCAGTTGGCCGACGGCGTTCATTTTCTGGCCGTGTACCAGCGCCTCTTCCAGCCCTTTTCGCTCGGTGCGATCCAAAACCACGTTCACCATGCCACGCCCCGGCACCGGGCTAAAGCGCAGCTCAATGGTGCGGTTGTCCGTCAGCCGCAGCTCCTGTGGATGGGGCAGCGGCAGCGCGAGGTTTTCCTGAATATGGGCATCCTGCGGCGCGACCTGGCGCAACAGCTGGAGGTAGTGCTGGCCGCGCTGCACCCCATTCGCTTCCAGCCCGAGCAGTAAAGGATATTGCGGGTTCCACACCACCAGCTCGCCGTGGCTGTCGAACAGCGCAAAGCCGTCGCGCATGGCGTGAAAAGTGGTTTCCAGTTGGGTGCTTTTTTCTTTCAGTAGCCGGGAGGTGTGTTCCAGCGAAGCGGTATTGCGGGCAAACACGTTAAACGCACGGGCCAGTTCGCCAAGCTCGTCGCGCCGCTGCTGCGCCGGGACGGTGACATCCCGCTCGCCGCGCGCCAGCCGCGCCATCGCTGTGGAGATCGCCGTCAGGTTCGAGCCGAGATTGCGGTAGATATACCACCCGGCAAACCCGGTAATAATCAGCGCCAGCGCGGCAAACACCGCGATAAACAGGATCATCGAGCGCAGCTCTTTATGGCTGGCGGCGGTACGCAGCGCCGACTCCTGCGCCACGCGTTTCACATACTGATTGATATCGGTGTTAAGAAACGCCACCAGCGCCTTGATATGGTACATCGACCAGTTAATGGCGAGATCGCTCTCTTCCAGCGCGGCGGAGAGCGGATCGAGCTGGCCCAACTGCCGGGTAAAGTCCTGATAGATACCGTTAATCAACGGATCGTTGAGCTGCCCGGGTAGCTGTTGCATCACCGCGTCGATTTGCTCCACCGTCGGGCGCGGTGACGGGGTCTGGATTGCCGCGTCGATCAGGCGATCCATTTCAATAAGCAGACCGGGCGCAGGCCTGTCTTGCCCGGTGCGCTGGTTAAGCGTTTGAATATGATGGAGATAGCTTTGGTTTTGATACAGGGCGCTCAATAACGCGTTGCGCTCAAGATGGCGGCGATGGCCGCGCTCCAGCATTTGGGTCACGCTTTGCTGCAACTGGATGCTGCGGGAAATGATATTGCTGACCAGCTCCGGCTCCAGGGTCGCCAGCGGCGCCATTGACAGCAAATGCAACGAGCGTTGTAGCTCAAGCTGCGTTTGCTTTAATCGCTCCGCTTCACTTTGATATTCCAGCGCGCCGACCACCTGACTTAGCCGCACCGCCGCCGTGGCGACGTTGGCGGTATCACGCGCCAGCGCCATGCTGCCGGTCATATCACTGAGCGTCTGCTTCTGTACCTGCTCCTGCAACAGGCTGGCGTGCCGAAATCCGACAATCGCCACCACGCTCACCATCAGGGTGACGGCCACCACCAGCAGATTAAAAAACAGTAACCGCCCGCGTGCGCTGGTCAGAAATCGGCTGGCTGACTGTGTCATAACCCACTCCACTGGTGAAAACAGAACAGTAGCGCCTCGCAGTGTTGCCCGGCATGGTTGCGTTGCGGGAATGTGATCAATGTTAACTATTCAGCAATATGACAAATATGAATGGGATTTGACATCATGTATTTATCTGGCAGTGGTCAATTGAAGGCACCTGACCCCAAATGGAGTGCGCCATGAACGCAACGCCGGTACTGGAGATGCGCGATATCGCCAAAGCGTTTGGCAAGTTTTACGCGCTTAAAGGCGTCAGCCTGACGGTCTATCCCGGCGAGATCCACGCGCTGATGGGCGAAAACGGCGCCGGGAAAAGCACCCTGATGAAAATCCTCGCCGGGGCCTACACTGCCACCAGCGGCGAGATCCTGATTGACGGGCAGCCTTACAGCATCAGAAGCCCGAAAGACGCCTTGCAGGCGGGCATCACACTGATCTATCAGGAGATGCAGCTCGCCCCTAATTTAACCGTCGCCGAGAATATTTTCCTTGGCAGCGAAATTTCCAGCGGCGGGTTGGTTAACCGCAAAGAGATGGTCACACAGGCTCAGAAGGTCATTGACCGGCTGGGCGCACAGTTCCGCGCCACTGACCGGGTGATGCGCCTGACCATCGCCGAGCAGCAGCAGGTAGAAATTGCCCGTGCGCTGCATCGTAATAGCCGCATTCTGGTGATGGATGAGCCCACCGCCGCCCTCTCTTCCCGCGAAACCCACCGCCTGTTCGAGCTGATTATGCGGCTGCGCAATGAAGGCATGGCGATTATCTATATCAGCCACCGCATGGCCGAAGTGTACGAGCTGTCCGACCGGGTCAGCGTGCTGCGTGACGGCCAGTACGTCGGCAGCCTGGAGCGCGACCAACTGAATGCCCAGGAACTGGTGCGCATGATGGTGGGCCGCCCGCTGAGCGATCTGTTTAATAAAGAGCGCGATATCCCGCGCGGCGAGGTGCGGTTGGCGGTGCATCACCTGACCGACGGCGAAAAAATTAAGCCGGTCAGTTTGCAGGTGCGCGCTGGCGAAGTCGTCGCGCTGGCGGGCCTGGTGGGCGCGGGCCGTTCCGAACTGGCGCAACTGATTTTCGGGGTGCGCAAAGCCACCGGCGGCAGCATTGAAATCGACGGTAACCCGGTGGTGATCCACTCCCCGCGCGATGCCATCGACCGCGGCATCGGCTTTTTAACCGAAAACCGTAAAGAGCAAGGGCTGTTTCTGGAAATGGCCGCTCAGGAAAATATCACCATGGCGACGCTGGAGCGCGACGCCAGTTATGGGCTACTGAACCGCAAAAAAGCGCAGTCGATATCCGATGACGCTATCTCCACGCTCAATATCCGCGTGCCCCACGCTCAGGTGCGGGCGGGCGGATTGTCCGGCGGCAACCAGCAAAAACTGTTGATTTCCCGCTGGGTCGCCATCGGCCCGCGCATTCTGATCCTCGATGAACCGACGCGCGGCGTGGACGTCGGCGCAAAAAGCGAGATTTACCGCATTATGAACCAGATGGCGCGCCAGGGCGTGGCGATCCTGATGATTTCCAGCGAGTTGCCGGAAGTCGTCGGCATGAGCGATCGGGTGTATGTGATGCGCGAAGGCAGTATCGCCGGGGAGCTGAACGGGCCCGACATCACTCAGGAAAATATCATGACGCTGGCTACCGGCGTGGACGATTCGCATCATAAGGCGGTGCGCAATGACTAACTCTTCCCAAAAGGGGCCAACCATGACGCCATCCACTTCACCCGCCCCGAAATCCGCCTCCGTGAAAAAGATGCTGATGGGCGACATTATGCAAACGGTGGGGATTTTACCGATTCTGATCCTGATCGTGGCGGTATTTGGCTTTATCGCGCCTAACTTTTTCACCGAAAGTAACCTGCTGAATATTACCCGCCAGGCGTCAATCAATATCGTGCTGGCGGCGGGGATGACCTTCATTATTTTAACTGGCGGGATTGACCTGTCGGTGGGGTCAATTCTCGGCACCACGGCGGTGGCGGCGATGGTGGTATCGCTCTCGCCGGAGCTGGCGATGTTGTCGATGCCTGCGGCGCTGATGCTAGGGCTGGCGCTCGGTTTGTTTAACGGCGCGCTGGTGGCGTTTGCCGGGCTACCGCCGTTTATCGTCACATTGGGAACCTATACGGCGCTACGCGGCGCGGCCTATCTGCTGGCGGACGGCACCACGGTGATCAACTCGAATATCAATTTTGAATGGATCGGCAACGCCTACCTTGGCCCAATCCCCTGGCTGGTGGTGATTGCGCTGCTGGTGGTCGCGATTTGCTGGTTCATTCTGCGCCGCACCACGCTCGGGGTTCATATCTACGCGGTAGGCGGCAATATGCAGGCGGCGCGGCTGACCGGTATCAAAGTGTGGCTGGTGCTGCTGTTTGTATACGGGATGAGCGGACTGCTGTCCGGGCTTGGCGGGCTGATGAGCGCGTCGCGGCTGTACAGCGCCAACGGCAACCTGGGAATGGGCTATGAACTGGACGCGATTGCGGCGGTTATTCTCGGCGGCACCAGTTTTGTTGGGGGTATCGGCACCATCACCGGTACCCTGGTGGGGGCGTTAATCATCGCGACTCTCAATAACGGTATGACCCTGATGGGCGTTTCATATTTCTGGCAACTGGTGATCAAAGGGGCGGTGATCATCATTGCAGTGCTGATAGACAAGTACCGTACCCGTCACCATCAAAGTGCATAACAACAATACCCTACTCCCTATATGAGGAAGAAAAATATGCGTTTGAAACCTCTTGTCACCGCGCTTTGCGTAGGTGCCATGCTGGCCGCCGGCGGTGCCGCCCATGCCAAAGAGTTAAAATCCATTGGTGTGACCGTGGGCGATCTCGCTAACCCGTTCTTCGTGCAGATCACCAAGGGGGCGGAGCTGGAAGCGCGTAAGCTGGCAGGCGATGGCGTGAAAGTGACGCTGGTATCCAGCGGCTACGATCTGGGCCAGCAGGTGGCGCAGATCGATAACTTTATCGCCGCCAAAGTGGACATGATCATCCTTAACGCCGCGGATTCAAAAGGCATCGGCCCGGCGGTGAAACGCGCCAAAGACGCCGGGATTGTGGTGGTTGCGGTTGACGTGGCGGCTGACGGCGCTGACGCCACCATCACCTCAAACAACACCCAGGCCGGGGAGATCGCCTGTAAGTACATTACCGATCGCCTGAAAGGCAAAGGTAATGTGGTGATCATCAACGGGCCGCCGGTGTCCGCTGTACAAAACCGCGTGGAAGGCTGCCAGACCGAGTTCAAACGCCATCCGGACATCAAAGTGCTTTCCTGGAACCAGAACGCCAAAGGCAGTCGCGAAGGCGGGCTGGAAGTGATGACCTCGCTGCTGGCGGCGAACCCGAAGATCGATGGCGTCTTCGCCATCAACGATCCGACGGCGATCGGCGCGGATCTGGCGGCGAAGCAGTCGCAGCGTAACGAGTTCTTTATCGTCGGCGTGGACGGATCGCCGGACGCGGAAGAAGCCCTGAAGCGCGATAACTCGCTGTTCGTGGCAACCCCCGCCCAGGATCCGCAGGTGATGGCGGCCAAAGCGGTGGAAATTGGCTATGACATCCTGCAAGGCAAACCCGCGCCAAAAGAACCGGTACTGATCCCGGTGACGCTGATCGATAAGAACAACATCAACACCTACAAAGGCTGGACGGTGAAATAACCTTCAGGCGAGGGTGAGAGGTTGGTCTGCCCCTCACCCTCTTCTCAGGCAGAGAGGGAGAGGCAATGAAACGTTCTGAAATCAATGAAATCCTCGGCCATACGCGCCAGTTTTTTTCCCGTCATGACGTGCATCTGCCGCCTTTTGCCAGCTTCGCGCCCACCAAATGGCGTGAACTGGATGAAGCCAGCTGGGCGGAGGTCTTCGAATTAAAACTCGGCTGGGATGTGACCGCTTTTGGCGGCAACAATTTTAACGCCCAGGGGCTAACGCTGTTTACCCTACGCAATGGCTCGGCGGATGGCGTCACCTGGCCGAAAAGCTATGCCGAAAAAATCATGCACGTCCGGGATGGTCAGGTGACGCCGATGCATTTTCACTGGCGCAAACGGGAAGACATTATTAACCGGGGCGGCGGCAATTTAATTATCGAAATCTGGAATGCCGACCAGTACGAACAACCCGAACAAAGCGATGTCACGGTGGTCATCGATGGTTGCCGACAGACGCACAGCGCCGGCAGCCAATTGCGCCTCGCACCAGGGGAAAGCATTTGCCTGACACCCGGCATGTATCACAGCTTCTGGGCTGAAGCCGGGTTTGGCGATGTGCTGGCGGGTGAGGTCTCAACGGTAAACGACGACGACCGTGACAATCGCTTTCTTAAGCCCCTTGAGCGGTTCAATGCCATAGACGAAGACGAGCCCGCTCACCTGGTTTTATGTAACGAATACCGCATGTTCCGATAATTTCAGGAGGCCAACATGGCATTGATTTCACTCGCAGACGGACTGGCGCATGCGCGTCAACACGGTTATGCGCTCGGTGCGTTTAACGTGCTGGATAGTCATTTCCTGCGCGCGCTTTTCGCGGCGGCAAAACAGGAGCGTTCACCGTTTATCATTAATATTGCGGAAGTGCATTTTAAATACGTGTCGCTGGATTCGCTGGTGGAAGCGGTGAAATTCGAGGCGGCGCGCCACGATATCCCGGTGGTGCTCAATCTCGATCACGGCCTGCATTTTGAATCGGTGGTCCGGGCGCTGCGCCTCGGGTTTAGCTCAGTGATGTTTGATGGCTCAACCCTGAGTTATGAAGAGAACGTCCGCCAGACCCGGGAAGTGGTGAAGATGTGCCATGCGGTAGGCGTATCGGTGGAAGCGGAACTGGGCGCGGTAGGCGGCGATGAAGGCGGCGCGCTGTATGGCGAAGCGGACAGCGCGAAGTTCACCGATCCCTCCATCGCCCGTGAATTTGTCGACAGCACCGGCATTGATGCTCTGGCTGTCGCCATCGGCAACGCCCACGGCAAATATAAAGGCGAACCGAAGCTTGATTTCGACCGGCTCAGCGCCATCAGCCAGCAAACGGGCATTCCGCTGGTGCTGCACGGTGGCTCGGGGATTAGCGATGCCGACTTCCGGCGCGCTATCTCGCTGGGCATCCATAAAATCAACTTTTATACCGGTATGTCGCAGGCGGCACTGGGCGCGGTGGAACGACGCATGGCGGACCGTAAACCGATGTATGACGAATTCGCCGAGTTGCTGCTCGGGATTGAAGAAGCCATTACCGACGTGGTGGCAGAGCAGATGCGCACCTTTGGCAGCGCGGGGCATGCGTAAGGAGGCGACATGAGCGAACGTAAAGGCGTTATCGCCGCGGGCAATATGCTGGTGGATCATGTTCATCAGATTGTGAAGTGGCCTGAACCTGGCTGGTTAACAGAGATCACCCGTAGCGAGCGCTCCACTGGCGGCGCGCCGCTAAACGTTTTGCTCACGCTCGCGAAAATGCACACCGGCCTGCCGCTTCAGGCGGTGGGCCTGATCGGCGAAGATCATGATGGCGATTACATTATGGCGATGCTGGAGCAATACCATGTCAATCGCCAGCACGTGCAGCGCACCTCTTTCGCGCCAACATCAATGACTCAGGTGATGACCGATCCCAGCGGCCAGCGCACCTTTTTCCACTCCCCCGGGGCGAACCGGCTGCTGGATTTACCCGCGTTCGATCGCCTCGACAGCAGCATGCAGATTTTCCATCTCGGTTATTTATTGCTACTCGATAGCCTGGATTTACCCGACGCCGAATACGGCACGCGCAGTGCCCGGCTGTTGGCGCAAATGCAGCAGCTCGGCTATCAAACCTCTCTCGATTTGGTATCGCGTCAGGGCGATCCGCGCTATCAACCGCTGGTGATGCCAGCCCTGCCCTGGCTGGATTATCTGGTGATTAACGAACTGGAGGCGGGCGAGTTTAGCGGGCAGCCGATGCGTAGGGACGATCAAACGCCGGATATCGACGCTATTGGCGCTGTCGCCAGGCAACTGCTGGAGGCAGGGGTGCGCCGGCGTGTGGTGATCCATTGTCCGGAAGGCGCGTTTGGCATTGAGCCTGATGGTGATGGTCTGTGGGTGCCTTCCATGACGTTGAGCCAGGAGGAGATTGTCGGCAGCGTCGGCGCAGGTGATGCTTTCTGCGCGGGCCTGTTATACGGCAGCCATGAAAACTGGTCGCTGTCTGACAGCATTTTGTTGGCGCACGCCTGCGCCCGGGCAAGCTTGCAGTGCGCCAATGCGATAGATGGTGCGAAAACTCTCGCAGAACTCAAGTTTGATATTCAGGAAAAGCGTTAATGGAGCAGTTAATAAAATACGGCGTCAATAAATAACTTTAATTTTGCGAACTATATTCCAACCCAATGAAAAGAGATCCCAAAATTACATTTTAATTTATCTGGTATTTTATTGTCGGGTCATTAATATATCCGCCGGGTGCTTAAGGCTTTCTGTCTTAAGTACATCACTGGACGAGGGACAGAAAGAGAAAAGCCCCGGGCAATATTCCTATTAACCCGAGGCTATCTCTCAACCCTACACAAGTTGAGAATAGCCGCTTACTCGCCGCAAGGCAAGGAGTAAATGGCATGAAGCCACTACGTTATCTGTTGGCATGCTTATTAGTTGTTTGCTTAACAGTGCTGGTTTTTTCCTTATTTAATCGCGGATTACTCTGTGAGTTAAAAATAAGAAACGGAAATCAGGAGGTGGCGGCAAGATTAGCCTGCTCTGACCGGTAATGCTATCGGGGCGGAGTTCGCTCCGCCCTTCTTGTCAGGTAATGAGTCCTTAACGCACCCGATCTTATTTGCTTTCCTCCTGCCAGCCCTCATTACATTCATCACAGGTGTTAACGAAACGTCTAATAAAAACCACAACAAATAGATTACGTGTCTTTTGCGATGTGCCTGCAAAATCCATGCAACAACACTCCAGAAATTACATTTTAATTTATCTGGCATTTTATTAGCGGGTCATTAATATATCCGCCGGGTGCTTAAGGCTTTCTGTCTTAAGTACATCACTGGACGAGGGACAGAAAGAGAAAAGCCCCGGGCAATATTCCTATTAACCCGAGGCTATCTCTCAACCCTAGACAAGTTGAGAATAGCCGCTTACTCGCCGCAAGGCAAGGAGTAAATGGCATGAAGCCACTACGCTATCTGTTGGCATGCTTATTAGTTGTTTGCCTAACAGTGCTGGTTTTTTCCTTATTTAATCACGGGCTACTCTGTGAGTTAAAAATAAGAAACGGAAATCAGGAGGTGGCGGCAAGATTAGCCTGCTCTGACCGGTAATGCTATTAGGGCGGAGTTCGCTCCGCCCTTCTTGTCAGGTAATGAGTCCTTAACGCACCCGTTTTTACGCCGCCTTTTCTGCCGCAATCACATCCGCAGAAAATACATAACCTACGCCCCGAATAGTACGTATTAACACAGGTTGATGGGGATTGATCTCTATTTTTCTACGCAGGCGCATTACCAGCACATCAATGGTGCGATCAAATACCTCGATGGTCTCACTGTGGGTTAACTCCAGCAATTGCTCTCGACTTAATACCCGCCGGGCATTTTGTACCAGCGCCAACAGTAAGCCATATTCCCCCTGAGTGAGATCCACCGGCTGTTGATGAGCATCAACCAGCACGCAGCGTCCGGGATCGAGCGTCCAGCCGTTAAAAATCAGCCCGCTGCCCTGCACGACTGGAGTCTCGGCGTTCAGTACGCCGCTACGTCGCAACACGGCTTTTACACGAGCGATAACAACACGCGGGTTAAAGGGTTTTGCGATGTAATCATCCGCTCCCATTTCCAGGCCGACCACCACATCCGATTCGCTGCCCAATCCGGTTAACATAATCACCGGCAGCGATGGATGCTGGCGCTGAATTTGTTGCAGCACCATCAGGCCGTTGATATCCGGCAGCATCATATCCAGCAGCACCAGCGCAATTTCCGGATGGGATGCCAGCGTCGCCAGCGCGTTATTTCCGGTATAGCAGGCATGGACCTCAAACACATGCTCGCTAAAAGCATCCCGTAAGACATCACAAATGGCGGGGTCATCATCCACCACCATAATGGCAGGTTTCATCATCATTCTCCGCAGGGATGAATAGCTAAGGTTGAGTGTGGGCGATTGTACGGATCGATGCCTGAAAAAGCCTTGAGGGGATGTTGAAAATCTAATCGATATCACAGCGATGAGTAATAAACGGGCGTGATGAATAATCAGCACGCCCGGCAAATAAGGAGACAAAAAGATTATCGACGCTGTGCTTTACGCGCCAGCCCTACTGCGTCAGCAGCGCGTAGCGCTGCCATCACCGTTTCCGGCGTCACTTCATAGGGTTCATTATGCATGGTTTCGCCAGCCTGGCAGGCTGCCTGAGCAACAGCCATGAGATCGGCATCGCTCACCTGGCTCAACCCGATATCTGCCAGGGTGACCGGCAGGCCGACATCCTCGCAGAAGGTATACACCTCATCGATAAGTTCAGGGGAGCGGTCTGTCAACATCAACATCGCCAGAGTACCGAATGCTACTTTTTCTCCGTGCCAGTAAGCATGCGTTTGCGGCAATACCGTCAGGCCATTATGGATCGCATGTGCCGCCGCCAGGCCGCCGCTTTCAAAGCCCAGCCCGGATAATAATGTGTTGGCTTCGATTACGTGTTCCAGCGCCGGGGTGACCTGATGTTGCTCGCAGGCAAACTTCGCCAGACGGCCATAACGCATCAGCGTGTTGTAGCAAAAACGCGCCAGTTCGAAGGCGGTCATCGGGCCGGGCCGCGAGGTCATGTTACCCGCCCCTTTAATACGGCAATCTTCTGCTTCAAACCACGTCGCCAACGCATCGCCCATACCCGAGACTAAAAAACGCACCGGCGCAGAGGCGATAATGCCGCTGTCCACCAGCACTAAATTAGGGTTGCGCGGGATCATTAAGTAGCGTTTGAATTGCCCTTCGGCGGTATAAATCACCACCAGCGAGCTACAGGGCGCATCCGTTGAGGCGAGCGTCGGCACAATCGCGATGGGCAAACGCAGGCTGGCGCCCGTGGCTTTTGCGGTATCGAGCGTTTTACCGCCCCCCATACCCACAATCACATCGGCACCTATGGCCATCGCTTTATCAGAAATACGCGCGATCTCTTCATCGCTGCATTCACTGTTAAACACCTCAATCTGATAATCAATAACGCCGTGCAGCGCCGTTTCAACCGCATCGCAATAGCGTTCGTGAACCAGCGGATCTTGCAGGATCAGTGCTTTATTGCCCAGCGACGCCAGTTCCTGAGGCAGATGTGACGTTAACGCGCCTTTCCCCTGAACGTAGCGTGACGGAAATAGTGCAGTCGTAATCATGATGGTTCCTCACTTAGCATTAAGTTCAATATACAGAACAATTATTCCTTATAAAGAATTTAAATCAGTCCATACTCTGACCTCAATGCGTAAATCTGCCGATTTCCCAACCTGTGAAGCGGCACACAAATTTAGGTTAATGATGTAAATCAGCCTGAGCTGGTGTGAGCTTGCCTCCTTCAGGCAACGTTTACATTCAGTTTATGAAGCTAATCACAAAACAAACCCTTCAATTTTGTATGGAATTGACGTTGCCGTTTCCCGGAGTGATGATATCAACATACAGAACAATAGTTCCATATGTAGAACAATCATACCTCTTACCATAGGGAAAGAAAAATGAGTAATGAACTGAGTAAACCGACAACGAGGGGCCGCTGGTTGCATATCATCCCAGCCACCATTCTCGTGTATATCGTGGCGTATATGGACAGGACCAATATCGCTATCGGTATCGCGGGCGGTATGGAAGAGGATCTGGGCATGACCGCGTCGTTTGCCGGTCTGGTTGCCGGGATCTTCTTTATTGGTTATATCTTCCTGCAGATCCCCGGCGGGCAAATCGCCGAGCGCTTAAGCGCCAAAAAACTTATCGCCTGGACTATCGTCGCCTGGGGCGGTTTTGCGCTATTAACGGGGTTTGTACAAACCCCCACGCAGCTGCTGATAATTCGTTTTATCCTTGGCGTGGCGGAAGGCGCAGTTTACCCCGCAATACTGGCGCTGATCGGCCACTGGTTTCCGAATGAAGAGCGCGCCCGCGCCATTGCCTATTTCCAGATGAACCTGGCCGTCGCGTCAATTATTACCGGGCCGCTTTCCGGTTGGTTGATCGAAGTCTACGGCTGGCGCGAAATGTTCATTATTGAAGGGCTACTGTCGCTCGGCTTGCTATTTGTCTGGCTACCGCTGGTATCTGACCATCCGCATCAGGCGAAATGGCTGGATCCGCAAGAGCGCGCCTGGATTGAACAGAAACTGGAAGAAGATCGCGCGCTGAGTATCGCGGGTGAGAAAAGCAGTATCCGCAGTGTGCTGCGCAGCGTAAACCTGTGGAAACTGATCGGTATCTATTTCTTTGTTCAGGTGGGTTTCTACGGCTTCGCCCTGTGGATGCCGAAACTGATTAAAGAATTAACCGGCAGCGGTATGACAACCGTCGGCCTGCTCACCGCCGCGCCGTATATTTTGTGCATCGTCGGCCAGTTCTATATCGCCAAATGGTGCGATAAGACCATGAACCGCCGCCTCTATACTGCGATCCCGCTGATTGGTTTCGCCATCTGCCTCGCACTCTCCTTAATTCTCAAAGACAACGTCTGGCTGGCCTACGGCATGATGGTAATCTGCGGCTTCTTCCTGCAAGCCTACGCGGGCCCGTTCTGGACGCTGCCGCCGCTGCTGTTCGCACCCAACGTGCTGGGTGGCGTGCGCGGCACCATCAATGCCCTCGGCAACATCGGCGGCTTTATCGGGCCGTACCTGGTCGGACTGCTGACCGTCACGTTCTCACAAACTGCCGGGATGACCGTGCTGGTCGCCGCATTGCTTATCGCTGTTGCTTTGCTGTTCAGTTTGCCCTCGGTAACCGCGCGCCCCGCCGGTACACCAGGCTCCAGCCGCAAACCTGCTGCCACAGCGTCACTTAAACAGGAAGGAATCGCCAAATGAGTCAGAAATGCCAAACCGCCCGCGACCTGTGGTCGCAACTGGATGCCCTGCGTCTGGGGATGAATTACACCAAAGAAGACGTCAATAAATTGCAGGTACTGGTGGATGACTGCTATGGGGAAAGCCATCCCGGCAGCTTCCATCTGAACCAGCTCGGCGACGAAGCGGTCATGGGCGTCCACGAAGCGGGTGGCCGCGCGGTGCGCCACCACGTGACCGATATTTGCGACGGCTGGGGCCAGGGCCATGACGGGATGAACTACATTCTCGCGTCTCGCGAAGCCATCGCCAATATGGTGGAAATCCACGCGTCGGTGGTGCCTTATGACGCTGGCGTGCTGATCTCCAGCTGCGATAAGTCGATTCCGGCGCATTTGATTGCCGCCGCGCGGCTTAATCTACCGCTGGTGCATATTCCCGGCGGCTCCATGCGCCCGGCCCCTAATATGAGCACATCGGATCTTGGCGGCATCACCGCGAAGCTGAAAAAAGGCGAGATCGGCGTCCAACAGGTTGAGGCCATGCAGCAGTGCGGTTGCCCAACGGCGGGAGCCTGCCAGTTTATGGGGACCGCCAGCACCATGCAGTGTATGTCGGAAGCGCTCGGCCTGGCGTTACCAGGCAGCGCGTTGCAGCCGTCGACCATGGCGGAAATCCGTCGCGGCGCGCGGGCGGCCGGTCATCAGGCGCTGCATCTGGCGTCTAAAAATATCACCACCCATAAAATCCTAACGCCAGCCGCGTTTGAGAACGCCATTAAGGTTCACGCGGCGATTGGCGGCAGCACCAATGCAATGATCCACCTGCCTGCGGTGGCGCACGAGCTGGGCTGGGAATTAAAACCGGAGCTGTTCGATCGCATCAATAATGAAATCCCGTACCTAACCAACATCCAGCCGAGCGGTCAGTACGTCACCGAGATGTTGTGGTTTGCGGGCGGGATTCCGCTGGTGCAGTGGTATCTGCGCGATTATCTGGATCTGGACGTGCTGACGGTGACCGGGCGCACCCTGGGCGATAACCTGGAAATGATGCACCAGTCCGGCTTCTTTACCCGCAACCACGGCTATCTGAACAACTACAAAGTCAGCCCGGACGACGTGCTGCGCAAGCCGGAGCAGGCCACTAAAAAAGGCTCGATTGCGGTACTGAAAGGCAATATCGCCCCGGAAGGCGCGGTGATCAAATACGCCGCCTGCTCCCCGGATATGCATCACCACGTTGGCCCTGCTCGGGTGTTTAACTCTGAGGAAGATGCCCAGCAGGCGATTATTCATAACCGTATTGAGCCCGGCGATGTGATTTTCATCCGCTACGAAGGACCGAAAGGCTCCGGCGCGCCGGAAATGCTAATGACCACCGACGCCATTGTGTATGACCAGCGGCTGGACGGCAAAGTCGCGCTGATCACCGATGGCCGTTTTTCTGGTGCAACCAGCGGACCGTGCGTGGGTCACGTTTCACCGGAAGCGGCTGACGGCGGGCCGATTGCGCTGGTAGAGGATGGCGACCTTATCGAAATGGACGTCAAAGGCCGCAAGCTCAATATCGTCGGCATTCATGGCGTTCGTCAGTCCGAGCAAGAGATTCAGGATTGCCTGGAAGCGCGTCGCAGCCGCTGGAGCAAACCGGATTACTCCAGCCGCCGTGGCGTATTCAAGCAATTCACCTCCCACGCCACCTCCTTAATGGCGGGTGCCTGGATTAAATAATGTTTTCGGCGGGCTTGCGCGCAGGCCCGCCCTTTCCTGAAGGATATTTTCATGTCAAACACGAGCAAATTTCGCGGGGTGTTCCCGCCGGTCCCGACAATTGTTGATGCTCAGGGAGAACTGGATAAAGCGGGTATGGCGACTTTACTGGATCATCTGATCGCCAATAACGTTGATGGCGTATTGCTGCTGGGCAGCGGCGGCGAGTTCTGCCATATGACCCAAAAACAGCGGATGGAAACAGCAGAATTCTGCGTGCGCCATATTCAGGGCCGCATCCCGGTATTATTGGGTATCAGCAGCACGTGTACCCAGGACGTCATTGAACTGGGCCGCCACGCCGATAAGCTGGAAGTGGACGCCGTGCTGGTGCTGAATCCTTATTACGCCAAATTAACCGACGATTATATTTATAACCATTTCAAAACCGTGGCGGAGAATATTCGCACTCCGGTATTAATTTATAATTTTCCGGCATTAACAGGCCAGGATATTAGCGTGGATTTACTCACCAGGCTGGCGCGCGATATACCCAATATTATTGGGATTAAAGACACTGTCGATAATATTAGCCACATCCGGGAAATCATTAATCATGTCAGGCCGCTTCGTTCCGACTTTGTCATATTCTCTGGTTATGACGAATACATGATGGATACGCTGATCATGGGCGGTAACGGCGGCATTCCGGCTACGGCCAACTTTGCGCCGCACATCACCTGCGGGATTTACCGCGCCTGGTGCGCAAAAGAGTACGAAACGATGTTTGGCCTGCAGCGCCAGCTTTCTGCGCTGTCGACAATATACAGCCTGGATACCCCCTTCTTCGGCATCATCAAGAAGGCGATTCAACTGAGCGGCGTGAATATCTCAACCCACGTGATGCCGCCGGTACTGCCTGCTAACGAAGGGCATATCGCGGAGCTTAAAAAGGTCCTGAAGCGCGCAGGGCTGTAACGGGTATAAAGAACAAAGCGGGCTCTATGCCCGCTTTCTGTTAATGCAGTAAATGGGTCAGACGGCGGCTGGCGTCCATCATTAACGTCGCAAGGCTTTCCCGCTTTTCATCCGGGATCTGGAACGCGACGCCCGATGCGCTCAGAGCGGCAACGACCTTCCCCTGATGGTTGAACACCGGCACGGCGATACAGCGCACGCCCTGGCAATCTTCTTCATTATCATATCCCCAACCACGACGGCGAATGCCCGCAAGTTCCTGCTTCAGGATGTTGATATCGGTAATGGTGGTCTCGGTAAAGCGAGGCAGAACCTGGTCTTCCGGCAGCAGTTCATCCAGCTCTTCGCTGTTCAACCAAGCGATAAGCACTTTCCCCAACCCGGAACTGTGCAGAGACAGGCGCTTGCCTTCCCAGCTGCGGATCACAATGGCCTGCGGGCTTTCCAGCTTAAGCAGATAAATTGGCGATGCGCCTTCCAGTACGCCGAGATGGCAGGTTAAGCCAGTAGAATCGCGGATTTCTTCGAGGATCGGCAGGGCAATCTTTTTGATGTCGTACTGTTCCGATGCCTTGTTGCCCAGCTCATACAGGCGCAGGCCCAGATAATACTTGTCTTTTTCCTGACGTAGCAAACCATGGGCCACCATGCCGTTGAGTAAGGTGGAGGTGCTGCTTTTGGCAATTCCGGAATGCTGATGGATTTGAGTGAACGTCGCGCCGTCGCATTCCAGCAGGTAGTCGAACACGCGCATAATCTTGTCGAGGGCCGGAATCGAGGTGGTTACTTTTTTCATAATATTATCAATTAATTATAAATAACTCTTTGAATACTATACACCACTCGCCCGGTTTATTTCCATACGAATGCCAGGCCTGTAAATGCAAAAAGGGCCGGCGTAACCTCCGCCAGCCCTTTTTATTCAGCCTAATCCGTTAAGATTTAGCCGCTTCGTCAAACTTACCGAGCATTTCCCGCTCATAGGCCTGAGCCTTTTTGCGGTCAAAGCGGTGTTCCCACTTGGCGATAACCAGTACCGCCAGCGCGTTGCCCACCACATTCAGCGCGGTGCGCGCCATATCAAGGATACGGTCGACACCGGCAATAAACGCCAGCCCTTCCAGCGGAATGCCCACGCTGCCCAGCGTCGCCAGCAGCACCACGAATGACACGCCCGGTACGCCCGCGATGCCTTTTGAGGTCACCATCAGGGTGAGCACCAGAATAATTTCCTGGCCGAGGGAGAGTTCAATGCCGTACAGCTGGGCGATAAAGATCGCGGCGATACTCTGGTACAGCGTTGAGCCATCAAGGTTAAAGGAGTAGCCGGTGGGTACCACGAAGCTGGTGATGGACGCTGGCGCGCCATAGGCTTCCATCTTCTCAATAATACGCGGCAGAACGCTTTCGGAACTGGCGGTGGAGTACGCCAGAATCAGCTCATCTTTCAGGATGCGGATCAGGATCCAGATGCGCAATCCGCACATCCGCGCCACCGTGCCCAGTACCACCAACGCGAAAAACAGAATGGCCATGTAAACCAGGATCACCAGTTTGGCGAGCGGCCACAGCGACGCAAAACCAAAGTTGGCCACCGTTACGGAAATCAGCGCAAACACGCCCACCGGCGCATAGCGCATCACCATGTGGGTCACTTTAAACATGGTTTCGGAGATGGAGCGGAACACGGTCACCAACGGCTCACGATGGGTTGACGGCAGCGATGAAAGCCCCAGACCGAACAGCACCGAGAAGAAAATAATCGGCAGCATATCGCCCTTGGCCATCGACGCCACGATGTTGGTCGGGACCAGTGACAGGATAGTGCCCATCAGGCCATGAGAATGGCTCTGCACCTGTTCGGTGGTTTGTTGGTATTTGGAGATATCCACGGCGGCGAGCTGCGACATATCGATCCCGTGGCCCGGCTGAAACACATTCGCCAGCGTGATGCCCAGGATAATCGCCACGGTGGTGATCACTTCAAAATAGATAATGGTTTTCGCGCCGATACGTCCGAGCTGTTTCGCATCGCCAACGCCGGCAATGCCCACCACCAGGGTGGAGATCACAATCGGTACCACAATCATTTTGATCAGGTGAATGAAGATATCACCTGCAGGGGAAAGCAGATTACTGACCAACCATTCGCGGCTATCGGCGTGGTAGTGCAGATAGCTGCCCAGAAGAATGCCTAGCACCAGCGCAAGCAAAATTTGCCAGGCCAGGCTTATCTTTTTGTTTTTCATAACACTTAACTTCCTGATTCAAGGGGGCCATTCCCATGTGTGTCAGTATGAGAAGGTCACAAACTGAAAGGGGTATGACAAACGTTGGGTCTGTTATGGGGTTTTTTAACGCGCATAATGAGTACCATTTGTACGCCATGCTGCGCAACCCTTGAGGAACAGGCACATTCACTGATTTTTTGATTCAAACCGCATTTTTATATCAGTATCCATACATAAGATTTTGTTATAAATGAATATTCTGAATCTTAATTTCCAAAAATATATTTCCCTAATTTTTTTCTCCCGCGGAATCGTTTGAGCAATTTTCCGCCATTTTTTTTATTCGTGATCTGCCGCGCAAATAATAAACAAAGCTGCTAAAGCCCCTACAATTAACGTTTGCGTGACATATTATTAACATCCTTCAAGGAGAAAAAAAGCCATGAGCCAAATACACAAACACGCTATTCCCGCAAACATTGCGGAACATTGCCTGATTAATCCGGAGCAGTACGAGGCTAAATATCAGCAATCTATTCACGATCCTGACGCGTTCTGGGGTGAACAAGGTAAAATCCTTGACTGGATCAAGCCTTATCAGAAAGTTAAAAACACCTCCTTCGCACCCGGCAACGTGTCGATTAAATGGTATGAAGACGGCACCCTGAATTTAGCGGCCAACTGTCTTGACCGTCATCTGGCGGAAAACGGCGAGCGCACCGCCATTATCTGGGAAGGCGATGACGCCACCCAGAGCAAAAATATTAGCTATCGCGAACTGCACCGCGATGTCTGCCGCTTTGCAAATACGCTGGTCGACCTGGGCATTAAGAAGGGCGACGTGGTGGCTATTTATATGCCGATGGTGCCGGAAGCGGCGGTGGCGATGCTGGCCTGCGCGCGCATCGGCGCAGTGCACTCGGTAATTTTCGGCGGATTTTCTCCGGAAGCGGTCGCCGGACGCATTATCGATTCCAACGCACGCCTGGTGATCACCGCCGATGAAGGCATCCGCGCGGGCCGCTCAATTCCTCTGAAGAAAAACGTCGATGACGCGCTGAAAAACCCTGGCGTGAAAACTATCGAGCATGTGATTGTGCTCAAGCGTACTGGCGCAAATATCGACTGGACTGAAGGCCGCGATCTGTGGTGGAACGAGCTGGTTGAGAAAGCCAGCGCCCACCACCAGCCGGTAGAAGTGAACGCGGAAGATCCGCTGTTTATCCTCTATACCTCCGGCTCAACCGGCAAACCTAAAGGCGTATTGCACACCACTGGCGGTTACCTGGTGTACGCCGCCACCACCTTTAAATATGTGTTTGATTATAAGCCGGGCGACATTTACTGGTGTACGGCGGATGTGGGCTGGGTTACTGGCCATAGCTACCTGCTGTACGGCCCGCTGGCCTGCGGCGCCACCACGCTGATGTTTGAAGGCGTGCCAAACTGGCCGGCGCCGAACCGCATGGCGCAGGTGGTCGATAAGCATAAAGTGAACATTCTCTACACCGCCCCGACGGCGATCCGCGCCCTGATGGCGGAAGGTGATAAAGCGATTGAAGGCACCGACCGCTCCTCATTGCGTATTCTGGGTTCCGTTGGCGAGCCGATTAACCCGGAAGCCTGGGAGTGGTACTGGAAGAAAATCGGCAACGAGAAATGCCCAGTGGTAGATACCTGGTGGCAGACCGAAACCGGTGGTTTCATGATTACTCCGCTGCCCGGCGCAACGGAGCTCAAAGCCGGCTCGGCCACCCGCCCGTTCTTCGGCGTTCAACCGGCGCTGGTGGATAACGAAGGCCAGCCGCTGACGGGCGCGACCGAAGGCAACCTGGTGATCACCGATTCCTGGCCGGGCCAGGCGCGTACCCTGTTTGGCGATCACGAACGCTTCGAGCAGACCTATTTCTCGACGTTCAAAAATATGTACTTCAGCGGCGACGGCGCGCGTCGTGATGAGGACGGGTACTACTGGATCACCGGTCGCGTGGATGATGTGCTGAACGTATCCGGCCATCGCCTGGGAACGGCAGAGATCGAGTCGGCGCTGGTGTCGCATCCGAAAATCGCCGAGGCCGCCGTCGTTGGCATTCCACACAACATCAAAGGCCAGGCGATTTACGCTTATGTGACGCTGAATCACGGCGAAGAACCCACCGCACAGCTGTATACCGACGTGCGTAACTGGGTGCGTAAAGAGATTGGTCCGCTGGCGACGCCGGATATCCTGCACTGGACCGACTCGCTGCCGAAAACCCGCTCCGGCAAAATCATGCGCCGCATTCTGCGTAAGATTGCCGCGGGCGATACCAGTAACTTCGGCGATACGTCTACGCTCGCCGATCCAGGTGTGGTGGAAAAACTGCTCGAAGAAAAGCAGGCCATCACCATGCCGTCTTAACGTCTCACCTTAACCCTCTCCCCGGCCGGGGAGAGGGAAACCATAACAACCTGTACCCTACCCCTCCCAAGGATTTCACGTGGCGGCCAGCACGCTGTGGCGCGAAAAACGCGGGGGAACACCTCTGGAGACTCTGTGATGAATGAACCAATTTATCAACGGATAGAAGATAATGCGCATTTCAGGGAGTTAGTTGAGAAACGGCAACGGTTTGCCACCATTCTGTCCCTTATCGTGCTGGTGATTTACGTGAGCTTTATTCTGCTCATCGCCTTCGCGCCCGGCTGGCTGGGTACGCCGTTGCATGCAGGCACCAGCGTCACGCGCGGGATCCCTATCGGCGTAGGCGTCATCCTGATCTCTTTCATTTTGACGGGTGTGTATGTCTGGCGGGCAAACAGTGAATTTGACCGTCTCAATAAAGCCGTGATGCACGAGGTGAAGGCACTATGAAACGTTTTCATTCATTGATGGGGATGGCGCTGCTGGGGTTATCCACCAGCACTCTGGCCGCCGATGCGCTAACCGGCAACGTTCAACGCCAGCCGACTAACTGGCAAGCCATTATTATGTTTATCGTATTCGTGGCCTTTACGTTAGGGATCACTTATTGGGCATCGAAACGTACCCGCACCCGTAGCGATTACTACACGGCGGGCGGCAACATCACCGGTTTCCAGAACGGCCTGGCGATTGCTGGTGACTATATGTCGGCGGCGTCGTTTCTCGGGATTTCGGCGCTGGTGTTCACCTCCGGCTATGACGGGCTAATCTACTCGCTGGGCTTCCTGGTGGGCTGGCCGATTATCCTGTTTCTGATTGCAGAACGCCTGCGTAACCTCGGCAAATATACCTTTGCCGACGTGGCCTCTTATCGCCTGAAGCAGGGGCCAATCCGCGTGCTGTCGGCGTGCGGTTCGTTGGTGGTGGTCGCGCTGTACCTGATCGCCCAGATGGTAGGCGCAGGTAAACTGATCGAACTGCTGTTCGGTCTGAACTACCACGTGGCGGTGGTGCTGGTCGGCGTGCTGATGGTGATGTACGTGCTGTTCGGCGGGATGCTTGCCACCACATGGGTGCAGATCATCAAAGCGGTACTGTTGCTGTTCGGCGCCAGTTTTATGGCCTTTATGGTAATGAAACACGTCGGCTTCAGCTTTAATAATCTGTTCAGCGAAGCCATGGCAGTGCACCCGAAAGGCTCCGCGATCATGAGCCCGGGCGGGCTGGTGAAAGACCCCATTTCCGCGCTGTCGCTCGGGTTAGGGCTGATGTTCGGTACCGCCGGTCTGCCGCATATTCTGATGCGTTTCTTCACCGTGAGCGATGCCCGCGAAGCGCGTAAGAGCGTGTTCTACGCCACCGGTTTTATGGGTTACTTCTATATTCTGACCTTTATCATCGGCTTCGGCGCAATCATGTTAGTGGGCGCCAACCCGGTATTTAAAGATGCCACCGGCGCGCTGATTGGCGGCAACAACATGGCGGCAGTCCATCTGGCGAATGCCGTGGGCGGCAACCTGTTCCTCGGCTTTATCTCAGCCGTGGCCTTTGCCACGATTCTGGCGGTGGTCGCAGGGCTGACGCTGGCGGGCGCATCCGCGGTATCGCACGATCTGTACGCTAACGTGTTCCGTAAAGGTGCCACCGAGCGTGATGAACTGCGAGTGTCTAAAATCACGGTGCTGGTGCTGGGCGTGATCGCTATCCTGCTGGGCATCCTGTTCGAGAAACAGAACATCGCCTTCATGGTGGGCCTGGCGTTCTCCATCGCCGCGAGCTGTAACTTCCCGATCATTCTGCTGTCGATGTACTGGTCGAAACTGACCACCCGCGGCGCGATGATTGGCGGCTGGCTGGGCCTGTTGACGGCGGTGATCCTGATGATCCTCGGCCCGACGATTTGGGTACAGGTTCTCGGCCATGCCGCACCGGTATTCCCGTATGAATATCCGGCACTGTTCTCAATTCTGGTGGCGTTTGTCGGGATTTGGGTATTCTCGATTACCGATAACAGCGCTGAAGGCAATCTGGAACGCGAAAAATTCCGCGCCCAGTTTATCCGCTCGCAAACCGGTATTGGTATTGAGCAGGGGCGCGCGCACTAATATTGCCCGCCTCGCATAAGTACCAGAAAAAAGGGAGCCGAAAAGGCTCCCTTGCTTCGTTATGGGATCAGAAAACAAACATAATTTATTTGTGATTTGCATCAAATTAAGAAAACCTTTCTCAAACCCTCCATTAACGGAGAAAGATATTATTCAGCACAGGGAATTATCCGAATCAGTTTGCAACGTTTTTCTCTGACACCGCGCGTATTATTTGTTCATTCTAACGACTCGCCTGCAAATTACGTATCGCATATCGCCTCGATGCGGCACGAACAATAACAAACCCTACTTATCTGGTAAGCGAGTTCTCTATGGAAACGGCAACGAATAATAGCGTAATACGCGGAGTCACGAGTCCAGCGGCTCGGGCTGGAATGACGGAAAGTGAATGGAAAGAAGCCATAAAATTCGACAGCACGGACACCGGCTGGGTCATTATGAGTATTGGCATGGCTATTGGCGCCGGCATTGTTTTTCTTCCGGTCCAGGTGGGATTAATGGGCCTGTGGGTGTTTTTACTCTCCTCAGTTATTGGCTATCCGGCAATGTACTTATTTCAGCGGCTGTTTATTAACACCCTTGCCGAATCCCCGGAATGCAAAGATTACCCCAGCGTGATCAGCGGATATCTGGGTAAAAACTGGGGGATATTATTAGGTGCGCTCTATTTTGTCATGCTGGTGATTTGGATGTTCGTTTATTCCACGGCGATCACCAATGACAGCGCCTCTTATCTCCATACCTTCGGCGTAACCGAAGGGCTGATGTCAGACAACCCGTTTTATGGGCTGGTTTTGATTTGTATTCTGGTCGCCATTTCATCACGCGGCGAGAAGCTGTTGTTTAAGATTTCTACCGGCATGGTATTAACTAAACTGCTGGTCGTTGCCGCACTGGGTATTTCGATGGTCGGCATGTGGCATTTATATAATATTGGTGCCTTGCCGCCCGTCGCGCTGCTGATTAAAAATGCGATTATTACGCTCCCTTTTACCCTCACGTCCATCCTGTTTATTCAAACCTTAAGCCCGATGGTGATTTCCTATCGGTCACGCGAAAAATCCATTGAGGTTGCGCGCCATAAAGCGCTACGCGCAATGAACATCGCGTTTGGCATTCTGTTTGTCACCGTCTTTTTCTATGCCGTGTCATTTACTCTGGCGATGGGCCATGACGAAGCGGTGAAAGCCTATGAGCAAAATATTTCCGCCCTGGCGATTGCCGCCCAGTTTATTAGCGGCGCGGGCGCAGGCTGGGTCAAAGGGGTCAGCGTGATCCTGAATATCTTTGCAGTAATGACGGCTTTCTTTGGCGTCTATTTGGGTTTCCGCGAAGCGACCCAGGGGATTGTGATGAATATTCTGCGGCGCAAACTGCCCGCTGATCGCATCAACGAAGAGTTAGTACAGCGCGGCATTATGCTGTTCGCCATTTTACTGGCCTGGAGCGCAATCGTACTTAATGCGCCGGTATTAAGCTTCACCTCTATCTGTAGCCCTATCTTCGGCATGGTGGGGTGCCTGATCCCTGCGTGGCTGGTCTACAAAGTCCCTGCGCTGCATAAATATAAAGGGGTGTCGTTATATCTCATTATTGTCACCGGCCTGCTGCTTTGCGTTTCTCCGTTCCTGGCTTTCTCCTGATTGGGTAATTTAAGGTTGTTGTTATGTCTGAGATTTTATTAAAACCGTTATGGCAGCGTTTTATTCAGGTGGTGCGGGAAGAAGTTAAACCCGCGCTGGGGTGTACGGAGCCGATCTCTCTGGCCCTGGCGGCAGCGGTCGCGGCAGCCCATCTCGAGGGGAACATTGAGCGCATTGAGGCCTGGGTTTCACCTAACCTGATGAAAAACGGTATGGGCGTCACAGTTCCCGGTACCGGTATGGTTGGGCTACCTATCGCGGCGGCGCTCGGCGCGCTGGGCGGTGACGGCAAGGCAGGGCTTGAAGTGCTTAAAAGCGCGTCTGCCGGGGCGATTGACGCAGCGAAAGCCCTGTTGAACGCCGGTAAGGTCGCCGTGAAGTTACAGGAGCCCTGTCACGACATCCTCTTTGCCCGCGCTAAAGTCTACAGCGCAAACGCGTGGGCCTGCGTGACGATTGTCGGCGGGCATACCGACATTGCGCGCATCGAAACCCATCAAGGGGTGGTGTTTTCTCAGGACAGGCTCGTTCAGGACGACGATCGGTCGTCTGCGCTGGGGGTGTTATCCACCACATCGCTGAAAGAGATACTGGCGTTTGTGAACCACGTCCCTTTCGAGTCGATACGTTTTATTCTCGATGCGGCAACGCTGAATGGCGCGTTATCTCAGGAAGGATTGCGCAACGCGTGGGGATTACACATCGGCGCGACGCTGAAAAAACAGTGCGCGCGCGGCCTGCTGGCTGACGATCTTTCAACGGCGATTGTGATCCGTACCAGCGCGGCATCCGATGCCCGAATGGGCGGCGCAACGTTACCCGCGATGAGCAACTCTGGGTCCGGCAATCAGGGCATTACAGCGACCCTTCCCGTGGTAGTGGTAGCCGAATATGTTGGCGCGGATGATGAGCGTTTAGCCCGCGCGCTGATGCTTTCCCATCTCAGCGCCATCTATATTCACCATCAGTTGCCTCGCTTATCGGCATTATGCGCCGCCACCACCGCGGCCATGGGCGCGGCGGCAGGCATGGCATGGCTGGCGGAGGGAAGCTATGACACCATCGCCATGGCTATCAGCAGTATGATTGGCGATGTGAGCGGAATGATTTGTGATGGCGCCTCTAACAGTTGTGCGATGAAGGTCTCAACCAGCGCCGCCGCCGCCTGGAAAGCGGTGCTGATGGCACTGGATGACACGGCGGTAACGGGCAACGAAGGCATTGTGGCGCAGGACGTTGAGCAATCCATCTCCAATCTGTGCGCGCTGGCCTGCCATTCCATGCAGCAAACCGACAAGCAAATTATTGAAATCATGGCGCATAAAGCGCATTAACCTGCCCGGCGAGGCTTGTGTACGTTCATCAAGCCTTGCCCGGTTGGCTAAAACATCACCTTCGCCACCAGCGGAGCAATCAACACCATCACCACGCCTGATAGCATCATCACCAGGCTGGCCACCACACCTTCCTGCGCGCCCAGTTCATAGGAGCGCGCCGTACCCGCGCCGTGAGAGGCTGCGCCGAATCCGGCGCCTTTCGCCATCCCCGCTTTGATCGCCAGCCGTAAAAACAACACATCTCCCACCGCCATACCGAATACGCCGGTAACCACCACAAATAACGCGACCAGCTCCGGTTGCCCGCCGAGCGGTTGCGCCGCGGCTAGCGCGAACGGCGTCGTGACGGAGCGCACCGCGAGGCTGCGTTGAATGGTATCCGGCAAAATAAACAGCCGCGCCAGCCATACCGAACTGGTGATGGAGACCACTGTGGCGGTGATCACCCCGGCGCTTAATGACAACCAGTGACGACGGATGGTCGCCAGGTTGTCGTACACCGGGACGGCAAACGCAATGGTCGCAGGCCCGAGTAACCACAGCAACCAGTGGGTTTCCCCCATATAGTTTTGATAAGAGATGTGACCGAACACCAACATCAGCACCAGTAAAAATGGCGTCAGCACGAGCGGCATCAGGGGTAATTTACGAAAACGGCGGTAGAGTTTTTTATTGGCAAAATAGAGCGCCAGCGTGACCGCCAGACACAGCAGGCTCAGCATGGCATTACTCATCGCCCGCGCCCTTACCGGCACGCGCCAGTTCAAAACGGTACACCTTATCCACTACCCAGGCCGTGCTGCCCAGCACCAGTAGCGTACTGATGCCAATCACCAGAAAGATCCGCCAGCCGTCGATCAGCAGAAGCTGCGCATAATTCACCACCGCCACCACGGCGGGCACAAAAAACAGCAGCATCTCGGCGAGCAGCCAGCGCGAACCCGCTCTGACCCAGTTTAGCGGCACAATCCGCGTGACGATCAGCGCCAGCATTAATGCCATGCCGATCAAATTTGCCGGTAGCGGCAGATGAAAGTGCGTGACGAGATACTGCGCAAAGAGAAACAAACCGGCGTAAATCAGTACCTGAACGGGGGTTTGAAGATAAGCGATCACAGTGGGGAGCCGACGTAACGCCAGGGACATCACAAAATTCCTGTTAAAAACGTGAAGCGTGATTATAGAGACCCTGTTTGCTGTGCTGAAATGAATTAAAATCATTGTAGGTATAGGCGGAAGGAATACTTATGGATATCAAAACGCTGCGTTATTTTGTCGAGGTCGTGAGGCAGCAGAGCTTTACCCGCGCGGCGCAGAATCTGTTTGTGACCCAGCCAACCATCAGCAAAATGCTGCGCAATCTGGAAGATGATCTTAACTGCACGCTGCTGATCCGTGACGGGCGTAAGCTCTTGCTGACCGACACCGGCAAAGTGGTGTATGAACGCGGGATCGCCATTCTCGCGGAATTTCGCCAGCTGGAGGCCGAACTCAGCGATATCCATCACCTTGAGAAAGGAACGCTGCGCCTCGGTATCCCGCCGATGGTGGGAATGCTGATGGCCGGGCCGATTGGCTTATACCGCCAGCGCTATCCGGGTGTGGAGCTCAAAATCTCCGAGTTCGGCGGCCTGACCGTTCAGCAGGCGGTCATGAATGGCGAGCTGGATTTAGCGATGACGGCCCTGCCGGTTGAAGAAGAACATGAGTTCGCCACACTCCCTTTATTTAGCCATCCGCTGTGCGTGCTCGCCCCCCGCTCCGGCGATTGGGTTAAACGGGATTTTGTCGAGCCGCATGAACTGGCCAGACATCCGCTATTGATTTACAACGAGGATTTCTCGTTAAGCCGCCAGCTCATGCAGTTGTTTGCCACGCTCGGCATCAGCCCGCATATCACGGTACGCAGCGGGCAGTGGGATTTTTTGGCGGCGATGGTACAGGCGGGCGTCGGGATTGCGATTTTACCGGAGCCGATCTGCCGTAAGTTGGATAACACAATTCTGACCTGGATGCCGCTGCGCAGCCCGTTACGCTGGGAGTTAGGGATGATTTGGCGTGAAGGGGTGTACCTTTCCCACAGCGCTCAGGCCTGGCTGCAGTGCTGCAAAGAGTACTGGCCAGCCGCCGCTGGCCAGTAAGGTTTAATGCTTCTCGATAAGCAGCGCTTCCAGCAAATCGAGATCGTGCAGCAATTTTTGCAGCGTATCGTTACTGATTTGCCGGGTAGCGCGCAGATGGTACAACTCTGCGCGTTCTGAGCGCAGCGCGGCAAGGCGGAACCGGCGCTCCAGATTCTCTTCCAGCGCGCTGTTTTCCGCGTCGCTGCGCCCGTCGGCCCGGCGGCGCAGATTCCCAATCACCCGTGCGCTCACCTCTTTCAGCAGTTGGGTGTCGATGTTTTCATTGACGTCCGCCGCCATGCGTTCCTCTTTTTTCTGGATAGCGACAATCGCCACTTCCGCCGTCACCGAACGCGCCAGGCGCTCCTCTTCCCGCGCTTTCGCCTGATCGGTCACTTCCACATGCTGAAGCAGGATCGGCAGCATAATCACGCCGACGAACAGGGAAATCAGGATCACGCCCGCCGCCAGGAAAATCAGCTCATAACGCGCCGGGAACGGCGTGCCGTCGGCAAGCAGCAGCGGGATAGACAACACACCCGCCAGAGTAATGGCCCCGCGCACGCCCGCGAAGGAGGCGATCAACAGATCACGGGTTTTCCACGCGCCAAACTCCATCGGCTTCTTCTTCAGGAAGCGTCGGCTGAAGTGTTTCATCACCCACAGCCAGGCGTAGCGCACCAGAATCAACGCCGCGTAGATGATGAAGATATCGAGGAACAACATCCACACTTCGACGTTCGGATCGGCTTCGGCGGCGGTCAGCGAGGTTTCCAGAATGCCAGGCATTTGCAGGCCAAGCATCAGAAACACCATGCCGTTAAACACAAACTCCAGCATCGACCAGACGCTGTTGGCGCGCAGGCGCATCGCTAACGGCGCGCGGCGCATCACGCCGGAACGGGTGATGGTCATCCCGGCGGCCACGGCGGCCAGAATGCCGGATACGCCAATATGTTCGGCAATCAAATAAGAGGCGAACGGCAGCAGGAACAGCAGCACAATCTGCGTAGCGGGTTCATCGCCGCCCCAGCGGCTCAGCCAGCGCAGCGACCGCCCATACAGCCAGGCGACGGCGATACCGGCCAGCAAACCGCCTATCGCCACTTTCATAAACTCCACCGTCGCGCCGCCCACGGTAAACACCATGGTGCCCATCGCCACCGCCACGGCAAACTTCAGGGCCACCAGGCCGGAGGCGTCGTTCATTAACGCTTCGCCCTGCAAAATGCCCATGATTTTCTTCGGGATGCGCCCTTCGCCGACGATGCCGGACAGCGCCACCGCATCGGTGGGCGACAGCACAGCGGCCAGCGCAAAAGCGGGGATCAACGGAATGCCCGGCACCATCCAGTAAATCAGGAAACCGATCCCGACTACGGTGACCAGCACCAGCGCCAGCGCGAGGCCAATGATCTCCCGTCCATGATCGAGAAATTCACGGGTCGGCGTTTTCCAGCCGTCGGCAAACAGCAGCGGCGGGATAAACAGCACCAGAAACAGTTCCGGATTAAAGTCCACATGCAAACCAAACGTCGGCCAGGCGAGCAAGGCGCCAATGGCGATTTGCATTAACGGGAGGGGAACCTGGAAGGGAAGTACCCGGGTAACGACCCCGGAGAGCGAGACCACAAGGGTCATGATAAGAATGGTAAAGAAAATTTCCATGCTGTCCTTGAATGCGATGATGCCTGTCGAAAAAAGAGACTCCTCAGATAATAGAACATCGACACCAACAAAAAGGAAACAGGATGTGCCTTAAAAACAAAAACGGGCCGACTTCGGCCCGTTTATCAGAGTGGGTGACGATTAAATCGCCCAACCGCCCGCGTAGAACGCCACCAGCGCGATAGCAATAATCACGGTGCCGACATTGAGCTTGCGCCATTCGCCGGAGACCAGACGACCGATCACCAGCGATGCGAAGCCAATCATGATGCCGGTTACGATGTTACAGGTCAGCACGATAAACACGGCGGTGATCAGGCCGGACATGGCGTCAACGAAATCTGCGAAATCGATTTTCGCCACGTTGCTCAGCATCAGCAGGCCGACATACATCAGGGCAGGCGCAGTGGCGTAAGCCGGTACCAGGTAGGAGAGCGGAGACAGGAACAGGATCAGCAGGAACAGCACGCCAACGGTGATTGCCGTCAGGCCGGTTTTGCCGCCCGCCGCCGTACCTGCGGCGGATTCGATATACACTGCGGCAGGCGCTGCGCCCACCAGGCCAGAGAACACGCTGCTCAGGGAGTCGGTGGTCAGCGCTTTGCCGCCATCGATAATCTGCCCGTCTTTATCCAGCAGGTTTGCCTGACCGGCTACCGCGCGGATTGTCCCGGTGGCATCGAACACCGCCGTCATCACCAGCGCCAGTACGCTTGGGATCACCACCGGGTTCAGCGCGCCCATGATGTCCAGGCTGCCGATCAGCGAGTTGCCGTTTTCATCGCTCAGCGACGGCATGGCGAACAGGCCGGAGAACTTCACGCTCGGATCGAAAATCAGCCCCACGATAGAAACGCCGATAATGGTCAGCAGGATGCCGCCCGGCACTTTCAGTTTTTCCAGACCAATAATCACCGCCAGGCCAATCAGCGACATGATCACCGGGAAGCTGGCGAAGTGACCCAACGCCACCGGCAAGCCGTCCAGCGGGTTTTTGATAACCAGGCCAACGCCGTTCGCCGCAATCAGCAGCAGGAACAGGCCGATACCGATACCGGTGCCGTGCGCAATGCCCTGGGGCAGGTTGCGTAAAATCCAGCTACGAATGCCGGTGGCGGAAATAATGGTAAACAGCACACCCATCAGGAACACCGCGCCTAAGGCGACCGGCACGCTGATTTGCTGGCCCAGCACCAGGCTGAACGCGGTAAAGGCGGTTAAGGAGATCGCGCAACCGATCGCCAGCGGCAGGTTTGCCCACAGGCCCATCAGTAATGAGCCGATACCGGCAACCAGACAGGTTGCAACGAAAACGGCGGCTGGCGGGAAGCCCGCTTTACCCAGCATGCCCGGAACTACGATAACGGAATAGACCATGGCCAAAAAGGTGGTGAGGCCTGCAACGATTTCCTGACGGACGGTACTGCCACGGGCAGAAACCTTAAACCAGGCATCAAGCGAGCCGGTACGCGCAGATGGCGTAGACATAGAAACATCCCCTGAGATTTTTTGTAGTTCGTTTCTATGCGTGGTGGACAACCCGCTGCCAGCTAAACGTCAGATCCCTGTGCTCAATGAGTGACAAATGGGTGGGGTCACAATAAGCAAACGTTTAACTCCGCGCATAGAAAACGGTGCGTAAAGTTAAGGCAAACGATTATCCAGCCTTGTGACGGGGTTTTTCAACTTAACTTTGCCGCTTTTCGCGAAAAATTCATCCAGGTGATGATTTCTTCACCGACAAATGCGCAAACGTTATCGTCGATGCGCAAAGTCATAACAAAATCCACTCAACCATGGATGCATGATTAGCCGCCGGGAAGCGAAAATGGCCCGCCTTTGGTGATGGCGCGCTGCCAGGCCGGTCGTTGTTCGAAACGCTGCTTCCAGCGCTGAAGGTTAGGCAAATTATCGATTCCCCCCCGGGTCAGCAGCGCAATAGCCGGAAAGCTCATCTGGATATCCGCCATGCTAAAGCGATCCCCGGCAAACCATTCGCGGCCCTCAAGCGATTGCTCGATAAATTGCGCATGGGTGGCGATCTGTTTGTTCAGATAACTTTTCTGTACCCCCTGCCCTAACAGTTTACCCAGGGTGCGAAAGCCAAACGGCACCGGCGGTTTACCCAGGCTACTGAACACCAGCTTCATCATCAGCAACGGCATCAGCGATCCCTCTGCGTAGTGCAGCCAGAAGCGGTAATCGATTTTTCCCTGGGCATCGGCAGGCTTAAGTTGACCCTGGTTATCGTAGGTTTCCTGAAGGTATTCCAGGATCGCGCCGGACTCCGCCAGCACAACCCCCTCGTCCTCCAGCACCGGTGATTTGCCCAACGGATGCACTTTTTTCAGCGCAGGCGGCGCCATCATCGTGGGTTCACGTTGGTAGCGGACAATCTGATAGGGCAAATTGAGTTCTTCCAGCGCGCAAAGAATACGCTGCGATCGGGAGTTATTCAGGTGATGCACGGTCAGCATGGCAAGTTCTCATCGCGAAGAGGTGAATTTAACTATAGAAAATTGCGGCAAGTTGGCGCAAAAGTTAGCGCAAAAAACCGCCAGAATGGCTGGAAGAAACAGGGACCAGGGATATACTCAAATTATCGGTGCAGACCGGAACCTCCTGAGAGACTACGATTGAGGGGCGCCGACGTCGGGGGAAACCCTCCCGTGAGAAAGCGGGATACTGATAAAGACAAAGACCGGAACCAAACTAAAGCGCCCGCAGTTGGCGCTTTAGTTTTTTTAGTGTTCACCCTCTTCCAGTAATCGCGCGCCTGTCCCTTCCAGGCCCAGCCGATCCTCCGGGTTACGCAACGGGCAATCGCGACGCGACAAACATCCGCAGCCGATACAGCCATCCAGTTCATCACGCAGCGACGTTAAAGTCTGGATACGTCGGTCAAGCTCGTCCCGCCAGCGTGACGAAAGCTGTTGCCACTCCTTCGGACTGATGGAATGCCCTTCAGGCAATACGCTGAGCGCCTGATTAATGGTGGCGAGCGGGATACCGATACGCTGAGCGATTTTAATGATCGCCACATAGCGCAGCACATCACGCTTATAGCGCCGCTGATTTCCCGCATTACGGGTACTTTTTATCAGCCCTTTGCTCTCATAAAAATGCAGCGCGGAAACGGCGACGCCGCTGCGTTTTGCCACTTCGCCGGGCGTCAGAAAGGGTTTAATGCGCGGTTTTTTCTTCTCCATAACGCTTTACCTCAAGTTAACTTGAGGAATTATACTCGCCGCCAATGAGAACGACTATCGATAACTTACGATGAGGGACGCTTATGTCACATCCGGAAATTATCAGCACACTGATTGAATGGATCGATGAACACATTGACCAACCGCTGAATATCGACGTGGTGGCGAAAAAATCTGGTTATTCAAAATGGTACTTACAGCGGATGTTCCGCACCGTGATGCGGCAGTCGCTCGGAGAGTATATTCGTCAGCGCCGGTTATCGATGGCGGCAGAAGCGCTGCGTAATACGCGGCGGCCTATTTTTGATATTGCCATGGATCACGGTTACGTTTCACAGCAGACTTTTTCACGCGTGTTCCGCCGGGAATATGACATTACGCCGACCGACTACCGGCTTCAGACCAGAGTGGCGGGATTAGCTTCCCGTAATAACGTCTTAACTTCAGCCTCGTATACCCAGCTAATGAGTTCATGAGACGACATCGCCTTCGCGAAATACCACCCCTGACAGAACTGCACGTTACGCTTTAACAGCCAGCTAATTTGCTCAGGGGTTTCCACCCCTTCGGCAATAATCTTGAGGCGCAGGCTTTGCGCCATTTCAATAATATGCTCAACGATTAAATGGCTGGTGCTGTTGGTGGTCAGCGTGTCGATAAAGGTTTTATCGATTTTCAGCATATCGACATTCAGCGAGTACAGATTATGAAGATTGGAATAGCCGGTACCAAAATCATCGATGGCAATTTCAAAGCCTGAGCGGCGGAAGGCCTGAACCACCGGTGCGGTTTTCGTCACGTCAATCACGCCGCGCTCGGTCACTTCGATCTTAATTTGCTGCGCTTTAACGCCAAATTGACGGTTTTTCTGTTCGATCAGCGCGATCAGACGGGCAGAGTGAAAATCGGACGCGGAAAGATTGATGGAGATATAAAGCTCCGGATGGGCCGCCAAAAACTCGCCGAGATCCTGATACAACTCTTCTATGACGTAATCGGTAACCCGGGCAATCAATCCCTCTTTTTCCGCCAGCGGAATAAACTCAACCGGGCTCATTATCGGGCCGTTAAAACCGGGCCACCGCAATAGCGCTTCAGCGCCGACGCAGGTGCCGTTTTTGATATCGACTATCGGTTGATAATGGAGGCAAAGCTGACGTTTTTGCAGCGCACGCTGTAGCATGCGGGCAGGCGAATTAAACTGCTGACGGGTACGCGACCACATCAGCAGAATAATCACGCTGCAAATGAGTCCCAGCGGCAGTGTCAGGGTAATCTGGTGATACCACTCCTGGAATATACGCTGCGAACTGGTCGAGACAATAATAGCGATCGGACGCACGCTGGATTGCGCAATCGCATAATAGCGATCGTTGACCTGAAAATTGGTCTCTTTATTACTGATTAACTGTTCAAATAATTTCGCATCGGCCTGCTGGCTTAACGAAAAGAATTGATTCGTCACGGTATCAAACAAGCCAAACTGTAAATGGCTATCCGTGGACATCACTTCACTATAGGAAAGGGGATTCACTACCGCGACATAGTTCCCTTTACGCATATACACCATTTTATGTCCGGAATAAAATGGCGTATCGCGGTAATAATAGATCGCAATATTAGTACTGCGGGTATAGTTTGCGGCATCCATGATCCAGTGTTGTTTCATGTTCATTGCCGTCGAGCAATGAAATTCATCTTCGCTGGCATAAATCAAATCCGCAACATAAAGATGGCCGCGCACGATATTCAACATATTAGCCCGATGATCGGCACTGCATATTAAACCAGCCCAGGTGAGCGCTTCCTCACGCGCGGCGTCAACGTCTTTGATTACAATTTCGGTTTTGTCGAGTACTAATTGCGCAAACGCATGGAGGTGGGCGCGGGTATCGCTTATTGCGCGAAGATGGGCTAACCACAGGGCAAGCGCGACAGGAAGCAGCACCACGAGTGTAATGCCTGCCAGTCGTAACGCGTTTTTTCGTGCCCTGAAATTCATCGTGATCTCATATCCCTGCTGTTTGTGCCTGCTTGGTTATGAATAGACACTCTGCAAACAGGCGTTACGTTGCATGAATAACGGAACATTAGCAACAGGATTTTATTATCACAGAATATAATTTCTTTATCTATTCAGATTATTCACAGGTTTTACCAGAAAAAATGCGTTAATTTATCTTAAGTGCGTTATTTTCGCTGTTTAACGGTAACCTTAATTACATCTAATTAAATTTTAATAATTAAAACACCTGAATTGATTGTGGATTAATCACTGCGCGCTTAGCGGTTAACAAATCTCCCCGGGCCGAACGCAAACTGTACGGTTACGCCCGGTATGTTTGGCCTGATAAAGCGCTTTATCTGCTTCCGTGAGCACCTGTGAAAGGATCAGCTCCTTCCCTCTGATGGCGAGCGCGCCGGCGCTAAAGGATAACGTAACGGGTACATCCTCAATCAATAATGGTGCTGTCGCCAGCATTTCGCGAAGTTGTCCAGCAAAAACCGCCGCATCATTGCAATCACCTCCCTTAAGTAACACTAAGAACTCTTCCCCGCCTAAACGCCCGACATAAAATTCCGGGAAATCACAGGCGCGGAGACAATCGCAAAAATGCTGCAGCGCCTGGTCACCCGCTGCATGTCCCCATGAATCATTAATACGTTTAAAATAATCGAGGTCGATCATTAAAACGGCAAAAGGCTCTACGGGCGTTGCGTCAAGCTGCTTCTCGAGCTTATTTAATATTTCTGCCCGATTAAAACACTGCGTGAGATCGTCAATGGTGGCTTTAAGCGTTAATATCCTTTCGGCCTGTTTACGCGCAGTAATATCAAGCCCAATATTCAATACACTATTATCCGGTAATAAAATATTGGCCCAGAGCGTCGTTAACGTTGTACCGTCACGTCGCAGGGGATGCCACTCTTTCATGGCGGTGAGTGGGCTGGAATTGATCGACTCCCGAACCTCGCTGCGAATAACCGGGTCGGGATAAAATAGTGCCAATGGATCTTCCGCCTGGTTTATTTCCTCTATGGTCCATCCGAATACCCTTTCACATTCACCATTCCATAATGTGCAACGCCCGTTTCGATCGAATGAATTCATTAATACCGGCGCGCGCTCAAAGAGTATTTTGTATTGTTCGGAAATCTGCTGGAGCTCCTGATACGCGAATTCGCGGGCGGATTGCTCCAGTAAATAATCCCGCAGTTTGTCCGCCAGGATCGTCACGCCGTGTTTGAGGATGGTAATGGATGGCAGAGTGTGTTGATAGGCTAAAAACAGCCAGGCGGTAGACGCATAATCACGCAGCGGTAATTTGCATAAAATGCCGGTTTGCAATTGACTCAGAGGTGCTTCCCGGCCCGGATAAAAAAGCGCCCCCACGCCCTGCGGCCATGACAGCATACGCCAGACGTAAGGGTGATCGACGATGCGGGGATGCGACAGGATTTGGCACGCCTGCGCATAGCCATCCTCCCCTTCATCAGAGTGATGAACCTGAAGTTCTCCATCATGTTCAATGGCAATCCAGGTGACGGAACTGCCCAGGGCGTGCTGAATATCCCCAACGATATCTTTCAATGAACGATGCGGTAAAAGCTGCGGAATCACCTGGGTCAGGATACGCAATACCTGAGCGCCATCTCCCAGGAGATTATGTTTTTGTGCAGTATTCATTTCTTATCATTTTCACATGTTATTGAAAATAAAAATAATAAACACTCATCCGTAATGAATAGCTCGATTTAGCGAAACGTTAGAAAGCAGAAATAAATGGGCGCGTTAAACACACTCTGGTGCGTAAATGAATATCTAGCGACTTATTGAATCCCATTTAAATCAGGAGGTTGAATTGTTTATTACCTATAAAGGCGATGTTACGGTCACGCATAATGCACGATAGAAGTTAATTAAGTATTATGCAAATGTTATCAGGCATAACTCCATTCACTATTTCAGTTAGCAAACAGGAAAGAAATACGACAAAAGGGTGAGTTTTTATTACTGAAAGGAATAACGCTTCGCTTAAGCCAGACCGCTTGTCTTAATATTTATAAGGTTATTAAGCACTAAAAAAATTAGCGCTTCGATGTGGCGAATAAAAGAACAAATGTGATATAGTTCACACATCAGATGTAATTACTGCATTTGCATTCATTGTTAGTAACCCTACGCTTGCCAGATACCCGCCGGGAGTTTTATCTCCTGTCCTGACAGGCGTTGCCTTTATTTAAAGGAATCAGTGACATGGCTACCCTGACTACTGGCATTGTTATGATGCGCTGGCAACTTCTCAGCGCCGTGATGATGTTTCTTGCCAGCACCCTGAATATTCAATTTCGTAAATCTGATTATGCAGTGCTGGCGGTAATCAGCAGTGGAATAGGCATCGCAGCGTCCTGCGCTTTCGCAACGGGTTTGCTGGGTTTGTCTATCGATTTCGCGGCAACATGGTCTCACGTCAAGGATGTTATGTGGGATGTGCTTAGCCAGACTCCGCCCGAGTGGCCGATGATCCTGACCTGATTTTCCCGCCTCTGCTATGCAGAGGCTTTTTTTTAGATGCTTTTTACATGCAACCCGCACAGCTGGTGCAACGCCAGTCCTGCTTGTTTACCGCTTTCCAGAATGCACGGTAATGCTCTTCTTCCAGCGGGATAGCGTTATCAAAAAAGCAATCCGTTAACCATTCAACATTTTCGAGTATCCATTCATCTTCAGGCAACCCATCCGCGAAAGTTTCGTCATCGGGATCGATAATGGAATAAATCCCCCTGGTACCCATATCTTTTTCACGACGAGGCTCAGGAAGTTCCACGGGTCGCCCCTCAAAGGTAATAATCCAGTGACCATGACAAAGCAAATTGCCGCGACGGCTCCAGTCTGCTTTGAATGGATTGGTTGCGATAGTCATTCGGTCTCCCTGTGGTCTGTGAATATTTTTTCCGGCTTTATTTCATCTCCGCGTAAAACTGTTTATTCGCGGGATTATTACATTTGTATAAAACCCTTTATTTTGTGGGAGTAAGTTTCGCATCAGTTTAATAAGGCGAAAATCCTAACAAAGAGGTAGGCGTTAACGGCAGGAGAGTAACAGGGATGTTTAAATCGCGATGGGAAAACCAGGATTGAACATTATTATTGAGGCAGATGCCTGAGAGAAAATAAAAAACCCGCAATGTTGATTGCGGGTTGATTTATTTGATGCTTAAGGTCACATCAGAACGGGATATCGTCGTCGAAATCCATCGGCGGTTCATTGTTTGACTGCGCCGGAGCCTGCTGCTGCGGACGTGGTTGCGCGCCGCCGCTGAACTGGCCGCCCTGGGACTGCTGCGGTTGCTGAGGCTGACCCCAACCGCCCTGCTGCTGACCGCCACCTGCCGGTGCGCCACCGCCCTGGCGACCACCCAGCATCTGCATTACGCCGCCGATTTGCGGAACGTTGATTTCGGTGGTGTAGCGCTCCTGGCCGGATTGATCGGTCCATTTGCGGGTACGCAGCTGGCCCTCAATATAGACCTGGGAACCTTTACGCAGATATTCGCCGGCTACTTCCGCCAGTTTGCCGAACATCACCACGCGGTGCCATTCCGTCTGTTCTTTCATCTCGCCGGTTTGCTTGTCGCGCCAGGAGTCCGAAGTAGCCAGCGTGAAGTTAGCGACTGCGCCACCACTCGGCAAATAGCGTACTTCCGGGTCCTGGCCCAGATTACCCACGAGAATAACCTTGTTTACGCCTCTGCTGGCCATGATCGAGTCTCCTGAAAGGTTTCTAAATAGTGTAAACGCGCGATTGTACCATCACAAAGCCGCAGTGTAATAGCTGCGAGCAGTATTCCAGAAAAAAGCGCCAGGACGACATTTTCGCACAAAACGCTGGAAGATGCATTCCAATACTGTATATCCATTCAGGTCAAATTGTGTCATAATTAGCCGTTTCTGACAGCCGGTTCTCTTTTCTTGCGCAACATGAAAGACCAGGCAAACAGCGTTTCTACCGGGAAAGGTGAATGGATAAGATAGAAGTACGGGGCGCCCGCACCCACAATCTCAAGAATATCAATCTCGTCATCCCCCGCGACAAGCTTATTGTCGTGACAGGGCTGTCGGGTTCAGGCAAATCCTCACTGGCTTTTGACACCCTGTATGCCGAAGGGCAGCGTCGCTACGTCGAATCGCTGTCGGCGTATGCGCGTCAATTCCTGTCGCTGATGGAAAAGCCGGATGTCGATCATATCGAGGGGCTCTCCCCTGCAATCTCGATCGAGCAAAAATCGACGTCGCATAACCCACGCTCTACGGTGGGCACCATTACTGAAATTCACGATTATCTGCGTCTGTTGTTTGCCCGCGTCGGCGAACCGCGCTGCCCGGATCACAATGTCCCGCTGGCGGCGCAAACCGTCAGCCAGATGGTGGATAACGTGCTGTCGCAGCCGGAAGGCAAGCGCCTGATGTTGTTGGCGCCGGTGATCAAAGAGCGTAAAGGCGAACATACCAAAACCCTGGAAAACCTTGCGAGCCAGGGATATATCCGCGCCCGTATCGACGGCGAGGTGTGCGATCTTTCCGATCCGCCGACCCTGGAACTGCATAAAAAGCACACTATCGAAGTGGTTATCGATCGTTTCAAAGTACGTGACGATCTGGCGCAGCGTCTGGCGGAATCGTTTGAAACCGCGCTGGAGCTTTCCGGCGGTACGGCGATGGTCGCCGATATGGACAATACCGACGCGGAAGAGATGCTGTTTTCGGCTAACTTCGCCTGCCCGGTATGTGGCTACAGCATGCGCGAACTGGAACCGCGCCTGTTTTCGTTCAACAACCCGGCGGGCGCTTGCCCGACCTGCGACGGCCTGGGCGTTCAACAGTATTTCGATCCCGATCGCGTGGTGCAAAACGGCGAGCTGTCGTTGGCTGGCGGCGCTATCCGCGGCTGGGACCGCCGTAACTTTTACTACTTCACCATGCTGCGTTCGCTGGCGGATCATTACAAATTCGACGTGGAAACGCCGTGGAATGAACTGAGCGCCACCGTGAAGAACGTGGTGCTCAACGGTTCTGGCCGGGAAACCATCGAATTTAAATACATGAACGATCGCGGTGACACCTCCGTGCGCCGCCATCCGTTTGAAGGCGTGCTGCACAATATGGAGCGCCGCTATAAAGAAACCGAGTCTTCCGCCGTGCGTGAAGACCTGGCGAAATTTATCAGCAACCGCCCCTGCGCGACCTGCGAAGGCACCCGCCTGCGCCGTGAGTCACGCCATGTGTTCGTTGAAAACACGGCGCTGCCGACCATCTCTGACATGAGCATCGGCCACGCCATGGACTTTTTCACCAATCTGAAACTGTCCGGCCAACGCGCGAAAATCGCTGAAAAAGTGCTGAAAGAGATTGGCGATCGCCTGAAATTCCTGGTGAACGTCGGCCTCAACTATTTAACGCTTTCCCGCTCGGCGGAAACCCTGTCCGGCGGCGAAGCCCAGCGTATCCGTCTGGCAAGCCAGATTGGCGCGGGGCTGGTAGGCGTCATGTACGTACTGGATGAGCCGTCAATCGGCCTGCATCAGCGCGATAACGAACGCCTGCTGGAAACGCTGATCCACCTGCGCGATCTCGGTAACACCGTGATTGTGGTGGAACACGATGAAGACGCGATTCGCGCCGCCGACCATATTATCGATATCGGCCCCGGCGCGGGCGTGCATGGCGGCCAGGTGGTGGCTGAAGGCACCATGAAAGACATCATGGCGGTTCAGGAATCGCTGACCGGCCAGTACCTGAGCGGCAAGCGGGAAATTTCAGTGCCGAAACAGCGCGTACCGGCGGATCCGGCGAAAGTCCTTAAGCTGGTGGGCGCGAAGGGCAACAACCTGAAAGACGTGACGTTGACGCTGCCGGTGGGCCTGTTTACCTGTATTACCGGCGTATCCGGCTCGGGTAAATCGACGTTGATCAACGATACCCTGTTCCCTATCGCCCAGCGCCAGCTTAACGGCGCGACGATCGCCGAACCTGCGCCGTATCGCGAAATCCACGGCATGGAACATTTCGATAAAGTTATCGATATCGACCAGAGCCCGATTGGCCGTACGCCGCGCTCCAACCCGGCGACCTATACCGGCGTGTTTACGCCGGTGCGCGAGCTGTTTGCCGGCGTGCCGGAAGCGCGTTCACGCGGCTACACGCCGGGGCGCTTCAGCTTTAACGTGCGCGGCGGTCGCTGCGAAGCCTGCCAGGGCGACGGTGTGATCAAGGTAGAAATGCACTTCCTGCCGGATATCTACGTGCCGTGCGACCAGTGCAAAGGCAAACGCTATAACCGCGAAACCCTGGAAATTAAGTACAAAGGCAAGAGCATTCATGAAGTGCTGGATATGACGATTGAAGACGCACGCGCGTTCTTCGATGCGGTGCCCGCGCTGGCGCGTAAGCTGCAAACGCTGATGGACGTGGGGCTGTCTTATATTCGTCTTGGGCAATCGGCTACGACGCTGTCCGGCGGCGAAGCCCAGCGTGTGAAACTGGCGCGCGAGCTGTCAAAACGTGGCACCGGCCAGACGCTGTATATCCTCGATGAACCCACCACCGGCCTGCATTTTGCCGATATCCAGCAACTGCTTGATGTCTTGCACCAGTTGCGCGATCAGGGCAATACCATTGTGGTGATTGAGCACAACCTGGACGTCATCAAAACCGCAGACTGGATTGTGGATCTGGGGCCGGAAGGCGGCAGCGGCGGCGGCGAAATACTGGTGTCAGGCACGCCGGAAACCGTCGCTGAATGCGAAGCCTCTTACACGGCGCGCTTCCTGAAACCGATGCTTCCCACATCCCGCTAGTTATACGGACAATTGCTGCCTGACCTGTTCAGGCAGCAACGTCACCGCCTGCTGATAGGATGCATCAATCAGGTAATAAATTTGCGATGCGGGCAAACTGCCATCCAGATAAACCGTGCTCCAGTGCGCCTTATTCAAATGCGCGCTGGGAAACACATCCTGATGTTTCTGACGCAGCAACTCAGCCAGTTCCGGGCTGGTTTTTAACGACACGGCTGGCCTGTCGTTAACATCGTGAACCATGGCGAACAGCACATCCACCAGCTTAATCTGCGTTGCTTTCCAGTCACTATGGACGCTCTGCTCCGCGCCGGTTTTCTTCATGCAATAATCCAGTAAATCTGAGTTCGTCATTGTGGTTCCCCTTGTAAGGTGGCGACAATCCGGCGTGACCCGCCGTCGATGCGATGTTCCCCTAACCAAATCCCCTGCCAAGTGCCGAGCTGCACGCGCCCATTGTTGACGGGTAGCATCAGCGACACGCCCAGCGTCGAGGACTTAATGTGCGATGGCATATCGTCCGGCCCTTCATAGTCGTGCTCCCAGGGACCGTTATCAGGCGCCGCCTGAAGAAAATAGCGCTCCATATCGCGGCGAACCGACGCATCGCAGTTTTCATTGAGCGTAAGAGAAGCGGAGGTGTGCTGAAGCAGCAGATGCAATAATCCAACCCTGATGCGCGAAAGGCCTTCTATCTGGCTGAAAACCTCGTCGGTAACCAGATGGAATCCCCTTGGCCTGGCTTTCAGCACCAGCGTCTGTTGGAACCACATAAGCTACTCCCTTAAAAGAAAACAGTTCTGTTAAGTGTGTAGCCTAATGAGCGAAAGGTAAAATCAGGAAGGCGATTTATCGGCGGCCAGGGGGATAACGCTGAAAACGGCTTCCCCCTGGCCGCAGGATCACATCACGGCGGCAAAAGCCTGGGCGACACGCTGCACATTGCGGCTGTTAAGCCCTGCCACGCACATACGTCCGCTGGCGATCAGATAGACGCCAAACTCATCGCGCAGCCGATCCACCTGTGCCGCGCTCAACCCGGTATAGCTGAACATACCGCGTTGCTGGAGCAGGTAATCAAAGTTGCGGTCCGGCATCGCGTCTTTCAAAACATCCACCAACGCCTGACGCATCGCCAGAATGCGGGTACGCATCGCTTCCACTTCCGCCAGCCAGTTGGCTTTCAGTTGGTCATCGCCCAGCACCATCGCCACCACCTGCGCGCCGAAATTTGGCGGGCTGGAGTAGTTGCGGCGTACGGTGGCTTTCAACTGGCCTAACACGCGACCGGCGGTTTCTGCATCTTCACAGACGATCGACAGGCCGCCCACGCGTTCGCCATACAGCGAGAAAATTTTCGAGAACGAATTACTGACCAGCGCTGGCAAACCCGCGCTGGCGATAGCGCGAATGGCGTAGGCATCTTGCTCCATGCCTGCGCCAAAGCCCTGATAAGCGATATCGAGGAACGGGATCAGTTCGCGCGCTTTCAGGACTTCAACCACCGCATCCCACTGGGTATTGTCCAGATCGGAGCCGGTCGGGTTGTGGCAGCAAGGATGCAGCAGCACAATGCTGCGCGCTGGCAGAGTGTTGAGTTTTTCCAGCAGCGCCCCAAAACGTACGCCTTTGGTGTCGTTATCAAACCAGGGGTAAGTACTTACTTCGAATCCAGCCCCTTCGAAAATGGCCACGTGGTTTTCCCACGTCGGGTCGCTGACCCACACCCCGGACGCAGGGAAATAGCGTTTCAGAAAATCAGCGCCGACTTTTAACGCCCCTGAACCGCCCAGGGTTTGAATGGTAGCGACACGCTGTTGCTTGAGAACGGGATGATCAGCCCCAAACAGCAGCGGCGCGATGGTGTGACGGTAGCTGTTCAGTCCTTCCATCGGCAGATACAGCGATGCGCCATGCGGTTGCGCGTTCAGGCGCTCTTCGGCCTGAGCGACGGCCTGCAACTGCGGAATGATGCCATCTTCGTTGTAATACAGCCCGATGCTCAGGTTCACTTTATCGGCGCGAGGATCTTCTTTGAAACGCTCCATCAAAGAGAGAATGGGGTCGCCCGCATAGGCGTCAACTTTTTGAAACACGCTGAGGTACTCCTGGTTTACGGTGTAGTAACTTTACACAATAAACCGGAGACCACGGGAGATCGAGAGGAAGTTTGCAAAGCCGTTTCCCTGTAAAAAACGGCCTGCGTATTAATCGAGATAGCGCGTCGCCATGCGCGGCGTTAAACGGGTGATAAGTTCGTAAGCACTCACTTTTGTCATCGCGGCGATACGTTCGACGGGCAACCCGTCGCCCCACATCACCACGCCGTCGCCGACCTGGTCCTGCGCCTCAGGGCCGAGATCGACGCAAATCATATCCATCGCCACGCGCCCGACGATGGGCACTTCGCGGCCGTTAACCAGCACCGGCGTACCGGACGGGGCACTGCGCGGATAGCCATCGCCGTAGCCCAGCGCAATCACGCCCAGCCGGGTATCGCGCTCGCTGACCCAGGTCCCGCCATAGCCCACCGGTTCACCCGCCTTATGCTCGCGCACGGCGATCAGGCTGGAGGTGAGCGTCATCACCGGTTTAAATCCGAAGTCTTCGCCCCAGGGTTTGTTATCCAGCGGCGAGACGCCGTAAAGAATAATGCCCGGACGCACCCACTCCAGATGGGATTGCGGCCACAGCAGGATGCCGCCCGACGCGCCAATCGAGCGTTGTCCCGGTTTCCCTTCGGTGAAGTGATTAAAGATGGCGAGCTGCTTTTCGGTCGCGCCGCATTCCGGCTCATCGGCGCGGGCGAAATGGCTGGCGATATTCACCGGCTGACGCACGTTTTTACAAGCGCTAAGCCGGGCATAAAATGCCTCGGCATCTTCCGGCAGGACACCCAGACGATGCATGCCGGTATCCAGTTTCATCCAGACGGTAACGGGTTCATCCAGCGTCGCCTGTTCCAGCGCCGCCAGTTGCGCATCGTTATGCACCACCGTGTGGAAGCCTTCGCGGGAGATAGCCGGCAGATCGTCGGCGTTGAAGAAGCCTTCCAGCAGCAGGACAGGCTGTTTAATGCCCCCTTCCCGCAAGCGCAGCGCCTCTTCCAGACGCGCAACGCCGAAAGCATCGGCATCGGTTAACGTACGCGCGGTCTCCAGCAGACCGTGCCCATAGGCGTTTGCTTTCACAACCGCCACCATGCGACTGTCCGGAGCCAGTTCGCGCAGGCGTTGCAGGTTGTGTCGCAGAGCGCGGCGGTTAATTACTACGGTTGCCGCTTGCATGTCATTCCTTGCATTTAAGTGGATTTTACGGGGAATCCCCTAAATCATTCGCGTTGCAGGAAGGCGACGAGTGCGTGAATCCCCAGGAGCTTACATAAGTAAGTGACTGGGGTGAGCGCGCGAAGTCAACGCACCTGCGGCGTGAATGATGACGGGGATTCATTCGTCATCGTATTGGGGGCCCGCGTAATTATCAAACCGCGACCACTGCCCGTTAAACGTCAGCCGCACCGTACCAATTGGCCCGTTACGCTGCTTACCAATAATGATTTCCGCGATCCCTTTCAGGTCGCTGTTCTCGTGATACACCTCATCACGATAGATAAACATAATTAAGTCGGCGTCCTGTTCAATAGAGCCGGATTCACGCAAATCGGAGTTAACCGGGCGTTTATCGGCGCGCTGCTCCAGCGAGCGGTTAAGCTGGGAGAGCGCCACCACCGGCACCTGCAACTCTTTCGCCAGCGCTTTTAGCGAGCGGGAGATTTCGGCAATTTCCAGGGTACGGTTGTCAGACAGCGATGGCACGCGCATCAGTTGCAGGTAGTCGATCATAATCAGGCTTAACCCGCCGTGCTCGCGGAAAATCCGCCGCGCGCGGGAGCGGACTTCAGTCGGCGTCAGGCCCGAGGAGTCATCAATATACATATTGCGCTTCTCAAGCAGGATGCCCATGGTGCCGGAAATCCGCGCCCAGTCTTCGTCATCCAGTTGGCCGGTACGGATACGCGTCTGGTCCACGCGCGACAGCGACGCCAGCATACGCATCATAATCTGTTCGCCAGGCATCTCCAGGCTGAAAATCAGCACCGGCTTATCCTGCAACATCGCGGCGTTTTCGCACAGGTTCATGGCGAAGGTGGTTTTACCCATTGAAGGACGCGCCGCCACGATAATCAGGTCGGAACGCTGCAACCCGGCGGTTTTCTTGTTCAGATCCTGATAGCCGGTATCCACCCCGGTTACGCCGTCATGCGGCTGCTGGTAGAGCGTTTCGATACGCGCCACCGTCGCTTCAAGGATCTGATCGATGCTTTTCGGGCCTTCGTCTTTATTGGCGCGGTTTTCGGCAATCTGGAACACCCGCGATTCTGCCAGGTCCAGCAGATCTTCGCTGCTGCGCCCTTGCGGATCAAAACCGGCATCGGCGATTTCATTGGCCACCGAAATCATGTCGCGCACCACCGCGCGTTCGCGCACGATGTCGGCATAAGCGCTGATATTCGCGGCGCTGGGCGTGTTTTTTGACAGCTCTGCCAGGTAGGCGAAACCGCCGACGCTATCAAGCTGCCCCTGTTGCTCTAACGATTCGGACAGCGTGATCAGGTCGATGGGTTTGCCCATCTCCTGCAAACGGTGCATTTCGGTAAAGATATGGCGGTGCGGGCGGGTATAGAAATCCTCCGCCACGACGCGTTCGGCCACGTCATCCCAACGTTCGTTATCCAGCATTAAACCACCCAACACCGACTGTTCCGCTTCAATCGAATGCGGGGGGATTTTCAACCCGGCGACTTGCGGATCGCGAGGTTCAGTAGGTTTGTTGAAGGGTTTATTTCCTGCCATAGTGAATGGAGTTACCGAGTTAGATTAGGGGGACGGGCATTATATACCCTGGGGAAATAAGATGCATCGCGCACAAAGCCCGCGATGCCGCATGATCCCATGGGATGTCTGCGCCCAAACGATATGACAGCGGAGGATACATGGCAATACGCATTGAGTTTCAAAAGCATGGCGGCCCCGACGTGCTCAAAGCGGTTGAGTTCACCCCTGGCGACCCGGCGGAAAATGAAGTCCAGGTCGAGAATAAAGCCATCGGCATTAACTATATCGATACCTATATCCGCAGCGGGTTGTATCCGCCGCCAGCCTTGCCCAGCGGGCTGGGAACCGAAGCCGCTGGCGTAGTGAGCAAAGTTGGCAAAGGCGTCACCCATATCAAAGCGGGGGATCGGGTGGTGTATGCCCAGTCATCCCTTGGGGCCTACAGCGACGTGCACAACGTGCCGGCAGATAAAGTCGCCCTGCTGCCTGACGCCATCTCTTATGAGCAGGCCGCCGCATCGTTCCTGAAAGGGCTGACGGTGTTCTATCTGCTGCGCAAAACCTATGAGATCAAACCCGACGAGCCGTTCCTGTTCCACGCGGCGGCGGGCGGCGTAGGGTTGATTGCCTGCCAGTGGGCCAAAGCGCTGGGTTCAAAAATGATCGGCACCGTCGGTTCCGCGCAAAAAGCGGAACGCGCAAAACAGGCGGGGGCCTGGCAGATCATTAACTACAAAGAAGAGAATATTGTCGAACGGGTGCGCGAAATCACCGGCGGGAAAAAAGTGCGGGTGGTTTACGACTCGGTGGGCAAAGAGACCTGGGAAGCGTCGCTGGATTGCTTACAGCGCCGCGGTCTGATGGTCAGCTTCGGCAACGCCTCGGGGCCGGTCACCGGCGTCAATCTCGGCATTCTCAACCAGAAGGGGTCGCTGTTTGTCACCCGCCCTTCGCTGAACGGCTACGTCACCAACCGCGCTGAACTGGAAGAAGCCAGCAACGAGCTGTTCTCGCTGATCGCCAGCGGGGTGATTAAAGTGGATGTCGCGCCGGAACAGCGCTTTGCGTTAAAAGATGCGCAGAAAGCCCATGAGACGCTGGAAAGCCGGGCAACCCAGGGTTCCAGTTTATTGATCCCTTAAAAAGAATTAGGGCTTCCCGCAGGAAGCCCTTTCTTTTTATAGTTCGCGCCGTATGTAGGGTACAGCTGCGATGAATTCGTTAACCCATGCATACTGACAGATTAACCCGTCAATTCCTACGCAGCACCCCGAATAAATCCTTACAGGATCATCAGGTTGTGACCCATGCCGCAAACCTTAGTAACGCCAACGGTTGTTGCGCTGATAAAGCGGAAGCTTCGGCTGTTTTATCGTCCGTACCACCCATACAATGGCGACCGCCAGTAATAACCAGGGTAACACTTTAAACATGATGGCGAATAAGCCACCAACAAACATTAATGCCGTCGCCACTGCCAGCGCCGCCAGGATACCGAACAGCGACACGCCGGTCACCAGCAGCATCACAAAAAACCCTAACACGAACAGAATTTCCAGCATGGCTTTCTCTCCCAATAAAATGCGTTCCTGTGAGAGCTATTACAAGAAACATGCCAGAATTAACTCATTGATTATAAAAAGCTACGCCCCGTCACGATGGACGAGGCGTAGCGAATTTGACGATTTTTTAGCGAAACTTACTGCGGATTAGCGACTTTCTGCAACGCGCGTTCCAGTACTTCGATATCCGCCCCGGCCTTATGGGCGTTTTCGCTTAAATAGCGTCGCCACTGGCGCGCGCCGGGTACGCCCTGGAACAGCCCAAGCATATGACGGGTGATATGGCCCAGATACGCGCCCTGGCTCAGTTCACGTTCAATATAAGGATACATGGCTCGCACCACCGCAACCGGATCGGCTAATGCGCTATCCACGCCAAAAATTTCTTTATCTACCGCCGCCAGCATCCCCGGATTTTGATATGCCTCGCGCCCAACCATAACGCCATCCATATGCGCCAGATGCGCTTTCGCCTGCTCAAGCGAGGTGATACCACCGTTGATCGACATCGTTAAATGCGGGAAATCACGCTTCAATTGATACACACGCGGATAATCGAGCGGCGGGATTTCGCGGTTTTCCTTCGGGCTCAGGCCCGAGAGCCAGGCTTTACGGGCATGGATGATAAACATCTCGCACTCGCCCTTGCCCGATACGGTGTTGATAAAATCACACAGGAATTGGTAGCTGTCCTGGTCGTCTATGCCAATGCGGGTTTTTACGGTGACGGGAATAGACACCACATCGCGCATCGCCTTGATACAGTCCGCCACGAGTTGCGCATTGCCCATCAGGCACGCGCCGAACATGCCGTTCTGTACGCGGTCAGACGGGCAACCGACGTTAAGGTTGATCTCATCGTAGCCACGCGCTTCAGCCAGTTTCGCGCACTGCGCAAGGGCCGCCGGGTCGCTACCACCGAGCTGCAGCGCCACCGGATGCTCTTCCTCGCTAAATGCCAGATAGTCGCCTTTGCCGTGGATAATCGCCCCGGTGGTCACCATTTCGGTATACAGCAGGGTATGGCGCGACAGCAGGCGTAAGAAATAACGGCAGTGCCTGTCGGTCCAGTCGAGCATCGGCGCGATGGAAAAGCGGTGAGCGGCAAAAGCGGTAGCTTGAGATTCTGGCAGCATAATCAAACGATGGCGTATCAGGTTAAAAAAGGGGCGACACTATACCACACTCTGTGAAAAGGGGCGGAACGTCGCCACTCCGCCCTGTAATGTTAGAATGTCACCTTGAGCTGCGCCCCTGCCCCCCAGGTCTCTTTCTCGCCGACCATGCCGGTTAAATCGATATGCACCCGATTAAGCGGCGCGAAGCCCAGACCGGCGGTAAACACGTCATTATCATTGCCTTTCATATCCGCACGATAACCGGCGCGCACCGCCAGCCAGGGGAGCGGACGCACTTCCGCGCCTACCCCGGCGTACTGGCTGTTTTCTTCGCTTTTGAATCCTTTGGTTTCAGTGAGATCGCCGTCAGCAGTCAGCGTCAGCATATCGCGTTGCCAGGCGACACCCGCTGTGACCAGCGGGGTAATTTCATAAGTATCCCGAAAGCCGTTAACCTCTTTGGTGTCGATATCCCGTGATACCAGATTCTGGCCGCTCAGGGCGACGGTCCAGTGTTCACTCAAGTCTGCGGCGATACCCGCGTCTACGTTAAACCCTGTGTCGTCGTTGCGATAGCGGCTGCTGTTCCAGTCGCTGCTCTCATAGCGGTAAATGGGCACGCTGTAGTTATACAGCCAGGTTTTTTGCAATTTCGGCGTTACGCCGAACGAAACCGGCACGCCGCCTAAATCGAATTGTTTAGCAAACGCGACACCGTAGTCAGAGACAATCGCCAGCCGACCAAAACCAGTGGAATGCAGGTTATCGGTGATCTCATCGGTGCCGTTAAGAATAGCGTCTGTGGCCACCAGGCCCGCGGTGAGCCTACTGTTTTGAATCCCACGCAAATAGGTGATGTCGTTCGGATCGATCCATGAGCTCACCCGCGCATGGGCATAGGCTTTTGCCATAAAAGCCACTGATAAAACATCGTTTGGTATGCTAACCGCCACCCCGGCCCCGGCGCGTGCGGTCGCGATTTTGCCGTCGAGTGACTCGAGTTGATCGGCCAGTTCTCCGGCCGCATTTTGAAATTGTTGTACCGATTCGTTGATATTCAGTAAATCTTCCGGACCAAAATCATTGATCACATCTTCGTAATAATTAATGCGGTCGCTGATGTCATCGATCTGATCCTGAAGATTGTCTTTGTCACTGATTTGCGCGCCTACCGCTGGAAAAATCACGGTAATGTCATCATCGGGTTTAGCTTTTGCCAGTAACGCCGGGTTAATCAACACGCCACTGCCATAATGCGCAGAGGCGACGCCGGTTCCTCCCATTGCGTCGCCGCGCGCTTCCGTCCAGGTATTGGCCGCACTGGCCTGATTCGCCACCAGCAGCGAAACCGCTGCCGTCACCATCGATAGTTTTATTTTTTTCACAGTAGTCCGTCTCGTCATAGTTTGCATTACAGGCGCTGTGTCCTACACAGCGGAGAACGATTGCTGCGGATATCCCTATGAGAAACGGGCCTCATGGCCCATCAATGGCGGCGCTGCCTTCAGGCGGCTCATGTTAATTATTTGTTAGACTTACTATTTATAGATGAGGTTTTTTTAATGCGACACAGCCGAACGGGTGAACGTGTAAAAAAACACGCTTGAAGATCAATTCTGAGCGCTGTCGGCGTTTTGGGCGGATCGTGATAAAATACCCGTTTTACGTGACCCCATGAGGAAGCTGATGGATACGACGACGTCCCAACACATGCTCGCTCTGGCAGAAGATCTCTGCCAGCAACGGAATGTACGCCTGACTCCGCAGCGCCTTGAAGTGTTGCGTTTAATGACGTTACAGAAAGGTGCGATCAGCGCATACGATCTGCTGGATTTGCTGCGTGAATCCGAACCGCAGGCCAAACCGCCCACGGTATATCGGGCACTGGATTTCCTGCTGGAGCAAGGGTTTGTCCATAAGGTTGAATCCACCAACAGTTATGTGCTGTGCCATTTGTTCGATCAGCCGACGCATACTTCAGCGATGTTTATTTGCGATCGCTGCGGGGTGGTGAAAGAGCAGAGCGCACAAGGCGTAGAAACGATTATGGATGCGCTAGCCGCGGATATGGGGTTTACGCTGCGACATAATGTGATTGAGGCGCACGGATTGTGCTCAAGCTGTAAGGAAGTGGAAGCGTGCCGTCATCCGGAACATTGCGGTCACGATCATTCTGTTCAGGTTAAAAAGCGCGGGAAATGAAACGGTAAAGGGTACATCCTTGTACCTGGGCAGGGTAGCCATGAGGGTGACTGACCTGAGAAACGTCAGGATTACCAGCGGTAATCGTTACGGGTTTCCCAGTCTTTCACTTCGTTCTCTGCCTGATCTTTCTCGTATCCATAGCGTTCCTGGATTTTCCCTACGAGCTGATCGCGTTTACCTTCAATAACGGTCATATCGTCGTCAGTGAGTTTACCCCACTGCTCTTTCATTTTACCTTTGAACTGCTTCCAGTTACCGCCGACTTCGTCTTTATTCATGATGTAGTCCTCATCGTTCGGTTATAAACGCTAAATGTTTATCGTCCATGTCTAACAGTTATTATCTGCTGGACGTGATAATAAGTTTAGTCGACCGTTCCGACTCGTTTGTTATATTCAGAATGTTTAACCAACCGATAGAGGAAAACACGCCTGGTTTTGTTATAAATATTTTATATATCAGGGCGATAAAGATTAAGTAAATCAGGGCCAGTAGATGTAACTAACCATGACCCGGCTCGTTGAACCAACTATTACGCTGCCAGTGACGCCGCCAGATAAGCCACAGCGACAGGCCGCGTAGCGCCAGAAATACCGCAACCGCCAGCCACAGCCCGTGATTACCCAACCAGGGTAAAGCGATTAACGTTACGCCAAAACCCAGCGCCGCAACGGCCATGCTGTTGCGCATCTCTGCGCCACGGGTGGCGCCGATAAACATACCGTCCAACAGGTAGCACCATACGCCGACCAGCGGCAGCACCACCTGCCAGGCCAGATAGCGATCCGCCTGCTGTTGCAAAACCGGCAGCGAAGTGAGCAGCGCCACGATGTGCTCGCCCCACAGCGCATAAATCGCGGCAAACATCAGCGCCACCAGGCCCGCCTGGCGGCAGGCGGCATGCCAGACCCTGATAAGCTGATTGCTGTTGCCTGCGCCGTAGGCCTGCCCGGAATGGGCTTCTACCGCATAAGCAAAACCATCCAGAGCATAGGCCGTAAAGGTCAGTAGCGTCATCAATACGGCATTCACCGCCACGATATCGCTGCCCATCCGCGCCCCGAGAATCGTGACGCTGGCGAAGCAGATTTGCAGCAGCAGCGAGCGCAGCATGATGTCGCGATTTAAAGCCAGTAAACGCCAGATATCGCCGCGCCAGGCGCAGAGCAACATCATCGGGTCAATACCACGCAGTTTCATCACATGCCAGACCATCATCAGCCCGACAAAGAACGTGATGTATTCCGCCACCAGGGTGGCCAACGCCGCGCCCTGCACGTTCATCTCCAGCCCCACCACCAGCCACAAATCGAGCGCGATATTCAGCACATTGCCGACGATTAGCAGGATCACCGGAGCTCGCGCATACTGCACGCCCAACAGCCAGCCTAACAGCACCAGATTTGCCAGCGTCGCTGGCGCGCTTAGCCAGCGGATTTCAAGAAAACGCCGCGCCTGATGCAGTACCTCTTCGCTACCGCCCACAATATGCAGCGCCAGATCGATAAGCGGAGCGCGCAGTAGCATAATTGCAGCCCCCGCCAGCAACGCCAGCAGCAGCGGCTGCACCAGTGCGCGCGCCATCGCCTGTGGATTTTTTGCGCCAAATGCCTGGGCAGTTAACCCGGTGGTGCTCATGCGTAAAAACAGCAGCAACATAAACAGGAAACTGGTCGCGGTTGCGCCAATGGCGACACCGGCTAAATACACGGGGCTGTCGAGATGGCCGATAACGGCAGTATCTACCAGGCCAAGTAGCGGCACGGTGATATTGGAGAAGATCATTGGTAGCGCCAGGCGCCACAATGCTTTATCAGCAGACGTGAAAAATGGCATGACGCAATCCGTAGCGGTAACGCATATCTGTAAAAAGCAAAAAGCCGTAACGCGGTGCGCTACGGCTTCAAATCACGCAACAGGACTTACAGCCACTCGCCGTTGCGGATGACGCCTACGGCAAGGCCTTCGATAGAGAAAGCCTGTTCGCGCAGGTCAACAACGATCGGGGAGAATTCGCTGTTTTCCGGCAGTAACTGCACCGTGTTGCCCTGTTTATTCAGGCGCTTAACGGTGACTTCGTCGTCAATGCGCGCGACCACCACCTGGCCGTTGCGCACATCCTGGGTTTTATGTACCGCGAGTAAATCGCCGTCCATTATGCCGATATCCTTCATCGACATACCGCTAACGCGCAGCAGGAAATCCGCGCTGGGCTTAAACAGACCCGGGTCGACCTGATAATGCCCTTCGATGTGCTGCTGAGCCAGCAGCGGCTCGCCTGCAGCGACGCGCCCTACCAGCGGCAATCCTTCCTCTTCGTCCACCAGCAGACGCAAACCGCGCGACGCGCCAGAGACGATTTCAATCACCCCTTTACGCGCCAGGGCTTTTAAGTGTTCTTCTGCGGCGTTAGGAGAACGAAAGCCCAGACGCTGTGCAATCTCCGCACGAGTGGGAGGCATGCCGGTTTGGCTGATGTGATCGCGAATAAGATCAAACACCTCTTGCTGTCTGGCCGTTAAACTTTTCATTCCGCCCCCTGGGTGCATATACAGTAATGCTGTGAGTATATACAGCTAACGGCGATTTTGAAACCACAAAATGAGCAAATATCTGCATGTTAGCGGCATCTGGAAGAGTTATCGCAAATTTGACCAGAGCAATGTGCCCCAGGTCATCAGCGCCAGTAAAATAGCGAACAGTACCGCCGCCGAGCCCATGTCTTTGGCGCGCCCGGAAAGCTCGTGAAACTCCGGGCCAATGCGATCGACCACCGATTCGATGGCGCTATTGAGGATCTCGACAATCATCACCAGGATAACGGAGCCGATCAGCAGCACTCGGGTAATGGGATCAACATCCAGCCAGCAGGCGATGGCGATGGCGGCAATCGCCGCGACGCCTTCCTGACGAAACGCCGCTTCGTTCTTCCAGGCGGCGCGAATGCCTTTCCAGGAGTAGCCTGCTGCTTTAATTATTCGTATCAACCCGGTGGTGTTATTCGCCATGAAAAGAAACCTTTTTAAAAAATGCGCATCAATAGCATTGAGCAACGAAACGTAAGCACCACAGATATTCCCGGTAGTTTCTGATATTCTTGCGGTGCATTTGCATTATTAACCAGAGGCTTTACATCGTTTATGTCCGGCTGGCCACGAATTTACTACAAATTACTTAATTTACCATTACGCGTACTGGTAAAAAGCAAATCTATTCCGGCGGATCCGTGCGCCGAACTGGGGCTCGATACCTCGCGCCCCATCATGTACGTTCTTCCGTACAACTCGAAGGCGGACTTGCTGACGCTGCGTCAACAGTGTCTGGCGCATGATTTGCCCGACCCGCTGGAGCCGATTGAAATCGACGGTACGCTGTTGCCGCGCCATGTGTTTATTCACGGCGGGCCGCGGGTATTCACCTATTACACCCCGAAAGAAGAGTCGATAAAGCTGTTCCACGACTATCTCGATCTGCATCGCAGCAATCCGCTGCTTGATGTCCAGATGGTGCCGGTATCGGTGATGTTCGGGCGCGCGCCGGGCCGCGAAAAAGGCGAAGTGAACCCGCCGCTGCGTATGCTCAACGGCGTGCAGAAATTTTTTGCCGTTTCCTGGTTAGGGCGCGACAGTTTTGTGCGCTTTTCGCCGTCGGTGTCGCTGCGCCGTATGGCGGATGAGCACGGTACCGATAAAACCATCGCCCAAAAGCTGGCGCGGGTGGCGCGGATGCACTTCGCCCGCCAGCGTCTGGCTGCCGTAGGGCCGCGTTTGCCAGCGCGTCAGGATCTGTTTAATAAGCTGCTGGCCTCCAAAGCCATCGCCCGCGCGGTGGAAGATGAAGCGCGCAGCAAAAAAATCTCCCATGAGAAGGCCCAGCAGAACGCTGTGGCGTTGATGGAAGAGATTGCGGCGAACTTCTCCTACGAAACGATTCGTCTGATGGATCGCATTCTGGGCTTTACCTGGAACCGACTCTATCAGGGCATTAACGTACACAACGCCGAGCGGGTACGCCAACTGGCGCATGACGGCCACGAACTGGTGTACGTCCCCTGCCACCGCAGCCATATGGACTATATGCTGCTGTCCTACGTGCTGTATCACCAGGGGCTGGTGCCGCCGCATATCGCTGCGGGCATTAACCTGAACTTCTGGCCGGCAGGCCCGATGTTCCGCCGTCTTGGCGCGTTTTTTATTCGCCGCACATTTAAGGGCAACAAGCTCTACTCCACGGTGTTCCGCGAGTATCTGGGCGAACTGTTCAGCCGTGGCTACTCGGTGGAGTATTTTGTCGAAGGGGGCCGTTCCCGTACTGGCCGCCTGCTGGATCCGAAAACCGGCACCCTGTCGATGACCATCCAGGCCATGCTGCGCGGCGGTACGCGCCCGATTACGCTGATCCCGATTTACATCGGCTATGAGCACGTAATGGAAGTGGGCACGTACGCTAAAGAACTGCGCGGCGCAACCAAAGAGAAAGAGAACTTCGCGAAAATGGTCAGCGGGCTGAGCAAGCTGCGCAATCTGGGCCAGGGCTACGTGAACTTCGGCGAGCCGATGCCGCTGACCACGTACCTGAACCAGCATGTGCCGGAGTGGCGCGAATCTATCGATCCGATCGAAGCGATCCGCCCGGCCTGGCTCACGCCGACGGTGAACGCCATCGCCGCCGACCTGATGGTGCGCATTAACAACGCGGGCGCGGCAAACGCCATGAACCTGTGCTGTACCGCGCTGCTGGCGTCGCGTCAGCGTTCGCTTACCCGCGAACAGTTGACCGAACAGCTGGGTTGCTACCTGAGCCTGCTGCGCAACGTGCCCTACTCACCGGATGCGACCACGCCTGCCCAGTCCGCTAACGAGCTGATTGAGCACGCGCTGCAAATGAATAAGTTCGAAGTCGAGAAAGACACTATCGGCGACATCATTATCCTGCCGCGTGAGCAAGCGGTATTGATGACCTACTACCGCAACAACATTCACCATATGCTGGTGCTACCGTCGCTGCTGGCGGCCATGATCGCCCAGCATCGTCACGTCACCCGTGAAGAGTTGCTGCGCCAGGTCGAGGTGTTGTATCCGATGCTCAAGGCGGAGCTGTTCCTGCGCTGGGAGAAAAGCGAACTCGGTGCCCTGATTGATGCGCTGGTCAATGAGCTGTTGCAGCAGCAGTTGATCGTAGAAAACGGCGATAAATTGCAGCTTAACCCGGCACGTTCACGCACGCTGCAATTGCTGGCGGCAGGGGTTCGCGAAACGCTGCAACGCTATGCCATCACCTTCTGGCTGCTGAGCGCCAATCCGTCCATTAACCGCGGTACGCTGGAGAAAGAGAGCCGCACCGTGGCGCAGCGTCTGTCGGTACTGCACGGGATTAACGCGCCGGAATTCTTCGACAAAGCGGTGTTCAGCACGCTGGTCTCCACCTTGCGTGATGAAGGCTTTATCAGCGATACCGGCGATGCCGAACCGGCCCGCACCATGAAGGTCTACGAACTTCTGGCGGATCTGATTACTTCGGATATCCGGTTGACCATCGAAAGCGCGGCGGCTCAGGCCAACGACGCGTAAAGACAAAACAGGCGGGAAATCCCGCCTGTTTTTTTAGAGATGTTGATAACTGAAAACCAGCCCGATAAACAACACTAAGCCAACGTAGTTGTTGTTCATAAACGCCTGGAAACAGGCCGCGCGCTCGCGATGGGCAATCAGCTTTTGTTGATAAGCAAACAGCCCGCCGGCAATCAGGATCGTCGTGTAAAAGACCGCCCCCAGCCCGTTCAGCCAGCCGACCAGCGCCATCAGGCCCATCACCACCACCTGCAAAATACCGATAATCAGCTTGTCGTGACGGCCAAACAAGATCGCCGTGGATTTAATGCCGATTTTCACATCGTCGTCGCGATCGACCATGGCGTACTGCGTATCGTAAGCCACAGCCCAGCAGATATTGGCGATAAACAGCAGCCAGCAGCTGAGCGGCACGCTTTCGCTCACGGCGGCAAACGCCATGGGGATCGACCAGCCGAACGCCGCGCCGAGCACCACCTGCGGCAGATGGGTATAGCGCTTCATAAACGGATAAACCCACGCCAGCGCCAGCGCCGCCACCGACAGCAAAATGGTCATGGTATTGAGGGTCAGCACCAGCAGGAACGACAGCAGCACCAGCCCGACAAACAAATTGCGCGCCTCTTTTTCCGTTACCGCGCCGCTCGGCAACGGACGGTTGGCAGTACGCTTCACATGACCGTCGAATTTGCGATCGGCATAATCATTCACCACGCAGCCTGCCGCGCGCATCAGCCATACGCCTGCGACAAACACCGCCAGGATCCACAGCGGCGGCAGACCGGGGGTGGCAACCCATAACGCCCACAGCGTCGGCCATAACAGCAACAGTGCGCCGATGGGTTTATCGGTACGCATCAGCCGGTGATAAGCCAGCAGCTTATTTTGCCTAAGGCTCCACTCCATTATCTTTCCTCCTGGTACAACGGCGACGCAGCCAGAAAAAGTTCAGTCAATAATAGCGGTTTACCGGATAACCGCAGGCGAGAACGGCGCCCCCATAAATTTTCGCTGCGCCCCACCTCAATATAGTCGCGCGTGAGCGTCGACTGGGTAAAAAGATAGCGGCCCAGCGGAGTTTCGCCCAGGTGCTGCAATGCCAGCTCCGGCCCGCACAGGGTTGATTCCGGCACCACGGTGCGGCCAATCAGCCAGGGTTCGCCATCGCCGCACAGCACAATTTCACGCAGCCAGTAGCGCGACTCCTGCGGCAGGCAGGCGCGTTCGTCATCAGGCAACTCCGGCCCGATAAAGCCTTCACAGATAATATCGACATGCACTTTACGGCAAAATTGCTCGAAACGTTTGGTCATCGAGTCTTCAAGCAGCAGCCAGTCGCGCAATTCGCTATCCAGCTCGGGAAGGGTGTCGAAAAAGGTCAGCGCACGCAGTGACGTGAGCGCAGGATGGGACATGTCTTGCTCTCCGGAACCAGGTCTTCCGGCATTGTAGCGCAGAAAGGCGCGAAGTTGGCGGAGGAAACGTCACCAATGACGATTTAGCGCAACAAATGCGCAACAAACGCGGCGGCAAATAAAAAAAGGTGCGCCGAAGCGCACCAACCTTACAAGCATCAACAGTGCGGGGCGGATCACCCCTTGCCTTTTACACTGCTGATAAACGTTGAACGGGCGGAGGTAGAACCCAGACGCTCGGCTTCATTCAGCAGTTTCAGGGCTTTGTCGATATCCCCGCTGTTAACGGCCTGCTTAATGGCCTGATTGAAATAGTTTTCCGTATCGTTTAATACCGGTTCGCTTTTCGCGGCAGGCGCGGGGGCCGCAGCGGCATGAGCCGTCGCAGGCGCAGCGACCGGCGCCGGGGCTGGCGCGGCATAGGCGGTTGCCGGTGCGGCGGTATTCCCTACGGTGACTGACGACTGTCCGGATGAACCAAACAGCGGGCCAACCAAAATACTGGATGCGGAGTTAGTACTTACTTTCAGTTTTACCGTCCCCTCCGTCGTATGGCGCGCCACCGGGTCCGGGATATCTGGCACCGCGTTGCCAACGCCTTTGGCATAGGCTTTGGCAGGGTTAATCATGGTAGTCGTCTGCTGCAAATCTTTCGGCGTGGTGAATACCAGCAAGTACAGTTTTTGCTGGCCCAGCGCAGGCGTCAATTTGATGGTGCCTTCCAGGCGGTCGGCGGCGATCACGCCAGGCTCCTGGTAGGCAAAATAAGTCGCCGGAAAATAGGCGGCGGGTGACAAATTCTGGTCCAGTACCAGTACGTTAGGCGCAAAGACGGATTTCTGCTGATCCGCCACGCTGGTCAGCGTAATCGTTAATTCGCCAATATTAGCGGGCACGCTGTAGGCGGCGACTTTGCCGGTAATACCGGGCGCGTTAAGGGTTTGCCCCGTCGTGGCAAGATCGGTGGTCTGAGTCTGGCCCTGGGCGACCGGCGTCCAGGCAAGCTGTTGCAGCGCGCCGGCAGGAATTGCCGGTGCGGCGGATGTATCCTGCGGCACCAGATTCACGTCGGCGAAGCTGGTTAAAGGTGCGCAGGCCAACAGCCCTGCACAGAGGCTGAGCGCGACAAGATTTTTTTTCATTTTCATTGTATTAACCTCTATTGGAATGACGAGGCGGTAGCCAGGCAATAGCGCGCCGCGCCAGGGACACTTCGCTTACGGGGTAGAGAGGGGCCGCAGCCCCCCTCGTCAGACTCACTACGTATTACCACCAGATTTCCATCTGGGCGCCAAAGGTCCACTCATCGTCATCACCACGGCTGAAGGTACGTGCCGAGGTATCCTGATATGCGTAACCCGGGGTATAACCTGTACCAGTGTTGTTATTAGCGAAACCGAAGGACTCATCCCACTTGGCATAGGTTGCGAATACGCGCAGCGCCGGACGGGACCAAATGCTGTCGCCTGCCTGCCACTGTTGCGCCAGGGTCACTTTGATCTGGTCGTTGGTGGAATCGGTGCGCTGGGACTTCACGTTGTCATAGCCCACTTCAAGCAGGGTGCTCATGATCGGCGTCCATTTGAACATCGGGCGCACGCCCACGGTCCACCAGCGGGTGCCGTTGTTGTTATCCAGATCGATATCCTGGTACATACCGACGTACATCATGTCCCAGCGGTCGCCCATAGAAATCGAGCCGTGATCGATAAAGCGCAGCAGGTGGCCGTCGTTGTTAAGCTGCGCACCCTGCGGAATGCCTTTACCGTTGGAGGTCATTGAGTCGGTCGCGTACTGTACAACGAACTTGTTGAAGCCAGTACCGATGGTCTGAACGTGTTCAGCGGTAAACATCCAGCCGTCTTTAGACGCGCCCGGTTGCAGATAGTAATCATCCGGCAGGTTGGTGTGGCCATAGTCCACGCCCAGCTCCAGGGTACCGCCTGGGTTGATTTCCATACCGGCTAAACGGATATCGAATACATCGTTCGGTACGATGTTGTCATAGGTACGATCGCCGGTAATCGGATCGCGGTCGGCGAAGGTTGAGGAACCGCCAGATTCAGAAGAGCGGGTACCGGCTAAAGAAAGCTTACCAAAGCCCAGGTCGATGTTTTCGATACCTGCGCCCGGACCAGAGATATCCCAGTAGTAGAAGTCGATCATGTGAACGTCATGACGCTGGTAGAAGCGTTTACCTGCCCACATGGTGGAACCTGGCAATGCGTCAATCAGGTTTTTACCCTGCACGTTGGCTTCACGGAAAGCCGGGCTGGTGGATTCCCAGTCGTTCTGCTGAGAAACGGAATACGCCACGTTGGTATCGAAGTAGAAGCTCTTATCACCCTCTTTCCATACTTCCTGACCCAGTTTGAGTTCCGCATAGGTTTCGCACTCGTTACCCAAACGGTATTTGCTCTGGGCGCCGGTAGCCTGGAAGCACTCTTGCGGACCGCCGCTGCCTGTCCAGCCGATACCGGAACGGGCGTAGCCTTTAAAATCAACGGCACCGGCCTGTGCAGACAGGATGCCTGCCATGACGGCGACCGCCAGTGGGACTTTGCGCAGAGTAATCATCATTCTATCTCCTGAGATCATTGCTTTTCTTTTTTAAACGACGCCTCATGGACATCGCGTTGTTTTTGGAATGCTTAAACGCCGGGCTCCTGGTGCAGACGACGACAGGCCGTACCATCCTCTCGGAACAAATGGCAACGCTCTGGCGGCAAGCCGATGGCGAATGTGGCACCCTCTTCTACCAACACCACGTCAGTCTGGCGGTAAACCAGGTTCTGACGAATGGCCGGAATTTGAATATGAATTTGCGTTTCGTGGCCGAGCTGTTCGACCACCTGGACTTCGCCTTCCAGGGTGACGTCGGCGATTTCGCTGGGCAGTAAATGTTCCGGGCGAATGCCCAGCGACATATTGGTTCCCACCTGTACGCCCGCGCTGTCTACCGGCAGCCAGATTTGCTGGCGGTTCGGCAGTTCCACCTGCACCTGGTCAATGGCGGTGGCGGTGACTTTCACCGGTAAGAAATTCATCTTCGGCGAGCCGATAAACCCGGCCACGAAGCGGTCAGCCGGGTAGTGATACAGCTCGAGCGGTTTACCTACCTGGGCGACGCGCCCGGCGTCCAGCACCACGATTTTGTCGGCAAGCGTCATGGCCTCAACCTGGTCGTGGGTAACGTAAATCATGGTGCGCTTCAGGCGCTTATGCAGACGGGAGATTTCGATGCGCATTTGCACGCGCAGCGCGGCATCCAGGTTGGAGAGCGGTTCATCCAGCAGAAACACGCGCGGCTCTGCCACAAGTGTTCGGCCAATCGCCACGCGCTGACGCTGCCCGCCGGACAACGCTTTCGGACGGCGATCCAGCAGATGCGCCAATTGCAGCGTTTCGGCGACCTGATTCACCCGCTGCTGGATAACCTCTTTCTTCGCGCCGGCCAGCTTCAGGCCGAAAGACATGTTCTCAGCCACCGACAGGTGCGGATAAAGCGCATAAGACTGAAACACCATGCCCACGCCGCGTTCGGCGGGCGGCACATCGTTAACGCGTTTATCGCCAATCAATAAATCACCGCTGGTCACTGTTTCCAGCCCGGCAATCATTCGCAGCAATGTCGATTTACCGCAGCCCGAGGGTCCGACGAACACCACAAACTCACCTTCAGTGATATCAAGGTTGATATCCTTTGAGACCACTACGTCGCCCCAGGCTTTCGTTACATTACGCAGCTGAACGCTTGCCATCCCCTTCTCCCTCAACAACTTGTCGCAATACCGCAAAACATCTTTATTGACCGACTATCCGTCATTAGTGGTGTTGGTAAATCCTCCACCCCTACGCTTTTTAATGGGGGAGGAGACGGGAGGATGAGAGAAGCCGGTCTGCCACCGCAGGCGCGGCCCGCCTGGGAAAATCGTGATCGCGGCTTCAAAAAAGCGGGGTTTTTTGTGTGCGCCAGCCCACATAACCCGCGCTTATGCAATGCAGATCACACAAGTGAGCCCTGGGGCGTAGCGTAAAGGAGGATGAGAAGCGCTTGTCAGATGCGCAGACTAGCTAGCGTTAAGCCACTACGTGTATCCACGTGCACATCACCAAAAAGGATGGGACATATGAAACTCAACACTGGCGCACGCATCCTCGCGTTGTCTGCTCTGACAACGATGATGTTCTCCGCCTCTGCTCTCGCCAAGATAGAAGAAGGCAAACTGGTAATCTGGATCAACGGTGATAAAGGCTATAACGGCCTTGCCGAAGTGGGTAAGAAATTCGAGAAAGACACCGGCATTAAAGTGACCGTTGAACATCCGGATAAGCTGGAAGAGAAATATCCGCAGGTTGCGGCCACCGGTGACGGCCCGGACATCATTTTCTGGGCGCATGACCGTTTCGGCGGTTACGCGCAGTCTGGCTTACTGGCTGAAATCACGCCGGACAAAGCCTTCCAGGACAAACTGGTGCCTTTCGCCTGGGACGCGGTGCGTTACGACGGCAAGCTGATTGCTTATCCGGTCGCAGTGGAATCTCTGTCGCTTATCTACAACAAAGATTTAGTCCCTAACCCGCCGAAAACCTGGGAAGAGATCCCGGCGCTGGATAAAGAACTCAAGGCCAAAGGTAAGAGTGCCCTGATGTTCAACCTGCAAGAACCGTACTTCACCTGGCCGCTGATCGCGGCAGACGGCGGGTACGCGTTTAAATTCGCCAACGGCAAATACGATGTGAAAGATGTCGGCGTGGACAGCGCAGGCGCGAAAGCGGGCCTGACCTTCCTGGTCGATATGATCAAAAACAAACACATGAATGCCGATACCGATTACTCCATCGCAGAAGCCGCCTTTAACAAAGGCGAAACCGCCATGACCATCAACGGTCCGTGGGCGTGGACCAACATTGATAAGAGCAAAGTCAACTACGGCGTCGCACAGCTGCCGACCTTCAAAGGCAAGCCATCGAAACCGTTCGTTGGGGTGCTGAGCGCGGGTATCAACGCCGCCAGCCCGAACAAAGAGCTGGCGAAAGAGTTCCTGGAAAACTACCTGCTGACCGACGAAGGTCTGGCAGAAGTGAACAAGGATAAACCGCTGGGCGCCGTAGCGCTGAAATCTTACCAGGAACAGCTGGCGAAGGATCCGCGCATCGCCGCCACCATGGCGAACGCCGAGAAAGGCGAAATCATGCCGAACATCCCGCAGATGTCCGCCTTCTGGTATGCCGTTCGCACTGCCGTAATCAACGCCGTGAGCGGTCGTCAGACCGTGGACGAAGCGATGAAAGACGCGCAGGGCCGTATCACCAAGTAATAAGCAGTCGCGGGCAGCGTCAGGCTGCCCGCGTTGATTTGCCGCTCTAACACGTTGTGAAAGGAAACCCCATGGAAGTAGTTAAAAAGAGCCCCTGGTGGCAAAGCGACAAGCTGAAGTGGTCAGCCGTCGCCCTGCTCGGCCTGCTGGTGGGTTATCTTGTGGTATTGATGTATGCCCAGGGGGAATATCTGTTCGCCATCGTGACGCTGATCTTAAGCTCCGTTGGCCTGTACATCTTCGCTAACCGCCGCGCTTACGCATGGCGCTACGTCTACCCTGGCCTCGCCGGAATGGGGTTGTTCGTTCTGTTCCCGCTGATCTGCACCATCGCCATCGCGTTTACTAACTACAGCAGCACCAACCAGCTGACCTTCGAACGCGCGCAGCAGGTGCTGATGGACCGCCAGTATCAGGCGGGGAAAACGTTCAACTTCGGCCTCTACCCGGATAACGAAAAATGGCGGCTCGCGCTCACCGATGGCGAAAGCGGCAAAAACTACGTCTCCGACGCCTTTACCTTTGGCGGCGAGCAAACCCTGAAGCTGAAGGAAGCCGACGCGCTGCCGACTGGCGAACGCGCCACGCTGCGTATCATTACGCAGAATCGCCAGGCGCTGACGCAGATCACCGCCGAACTGCCGGATGAAAGCCAACTGGTGATGAGTTCATTACGCCAGTTCTCCGGCACGCGCCCGCTGTATACGCTGGCGAAAGACGGCAAGCTGACCAACAACCAGAGCGGCGCGGTCTATGCGCCTAATCCCGATGTCGGTTTCTATCAGGCGGTGAACGCTGATGGCAGTTGGGGCAGCGAAAAACTCAGCCCGGGCTACACGGTGACCACCGGCTGGAAAAACTTTATGCGCGTCTTTACCGACGAAGGCATCCAGAAGCCGTTCTTCGCCATCTTCGTCTGGACGGTGGTGTTCTCGGTGCTGACCGTGGTGCTGACCGTGGCGGTCGGCATGGTGTTGGCCTGCGTGGTGCAGTGGGAAGCATTAAAGGGCAAGGCGATTTATCGGTTGCTGCTGATCCTACCGTATGCGGTGCCGTCGTTTATCTCGATTCTGATTTTCAAAGGGTTGTTTAACCAGAGCTTTGGTGAAATCAACATGATGTTAAGCGCGGTGTTCGGCATCCGCCCCGCGTGGTTTACCGACCCCACCACCGCCCGCGCCATGATTATTATCGTCAATACCTGGCTGGGTTACCCGTACATGATGATCCTGTGCATGGGGCTGCTGAAGGCGATCCCGGACGATCTCTACGAAGCCTCGGCGATGGACGGCGCAGGCCCGTTCCAGAACTTCTTTAAAATCACGTTCCCGCTGCTGATCAAACCGCTCACGCCGCTGATGATTGCCAGCTTCGCGTTCAACTTTAACAACTTCGTGCTGATCCTGCTGTTGACCAACGGCGGACCGGACCGTCTCGGCACCACTACCCCGGCAGGCTATACCGACTTGCTGGTGAGCTATACCTACCGCATCGCCTTTGAAGGCGGCGGCGGTCAGGATTTCGGCCTCGCCGCCGCTATCGCCACGCTGATCTTCCTGCTGGTGGGCGCGCTCGCGATTGTTAACCTCAAAGCCACGCGCATCAAGTTTGATTAAGGAGACGACACATGGCTATGGTGCAACCGAAATCTCAAAAGCTGCGTTTGTTTATCACGCACTTGTTACTGTTGATATTTATCGCCGCGATTATGTTCCCGCTGTTAATGGTGGTGGCGATCTCGCTGCGCTCGGGCAACTTCGCCACCGGCAGCCTGATCCCGGAGCAAATCTCCTGGGAGCACTGGAAGCTGGCGCTGGGCTTTAACGTGGTTCACGCCAACGGCAGCGTCACCCCGCCGCCGTTCCCGGTGCTGCTGTGGCTGTGGAACTCGGTGAAAATCGCCGGCATTACCGCGGTTGGTATCGTGGCGCTTTCCACAACTTGCGCCTACGCTTTTGCCCGTATGCGTTTTCCCGGCAAGGCTACCCTGCTGAAAGGCATGCTGATTTTCCAGATGTTCCCGGCGGTGCTGTCGCTGGTGGCGCTGTATGCGTTGTTCGATCGCCTCGGGCAGTACATTCCGTTTATCGGTCTGAACACCCACGGCGGGGTGATCTTCGCCTACCTCGGCGGGATTGCGCTGCACGTCTGGACCATTAAAGGTTATTTCGAAACCATCGATGGCTCACTGGAAGAAGCCGCCGCGCTGGATGGCGCAACGCCGTGGCAGGCGTTCCGCTTAGTGCTGTTGCCGCTGTCGGTACCGATTCTGGCGGTGGTGTTTATTCTGTCGTTTATCGCCGCCATTACTGAAGTACCGGTCGCGTCGTTGCTGTTGCGTGATGTCAACAGCTACACCCTGGCCGTGGGCATGCAGCAATACCTCAACCCGCAAAACTACCTGTGGGGCGACTTTGCTGCGGCTGCGGTACTTTCCGCCATCCCGATCACCCTGGTGTTCCTGCTGGCCCAGCGCTGGCTGGTCAGCGGGCTGACGGCGGGAGGCGTGAAAGGCTAAGTTTCATCGTTATATGCCACTGTTATATCCTCATTATTGCCGTTGTGATTTTCCTTATCTGTGACTCCCTTCGGCGGCCTTCGGGCCGCCATTTTTATTCACGCTTCAGCCGTTTCGAATTGCACAGCCACAGCGTGATCACCAAAAGCAGGATCGCCCCGGAATAGATCAGCACGTCCATTGGCGATTTATGATCGACAATGATCAACCGCACAATCGCCGTGATGCCGATGTAAATGAAATAGCGCAGCGGGAAGTGGTAGCCGGACTGGAAGTACTTGACGATCAGGGCGATGAATTCGAAATAGAGGAAATAAACCACCAGCCCTTCCACCAGCTCATATTTGCTGGCCTGAATGGGTGAGAAGAGCACATCAGCCAGATGCAGGGTTTCTTTGCCGAGAAAGATAACCAGGATCAGGCCAAGGCTGAGCAAGCCAAGGTTCAGCACCGTTTGCAGGATGGAAGAGACCCATTCCCCGCGCGCACGTGACGAAGCGGATAGCGTGGACATAACAGCGTCCTCATCTCAGGAGTGAGGAATCGTTATACGTCAGAAATGTGATCCAGATCTAGTTTTATTTGCTTATGTTTTGACCAACACTCAGCGCGCCTGCATATGAAAGCCGGGCGCGCTGCGCCTGGGATCAGCGGAAGTTAACGCTGCGATCGCTGGTCATGCTGTAGAGATCAAACTTGCGTCCCAGCATCTGCCCGCCGTCGCGGGTGAGCGGCGTCCAGCCGATGGCCGCGCGGCTGCGGGTCGGGCCCGACGAGAACAGATCAAGTGGAACGGAGACGTACACCCCTTTCGTGAAATCCCCTTCCCCGTATTCATCCGGCGATACGTTGGTAAGGGTCGCGTAGCCGCCCACCACCACGCCGCTGTCGAAGCGTTTGGAGACTTCCAGCGTGCCGCCCTTATCCCCGGCCAGATACTGCCCGACACTGGCTTTGATCAGCACATCCTGGGCAAACGGCGGCGTCCAGTACGCCGAAAGGTGCCCGGTTTTTACGCTGTAATCGGTGAATTTCATCATGTCCTGCGCACTGCGCCAGTCACGCTGTTTCACATAGTTGGCATCCAGGCCAAAGGCCCAGTTGCTGTCTACCGGGCGATACAGCACTTCCGCCCCCGCGCCGCCGTACATGGTTTCCAGATAGCCGCCGTAAACCTGGCCGTAAAAACCGTTGCCGAAATACTGGAAGTAGTTGGCTTGCAGGTTATTTACATAGACATCGTTTTCTACGTAATCACGCACGTGGGTGCGTACCCGTGGCAGCGAGGAATCCTGCGGCGGATTGGTGTAGTTGAATTTGTCGTAGTTATTGGCGATGTTGGCGAACAGGCTACCGGTGGTCAGCAGATGGTCGGTGACCCACCAGTCGGCGGTCCCCATCACGCCCACCTGGTACATATAAAAACTTTCCGGCCCGCCGATGGACTGATTCAACACCGGGTCGAGATGGAAGCTGAAGCGCGACGGCTCGATATACCAGCCCTGCTCCGGGTTCTCCAGGGTGACCGGTTCGATGCGTTTCTGCGCCAGCGCGGTTTCCTGGCCTAAAGGCTCGCCTTCCAGATGGCGCTTCAGGCTGGCGACGTCGGTTTCGGTGGTGACTTGCGGCATTTTGGCGCGCGTCTCGGTGACGCGGATGGTGCGGATGCCTTCAGGCAGATCGTTCATGATAATTCGGTTAGCGCGCTCAATCCCTTCCCGGGAGTCGCGGTATTTTACCTGCTCGCCGGTGACGTACAGCGTGTCGCCCTGGGTCTGGAGTTGCGGATCGTTCAGCCCGGCGTTGTATTTCAGCAGCGTCAGCTGGTTAGCCGCCACGCTGTGCTGGATAATCGCTTCCTGCGGCTCCGGCTGGTATTCCGGGCGGCGGTTATCGTTATAGCGCGGACGCAGGTCGTTGAAATTGGTGCGCAGAGTCACGCCGAACATAAAGGTGTTGCCGCGCTCATAGCTCAGGTTAACGTCGGCCCAATCGGTGGCACGATAAATAGCGCCGACGTTAAACTTGCTTTTCTGCTCAATCTTCCCGGCAAAATCCTGGGTGTAGTTGTTGCCTTCATACTCCAGCTTCAGGCGCAGCGGTTGCCACGGCGTCTGGTATTCCACCCCGCCGAACAGCGACGCCGGGCCGCGGAACATCTGGCCCGCATCCACAGAGCCGGCTTTGTTATAGCTGTTATCGCGCGCGCAATATTTGTCGCTGTACGAACAGAACGGGTTTTTGACGTTGCCGCTGGTGCCCAGGTAGCCCCAGCCTAATCCCAGCGAGAAATCGAACGGCCCCCATGCTTTATTCGCCACGATGTATTCGGCATCGAACAGCCCGGTGCCGCCGATATCCCGCGCGCCGACGGCAACCTGCGGCATCCAGTAGCTCTCTTCCCAAAGCCGCAGTTTGAGGTCGAAGGCTTTATCTTTGTAAGTTTGATCGCCAGAAAACGCCTCGACGCTGCTGTAGCGCCGGGTGCGCGCATCGGTATAGCGCAGTGTGGTTTCCAGCCACGGGAACAGTTGCACCGAGGCGGAGTAATAGCGGTATTGATCGTTATCGCGGTAATTGAGGCTCAGTTCGCCTTCGCGCGCCATCCGCGCCGTGGGCGTTTGCATCAGGCCCACGCCGCCGAAATCCGATTGCGACGGGCCAACCGGCGCAGGCAAGGTTTCCGCATGGCACGCCGACGCCACGGCCAGCGCCACGAGGCTATACAGGTAGCGTTTTTTTATCATTGCGGTATCCGATGCGTCAGGGAATGGACAAGTTGCGCGTTAAGGTCGTCATAAGCGGAGGAAAACAGCCGTTCTGAAAACCCAACCAGGATGGCGCTGCCCGGCATGGGCTCAACGTGGCGTTTGTTCCAGTACGCCACCGGCGCTTTTTGCACCCGACCATCCGGATAAATAACCCAGGCGTAACTGCGCTCCGCCCCGCTAAGTAACGCGGTTTCGTCGAGATATTCCGCCACGCTTTTACCCGGCGTAAACGGCCTGTTCCCCGCGCCGCTCACCAGGCCGTACAGCGTTACATGGTCAGGCATCTTCCCGGCCCACAGGGTGTAATCGCCGGCCAGTGGTTTATTGGCGGCGGTGCTGACCCTCAGCACATCAGGATCGAGATCGACAAACTGACGGTCTGTGACCTTAAGCGCCGCCATTTGCTGTTGAAGCTGGCGAATGGCGGCGGCGTCCTCACCTGACTCCTGCGCGGCGAGAGCGGCCAGCCGGGTGAGCAACTGCTGGTGGCGCGCCTGTTCATCGCGGGTTTTCCCCGTGACGCCAATCACGGCCCCTGGCCACCAACTGTGCGCCAGCGCGGGTTGAGTCACCACATCGGATAAGCGTTGGGCATCCTGAATATTCAGCGTTTCGTTGCTGTCGGTACGATGTACCGTTACCGTGCCCGCGGCGTGGAGGGTCTGGCTTAACAGACTCAGCATCAGGACGGTGAAAGGAAGCATTCTCATGATTTCGCCGCCTTGATAAGTTGCGTGGTGACCGGGTAATAATCGGCCCCGAGCGTCTGTTCAGAGCGGCGGATTTGCCCGTCGCTGTCGATCCAGTAGCGGTTGGTCCAGCTTGCACGATCGGTGGTTACCGTTTCTTCCAGTACCCGAACGGCGGTGATGTCGCCGCCGGTTTTCAGGCTGTCGCTGCCCTGCCAGTGAAACTGCGAGCGGGCAGTGGCGTAACGCACCTGCTGATGCTCGGTCCAGCCCATCACCCGCGTCCAGCCTGCGCCATCGCGGATCTGCCCCGGCGCTTTCAGCGGATCGGCGTCCAGATTGCCCACCTGGAGCAGGTTATCGCCCAGGCCGGTGGTTTTAATCAGCCGCCCGTGTTGAGTAATTAATACCGCCTGGTCCTGCGTCACCCATTTCTGCTGCCCGTCTTCCGAGAAGGCGAGCACCACAAACAGCTGCGGGCCATGGTTGAGCGTCATGTACTGGCTGGCATAAGGCATATTATGGATTTCGTCGTCAGTCAGATTGACGCCATCCCGCCCCGTCACATTGTTCCAGAGCGACTTACCCATACCGGTGAGATTGGCTGAGCAGGCCTGCAACAGCAGGCTCACTGTAATGATCGCGATTCGCTTCACGCGCTTCCCCAGGGTCAAAATAACCACACCGCAGTGTGGTTATGGTTAAACACCCGTTACATTACTGGGTGGTACTGGTTGTAGTGGTTGTGGTGGTTCCGGTGTTTGAACCGTCGCCTCCGCCCGTTGCGGCAAGCGCCACACCGACTACCGAACCAACCGTACTGGCGCTGGTCGCAGTAGAAGAGCCTGCTGAGACCGATGTCGCGGCGCTACCCGCCGCTTCACCCACTTCCACCGGAGCGGCGAAAGCAGACGATGCGGCAAGCAGAGACACGGCAAATACGCCATAGGTTATTTTTTTCATATCGGGTTCCTTTCATTGAATGAATGGAGATTTGCCTGAACAACCAGGCGTGACCGAGTATACCTAACCTGTTACAGGGAATTGGCGCGAGGGGGAAATAACCGGACGGCTTTCGGATAATTAAACGCGGTGGGAATTTTACGCAATCAGATAATATTTATATCTATATAAATCAACATATTAAAACATAATCATTAAAATAATGCCTCCGGTAATTCCTAAAATAAGCCGACGAAAGGTGTCTGCTATAAATTAATTTCAGATAAACCTCACGTGGCGATTTTTAAATACTCCCCGGACAACGGGATTAATCTGATAAAAAAATGCCGGCGTTATGCCGGCATTATTAACAGGACGGGTAATTAACCACGCCAGGATTTATAACGGTTAATTAAGCCGTTGGTAGAGCTATCGTGGCTGCTAATTTCGCCGTTATCGTTCAGCTCCGGCAGAATACGGTTCGCCAGTTGTTTACCCAATTCCACACCCCACTGATCGAAGGTGAAGATATTCAGGATTGCGCCCTGGGTGAAAATTTTGTGCTCATACAGCGCAATCAGCGCGCCCAGGCTGAACGGCGTGATTTCACGCAGCAGGATGGAGTTGGTCGGGCGGTTGCCTTCGAACACTTTGAACGGCACCACGTGATCGAGGGTTTTCGGATCTTTCCCCTGATCGGCAAACTCCTGCTCAACCACATCGCGGGATTTACCGAACGCCAGCGCTTCGGTCTGAGCGAAGAAGTTGGAAAGCAGTTTCGGATGGTGATCGGACAGCGGGTTGTGGGTGATCGCCGGGGCGATAAAGTCGCACGGCACCAGCTTGGTGCCCTGGTGGATCAGCTGATAGAACGCGTGCTGGCCGTTGGTGCCCGGCTCGCCCCAGATGATAGGGCCGGTCTGGTAATCCACCGCATTGCCGTTACGGTCAACGAATTTACCGTTGGATTCCATGTTGCCCTGCTGGAAGTAAGCCGCAAAACGGTGCATGTACTGGTCGTAGGGCAGGATCGCTTCGGTTTCCGCGCCAAAGAAGTTGTTGTACCAGATGCCGATCAGCGCCAGCAGAACCGGCAGGTTTTTGTCCAGTTCGGTGGTGGAGAAGTGCTGGTCCATGGCGTGCGCGCCGGACAGCAGTTCAACGAAGTTGTCATAACCCACTGACAGGATGATCGACAGGCCAATCGCCGACCACAGGGAGTAACGGCCACCGACCCAGTCCCAGAACTCAAACATGTTGGCGGTATCAATACCGAACTCGCCAACCGCTTTGCCGTTGGTGGACAGCGCCGCGAAGTGCTTCGCCACGTGTTTTTCATCGCCCGCCGCTTTCAGGAACCAGTCACGCGCGCTGTGGGCGTTAGTCATGGTTTCCTGGGTAGTGAAGGTTTTGGACGCGACCAGGAACAGCGTGGTTTCCGGGTTCACTTTCTTCAGCACTTCGGCGATATGCGTGCCGTCAACGTTGGAAACGAAATGCATATTGAGATGGTTTTTGTACGGACGCAGCGCTTCGGTCACCATAAACGGACCGAGGTCAGAGCCGCCGATACCGATGTTGACCACGTCGGTAATCGCTTTACCGGTATAACCTTTCCAGTTACCAGAGATAATCGCTTCCGAGAAGGATTTCATCTTCTCCAGCACCGCGTTCACTTCCGGCATAACGTCTTTGCCGTCCACCAGAATCGGCGTATTGCTGCGGTTGCGCAGCGCCACATGCAGCACCGCACGGTCTTCGGTACGGTTGATTTTCTCGCCGGAGAACATCGACTTAATCGCGCCCTGCAAGTCGGTCTCTTTCGCCAGCGCTAACAGTTTATCCAGCGTCTCCTGGGTGATGCGGTTTTTGGAGTAATCCACCAGCATCTGATCGTTGAAGGTCGCGGAAAACTTAGCGAAACGGTCAGCATCGTCGGCGAACAGCGACGCGATGGTGACATCTTTCATTTCAGCGTAATGGTTTTGTAGTGCCTGCCAGGCAGAGGTCTGCGTTGGATTGATGTTTTTCATAGCAATACTCATGTGGATTTGAAAAATGTGACTGCCGTCGATTGTAGCGCTACTCCAGGCAATTGCGATGACTTTTATGGCCTGCCCGTATTACTCGACGGCTACGCCGCCGTCAGATTGTTGAATTGAGCGTCCCGGCAAAGTATAGCGGTTATAAGTTATTTTCCTGGACCCTCCCGGAACATGAAAAATCCCCATAATCCCAGCGTTGACAAGGGCCCGGTGGAAACTTTATTTATAAAAGCGAACGTTAAAAAATCATTACTTAGCATTCCCAAAGCAAACGACCCAACGCAACTACAACGTGAAAGGCGAAGGGAATCACACGAGGTAGTTATGTCATATTCAGCTTCATCGATGGTCGTCGCAAAATTCGGCGGCACCAGCGTCGCCAGCTTCGACGCCATGAACCGCAGCGCCGATGTGGTGCTTTCCGATCCCAACGTGCGCCTGGTGGTGCTTTCCGCCTCTGCGGGCGTGACCAATCTGCTGGTTGCGCTGGCCGAAGGCCTGGAAGCCACTGAACGCTTCGTGAAGTTGGATGCTATCCGCAAAATTCAGCACGACATTTTAGGCCACCTGGCGAATCCGCAGGTGATCCGCGAAGAGATCGACCGCCTGCTGGAAAATATCACCACCCTGGCGGAAGCCGCCTCGCTGGCGACCTCCAATGCCCTGACCGACGAACTGGTCAGCCACGGCGAACTGATGTCCACCCTGCTGTTTGTGGAGATCCTGCGCGAGCGCGGCGTGGTGGCCCAGTGGTTTGACGTGCGTAAAGTGATGCGCACCAGCGACCGCTTTGGCCGCGCCGAGCCGGACGTGAGCGCCCTTGCCGAGCTGAGCACCCTGCAACTGGCTCCGCGTCTGGCGGAAGGGCTGGTCATTACCCAGGGCTTTATCGGCAGTGAATCCAAAGGCCGCACCACCACCCTGGGCCGTGGCGGCAGCGACTATACCGCCGCGCTGCTGGGCGAAGCGTTAAAAGCCAGCCGCGTGGATATCTGGACCGATGTGCCTGGCATCTACACTACCGATCCGCGCGTGGTGCCCGCCGCGAAACGCATCGATGAAATCGCTTTTGAAGAAGCCGCTGAAATGGCGACGTTTGGCGCGAAAGTGCTGCATCCGGCGACCCTACTGCCTGCGGTGCGCAGCGATATTCCGGTGTTTGTCGGCTCCAGCAAAGATCCGCAAGCGGGCGGTACCCTGGTGTGCAATCAAACGGATAATCCGCCGCTGTTCCGTGCGCTGGCGCTGCGCCGCAAACAAACCCTGCTGACGCTGCACAGCCTGAACATGCTGCACTCACGCGGCTTCCTGGCTGAGGTGTTCAGCATCCTGGCGCGCCATAATATCTCGGTGGATTTGATTACCACGTCTGAAGTGAGCGTGGCGCTGACGCTGGATACGACGGGCTCTACCTCCACCGGCGATACCCTGCTGACTCAGGCGCTGTTGACCGAACTCTCTTCTCTGTGCCGCGTGGAAGTCGAGCAGGACCTGGCGCTGGTGGCGCTGATCGGCAACAACCTGTCGAAAGCCTGTGGCGTGGGTAAAGAGGTGTTCGGCGTGCTGGAGCCGTTTAACATCCGCATGATTTGCTATGGCGCATCCAGCTATAACCTGTGCTTCCTGGTGCCGGGCAGCGACGCGGAACAAGTCGTCCAGAAACTGCATCACAATTTATTCGAGTGATTCGGCGTTTCCCTTCTGGGGCGTTACGGCCTCAGAAGGGGTAGATGACCATAATTCAATTGAATAAAACCTCCCCACACGATACACAATACTTATGGCTCTCGTTCGGGCCTTTTCCCCGACAGCGATAACGCACCGCCGCGATCACAGCGGCAGGGGAACACACCAACACACTTAAAGGAAAACAACATGCTGGCATTACTGACGCGGCTGTTCCCGCTGTGGGCGCTGCTGCTTTCGGTTATCGCGTATTACACGCCCTCCACCTTCACGCCGATTGGTCCCTGGGTCGCTACTCTGCTGATGCTGATTATGTTTGGCATGGGCGTGCATCTGAAACTCGACGATTTTAAACGGGTGCTATCGCGCCCTGCGCCGGTGGCCGCCGGGATTTTCCTGCACTATCTGGTGATGCCGCTCGCGGCGTGGCTGCTGGCAATGTTGTTCAAAATGCCGCCCGATCTTTCCGCCGGGATGGTGCTGGTGGGCAGCGTGGCCAGCGGCACTGCGTCAAACGTGATGATTTATCTGGCGAAAGGCGATGTGGCGCTGTCCGTCACCATTTCTTCCGTTTCTACGCTGGTGGGCGTGGTCGCTACGCCGCTGCTGACCCGCCTGTATGTGGATGCGCATATTCAGGTCGACGTCATGGGGATGCTGCTAAGCATTCTGCAGATTGTGGTGATCCCGATTGGCCTGGGTCTGATTGTCCATCATCTGTTCCCCCGGCTGGTGAAAGCCGTGGAGCCTTACCTGCCTGCGTTTTCGATGGTGTGTATTCTGGCGATTATCAGCGCCGTGGTGGCAGGTTCCGCCGCGCATATCGCCTCGGTCGGCCTGGTGGTGATAGTGGCGGTGATCCTGCATAACACCATCGGTTTGCTGGGTGGCTACTGGGGCGGACGCCTGTTTGGTTTCGACGAATCCACCTGCCGCACCCTGGCGATTGAAGTCGGGATGCAGAACTCCGGCCTCGCCGCCGCGCTGGGGAAAATCTATTTTTCCCCGCTCGCAGCGCTGCCGGGCGCGCTGTTTTCGGTATGGCACAACCTGTCGGGCTCGCTGCTGGCGGGTTACTGGTCAGGCAAACCGGTTGACGGCACGCCCGCTAAGCGCCTGAAAAAGCGCAAAGCCTGAACAATTCAGCCCGCTCGCCGGGCTGTTTTTTTATCGGCTCGCGGATTGTGGCAAACGCCTGGGGGCAGTAGTCTACAGAGAGACTCCCGGATCGAGAGGTTTACCATGGCAACACCCCGACTGACCCAAAAAGAGATGACCGAAAGCGAGCAGCGCGAACTGAAAACCCTGCTCGACCGCGCCAGAATCGCCCACGGCAGACCGCTGACCAATTCAGAAACCAACCACGTCAAAAAAGAGTACATCGACAAGCTGATGGCCGAACGTGAAAAAGCAGCCAAACAGGCGCGAGCCATTAAGAAAAAGCAGGCGCTAAAACCCGATACCATCAGCACCTTTTCCTGGAGCGCCAACACCCCTACCCGCGGCAAACGCTAACTAGCGGCCCTTCTTCTTACGGCCCGGCTGCGTAAAGCGCTTACGCTGCCCAAGCTCTGCCGGGGTTTTCGCGCCGCTCTTATTGGCGGGTTTCGCCGCCAGGCTTTTGGCAGGGGCGGCTTTCGGTTTTGCTTTCTTCGCCGGTTTGGCTTCCGAGGAGGAGTTCTCAATCAGCTTAAACAGCTCGATTAACTCGTCGTCGGTTAAATCGCGCCACTCTCCCGGCGGCAACCCTTTCAGGCTGACGTTCATGATGCGCACACGCTCAAGTTTTGTGACTTCAAAACCAAAGTGCTCGCACATGCGGCGGATCTGGCGGTTGAGCCCCTGAATCAGGGTGATGCGAAACACAAACGGCGCTTCGCGCTTCACTTTGCATTTTTTGGTTACCGTGCCCAGCATCGGCACACCCGCGCCCATACCGCGAATAAACTCGTCGGTGACCGGTTTATTCACCGTCACCAGATACTCTTTTTCGTGATCGTTTCCGGCGCGCAGGATTTTATTCACCAGGTCGCCGTGGTTAGTCAGGAAGATCAGCCCCTGGGAGTCTTTATCCAGCCGGCCAATCGGGAAGATGCGGGTGCTGTGGTTAACGAAATCAACGATGTTGTCTTTCTCGCCGTCCTCGGTGGTGCTCACCACGCCGACGGGTTTGTTGAGCGCGATAAACACCAGATCTTCTTCATTGCGCGGCTCAATCAACTGCCCATTCACTTTTACCACGTCTCCGGCAACAACCTGATCGCCAATCCCGGCGCGCTTACCGTTGATAAAAACGTTTCCCTGTTCGATATAGCGATCGGCTTCGCGACGCGAGCAGATACCGCTCTCGCTGATGTATTTATTAAGACGGGTTGATGAATTTGGCAGCATGGTTCCTCCGAAAAAAACGGACTATACCTTACCTGACGTCAGTTTCGTACAGCGAGAATCACATCTCAGGCTTGATGGACGTGGCCGATAAAGTGGGTTTAATAGCCGTTCAGCAAAAATTCAACGGCATCACGTAACACAGAGCGGTAATGGCTAAGATCGGCAACCGCGTCACCCACCTCTTTTGCCGGAAGCCCAGCCATCATATGCGTCATGGCAATATATTGCTGACCCGCAATCGAGACTACCGGGCATATCTTCGCTGGTGGAGACGAGGCATTGAGCCGGGCGAGTTCAATAACGGGAATGACCAGCACATGCTTCAGAACGTTCGCCACGGGATGCTGCATGGCAATCAAAAAAGGATAAACCTCCTGCCCTGCGCCCCGGTTTTGATACGCGACGTATTGATCCATCAGAACGTCCTTTGAAAATCACTGAACGAACCGTTGTCGTCCACCATCTGGTTGAGCGCGTCGATAGATTGCTGGTTCTCTTGCAGCCACGTGCGGCGTTGGTTTTCGCGAAACTTCTCAAGCAACGCCTCCGTCAGCAAGGCGGAAAGATTGATGTTTTGCTTCCTGGCTTCGTCAAGCAGATCTGGCGCTAAAGAAACATTTACCGATTTTTTTGTGGCCGCTGAAGCGCGCATGATAACCCCCATTGGAATGCGCATGAAGTGCCTCAGTGTATGAGAATAACCGATCATTTTCTAGCCTCTGCGTTGCGATGTTTCGCCAGACGGTAACGCGCTCAGGCTGGCTTTTCATCCACGAAATGTAAAAGTTTCGCGCGGCTTTCCAGCGTATTTAAGCAACAACCCCGCCTGACGCGGGGTTGTTGAATCTGTCTCGCAAAACGCTATTCATCGCGTTCGTCATCATCATCCGGCTGTTCCAGCACGCTGTAAGCCACCGAACAAAACAGCGAGTTCAGACGTTTCATATCGCCCAGCAGACCGAGATGCAACGAGCTGGTTTCGATGCTTTGCACGTTTTGTTGATGCAGCCGATTAACGTGCGCATGGGCGTAACGGCGGTTCATGATCCGGAAGCGGTGCTTGTTGCGCCGCAGGCGACGGGCGCTGGCCACATCGGCAGAGAAAAACACCGACAGCGCCAGCTTCAGGTTGCTGGTCAGTTGCCCCAGCAGGTTATCCAGTTCTTCCAGCCCGGCAGGGGAAAACGCGCGCCGCGCCGCCAGGGATTTATCCGCCACTTCGCTGCCCATACGCTCGAGGATTTCAGCAGCTTGCTGAAGGTTAAGCGACATTTCGATGATTTCCGCCCAGCGCTTCGACTCCTCTTCGGCCAGATCCTCTTTCGGCATTTGCGCCAGGTAGAGTTTGATGGCGATATGCAGGACTTCCACGTCGTCCGCCAGCTTACGCAGCTCTTTCTCCTGACGCGGCTCGCCGTGCATCACTTTGCTCCACAGTTCGAGCATCTGCTCCAGGGCATCCCCCATGCGCAGGGTTTCACGCGCGGCATTCGCCAGGCCCAGCGCGGGGGTATCCAGCGCGGTGCGGTCGAGATGTTTCGGCTTCAGGCGCATATCCAGTTCCGGCGCGTCGGCGATCACCCGCCGGCAGAAGCGCGCCATCGGCCCGGTAAAAGGCACCATCACGATGCAGCGGATCAGGTTGTAGAAGACGTGGAAATAGATCACCAGCTCCGAATCAGGCAGCGGCAGTTTTTGCATCACGTCCGCCAGCACATGGACAAAAGGCAACACCAGCAAACTGCCCACCAGCTTAAACAGCAGGCTTCCCAGCGCCACGCGGCGGGCGTTAGGGGTCGCGGTACCGTTGTTGAGCATCGCCAGAATGCCGGAACCGAGGTTCGCGCCAATCACCAGGCACAACGCCACGTCGAAGGAGATCACGCCGGTGGCGGCGAAGGTGGCGGTAAGCAGGACCGCTGCAAGGCTGGAGTAACTGATCACCGCGAACATCGCGCCAATCAACGCATCCAGCAAAATATCGCCGGTCAGCGACGCGAAGATGACTTTCACGCCGGACGCCTCGGTAATCGGCGTCATGGCCTGGACGATCAGTTCCAGCGCCAGCAAAATCAAGCCAAGCCCGATGGATACCCGCCCCAGTTGCCCGACGCGGCTCTGTTTGCGGCTTAAGAAGAACACCACCCCGAGAAAGATCAGCAGCGGCGAAACCCATGACAGGTCGAAGGTCAGGATACGCGCCATCAAGGCGGTCCCCACATCGGCTCCCAGCACAATCACCAGCGCAGGGGCCAGCGCCACCAGGTCCTGGGCAACGAACGACGTCACCAGCATGGTGGTGGCATTACTGCTTTGAACCAGCGCGGTGACGCCAATGCCCGCGCAGAAGGCGAGCGGTTTTTTCTCGACACTCCGGCTGAGTACGCTACGAAGCCGCGCACCGTACACGCGCATTACGCCGGTGCGCACGATATGCGTGCCCCACACCAGCAGCGCCACTGCCGAAAGCAGGTGCAAAAGTGTTAACACAGTTTCTCCTTCTCGTTATGGTTCCCTGGGGCCAACCCGTTTGCCTGCCGTACTGCCTGCGAATGGGCATCACAAAAGGGCTAACCCCTGTCTCAGTATAAGGGGATTACTGTAAGAAAGAGACAAGGCGCCGTGATGGCGCCCTGTATGTTGTAAATAAAAATGACATTTTGATGACAGCGACAGCTTTTACTTCCAACCAGCGGAGTGACTGACCGTCGGCGGCGCAGCCAGTTTGAACACGGACAGCGCGCAGTGACAGGAGCGTACACGCAGTACGTGACTGTCACGAGCACTGCCCAGGTTCAAAATGGCAAGTAAGCCAGGTCAGTCGGCGCAGCCAGATTGTGCGCGGACAGCGCGCAGTGACAGAGCGTACACGCAGTACGTGACTGTCACGAGCACTGCCCAGGTTCAAAATGGCAAGTAAGCCAGGTCAGTCGGCGTCGTAGCCAAGGTTCGGCGCCAACCACCGCTCCACTTCGCTCACGCTCATCCCCTTACGCCGCGCGTAGTCCTCAATCTGATCCTTTTGCAGTTGCGCTACCGCGAAGTACTTACTGTCGGGATGGCTAAAGTACCAGCCGGAGACCGACGCCCCCGGCCACATGGCAAAGGATTCGGTGAGTTTCATGCCGATGCGGGTTTCCACATCCAGCAACTGCCAGATGGTGGCCTTCTCGGTATGCTCCGGGCAGGCCGGATAACCCGGCGCAGGGCGGATGCCCTGGTAGTTTTCACGGATCAGCTCCTCGTTGCTGAGGTTCTCATTGGCGGCGTAACCCCAGTAGACCTTACGTACCCGCTCATGCAGATACTCGGCGAACGCTTCAGCCAGACGGTCGGCCACCGCTTTGACCATGATCTTATTGTAATCATCGTGCTGCGCTTCATACGCTTCGGCGAGGGCGTCCTCTTCCAGCCCGCCGGTTACCGCAAACGCGCCCAGATAATCCGCTTTGCCGCTCAGTTTCGGCGCAACGAAATCCGCCAGGCAGTAGTTAGCAAAACCGACTTTTTCGGTTTGCTGGCGCAGATGACGGCTGACCGCCAGCACGTGAGTGCGGGTTTCATCACGGTAGACTTCAATGTCGTCGCCCACGCGGTTGGCCGGGAACAGCCCCACCACGCCACGCGGATTCAGCGATTTGTCGGCGCTGAGCTGGTCGAGCATATCATTGGCGTCTTTGAACAGGCGCTTCGCCTCTTCGCCAACGATTTCATCTTCCATAATGCGCGGATATTTACCAGCCAGCGACCAGGTCATAAAGAACGGCGTCCAGTCGATATAGTTACGCAGGGTTTCGATGCTGGCCGTCACCTCCTGCACGCCCAGCCGGTGGGCCACCGGCGGCGTGTAGCTTTCCCAGTCGAATGCCAGATCGTTTTCACGCGCGGCCTGCAACGTGACCGGCGGGGTGCGTGGTTTTTTACGGCCATGCTGAACACGCACGGTGTCGTACTCTTTACGCGTGCGCGCCACAAAATCGTCACGCAGCGTATCAGACAGCAGCGACGATACCACGCCCACGGTACGCGAGGCGTTCTGTACGTAAACCGTCGGGCCGCTGTAGTTCTGTTCAATTTTCACCGCGGTATGCGCTTTGGAGGTGGTCGCGCCGCCGATCAGCAACGGCAGCGTAAAGCCCTGGCGCTCCATCTCTTTGGCAACGTTGACCATCTCATCCAGCGACGGGGTGATCAGCCCGGAAAGCCCGATGATATCGGCATTCACTTCGCGCGCGGTTTTGAGGATTTTATCGGTCGGCACCATCACGCCAAGGTCGATGATTTCGTAGTTATTACACTGCAACACCACACCGACGATGTTTTTACCGATGTCGTGAACGTCGCCTTTCACCGTCGCCAGCACGATTTTGCCGTTGCTTTTGCCCTGCTCTTTACTGGCGTTGATAAAGGGTTCGAGATAGGCCACTGCCTGCTTCATCACGCGCGCGGATTTCACCACCTGCGGCAGGAACATTTTCCCTTCGCCAAACAGATCGCCCACCACGTTCATGCCCGCCATCAGCGGCCCTTCGATGACTTCAATCGGGCGCGCCGCCTGCTGGCGCGCCTGTTCGGTATCGTCTTCGATAAATTCGGTGATACCTTTCACCAGCGAGTACTCGAGACGCTTCGCCACGTCCCAACTGCGCCACTCGGCCTGCTGGGCGTTTGCGGCATCGTCACCTTTACTGCCACGGTATTTTTCCGCCAGCTCCAGTAAACGCTCGGTGCCGTCTTCGCGACGGTTAAGGATCACGTCTTCCACCGCATCACGCAGTTCTGCGGGCAGATCGTCATAAATCGCCAGTTGCCCGGCGTTGACGATGCCCATGTCCATACCGTTGCGAATGGCGTAGTAAAGGAACACGGCGTGAATGGCTTCACGCACCGGGTCGTTGCCGCGGAACGAGAACGACACGTTGGATACACCGCCGGAGATCATGGCATGCGGCAGTTCGCGCTTGATGTCTTCACACGCGCCGATAAAGTCCTGGGCGTAGTTGTTGTGCTCTTCAATCCCCGTCGCCACGGCGAAGATATTGGGGTCGAAAATAATGTCTTCCGGCGGGAAGCCGACTTCTTCAGTAAGAATTTTGTAGGCCCGGCGGCAGATCTCGATTTTGCGCTCACGGGTATCGGCCTGGCCGACTTCGTCAAACGCCATCACCACCATGGCCGCGCCGTAGCGGCGCACCAGCTTCGCGTGATGGATAAAGGTGTCAACGCCCTCTTTCATGGAGATCGAGTTCACGATGCCTTTACCCTGAATGCACTGTAAGCCTTTCTCAATCACGTCCCATTTCGAGGAGTCGATCATGATCGGCACGCGGGCGATATCCGGCTCACCGGCAATCAGGTTCAGGAAACGCACCATCGCCGCTTCGGCGTCGAGCATCCCTTCATCCATATTAATGTCGATGATTTGCGCGCCGTTCTCCACCTGCTGTAACGCCACTTCCAGCGCTTCGCTGTATTTTTCTTCTTTAATCAGGCGCTTGAATTTGGCGGAGCCGGTAACGTTAGTGCGCTCGCCCACGTTGACGAACAGGCTGTCCGCGCCGATGTTGAGCGGCTCAAGACCGGAAAGACGGCAGGCCACCGGGATCGTCGGCAGTTTACGCGGCGCAACGCCTTCCACGGCTTTGCTCATGGCGGCAATGTGCGCAGGCGTGGTGCCACAGCAGCCGCCGACGATGTTTAAGAAGCCCGCCTGCGCCCACTCGCCGATTTGCGCCGCCATCACGTCGGCATCTAAATCGTATTCGCCGAAGGCGTTTGGCAGACCGGCGTTGGGGTGCGCGGTGACATAGCATTCGGCCACACGCGACAGTTCCGCCACGTACTGGCGCAGCTCGTCCGGACCCAGCGCGCAGTTCAGGCCGAACGACAGCGCATCGGCATGGCGCAGGGAGTTATAGAACGCTTCGGTAGTTTGCCCGGACAGAGTACGGCCCGACGCATCGGTAATGGTGCCCGAAATCATGATTGGCAAATCAACGCCCAGCGCTTCAAACTCGCTTTTCACCGCGAAAATCGCGGCTTTGGCGTTAAGAGTGTCGAACACGGTTTCAATCAGGATCAGATCCGCGCCGCCTTCCACCAGCGCGCGGGTCGACTCGCGATAGGCGTCCACCAGTTGGTTAAAGCTGACGTTACGATACGCCGGATCGTTAACGTCCGGAGAAATCGACGCGGTGCGGTTAGTCGGGCCGAGCACCCCGGCGACATAGCGCGGTTTTTCCGGCGTGCGCGCGGTCCACTCATCGGCACAGGCGCGCGCCAGCTTTGCGGCCTCGTAATTAATCTCCGCCGACAGCGATTCCATGTGGTAATCAGCCATGGCGATGGTGGTGGCGTTGAAGGTGTTGGTTTCAACAATGTCTGCGCCCGCTTCGAAATAGGCGTAGTGGATCGCAGCGATGGTTTCCGGTTTCGTGAGGACCAGCAGGTCGTTGTTGCCTTTTAAATCAGACGGCCAGTCGGCGAAACGCGCGCCGCGATAGTCCGCTTCCTCCAGACGGTAGCTCTGGATCATGGTCCCCATACCGCCGTCCAGCACCAGAATACGTTCATTCAACTGCTGTAGCAGTTTTTCTCTATTGTTAGTCACTCTTACTCCCGGATCGTTATTCAGCCCTGTCAGGCCATGCGCTCATACTGGCACACTCGGCCCGAGGCGAAAAGTCACAGGATGGCAACATGAGAGATGTTCATTCATAAAACGCGCCAACTGTGCTGATTTCCTGAAAATTAGTGCTTTTGAGGGGAACTCATCCGATCAGTTTTTCCAGGGTTGCATTATACTCAAATAAAACGAAAACTATTTCCACGATACAGAAAAAGGAGACACCCATGGTTGCCGCCGTTCCCGTTAAACGTGGAAAAAAACCTCGCGCCGCCGCTGCGGCTCCTGCGCCCCAGGCTACCGGCCAGGTACAATCGCTGACGCGTGGGCTGAAGCTCCTTGAATGGATTGCCGAATCGCACGGCAGCGTGGCGCTAACGGAGCTCGCTCAACAGGCCGGGCTGCCCAATTCCACCACCCACCGCCTGCTGACGACCATGCAGCAGCTTGGCTTTGTCCGCCAGGTGGGGGATTTAGGTCACTGGTCGATTGGCGCGCATGCCTTTATCGTCGGCAGCAGCTTCCTGCAAAGCCGCAATTTGCTGGCGATTGTGCACCCGATGCTGCGCAAACTGATGGAAGCTTCTGGTGAGACCGTCAACCTGGCCGTACTGGACCAGAGCGATCATCAGGCGATTATTATCGACCAGGTTCAGTGTACTCAGTTGATGCGTATGTCCGCCCCTATCGGCGGCAAACTGCCGATGCACGCTTCCGGCGCAGGCAAAGCCTTTCTGGCGCAGCTCCCTGAAGATGATGTTACTGCGCTACTGCACCGCAAAGGGCTGCATGCCTATACCCACGCCACGCTGGTTTCCCCGGCCCATCTGAAAGACGATTTGGCGCAAACCCGCAAACGCGGTTACTCGTTCGACGACGAAGAACATGCGCTGGGCTTACGCTGCGTGGCGTCATGCATTTACGACGAGCACCACCAGCCTTTTGCGGCGATTTCTATCTCCGGCCCGATTTCCCGTATTACCGATGACCGGGTAACCGAGCTGGGCGCGATGGCCATCAAAGCGGCGAAAGACGTGACGCTGGCTTACGGCGGCGTGCGTTAAAAACGATACCGCCTCCTGTTCAGGAGGCGGCAATATCGGCTGACTGGCGCGCATAGCGCTGGCAAAAGCGCTGTCGCCGTCGATAGGCATACACATCTTCCACGTGACCGTGACGAATACGCTCCTGTAACGCACGCCAGTACTCCGCCTGGAACAGCTCGGCATGCATCTCCTCAAATAGCGGTTTGATGCGCGGATCGGCGCACAACCAGTGGCGGAACTCTTCCGGGAACACATCTCCCGGCGCGACGCTGTACCACGGCTCCGACGCCATTTCATCTTCCGGGTAGCGCGGCGGCGGAATATCGCGGAAATTCACCTCGGTCATGTAGCAAATTTCATCGTAATCATAAAACACCACCCGGCCATGACGGGTAACGCCGAAGTTTTTAAACAGCATATCGCCGGGGAAAATATTGGCGGCAGCCAGCTGGCGGATGGCGTTACCGTACTCTTCGATGGCGTCGCGTAGCTGTTGGCCCTGCGCCTGTTCCAGCCAGATATTCAGCGGCACCATCCGCCGTTCGATATACAGGTGGCGAATGGCGATCTTATCGCCCAGGTCAGTGATTTTCTGCGGCGCTTCCTGCAACAGCAGCGTCATCAGCGCCGGATCGATCTGGCGTTTTTCCAGCACGAAATTTTCGAACTCCTGGGTATCCGCCATGCGCCCGACGCGGTCGTGCTCCTTCACCAACTGGTAACAGGCGCGCACGTGGGCTTCGTCCATCTCTTTCTGCGGGGCGAATTTATCTTTAATAACCTTGAACACCCGGTCGAAGCCAGGCAGCGTGAACACCAGCATCACCATGCCGCGAATGCCCGGCGCTTCGATAAACTGCTCGTTGCTCTGGGCAAGGTAGTTCAGGTATTCACGGTAGCTTTCGGTTTTGCCATGTTTCTGGCAGCCAATCGCCATATACAGTTCGGCGGTGGTTTTGCCAGGTAAGATCTCGCGCAGCCACTCCACCAGCGCAGCGGGCAGCGGCGCGTACACCATAAAGTAGGAGCGCGCGAAGCCGAACACGATGCTGGCTTCCGCCGAGCGGGTTAAGCAGGTATCGATAAACAACTCGCCTTCATTGCTGCGGTGGATCGGTAACAGAAACGGCAGCGTACCGGACGGCAGCACCAGTTTTGCCACCAGCCAGGCCGCTTTGTTACGGTAAAACAGTTCGTTAGCGACCTGTAAATGCACTTTATCCAGCATCTCCTCGCCCAGCGTTTCGGTGAGGTGATTGATGATGTAACCCACGTCGCGGTCCAGATCCTGCCAGGGCAGACGCAGCGGCAAATCTTTTAATAACCGGGTGAGCAGCGCGGGCCAGCCCTGTTTCGGGTAAAAGTCTTTCGCCAGCGGACGGGGGATGGTGCGAAACCGGCGTTCCGGCTGGGAGCTGAAAATAAACAGCCGTTCCGGCGTCAGAGACTGATGATCGAACAGCCGACAGTAAACGGAGTTAAAGAAGCTTTCGGCAATCTCGAAACGGGGGTAGTCAGGCAACAGCTCGGTATAGTGCTTTTTGACCTGCAATAAAAAGTCGGCGTCGGTGCTTTTGCCATTGGTGATGCAGCGCAGCTGCTCAACCACCAGGCCGACGTGATGGTCGTACAGATGGATACGCTTTTTCATGGCCTGCTGCACAGCTTGCCAGTCTGCCTGCTCGAAACGCTGCTGCGCCCCGGAGGTCACTTCCAGAAAACGGCCATACTGCGCGTCAAACCCTTGCAGGATGGTTTGCGCGATCAACAGTTCCAGCCCACGCGGCATAGCACTCTCCATCAGGTGGATGCCCTCTCCCGTTGGGAAGAGGGCGTCGGGCTTATCAGAATTGCGACTCTTCCGTCGAACCGGTCAGGGCCGTGACCGATGAAGTCCCGCCCTGGATGATGGTAGTGACTTTATCGAAGTAGCCAGTGCCCACTTCCTGCTGATGAGAAACGAAGGTGTACCCTTCTTTCGCGGCGGCGAATTCCGGTTCCTGCACGCGTTCCACGTAATGCTTCATGCCCTCGCCCTGCGCATAGGCGTGCGCCAGGTTGAACATGTTGAACCACATGCTGTGGATGCCCGCCAGCGTAATGAACTGGTACTTGTAGCCCATATCCGACAGTTCCTGCTGGAAGGTCGCGATGGTGTTGTCATCGAGGTTTTTCTTCCAGTTAAATGACGGCGAACAGTTGTAGGCCAGCAGCTTGCCGGGGAATTTGGCATGGATAGCCTCGGCAAAGCGGCGCGCCTGGTCCAGGTCCGGCTTCGAGGTTTCGCACCACACCAGATCGGCATACGGCGCGTAGGCCAGCCCACGGCTAATGGCCTGCTCAATGCCCGCATGAGTGCGGAAGAAGCCTTCCGAGGTGCGCTCACCGGAGATAAATTCGCGGTCGTATTCGTCGCAGTCGGAGGTGATCAGGTCTGCGGCATCGGCGTCGGTGCGGGCGATCAGCAGCGTCGGTACGCCCATCACGTCGGCAGCCAGGCGCGCGGCAACCAGCTTCTGGATAGCTTCCTGAGTCGGCACCAGCACTTTACCGCCCATGTGTCCGCACTTCTTCACCGAGGCCAGTTGATCTTCGAAGTGAACAGCCGCTGCACCGGCTTCAATCATCGATTTCATCAGTTCAAAGGCGTTCAGCACGCCGCCAAATCCGGCTTCGGCATCCGCCACGATCGGCAGGAAGTAGTCAACATAGCGCGCATCGCCTGGCTCAATATTAGAGGCCCACTGGATCTGATCCGCGCGACGGAAGGTGTTGTTGATCCGCTCGACCACCGCCGGGACCGAGTTGGCCGGATACAGCGATTGATCCGGGTACATGCTGGAGGCCAGGTTAGCATCTGCGGCCACCTGCCAACCGGAAAGGTAAATCGCCTCGATGCCCGCCTTCGCCTGCTGTAACGCCTGGCCGCCGGTCAGCGCGCCGAGGCTGTTCACGTAGCCCTTTTTCGCTTCGCCATGCAGCAAACGCCACATTTTAGCGGCACCCAGCTGCGCCAGGGTGCATTCCGGGTTAACCGAACCGCGCAGTTTCACCACCTCTTCCGCGCTGTACGGGCGCGTGATCCCTTCCCAACGCGCCTGTTTCCACTCTTGTTCTAATTGTTCAATTTGTTGGGTACGAGTTGTAGTCATGTGCAGATGCTCCATAGGGTAGTTGTTATTAAGGGTTAATTACGCCAGTAAGCGGTAGCCCGGCAGGGTCAGGAAGTCGACCAGCTCGTCGGAGGTGGTGATTTGCTCCATCAGGCGCGCCGCGTCGTCAAAACGCCCCTGGCTGAAGCGGTGCTCGCCGAGCTCTTCCTGGATCACCTGCATCTCTTCGGCCAGCATCTGGCGGAACAGCGCTTTGGTGACGGGTTTGCCGTTGCTGAGCGTTTTCTGGTGGTGGATCCATTGCCAGATAGAGGTACGGGAAATTTCGGCTGTGGCGGCGTCTTCCATCAGGCCGTAAATAGGTACGCAGCCGTTACCGGAAATCCAGGCTTCGATGTACTGCACCGCGACGCGAATATTGGCGCGCATCCCCTCTTCGGTGCGCTCGCCGGGGCAAGGCTCCAGCAGATCAGCGGCGGTAATCGGGGCGTCGTTTTCACGGGTGACGTCGAGCTGGTTTTTACGGCTACCGAGCGCGTTGTTGAACACGTCCATAACGGTATCGCCGAGGCCCGGATGGGCAATCCAGGTGCCATCGTGGCCGTTAGTGGCTTCCAGCTCTTTATCAGCTTTAACTTTATTCAACACCCAATTGTTGCGCTCCGCGTCTTTGCTGGGAATAAACGCCGCCATGCCGCCCATGGCGAAAGCGCCGCGACGATGGCAGGTGCGGATCAACAGGCGCGAGTAGGCGTTGAGGAACGGTTTTTCCATCGTTACGCTCTGGCGATCGGGTAAAACACGGTCGGGGTGATTTTTTAACGTTTTGATATAACTAAAGATGTAATCCCAGCGGCCACAGTTTAGCCCAACGATATGGTCACGCAGGGCGTGGAGGATTTCATCCATCTGGAACACCGCTGGCAGGGTTTCGATCAGCAGGGTGGCTTTGATGGTGCCGCGCGGCAGTTCAAAACGGTCTTCCGCAAAGCTAAATACTTCGCTCCACCAGGCGGCTTCTTGCCATGACTGGGTTTTCGGCAGGTAGAAGTAAGGGCCGCTGCCTTTCGCCAGCAGGGCATCCACGTTGTGGAAGAAGTAGAGCGCAAAGTCAAACAGGCTACCGGGGATGGCTTCGCCACGCCAGGTTACATGTTTTTCAGGGAGATGCAGGCCGCGAACACGACAAATCAGCACGGCGGGATCGGGCTTCAGCTGGTAGATTTTACCGGCTTCGTTAGTCCAGGAGATGGTGCCGCGAATGGCATCGCGCAGGTTGATTTGCCCGTCGATGACTTTGCTCCAGCTCGGCGCCAGCGAGTCTTCGAAATCCGCCATGAATACTTTGACGTTGGCGTTGAGGGCATTGATCACCATCTTACGCTCGACCGGCCCGGTGATCTCAACGCGACGATCCTGTAAATCTTCAGGAATTCCACGGATCGTCCAGTCCGCATTTCGAATGGAAGCCGTTTCCGAAATGAAATCTGGCAACTTCCCGTTGTCAATTTCTGACTGGACCTTTACGCGCTCTGCCAGCAGTTGGTTGCGTTTGGCGGTAAAGCGGCTTACCAGTTCAGAAAGAAACTCCACCGCCTCCGGCGTTAAAATTTCCCGCTCTTGCTCGCCAAAAGGCTGCCCGAAGGTCAGATCGGTCGTCGTTGCCTGTTGTGTCATGCTCTTGATCCTCAATGTTGATCCAGTCCAGAAACTGCGCATTGCGAACGCGATCCCCCGTAGGTATTTTTCGTTCAGCACAATTAAGACTACTCAAACATTTTCCAAAATCAAAAACAATTTCCATTTTCAAAATAAAAATCAATTAAACCTATGTTTTTTAAATGAAAAAAGTTAAGTCATACAAAGAATCGATTTTCAGAAACAAAAAAGGCACCCGAAGGTGCCTGAGATAAGGTGCTGAAACGCTTAATCGAGCGTGGGATTCATATGGCGAAGATCGTATGGCGTGATCTGGTAAACGTAATAGTTGAGCCAGTTGGTGAACAGCAAATTGCCGTGGCTACGCCAGGTCGCGCGCGGTTTGTTTTGCGGATCGTTACCCGGGAAATAGTTATAGGGCACCTCAGGCGTTAGCCCGGCATCCACGTCCCGAAAGTATTCGCCTGCCAGGGTGTTGGCATCATATTCAGGGTGGCCGGTGACAAACGCGATGCGCTTATCTTTGCTGGCGAACAGATAGGCATCACCACCTTCCGTTTCCGCCAGGATCTCTAAATCGGTGTAGTCGCGAATCAACGCTGCCGGGAAATCAGCGTAGCGAGAGTGCGGCGCAAGGAAAGTATCATCAAAACCTTTTGTGAGCAGCGCATGAGGTTGGGTGATGTAGTGCTCGTAGACGCCGGAAAGCTTTTCCTGACGCGTTTGCTTGGGAATGCCATACAGAATGTTCAACGCAGCCTGCACCGCCCAACAGACAAACAGCGTCGACGTGACGTGCTCTTTCGCCCATTCCAGCACCTGCTTGATCTGCGGCCAGTAGGCGACGTCATTAAATTCTACCAGGCCCAGCGGCGCACCCGTCACGATCAGGCCGTCAAAGTTCTCATGACAGATATCTTCGAAATTACAGTAGAAGTTATTCAGATGCTCCGCCGGGGTGTTGCGAGACTCGCGGGAATCGATGCGTAACAGCTGGATATCGAGCTGCAGCGGAGAGTTCGACAGCAGTCTTAAGAACTGATTTTCGGTCTCAATTTTCTTGGGCATTAAATTGAGAATCAGTACCTTAAGTGGACGAATCTCCTGAACACTGGCGCGCGACGTGGTCATCACAAAGACGTTCTCCGCGCGCAAAAAATTCACTGCCGGCAACTCATCAGGTACCCGAATTGGCATAACCTTATATCCTCACTGCATACGTTTAAACGTTTAGACATCCAGATGCCTGACAATAACCAGGATTAACCAAAATGTCGAGCTTGCATGTGAAAGGTGAAAAAGTTTCACGAACGGGAAAGCTTAGAACAAAAACGCAATTAGACGCGGCTGGGTCTGAGAGAAGTGAATGATGAGGCTGAAACGACAAAAGGCCCAGTCTTGTGACTGGACCTTTGTCTTGTTTGATGCCTGGCAGTTCCCTACTCTCGCATGGGGAGACCCCACACTACCATCGGCGCTACGGCGTTTCACTTCTGAGTTCGGCATGGGGTCAGG
>NZ_JACHZE010000003.1:0-172074 GCF_014193285.1 Atlantibacter sp. RC6
TACAGTGCTGGTACCAACAACCGCTGTTGAGTTGTTGGTAAGTTTAAGGGTTCCTGCAGACATAATTTCTCCTGATTACAGGCGTAAAAAAACCCGCCGTGCGGGTTAGTTGTAAGGTTTGTTTAATACATGCTTTCCAGTAACAGCACGTTCATGCCGGTTATCACATCTATCGGTACGGCGTATTTGTCAGTCCAGTATTGCGCCGTGCGCCCTTTGCCAGTGCGCACTGAATTTCCACTGCGAATAAGGCCCACATACTTCGCGTAACACCATCCGCTGCTTTTCGCCGACATTGCGCCGTAGCGCCCCAGCATTATGAAACGGTCACCAATATCCGCCCAGGCCTTCGACGGACGATAATAGGCATTGCTGTAGACAAAAGGACGGCGGGCCGTGCTGAATGTGCAGACACCTGCGGCGTTAATAAAGTTAAGCCCGCGGGCGGGCGTGGGTGCCACACCTGCAGCAAAAATTACGATATCGAGAGTCGCTGTTGCGTCATACCCCATATCCTCACTCTCGCCGGTAATAATGATCTGGTTCCCGTCATACTCCACAACGACCCCGTCTGCGCTCCATTTTGCAAAAACCATATAAGTGGCGCGGTTCCAGCCAGTGTCAGGTGGCGTCCATCTGCCTGATATGGCAACCCTGCCCCGCCATACGCACTGGCCAACCACACTGGCATCAGTTATTGCAGTAAAATCGGTGCTGTCGGATATCAGCAATCCCCTGTTTCCGCTCTGCGAGGCAGGCAGGATTTGCCACATCGTGCCGGTCCACAAAATGTCGCGAAACCCCGGTACATTCCACCAGGTGGATATCTGCATACTTCCGCCATTTTGTGCCGCAGACGTCAGACAACCGACGGCAGGGATTAAAGACGTTCCGTTGGGGTATATCACAGCGGTCTGGTGAGGTGCGTAGACCAGCGCCGATCCGGGTATATAACCGGGTGCGTTATAAACCGTGCCGTTACCGTTAACCACGCCACAGAAAGACGGGCAGCGCAGGCCAGCGGTGATTTGCATGGCCGGCCCGCCGTCCTTCAGGTCAATAAATAAACCACGCATCACCATTCTCCCAGGACGATACGCCCGCCATTGCTGAGATTTACCGTCACACCATTGCCGTTAATCACCACACCGTTTCCTGCGCCGGACATTGAAAACTGGCCTTCTGTTGCAATGATGGTTCCTTTGACGGTTACGCCGGCGAAGTAGGCATAACCGCTTTTATTGATGTGCCATCCACTATTCCCCGAGCCATCCCAGGTATTTGACTGAATATAGGCACCGATCTTCGCGTTAATAATGGTCCCGTCCTGGATAAAGCCGGAGCTGAGAAACACCTGGCCGTTAACGATGGCGAACGGCGAATACTGAACGCCGCCCTGACCCGACAGCATCACGAACTGATCGGCATTAATCGCAACGCGGGTTTTCACCCCGGAACCGTCCGCGATAACCGCGACTGACAGCCCGGCGTCGTAATAATTGCCGTTGTATTTAACACCCGTTCTCAGCGTGTAAACTGCATTGGCACTGGCAACATCAGCGTAGGCCGTGTACTTCTCATTGATGGCCGCTTCCTGCTGACCAAATTTCGCTGCCACCTGCGTCTGATACTGTGCGAACGCCTGATCCGCGCTGGCCTGTGCGTTCTGAATGGTGGTGATGCTGCTGTTAACACCCTTAAAATCCGCAGCCACGGTCAGCTTATATTCTGCAAAAGCCTCATCCGCTGACGCCTGGGCGGTTTTAACCTCGTTGATTTCAGCAGCACTTTCACCGAACTGAACGGCTACCAGCTCCTGGAATTGTGCAAACGCTTTCTCTGCATCGGCCTGGGTGATTTTTACCTGTGAAATCTCAGCGCGGGCCGCTCCCACCTGCTCATACTGGATCTGCGCCCCTTCCACCTGCGCCAGTGTTATTTGCATCTGGCCCGCCAGGCTGAAATCAATCTGCTCTGTCAGGCGCTTGCCGTCCTCCGACGTCAGCAGGTCTTTGGCAATATCCTCCAGGTAGTCTGACGCCTGGTCGTTAGCCATCCCCCGAATCCATTCCGTCCAGCCCGACTCGTTTCCGGTTTTGTCGACCAGCTGCGCGCGGTACCAGAAAATCTGCCCGGCACGTAACCCGAGCTGGGTGTATTCGGCCTGCGGGTATGGCACATCAGAAAGCAAAATCGGATCAGCATGGTCATCACGCGGCGTGTACTGAATTTCCGTTTTCAGCGTATCTTCCGTGTTAGCAGGAAATGCCCAGCTCAGCCGGATACCCCAGTTGATGCCAGTAGCCGTGAACGCGATCGGCTTCGGCGGGTTACCGACCTTGCCTGTCAGCGCTTTTTCCGGCGAGTATCCCCAGCCGCTGGATATCTCCGCCGCGTTGATGGCGCGGACGCGCACCAGGTAGCGCCCTGCATATATGCCCGGCACTTCAAACGACGTGGTCGAACTGCGCGGCACGTTCACCCAGTTCCCGTCGTTGCGGCGCCACTGCGCTTCATACGCGATCGCGTTCGGTGCGGGGTCCCAGCTGACGCGCATCGTCTCGATACTGATGGTCTGATTCACCACAGAGTAAGAGCCAATGGTGATGTTTTCCGGCGCAAACTGACTGCCCGGCGGGATCACGCTTACCGGACGCTGGTCAATGATGGCGCCGGTATCGATGCGGGCATACTTATCCGGATCGTGAAACGCGCCTGAGATGGTAAATGTGCCGTCGCTATTGTCGCTGACACTCACCACCCGGTACTGCTGGGCATACAGTTCGTCAGATTCCACTACCCATACGCTTTCCGCCTGCGGTATCTCTCCGTAAGCGATACTGACCGTAACGGCCTGGCCGTTAACTGCCTGGATTGTCCGCGCCTGTGACGCGCCGGACGGCAGGTTGAGAATAAGCCGATCGCCCGGCCGGGCATCCGGCACGCGGTCGAGGGTGATCACGCGCCCGTTTACCGAACTGATGCGCCCACCAGTGACTTTACCGGACAGCATTTCGTCAGCGACGGCGATGATATAGCCCGGCTGCGGGATATTGCCGTCCAGCCCGACAGAGAACGTGACGATGCGGTCTTTATTGTTGGTCAGAATGCCCCAGCGCCCCTTTCGGTTTGCCTCGCTCTGCCGGGTGCAGCCAATCGCGGTCATCTCAAGCTGGTTAAATCCGTAACGCGCAACCAGCGGTTGTTCAAACACCGGCTCCATGGCGTCGGCGTAGCCGTTAGCCGGGTCGGAATAAGAGACCAGCGCTGTGGTGTAACGGGTTTTGGTGGTGCTGCTTGAGTAAACGAATTCGCCGTTGACCACGTTGGCGCGGGTGTAGCTGTAATCAATATCGCGCGGCATGTCTGCCAGCGCCACAATCTGATTACCGCCCCAGTACGTCATGCCCCGGAAGATGGCGGCAAAATCGCGCAGCACGGTATAAGCCTCGTTGCGGTCCTGCACATAGACGTTACAGGTATAGCGTGGCTCCACGCCGTTCCCGCCCCGCCCGTCCGGTACCATCTGATCGCAGTACTGCGCCACCTGATACAGCGTCCATTTATCGATATTCGACGCCGTCAGCCGGTGGCCCAGACCAAAGCGATCGGCGACCACGATATCGTAAAAAATCCACGCCGGGTTATCTGTCCAGGCCCATTTAAACCCGCCCGTCCAGGTTCCGGTATAGGTGCGCGTCAGCGGGTCATAATTATCGGGGACACGGATAACGCGCATGGCCGGTTCGCATGAAATCTGCGGGATGCTGCCATTGAACTGACTGGAGTCGAACTCGATATACAGCAGCGCGGTGTTCGGATAGCGCAGCTTGGCGTCGATCACTTCCGTGTAACTCTGCAACGTCATGGTGTCGCCGATTCTGGCGCTGTTGGCATCCGGCGTCAGTTTTCGAAGCCGTAATGTCCAGGTGCTGGCGCCACGCGGCAGGTCGATACGGTGGCTGCGCTCATAACCTGAGGTGGTTTTACCGGTTACCGCCGTACTGATAACAGTCTGCCATGCTCCACCATTAGTCTGCAGATCGACCGCATAGGCAACTGAGTTACCCACCAGATCCCCGTTATCCAGCTGCTGGTAAAGTGATGGCCATTTGATACGCAGGCGAACGGCAGATAACTGCGTGTTGGTAAACGTGCGTGTCCAGGCAGTGGCACTGGATACCTCCGTACCGACACTGATTTCGTTTTCAGAGCCTGGCATGCCCTGAATATAGGGCTGAGCCTGATTACCCGGTCGGAAATCCCAGGCGACGCCGGAAAAGTTACGGGAGCCGTCCGGGTTTTCAATCGGGGTACCATCCAGAAAAATGTTGCGCCCTGTCAGCCCACCAGCAAACTCCCCCTCGCCCAGGGCGATAAGGATTTTTGCTTTTGCCACCGACTGGAGGTCGTCCGGCTGTTCTGTGGGCGTGCGCTGTTTCGAGCCGCCACCTTTGCGCCCTTTAACGAGTTTTGCCATGTTGTGCCCATAAAAAAACCGCCAGGCGGCGGTAACAGTGATGGAATAATCAGATAAGGGTTATTGCTGATCTTCGACGTAAATCCCGGCGGAAATAATCGCGCCACCAATGCGGCGTTTACCATAGCCAATAGGTACCGGATAACCCTGTGCGGCTGTATTTGTTACACCGCCAAACGCATACGATGCGCGGTTATCGGCGTCCTGTTTGCTGGCTAGCCCCGTTGGCTGAGGGGAAAGCATCTGGACAATACCGCCAGCCATCATCCCTACACCAGCAGCTACAAGCGCTGCACCACCATACGCATAGGTAATTGCACCCACCACAACAAGAACAGCACCAAGAATAGTTTGTAGTAATCCTGCTTTTTTACTGCCAATAATAACCGGAACAATACGAATAACTTCTTCAGTTACAGGAAAACCGAGGTCATCCTCCCCGATATTCTTTTTCCCACGAAATACTGCATATGTTAGCCCGCGTCGTTGACTGGAAATCATATATTGCTCAAATCCCTTAATCGTAGCAGCTAGCGCACGGGGGGCTTCATGAATAGTACTAATCAGGCGATAGTGTGTTTTGCCAAAGTATTTACCAAGCAAACCACCCAACTCAATTTGCGTCATAATTTCTTGCATAGTGTTACCTATAAAAAAGCCCCTTTATCGGGGCTATTTATGAAAACGATTATAGATTAATATTAACTAATGATTCTTGCGAACGTCTTATGATTTTAAACTTAACCGAATCCCCGGAATGATATTTCCCCATTGCCTCGGTCATATCTGCTTGGGTTCTAATACGATCATCACCAACTGAAGTGACAATATCACCAACAAGTAATCCAGACTTTGAGGCAGATGAACCTGACTGAATATCCGAAATAACAAGACCAGCCGAATATGATGGGTTCTCTACAACCTTACCATTTTTATCAGCCATTCCCATCATGGCACCAATTTTAATTGGCGAAAAATTATTAACAACCTCTCCAACATATTTGTTAAATTCTATAACTGACTGATATTGATCTGGGGTGCACCCGAACATATTTGCACAAGAAACTGTAATATTTATTGAATTCACACCATTGGGATGTGGATTTTTAGTTACTTGACATGACGTATTTGTACTATTCCCAATGGAATTGTACGTTTCAATATAGTCATTGCTATAGTTCTGTATTTTCATTCCGCAGTTTTGTGTAACCCATTGCCTTGCTGCTGCCCAAGCAGCGTCGCATTGCCTTTGTGATGAGCATGAAGGAATAGTTTGGTTTATTTCACCCTGTTGTTGATTCCTGACGGACTGTGACACACACCCAGATAATAAAAAACCCAGAACAAATACAAACGCCCTTTTCATTCTGATCTCCTTAATTATTAAGAAATCAGATATTAGCACAGGGACTTATGACGTAAAATCTTCATGGTGCGTTCAATCCAGTAACCGCCGTACGGCACCCGCTGACTGAGATGTCCGTACAGATGGTGAAGCAGCATATTGCCTTCGAGCAATACTCCGGCGTGGTTCCACTTATTCGACTGCACCTGCATAATCACAACATCGCCCGGTTGTGGCGCTCCGGTGAATTCCCGGAAACCGCACTCGTACCATTTATCCTGGTAAAAATTATCCGGGTACTGGTCCTCCCACCATGGGTAATCGACGCGATAATCCGTCAGCTCGATACCATGGGTCTGGCGATAATAGCTCATCACCAGACCCCAGCAGTCGTAGACGCCGAGAACGAACGGGCGTTCAAGCAGCGGAATTTCACCGCGTGGCATGATGGTGCGTAAATCGCCTTCCGGCCAGTTGACGATATGCCAGGGGAGCGCCGTCACATCACACTGCGCCTTGTCCGTTTCGCTCGGCTGGGTAGTGGCGTCGGGGTGGCTGTGCACGATGGCGGTGACCGCTCCCCAGTCCTCAGCAGCGGCATAGTCTTCCGGGCAAAGGACAAAGTTGTCCTCTGGTGTTGCGGCGAGGTTGCGGCACGGGAAATACTTCTCAACCCTGCTTTTCTGCACCACCACCCCGCAGCACTCGCGCGGATATTCTGATTCCGCGTGGGCCATGATGGCCGCAATGGTCTTTTTACGCATATCAACTCCGGATTAGCGATGTACCCGGGAAGCCGCCGAACGACAGCTCGTTACCTTCACCGAACCGCAGTTTGCAGGCGGTGAGTGTCCCGTTACATTCATCGCGGGACGGGTCGTCCACCGGGTTGTTGTTTTTGTCGAAATAGCGCGTCCCGGCGTAATCGCAGCCATCGCCGGTGCGATACTTATTGCGGATGCACCAGGTGCACAGGGAATGAAGCTGGCGCGTCGGGATCATCAGTCCCTGCAAATCCATTGGGCTGGATAACGCGAACTCCACCACCTCACTGGTTTCGGAGGTTTTCGCATCGATATACCAGACCTGCAGCTTTTCCTGCGTGGCGTCTGCCGTCGGGTTTCCACCGGCAAAGTTTCGCGCATCAAGGTACTGCGCCAGCGTGTCATGGATTGTCACTTTAGCCTGCAGCAGATCGTCATACGCCAGGCACAGCGCGGTGATCGAGCCGTCCAGGTTGGCAACCGATAATTTCGGCTGTGCGCTGCTGCCGCTGGTTGACGCTTCGATCCCTTCAATCTGGCACGGCCAGGCTTTATATTCCTGCCCCTGCCACCAGATACTTTTTGCAGGTAGTTTTGATTCATCGCCGCCAGCGGCCACGATCTCCGCTTCGGTATGGGGAACGTTGTTGCTGTGGAAACGCAGCACCTCTCCGGTACCGAACGCTGTGCCGTCGACAGAAAAAAGCCGGACTGCATTGCCCGGCTCAAGTTTCTGGTAATCACTGTTTAAGCTCATGGTTTATAAGCCTGCTCAAAGGTTGCGGAAAGATTAAACAGCCCGGCACCAAGCGGTGTCGGTGTGTAGGTATCACAGCGGTAGAGGCCGAGAGGCTCAAGTGGCGGACGCCACTGAAACGACTTTACGCCCTGATGCCGATCGAGAAAGGCTTTAATCGCCGCGATGTACGTTTCTGTCCCGGTAAACTGAAGATTCCACTTTTGCGATCGTGGATTAATCCCGTCACCGGATACCTGTTCGTATCCGTCACCAAACTTCGCAGTGCGGCGGCGGAACGTTACCTCCTGCTCAGCGTTGATGCGCGGGCACCAGCTAAACGTTTCTATAGCCATCAGCGGCCTCCTTTGGCCATATTCCAGACTGCACCGCCCGGCGAAATGTCCCGGCTAATCAGTTCGCGGTAGCGTCGATCGACATAATTACCCACCTCACGCCCGAACTGTTCATAGCCGCCAGTCGCCTGGCTTTGCGTGTTTCCGTTGCTATCTATATGGATATTGACCTGTGGCGCTCCGCCACCCGCCGGCGCGACGCCACCATTTCCCACAGCACGCACACCAAGCGAACCATCGGCGGCGCGGGTCAGCGGCATGATTGCCTCCGGCCCGGCCTCTCCCATCAGTCCAGCGCCTTTGGCGAACGCAAACAGCGTCGGAGAACTGACAACGGAATTACTGTACTGGCTGAGATCGGCGGAAGAGTAAACACCGCCTCTGGCGTTGAACTGAAGGGTGGAACCGTAAGACTGAAGCGCGGTACCGGAGCTGGCAGAGGACGCTGCGCCGCCAAACAATGAACCGACAGAGCTGGCCGCGTTTGCGATCATCATGTTCACCATCACCTGTTCGATGATTTTCAGAACGCTGATGCCCCAGTCTTTCCAGCTCGCTTTGTTGCCGTTGAGCATGTCGACGATGTTACTGCTGATTCCGGATAGCGCGCTCTGCATGGCGTCAGCCGCCAGCGTTGCATAGTTCGTGGAGTCATCCACCCAGTCGGCGAGCCCGTCCCGCGCGCCGGTTACCCAGTCAGCCTGCAGCGCATCAATTTGTTTGTAGTAATCCTCCTGGATTTCCAGCCTTTCAGCCTGGGCATCTTTCAAAGCCTGCGTTTCGCGGTCATAAACCGTCTGGCTGATATCACCGGCCTGATACTGCTTTTGCAGCTCCCGCTGCTGGTCAAGGTAGTCGCGCTCAATACCCAGCCGTTCACGGAGCCGTTCTCGCTGTCTGTTGCCAAGTCCGGCCCCCTGAATATCGACGCTCAGATCCGCTCGCGCATTATCGTTCTGCGCCTGCAGGCCAGCGACAAACGCTGCCACCTTCGCGTTTTCTTCATTGGCTTTTTTCAGCTGGTTCAGGCGGTCCACTTCCTGCGCCAGCTGCTGAAGCCGGACTTTTTGCGCGTCATTAATTCCGGTGAGTTTTCCCTCCGCCAGATCGAACTGAAGTTTCTGTTGCTCGGTCACCTCCGCCGTTTTTTTGCCGGTGGTGTCGATAAGGGCGATCTGGCGCAGGTAACCCAGCTCCATGGATTTGAACGCGCTTTCCAGCTTTTTGGCACTGGCATCAGGTGTCACCTTGCCATTGGACTCGCCCGGTGCAAGTGAGTAGTCACCCGTTCCGGTAACGGGCAATGTTGCTGAAGAAATGACAGGTGCCGCCCCGGCAATAGACTTCAGGCGCGTACGCTGCGCCAGCAATTCATTCAGCTCTTTCTGCTTCCCTTCCGTATCCATACCAATACGGTTAACACCCGCCAGGAAGCCTTTGTCGTTAAGGTCAGCCTCAAGATTTCTGATCCGCCGTTCAACTTCAAACAGCGAGGCATTAGCGGAGAGCTTTTGCCCGCCCTGGTAATTATCAATAAGGTTACCCAGCGCTGACGCCGCTTTGCCCAGCCAGCCAACAAGAGAAGCAATACCACCGACCATTTCCGCCAGGCCCTGAAGCACTTTGGGATCGGTGAATACTGCCCGCAGATCTCCCAGTCCGGCCTGAAGAGGCGAAAGGTCCACACGGGCAAGGCCAGTGGCAATTTCCAGTTTCAGTCCCTGCGCCTGTGTCTCCATGTCCTCAAAAAGGGAGTTTACCTTCACCAGGTCATCGATGGATTTCGGATCCGGCGCTACGCCATATTCCCGCGACAGCTTAAGAAACTGCTGAAGCTTCTGGCTGTTGTTATCAAAAAGCGGTAGCAATTTTGACAGGTCATTGCCCAGGCTTTCGAGGATGGTGATCTTCTCAGCGTTGGTACCCACTTTTTCCAGCGCACCGGCAATCGCCAGTAACTGTTTATCAGGCGTTTCCGTTGAAAGCTTCTTCGCAGAAAGACCCAGCGCATTCAGCGCATCAACGGCTTCACCCGACTGGTTAAGTACCGCATCACCAATTTTGTCGCCAATGTCCTTGAAAATATCCGCCATCTGCTCGCCTGACACGCCCGCTTTCTGCGAGGCGAACTGCCAGGCCAGCAGGTCCTGGGTGGACATGCGCAGGGATTTTGCGAGCCGGTCGCTTTCGGCGATCTGCTTTGAGGTGGTTTTTAACAGGTTGATACCCGCCACGCCTGCAGATACTGCCGCCGCTGCGGCGATGGTCGCCATTGACCCCAGCGCGGCACCGGCAAGCCGGACATCCTGCTGGACCCGGCGCCGCCAGCTTTCGGACTGACGCTCCGCGCGGTTAAGTCCTGCAGCAAAGCCACCGATATTGGCAATCAGGTCAATGGTCAGGGTTCCAAGCGATCTGGCTGCCATACCGTCTCCGTGAGTGTTTAAGACCAGGTCCGCATGGCCTCATCAAGCGTGACGGGGCCAGTGGTGGTCGGTGTTTTCGTAAAGTGCAGGGTGAAATCCGTGACGCTGAAAGGCGGCGTATCTTTGCCACGGTTCACGTTGGCAATGGTGCTGGAGACCAGCCCGGCGGCCCATTCCGTACGCAGCATCGGGTTAAGACTCCCGTAACGCTCACGGTATTTCACCCAGATCTGGAATTCCCGGAAACTCAGGACTTCCTGAGCCTGCGCGATGGTTTGCCCGCCGATACCGTTGAGGACGAGCTCGCACCAGAATTCATCGTCGGCGCTGAGTTCATCTTTCCCAGATCGTTAACCTCCTGGATAGCCACCAGCAGGGCAATGGTCAGCGCGCCATCCAGCGCGCCGCGCTCCGGGTCCGCCTCACCGGTAATATCCGCTGGCGTGAAGACAGGCTTGCCGTTCTCATCGCAGACGGATGCGGCGATCCGCCCCGCCACACCGTCCACGCGCCCGTTTGCCGCCATCACGTCCGTCATGGCCGAGTGGTAGCCCAGCGGGCGGATATAGACAGTGGCGCTGAATTCTTCTTCGCCCTGCCGCCAGGTAATTTCTTTTTCCACCGGGCGGCCGGTGAATGCCCCGGCCTCTTTCAGTGAATCGAGTGTCAGTTTCATTAATCGCTCGCTTTAGGTACCCAGACCGACGCGCCGGAACGCTGGATGGTGGCGGAAGTGGTCACCACCGTGTTGGCGGAGAAGTCGAAGGGGAAGTCAGAGACATAGCCACGAAAAACAAACCAGGTGCGGCTGTCCGGCAGCGTCAGCCCATCCACTGCGCCCGCTGCGCCCTGTGCGGCAGCCGTCGGTGATGCAGTGCCGTCAGACCAGCCCACGGCAAACGTCAGCTCTTCGTGGTCGTCAGAGTTTGCCAGGTTGTGCAGCATGATATGGCTGGCGTTTTCCGGGTCAGCATTCAGGCCCACCGTGGCCTGGCCGGGCGTGCGCAGGCCGACCTTATAGGTGCGGCTGTTCCGCTCGGAAAGACAGGTGTCTTCAATCTGATCCGCCGGGTTTCCGCCCGGTGAAAAACTGGTGATACATTCGATTTCACTTACCGCGCCCTGGGCGAGCACAAAAAACTGAGTGCCTTGCGTCAGTACAGACATGGGTTTCTCCGTGCATAAAAAAACCGGCACAGGGCCGGTATTGTGGGGTTATCGCTTCACTATCCAGTCGACATCGAAGGAGTAGCGGTAGCGCCTGGTTTCGGGGTCTCTTTCCTGTCCGCCCCAGCGCGTGATATGCGCGTGCGGTTCAATGGCATCCCGCAGCGCGGTGGCCACGGCAATCACTTCATCCGGGGTATCTGCCCAGGCATCAACCTGTAGCGCCCAGGTATCCGCATCCGGGCGCTGGCCGAGATAGTTCTCCGGCGCGCCGCTCACGTTCTGCCAGACGACATAGGGGTAGATGACGTTATCGTCCTGCTGCCCGAACGGGTAAAGCCGCACCGGCGAATCGCCAATCAGCGCCCGTACCGCCGGACTGGATGCACAGACGGAAAACAGAGGTGCAATCACGATCCGCCTCCGTTTCGCCGCGCACGCCGCAGCGCCCGGTCGATGCTTTTTTCATATTCGGTGGTGAACGTGGCGATCACCTCCTGCATGCGTGATGTTGCCGCTGCGCGTACCAGGGGCTTCGGCGACATTTTTTCGGTACCAAACTCCAGCAGACGCCAGTGCGGCGTGGGTGCATCCGCAGCGAGGCTGGGATTCTTTTTAAGCTTCGCGCCCTGCAGGATGCCTATTCTGAAGCCGGGGTTACCGGTCTGTTTAAACAGCCTGCCGTTCCAGCGCAGCGCCGCGTTATCCGCAATGCTTCGGGCCGTTTGCGGATCATCAAGGCGCAGGGCATTGGCCTTAATCTGGTTCACAATAACGTTACCGGCCTTGCGCAGCGCCGCGCGCCCGCCCTTTCGCTTGAGGTCGTAATTCACCTCGTTGAGCTTCTGCTTCAGCGACTCAATACCGGTGATCTGAACTTCAATACCGTCAGCCATCGTTTATCCCCCGTGAGCATGGCAGGGTCAGGTATTCCCGGCCGCTTTTGTCATCCTCCAGCACACCGGTGATGTCGTAGATCCGCCCGCGATGTACGATACGGTGTTTATCCGTGACATCATCACGCCAGCGGATGGTGATGCGCGTGGTGACTTCATTCTGCCCGGCCTGCGCCGCCACAAAGTCGCGCGCTGAAAGGTCGGTGACATTCGCCCACAGCTCAGCCACATCCGCCCAGCCGTTGACGATCGCGCCGGTGGTCGGGCTCTGCGTTTTAACAGGCTTCTGCAGTGTTACCCGCTTGTTCAGTTTTCCTGCCTGCATGGTTACCCCCGGGGCTTTCCGCTCAGATAGGTCTGCGGCATTACCCCGTCGTCACCCTCATCATCGACCATCGACTGGTAAATCACGGCGACCAGGGCTTCATTTGACTCCGCCAGGCGGTTTATCGCGGCGGTCTGTTCCATCTGCGCTTTCGCCTGTGCCTCCAGCGCTTTCAGCAGTTCGTTTACCTGTTGCTCGTTCATAGGCAATAGCCATCCATTTTTTCAGCCACTCGCGGCGGCGTTCGCAACCTGAGCAGGCCATCAGTGCCACCGCCGGTGTCGTATCAGCAGCGCTTCAACACCCAGGGGTGTTTCCGTAAGGCTTGAGGCAGCTGCTTCGCGGTTGGCGTACCAGTGACCAATAAGGAGGAGCATTGCCGCCCATATGCCGGAAGTAAAAAGAACCTCACGGGGAGGTTCTTCATCATCAGAAGCCGGTGTCAGCGATTCCACCAGTGCGCCGTCGCAAAACTTTTCGACATAATCGACAGCCGCAGCGGTATAGGCCGCAATAAGCGCATCTTCAGTGTTGCCATCAACCCTCAGGTGCGTCTTTATCAGTGTCATCTGTTCCGCGCTTATTTCCACCTTTACCTCCGGTTTTGGCTTTTGCAGGCTGCTCAGGATCGGAGGTTTTCGCCTTTTCGGGCTCAACCTCTTCTGCCAGTTGCAGTTTCACCAGCGCTTCGCCGATTTCTTTCTTCACCACGCGGGTTTCGCCCTGGGATACCGTCCCCAGGTGATAATGCGAGAACATACGGAGAGCTTTAATTTTCATGCGTTAAACGCGGCCATTGCTGACCGCGCCCTTCTGTTATGCGCCGGAGGAAACCGCAATGTCACCGGTGACGATGGCTGCGGGACGGTAGTGCGCCAGCGCCAGGCGCTCTTCGCACAGGATGGTCAGCATGTTTTTCACGAAGTTATCGCGATCCTGGTTGCTGATCTCAATGGTGGCATCCATGCGATCCCACACCTGAGACGCCAGGCCAAACGCGCCAACGGTGAATTTGCCTGCCGTCTGCGCCGTGGTCGACACCACCGGCAGACCCCAGAGCACTTTCGAAGCAAACGCCTGCGGGCCGCCAAGAATGTAGTTCCCGTTAGCGTCTTTCAGCAGCGCGATGCGGTGCCAGTCCGCCGGGTTCAGAATGATGCCGTCGGCTTCGAACTCACTCAGCGATACCTGATAGATGGCATGCGCCAGAACATCAGCACCGGTATCCCCGGTCGCGTTGAGTGCAGTTTCGTAGTCGTTCGCCACCACATTCAGCCCCTGCAGGTTATCGCCGGTGCCATCCCCGTTCAGCATCTGGTTCTCTTCCACCAGCGCCAGACCGTACATCATGCGGGAGTTGATGTAGGACTGCAGCGCCGGGGCATCATCCATGATCTGGCGCGATGCCTGGATCCAGTGAGCAATGGTTTTAACGTTCGCCGTTTCTTTGGTGAACGTGATGTTGCTCTCTGGTTTCAGGGTGCCTTCAGCAACCGGCGCGGCAGCGTTGGTGAACACATTCTCGCGAACATATTCCAGCGCGTTACTGGTGATGCGCCCCTGCGCCAGCAGGTCACGCACGGTCAGACGGCGCAGGCCCGGCATCAGGATGCCCGGTTGCTGCTGGGGCAGAACCAGTGCGCCGGCGGAGTTGGCGCCAGACCCGATCGCTTTATCAAAGCTGGTGACTTTCGCTTTGGTGCGGGAGCCGTCCCAGCCTTTCATCAGGTCTTCGGACACGCGCTCTGCGAAGGACTTCTGTGCAGTCTGCTCGGGTGAGTTGCCAGCCAGCTTCTGTTCAAGATCGAACAGCCGGGTGCCGGTGGTCTTCAGTTCGTCCTGGGCTTTTGCCAGGTCGGCCTGAAGCTGTTTGTTGATTTCGCCGTTCTGGTTGATGGATTTACGCTGTTCTTCGATGAGCTCCTTTACTTCTTTCTGGGAGTTCTCGATCGCTTTTTCCAGTACAGATAATTCAGACATGTGTTACTCCGTTAATGCGTCCGCAGGTTAGCGGCAAATGAGGTAATGCGCTGTGCCAGCGCGTCAATGTCGCCGCTGCCGAACTCGCTTCGGCCTGCGGACTTAACACGGGCGATAAACACCTGTGCTTCAGAGCGCGAAAGCCCGACTGAATCCCTCAGCCAGGCCTCTGCGTCACGAATGGTTTTAATGCCGTCGATACTCTTCATGGCGGTTACACCCGCCAGCTCGTTGGCCGGGAAAGTGCAGACACTGATTTCCCGCAGGTAAGAAATGTTTTTGAAGATGAGGCCGGACGAGCCGACGGTGTAATCATCGGGTCCGACGGAAAAACCCACCGACATGCCTTCGACGGTGCCGTGCTGCATGGCTGCCTTAAGGTCTTCAGCCAGGCTTAACCCGGGAGTGAGTTGCCCTCGGACGTAAAGCCCCTTTTCGTCTTCATGCATCGCATCCCATTTACCTACCGGGATAGCACGGGTCTGGTGATTAAAGAACATCGCCACTTTTCGGCTCTGGTTTGTCACCACACCTGCGAACGCGCCAGGCAAAATAATGTCGCCATCGGCGTCGGTGTTATTGAACACCGACGCATACCCCTCAAACGTGCCTTTGCTGCCATCGCCGGTAAACTTGATTTCGGTCTGGTCGAATGCCAGCGTCTTATGAATATCAGGCATTGAAGCCCCCATAAAAATTAAGCCCCTCCAGTGAGGGGCCTTGTGTTTGTTCCAAGATCGGTGATCGGTATGTTCTGCGACTGGCGTGTCGCAACGTCACCACCGGGTAGCGGCGGAAGGTTATCGAGCCTGCGTACTTCATTAACAGTGCGTATGCCAGTGTTAACCATGATTTGCATAAATGATGCCCGGCTTGTGGAGTCGCCCCGCAGCAGCCCGTCAAGGTTATGCTCAGCGTGAATAACGCCCTGCTCAGATTCTTTTACCAGCCAGCGTTCAATGCTGTACTCCCACCGGTCAAGGTAGGGCTTAAGGGTGTACTGAAGAAAACCGAGATTTTGCTGCTCAATGCCGCTGCCCCATGATGTGGTTTTCTCAACATCCCCCACCAGGTGCGGCGGTACGCCGTAAAAGCGCGCCAGTTCGGCGACCTGGAACTTTCGCGCAGCCAGAATTTCAGAGTCCTGAGGTGAAACACCGATAGCCTGAGTCGTAAAACCGCTCTCAAGGATCCACAGTCGTTTTTTAACCGGTCCGCCCGCAATCTCTTTGAAGTTTTCCTCGAGCTGCCCGCGCTGCTCTTTGGTCAGAACTTTGCCGTCGGTCATCAGTATCTGCGGGGATTTCGCGCCGTTCGCAAAGAATTCACGCTGGTTGTCTTCCATGGCAATGGCGACACCCGCTGACTTCGCGCTGAACGCCAGCGGGGAGAGTCCGGTCAGGCCGTTAAAACCAAATCCCTTAAGATGAAAGATTTCTTTCTGGGAAAAGTCAGCATATTCAGTATCGCGCCGGTAACGGTATATGATGTTTTTACCGTTATCGCTGAGCCGCACCTCCATGTTGGCGCTCATAAGCGGCACCATGCTTATCACGTCGCCTACACTGTTTCTCTCGACATGCGCATAAGCGTTGCCGTAGGCGCAAAGCTGCATGGTCATAGCTTCACGAAACTCAAGCGCGGTCATAAAGTTGTTGGGACGGAAGCGTAGCAGCTTTGCCAGGGGATGAGTGCCTGCTACTTTCTTTCGCTGATCGTCTCTGGTCTCGTAGACATCGAGGGGTAACGATGCAGTAACGGTTGAAATGAGCCTGATACAGGCCCACACCGTGCTGATTTGCATGTTGCGCTCATCAGTGACGACGGAATCACCAACCACACCGTGCGCAGAAGTACCTGCCATCTGAGAGCCCTTATCCGGCGTGACCAGCCGTCCGCCGGTCAGGATAGAGGCCATGCGCGCCCAGAATGGCGATCGTGTCCGCAGGTCAATGCTGTAATCGGTATCTGCCATTTTTACACGCTCAAAAAGTTGTAAATGAAATCGTTAACGTCGCCCGGATCCTCCACCTCATCACTGGTCTGCGCGCCGATGGACATCGCCAGCGCGACCATGCCATCGATACGCCCGCTGGATTTACCCTTCACAAACTTGCGGTTGCCGGCGGGGTCGGTGATTACCGTGGCGTTTTTGGCGCACATTTCGAGGATTGGGTGGTTGCCGTGCCTCAGCTGCGCGCCGAGCAGTCTGGCTTCCAGTTCCCTGAGCGCAGGCGACATGGATACAAAACCCTGGCCGAATTCCACGAACCTCTCGAGCTCCGACTCAGTGAAACCGGCGTCGATGAGATGCGGGCGAAGGAAGCGCATGTTGTAGCGGTCGAACGCCAGCACCCTGACGTTACAGATATCAAAAACACGCCGCAGCTCCCGGGCAATAAAGGCGTATTCAATGGCCTTACCTGGCGTCGTATTCAGCCAGCCCTGTTTCGCCCAGATGTCATAAGGCACGCGATCGTTACGCGCCTTGTCCGCTAGCCCTTCCTCAGGTAGCCAGAACTTACAGTGCACATCGCCCTGCGTTGTGTTGAGCACCAGCGCCGTCAGGTCCGATACGCTGGAAAGGTCCAGTCCGCCCCATACGGTAGCGCCCGCCAGTTCGCCGGGCTCTTCTTTGTTCATGTGCCAGACGGTCTGGCTTACGAACGGGCTTTTAGCCTCCACGCGACGGTTAAGCACCAGGTTCTCAAACTCTGCCTGGCGCGACGGGAGGCGCTTCGCGCTGGCGGCCATATCAAGCACTTCTTTCTGATTCATGAACACATCGAAAGCCGGGTTTGCCAGCCGGATGGCTTCAACAGAGAAAGGATCGATATCTTCCGGTGCGGTCTGCAGCCTGACTACTGTACGTGGGTCAGCACCGGTCAGCCCATCGTCAATCAAAAGACTCAGCAGATCGCTGGCATCGGGTGCCTGTGTACTGATAATCACAGAGATCGGGTTTTCCTGAGCCGCGGTTGCCGTTTCCAGTGCCTCATAAAGCGCATCGCGCGGCCCCCGTACCTGCCCCAGCTCATCGTGGGCGACAAATCGCGGCGAGAAACCGTAAGCCGTGGTGGCCTCAGCACTCAGTGCGCGGTAATACGACCCCAGCTCCGGGCAGTGGATTTCCTTCGCAGAATCCTTAATAGCCACATACTGCATCAGTACCGGATTCATCCGGCACATTTTTGAAGCCAGGTTAAACAGGATTGCAGCCTGATCGCGTGAACGTGCTGCTGAATAAAGCTGGGAGTTAGGTGCCGCTTCCGGCCCGACCAGGTAAAGCAGCATCAGCATGGCGGTTTCCACCGTCTTGGCATTCTTCCGCCCCCTGCTGATAATCGCGCGTCGGGTGCCATGCTTGTTGTCAAAAATGGCCCTGAAATCGTCCTTCATGAATGGGGCCATCTTCAGCCGCTGCCCAACGAACTTGCCTTCAGGGATCAGGATGTTCTGCTCACACCAACGGATGTTTCGTTCAGCCCGCGTAAGGGTCTTTTTAACCATCAGTTAATCAGCCTTAATCAATTTCCCAGGGCTTCTTCTCCCGCGCCAGGTTGTTATGTGCCCGTCCCACTGTTTTCGGGTCGGCGGTAGCCTGGCGGGTGATCCGCAGGCGGGTTGCCAGAGAAGACGCTGAACGTACCTCGCGTTCCCGCATCGTCAGTAACTTGTCGTAGCGCTTCAGGCCATCATCACGGGCCAGCCATTCAAGCTCAAACTCCTCGATCTGGGTGGTGAGCAGCCGTGCCTGCACCACATGACGGCAGTACATCTCCAGCATGTCGCGGTGCGTTTCGGTGAAAGAGCTGGCCGGGTTGTCGTTCACCAGCCTTACCCAGACATTGATCTCCGGGTCGCTGAGGTGCAGCGACGGCTGCAGCCTGCTTTCAGCCAGAGCCGGAAGCGAGACAGCCGACGTCGCGGCCAGAGATTTCCTGCCTCGCTGAGCCATCATTTTTCCTTTTTTTCTGGACGTTTTTAAAATGAAACGGGGGAGCGCGGTCTTTTAGATGCCGCAGCCAGAGTTTTACCCTCCCCCCTGCCAGTACCTGGATGATTTCAGTTACCAGATCACCCGGCCTTCGTTGTCGAATTCGGTCACCGTTCCACCCTTCTCCATGCGTTGCTTAACCGAGTCGTGACAGCGCTTGCACAGGGACTGAAGATTATCCGGATCATGAAACAATGCCTCGTCTCCCTTATGCGGGGTGACGTGGTCAACAACAGTTGCCGCAATCACCTGATTGCGTCTGAGGTGGAACTCACAGAGTGGTTGCTTCTGAAGCTGGTGATAGCGGAGCCGGTACCAGCGCTTGGTGTTATAGAGGTGGTGCCAGGGTGAATTAGAAGCCATAAAACTACTTCCGAAAATGCAGTAAACCGCCCGGCTTCAGTGCGTCCTGTATGGCATCGTTCACCACCAGCCTGACACTGGTCTCATTGATGCAGCTTGTTTCAGCATCTTGCGCCTGCCTGTCTTCAATGCACAGATTGTCAGGGAAGTATTCAGGGATGCCATGCACTTCAGCGCGTACACCATAGCGATCGTAAGTCGCAGAACCAGCAGCATGCTCCAGTCTGTAACCATCATCACTAATAATGACTCGCAGCTTATGCATAACATTCTTAAGCGGTAAGGGTTTCATGGTGGTTTCCTTTTAGATGTGAGCCTGTCGCACGGGGCAGTCGCCCGAGAGAAACGGTTTTCCCAGGCTCACGACTGAAAGACTCTCTTTGGTGCGCGTACGAGGCGCATAAAAAAGCCCCGCTAGTGCGAGGCTAAAAAATGCAACTATGACAAATAGTTGCCGCTTACGCTTGTTACTACAGCATTACTAACCATACTCAAACTTCCTTTAGCACAGGAAACAGGCACCACCGCTTGACCCTTTTCATTGAGAAAATAAAAAGTGCGAAATGCACATGCCATAGACAATTCCGGTTCGCCCTCTTGATGGGGGCGTTTTTTTGCTTTACAGAGCGCCAGCGTGAATACAGAACATCATCAGGTGAGTTCGTAAACGCGCCCTGGACTGGTCATTTCACGGCGTTGTAGTACGCCTGCCAGCGGTACTTGTCGAGTCGCAGCTGGCGCAGGCATTCTGCCGTTTCGATATCCGCCGGCAGGTCTTCATCGCTATTGGTACCGGCATTACTTGCCCTGCACGGTTCCTGCATCAAATCCGCTGATGGAGTTGGCAGCGTCGATGGCACGCTGACGCAGCCGCACAGACTCATCATCAAAATCACACCTGGTACGATCCGGAGACTGAACATATTTCACCACGTCGCGGGTTATGGTCCGGTAAATCACCTTCGCCTCGGCACTGGCCGCAGCGGCTTTCTTCTCTACCGGCTGGATGGCTTTCTCGGCCTTTTCTTTTTTGACTGCCGCCAAGGCGTTGATATGGTCGGCGTGCGCATTCCAGCCAGAACGCCATGCTGCTAATGCTGTGACCACCAGCATTATGAGAAAGACACCGACGATACAGGCTATCGCCTTAATACGCGTCATGACTTCGACTCCACAACAAAACCGCCCGCCTCCCTAAACTTTTTCAGAAGGTCTTCGACTTTATGTTCGTACTGACCGTACCCTGCCCCCGGCAGCGATGCCCAGATGTTGCTACAACGATCGATAGCCTGGCGGATATTGCCGCTGTCGATTAATTCCAGCGCGCGGCGCTCTTTAATCTGCTGGAGTGCTACGGCATCCTGGCTGGCCGGAGAGAAGTCTTTCAGACCAAGTTGCTTACGGTATGCATCCCAGTAGCGCGCCAGTAGTTGATAGCGCCCTGCCGCTGTGGATTTAATTCGCAGTCTCGGCAGGTCAATCATCTTGCGGGGGTGATCTGCGTAGTTGTTAAATAGCGTTCCGCCAACAATCACGTCATAACCGCGATTGCGCGTTGGCTGCCCAGGCTTATCCGTTCCCTCGGACCATGCCAGCATGTCGAGAAACGCTTTTCGCTGAGGGTTGATTGTCTGCATTACTCAGGCCTCAGTACGTGGAAAATTCGCGCGACGTTGCCCCGGGCGCGGAACACGGCAGCGCAGATGATTAAGTTGATGGCGACCGTTGCCCAGTGCGCATGCAGGTAGGAGTCAAAGAGGTACCGGAACGGCACGGATGCATACGCCAGTATAATCAGGTAGGCCAGCCATGAGGCCCACGGGTTATGTCGCCCGCCAGGCTTACGGAACATCATCAGGCGCAGAACAATGGCGGCACAGGCCACCACGTTCGTCAGCACCAGCGGATCGTTAGTTACCATTGGTTCCCCCTCTCCAGCGTGCCAGCAGCTTTAGCGGGTCCTGTTCACTGAAAAATGTCAGTGTCTTGATTGCCACGGCAGACAGCATTACCGCGCCGAGCGCATCAAGCGGTTTATCGGCATAGCCGGTTATGCTCGCCAGCCACGAACCCACCAGCCCGGAGCCATAGACGCCAGCAAAATACGACACAACGAAATACGCGGAACGGCGGAAAATCGTCAGGTCGGCGGCGGTGGCCACGTAGAACACGGCCCCGGCAAACGCGCCGAACACCACGCCGTAATCAGTGCCGGTAAGCAGTCCATAAATACTCGCGCCGGTCAGCGCACTGCCGGCAGCCGCGGTACCGGAAAAAGGTTCGGACATTACGCCCCCTCGCTATTGATGAGTCCTCTCGAATGAGGGGAAATAAAAAAGGCCCACCGAAGTGAGCCTCAACTGAGAATGATTTTGAGATGTTAATGCAGCATATCGCGTTTAATAACCTCTTCCGGAAGAGGTGTTGCCGCAAGGTTGGGAAGATCTGCCTGGGCAAACTCAAGCTGAATAAAACGTAATTCTGACATACGCACTTCAGCTCCATTCGGGTACCTTGCGAACCTGGTACCCTCAGAGTCTGTTACGTCAGAGACAAGAACTGGATAAAGTTTTTCCGATCCGGATGGCTGGGTGTGCTTTATAAGCATCGGGATCGGATAAAAAGAACGTGGGGGGCGCATAGTTTTTTCTGCAAAGGTTTGAGGAATAAAAAACCCGCCTTCAGGGCAGGTTAATTTTTAAACTGGGCCGCCATCAAGGGCTCGAACCCCGCCCCTACTGTAAATAAAGCAATACTCTGGCCACGCTGAGCTAATGGCGGATTCTACACGCTTAAACTGCGAACACATTTCCAGCCGAAGGGCCTTTCGGACCATCTTCAACAGTGAACTCGACTTTCTGACCTTCATTCAGTGATTTGAAACCACCGCCCTGGATAGCAGAGAAGTGAACAAAAACGTCTTTACTGCCATTATCAGGGGTGATAAAGCCGAATCCTTTTGACCCATTAAACCATTTTACCAAACCAGTCATTTTGTTAGACATAGATATTACCTCAATATAAACAGAGCCTTCCGGCGTAATGGTTTCCGCCACAGAATTTAATTAATAACGATAAGGAGGCTCAATTTGGAGGGTTATCTATGGATAACTCTTTAGATGAGGACTGCTTTACTAAACCGCTTTATTGGGTCTGTGTACCAAACCGACAACCCATTAGTCACACACATACCCTTTGATAGCAACTCTTATTTTATTATTTAATCAGAGGTATACGAAGCCGTAAAAAAACCCGTCAAAGGCGGGCTTTCGGAGCAAATCATTTCAGACGCAACACTCCATGATTAAAAGCATACAGGACAAGTTCGGACAAAATCAAGCCCTGTGTATCGAAATAGCTAAATATTGTCTTTATCATCATGAAAACCGGTAGCTTCCTGAAACGCCCTGTCCGCCTGTCTTTCACCTTTCTGGCAGATATCCACCAGCATCTCGTAAAAAGGCTTCCAGTTTCGGGTCCAAGTCCTGACGTGCAGATCGGGCACTTGTTTAATGATCGCTTTATACGCTGCTGTAGACGGTACCGACGAATATCCGTTGCCTCCGCAACGTTCACACGTCTTGTACACCGGCGCGCCATGTTCCTGGGTAGCTTTGCGATCGAGCACTTCGCCCTTCCCCCCGCACCGACAGCGGGCGCTGATTACTCCCTTCCCTTCACATGCATCACAAATGGCTGGCACTATTTCAGTTATCTCTGTCCATTTCTCCCAGTCCGACGGACGAACGGCGCGGGAGCGATTTGCCCAGTATGGCGCTTTTCCCCACGGGTAAGATACCTTGCGTGTGGTCTGGGTCCGGGTGGCGCGTCCGGTACCGTTGCAGGTGATGCAGGTGCAGCTGGTAGCCGCAGAACGCGAATACTCCGCGAACGCATATTGCGCCAGCAACAGCATGCAGGTACCAAATTGATCACCGGCTGCTTTGCGGACGTTTTTCGGGGCAACATCCATCGCGTGACGCGCCAGCGCCTGAACTGCCAGCTGTGCGTCTGTTTTACTGATCCCGGCTTTCCCGAAGAATGCCGCAAGCCCGAACCGCGCCCGGCTGCTGGTGGTACCGATAGCCGCCATTACGTCAGTACCAGTGATCCGCTCGGGTGAGGTTCCTTTCACGCTGTCGTTGATATGCATTCCCTGAGGTGAAAAGTGCTTCAGTGCTGCTTCAAGTTTCATTGCTCACACTCCCCAACCAGATTAATAATCACCGCGGCACCGTCATCTTCCATGTATTCGCCCTTCCCGCTTTCCAGGAACCAGTGACACACTTCTACGGCTTCAGCGCGCGTTACCGGCGGGATGGTTGCCAGCAATTTGTCCAGATAAAACTCGCGGTCATATACAGATCGATGATGCTCGGAATAACCAAACTCATAGCCAAGCTCTTTGCCTGCGGTGTTGCGTGCCTGGTAAAGCCAGTCCCAGTAAACAAACTCACGAACAACATCTGACAGGGTGTGAGGATCTGGCAGCGCGTCACGGTAGCCATCAACAAACGCGCGGCGCTGATCATCAATTTCAGTCATACGTCCACCGCCAATATGCCCGGACTCCAGTTCTGCGGCGGTCCAGCCCCAGTCGTAATTATCAATAAATTTCGGTGAGGACTTAATCACAAGCTCAGCTTCAACATCATCGAATGCTGTTTCGTAGCTGCCGAACTGCGCTCTGACTGCTGCCGCTTTTTTGATGTTCTCCCGCGCAGCCTCAATCGCCCGCGCCGGGTTATCCATGCCGATGGTACCGAATGCAACCTGGAACGGATCGGCACCATTCGCCAGCAGGTAACTTGAGTAACGTTTCTCAGCATCTTTAGGGGAGATTTTGATTTTCTCCAGCGCGGCTTCGGCAGCATCAAGATGTTCAGGCTCATTCAGGCGAATTACTTCCAGTACCCAAAGATAAGCGTCAGTCTGCTTATGTCCGGTGATTTTTCGTTGTTCAGGCAGCGGCTTGATGTTTGCGAGGATGGTGCAGTGCGCTGCCGTCGGAATAGTGAAAAGTGCTTTATGTTCGGTGTTATCTGTGCGCATTATGCAGCCACCTTTTTCAAAAATGTCATCTCGCGAACCTGATCGCCGTTGACCAGCAGATCGTTAAAATCCCCGTTGTCGCACCAGCGCACACTAACTTTTTCAATGTCATTTTTTGCCAGCAAGTTAGCGTGGGCACACTCGAACGCCGCCGCATGGCCCGTTGCTGAATGAGGGTCCATGTCGGCAAAAATGATGAGATGCCGGACGCCAGATGGTGCGCGAAACTTCTTCATAAACCCGCTGTTCAGCGTTGCCCAGGTATTGCAGCCGTATAGCTGTACCCCGGATAAAGCCGTTTCAATACCTTCCGCAATACCCAGTGTGGACGCGACGGGAAACATCCTCACCGCAACCGACTGGGCATGATCCAGATAGGACTCCTCCTGTAACGAGTAAAGGCGTTTCTGCCCGTCGCCCATCGGTGCCTTTTTATCGCCGTCAAGATAGGTCCGGTGCAGATAACACAGCTCACCCCGGTTATCTGTCGCCAGCGAATACAACGACTGATATACGTGGCCCTGATAGCGTTCCTTCGGACAAAACCGCACCGCTTCAGCAGGTAGCTTTGTGATCCCCCGGTTCAGGAGATATTGAGCCGCGCTTGTGCCGCGAGGACCTTCCAGCTTTGAAAATTTGCTCACCACCCGCTGTCGCAGGCTGGTGGCTGTGGTGTTGATCGGTGTTGCGCGATGCCGGTAGTCATTACCAAGCAGGGCGTCGATTTCCCGGCAGACTTCAGCGAATGATTTCCCCTGGGTCTGAACTACAAGACTGATCCCGTTGCCGCTGCCACATTTGCAAATCCACGTACCGTTTCCGTCCTGATCATCAATGCGGAAACTTCCCCGCGTGGCGCAAAGCGGACACTCACCCTTGAAGTGCCGCCCTCCGGTAACAGGCGGGAGTCCGTAATGTTCAAAAATTTCCGGCCATCGGCCTTTTGCTGCTTCAGTGGTTTTCAAGTTCTCTCTCCCGCATGATTACGAAGTTGTTCAAACTGCTTTTTAGCGCTGATGATCCTGCTGGTCGGACAGCCCTCAGGAATGGTTGTCAATTGCTGAGGCTGCCCCTCAGTTCGGTTGTGAACGACGGGCGTCTGTTGTAACTGCCGTTTCTCCTGTCCTTTTGCCCAGGCGATTTGTTTATGCCGGATGTAATTGCTGACTTCGGGGGTGATCTCCATCGGGAAATCGCTCAACCCGTTAGGCCACTCCCCGAATTTGTCCCGGAAGGTGTGAAGGCACCACCCGTTACTGACGGGTTTGCCGGTTGAAGCGCGCTGGCGCTGGTAAAATTTAATCTGGCTCCACCAGGCCTGTTTGGTGCTTTTCGTTGCAACGGAAGAGCCTTTAGAAAGCTTTTTAATTTTGCGTGAGGTGTCGGTGTCCACGTCGGAACCGGCCAGCGGTTTAAAGCCGCACTTGGGGCAAACGTAAACGCCTGCCGGCTTCATGAAGTGACATTCTGGACACTCTTTAGGGATTTTTTCGGCTCGCTCTTCCGCTGCCCGTGCTGCCGCCTCCTTCATGCCATCGCTGGAATCCAGCAGAACGTCGTATTCGATAGCATCGGGAAAGCCCAGGCGGTGAACGGTTCCGCTGTGATCGAAGATCAGACAGGTATCCTTGCCCGGCGCAGTGCGAAGCCCGCGACCGATACACTGTATCCACCGTATTTCTGATTTAGTGGGTCGGGCATAGATGATGCAGCGCACATCGCTGTCGAACCCGGCCACCAGCACGCCCACAGACACGAGGATTTTTGTCGCACCAGTTTCGAAGCGGTGGATCATTACCTGGCGCTGGTCATGGGGTGTTTCCGCTGTCATGACTTCAGCGTTCACCCCGGCTTTGTTGAACTGAATGGTGACGAAATTAGCGTGAGCCACGTTTACGCAGAAAGCGATAGTGGGGAGGTCGCGCCCGTTCTCAAGCCAGTTACTCACAATGTCGCCCACCAGATCAGAGCCGCTCATGATTTCTGCCAGTTGGGTTTCGTTGTAGTCCCTGCCAAAATCCGACGCGGACATTTTCACGCCCTTCAAATCCGGCTTTGTGGGCGCATAAAACTCAAACGGACTGAGGTCGCCGCGTTTGATAAGTTCGCTGATGGTGGTGGGCTTAATCAGACGCTGATAGTAGTTGCCCAGGAACGATGAAAAAGGGGTACCGGAAAGCCCGATAACCTTAACGTCCGTTTCGCTGGTAAGGCGTTCAATCTCTTTCAGGATGGTGCGCTTACGGAGATGGGCTTCATCGATAATCAGCAGATTAATATTGTCGGGAAAATCACGGCGGATCAGGGTGTCGGCGCTGGCAATCTGGATCAGGCGCTCCGGATCTGCCTCACCCTTATCTGCTTCGGCCCATACAAGACCAATCTCGTCAGGATTCAGTCCATAGCTTATAAAACGGCTGGCGGTCTGCCGCAGCAAAACAGTGTACGGAGCGACAAAAAGCACCCGCATACCACGGCTGACAAAGCCGTCAGTGATGAAAGCGGCCAGTCCTGTTTTACCGCTGCCGGTGGGTGCATATACCATGAAGGAATTCTGTGCCCTCCACTCACGACGCAGCATATTCAGTGCCCGGTCCTGTGCAAAATTTGGTGTGATTGTCAGCATCTGCCGCCTCTAACTCTGTGCCTGTAAGTGAGCCTGAACTTTTCCAGGAAAAACCCACCTGTCCGCCTTTCATGTTTAGCCGTCTAAATGGCTGTGCTGTTTTTTTTGGAGGAGGTTACTGCTTACTGAGATCTACTTAACCTATGTACCTGTCTCCTGGAAAAGGACGCTATACCTGCCCCTTCTCCCAACTCCCCCCTTACCCCCCTCTTCCCTCTTCCCCACTTTTTGGTGGTTTAGACATCCAGACACCTTTAAGTCTGAACATTCCAAGAGGTGATCATCACTGACCGAATGAAGGGGGCTTTTCTGTGTAACCCTGTAAAGCTCGGTGATACTTTCTGGCGTACTCACGAAGGCGTGTGTTTGCTTCGTGTCTTGCTTTGTTCTCTTTGCGAAAGCTCACTGGCTCGCTGTTCAAAAACTCCTCGTAGACTTCTCCGTAACGAACGATTGCCTTTTGCCTGGCTGATGGGGGTAGCGCTGATAACTGTTCCTGTATCCACTCCGCATCGGCTTTGCTGTATACCTGCGGCATCACCGCGCTGTTAACATGCATGGTTCGAGTGCAACAGTTCAGGCCAAATTTTTTGCCAGTTGTTAGGGCTAAGCGCTTTACGGGTTACTTTTCCACCGCTGTGTATTTCAATCTGAGCGCAAATTTCTGGACCTATCGGTTTACCTGTGCTCATGACCTTCCTCAGGTAATTGAGGGTGGTACCGCAGTTCTTTGCGAAAACCCTTTTTTCTTCAGGCGTTAAAGTCGCCATGTATTGCTTCAAAGTTTCCATAGTTAACCTCTGTACAAACATCAGGATTGATATTACCCGTAGGTATCAAGATAATCAATACCCATAGGTTATTTACCACCGGGTAACAAAGGTTAAAATGAGAGCTATGGATAAATACGAAAAACGTCGTTTACGACTCATCCAATTGAGGGATGATTACTGTGATGGGAACGCCTCAAAACTCGCGAGAAAGATTGAGCGAGAGCCTTCCTACGTTATAAGAATGCTATGGCCTGAGGGCAAAGCAGGTAGAAAACGCATAGCCGACGATATGATCGAAGTTATCGAAAAATCGTTCGGTTTACCCCGGGGGTGGATGGATGGTATCAGTCAAGAAAAATCGAATGTCGAACTAGTTCAACAACCAAATCCAGGGAAGAGATATCCAGTGATCAGTTGGGTAAGCGCAGGAGCTTGGGCAGAAGCTATAGAACCGTACACACTCAACGACGTTGAAGAGTGGTGTGAATCGGATGCCCATGTAGAAGGTGAAGGGTTTTGGCTCCGTATAAAAGGGGACTCCATGACATCACCTGTGGGCATGAGCATTCCAGAAGGTATGATGGTTCTCTTTGATACCGGTCGCGAAGCTATGCATGGAAGTCTCGTACTGGCAAAGCTCATAGATGCCAATGAGGCAACCTTTAAAAAGCTAGTAATCGATGGAGGCGATCATTTTTTAAAGCCGCTCAACCCAGCTTACCCACTAATCCCTATAGACGGGAATTGCAAGATACTCGGTGTGGCCGTAGAGGCCAGAATAAAAATTATTTGATTAAACCCGCTACGGCGGGTTTTTTATTACCTTAAAAATCAAATCGATAAAAAAATTCACCAAAATTATTACCCGTAGGTGTTGACGAATATTATTACCCACGGGTATTCTCATATCACAGGCAAACAACAGGTCTAACGTTATGAGCAATTCAGAACTCCAAAAACCTTTCGATATACATCAGAAATTGAGATCCAATGCTTCACGCTGGGGTTACTTACATGCAGCCGAACCCTGGCAGGGTGATTGTAATTTTCAACTTATTACAGATCTTTCGGGAGAAGAATGTGAGTACGCATTATACCAGCGCGTAGAAGGAGATTATTTCTGTTTGGTGGACTTCTTCAAGAATTACAACGAAGCGTGTGAAGAAGCAAAGAATATTATTAATAGCAACCCTAAATATAAAGCAGCAATTAATTATTAAATTCCCCCGATAATAATTACAGCTTAAATGCTGGGGATAAACTCACCTCAAGGAATTTAAAATGATTAAATTTAATAAAAGAAAAAAATTAGCTTTACACAGACTTCCATTTATCGGCGGTAAGTCTAAATCCGATTTTGGGCTCAGCTTTTGGAACGTGCCATCAAAAGGCGGCTACTCGGGAGGATGCATTACGGGAGCTGCATTGGCATGGATCTGGCTTAAGCATCTAGAAAATGAAGCAAGGGAAGGTGCGGGAAATACCCCATTCACTATTTCACGCATAGTGAGTGAAATAAGTGATCTGAGTGAAAATGATTCGTTAAAAGGGCAGATGATAGGATTCTTTGAAATCATCGAGGTTGTTCATTTTAAATTAATTTCAGATTCCAGAATTCATTTTACGAAAGACGAAAAAAAACTTATCGAACAAGCTAATGCGGGACTGAAAGATATACCGGAGGGAAAGAATAATGAGTTTCATTAAGGATGTGGCTGCATACAAATCAGCGCTTATGTACATGAGCTGTGGTCATGAAGTGATTGCGTATCTTTATTTACGCAAAGCATATGGGAGATAACCATGCCAACACGACAGGATATTCAGGATATAACGACCACAACAGAACATCTTTACGCTTTGTTAGAGGTCATATCCCAACAATATAAATCCATTAACTCTTATCAAATGGAAAACCTCGTAGAGATAGCTTACCTCCTGTCTGCAAAGGTTAATTCATGGGCAGTTAAGGAAGAAAAAATAGTTCTTGAGATTGAGGAGCATCAACGCAATGGAAAACGTAATTGACTTATACCGCCGTCGGATTGCTCACGCTGCATTAAACAGGCTCAAAAATAAAACATCGGGAAATCTCCTGATTGTGAATCTTCCGAATGGCGCAATCGAAACGGTGGAAATAACAGAAAGTGTAATGACTCAGTTACTGAGACGATTCGAGCTAATGGCTCGCAGTGAATTTGGCAATCGGAAGGAAACTGAATCATTTATTAAAGCCACTTACCAGAATGCAATTGGCATCAATAAGAACACTGAGTACCTGACCGAATCAGGGAAATTAATTGTCGATGATTTGTTTAAAGAAGTCACCGACTACGTGAAAGAGAAACATCTAAGCGGAGGTGTCCAGTGAAAGAGTTTACTCAGGAACAATTGCGCGCGGCTGGGCTCCGCTGCGTATGTCCGGTGGATCTGCACGTTGCACCGAATTTTACAGGACGCGTCGTCGTCCACCTGAAAGAGGGGCGGGCCATCTGTGATTGTCGCCTAACCCTGGACGATCACATCACAACCCTTCAGGGTTTTATCGAACTGGCCCGTGAAGCTGGCTGGTGCATCAGCCCGCCTAAAGAGGTTATGCGATGACACTGACAGCTATCCGCGTTCCCGAATGGGTACATGTCCAAGCGATTAACGTTCTGCGCCGTTACCGCCAGCGCCGGGTTGCGCCGTGTCGTATCCATTGCGGCAACCTCAGTCTGAGGGTCAACCGCCGTTGGCGCCTTCTTTCCCGCGACGGCGGCCAGAACTGGCAGGTTTTATCGCACGAGTCATATAACAAATTGAAGGACCGGAAATGAAAAACGATAAAAGCACGAACGTAAAGCAACTGGTTGAGCGTCTGAGGGAAATACAGAAGCAATCCGACATAACGATTCCTGGCTGGATGCTTGATGAAAATCGTTATGGGAAGGGTGAGCTTACTGTTGAAGAACAACGTGAGTGGGCCGAAACCATCGTCCAGTCCATGCGCGGTACGGTCGCCCTGCTCTATCTCATCAGCTGCGAAAAACGCTGGGGGTTACGTGAGGGCGAATACCAGATCAAGACCGGGGAATTTACTTTCGGCTTAACCCGAGAACTTATCGAAAATCTGCTCATTAAGCATGTTGAAAGAACACTGATTGAACACAGACCGCAGGAACAATATCTGGCGGTATTCCAGTTCTATTACGCCGACGATCAGCGCGTGAAAGACGGAGGCCAGTCCTGGTTCAGCAGCTTTCTCGACGATATTTTCGTTGATCTCGCGGTTCGATTACGTACTGGCGAAACGATGCCAGTTAAACCGGTTATGCACTGAGGAAAACGATAATGAGCACAGTAACCATTAACAACAAACAGCTTCCTGCAGTGGAATATCGCGGACAGCGCGTTGTAACTCTGGCGATGATTGATGATGTCCACCAGCGCCCGGACGGAACTGCTGGACGCAATTTCCGAGAAAACAAGTCTCGCCTTATTGAAGGGGAAGACTACTTCGAATTAGGTTCCGACGAAATTCGTCGACACCTCCCTGACGGCATTTTCTCAAAATTTGCAGCATCAGGAATTGTACTTGTCGAATCCGGTTATCTGATGCTGGTGAAATCATTTACCGATGATCTTGCCTGGCAGGTTCAGCGTGAGTTGGTTAACTGCTACTTCCGCACTCGCGCACCGCTGACTGAAATTGAGATGATCGCAGCGATGGCCGCTGATGCTGTTCGCCAGCAGAAACGTCTGAGCCAGGTTGAAGAACAAATCGAAGCAGTCACCGAGACGGTGGATAACATAAAGCGCGGCAACATGCGGGCCGGTTATGTTGGTTACCGCCAGGCAGTAGCCAAAAGTGGATTATCTGACGCCAAGTGCCGAACCCTTGTTAACGCTTATCGCATTCCTACGGATACGCACGAATTTATGACCCCTGACGGTCTGCTGTCACGTCGCGCCATTGTTGAGCTGGAGCCATTCATGAAGGCTTTCCGCCAGATGATGAGCGAAGCCGAGCCACGCGGCACACGCTGGTTTCACCCCAGAATGGGGTTATTCCAGGCGATCGGGTGGGAGAATAAACCATGATTAATCTCGATGTCATACCCATTACAAGCTACTGCAAATCTGTAGGCGAAACGCTGGATGCCGTTAACAAACGGTTACATCGTGGAGTATGGAAAGAAGGCGTTCATGTTTTAAAAGTTGATGGTTCCAAAGAACGATGGATCGACTTAACAGAGGTTGCAAAATGGGCACGCAAAAACAAGGACCCTTATCTCTCCCAAGAGGAATAACTGTCCGCAATCACAAAACAGGCTCCACGCTGGTTATCACTTTCACCTACAAAGGGGTTCTCTGCCGGGAGCCCCTATCCAAAATGGAAGCAAGCGCGCGCGGCGTGAAGTATGCCGAGCGCCTGCTGGGGGAAATACAAAATCAGATCGTCAGTGGCACCTTTGAATATGCAAAATATTTCCCCAACTCCAAAAAGCTGGAACTGTTCGGGGTAGTGAAGAAAACGAAAAATATTAAGTCCTATCTGGACGAGTATCTGAAAATCTGCGTGAACCGCAATCTTTCGCCGTCCACTATAAACGGTTATGAAAAATGCCTTTCGGCGCTGTCAGCCCTGCATAAACTCCATGTGTCAGAACTGACGCCAGCGGTCCTTAAAAACTGGATAGCCAGCCGGAAAACAAAGCTGAAAACGACCAGGAATAACCTTTCGTTTCTGCGCAGCGCCATAGATGAAGCGGTTACGGATGGCTTGCTGACCATTAACCCGGTAACCCTCGTCAGCGCCAGCCGGTACCACGTGATCGACAGCAGCCCGAGCGCCGACGATTACGAGGTTGACCCGTTTACGCCAGCGGAAACCCTCGCTATTTACCAGAGCTGTAGATACCCGGAATGGGAAAACCTGTTCCGCTTCGCCTTCAATACCGGTCTGCGGAGCTCGGAACTGTGCGCGCTGCGCTGGCCTGATCTCGATACTATAGCGAACACAGCTCACGTGCAGGCGGCCAGTGTCGTAGGGGTACTTAAAGGCACCAAGACAAAAGCCGGTACGCGTAAGGTGGAACTGAACAATGAGGCGTTGGCAGCCCTGCAGGCGCAGAAACAATTCACGTTTATGAAAAGCGAATTCATATTTAGCGACCCGAAAACTGGAGAGCCCTGGGCGAACGCCGACGCGATCCGCAAAAAAGCATGGGTTCCGACCCTTAAAAAGGCAGGCGTACGTTACCGTAACCCGTACCAGACCAGACACACATTCGCCACCAAGCATATTAGCCAGGGTGTTAACCTCTTCTGGCTTGCCGGGCAGATGGGCCACAAAGGGCCGGAAATGTTATTCCGCCACTACGGTTCGTACTTGGCTGTTTATGAGGGGCATACATCGCTTCAACATTCAAAGATCGAATAAAGCAAAGAGCATGCTGGTTCGTCGAAATTGCAATTTTATGAAGGTTGTACAAATCCTTTGGATTAAAGCATATTTTGCCTTGCAAACTTGACTCATATGACACTATTTTATAAGTGAACTTAGTGCAAAGAAGGGTGTCCTAAGTGTTGTACAGAAAGCACTCTCTTCCCTTCACTCACTGGGTTATGCTAGAATCCCGCGCCCTTTAAGTCGGGACTACAAGAGCCTTAAAAGGAAGCTTAAGGCCACAGAAGGAGGTCTTTATGTCTGAACTCGTCATGAAGATGTTTGGTTTGAGCGGCTTTGTCAAAGGCGGACAAGCCATGGCTGAGCGCTTGAACAAATCGGGTGTGAAGAACATTAAAGTTGTTGGTCGGGGCGCTGTTATCGTTGACGGTTCAGCGGATCCTGAAAAAATTAATCGCCTCAGAAAAGCTGCACGTAGGTTTATCGAACAGGATGCAGAGGCAGTAGCCGCAGCCAAAGCCACCACTAAGGACAGCGACGATTAACTAATGTTTGCATTACTTATCATACCGCTATTAATTAGCGGTTCTTTGCTAGTAACGTCGCCCCATAACATCAAACTTTTTTTTCGTTTACACCGATACGATGGCCAACTTCTTTATATGAAGGCGGCCACGTACGGTTTCTATGCATGCCTTTCGGCCGTCATCTTTGCATATTCTATCAAGTACCTTTTCCCTGGCTTAACTTTTGTCACTTGGTTATCGCATCTCATTGATGGCAGTTCTGACCCTAAAGAAAATCGCATAACCTCATGGCTCATTCTGCTATCAGTGACCACAGTGGGGCTTGCATGGCTTTGGTTGCAATACTGCCGGCTTCGAATTTATCTTGCCGCATGGCTAATCACTCACGAACCAAAAGATGAAGAGAGCATCAGCTTTTCAAAGCAAGTAATTAGGCTGAATGAGTTAGGCAAAATACTCTCTGATGGTTCACTTGGGCAGTTGTTTTTCGATTCAGCGACCGAAGATAGGCCTGTATTAGTAAGCCTAAAATGTCGAAAGGTCTATGTTGGTACCGTTAACATGATAAGCGAGCCCAACGAAAAACAAGGACCAAACCTCGAAATTTCGATTAGTCCCATCATGTCCGGGTACAGGGATAAAGATACACTCAGGGTGCTGTTCTCAAACGACTATAATGACCTTGAAGAGGTTGACACCAGTATCATTTTTCCGCTCAGCGAAGTATCACATGCATCCTGGTTCAATATGGACATACATGAGAAGGTCGATAACAATCGTGAGACGAAGCCGGTAAGCAATAGGAAGGCAAAGAGGAAGTACGGCAGAAACCGAAAGTAAAGATCGCGAAAGCGGTCTTTTTTTTGCTCAACGGAGCAATTTTTAATCCTAAATATTTCAAAATACTGGACAGAATCAGGACGTTACGAGGACAACAATATGCACGTGAAATGCACTTGAGACATTTAAAAATTGAGAAAGTGCTAATATTCAACGGGTTAAGTATATTTCAGACACGGGTTCAACTCCCGCCAGCTCCACCAAAATTCTCCATCGGTGATTACCAGAGTCATCCGATGAAGTCCTAAGAGCCCGCACGGCGCAAGCCCTGCGGGCTTTTTTGTTTCTGTTTTTTTTTAGAAAAATGGCCCGACAGAACTCCACCTCCACTACTATCTGATCACCCTCCATTCATCTAAATCTGACCTGCATTCCCATACAAAATCAGCGCCACACAATCCAGGAATCCATAACATTGCCTTTTAACCGCAGCGGGCATAATTTCAACATGCACCCTCACTTAGAAGGAAAACATCATGTTTAGTCATCGTCGTTTACGTCTCGCTTTAGCGGCTGCTATCTCGCTCTCGCTGCTCGCCGCGCCGGTTATGGCGAATCCGGGCAATGGGAATGGAGGCGGTAATGGCAATAGCGGCAATCATGGCAACAATGGCGGTAACCATGGTAATAAAGGCAACAGCGATAACCGTGGCAACAGCCAAAAGATGAACGGTAATGCATCCGACAAAGATGCGCCGGGCAAGCGTAAAAACTATGGCAAACCGGATCACGTTGAGGCCGATATCAGCTTTAACACGGCTCGCCAGCTGGCGGTGAATTACGGTCTGACCGGCTATGACTCGCTGCCTCCCGGCATCGCTAAGAATTTAGCCCGCGGTAAACCGCTTCCTCCGGGGATCGCCAAAAAAGCCGTTCCGCTCTCGATGCGTGATAGCCTGCCCTACTATCCCGGTTATGAATGGCGAATTGTCGGCGATGACCTGGTGCTGATCGCGCTGAGCACCGCTGTGGTGACCGCCATTATCAACGGCGTATTTGATTAAACTACGATGGCCCCGCTTACGCGGGGCTTTTTTTGACCATCAGTCATAGGTCAGAGTAAACGTCGCCGTCCCGTTCGCCGTTCCGCCCGTGAGGGTATTCTCCGTCTGGTAATACCGCGCCTTTAGAGGAATGGTGTAGCTTCCGGTGGCGCTGGCGGTACCGGTGGCAATCGGTGCGGCAAGCTGTAACGGCGCGTTGTTATACAGCACCTGGATACCCACGCCTTTGGCGCTGCCTTCGCCTGTGCTGCTGAGATTCAACACGCCGCGCGTGGCGTCCTTGACGTTGCCATCAATCTGCATCGCGACGCTGGTGCCGGCATAACAGGTCAGCGGCAATTCAAAATTCTGCGTATAGCTGTCTCCCGGCGAGGTCCCCTGCCCATGGAACGCATTGCTGGGAACGTCGCCCATCGGTACTGAAATAATCGTTTTATCCACCGTACAACCCAGGGTCGTAATATTGAACGCGCCGGATGTCACCGTCACCGCTGGCGAATACCACAGCAGGTTGTTGTTCAGCATGGCCAGCGCCCCGACTTGTTTAGCTGCCACCATCCCTGAACCCGTCACCGTCGCGGTTTTATAGTAAGTAATGAATACCTGCCCTTTGATCGGTTGCGTGGCCAACATCCCTTGCTGATTCGAACACAGCAATACCGTATCAATCCGGTTGCGGATAGTGCCGCTGCCCGATACCCAGCCCGACACGTTGCAATCCGACGAGATGGTGCCGCCAATGGCGTAACCGACCCCTTCGATATTGGTCTTATAGACGCGTCGCCCGTCGATCATCATCACGTATTCGCCATAAGCCTCTACACCCAGAAACTGGTTCGAGATGACGCCGCTCGGCGTGTTATAGCAGTTATAAGCATTAATAACGCCTGTCGCGACCTGGTTGCCAATCACCGAACCCACCGGTAAATTCGGCGAAATCACAATCGACGCCGCAGGTGGCTGGATTGTCACCGAGGGCGTCAGCGTGTCGCAATCCCACGCATTGGCCGCAGACGAAAAGAAATACAGCGGCCACAGCAGGGCGCTCCATAAAAATAAACGCATGAGTTTCTCCAAATCAGCGGCACTGAGCCGTTACCGTGGCCTGGCCATCGGATGGATTGTTAATCTGGTACGCCGCCTGGCAGCTACCGTTTTCCCAGCGCACGCTGAGGGTTCCCTTCTCCGGTACGCCGGAGAGCCAGACCCGCTGGCGGTCGTCCACGATGCTTTCCGTCGTGACGCTGCCGTTCTTCACGCTAACCGTCGCGCCAAAGGGGATTGTCGCGCCCTGTAAATGGAACATCGCCTTGTAGCCCGTCACCGTTGGGTATTCCGCCAGCGTCAGCGCGCCTTTGGTCGGCACCACCGTGGTGGTGTCGTTTAAAATGTCGGTCCGGCTGTTCAGGGATGAGCTGTCCAGCGTCAGGTGATTGCGGCGATACGGCGTGACGCTTGGGATCACCGCAAAGCCTTTGCTGTCGGTATAAATCCCGGTGTTGTTCGCCACTTTCACTTTGCTGGCGTCATCCGCTTTCACCAGCGCCATGGTTTCCCCCAGCGGCTGGGACAGCGACACGCCGTACGGGTGCACCACCACCCCGCCCATCGCCCCGACGGTAGTCTGGTGCTGGTGGCGCGAATAGTTGTAGCCCAACTGGTACTCGCCAAAGGACGCTTTGTAATCCGCCGACGCGCTGCCGGAAGCGTTACCGCCGCGGCTGTCATAGCCCTGCTGCACGTTCCAGCTCAGGTTATTGTCCGCCAGCGCCACGCCAGAAACGCCGGCGCTGGAGGCGACATCCCCTTTCTTATTGCTGCTGGCCGACATGTTCAGCCAGCTATTCGGCAGAAAGCGCGACAGGGGCACCTGAACGGTGAACGACACCACATGATCGCCATTGCCGTGCCAGGGCTGACGGGAATAGCTGTAATTCAGCCCGTAATTGATGGCGTCGATGCTGGTGTTGTAGCCAAAATTCACCGTCTGCTCTTTATCGCCACTCCAGTACTGCTGCTGATACAGCGAAAGGTTGATATTCCCCCAGTCGCCGACCTGCTGGTTAATATCGATCTGCGCCTTGCTGCGCTTATTCTGCCGGTGCTGCCAGTTCTGCTCGCCATTGGCTTCCTGGAAATCGTGAAAGCCTTCCGTCGAATAGCGATAGCCCATTAAGGTAAAGTGGGTGCCGCTCCAGGCAATGTCTTTGGAATATTGCGCCCGCAGAGATACCCCGTCGTCTTTGTTGCCGTCCGGCATATTGCTGTGCGCCCAGGTGGCATCAAAGGAGAGCGAGCCCCAGTCGCCGAAACTTTTCCCTATGCCCAACGCGCCGGAAAAATAATCTTCCGAGGCTATAACGCCGCCATACAGCGTGGTGGTCCAGGGCAAGCCGTAGCTACCGGTCAGTTGTAAAAAATTCGGCTCAGTTTGGCTGTCATTTGATGCGCGATATTTCCCCGCCGTTAGCGCATAGCTGAATTGCCCTTCGCGCCGCATAATCGGCACCGCGGAAAACGCCTGAGTGAACTGGCGAACCGTGCCATCCGCTTCGCGTATCGAGACCTGCAAATCGCCGCTGCTGGAAGTTGGATACAGATCGTCAATGGCGAACGGCCCCGGCGGCACATACGATTGCCAGATAATATTGCCGTTCTGACGGATGGTGACCTGCGCGTTGCTCTGGGCGATGCCGCGAATAACCGGGGCAAACCCGCGCTGGCTTTCCGGCAGCATGCCGTCATCGGAATAGAGCTGCACGCCGCGAAAACCAAAGCTGTCGAACACTTCCGAAGAGGTGTAGCTGTCGCCAACGGCAAACTGGCTGCGCAACGCTTTAATATCCCGCTGCAATGAGGTACTGATGCTGTTCCAGTGGCTGCCCCGGTCGCCGTCATTCCAGGTGGAATAGTTACGCAACCGCCACGGGCCGAGGTTAATACCGCTGCGCAGGTTGGCGTACTGGCTGTGGGTGCTGCCGTTTTCATTACTGCCCGTCGCGCCTGAATAGGCGTAGTTCAGGAACAGCGCGTTAAGGCCGTCATCCCATTCGGATGCAGGGACCGTGCCCTGCGGGTTACGCTGCATATACTGTTGCGGAATGGAAATCTCCAGCCGCTGCGCTTCAAAATCGAGGCGGGCATAGCTGCCCGGCAGAAGCGTCGATAACGTGTCGATTTGCTCATCATCCTGCATCGCCATGAATTCCGGCAGCGCATTCGCCTCCACGCCCCAGTGCAGCAGATCCGCTTTGGTGAGTACCGGGCTCAGTGCGTCATCCACCTGTTCAAAACGCACTTCCCGCTCGTCAACCTGCTGGTTATTCAGGGTGACCGTCACCAGCCAGCTGCCAGGCGATTGACCGCCCGCCTGGCTGAAGCGCGAAATATCAATATCACGCGCGATATTGCCGCGCATTTCAATCAGGTCCGGCGAGAAATAATCTGCCGCTTTGGCTGCGGGAATATGAAGCGCGCAAAAAATAACAGCGCTTAATATGCGTAAGGGATAACCATTTTGACGAACAGATATTAAATGCGACACGAATCTACTCAACCTATAGCTGTACTTTTACTGGAGCGGTAATCCCCCCGAAGTCATTGATTGCCTGCCAGTCAATCTGCTGTCCCGGAGAAACATTATTTGGCAATGTCATTTCCTGTTGCGGTAACACCATTGGCGCTTTGGATATCGCCTTGCCATTGATCTTTACCGCATGTAATGAAACGCTAAACGGCGTGGGGTTTTTCACCACCAGCTTGCCCGCCCGCTGGCTAAACTGAAGCTGCTGGTACGCCGTTGCCGGGTCGCCTTTAATGCCGGCGGGCCGGTAAATCAGTTTCATTTTGCTTTTCACCGCAATGGTTAATTCATTTTTCGCATTGGGTGCTGACGCAGGAATCGATTTAATATTTAACCAGTACACCGACTCTTTATCGGTGGCGGGCGGTTTTCCGCTTAATACTACCCGTACCGAATTTTGTTTATGCGGATCGAGCCGGAATAACGGCGGCGTGGTAATAAACGTATCATCGTTATCATCCGAATTTTCATTTTTATTTACCCACGCCTGAATGAGATAGGGTCTGTCATCCGGGTTATTTACGCTGATAGCAGCCTGGTTTTTGTTACCATCGTAAATAAGGCGGGTCCCGCCGATTTCCACGCCGCTAAATGCGCTGGTGGAAAATAGCGCCGCCATCAGCAGCGCTGCTTTTGAAACTTTCATCACTATTGCCTTCCTGAAAGGCAGGGCGGCTGACCGCCCTGCTTAATTCTTACTGATACGTAATGGTAAATGCCGTTGAGGAGTTCGCAGAACCCGCGCCGACGGCAGTTGCAGTCGACATATATTTCGCGATATAGCTCAGCGTATTACTGCTCTCTGAATCCAGCATCACACTCGCAGAAGAGGTACCGATCGGGATCAGTGTCGCGCTGTCTTTTTCATAAAGCGCGATGCCGACGTGAGTGGCGGTTTGGCCGCTGCTCAGCGCCAGGATCGCGCTGTTTTCCGCATGGGTCGTGCCATCAAAACGCACGCTGGCGCTGCTGACAGACTCTGGGCAGCTCTGAAGCACGATATCAAAGGTTTTGGCCGCTGCCGTAACCCCTGCAGTGGTGCCAAACGCCGTATTAGAAATGGTCCCCATCGGAACGGTCTGGGAAGCGGAGTTCACATCAACAGTACAGGCCTGATCGGTGATCGTACCGGTAAAGTTAATTGTGCCGTCGGCGGCCTGCGCAACAGACATAACAGAGCACGCGACCAGCGCAGAAATAAGAGCGATCTTTTTCATGGTAAAATCCAGTTAATTTTAATTGCAGTAAAATAATAAAATAGCGTTCAGATAATAAATAATAAAACAGGTCTCCTTAGGGTGTGCCTTCTCCTTTAATTCACATAGCTTTATCAGTGCGTTTATCACGCCTGTTGGGGGCAGGTACTTTCCAGACGCGCGATATTTCGATACAGCGAGATACGATTACCGACGCGTAATTTCAACACCATATTTCGTCGATGCGCGTAAAACGTTTTTATTTTCAATCCCATCAGCGAGGCGATTTCTTCCGCGCTATAGCCTTTATGCATATAGTCGAGGATTTGGTATTCGCGCTGTGAAAGCGCAAATTTAATCTGGTAATGATGCCTCATGTCATTAGCGACTAAAAAAGAGAGGATCTCATTTACCTTGCGCTTTCGGTCAATAAATAAAACATTGCCTACGGATTGCAGTGCATAATAATCAATATCATTTGAGATAAACGCGACCAGTTGCTTCCCTCTGGCGTCCAGTTTTTTCACTTTTGCGGCAAGTACCGTATCCATATCGACAAGAATAAAATTGTCATCAATAAGCTCTGGCGAAAGTAACGTGCAGATACCCACTTTGAAAAAGTGGTCATTGGAAATAATTGAGTGTGACAGCCGCATAGAAATCCCTGTTAGTTTTATCCCCTTTCGAAAACTCAATGATCAACATCTGCATTCTCTATTTAAAATTTACCTTATATTCCCCGGGGAGATCACCCGCAAAAAATTAGTGATTCCCCGATTGAGATCAAAACGATCGTTTAATTCAAGCAAAGCGACAAATTCAGACGGATAATCTGAATTCGACTAATAAAAATAAATCAATCAGAACAAAACCCTGGAATAATGATTTTCAGGGTGTTTTTTGTCATCGATTTTTCTTTATCATTTCTCCGCTTCGATAGCCTAAACTTGTCAATCTGTTAAAAATGGAATTTTCTTAGGAAATATTCCAGGACGCGTTTTGGAATATATTCCCCGCGACCTGTGAACAATTATACAGACGCCCTGATTCAACCCTATCGGCGGATGCTTATTGTTGTGCAAGCCAGGCCCTACAAACGTAAGCCGTTTCTTAAGAGGTGGCAATCACAAGGCTAATCCCCATCGCGGATAATACGCTGCGCTTCACTATCCAACTCATCCAACAAACCGTCCATACGTTGCAGCTTCGCTAACATCCCCTGGCTATTTTTGTTATCCACCAGATCCTGTTCGAGCCGGGCGGCCAGATCGTGTAACCGGATAGCGCCCAGCAATTGCGCGGTGCCGTTAAGCCGATGTAGATGGTGGCGCACCGCGACCCAGTTGCCCTGCTCTGCCGCCGCTTGCGCCGCTGACAGGTCGCGGCGATTTTCTCGTTGGGCATCTTCCAGCGCGTTTTGCATCAGCGCCTTGTTGTTCATGGTCAGTCGCGACAGTTTTTCCACATCAAGAACCGGTTTGTCCGGCAACGCCAGCGCCGCAAGCATGGCATGTAGCTGCGACAGACTCAGCGGTTTGAACAGGCAGGCATTCATTCCCGCCGCCAGACAGTGCTGCTGTTCTTCCTCCTGCGCCGAGGCCGTTAACCCCCAAATCACCAGGTGTTGCCCGGCGGCACGCAGGGCTCTGGCAAGGGCGATACCATCCATTTCAGGCATATTGAGGTCGGTGATCAACAGGTCGTACTGGCGCTGCCGGAGCGCCGCCAGCGCCTGCGCGCCATCACTGACTTCATCCGCCCGCTGCCCGAGCGCGTGCAGTTGTTCCTTTAACAGCAGGCGGTTGGTGGGATGGTCATCGGCAATCAGTATTGCCAGACGCTGCGCCAGGACATCGGGCTGGGCGGGCGCGTGCGACACCTTTTGCACCCGGCCACGCTGGCTGGCCGCCGCCAGTGCCAGAGTAAAGGTCGTGCCCTGGCCTGGCTCGCTTTGCAGATCCAGGGTACCGCCCATCTGCGCCAGCAGTTCCTTGCTGATTGCCAGCCCCAGGCCCGACCCGCTCTGCGCGCGGCCCGTATCGGTCTGGCTGAACGGCGTAAACAGCTGGCTCTGCTGCTCAACCGGAATGCCCGGCCCGGTATCGCTCACCTCAATAATCAACTCGACCTGTTTTTCGTCCACTCGCTGCGTCTGGGCCGTTACGGTGACGCTGCCCTGGTGGGTGAATTTCACGGCGTTGCCAATCAGATTGGTTAATACCTGGCGCAGCGGTTGCGGGTCCAGCCACAAGCGGAGATCCGCCAGCGTGCTGTTAACCCGTAATGACAGCGATTTTTGCGCCGCCAGGCCGCTGAATAATTGCGTGACCTCCGCCAGCAGCGCGTTGATATCCACCCAACGGGGCATGAGTTCGACTTTGCCGGATTCGATTTTCTCTAAATCCAGCACGTTGCCGATCAGCATCATCAGCGACTGGGAAGCCTGCCATGCGCGATCCACGGCGGTTTTATCATGCCCGGCGCGGATTTCCCGGGAACGGTGCAGCAGCTCCAGAAAGCCCATGATGGCGCTCACCGGGGTGCGGATCTCGTGGCTCATGCGCGCCAGAAAAACGCGCTTCTCTTTATTGGCCCGCAGGGCGTTGTCTTTTTCCTGCTCCAGCTGGTGCTGCGCCCGTTTTCTTTTGCGGATTTCCGACAGCAAATACAGCCCCCAGACCAGGCTGCTCAGCACCAGCAGCCCCGCCAGTAGCGCAACCAGATAAAATGGCCGGTTGTATAACTCCCAGGTGTCGATGGTGACATCGGGTAAGCGCACCCATTTACCGACGATTTGCAGGATCTCTTTTTGCGGGATGTTATCCAGCGCCTTATCGAGTATCTGCCGTAACTCGGGCTCTGAACGCGGCATGGCAAAACCAATCGCCGACGGCGGTTCATCGGGCAGCGGCGTAAAGGCAAGTTGGTCAGGATAATAGTGCTCGCTGAAGTAGCGCACGGTTAACTGGTTGGAGAGCGCCGCGTCCACCTCGCCGTTCGCCACCAGATTCAGCGCCACGCTGGCGTTATCCACCTGCCGCCAGCGAATGCCCGGATAGTTGGCGGTAAGCACCGGGATGAGATTGTGCAGCGAGGCGATGGCGACGGTCATGCCGGGCCGCAGCGCTATCGCCTGCGTCTGACCGCTTTTCATCACAATGACGTTGGGCGTGGTAATAAACGGATGGGTATAGGAAACACTATCGATACGGTTTAAATCCCAGGTCGCGGTCTGCATTAAATGCCAGCCGCCCTTGCCCATGGCCTCCAGCATTTCATCGTTGGATTTGACGACGATGGTTTCAAATTTCAGGCCGGTTTGCAGGCTGATTAAATTCAGGATGTCGCCAATAATCCCCCGGGTTTCCAGATTGCTGTCCAGCAGGGTATAAGGCGCGAAATACGGGTTAACAATGATCCGCAGCGTTTTGTGCTGGCTTAGCCACTGCCGTTCCCGACTGGTGAGGTCCAGCTTATCCAGCGCAAAAGTCAGGTTGCCTTTTTCAATCCACGACTGGGTGATTTGATTATGAAGGTGTTCATCAATCGCCCCGAGAAAACGATTGACGATTTGTTGCAGCGGTTCCTGCGATGGCGCTATCAGGAAATAGCTTCGCTTCTGCTCGTCGCCCCAGTATTTAACGGTGGTCAGCGCCAGGGCGAACTCCTGGGAAATGATCGCGCTGCCCGGCAAACTGTCGCCAAGAAAATAGTTGTTCTTCCCCTCCGCCACCGAGGAGAGCGCCGCATGGTAGCTGGCGTAGCGGTGAATCTGCGCATTGGGGAACGACTGATTAATCCACGTCTCGGGCGGATAGTCTTCTACCGTCGCGACGGTGACAACTTTCTCGCTGCGCAGCGGCTCCATCACGTTAGCCAGGGTGGTTACCAGCGCGGGCCAGGAGGCGATAACCGGCGCGGAAAGCATCACGCCCGCAGGCGGTTCAGGTTGATACTGCAAACCGGTGAGTAACAGATCGACGTGGTTCTGCTTGAGGGCCTCCAGCGCCTGCGCTTCATTCTGATAGCGCCACACTTCAAGAGTGATATCGAGTGAGCGCTGCATTAGCGCCAGATAATCGGCGTTCATCCCCCGGTAGCGACCCGATACCGTGTTGAGCACCAGTGGCGGAATATCCGGTGGGAAGATGGCCACCCGTAAGGTTTTTTTCTGCCGCAGCCAGCGGTTTTGCTCATCGGTGAGATAAAGCTGCACGGGCTGCAAGGGATTAAAACCAGAGAGATCGAGTTTTTCAGCCTCAGGCATTTGCGCTTGCGCCGGGGTAACCAGCGCGGCCAGCACAATGAACAAAATAACCAGCAGGCTTTTCATCGGTCAGATCAGCTTATTCTGGCTGGCAAAGGCCAGTAACTCGATAAGCGTTTTGCAACCCAGCTTTTCCATCAGCCGGGTTTTATAGGTGCTGACGGTTTTCGCGCTGATATGCATCTGCTCGCCGATTTTAGTGTTATCAAAACCCTCCAGCATATAGCGCATCACTTTCATTTCCTGCGTGGAAAGCAACTCGAGCTTTTCGCGATCGCCTGGCGGTACGCCGGTAAAATCATCCAGCACGAACGGAAAATAGCTGTAGCCATTTTGCGCCGCCCGGATCGCCGCCATGATGGTGGTCATTTCTTGTTTCTTGCTGATAAAAGCGTGCGCGCCCGCTTCGGCGCTGCGTCGGCTGTAGTAACGATCGTTTTTCGCCGACACCACAATCACAATGCCGCGGTAGTACTGTTTGCGCAGTTTTTCGATCAGGTCGATACCGTTAACGCCAGGGATATCCACATCAATGACAATAATATCCGGGCGTTCGTGGCGCAGCGCGTTAAGAGCTGCCGTCCCGTCTTCGAACTCCTGGGTCACGGTAATGGCGTGCGTTTCCAGCACGCCGCGGATCGCCATACGCGCCAGAGGATGATCGTCGATAATAATGGCAGTGGTCACGGGCGACATCCTCCTTCAGGCAGGAAACGCTGGGCACGGGCAGACTTTTACTGAGCATAGCCCAAACCGCAGCGCAGACGACAGCACATTCACGCGATCAATAGCAAAAAGAGGGGGTTACAGCGCGGAAGAAAACGGCCCCCCGCGGAGGCCGTTGAGGTTAACTACCGATAATGCCGCCGTCGGCTTTGACAATCACCACGGTGGACGAGCGCGGACGGCTCGTTTTATCGCCATCAGGCCAGGTGGACACGGCGGTCGGGTTAGCCGGATCGCTGATATCATCGCCCGGTTCGCCAGGATGCTGGATATTGATAAACAGCGTGCGGTTATCCGGCGTAAAGGCGATACCGGTGATCTCGCAACCGCGTGGCCCGGTGAGGAAGCGGCGATATTCATTGGTGCCCGGTACGGTGGCGAGCATCTGGTTATTGCCCATGCCCTCGTAAGCTTTTTTATTGATGGTGCTGGACGAGACGTCGGTCTGGATCCACAGCACGCCGCGATGATCGAACGACAGGCCGTCCGGGCTGCCGAACTCCGCGCCCTTCATCGAGCCTTTTGCCTTCTCGTCGGCGCTGTCCGGCTTGCCGCCCATCACCAGGATATCCCATTTGAACGCGGTGGATGCCGGGTCACTGTTCTCTTCGCGCCAGTGCATGATATGCCCGTAGACGTTATTGGCGCGCGGGTTGGCGGCATCGACCGGCGCTTTGCCCTCTTTGCCGCGATCGCTGTTGTTGGTCAGGGTACAGTAAACGCTGCCGGCGGCGTGCGGATCGACGGCAATCCACTCCGGGCGGTCCATTTTAGTGGCGCCCACGATGTCGGCGGCGAGACGCGTTTTGATCAGCAGTTCGCCCTGGCTGGCGAACCCGTTGCTGGCATCCAGACCCGATTGCCCGTAAACCAGCGGCAGCCAGCTTCCGCTGCCGTCTTCGTTAAATTTCGCCACGTAGAGCGTCCCTTCAGAGAGCAGATCCATGGCGGCGTCGCGCTGGCTGGCGTCGTATTTATTGGCGGAAACGAACTTATAGATGTACTCGAATTTCTGGTCGTCGCCCATGTAGGCGACCACGCGATTGTCCGCCGCCAGGGTGATGGCCGCGCCTTCATGTTTGAAGCGGCCTAACGCGGTATGTTTGCGCGGCGTGGACTGCGGGTTGTACGGGTCGATTTCTACCACCCAGCCGAAGCGGTTGGGTTCGTTCGGCGTGGCGTCGACGCTGAAACGCGCATCGGCTTCGCTCCAGCGGTAGGATTCGTCGCTGTCGCTGATGCCGTAGCGTTTTTCCAGCGCGTTCGGGGCCGCTTTCTTAACGAAAATATCCGACCAGTTCTCTTCGCAGGTCAGATAGGTGCCCCAGGGCGTGTGCCCATTGGCGCAGTTCTGCATCGTGCCGAGCACTGTTTCGCCCTGCGGATCGGCGTCGGTTTTCATCAGCGCATGATTTTTTGCCGGGCCGGTAAGTTTCATCGGCGTATTCACGGTGATGCGGCGCGCGAATTCAGACGGGCGCACCACGGTCCAGTTGTCGCCCTGTTTTTTCACCTCAATCACCGAAATCCCCATGGCATTCTGCCCTTTGCGGACCTTGTCGAGGTTCCAGTTGGCGACGCCGTCTTTAAACAGCAGGCCGTTATCAATATATTCGTGGTTCATCGCCAGCAGCCCGTGGTGCGGATCGTCGCCGCCCAGCGGCAGGCTGAACCAGGCCATCCCGTCGTGATGCATGCCCGCCTGTGCGGCCTGTTCATCGGTGGTGTTGCTGCCGTCGGTTTTGAATTCCGGCAGGTTGCCCTTTAAGCCCACCGCATCGCCCCAGCGATAGAAGGGACGCGCCACGTATCCCTCCGGCACGCGCACGGTATCGTCGGTCGAGACCGCGATACTGGTGAAGCCCAGCGAGGAAGGACGCGCCATCGCGGTTTCCACCGCCCAGGCCGCGGGTGATTTCATCAGCGCCGGGAAAGAGACCGCCGCACCAGCCACCACGCCCATCTGTAAGAAACGGCGACGGCTTAAAAAGGCGTTGGCGACATCGGAAAAGACGGGGTTAGCGCTGCGGTTATTGATTTCGTCGCTGTGTTCCTGTTTAAACAGCGGCTTAAGGGGTCTGCTCATCATGGCTTCCTGTCGGTATTGGTATCAGAAGTGAGCAGTGTAAGAAGTTTTTATTACAAATTTATAACAATGAAAAAGGGGCATCGCTGCCCCTTCGGTTTTTGCACGCTTAAAAGTCGTAACTCATCGAGACTTTCAGGGTTCGCGGTTCGCCCTGGAAGATGTAGGTGCCGCCGTCATCCACGCTCGACCAGTAGTTCTCGTTGGTGACGTTATCCACGCCCACCCGCCAGGTCATTTCGTTGCGATCCTGATTCAACTGCATTTTGTAGCGAACGCCCAAATCCAGCGTGGTGTAAGCGTCGAGTTTTTTGGTGTTCGCCGCGTTGGCATATTGCGAGCCGGTACGGTTAATGCGCGCCGTGGCGGTCAGCCCCTGTACCGGCTGGATGTCATATTCCGCGCCCAGCACCATCACGTATGATGGGATGCCGATCGGATCATTGCCTTTATTGACGCCGTTTTGCGTTTTGGTCAACTCGGCGTCAATCCAGGTAGCGCTGCCGTTAACACGCAGGCCCAGCAGCGGTTCGCCGAAAACGTTCAGCTCAATGCCGCGGTTACGCTGTTCGCCGTCCATTTTCCAGGTTGGCAGCGCATTGGGATCGCTGGAGGCGACGTTAAAGCCCGACGGCTTTTTGATTTCATACAACGCCAGCGAGCCGCCGATGCGGCCATAGTCCATTTTTACGCCCACTTCGTTTTGCTTCGAGTGAACGATGTCCGTGCTTTCGCCATAGTTGGAGGTGCCTTTCGGCGCGGCCTGGCCAGGCTGTAGCGCTTCGGTATGGTTGGCGTAGAAAGAGACTTCCTCCCAGGCTTTGTACACCATGCCGTAAGTCGGCATCCAGCGGCTCTGGTCATAGCGCGAGTTGGCGGTCTCCGCGCCGGTGGCGTTACTGTAGTTGCGCACCGCCACTTTCTGATGGCGCGCCCCCAGAGTCAGCAGCAGCTTATCATCCAGCACGCCCAGGGTATCGCTCAGCAGCCAGCCCTGAGTGCGGGTGCGGCCAGTGGTGAGCGGATCGCTGTAATTACCGCCTTTCAGGTCGGCATCAGGCATCGGCACATCCTGCGGATCATAGATATTCACCGGTACCGCCGGGTTTTTCGACAGCATCGCCCATGCGATATTGTCGCGGCGCAGCAGCGCGGAGTAGCCGACGTTGACTTTATGGGAGACGAAGCCGGTATCGAAATTACCGCGAATGCCGCCCATGCCGCTGTAGGAATCGCGGATGGCGTTCGTATCCAGACGGCCAATTGTGGCGTTGCCGTTGACGTTATTTAGTTTCGGCGAACTGTAGATTCCGGTTTCATGGCTGTGCTGCATGCCGAATCCAAGATAAGTGGTCCAGTTGTCAGTCAGATCGTATTCAGCACGCGCCAGGCCGAACTCGTTTTCGATATTGCTGTAACCCCACTTCTGGGCGTAGTTACTGGTGTTGCGCGGCGGATCGGGTATGAAATCCACGGCGCTGACGTTAACGCCCACGGTGCCGCCATGGAAGGTCTTTTTCTGGTAGCCCATGTCCAGCGAGCCGCGCAGGCGTTCACCCTTATAATCCAGCCCAACAGACGCCAGGGTGGTGCGGCGCTTATCGTCCTCAATCGGGCTTTCACCTTCGCGATGCAGCAGGTTGACCCGCGCGCCAAACTGGTTGTTGTCGCCGAAGCGGCGGCCCATATCCAGCGAACCGCCCAGCTGGGAGGCGGAGGTATAATCCACGCCGACACGGGTAATCGGCGTTTCGCTGGCGTGTTTTGGCTCAAGGTTGATCATCCCGCCCACGCCGGACGAGGCTGCGCCGTTGACCAGCGCGTTAGCGCCTTTAAAGATTTCCACACGCTCAAGCATGGCGGCGTCAACGACCTGGCGCGGCACCACGCCCGCCAGCCCGCCGAAAGTCATGTCATCGCCATCCAGCTTAAAGCCGCGAATGCGGTAGGTTTCGGCGTAGTTACCGTAACCCTGCACGTTCTGCACGCCCGCGTCGTTGCTGACCACATCGGCAATGGTTTTTGCCTGCTGATCTTCTATCAGCTTCGAGGTGTAGCCAATAACGTTAAAGGGCACGTCCATGGCGCTTTGTTCACCCAGCATCCCCAGCCGCCCGCCATTGGCCATCTGGCCGTCAAGGAAAGCGGGAACCAGCTCATCACCGCCGGGCGTAAAGTCGTTCCCGGCGGCCTGGACCACAATGGTGTCTTCCTGACTTTGTTTAGCGGTTTCCGCGCTAGCCGCCTGCGCGCCCTGCACAGTCGCGCCAATCGCCAGCGCCAGTAGTGTTTTCGTTTTTATGTTCATACCTGGTGACTCAAAAATGCAAAAGAGAATGCCCTTTAACGGAGCGGTTTATTGATTCAGCGAAATTCGCACAATGCTGTCCGGGCCTTTGGTGGAGTGATCCTTGTTAAAGCCCTGTTTGACGGTGACATAGAGCGTTTGCCCGTCGGCGGATAGCAGCAGGCTGTTAGGATGCGGCGGCAGATCGAAGTGCTTTTTCACTGCATAGGTGGTGGCGTCGAGCACCAGCACTTTTCCGCTTTCACGTTGAGAGAGGTAGATTTCGTGGCGCTTCGGATTGAACTTCACGCCCAGGGTGTCGCCGGTATCCAGCTTTTTGATGGTCTTACCGGTGTGGATATCCAGCACCAGGGTGGTTTTGGCTTTGGAGTTGTCCGTCACGAACAGGCGACCCGTTTCAGGATCTTCCGCCAGGTTCAGCAACAGCGCCTTATCTACGCCGAGCGGCGCCCAGCGCTGTTCAATGCGCTGCGTTTTGGGGTTAATAACCAGGATTTCGCCGCCGCCGTTAGCCGCGTAGAGACGCTGAGTCTGTTCAGAATAATGCAGGCCGGTGACCCATTTCCCCGCGTTATCAATACGTTTTTTCAGCTTCATGGTGTTGGCGTCAACCACCCAGATCACCGCCGGATCGGCTACGCCACCTACATACAGCAGGCCATCATGCAGCAGAATTTCACGCGCGCCGTAAGGGAAGCCCTCTTTATTCCGCTCTTTAAACAGGGTACGGGTTTTCACTTTGCCGGTTGCGGTGTCCAGCGCGCTGATGCCGCCGTCCAGCGAGTTGGTGACATACAACGTGCTGCCGTCCGGAGAAATCGCCGCGCCAAAGTTTTTCAGATCGGTATGGGCTTCGCCGAGGGTTTTCAGCGTCTTCGGATCGAGCTTGTAAACCACGCCGCCCTGCACGTCTTTGAAACTTAATGCGCTGGCGACATACAGCGCGTCGCCTGCCGGAGTGATGACCATTTCATACAGGCCATTCGCCAGTTCGCGATGGTTAATATTTTGATTTTTCTCCACGGCCTGAGTGGCAGGCGCGGCGGCGGTTTGCGTGGGCTCCGCTTTATGCGCGGTGCAGCTGACCAGCGACGCGGCAACGGCAAGTGCCAGCAGAGTGTATTTGATTTTCAATGGTAGCTCCTTGCTAACCATCCTGACGCGGGCTATTACCGCAAACGACAAGCGCCAGAACAGGAAGATGTTGTGTCAACCGGTTATTACTCAACCGCTTTTAGCCCACGGTTGAGTAATACCGGTCATGTTTTAGTGATTTATTGGCCTTGTCGGAACGAGTTGTGAGGCGCACCCTCTCTCACCCAGAAAAGCAAATGAGAATTGTACGCATTTACTTTCTCATGGCAAGCGTTGCGGCCCGCGGACGGGAAATGAGGAGAATGGGGTAATGCAGAATTATCGGGCGATAAGCGCAAATAACCCGGTCATACACGGGTTATGGCTGTGATTGCAGAGAAAAGCGTTACCGGGAACGCTTCCCGGCAGCAGTATCCGCCAGGATGTTTTTTAACGGGATTTTACATAGCGCATATGCAAAAGCGGGAAAGGACGCCCCTGGCCGTCCAGCGCGGAACGCCCAATAACCTCAAACCCACAGTGTTGATAGAACGCCAGCGCCTGCGGATTTTGTTCATTGACGTCCAACTGGTTTGCGCCCTGCTCTATGGCCCACGTTAGTAACGCGCGGCCAATCCCCTTGCCCCGGCTGCGGGCATCGATAAACAGCATTTCAATCGTCTCGCCCGCCAGGCCAACAAAGCCCTGGATTTGGCCCTGCGGATCGCGGCAGACGCGTAATGTCACCATCGGGAAATAGTCAGGAATTTGGGCGCGTAGCGCAGCGATGTCCTGTTCGGAAAGAAAATCATGGGTCGCGCGCACGGCGTTTTCCCAAACGGGGATCAGAGCGGGGAATTCTTGCGGTGTAATGGTAGTAATCATAATCATCCTTAATAGTACAAGGACGAAGCATATCAGAGAAGGAATAACAGATATAAAAAAACCCGCTCAATGGCGGGTCTTTATCGCTTTATTTAACTGCTCGGGTTAAACCGTCTTCGCTATCGTAAATCAAGCGAGAGATTCAGCACTTACAGAACAACAACGTTCGCAGCAGCCGGGCCTTTAGCGCCGTTCTCGATAGAGAATTCTACTTTCTGGTTGTCTTCCAGAACTTTAAAGCCGTTAGTCTGGATTGCGGAGAAGTGTACGAACACATCTTTGCCGCCGTTGTCAGGAGTGATGAAGCCGAAGCCTTTATCAGCGTTGAACCATTTTACTAAACCAGTCATTTTATTAGACATTGATACTTCCTCGAAAAAATATAGTGCCGCTTGATGCGGATATCGTGGCTCGCGTTGCAGAATTAACTTATTTAGAAGCTTAGGAGGAGACTCACGAGAAGGGGTATCAAAGATAACGCTCTAACTGAGGACTGCTTTACTAAAACTGCTTTCATAAGGTCTGTCTGACAAACCGAGGGCAATCATACAGGGGTAGAATAGTTTAGCAAGAACTATTTTCATCTGGCCGGTTCAGCAATGATTTCCTGATGTTTCAGCGTCTCGCTTGAAATCGCGGAGCCTGATGCCAGGCCCCGCTGCGGATCAGTACTGGTTAAACAGGGTCTGGATTTGTTGCGGATCGCGGGTCTGCGTCAACGCCAGTTGCAGTAACACGCGCGCTTTTTGCGGGTTGAGCGTCCCGGAGGCGACAAAGCCATATTTAGCGTCATCCACTTCGGCATCCTGCGTAGTAGAGCCTGTCGGTACGCGCGATGAACGCACCACGGCAACGCCGTTATGTGCGGCGGTAGCCAGACTGTCAAATACGGTTTTATACAGGTTGCCGTTACCCACCCCTGCGCTGACGATGCCCTGATAACCGCCATCCACCAGCGTTTTCACCGGCAGATCCGACGCATTGGCGTAGTTATACACGATCCCAACTTTCGGCAGTTCCGTCAGGTTATTGACGTTAAATGGCGTCTGGGTAGTGTGTTTACGAGCCGGAGCACGCTGGTAATCGACTTTGCCATTATGGATATAGCCCAGCGGGCCGAAGTTGACGCCTTTAAACGTGGCGACATCGGTGGTATTGGTTTTGGTCACATCGCGTCCATCCAGTACCGTATCGTTCATCGCCACCAGCACCCCGCGATTGGCGGATTGCGGATCGGCGGCGGTAATCACCGCGTTATACAGATTGAACGGGCCGTCAGCGCTCATGGCGGTAGAAGGACGCATGGCGCCGACCATCACCACCGGCTTATTGCATTTAACCGTTAAATCCAGGAAGTACGCCGTCTCCTCCATGGTATCGGTGCCGTGAGTGATCACGAACCCATCAGTGCTGTCGCAACTGCTGTTGATCTTCTTCGCCAGCGTCAGCCAGACATCATCGTTCATATCCTGAGAGCCGATACTAACCACCTGCTCGCCTTTTATTTGCGCGATAGACTTTAATTCCGGTACGGCGTCCACCAGGTTTTCAACCGTAACTTTACCCGCCTTGTACGCAGACTGGGTGGCTGACGCCCCGCCGCCTGCGATGGTTCCGCCAGTTGCCAGAATGGTAATATGAGGTAACGCCAGCGCGGCACTGCTGCATCCCATCACAAAAGCCGCCAGAATCGTCTTTCTAAATAACGCCATGTGCACACTCTCCATCGGTTTTAGTTTGCGCGAATTATCCCTGTCGGCCAGATAAAAAATGTGACATGCCGCCCTTTGCCGAACACTTACGCTAAGGAATTTCTAAATATTAGAGATAGATACCAAAAAACGGCCAGGAAGGCGTTGTATCGGGCAGGAGAAGTTGAGCGGGAAAAACAGTACGGCTCAGCGTAATGCTGAGCCGTTAATTTTTTACGGGCGCGACTGAACCCAAAATGCGTGAATCAGGCCAGGAATATAACCCAGCAGGGTGAGGATAATATTCAGTATAAAAGCCATACCGAATCCTTTACCCAATAACACGCCTAGCGGCGGTAAAAGAATAGTAATAACGATTCTCCAGAAACCCATATTGACGTCCTTATTATGCAGGTGATTATAAAACAACATGTTTTTTAAAGTTTAGCCTGCCATTAAAAAAACGCCACTATGATGACATTACTTTACCGATACTCACCCCACCCTACACATCACATTAAAAATACGCATTCCCTGGACAGATTTAAGAATATTACTATTTAAAAGTGCGCTCCAGCCTCTATTTCAGTCAACATTCTGTATCCGAAAAAAGGTTCTCAGCCAACTGCCTTTGCCCCGCCTGTATCCCGGCCTGGTAACTGACCTCCGTCAGTAACAACACAATCCGCGACGCCAGACTGATTAATTCCGCATCAGTTAATTTATCAAACCTCACTGCCTGCGGATCGCTGAACATAGATTTAATATTTTTGAGGTCCTGGGATAATTTATGCGGAAGATCATTCTCATTCAGATTGATTAACTCGTTAAAATAAACATTAAGTAACTTTTTATTCAAAGGCGCATCTTGCATTAATTCCACTATGAGATGTGCAAGCCGCCAGCTTACAGCTTGTAAATTCATTTTTTTCCTTCCTGAAACAGTATGGCGACAGAATAAGTTAAATCGTTCCAGCTTGCTATATCTCATCGATGAGAATAATTAACGAATTAACCTAATAATATTTAAAACATTGACCACGTGAATGATTGCGTAACACCTATACGCGCTAAAAATTGCCAGAAAAAACCGGAACGACAAAAAGTGTAACCGTTTGATTAATAATAAATTTATAAGTCAGCCAATTATTTATAGCGGCAACGCGCACAAAACGTTCATTTCAGAGAATTTTATCGAAAGAAAGCCAACAAATAAAAATTAATCACTAGTTGTTAGTTTTTATCCAGCAATATAATCTATTGAAAGGCTAAATACCAAACCATATAACTGGCATGATGATGTTAATCTTCATCACGCTACTTTTACGTTAACCACTTGTTTTACAAAGGAGTGCTGACATGTTCTCGCCCCACTCGCGCCTGCGTCATGCGGCGGCGGACACTTTCGCCATGGTGGTGTATTGTTTTGCTGTGGGGATGGTTATTGAGATTTTCATCTCCGGCATGAGCTTTGAACAGTCGCTCTCTTCCCGTCTGGTATCTATTCCGGTCAACATACTGATAGCCTGGCCTTATGGCATCTACCGGGATTTCTTTATCCGTCAGGCAAGGCGCGCCAGCGCCGGAAGTTGGGCTAAGAATCTGGCGGACGTGCTGGCCTACGTGACGTTCCAGTCGCCGGTATATGCGTTAATCCTGCTGTTCGTGGGGGCAGACTGGCATCAGATGGTGGCGGCGGTGAGTTCCAACGCGCTGATCTCGATGCTGATGGGCGCGGCTTACGGCTACTTCCTGGATTATTGCCGTCGCCTGTTCCGGGTTGCTGAGGCTCAGCCGCGCGTCCAGTTGTAACGGCGGCGTTGGAAAGCGTGGGTTATTGCGGCTCGCCGAATAAACCGGAGAGATAGCGCTCCAGCGCCATGCGGGAACTAAAGCCATGCGGAATGCCATAGTGCTGCTCTGCGTCCCCACCCAGATAGAGCGGGAACTGCTGATAGTGATCGCAGGTTTTGATCTCTGAGGCTGGCTCGGCAAGGGTCTGGCTGCGTTCTTTCAGCGTGGGATGGATCACCAGTGCCGTACGGCCCATCCGCGCTTCTCGATTCACATAAACATAAGCTTCACCACGGCGATAGCCATAGGTTTTCGGCGTTACCTCTTGCATGGTAAAGCCCACTTTCTCAAGAACGCGCGCTACCTCATCGGGTCGTAAATACATTTTTTTTCCTCGTCATCTTTTCACTGCATTGCCAACCTTACAGTAAGGAGCATTAGCAACGCTTTCGGAAAAGTCCATAAACCGCCTCATAAGGCGTGACCCACCTCAACGGCAAAAAATTCTGGTCTACACTGTTAAACACAGCTAACCCATTGGGAGAATTACAATGTTTAATAAAATAAACCGTAAGCAAGTCGATGATGGCGTTCAGGAAATAAATGACGATGTAAGCCGTCTGGCTGATTCGCTTGAAGAGGTGCTGAAATCCTGGGGAAGTGATGCAAAAGATGAAGCCGAAGCGGCGCGCCGCAAAGCAAAATCCCTGCTGCGCGAAACCCGCGCTCGGATGAGTGGCCGCAATGGCGTGAGCCAGGCCGCGTGCGACGCGATGGGTTGCGCCGATACCTATGTTCGCCGCAATCCGTGGTGCAGCGTGGGCGTCGCGGCAGCGGCGGGGATCTTTATCGGCGCCCTGCTCAACTGCGGCCGCAAATAATCGCCCCTGCTCCCCACACGCCCTGGCAGCCGCCGGGGCTTTTTTTTGCCTTCACGATGCCAACCCGCTGAAATTTTCGCCGCGCCCCCCGATTCAGGAATGCATCCGCCCTCTTCGCGCCTGGCAGCTACGTTTCGGTATCAGTTAGCTAAAATAACTATATATTGTGCGGTTGAAACTAAAACGATCTACATCTAGTATTCATTACATCAACCACCCCCTATGGCTCTGCTCGTTAACTACCACGCAGCGTCATTCTAGATGGAAATACGAATCATGAGCATTACTATTTACACTCGTAACGACTGTGTTCAGTGCCATGCAACCAAACGGGCGATTGAAAGCCGGGGCCTGGAGTTTGAGCTGGTCAATCTGGATACCCAGCCGGAAGCCATTGAGGAGCTGCGCGCCCAGGGGTTTCGTCAGTTGCCGGTGGTGATCGCCGATGCGCTGAGCTGGTCGGGGTTTCGCCCGGACATGATTAACCGGCTGCGTCCAGCGCAGCAGGCGGCGAACGCATGAGCCAACTGGTCTACTTTTCCAGCCGCTCCGAAAACACCCATCGCTTTATTCAGCGCCTGGGATTGCCGGCGCTGCGCATTCCGGTCGATGGTAAAGCGCGATTAAAAGTAGACCAGCCCTACATTCTGGTGGTGCCGAGCTACGGCGGCGGCGAAACCAAAGGCGCGGTGCCGCGCCAGGTTATCCAGTTTCTCAACGATGAACAGAACCGCGCGCTATTGCGCGGCGTGATCGCGGCGGGCAATCGCAACTTCGGCGAGGCATTCTGCCGGGCCGGCGACGTGATTGCTCAAAAATGCCACGTGCCCAGGCTCTACCGCTTCGAACTCATGGGCACGATGCGCGACATCGAAAATGTGCGTAAGGGAGTGAACGAATTTTGGCAACCATAGAAAACTCACCGGCGATCTCCGGCACACCGGATTACCATGCGCTGAACGCCATGCTGAATCTGTACGATGCGCAAGGCCGCATTCAGTTTGATAAAGACAAGCAGGCGGTGGCATCGTTTATGGCGCATCACGTACTGCCCAATAGCGTGGAATTTTCCAGCCAGCAGGCGCGGCTGCGCTGGCTGGTGGAGGAGAATTACTACGATCCGGCGGTGTTAACGCGCTACCGCGAAGAGTTTGTGATCTCGCTTTTCGCCCATGCCCACAGCGCCGGTTTCCAGTTCCAGACTTTCCTCGGCGCCTGGAAGTTTTACACCAGCTATACGCTGAAAACCTTCGACGGCAAGCGCTACCTTGAGCACTTCCCGGATCGCGCCTGCATGGTGGCGTTAACCCTGGCGCAGGGCGATGAAAACCTGGCGACCGCGATGCTGGATGAGATGCTCAGCGGACGCTTCCAGCCCGCGACGCCTACCTTTCTTAACTGCGGCAAACAGCAGCGCGGCGAACTGGTTTCCTGCTTCCTGTTGCGTATCGAAGACAATATGGAGTCCATTGGCCGGGCGGTAAACTCCGCCCTGCAACTGTCAAAGCGCGGCGGCGGCGTGGCCTTTTTGCTGTCGAATTTACGCGAGGCCGGCGCGCCGATTAAGCGCATCGAGAACCAGTCATCCGGCGTGATCCCGGTAATGAAAATGCTTGAAGACGCCTTTTCCTACGCCAATCAGTTAGGGGCGCGTCAGGGCGCGGGCGCGGTATATCTGCATGCCCATCACCCGGACATTCTGCGCTTTCTGGATACCAAACGGGAAAACGCCGATGAAAAAATACGTATCAAAACGCTCTCGCTGGGCGTTGTTATTCCGGATATCACGTTCCAGCTCGCCAAACAGAACGCGCAGATGGCGCTGTTCTCGCCCTATGACGTGGAGCGCCTGTACGGCAAAGCCTTCGGGGATATCAGCATCAGCGCCATGTATGACACGCTGGTAGCCGATGACCGGGTGCGGAAAAGCTGGATCAACGCGCGCGATTTCTTCCAGACTCTGGCGGAAATCCAGTTCGAGTCGGGTTACCCCTATCTGATGTTTGAAGACACGGTCAATCGCGCCAACCCGATCGCCGGGCACATCAATATGAGCAACCTGTGCTCGGAGATTTTGCAGGTCAACAGCCCGTCGCAGTATGACGAAAATCTTGATTACGCCACGGTGGGTAAAGATATCTCCTGTAATCTCGGCTCGCTGAATATCGCCCATGCCATGGATGCGCCGGATTTTGGCCGTACCGTAGAAATGGCGGTGCGGGCGCTGACGGCGGTTTCCGATATGAGCCAGATCCGCAGCGTACCGTCAGTTGAAGCGGGCAATAATGCCTCCCACGCCATCGGTCTGGGGCAGATGAACCTGCACGGTTATCTGGCGCGGGAAGGCATCGCCTACGGTTCGCCGGAAGGGCTGGATTTCACCAATATCTACTTCTACACCGTCACCTGGCATGCGTTGCATACCTCAATGCTGCTGGCGAAAGAGCGCAACACGCGCTTTGCCGGATTCGAACAGTCGCGCTACGCCAGCGGGGAATACTTCACGCCGTATCTGGCCCAGCAGTGGCAGCCCAAAACGGCGACCGTCGCCCGGCTGTTTGCCCAGGCGGGTATCACTATCCCAACGCGGGAGATGTGGCAGCAACTGCGCGACGATGTGATGCGTTACGGTATCTACAACCAGAATTTACAGGCTATCCCGCCGACCGGGTCGATCTCATATATCAACCACGCCACGTCGAGCATTCACCCGATCGTGTCGCGCATTGAGATCCGCAAAGAGGGCAAAACGGGCCGGGTTTATTACCCCGCGCCGTTTATGACCAATGACAACGTGGCGCTGTATCAGGATGCCTACGACATCGGGCCGGAAAAAATTATCGATACCTATGCCGAGGCCACGCGCCACGTCGATCAGGGGCTGTCGCTGACGCTGTTTTTCCCGGATACCGCCACCACTCGCGATATTAACAAAGCGCAAATCTACGCCTGGAAAAAAGGCATCAAAACGCTGTATTACATCCGCCTGCGCCAACTGGCGCTGGAAGGCACCGAAATTGAGGGATGCGTCTCCTGCGCATTATAACGCCATGAAATTAAACCGAATCAGCGCCATTAACTGGAACAAAATCCAGGACGATAAAGATCTCGAGGTCTGGAACCGGCTGACCAGCAATTTCTGGCTACCGGAGAAAGTGCCGCTCTCCAATGATATTCCGGCGTGGCAGTCGCTTACCCCGCAGGAGCAGCAGCTGACGATCCGCGTATTCACCGGCCTGACGCTGCTGGATACGGTGCAAAACAGCGTCGGCGCGCCCGCGCTGATGCCCGATTCCCTGACGCCCCACGAAGAGGCGGTGCTGTCGAACATCTGCTTTATGGAAGCGGTGCACGCCCGCTCGTACAGTTCGATTTTCTCAACCCTGTGCCAGACCAAAGACGTCGATGCCGCTTACGCCTGGAGTGAGAAGAACGCGCCGCTACAGCGCAAAGCCCAGCTGATCCTCGAGCACTATCGCAGCGATTGTCCGCTGAAGAAAAAAATCGCCAGCGTATTTCTGGAGTCGTTTCTGTTCTACTCCGGTTTCTACCTGCCGATGTACTGGTCGAGCCGGGGCAAACTGACCAATACCGCCGATTTGATCCGCCTGATCATCCGCGATGAGGCGGTACACGGTTATTACATCGGCTACAAATACCAGCAGGGATTAGCCGCCCAGGACGCCGCGAAACGCGAATCGTTAAAGCATTTCGCGCTGGATTTGATGATGGATCTGTATGAAAACGAAACGGTTTACACCCACGAACTGTACCACGACGTGGGATGGGTCGACGACGTTAACGCTTTCCTGTGCTACAACGCCAACAAAGCGTTAATGAATCTTGGCTACGAGGCGCTGTTCCCGCCGGAAATGGCCGAGGTAAACCCGGCGATCCTCGCTGCGCTGTCGCCTAACGCTGATGAAAACCACGACTTTTTCTCCGGCTCCGGCTCGTCCTATGTGATGGGAAAAGCGGTGGAAACCGAAGACGACGACTGGGATTTCTGACCGGTTTTTGACATTTTTATGACGTCTTAAAACGCACGCAAATTATATTCTGATTAGCGTGCGTTTCCTGTTTTGATTACCTTCGCGCACTATCCAACAGTCGTGAATAACCCCTGGCACATTATTGACAAATAAGCCTGCCGAAAACGTCGCTTTGCGTGGCAAATTCGCTACCGAAATCAAAAAATATTCATTTTTTTCGATTCCCGCTCAGCCCTTATATCATGGGAAACTCACGCCGTTCACTCGCTGTTATTGGCCTCCCATGCGGGTTCGCAAGGGTTGCCTCAGATTGAGAGTGTGTTAGGGTAATGGCCGTTCAATATTTCCTGCAGGAATGAAACCGTTATCGATAAATAACAGGACCACGACCATTGCATGGCAATTAAATTAGAAATCAAGAATCTGTATAAAATATTTGGGGAAAATCCACAGCGCGCCTTTAAATATATTGATAAAGGCCTTTCGAAAGAAGAAATACTGGAAAAAACCGGGCTTTCACTTGGCGTGATCAACGCCAGTCTGGCCATTGAAGAAGGCGAGATATTCGTCATCATGGGGTTATCCGGCTCAGGAAAATCAACCATGGTTCGCCTTCTCAATCGCCTGATTGAACCCACCCGGGGGCAGGTGCTGATTGACGGCGAGGACATCGCCAAAATATCAGACGCGAAGCTCTCTGAGGTGCGCAAAAAGAAAATTGCGATGGTTTTCCAGTCATTTGCGCTAATGCCTCATATGACGGTATTAAATAATACCGCGTTTGGCATGGAATTAGCGGGCGTAGGCGTACAGGAGCGCCAGCAAAAAGCGCTGGAAGCCTTACGTCAGGTTGGGCTGGAGAATTATGCTCACGCGTATCCGGATGAATTATCCGGCGGGATGCGTCAGCGCGTCGGATTAGCCCGTGCGCTGGCGATTAACCCGGATATCCTGTTAATGGATGAAGCCTTCTCGGCCCTCGATCCCTTAATTCGCAGCGAAATGCAGGATGAGCTGATTAAACTTCAGTCCCGACATCAGCGCACCATTGTGTTTATTTCCCACGATCTCGATGAAGCCATGCGGATTGGCGACCGAATTGCGATTATGCAAAACGGCGAGGTGGTGCAAATCGGCACGCCGGACGAAATTCTTAATAATCCGGCCAATGATTATGTGCGCACCTTCTTCCGTGGCGTGGATATTAGCCAGGTGTTTAGCGCCAAAGATATTGCCCGCCGGACGCCGGTTGGGTTGATTCGTAAAACGCCAGGCTTCGGCCCGCGCTCGGCGCTGAAACTGCTCCAGGATGAGGATCGCGAATTCGGCTATGTGCTGGAGCGCGGCCAGAAATTCGTTGGCATTGTCTCTATCGATTCCCTGAAAACCGCGCTGGCTGCGGGTGCTGGCCTCGACAACGCGCTGTTGGACACTCCTGCCGCCGTCGATGCCCAGACGCCGCTCAGTGAACTGCTGTCCGTGGTCGGCCAGGCACCCTGTGCGGTGCCGGTGGTCGGCGAAGAGGGGCAGTATGTGGGCATCATCTCGAAAGGGGTGTTGTTGCAGGCATTAGATCGTGAGGGGGCAACCAATGAGTAACGAAACCAATCCGTGGGATACCGGCAGCCAGGCTGCCGATAGCGCGGCCAGCGCCGCCGACGCATGGGGAACGCCTGCCGCCACGCCGCAGGATGCCCCCGCAGCCGACTGGCTGACCAGCGCACCGGCCCCCGCGCCGGAGCATTTCAACATTCTCGATCCGTTCCATAAAACGCTGATCCCCCTCGATAGCTGGGTGACGCAAGGGATCGACTGGGTGGTGATGCACTTCCGCCCGGTGTTCCAGGGCATTCGCGTGCCGGTGGATTATATTCTTGGCGCGTTCCAGCAGTTGCTGCTGGGGATGCCTGCGCCGGTGGCGATTATTCTGTTTGCGCTGATCGCCTGGCAGATCTCCAGCCTCAGCATGGGCGTCGCCACCCTGATCTCGCTGATCGCTATCGGCGCGATCGGCGCATGGTCACAGGCGATGATCACCCTGGCGCTGGTATTGACCGCCCTGCTGTTCTGTATCGTCATCGGCCTGCCGATGGGGATCTGGCTGGCGCGCAGTCCGGGTGCGGCGAAAGTGATCCGCCCACTGCTGGATGCGATGCAGACCACGCCCGCGTTCGTCTATCTGGTGCCGATTGTGATGCTGTTTGGTATCGGCAACGTGCCAGGCGTGGTGGTGACGATTATCTTTGCCCTGCCGCCGGTGGTCCGTCTGACCATTCTGGGCATCAACCAGGTGCCTGCCGATTTGATTGAGGCATCGCGCTCGTTCGGGGCCAGCCCGCGCCAGATGCTGTTTAAAGTGCAGCTGCCGCTGGCGATGCCGACCATCATGGCGGGCGTGAACCAGACGCTGATGCTGGCGCTTTCTATGGTGGTGATCGCCTCGATGATCGCCGTGGGCGGCCTCGGCCAGATGGTGCTGCGCGGCATTGGCCGCCTGGACATGGGGCTCGCCACCGTGGGCGGCGTGGGGATCGTGATCCTCGCCATCATCCTTGACCGTCTGACGCAGGCGATGGGCCGCGATGCCCGTTCGCGTGGCAACCGCCGCTGGTATGCCACCGGGCCGATTGGCCTGCTGATCCGTCCTTTCTCGAAATAACCGCAAGCACCTCCGGGGCGGCACGCGTTAGCCGCCCCGCTTCCCTTCTTTACTCAATAAAAGGAACAACGATGCGACACAGCCTGATTTTAGCCACAGCCATTGCCACCCTTGTTTCCGCGCCCTCTTTTGCCGCCGATCTGCCGGGCAAAGGCATTACCGTTCAGCCGGTGCAGAGCACCATTTCTGAAGAGTCGTTCCAGACGCTGCTGGTGAGCCGCGCGCTGGAGAAGCTCGGTTATACGGTGAATAAAACCAGTGAAGTCGATTACAACGTCGGCTATACCTCCATTGCTTCCGGTGATGCGACGTTTACCGCCGTTAACTGGCAACCGCTGCATGACGACATGTATAAAGCCGCGGGCGGTGCCAATAAATTTTACCGCGAAGGGGTATTTGTTACCGGCGCGGCGCAGGGATATCTGATCGATAAGAAAACGGCCGAGCAGTACAAAATCACCAACATCGAACAGCTTAAAGATCCCAAAATCGCCAAACTGTTTGACGGCAACGGTGACGGCAAAGCCGACATGATGGGCTGCTCGCCGGGCTGGGGCTGTGAAGCGGTGATTAATCACCAGAACAAAGCCTTTGAGCTGGAAAATACCGTGACCGTTAATCACGGCAACTACGCGGCGATGATGGCCGACACCATTGCCCGTTATAAAGAAGGCAAACCGGTGCTCTACTACACCTGGACGCCGTACTGGGTAAGCGACGTGCTGAAGCCGGGTAAAGACGTGGTATGGCTACAGGTGCCGTTCTCCTCCCTGCCGGGCGAGCAGAAAGATATCGACACCAAGCTGCCGAATGGCGCGAACTACGGTTTCCCGGTGAACACCATGCACATCGTGGCAAATAAAGCCTGGGCCGAGAAAAACCCCGCAGCGGCCAAACTGTTCTCCCTGATGAAACTGCCCATTACCGACATCAACGCCCAGAACGCCATGATGCATGACGGTAAAGCCTCTGAAGCCGATATTCAGGGCCACGTCGACGGCTGGATCAAAGCCCACCAGCAGCAATTCGACGGCTGGATCAACGAAGCGTTAAAAGCACAGAAGTAACTCGATCCCATCCCCACTCCGCGGCCAAAGCCAGTGGGTTTTAGTCCGGCATCAAAATCGCCGGGAGCGTTTTGAACAACGCTAGCTTTGGCCCGGAGGGATGAGACTCAAGGATGAGCCGACTAATCCGGGCCTGAGGGCGAGAAAAACAAAGGGGCGAAGCTTATACTGCCCCTATCCTGAACTCGCTACTATTACTGAATAAATAAGACTTAAATATATTACGCTGTCGCCCGGTGATTCCAGGCGTCTTTGTAAATGATATTTCCATCGCAATGTTTCCATGTAATGGCTTCATATCTTAACTGAATAGTTTCGCAGTGTGTTCCAGTACCAGAACCTGGGAATAAGTTCGGAGTAATCCCCGTTATTTTCACATTTTCTAAAATAATATTGAAGTATTCGGTTTCTACACCTGCATCAAGAATTTGATACATTTTAATGATTGCTGATTTTAATGTCTGTCCTTCGCTTAGCGCTTTATATAAAATCGGCGTTGTTTTATCAAAATCTTTCTGTATCGCAACAGGACGATGTACTCGGGTGCCCGTTAATGCTCCAGTGTTCCCATCTACAGGAATCGATAAGTGGTGCGTTACCGCTTTTAATTCAATCGCACCAACACGTCCTGTAACCAAACAACTGCCAATTATAGGGGAGCCATTTTCATCCGTTAACCAAAGATACGCTGGATTTGACATAATTATTCCTTATCTATAAAAGAGGGGATCCAAAACATTACGATTACCCACAAGAACATTCCAATAACCTTCACAGGCCAAGGTTCGAGAAAAACGATACAAGCAATAGCACCTATAATTAATAATGGGCCCGATAACAAATCGAAAGCCCCACTCGCTATACGAATTTTTTCAGGCAGAAATCTATTCAATACAAGAACAATGATATAAGCACTGCTAATTGTAATAATTACCGCGATAGTTTTATCCTGCCAGGAATCAAACTCTATGAGACAAGCCAAGCATACTGCAACAATATAACTACAGATAACAACATTTATGACCGAGGTAATTAATTTACTCATATTACTCTACACTCGCATTCTCATTCAAACGCTCTTCCAGCTTTTCCATAATACTGGAGAAAGCGGGCCTGCCCTCAGTGTATCCCGCATGGATGGCATCAACAAAAGGTTGAACTGCATCGGCAAAAAGAAAATAAAGCAGATCGTAGTCGCGAGGTCTTAGTAGTTCATATATCTCAGGTGCTTCACCTTTGAGGTTATCAGATGTTCTGATCGAACGCTCAGCCATCCCTCCCAATAAAAGAATAGTACTTAAAAAGGCAATTGGATTACCTTTGTCTTGAAATACTACATGCGTGAATGAACTTTTTTCTATGACGGCTTTAGCAATATTAGATGCGATGATATTGGTTGATATCCTGCCCACAATAGAGGTAATTACGCCTCTGTATATTTTATCTTGCTCTGATTCAGATAAATATTTATTAAATAGATGAAAGATTAACATAACTGCGTTAATGATATTTTTATAATTAAGGATGTCGTTTCTTATAGCCATCATCATACGGATTCTCTCGGTTTCACGTTCATATTCTGTATCCGTATCAAAGATACCGTAAATCAGATAACCATAATCTAAAGGAACAGATAATCCACCATTGATAAGTCCCGTAACTGTATCAGGAGAAACAATGATATCGTATATCCTCCGTGCTATTCCTTCGATGTCTACCATAGCAATCCCTTACTCAAATGCATTGTTCAGATAACATTCAATTTATATTTCACCGAGAAAAGAACCAGTCTTTATAAAAAAACAATAGGCGCTTTAAATGATGTTACAACAATGCAGTTGTTACAAAACATATCACCTGGAAAGATCATCTTCCTGTCTAGCAGGCCATTTTATTGTTTATAAGGTAATAAAGCGAAACTGTGTATATTTCCAAAGTATGTATTTATCCAAGTCATAGTTATTTCTCAGATATTAATTAGGTATTGAGGTTATTATCTAATTATTCCTCAAGTCAATGAATGTAGCGAAGCTAATGGTTATATATAATTGCGATGAATATCCCTGTTGTCCCTGACTGTTCAAAGCAACTAGCTGTGTGATTTCCATGTGTACCTTTCCTCTTCAGAGGAAACCTCTGACAGAAGATCGGTAAATACATGGCCCTGTGCGCCGGCCCCCCTCCCCCACCGCACATTCCGACACTCAACAATTTAATAACATCCCTCCATGATGCGTTATCATGCCCGCCTGGCAAGAATGTATGAACCTGAAAGCGAATAATGACCAAAACTTCCCAAGGGCTTAGCCCGGCGCTGATCGCGCTGATGTCCCTCGCTACCGGCCTCGCGGTAGCCAGCAATTACTATGCGCAACCCCTGTTAGACACCATCGCCACCGCCTTTGACCTGTCGGTCAACCAGGCGGGTTTTATCGTGACCGCCGCCCAGCTCGGCTATGCCGCCGGCTTGCTGTTCCTGGTTCCGCTCGGCGATATGTTTGAACGGCGCGCCCTGATTGTCTCGATGACGCTGCTGGCGGCAGGCGGCATGCTGATCACCGCCAGTAGCCACAGCCTGTGGATGATGATTCTGGGCACTGCGCTCACCGGGCTGTTTTCGGTGGTGGCGCAAATTCTGGTTCCGCTGGCGGCGACGCTCGCCAGCCCGGATAAACGCGGCAAAGTGGTCGGCACCATTATGAGCGGCCTGCTGCTGGGTATTTTGCTGGCGCGTACCGTGGCCGGATTGCTGGCGAATCTTGGCGGCTGGCGTACTGTTTACTGGGTGGCCTCAGTGCTGATGGCGCTGATGGCGATAGCCCTGTGGCGCGGCCTGCCGGTGGCGAAATCCCGCACGCACCTGAATTACCCGCAGTTGCTGCGTTCGGTATTCACGCTGTTTATTCACGATAAACTGTTGCGCACCCGCGCCGCGCTCGGCTGCCTGACCTTCGCCAACTTCAGCATCCTCTGGACCTCAATGGCATTTCTGCTGGCCGCGCCGCCGTTTAATTTCTCGGAAGGCACCATAGGCCTATTTGGTCTGGCGGGCGCGGCGGGCGCGTTGGGCGCGCGTCCTGCGGGGGGCCTGGCGGATAAAGGCAAAGCGCATCTCACCACCACCGCCGGGCTGGCGCTGCTGTTGCTGTCGTGGGTCGCCATCGCCCTCGGTCAGGCGTCGGTGCTGGCGCTGATTATCGGTATTCTGGTTCTCGACCTCACGGTACAGGGCGTGCATATCACCAACCAGAGCGTGATTTACCGTATTCATCCGGATGCCCGTAACCGCCTGACCGCAGGCTATATGACCAGCTATTTTATCGGCGGCGCGGCGGGGTCGTTGATTTCCGCTTCCGCCTATCAACATGCGGGCTGGAATGGGGTGTGTATCGCGGGCGCAACGGTAGCGCTATTGAATTTGCTGGTGTGGTGGAGAGGTTACCATCGCCATAACGGCCAGGAGTAAACCAGGCGGCCAGGCTTATCCAATTGTGCTTAAGGGTGTTATGACGCTTAAGTCTCTGTTAAGGTTATCAGGATGTATTCATCCCAGTGATTTTACCCTAGATAACTAATTAACTATAAATATGGACAATCCTGCCGCCGTTACCGATAGTCACGTCAGCAATGAGGCTTCATTGTGGGAAGGCGTGAAAGATAGCCTGCCGATCGTTATCAGCTACCTGCCGGTGGCATTCGCGTTTGGAATGAATGCCACCCGTCTTGGATTTACCCCTCTCGAAAGCGTTTTTTTCTCCTGCATCATCTACGCGGGCGCCAGCCAGTTTGTGATTACCGCGATGCTCGCCGCCGGGAGCTCCCTGTGGATCGCCGCGCTCACCGTGATGGCGATGGACGTGCGCCATGTGTTGTATGGCCCTTCCCTGCGCAGCCGCATTCTCCGCCAGCTTGAAAAGCCGAAAACCGCGCTATGGGCGTTTGGGTTGACCGATGAAGTTTTCGCTGCCGCCACCGCGAAGCTGGTGCGCGATAACCGCCGCTGGACTGAAAACTGGATGATCGGCATTGCCTTCTGCTCGTGGCTCTCGTGGGTCACGGGGACGCTGGTGGGCGCTTACTCCGGTAACGGTTTACTGGAGGGCTACCCGGCCATTGAAGCGGCCATGAGCTTTATGCTGCCCGCGCTGTTTATGAGTTTCCTGCTGGTGTCGTTCCAGCGCGCCCAGTCGCTGAGTGTCGCCGCATCGCTGACCGGCGCGGTGCTGGGGGTGACGCTGTTTTCTATCCCGGTGGCGATTCTGGCGGGCATTGTCTGCGGTTGCCTGGTGGCGGTGATTGAACATATCCGAAGGAGCCGCGATGCGCACTGATGTCCTGCTGCTCGGCCTGTTGGTCGGCCTGGTGAACTACTTGTTCCGCTATCTGCCGCTGCGGTTACGCGCGGGCAGCGTGCGCCCGGCAAAGCGCGGCGCAACCGGCGTGCTGCTCGATACCATTGGCATCGCCTCGATTTGCGCGCTGCTGGTGGTATCCAGCGTGCCGGAAATGATTCATGACGCCCGCCGCCTGCTGCCAACGCTGATTGGCTTTGCGGTGTTGGGTATCAGTTTTTACAAAACTCGCAGCATTATTATTCCGACGCTGTTGAGTGCGCTGGGCTATGGAATAGCCTGGAAATTATTGACGGTAATATAGCGTTGCCATATTCGTTGAAATAAATAATACATTTACATTATTTGTTACCGTCGTTACTATATCGGCTGCAATTAATGAGGTCATACCTGATGGATAGTTCGTTTACGCCCATTGAGCAAATGCTTAAATTCCGCGCCAGTCGCTACGAGGATTTCCCGTACCAGGAAATTCTGTTGACTCGCCTGTGCATGCACATGCAGGGCAAGCTGCTGGAAAATCGCAATAAGATGCTGAAAGCGCAAGGCATTAACGAGACCCTGTTTATGGCGTTGATTACCCTTGAGTCTCAGGAAAATCACAGTATTCAGCCAAGCGAATTGAGCTGCGCGCTGGGTTCATCGCGCACCAATGCCACGCGCATTGCCGATGAACTGGAAAAGCGCGGCTGGATTGAACGACGTGAAAGCGATAACGATCGCCGTTGCCTGCACTTGCAGTTAACCGAAAAAGGCCAGGAGTTCCTGCGCCAGGTGTTGCCGCCGCAGCATAATTGCCTGCAACATTTGTGGTCGTCTCTGGACGTGACAGAGAAAGAGCAGCTGGAAAACATTACCCGCAAGCTGCTGACCCGTCTTGACCAAATGGATGCTGACGACACCATCCTTGAAGCGACGCGTTAATCGCTAAGTCGCTCGTTTCGCAAACGCCCAATCGATACATCTAAGCTACAGTTACAGGCCAGCAGTTCACTGCTGGCCTTTTCTGACAACAGGTCGGCTCAGCCGACGAGAAAATAAGAAGATCGTGGAGAAAAACATGAGCGCAAATGCGGAGAATACGACCCCGCAGCAAACGGTAAATAAGAAAGGCAAACGTAAAAGCCTGCTTATCTTATTGACGTTGCTCTTTATTATTCTGGCAGTGGCCTATGGCATCTATTGGTTTTTAGTACTGCGTCATTACGAAGAAACCGACGATGCGTATGTGGCAGGGAATCAGGTACAGATCATGGCGCAAGTCTCTGGCAGCGTCACGAAAGTCTGGGCAGACAACACCGACTTCGTAAAACAGGGCGATGTGCTGGTGACGCTGGACCCGGTGGATGCGCAGCAGGCGTTCGAAAAAGCGCAGACCGAGCTGGCCTCCAGCGTGCGTCAAACCCATCAACTGATGATCAACAGCAAGCAGTATCAGGCCAATATCGACGTGCAGAAAACCGCACTGGCCCAGGCGCAAAGCGACCTGAACCGTCGAATCCCGCTGGGCACCGCCAATTTGATTGGCCGCGAAGAGCTGCAACACGCCCGTGACGCCGTAGCCAGCGCCCAGGCGCAGCTGGATGTGGCGATTCAACAGTACAACGCTAACCAGGCGATGGTGCTGGGGACCAAACTGGAAGAGCAGCCAGCGGTTAAACAGGCGGCGACCGAGGTGCGTAACGCCTGGCTGGCGCTGGAACGTACCAAAATCGTCAGCCCGATTACCGGCTATGTTTCACGTCGCGCGGTGCAGCCGGGCGCGCAGATCAGCCCGACCACGCCGTTGATGGCGGTGGTGCCCGCTTCCAATCTGTGGGTGGACGCTAACTTTAAAGAAACCCAGCTGGCGCATATGCGCATCGGCCAGCCGGCTACCGTGGTGAGCGATATCTACGGCGACGAGGTGAAGTACACCGGTAAAGTGGTGGGCCTGGACATGGGTACCGGTAGTGCGTTCTCGCTGCTGCCCGCGCAAAACGCCACCGGCAACTGGATCAAAGTGGTTCAGCGTTTACCGGTGCGCATTGAGATCGACGCCAAACAGCTGGAGCAGCATCCGCTGCGTATCGGCCTTTCCACCCTGGTGGAAGTGGATACCAGCAACCGCGACGGCCAGGTGCTGGCAAGCCAAACCCGTTCAGAACCCGTCTATCAAAGCAACGCCCGCGAGATTAGCCTTGAGCCCGTTAATACGCTTATCAACGATATCGTCCGGGCCAACGCGAATTGAGTGGCGGAGGGGTTATGCAACAACGTAAACCGCTGGAAGGCGCGCAACTGGTCATTATGACCATTGCGCTGTCGCTGGCGACTTTTATGCAGGTGCTGGACTCCACCATCGCGAACGTGGCGATCCCCACCATTGCCGGCAACCTTGGCTCGTCGCTGAGCCAGGGAACCTGGGTGATTACCTCGTTCGGCGTGGCGAATGCGATCTCAATTCCCATCACCGGCTGGCTGGCCCGTCGCGTCGGGGAAGTGAAGCTGTTCCTGTGGTCGACCATTCTGTTTGTGCTCGCCTCCTGGGCGTGCGGCGTGTCGTCCAGCCTGAATATGCTGATTTTCTTTCGCGTGATCCAGGGGATCGTCGCCGGTCCGCTGATCCCGCTCTCCCAGAGCTTATTGCTGAACAACTATCCGCCCGCCAAACGCAGTATTGCGCTGGCGCTGTGGTCGATGACGGTGATTGTCGCGCCGATCTGCGGCCCGATCCTCGGCGGCTGGATCAGCGATAACTACCACTGGGGCTGGATTTTCTTTATCAACGTGCCGATTGGCGCGCTGGTGGTCCTGCTGACCCTCCAAACCCTGCGCAACCGTGAAACCCGTACCGAACAGCGGCGTATCGACGCCGTGGGCTTAGGGCTGCTGGTGATCGGTATCGGCAGTTTGCAGGTGATGCTCGACCGCGGAAAAGAGCTCGACTGGTTTAGCTCCAACGAGATCATTATTCTGACCATTGTCGCGGTGGTGTCGCTCAGTTTCCTGATTGTCTGGGAGCTGACGGACGATAACCCGATAGTCGATCTCTCGCTGTTTAAATCGCGCAATTTCACCATCGGCTGTTTGTGTATCAGCCTGGCGTACATGCTTTACTTCGGGGCCATCGTTCTGCTGCCGCAGTTGCTTCAGGAGGTATACGGCTACACCGCCACCTGGGCGGGCCTGGCATCCGCGCCGGTGGGGGTGATACCGGTCCTGCTATCGCCGATCATCGGGCGGTTCGCTCACCGCCTGGATATGCGCCGCCTGGTGACGTTCAGCTTCATTATGTATGCGGTCTGTTTCTACTGGCGTGCCTATACCTTCGAACCGGGAATGGATTTCGGCGCGTCGGCCTGGCCGCAGTTTATTCAGGGTTTCGCAGTGGCCTGCTTCTTTATGCCGCTGACCACCATTACCCTCTCCGGCCTGCCGCCGGAGCGCCTGGCGGCCGCATCGAGTCTGTCGAACTTTATGCGTACCCTGGCGGGCTCTATCGGGACATCCATCACCACCACGCTGTGGACCAACCGTGAGTCGCTGCATCATGCCCAGCTTACCGAGTCGGTTAACCCGTATAATCCGAACGCCCAGGAGATGTATAACCAGCTCCAGGGCCTGGGGATGAGCCGGGAGCAGGCGTCGGGCTATCTGGCGCAGCAGATCACCAACCAGGGGCTGATTATCTCGGCAAACGAGATTTTCTGGGTCTCTGCGGCGGTATTCCTGGTGCTGCTGGGGCTGGTGTGGTTTGCCAAACCGCCGTTCGGGGCGGGCGGCGGAGGCGGTGGCGCGCATTAGCGCCCTGTTGATAAGCAAAAAAAAGCGCCAGCGTTGATGCTGGCGCTTTTTTATTACACCGACAACTAGATATGCAGTTCTTTCAGCGTTTCTTTCGGCAGAGCCAGCTCTTCATTGCTGTTCACGCCTACGCCACGCTCAACGATATGACGGGCGATTTCCTGCGCTTCTTCCAGAGAGTGCATATGGTAAGTGCCGCACTGGTAAACGTTCAGTTCCGGGATCTGGTTCTGCTCTTTCACCTTCAGTACGTCTTCCATCGCCGCTTTCCACGCGTCAGCCACGCGCTGCTCCTGCGGCTCGCCAATCAGGCTCATATAGAAGCCGGTGCGGCAGCCCATCGGTGAAATGTCGATAATTTCCACGCCGTTGCCGTTCAGGTGATCGCGCATAAAGCCCGCGAACAGGTGCTCCAGGGTGTGGATGCCTTTCTCCGGCATGACTTCCTGGTTAGGGACGCAAAAGCGCAGGTCGAATACGGTGATGGTGTCGCCGTGCGGAGTGTGCATGGTTTTGGCTACACGCACCGCCGGCGCCTGCATACGGGTATGGTCAACGGTAAAGCTATCCAGTAATGGCATCGGGTCACCTCCAGGCAGTGATATTTTTTAAATTAAAATGAACTATTGGTTTCCAGGCGAGTCTGAATAAGTGAAAGACGCGCATTTGTTATCATCATCCCTGTCTTCAGAGATGAAATTTTTGGCCACACCGAGTGTGGCCTTTTTCTTTTCTTAGCTCTGCTTCGCCAAAAAATCTTCAAACGATTCGCTATCCGCCGCCTCAATCGCGCGCTGACGCTCCCAGGATTCCCTTTGCTCTTTCGCGAAATCGGCTTCGCTCAGCACTTCCAGCGGCTCTTCACGCAGCTGTGCGCGATACTGCTCCGCCAGCGCCCTACCGGTGCCGCCAATCCCTTTTTCAATCATCGAACTCAGGATACGCGCCGAGTACGTTAATTCAGGATTGTCAAAACAGGCGACCAGCTGTTGGCAAACGTCCTGATACTGACGGTTACCCGCAATGCCGTCGAGCGTTTGGGCCACGGTCATCAAATCGCGGAACAGATCTTTCCCCACTTTCTCCAGCGGATGTTGCGCCGTTTCGCAGCCTATGCCCAGGGTTAAACCCGGCTTACGGCCTTCGAGGATCACGCGGTTCCAGTTTTTACGGGTGCAAAGCAGTTCATCGCTGCTCATCTCAGGCGCATCCGCCAGCACGCACCAGATCATAAACAGATCCAGGAAACGTACCTGCTGTTCGTCCACGCCCGTCGCTGAGAACGGGTTGATGTCCAGCGAGCGCACTTCAATATACTCAATGCCGCCGCGCATCAGCGCATCCGACGGCGATTCGCCTTTGCGGGTAACGCGTTTCGGACGGATTGGCGCGTACAGCTCATTTTCAATCTGCAGAATATTGGTATTGATTTGCAGGTGCTTGTCGCCATCCTTCAGGCCGATTTTCGCGTACTCTTCCGACGGGGTTTTGATCGCACGCTTCAATCCTGCCACATAGCTGTCGAGATCGTTAAACGTAATCCCGAGATTGCTTTGCGATTTATTGGTATAACCCAGATCGCTCAGGCGCAGCGAGGTGGCATACGGCAGGTAATACATGCCGCAGTCGGTTTTTTCAAACGGCAGCGTGGTCGGCTTGCCCTGCAGGAAAGAGGCGCAAATCGCCGGCGATGCGCCGAACAGATACGGGATCACCCAACCGAAGCGGTAATAGTTGCGGATCAGGCGGAAGTAGCCGGCAGAAATGTCGGCTTTACCGCTGTCGCTGTCTTTCACGCCGCACTTCGCCTGCCAGAAGGCCAGCGGCAGCGAGAAGTTGTAATGCACGCCGGAGATGGTCTGCATCAGCGCGCCATAGCGGTTTCTCAGCCCTTCACGGTACAGCGTTTTCAGGCGGCCAATATTGGAGCTACCGTACTGCGCCAGTTCGATATTCTGACCGTCTTCGATATAGCACGGCATGCTGAGCGGCCACATACGCTCATCGCCCAGCTCGCGCGCCACGTGACGATGGATATCGCGCAGCACCGCCAGCATATGGTCGATGTCGTCATCAACGGGAGTAATAAACTCCAGCAGCGCTTCCGCAAAATCGGTAGTGATCCACTGATGGGTCAGCGTTGAACCCAGCGTCTCCGGATGCCCGGTTTGAGCCAGATGCCCCTCTGGCGTCACGCGTAGTGTTTCGCGCTCCAGCCCACGACGAATGCCCTGAAGCACATCAGGATGATTTTCCAGCCAGGCCAGCGCCTGTGATACGTCCGGGATCAAATTGACCTCCCGCCTGTCGAATTCATTTTTATTAAGCATAATTGTAATGGTTGACGATTAAAGGTCACTCAAACAATCCAATTAGTGCCACCACGCCATCCCCTGGAGCGTTGCCAGTGCCACAATCATGTAGCGCAGCGCTTTACCCAGGCATAAAAAAAGTACCACCGGACCCCACGATAACCGCAGCCATCCGGCAAGCAGGCACAACAAATCGCCTATAACAGGCATCCAGCTAAGTAATAGCGCAACTGGACCAAAACGTTGTAGCCAGTGAACCGCTTTTTCCTGCCAGCGCGAAGTTTCGCGTAACGGAAAAAACCGCCCAAGAATAACGTTAGTCAGCCCTCCAAGGCTATTACCTATTGTTGCTATTAAAACGAGTAACCACGGCTCGCACTTCCCGGCCAGTAACAATGCGATCAATACCGCTTCGGAACTGCCGGGTAATAAAGTTGCGCTCAAAAAACTGCTGGAGAACAGCGAGAACAGTGACAGCGCGTCACTCACAGTAAGCGTACGTCCACAGCATCCATCCCTGCCAGCCGCGCAGCCTGAATGCCAAAATCGGCATCTTCAAATACCACGCATTTTTCAGGCGCCACGCCCAACAGCGCTGCGCAACGCAGAAAAGTGTCCGGTGCGGGTTTGTGATGCTGTACATGATCGGCGGCGACAACCGCCTGGAAATAGTGGCGTAAACCTAAATGCGCTAATAGCGCCTCGGCAATGGCGCTTTCACTGCCGGTGCCGACCGCCATAGGACGACGGCCATGCCACTCTTTGACGACGTCGATTAACGGCAGCGGGCGCACGGTATCGAGCAGCATGGCTTTCACCGCCAGCGTTTTTTCGCGCGCCAGTTCATGCGGATCGAGCGTTGCGCCATTCATGGAGATAATCTCTTGCGCAATGCGCCAGGTGGGGGAACCGTTAAGCGCAACCATCGCTTCGAGGTCAAACTGCATACCGTAACGGCCTAATACCTCACTCCACGCCTTCCGGTGTGTGGGTTCAGTATCGAGGATGGTGCCATCCATATCGAAAATGAGTCCGTCGTAACGATGATACATTGAGCCCCCAAAGCTGATTACAGGAGCGTTACTTTAGCGTAAACAAGGGTAAATGTCGCTGACTGAACCGGAGGTAATGTTTGGGCGATGAAGGATTGAGCAAAAAAGTTTTTGATAAGGAGAGAATGGTGCATCCGGGAGGATTACTCGGCTGCGCCTCGCCCTACGGGCCGTTGCTCACGCAACGTTATCCTCCCTGGTGCGCGCGATGTTATCGCAGATCAGCTTAACAACAGTGTCGCTGTTACCACGGAGAATAATGGTGCATCCGGGAGGATTCGAACCTCCGACCGCTCGGTTCGTAGCCGAGTACTCTATCCAGCTGAGCTACGGATGCATCGGGATTACTGCTGTACTACTGAATCAATGTCACTCATCATACCGCAACACTGATGAAGATGGTGCATCCGGGAGGATTCGAACCTCCGACCGCTCGGTTCGTAGCCGAGTACTCTATCCAGCTGAGCTACGGATGCATCGGGGATACTGCTTATAACCGCTGAATTGTCTTCACTGACACATCAGGGAGAATAATGGTGCATCCGGGAGGATTCGAACCTCCGACCGCTCGGTTCGTAGCCGAGTACTCTATCCAGCTGAGCTACGGATGCATCGGGATTACTGCTGTACTACTGAATCAATGTCACTCATCATGCCGCAACACTGATGAAGATGGTGCATCCGGGAGGATTCGAACCTCCGACCGCTCGGTTCGTAGCCGAGTACTCTATCCAGCTGAGCTACGGATGCAAATGGCGGTGAGGCGGGGATTCGAACCCCGGATGCAGCTTTTGACCGCATACTCCCTTAGCAGGGGAGCGCCTTCAGCCTCTCGGCCACCTCACCACACGCCTCTTGCGAGTGCCCCGAAGAACGTGTTTCTGCTCATCGGCGCTGCGTGGCGCACATATTACTTTCTGGGACTTATAAGTCAAACAATTTTTCCCGACTCTGTTTCGTTTGCACAATTCACGCGCAATTCGTCTGCTTTGCCAACAAAAAGGGCGTTTAATCAACACGAAACCGCAGAGAAACTGGATATAAACGTAGAACCACAGGCAAAGCGAAAAGGGAAAGTCAGAGAAGATAAAGGCAGGAAAAATGAAGTTGCGTCTCGCCATACAGCGAGACGCGATAACTTTAGAAACTGGACTGTTGCGATTTTTCAGCCTGGATACGCTGGTAGATCTCTTCACGGTGTACGGAAACTTCTTTGGGGGCGTTTACGCCAATGCGTACCTGGTTACCCTTTACCCCAAGAACCGTTACAGTCACCTCATCACCAATCATGAGGGTCTCACCAACTCGACGAGTCAGAATCAGCATTCTTTGCTCCTTGAAAGATTAAAAGAGTCGGGTCTCTCTGTATCCCGGCATTATCCATCATATAACGCCAAAAAGTAAGCGATGACAAACACATAAAGTGTAAGCAGTCACGGCATCACATTCTGTTAAACCTAAGTTTAGCCGATCCAGAAATTTTCAACCCGACTTTATCGTTATATACCCGTTCACATCCATGCTACAGAAAGTCCTACAACCCGTTACATCTTATCGCAAACATCCTCTTTGCGACGGACTCACGAGACCTGCCAGCTCACTGACACACGAGAAATAAGGGGTAACGTGGGTAGAGAGAGAAAGGCGCCATAACAACAGATTGTTATGGCGCCTTCGCCTATACCTTATACATTATGAAAGTCGCGATGCGACCCAGTTTTCTACGCTGGAAAGGGCTGCCGGCAACGCCTGGGCATCCGTACCACCGGCTTGCGCCATATCCGGACGTCCACCGCCTTTACCCCCGACCTGCGAAGCTACCATCCCGATCAGTTCGCCTGCTTTTACGCGGTCGGTCAAATCTTTCGAGACCCCCGCAATCAGAGAAACCTTAGCATCGGCAACGGTTGCCAGTACGATAACTGTGGAACCCAGTTGGTTTTTCAGGTCATCAACCATCGTACGCAGCATTTTCGGTTCAACACCGGTCAGTTCGCTGACCAGCAGCTTAACGCCATTGAGATCAACGGCTTTGCTGCTGAGGTTCGCGCTTTCCTGAACGGCCTGCTGCTCTTTCAGCTGCTGCAATTCTTTTTCAAGCTGGCGCGTACGCTCAATCACCGCACGAACTTTCTCGTTCAGGTTCTGGCTGTCGCCTTTGAGCAGCTGCGCAATATCGTGCAGCTGATCGTTCTGTGCGTGAACCTGCGCCAGCGCGCCTTCACCCGTGACCGCTTCAATACGGCGCACACCCGCTGCGGTGCCGGACTCCGCAACAATGCGGAACAGACCGATATCACCGGTACGATCGGCATGGATACCGCCGCACAGTTCAGTGGAGAAATCGCCCATGCTCAATACGCGTACGCGTTCGTCGTATTTCTCACCGAACAGCGCCATCGCGCCTTTCGCTTTGGCGGCTTCCAGATCCATCACCTGCGTTTCAATCGGCAGGTTGCGACGGATCTGTGCGTTCACCAGATCTTCCACCGCGCGGATCTCTTCCGGCTTCATGGCTTCGAAATGAGAGAAGTCAAAACGCAGGCCTTTATCGTTAACCAACGAGCCTTTCTGCGCGACGTGGGTGCCCAGCACCTGGCGCAGTGCCGCATGCATTAAGTGGGTAGCGGAGTGGTTCAGGCGGATGCGCGCGCGACGCGCTTCATCAACCTGCGCTTTCACGCCCTCGCCCACTTTCAACACGCCGCTGGCGAGTTTGCCGATATGGCCAATTGCCTGGCCATACTTCTGGGTATCTTCCACAGAGAAGGCAAAACCGTTGCCCAGCAGCTCGCCGCGATCGCCAACCTGGCCGCCGGATTCCGCATAGAACGGGGTTTCGTTGAGGATCACCACCGCCTGCTCGCCCGCAGCGATTTGCTCAACGGCTTTGCCGTCAACGAACAGCGCAGTCACCTTGCCGGTCAGTTCGACATGGTCATAGCCTTTAAACTCGGATGCGCCTTCAACGCGGATCATGGCGTTGTAGTCAGCGCCAAAACCGCTGGATTCACGCGCGCGACGACGCTGCGCTTCCATGGCGGCTTCAAAGCCCGCTTCGTCAACTTTGATGTTACGCTCGCGGCACACGTCAGCGGTTAAATCCACCGGGAAGCCGTAAGTGTCATACAGGCGGAACGCGGTTTCGCCGTCCAGCGTGTCGCCGGAAAGTTTCGCCAGTTCTTCATCCAGCAGCGCCAGGCCACGCTCAAGCGTACGGGCAAACTGCTCTTCTTCAGTTTTCAGAATTTGCTCAACCTGAGCCTGCTGACGTTTGAGATCTTCCCCGGCGGAACCCATCACGCTAATTAGCGGGCCAACCAGTTTGTAGAAGAAGGTGTCCTTCGCGCCCAGCATGTTGCCGTGACGGATTGCGCGACGAATGATGCGGCGCAGCACATAGCCACGGTTTTCATTGGACGGGATAACCCCATCGGCAATCAGGAATGCGCAGGAGCGGATGTGATCGGCGATAACGCGCAGGGATTTGTTGCTCAAATCGGTTGCGCCGGTTTCTTTCGCCACTGCCTGAATCAGGTCGCGGAACAGGTCAATTTCATAGTTGGAATTAACGTGTTGCAGTACCGCTGCAATACGCTCCAGCCCCATACCGGTATCCACGGAAGGTTTCGGCAGAGGTTCCATAGTGCCGTCAGCCTGACGGTTGAACTGCATGAACACGATGTTCCAGATTTCGATATAGCGGTCGCCGTCCTCTTCCGGGCTTCCCGGAGGGCCACCCCAGATATGATCGCCATGGTCGAAGAAAATTTCGGTGCACGGGCCGCACGGGCCGGTATCGCCCATCTGCCAGAAGTTATCAGAAGCGTAAGCCGCGCCTTTGTTATCGCCGATACGAATAATGCGTTCGCGCGGGATGCCTACTTCTTTTTCCCAGATTTCGTACGCTTCGTCGTCGGTCTCGTAAACGGTGACCCATAAACGATCTTTAGGCAGGTTAAACCACTGCTCGCCGGTCAATAACTCCCAGGCGTACTGGATAGCATCATGTTTGAAATAGTCACCGAAGCTGAAGTTGCCCAGCATTTCGAAGAAGGTGTGGTGACGAGCGGTGTAACCGACGTTTTCCAGATCGTTGTGTTTACCACCCGCACGCACGCAGCGCTGTGCGGTCGTTGCGCGGGAATAATTACGCTTATCGAGACCAAGGAAAACATCCTTGAACTGGTTCATCCCGGCGTTGGTAAACAGCAGTGTGGGATCGTTATTAGGGACCAGAGAGCTGCTGGCAACTACCTGATGTCCTTTACTGTGGAAAAAATCGAGAAACGCCTGACGGATCTCAGCGGTGCTCTTGCTCATAATTATCCTGAAATCAAGCTAACGAATTGTCGTAAGCCGGACATGATAAACCGACTGGTGAATCTCTGTCCGCCCTGACGGGAAAAAAGTGGGAATAAGATAAGTTTTCTGAGGAGGGAAGTAAAATCCAGTATGCGCTCAACTGGCAAAATTTCGGTATATCTCCTGGATATCCTCCATCAGGAAGCCTCTGTACAGCAAAAATCGCTGCACCTTTATCTTCTCGGGATAGCTGCGCGGCAAGGGCTCGCCAAATTTGCGCACGGCAATATCCTGGGTAATTTGCTGCCAGTCGATGTCGCATATCCGAAACGCGGCGTCGCAGTGCTCACGGGTCAGCCCTTTTTGCTGTAACTCTTGGCGGATACGCTGTGGGCCATATCCTTTGCGCGCCCGGCTCGCGATATAACGAGCAGCGAAGTTGGCGTCATCAAGCCAGTTGTGTTCATAACACCAGCGAATCACGTTTTCAACGTCTTCAGGGGAGATGGGATCAACCTGATCCTGGGGCGATTTCACCATAAATGGCGCAGCCAGCTTACGGCGCAGCTCTTGCTCGCTGTGATCGCGCATGGCGAGTAAGCGGGTTGCCCGGTCACATAAACGTGCATATACCGAGCGGCGAGGAGAACGATCAGTCATAGTTACTCAGGCGTCAGTAATGAAAAAGGGCTGCCTGGGCAGCCCTGTGTATCAGAAGTCTTCGTTCGTTTCTGACTCGTCTTTCTCATACTCTTCAGTAGAGAAAGCCGGTTTGTCATCCTGATTGTGCAGCAGTTGCTCACGCAGCTTCTTCTCGATTTCCTGCGCGATGGCTTTATTTTCCTTCAGGAAGTTAGTGGCATTCGCTTTACCCTGGCCTACCTTCTCGCCATTGTAGCTATACCACGCGCCCGCTTTTTCAATCAGCTTGTGCTTCACGCCCAGGTCCACCAGCTCGCCGTAGAAGTTAATGCCTTCGCCGTACATGATCTGGAATTCAGCCTGTTTAAACGGCGCCGCAACTTTGTTCTTCACCACTTTCACGCGGGTTTCGCTACCCACCACTTCGTCGCCCTCTTTCACGGCGCCGATACGGCGGATATCAAGACGTACAGAAGCATAGAACTTCAGCGCGTTACCACCGGTAGTGGTTTCCGGGTTACCGAACATCACACCAATCTTCATACGGATCTGGTTGATGAAAATCAGCAGCGTGTTGGACTGCTTCAGGTTACCAGCCAGTTTACGCATCGCCTGGCTCATCATACGTGCCGCGAGGCCCATGTGTGAGTCACCGATTTCACCTTCGATTTCCGCTTTCGGCGTCAGCGCCGCAACGGAGTCGACGATGATCACGTCAACCGCGCCGGAACGTGCTAAGGCGTCACAGATTTCAAGCGCCTGTTCACCGGTATCCGGCTGAGAACACAGCAGGTTGTCGATATCAACGCCCAGCTTACGTGCATAGACCGGGTCCAGCGCGTGTTCAGCATCGATAAAGGCACAGGTTTTGCCTTCGCGCTGTGCTGCGGCAACAACCTGCAGCGTCAGCGTGGTTTTACCGGAAGATTCCGGACCATAAATCTCAACGATACGGCCCATCGGCAGACCGCCCGCGCCGAGCGCGATATCCAGGGAAAGTGAACCCGTTGAAATGGTCTCCACATCCATGGAACGGTCTTCACCCAGACGCATGATGGAGCCTTTACCAAATTGCTTTTCAATTTGGCCCAGAGCTGCCGCTAACGCCTTCTGTTTGTTTTCGTCGATAGCCATTTTTACTCCTGTCATGCAAGGTGAAGCACCATCGCCCACGTTGCCGCTATTATTTCGATGAAGCAATTATACTGTATAGTCATACAGTATCAAGCCTTTTGTAGAAAATGTTGCCAGAGCGTTTTTAACGCATAAACCGTGGCCTGACGGCGCACCGCATCGCGGTCTCCGCTAAAGCATTGATGACGCGTGACGGTATCGCCGTGGCGGCTGGCGAAGCCAAACCAGACCGTACCCACCGGCTTTTGTTCGCTGCCGCCGTCCGGCCCGGCGATGCCGCTGATAGAGAGCGCATAACTGGCGTTCGCGGCGGCCAGCGCGCCCTCCGCCATCTGGATAACGACCGGCTCGCTGACCGCGCCGTGCTGATTGAGCGTGTCGACGTCAACGCCGATCATCTGCGCTTTAGCCTCGTTACTGTAGGTGACAAAACCGCGTTCAAACCAGGCGGAACTGCCCGCAATATCGGTAATGGCTTTCGCAACCCAGCCGCCCGTGCAGGACTCCGCCGTCGTCACCGTTGCGCCCTGTTGCTTTAACGCCTCGCCCACTGACTTGCTCAGTTGCTTCAATTCATCGTCTGTCATCACGGCTCCAATTGTAGTGAGGGCAATGCGCTTAGCAACGCGCATTGCCCCTTTTCAGCGATTACATTTTACCTTTACGAGAACGATTCCAGAATCTCACTACTGGACGCGCGCCATCGCCACCGCCTGGCCCAGTTGCCACACCGCCATAGCATAGTGCGTGCTGTGGTTGTAGCGGGTGATGGTGTAGAAGTTAGGTAACCCGTACCAGTATTGATAGCGCGTCCCGATATCCAGGCGCAGCAAGCTGACCTGCGAGTGATTACCCAACGGCTGTTGCGGCGTTAAGCCCGCAGCGGCCAGTTGAGCCGGCGAGTATTGGGTCTTGAAGCCGTTTTCTAAACCAGGCGCTTCGCCATTGGCCTGCACGGCAACCGGTTCGCCTTTTTCCCAGCCATGCGCTTTAAAATAGTTCGCCACGCTGCCGATGGCGTCCACCGGATCCCACAGATTGATATGACCATCACCATTAAAATCAACGGCATATTCTTTATATGAGGATGGCATAAACTGCCCGTAGCCCATCGCGCCGGCAAACGACCCTTTCAGCTCCAGCGGGTCGTCGCCTTCGTCACGCGACATCAGCAAAAAGGTTTCCAGCTCGCTGGAGAAATACTCGGCGCGGCGCGGATAAGCGAATGAGAGCGTCGCCAGCGCATCCAGAATGCGGGTCTTGCCCATCACGCGCCCCCAGCGGGTTTCCACGCCAATAATGCCGACAATAATTTCCGGCGGCACGCCATACACCATAAAGGCGCGGTTTAGCGCGTCCTGGTATTGATTCCAGAAAACAACGCCGTTCTGGACGTTATCCGGGGTAATGAATTTATCCCGATAGCGCAGCCATGCCCCGTTAGGCCCGGTTGGCGGCAGCGTGGTTGGCGCTTGCCGATCCATCAGGCGCAACACGTAATCCAGGCGCTTAGCCTGAGAAAGCACTTCATGAAGCTGTTGACGGTTAAAACCGTGCTTGCTGACCATCATATCGATGAATTTTTCAGCGTTGGGGTTATTGGCGAAATCACCGCTGGAGAGATAAACATCATGCTGCGGCTGAAGTAAAAATCCGCCTTGCGGGGTGCCCGCAGTCTGGGTGGCGGCAGTTTCCGTGGTAGTTTTAGGTTTACTGCTGCATGCGGAAAGCAGTACCAGCAGTGGCAAAAAAGCAGCATAACGACGCTTAATCATGAGTTATCCATAAAGCAAATCAAACGAGTGAATATCATGGTAGAACATTCGGCGCGGGAGGCGAAGCGCGGTAAACCCTTATGGGAAATTATCGGAATCAAAGCGGCGGCTTACGCAGCCAAAAAATTGACCAAAATCAAACAAAGTTAATAGCATACAAAAACTTACACAACTTTGGGCGGCGCGCTTTTGACTCTCCCCTAAGGGGAAGGTTTAGAGTCTGACCACAAATTGTACCCAAAGGAAATTATCATGCGACGCACATTACTGCTTTCTTTACTCGGCATTGCTGTTTCCGGCTCCGCCATGGCGGCGACATCGCAATCTGACTTTTTAGCCCAGTATGGTCTGGCGGGTAAAAACACCCAGCAAATCGTGGAAGCAATCGATCAGAATCCGCAAGCGCGCCCGCTGCCGTTTAGCGCTTCCATCACCAGTACGGAATTAAAACTATCCGACGGTAAACAGGCTTTCGCATTCCCGTTAGCCGACAAATTTTATCTCTCCGTCGCGCCCTACGAGCACCAGACGCATCCGTGCTTTAACCACAGTTTGTCGGGTTGCCAGGGTGAAATGCCCAACACCACTTTTGATGTCAAAGTCACCGACCTCAAAGGCAACGTAGTGCTGCAAAAAAGCGTGAAGAGCTATCAGAACGGTTTTGTTGGCCTGTGGCTACCGCGCGATATGCAGGGCACGCTGGATGTGAGCTATCAGGGGAAAACCGCCTCATCGCCCATCAGCACGAACAGCGATAGCCAAACCTGCCTGACCACGGTGAAATTATAAAAACCAGCCAGGCAACAGAACAAACAGACAAAACCCTTTGTCGGGGTAATTCCGACAAAGGGTTGTTTTACCGGAAAACATTAACGGCGTTGACTGGTTGTCCGTATTGCCGGTTGTGTACGACGCCCTATCATACCCATCACACTCGCCAGTACGGCTTCGACAATTAACATGAAGAAAGTGAACCAGGCCGCTTTCGCTGTTGCCGCTGCGGCTTTTTCGGCTAACTCACGGCTTTTTTGCTCAGCCTGTTGTTTAAGCTGTTCATATTTAGCCCGCGCTTCCTGATAATTTTTTTCTGTTTGTGCCACTATTTGTTCAGCTTCCGCATCGGTTTTACCGGTACGCGATTTAATGATATTTTTTAACGCTTCTCTGTCAGCAGCCTGAAACATCTCTTCATTTCTGTCGGTTAACCCTTTAAAGAAATTTGCTAACGCATCATCATTCGCATTTGGATTTTGAGCAGCTTGATTTTGTGCGTTATTCATTTCATTTTGAACATTTTCCTGTACCGCTTCCGGTTGTAATTCGGGCTTTCCGGTTTGCCTTAATGTTGTTTCTAATTCACTCTGGATATTATTAAGGTTAAACCCGCTCTCCTCGAGTTTTTCTTTCGCCATTTCGGTCACGGGCGGGGCGACAGCTTTTATCCCGCTGCCCACGGTTTGCAAACCCGCGCCGAGAATATTCATCGTCCCCATCACAGCGCTGTTAGCGACGACCAGTAAGAACCATGTGCAAACAATAGTGTTTACGCCAAACATCAGAAAACCATGTAATGCGCCTTCGCGCTGCGCCAGACGGCCAGTGACATAACCGCCTGCCGCTACGGCTATCAGCATACTTAAACCGGTCCAGATAGCCGCGCCAATTCCCACCCCCTCAAGCGGATTTTGTTCATTTAAGGGATCAATGGTGCTGGTACCAATTGCTGTCCCTAAAATAGCCAACAGAAGATAAATAACCATTGATACAATAACGCCAGAAAAAACAGCGCTCCAGGATATGCGTTTTAACGGAACGCCCGTCTCGACTCTGTACGCTTCGTTATCTTCTTTGCGTAGCGTTGTGCGATGTTCAACCATTTTGTCCTCCCCGTTTTAGACAAACGCCTGGCGAGCAATGAGGCGCAACATACAAACTCAATAATATTAATAAGATTAGCTTGCAGGGATGTATTAAGCGAGCGCACAGAATGATTAATCCTTATTTACTATTTTAACGAGAGCTCGCTAATAATCCTGGGAATTAAATTTCAGAATGTATTAATCAAAGCGAAACACAATATATAGCGCTTCGTTTAAATAAATTCATCCTCTTTATCTCCAGACTTACTGTCACAACGCCTTGCCGAAAAAGGTTTTATTTTTGAAGATATCTCGCAACTCTGTTGTTTATTCTAAAAAAGCCATTCCCGATATTGATAAAAACATGATAATCCTTGTTAAAAGGTGACGGACGCCCCCGGATGAACCATAACGGAAAAGAGTGTTAAGATATGTGCCTTGAAACCCTAATGCCGCTGTGCGATTTAAAACGAGCAAAATCAGATGATTGAGTGTACTGACAAGGACTTTACCGACCATACGCCGATGATGCATTGGTGTTTTATTATTGATTAAAATAGATATTTATTGAAATTTAATTAAAACCTACAATTCAACCTATAGTATATGCAAACAGTGCATACGAGATGCCCATAGTTTTCGGGATCTTTATTCATGGCGCATCGCCAGATACTTACAAGCCCTATAAGACCCCCCTTCCCACTTAATGCCCTACAAAAAATCTTTCTGTGTACAGCATGTAAGCTCTACGAACGTCTGCTGGGTGCCAGAAGCAGACATTGATGACATCGCCGAACATGACGGAGATCGCATCGAGGGAATCGGTGCGAAACGGTTCCGAATGGATGCATGTTGCTTTGATACCGAAGAGCGCCAGTTCGAGGCTGAGCAATTCGGACCAGCCAGAGTGGTCGAGCTTCGTTATATCTTGCTTGCGAGCGGAATTACGAGTTGCTTCACGATAAAGTAAGAGGGCTTTTCTCTGTTGCTATGAAAACCAGCGATCGCATCAAGGTTGCGTCAAGGCCTAACAGTTACAGTGCATAGGTTTAAGGTTTAGTGACAAGTGAAGCATCATCAGGTGCTGAGCCACAAACTAAACCTTTTGTGCTGCGATGAGTATTGCGACGAGGAGAGTGGCCCATCACACGCTTGAAAGCGATGCTGAACGCAGCTTCGGAGTTGTAGCCAACCGACAGAGCGACCTTGGCGACTGAGCTACCTTCGCGGCGCAATTCATGTTCAGCGTGGCGCATCCGCCATTCAGTAAGATAGGTAAATGGCGGCATGCCAGCAATTACACGAAAGTGCTTAGAAAAGCTGGTTCGAGACATGGCGCAAGCACGTGCCAATTCGGTCAGAGTCCACTTTCGGGCCAGATCACTGTGCATTAACGCCAACGCTGGGGCTAACCGCGAATCACAGGCGACTCGAAACCAGCCCGCCTCGTCTGACTCCTGTGCGGAAAGGTAGCGGCGCAATATTTGGATCAAAAGTAGATGCGCTAGACTTGAGCAGGCCATTTCAGCACCGGGTACACAACCGGCCGCCTCTTCAACCAATTCCCCGATCAATGCGCTAAGTCGATTCGCACCACTTTCGGAAGCAGAGAAATGTAAAAAATCAGGCAAATTCTCAGCCATCAAGCGCCCGCCTGCATGATTGGTATCAATGTGACCGCCCAGAAACAGGAAATCGTCACCTTGTCCCACTGGGATGATGGGTGAATTTCTACCCGTGTAAACCTCGCTTGAAGGCAGAGGTACTAGCCTCAAATCGCTCGCCACGGTAAATCCGGCGTTGCGTGTGAGTAAAAAAACATCGCCTGTGGCAAGTCGGAAGGGCGTTTCAATTCCATCTAGTGCCAGCAGGCAAGAACCACGACCGATCACAAAAAACTTGATCTTACGTGGTGGCGGGAACCGGATTGACCAATCACCGCCGCCAATGAAGCCACCGGCATAGATTGTTCGCGCCTCGACAAGTTCCAGTGTACGGGACAGAGGGTCATGCATTACGTTTTGTACTTTCGCTAAAGAAAAAAGTATTTTAGCGTATTAAACGTACTAATTCACAGGTGCACACTACGGTTTAAAGCAACTAACCACTGGAGTGCTCTATATGACCACGTTGCAAAAGCCGCTCGGTTCAGGATTTACTGCCTATACAACGGCAATTGACGTCATTCGAAATATTGACTTGACCGGACAACTCGCGATCGTTACTGGCGGTTACGCTGGGCTGGGTCTTGAAACTGCCCGAACACTCGCTTCGGCTGGCGCACGAGTGATTGTGCCCGCCCGCGACGTAAATCGCGCCCGCCAAATAATTACTGAAATCGGTGGAGGAATTGAAGTCAGGCCGATGGACCTGACCGACCCTGTTTCAATCGATACCTTCGCGCACGGCATAGTGCAATCCGGGATGCCGTTGAATATTTTGGTTAACAGCGCCGGCATCATGGCTTTGCCGGAGTTAGCTCGAGACAGTCGAGGCAATGAGATGCAGTTCTCAACCAACCATCTCGGCCATTTTCAATTGACCCTACGGCTTTGGCCAGCTCTGCTTCGCGCGCACGGCGCGCGCGTTGTATCCGTTTCCTCGCTCGGCCACCGTTTGTCGGATATCGTATGGGACGACGTTAATTTCGAGCGCCGTGCCTATGATGGATGGAGTGCGTATGGTCAGTCAAAGACCGCCAATGTACTATTTGCGGTTGAGCTGGATCGGAGGGGGCGTGACTACGGCGTCCGTGCTTTCTCACTGCATCCGGGAGGTATCGTGACCGGGTTGGCAAAGCATATGTCGATTGAGCAGTTGAAAAACATGGGCAATCTCGATGCAAACGGTAATCCCGTGATCGCTCCTGAACGCGACATGAAATCCATCCCTCAAGGCGCAGCGACCCATGTCTGGTGTGCGGTCAGCCCACAGCTTAACGGAAAAGGCGGCGTCTTTTGTGCAAATTCAGACATTACCGGGGTTCTTGAAGATGACATGCTTAACACATTCAACCAGCCGAAAGAACTAACATTAGATGCTATGCCTTATGCTATCGACCAAGTCGCAGCCCAACGTCTGTGGAAGCTGAGCGAAGCTATGCTGAATATTTCTTTTTCAAAGTAATCAAACGCCCATGGTCGACCTCTCGTTCTAGTCCATACAGCATTATATCTAAAGCTAAAACGGTCGAATTCGTGCCATATACCCATGAAACTTAAGTGGGTATATGGTAAGCAGCACCAGTGGAAATCATGAATGCATAAAGCTACGTCATTTTCAACTTTTCTTACTGTTACTGAGGTACTTCATTTCACTTGTAGAACTGAACAATGACATCTAAAAACAAAGGCTTTGTACGGTGATAAAGTAAACTTTAATAATCTTCCTGTTTCCCAGAGATGTTGTTTACAGCGCAGTGAGGAGACATTAAAACCTTGATAGCGGAAATGCCAGCCTCGGCCTCGCGGAGAATACTGATGAACTGTTCGTCAGAAAAATGCTTCTTTATGGGGATGTCCTCACGTTGCTGATGAAGACATTACTAACATCGTGGTGTTAATCAATTGGGAGCAGGTCAACGAAGGATGGGGTAGGCCGTGCAAGCGGCCTAACAAATTTCGTTGAGAACACTTATTCCTGTTGTTAGTTATTCTCCTACCGAAATTATTCTTCCAATTTCATTAACTATCGCCTCCTTGCATTGCATGAGTTCTTGCCGATAAAAGGTTTCATGTTTATGGAAACGTGGCGCTGGAACTAATAATGAGATAGAAAAACGACCAAAAAGTGTGTCCAGCGCTACCGCTATCGTGCAGACACCCTCAAGAGTTTCACCCAGATCTATAGCCAGCCCTCTGGCACGAACATCGGCGATCAGCTCCAGAAGCTGTGGAAGCGTTTTAACTGTCATTCCGGTGAGATCTTCATAGGCTTCGCCTACCAGTATGCGGACATCTTCATCACTTTCCATAGCCAGTAACACACGCCCGCCGGAAGTGCTGTAGAGCGGCAAATTAAGTCCAATACGAGGTACAACACGTAATTCACGTGATGCTACGACGTAGTGGATGATTGCCAGCTGTGTACCGCTGGCACGTGCCAGGGTCACTGTTTCATTAATATTGGCCGAAAGTTGCTCCAGGAAGGGACGTACAAGATCCACGACATCGCTGTGCACACTGGAAATAAGTTTGAGTAGTGCAGGTCCCAGACGCAGGCCACCGGCCCCGCTGCTACGCACAAGTTGAGCGCTATCTAAAGCCGCGACAATACGCTGCACCGTTGAACGAGGGAGAGCAACCTCCTGCGCAATTTCTCCCAGACTCATGCCGCCAGGGTGTTTTCCCAGCACATTCAAAATTGCCGCTGCGCGGGCGATAACCTGAATCCCGCCGGTTTTTTCATCCTCAAAGCTTGAAGCATTTACGGCCATATAGAGCTCCTTATTGTCCGGTCACGGACAGCCTGTTACCTCAGTTCATGTATTAATTATCACATTGCAATGGACGCTATCGCAATGTAAGATGTCACATCTGTACCACAATATGGTACAGTGTATCGATATAATGCATGAGAACTTTGTATGAATGCACAGCGTTCTACCCCACCTTCGCCCCCCTTTACCTGGCGCCTTGCAATGGGATTTGTGGGGATACTAATCGCAGCCTTAACTTCCGGACTTAATGGTCGGGTTATAGATATAGCGCTTGCGGATGTGCGTGCCGGAATTGGCATGACTTATGATCAAGCCAGTTGGTTCACCTCTGCCTACCAGGCCGCAGAAGTAGTGGCGATGATGATCGCACCATGGTTTGCTGTGACTTTTTCGCTGCGTAAATTCGCGCTTGCTTGCGCTGGCGGTTTTATGGTTTGCGGCATACTTTTACCCTTATTCCCGAATGCGCCGCTGTTTATTTTCTTGCGAACGATACAGGGCCTGTTTAGCGGTGCCCTCCCTCCCTTACTCATGACTGTGGCGCTACGTTTTCTGCCACCATCGATAAAACTTTATGGACTTGGCGCTTATGCTCTGACTGCGACTTTTGGTCCAAATGTGGCCCCTTCACTGGCGGCATTCTGGACAGATGATGTGAGCTGGATGTTCATGTTCTGGCAAGTGGTCCCCGCCATTTTGATTTCGATGCTCTTTATTGGCTGGGGTTTGCCGCAGGACCCGATTCACCTCGACCGATTTAAACAGATCGACCTGTTCGGTATGCTTACCGGCTGTTCTGGAATGGCGTTTTTGATAATCGCCATCACTCAGGGTGGACGTCTGGACTGGTTTGAATCGCCGTTATTTAGTGGTCTGTTATCCAGCGCCATCGTCTGCCTGACGATTTTTCTGATTAATGAATGGTTTCACCCCCTCCCTTTGTTCAAATTACAGATGCTGGAGAGAAGTAACTTTTTATATGGCCTGATGGCGCTTGCTGGGGTGTTGGTACTGGCGCTTGCTGGATCGGCTTTGCCGTCCAATTTCTTTGGCAAAGTAGAGGGCTTTCGAACAGTACAATTTGCGCCGTTGGCTTTGACCATTGGGCTCCCGCAGTTAATTATTACCCCGCTTGTTGCCGCACTGCTTAGTCTGCGCTGGGTTGATTGTCGCTGGCTGATAGCTTTCGGAATTGCCCTGATGATTTCCGCCAGCCTGATGGGTATGCAGATAACCAGCGACTGGGCACGCCAGAATTTCTGGATCATACAGATTCTGCAGACGATTGGATTACCGTCAATTATTTTACCGTTGCTTATGAGCGCAACCAGCGTTGTGGCTCCCCCGGAAGGACATTATGCCTCTGCTATGTTCAATACCGTACGGGGTTTTTCAAGCATCGCTGCTGGCGTTTTAGTGGAATGGTTTATAAATGACAGAGAGCAATTTCATTCCAATGTTCTGATCAATAACGTAGCCAACCGCCCATGGTTGATATCGACACCGGTCAGTGAGCAGGCCAGCAGCAGCATTCCTTTATTACACGACGGCAGCATCAGCAACACCGAGAACATCGCTGGATTTATCACCTTATTAAAACATCAGGCAATTGTTCTGAGTCTGGGCGACAGCTATCTGCTGATGACTGGCTTTGCCGTCCTGCTGTTATTACTCACTGTCTGGTTGCCAAAACGTGTCTGGCCGCCCCAGACATGTTTTCAACCTGCCATGACCAAATAGAGGTGGTTAAATGAAATCTCCTGTATCAAGAAGAACGATTCTGCTCAGCGCATTATTAATTCTGATGATGACGATGATATTTTTCGTCTGGTCGACAATGCTGAATAATGATACCCGTACCAATGATGCCTATGTAAATGCGGATTACACACTGGTAGCACCAAAAGTATCGGGTTATATCAAAAATATCTATGTCGCAGATAACCAACGCGTTAAAGCAGGGCAAACACTGGCCAAGTTGGATGACCGTGACTACAAAATAGCGCTTGAAATGGCGCAAGCTAATTTGCAGCTTAGTGAAGCAAAACACCTGAGCAGCCTTGCACAACTGGAGCAGCACCAATCCATTATTGCTCAGACTAAAGCGACTCTTTTAGCCAGTCAGGCATCGGCGCAGTATGCCAGTCAGAACGCTGAACGTTTTAACAAGCTTTATCAAAGAGGTACCGTCGCTGCGGACGATCAACAAAAAGCCCATTCAACGCAGCGTTCTGCATCCGCAGTCGTTCGTCAGAACGAAGCTGCTCTGACCTCAGCAGAAAAACAGGTAGGCGTGTTGAGAGCTGCATTACGTCAGGCGGAAGCCGATGTTGCAGTCGCGCAGGCAAAGGTCAGTCAGGCGAGGCTTAACCTTTCTTATACGCGTATTGTTGCACCAGTCGATGGGATGGTAGGCCAGCGTTCGGTGCGCCTCGGTGCCTACGTTAACGCAGGGACACGTCTGCTGGCCGTGGTTCCGCTACATCAAACTTATATCATTGCCAATTATCTTGAAACACAGCTGGCAAATGTTCAGCAGGGGCAGAAGGTCTTAATTAAAATTGATGCCATGCCTGGCAAAAAGTTTACTGGACATGTCGATAGTATCGCTCCGGCAACCGGCGCAACGTTTTCAGCCATCCAGCCAGACAATGCAACGGGTAACTTTACTAAAGTCGTTCAGCGTTTACCGGTAAAAATAGTGCTGGATGATAATCAACCCGATGCAAAATTATTGCGCGTCGGGATGTCAGCCGTTCCTGAAATTGAGATTCGCTAATATCCCAGATATTATCAAAAAATCGCTATATTTTTGAACGTCTGGCTTAGAAACGGTGTTCCCGGTGTCTATACGTAATATCCTGTAGGAAATATATGGCATCGACACCAGACTAAATTACTGTTAAAAAACGCATGTACCATCACGATCATATTTAGTCGCCCCTCATTTACAGAGAGTGAGCGACTAAATATTTTTATCAGGCAACAATACTGTTAAACAATAGATTATTATTCACGCCCGGCTGTCAAAAAGCTTAATGCTGCATAAGCTCCAGTGTTTTTCCCTTAACGCGCTGCAAAATTTTCTGCGCCTCTTCGGTTGAACGAATATTAGTGTATCCAATTACTAATCCATAACGTTTCTGTGTCTGCGTATACCAGCTCGAGAGTGGCCGGACGTAAAGCTCGTGCTGTGTCCATAATGCAGCTAATGCAGTGTCTTCAATGCCACGTTGCAGGAAGGCAACAATATGCATCCCGCCATCTGTAAGCTCAAATTCAAATAACCCTGGAAAGCTCGTTTCAATTGCTTCAAGCACCATGCGACGCCGCTGTTGATAGAGTAAGCGCATCTTTTTTATATGGCGGTAGAAGTGCCCTTCGCTAAGGAATTGCGCAAGTATTTTTTGCGGCAGTAATGGCAGACCCGTTTCAAGGATTTCGCCCAGTTCACTGAAACGGGCTACCGTCTCCTGTGGTATTACCATATAGCCGATACGCATAGCTGGCATTATCGTTTTACTAAACGTACCGGTATAAATAACCCGGTCATGCATATCGAGGCTTTTCAACGCCGGGATTACTTTTCGTGTGTAATGAAACTCTCCGTCGTAGTCATCTTCGATTATCCAGCTACTGTTTTGCTGTGCCCAGGCCAGCAGCTGATGCTTACGCGGTAATGAAAGGCTAACTGCGAGCGGACTTTGATGAGTGGGTGTAACGATAGCGAAGCGTGCATCGTTGTGATAGCGCTGAAGATAATCAACATCCATGCCCTGCCGATCAACAGGTATATAGTGCAGGTTGGATGCTATTCGCTTCAATAATTGCTGTCCATAAAAGTAGCCAGGATCTTCAAACAGCACTTTATCGTCAGGCTGTGCAAGTACCGACAGAATTAACCGTAAGTTGGCCCGATAGCCGCTGGTGACAAAGATTTGCTCCGGTCGGCAATTCAGTCCTCTTGAAATATTGAGATAACTTGAAATGGCCTCACGTAGCGGCTGAAAGCCCATTACCGGGGGCATGAGCATTTCTTCCGGACGAAGACTTCGTGCCGCTTTCCCCGATATTAGTAACCATTTTTTATGGGGAAATTCATCCAGGGCAGGGATTCCGAGCCGCAGATCCCCCTTCCTTTCAATAACCTGTGTGTTAAGTGAACAAGGCGATACAGCGTTGTCTGCGCTGACCGTTGAAGTCAGCCTGAGCTCCGGATTTATATAGGTCCCCTTCGCCCCCAGACTCACGAAATAGCCTTCTCCAATAAGGATTTCATACGCGGTTTCTACCGTTTTTCGCGCTACCTGCAACTCGCTCGCTAGCGAACGAATCGAGGGAACTCGCGCTCCCGGTTTCAAAAGACCGTCCTGAATCTGCTGACGATAGCGGGCATAAATCTCTTTGTACCCCATGAAATGCCCCCTTAGATGTCCTACGAATTAATTCAAATAATGGCCCTTTTTAACCAGACATACAAGATTAAGATATGGCTATTAACTAAGCCACCCAATATGAGGCGTCATGAGGATTGAACATTACGACACCGTCACTGACCTTGCCCGTTGCTTTGCGCTGATGCGGGAATTACGCAGCAAACTGACGAATGAGAAACAATTTATCGCCCAGGTACAGCGCCAGCAGGCGCAAGGCTATCGGCTTGCAGGGCTGGAGCAGGATGGCAAACCAATGGCGCTGGCCGGTTATCGACTACTCGAAAATTTTATTCACGGGCAATTCTGTTACGTCGACGATCTGGTAACAGTGAGCGAGGCTCGCGGTCAGGGAATTGGTGCAACGCTGTTAAATCACTTAGCGGTAATCGCACGTGAATACGGTTGTGGTCAGATGGTCCTTGATACCGCCATTAGTAATTCAGGAGCCCAGACATTTTATCAGCGTGTCGGATATACCGCCCTCGGCCTGCACTTTTATCGCGATCTCACCTGAGGAAAAAATGATGAAACTGCTTCACATTAAAGTCAGTCCGGATTTATCAGGATCGGCATCCCGCGCGGCGTCTGAACGCCTGGTAGAAAAATTACGCGCGCATCATGCCGAGCTTGAAGAATCAGTGCTGGACTTGGCTCAACGGCCGCTACCGCATCTTGATGCATTTACCATTGCTGGTTTTTTTACCCCACCAGACCTACGCAGTGAAGCTCAGCTCAACGCTATTAAGACTTCGGAACAACTGGTAGATCAGATTTTTGATTGTGACACGCTGGTTATCTCATCACCGATGTGGAACCTCGGCCTGCCTTCCGTGCTGAAGGCCTGGTTCGATCATATAACCCGCGCCGGACGAACTTTCGCCTTTACGCCAGAGGGCAAAAAAATAGGGCTAGTCAGCGGCAAAAAGGTGTATTGCGTTGTCGCCAGCGGCAGCGTATTTGCCCACGGTCCATATGTAGCAGATGACCAGTTCACGCCATACATTCGCGTAGCGCTTGAATATATTGGCATTACCGACGTGCAATTTATTCGGGTAGACGGAACGCATGATCCCGTCACTCGTACTACCGCATTACCCCATGCACTGCAAACCATTGATCGTTTATTTTAAAAAGAGGATTACAATATGTCGTCACGTGTGAATCATTTCAAAACCATCCCGGCACTGGCTAAAACACTTGCCGATGCTTCTATGGCATTAGGAAAAATCTCGCTGGATAAAAAACTTAAGCACTTAGTGGATATCCGTGCCTCACAGCTGAATCATTGTGCATTTTGTCTGGATATGCATGTTAAAGAAGCAAAAATGCATGGGGAGCGTGAACTGCGTCTTTATCACGTTGCAATTTGGCGGGAATCGCCATTGTTCAGCGCCAAAGAGAAAGCAGCTCTGGCACTGACTGAAGCTTTGACCCGCATTGGTGATAATGGTGTAAGCGAAGCGCTTTACAACGAATTGCGCGAACATTTCTCTGAAGTGGAAGTATCAGAGTTAACATTCACCATTGCTGTAATCAACGCTTGGAATCGCCTGCAGATTTTATCACAGATGGCACCAGGCTCGATGGATAGCGCTTACGGTCTGGATCGTGCTGAATTACATTGATAAATGTCCGCCGCCAACACTTCACGTTGGCGGCTTTATTTTTGAATCTAAGCTTGCATAAGTTTCCATACCTAAAAGAATGTTAAGATTGATTATTTTCATGACTTGCTGCTAAAAAATGAAAAACCGCCTTTCGGCGGTTTTTTCATTGGGGAAATTAATAACCAATCGCGAGAAGAAAACGAATGGTAATTTACGCCTTGGCCAGCGGCTTCATTCGATAGCTGATGCCCATACGATTAAGTGCATTCATTGTTGCAATAACGATGGTCAAGTCGACCAAATCTTTTTCACCAAATACTGAAAGCGCTGCAGAATACGCTTCATCCGAAGCATGTGTCTCACTTACACGGGTAACTTCTTCTGCCCATGCCAGTGCCGCTTGCTCCAGATCCGAGAATAAATAAGTAGCCTCTTCCCACACTGGAATCAGTACTATCTTATCTACTGACATACCACACTTTATAAGATCGCGTGTGTGAATATCAATACAATGCGCACAGCCATTAATCTGAGATACTCTTAAAAAAACCAAATGTATTAGCTCTTCCGGAAGATTTGTTCCTTTTGTGGCGAAATGATGCAGCGCTCCCAGTGCCTTTGAGCCTTCTGCAGATACTTGAAACCAATTTGGACGATTCATTTTCTTTCCTTTAGAGATAGTTAGGTAGATGATTTATCTACGGAAATAGCCCCACCTTTTTCAGAAGGGTTACTAACTGATACTTCAGAGTTAAATCATAATAATCAAAATTGACATATAAAAAAGACACAAAGAAGAAGAAAACGCGTAGGACATGATTACAAACGGATTCCCATGACTCTAATTTGAGTTTAAATTTATTTAGCAATGATGATTTTAGAATGGCCAGTTTTAATCTTTATGCTGGAACGGCACTTTGGGATATGACTCGGTAGATTCCTCATGATTGTGATTAAGAAGATACATGATATATCGCCGAAACAATATTTCGTCTCGCAGAACTGACGATTACCAGCATGCTAAAGCCTGGCTCTCACAAATGAAAATCGACGCTCTCAAGGAATAGATGTTTAATCCATCAGTAATTAAAGTAATTCTGTATGTCCGCCTCTCGCTCACAGCAGACATCCCGACACTTCAGGCGATCCACTTTGTGCCAGAGGCGGACGTTGGTACTTGTATAATTTCGAGCAGTATTAGCTACGATGGATGGTGTTTAATGAAAAAGCATCGCAAGTAGAACCAGGAACAGCAGCATGACATAGATTCGTGCGTGCCAAATATCAGGTACAGCAGGTATAACCCGACGGCTAAAAACTATTCCAGCCCAGCCTGTCAGTACCAACATACCTAAAATTTTCAGGCTGATAAAACCGAGAAATCCGCTCACTGGAATAATTTGCCAGCCAATAACTGCATACGTCACGGCACCACATAGCGCGACAGGCAGGGAAAGTGGATTAGAAGCACTAATACACTCACGCATCGCATAGCCATGTCGCCGCAACAGGGGTACCGTCATTACGCTGCCGCCCACTCCAAGCAATGCTGCTATCATACCGATGATCACTCCGCCGCCCGTTACAACAGGAAGTGATAATCGACGCGGAGAACTTCCTCTGAAAAAACCCTTACGCAACAAACAATCGCTGATTGTTGCCAGCATGTAGATAACGAACATCGTGCGAACAATATTCTCGCTAAATATTCCCGCCAGACAGGAACCCACGACACCCCCAATAGCTATAAACCATAGCATCGGGAACAATGTCTGCGATGAAAGCTTGCCAGCTCGCCAGTTTCGATAGCTGACCCAGCTCGCGTTAAATATCATCACCGCTGTAGAGGTAGCAACCGCGATATGCATGGCATTTCCTGCCAGTTCAGCCTGCCGCAGCATTAGTTGATAAACGAATGGCACCACAACAAAGCCGCCCCCGAAACCAAAAAGCACTGTGGTTATACCGGTAGTAAAGCCCGCCAACGCAATTATTGCGATATCGTTCAAAAGAATATCCTCGACCTGAAAATGATTCAGCAGCTTATGCCGGTAGCGCCCGGCTTCCCATTAGCGCCGTGCTCGATTACCTTTGTAAATCGGTCATAAGGAGACTGATGTGCGCAACGTAAAAATTGAAGAGGTCGATCAACTCGATCGTGAAGTGGTGGCGATAGGCAATGACTATGTGCAGGGATTTATGCTGCCACAGCATAAACATCGCCGCGCGCAGCTGCTATATGGCGCGACCGGATTGATGTATGTAATAACTCAGGGTGGGGAGTGGATTGTTCCTCCACAACATGCTGTGTGGATCCCACCCGAAACTATGCACGCCGTCAAATTTGTTGGCGTGACCACTCGCAGCCTGTATATAGAACCAGATTGCGTGGCCGCTTTCTTTAAATATCATCGCTGTGAAGTTATTAGCGTATCGCCATTATTACGTCAGCTATTGCTTGAGTCAGTGGATTTACCGCCCCTGTATGAAAGCACGCGCGACCGTGCTTTGATAAATCTGATGATACTGGAGCTGGCGGCAATGCCGGTTCGCGAATTCGATATTCCGCTGCCACAACATCCGGCTCTATTAGCTCTTTGTCAGGCGTTTTTACTCAATCCCTCAATCCATGATCCAGCAGAGCGCTGGGCCAATGCGCTGTACATGAGCTCCAGCACTTTTCGCCGCCATTTTCTTAAGCAAATTGGCATGTCATTTTCTGCCTGGCGCCAACGAGCCTGCGTGGTTAGCGCACTGGCATTGTTGATAACAGGAAAACCCGTAAATGAAGTAGCGTTGACCCTTGGATACGATAATGCATCATCTTTCGCAACGATGTTCCGGCGTGTCACGGGACAGCCACCTTCGTATTATCACCCGGCTTGATTTCAAAAGCTCCACAGGACAGGGCGCTCATCATAGCGTCAGCTATTTAGTGCCAATAGCTGACATTACTGAACGTATATTTTATTTATTTTCTCTTTACAGTTGCGTATCTCTTAAAGCTTCAGCAATAAAATCTACAAAGCTACGAACCTTGAAAGGAATGCGGATCGCACTGGGATACACTGCCTGAATGGTAAGTTCCGTTTTCTTGTACGCTGGCAGCAGCTCGATCAGTCTGCCCTGTTTTATATACTTACAAAAAACAAAACTGGGACCATATGCTATGCCTGTTCCGGCCAGGGCGGATTCAAGAAGCAACTGAATATTATTGGATGTGATTCGGCATGCACTTTCGATACGATGCAAGCTGCCCTCAGGGTCGTAAATTGTCCAGTCTCCCGCTGAAACTGCCTGGCTGAACGCCAGACGCGGCGCGCGGGAAATATCTTCCGGTGTCTCTGGCGTGCCGTGTTTTTTCAGATACTCTGGTGATGCACATAAAACCATCTTGCAGGGTGCCAGCCGCCGGGTAACCAGCGACGGATCGTCAAGACTCCCAACCCTGATGGCAACATCAATTCGATTTTCAAGCAGGTCTGCATATTTATCTTCAAGCACCACATCCAGACTGACCTCCGGAAATTGTTCCAGATAGCGTGACACGATCGCACCAAGATGCATTGCACCGAAGGCGACCGGCGCAGCAATGCGAAGTAACCCGCGCGGTGTTGCCTGAACATCACTCGCTTCCCTGTTTGCATCTTCCACAGCCTCAAGAATAACTTTGCAACGCTCAAAATATCGCTGCCCCACATCCGTCAGGCTCAGACGGCGTGTTGAACGCTGAATAAGCCGGGCATTTAAATCAGATTCGATAGCACTGACATGTTTTCCTGCCATTGCAGCAGAAAGCTTAAAACGTCTTGCAGCCGCCGCAAAACTTCCCTCTTCCACTGTCGCGATAAAAATCTGCATGCTGATAAATCTGTCCATAAAACCCCACCATTCGATAATTTGAGTATCGGCTATCGATATTATTTCACGGATTATCATTAATTGAGACTGTAATTAACATTATTTTCATTCCTCAGGAGGTATGAAACGATGAGAATTAACGTGAACAATACGGGTATCAATGTACAGCTACAGGGCAGCGGTGAGCTAGCGCTGGTATTTTTGCACTATTATGGCGGCTCATCCCGTACATGGGAGAGCGTGACAGGTCAGTTACCAGACCGCTACCGCACGGTTGCCATCGATCATCGTGGCTGGGGCTTGTCAGACGCTCCCGAATCCGGATACAGGATTGAAGATCTTGCAAGGGATGCTGAAGGCGTTATTTCAGCACTTGAGCTTAAACGCTACATTCTGGTTGGCCATTCAATGGGAGGGAAAGTTGCCCAATTAATGGCATCGCGCCGACCCGAAGGGCTTGAGGGTCTGGTTCTCATTGCACCCTCCCCACCTTCCCCTATGCTGCTTTCCTCAGAAGAACGCGACAGATTATCCAGCGCATATGACAACCGCGAATCAGTCGGGTTTGTCATCGACAATGTCCTGACGGCGCGGCCGCTCAGCCCCGCGCTTCGAGAGCAGGTCATCGAGGACAGTTTAAGAGCGTCCGCCGGGGCCAAAGCAGGCTGGCCCGGTGTAGCGATCAGCGAAGACATCACCCGGGAAGTCGCCTCCATTAATGTTCCGGTCAGAGTCATCTCAGGAGAACTGGACCGGGTCGACACCCCGGAAACTTTGCAAAGAGAGTTGTTAACCCGTATTCCTCACGCAGCGATGTATATTATTCCCGGTACGGGACACCTCTCACCGCTTGAATCACCCGGTGAGATCGCCAGTTGCATATCTGCCTTCGCTGCATCAATTGAAAAGAGTGCCGCGGTTTATCGCTCCCCTGGTGAAACCATCGCCGCCTTTGATGAAGCATTTAACGCGGGAAAAATTGATAACTTGATGTCCGTTTTCAGTAACCGCGCCACCATGAAAATGACTGATGGTACTGTCATTGAAAGTAATCCTGAAGCACTACGGATGGCTTTAATCACGCTCACAGCATCACGGCCGGTTATCAGGAACCAGATACGTAATCTCATCTCTGCAGGTGATCTCGTTCTCGCTCTCATTAACTGGTCGCTGACGACGACTTCAGATGACGGCACTGAACACGTTGAGCACGGTATCGCCACCCAGGTAATGGAGCAGGGTGCGGACAAAGGCTGGCGGATACGCATTTCAAACCCATCAGGGGTTGTCTGAGTGCTATTAAAGATGGATCGAACTTACGGATGAAGATATTCATATGCAGTAAATCATAGCAAGTCAGGGCCGGTTGTAGATGCAGCGTTTCCATTGACTGCATCCACAGGCTCAGAATATCGCCCCTGACGGTTCGGCAGAGCCTACCAGCTCTGCCGTTTTACTAAATCGGGCTGAAATCCCGACTGACCTGCTCCCCGTTGATTCACACTGAATGCTGTTAGAAATGCCCGTTCCTCGCTCACAGCAGACATGATGGTCACGCAGCCTGTCCGCTGCGTGCCAGGAACGGACATTGATGACATTGAGATATGTTAGCGTATAGGGAGCAGGTCAAACTCACAGCCAGAAGCGCTCATCGCTAACTAGATCTTAAAAAAAATACTATCAATGGCATATTTTTCTTACGGTATTCACGAAATGAGGTTATTGAAAAATATGGTCTACCCGCAGGCAGACCATGATTTTTATTTTTAGACTTTTAAGCAGTAACGACGTTTGAGACGTTGCCCACCACGGCTAATCTGCCTTGTGGACTTCCCGTCTGTATCAACAAATAAACGGTCCTGCTTGATCAACAAGGCTGTGATCTGCTTTAAATCACCATTAATATTTGCCTTAAAGAAATCTGCTTTAACAGCAAGGACATCCACACCGCCGATAGTGGTTGCGATGACATTAACTTCATTAAGTGTTTCGATGTCCAAGGTATCAGCGGGAAGCGGATAAGCATTTTCCTTCAGCGCCTTCTTCAACACCTGAGTGAATACCTCTTTTTTTTGTGGTGTTTTATCACAAGCCTGCATGTAGCAGTATGATATACCCTCCATGACCTCCTGTATCGTAAAAGGAAGTATCTTGCATTTAACGGCAATAGCACCACTCGCATAAGCCAAAGCAAACCTTTTGGCTATGCGCTTTTCAAGGCCGTTAAGTCCTTCAATATTATGTTGTTTCAAAAACATTTGGACATATTCGTCAATTTTATCGGCCAGGAAACCCGAGGATTTCTTGAGCAATGTTGTTACCAGGGCAGGCCCTGCCGTACCGTGATACCGTTGGCAGCTTGCCTTAATCCTTTCGGCATAATCGCTGGGGGCTGCATTATCCGGCACGGTTAAAAAAATACCGAGCTCATTTCCGCAGTCCACCGGGACATCAACAAACCTAGCCATTTCACCTTTCTTGCGCGGCATATCACCGTCTGCCGCATGCTGGGCAAGTCCGTTTTCCCCGTTGCTAATAGCAGTCAATTGCCATAAGGATTTATGCTGCTGAAAATTGACCGACCGTTGTTTACCTCCACCGGAGCCTAAAATGTATATCAATTTTCGCGCCTTTTGGGCTGCTTCTTTTGCATTTTTATCAAGCAAAATAAGCTCATCTAATATTAGCATTCCATGATTCCGCGATTCGGCCAACTCTTCAAATGCAGTCTCGGTAATATTCCAGTCACAGACGAACGAATCATTGCCATACACAGAGGCGGCTATCAGGAGTACAGTACTCTTCCCTTTAGAGCTGTCTCCATAAAAATGAAACCCGCCGGATTCAAAATCGGTAAAATAAATGCAGTAGCCTGCCATTGCACTACATAAAGCCAGCATGGCATAAGGGCTATGTATTGCAACGGATGCAACGTGTTTCTGCCACTGCTTAAGCGTGCCCTTTTGACTTTCTTCACACGTAAATGTATTCGCGTCAGGGTACGGCATGGGCGCGCACCCTTCATACTCACCAAAGACTTTACCACTTCCCGATAAGTAACACAGGGAGCCACCAACATTGATATATCCTGGCCTCATGCAAAGCTTCACACGTTCCGAAGAGACACTCTTAAGATGATCAACGATCTCCTTAAAATCACTATCAGTGAAATCTAGACTGAGACCTGCATCAGTGAGCTTTTCGAGTAACTTGCGTTTATCCATCACATCAGTTGCGGCAATCAGAAGCTGACGCCACTTATTGCTGTGACAATCATTCACCTCCACCAGGCGGTATGCGCGCTGAAGTTTGTTATTATCTGACAGTGCCAGCAAACGTACGGGCAGTTTATTTTTCTTAGCCATCATTTTTTCCTCAAGCCCTCCTTCAGTCCAAAGGGCTCAATCACCAAATCACTAAATCACCAAGCCAAACGTCAATGTTTAGCTTGTTTGAAAATAGAAGGTGGGAAACTATTCAGTGTTACCCACCACTTATGCTCAACTCATGCTCTCGATGCATCTAGCAGCTACGTTGAGGGCATCTTTACGAGTAATCGCTTTACCCAACTTGGACATTTACCCTGAATGTGAGTAATGCATCGCTCATGCGATCAAGCTTCACCAGTGATTTGGCAAACACACTGAGATTCCTTATCCGAGTTCCATTCTTAGTTTTCTTAAGTTCACTCTCAGCGTTCATAAACCACGTATATTCCTGCCAGATACCTGTCACACAATAGCTCAACGCATGGACTGAACTAGCGATGAAGTCATCTTTCATTGGCCGACTTATCCTTCCGGGCCTCATATGAAGATTCTTCTCACGCAACATGTACTGCCTCAACATTTCCAGCTTTTCAGGCTCATGGGGTATTAACATATGGAAATGCGGCATCCAGTGGCTACGTTCAGGCTCATGTGTATAGTTGTGGTAGTCCATCTCGAAGCCACCGATAACGGGTGCACTGAACCCTATGCGCTGTATAGCCTTAAGTAAGCGTTGCTTTAACATACCGAGATCCCAGGCGAGCAATGTTGAATTCGAGAACATATCTGCATAGCTAATTAGGGTGACGGCTTTGTACTCATCCTGATGCTCCTCAATATACGGGAGCCATTTCTGCATAAACTTCAGCCGGCGATACCGTTGGCACAGGCTGCACGCCATACTCCCGCAGGTTTCTTCCGGGTTACAGTTCTCCAGCTTATTCGCCAGTTGCAGGCGCTCCGTTTTGCTCCGCGGGTTGCCGAACTTACGCAATGCTTTCACACGTATGGCGTTTTCAGTCAGGGTCTGATGGATAGTCTCAAACTCTGGCATAGCCTTGCTGATAGCCTTAGCCAGTTTTTCCAACTCAGGGAATGCTGATGTATGACTCGTGTAATGTTGTCGTTTCATCTTATTCCCCCTTAACCTGCATACGGCTGGCAATCCAGGTGTCAATATCTTCGGAAAGCCAACCCACTGCCCGCCCTTGCGGTGAAAGCCTCAATTGAGATGGGAAGCAACCTTCTGATATATAGCGATAAAGTGTCGCGCTGGAGATGCCGCAACGGTGTAAAACTTCTGTCTTTTTGATAATTCGGCTAGTCATTTAATGACTCCTGTTGTGTGTGGAGCCAGCTCTTTAAAAGCCTCAACAGAATGAAAAGGAAAGCAGGATGCAAAATCGGCGCGGATCAATATAAGCAATTGAAATTACGCACTAAAAAAAATTATATTTTTTTTAGTAACATTGAGCCTCAATAGTGATATGTTGAGCCTCAACAACTTTTATGGATAATGGAACATCTAATGCCTGCTAAGAAACGGCCTTCAACGAAGAAGACACTCATAGCGCCGAGCGATAAGCCGAGCGCAGTCAGCCGTAGGACAAAAAATCAGCTCTATGCGCAGGTGGGTATCAAAGAACAGAAGGTATTTCTGGGAAAGGATGCACTTGATAAATTGAGATTCCTACTTCGCTTCCAATATAGTCACGAAGATGATGTTGACGACCGCGACCCGCTATTGTTGGGAGATGTGCTGAGTTACTGCATTAACGCCTGCTATAACTTGAAGTTTGTTAAGGCTGCGGGAACCAGTTATGCCCCCAAAACGATGACGGCGGCTAAGACGCCTCAAGGCCAGCGCCTGTATCGTTACCATCAGATGGCAAAAACCAACGATGCATTCGAGCTGTTGAAAACCTTTAACGCTTGCGATAAGAGAGGTAAACCCTATTTTCCTCACACAGACGATGTCGCTGCACACTTTGATTGGGGCGATGAATTTGGTGAAATGCTAGATGCTGAAGAGTCAGAGGACGGTGAGAATGAGGATGAAGATAGATGGCTAGCACATGAAATCCAGAAGCTACGTGATGCTAAAGCAGTAAGGGAATGTATTAAGAAATGGAATGAAGAGGCCTTTCCGACCAAGGATGAACAGCCCGTTTCATTGGACAAAGTTGGGGTAACCCCGAAATTAAAAAAGCCAAAAGTGAAGAAGCTTTCAGGTGATCTACCTGACGATGAGTATCCTGATTTTTGATTGATGCGCAAAAAGACTGGCATTCATGGCAACGCCTTGCACCCCAAGGGCTCTGTAAGAGAGTAATGTTATATTTCATGTTTTTTGCCGACACAGTGAAAACATCACATTGACCCGCATGACATAAGCGGAGGCCTTGGTGGATAAAGGCATAACGTGAAAAAAGCTATTTTTAGACAACATGATCGTGAGTCGGTTGACATTACCAGCATCGTAACCGCTGCGAAGCCATAGCCTTTGCTTCATACCCGCGATGATCATAGCGGGTAGTCGTGGATATGTCGCTATGCCCTGCCAGCTGCCGTACGGTGTTGATATCCACGCCTTGCTCCAGTAAACGGGTGATGAAGGTGCGTCGCATATCGTGAGGAGTAAAACGCACTATGCCTGCGTCCTGCTGTAACTGCTCAAGGATGCCGGTTAAACCGGTTGTTGTCAGAGGATGGCTGACACCCTTGCCGTTGCGCTGAATACGGTTAAACAATGCATCCCCGGCCTCTTTTGCGCCACTGGCTTTAATCCATGCGCGGATGGCTTTATCTACCGCTGCCGCAACGTGTATCTCCCGGTATTTACGCCCCTTCCCCTGCCTCACTGTAAGAATGCCATTGTTATAGTCCCGGCGCTCAAGGCTGACCAGTTCCCCGGCCCGCAAACCCGCACCGCAAAGGGTCATTACAATGGCGACATCACGACAGCAACGGATACGCTGCGGATGCCGTTTAGCGGCCTGAATGAGTGCGCGAACCTCCTCCCGGCTGAGTGCCCTGCCCTTACGCTGGTTATCGCCATTGACGCGCTTAACTGCCCGGATACGGGCAAGCGTGTCCGCCTCCAGGCAATTGAGGTTAAAGGCCGTCTGCGCAATGCCCCGGAGTGCTGACAACGCCATGTTGACCGACGATACGGCGTAACCGTCATCCAGCAGTGCCGCACGTACTTTAGCGACAGCGGCGAAGCTAAGTTGCTCCCAAGGATAACTGGCCGCATCCGCACCGCGTGTGAGTATGCTGGCGCTGCGATTTAACAGGCTCGTGATACCCCGCCGTCCCGACGGGGCAAGACCGCTGATATAAGCATCCAGCACGGTGGTTTCCACCACCGGCGCGACCTGGCGCAGTGCAGCCCTTCTCATGCGTTTAACCTGCTATAACATGTATTAAACCAGGTAACTGTCTGCATCACACCAGCCCTCGTTCAGCCAGTGACACCGTCTCAGCCCCGGCCACAATAAAGTGGTCCAGCAACCGCACATCCAGCATTTGCAGTAGCTCCTGCAGCCGCTTAGTTATCTGGATATCGCACTTGCTGGGTTCAGCCTCGCCGCTGGGGTGGTTATGCACAAGGATGACAGCGGCGGCGTTATGCCTGAGTACCCGCTTGATTACCTCCCGGGGATGAACGCTGACCGTATTTAACGAGCCCCGGAACAGCATTTCCCGATGCAGAAACTGGTGCTGGTTATCGAGCAGGATAATGCCAAACTCCTCATGCTCCAGCAGGGCCATTTCATACATTACGCACCGTCGTACATCATCAGGAGAGCAAAGCTGAACGCCACGCTGGTAGCACCGGCTGATAATGTCGCGCGCCTGGTCCAGGATGCGGGTTTCACGCAGAGTAAACGTCGTCATGTTCAGAACTCCCGTTCGATGAAGTAAATGGCTTCGGGAAACAACTGGCGGCGGGTCGCACCAGCACGTAAGGAGAAGGCTTTGCGGGGCATGGAGGTTCGCCCGTTGCTGTCGAAGAACCAGAGCGTTTCTTCGTCCATTCTGGTGATAAGGGACCAGTGAAACTGGTCGCTGAGCATAATCAGCCGGGAGTGGTCTGTGACCGCCAGAAACCGCCTCATTTCACTGAAAACCCGCCCTTCCACAAGACCGCGACTTCCGTCGAAAGGTTTGGTTATTTGGACCGGAAACTGGCGGTGGTAGTGGCCTTTCCGGAGTACCTGCGTAATCAGCCAGTCGAGCCGGTTTTCATCTATCCCTTCGGCCAGCCATTCATGCAAAGGCCAGCGTTGCTGATAGGCCTGAAGAAGTCGGTTCATGAGTGGTTTTCGCCTCACCCGACCGTCATACAGCCAGCTCAGCATATTCACCACACAGTACGCGCCGCAAAGACAGTCAAGCTCTCCCTGTACAGACGCGTGTATCCCTCTGTTAACAGTCACAGATAATGTCTCCATCAATAATTAGCTGTCAGTGTGGCGGGATTAGCTTTCCCACATAACGGTGAGGGTGTAGATATTCAGAAAGTGGTAATGAACGAAGTTTCTTTGCCAGAGTGCAAAAATGTCACGCCCTTCCCCTGGGGGTAAATCACCGGCATAGGAAAGGAAGACATAGCGCTGGCTCCAGCTGATATCGATTTCCTTTTCGAGCTCCGGGTCTGCCCCCATATATTTGAAGTCAGTGATGTAATCGAAATACCATTCATCGTTACGGGTAATAAGCCTTATTTCCACCGGATGAAACCCACCATTCTCAGCGCTGTAATTGATATCTTTGAACAGCAAAGTAACAGCACGAATATTCGGTTTAACTGGCGGCTTTTTACTGAGTTCAGCCAGTATAATATTAATGAGCTCCTGACTTACGGGCATGGACAGCCCTTCCTGACGGATAATATTCATTGTATTTATTCCGGTAAATATGCGTTTGGATTGATGACACAAACCACTAATTAACCCTAACCCGTACTGACTTTTCAGACGATAGACGTCCTCCCGCCAGAAGGGATATAAAATGAAACATTAAGTTGGCAATTAGTTTATGTATCAGCTACTGAATAATATGACACTATCCAGTAATGACATTTTACCAGGAACATACTTATAAAGCAAATAATTTCACATAGAAACTAATTTTAAATTTATTTTATGAATTCATCTAAAAACAGGAGGAGGCTTTTCCTTTTGCCGTAATCCATTTTGTTCCAGACTTGATCGAGGCGTTGTTTTAATTCTTTATCGAGCCCAGATAGATAGTCATGCGGGATATTAGAAACATTCAGATCCTCCATGCAATCAATAAAGAACCAACTTATTGGTGTCTTTAGAGACACTGCAATTTTAACTAAATGCGCAACATTGATCTTATTCGTTCCTCGTTCATAACGGGAAAGTTGTTGCTGAGATATATCGATAATTTCTGCAAGTTCAGCTGCGGTTAACCCGGCTTCCTTACGTCTGCTCTGAATACGCTGTCCTACCAGCTTATCAGCTGAATCTGCCACCAGTTTAACCATCATTTATTCTCCCGTCCGTCCATAAGCGGAAGTTTGGGTCTTTTTTACTCTTGCATGAACATCGCTAATGACCTTAAAATCCAATAAATACTCACTTATAGATCAAACAAGACTAGGACTGACGAGCTGAGTGACCAGCAGATGAGCCTTAGAACAAAGGTGGACAGAAAGGGGAACATTGTGGCAACCACCATTACTGAGATAACGGATTGCTTTGAGTACTTTTTCAGCTCCCTTTACCGGCGTGAATTTGTCAAAACACTGCGTCTGAATGAATGCAGCGAGCGGGAATTACTGCCATTAGTACGTTGCTATTTACTGGGTTGGTTTGCGGATAACGTCTCGCCAGAAGTTAAAAGCAGGCTACCTGGAACGGTATCCGGGCATGGTTTCATTGACTTTGTGATTGACGATGTGGCCGTTGAGTTTGCAGTCCGTAAGCCAACAGCAGCTCGTTCCAATGTCTCCGCAACCGTAAACAGCACGGAAGTGGAGAAGTTGATGAAGCACGACGGCAAAGCACTGCTTGTACTGTTTGACTTCTCTGACACGCCCTATTCAGAAGAACAGATCGAATCATTCCGTAACTGGCCCTCCCTGGGTCGGGGGAATCACCGTAAATCAGCTTTCAACGTTGTGTATTTCTTTGTGAAAAAACGCAGGCCGCTGGCACTGGGGAAAATCACCAAAAACATTCGTATTAGCTAACAGGATATTTAATGATGAAGAGAATTGTTACTGCATTAATACTGACAGCCTTAGCCTTCCCGACAATCGCAGCTCAATACGGTAAGCCTGGTGCAGTTTTAACGCTAAAGCCTGGGAACGGTAATGCGGAGTTCAGCATCAACGCATCAACCAAAGATGGCTCAGGGATCTGCAACATGGAAGGGACAGCACAACAAATAGCTGCTGGTGAGAATCAGAAACGCCGTTGGATCTGGAACGATAGTTCCAGCCAGTGTGTTGTTGTGCTCAGTGAAATGAATAATGGAAAAACCAGCGTAATGACTCGTGGTTGCGAAGGATACTGCGGGGCTTCGGCAGCAGGCGCAATGGATGGTCAATACAGCAAAAAATAATAAAACGGCACTTTGATTTGAAGGAAAACAACAAATGAAAATAAATATGCTTCTGGTACTGACTGCAGTGGGTTTAATAGTAGGCTGCGGCGATAAGACACCAAAATGCAATAGCGATGACGCCAAGAACCTAGTCGTTGATATTGCACGTAAAACGATAGAGAAAGGAATGACGCTTGATAAGGATGTCCAAATTTCTGTGGAAAATGTCAGGACATTAAGCCATGAGTCAGGTCTTGACGTTTATCAGTGTGCCGCTGAGCTAACTTTCGCCAAACCAAACATGAAAGACTCATTGCCTATTACGTATCGGGTACAGAAAACAGAAGATGGTAAAGGGCAGTTTTATATAAATGTATATGGCTTATGATAGTTAAACGGTCGAGGATACAAAGTGACATGGAAAGGTTCTTGATAGAGTTGTCTCGGTAAAAAAGATTTTTTTAGATGAGCAAAACAGCCCAAATGGGCATGCTACATATGCTCTTGAGAATCCAAATTGCAGGAGCATGAACACTAGACAACAGTAGTGTTGCTTGTATCATTACTACCATCCCGCATCATGAAGTTACTTAGATATAATATTTACAAAATCGCCATTATTCCAGATAATGGCGACCTACATGTAATTAATCTATATTATTAAACCCACCCTCTATAAACCATCGTTCAGTTAATAGCTTAGAATACAATGCATACTCCCATGAGTCTGGTCTTCTTTTAACCAAATCAAAACAGGTTTTAATATCTTCCTCTACAGCCCACCAATCTTTTGCCTCGAGGTATGGGGAAAAAGTTTCTTTCATGTCTTCAATTATAGTTATAGCGCTAGCCCCATAAAGCTCATCAAGTTTGAGTCTAGTAAAATGGTTTTTTAGCTTAGCCTGAGCTTCAGGTTTGAGATGGTCATTCGACTTGCAACGATAAATTATCTCGATAGGATCTTTACTTATAAAATCCATTTCAAACCAGCTAAATTTCGAAAAATCATCATAATATGGATGAATAAATTGTTTATCAAGACGATCGGGCATAGTATTTTTTTTGGCCTCATTGCACCGAGTGCAAATAGGCACCAAATTTTTAGGGCTGATAGCAAAAGAATAATATGTCTGCTTAGGGGCATGATGGTCTAAACAAGTAGCTGTACTTCCTGAACACATTGGGCACTTCTTCCGAGGGGCTGACGCGATAAGTTTGTTATATTCTTCGCGGCAAACACCATCCCGGCCAACTAATTGCTCAAGATAAAAGCTTTTCATCTTCTCACCTGTGAATTTACCAAATTCCACAGAGCGTTTTAAATCCACTATTCTCTGATTAGTCAAGCAGTCATGATAATCAGCATATAACTTTGCTATAATGGGCAATACTTCATCTAAATCCTCCTGCGAAAAATCATCGGGGTATGCCCTGACACATCTTTCAAAAATATCAATTTCGTCCATAGTCGGCAAAGGTAAATGTATCATCCTTCCGTCCTTTTTTTATTCTTTGCCTTTATCAAAGTGCGTGCTAATGCTCTTGCTTCTCCGCCTAACTTGTTATCGAAATGCATCGCTAACTTATCGAAATTATCATATTCCTCGGCGGCATCGCTTATCATCTTATAAAATCCAGTATTCACAACTTCATGGTTGAAAACCGCCCGAGTCAGTGCTCCAACGTTCTCACCAAATGTCTCTAGTTCAGGCCTGTCGGCACTCATATATCTTCCGGTACGGTTTAATACCCAAGCACAGTCAGAGCGAACCTCTTGCAAAACTACAGGTGAGTGCGTAGCCACTATAGCCACACCATTTCTTTCACTCATAAGATGCGATACAGCACGGATATAAGCGGATATTAAAGGAGGATGAAGATGTGCCTCAGGCTCATCAATGAGCGTCAACGAGCGGTCTTCAGTAACTTCAATTAATTTTGTAATACTAATAAGGGTAACCAAATGTCCAGAACTTAACTTATTCAAGAAAACACGAACATGTTCGGTCCAATCCTTAACGGATTTATCAACAGAATCTCCAGCCATAACAATTTCAACATTGGCTAGTTTAGACACGTCTGCTTCGCTGAATAAAGGGTCGTTTTCAAGAATTTTTAAACAATCTTCCCAGCGTTTCCTTCTGGCACCGACTAAGCATTGCGACATACTTTGGCAAAACTCATAATGTAACTCATCGAATGACTTAGGTCTTAATTCAACTCTACCTATATTTTTTTTACCATTTATATTATCCTTGGTCATTAATCCAATATACTGATATTTAACTCCTGAAGGAATAATATCAGAATCAACGGGGCCAAACCTGTCGAAAGGGCTATACGACAATAAAGTTAGAGAAGTAAAATAACTATGATTATTTTCCCAAGCTTCATTGCCAGAAGGCACCTGAAGCAAACCAACATGTTGTGCCTCAATTGCTTTCTGATTGATCACTCCTTTTATTAATCCAGCAAATAATGTGGTTTTACCAACTCCGTTCCTCCCTATAATAGCTTGAACATTACTTGGAGGAGTATCATAGGGACTTATATTGAATTTAAGACGAACAAAGTCATCATTAACGTCTTTGAAAGGAAACAAATAGGAGAAGTTGAATGGTTTATTGAAGTCATTCCCATACGCTATCTCATGCCAAGTTTCCCTTACGGTTCGTTCACTAATACTCCTTAGTAAGGAACCAGACATTGCAGGATGGTCTAGATATAAATCATAAATGTTTAGATTGAATGCGCAATCCCTTACTCCTTCCAAGATGGCACGCCTATCCATATCGGGAATTTCATTTAGAGTTTCGTAATAATTTTCACTTTGACCTAGCGAGAAAAACTCCTCACCCAAATAAGGAAAAGCATCAGGAAGTTCAGGCTTCCTCGCCCTAAGTTTTTCTTCATCAGAAGCACATTCTGACTCCGACTTCATCCTCTGTTCGGCGATTTTTAATTCGCCGACTCTGCTAGATACGCCATGCTCATCACAATATATCATTATGAACAATGTTTCCCAATAAAACCAATCATTCCAATTATCTTTTATAAGATAGACTGTTTTAGGAATCCCATGAGCTGGAAGGCTGCTAACACATTTAAAGTTCATGTCACCTCCGAAGAGTAATAAAATAATATGACGAAGCGAACTTGTACATCGGCATATTTTATATATTAAAAACCCGCTAATTGAACTGCCCCGACAGACGAAGACATATCCTGTCCTCACGACGGGGCCTGTTCAAAGGCCTCCAGACTAAGGCCACCGAGATGACTGTGAAGCCGGGCCCGGCTGTATAACACTTCAATATAATTGAAGGCGGCCTTCACAGTTATTTATTCACTCTTTATTAGGAGAGCCCGGTGTTCCTTATCAAAGGCGAATACCGCCAGATTTTGGTATTGCGAATTGCTCTGGTTCCTTGCCAAGCGGAAAACCGACTACGTAAAGCATGTTGACGGGCATTGGCTTACTGTCAGGCTCAGAGCCCCACTTCATCTGTATCTTGCGCTCAGCATAGCGCAACGAAACACCGAGCGTTCTGAGCATATTAATCTGGGATTGCATCTCGTCATACACCTCGAATTTCTGCGTTTCAGAATAAGCATCCGCACAATCTCTGAAGTCTCTGAAATAGTCCACTAGTAAGGCAAAAGCCTCGTTCGCTTCACGGGTCAGTTCGAAGGCAGGCTCGGACAAGTCCATAATGCAGACCTCTGCGAGTTTAGCCAACTGTTTGCCAGTGGTCAGCGGGATAGCCGCTAAGGTGACATGCTCTCGATCAAACTTTTCTTTCGCCGCTTTGACTTCGTCCTCAGAGGGAATGGTGAACGGCTTGTTGAGCACATCGATATCCTCAAATTCAAACGCACTGGCAAGAGCGCGGCGTGTATCGAAGCTGGCGGATAGACCTTGCTCCACCCGCTGAATTGTTCTCACGTTGAGGCCAGAGATATTAGCCAATTGCTCCTGCGACCATTTCCGCATCTCGCGGAACATTTTGATGCACATGGCCAGTTCAGCGGGCGTCAGCAAGCGGGCTTGAGTGTTTTCTGTAGCATTCATTTCGTGGCTCCTTTGTTCTCGAACGATGTGACACAGTATGTGGGGTCACGCGCAAGGCCAACACGACACGAGCCCGACAGCTACTGACAAGCATGCCGTACTTAAAAAGGCACAGACTGTGTCTTACTCCGGTGGCTGAAGCGCTTTTCTGATCTCAATCAGCCGTTGAAGAAGTTCGTCGAAAGTCACAACGATGACGTCAGATAAAGCATGCCTGACAAGTTCAAATGATTTTTTTTGAGAGTGTTCCGCTGGCATCATGCCGACGATCACTATGCAACGTATAGCATAACTATGAATGTCGTTGCGATTCATGTTGTTTTTTATGATCGGTAATTCGCTTTGGAGCCTGAAACGCTGATCCAGAATTTGGGCAATGGCTCCTCCAAACTCAGTTGAGGGCACATAGACATCGTCTCCTCGGTACGGATTTTTACTTAGCAGTTCTGCCCCCGGCTTTTTGATCTCAATAAGAGCTAGATTTCCCGTAGATGCGGACGCATACAAAAAGTCGGCAATTTTTCCTCCGCTTCCGTTTAGTCGCTTGCCACCTGTATATGCTTGCCCCTGCACCATCAGAGCAGGAACGGCAAAAGCCAGACTGAGGATAAAGGGATTTTCCAAAAAAAAGCTCTGCCACTTACCTTCAGCAAGCCCCTTTACAAGCATTTCCTGATAGCGCTCTATCAGTTGATTTAGAGTGACAAGTTCAATATCGCTTTTCAAAGCCAAAAGAGCCTGGGGCTCAGCCTCGGCTAACGCCCCCACATTGTCCTGCACCATTCGGACGACGGCTCGCCGATCATGTTTGGATAAGGTCGCGTGGTCTCGACCGCCATTCGTTATTTCTGCAATGGCGTCGGGCCTAATCTTCTTCTTGATGGCTGGAAATTGCTTCGCATCCGCTGCATGCAATAAGGTCTCGTAGGTACGAAAGTGTCTTTCCTTACGAGCATCTCTTTGGTAGCGAGATGTAATGCGGTTTAGTTCCTTTCGCAGCGCATGGAATCTGGTTATACCGAGAATGAAGAATGGAGCATCAATCCTGGCTTCATTTCCCTTGTGAACAAGCAGGATGTTGATGCCATTCACGCCTGCGGCTGTCTCGCAGATTTGTCGATACTCCCAGAGAAGGCCTAAACCAAATCGAAAATCTTTCGCGAACCCTTCTGGCAATTGTTCAAGCAGTTCCACAACATCATCGGTGGTCGCAGGTAAAAGATAGGGCTCAGCAACCGGTCGCGCGACGACGATACGTTCAAGAGAGCCGTACTTTGGGTGAAGATAGTCATCCCTATCCGCTCGGACGTTGAGAGGCCAGATAGTCAATCTATCAGGAAGCACATGGAGTAACCGTCCCATCGGCGAATCGGGTTTGCGCTGTGCGGGGGCAATATCCGTGAAAAAAACGTTAACGCCATCATCTTCCGGATCAGCCGACGCGATCACCAAAAAGGGGCCGCCATCTGCGCGCTCCCGTTGGTTGAATACTGAAGGTCTGAGCGATGCCATTAATCACGATTCCTTAGAATGGAGAATTCTTCGTCGACGACGAAATAGGGTGGATGATCGAAATTTTTTTCAAGAAAGCTCCTCTCATCCAAACCGAATACCTGAACCATTAGGACCAATGATATAGGTAACCTCTTCAAGGCTCAGTTCTGTTGACTCCTGACCAAACGACTGAAAACCAAATAAACGAATTGTTTAAAGCTTCATCTTTTTCCTAACCCAGTTTATTTTATTTGTTAAATCAAATGACTGCTTTATATCTAAATTCAATATCACAGTTTTACTGAAACTTTAAGAGTCATTTTTATGATTCAGTCTACTCATTTACATTGTACTCCTCATAACTTCCTCTCATCGCATAACAGCTGCGAACACATTTCAAATAAACTTGACCAATATTAATCAGTGGTGGAAGGTCAAGGGGGGGACAAAGCGCCTCATGTTTTATGGGCGGTCAACCATATAAATGATTATGTTCATACGTATGCTGCGTTAGAATTATTAAACAAAACGAATGTATTGAACGTTCAGCAAAGCAAAGGAGCCTTTATAGCGCCTTTATTTAAATAGTGCTTATAGCAGAGATACTTATAGCTGAGAATCAAGGTAATCTGCCCAAATCTGCAACCATTTCCTACACTCTGCATCATACTTGTAGAGGTTATAAATTCCTTCCACACCGCCTTTTGTATGCCCCAGAATAGCCTCAGCCACTTCGTTAGGACATTGAAGCCGCGATAGCCCGGTACGCACAGTCCGCCGTAAATCATGCGGTGTCCAGCTCGGTATATCTAACATCTGGCCGGATTCACGTAAGCGCCACGCATTCTCTGTCAGATACTTTTGCTGGATTGGTCGTCTTGTTCGTGTAGACGGGAAAAGGTAGGTATCCGAGTTGAGGCGGAGCACTTTAAGAAAGTCTACGGCCTGAGTGGATAACTGGACATAACGCTCAACACCCGTTTTAGTCTCGCGCAGGTGTATCGTACCCTTCTCCAGATCAACATCCTTCCACGCCATGTTACAGACCTCTCCGGTACGGCAACCTGTCCAGAGGGTCAGGCGAAGCACATTTTTAATCGTTGGGGAAAAAGCAGAGCCCGGTAGCCACTGTAGAAACTTTTTAAGCTCAGCTTCACTCAGCACACGCGTACCACGATTATTGGTAAGCTTGATTCGAGTCTGACGGAGGCTGGACTTTGCCAACAGCGCGGGATTAGCAAAGCTGGCATCAAAACGCCCCAAACCAATAGCGAACTCGTAGGCCAAAGACAGCTCCCGTAGAACGTTACCGGCTTGCACTTTTGCTCCTCTGGCAACAATGCCATTGATAAGCGTAATCACTTCATTGCGCGTGATTTCAGCGGCATTACGATCGCCTAGCTTATCTACCGCATCGGCATACAGTGTTCTGCGCACTTCATCCTGGCCTTTCTTCTTCCGGGCCCCCGGAATGATTTTGCCATCCCTGGTTTTGCGGTCTTCAATGCGCTCAGTCAGGTAAAGCTCAACTAATCCCTGCACTGTCAATTCAGGTACTTTGGCCTTTTCAGCCTCGATTGCACGAAGTTGTTTTTCCTGCTTGAGTTCTGATGCAGGGCACCGACCTTCCTGACGGAGGAGCTTTAATTCGTTGAGTTTAAGACGTGCAGCGGCGAGAGAAGTCTGCGGGAAGTTGCCAATTTTGACCTGAGCAAGTTTTCCAGTCACAGGGCTCGTGTAACGGTAGAAAAAAGATTTAACACCAGTAGCACCACAGGAGACACGTAAACCACGATTTTCGCCAATATCAGCTTTATCTTTGTCACCTGGCTTCATCATTTCTATCGCTTTAAACGACAGTGGCTTTGCCTCTTGTTTTCCTGCCATAAAGACTCCGTTATCATGCTCCCTACGCATTTATGAAACAAAATGTAGGTTGTGCTGTAAGTAGCCATATTTTACCAAGCTATAGGTTGGCAAGCTACACTTTAACCTACATTTAAATGTAGGATTTCATGAGATCCAATGAGAGAAAGTGAAACTCAATGAGAACAACAAACATCACTAACTCATTAAAATTTAAGAAAATGGACATCATAAACCGATGAGTACACTAGAGAATTTCGACGCCCATACCCCAATGATGCAGCAGTACCTGCGTCTCAAATCACAGCACCCGGATATCCTGCTTTTCTACCGAATGGGCGATTTCTATGAGCTGTTTTACGATGATGCGAAACGCGCGTCGCAGTTGCTGGATATTTCGCTAACTAAACGCGGCGCATCGGCAGGCGAACCTATTCCCATGGCGGGCGTCCCCCATCATGCGGTAGAAAACTATCTGGCGAAACTGGTCAACCTCGGCGAATCGGTGGCGATCTGCGAACAAATCGGCGATCCAGCCACGACCAAGGGGCCGGTTGAACGCAAAGTGGTGCGCATCGTGACGCCTGGCACCATCAGCGACGAGGCATTGTTGCAGGAGCGCCAGGATAATCTGCTCGCCGCACTCTGGCAGGACAGCAAAGGGTTTGGCTACGCCACGCTGGACATCAGTTCTGGCCGGTTCCGCCTTAGCGAGCCGCAGGACCGGGAAACCATGGCCGCGGAACTCCAGCGCACCAACCCGGCGGAATTACTGTACGCCGAAGATTTTGCCGAAATGGCGCTGATTGAAGGCCGCCGCGGTTTACGTCGCCGTCCGCTGTGGGAATTCGAAATCGACACCGCGCGCCAGCAGTTAAATATGCAGTTCGGCACCCGGGATCTGACCGGCTTTGGTGTAGAAAACGCGCCGCGCGGGCTGTGCGCCGCGGGTTGCCTGCTCCAGTACGTGAAAGATACACAGCGCACCGCCCTGCCCCATATTCGTTCCATCACCATGGAGCGCCAGCAGGACAGCATCATTATGGATGCCGCTACGCGCCGTAACCTGGAAATCACCCAGAATCTGAGCGGCGGCATTGAAAATACCGTGGCATCGGTGCTGGATGGCACCGTCACGCCGATGGGCAGCCGTATGCTGAAACGCTGGCTGCATATGCCGGTACGCCATCACGAAACATTACGCTCGCGTCAGCAAACCATTGCCGCGCTGATGGATCGCACCGGTGAACTTCAGCCTGTACTGCGCCAGGTCGGCGATCTTGAGCGTATTCTGGCGCGCCTTGCGCTGCGTACCGCGCGGCCCCGCGACTTAGCGCGTATGCGCCATGCCTTCCAGCAATTACCGCTGCTGAACGAACTGCTTGGCGAAATCGACAGCGAATATGTGCAAACCCTGCGCCAAAATATGGGCGAATTCAGTGAGCTGCGCTCGCTGCTGGAACGCGCCATCATTGATTCTCCGCCAGTATTGATCCGCGACGGCGGAGTGATCGCCCCCGGCTATCATGAAGAGTTGGACGAATGGCGCGCGCTGGCGGACGGCGCGACAGATTATCTCGACCGGCTTGAGATTCGCGAGCGGGAAAAACTCGGGCTGGATACGCTTAAGGTCGGCTTTAACGCAGTGCACGGCTATTACATTCAGGTCAGCCGCGGCCAGAGCCATCTGGTGCCGATGAATTATGTGCGCCGTCAAACGCTGAAAAACGCCGAGCGCTACATTATTCCTGAGCTAAAAGAGTACGAAGACAAAGTGCTCACTTCGAAAGGAAAAGCGCTGTCGCTGGAAAAACAGCTCTATGACCAGTTATTCGACATGCTGTTGCCGCACCTGGCTGAGTTGCAGCAAAGCGCCAGTACGTTAGCGGAACTGGACGTCCTGGTTAACCTGGCTGAACGCGCGTTAACCCTGAATTATTGCTGCCCAACCCTGAGCGATAAGCCCGGCATCAACATTGTCGAAGGGCGTCATCCCGTGGTGGAACAGGTGCTTAATGAGCCCTTTATCGCCAATCCGCTGGCTCTGTCTGCCCAGCGCAAAATGCTGATTATTACCGGCCCTAACATGGGCGGTAAAAGCACCTATATGCGTCAAACCGCGCTGATTGTGCTGATGGCCTATATCGGCAGTTATGTGCCCGCCACTCAGGCGGAAATCGGCCCCATCGACCGTATATTTACCCGCGTTGGTGCAGCGGACGATCTGGCGTCTGGCCGTTCTACCTTTATGGTTGAGATGACCGAAACCGCCAACATTCTGCACAACGCCACCGAATACAGCCTGGTGCTGATGGATGAGATTGGCCGTGGCACTTCCACTTACGATGGTCTGTCGCTGGCGTGGGCCTGCGCGGAAAGCCTGGCAAACCGGATTAAAGCGTTCACTCTGTTTGCGACACACTATTTCGAGCTCACCACGCTGCCTGAGAAAATGGAAGGCGTCGCCAACGTGCATCTGGACGCTATCGAGCATGGCGATACCATCGCGTTTATGCACAGCGTTCAGGATGGCGCAGCCAGTAAGAGCTATGGTCTGGCGGTAGCGGCACTGGCTGGCGTGCCAAAAGATGTGATTAAGCGCGCCCGCCAGAAGCTGCGTGAACTGGAGAACCTGTCGGGTAATGCATCCGCCACGCAGATCGACGGTACGCAGATGTCGCTGCTGGCCGCAACGGAAGAAACCAGCCCGGCGGTGGAAGCGCTGGAAGCCCTCGACCCCGACTCGCTGTCGCCGCGTCAGGCGCTGGAATGGATTTATCGGCTGAAAAGCCTGGTGTAATTGATGGGGCAGGCATAAAAAAATCTCTCGCCAGGAGAGATTTTTTAAAGCAAAAAGGCGGTGAAATTCACCGCCTTTTTTTAGAGCAAAACTTATTCGCGGAACAGCGCTTCGATGTTCAGACCCTGGGTCTGAAGAATTTCGCGCAGACGGCGCAACCCTTCAACCTGAATCTGACGAACACGCTCACGAGTCAGGCCAATTTCACGGCCTACATCTTCGAGCGTTGCCGCTTCATAGCCCAGCAGGCCGAAACGACGCGCCAACACTTCACGCTGTTTGGCATTCAGTTCGAACAGCCATTTGACGATACTTTGTTTCATGTCATCGTCTTGCGTGGTGTCTTCCGGACCGTTGTCTTTTTCATCGGCCAGAATGTCCAGCAGCGCTTTTTCTGAATCGCCACCCAGAGGGGTGTCGACGGAAGTAATGCGCTCGTTGAGACGCAGCATACGGCTTACGTCATCAACCGGTTTATCCAACTGCTCGGCAATCTCTTCCGCGCTGGGCTCATGGTCCAGCTTGTGAGACAGTTCGCGTGCAGTACGCAGATAAACGTTCAACTCTTTAACGATGTGAATCGGCAGACGGATGGTTCGGGTTTGATTCATGATCGCCCGTTCAATCGTTTGACGAATCCACCATGTTGCATAGGTTGAGAAGCGGAACCCACGTTCTGGGTCAAATTTCTCAACAGCGCGAATCAGCCCCAGGTTGCCCTCTTCAATCAGATCCAGCAGAGCCAGACCGCGATTGCTGTAGCGACGAGCAATTTTTACCACCAGACGCAGGTTACTTTCGATCATGCGACGGCGGGAGGCGACATCACCACGCAAAGCGCGGCGCGCGAAATAGACTTCTTCTTCTGCTGTTAACAGCGGGGAATAACCAATCTCCCCCAGATACAGTTGAGTCGCGTCCAGCACACGCTGTGTTGAACCCTGCGACAACAGCTCTTCTTCAGCTAAGTCGTTATCACTGGGTTCCTCTTCTATTAAGGCTTTTTCGTCAAAAGCCTCTACTCCGTTCTCATCAAATTCCGCGTCTTCATTTAAATCATGAACTTTCAGCGTATTCTGACTCATAAAGGTGGCTCCTACCCGTGATCCCTAAGCAAAGCGTCTGACTCTGTTTATGTGGGGCGCAGTGGCTACGTGGACCTTTGCGCCCTTTACAGCAGAGTGGCAAACCGCTTTACCAAATTATCGCTGCGGTAAGTAACGCAGCGGGTTTACGGATTTCCCCTTGTAACGAATTTCAAAATGCAAGCGTGTAGAACTGGTTCCGGTGCTACCCATGGTAGCGATTTTCTGCCCCGCCTTAACTTCTTGTTGTTCCCGGACCAGCATTGTGTCGTTATGGGCGTAGGCACTCAGGTAATCATCGTTGTGTTTTATGATGATAAGATTACCGTAACCGCGCAGAGCATTACCGGCATAAACTACCCGCCCGTCTGCTGTGGCGATGATAGCCTGGCCTTTACTGCCTGCGATATCGATCCCTTTATTACCGCCTTCGTTCGCGGAGAAGTTCTCGATAACCTTGCCTTCAGCCGGCCAGCGCCATGTAGAAATCGGCGAACTGGTTGTCGTGCTGCTGACAGTCGGTTCAGTAGAGCTAACCACAGGTGCCGTTACCGGTGCTGTGACTACTGTCCCAGTACTCGGATTATTCGGCAACATTTTGTTAGCACTTTGTTCACCTGAGGACTCAGAATACGTAATTGTTGGTTTGGACGCAACTACCGTGGTGGAATTTTGTGCAGGCGGAGTCACGATCCCCTGTGCCGTAGCATCGGCCTGAGTTATTGCATTGCCGCCAGTGATAGGCGTTCCCGATGCGTTTCCGACCTGTAACGTCTGCCCGACGTTTAAACCGTAAGGGGGCTGAACGTTGTTACGTTGCGCTAAGTCACGGAAATCATTACCTGTTATCCAGGCGATGTAGAAAAGTGTATCACCACGCTTAACGGTATAGGTGCTACCGCCCGCATAGCTTCCCTTCGGAATGCTCCCATATTTACGATTGTAAACAATTCGGCCATTTTCTGTACGAACGGGCTCGTCGGGAATGGCCTGGACCTGTGTAGGTTGGGTAACAGGACGCTGTACCGGTTGGATTTGCGGTGCGGGCGTCGGCGTGTTCATTTTTGGCGGCGGCGTAATCAACATTCCGCTGCTGGTCTCACCACCGCTGTTGCCGCCATTCACTGAACTGATCGGCGCTTGAGATTGATTATTGGATGAACACCCGGCGACAAGAAGTGAAATCAGAGAAAGTGTCGCCACCCGGCGTGCTGTAAATGTATGGCTTCCCGCGCTCATTGTTCCCCCAAAATGATGGTCTTTACTGCTAAAAATGAAGACAACCGTGGCCGGCCATCAGCAAAATGAAAATTCGCCTCACCATACGCTGATAAACCGATAAGGAAACAGGAAAAACTCCTGGTTATGCCAGTTCTCCCCGAACTAAAGGGACAAAGCGCACGGCTTCCACGGTGTCGATAATAAACTCGTCGCCCCGCCGACGAACCCGCTTTAATAGCTGGTGCTCATCGCCCACGGGCAAAACAAGAATGCCGCCGTCATCCAGCTGCGCCATTAAGGCGGCAGGGATTTCCGGCGGCGCGGCTGTGACAATAATAGCGTCAAACGGCGCACGCGCTTTCCAGCCTTGCCAGCCATCGCCGTGACGAGTTGAAACGTTATGTAAATCGAGCTGCTTCAGGCGGCGTCTGGCGAGCCACTGTAGCCCTTTGATGCGTTCTACCGAGCAAACATGATGCACCAGATGCGCCAGAATGGCGGTCTGGTAACCCGATCCGGTACCAATTTCCAGCACTCGTGATTCCGGGGTCAGCTCAAGAAGCTCCGTCATCCTGGCAACCATATAGGGTTGCGAAATGGTTTGCCCCTGGCCAATCGGCAAGGCGACATTATCCCAGGCTTTATGCTCAAACGCCTCGTCGACGAACTTATCGCGCGGAACCTGCGCTAATGCCTCAAGCACACGCTCATCGCGGATCCCTTGCGCACGCAACTGTTTTAAAAGCGTTTGTACGCGATTACTTACCATTGACCATCCACTCCCGCACGATCAAGCCAGGTGGAGACAACCTCCTGCGCGCTATAGGCCGTCAGGTCAACGTGAAGAGGCGTGACTGAAACATAACCTTCATCCACGGCGGCAAAATCGGTTTCCGGTCCGGCATCATATTTTTCGCCGGGCGGTCCAATCCAGTACAGGGTATTGCCGCGCGGATCCTGCTGAGGGATCACTTTATCCGCCGGATGACGGCTACCGCAGCGCGTCACGCGGATGCCTTTAATCTCAGACAAGGGTAAATCTGGAACGTTGATATTCAGAATGCGGCCTGTACGCAGCGGCTCGCGCTCCAGGGCCCGCAGGATGCTACAGGTCACCGCCGCCGCGGTTTCGTAATGCTCGAAGCCGTTAAGCGATACCGCAAGCGCCGGGAAACCGAGGTGACGCCCTTCCATCGCAGCCGCCACCGTTCCTGAATAGATTACGTCGTCCCCGAGATTCGGCCCGGCATTAATGCCCGATACCACTACGTCAGGGCGCGGGCGCATCAGCGCGTTAACGCCCAGGTAGACGCAGTCGGTAGGCGTCCCCATTTGTACGGCGATATCGCCATTCGGGTATTCAAAAGTGCGCAGAGAAGATTCAAGCGTCAGCGAGTTTGACGCGCCGGAGCGGTTGCGATCGGGTGCGACAACCTGCACCTCGGCAAACTCGCGTAAGGCTTTCGCCAGGGTTTGGATCCCCGGCGCATGGATTCCATCATCGTTACTCAGCAATATCCGCATAATCACCCGACGTTGTTATCAATTCCCTTACTACACTGGTAGCAAAACTCCCCGCAGGCAACCAAAAACGCATTTCCACGCTCGCGTCATCCCGCCAGGCCCAGCTCATCGCCTGAGGAAACATCAGTATCGCGCGCCGGGCGGCCTCTACTTTCTCACGCGTTAATAAAGCCTGTAAATCTGCCTCCTGGGCAATGCGCTGCTGCTCATTTTCCAGCGCCTGACGTGCAGTTCCCCACTCGCCGCTGCCCGGCAGCGCCGCCGTGATTAACAGTTCATGATTATCCACACGCGCCTGGAGCGCTGGCAGTTCTTCCTGCGTCGCAACAAACCAGCTTCCGCGCCCCGCTAATTGTAGCGCATCGCCATCAACAACTTGATTAAAGTCTGTTTTTTTAAGCCGCTCGCTAACCAGCTGATTAAACAACGCGCTGCGGGCAGCTGACAATGCAAAACTGCGTTTATTGCGATCGCGCAGCGGCTGGTTATTTTGCGCCCAGACCCGCGCCTGGATCAGGTTACTGCCGCCGCGACCAAAACGCTGCGGGCCAAAATAGTTAGGCACGCCGTCGTTTTTTACTGCATGAAGGCGAGTTTCCAACTCATCGCGCCGGGTAATGTCGCGTAATACCAGCGTAAAATGATTGCCTTTTAATGCCCCGGTGCGCAATTTGCGCTTATGGCGCGCGTACTCGAGCACCTGACAGCCTTCCAGCGCAAAACCGCTTAAATCCGGCATCTCTTTGCCGGGTAAGCGCACGCAAAACCACTGTTCAGTGACGGCATGCTTATCTTTTTGCCCGGCGAAGCTGACTTCGCGGGCCGGCACTTTAAGGAACTTAGCCAGCGCGTCCGCCACAAAGCGCGTGTTGCAGCCCTTTTTGACGATGCGCACCAGCAGCTGCTCGCCTTCGCCATCCGGCGCGAAGCCCAAATCTTCCACCACCACGAAATCTTCCGGCGAGGCCTTCAAAACGCCCGAACCCTGGGGTTTACCGTGCAGCCACGTCAGTTGTTCAAAATCCATCAGGCTTTCACCTTCACCAGCAGCGCCACCGCTTCGCAGGCGATACCTTCGCCGCGCCCGGTGAAACCCAGTTTCTCGGTGGTAGTGGCTTTGACGTTGACGTCATCCATATGGCAACCCAGATCCTCTGCGATAAACACGCGCATTTGCGGAATATGCGGCAGCATTTTCGGTGCCTGGGCGATGATCGTCACATCGACGTTGCCCAGGGTGTAGCCTTTTGCCTGAATCCGGCGCCAGGCTTCGCGCAGCAGTTCACGGCTGTCTGCCCCTTTAAACGCCGGATCGGTATCCGGAAACAGTTTGCCGATATCCCCCAGCGCCGCCGCGCCTAACAGTGCGTCGGTCAACGCATGCAATGCCACATCGCCATCTGAATGGGCCAGCAGCCCTTTTTCATAAGGGATGCGCACGCCCCCAATGATCAATGGGCCTGGGCCGCCAAAGGCGTGTACATCGAAGCCATGTCCGATCCGCATTATGCATTCTCCATCTGGGTTAAACGGGTAAGATAAAACGCCGCAAGGGCAAGGTCTTCAGGACGCGTCACTTTAATATTATCACCGCGTCCGGCCACCAGTTCAGGATGATAGCCGCAGTGTTCCAGCGCCGACGCTTCATCGGTGATCGTCGCCCCTTCATTGAGGGCACGGATCAGGCAGTCGCGCAGTAATTCAAGGGGAAAGAGTTGCGGGGTGAGCGCGTGCCAGAGATCGATGCGCTCGACGGTATGGGCAATCAGCGCTGTTCCCGGTTCGCCGCGCTTCATGGTGTCGCGCACCGGCGCGGCCAGGATGCCGCCGACGCGGCTGTGCGCCGTAATCGCCAACAGCGCGTCCAGATCGTCAGGATGCAAGCAGGGGCGCGCAGCGTCATGCACCAACACCCACGCGGCATCACCGGCTATTTTTAAACCCGCCAGCACGGAATCCGCACGCTCGCGGCCACCGTCCACGCGCGTTACGCGCGGATCGCGGGCCAGCGGCAATGCATCAAATTGCTTATCGGCGGGACTGACGGCCACAATAACGCGGCCCACGCGAGGGTGGCGCAGCAAGCTCGCTACCGCGTGTTCAAGGATCGTGTGGTCACCAATGGTGAGATATTGTTTGGGACAGTCTGATTGCATGCGGCTGCCAATTCCGGCAGCCGGCACCACGGCAATCACGTCCGCACAGGAAGATGCCATGTGTATAACCTGAGCCTGTTATCGATTATTCTGCCGTGACCCCGCCGCCTGCTTAGACGCATCGGGCACCAGACGATAGAAAGTTTCGCCGGGTTTGGTCATGCTCAATTCGTTACGCGCGCGCTCTTCAATCGCCTCTTGTCCGCCGTTGAGATCGTCGATTTCCGCGAACAACTGGTCATTACGCGCTTTGAGTTTTGCGTTGGTTGCCTGCTGGGCCGCCACGTCATCGCTGACGCGGGTGTAGTCATGAACGCCGTTTTTACCAAACCACAATGAATACTGTAGCCAGACGACTAATGCCAGCAATAGCAGTGTTAGTTTACCCATTCTGCCCCCTGAAAAACGGCATAATCATCCCACAACTTTCTGTTGGGCACTACCTGGCCCAATCTGACTCCCAAAAAACAGCGGCAAAATGTACCACATAACGCGCCAGGATGCGCCTGTACCTGCGAAGCGGGAACGTAATTAATAACTCGTTACGCCTGGACGTATGTCTTAACTTAGCTCATAAGCCAGAGAAACAGCACGCCAAACATCAGGGCGACGGTGACGATCGTCATGATGCAGCTCACGATCAGGCGGCCATCAAGCAGAGAATGGAGCGCAATGCCGATCACTACCGCGACGGGCATCAGCGCCAGGAAGAAAGGCCAGGTATAGAGAAAAAAGAACAGGGTGTTAGGACCATAGAACAGGAAGGGGAAGCCCAACGCCAACAGCCACGCTAAAAAGCCAAGGATAGCGCCAGGCAATGTCCAGGTTGTCTCTTCAGCAGCAGGCGGGACGGATGCCTGCGAGATAATCATGTTCGTTGAATTGCGCATACCCGATCCTGTGACCTGACTTGCCGGGAACAGGATTTCCCGGCGCTGTCTCAGAATTTGATAATATCGTCCCGCCGCAGCAGGTCTAATATTTGCGCAATCAAATTTGTTACTAATTGTTCACCATCTAAATGGATTTCCGGGCGTTCAGGCGCTTCGTATACCGCATCGATGCCCGTGAAATTGCGCAACTCACCCGCACGGGCTTTTTTATACAATCCCTTAGGATCGCGCGCTTCGCAAATGTCCAGCGGGGTATCGACAAACACTTCGATAAAACGCCCTTCCCCCACCCGCTCGCGCACCATCGCGCGTTCTGCGCGGTGCGGAGATATAAACGCCGTCAATACCACCAGCCCGGCATCCACCATCAGGTTAGCGACTTCTCCCACGCGGCGAATATTCTCTTTGCGATCGGCATCGCTAAAGCCCAGGTCGCTGCACAAGCCATGGCGCACGTTATCGCCATCCAGCAAATACGTGCTGACGCCGCGCTCGTGAAGCGCCGTTTCCAGCGCCCCCGCGAGGGTGGATTTCCCCGAGCCCGAAAGCCCGGTGAACCACAGCACCACGCCCCGGTGACCGTGCAACTGCTCACGGGCTTGCTGGGTCACCAGATGCGAATGCCAGACGACATTTTCGTCATGGGCCGCCATTACTTGCCTCCCAGCAAATCGCGCGCGCCCCAGTGCGGGAAGTGACGGCGTACCAGCGCGTTCAGCTCCAGCTCGAATGCGCTGTAAGCAGAAGGCTCCTGGAAGACCTCCACCTGCGGTTCAAGCACCATGCCTGCGCCCACAGTGACGTTGGACAGTCGATCGATAAAGATCAGGCCGCCGGTGACCGGATTGTGTTGGTAAGGATCCAGCACCAACGGCTCGTCAAACGTCAGATCCACCAGCCCGATCCCGTTCAGCGGCAGCGTTTCCACCACGCGCTGGGTCAGGTTGTTGATATCCACCTGGAACTGAATATTGTCGACCCGGGCGCGAGTCTTTTTACCGGCGACTTTGATGTCGTAGCTTTGGCCCGGCGTCAGCGGTTGTTCCGCCATCCAGACCACGTCGACTTTCGCGGCCTGCACGGTCATGAGATCTTCACTGGCGTCCAGTAAAACATCGCCGCGGCTGATGTCGATTTCATCTTTCAGCACCAGGGTGATGGCCTCACCTGCCGCCGCCTCTTTGAGATCGCCATCGAACGTCACAATACGCGCCACGGTTGATTCCACGCCGGACGGCAGCACCTTAATACGCTGGCCGACTTTCACCACGCCGGACGCCACGGTCCCGGCATAACCACGAAAATCGAGGTTCGGACGGTTAACATACTGAACCGGGAAGCGGAATGACTGGTGCTCAACGTCTTTGCGGATTTTGACGGTTTCCAGCACTTCCAGCAGCGTCGGGCCGCTGTACCACGGCATTTTATCGCTCTGGCTGGCGACATTGTCCCCTTCCAGCGCCGACAGCGGCACAAAACGGATATCCAGCGACCCCGGCAACTGTTCGGCGAAGGTCAGATAATCCTGTTTGATCTGCTCGAACGTCTGCTCGCTGAACTCAACCAGATCCATTTTATTAACTGCAACGACCAGATGCTTAATCCCCAGCAGCGTGGAAATAAAGCTGTGGCGGCGGGTCTGATCGAGTACGCCTTTACGGGCGTCGATCAGCAGGATCGCCAGATCGCAGGTGGAGGCGCCGGTCGCCATGTTGCGGGTGTACTGCTCATGCCCGGGGGTGTCGGCGATAATAAATTTGCGCTTCTCGGTGGAGAAATAGCGGTAGGCCACATCAATCGTGATGCCCTGCTCGCGCTCGGCCTGAAGACCGTCCACCAGCAGCGCCAGATCCAGTTTTTCACCCTGGGTACCGTGGCGTTTGCTGTCGTTATGCAGTGAAGAGAGCTGATCTTCATAAATCTGACGGGTATCGTGCAGCAGACGGCCAATCAGGGTACTTTTCCCATCATCAACGCTGCCGCAGGTTAAGAAGCGCAGCAGGCTTTTGTGCTGTTGGGCATGCAGGTAAGCCTCTACGCCACCCTCGTTAGCAATTTGTTGGGCAATCGTGGTGTTCATGAGCGGCTCCTTAGAAATAACCCTGACGTTTTTTAAGCTCCATGGAGCCTGCCTGATCGCGGTCAATCACGCGCCCCTGCCGTTCGCTGGTAGTGGAAACCAGCATCTCTTCGATGATTTCAGGCAGCGTTTGCGCATCGGATTCCACCGCGCCGGTCAGCGGCCAGCAGCCGAGGGTACGGAAGCGAACCATGCGCTTCTCGATCACTTCGCCCGGCTGTAGGTCGATACGGTCATCGTCGATCATCATCAGCATGCCGTCGCGCTCCAGCACCGGGCGCTCAGCGGCCAGGTAGAGCGGCACGATCTCAATATTTTCCAGGTAGATGTACTGCCAGATATCCAGCTCGGTCCAGTTCGACAGCGGGAAGACGCGGATGCTTTCACCCTTGTTAATCTGGCCATTGTAGTTGTGCCACAGTTCCGGACGCTGGTTTTTCGGGTCCCAGCGGTGGAAACGGTCGCGGAACGAATAAATACGCTCTTTGGCACGGGATTTCTCTTCATCGCGGCGCGCGCCGCCAAAGGCCGCATCAAAGCCGTATTTATTCAGGGCTTGCTTCAGGCCTTCGGTTTTCATGATGTCGGTATGCTTAGCGCTGCCGTGAACGAACGGGTTAATGCCCATCGCCACGCCTTCCGGGTTTTTATGCACCAGCAATTCGCAGCCATAGGCTTTAGCGGTACGGTCACGGAACTCGTACATCTCACGGAATTTCCAGCCAGTATCAACATGCAGCAGCGGGAACGGCAGCGTGCCCGGATAAAACGCTTTACGCGCCAGATGGAGCATCACGCTGGAGTCTTTGCCGATGGAGTACATCATCACCGGATTCGCGAATTCTGCGGCAACTTCACGAATGATATGGATGCTTTCCGCCTCCAGTTGTCGCAGGTGAGTGAGTCGTTTTTGATCCATAACCTTTCCTTATAAGGCCTGACACCGCAGGCGTTGTATTACGGCCTGTCGCGCCAGTACCTAAGCCAAAGTCACTACGGAAGAGGAGTCGCCCTCTGCCTGAGTGGTCGGTTGAAACCAGGCGAGTTGCTCGCGGAGCGCCACGACTTCGCCAATTACCAGCAAAGCGGGCATCGGCGAGCGTTTCGCCAGGTCGTCGAGTTGTTGTAATGTGCCGGTCAGTACCTGCTGGTCTTTCCGGGAGCCGCGGCTGATGACCGCCACCGGCGTGTCGGCAGCCCGGCCATGTTGAATAAGTTGTTCGCTGATTTGGGCGGCCTTCATGGTGCCCATGTAGATCGCCAGGGTTTGCCGGCCCTGCGCCAGATGCGCCCAGTCAAACGGCTGGCTGTCCGGCTTGTAGTGGCCGGTAACAAACGTCACGCTCTGGGCGTGTTCACGATGGGTCAGCGGTATGCCCGCGTAAGCCGTCGCGCCAGCAGCGGCGGTGATCCCCGGAACCACCTGGAACGCAACACCTGCCTGCTGTGCCGCCTGTAACTCTTCGCCGCCGCGGCCAAAAATAAACGGATCGCCGCCTTTCAGGCGCACCACGGTTTTGCCTTCGCGCGCCAAATCCACCAGCATCTGGTTGGTTTGATGCTGGGGAACGGCATGCTCCCCTGCGCGTTTGCCCACGCAAATGCGATCGGCATCGCGGCGCACCAGTTCCAGCACCTCATCGCTGACCAGATGGTCATACAGCACTACATCCGCCTGCTGGAGCACCTGTAACCCGCGCAGCGTCAGCAGACCGGCATCGCCCGGTCCCGCACCCACCAGAATGATCTCCCCGGTTTGCTGCTGCGGATTTTCCAGCGCGGCTTCCAGCGTCTTTATCGCCGCAGGCTCATTCCCCGCCGCCATCAGGCTGGCAAAGCGGCCGCGAAACGCCTGTTCCCAGAAACGCCGCCGCGCGTCGGTGGTGGTTAACGCGCCTTTAATCCGCTCGCGGAAACTGCCTGCCACCGTCGCCATGCGCCCAAGACTTTGCGGCAACAGCGATTCCAGCTTTTCGCGCAGCAAACGCGCCAGTACCGGGGCATTGCCGCCGGAGGAGACCGCCACCACTAACGGCGAGCGATCGATAATCGAAGGGAAAATAAACGAGCACAGCGGTTGATCGTCCACCACGTTGACCAGCCTGTGGCGCGCGTTAGCCGCGTCAAACACCCGGCGATTCAGTTCGCGGTTGTTGGTGGCGGCAATAACCAGAAAGACGCTGTCGAGCTGCGCTTCATCGAACTCGCGGCTCAGCCATTCAATATGGCCGTCATCGACATCCCGTTGCAGTTCCGCCGCCAGTTTTTTGGCAACCACACGCACGACCGCGCCCGCACGGCGCAACAGGCTAATTTTACGCAGCGCAATCTCGCCGCCGCCGACGACTAATACCGGGCGCGCTTTCAGGTCTGCAAACAGGGGAAGATAGTCCACTCGCTGGCTCACTCAACAACAGAATCCAGAAGCGACTATAGGGGGCGCCTTAAAACGAATGAAATTACCAATTGGCATGAGTAGTTCCACAAAGGAATAAGCCGCTGGCAAAGCAAAGTTCAAAAAGTGCTTAAGGCGTGATTTTTCGGGGGTTTCAGAGCAAATGAAATTGTGTAACGCACGTCACAGTTTCATACTAGGCAAAAAAATTTTTCCGCGTTTTCATGATTAAGGATTATCTATGTTTCCCGCATTGCGCCGTGGCGTGATCGATTGTGCAATCGGTCTGGCGCTCAGTGTTGGTGCTCTTTTCCCGGCGTTTGCCCAGGCCTCCGCACCAGGCGAAACAGCAAGCGCGCAGGCTCGCCATATCGCCACCTATTTTCCCGGCCGCATGACCGGCACGCCTGCCGAAATGCTTTCCGCTGATTACATCCGCCAAGAGTTCGCCCTATGGGGATATCAAAGCGACATTCGCACTTTCAATACCCGCTACGTTTTTACCCGCGCCAACAAGCTGACCAACTGGCAAAACGTTACCGGATCGAGCGTTATTGCCGCCCATGAAGGCAAACTGCCGCAGCAAATCATTATCATGGCGCACCTCGATACCTATGCGCCACAAAGCGATGCGGATATTGACACCAATCTGGGCGGGCTGACGTTACAGGGCATTGACGATAACGCTGCCGGGCTTGGGGTCATGCTGGAGCTGGCGGAAAAACTGAAAGACACGCCGACCCAGTATGGCATTCGTTTTATCGCCACCAGCGCCGAAGAAGAAGGCAAGCTGGGCGCGGAGAATATCCTCAAGCGGATGAGCGCCCAGGAACGCAAAAACACCCTGCTGGTCATTAACCTCGATAATCTGATCGTCGGGGACAAACTCTACTTTAACAGCGGGCAATCTACGCCAACCGCAGTGCGTAAGCTGACCCGCGACCGGGCGCTGGCCATTGCGCGCAATAATCATATCGTCGCCACGACCAATCCGGGGCTGAATGCCCGTTATCCCAAAGGCACAGGGTGCTGCAACGATGCTGAAGTGTTTGATAAAGCGGGTATTCCGGTGTTATCCGTGGAAGCGACTAACTGGTCGTTAGGCCAGAAAGACGGGTATCAACAACGGGCGAAAAGCGCCCAGTTTCCTGGCGGCACCAGCTGGCACAATGCGCAACTGGATAATCAGCAGTACATCGATCGCGCGCTGCCGGGAAGAATTGAAAAACGCAGCCGCGATGTGATGCGGATTATGCTGCCGCTGGTGAAAGAGCTGGCGAAGGCAGGCAAAGCGTAAAATGGGTGCGTGAGGCCAAACCGTCACAATTCGATACGCGGGGTTGCCCCCGCGTTTCAGCTACTTCTTCGGTTCGTAAGCGAGAACAGCGCTGAATTCCATACCACGCTCTTTAATGCGCAGCTCGCATAGCGAGTCGCGCACCATTAGCGTGAACCCCAGCGCCGTGATACACAGCGCAATGATTGCCACAAGGGCGTACTTTGACAGCATGTCTTGCCTCCAGATAAAGAAGAGACTAACATCCAATTGTTGGGTTTGGATGGTAGCCTCAGGTTGATAGAAATATCTCCTGGGGCTTTTAACTATCTGAACCCGGCAAATGCTCAAAGCCAGACAGCCTCAAGCACCCGCCGCAATTCTATGCCCGAACCCGTCTTTGTCTGCGTTTGTCGCTCCGTTACGGAATACGGCTCGCAAGATAAAAAAATGCCCCCGGCATGATGGCGGAGGCATTGAATAGATTCCGAATATTAACCTTCGTGCAGGCCGCATTCGCGCTTCAGGCCGAAGAAGCGGGTTTCTTCTTCCGCCATCCCCGGTTCCCATTTGCGGGTGGTATGCGTATCCCCCACCGACAAATAACCCTGATCCCACAGCGGATGGTATTTCAGGCCGTGCTTTTGCAGGTACTGGTACACCGTCCGGTTATCCCAGTCGATGATCGGCAACACTTTGAAGATGCCCCGGCTGATCGCCAGTACCGGCAAATTAGCGCGGCTGCCGGACTGCTCGCGGCGCAGGCCCGCAAACCATGTTTTGGCGTTCAGCTCGCTTAACGCCCGGTTCATCGGCTCCACTTTGTTGATGTCATTGTATTTCTCAATGCCTTCAACGCCTTGCTCCCACAGTTTGCCATAGCGCGCCTCCTGCCAGGCCGGGCTTTGCTCTGCGCGATAGACCTTCAGGTTTAGCTTCAGCTTGTCGGTAAGCTCGTCGATAAACTGATAGGTTTCCGGGAACAGATAGCCAGTATCCGTCAGGATCACCGGAATATCCGGGCGCTGTTGCGTGATCAAATGCAGGCTCACCGCCGCCTGGATACCAAAGCTGGATGATAGCACCACCTCGCCCGGCAGGTTTTCCAGCGACCAGGCGACACGTTCCTCGGCGCTCAGCTTCTCGAGCTGAGCGTTAGTTTCCGCCAGCGCCAGAATCCGATCCACTTTCGGTAATTCATTTAGCGTCTGTAGATCCAAATTGGACATAATGACCTCTTTCGTTGTGCCGCCGTGGCCTGGTTATTCCCAGAAATCACGCGCCGGATCGAGGATCGGACGGATGATGCCGGTACGCACGGTGAAATCGCCAAACCCTTCACCCTCTTGACGCTCGGTTGACCATCGGCCAATCAGCTCGTCCAGCGCCGCCAGGATTTCCGGCTCGGTGATGTTTTCTTTATACATGCGCGGAATACGCGTACCGATACGGTTACCGCCCAGGTGCAGGTTGTAACGACCCGGCGCTTTACCGACCAGACCCACTTCCGCCAGCATCGCGCGGCCACAGCCGTTCGGGCACCCGGTCACACGCAACACAATATGCTCTTCGCCGACGCCGTGCTTTTCCAGTACCGCTTCGACTTTATCGGTAAATGACGGCAGGAAACGCTCGGCTTCCGCCATTGCCAGCGGACAGGTCGGGAACGACACGCAGGCCATGGAGTTTTCACGCTGCGGCGTTACCGCGTCCATGAGCCCGTGATTGCGCGCCAGCTTCTCGATCTTCGCTTTCTGGCTTTCTGGCACACCGGCGATAATCAGGTTCTGGTTGGCGGTAATGCGGAATTCGCCTTTATGGATCTTTGAGATCTCCAGCAGGCCAGTTTTCAGCGGGCGGCCAGGATAATCCAGGATACGGCCATTCTCGATAAACAGCGTCAGATGCCATTTATTGTCGATGCCCTTAACCCAACCGATACGATCGCCGCGACCAGTAAATTCATACGGGCGGATCGGCTCGAATTTGATCCCCGCGCGACGCTCCACTTCCTCTTTAAAGGTATCGAGGCCGACGCGTTCCAGGGTGTATTTGGTTTTGGCGTTCTTACGATCGGTGCGGTTGCCCCAGTCGCGCTGCGTGGTTACCACGGCTTCTGCCACCGCCAGCGTATGCTCAACAGGCAGATAACCAAACTCGCTGGCGGTGCGGGCATAGGTTTTCTTGTTACCGTGCTCAATGGACAGACCGCCGCCCACCAGCAGGTTAAAGCCCACCAGTTTGCCGTTTTCGGCAATCGCCACGAAGTTCATATCGTTGGCATGCAGATCGATATCGTTCTGCGGCGGGATCACTACCGTGGTTTTGAACTTACGCGGCAGATAGGTCTGGCCGAGGATCGGTTCTTCATCGGTAGTCGCCACTTTTTCCTGATCGAGCCAGATCTCCGCATAGGCACGGGTACGCGGCAGCAGATGCTCAGAGATCTTCTTCGCCCACTCGTAAGCTTCAGCATGCAGCTCAGATTCGTACGGGTTGGAGGTACACAGCACGTTACGGTTCATGTCGTTGGCGGTGGCCAGCGCGTCCAGCCCCACCGAATGCAGCATCTGGTGTACCGGTTTGACGTTCTTCTTCAGAATGCCGTGAAACTGGAAGGTCTGACGGTTGGTCAGACGGATGCTGCCGTAAATCGTGTTATCGTGGGCGAACTTGTCGATCGCCTGCCACTGTTTGGTGGTGATGATCCCGCCCGGCAGGCGGCAGCGCAGCAGCATCGCGTGACGCGGCTCCAGCTTTTGCGCGGCGCGCTCGGCGCGGATATCGCGATCGTCCTGCTGATACATGCCGTGAAAGCGGATCAGCAGAAAGTTGTCGCCTTTGAAACCGCCGGTCAGACCGTCGTTTAAATCTTCGGCAATGGTGCCGCGCAGGTAGTTGCTCTCTACCTTCATGCGCTCGGCGTCAGACAGTTTGCCTTCGACCACCAGTGGGCCAGGGTGTTTTTCGCTCATTAGTAGACATCTCGCTGATAACGGCGCTCAACGCGCAGCTCACTTAAATATTCATCCGCCGCTTCGGTATCCATGCCACCAAATTCGGCAATCACGTCCAGTAATGTCCGCTCAACGTCTTTCGCCATACGGTTGGCGTCGCCGCAGACATAAATATGGGCACCGTCATTAATCCAGCGCCACAGTTCCGCGCCCTGTTCGCGCAGTTTGTCTTGTACGTAAATTTTTTGTTTTTGATCCCGCGACCAGGCCAGATCGATACGGGTCAGCAGGCCTTCTTTGACGTAGTTCTGCCACTCCACCTGGTACAGGAAGTCTTCGGTGAAATGCGGATTGCCGAAGAACAACCAGTTTTTACCGCTTGCCCCTTCGGCAGCGCGCTGCTGCATAAAGGCGCGGAACGGCGCAATGCCGGTGCCAGGGCCGATCATGATCACTGGTGTATCCGGATTAGCGGGCAAGCGGAAGTTATCGTTATGCTCGATAAACACGCGAACCTCGCCATCTTCCTCCACGCGATCCGCCAGGAAACTGGAGGCGCCACCTGCGCGGGCGCGGCCCTCAACGTCGTAACGCACCACGCCAACGGTGATATGCACTTCGTTTTCCGTTTCGGCCTGAGAAGAGGCGATAGAGTATAAGCGCGGCGTCAGCGGGCGCAGCAGGCCAACCAGCTGCGCGGCATCCAGCTGTGCCGGAGCGAAACGCACCATGTCAACAATCGGTGTGATGCTGGCGTAGTGCTGTAATTTGTTTTTATCGCCAATCAGATCCTGCAGCGATTCGGCGCGGGTCAGCGTGGCGTAATTCTCAACGATATTGGCGGTGTTAACCGTCAACTCGAAATGCCACTGCAGCGCTTCACGCAGCGGCAGTGATTTACCGTCGACGTCGACAGGTTCGTCCCCTTTCAGCCACAGCAGGCCCACCAGTTCGTCGACCAACGCGGGATCGTTCTGGTACCACACGCCTAACGCATCGCCCGGCTGGTAGCGCAGCCCGGAATCGCCTAAATCGATCTCCAGATGACGCACGTCTTTCTCAGAATCACGCCCGGTGATTTTCTGGTTTACCGCCAGGCTGGCGGTCAGCGGCGCTTCTTTCGTGTACGGCGTGCTGGTCACATCGTTAACCGCGCCAGTCGCGGTTTGCGGCACTGCGCCCGTCGCGGCAGGCGCGCGGGATTTCAGCACCTCGACAATGCGCTCGCGCCACGCCTGCGCGGCGGGCTGGAATTCAACGTCGGTATCCACGCGGTCCAGTAAGCGCTCTGCGCCCAGCTCAGCCAGTTTGCTGTCAAAGTCTTTACCGGACTGGCAGAAAAACTCATAGGAACTGTCGCCCAGGCCGAACACGGCAAACGCGGTGTTATCCAGCTTCGGCGCTTTTTTGGAAAACAGGAACTTGTGCAAGGCGACCGCTTCTTCCGGCGGCTCGCCCTCGCCCTGGGTTGACGTCACGACGACCAGCAATTTTTCCTGAGCGATTTGCTTAAATTTATAGTCGCCTGCATTGACCAGCGTCACGTTCAGCTTCGCAGCCAGCAGATCGTCGCGCAGCGCTTCCGCCACGCGACGCGCGTTGCCGGTCTGCGACGCGGAGATAAGCGTAATGGCCGCCGCTTCCGGCACGCTCTGGACGACCGCGCCCGGCGCTGCGCCCTGTTGATTAATCACGCCCCAGAAATAGCCGGAAACCCATGCCAGCTGTGTGGGGGAAAAGTCCGTAGTGGCCGCCTGAAGGCGCGCCAGTTGTTCCGGGCTCAGCGGGAGCAAAGCGTTCGGAGGGGCCTGAGTCGTCATGCGTCGTAATGTCCAGTATTAAAGCTGTCTTCGTTATAAAAACAGAACAGAATGTAAGGTTACCGGGCGACATGAGATCTATTAAATAAGCGGTTGAAATATCAAATAACCAAAATGACTAACCGTTTTTACAGGTACGTATTAGCGATAAAACAGATTAATTAATAGTTTGATTTTTATAAGTATTTTAAAGGAGAAATGGCAAAATCCGCGCTTCGCCACAAGATGCCGGTTTTAGTTAATGCTAAAAAAAGTCATTTCCGGTACCCTACGGCGGTTTTTCAGCATCAGGATCGCGTCATGCCAACCACAATTTTTAAAGAATTCATCTTCGAAGCCGCCCACCACTTACCGCATGTGCCGCAAGGCCACAAATGCGGCCGTCTGCATGGTCACTCATTTCTGGTGCGTCTGGAGATTACCGGGGAAGTGGATCCCCATACCGGCTGGATTGTGGATTTCGCTGACTTAAAAGCGGCGTTTAAACCGATCTACGATCGGCTGGATCACTATTATCTGAATGATATTCCTGGACTGGAAAACCCCACCAGCGAAGTGCTGGCGAAATGGATTTGGGATCAGATGAAACCAAAGATGCCGTTGCTGAGCGCGGTGATGATTAAAGAAACCTGCACCGCAGGCTGCGTGTATCGCGGCGAGTAAGCGGTTCGCCCGAACGTGATCAGAATACGTTCGGGCGCAAAGCGGTATCAGGCAATATTCAAATACTTATGGGTCTGCATTGAGAACCGCCAGTTGCGGGCGATGCAGGTTTCAATGCACAGGCGCGTCGCGTCTTCTTTCTGGCTGATCGGCTGAAGCGCAATCACGCGCTGTTTCTGGTCGTTAAGCGTCGCGAGCAGTTCATCCAACGCTTCAATATCGCGCATCCGCCCTACCGGATGTTTGATTTCATCGGCCCGTTCCAGCGCCTGATGCAACACGTCATAACCGCCACGCATATTCACTTTTGGCGATACTGTCACCCAGGTGGTGGCGACAGCGCGGATTTCATGGGTGCCGCTGGTTTCAATCTGGCAACTAAACCCACTTTTCTCAAGCAGATGGGTTAGCGGAATAAGATCATGAATACAGGGCTCACCGCCGGTGATCACCACATGACGCGCGGTCCAGCCCTGGCGTTCAATCACCGCCAGCAGCTCTTCCGGGCTCGCGGCACCCCATTTATCGCTCTCTTTGGTTTTGGCAAGGATGCTGTAAAGCGACACTTCCCGATCGGCAAGCTTGTCCCAGGTGTGTTTGGTATCGCACCAGGCACAGCCTACCGGGCATCCCTGTAAGCGAATAAAAATGGCGGGAACGCCGGTGAAATAACCCTCGCCTTGCAGGGTCTGGAACATCTCGTTTATCGGGTACTGCATCGTCGACTCTTCGTTGGTGGTAAACCACTATTATCGCATATTCCCGCCCCTGGCGCTTGCGCAGTTCCTGCCCGGAAGGCTTGCCGGGGCGGGAAATCCGCCATCCGCTAAAGTAAAAGCATATTGCGTGACATACCCCGGCATTTCATATGCAACATAAATTCTTGTTTCACTATTTTTTGCTGTTTATCGCTTTTTAAAACTTACCCTGCTAATTAAATTGGTATAACACATTCAGCCGAGTAATATTCCACCTCACCTACATATCATACCAATTATAAATTTTAACAAGGAAACTGGATGAACACTCTCGTTGAAGCCATGCCGGTCATCTGGGTGGCGCTTGGCGTTGTGGTACTGTTGATACTCAATATGAAGTTTAAAATCAATGGGATGCTGGCATTACTGCTGGCGGCAATCTTTGTTGGTTTTTGCGAAGGCCTACCGCTGGAAGCTATCGGTAAGTCAATTGAGACGGGAATAGGAAGCACCCTTGGGCACCTGGCGCTGATTATTTTATTCGGCGCAATTCTCGGGAAGTTGATGGTGGATTCGGGCGCGGCACAGCGGGTTTCATCAACGCTGCTTCAGCGCTTTGGGCCGAAAAAAGTACAGTGGGCGATCATGGTTATCGGGCTGATTTTTGGCCTCGCCATGTTCTACGAAGTGGCTTTCCTGATCCTCGCGCCGCTGGTGATCAGTATCGCCCGGGAAGCGAAGATCCCGTTCCTGAAACTCGGCATCACCATGGTCGCTGCGGCAACCACCGCCCACAGCCTGTTCCCGCCTCAACCGGGTCCTACCGCGCTGGTGGCGGCGTTTCACGCGGATATGGGGATGGTCTATATCTACGGCGTGATTGTGGCGATCCCAACGGTGATCTGTTCAGGGATTATTTTGCCAAAACTGCTGGGTAACCTGGATCGCCCCATCCCACAGTTGCTCGAATCGCAGAAAGTGTTCCGCGATGACGAGATGCCCTCGTTCGCCGTCAGTTTGCTGGTGCCACTGATCCCGGCGATCATCATTACCGGCGTAACGCTTATCAAACTGGTGGTCCCGGCGAATGCGCATGTCACCTCGCTGCTGAACTTCGTCGGCAGTGCGCAAATCAGTATGCTGATTGCCGTGCTGGTGGCGCTTTATGCCTTCGGCACCGCGCGTGGCAAATCGATGAGCGAGGTGATGCTCTCTTATTCCACCGCCATCGAAAAAGTCGCGCTGGTGGTGTTTATCATCGGCGCGGGCGGCGCGTTTAAGCAGATCATTATGGATACCGGTGTGGGGGATTACATCGCCGATATGATGCGCACCTCTTCGGTGTCTCCGCTGATCATGGCGTGGTTTATCACCGTGCTGTTACGTCTGGCGACCGGGGCCGGTACGGTTTCAGCGATTACCGCAGCCGGGATTGTCGGGCCGATGATTACCACCTTTAACGTCGATCCGGCATTGATGGTACTGGCTACCGCGTCCGGGAGTAACACCCTGACGCACGTTAACGACGCCGCTTTCTGGCTCTTTAAAGAATATTTTGGCCTGTCGATAAAAGATACCTTTAAGACCTGGGGCTTGCTGGAATTGACTAACTCGGTGGTGGGTTTGCTTATCGTCCTGCTGCTGGACTTAATAATTTAAGCGCATCGAAAAACAAAAAAGCCGGGCATTGCTGCCCGGCTTTTTTAGCGAAAATGCTGACGATTACGCCTGGCCTTTCACTTCTTTCAGACCGTTGAACGGTGCGCGGTCACCCAGCGCTTCTTCGATACGAATCAGCTGGTTGTACTTAGCAACACGGTCAGAACGGCTCATGGAACCAGTTTTGATCTGGCCTGCAGCGGTACCTACTGCCAGGTCGGCAATGGTCGCGTCTTCAGTTTCGCCAGAACGGTGAGAAATAACGGCAGTGTAGCCCGCATCTTTCGCCATCTTGATTGCAGCCAGAGTTTCGGTCAGAGAACCGATCTGGTTGAATTTGATCAGGATGGAGTTAGCGATGCCTTTCTCGATGCCTTCTTTCAGGATTTTGGTGTTGGTTACGAACAGGTCGTCACCAACCAGCTGGATTTTGTTGCCCAGTACTTTAGTCTGGTAAGCGAAGCCGTCCCAGTCAGACTCGTCCAGACCATCTTCGATGGACACGATCGGGTACTGTTTGGTCAGCTCTTCCAGGAAGTGGGTGAATTCTTCAGAGGTGAACGCTTTGTTGCCTTCGCCAGCCAGAACGTATTTGCCGTCTTTGTAGAATTCAGATGCTGCGCAGTCCATCGCCAGGGTAACGTCTTTACCCAGTTCGTAGCCTGCTGCTTTTACCGCTTCAGCGATAACAGCCAGCGCTTCGGCGTTAGAACCCAGGTTCGGCGCGTAGCCGCCTTCGTCGCCCACAGCGGTGTTCATACCTTTAGACTTCAGCACTTTCGCCAGGTTGTGGAACACTTCAGAACCGATACGTACCGCTTCTTTCAGGGTTTTCGCGCCAACCGGTTGAATCATGAATTCCTGGATATCAACGTTGTTGTCAGCGTGCTCACCACCGTTGATGATGTTCATCATCGGCAACGGCATAGAGAATTTGCCCGGCGTGCCGTTCAGTTCAGCAATGTGCTCGTACAGCGGCATGCCTTTAGCGGCAGCGGCAGCTTTAGCGGCAGCCAGAGAAACAGCCAGAATCGCGTTAGCGCCGAAGTTAGATTTGTTGTCAGTACCGTCCAGCTCGATCATGATTTTGTCGAGGCCAGCCTGGTCTTTCGCGTCTTTACCCAGCAGAGCCTGAGCAATCGGGCCGTTAACCGCGCCAACAGCTTTGGTTACGCCTTTGCCCATGAAGCGGGATTTGTCGCCATCGCGCAGTTCCAGCGCTTCGCGGGAACCGGTAGAAGCCCCTGACGGCGCAGCTGCCATACCGACAAAACCGCCTTCCAGGTGAACTTCAGCTTCAACAGTCGGGTTACCACGGGAGTCGATGATTTCACGACCGATGATTTTAACGATTTTGGACATTAGATTTTCCTCTAGTCACAAGTTAACTAAAACTCCAGACAAACAGTGCACCGTAAAGGGGTGCACTGCCGTACTAACTCGTTTTACTTCGCCTGACGCTTCTGATACTCAGTTGCGGCCTTCACGAAGCCTGCAAACAGTGGGTGTCCATCACGCGGTGTGGAGGTGAATTCCGGGTGGAACTGACACGCCACAAACCAGGGGTGATTCGGCACTTCGATGATTTCGACCAGTTGATCATCGCCAGAACGACCCGCAACACGCAGACCCGCTGCTTCAATTTGTTTCAGTAACAGGTTGTTGACTTCATAACGGTGACGGTGACGTTCAACGATGGTCGGCGCGCCGTACAGCTTGCGAACCAGGCTCTCATCATCTAACTGGCACTGCTGTGCGCCCAGGCGCATGGTGCCGCCGAGGTCGCTCTTCTCAGAACGTACTTCGACATTGCCGTCTTCATCACGCCATTCCGTGATAAGCGCCACGACAGGGTACTTACAGTCTGGCACAAATTCGGTTGAGTTGGCGTTGTCCATATTCGCCACATTACGAGCGAATTCAATCAATGCAACCTGCATCCCCAGGCAAATGCCCAGGTAAGGAATATTGTTTTCACGCGCATAGCGCGCAGTGGCGATTTTGCCTTCCACGCCGCGATAGCCGAAGCCGCCAGGGATCAGGATCGCGTCCAGACCTTTCAGCACTTCGTCGCCGCGGGTTTCAACATCCTGCGAGTCAATCAGCTTGATGTTGACCGTTACGCGGTTTTTCAGCCCGCCGTGTTTCAGCGCTTCGATCACCGATTTGTAAGCGTCCGGCAACTCAATATATTTGCCGACCATACCGATGGTCACTTCGCCCGCCGGATTGGCTTCTTCGTAAATCACCTGCTCCCATTCTGCCAGATTTGCCTCGGGGCAGCTCAAGCTGAATCGTTTACAAATATAATCGTCCAGCCCCTGGGATTTCAACAGGCCCGGAATTTTATAGATTGAATCGACATCTTTCAGAGAAATAACCGCTTTTTCCGGAACGTTACAGAATAAAGCAATTTTGGCGCGTTCATTAGCAGGGACTGCGCGATCGGAACGGCAAATCAGGATATCTGGCTGAATACCGATGGAAAGCAGCTCTTTTACAGAGTGCTGTGTCGGTTTGGTTTTTACTTCACCGGCTGCGGCCATATACGGCACCAGCGTCAGGTGCATATACATGGTGTGCTCGCGGCCCACTTCCACCGCCATCTGGCGAATCGCCTCCAGGAACGGCAGGGATTCGATATCGCCGACGGTGCCGCCGATTTCCACCAGCACCACGTCGTGGCCTTCGCCGCCTTCCAGAATGCGTTCTTTAATGGCGTTGGTGATGTGCGGGATAACCTGCACGGTAGCGCCCAGATAGTCGCCGCGACGTTCTTTACGCAGAACTTCCGAGTAGATGCGACCGGTAGTAAAGTTGTTGCGACGCGTCATACGCGTGCGGATAAAACGCTCGTAGTGGCCGAGGTCTAAATCGGTTTCAGCGCCGTCTTCAGTTACGAACACTTCCCCGTGTTGAATGGGGCTCATGGTGCCCGGATCGACGTTGATATACGGATCCAGTTTCATGATAGTTACGTTGAGGCCACGGGCTTCAAGAATGGCTGCGAGGGAGGCTGCGGCAATGCCTTTACCCAGAGAGGAAACGACCCCGCCGGTCACAAAAATATAGTTCGTTGTCATGCTGAACCTGAGAAGTTAGGTTTAAAGACGGTGGAATACCAGGACGGGAAAGTAGTATACCTGAACAGGACGGGGGTCACAAACTTTCATTCTCAGCAATCAACGCCACACCTCGCTTAATAAAGCCGGAAGAAAATAGCCCGTCTGGCGGAAATGTTTTTGACGTAAATCAAGCACTTGTCAGTTACGTTTTGCAACAACAAGCGCTTGATCGCAAAAACTGTTTATTTATCAGCTTCCTGGCGTTTTACTTCGCACCAGGCTTTTTCCATCTGATCGAGCGTGGCATCGTCCAGTTTGAGCCCCTGGGCGGCGATGATCTTTTCCACTTCCCGGAAGCGGCGCTCGAATTTGCGATTAGCCTTTTGCAGCGCGATTTCCGCTTTACTGCCCAGGTGACGGGACAGATTGACCGTCGCAAACAGCAAGTCGCCGATCTCTTCTTCCAGCTTCTCCTCGTCCACCACCGCCTGGTTGGCTTCATGCATCACTTCGTCCAGTTCTTCATGCACTTTATCGACCACCGGGCCGAGGGTCGTCCAGTCGAAACCCACCGCCGCGCAGCGTTTCTGGATTTTGTACGCGCGCATCAGCGCGGGCAGGCTTTCCGGAATATCATCCAGCGCTGAGTGCTGCGCTTTTTCGGCCCGCTCGGCGCTTTTGGTTCTCTCCCAGTTAGCCAGCACTTGCTCGCTATCGGCAAAGTTCGCCTCGCCGAAGATATGCGGGTGACGGCGTTCCAGTTTGTCGCTGATGGCGCGGCAAATATCGTTAAAGTTGAAGCGTCCCTGCTCTTCAGCCATCCGGGCGTAAAACACCACCTGGAACAGTAAATCGCCCAGTTCGCCGCGCAGATCGTCGAAGTCTTCCCGCGCGATGGCGTCGAGCACTTCATAGGTCTCTTCGAGGGTATAAGGCGCGATGGTGGCAAAGGTCTGCGCGTTATCCCACGGGCAGCCGGTTTGCGGATCGCGCAGGCGTTCCATAATGCCCAGCAGGCGATCAAGTTGATTCATAATGAGATCCTTTTAAGAAAAACGGGGTGCAGCGTGACTGACGCTACACCCCGGCCCTCTGGCGAACAGAGGCTTAGCGCGATTATCCGTGCAGACGGCGGGCGTCAATCACGTCCGGCACCTGGTTGAGTTTGCCCAGCACGCGGCCCAGCACCTGCAGGTTATAGATTTCAATGTCCATATCGATGGTGGCCAGCTGCTGTTTGGTATCACTGCGGCTCGCCACGCCAAGCACGTTGACTTTTTCGTTGGCTAATATGGTGGTGATATCGCGCAGCAACCCGCTGCGATCGTTGGCTGTTACGCGCACCACCAGCGAATAGCCTGCGGAGTAGCTTTCACCCCATACGGCGTCAACAATACGTTCCGGCGCGTGCGACTGTAGCTCGGTCAGTTGATCGCAATCGGCGCGGTGAATCGAAATCCCGCGTCCCTGGGTGATAAAGCCGACGATATCGTCCCCGGGGATCGGCTGGCAGCAGCGGGCGATGTGATGCATCAGGTTACCGACGCCCTCCACCACTACACGACCATTGTTCTTGTTGTTGCGGGTCTGCGGCTGATAGCTTTTTTGCTGCAGCTGTTTCAGCGCGGCGGCATCCTGCTCAGCGGCGCTGGGCTTATTAAATTGCGCCTGCAGGAAATTGACCATCTGATTGAGACGGATATCGCCGCCGCCAATCGCCGCCAGCAACTCCTCGATTTCATTGAAGTTATAACGCGGCAGCAGATGCTTTTCCGCTTCCTTCAGGCTGATGCCGAGGTGCGCCAGTTCGTCGTCGAGGATTTGACGCCCGGCGAGAATATTTTTATCGCGATCCTGTTTACGGAACCAGGCGTGGATTTTCGAGCGTCCACGGCTGGTGGTGACGTAGCCCAGGTTCGGGTTCAGCCAGTCGCGGCTCGGGTTCGGCTGTTTCTGGGTGATGATTTCAATCTGATCGCCCATTTGTAGCTGATAGGTAAACGGCACGATGCGCCCGCCGATTTTGGCCCCAATGCAGCGGTGACCGACATCGCTATGGATGTGATAGGCGAAATCCAGCGGCGTCGATCCGGCAGGTAAATCCACCACATCGCCTTTCGGGGTAAACACATAGACCCGGTCGTCAAATACCTGGCTGCGTACCTCGTCGAGCATTTCGCCGGAATCGGACATCTCCTCCTGCCACGCAATCAGTTTGCGCAGCCAGGCGATGCGATCTTCATAACCGGCATGACCACCGCCCGCAGTGCCTTCTTTGTATTTCCAGTGCGCCGCCACGCCCAGCTCGGCGTCTTCATGCATCTGGCGGGTACGGATCTGGATCTCCACCGTCTTACCGCCCGGCCCCAGCACCACGGTGTGGATAGACTGGTAGCCGTTGGGTTTCGGGTTAGCGACATAATCGTCGAACTCATCAGGCAGATGGCGGAACAGGGTATGGACAATCCCCAGCGAGGCGTAGCAATCCTGCAAGCGCTCGGCCACGATTCGCACTGCGCGCACGTCAAACAGTTCATCAAACGCGAGATGCTTCTTCTGCATTTTGCGCCAGATGCTGTAGATATGTTTCGGACGTCCGTAAACCTCGGCTTTGACGCCCTCTTCTTTGATCGATTTGCGGATCAGCCCCACGAACTCGTCGATGTAATGTTCGCGGTCGATACGGCGCTCATGCAGCAGTTTGGCGATGCGTTTATATTCCGCAGGCCGCAAATAGCGGAAGCAGTAATCTTCCAGCTCCCATTTAAGCTGACCGATACCTAAGCGGTTGGCCAGCGGCGCATAGATGTTGGTGCACTCTTTCGCCGCCAGTACGCGTTCGTCTTCCGGCGCGTCTTTTACTTCGCGCAAATGGGCGATGCGCTCTGCAAGTTTAATCACCACGCAGCGGAAATCGTCCACCATCGCCAGCAGCATGCGGCGCACGTTGTCGACCTGCTCTGATGAGACGGAGTCCGTGTGGGTAGCTTTCAGCTGGCGGATGGCGTCCATATCGCGCACGCCGTGGATCAGATTGACGATAGATTTGCCCACCGTCTCTTTGAGCACCTCTTCGCTCACCACGTCGGCATCGGCGATAGGGAACAGCAGCGCGGCGCGCAGCGTGTCGTTATCCATGCTCAGCATCGAGAGGATCTCCACCATCTCGATGCCGCGCCACAGCAGCAGCTCCGCTTGCGGGTGCCCGTTGGTGAGCTGCTCGCAATACGCCCAGGTTTCGGTTAAGCGTTCACACGACTGCTGGTTAATGATCCCAAGACTCGCAACCCATTTTTCATGGTCAAATTCACCAGCTTTATTGAGATGTGCACTTCTTACCGCAACCATTGTCCTCTCCTTCAGGGACGCGCTGGCCTGTTACCAGGCCTTCACTCATGCCGTACAAACAGCACCATAGACTCCAGATGCCCAGTGTGGGGGAACATATCCAGCATCGCCAGCCGCTGAATTTGGTATCCCGCCTGCAGTAATACGTCGCTGTCGCGCGAAAGCGTCGCTGGATTACAGGAAACGTAGACCACGCGGCTCGGCGTTAATTTCACAATATGCTGCATCACGCCAGGCGCGCCGGCGCGGGCCGGGTCCAGTAATATCTTATCAAACCCCTGCGCAGCCCAGGGCTGGCGTGTAACATCTTCTTCCAAATTTTCATGAAAAAAGGTGACATTTTTAAGCCCATTATCTTCGGCATTACGCTGTGCCTTCGCCACAAGCGCCGGAACCCCTTCCACGCCGATGACGCTTTTGGCGCGCCGGGCGAGCGGCAGGGTAAAGTTCCCCATCCCGCAAAACAGATCCAGCACCCGATCGTCAGGTTGTATATCGAGCCATTCGATGGCGCGCGCCACCATCTGCTGGTTGACCGCGTCATTCACCTGGATAAAGTCGCGCGGGCTAAAGGTTAAGCGTAGACCGTCCGAATGATAGTACGGCGCCTCGCCGGTTACCTGTTCCAGTGAATCACTTTGCGGCGCTAAAAACAGCGCGACCTCATGCTGATGCGAGAACTGTTCCAGTTTTTGTTTATCTTTTGCCGATAACGGCTCGGGATGGCGCAGCACCATCAGCGGACCGTTATCCGCCAGCACCAGCTCCACGTGCCCCAGTCGCCGCGCGCCCTGTAATTCATTCAGGCAGGTTCGCAGCGCTGGCAGCAACGCCTCAAGCTGGGGAGCCAAAACGGGGCATTGCTGGATATCGATCAGTTCACTGGAGGCGGCTTTGCGAAATCCCATCTGTAAGGTTTGTGCGCGGGCCAGGTAATTCAAGCTCAACCGCGCCCGACGACGATAGCCCCATTCCGGCCCGGCGATAATTTCATCAACCGGATGGTTCATCATGCGCGCCAGCGCCTGGGCTTTACTGGTTTGTTGAAGCTCAACGCTGGCGTGCTGTTGTTGACAGCCGCCGCAGACGCCAAAATGCGGGCAGCGCGGGGTGACGCGCGCCGGGCTATCAGTCAGCCGTTTTTTTACCGTCGCATGGCCAAAGGTACGTTTATCCTGGATGAGCGTCACTTCCGCCTGCTCGCCGGGGAGTAATCCGCTAATAAATACGGCTTTACCGTCGTGACGTGCCACCCCCTGGCCAAAAGGGTCAAGGTCATTTACCGTAACGGTTATGATCTGACGCGTCGTCACGCGTCGCTTTGCAGAGTAGAATTGCGCCATTGCTTACAGGTATTCTTAAAACTAAGTGACGATGATTGTCCCATAACGGAAGCCCATGACCAACTACAGCCTGCGGGCACGCATGATGATTCTGATCCTGGCGCCAACCGTTCTTATCGGGTTGCTGCTGAGCATTTTCTTCGTCGTCCACCGCTATCACGATTTACAGCGCCAGCTGGAAGACGCCGGCGCCAGCATTATCGAGCCGCTGGCGGTGTCCAGCGAATACGGCATCAACCAAAAAAACCGCGAATCCGTCCGGCAGTTGATTAGCGTTCTGCACCGCCGTCATTCGGATATTGTGCGGGCGATATCGGTTTACGATCGGGACAATAACCTGTTCGTCACCTCGAACGCCCATTCCACGACTGAAGGGCTGCGTCTCAGCGAAGGCAGCGCGTTGCCCACCCATCTCACGGTAATCCGTCAGGGCAACCTGATGATTATGCGCACCCCAATCATCTCCGAGAGCTATTCGCCTGATGAATCAGCCGCCGCGGACGCCAAGCCGGAAGGCAATACGCTCGGCTATGTAGCGCTGGAGCTCGACCTCAGCTCGGTGCGGCTGCAACAGTATAAAGAGGTGATCATCTCGGTGTTAATGCTGTCGTTATGCATTTTTTGCGCATTGATATTCGCCTGGCGTCTGATGCGCGACGTCACCGGGCCAATCCGCAATATGGTGAACACCGTTGACCGCATCCGCCGTGGGCAACTCGATAGCCGCGTGGAAGGCTTTATGCTCGGCGAACTGGATATGCTGAAGAACGGCATCAACTCCATGGCGATGTCGCTGGCGGCCTATCATGAGGAGATGCAGCACAACGTGGACCAGGCGACCTCGGATCTGCGTGAAACGCTGGAGCAGATGGAAATCCAGAACGTCGAGCTGGATTTAGCCAAAAAACGCGCCCAGGAAGCCGCGCGAATTAAATCCGAGTTCCTCGCCAATATGTCCCATGAGCTGCGTACCCCGCTCAACGGCGTGATTGGCTTTACCCGGTTAACCCTGAAAACCGATCTTAATCCTACTCAGCGCGACCACCTGAACACTATTGAGCGTTCGGCCAACAACCTGCTGGCCATCATCAACGACGTGCTGGATTTCTCAAAGCTGGAAGCCGGGAAACTGATCCTCGAAAGCATCCCCTTCCTGCTGCGTACCACGCTGGATGAAGTGATGACGCTGCTGGCCCATTCGGCGCATGACAAAGGGCTTGAGCTGACCATCAATATCAAAAACGATGTGCCGGATAATGTGATTGGCGATCCGCTGCGCCTGCAGCAGGTGATCACCAATCTGGTGGGCAACGCCATCAAATTCACCGAAAGCGGCAACATTGACATTTTTGTTGAGAAGCGAGCCATCAGCCACAGCAAAGTGCAGCTTGAAATCCAAATTCGCGATACCGGCATCGGCATTCCGGAGCGCGATCAGTCGCGCCTGTTCCAGGCATTCCGCCAGGCGGACGCCAGTATCTCCCGGCGTCACGGCGGCACCGGTCTGGGGCTGGTGATCACCCAACGGCTGGTCAATGAAATGGGCGGCGATATCTCATTCCACAGCCAGCCGAATCGCGGTTCGACCTTCTGGTTCCATATCAATCTCGATTTGAACCCAAACGTGGTGATTGACCGCCAGACCACCGAAATCCTGGCCGGCAGACGGATTGCCTACGTGGAGCCTAATCAGGCCGCCGCGCAAAGCACCCTGGATGTGTTAGCCACTACCCCGCTTACTGTGGTCTACAGCCCCACGTTTACCGGCCTGACGGAAAGCCATTACGATATTCTGCTTTACGCCACCTCGGTGACTCAGCGCGAACCGCTGACCATGCAGCATGAGTTACTGGCGAAAGCGGCAACCATGACCGACTGCCTGCTGCTGGCCCTGCCCTGCCATGCGCAGGTGGACGCGGAGGCCCTGAAGCAAGAGGGCGCGGCGGGCTGTCTGTTGAAGCCCATCACGGCGACCCGGCTGATCCCGCTGCTGCTGGAGCATTGCCCCAATGGGCATCCGGCGCACCCGCCCGCCGACGAGCAGGGCAAGCTGCCGATGACGGTGATGGCGGTGGACGACAATCCGGCCAACCTGAAGTTGATCGCCGCGCTGCTTAATGACCACGTTCAGCATATTGAACTGTGCGAGAACGGGATGGAGGCAATCGAACGCGCCAAAGCGCAACCGCTGGACATTATCCTGATGGATATTCAAATGCCGGGCATGGACGGCATTCGCGCCTGCGAACTGATCCGCCAGTTGCCTCACCACCAGCAAACGCCGGTCATTGCCGTTACCGCGCATGCCATGGCAGGCCAGAAAGAAAAATTGCTGGCGGCGGGCATGAACGATTATCTGGCGAAGCCCATTGAGGAAGAGAAACTGCGGGCCTTATTGCTGCGCTATCAGCCCGGACAGGTGGTCGCCAGCCTGCCTGCGACTCCCGCCGTCGCGCCGCAACCGCAACCGGATGCCACTCTCGACTGGCAACTGGCCCTGCGCCAGGCCGCCAACAAGCGCGACCTGGCGCGTGAGATGCTGCATATGCTGCTGGAGTTTCTGCCAGAAGTGCGCAATATCCTTGAGGAGCAACTGGTCGGCGAAAACCCGGAAAATCTGCTGTATACCATCCATAAGCTGCACGGTAGCTCAGGCTACAGCGGCGTTCCCAGGCTCAAAAAGCTCTGCCATTTGATTGAGCAACAGTTGCGAAGCGGGACGCCGCCCGCAGAGCTTGAGCCGGAAATGCTGGAGCTGCTGGATGAGATGGACAACGTAGCGCGAGAAGCGCGGAAAATACTGGGATAATCCTCTCCCGGCGGGAGAGGAGTGCATCAGGCACTGCGCGAGGAAAGTTTCATCACGGCAGCAATATTGCGGGCGTTCATTCGCAGGTTTTCCGCGGCGTTTTCCAGGGCTTCATCCAGGGTACAGATACGCGGGATGACGCTAAAAATCGCATCCAGCCCGTGGTCGTAAACCACTTCCACATCCGCCGTCAGGCTTCCGGCAATGCCAATCACCGGGATAGCGTAGCGTTTCGCCACGCGGGCCACGCCGATGGGCACTTTGCCGTGGATTGACTGGCTGTCGATCCGCCCTTCCCCGGTGATCACCAGATCCGCATCGCGCACGGCAGCGTCAAGCGCCAGCGCTTCGGTGACGATTTCGATGCCCTGGCGCAAATCCGCGCCGCAGAACGCATACAGCGCCACGCCCATACCGCCCGCCGCGCCGCCGCCTTTTAACGTCATCACCGATTTATCAAGATCGCGCTCGATGATGTGGCCATAGTGGGTCAACGCGCTGTCGAGCTGGGTGATCATTTCCGGCGTCGCTCCTTTTTGCGGGCCGAATATTGCGGAAGCGCCTTCTTCACCCGTTAAGGGATTGGTCACATCGCAGGCGGCTTCGATGCGGCATTCCGCCAGGCGGTTGTCGAGCTGGCTGATGTCGATGCGCGCCAGCTGGCTTAACGCGCCGCCGCCAAAGCCCAGCGGTTCGCCATGCTCATCCAGCAACCGCGCGCCCAGTGCCTGCACCATGCCCGCGCCGCCGTCGTTGGTCGCGCTGCCGCCCAGGCCGATAATAATATGCCGTACCCCTGCATCCAGCGCGTGCCGAATCAGTTCGCCGGTGCCCCAACTGGTGGTGATGCGCGGGTCGCGGCGCGCTGGCGCAACCGACTCCAGACCGCTCGCCGCCGCCATCTCGATAAACGCCTGTTGCTCATCGCCGGAAAGCCCATAAAACGCCTCTACCGGCTCGCCCAGCGGCCCGGTGACGCGAAGATTGACGATGCGGCCCTGCGTCGCCGCCACCATCGCCTCGACGGTGCCTTCGCCGCCGTCGGCCATGGGGATTTTTACCATCTCCGCATCGGGGAAAATCTGCCGGAAACCGTCCTCAATGGCGGTCGCGACCTCCAGCGCAGTCAGGCTCTCTTTCCAGGAATCAGGAGCGATAACGATTTTCATAGCTGTTCCTTTCGCGCGGTTTTATTTCGCTTCTTTTGATCAAGCATAAGAGGCAATAACGGCAGCCGCCTGCCGTTAAAAAAAACGGTGCCCGAGGGCACCGATACGATTAACGCACCATGCAGGGGCGCTTGTTATCAAATTTCCACTCAGGAATAAGATACTGCATACCCATGGCGTCATCGCGTGCGCCAAGTCCATGTTTTTGATAAAGCTCGTTGGCTTTCATCACCTGGTCCATATCCAGCTCGACGCCCAGGCCCGGTGCTGACGGCACCTGCACCATGCCGCCCTTGATTTCGAACGGCGCTTTGGTCAGGCGCTGGTTGCCTTCCTGCCAGATCCAGTGGGTATCGATGGCGGTAATGTTGCCCGGCGCGGCGGCGGCCACATGGGTAAACATCGCCAGCGAGATATCAAAGTGGTTATTGGAGTGCGAGCCCCAGGTCAGCCCGAAGTCATGGCACATCTGCGCCACGCGGACCGACCCTTGCATGGTCCAGAAGTGCGGGTCCGCCAGCGGGATATCCACGGATTGCAGCGACAGGGTGTGCCCCATCTGACGCCAGTCGGTAGCGATCATGTTAGTCGCGGTCGGCAAGCCGGTGGCGCGGCGGAATTCCGCCATCACTTCGCGTCCGGAATAGCCCTGCTCAGCGCCGCACGGATCTTCCGCGTAGGCCAGTGAGCCTTTCAGGTATTTACCGATTTTGATCGCTTCGTTCAGCGACCATGCGCCGTTCGGGTCCAGCGTCACGCGCGCCTGCGGGAAGCGCTTCGCCAGCGCCACGATAGATTCAGCCTCTTCTTCACCCGCCAGCACGCCGCCTTTGAGTTTGAAATCGTTAAAGCCGTATTTCTCGTAAGCCGCTTCCGCCAGGCGCACGACGGCCTGCGGGGTCATGGCTTCGTCGTGGCGCAGGCGATACCAGTCGCACGCGTCGTCCGGCTGGCTCTGGTAAGGCAGCGGAGTACGTTTACGGTCGCCGACGAAGAACAGATAGCCGAGCATTTCCACTTCACTGCGCTGCTGACCATCGCCCAGCAGCGACGCCACGTTAACCCCCAGGTGTTGGCCTAACAGATCCAGCAACGCGGCTTCGATACCGGTGACCACGTGAATGGTGGTGCGCAAGTCGAAGGTTTGCAGGCCGCGGCCGCCCGCATCGCGGTCGGCAAAGGTGTTGCGCACGGTATTGAGGACGTTTTTATATTCACCGAGCGTTTTGCCCACCACCAGGGCGGCGGCATCTTCCAGGGTCTGGCGAATTTTCTCGCCGCCAGGGATTTCGCCCACGCCGGTATGGCCGGAGTTGTCTTTGATAATCACGATATTACGCGTGAAGAACGGAGCATGAGCGCCGCTCAGGTTCATCAGCATGCTGTCGTAACCCGCAACCGGGATAACCTGCATTTCGGTGACTACGGGCGTGGATTGATAAGTCGTCATCATGTAAATCCTTTCTCTAAGCCTTCAGGAACGTCCGAATATCGGACGTTTGCGGTCAAATTTCCAACCAGGAATCAGATACTGCATCGGGCCGGCATCATTACGCGCGCCGCCGGGCAGTTTCTTATACGCTTCGTGGGCTTTGTGGATTTGATCCCAGTCGATCTCCACGCCCAGGCCCGGCGCATCCGGTACGGCGATTTTGCCGTCTTTAATTTGCAGCGGATCGCGGGTCAGCCGTGATTCGCCTTCCTGCCAGATCCAGTGAGTATCAATGGCGGTCGGGTTGCCCGGCGCCGCCGCGCCGACGTGGGTAAACATCGCCAGCGAAATATCAAAATGGTTATTGGAGTGGCAACCCCAGGTCAGGCCCCAGTCGTCACACATCTGCGCCACGCGCACCGCGCCGCTTAAGGTCCAGAAATGCGGGTCCGCCAGCGGGATATCCACCGCATTGAGCATGATCGCGTGGCCCATTTCACGCCAGTTGGTGGCGATCATATTGGTGGCAACCGGCAGCCCGGTTGCGCGACGGAATTCCGCCATCACTTCCCGTCCGGAATAGCCCTGCTCCGCGCCGCACGGATCTTCGGCGTAGGTGAGTACATCATTCAGCCCTTTGCACAACTCGATGGCTTCATCCAGCAGCCAGGCCCCGTTCGGATCCACGGTAATGCGTGCATCCGGGAAGCGTTTTTTCAGGGCACGGGCGGCGTCAATCTCTTGCTCGCCCGGCAATACGCCGCCTTTAAGTTTGAAATCTTTAAACCCGTAGCGATCCTGGGCCGCTTCCGCCAGGCGCACCACCGCGTCGCTGTCCATCGCTTCCTGATGGCGCAGGTGATACCACGGGTGCTTGCCCTGCTCGCCCGCCTGATAAGGCAGGTCGGTTTTGGTGCGATCGCCGATATAGAACAGATAGCCCAGTACGGTGACCGCATCGCGCTGCTTGCCTGGGCCGAGCAGTTCGCACACCGGTACGTTCAGCGCTTTGCCCAGCAGATCGAGCAGTGCCGCTTCCAGCGCCGCCACGGCATTCACTTTCAGTTCAAACGTCCAGGCGCCTTTACCAAAGGTATCGAAATCCGCCGCCTGATTGCCCTTGTGCACCTGTTGCACCACGCGATTCAGGCGCGCCACCTGCTGGCCGACCACGCCGGGAATGGCGTCCACCAGAGTCTGGTAAATCACTTCGCCGCCAGGGGCTTCGCCAACGCCGGTGTTACCGGCGTTGTCTGTCAGCACCACGATATTACGGGTGAACCAGGCATTATGCGCGCCGCCGATGTTCATCAGCATGCTGTCCTGGCCGGCGACCGGGATCACCTTCATCGCGGTAATGACGGGACTCGATTGTGTGGTCATGCGCGGCTCCCGGTAACAGGTTTAAGTTCGATACGTTTGATATCACCCACGATCACCAGATAGCTCAGCACCGCGATAAAAGCGTGGACACCCACATAAATCAGCGCGCCATTGAACGAACCGGAAACCCCAACGATATAACCGATAGCAATCGGCGTCACGATACCGGAGATGTTGCCGAACATGTTGAACAGACCGCCGCTCAGGCCGCTGATCTCTTTCGGCGCGGTATCCGCCATCACCGCCCAACCCAGCGCGCCGATGCCTTTACCGAAGAACGCCATGGCCATAAAGCCGATAATCATCCACTCCGCATCCACATAGTTACAGAACACCATGGTCATGGAGAGCAGCATACCCAGCACGATCGGCGTCTTACGGGCGATATTCAGCGAACCGGTACGCCGCATCAGCCAGTCGGAAATAATGCCGCCTAACACGCCGCCCACGAAGCCGCAGATGGCCGGAATAGACGCCACGAAACCCGCTTTAAGAATCGACATGCCGCGCGCCTGCACCAGATACACCGGGAACCAGGTAATAAAGAAGTACGTCAGGGCGTTAATGCAGTACTGGCCGATGTACACGCCAATCATCATCCGAGACTGCAACAGTTGCTTGATCTGCCCCCATTTCTGGCTGAACGGCACGGTTTGCTTGCTGCTCTTCTGATCCATATTGATCAGCGCGCCGCCCGCTTCGATATAATCCAGCTCCGCCTGGTTTACGCCAGGATGCTGGTTCGGTTCGTGGATCATTTTCAGCCACAGGAAGCTGACCAGAATACCCAGACCGCCCATAAAGAAGAACACATGCGACCAGCCCACCGCGTGCGTCAGCCAGCCCATGATCGGGGCGAAAATAACGGTCGCGAAGTACTGTGCAGAGTTAAAAATAGCGACGGCGGTACCCCTTTCCTGCGCCGGGAACCAGGCCGCGACGATCCGGCTGTTGCCGGGGAAAGAAGGCGCTTCAGCCAGCCCCACCAGGAAGCGCAGGGTAAAAAGCGCAACGATGATGCCGAAACCACTGAAGATATCGACAAAGCCCTGCAACAGGGTAAACATCGACCAGATAAAGATGGACCAAAAGTAGACGCGTTTTGAACCAAAACGGTCAAGCAGCCAACCGCCCGGGATCTGACCGATTACGTATGCCCACGAAAACGCAGAGAACACATAACCCATCCCGACCGGATCCAGCCCGATATCTTTGGCCATTTCTGACCCGGCGATAGAGAGCGTGGCGCGGTCGCCATAGTTAAACGAGGTGACGATAAACAGCATCACCACTATCCAATAACGAGCATTGGTGCGCTTTTGCACGGCGCTCGCCGTCTGGCTAATCGTATTCATTGTTGCACTCCTGAATCATAGCGTGTTGCTACATTCATTCTGAACAGCACAACCTGGAGGGTAATCAGAATGAGTTTTTAGTTGTAAGTCGCAGTATTGTTAGCCCAGAGGCGTGACCGCCCTGATTTCTGCGTTTTAAGAACTGGCGAAAAAAGTATATGAAGGGGAGGAAAAGAGCTCACCGTGCAGCGCCACAACATTGCGTGGCATTACCTTAAGGGTTTATGGCATCCGCACAACGCAGTGGGCGATGCTTCACGGAAATGAAACCGCTGGTCCATGAAACGTTGTTTCAAATGAAATGAAGATAAAGAGTGTGAGGTTTGTCGCTTGACGCAGAATGTGAGCCCCCGGCCAGGGGCCCGGCATTAATTGAGTTGCGCGCCCCAGGCTTCAACCCAGGGATTGGAAACGGATTCCGGTTCCGGATCTTCGCTGGCGTCGATCAGCAACACCTCGCCCACCCGTTTGGCGCTTTGTTCAGCGAGCAGCGCATCGAACTGCTTTCCGGCGCCGCAGAAATTCTTGTAGGTGCTATCGCCCAGAGCAATCACGCCATAACGCAGCCCCGGCTGATAGCCCAGTTGGTCCTTAATGCCCTGAAACAGCGGCGCAATGCTGTCCGGCAGATCACCCTGCCCGGTTGTCGAGGTCACCACCAGCACATAATCGTTCTCATACTGCCGCCAGTCGTTGAGTTCTGGATCCTCATACACGGTGGCGCTATGCCCCTGGCCGCGTAAGATGGCCTCCGCCTCTTCCGCCACCAGTAGCGCGTTGCCATACATGGTGCCGACAAAAATCCCTATCTTTGCCATTGCTGTGACTCCTTACGGTTAATCCTGATGAGAGTCATCCTGACCGTTGAGTGAAGGAAACTCAACCCTTTCAATATCGGGGAGAATTCCACACCAGCCGAAATGTGACAGTGCCGACATCCAGACATTGTCCAGCGGAGCCGTCATCGTCAGCGGTTCGCCGGTGACAGGGTGATTCAGCGACAGCGAACTGGCATGCAACATCAGGCGATCGCAGCCAAAATGTTCTGCCGCCGCGCGGTTTTGCCGTAAATCACCGTGTTTGCTGTCGCCAATAATCGGGTGGCGCAGATGCGCTAAGTGGCGGCGAAGCTGGTGCTTGCGCCCGGTTTGCGGCAGTAACGACACCAGGCTGTAGCGCGCGGTCGAATAGCGGCCGACCGCGACCGGCATTTCAGCGGTGGCGATGCCGCGATAGTGGGTCACTGCCGGCTGCGGGCCTTTATCGGTGCGGGAAAACTTATCGCCAATTTTATCCAGCTCTTCGGTCAAGGGATAATCCAGCACCGCCTCATCCTGCAACCAGCCGCGGGTAATGGCGTGGTAGTGTTTTTGGATTTGATGATGTTCAAACTGCTGGGCCAGTAGCCGCCCCACTTCACTGGAAAGGCCCATCAGCAACACGCCGGAGGTCGGCCTGTCCAGCCGATGGGCGGTAAACACGTGCTGACCAATCTGATCGCGCACGGTTTGCATCACCACGACTTTTTCATCACGATCGAGCCAACTGCGGTGCACCAGCCAGCCGGACGGTTTATTGACCGCCACCAGCCATTCATCCTGATACAGGATTTCCAGACTCACGAGTTTTCCTCAGTGAACCAGGCGTCCATTTCCTGAAGAAGTTCCAGCACATCTTCCCGCGCCGGATGGCCGGGATGCAGCGCCACTTCATAATAAGGCGCGATAGCAAACGCCTGCGGCAGCGGGGTGTCGCTGTCGAGCAGCGCATTCATCCGCGGAATAAAAATCCATTGCAGCCATTCATAAGGCGCGAGAGTATCCAGACAAAATGGTTTATCGCTGTTAAACGCAGCGGCATCAGGGGGCGTGCCCTGCCACTGTTGATGATGACGCAGCGTGGTTTCGATACGTAAAAGCTGCTGACGCACAGCTTCAGCTCTGTTCATGATGACCTCGATTCCGGCAAACAGGCGCGAAGCATAGCATTTCATGGCGGGAATAAAAAAAGGGAGCACTGTAAAAACAGTGCTCCCGGTTCGTTTCGCAGCAGTCCGGCTACTTTTGTTGCTCCCTGCTCATCCGTGACAACTTTTCCTGCGAGCTCAAGAGCTCAATGTCCTTATTCATGCATCCTGCACGACATCATCCTGATGGCTTAGTTGCACCTTCCTGGCGCTGAATCCCTGATCATCCTGATCCACCGAACATCCCGACCGGCTCTCGTTCTCCCTCCTGGAGGTGTCCTTTAACGCAGCCTTGCGTTATCCTTGCTTCTTCCTGAAGCCTTCCCTGAATCACCGTCCCGGTGTGTTCCCTGTCTGAAGTAACATCCTCCTGATGTACACTTCATGTCGCGACTTCCTGTCGACACATATAGAATCCGCTATTACGGCTCGCCTTACAAGCGAACAGGGATCACAAATTGCGGTTAAGTTTCATTCGAAAGCAACAATTTCAATCGTAACCACCTGATAAAAAACAGGTTAAATCCAACACCCAGGTAAACACTCTAAAGTGTTAGTGCCGATATCTCACAAACTTGTAAGAGATATCTCACACGCGGATTAGCAAAACAGGCTTACACTCGCGGTTCAAGGCGCGTCAGGAAGTCGCTCAGCGTCGGCGCAAGCACGGTGCGCTGGCGGGTTCCCAGCTTTTCCAGCACCACTTCGCCGCTCAAGTTGCACACTGAAATCACCTCCAGTTCATCCTCCCGGGTCGCAATAAACAGCGTAGGAGAAAGTTTTAAGCGCTTTTGCGTGACCAGATGCCCGATCAGGTTTTCCTGTACCCGGCGAAAGTCGTCTTCACTCCAGGTTTGCAGCAGCGTCAGCGTTTCGCCGGCAAACTGCGCGGGCATATCGCCAGCAAACTGGGTGGTATAAAAAGAGTGGGTATCCGCGCGCAGTACGATATCCATCGCCCGCTCCACAGCGCTGAGATCGGCGGCAGGTTCAAACGGCTGCGGCTGCCAAATCACTTTATCCTGCAACGCCGAAATGATGCACGGCGAGGGCACTCCATAGAGCTCTTCGCTTTGCGGCCAGGTGGCGTACGCCTCATGCCACGCGTCGCAAAATCGGCTGGTAAAGGCTTTCAGGGCTTGCTGCACGTCACTTTCCACCACGTTTCTCTCTCTTTGCCAGGTACGGTACACTAGGCCGAATATTGTACCTGCTTTATTTTGGTGACACATGACTTCTTATGAAAACCACGCGGCGTTAAGTGGACTGACGCTCGGCAAGTCCACGGATTACCGGGATATTTACGATGCCAGCCTGTTGCAGCCGGTGCCGCGCAGTTTAAACCGCGACCCGCTGGGAATTAGCGCTGAGGATTTACCGTTTCACGGCGCGGATATCTGGACGCTGTACGAGCTCTCCTGGCTGAACAGCAACGGCTTACCGCAGGTGGCGGTCGGGCACGTCAGCATTGATTCCACCAGCGTCAATCTGGTGGAGTCCAAGAGCTTCAAACTTTACCTCAACAGCTTTAACCAGAGCCGTTTCGCCAGCTGGGATGAGGTGCAAAACACCCTTGCCCGGGATTTAAGCCACTGCGCGCAGGGCCACGTCGAGGTACAGCTTTACCGGCTCCAGGAGATTGAAGGACACGCCATCGCCGCGTTCGACGGCGTGTGTATCGACGATCAACCTATCACCATTGATCACTATGAGTTTGATGCCGCGTATCTGGACGGCGCGGCGGGAGAGCAGCAGGTTGAAGAAACCCTGGTCAGCCATATCCTGAAATCCAACTGTCTGATTACCCATCAGCCAGACTGGGGCTCGGTGCAAATCCGCTATCGCGGCCCGCAAATCGACCGGGAAAAACTGCTGCGTTATCTGGTCTCATTCCGCCACCATAACGAATTCCATGAGCAGTGCGTAGAGCGAATTTTTAGCGACATCATGCGATTCTGCCGCCCGCAAACCCTGAGCGTCTATGCGCGCTATACCCGGCGCGGCGGGCTGGACATTAACCCCTGGCGCAGCAATAGCGATTTCACCCCTGCCACCGGGCGGCTGGTGCGCCAATAACTGGAATATGTCTCGCATTTGACACACCATTTTACGTTAGCGGGTTGTTAAACCTGAGCGGGCGGGGCTATTGTAATCACAGGGATCGGCGCGTTGTGCCCGTAAGGAGTTCACTTGATTACACATATTAGCCCGCTTGGCTCAATGGATATGTTGTCGCAGCTGGAAGTTGACATGCTTAAACGCACGGCCAGCAGCGACCTTTATCAACTCTTCCGCAATTGTTCACTGGCTGTACTGAATTCCGGTAGTCAGACCGACAACAGTAAAGAACTGCTTTCTCGCTTCGAGAATTTCGATATTAACGTGCTGCGGCGCGAGCGCGGCGTAAAGCTCGAACTGATTAACCCGCCGGATGAGGCCTTTGTCGATGGCCGCATTATTCGCTCGTTACAGGCCAACCTGTTCGCGGTACTGCGCGATATTTTGTTCGTTAACGGGCAAATTACCAACGCCGGTCGGTTACAGCATCTCGACCTGGAAGATTCCACTCATATCACTAACCTGGTGTTTTCGATCCTGCGCAACGCCCGCGCGCTGCACGTTGGGGAAGCGCCGAATATGGTGGTGTGCTGGGGCGGCCACTCAATCAACGAAACCGAATATCTGTATGCCCGCCGCGTCGGCACCCAGTTGGGCCTGCGCGAACTCAATATCTGTACCGGCTGCGGGCCGGGCGCGATGGAAGCGCCAATGAAGGGCGCGGCGGTGGGCCACGCTCAACAGCGCTATAAAGATGGCCGCTTTATCGGTATGACCGAGCCGTCGATTATCGCGGCGGAACCGCCGAATCCGTTGGTCAACGAGTTGATCATCATGCCGGATATTGAAAAGCGCCTCGAAGCGTTCGTGCGTATCGCCCATGGGATCATTATTTTCCCGGGCGGCGTGGGGACGGCGGAAGAGCTGCTTTATTTACTGGGCATTCTGATGAATCCGCACAACCAGGACCAGGTGCTGCCGCTAATCCTTACCGGGCCGAAGCAGAGCGCGGATTACTTCCGGGTACTGGATGAGTTTATTGTCAGTACCCTGGGCGAGCAGGCGCGTCGTTACTACCGCATTATTATCGATGATGCTCCGGAAGTGGCGCGCCAGATGAAAAAAGCGATGCCGCAGGTAAAAGAGAACCGTCGTGAAACCGGCGACGCCTACAGTTTTAACTGGTCGATTCGCATTTCGCCGGATCTGCAGGTGCCGTTCGAGCCAACCCACACCAATATGGCGAACCTGAAACTTTATCCTGATCAGCCGACGGAAGTGCTGGCGGCGGATCTGCGTCGCGCCTTCTCCGGCATCGTCGCGGGTAACGTGAAGGAAAACGGCATCCGGGCTATTGAACAATACGGCCCGTATAAAATTCACGGCGATGCGCACATGATGAAGCAGATGGATCATCTGCTTCAGGGTTTTGTCGCACAGCACCGCATGAAACTGCCGGGCAGCGCGTACATCCCCTGCTATGAGATCTGTACCTAGCATAATCTAAACAGTGAGGGCGGCGCTGAGCCGCCCTTTTTTTCGTCCTGACGTCAAAAAGAAAACGATTGCTTTCACGTTCCCGACGGAAAACATCATTCTAAGTAATCAATTTCCCTTAATAAATCTCGTTTAACCTCAATTTAACAGAGCAAAATCTGATATCTGTCGCTGACAGTATCCTGCCCTGCCCTGCGAATGATAGGCTTCGCGTCCAATAATCTGGCAAAGGAGTAATAAAGCAGCGCAAAGGCCCAAAAAATACCCTTATAAAAAGTAGATTATGGCAATTGAGATCCCGATCACTGATAGATTGACGCCATAAATGTATCTTTCCGCCCGAAAATAGTTACGGGAAAAAATTATAAAAATCCCCTCTTTACCAGTATTTCGTTTTACAGTCAGGCACTTTTGCATTGGATGTCTCTAAAAGCCTGATTTTTATGCTTCCTCCAGGAGAAACAGATGGAAACCACTCAAACCAGCACCATTGCGTCAACCGCGACGCGTAGTTCATGGCGCAAAACCGACACCATGTGGATGCTTGGCCTGTACGGCACGGCAATCGGCGCAGGTGTTCTTTTCTTACCTATCAACGCCGGTGTCGGCGGCATGATCCCGCTGATCATCATGGCGATCATTGCTTTCCCGATGACCTTCTTTGCACACCGTGGGCTGACCCGCTTTGTGCTGTCAGGCAAAAACCCGGGCGAAGACATCACTGAAGTGGTTGAAGAACACTTCGGCGTCGGCGCAGGCAAACTGATCACCCTGCTCTACTTCTTTGCTATTTACCCCATCCTGCTGGTGTATAGCGTGGCGATCACCAACACGGTGGACAGCTTTATTACCCACCAGTTGGGCATGACTGCGCCGCCGCGTGCCATCCTGTCGCTGATCCTGATTGTCGGCATGATGACTATCGTGCGTTTCGGCGAGCACATGATCGTAAAAGCGATGAGCGTGCTGGTGTTCCCGTTTGTGGCGGCCCTGATGCTGCTGGCGCTGTACCTGATCCCGCAGTGGAACGGCGCGGCGCTGGACACCCTGTCCCTGAGCTCTGCCTCTACCGGCAACGGCCTGTGGATGACGCTGTGGCTGGCCATCCCGGTAATGGTGTTCTCCTTTAACCACTCACCGATCATCTCCTCCTTCGCCGTGGCGAAGCGTGAAGAGTACGGTGTGGAAGCAGAGAAGAAATGTTCACGTATTCTGGCGTTCGCACACATCATGATGGTGCTGACGGTCATGTTCTTCGTGTTCAGCTGCGTACTGAGCCTCTCCCCGGCTGACCTGGCGGAAGCGAAAGCGCAGAACATCTCGATTCTGTCTTATCTGGCTAACCACTTTAACGCGCCGATCATCGCCTGGATGGCGCCGATCATCGCGATTATCGCTATCACCAAATCCTTCCTGGGCCACTACCTGGGCGCGCGTGAAGGCTTCAACGGTATGGTGATTAAATCTCTGCGTGGCAAAGGTAAATCTATCGAAATCAACAAACTGAACCGCATCACTGCGCTGTTCATGCTGGTTACCACCTGGATTGTGGCGACCCTGAACCCGAGCATCCTGGGCATGATTGAAACCCTGGGCGGCCCGGTTATCGCAATGATCCTGTTCCTGATGCCGATGTATGCCATCCACAAAGTGCCGGCTATGCGCAAGTACAGCGGCCATATCAGCAACGTATTCGTAGTTGTGATGGGCCTGATTGCCATCTCCGCTATCTTCTACTCGCTGTTCGGCTAATAGCCTCGTCCGCGCCGCTCGCTGAGCGGCGCATGCCCTTACCTCTCACTACGCAATGGATGCATCATGATTAGTGTTTTTGATATTTTCAAAATCGGTATCGGTCCTTCGAGTTCCCATACTGTCGGGCCGATGAAAGCGGGCAAGCAGTTTACGGATGATTTAATCGCACAAGGATTGTTGCGTGATGTTACCCGTGTCGTTGTTGATGTTTACGGTTCTCTTTCCCTGACGGGCAAGGGCCACCACACTGATATTGCTATCATTATGGGTCTGGCGGGCAACCTGCCGCACTCGGTTGATATCGATAGCATTCCTGGCTTTATTCAGGACGTTAACACCCATGGACGCCTGCAACTGGCGAACGGCGAACACGAAGTGGAATTCCCGGTCGATCAGTGCATGAATTTCCACGCTGATAACCTTTCCCTGCACGAAAACGGGATGCGCATTACCGCGCTTGCCGGTGACAAGGTGGTTTACAGCCAGACTTATTACTCCATCGGCGGTGGCTTTATCGTCGATGAAGACCACTTCGGCGTGACCAACGCGTCACCGGTCGAAGTGCCTTATCCGTATAAAAACGCAGCGGATTTACAGCGCCATTGCCGCGAAACCGGCCTGTCGCTCTCCGGCCTGATGATGAAAAACGAACTCGCTTTGCGCAGCAAAGAAGAGCTCGAAACCCATCTGGCGCAAGTATGGGAAGTGATGCGCGGCGGCATTGAACGCGGCATCACCACCGAAGGCGTTCTGCCGGGCAAACTGCGCGTACCGCGCCGTGCCGCGGCGCTGCGCCGTATGCTGGTGAGCAGCGACAAAACCACCATGGACCCGATGGCGGTGGTTGACTGGATCAACATGTTCGCGCTGGCGGTTAACGAAGAAAACGCCGCGGGTGGTCGCGTTGTCACCGCGCCGACCAATGGCGCATGCGGCATCGTTCCGGCTGTGCTGGCGTACTACGACAAGTTTATCCGCGAAGTGAACGCCAACTCGCTGGCGCGTTACCTGCTGGTTGCCAGCGCTATCGGCTCGCTCTACAAGATGAACGCCTCTATTTCCGGTGCGGAAGTGGGTTGCCAGGGTGAAGTGGGCGTCGCCTGCTCTATGGCGGCGGCGGGTCTGGCGGAGCTGCTGGGCGCAAGCCCGATGCAGGTGTGCATCGCGGCGGAAATCGGCATGGAACACAACCTTGGCCTGACCTGCGACCCGGTTGCCGGACAGGTGCAGGTGCCATGCATCGAGCGTAACGCTATTGCTGCTGTGAAAGCGGTGAACGCTGCGCGTATGGCGCTGCGTCGCACCAGCGAGCCGCGCGTCTGCCTCGATAAAGTTATCGAAACCATGTACGAAACGGGTAAAGACATGAACGCCAAGTACCGTGAAACCTCGCGCGGTGGTCTGGCGATGAAAGTCGTTACCTGCGATTAACCCTTCCTTCTCCGCCTTCCCTGTGAAGGCGGAGCTGTTTTTGCGGCATATCTTCCTGATTCCCCCTGATTTGTGGTCCATGCTATCGAGAAATGATAGGGTAGCCCCACACTGACACGGAGGCGGAATACATGGCTGTACTATTAATCGTTGACGCGCTGAATCTTATTCGTCGCATTCATGCCGTACAGGGTTCGCCCTGTGCAGATACCTGCGTTCATGCGCTTCAGCAGTTAATTGTGCACAGTCATCCGACCCATGCCGTCGCCGTGTTTGACGACGAGGCCCGCGATAGCGGCTGGCGTCATCAGCTTTTCCCGGATTACAAAGCGGGACGCGCGCCAATGCCGGACGATCTGCACGCCGAAATGCCCGCCCTGCGCCGGGCGTTTACCGAACATGGCGTAGCGTGCTGGCATTCCCCGGGGAACGAGGCAGACGATCTCGCTGCCACCCTGGCGGTAAAAATCGCCACTGCCGGGCATCAGGCGATGATTGTTTCTACCGATAAAGGCTATTGCCAGCTGCTATCATCGGCGATCCAAATCCGCGATTACTTTCAGAAACGCTGGCTGGATGCGCCGTTTATCGAAAATGAGTATGGCGTCGCGCCGCAGACGCTCCCGGATTACTGGGGGCTGGCAGGCATCAGCAGCTCGAAAATCCCCGGCGTGGCGGGCATTGGGCCGAAAAGCGCCACCCAGCTTATTCGCGAGTTTGGTTCGCTGGAAAACATTTATGCCAGTCTGGAAAGCGTGCCGGAGAAATGGCGTAAAAAACTCGAAGCGCACCGCGAGAACGCTTTCCTGAGCCGGACGATTTCCACCCTGAAAACCGATCTCCAGCTGGACGGCAATTTGCAACAGCTGCGCCTGACGCGGCGTTGAGCCTGAGAAACAGCAAAGGGCTCGAAGGCCCTTTGCAAAAGTGAAAATCGCTTAGCGTTCGTCGCGCCGTCCGCCCACCGCCGCCCACATGCGGCGTACGTGAACGGTCACTTCTTCGCGATCGTGATAAAGCTGACGCGCCTGAATCTGGGCGCTGACGTTGTTAGCATCCAGCTGTTGCTGGATAAACGCGATATTCTGGGACACTTCCTCGTAGCGTTTTTTCATCGGCAGCTTGAGGTTGAAAATCGCCTCGCGGCACCAGCCGTTCACCAGCCACTGCGCCATCAGCGCCGCCACTTTAGCAGGCTTTTCCACCATATCGCACACCAGCCAGGAGATGTTATTGCGGTTGGGACGATAGCGGAAACCATCTTCGCGCAGCCAGGTCACCTGCCCGGTATCCATCAGGCTTTGCGCCATTGGGCCATTATCCACCGACGCGACCCACATATTGCGTTTCACCAGTTGGTAGGTCCAGCCGCCGGGGCACGCGCCCAGGTCAACGGCGTGCATACCGTTGGCCAGACGTTCGTCCCACTCATCCGCCGGGATAAACACGTGGAACGCTTCTTCCAGTTTCAGCGTCGAGCGGCTGGGCGCGTCCGCCGGGAATTTCAGGCGCGGGATGCCCATATAGAACGGGGAGTTGTTATTGGTATATGAATAGCCGGTGTAGCAGCAGCCGGGGGCGATAAAGAAAACGTGCACCACCGGGCGTTTCGGGGTTTCGGACTTCGCCAGCACGCCGGCTTCGCGCAGTGCGGCGCGCAGCGGCACGGTGAATTTGCGGCAGAACTTCATCAGCTCTTTGCTTTCATTGGTGTCGGCCACTTCCACACGCAGGTCGCCGCCCTTTTCCACGACGCCCTGCAACATGCCAACGATCGGCGTAATTCGGTCTTCCGGCGGCAGGTTCTGCAACAACTCACCGCCAACGAACATCTGCCGGGCAAAAATCAGCGAACTGAACGGCAGTTCGCGCGCCAGTTTATCCGCCTCTTCCGGCTGATAGCATTCAAAAATTACATAGCCGGATTGCTCTTTAACGCGTGCAAACCCATAAACGTTCAGGAGAGCCGCTTTATCGGTAATCTCCGCCGCACACTCTTTCTCAAAACCCTGGCGGCAATACAAAATTACCTTATTCATGCCCACTGCCTTTTCGTTTCAGACGCACTGCGCCAATTAACATCAATACCCAACCGGCGAGAAAGCTGACGCCTCCTACCGGCGTAACAAACGCCCACAGGCGCAAATGCGACAGCGCCAGGCAGTACAGACTGCCGCTGAACAAGACGGTGCCCAGCGCCATAAACACGCTGCTCCAGTAAAACCAGATGCTGATGCGGCGCTGCATGGCCACCGCCAGACCCAAAATTGCCAGGGTATGAAACGCCTGGTATTGCAGGCCGGTATGGATCCATCCCATCTCCATCGGCCCAATGGTTTTGCTTAATACGTGCGCGCCAAATGCCCCAAGCGCCACAAAAATAAAGCCGCTAACGGCAGTAAAAATCAGCATGAATCGGCTGGTCATGTGTTAGCCCTAAAGTAATGCGTACTCGTTATACGCAAAAAAAGATTATTGCTCATAGCGAAAACGGAATTTTTCCTGCTCGCTGGCTGCTTTCGACAGTATCCATTGGCGAAAGGCCGCTATTTTACCCAGTTCTGCCTGACTGTCATGACATACCAGATAAAACGCGTTTTTACTGACCAGCACATCATTAAACGGGCAAGCCAGACGCCCGGCTTCGATTTCGGTTTGCGCCATCACGTTATTGGCTAACGCGATGCCCTGCCCGTGGATCGCCGCCTGCAATACCATGGCGCTGTGGCTGAATATCGGTCCCTGCTGCACGTTAATATGAGTAAGACCAAGCTGACGCGTATAAGTTTGCCAGTCGCGACGCGATGCATCATGCAACAGAGTGTGACGCCCCAGATCTTCCGGGACTTTCAACGGTTTATCACCCGTTAACAGCATCGGCGAACAAACCGGCAGCAGATATTCCGCATACAACTTTTCTACCCGTAGCCCCGGCCAGTTGCCGCGCCCGTAGAAAATCGCTACGTCGACGTCATCCGCCAGCTTATCTTCCTGGCGATCGACCGCCTGAATACGCACGTCGATACCGGGGTACGCCATATTAAAGCTGGAAAGACGGGGCACCAGCCAGTGGATGGCAAAGCTTGGTAGCAGGCTAACCGTTAATGCGCCCTTAGCGCTGCGCGCCTGAAGTTTACGGGTCGCCTCGGTAAGCTGCGAGAAAATTTCTTTGATGTCCAGAAAATAACTTTGGCCCTCTTCCGTGAGCAACAGCGAGCGATTGCGTCGGCGAAATAGTTTTAATCCGAGAAAATCTTCCAGGGACTTAATTTGATGGCTCACTGCCGCCTGGGTGACGAACAGTTCTTCCGCCGCCTTGGTGAAGCTTAAATGGCGGGCAGCGGCATCAAATACGCGTAATGCGTTAAGGGGTGGTAATCGCTTTGACATGGTCACCGGACTTGTATGTTAATGCTCAGTAACAAACAGGAAACAAGAGTTAACCTATTAGTTTTTTTTATCTGAGCCATTATAAATTGTCCGTTGAGGTTGCACCAGCAAATACCTATCATTGCGGCACTTCCTGAGCCGGAACGAAAAGTCATTGGGATGGTCGTTGCGAACGATAGTTCTGAGGACTTTTGGCTTACGGTTGTGATGTTGTGTTGTTGTGTTTGCAATTGGTCTGCGATTCAGACCTCGGTAGCGAGACTACCCCTTTTCACTTCCTGTACATTTACCCTGTCTGTCCATAGTGATTAATGTAGCACCGCAACTTGCGGTGCTTTTTTTTAGCTGCTGTTTGCTGATGCTTAGCGTTCCAGTTCAACCATTTCTTTGATGTCACTGTGGTTAATCTGCTGCTTATTGCCGTTGGCGTCGGTGTACTTGATCATCCCGGTTTCTTTATCAGTCTGCGGTTTGCCTTCGGATACGATGGAGCGGCCATCGTTGGTGTGCATGACATAGTTCGGACCGGAACAGGCGCTCAGGGCAACAGCCATTACACAAGCGGATACTACTGCGGCTGTCTTATTCATATTCTTCTCCTCGTAGAGTTTCATGCTCTGTAAAGCTCATCTACTAACAGGCAAAAATATTTGCCAAACAATAATTAGCATAACGTTCTTTCGCCGGGTTGCCTGGATAAACAGACTAATCCGAGGATTATCAATCGCCTTGTATCAACCGGTGAAATGCGCCACGATCTCAGCAAATGAGAGGATCGCCATGACAGTATTCAACCCCACCCTTTTTCGCAGCGCCTTTCCCGCACTGGCCGATGCAGGCGTGTATCTGGACAGCGCCGCCACCGCCTTAAAACCGCAGGCGGTGATCGACGCCGCCCAACAGTTTTACAGTTTAAGCGCCGGTAACGTTCATCGTAGCCAGTTCGCCAGTGCCCAACGCCTGACGGCGCAATACGAAGCGGCGCGCGATCGCGTCGCCCGGCTGATTAACGCCCCGCAGAGCCATGACATCGTCTGGACGCGCGGCACCACCGAAGCCATTAATATCGTCGCCCAGTGTTACGCGCGCCCGCGCCTCAGGCCAGACGATGAAATTATCGTCAGCGTTGCCGAGCACCACGCTAACCTGGTGCCCTGGCTGATGGTGGCGCAGCAGACTGGCGCGCGCATCGTCAGGCTGCCGCTTAACGCCAGCTATTTACCGGACGTGGAGAACCTCGCGGCGCTGATCACCCCGCGCACCCGCATTCTGGCGCTGGGGCAAATGTCGAACGTGACCGGCGGTTGCCCGGATCTGGCGAAGGCGATTGCTCTCGCCCATGCGGCGGGCGCGGTTGTGATGGTTGATGGCGCACAGGGTGTGGTGCATTGCCCGGCCAACGTCCAGGCGCTGGACATCGATTTCTATGCCTTCTCCGGTCACAAGCTTTACGGCCCAACGGGTATCGGCGTGCTGTATGGCAAAACCGCTTTGCTGAACGAGATGGAGCCCTGGCTCGGCGGCGGAAAAATGCTCACCGAAGTGTCGTTCGAGGGCTTTACACCTAAACCTGCCCCCTGGCGTTTTGAAGCCGGTACGCCAAACGTGGCGGGCGTGATGGGGCTGAGCGCGGCGCTGGAATGGCTGGCAACGGTGGATGTCGTTGAATCGGAAAACTACAGCCGCGGGCTGGCGACGCTGGCGGAAGATGCGCTGGCTAAACGCCCCGGTTTTCGCAGTTTCCGTTGCCAGGATTCCAGCCTGTTAGCCTTTGATTTCGCAGGCGTTCACCACAGCGATATGGTCACGTTGCTGGCGCAATCCGGCATTGCGCTGCGCGCCGGGCAACACTGCGCCCAACCGCTGCTGGCGGCGCTTGGCGTCAGCGGCACGCTGCGCGCCTCATTTGCGCCCTATAATACCCGGCAGGATGTAGACGCGCTGGTCGCAGCCGTTGACCAGGCGCTGGAACTTTTGGTGGATTAAATGACAAGTACATTCCTGGCCGGGCATCCGTTCGGCACCTCGATCACTGAAGAGACGCTGCGCCAGCAGTTCGCGCCGCTCAATCAATGGGAAGATAAGTATCGCCAGCTGATCCTGCTGGGCAAACAGCTGCCGCCGCTGCCTGCGGATTTGAAGCAGGACAATATCGAGATTGCCGGATGTGAAAACCGCGTCTGGCTGGGCCATACCCGCCAGGCCGACGGTACGCTGCATTTTTATGGCGATAGCGAAGGCCGGATAGTGCGCGGCCTGCTGGCGATCCTGCTGACGGCGATTGAAGGCAAAACGCCGGCGCAATTGACCGCTCAGGATCCGCTGGCGCTGTTTGATAGCCTAGGATTACGCGCCCAGATTAGCGCTTCCCGTAGCCAGGGGTTAGACGCTCTGGCGAATGCGGTAGCGCAGGCGGCGCGGGAAGCCTGACCGTTACGCGGCGCGCGCCGCTTTAGCGAGCATTTTCTTGAGCGCGTGGGACACGGCGACAAACCCAAAGGTCGCCGTCACCATGGTCGCCGCCCCAAAACCAGAAGCGCAGTCCATCCGCTTCGGCCCTTCCGCGGTGCTTTTCGCTGCGCAGACTGAACCGTCCGCCTGGGGGTAAACCAGCGCTTCCGTCGAGAACACGCAGTCAACGCCCAGTTTGCCTTTACTGTTTTTCACCACGCCAAAATCGCTTTTCAGGCGTTCGCGCAGTTTTGCCGCCAGCGGGTCCTGAATCGTTTTCGCCAGATCGGTGACCTGAATTTGCGTCGGATCGATTTGCCCGCCCGCGCCGCCGGTGGTGACCAGCGGGATTTTATTGCGGCGGCAGTAGGCGATCAGGGCGGCTTTGGGACGCACGCTGTCGATGGCGTCAATCACATAGCTAAAGCCCTGATTGAGCAGCGCGGCGACGTTATCCGCCGTCACGAAATCGTCCACTACGGTGACGCGGCATTCCGGGTTGATCTGCCGCAGGCGCTCCGCCATCACCTCTGCTTTCGCCAGGCCGACGTTATCGCGCAACGCGTGGATTTGCCGGTTGGTGTTGGTGACGCACACATCGTCCATATCAATCAGCGTGATCGCGCCGATCCCGGTACGCGCCAGCGCTTCCGCCGCCCACGACCCCACGCCGCCGATCCCCACCACGCAGATATGCGCGTCAGCAAACAGTTGCAGCGCCTGTTGACCATATAAACGCGCCGTGCCGCCAAAGCGGCTACGCCAGGCGTCCGTCATTACCACAGCCATGAAAACCTCAGAACCAGAAGGCGGGCCAGGGACCCGCCATAAGAAAGGATTAACCGTTAAAAACGTTGCCGGTGCCCGGTGCGGGTTTCAGCACCCAGACGCGGCCATAGTGATTATACCAGCCCGCGCGATGCCCGGCGTCAGCGCCGATGCCCTGGTAGATGTCGAAGTGCTGGCCTTTAATTGCCCCGCCGACGTCCAGCGCCACCATTACGCGCAGTTCATATTGTCCATTGAACTTGCCGTTGTTGTCCAGCAGCGGGACTTCCGCCAGTAGCGTGGTGCCAGCCGGAATAATTGACCGATCGGAGGCTACCGAGGCGCGACCAATCAAGGGTACGGCGCTCGCGCCCTTCACTGGTGAATAGCTTTGCGGCTTGAAGAACACGAACGACGGGTTGTTCTCTAACAGTTCGCGTACTTCCGCCTCGCTGTGCGTTTCGCCCCAATGGCGGATCGCCTGCATCGACATATCTTCTTTCTTCACTTCGCCACGGTCGATCAGGACTTTGCCGATGGCGTAGTAACCGTGACCGTTCTTGCCTGCATAGCTAAAGAACGTCAGCGGGCCGCCATCGCCGAAGTCAATATAGCCGCTGCCCTGCACGTCCATAATGAAGTTATCCATCAGGGAGTTGCTGTAAGCCAGTACATAGGATTCGCTCAGCGCACCCGCGTAAATTTCCGCACGTGACGGCAGACGTCCGCCGCGCTTAGGCGGCATACGGTAAATGGGGTACTGGAATTCGCCCTGACGGGTGTGGCGCGCCTGGATCACCGGGGTGTAGTAACCGGTAAACTGGACGTTGCCGTAATTATCCGCGCCTTCCATCTGCCAGGCGTCGAGGCCAAACTGGCGCATAGTGCGGGTATCGCCACCGGAACGCAGCCACTGTTGTACCGCTGAATAGACGTTGCTCTGGCTGTTATACAGACGCGGCGACGCGTTGCGAATTTCCGTCACCTGCTGGGCAAAATCCCCGGCGTTAATCGGCGCGCCCACGGCGTCAGGCTGGTTAACCAGGGAAAACGGCTGGTTTAATTTGCCGTCTTTATATTGCTGACCGCGATCGGTCGGTTTTGATGAACAGGATGCGAGCACTACGACCATCGCCCCTGTGAGTAAATATTTTGTCCAACGTCCTTTCATCTTGAAGTCTCAGTTTGCCGCGCCGTGCAGGCGAAGATAGCAAACCGTATCGGCTAATGAAATGCGCGCCCGGCGCAATCTCGCCATAACGTCTAAAAATTGCGCATCTGGCGAGATATTCCGCCCGTGAGTGGCAAAATCAGCGCTTTTGTTACAAAAAGGGTTGCATAGAAATGTCAGCAGAGTATAGTGCGCATCCACGGACGCGGGGTGGAGCAGCCTGGTAGCTCGTCGGGCTCATAACCCGAAGGTCGTCGGTTCAAATCCGGCCCCCGCAACCAATTAAAATTAGAGAAGTATTATTCTGCAAAGCAGTTCGAATCACAGGAAGGCCAACGCACATGTGATTTGAAATG
>NZ_JACHZE010000003.1:172172-522064 GCF_014193285.1 Atlantibacter sp. RC6
TGCGCAGCAGAATCGGACGCGGGGTGGAGCAGCCTGGTAGCTCGTCGGGCTCATAACCCGAAGGTCGTCGGTTCAAATCCGGCCCCCGCAACCAATTAAAATTTAATGCAGTAATCATTCTGCAAAGCAGTTCGAATCACAGGAAAGCCAACGCACATGTGATTTGAAATGCGCAGCAGAATCGGACGCGGGGTGGAGCAGCCTGGTAGCTCGTCGGGCTCATAACCCGAAGGTCGTCGGTTCAAATCCGGCCCCCGCAACCAACATCTAACACCCATCCGGGTGTTTTTTTGTTTCTGACGTCTGAAAAAGCCCATTACCGCAGCGCAAGCGCCGCGGCATCAGGATCTATCCGCGCCGCGCCAGCGTTGCCTCGCTGGTAAAGTAGGCTTTAATCCCCGCCAGAATCGACTCCGCCACTTCCTGCTGAAAGGCAGCGGTCTTCAGTTTACGCTCTTCTTCGATGTTACTGATGAATGCCGTTTCCACCAGAATCGACGGGATATCCGGCGCTTTCAATACCGCAAACCCGGCCTGATCGACCCGGTTCTTATGCAGCCGGTTCACTTTGCCCATTCTGTTCAGCACTTCTTTACCAAACTTCAGGCTGTCGGAAATCGTCAGGGACTGCACCATATCGAACATGGTGTGATCGAGATAGCGATCGCCGCTTTTGCTTACCCCACCCACCAGGTCAGCGGCGTTCTGGGTTTGCGCCAGATACCGCGCGGCGGTACTGGTCGCCCCTTTGGTCGATAGCGCAAACACCGAAGAGCCACGCGCCTCACGGCTGGTAAACGCATCGGCGTGTATCGAGATAAACAGATCGGCGCGCTGCTTCTGCGCTTTGGCGACGCGTACCTTCAGCGGGATGAACACGTCTTCGTTGCGCGTCATATAAGCCTTCATATTAGGCTCTCTTTCAATGAGCGCGCGCAGACGACGGGCGATTTGCAACACCACGTCCTTTTCCCGCGTTTTATATTTCCCGATGGCGCCGGGATCCTCTCCGCCATGCCCCGGGTCGAGCATGATAACGATTGGCCTGTCGCGCCCGGCTTTTCCGGGTTGCGGCCCGGTGTTACTGGTTCCGGCAGGCGGCACCTTCTTGTCCAGCTCGCCGCTGTTGTAGTCCTCCAGCAATGCCAGCAGCGGATCCTGCTCGCTGTTGGCATTCACCGGATAGAGGTCCATTACCAGTCGCTCTTTAAATTCGGCGACCGGCGCCAGCGCAAACAGATGCGGCGTCACGTTCTGTTTGAGTTCGAAAACCATACGTACGGTTTTCGGATCGAACTGACCGACGCGTGCTGACTGGATAAAGGGATCATCACTACGGATCTGGTTGCCCACCCCTTTCAACACCGAGTTAAGGTTCACGCCTTCAAGATCCACCACCACGCGCGACGGGTTGCTCAACGCAAACTGGCGGTATTTAATTTGCCGGTTAGATTCCACCGTGACGCGGGTATAAGAGGAAGCGGGCCACACGCGAACGGCGATCACCTGGCTGCTCGCGGCAAAGCCAGGCTGGCTTACGCTTAATAACCACATCGCGCCTGCCCCTTTGATTAACTGGCGGCGACTAAATAATTTACTGGAATCCGACATGCCTCTCCCGAGCACTAAAATCTGTCACTGGCATAACAACTTAAAATCTGGACCAAAAACTTTAGCGAATGGCGTCCGGCCTGTCATCTATAAAAGGGTAAACATTGTGAGCATGCGGGTTGTTTAAGAATAGCGTGGGTAGCGCCTGGATAAAAAAGCCGCTTGCGCCACAGCCAATAAAAGAATAAAAATACATTATTTACGAATAATAATGCACTGAGAGGGTTTGCCGTGGTGAAGGAACGTAGAACCGAGTTGGTCGAGGGTTTTCGTCATTCTGTCCCTTATATTAATACCCACCGGGGGAAAACGTTTGTCATCATGCTGGGCGGTGAGGCCATTGAGCATGACAATTTCTCCAGTATTGTTAATGACATAGGGCTACTGCACAGTCTGGGTATCCGCCTGGTGGTGGTGTACGGCGCCCGTCCGCAAATCGATGCCAACCTTGCAGCGCACCATTGCGAGCCGGTTTACCACAAGCATACCCGCGTCACTGACGCCAAAACCCTGGAGCTGGTTAAGCAAGCGGCCGGGCTGTTGCAGCTTGATATCACCGCGCGCCTCTCGATGAGCCTCAGCAATACGCCGCTTCAGGGCGCGCATATCAACGTGGTCAGCGGTAATTTTATTATCTCCCAGCCGTTAGGCGTGGATGATGGCGTGGATTACTGCCACAGCGGACGTATTCGCCGTATTGATGATGAAGCGATTAACCGCCAGTTAGACAACGGCGCAATTGTCCTGATGGGGCCGGTGGCGGTCTCCGTGACGGGAGAAAGCTTTAACCTCACCTCGGAAGAGATCGCCACACAGATCGCCAGCAAATTAAAAGCGGAAAAAATGATCGGCTTTTGCTCATCTCAGGGCGTGACCGACAGCGAAGGGAATATTATTTCCGAACTGTTCCCCAATGACGCCCAGGCGCGGATCGATGAGCTGGAAGCCGCAGGCGATTACCATTCCGGCACGGTGCGTTTCCTGCGCGGCGCGGTGAAAGCCTGTCGCAGCGGCGTGCGGCGCAGCCACCTGATTAGCTATCAGGAAGACGGCGCGCTGTTGCAGGAGCTGTTTTCCCGGGATGGCATCGGTACGCAAATCGTTATGGAAAGCGCCGAACAAATTCGTCGCGCCACCATTAACGATATCGGCGGCATCCTTGAGCTGATCCGTCCGCTGGAGCAGCAGGGCATTCTGGTGCGCCGTTCCCGTGAACAGCTGGAAATGGAGATCGACAAGTTCACCATTATCCAGCGCGATAACCTGACCATTGCCTGCGCGGCGCTCTACCCCTTCCCGGAAGAGAAAATTGGCGAAATGGCCTGCGTGGCAGTGCATCCGGATTACCGCAGTTCGTCACGCGGCGAAGTGCTGCTGGAGCGCATCGCCAGCCAGGCGAAACAGCTCGGCCTGAGCAAACTGTTCGTGCTGACCACGCGTAGCATCCACTGGTTCCAGGAGCGCGGTTTTACGCCGGTGGATATTGATTCCCTGCCGGAAAGCAAAAAAGAGATGTACAACTATCAGCGGCGCTCAAAGGTGCTGATGGCAGACCTGACATAATCCCTTTCACTACTGCGAGAAATGCGTCAGCAGCCCGCTGCGCCGCTCGGTACGGGCGGTAACGGCCTGGCGCAGCACCCGTTCATCGCCATACAGCGATAGCTTTTCCCGGGCGCGGGTAATGGCGGTATACACCAGTTCGCGGGTCAGCACCGGCGCGTATTGATTGGGCAGAATCAGCGCCGCATGTTTGAATTCCGATCCCTGGGATTTATGCACGGTCATCGCCCAGGCGGTGTCGTGATCCGGCATGCGGCTGGGCGACACCGATTTAATCGTTCCGTCCGGCAGCGGGAACCAGACCCGCAGCCCCTGCCCGCGATTAAGCGCCACGCCAATATCGCCGTTAAACAGCCCGAGCGCGCTGTCGTTACGGGATATCATCACCGGCCGGCCTTCATACCATTTGGAATGTGCCGACCGGGTAATTCTGCGCTTACGGACTAATGCCTGTTCAAGCTGCTCGTTAAGCCCGCTGACGCCATAGGGCCCTTCGCGCAGCGCGCACAGCAGTTGGAACTCGCTAAACTCGCGCAGAATATCCGCCGGTTCGGCCTGCGCATTCACCTGCTTCAGATAACGATCGTAACCGGCAATCGCGTCTTCAATCATCGCCACATAATCTTCGCCACCGTTGAGCGGCTTCTGGCAGATGTCGGCGAAACCGTTGGCGAAAGCCTGATTCACGCCGTGATGGTCGCTACAGTTCACCGCCTGCGCCAGTTGCCCGATACCGGATGAACTGTCGAAGCGGTAGCTGGTGCGCAGCAGGCACAGCGCGTCGCGCAACTCGCACGCGGCGGTGGAGCGGGAATGCGGTACCAAACAGCCGGTCAGTTGGCTCAGCTCGGCAGCGCGCTCCGGCGTATAGGCGTCATGGGCGTAGTGGCAGATATCGCCCAGCACCGCGCCCGCTTCCACTGACGCCAGTTGATCGCGATCCCCCAGGAAAATCACCCGCGCGTGGGGCGGCAGCGCGGCGATTAAACGGGCCATCATCGGCAGGTCGATCATTGAGGCTTCATCCACCACCAGCACATCCAGATGCAGCGGATTGGATTCATGATGGCGCGCCCGCTGACGGCCCGGCGTTACGCCCAGCAGACGGTGCAGGGTGCTGGCATCGTCGGGGAACGCCGCTTTTTGGGCATCGCTGAGCGGTAAACTCGCCAGCGCGGAGCCTAACGATTCCGTCAACCGTGCCGCGGCTTTCCCGGTGGGGGCCGCCAGTTTGATGCGCGGCGGCGTATCATTGAGTTGAACCAGCGCGGCCAGCAGCTTCGCCACGGTGGTCGTCTTCCCGGTGCCCGGCCCGCCGGAAATCACCGATATCCGGCGGGTCAACGCCACCGCAGCAGCAACCTTTTGCCAGTCAATCACTTCCGCAGAAGCAAATAACCCGTTTAATACTTCCGCAACCCGCGAGCCGTCCACCGTCATTACCCGGTTATGCTCGCGGAAAAACGCCGCAACGGCTTTTTCATGCCGCCACATGCGATGCAAATAGAGACATTCTCCCACCAGCTTAAGCGGCGTCGGCTCTTCGCCCTCACTCACCGCATGGCTGCCAAGCAGCAGGCCGCGCCAGTCGCCCGGATTGCCCGCCGCCTCAAACAGCGTCTGCCAGAGCGGGTCGCGCCGCAAACCTGCCGCGTCGTCGGGGTTTAACCGGCTCAGGGGCATACAAACGTGCCCTTCGCCTGCGTCGCGACTGACTAATGCCGCTGCCAGCATCACTGCGGGCTCTTCGGCCGAGGCCACCATAAACGCGAACTGAACGTCCAGCGGACGCAGCAATTTCAGCTGTTGGGCCTGGTGGAGTAATTTATCCATTTTCATTGCGTCGCCAGCTCCTGACCTGCAAACAGCGCATCCATTTCATCGATTAACCGGGCATCCGGCCGGATGGTAAAAATCCCGTTTGACGGCTGGCTCGGGTCCACACCGCGCAGGAACAGGTAAATCACGCCGCCGAAATGCCGCTCGTAGTGATAATCCGGCAGCCGGTGGCGCAGGTAGCGGTGCAGCGCCAGGGTATACAACTGGTACTGCAAATCGTAGCGGTGGGACTGCATCGCCTGCACCATCGCCTCGCGGGTATAGGCTTCGCTGCCCTCACCCAGCCAGTTCGATTTGTAGTCCAGCAGGTAATAACGCCCCTGCCAGCGAAACACCAAATCAATAAAGCCCTTGAGCATCCCGCGTACCTGGCGGAAATCCAGCGGCGGGCACGGCGCGGAGAGCGGATCGTAACCACGAATTATCGCGTCGAGCCGCCGGGGATCAAGATCGGTGTCGATGGGTAAATAAAATTCCAGCTCAACCTGCTTATCCTTGGCGCCGAGTTGATTAAGGCTGGCACCGCTGTCGGTGAGCGGCGCGGCTAAAATCGCCTCGAACCAGCCGGAAAACACCCCGGCCCAGTCGCCATCGAATCCGCCCAGCTGTAGCTGTTCCGCAAGCCAGGCGGAATCGATCGGCGCGGTAAAATCGAGATTTTCAAACAGGCCGTGTAAAAAAGTGCCCGGCGACGCGCCGCGCGGGAAGGTGTGCGGCGTCATATCCAGGCTGACGGTTTCAACGCGATTGCCTGCGGCATCGATATCCAGCCGCGGCAACAGCAGCTGCGCGGCGCTGCCGCCGTGCTGCTGGAGCGCGGAGTAGCTGGTGACTCGCCAACTGTCTTTCACTTCACGCTTAGGCTCACGGGCGTCCAGTTGCAGGGCGGGCGGCTGCGGTGGCTGCCAGGGTTGCATATCAGGTTCGGCGGCAATTTCCAGCGTGATATCGTCGCCGCATAATGCCTCGAGACAGCGACGCAGCCCGGCGGCGTCCTGCGGTTCACCGCCCTGGATCAACCGGCCCAACGCGCTTTGATGCAGGCTGGTATCGCCTTTTTTCCCGCCCCGGCCTTTAAACAGCGGCGCAATACCGATGCTGCAATGCCAGACAGAGCGGGTCAACGCCACGTACAGTAACCGCAAATCCTCCGCCAGACGCTCGGCTTCAGCCAGCGCCAGGCTCTCCTCGCTGTTATCCAAATCCAGCACCGGCGCGAACGTAGCGCGATCGTGATAAAACGCCTGTTTCTGCTCGCGGTAATCGGCGATAAACGGCAGCCAGACCAGCGGATATTCCAGCCCTTTCGACTTATGCACCGTGACGATCTGCACTAAATGTTTGTCGCTTTCCAGCCGGAGCTGCTGGCTGGAGGCGTTGGCATCTGGCTCGGCGATATGTTGGGACAGCCAGCGCAGCAGCGCCGGTTCGCTGTCGAGTTGCGCAGAGGCTTCCTGCAACAGCTCCGTCAAATGCAGCAGATCGGTTAAGCGACGCTCGCCACCGGGCGTCGCCAGCAGGTTTTCGGCAATGCGCCGCTCGACCATCAGCGCGCGGATCGTCGGCATCACACCGCGTGCCAGCCAGATTTGCCGGTAGCCGTCAAACTCTTCCACCAGCGTATCCCAGGCCTCTTCATCCTGATTGATGGCGTCGATAGCGGCGGCGTTCAGGCCGAGCATGCTGGTGGCGATAGCGCTGCGCAACGCGCTTTCCAGCTCCGGATTCAGGATCGCCTGCAACACCCACAGCAAATCAAGCGCTTCCTGAGTCGAAAATACGCTATCGCGGTTGGAGAGATATACCGAAGGAATGTTCAGCGCTTCCAGCGCCTGGCGGATCACGGCGGCTTCAATGCGGTTACGCACCAGCACCGTGATATCGGATGCCTGAACCGGTCGTTGCTTATGGTTATCGCACAGCAGCGCCTTGCCCTGCGCGCCCGCATCCAGCCAGTCGCGAATTTGCCCGGCGCAGAGGGTCGCCATAGTTTGTTGGTACTCGCTCACGCCTGCGCCTTCGCCATCCATTAACCACAGGCGCATGGCCGACTGAGCCTGGCCGTTGAGTTCAAAGCGCAAGCCGTGATTCTTTTCGGCGGCCTTAACCTTCAGGAAAGGAATGTCTTTGAACATAAACGGCTGTGGGAGCTGGCTGAACAGTTGATTAACGCTCGCCACCATACCTGGCGCGGAACGCCAGTTAGTATCAAGCGTATAGTGAGCGCTAACTTCTCCACGGGCGCGCATATAGGTAAAGATATCCGCGCCACGGAACGCGTAAATCGCCTGCTTGGGGTCGCCAATTAACAGCAGCGCCGTATCCGGCTGCTTATGCCAGATGCGGCGGAAAATACGGTATTGCTGCGGGTCGGTATCCTGGAATTCATCGATCATCGCCGCCGGATAGCGGGCGCGTATCGCCTCGGCCAACGCCTCGCCGCCCGGTTGATGCAACGCCTCATCAAGGCGGCTTAACATATCGTCAAAACCCAGCTCGCCGCGACGGCGTTTTTGCATCGCCACGGTATAGCGAATCTCTTTGATGGCGCGGGCTAAAACCAGATCGCGCAACGACAGCGGCTCCGCCAACAGCGCATCGATTTCGCTAAATAGCGCATGGCGCGGCGGCTCGCCCTTTTTAGTTTTCTCATCAAGGGTCGACTGAGCGAATTTTTCCAGCGCATCCGGCAATGTATAGGTTTGAGTCTCTTCGCAGGCCCAGGCGTTAACTTTATCCAGCCAGTTAGGCAGATTGCGGCTGCTGTAACTGCGCTTATCCACACCGGAGTCGGCAATGAGCGGGCCAATATCCTCTGCCGCCGCGCGCCACAGGTTTTTAACGCGCTCAAGCCGCTCGACGATTTTTTTATGGCGGCTTTCAATAGTCTCGTCTTCTGCAGGCGGCGCTTTCAACTGCGGCGCTTCGCCCTGCAGATAACTGTTGATGTCCTGCAGTAAGGCGTGGGGCCCCTGCCATAACTCGCTTACCGGGCGCGCCACGGATTTGTCTAACGGATAGCAGTGGCGACGCCAGAAATCCGCGCACGCCTGATAGCGCAGCAGGGATTCATCTTCGATCAGCTTTTGCTCAAACGGCATCCCGGATTCAAACGCGTTGAGATTGAGCATCCGCTGGCAAAAGCCGTGAATGGTGAAAATCGAGGCCTCATCCATCTGGCGCTCCGCCAGCAGCAGGGCCTGAGCCGCATCGTTCAGATCGGGGATTTCTGCCAGCAGACGCTGAAACAGCGGATTGGCGGTATGCCCGCGCAGGCAGGCGATACGCAACTCATGGATATTGGTGCGGATACGGCCACGGAGCTCTTCCGTAGCCGCTTCGGTAAAGGTCACTACCAGCAGGGATTCCGGCATCAGGATGCGCGGATGGGCGGCGTCACCGCCCAGCCCCAGCAACAGCCGCAAATAGAGCGCGGCAATGGTATAGGTTTTCCCTGTACCGGCAGACGCTTCGATCAGCCGTTCACCAACCAGCGGTAAACGTAGTGGATCAAGGGGCTGCACGGTCTCATCGGTCATGGTTTCTCGCTTAACAGGGGCAAAGATTGTTGCAACGCACTCACGCTGTCCCAAATCTTGCCACCCTCAGGCTTCGCATAATCCGGCTTGCTGCTCTGGCTGCCGGAAACCTGCGACAGAATCGTCATGCCCTGAGGAGCAACCACGGCCTGATGAAAGAAATCGGCCAGTTTTTGGGGCGTCAGCAGTTTAATTTCGGCAATTACTTTATCACGTGAATCAAACTTCATATTGCCCCGATCGAAATCTTTGCTGACGATTGACGCTTCCTGCGCCAGAGTTTGCGGCGCTTCCAGCATTTGATTAATCACGCCCTGCTGAATTTGCGCAAAGGTGGCGTTGTCCATTTCCCGCAGCCGTTTTTCAGCGGTGGGGAAGAACGCCTGATAGCGCGCCCACAGCGCCGCGGGTTGTTTATCGCTGCTTTGCAGCAGGAAGCCCATACCCCACTGGCGGCCTACGCCCATCGGGAAAGCGAACACCGCGTAGCCTAACTGCTCTTCCGTGCGTAACTGGTTATAGAACCATGGCTGGACGATTTGCCCCAGCATGGCGCTATACGCCGAACTGACCGTCTCGCTGTAGCCTGTGGGGACAAAAACCGCAGCCAGCGCGGAGTCGGTACTGCTGCCGACTTTGTTAAAGATCGCCTGCTGCTTTTTATCCACCACAACGTCTTTGTTACGGCACCATTCATTGCCGTGGGTCGCCAGTTGGGTTTTCACCTGGCGCGCCAGGTCGGTAACCTGTTGCGCGGCCATATTCCCCACCACCAAAAACTCAGGGCGGGCGTTGGCTTTCAGCTGTTCACGGTAGCTAAGCACATCGGCAAGGGTAATCGACGGCAGCAGCGCCCGACGCTCTTCGCGCTGGAAATACGGCACCTGAGAAAGCATCTGCACCGGCATAATCGCTTGATCGTAGGCTTTACCCTTCTCAGCCGAATCCATCATCTGGGCGTACCAGGATTTCGCCTGCGCCAGTTGTTGCTCGTCCGGCGTAAAGCTGAAATACCCTTCAAGCAGCGTTAAAAACAGCTTCGGCAAACGCTGGGTATAACCATCCGCATTGACCATCAGGCCATTGTTGGCGTTAGTAGAAAAACTGATACCGCCAACAGAAGCCTGATTGCTAAGCTGGTCGAGCGCCAGACCGGCAAGATAATCATTCAGCGCAAACAGCACCTGGTTTTTGGCGCTATCCATCGCCTGCGGATTGCGCAGAATTACCGAGATATTCGCCTTCGGTTCGCTGGCGAAATAGCGGCTCGGCATATACACCACGCGCAAATCCTGTTCATCGACCAGCAGTTGCGGATGCTTATACGACTTATCCGCCTTGATCAGCGTAAAATCGTCAGGAATATAGGGGTTCAGCTCCGGCAGTTGTAGCTTGATGGACTGCGCTTTTTGCTGCCAGTTCGCCAGCGTCGTAGCAGGGATTTTTTCAACCTGATACGGCGCTTCCACAAAGTAAGCTTTCTTGTTGTGCGGTTCATTGGGGCTGATATACCAGATGCGGGCGTTTTCCGGCGTCATCATGGTTAAGCGCGCGTTGATTTCCTGCGGATCGAAGCGATCGGCAATATTGACCGCATCCAGGGTATGGGCGACAGGCACGCGGATCATGGTATCCGCCAGCCACTCTACATAGCCCATATCACGGGAAATAGACGGGTAACGGAAATCGAGATCCAGGACATGCGCCAGTTCATCGAAGTAACGTTTATCAATGCCCTGGTTTTTTAATAAATTGATATAGCTGAATACCGCTGCGACGACCTCGTCGCGGTTTGCCAGCCCTTTATCCGTCAGGGTCACGGAGATAGCGAAAACCCCGCTGTTGCCATTGACGATAGGATCGGAATCGGCGCGCACGCCTTCAGCCAGCCCCTGCTTTTGCAGCCAGTCAGACAGAGTATCGGCGCTGCGGTTGCCGATCAGGTAGCCAATCAGCTCATCGGTTTTACTGCGAAATTTATCGGTGTTGTTGTTGATGCGAAATTCAATGCGCACCACTTTGCGCGGCATCACTGGCACATAGTGAATAAATAGCCCTTTTTGCGCATCGGTCACCACCGGCACGTCGATAGTCGGCTTTTCGATATTTTTATTCGGTACCCGCCCATAGGTTTGCGCCGCAATACGCGCCAGTTCGGGTAGCGGTTTGTTACTGTAAACCACCGCTTTCATCAGATTGGCGGAATACCAGGTATCGCGAAACGCCACCAGTGCGTCGTGCAACGGATTGCCCGGTTTATCGCTTAACGTTTCCAGGTTACCGCCGGAAAACTGCGATCCGGGGTGTTCAGGGTTGATGGTTTCTGCGCTGACCTGAGCCATACGCATACCGTCTCGCGAGCGCGCCATGGTCAGTTCGGCATTCACCGCGTTTCGCTCGCGCTGCGCATAGGCTTTCGACAACGTCGGCTCGGCGATGGCGTCCGCCAGACGATCCACGGCGCCTTCCAGCGCGTTGTTTTCCACTTCCAGATAAAACGCGGTGCGATAAGGCGCGGTGCTGGCATTATGGCTGCCGCCGTGCATCTTCAAAAATTCAGCGAGACTATCGGGCTGGGGATATTTTTTCGATCCCATCAGCGTCATGTGTTCCAGGTAATGCGCCAGCCCCTGGTGATCTTTCGGATCTTCCAGCGAACCGACCGGCACCACCAGCGCAGACAGCGATTTGACTGCCTGCGGGTCGTTAACCAACAGCACCACCATGCCATTATCCAGGCGAATCGCCTGATATTGACGGGGATCTTTTTCACTTTTACGGATGGTTTCCTGAATCGGTTGCCAGCCCGTATCCGCCTGGCTGACGGGTGCCCAGAGGGCAACGGAAAAGAAAAGCGCGGCTAACCAGGTGCGGCAATTAGGCATTCACGAACCTCATAATCACGAAACCTCTTGTGCTATTCATCATCAATTCAATGTCTTGTTATGACGGTTTTACCCGTAATCGTCGCACCCCTGTCTGGATGAGATGCGCATAGTAAATGAACGCCTTCGACTGTGCAATTTTTATACAGTCATTCTGTTTGATTGAAACGAAATAAGGGCAATAAATAACGCTGCGCCTGCTCGATAATGGCATCGTAGTATTCTGGCTCCAGCGTGCGCCACAGGCGTTGATACCACATATCCGCCCCTTCGCCTTCAATATTGTAACTACCGGTCCAGGCCTGAATCAGCTTGTTGCGCGCCTTTTGCTGGGTTTCGTCATCCCACAAGATGGTATCCGTTTCTTTGTCATAACAGGCTTTTAACCATTCACCGCCGGACTGCGGCAAGACGATCAAGGGCTCGGTTAAGCCGGCCTTATAGCCTTCGATTAACATCAGCAAATACCCTTTCGCCTGCTCCGCGTCCATTGGCGGGAAATGCCAGCGCGTGGATTTTCGCCCATACAACCGGCTACTGCCGTCACGTCCACAGGCACAATAGACAAGATGCTCCAGCCAAAGTTGCATACCATGTTCAACCCGCAATACCGAAGGCCGCCAGCGCAGCAGACCGTCTGCCTGAACCTGCGGCAGCCAGCCGGTAAGGCGATGCCCGTCGAGATGAAGGTCGATTTCCATGTTTTCACTCTCGCAGCGCAGGGCGATGATCTCATCGGCCATGGTTTGCATTTCCGCCAGTTGCTCTTCCCAGAACAGTTCACCAAAGGGGCCATACGGCAGCGAGCCGGCGGCTTTATAGCGGCGGAACAGCGGTTCCGGATCCTGCTGTTCCACCAACGTCGTGAGCAGATCCTGATTGAGATAAAATTTATCTAGGCTGTCGAGGGTAAAAGGCTCGGTGTCCATTAACTCCACCTCTTCGGCGTGGAAATTCACCCGCAGCCTCATCTGGAAGAACGCCCGCACCGGGTGACGCCAGAAACGCGCCAGTTGCTCCAGAGTGATTTCCGTAGTTTCAAATGGCGTCAGCGGATGGATAAACGAAGGCTGCGCCTGCCCTTCTCCGCAGGCAGCGGGCAGCCATTCACGGGCATAGCTCTGCCGCTCATCTCCAACACGAAAATTTTCCGGCTCGAAGGGGGTACGCGGGTGCAGGCGCGTAATGTGTTGCTTAACGCGGCGGGCGCTTTCATCGCAATTGAGCGAGGCATCACCGGGCAGGTAATGGCTTTGCGCCACGTAATCCACCAGTTCCTCCACCAGCACCGAGGGATAGCGCTCCGCATTGTCCTGCACCGAACGGCCAATGTAGCTAATGTAGAGCTGATGCTGCGCGGAAATCAGCGCTTCAAGGAACAGGTAACGATCGTCATCGCGGCGGCTTCGATCCCCCTTGAGCGGTTTATCGCTCATCAGATCGAACCCCAGCGGTGACAGCGTACGCGGGTAAACCCCGTCGTTCATACCTAACAGGCAGACAACTTTGAACGGGATGGAACGCATCGGCATGAGCGTACAGAAATTCACCGGCCCGGCTAAGAAACGCTGGCTGATGCGCTCCTGGTCGAGACGCGACGAGATCTCATCACGCAGCAGGCTCAGCGGCACCTCTTCACCGTAGCGGGAGGCCACACCCTGCTCGATCATGGCTTGCCACTGCTGTTCGATCAGCGTTATGGCCGCTTCGGTTTCACTATCCGGATCGAACAGGCTTTGCAGCAGATCGCGACACACCGGCAGCCATTCCACCAGCGGCCTGTCCTGGCTGAGTCCCGCGCGCCAGATGTTCAGTTGCATCAGCAGGTCTGCCAGATTACCTGCCAGTTCGGCAATCAAACCGCTCGACTCATCATACGGCAGGATTGACTGCCATTCCCCGACGCGGCTCTCCATGGCATAGCCCAACAGCATACGGGTCAGGCCGAAATGCCAGGTGTGTTGACCCGTTGCCGGCAGGTCGAATTCGCGAACGTTGTCATCATCCATCCCCCAGCGGATACCGGCTTCGGTGACCCACTGGCGTAGATAGCGCAACCCCTGTTCATCGATTGAGAAACGCGCCGCCAGCGCCGGGACTTCCAGCAGCGCCAGCACGTCTTCTGCGGTGAAACGGCTATCCGGTAAAGAAAGCAGGGAAATAAAGGCCTGAAGCGCCGGATGCGCCTGCCGCGCCCGGCGGTCGGAAATCGCGTAGGGGATCCGGCGATTATCGCGCGCCGCGCCAAATACCGCCTGAATAAACGGGCTGTAGCTGTCGATATCCGCCACCATGACGATGATATCCCGCGGCGTGAGCTCGGGATCGTCTTCCAGCATTTTCAGTAATCGATCGTGCAGGATTTCCACCTCACGCTGGGGACTATGGCATACGTGGATCGTCAGGCTTTGATCCTCAGGATCGAGCAGCCTTTTGCTTGCGCTATTTTCATAAGTTTCCAGCGTGACGCCTGCCACCGCATGGTTTTCCAGCTCCAGCAAATCGCACTGGATACGATGCAGCAGATTATCCGGCGTGACATCGACAAAGGCGTCAAGCTCCTGGAAACGCTCCAGGCCGGAAAGCAAAAACAGATAATCGCGCCCCAGTTTGCCCCATGAGGCCAGCAGCGGATTTGCCGTCTCCTGCTCGCCGTTGGCGTTAAAAAGCGATGAGGCCAGCGCGCTGTCCTGAAACAGCGGCGTATTTTCATCGCTACGGGTTCTCTGGCGCTGGCGGCTCAGCAATTTCGCCAGATAGCTGGCGTCTTTAATATCACCCCAGTAGTAGCGGCACGGATTGGTGAACAGCAAGTGGATATCAATATGTTTACCCAACGCCTGCAACGCTTCCAGGTAGACCGGCGGCAGAGCGGAAATGCCGCAAATAAACACCCGCTCAGGCAAACCCGCGGGGCGCTCCGTCGCTGTCTCCAGGGTGGAAATAAAACGCTGATAAAGATTGGCACGATGCCACTGCGGCTGATTCAGCTGATGGGTTAATTCGACCAGCGCTTTCCAGAGCGGCGCCTGCCATTGCTGTGATTCGCCGATGCCCTCTACACGCTCATCCGCCTCCCAACGGGCAAGCCAACTGGGCCGATAAACCAGATATTGGTCGTACAGATCCGCGATGCGTACAGCGAGCTGGAAGCACTTCCGTTTGTCCGCGTCATCTTCAAGGTAGTGACGAAGCATGGCGAATTCCGGGCGTTCGAGCATTTGCGGCAGTAGCGTCATCAGTTTCCAGCTCATGCTCTGTTTACTGAACGCGCTCTCCGGGGGAATATCCTTGAGTACCCGCACGAACATATCCCAGATAAAGCTGGCAGGCAGCGGAAATTCAATGTTCGCTGCGATACCAAACTTTTTTGCCAGGGTCATTTGCAGCCATTGCGCCATCCCGGTGCTTTGCACCAGCACCACTTCCGGATCGAAGGGATCGGGCTGAGGCTGTTGCTCAATGAGATACTCCATGAGCTCCTCAAGCACATCCAGACGATTCGAGTGGTAAACCCGCAACATGTAAATACCTCATCAGATAACTTACCGGCATTGCAAACGGGATAATTCACCCCGCCTGCCCGCTGGGCTGGTAACAATAACCGAAATGCTGACACATCCAGCCGTGGATGTCTGCCCCCGCGTAACCGTCCAGCCCGACGGTGGCGGTAGCGCCTGGCGCTCAACCTGTTGAGCGGCGATTCGCCACAGCTCCCGATACTGCCATAACGACTGGAAACTTAACGATAAACCCCGGTGATATCCCATCAGCGCTGAGATCACGACTCCATAAAGCGCCAGCGCCACCAGGACTTCCGTCAGGCTAAATCCGCTGTCTTTACTCGTTGTCAGGGAAGCTGGCATAAGATTGGCTCGCTTAATGGACAGCTGTCGATCCAGCCATTCGCAGAGAAAGTCACGGTTGCCCCCTGTTTGCCCCAACGCCACAGCGTGATTGGCTGACTATCGCTTATCCCCTGCGCCGCCAGCAGCACATCGCCTTTTTGCCCGGCTTTAAGACAAGCCCGCCAGCCCTCTGTTTGCATGGTCTGGCATTGCCATTCGCCGGTGGGTTGCCAGTTTATCGTCGTTCCCCATGCCTGGGCAGATAGCGCCGCGTTAAATGCGCGGATGGCGTCGCGTTCATTGAGCAGCAGCGGCGTCTGGGCGCGTAAATGCTGGTCGAGCCCGTGCAGTAGCACGCCGCCTAATACCAACAGCATCATCACCATGCCGATGGATGAAAATCCGCTTTGCCGGTTCACTGGTTATACCCGACGATCTGTTGTACGACGTTCAGGCTACGAGTCGGGTCCTGTGCCATGGCCGCGGAGAGAGAGATCGTGATTAATGGTTTTTGCCCCGCCCTGTCAATTTTCGCTACGGTAAAATCGTCAATCCTGAACTGTGCGGGGTCGGTCAATCGTTCCCAACCTTTGCCGGTGCACTGCGTCGCGCCGCGCTGGATCTCAATATTTCTTTCCCGCAGTCGGTAGCCGGTCTGCTCTGGCTCTGAGGCTGTGGCACCGTCCCATTTACCATTGTGATTGGCGTCCCACTGCACAATCAGGCAGTGGCCGTCGTCGAGAATCTCCATCCCTTTGCCGGGACATTCGCCGTGGCAGTATCCTGCCCGCTGCGCCTGCTTAGCGATGCCGAATGCGAGTTGCCACACATCTTCTCGCATCAGGTTTAACTGAGATTGCTGTAGCACCGCGCGCTGAAGGGACGGCAGTAGTCGCATTGTGCCGATCATCAGAATACTGCTCAGCGACATCGCCACTAACACTTCCATCAGCGAAAAACCACGCGAGGCTAACATGCCGCCCCCGTTGAGATATTACAGGCGCGTATACGGCCCCAGGCGGAAACGATGATTTTCCATTCGCCGCTGTCGTTACGCAGCCGGATGTGCCCCGGCCAGGCGGTATTGCGCAGGCCGAAAAAACCTAAACCCGGGGTGATGTCCAGCAGTTGAACGTCTGGCGATGGCATCACGATATGCCAGGCAGAACGCGTTTCACAGGTGGTTTGATCCTCTGTCTTACTGCCCATGCACCACCCCTTGCCCCCCTGGCGAGCCCATAACAGATGGTCGCGGTTATGCCAGTTAGCGTCTTCCCGCAAGAAGGTAAGGAAATCCCTTAGCTGTATCGCAGCTTCGCGCAGCTGTTGCTGCTGCTGCCAGTCGCGCCAGCTGTACATACCTGCGCCAGCCAACGCAGTGACAATAACCATCACCACCATCATTTCCATCAGCGTAAATCCATCAGTACGTATTTTCATGGCGGCACGGTGCCATAAAAAAAGCGCGCCGATGAGCGCCAAAAAGCGCAATTACGAGATATGCCGAAGGGTTTTAAGCTGCGTTGCAGTCTGTTGCAGAAGATCGGGAAGCTGTCGCGCAGGGTTGATTATTAAGCGAAAAAAACCGACGCATGGCGCGTCGGTTATGGCAGAGTGCGGTTAAATCGCGACAGGCGCTTTAATGCCAGGATGCGGGTCGTAACCGTCGATTTCAAAATCCTCGAAGCGGTAATCAAACAGCGAATCCGGCTTACGTTTGATAATCAGCTTCGGCAGCGCGCGCGGTTCACGCGTAAGTTGCAGATGCGTTTGTTCGAGGTGGTTGCTGTACAGGTGCGTATCACCGCCCGTCCAGACGAAATCGCCCACGTCCAAATCGCACTGCTGCGCGATCATGTGCACCAGCAAGGCATAGCTGGCGATATTAAACGGCAAACCAAGGAACACATCGCATGAACGCTGATAAAGCTGGCAGGAAAGTTTACCCTCCGCCACGTAGAACTGGAAAAACGCGTGACAAGGCGCCAGCGCCATTTTATCCAGTTCCCCGACGTTCCAGGCGGAGACAATAATGCGCCGCGAGTCCGGATCGTTTTTCAACTGGTTCAATACAGTGGTGATCTGATCGATATGACGGCCATCCGGCGTTGGCCACGCGCGCCACTGCTTGCCGTATACCGGCCCCAGGTTGCCATTTTCGTCGGCCCATTCATCCCAAATGGAGACGTTATTCTCGTGCAGGTACGCGACGTTGGTATCGCCTTTCAAAAACCACAGCAGTTCATGAATGATGGAGCGCAGATGGCAACGCTTGGTGGTCACCAGCGGGAAACCGTCCTGGAGGTTAAAACGCATCTGGTGGCCGAAAATAGACAGCGTACCCGTTCCGGTGCGATCGTTTTTTTGAGCGCCCTCGTCGAGGACCTTTTTCATCAATTCAAGATATTGTTTCATGGTTCGTTACGATACCTGTTGCTGCGGGCGGCGGCGATAAGCCCAAACCATCATCGCGATACCTGCGACGATCATCGGGATAGAAAGGATCTGGCCCATACTGATGTACTGCACCCAGGCGCCGGTAAACTGCGCATCTGGCTGGCGGAAAAATTCAACAATGATACGAAACGCACCGTAGCCAATCAGGAACAGGCCGGAGACAGCCCCCATCGGACGCGGTTTGCGTATAAACACGTTGAGGATAATAAACAGCACAATACCCTCCAGCACCATCTCATACAGTTGAGAAGGGTGACGCGGCAGAACGCCGTAGGTATTGAAAATCGACTGCCACTCCGGATGGGTGGCAAGCAGCGCGATATCTTCACCGCGCGAGCCCGGGAACAGCATCGCGAACGGGAAACTTGGGTCAACGCGGCCCCATAATTCGCCGTTGATGAAGTTGCCTAAACGGCCTGCGCCCAGACCAAACGGGATCAGTGGCGCAATAAAATCGGCAACCTGGAAGAAGGTGCGTTTGGTACGGCGCGCAAACCAAATCATCACGCAGATTACGCCGATAAGCCCGCCGTGGAAGGACATCCCACCATCCCAGACTTTGAACAGATACAGCGGGTTATCGAGAAACAGCGGCATATTGTAAAACAGCACATAGCCAATACGGCCGCCGAGGAATACCCCAAGAAAACCGGCGTATAACAGGTTTTCGACTTCGTTTTTAGTCCAGCCGCTGCCGGGACGGTTGGCGCGGCGGATCGCCAGCCACATGGCAAACACAAATCCGACCAGGTACATCATGCCGTACCAGTGGAGGGAAAGCGGCCCTACGGAAAAGATTACCGGATCGATATCGGGAAAATGCAGATACCCACTGTTCATAGTCATCATAACTCGTTGTTAATGCCGCTAAATTCAGGATGCGGGCTCAATGATGCACCCGGTAAGGGGCGCTCCCAAAGCAGCGAAGCATAGCATAAACGCCGGGCGGCTTGCCGTTGGGTTGATGTAAAAGATATGTAAGAAGCAGTATTACAGACCGCCGCGTATCAGGCCGCCCATGCCCCGGCGCTCCATAAATGCCGCCACCTGATGACGCACTTCTGTCGCTAACTGCGCATCAAGGCTACGTCTGGCAAGGGTTTGCGCCTCTTCCTGGGTAATATGGCGCAGCAGATATTTCACCCGCGCTACCGAACGGCCGTTCATGGAAAGATGACGGAAGCCTAAACCCACCAACAACGCCACGCACATAGGGTCGCCCGCCATTTCACCGCACAGACAGAGATCAATGCAATAACGCTGCGCTTCGCTGGCAATCATGCTCAGCGCCCGCAACATAGCGGGATGCAGGCTGTCATACAGGTTTGCGACACGGGTATTGTTGCGATCTACCGCCAGCAGGTATTGCGTCAGGTCGTTGGTGCCGACGGAGATAAAATCGATGCGGTTGGTCAAATGCGGCAGCATAAAGACCATGGACGGCACTTCCACCATCACGCCGAGGCGCGGACGCGGAATGGCATAGCCCAGCATCTCTTCAACTTCGCGGCCCGCGCGATCAATCAGGCGGCGCGCTTCATCCACTTCGTCAATGCTGGTGACCATCGGCAGCAGAATATTAAGGTTGCCGGTGGCGGCATTGGCGCGCAGCATCGCCCTTACCTGCACCAAAAATATTTCCGGCTGGTCGAGGGTTATGCGAATGCCGCGCCAGCCCAGACACGGGTTTTCTTCGCTGATGGGCATGTAAGGCAGTTGCTTGTCCGCGCCGATATCCAGGGTGCGCAGCGTGACCGGCTTATCGTTGAACATCTGCAACATGCCCTGATACTGTGCGACCTGCTCCTCTTCTGAGGGGAAGCCGCTTTGCAGCATAAAGGGAATTTCAGTGCGATAAAGCCCGATGCCGTCAATCCGGCTGCCGAGTTTTTCTTCGTGCTCCGGGCTTAACCCGGCATTAAGCATAATCTGGACGCGTTCACCGCTTTTCAGCGCGGCGGGTTGGTCAACGTCGTCTTCCGCCAGGCGGCTAAGTTCGTTCTCTTCGCTGACTAACCGCTGGTATTCCTGCAACAATACCGGTTCAGGATCGACCAACAGCTCGCCGCGATAGCCGTCCACCACCAGCATACGGGCATGCAGCACGGCAGGCTGGATATCCGCCCCCATTACGGTCGGAATACCCAGCGCACGTACCATAATGGCGGCATGGGAGTTAGCCGCGCCATCACGCACCACCACGCCCGCCAAACGATCCTGGGGAAGTTCGGCAAGCGTAGTGGCGGAGAGTTCATCAGCGACCAGAATAAAGCGTTCCGGCCAGGTATTCGGCCCCTGAATGGTATCGTCGAGGTGAAACAGCAGCCGCTGCCCCAGCGCGCGCAAATCGCCGGCGCGCTCTTTCAGGTAATTATCGCTTAGCGCGGCGAACTGCTCGGCAAATTTCTCGATAACTTTTTTGACAGCCCACTCCGCCACCGAACCTTTGGTGACTTCTTCGAACAGTTCCCGGCGCAGCCTGGGGTCAGAGAGCAAGTGTGAGTAAAGATCGAAAATCGCCGCCGTTTCTTTTTGCGCGCTGGCGGCATAGCGCTTGCTGTAGCGCCGGAACTCGCCGGAGGCTTCTTCGAGGGCGAAAGTCAGACGCTCACGTTCCATGCCAGGATCCAGCGTTGACGCTTCTGACACCTGCTCGATTAACGGAACGGTGGAGTCCATCCAGCCAGGCGCTACGGCAACGCCTGGCGCGGCGGCGAGCGCGCGAATACGGGTCTGGCGGTACTGGCCAAACAGCGCGGTTAGCTGGGTCTGGGAAAGGATCGCCGCCATTTGGGTGGCGAGCGTCACCAGGAAAGATTCTTCGCTTTCATCATACTGGCGCAGCTCGCGCTGCTGAACCACCAGTACGCCAAGCAGCTGGCGGCGCTGAATGATCGGCACGCCGAGAAAAGCGCGGAAGCGCTCTTCTTTCACAGCCGGAACATATTTAAAGCTGGGATGTTTTTGCGCGTCTGCCAGGTTGATCGGCTCAGCAAGCCGCCCGACAAGGCCGACGATGCCTTCGTCAAAAGCCAGCGTGACCGTACGGCCGCGCGGCTTTTTCAGCCCCCGTGTTGCCATCAGGTAGTAGCAGCGACGATCGTTATCCGCCAGGTAGACAGAACACACCTCGGTGTCCATTGCCAGGCAAACGTCATTCACCAGGATATTCAGCGCTTCATTCAATCGCGGCGCGCTGGCTACCTTTTCAACTATTTCTCGCAACTGGGTCAGCATAGGCGTGTGGCTTAACCTCTTTTTCGTCGATAAGCAGGCGCGTGATGGCGCACTGGCGCTGCTTCCTGCAAGGCCATAACTACGCTGGCAAACTCTTTCATGACTCGACGATACACATCGCGTTTAAAGGAGACTACCTGACGCACCGGATACCAATAACTAACCCAACGCCACCCGTCAAACTCAGGTGTACTGCTGGTCTGCATATTGATATCGGAATCATTGCTTATCAATTGCAGAAGAAACCATTTTTGCTTCTGGCCGATACAAACCGGCTTTGTGTCCCAACGCACCAAACGTTTCGGTAATTTATAACGCAACCAGTTTCGGGTTGTAGCGAGGATCCTGACGTCTTTTCGCTGTAATCCGACCTCTTCGAAAAGTTCACGGTACATGGCCTGCTCTGCCGATTCGCCGGGGTTAATGCCCCCCTGCGGAAATTGCCAGGAGTGTTGGCCGAAGCGTCTCGCCCACATGACCTGTCCCTGACGATTACAAATTACGATACCAACATTTGGGCGGTAGCCATCATCATCGATCACCGGACTACCTCGATAAAAAACAAAATATCATCGATTGTTTCACACTCCTGAAAAACGGTAAACCACTATCCTGACGGGGCACAAAGGTATAACAATTGAATAACTCACAAAAAAAGTCGAGGTTATAAACAGACTGCGGCCATTAAGCGGTGTTTTATTCACTTTTTCTGTGGATATCGCTGTGAAGAAGTACGGAATTTCCTAAGGAAAACTCCGGATAACCTTTTGTATGCTGTCGCGGGCTCGTCACGCATCATTAAATTTATCATAGACTTAACGTTGAAATTCTTGTGGTAGCTTTTCATTGCGTGATCTACGTCACAAGGTAGATCCTTATTATGTTTAAAGATCGAACAACGTCGTTTTTATCCACAGTTTATGCCCCTTACTTAAGTGTTAATTGTTCAAAAACTCGATATTGCTCGCACGTCAAGCCTGTAAATGGAAACAGTATTAAGCAGTTTTACCAGTTATCCCATTTTTCTGTGGATAACATGGTGTAAGATCCTGTTCATTGTCAGTGACCTAATTTGGAAAACCCGCGAAAGGCAGTCATTTTCACCCGTGAATAAGCCTTATTTCATCTTCTAAATCATTAGGTTAATATCGATGAGCTGAAAGTTTTTCCCGCTGTGTATAAGCGGCTTCGATGCAGTACATTTTTTAACCAAGGGAAGTTTTATGATCGCTCCACTGTCGGGTCCGCCAGAAAATGAGAGCCAGTTATTAAGCCAGGCGCAGGCGCTGGCAGGCTATACGCTGAGCGAACTGGCTGCGCTGGCGAGCATACCCATTCCAAAGGATTTACGTCGCGATAAAGGCTGGATTGGCGTGTTGCTGGAACGCTGGCTGGGCGCAACGGCGGGCAGTAAACCCGAGCAGGACTTCGCGGCACTGGGCGTAGAGCTTAAAACCATCCCCATTGACCGCTATGGACGCCCGCTGGAAACCACCTTCGTCTGCGTGGCGCCGCTGACCGGCAACAGTGGCGTGGTATGGGAAACCAGCCACGTACGCCATAAGCTGAAACGCGTGCTGTGGGTACCGGTAGAAGGCGAACGCAGCCTGCCGCTGGCAGAGCGGCGCGTTGGATCTCCGCTGCTGTGGAGCCCTTCCCCCGAGGAAGAAGAACAGCTGCGTCTCGACTGGGAAGAGTTAATGGATTTAATTGTGCTGGGCCAGGTGGAGCGCATTACCGCCCGGCATGGCGAAGTGTTGCAGCTTCGGCCCAAAGCGGCGAACAGCAAAGCATTAACGGACGCGATTGGGATCAACGGCGAGCCGATTTTGACGTTGCCGCGCGGCTTTTATCTGAAGAAAAATTTCACCGCTGCGTTGCTGGCGCGTCATTTTTTATTGTAATCGCCCCGCCAGAACAGGTTTTTTGCGTCACGCCATCCAACCGGATTATGTATATCTGTTACCCGGCCTCAACTTTAGTTGCAGTTTTTAAGACTTACCTGCTGTTTTCCTCCACTTTTTCCCGCTATTACTAACGGGACATCACACCAATTCATACGAGGCGCATAACAATGAAGAAATGGGCTGTAGCAATTTCTGCTGTCGGTTTGGCATTCGCCGTATCAGGGTGTAGCAGCGATTACGTCATGGCGACCAAAGATGGCCGGATGATCCTGACGGAAGGAAAACCGCAGGTGGATAACGACACCGGACTGGTCAGTTATCGCGATATCCAGGGCAATGAAATGCAGATTAACCGCAACGAGGTTTCTCAAATCATTGAACGTTGAAGTTAAAAAGGTCAGTTAGCGCTGGCCTTCGTTTTTTTACCCTACGCTCTTCCCCTTTTGTTTCCCCTCTGCCATGTTTATATCCCCCATAACCACAATAAAAGGTAAGCGGCTATGCAATATCACCGTATTCCCCACAGCTCGCTGGAAGTCAGCACCCTGGGGCTGGGAACCATGACGTTTGGTGAACAAAATAGTGAAGCCGACGCCTGGGAACAGCTCGATTACGCCGTCAGCCAGGGCATTAATTTAATCGATGTGGCAGAGATGTATCCGGTGCCGCCGCGCCCGGAAACCCAGGGTCTCACGGAAACCTATGTGGGCAACTGGCTCAATAAACGCGGTTTGCGCGACAAGCTGGTTCTCGCGACTAAAGTCAGTGGGCCGCCGCGCGCCGGCGATGCGGGCATCCGCCCCGATCAGGCGCTGGATCGCAAAAATATCCGTAACGCGCTGGATGCCAGCCTGAAGCGCCTTCAGACCGATTATATCGATTTATACCAGGTTCACTGGCCGCAGCGCGCCACCAACTGCTTCGGCAAGCTGGGCTACAGCTGGAGCGACAGCGCGCCGGCGATCACGATACTGGAAACGCTTGAAGCGTTAACTGAATTTCAGCGCGCCGGGAAGATCCGTTATATCGGTGTCTCTAACGAAACGCCCTGGGGCGTGATGCGCTATCTGCATCTGGCGGAAAAACACGATCTGCCGCGTATCGTCACTATCCAGAACCCCTACAGCCTGCTGAACCGCAGCTTTGAAGTGGGTCTGGCGGAAGTAAGCCAGTATGAAGGCATTGAACTGCTGGCTTACTCCTGCCTCGGGTTCGGCACCCTGACCGGTAAATACCTGAACGGCGCGAAACCGGCTGGCGCGCGCAATACGTTGTTCAGCCGCTTTACCCGTTACAGCAGTGAACAGGCGCAGCATGCCGTGGCGGCCTATGTCGAGATTGCGAAGCGCCATAACCTGGACCCGGCGCAGATGGCGCTGGCTTTTGTACGCCAGCAGCGTTTTGTCGCCAGCACTCTGCTGGGCGCAACCACAATGGACCAGTTGAAAGCCAACGTCGGGAGCCTGAACGTGACGCTGAATGAGGCGGTGTTGGCTGAGTTAGAAGCGGTTCATCAACGCTATACCTACCCTTCGCCGTAAAAATTAAGGGGCGGATATCCGCCCCTTGCATTATGCTTTCTGACGCCGCTGCCAGAGCCACAGCCCGGCGATCGCCACCGCAAACAGCACGCCAAAACCGATACCGATACCCACGACCGGCACGCCGATTTTCACTGTCAGCGAGTACAGGCCGAGCATTAGCAGCATGGCGCTGTTTTCGCCCAGGTTTTGCACCGCAATCGCATTGCCTGCGCCGACCGAACGCTTTCCACGGTCCTGAAGCAATGCATTAAGGGGCACCACGAAAAAGCCGCCGAAAATCCCCAGCAGCATCAGCAGCACATAGGCAGGTAGCTGCGTTTGTTGAACCGCGAACGCGACAACCGCCACGCCGATTAAGATCCCGGCAGGCATACAGCGGGATACCGTTTCCAGCGTAACCAGTTTCGCCGCCGCGCCAGCCCCTACCACGATCCCGATAGCGACCATAGCGTTGAGATAGGTTGGCGTGGCGTTATCGGTAATGCCCAGCGCCACCGGCACCCACAGCACCAGCAAAAAGCGCAGCGTCACGCCCGCCCCCCAAAATAAACTGGTGCCCACCAGCGTGAAGCGGGTTTCGCCGTTGTTCCACAACTGCCGACAGGCGGCAAAGAACTGCCGGACCATGGTGAAAAGATTCCAGGATTGCCCTGGACGCGCCGCTGCCAGTTTTGGGATATACAGGTTCGCCACTACCGCGCCCGCATAAAACAGCGCACACACCCCAAGTGCTGCGCCGATATGCCAGTCCGCCAGAACGCCGCCTGCTACCGACCCCATCAGGATCGCCGCAATGGTGGATGACTCCATCAGCCCGTTGGCTTTAACCAGTTTATCCCCGGTTGTGATTTCACCAAGGATGCCATATTTCGCGGGTGAATAGGCTGCCGCGCCAACGCCCACCAGGGTATAACCGATAAACGGATTGAAACCGGTGGCGATCACCAACGCGCCGATCAATTTCAGACTGTTCGCCACCATCATTACCCGGCCCTTGGCGAAGCTGTCGGCAAACTGCCCGACAAACGGCGCGAACAGGATATACGCCGCGACAAACACCATTTGCAGCACTGGCTGGCTCCAGTCCGGATAAAACTGCGCTTTCAGCACCGCCAAAGTGGCGAACAGCAAGGCGTTGTCAGCGAAGGCGGACAAGAACTGGGCGGCGATAACCGCCATCATTCCCCGCGAGCGCAACGACGTGTCGGCAATATCATGCATTTTGCTGTTCCTGTTCAACCATGCCTTTGAGGGTGACGAAGTCAGGTTTGCCGCTGCCCAATACCGGCAACTGTTTCAGAACGCGAATATCACGCGGCACTGCCAGCTCCGGTATACCGTGCGCACGGGCATATTGCTGTAAGGCATCGCGGGTTAATTCACCGTCGGTAGTAAACAGCACCAGCGCTTCGCCTTTGCTCGCATCCTGTTTTAACACGGTTGCATGAGGCTTTTCTGGCGAAACGCCGGTCGCCATCTGTTCAACCATCTCCAGCGAAACCATCTCCCCGGCGATTTTGGCAAAGCGTTTGGCCCGGCCCTGAATCTGGCAGAACCCTTGCTCGTCGAAGGCCACGATATCCCCGGTGTCGTACCAGCCGGGCTCCAGCTCGCCCTGGGCGTTTTCCGCCGCGGGCGCTTCCAGCACGCCAGGGTTTTCGACCCGCAGATAGCCTTTCATAATGTTCGGCCCTTTAAGTTGCAGCCGCCCGCCCTGTTCGATGCCGGGAACTTGAAGCAGACGCGCGTCCATACCCGGCAAGATGCGCCCCACGGTGTGAGGTTTTGCCGCCATCGGCACGTTAATCGATACCACCGGCGCGCACTCCGTCACGCCATAGCCTTCCAGAATGCGCAGGCCAAATTTGTCCTGCCAGATCTGCCGGGTGCTTTCCTGGAGCTTCTCCGCGCCCGCCACCACGTAGCGCACCCGGAAGAAATCATACGGGTTGGCGAATCGGGCATAGTTGCCGAGGAAGGTTGAAGTACCAAACAGCACCGTACAATTACGGTCATAAACCAGTTCCGGAACGATGCGGTAATGCAGCGGGCTTGGATAGAGGAACACTTCCGCCCCGGTCAACAACGGCGTAAACAGCCCGACAGTCAGGCCGAAAGAGTGGAACAGCGGCAATGCCGACATAAAACGGTCTTTGGCGGTAAAGTCGGCGATAGTACGGATCTGCTCGACGTTCGCCAGCAGGCTTTTATGGCTGTGCACCACGCCTTTCGGGTTGCCTTCTGAGCCAGAGGTAAATAACACCATCGCGGCGTCTTCCGGCTCCTGTTTCACCTGCGCCAGACGCGGCATTAATACGCGGGAAAAGATCCACAGTTTGTCCGCGCCGGTGACATCGCCTTTGAGATCTTCGAGGAAGACCCAGCGCACCTGGGTGAGCTGTTCCGGTAAGTGCCACAGCTTGCCTTTATCCAGGAACTGGCGTGAGGTAAATACCGTTTTAATTTGCGCGGCAGTGATGGCGCTGCTTAATCCTTTAACGCCAGCGGTGTAGTTCATCATCGCCGGGATGCGCCCGCGTACCGTCGCGCCGAGGATCACCGCCGCGCTGATGGCGGCGTTAGGCAGCATCAACCCGATGGTTTCACGCGGCGCGCTGTATTTATCCAGAATGCGCGCCACAAACAGCGTTTTGGTCAGTAATCCGCGATAGCTGTCAGGGTTGAAGTTAATATCTTCAATGCAATTTTTGCCTGCGCCGTAACGGTACTTTGCTGCCAGAAAAGCCTCGTACAGGGTCTCACGCGGGCGCACCGCCATGCGCGCTTCCATCATGATCTGATGCAGCATCTCACCGGCAATTTTGCGGCGTTCCCTGGCGCGCGGTGCCTGCGGCATTTCCAGCGTCGTAGGCGGCAGAATGTGAATCGTGATCGTGGGGAACAGACGCTGCCTGACCAGCCCTTTCAGGCGGCTGAAAAAGGTCAGCTCTGCGCCTTCGATACGAATCGGGACCACCGTTGCCTGGGATTTTGCCGCGACAAACCCCGCGCCCTCGTAGATTTTCATCAGTGAACCGGTCACCGTCAGGCGGCCTTCCGGGAAAATCACCACCGGCCTGCCCTGCTCTATCAGGCGCACCAGATATTTCACCGACATCGGTTTGGTCGGGTCCAGCGGAACAAAATCAATCAGCGATTTTAACCAGCGCATATACCATTGCTGGCTGATGGAGGTGTATACCGCAAATACCGGGCGGCCAGGCAAAAACAGCGCCAGCAAGATGCCGTCGATAAACGATACGTGATTAGGGGTGATCAGGACGCGGGGCGCGCTTAGCGAGCGCGTATCACCATAAAGCCTGACCCGGAACAGAATGCGACACAGCGCGCGAAAAAAACCGAAAAGCATCTCAACTCCCTTTGGGTTAGCAACGAACAATAGATATTTGCGGGCAGATTACACGAGATAACTCAGGTTGGCTAAGTGTAGCAGGAGCAAAAAAAAACCTGCGCATCTGCGCAGGTTGGTGCAAGTGTTCGAAGGGAATTCTCACCAATCAATACCTCTGGGTACATTAATTCTGGAACCCGCAACGCCGCTGCGCCATGGGAAATAAGCAAGGGAGATTGTTGAAGTGAAACCAGGTGTGTAAAAGCTCGCGGGGTGTAACAGGTTGGGAGAGGCAAAAAAAAACCTGCGCATCCGCGCAGGTTGGTGTAATTCAAGTGAGCAGCAAAGATGTTGCTAACTCCACCTATCAATACCTCTGGGACAACTACTGTATCAGCAGCGCAATTTGGCTCGCCAGCAGCCAATCGCAACAGCCTACAGCAAAGTGTAACTAAAGGTTTTAACAGACATTATTACTGCCGTTTCGGTTACAAATACCGGCGGCTTGCTTGTTTCGTCCCTGGCGAACCCGCCATGATTTTTCAGCGAATTTGCGACGCCGCCATCAGCGGCGGCCTTGTTTCTGCGCCTGTTTTCCGTAAGACTTAACGCTGTGTAAACGCTTACCCTCCAGGAAAAAGTCATTTATGGCGACGATTAAGGATGTAGCGCGGCTTGCAGGAGTGTCTGTCGCCACGGTCTCACGAGTTATCAATGCGTCACCGAAAGCCAGCGACGCCTCGCGGGCGGCGGTGCAAAGCGCCATGGAACAGCTTAACTACCACCCAAACGCCAATGCCCGGGCGCTGGCTCAGCAAACCACAGAAACCATCGGCCTGGTGGTGGGCGATGTTTCCGATCCCTTTTTCGGGGCGATGGTTAAGGCAGTGGAACAGGTAGCCTACCATACCGGCAATTTCCTGCTGATCGGCAACGGCTACCATAACGAGCAAAAAGAGCGCCAGGCTATTGAGCAGCTCATCCGCCATCGCTGCGCGTCACTGGTCGTGCACGCAAAAATGATCCCCGACAGTGAACTGATCCTGTTGATGAAACAGATCCCCGGTATGGTGTTGATCAACCGGATCGTACCCGGCTTCGAGAAACGTTGCGTCGCGCTGGACGATCGTTACGGCGCCTGGCTGGCGACCCGCCATCTGATCCAACAAGGCCACACCCGCATCGGCTACCTGTGTTCCACCCATGCGATTTCCGATGCTGAAGACCGCTTGCAGGGCTATTACGACGCCCTGAAAGAGCACGGTTTGCCCTGTAACGATCGTTTAGTGACGTTTGCCGAGCCTGATGAGAGCGGCGGCGAGCAGGCGATGACGGAACTGCTGGGCCGCGGCAAGCAGTTTACCGCCGTGGCGTGTTACAACGACTCGATGGCGGCAGGGGCGATGGGCGTGCTGAATGATAACGGCATTGACGTGCCGAAAGAGATTTCACTGATCGGTTTTGATGATGTGCTGATTTCACGCTATGTGCGCCCGCGCCTGACCACGGTGCGTTATCCCATCGTGACGATGGCGACCCAGGCGGCGGAGCTGGCGCTGGCGTTAGCGCAAAACCAGACGCCATCGGAAGTGACGCACCTGTTCAGCCCAACCCTGGTGCGCCGTCATTCCGTTGCGGCTCTGGCCGAAAGCTAGAGCGCCTTGTGATACAGATGAACGGTTTTATCCGGGTACTCCAGGCCATCGCCGATGTACTCCCAGCCAAACCGTTCATAATAATCCCGGCAGGCGGAATAGAGATACAGCGCATCAAATCCGGCCTGCTGCGCCGCGCCCATGACATGCTCCTGCATAATTCCGCCTAAGCCTTTACCCCGCGCCGCCTCATCAATGTACAACGCCGCCAGCCACGGCGTGAGATCCTGGCGGCTGATCAAATCGCAGCGCCACAACCCGACGGTGCCCAGTAGCTTGCCCTTGTCCAGGGCGATAAAAGTCAACGGTAAAGCGCCCGGCGTCTGGCTGTGATGAATGATATCGGCGAAAAAGGCGCGCGGTTGTTCCGGGCCAAATGCCTGCCACAGCCAGTCGATTACCCGGTCGGCATACTGTGGAAACTGATAAAGCGGAACGATTTGCACACCCTTTCCTCTGTTTGTGATTCGGCTGGCTTACAGCAATTCCAGCGCCAGCAGCTCTTCGATAGTCTGGCGACGGCGAATCAGTTTAGCCGCGCCGCTATCGAATAACACTTCCGGCAGCAGCGGTCGGCTGTTGTAGTTTGACGACATCGACGCGCCATAGGCCCCGGTATCATGAAATACCAGATAGTCGCCGGTCGTAACCGCAGGGAGCGCGCGGGTTTCCACTTTGCCGCCTTCCTGCTGGGTAAAGACATCGCCTGATTCGCACAGCGGCCCGGCAACCACGGTGTCAACGGTTTGCGCATCAGTCAGATCGCGACCGTCAGCGGCCAGTGCCGTAATGTGGTGATAGCTGCCGTACATGGCCGGACGCATTAAATCATTAAACCCGGCATCCACCAGCACAAAATGACGGGAACCCATGTTTTTCACGCTTCTTACCTGCGCCACCAGCACGCCAGCTTCCGCAACCAGGAAGCGGCCCGGCTCGATTTCCAGTTTTACCGCATGGCCGAGATGGCGGGCGATTTGCTCGCGGGCAGCGTTCCACAAACCAAAGTAGTGCGCGGTATCAATGGCTTCTTCACCTTCGCGATACGGGATAGACAGCCCGCCGCCAGCGGAGATGGCCTCCAGATCCTGACCAAACTCCACCACCTGACGCACCATCGCGCCGCATACCTGCTCAAGATGGCCGTAGTCCACGCCGGAACCGATATGCATATGAATGCCAACCAGTTTCAGGCCATGCTGCTGCATCACCGCCAGCGCCTGCGGCAGATCGCTATACCAGATGCCGTGCTTGCTGTTCTCGCCGCCGGTGTTGGTTTTCTGGCTGTGGCCGTGACCAAACCCGGGGTTGACGCGCAGCCAGACGCGGTGACCCGGCGACACGCTACCCAGTTGATCCAACATATCCACCGAACCGGCATTAACCGGGATCTGGAGATCACGCACTCGCTCAAGCGTCGCAGCGTCGATGACATCGGCAGTGAACACGATGTCATCCGGATGCTGTTTGGGATCGTAACCCGCCGCCAGCGCCCGCTCAATTTCGCCCAGCGATACGGAATCCACCTTCACGCCCTGCTCGCGCATCAAACGTAAAATATGGATGTTTGAGCAGGCTTTCTGTGCGAAACGCACCACGTCGAAGGCCTGAAGCTGGGCAATTTGACGACGAATAATCGACGCGTCGTAAACCCAGACCGGGCAGCCAAACTCGGCAGGCAGACGCAGTAAATTATCGGCATTGAGGTCGGTGTCGTGCTGGTGCAGTGAACGTGGCATAGCGGGCTCCTGAATTCGTTTCGCTTATTACGCCACAGCTGTTAATGAAGAAAAAATATCGATTTCTACAGAGTCTATGCAAAGATGATATGGATAACGTTTGTGATTATTAAGGATACCCGCAATGCCCGCCGTAACGTTGCGTCATATAGAAATTTTCCATGCGGTAATGACGGCTGGCAACGTCACCGAAGCTGCCGCACTGCTGCATACCTCGCAACCCACGGTGAGCCGAGAGCTGGCGCGCCTCGAAACGCTGACGGGCCTGCAACTGTTTGCCCGGAGCCGGGGGCGGCTGCATCCCACTGTGCAGGGGTTGCGATTGTTTGAGGAAGTCCAGCGTTCGTGGTACGGCCTGGACCGCATCGTCAGCGCAGCGGAAAGCCTGCGTCAGTTTCGCCAGGGTGAATTATCGATCGTCTGCCTGCCCGTGTTTTCCCAGTCGTTTTTACCGCTACTGGTGCAGCCGTTTCTGGCGCGCTATCCCGACGTCAGCCTGAATATCGTGCCGCAGGAATCGCCGCTGCTGGAGGAGTGGCTCTCCGCCCAGCGTCACGATCTTGGTCTCACTGAAACTCTCACCACGCCCGCCGGAACGGAGCGCATTCCGCTGTTAACGCTCAATGAAGTGTGCGTGTTGCCGCAAGGCCATCCGCTCGCGCAGAAAGATTTACTGACGCCCCAGGATTTCAATGGTGAGAATTACATCAGCCTGTCGCGTACCGACAGCTATCGCCAGTTACTGGACGCGCTATTTAGCGAGCACGACGTGAAACGCCGTATGGTGATGGAAACGCACAGCGCGGCGTCGGTCTGCGCGATGGTGCGCGCAGGCGCGGGGATATCTGTTGTTAACCCGCTTACCGCGCTGGACTATGCGGCAAGCGGCGTGGTGGTGCGGCGCTTCAGTATTGAGGTACCTTTTACTGTGAGCCTGATCCGCCCGGTACATCGCCCGGCGTCGGCACTGGTCGATGCGTTTTGCGAGCATCTCCAGCGTAACCAGAACCTCTATACCACGCCGCTTGAGGCGCTACTTACCCCTCGCTAAGCATAAAATTGACCGCATCTTCCGCATGCAGCGCGGCGGTATCGAACAACGGTAACGGAGACTGCTGCTGATTGAGCAGCAGGCCGATTTCAGTACAGCCAAAAATCACGCCCTGCGCGCCCTGCTCCGCCAGCCGGGTGATAACCTGTTGGTAGTAACGGCGGGATTGATCGCTAAATACGCCCAGGCACAGTTCCTCAAAAATAATCTGGTTGATGCGTTCGCGCTCGGCTTCATCCGGGATCAGCGTAGTAATAGCAAATTGCTCGGTTAACCTGCCGCGATAAAAATCCTGCTCCATGGTGTAGCGGGTGCCCAGCAGTGCGACTTTATCCATCCCGCTTTGCGTAATGGCGCGGCCTGTGGCGTCGGCGATATGCAGGAACGGCAGTGAACAGGCCGCTTCGATATGTCCGGCCACTTTGTGCATGGTATTGGTGCACAACACGATGGCATCAGCCCCGGCTTTTTGCAGGCCGCAGGCGGCGTCTGCCAACATATCTCCGGCTTTATCCCAGTCGCCGCTCGACTGGCAGGCTTCGATGTCGTGAAAATCGACGCTATGCAGCACCAGCTTTGCGGAGTGCAGCCCGCCGATCCGGGCTTTTACGCCTTCATTAATAAACCGATAATAGGGAATCGTCGATTCCCAGCTCATACCACCAATCAGACCCAGGGTTTTCATTTATCACCTCCGTAATTCACAAGGTATAACAAAACCGCCTGCTGGCGGGAAGCGATAAACATTTGTGATCGGCGGCGCAGTTCACAGCCACAACTTATATTTAAATGGACTCCTGATATAGAATATTTGAAACGTTGTTTCACTAATTAGAGGCAAGCTGATGTTTATTCCCCATAATGAAACCAAACTGGAAGATTTAGGCGGCGGCGTGACCCGCAGGATCCTGGCCCATAACGGCAGAATGATGGCAGTGGAAGTGAATTTTCAGGAAGGCGCAGTGGGCGCCATGCACAACCATCCGCATGAGCAGTTGACCTACGTGCTGTCCGGCGAATTTGAATTTACTATCGGTGATGAAACCCGTCGCGTCACGGCGGGCGATACGCTGTATAAAGAGCCGCATATTATGCACGGCTGCGTCTGTATTAAAGCGGGTACCCTGCTCGATACCTTTACGCCGATACGCGAAGATTTTCTTAAGTAAACATAACGCCACGCCGGGGAAACCCGGCATTTTTTTATCTCGTTCACAGCAAAAAGCCCGTCAGCGTTTCCACTGACGGGCTTTTTCGACGCTGGAGCGGATTAACGCGCCAACCAGCCGCCGTCTACTGCAACGGTGTAGCCGTTGATGTAGTCTGATGCGCTGGAAGCCAGGAAGACGATCGGCCCCTGCAGATCGCTCGGCAGCCCCCAACGGCCCGCCGGAATACGGTCCAGGATCTCTGCGCTGCGCTGTTCGTCAGCACGCAGTTGCTGGGTGTTGTTGGTGGCCATGTAGCCCGGCGCGATAGCGTTAACGTTGATGTTGTGCTTCGCCCACTCGTTAGCCATCAGGCGGGTGATACCCATTACGCCGCTCTTAGAGGCAGTGTAAGACGGTACGCGGATGCCGCCCTGGAAGGAGAGCATCGAGGCGATGTTGATAATTTTGCCGCCTTTACCCTGAGCGATAAACTGTTTGGCTACCGCCTGGGACATAAAGAACACGGATTTGATGTTCAGATTCATTACGTCATCCCAGTCGGTTTCGCTGAAGTTGATCGCATCTTCGCGACGGATCAGACCCGCGTTGTTGACCAGAATGTCGACATGGCCGAATTCTGCGACAGCGCGCTCCAGCAGTTCCGGGATCGCGTCGATCTTACGCAGATCGGCCGTCAGGCTCAGGAAACGACGGCCCAGCGCGGTGACGCCTTCGATCGTTTCAGTCGGTTCAACAATGTTGATGCCAACGATATCGCAACCCGCCTGCGCCAGACCCAGCGCCATACCCTGGCCTAAGCCGGTATCACAGCCAGTCACAATCGCAACTTTACCTTCGAGAGAGAATGAATCCAAAATCATGGTGGTTTCCTTAGTGTTCCCGCCTGTCACAGACAGATGCCTATTCACAACGGTGTACCTGACGCGATTGGTCGCGGATCAGTCGCAGAGTGATCACACCTGAACTGCCTACGGCCGGTTAACACCTTTCGCTATTTGTCTTTACCGTCAAAGCCTCAAAACGCTATTTCGTACTACTGCAAAACATCGTTTCGTTTTCATTTATGGGATTATACTAGCCCCTCTAAAACACGTTTTCAATTATAAATAAAACAATGTTTCATTTTTTGAGGTACCAAAGTGCGAATTTGGAATTAGGATCACGAAACCTCAGCTGGGCCTTTTCGCCACGCCGATGAGCGACTTGAGAGATCAACCCCGTAATAGCTGTTTTGCTGACGCATGGGGAGTTTAGGTTTGGTTTTGCCAGGCAGAACGCATCACATAAATGAACGCAGGCGAAAGGACGCCCATCTTTGGCAAGGGGCGCTTTTTGTCAAAGCCAGGCGCTATCTGAAACCAGTCGGCAGGAAAGGAGAACTATCAAGGAGTTGTGCGCGGCCAACCAGGGCCGCGCCAGTTGCTAATCACGTTCAATCGCCAGCGCGACGCCCTGGCCGCCGCCAATGCAGAGTGTCGCCAGCCCTTTGCGGGCGTCGCGCTTCACCATTTCATGCACCAGCGAAACCAGAATACGGCAACCCGACGCGCCGATAGGATGGCCGAGCGCAATCGCGCCGCCGTTAACGTTAACTTTGCCTGGGTCCCACTCAAGCACTTTACCGACCGATAACGCCTGAGCGGCAAAAGCCTCATTGGCTTCGATGAGATCAACATCATTTAGTTGCCAGCCTGCCCGCTCAAGGCAGCGGCGTGTGGCATAGACCGGGGCTATCCCCATCAGGGCCGGATCGACGCCAATGCTGGCGAAGGCACGAATACGCGCCAGTACGGGCAGGTTGAGTTCTTCTGCGCGGCTGGCGCTCATCATCATGACCGCCGCCGCGCCGTCGTTAATTGTCGAGGCGTTACCCGCCGTCACGCTACCGTGTAAATCAAACGCTGGAGCAAGACTGGCTAATCCTTCCGCGCTGGCATCGGTGCGCGGTTGCTCGTCGGTATCCACCAGTAATTTTTTACCAGGGGCTAACTCCACTTCCACCGGTACGATTTCGTCCCGAAAACGGCCGCTATCAATCGCCACGCGCGCCTTATGCTGAGAAGAGAGCGCATAGGCATCCTGCAATTCGCGGCTAATGCCATATTCCCGCGCCAGATTTTCCGCCGTGACGCCGATATGATAATCGTTGAATGCGTCCCACAGGCCATCATGCACCAGGCTATCGATTAACTGGCTGTTGCCTAATTGCGCGCCAGTACGGCTGTCGGTGAGCACGTGCGGAGCGCGGCTCATATTTTCCTGGCCGCCCGCGATAACCACATCGGCTTCACCGCACTGGATCGCCTGAGTGGCGAGATGCAAGGCTTTCAGGCCCGATCCGCAGACGTCGTTAATGGTGATGGCGGAAACTGCCCAGGGCAGGCCGCTATTAAGCGCGGTTTGCCGTGCCGGGTTTTGCCCGGCTCCGGCCGTTAACACCTGGCCCAGAATGACCTCATCCACATCAAGAGGGTTGATGCCCGAGCGTTCAATCAGCGCTTTCACCACCACCGAGCCCAGCTCAACGGCAGTGCGACGCGCAAGCGCACCCTGGAAGCACCCAATAGGCGTTCGCGCAGCGCCGACAATCACTACATCTTTCATGTTCAACCTCTCAAGGACAAGACTGAAATAGAGTAGCGACTGTTATCAAATAATTTCGTAAATGTTTAAAAAATGGTGAACAGAGTCACACAGTAAAAACGTATGACGTTAACTGAAACGCGCATATGGCGGGGAACGAACACAAAAAAGGGAAATAAAACAGGCCATAAGCGATGACCTGTCGTTATGAAAAAGACGCCCCACGTGGCAACGCGGGGCGGGTTGTATCATCAGGCCGCAACGCTTTTCGGCTGAGAAGATAGATGCCCTGCCCACAGGTTGGCAATCCATTTCACGCCCCGGGCGGTGAAGCGTGCCTGAGAAAAGGTGTGCTGGTTTTCACCCACACCTGAACGCAGCGTGAAATAGCCCGCCTGCATATGATGCGGCGGCGGCGTCAGCGTACCGTTGGCGCGATACATAATGTTGCGCTCCAGCAGAAACTGACGGAACTCAGGCTCTTTCACTTTCAGCATTTTGCACACCTGCCGAAACCCCAGCGAATCTTCCACCTGAATCAGATGATCAAATAATTCCGCCTTTGGCAAGGTGATCGCCAGTTGCTGCTCTGCCGCCTGACGTTGCTCATACTGCTCCGCCCAGGCGCGCGCGGCGGCGGCCGGGTTGGTGAAGTCAGGGATCTCTGCGCGCTGTTCACGCTCCTGCCACCAGTCCAACACATTCGCCGTAAAACCAGGAGAAACCCGCGCGACGGCCAGCAGCGAATCACGCTTGTTCAATAAGTACTCCTGGTAGCTCTCCCCTTCCCGCTCAAACTGGTTGATAACGAGGGGTTGCGACAGGCGCTGAGCCGTTTCCAGACTTTTAATGATACGTTTCACTTCGCCGTGAGTTATGCCCGTCAACGTAGCAATTTCACGGCTGCTCATTGTGACTGATTGATCCAAAGAATGTCGGTTTAAAGAAGGATTCATCATAGGCCTCACCACTTACTCACAAACAGCAACACCCTGGCGGGTAGTAGAAATAGTATACAATATGCTGTTTAAATATCCAGTAGTTTTTATGAGCAATTTACCTTAAGGAAATCAGATAATTCGCGATTTTTTTACTGGATGCCTATACAGGCAAGTCTTGATAAAGCCTTGCACTGCGAGGGTTAGCGCCGTAGATAAATCCTGGAAGTACCGCATGTCAGATGGCGCGCAACCTGTTAATCGCTGCGATAAAGCTCAGATAGCGATCCTTCATTCAGTCCTCCCTCCGGCGCGCCATTTCCCACAACCATTCTTTCATTCAGCAGCACACGCTGAACTGCCGCTCCTCCATCCGCATCCGTAATAAGCGAAACGCACCCTGAAGGTGTAAATTTAAATTTACACTCTATTTTCATGCCTTGTAATATTTTGTCTAAAAACAATGACTCCGTTCGCAATTTTTACGCCGTAGTAAGTCATCACGAAAGCAAAAGAAAAAAACAGGAAAGGGAAAATACCATTACTTTACATAATCCAGGTATTATCGATGCATTTAAGGCAAATCAATGCCTGGTAATTACTTGATTTTATATCGCTCTTTTTAAATACAGTGACTCAGGTCACGGGTTTTACAGATGGACTAAAAATATGCGTTAGCAAACTGTTGCCTGGCTATTTCAACGCTTGAATGTTTAACGCATAATCGCTTTGCCTTAACATTTTACGATTATTTAAACAGGGTGCTAAACCCGGAAATTATTCCGCCTCGGAGTTCAGGCGGGACGATATGCTTTTAACCAACGAATACCACCCTATACAACGGAGATATTTAAATGAATTTTCCAGCAGAACCGTTCCGTATTAAAAGCGTTGAAACCGTTTCTATGATCCCACGCGATGAGCGTATTAAGAAAATGCAGGAAGCGGGCTACAATACTTTCTTATTAAATTCGAAAGACGTGTATATCGACCTGCTGACTGATAGCGGAACCAACGCCATGAGCGATAAGCAGTGGGCCGGAATGATGATCGGCGACGAAGCTTATGCGGGCAGCGAAAACTTCCATCATCTGGAAAGAACGGTTCGTGAACTCTTCGGCTTTAAACATATTGTACCGACTCACCAGGGGCGCGGCGCAGAAAACTTATTATCGCAACTGGCTATTAAACCGGGCCAGTATGTTGCGGGAAATATGTATTTCACCACTACCCGTTATCATCAGGAAAAAAATGGCGCGACCTTTATCGACATCGTTCGTGATGAAGCGCACGACGCCACGATTGAAGTCGCCTTTAAAGGCAATATCGATCTGAATAAATTGCAGAAACTGATCGATGAAAAAGGTGCGGAAAATATCGCCTATATTTGCCTGGCGGTAACCGTTAACCTGGCAGGCGGCCAGCCGGTATCCATGGAAAATATGCGCGCCGTACGCGAACTGACTGCTGCGCATGGAATTAAGGTGTTCTATGACGCCACCCGCTGTGTTGAAAACGCCTATTTCATTAAAGAGCAGGAAAAAGGTTACGAGAACACCAGCATTAAAGATATCGTCCATGAAATGTTCAGCTATGCCGATGGCTGCACCATGTCCGGTAAAAAAGACTGCCTGGTTAACATCGGCGGCTTCCTGTGCATGAATGATGATGAAATGTTCTCTTCCGCTCGCGAGCTGGTTGTGGTTTACGAAGGGATGCCTTCTTACGGCGGTCTGGCTGGCCGTGATATGGAAGCCATGGCGATTGGCCTGCGCGAAGCGATGCAGTATGAGTATATTGAGCATCGTATCAAGCAAGTTCGCTACCTCGGCGAAAAACTCAAAAGCGCGGGCGTGCCGATTGTCGAACCGATCGGGGGTCATGCGGTATTCCTGGATGCACGTCGTTTCTGCCCACATTTGTCTCAGGATGAATTCCCGGCACAGAGTCTGGCAGCCAGCATCTATATGGAAACCGGCGTTCGCAGTATGGAGCGCGGCATCATTTCCGCTGGACGTAATAAAGAGACCGGTGAGCACCACAGACCGAAACTGGAAACCGTACGTCTGACTATTCCGCGTCGCGTTTATACCTATGCGCATATGGACGTCGTCGCTGATGGTATTATCAAGCTGTATAAGCATAAAGAAGATATTCGCGGACTGAAGTTTGAATACGAACCGAAGCAACTGCGTTTCTTTACGGCTCGCTTTGATTACATCTAATTCAGTATTTGGCCCTGCCTCGTTGCAGGGCCTTTTTGTTTCTGAACGAGGCCGTTTAAAAATTGAGTATAAATGCTGTAAATAACAATAATTTTTTTACAGGAACATAATTATGGGTATTCATAACCCCGCTCAAAATGGTACCCCTGGATTAACCAGTGGTGCAGTGCTCGTGATTGCTACCGTCATTGGCGGCGGCATGTTTTCTCTTCCGATTGCCATGGCCGGCGTATGGTTTACCGGCGCAACTGTGATTTTAATCGCTATTGCGTTTATGATGTTATTAACCGGTTTGATGTTAGTTGAAGTCAACCTGCACTTTGAACCCGGGGCCAGCTTTAATACTTTTACCCAGGAACTGCTGGGAAAGAAATGGAATATTGTTGTTGGTATCGCGTTTGGCTTTGTCTTATATATTCTCACCTATGCCTATATTTCTGGTTCGTCGGCAGTATTGAGCCAGACGCTCATGAAATACAGCGGCATCCATTTTCCGGCTAAATTTTCAGTTATTGTGGTGACGCTGTTTGTCGGGATTATCGCCTGGTATAGCTCTTTACTGGTTGGCCGTATTACGACGGTACTTATACTCGGTAAGTTTATTGCTTTTTTTGCTACCTTTTCCGGGCTGGTGAGCCATATTGAGATGGCTAAACTGCTGGATAGCGCCTCTGTCGCCATACCGGGCACCCGCTATCTTCCCTATGTGCTAATGACATTACCGTTTTGCATTATTTCATTCGGCTTTCATGGCAACGTGCCGAGTCTGGTAAAACTATATGGGAAGCAGGGCGTGCCGAATATCACACGCTCAATCGTGATCGGAACCGTGTTTGCGGTGCTTTTGTATATTTTCTGGCTGGCGGTCACCATGGGGAATATCAGCCGCGCCTCGTTCTCGCCGATTATCGCTAAGGGCGGCAATATCGACGTTTTCGTTGAGGCCATCGGCGGGATCTTCACCAGCCGCTATATGGATCTTATCCTGACTTTCTTCGGAAACTTCGCCGTGGCAAGTTCATTGCTCGCCGCGACGCTCGGCCTTTTCGATTACATTGCCGACCTGTTCCACTTCCCTAACGATCCGCTGGGCCGTTTTAAAACCACGCTGGTGACTTATCTTCCGCCCGCGTTTGTCTGTTTCTTTTTCCCCAACGGCTTCGTGTACGCCATCGGTTATGCCGGTTTAGCATTCACCATCTGGAGCGTCATCCTTCCACCCTTCTTGGTGAAAAGCGCACGGCGTCGTTATAGCTCGGCGATTTACACCGCTCCCTGTAATAACACGATGCTGAATCTGGTTATTGTCTGCGGCGCTATTGTCTATCTGACGGTCGTGCTTGATGTTCTCGGCTGGCTGCCGGCATTTAAGTAATTGAGGTTGTTATGAAAAACGTATTATCAATCCAGTCGAGCGTGGTATACGGCTACGCGGGCAACAAGGCCGCCGTCTTGCCGATGCAGTTGTTAGGTATTGATGTCTGGCCTTTTCATACCGTGCAGTTTTCTAATCACACCCAATATGGGCACTGGCAGGGAATGGCGCTGCCGCCGGGCCAGTTGACGCATATGATTGCCGGGCTGGAGCAAAACGATAAATTGCCTGAGTGCGATGCCGTTTTATCAGGTTATCTCGGCGACAGCAGGCAGTGTGAAGAGGTGGCGCTGGCCGTTAACCAGGTCCGTCGTTATAACCCGAAAGCGCTTTATTTTTGCGATCCTGTGATGGGCCATCCTGAAAAAGGTTGCGTGGTGGCTAACGGCGTCGATACGTTTTTCAAAAACGAAGCCATTGCGCTGGCAGACGTGATGGGCCCCAACTTACATGAACTGGAAATATTAACCGGCAAAACATTAAATACCTTTGATGAGGTGGTGTATGCGGCACAGCAACTGGTCGCGCAAGGCGTGAGCAAAGTGTTAGTCAAACACCTGGGGAAATGTGCCAAAGATCCAGCCGCTTTCGAGATGCTTTTGGTCACCGGACGGCAGGTTTTGCATATTGCACGACCGCTGTACCTTTTCCCCAAACAGCCGGTTGGTGTAGGCGATCTGACCTGTAGCGTGTTACTTGCAGGTTTGCTGAACGGTTTTGATGACGTTACCGCGCTGGAATACAGCGCCAATATTGTCGATGCCGTAATGCGCCATACCTGGCAGCGAGAAAGTTATGAGCTGGAACTGATTGAATCACGACATTTCATCATGAATCCGGTGATTCGTTATGCAGCAATAGAACTGTAGCCGAATAACCTGGGGTGAAGGATGTTTCTGACGCTTCTTAGAATTCAGTTTCCGCTGGTGCATAGATTCGCGCTATTGCGTATCCTGCTGATTACTTTGCAGTTAACAGGGTTGCGAAAGAAGAAGCGATAACAGGTAAAGTTGCACCCCGGCTCGTTATGCGGGGTGCAAGCTTGCTAATGACGCGCTTATGCCCGGAAATAACGCGGCGGGATCAACGCAGCAAAAGCATCAATTTTGTTGAGAAGTTTTTTGTAGAAAGACATATTGTCAACCTCAGTGTGATACAGGTCACATATTGTACCCTTCCTGTTACGAAGCGCCAATATCCTCACGTCTTCCTTGTCAGTCTAAGTGTAAACCTGACTGTAAATATTTTTTGCTTTCGCTCCGTAATTATTTTACGCCCCAACCTTCGTCATCCGGCGATCTAGTAATTTAGCGGTAGTTTATGAACTGCGATGAGTTTGCCTTTTTGCATTTCGATGTAGTTTCCCTTTCGCAGCGCGGAAAGCATTTCAGCGATCACCGACCGGGAGATATGGGTGTGGGTCTGAATATAATTGATGACGCCGATCTGAGAGCGCAACTCTTGGTCCCACGACGCCATGGTTAATAGCGTGGAGCGAATTTGCGCATAGGTTGAGGCGCCAATGAATTGCGAATCGCGCCATTCAAACCAGCGCATTTGATAGGTTTGCCAGTGGCAAAATGACTTCCAGAGCCCCTGCTCTTCAATAATATCCATTGCACGGCTCACGGGTAAGTAAAACCCTGTACAGTTCGATTTAGTGACAATTTTATAATTTAAGGGGCTGGGGATAAGATCGTCTGATAAATTGAGTAATACGGGAGCAGTAAGGAGTTCTACATGTATGTTGTTGTTTTCTCGCCATATATCGAGAAAACCTTCTTTAAAAAACCAGCATTGTTGTTCGCCTTCTTCGTCAGAAAAACGTAGTTCCTCTCCGGCGGCAATACTGAAGGGGGTAGCGGAAGGATTAAAATGGCTGCGAAGAATATCTAAATGATTTAACGGTTTTACCAAAGCTAACATGTGAGTAGTCCATTCACTCTGGTTATAGAAATGCCCGTCCAGACAAGGACAGGCATTTAATAACCACAACATCATTACAGTGTGGCGGTGATTACCATGTGTATTTCACACCCACATTTGCTGCCCAATCCTGGTCAACGTCGCCGCCGCCCAGATAGTTAGCATCCGCATAAGTGCTGAAATTTTTCGTAAAGCTGAATTGGCCGCCCAGACCAACGCGAACCGCAGAACCTTCTACGCCGTTATCGATGCTGTCGCCGTTAACATTAGCGCTATTATCTGCATCGTCGTAAACGTAAGCCAGTTTGCCATAAGGGGTGAAGGATTGATCGTTACCATAGTTGAAGGTGTAACCAATATCAGCACCCAGTTCATAACGCAGGCTGTCATAAGACTGGCTATCAACATCCATCTTGTTGCTAAGCTGGTAGTCGTCGCCATCCTGGAACAGGCCAGTAATGCTGGCATACGGAGTCAGATAACCGTTCTCGTTGAACTGCCAATCGTAACCCGCTTTCAAGCCAAAGCCCCAGGCATCAGATGAAATGTCGCCGGAAACAGAATCACCGTTGCTCATTACTGAAGTCAGATCATTGCTGTAATGGCTGTAGCTCAATGTGGTATCAACAAAGATGTTGTTCGGGAAGCGGGCTGACGTATAGAAACGAGCAGACTGAGTATCCTGATCAACATTGCCGGAACGATCGTCCAGGCTGCCTTTACCAAAGCCGGCAGCTGCACCGACAGTCCATTTCGCATTGTTGCCATCGATCTGTTTATCAACACCGACCATGATGCCGTTAACGTCCTGGTCATAGTTCAGCACATCATTGCTGCCGTTAAAGTTGCCCCCGAAGTAGGCAACCCATGCGCCACCCTGATCCCCTGCAGTATGACGGCCATTCGCGAGGCGCGTTGACAGGACATCCTGCTCCAGATTCCAGATGTTGCTGTTTGCAGAAGGTACGCTAAGCGCCATGTTGGCATAGTCGGTCAGCTCTTCCTGATGCAGTGTCACGACATCGCCATCTTGTTTAGCTTCATAGGTGTAGGCACCCAGGTCAGCTTTGTTAGCGGCGGTGAAGCTAGCGTTGGTATTGGCGTCATTATCATATACGCGGATAATTTCTTTATCTTTGTATTGAGCTTCTGAACCGGTACCTGTTGCATTGTCGATGCGTACTTCGTAATTGCCTGCAACATCGCCATTCACGGCCAGATGGCCATCGGAATTCAGCGCAATCACACCATAATCGTAATTGGCATCATGGATATCGTTAGTGATATAGCGGCCATTGTTCAGGTCTGAATTCAGTACGTAATCACGGCTGGCGATGTTAAGCACACCGGCGTTAGTCAGCACCATATTATTGGTGTCAATCTGACCCAGACCCAGATTCAACTGACCATGATTATCCACGGTGATGGTGTTGGCGTACAGGCTGGCAGTTTCTTCAAGCAGGGATGCCTGGCTGTAGCTATCGATATGCAGACTGTTAGTAGCAACTTCGTAACCGGCATAATCATCAGCCGCGTTGTTGGAGTCGCCGATGTTCAATGACGAACCATTTGTCAGGGTGATGCTATCAGCCAGCAGGCTTGAATTCTCAACGTTGACTTTCGATGCGTTGTTTACAGTCAGATCGTCAATATTGGAAACCTTACGGGTATCCCATTCGGAACCGTTGTCCAGCGTGACGTTGAAGATGCCGCTCTGATAAACCGCATTGCCAACCACATGGTTTTCTTCATCAAAAGCAGTACCGTCAGTACCGATACCGTAGACAGAGCTCGGCCAAATGCTGTTCGGCTGATAATCATACAGTTCAGAGGTCGCTTCAACATCGGAGATCGCCGCGCCAACCCATTTGCTGCCGTTTGTCAGCGTAAGATCCAGACGATCGGTGCCGTCCCAACCATTTGAATCAAACGTGCCGTCGCCATTGCGGTCGTAAGCATCCACATGGACAACATTGCCCTGGTCATCCAGCGTATTGTAGCCGCCGAAGTTATTATCGAAGGTGCTGGAGAACAGAACGTCACCGGTTAAGGTTGAGTGATCGAACGTTGCGGTAGTCTGCATGGCGTTGTCAGCATCGGAAGCGACAACTGCAAGGGCAATATCGTCCGCCGTTGCTGTATTGCTGTAATCGCTGGCTTTACCGGTACGGCCATAGAAGCCTGTTGTCCCTTCATCGCTCAGTGAGCCAGAAGTCACAACAGAGTCTTTTACCACGACAGTATCATTAAAGATTTCGCCGCTGTTCCAACCGTCAGGCGCCGTTACGTCAAGATTATCTTCCCATTCATAACCCTGGCCCAGCATAATGCCGGCAACTTTAGAGTTGTTCTGGATGACTAAATCAACTTCCTGATCCAGGGTGATTGCCGTCCCTAAGTTGTAAACATCATAGGAAGCTGTTTCAGCGGTTTCAGCATTGTAATAGGTATAGTGCTCAAAGTTATCGTCGATTGTTGAGTTATCAACGGTTAAAGCCAGACGATTGTAAGCATAGCCATCAGCGCGCCCATCAGCACATTCCGTGGTCATGCATTCAGAAGTGATCATGCCATTGATATAGCTGTCTTTGATCGTCAGAGAGTTCGGGTTGGTGTTGCCCGCGACGCCATCATCAAGATAATACGTCGAGATGACACCGTTAACGTTGGCCCCATTAATAACAGGATAGATATTCCCGTTATAGTAGTTAGAACCGTAATCATAGCCCACGTAACCCTGATACATTACGCCACCGTTATAATAAAAGGTGTCATAATTGGTACCAGAAATATCAATGGTAGCAGATGCCTGAGAAGCGATTGCCATCGTACAAGCTATTGCTAATTGAGATACAACGAGTTTCTTATTCCAGCAGCGCATTTACCATCCCTCCTCAGGGACATACTTATGTTGGTCCATCAATTATGCGGTTTACTAAAAAGTTAAAAACGACACATAACACAGATATGTTTAAAATTAGAGAAGCACTTGCGGGAGAAATTATGCGCACCGAAGGATAAATGGTTCAAATAAACTTTAGCGAAAGTATGATTTCACACTTTCAATAAAAATAAGATTCAAACCAAAATATAAACCAGAACAATATAAATAAGATAATGATATAACGCTGAGGATTCCAATAAAAACAAAACTTTCTTTTTGTTTTTTCCAAATAATTCCAGAATTGTTTAATTACATAAAAAACAGCACAATAAGCCAATCCCCTTGAAAAACATGAAAAATAAAAAAACAGAATGATTTCTCCTCATCATCACGCCAAAAATCGCTATGTATACATAATACGCTTTGCAATATATGCTGTAGCCTGATAGCGATATTTGCTCAGTGTCGCGTTCATATTCGACTTACGTCGCAACATCGCAAACACAGATGTTACTGTGCAAGAACTTTTAAATATCCGGATTCGATGTGAATAGATTTTTTTGAGTGAACAATAGCGGTATAACAAATACAATTTTAAAAATATCATCCATCATATGAATTATCTCTTTTCGGGCGAATCATTCTAATGCAACAGTGGAGTTAAATAATTTTATAATCAGGATTGATATAATTCATAAGAATGGCAAAGCGATGAAACCCATAAATTGATGAAATAGGTAATCGGGTTTATTAGATGAATAAAGTCGGTGAATTATAGAATTCAGAGATATGAGTTCTTTAAGGCGTTGTACGTGATTAGCGTAAGAGGCAGTGACAAAATTCAGGGGGCTGATTACTGGAGCGGGTGAAGGGAATCGAACCCTCGTATAGAGCTTGGGAAGCTCTCGTTCTACCATTGAACTACACCCGCTTCGAGGTGTGCAAGGCATTATAGACCTTCACTGACTTCAGGCAATACCTTGCAGCTTAACTGATGCTCTTTTAAACAGTTAGCACGAAGGCGCTTTGCCCGGCGGTGGCAGGTAGCGCTGCGGATCGATGGCCGTGGCGCGATAGCGAATCTGGAAATGGAGCTGCACCCCGTCTGCGCCGCTGCTGCCCATCGTTGCGATTTTCTCCCCCGCTTTCACTTTCTGGCCATTGTTGACCAACAGCGCCTCGTTATGCGCATAGGCCGTGATGTAATCTTCACCGTGCTTAATCATCACCAGGTTGCCGTAGCCGCGCAGCTGGTTGCCTACATACACCACCGTTCCGGCACCGGACGCCACGACAGGCTGCCCGCGCGAACCGGCAATATCAATGCCTTTATTGCCGCCATCCGCCGTTGAATAGGGCAGGATCACTTTCCCGCTGGTCGGCCAGCGCCAGCAGCGTTGTCCCACTGGCGGCCAGGACGATTGCGGCACTGCGGAGGACGGCGTCACCGCTGCGGTTTTGCCGGACGATTTACGGGAAGACGAAGCGGTTTTCGTCGTGCCGTTCACTTTCAGCCGCTGCCCTACCTCAATGGTATAGGGCGCGGAGATGTTATTGAGCCGGGCCAGATCTTTAACGCTGGTACCTGTCATCCGCGAAATCCGATACAGCGTATCGCCCCGTTTCACCGTATAAACGTTGCCGGAATAGCTACCCGGATCAGAGGATTTATTGCCTGAACAGCCTGCGATCAGCAGTGCTATCGCCAGGCTAATGGCAATTCGAAAGGGGGTTCCAGACAGGCGTCCTGCGCTCAAAACAGATCCTCTTTAAAGACAAATGACGGTTTATCATAGCAGCCTGGCGTCGGATGCCCAATTCCAGCGCACGTTATGATACTTATCAGATTGAGAGTTGTCTGGTCATTATGATAAAGAGATAACCTCTCACCTGCCCCGCTTTTCATTTATTCCCCGACATTTTTTAAGGTCATCACAGTTTACTTCTTGTACAACGGGCATTTTCTCTTCTGGCGTAAATTTTGCCTGATCGTTCTATTGACTGAAGAACAGCGTCTGTCACATCAGGAGAGAGAAAAATGGAACAACGGGAAGCTGCCGCAACGGGCGAGCCCTGTATGCGTGTGGATGCCGTTGCTAAAGCAACGGGCCGCGCACGATATACTGACGATTATGTGATGGCGGGAATGTGTTACGCCAGATATGTTCGAAGCCCCATCGCTCATGGTTATGCCAGCAAAATTGACTGCACAGAGGCGAAAGCGCTCAATGGCGTACTCGCCGTGTTCACCTGGGAAGACGTACCGGAGATCCCCTTCGCGACAGCGGGCCACGCATGGACATTAGATGCGGGCAAGCGCGATATCGCTGACCGGCTGTTGTTAACCCGCCACGTCCGTCATTATGGCGATGGTGTTGCCATCGTCGTCGCCCGCGACGAACTCACCGCAGAAAAAGCGGCGTTATTAGTTAAGGTCGAATGGGAAGAATTACCGGTTATCACCACCCCTCACGCCGCGCTGGCCGAAGATGCCGTCGCGATCCACCCTTCCGGCAACACATTAAAGCACAGCGAAATCATGGCGGGCGATCCGGTTAAAGTTATCGCCGAAGCGGAGTATCAGGTTAGCGGCCATTACCAAACGCCGGTCATTCAACACTGCCATATGGAAAGCGTCACCAGCTTTGCGTGGATGGAAGAAGATGCGCGCATCACTATCGTTTCCAGTACCCAGATCCCGCACATTGTCCGCCGTGTTGTCGCGCAGGCGCTGGATATCGCCTGGTCGCGGATCAGAGTGATCAAACCCTACGTCGGCGGCGGCTTTGGCAACAAACAGGATGTGCTGGAGGAGCCGATGGCGGCGTTTCTGACATTAAAACTGGGCGGTATTCCAGTCAAAGTGATGCTCAGCCGCGAAGAGTGTTTTACCGCCACCCGCACTCGCCACGCCTTTACTATCAACGGGCAGCTCGGCATTTCCCGCGACGGTATCCTCAAAGGCTATATGCTGGACGTGCTGTCGAATACCGGCGCTTACGCGTCTCACGGTCACTCCATCGCCGCAGCCGGCGGCAACAAAATCCCCTATCTCTATCCGCGTATCGCCTTCGGCTATCGCGCCACTACCTGTTACACCAACCTGCCCTCTGCGGGGGCGATGCGCGGCTACGGCGCGCCGCAGGTGGTATTTGCGCTGGAGGCAATGCTGGATGATGCCGCCGCACAGCTGGGCATCGATCCGGTAGAGATCCGCCTGCGCAACGCGGCGCGCGAAGGGGATCTCAACCCGGTCAATCAAAAGGTAATCCACAGCGCCGGGCTGCCGGAATGCCTGATAAAAGGCCGCGAGATTTTCGAATGGGATCAACGTAAAGAGGCGTGCCTGGGCCAGCAGGGCAATCTGCGGCGCGGCGTGGGGGTGGCTTGCTTTAGCTATACCTCAAACACCTGGCCGGTAGGCGTGGAGATTTCCGGCGCGCGGCTGCTGCTTAACCAGGATGGCACCATTAACGTACAAAGCGGCGCGACGGAAATCGGTCAGGGCGCCGATACGGTGTTCTCGCAAATGGTGGCAGAAACCGTTGGCGTACTGGTCAGTTCGGTACGGGTAATCTCCACCCAGGATACCGACATCACGCCGTTCGACCCAGGCGCGTTTGCCTCGCGGCAAAGCTACGTGGCGGCCCCAGCTCTGCGTCAGGCGGCGTTACAGATGCGTGAAAAAATCCTTCAGCATGCCGCGCTGATGTTGCACCAGTCAGCGATGAATCTGACGCTCATTCGCGGTGACGTGGTGCTGACCGAGCGCCCGAACGCGCCGCTGTTGTCGGTTGCCGACATCGCCATGGATGCGTTTTATCACCCCGAGCGCGGTGGACAACTCTCCGCAGAGGCGTCGGTGAAAACCACCACCAACCCGCCCGCGTTTGGCTGCACCTTTGTCGATCTCACGGTGGATGTAGACCTGTGCAAAATCACCATTAACCGCATCCTCAACATGCACGACTCCGGGCACATCCTCAACCCGGTGCTGGCGGAAGGCCAGGTTCACGGCGGGATGGGAATGGGCATCGGCTGGTCGATTTTCGAAGAGATGATCATTGATGAAAAAACCGGCGTCGTGCGCAATCCCAATCTGCTGGATTACAAAATGCCCACCATGCTGGATCTCCCCGAACTGGAATGCGGGTTTGTGGATACCCATGAACCGCAATCGGCCTACGGGCATAAGTCTTTGGGAGAACCGCCGATTATCCCGGTCGCCGCAGCGATACGCAATGCGGTAAGGATGGCGACAGGCGTGGCGATTAATACCCTGCCGCTAACGCCGAAACGTCTGTTCAGTGAATTCCGCGAGGCGGGTCTGATTTAAGGATAACGCTATGTTTGATTTCGAAAGCTATCACCGCGCTACAGGGATTGCCGACGCGGCAGCGCTGCTGGCGCAGCATCCGCAGGCGCGGCTGCTGGCAGGCGGCACGGACGCGCTGATCCAGTTGCATCATCATAATGCCCGCTATCGCCACGTGGTGGATATTCACGGTCTGGCGGCGCTGCGCGGCATTGAAATAAATGACGAAGGCGGACTGCGCATCGGCTCTGGCACCACCTTTACCGAACTGATCGAAAGCCCGCTGGTCAGGCAACATCTTCCGGCGTTAAGCGCCGCCGCCGCGTCTATCGCCGGGCCGCAAATCCGCAACGTCGCCACCTACGGCGGCAATATTTGCAACGGAGCCACCAGCGCCGATTCCGCTACGCCGTCGCTGATTTACGATGCCACGCTGGAAATCGCCTCCGCTTCCGGCACCCGTTTCACCTCTGTCAACGGCTTCCATACCGGCCCCGGCAGCGTGGCGCTGGAAGCAGGCGAGATACTGGTGGCGTTTCACTTCCCGCCCCAGCCAACCTCCGGCGCAGGCAGCGCCCACTTTAAATACGCGATGCGTGACGCAATGGATATCGCCACCATTGGCAGCGCAGCGCGCTGCCTGATCAAAGAGGGCAAATTTGATGAATTGCGGCTGGCATTTGGCGTCGCCGCGCCCACGCCGATCCGCTGCCCCCATGCTGAGCAGGCGGCGCAGGGCGCGCCATTGACGCAACAAACCCTGGCCGCTATCAGCGAAGCCGTGTTGCAGGACGTCTCCCCGCGCTCCTCCTGGCGCGCAGCCAAAGAGTTCCGTTTACATCTGATCCAAACCATGACCCGAAAAGTCGTCTGCGAAGCCGTAGAAAACGCGGGAGGGAAACTGCTATGAAAAATGAAGCCTGGATAACCGTTAATTGCATGATTAACGGCGCGCCCTTCCGCTTTACCGCCTCGCCCGCGACACCGCTGGCAGAGCTGCTGCGCGGACAGGGGTTACTGAGCGTAAAACAGGGATGCAACGTCGGGGAGTGCGGTGCCTGCACCGTGCTGGTCGACGGCATCGCCATCGATAGCTGCCTGTATCTCGCGGCATGGGTGGAGGGAAAAGCGATCCGCACGGCCGAAGGCGAATCCATCGGGGGGCAGTTATCTGCCGTTCAGCATGCCTATACCCGTTCCGGCGCGGTGCAGTGCGGCTTCTGTACGCCTGGGCTGATAATGGCGACGACCGCATTACTGGCGAAACCGCACGCTAAGCCCTTTACGGTGCTGGAGATCCGCCAGGGCCTGGCGGGCAATCTTTGCCGCTGCACCGGCTATCAGATGATTGTGGATACCGTGCAAGCCTGCGATCGTCCGCAGGAGTAAACCGAGGCGGGCACACAAGGTGCCCGCTTTTCATCCTGCCTGCAGCTCATATTTTTTGATTTTGCGGTACAGCGTGGCAATGCCGATCCCCAACTCATCCGCCGCCTGTTTTTTATTGCTGTAGCGCGACAAGGCATCACGAATCATCTGTTTTTCCATCTCTTCCAGCGCCGTTCCGCCGGATTCATCCACGCGCGGGGCCATAGCGAAAACCGCATCCATATCGGTATCCGCCAGCTTCACGCCATTCGTCAGATTCGGTGGCAACAGCGACGCGTCGATCACCTCCCCTGACGGCACCACGTTGATCAAATATTCAATGAGGTTACTCAGTTCACGTAAATTGCCCGGCCAACGATAGCGTTTGAGGATCAGCATCACTTCCGGCGCCACGCCCGGGTAAACCAGGCCGATCCGCCGGGTATGGAGATGAAGGAAATAGTGGATCAACAGCTCCATATCATCCTGACGCTCGCGCAGCGGCGGCAAGCTGACCGGGATGACATTCAGGCGATAGTACAAATCTTCCCGGAATTTCCCGTCGGCAATAAATTGCTCCAGATTCTGGTTGGTGGCGGAAATAATGCGAATATCCACCTGCACCGGGTGGCTGGCGCCAATGGGCTGGATCTCGCGCGCTTCGATGGCGCGCAGCAATTTGGCCTGGAGGGTAAGCGGCATATCGCCGATCTCATCCAGAAACAGCGTGCCGTGGTTTGCCGCCTGGATAAGCCCGGTCTTGCCGTTGGCGGATGCGCCGGTAAATGCCCCTTTCACATAGCCGAACAGTTCGCTTTCCAGCAGTTGTTCCGGGATGGCCGCGCAATTAATCGCGATAAAGGGCTTATTTTTCCGATCGCTGAGCTGATGAATCGCCCGCGCCACCACTTCTTTGCCGGTTCCGCTTTCTCCGACAATCAAAATACTCGACGGGCTGGGCGCGATGCGGCTAATCAGGCGTTTTAGCTGGCGCATCGGGCGGCATTCCCCTACCAGATGCTCAATATGGGGTTCATCCTGGGCAATCGCCACGCCGGATGAGGTATGCGACTGATGAAACGCCATCAGGAACAGCTGATGGTCCTGCACATGGTGAAGCTGCCCGATTATCAGTTCGCTTTTGTCATCGAACGTGACGATGTGCTGCATATGCCCCTGGGTAAAATTGCTTTCAAAGGTCAGCGGACGGAAATTAACGGTCTGGCCAATCATATTCCCCTGGGTCACCCCAAGTATTTTCAGCGCCGTCAGGTTGGCAAACTGCACGCGACTATCCTCACCCACCACCAGCACCCCTTGATCCATATTTTCGATCATGGTGGAGAATATTTTACGAATACTGCCGCTGCCGTTCTGATCTTCCAGCAATTTAGAAACAAAGATTGTCGAAATATGGCGGACATAATCAGAGAACTCATGCAGGTTATCATTAATATGCTCCTGCTGCTCATGGGTCACGGCGATAAGGCTAATCACGCCGACGCAATTGTCCTGGAATATTACCGGCGTGCCGAGAAAAGCTTTCTCCTTGCAATTATCTTTACTGGTACATCCTTCACATAATGGATCGTAACGCGAATGGGTCACGACCTTTTCCTGTTTGGTTTCCAGCACGTAACGCAATAAGCGCGAATTGGTATTGAGTTTCTGACCAAGGAATTTGCCGTAAGATCCCGTGCCAGCCACCCGGCACAGGTTTTCATCAACAATCTCGACCTCAAGCTGCAACACGCTGGCGAGCATTCTGGCAAAGCGTTGAATTATCGGCTGAATCTGCATCAAAACGGATTGCGTATTGGCGGGTATCATAGCTTAACCTTCGAATATCACTTAATTGGTTGATATTTATAAAGTCGCTTAGAGAATAATCTGAACCCTATGATACTACCCTGTCTGCCTGTGATATTGATAAAAACACCTTTCCTTTATCATTCTCAGATGGAAATATGGAAGAAACATCACAATTCCATATCAATATGAGAATAAGCGCAGCTAATTTATCAAATTGACGGCGCTTCTGGTTTCACGCGCAAATAAGCCCTGTGTTATTCCCGCGCGACTCACAGCCGGTAAATAAAGCCAAACGATTACGTATTAAATACGGGTCAATAAATGGCATTAATTTGTGATTTATTTCTCATTATTGGTGGCATTAAGCGGTATTAAACGGGTCGGTAATGATTCTGGCACAGTTATTGTTAAGACACAGATATCGCTGTGAATCGCGTTTCTCAATGCCCGGCTCATTCCATGCCTGACACAGCTAAATGCCACCATGCCTGTCATTCCACTACCAGGATCTAAAAATGAAAACTGTTAATGAGTTGATAAAGGATATCAATGCGCTGAACTCTCACCTCCACGAGAAAGACTTTTTGTTGACGTGGGAGCAAACCACAGATGAATTGAAACAAGTGCTGGACGTCGCAGCCGCGCTGAAAACGCTGCGCGCAGAAAATATTGCCACCAAAGTTTTCAATAGCGGTCTTGGCATCTCTGTGTTCCGCGATAACTCTACGCGTACCCGCTTCTCCTATGCGTCGGCGCTCAATTTACTTGGCCTGGCGCAACAGGATCTCGACGAAGGGAAATCGCAGATCGCCCACGGCGAAACCGTGCGGGAAACCGCCAATATGATCTCGTTCTGCGCCGATGCCATCGGTATCCGCGACGATATGTATCTGGGTGCCGGCAACGCCTATATGCGCGAAGTGGGTGCCGCGCTGGATGACGGCTACAAACAGGGCGTACTGCCCCAGCGCCCCGCCCTGGTCAACCTGCAATGCGATATTGACCACCCCACACAGTCGATGGCGGATCTTGCCTGGCTGCGCGAGCATTTTGGTTCACTGGAAAACCTCAAGGGCAAAAAAATCGCCATGACCTGGGCCTACTCACCCAGCTACGGCAAACCGCTGTCCGTGCCGCAAGGGATCATCGGCCTGATGACCCGTTTCGGTATGGAGGTGACGCTGGCGCACCCGGAAGGCTACGACCTGATCCCGGATGTGATTGAAGTGGCGAAAAACAACGCCAAATCCTCCGGCGGCAGCTTCCGCCAGGTGACCAGCATGGAAGAAGCGTTCAAAGACGCCGACATCGTCTACCCGAAATCCTGGGCGCCGTACAAAGTGATGGAACAGCGCACCGACCTGCTGCGCGCCAACGATCACGATGGTCTGAAAGCGCTGGAAAAAGCCTGCCTGGCGCAGAATGCCAACCACAAAGACTGGCACTGCACCGAAGAGATGATGAAGCTCACCAAAAAAGGCGAAGCGCTGTATATGCACTGCCTGCCTGCGGATATCAGCGGCGTCTCCTGTAAAGAGGGCGAAGTTACCGAAGGCGTATTCGAAAAATACCGTATCGCCACCTACAAAGAAGCCAGCTGGAAGCCGTACATCATCGCCGCCATGATCCTCGCGCGTAAATATGCCAAACCCGGCGTTCTGCTGGAACAACTGCTGCAGGAAGCGCAAAAACGGATCAAATAATCCACTCCGCCGGCCTGCGGGCCGGCCTCTCTGCTCCCCATGATGTTACGAAGGATAAGGATGGGATATGTCAGTTTTCGCATTGAAAATGGATATCGCCGATAACCGATTTTTTAACGGTGAAACCTCGCCGCTGTTCTCACAAAAACAGGCGCAGCAGGCCCGCCAGTTTCACCAGAAAATCGCGGGATATCAGCCAACGCCGCTGTACGCGCTGGATGAGCTCGCCGGGCTGTTCGGCGTAAAAAAAATCCTCGTTAAAGATGAGTCCCAGCGCTTCGGGCTCAACGCATTCAAGATGCTGGGCGGCGCGTACGCCATCGCCCAGTTGCTGTGCGAGAAGTACCACATCAACATCGCTGATTTCTCGTTCGAGAAAATCAAAACCACCATCAGCGAAAAAATGACCTTCGCCACCACCACCGACGGCAACCACGGCCGCGGCGTGGCGTGGGCGGCGAAGCAGCTCGGCCAGAACGCCGTGGTGTATATGCCGAAAGGGTCGGCCCAGGAGCGCGTGGACGCCATCCTCAAACTCGGCGCGGAGTGCATCGTCACCGACATGAACTATGACGACACCGTGCGCCTGACCATGAAAAACGCCCAGCAAAACGGCTGGGAAGTGGTGCAGGACACCGCGTGGGAAGGCTACACCACGATCCCAACCTGGATCATGCAGGGCTACGCCACCCTGGCGGACGAAGCCGTCGAACAGATGAACGCGATGGGCGTTAAGCCCACCCACGTCCTGTTACAGGCGGGCGTTGGCGCGATGGCGGGCGGCGTACTCGGCTATCTGGTCGATGTCTACGGGCCGCGCAACCTGCACTCGGTGATTGTCGAACCGGAACTGGCCGACTGCGTTTACCGCTCCGGCGTGAAGGGGGAAATCGTCAACGTTGGCGGCGATATGGCCACCATCATGGCCGGTCTGGCCTGTGGTGAGCCCAACCCGCTGGGGTGGGAGATTTTACGCAATTGCGCCACCCAGTTTATTTCCTGCCAGGACGCCGTCGCCGCGCTGGGGATGCGGGTGTTAGGCAACCCGCTCGGCAACGATCATCGCGTGGTGTCGGGCGAATCCGGCGCGGTCGGCCTCGGGGTGTTGGCCGCCGTCCATCACCATCCACAGCGTGACGCCTTAATGAAAAAACTGGGGCTGGATAAAGATTCCGTGGTGCTGGCGATCAGTACCGAAGGCGATACCGACGTGAAGCACTACCGCGAAGTGGTCTGGGAAGGCAAACACGGCATTCCGGATTAACAGCGCACATCTTCACACTGACGAATTGACGCTCCCTGTCGGACGGGGAGCCTAAGACTGGAGAATCACAGATGGCTAAGCATATTCCGTTCGCGCTCATTCTGGAAAAAGCGAACCACTACAAAGATGATATGACCCGTTTTCTACGCGACATGATCGCTATTCCCAGCGAGAGCTGCGACGAGAAGCGCGTTATTCACCGCATCAAACAGGAAATGGAAAAAGTCGGTTTTGATAAGGTGGAAATCGACCCGATGGGCAATATTCTCGGCTATGTCGGCCATGGCCCACGCCTGGTCGCCATGGATGCGCACATCGACACCGTTGGCATTGGCAACATCAAAAACTGGAACTTCGACCCGTACACCGGCATGGAAACCGATGAACTGATCGGCGGGCGCGGCGCGTCCGACCAGGAAGGCGGCATGGCGTCGATGGTTTATGCCGGTAAGATCATCAAAGACCTGGGCCTTGAAGACGAATACACGCTGCTGGTCACCGGCACCGTGCAGGAAGAGGACTGCGACGGCCTGTGCTGGCAATACATCATTGAACAGTCCGGCATCCGTCCGGAGTTTGTGGTCAGCACCGAACCCACCGACTGCCAGATTTATCGCGGCCAGCGCGGGCGTATGGAAATTCGCATCGACGTACAGGGCGTGAGCTGCCACGGCTCCGCGCCGGAGCGCGGCGACAACGCGATTTTCAAAATGGGCCCAATTCTCAACGAACTTCAGGGGCTGTCCCAGCGTTTAGGCCATGACGACTTCCTCGGCAAAGGCACGCTGACCGTGTCGGAAATCTTCTTCACTTCCCCAAGCCGCTGCGCCGTGGCCGACAGTTGCGCGGTCTCCATTGACCGTCGTCTCACCTGGGGCGAAACCTGGGAAGGCGCGCTGGATGAAATTCGCGCCCTGCCGGCGGTACAGCAGGCCAATGCGGTGGTCTCGATGTACAACTACGACCGCCCGTCATGGACCGGCCTGGTTTACCCCACCGAGTGCTACTTCCCGACCTGGAAAGTGGAAGAAGATCACTTCACGGTACGCGCGCTGGCGGCGGCCTATGAAGGCCTGTTCCACCAGCAGCCGGTGGTCGATAAGTGGACATTCTCCACTAACGGCGTTTCGATTATGGGCCGTCACGGCATTCCAGTGGTCGGATTCGGTCCGGGTAAAGAGCCGGAAGCCCACGCGCCGAACGAGAAAACCTGGAAAGCGCACCTGGTGACCTGCGCCGCCATGTATGCCGCCATCCCGCTGGCCTGGCTTGCCACTGAAAAACAATAATCATCGTGCTATCCCTCCGGCTGCACAGCCGGAGGGATTCTGGAGTCACTATGCGTGTACTGATTAAAAACGGCATCGTCGTCAACGCCGACGGCCAGGCCCGCCAGGATGTGCTGATCGAAAGCGGCCATGTCCGCCAGGTCGCCCCTGGCATCAACCCCGAACTGCCCTGTGAAGTGATCGACGCCGAAGGGTGTTACGTGATGCCCGGCGGCATCGACGTGCATACCCATTTCAACATCGATGTCGGCATCGCCCGGAGCTGTGATGATTTTTTTACCGGTACCCGCGCCGCCGCGTGTGGCGGTACAACAACCATTATTGACCATATGGGATTTGGGCCTGCGGGCTGCAAACTGCGCCACCAGTTAGAGGTTTACCACGGCTACGCCGCCCATAAAGCGGTGATCGATTACAGCTTCCATGGCGTGATCCAGCATATCAACCACGCCATTCTCGACGAGATCCCGATGATGGTGGAGGAAGGGATCAGCAGCTTTAAGCTCTACCTGACCTATCAGTTCAAACTCAACGACGACGAGGTGTTGCAGGCGCTGCGGCGGCTGAACGACGCCGGCGCGTTGACCACGGTTCACCCGGAAAACGACGCGGCAATCGCCCGTAAGCGCGCCGAATTCATCGCCTGCGGTAAAACCGCGCCGATGTACCACGCCTTAAGCCGTCCGCTGGAGTGCGAAGCCGAAGCCATCGCCCGGATGATCAACCTGGCGCATCTGTCAGGCGATGCGCCGCTGTACATCGTGCATCTCTCTAATGGCCTCGGGCTGGATTACTTACGGCTGGCGCGGGCGCAGCATCAGCCGGTATGGGTGGAAACCTGCCCGCAGTATCTGCTGCTGGATGAACGCAGCTACCAGGCGGAAGACGCGCTGAAGTTTATTCTCAGCCCGCCGCTGCGCAACGTGCGCGAGCAGGACAAACTGTGGTGCGGCATCGCCGACGGCGCGGTGGACGTGGTGGCGACCGACCACTGCGCGTTTTCTATGGAACAGCGCCTGCGTCTGTCCGGCGGCGATTTCAGCCGCTGCCCGAACGGCCTGCCGGGCGTGGAAAACCGCTTATTACTGCTGTTCTCCCACGGGGTGATGAGCGGGCGTATTTCTCCCGAGCGCTTTGTCGCCCTGACCAGCGCCACCCCGGCCAAGCTGTTCGGTCTGTGGCCGCATAAAGGCCAGATTGCCCCCGGCGCGGACGGCGATATCGTGATTATCGATCCGCGCCGCACCACGACCATTCGCCATGAAAACCTGCACGACAACGCCGACTACTCCCCCTGGGAAGGCAGGGTGTGCCAAGGCGCGATCCGCCAGACCCTGTCGCGCGGCAATAGCGTTTTCCGTGACGGCAAATTTACCGGTAGCCCCGGACAAGGGCGCTACCTGCGACGTAAACCGTTTAAACACCCCGTCCCCTAACCGGCAAAGTGGCGTAAACGGATGACCCCGAAACCCTACGAAGTGAGGAAAGGATGAGTAAGAAAATAGTTCTCGCCCTGGGCGGGAATGCCCTTGGCGACGATCTGGCCGGGCAGATGGCAGCGGTAAAAACCACCTCCCGGGCGATAGTCGATTTAATCGCCCAGGGCCATCAGGTGGTGGTGACGCACGGCAACGGTCCCCAGGTGGGCATGATCAATCTGGCGTTTGAGGCCGCAGCCAAAACCGAGGCGCATACCCCAATGCTGCCGATGTCGGTCTGCGTGGCGCTCAGCCAGGGCTACATCGGCTACGATCTGCAAAACGCGCTGCGTGAAGAGCTGCTCTCGCGCCAGATGCAGAAACCGGTCGCCACGCTAATCACTCAGGTCGAAGTAGACGCCAACGATCCGGCATTTCTTAATCCCACCAAGCCTATCGGCTCCTTCTTTAGCGAGCAGGAAGCCGCGCGTTTAACCCAGCAGGGCTACACCATGAAAGAAGATGCCGGGCGCGGCTACCGGCGCGTGGTGGCCTCGCCGAAACCGGTGGATATCATCGAGAAAGAGACCGTTAAAGCGATGATGGAAGCAGGCCACGTGGTGATCACCGCAGGCGGCGGCGGTATTCCGGTGATCCGCGAAGGCAACCACCTGCGCGGGGCCAGCGCGGTGATCGACAAAGACTGGGCCAGCGCCCGGCTGGCGGAGATGATCGACGCCGATATGCTGATCATCCTCACCGCAGTAGAAAAAGTGGCGATCAACTTTGGCAAGCCCAGTGAGCAGTGGCTGGATCGCCTGTCGCTGAACGACGCCCAGCGCTTTATCGATGAAGGGCATTTCGCTAAAGGTTCGATGCTGCCGAAAGTGGAGGCCGCCGCTGCATTTGCCCGTTCTCGTCCGGGCCGTGAGGCGCTGATCACCGTATTGAGCAAAGCTAAAGAAGGAATTGAAGGCAAAACCGGCACCATTATCAGCCAGTGACGCGCGAGGTTGTTGGCGTGCGAGGATATTACGGGGCGTTAAACGCCCCGTTTCATTGTTATGCCACCGTCAGGACTTCTTTGGTGGATTTCACACCCTGATGCATTAAAGTCATTACCGCTTCCAGTACCCCGCCGCCAATGGCGCGGGCCTTATCGGACACGCTGGTGTAATCCGCCGCCGCGCCGCGCGGATCGATATCGCCGATTTTAAACCCGCCGCTCACCGCCAGGCCGTCGTAAAGTAAACCGCGCACCATCCCCGCCAGCGGCGCTTCGATGGGCGTATCGCCAATATGGGCAATCACATCGCCTTCGTTAACGATATCGCCCAATTTGACAGACGCGCGCATGATCCCGGCGACCGGCGCGCGGATCACCCGGCGCGAGGTGTGGCCCATAATATTGCCCGGTATGCCGGTATTTTCCTGCGCTGTCCCGTTATAAATCACCTGCCCCAGCCAGTGTCCGCGATTGGTTTCGATCACCGCATGGCAGTCTTTTCCGGCAGTAAAACCCGGCCCCAGCGCCAGGGTTATCGGCGCCATGCCGCAATGGGTGCCGGTATTTTCTTTGGCGAGGATGGCATCCACCAGGCAACCTGGCTCCAGCACGTTCAACGAGGTGCAATTCGGGTCAATCAGCACCGGCACTACGCCGCTGTCCGCCAGGGCAATGGCCTCTCTGGCGGAAGTGGCGCGTTTCGCCGTCACCCCTTCCACCACCATTTCGCCATCGAACACCGCCTGGGCAAACGCCACGGTACGGCGGATCACCGTGGGTTTATCCACCTCCAGCATGATCACTTTAAATCCGGCATGGAACAGGCGCAGCGCCACGCCGGTCGCGATATCCCCTGCCCCGCGGATCGCCACCCGCTGATGATGGGACGGATGCGCCGCCTGGCTCATCAATCCGCCCGCCGCGTGGTTTTTAATCTGCAAAATTTCCGCTAGCACGCTGATGGCGATTTCCTGCGGGGTTTCCGCGCCGATGTTATAGCCGACGGGCGCATGGAACTGAGCCAGCTGTTCTTCACTTAACCCGCTTTCACGCATCTGACGGATAAACACCTGGGCTTTGCGGCGGCTGGCCAGCAATCCAAGCCAGGCAACGGGCTGGGTAATCAGTTTATCCAGCGCTTCACGATCCTGGTTATTGGTGGCGATCAGCACAAAATTATCGGGCTTGATATCGAGGGCATCCACGGCAGCGGAAAACGACGCGGCGTGGAGCAGTTGCGTTGCGGGTGGGAAGAAATCGGGGTTAAGGCTTTCCGGGTAAATATCCGCCACTGAAATCTCGAACCCGAGCGGCTGCGCCGCCAGGGCAATCGCCCGGTTAACGTGGCCTGCGCCAATCAACACCAGCCGGGGCCGCAGCCCGTGAACGCTAATGTACACCGACATCGCGCCGCCGCAGTCGGAGCCGACGGCATCGTCGCCGTTGCGCGCCATACGTCCGTGGAACAACCGGGGTTTACGTTCGCGCATCGCCTCCAGGGCTTCGTCAATGACCCGACGCTCCACCATGCCGCCGCCAATGGTGCCGACGATGGAGCCATCCTGATGAACGATCATTTGCGCCGAATGACGCGGCGTGGAGCCACGGCTATCGATAATTTGCGCCATGGCGAACGGGCAGTTTGTTTCTTCGAGTTTTGCAGCTTCAGTGAAAATATTCATTGTTACCTCAACAGAAATATCCATTCGGTGCCCCGCAAAACCTGGGCTGCTATCTCACCACTCTGCGCGTGATGGGCGGCGTTTCCTGAACCGCCCCTTGCCAGATGACGTCCACGTCGTTCGCCTCCAGCATCTCTTTCAGGGTGTGCTGATTCTCAAAGTGAGAAACGCGGTTGATAAACCAGATCCGGCGACAGCCCGGCGGAGCCCCTTTAAACAGCCCCTGCGGATGCTGAACCAGCCGCCGCATAGCCGGTAAATCCAGCCGGTCTCCGGCGTTCAGCCCGGTTATTGCCGCAAAATGCGCCCAACGATGAACGTTATCCGGCCCAACCGGCTTACCTGACAGGCCGCCGCCGGTTACCCCTATCACGCAACGGCTGGATTGAGGTATGCAAGGTTCATGCTCAGCGGGCGCTTTTAATGCAAAACCGCGAGCGCCGTCAGCTTCTATCAAAATGACATCCAGATCTTGTTGCGCAATCAGGCGGTCTATGAGTTCCGGGGAAAATCCGCGCACTTTGCCACGCGCGGCACTCCAGCCCGAGAAACAGGCCATCAGCGGCGACTGGAAAAAATCAGCAGGAAGTTGCGCAGGATCGCGGCAAAGAGTTACCGGGCAGGCGGGATCGGGCATATACATCTGGGTGGTGGTGGTAATGAGCACGCGCCTGCCGGAATCACAAAATAATCCGGCTAACCAAAACAGCGTACTGGTTTTCCCCCCTGCGCCGACCAGACTTATTATTACGGGTTTGGCAAGCGCGTTCACATCACATAACAACAGATCGCGATCCGGTATATTTTGCGTTATTGTCATCAGGCTCCGGGATCGAAAAATAAAGTGGAAAATATTGACTGCATAATTACCGCAGCGGGTCTTTCTTCCCGAATGGGGCAATGGAAAATGATACTACCCTGGCAGGGTGGCACAATGCTTGACGCAAGTATCAAAAACGCGCTTCAATTTTGCACGCGCATTATTCTGGTTACCGGATTTCGCCACGAAGAACTTGCGCAACGATATATCCATGATCCGCAACTACTGATTGTTTATAACCCTGATTATCAATCCGGCCTGCTCTCTTCCGTGCAAGCCGGCGCGGCGCAGGTGATCACAGAATATTGCTATCTCACCCACGGCGATTTGCCCTGCCTGCAACACTCTATATTCAATAATCTCTGGCACTTACGCGGGGATTACGCGCTAATGCCGCAGTATCGCGGTAAACCTGGCCACCCCGTTTTATTGCCGCGTGAGCGATTATTGCAGGCGACGCGCTTATCGAATGTCCGTTCGATGCGTGAGGCGTTAATGGCGGGGGAATATCGTTTTTGTGAAATGAATCATCCGGAAATAATTTTTGATGTTGATACGCCTGAAGATTTCCTGGCGTTGCAAAATCGACATCATAAAAAATTAAACGCCAGCAGCAGGGACTGATGATAATTATTATTCTTCCCGCGCTGCGCTTATCATTATGATAACGACGCGTTAGTTTTGAGAAAAAGCATTCTCCCGATGACACAGCGTGTGGCGTATATAAACAGAGTGATTTTAATTCTCATTTGTGAGCTGTGAGATATTTCACAAACCCAGGCCAACTTTCGAGGCTTCTCACAAATCTGTTTATTACCCGCGCCCTGGATAAATAGCTGGTGCGATTGTTGCTCCTTTAACGTAATCCACCGGACGTTAAATCACTGCCGGTAATTCCGATTAAAAATGTTACGTTAAGGAGAGGGCTATGGGGGATATCATGCGTCCCGTCCCGTTTGAGGAACTTTTGACGCGCCTGTTCGATGAATACCACCAGCACCACACGATTTTTGGTATTCCTGAACAACAGTTTTATCAGACCGGGCAACACCAGCCGATTTCCGTGTTCGGCGAAACCTGCGCCACGCCCGTTGGCCCCGCTGCCGGACCGCACACCCAGCTGACCCAGAATATCGTCACTTCCTGGCTGACAGGAGGCCGTTTTATCGAACTGAAAACGGTGCAAATCCTCGATCGGCTGGAGCTGGAAAAACCCTGTATCGATGCGGAAGACGAATGCTTTAACACCGAATGGTCCACCGAATTCACCCTGCTGAAAGCCTGGGATGAGTACCTGAAAGCCTGGTTTATTCTGCATCTGCTGGATGAAATGCTCACCGCGCGCGGCCCCGACGACGCCAAATCCTTTATCTTCAACATGAGCGTCGGCTACAACCTGGACGGTATCAAACAGCCGCCGATGCAGCAGTTTATCGACAATATGATGAACGCGGCGGATCACCCGAAATTTACCGAGTATCGCCAGACTCTGAAACGCTGGATGAATAATCCGGCCTTTACCGCCCGGCTGCCGGAAGCAAAACGCGAACAGCTCGCCAGCCTGGATGCGCGTATCCCGTCAACGCTGGTTCATGGCGTCACGCTCTCCACCATGCACGGTTGCCCGCCCAATGAAATTGAAGCCATTTGCCGCTATATGCTGGAAGAAAAAGGGCTGAATACCTTCGTTAAACTGAACCCGACGCTGCTGGGCTATCCGCGGGTGCGTGAAATTCTCGACAACTGCGGCTTTGACTATATCGGCCTGAAGGAAGAATCCTTCGACCACGATTTAAAACTCGACCAGGCGCTGGCGATGCTGCAACGGCTGATGACGCTGGCAAAAGAGAAAAACCTCGGTTTCGGGGTAAAACTCACCAACACCCTCGGCACCATCAACAATAAAGGCGCATTACCGGGCGAAGAGATGTATATGTCCGGCCGCGCCCTGTTCCCATTGTCTATCAACGTAGCAGCGGTACTCTCCCGGGCCTTTAACGGCCAGTTGCCTATTTCTTATTCCGGCGGCGCCAGCCAGCTGACCATTCGCGATATTTTTGAAACGGGGATTCGCCCTATCACCATGGCGACCGATTTGCTGAAGCCTGGCGGCTACCTACGCCTGTGCGAATGCCTGCGCGAACTCGAAAAATCCGACGCCTGGGATATGCAGCAGGTCGACGTGGCGCGTCTCGATGAGCTCGCCGAACGCGCGATCAGCATGGAGTACACGCAAAAACACTGGAAGCCGGAAGAGCGCATCGAAGTGGCCGACGGGCTGCCGCTCACCGACTGCTATGTCGCGCCCTGCGTCACCGCCTGCGCCATTAAGCAGGATATTCCTGAGTACATCCGCCTGATGGGTGAGCAGCGCTACGCCGACGCGCTGGAACTGATCTATCAGCGCAACGCCCTGCCCGCGATCACGGGCCATATCTGCGATCACCAGTGCCAGTACAACTGCACCCGTCTCGACTATGACAGCGCGCTGAACATTCGCGAGCTGAAAAAAATCGCGCTGGAGAAAGGTTGGGAAACCTACCAGCAACGCTGGCATAAACCGGCGGGCTCCGGTTCACGCCATCCGGTGGCGGTAATTGGCGCAGGCCCGGCGGGTCTGGCGGCGGGTTATTTTCTGGCGCGCGCCGGGCACCCGGTGACGCTGTTCGAGCGTGAGAAAAACGCTGGCGGCGTGGTGCGAAATATCATTCCGCAATTCCGTATTCCGGGCGAATTAATCCAGCACGATATCGATTTTGTTACCGCCCACGGCGTGAAAATCGAATACGGCTGCGACCCGCATCTGACGGTGGATAAACTGCAACAGCAGGGCTTCCACTATGTGCTGATCGCCACCGGCACCGAGAAAAACAGCGGCGTCCAACTGCGCGGCGATAACCGCAATGTCTGGAAATCGTTACCGTTCCTGCGTGAATACAACCTCGGCGCAAGCCTCCAACTCGGCAAGCATGTGGTGGTGGTCGGCGCAGGCAACACCGCCATGGACTGCGCGCGCACCGCGCTGCGTGTGCCGGGCGTGGAAAAAGTCACTGTGGTGTACCGCCGTTCATTGCAGGAAATGCCCGCGTGGCGCGAAGAGTACGAAGAAGCGCTGCATGACGGCGTGCAGTTCCAGTTCCTCAGCAATCCGGAACAATTCGATGCCGACGGAACCCTGACGGTGCGCGTGATGAAACTGGGCGAGCCCGATGCCAAAGGCCGCCGCCGTCCGGTAGAAACCGATGAAGTTCGCACCATGCAGGTGGACTGCCTGATCACCGCCATCGGCGAGCAGCAGGATAGCGATGCCCTGCGCGCCATGGGCGTCCCGCTGGATGACAATGGCTGGCCGGTGGTTAACCACTTCGGCGAAACCCGCCGCCCGGACGTCTTCCTGATTGGCGACGTGCAGCGCGGCCCGTCGTCCATTGTTTCCGCCATCGGCAACGCCCGTCGCGCCAGCGATGTGATCCTGACTCGGGAAAATATCCGCTCCCATCAGGGCGATAAGCGCTGGAATAACGTCAACCCGACGGAGGTTTACCGTCGTAAGGGCGCCATCTCGGTCGCGCAGGTGGATAAAGACGATCGCGACGCCTTTGTGGCCCAGGAGGCCGAGCGCTGCCTGGAGTGTAACTACATCTGTAGCAAGTGCGTGGACGTCTGCCCGAACCGCGCCAACGTCTCCATCGCCGTTCCCGGCTTCCAGAATCGCTATCAGACGCTGCATCTCGACGCTTACTGCAACGAATGCGGCAACTGCGCCCAGTTCTGTCCGTGGCAGGGCAAACCGTACCAGGACAAAGTCACGGTCTTCAGCCTGCCGGAAGATTTCCGCAATAGCGGTAACCCGGGCTTCCTGGTGGATGACAACCGGGTGCATATCCGTCAGGGCGATCAGACCTGGGAGTTGACCATCGGCAGCGACGGCCAGTTCCGGGATGTGCCCGCCGGGCTGGATGACATGTGCCGCATCATCAGCCATGTGCACCAGCACCATCACTATCTGTTAGGCCGGGTGGAGGCGTAATCATGCTTATTTTAAAAAATGTCACCGCCGTGCAGTTGCATCCGGCAATGGTTCAGGAAAACGTCGATATCGCCATCGACGGCGAGGAGATTATGGCGGTCGGGCCGGCGTTAACCCAGCGTTTCCCGGACGCGTCATACAAAGAGATGCATGGCCGGGTGGTGATGCCCGGCATCGTCTGCTCGCATAACCATTTTTACTCGGGGCTGTCGCGCGGTATTCAGGCGAAGATCGATCCCTGCCCGGACTTTATCTCCACCCTGAAAAACCTCTGGTGGCGGCTGGACCGGGCGCTGGATGAGGAATCGCTCTATTACAGCGGCCTGATTTGCTCGCTTGAAGCGATCAAAAGCGGCTGTACTGCGGTCATCGATCATCACGCTTCACCCGCTTACATCGCCGGTTCGCTGGATACGCTGCGCAACGCTTTTATTAAAGCGGGTTTGCGCGGGATGACCTGCTTCGAAACCACCGACCGCAACGGCGGGCTGAAGGAGCTCCGGGCGGGTGTCGAAGAGAATATCCGCTTCGCGAAGCATATCGATGCGGCGAAAGAGAAAGGCCAGCAGCCGTATCTGGTGGAAGCCCATATTGGCGCGCACGCTCCGTTCACCGTACCGGACGCCGGGCTGGCGATGCTCAGCGAAGCGGTCAAGGTGACCGGGCGCGGGCTACATATCCATGCGGCGGAAGACCGCTATGACGTCTCTCACAGCCATCACCACTACGGCAAAGACCTGCTGGCGCGGCTGGCGGAATACGACCTTATCGACAGCAAAACGCTGATCGCCCACGGGCTGTATCTCTCCGCCGATGATATCAAGCTGCTGAACGATAAAGACGGCTTCCTGGTGCATAACGCCCGTTCCAATATGAACAACCACGTGGGCTACAACCAACAGCTCACCAGCGTTCGTAACCTGGCGCTCGGCACCGATGGCATCGGCTCGGATATGTTTGAAGAGCTGAAATTCGCCTTCTTCAAACACCGCGACGCCGGCGGCCCGCTGTGGCCGGACAGCTTCGCCCGCGCGCTGACCAACGGCAACGCGCTGCTGAGCCGCAACTTCCACGCCAAATTTGGCCGCCTGGAAGCAGGCTACAAAGCGGACCTGACCTTCTGCGATTACGCCTCCCCGACGCCGCTGCTGCCAGAAAACGTTGCCGGACATATCGCGTTCGGTCTCGGGTCGTCGAGCGTGCACAGCGTAATGGTGAATGGCGTGATGGTCTACGAAGACCGCCAGTTCGCCTTTGATTGTGAACCCATCTATGCGCAAGCACGAAAAGTCGCCGCCCGGATGTGGCAACGCATGGATGCACTGAATTAAAACCTGCCGCCTCCCGGCTAGCGGGAGGCGAAAAATGAGGGTGAATTATGATTGAGCACTTTCTCACACCAGGCTCCATTGAGCAGGCGCTGGAACTTAAGCAGCGCTATCTGGACGATGCCACCTGGTTTGCGGGCGGCAGCAAGCTAAATTCCGCGCCGGGCCGCACTGAAAAAACCGTGGCGATCTCGTTGCAGCGTTTGTCCCTCGACTGGGTCGACTGGGATAACGACTGCATGCGCATCGGCGCAATGACCACGCTACAAACGCTGCGCGACAGCCATCATCTGCCTCCCGCCCTGTATGAGGCGTTGGGATTTGTTTACTCCCGCCACCTGCGCAACCAATCCACATTAGGCGGAGAAATCGCCGCCATGGAGCAGGAATCGGTGCTGGTCCCGGTACTGCTGGCGCTGGATGCGGTACTGGTGTTTGGCGACGGCGAAACCGAGGCACTGGAAAGCTACCTTGCGCAACCCGCCGACCGCCTGATTACCGAAATCATTATTAAAGACCCTTATCGCGCCTGCTCTACCCGCAAAATCAGCCGCTCCCAGGCGGGCCTCACCGTATTAACCGCCGCCGTGGCTATCGACGAAGACCAACGTGTTCGTATCGCGCTGGACGGCGTGGCGGATCGCCCCTTGCGATTACGGGATGTGGAGGCGCAGCGGCTGGACGGCGAGCAGCTTGAAGCCGCCGTCGCCGCGGCGGTTTTCCCGCGTGACGATGTGCGCGGCAGCGTGGCCTATAAGCGTTATATCGCCGGTGTGGTGGTGGCCGACCTGTATGCGGACTGCCAGCAGAAGGGAGAGGAAATCCAATGATTATTCAATTTACGCTTAACGGCAGCGCGCATCAGCTTGATGCCCATCCCGGCGCCAACGTTCAGAAACTGTTGTTCGGGCTGGGGATGCACTCGGTACGCAACAGCGACGACGGATTCGGCTTCGCCGGTTCAGACGCCATCCTGTTTAATGGCCGAGTGATTAACGCTTCGCTGCTGATTGCCGCCCAACTGGAAAACGCCCACATCAAAACGGCGGAATCATTAGGCAAATGGAACCAACTCAGCCTGGTGCAACAGGCGATGGTGGACGTCGGCGTCGTCCAGTCGGGCTATAACGATCCCGCCGCCGCGCTGATTATTACCGACTTACTCGATCGCATCTCCACACCGACCCGCGATGAGATCGACGATGCGCTATCTGGCCTGTTCAGCCGCGACGCTGGCTGGCAGCAGTATTACCAGGTGATCGATCTGGCGGTGGCGCGTAAAGCCGATCCCCACGCCACCTGCGCCGTTGCGCCAACATTCCGTGACGATCTGGCGGTAGTCGGCAAGATCCACCCGAAAACCGACGCCGCCAAAATGGTTCAGGCCAAGCCCTGCTACGTGGAAGATCGCATTACAGCGGATGCCTGCACCATCAAAATGTTGCGCAGCCCGCATCCCCACGCGCTGATAACCCACCTTGACGTCAGTAAAGCCGAAGCGCTGCCCGGCGTGGTACACGTGATCACCTGGCGCAACTGCCCGGATATCTACTACACCCCCGGCGGGCAAAGCGCGCCGGAGCCTTCGCCGCTTGACCGCCGCATGTTCAGTAAAAAACTGCGTCACGTGGGTGACCGCGTCGCGGCAGTGGTCGCCGAAAGCGAAGAGATCGCCTTGCAGGCGTTGAAACTTATCGATGTGCAATACCAGGTGCTAAAACCGGTGATGTCGATTGATGAAGCCATGGCGGAAGACGCGCCGGTGGTTCACGACGAGCCGGTGGTGTATGTCGCGGGCGCGCCGGATACGCTGGAAGAAGACAATAAAAAAGCCGTCCAGCGCGATGAGCATATGATTATCAACTTCCCGATTGGCTCACGCCCGGCGAAGAATATTGCCGCCAGCATCCATGGCCACATCGGCGATGTCGAGCGCGGTTTTGCCGAAGCGGACGTAATTATCGAACGCACCTATTCGTCAACCCAGGCCCAGCAATGCCCGACCGAAACCCATATTTGCTTTACCCGTATGGACGGCGACCGGCTGGTGATCCACGCCTCAACCCAGGTGCCGTGGCACGTGCGCCGCCAGGTGGCGCGCATCGTCGGCCTGAAGCAAAACAAAGTGCACGTGATTAAAGAGCGCGTGGGCGGGGGCTTCGGATCGAAGCAGGATATTTTGCTGGAAGAAGTGTGCGCCTGGGCCACCTGCGTAACGGGCCGCCCGGTCTGGTTCCGCTATACCCGCGAAGAAGAGTTTATCGCCAACACCTCGCGCCACGTGGCGAAAGTCACCGTGAAGCTGGGCGCCAAAAAAGACGGGCGCTTAACCGCCATCAATATGGATTTCCGCGCTAACACCGGGCCGTTCGGCAACCACTCGCTGACAGTGCCCTGTAACGGACCGGCGCTCTCGCTGCCGCTCTACCCATGCGATAACGTCGATTTCCAGGTGACAACTTACTACAGCAACATCTGCCCAACCGGGGCTTATCAGGGCTACGGCGCGCCGAAAGGCAACTTCGCCATCACCATGGCGCTGGCGGAACTGGCGGAACAGTTGCAGATCGACCAACTGGAGATGATCGAACGTAACCGGGTTCACGAAGGCCAGCAGCTGAAGATCCTCGGCGCGATTGGCGAAGGTAAAGCGCCGACCTCTGTGCCCTCCGCCGCCAGCTGCGCGCTGGACGAGATCCTGCGCCAGGGCCGGGAGATGATCCAGTGGGATTCGCCAAAACCGAGCCAGGGCGACTGGAAGATAGGCCGCGGCGTGGCGATCATCATGCAGAAATCCGGGATCCCGGATATCGATCAGGCCAACTGCATGATCAAACTGGAATCCGACGGCACCTTTATTGTCCACTCCGGCGGCGCGGATATCGGCACCGGGCTGGATACGGTGGTCAGCAAGCTCTCTGCGGAAGTGCTGCGCTGCCCGCTGGAAGATGTGCACGTGATTTCCGGTGATACCGACCACGCGCTGTTTGACAAGGGCGCTTACGCCTCGTCCGGCACCTGCTTCTCCGGCAACGCGGCACGCATGGCCGCCGAAAACCTGCTGAAGAAAATCCAGTTCCACGGCGCGCAAATGCTCAATGAGCCGGAAAGCGACGTGACGATTGTCGCACCCGGCATCGTGCGCGGTAAAAAAGGCGAAGTCACTTACGGGCAGATTGCCCATAAAGCGGAAACCGGCACCGGGTTCGGCACCCTGGTGGCGACGGCCTGCTACATCACGCCGGAATTCGCCTTCCCGTATGGGGCCAACTTTGCCGAAGTGGCGGTGAATACCCGCACCGGGGAGATCCGGCTGGATAAATTCTATGCCCTGCTCGACTGCGGCACTCCGGTTAACCCGGATCTCGCTCTGGGGCAGATCTATGGCGCAACACTGCGCGCCATCGGTCACAGCCTGATGGAAGAGATTATTTATAACGCCGAAGGCCAGCCGATTACCCGTGATTTACGCAGTTACGGCGCGCCGAAGATTGGCGACATCCCACGCGATTTCCGTGCGGTGCTGGTGCCAAGCGATGACAAAGTCGGGCCATTTGGCGCGAAATCCATCTCTGAGATTGGCGTAAACGGGGCCGCGCCCGCTATCGCCACCGCCATTCATGACGCCTGCCAGGTCTGGCTGCGGGAATGGCACTTCACCCCGGAGAAGATCCTCAGCGCATTAGGAAAATTGTAATTGTGCAGGCCGCTACGGCGGCCTGTTTCCAACGATTCAATGCCTCACAACATAAGCGTCTGCGTACAGAGCCTGTACCGGCTCAGGGCAAATTGTCCCTGAAAAACGGGGGTTTAAGGCAGGTAATTATTAATTGAATCAGATGATCATATTTGCTTAACAGGAGTAAAGGGATGTCTGATATATCGCACAAAGGGTCGGATCTTATTTATGAGTTAGAAGATAACCCACCGTTTCATCAAACCCTGATTGGCGCCATTACCCACCTGCTGGCGATATTCGTGCCGATGGTGACCCCTGCGCTGATCGTCGGCGCGGCGCTGCAACTCTCAACCGAAACTACCTCTTACCTGGTTTCCATGGCGATGATCGCCTCCGGCGTTGGCACCTGGCTCCAGGTGAATCGCTACGGGCATATCGGCTCGGGTTTACTGTCGATTCAGTCGGTGAACTTCTCATTCGTTACCGTGATGATTGCGCTGGGCAGTAGCATGAAGAGCGACGGCCTGCATGAAGAGCTGATTATGTCGGCGCTGCTGGGCGTGTCGTTCGTCGGCGCGTTTTTAGTGGTCGGCTCCTCGTTTATTCTTCCTTACCTGCGACGGGTCATCACCCCCACCGTCAGCGGCGTGGTGGTGCTGATGATCGGCCTGAGCCTGATCAAAGTCGGCATTATTGATTTCGGCGGCGGGTTCGCCGCCAAAAGCAGCGGCACCTTCGGCAATTATGAAAATATCGGCGTCGGCCTGCTGGTGCTGCTGGTGGTCATCGGCTTTAACTGCTGCCGCAGCCCGCTGTTACGCATGGGCGGCATCGCGATTGGCCTGATTGTGGGTTACATCGTGTCATTTTGCCTGGGCATGGTGGATTTTAGCAGCATGCGCAATCTGCCGCTGGTCACCGTCCCGATCCCGTTCAAGTACGGGTTTGAATTCAACTTTCACCACTTCCTGGTGGTCGGCACCATTTATTTGCTGAGCGTGCTGGAAGCCGTCGGGGATATCACCGCCACCGCGATGGTTTCGAACCGCCCGATCAAAGGCGAAGAGTATCAGTCGCGCCTGAAGGGCGGCGTGCTGGCTGACGGGCTGGTTTCGGTGATCGCCTCTGCCGTGGGCTCCCTGCCGCTGACCACCTTTGCCCAGAACAACGGCGTGATCCAGATGACCGGCGTGGCTTCCCGCTACGTGGGGCGATTTATCGCCGTGATGTTAGTTATCCTCGGGCTGTTTCCGAGCATCGGGCGCTTCTTCACCACCATTCCCGCGCCGGTGCTGGGCGGCGCAATGACGCTGATGTTCTCGATGATCGCCATCGCCGGGATCCGCATCATCATCTCTAACGGCCTGAAACGCCGGGAAACCCTGATCGTCGCCACCTCGTTAGGGCTGGGCCTCGGCGTTTCCTATGATCCGGCGATTTTCCAGGTGCTGCCAGCCTCTATCTACGTGCTGGTTGAAAACCCCATTTGCGCAGGGGGCCTGACCGCCATCCTGCTGAATTTGTTGATTCCGCTTGGGCAGCAGCAAGAAGAGCCGGTGCCTCATGCGGTTGAAGAACTGGATTAACCACTAAGGAGTCGATCATGTCAGGCGAACAGACGCTAAAAGCCGTGCGCGGGAGCTTTCTCGATATTACCCGCACCGTTGAGCATCCCGAGGAAATCGAGTCCGCGTTGCGCTTTGTGGAAGACGGGCTGCTGTTGATCCGCGACGGTAAAGTGGCGTGGTTTGGGCAATGGGAAGAGGGAAAAGCGCAAGTCCCCTCCTCGATTCGCGTGCGCGATTACCGGGGCAAAATCGTGGTGCCCGGGTTTGTCGATACCCATATTCACTACCCACAAAGTGAAATGGTCGGGGCCTACGGCGAGCAACTGCTGGAGTGGCTGAATAAACACACCTTTCCCACCGAGCGCCGTTATCAGGATGCGGAATACGCCCGGGAAATGTCGACTTTCTTTCTGAAGCAACTGTTACGCAACGGCACCACCACGGCGCTGGTATTCGGCACCGTGCACCCGGAATCGGTGGACGCCTTGTTCGAGGCCGCCAGCCAAATCAATATGCGAATGATTGCCGGGAAAGTGATGATGGATCGCAACGCCCCGGACTATCTGCTGGACGACGCCGAAAGCAGCTATCTGCAAAGCAAAGCGCTGATCGAGCGCTGGCATAAAAATGGCCGCCTGCTGTACGCCATCACCCCGCGCTTTGCCCCGACCTCCACGCCGCAGCAGCTCGCCATGGCGCAACGGTTGCGCGAAGAGTATCCCGATACCTGGCTGCATACCCATCTTTGCGAAAACAAGCAGGAAATCGCCTGGGTTAAAGAATTATTCCCGGAACACGACGGCTATCTGGATGTGTATCACCAGTACGGGCTGACCGGGAAACGCAGCGTATTCGCCCACTGCGTCCACCTTGAAGAAAAAGAGTGGGACTGCCTGAGCAAAACCGGCTCCAGCATCGCCTTCTGCCCGACCTCCAACCTCTATCTCGGCAGCGGCTTGTTCAATCTTCAGCAGGCGTGGCGCAAAAAAATCAAAGTGGGGATCGGCACCGATATCGGCGCAGGCACCACCTTCAACATGCTCCAGACGCTGAACGAGGCCTACAAAGTGGTGCAGTTGCAGGGCTACCGGCTTTCCGCTTACGAGGCCTTTTATTTGTCGACCCTGGGCGGCGCGCATTCGCTGGGGCTGGACCACTGCATCGGCAACTTTACCCCCGGTAAAGAAGCGGATTTTGTGGTGCTGGAACCTACCGCCACCCCACTCCAGCAGCTGCGCTACGACAACTCCATCTCACTGGTCGACAAGCTGTTTGTGATGATTACGCTCGGCGACGATCGTTCGATTTACCGTACCTACGTCGATGGCCGTCTGGTTTATGAACGCACCTGATTATTAAAATGTTAACTGAGGGCATTCTTATGTCTGGCGATACGCTACACACACCCACTACCGCGCAGCCGCGCAATGCACTGGACCATTTTTTCAAAATCTCCGAGCGCGGCAGCACCACGCGCCAGGAGATACTTGCGGGTTTAACCACGTTTCTGGCGATGGTCTATTCGGTCATCGTGGTGCCGGGGATGTTAGGCAAAGCCGGCTTTCCGCCTGGCGCGGTATTTGTCGCAACCTGTCTGGTGGCGGGCTTTGGCTCGCTGCTGATGGGGCTGTGGGCCAACCTGCCAATGGCCATCGGCTGCGCCATTTCTCTTACCGCCTTTACCGCCTTCAGCCTGGTGCTTGGCCAGCAGATCAGCATTCCGGTGGCGCTGGGCGCGGTGTTTCTGATGGGGGTGATTTTCACCGCCATTTCCGTGACCGGCGTGCGTACCTGGATCTTACGTAATCTGCCGATGGGCATCGCCCACGGTACCGGCATCGGCATTGGCCTGTTCCTGCTGCTGATTGCCGCCAACGGCGTCGGCATGGTAATCAAAAACCCGCTGGAAGGTTTACCGGTCGCACTGGGCGCGTTTACGTCTTTCCCGGTGATGATGAGCCTGCTGGGGCTGGCGATGATCTTCGGGCTGGAAAAATCGCGCATTCCCGGCGGGATCCTGTTAGTGATTATCGGCATTTCGATCATCGGGCTGATTTTCGATCCGGCGGTGAAATACCACGGGCTGGTGGCGATGCCAAGCCTGAGCGGCGAAGACGGCAAGTCGCTGATTTTCAGCCTGGATATTATGGGCGCGCTGCAACCGCACGTGCTGCCCAGCGTGCTGGCGCTGGTAATGACCGCCGTGTTTGACGCCACCGGCACCATCCGCGCCGTGGCAGGCCAGGCCAACCTGCTGGATAAAGATAACCAGATTATCAACGGCGGCAAGGCGCTAACCAGCGACTCGGTGAGTTCGATTTTCTCCGGGTTAGTGGGCGCGGCGCCGGCGGCGGTGTATATCGAATCGGCGGCGGGAACGGCGGCAGGCGGCAAAACTGGCCTGACGGCGGTGGTGGTCGGCGCGCTGTTTCTGCTGATCCTGTTCTTGTCGCCGCTGTCGTATCTGATACCGGGTTATGCCACCGCGCCTGCGCTGATGTATGTTGGCCTGCTGATGCTGAGCAACGTTTCGAAACTCAACTTCAACGACTTTATTGATGCCATGTCCGGCCTGGTGTGCGCGGTGTTTATCGTGCTGACCTGTAACATCGTCACCGGGATTATGCTGGGCTTCGTGACGCTGGTGGTGGGCCGGGTATTTGCCCGGGAATGGGATCGCCTGAACATCGGCACCGTGGTGATTGCCGCCGTGTTAGTGATTTTCTACGCCGGAGGCTGGGCGATTTAAGGATCTGAGAAACCAAAAAAAACCCGCTTCGCGAAGCGGGTTTTTTATTGGCTGCAACTACATAGCCACCTGGCTCGCGGTGTTGTGCGCAAACATCGCCAGCATATCCCGCGCCGCCTGATGCCCGGCTGCCATCGCGGTGACCACTAAATCCGCGCCGTGCACCGCATCACCGCCGGCAAACACGTTATCACGGGTGGTTTGTGTTACCAGCCGCCGCGCGCCGCCGGTGATGATTAACCCGTCGTCGTCACGCCGCACGCCGCTGCCCTGCAACCACGGCATCGCGTGAGGCCGGAAGCCGAACGCCATAATCAGCACATCCGCAGGCAGCTCAAATTCAGAACCGGCTATCGGCTGGGGACGCCGCCGCCCATCCGCGCCCGCCGTACCCATCTCGGTGCGAATCAGCCCAATCCCGCTTACCTGCCCATGCGCATTGCGGGCGATATACTGCGGCTGGACGTTGAATAAAAATTCCACGCCCTCTTCCCGGGCGTTGGTCACCTCTTTGCGCGAACCGGGCATACTGGCTTCATCCCGACGATAAGCGCAGGTCACGCTGGCAGCCTCGCGCCGCACCGAGGTACGCAGGCAGTCCATCGCGGTATCCCCACCGCCCAGCACGACGACCTGCCTGCCTTTCAGTTCGGTCCACGGATAGTCGGGCGAATCCTCCAGCCCCATCACCCGCCGGGTATTGGCGATTAAAAACGGCAGCGCCTGAATGACGCCTGGCGCATCTTCATGTTCCAGCCCGGCGGTCATAAGCCCGTAGGTGCCCATCGCCAGGAATACCGCGTCGTACTCTTCGGTTAGCTGATGGAACGATTTATCGCGGCCAATCTCGCAGTTGAGATGAAACTGAATGCCCATCTCGCTGAAGATTGCGCGCCGCTGGCTGAGCAGCGATTTATCCAGTTTAAACGGCGGAATGCCGAAGGTCAGCAGGCCGCCGATTTCCGGATGGCGGTCGAACACGTCGACTTTCACCCCTTCGCGCGCCAGGAAATCGGCGCAGCCTAACCCGGCCGGCCCCGCGCCAATCACCGCCACGCGTTCCCGGCGCGGCAGTGCGGGAACAAAGGTGGGTCGCCAGCCCATTTTTAGCGCGCTGTCGGTGATGTAGCGTTCGAGATTGCCGACAGTCACCGCGCCGCTGCGGTTTTTCAGGGTGCAGGCCCCTTCACACAGGCGATCCTGCGGACAAACGCGACCACAGATTTCGGGTAACGAGCTGGTCTGGTGAGAAAGCTGCGCCGCCTCTTTAATCCGTCCCTGCTGAACCAGGCGGATCAAATCCGGTATGGCGTTATGTACCGGACAGGTCCAGTTGCACCAGGCTTTCTGCGCGCAATACAGACAGCGCTCGCTTTCATAGCTGGCCTGCGCCTCATCCAGCCCGTGATAGATTTCCTCAAAATGGGTTTTGCGCTCGGCGGCGTCGCGCTTTTGCGCCCCCTTGCGCGGCGGTTTACGCAAGATGATTTTGTTCTGCGGCGTCGGCATAAATCCCTGCGGGTCCGCCGCCTGTAACTGGCGGGCGCAGCGCAATTTGCCAAGCCCGTCGCTGTCCATGACGCGTAACGCCTGAGTCGGGCAATGGGAAACACAGGCGGGCCGGGCGTGCTCTACCGACTGGCATAAATCGCATTTTTGGGCCAGCAGCCCCTTCTCATCAGGCGTAACGACAATATCAATCGCGCCAAACGGGCAGGCTACCAGGCAGCTTTTACAGCCGATACAGCGCGTGGCGTCCAGTTGGATCACCTCGCTCTGGTAGTGCAGCGCCTCTACCGGGCAACTCTTGACACAGGGCGCGTCGAGGCAGTGTTTGCAGGTTACCGCGCTGCTGTGTTCGCCGTTGAATATGACGCGTATGCGCGGCAAAAAATCGCTGCGCTGCTGCGGCCAGCCGTCGTTATGCGCAACCACACAGGCAACCTCACAAGCGCGACAACCGATACACTCCGTGCTATCGGCGACAATCAATCTGTTCATAGGCATCCTTTATGTTTCGGTTTGTGAAATTACTTTTCTGGAAACAATGCAAGAACCGGGCGATGTTGTGATTCCCGGTCCTTAAGAGCCAAATGTTGTGAATGCGGTCAAATTAATGGCGCCAGAACTGTGGCAAGCGGTTTTCTATGGCAGGCGTTGCGCTCTCAGAATGAGAGACGGGAAAGAGGAGTAAAGAACGAATTTATCCTCACGCGATCCTGAGATAAGCGATCCACAATGAATCGCCTGCTTTATCAATCTGAGAATCCCCGGTTTTATCAAATGCAAACGCTTGCGTCACGCTCTGGTCTGATGCCTGCGCGACACGGCAACTTTGTGAACTCCCCCGCGTTTTAACCACTTCCTTTGGCCTGAACGAAAAACTGGCACTTTCTGAGCATGGTGTCAGAGGTTGGCAACCGTAATCACATCACGGCAGATCCGGGTCGTCTCAGACCGTCGTCAGAGGAAGCCGTATTCACGCAGGCAGCGCCTGGTCTGCTCGCGGGTTTAACAAAAGGATGGAATTCATGAGTACGCTTGATTCACGACCACAAACGCTCCCCCAGGATAACGCCGCGCCGACGGACGAAGTCGACCGCGTGTTGTCCCCGGCAAAACTGTGCATTCTCGGATTACAGCATGTGCTGGTGATGTATGCCGGCGCGGTGGCGGTGCCGCTAATGATTGGCGACCGGCTCGGGCTGGACAAAGAAACCGTCGCGCTGTTAATCAGTTCCGATCTGTTCTGCTGCGGCGTGGTCACGCTGCTGCAATGTCTGGGCGTGGGCCGATTTATGGGGATCCGCCTGCCGGTCATTATGTCGGTAACCTTCGCCGCCGTGACCCCGATGATCGCCATTGGCCTGAACCCGGATATCGGGCTAACGGGGATCTTTGGCGCGACGATCGCGGCAGGGGTGATCACGACGCTGTTGGCCCCGGTAATTGGCCGTTTGATCCCGCTGTTCCCGCCGCTGGTGACCGGCGTGGTGATCACCTCGATCGGGTTGAGCATTATTCAGGTGGGTATTGACTGGGCGGCGGGCGGTAAGGGCAATCCGCACTACGGTGATCCGGTTTATCTGTGCATCTCGTTTGCCGTGCTGCTGTTTATTCTGGTGGTGACCCGCTTTGCTAAAGGGTTTATGTCAAACGTGGCGGTGCTGCTGGGGATCGTGTTTGGTTTTGTGCTGTCGCTGATGGTCAATGAAGTGAATCTGGCGGGTCTGCATGATGCCAAATGGTTTGCCATCGTCACGCCGATGGCGCTGGGTACGCCGGTGTTCGATCCGGTGTCGATCCTCACCATGACTGCCGTGTTGATTATCGTGTTTATCGAATCGATGGGGATGTTTCTGGCGCTGGGAGAAATCGTCGGGCGCAAGCTGACGTCGCAGGATATCGTGCGCGGCCTGCGAGTGGACGGCGTCGGCACGCTGTTCGGCGGCTTGTTTAACAGCTTTCCGCATACTTCGTTTTCGCAAAACGTCGGGCTGGTGAGCGTGACCCGCGTCTACAGCCGCTGGGTGTGCGTGGCGGCGGGGATCATTTTGATACTCTTCGGCATGGTGCCGAAAATGGCGGTGCTGGTGGCGTCTATCCCGCAATTCGTGCTGGGCGGCGCGGGGTTGGTCATGTTCGGAATGGTGCTCGCCACGGGTATTCGCATTCTCGCCCGCATCAACTACACCACTAACCGTTACAACCTTTATATCGTGGCTATCAGCCTGGGCGTGGGGATGACGCCGATGCTGTCGCACAACTTTTTCTCGCAATTCCCTGCTATGCTCCAGCCGCTGCTGCACAGCGGGATCATGCTGGCGACCTTTAGCGCGGTCACGCTGAATCTGTTTTTTAACGGATACCATCCGCAAACCGGGTTGGCGGAAGAGCCATCCTGCGTCAGCGGCAAGTCGGTGAGAACGGTGCGGATGTGGTTGTTATTGCGCAAGGTGAAGAAGAATCGGGAATCGGGGGAATAAACCGGACATTCATGCCTGCGGATAGGGCCTTTCGCAGGCTTGTTGCAATGCATCTCCGGCGTATTCCTGACGGCGTTATAAGTATTGCAAACGCCCCATCAGACTACTATGATGAAGGCGTCGATACAGACCGGAACCGAGAAATCGGGGTATTGATACCGGAGAATGAACTCTCTTCTCCCCCAGCCTGAGAGCGGGATAATCAAAGGTACAGGCCGGAATTTTTGAGAGTAAAAATCGAAATTACTTTCGCACTAAGGCGCTAATTATCAGCGCCTTTTTTATTTCCTGCGAGGTAAATACGTCTGACCGTTTAAACGAAGATGACCAATATAGCTAAATTTTACGGGTTTACCCTTCGGCATCGTATCTTTGCCCCATTGATCCCTCTCATAAGCTGAGGTCACAAACAGCATTAATCCGCATGGATTATTAGCATCCGGGCGCAGGTCAAAGAACACAGCATAATCGTGGATCGCCGCATAGTAGTACACTTCATTGCTGCTTTTATCGAAATGCGGAACAATATAGCCGTTAACCAGATGCTCCTGTATAAGGCGTGGAAGATTCAGGCTGCATTGATAGCGCGCCTCACAAAAATAACGGCCGCTTATTAATGGTTGCCCATTACCTTTTTTATCCGTAAAACAATGATGAGAGAAAGCAACAGAAATACTGACAATGCTACCGTTCATGGTTGTCTGAAAGCTGAACGGATGAAGGTGTTTTAAGTCGAAGTTTTTTCCGTTGTCGTTCACATCGCGCCAGCTTGTTCCCTGCACATTGGCATCCTCAAAGTTAACAACGGGAGGATGCTAACACATGCGTTCACGATGAAAATATCGCTACGGTATGGATTATTTTGCGGATATTCCACCGGGATAATCCGCCATACCTGAAATAAAAAAACCCCGGTATAAACCGGGGTCATTCACAATGCTGAAACCTTACTTAACCGGACGCATTGCCGGGAACAGGATCACGTCGCGAATGGTGTGGCTGTTGGTGAACAGCATAACCATACGGTCGATACCGATGCCCAGGCCTGCGGTCGGCGGCAGACCGTGCTCCAGCGCGGTCACGTAGTCTTCGTCGTAGAACATCGCTTCATCGTCGCCCGCATCTTTGGCATTCACCTGATCCAGGAAACGCTGCGCCTGGTCTTCCGCATCGTTCAGCTCGCTAAAGCCGTTGCCGATTTCACGGCCGCCGATGAAGAATTCAAAGCGGTCAGTGATTTCCGGGTTCTCGTCGTTACGACGCGCCAGCGGAGAGACTTCTGCCGGGTATTCGGTAATGAAGGTCGGCTGGATCAGGTGCGCTTCCGCCACTTCTTCGAAGATCTCGGTCACGATACGGCCCAGACCCCAGCTCTTCTCAACCTTGATACCGATGGATTCAGCAATCGCTTTGGCAGAATCGAAGTTGTCCAGGTCCGCCATATTGGTTTCCGGACGATATTTCTTGATCGCTTCGCGCATGGTCAGTTTTTCGAACGGCTTACCGAAGTCGAACACTTCATCGCCGTAAGGCACTTCGGTTTTGCCCAGAACGTCCTGCGCCAGGGTGCGGAACAGCGATTCGGTCAGCTCGATCAGATCTTTGTAATCCGCATACGCCATATAGAGTTCCATCATGGTGAACTCTGGGTTATGACGCACCGAGATGCCTTCGTTACGGAAGTTACGGTTGATTTCGAACACGCGTTCGAAGCCGCCAACCACCAGACGCTTCAGATACAGTTCCGGCGCGATACGCAGGTACATATCCAGATCCAGCGCGTTGTGATGGGTGATAAACGGACGGGCAGACGCGCCGCCTGGGATCACCTGCATCATCGGGGTTTCCACTTCCATAAAGCCGCGGCCCACCATGAACTGACGGATGCCCGCCAGGATCTGGGAACGCACCTTGAAGGTATTGCGGGATTCATCGTTGGAGATGAGATCCAGGTAGCGTTGACGGTAGCGCGCTTCCTGATCCTGCAGGCCGTGGAATTTATCCGGCAGCGGGCGCAGGGCTTTGGTCAGCAGGCGCAGTTCAGTACAGTGGATCGACAGCTCGCCAGTTTTGGTTTTAAACAGCTTGCCGCGCGCCGCCAGGATATCGCCCAGATCCCACTTTTTAAACTGCTCGTTGTAAACGCCTTCCGGCAGATCATCGCGGGCAACATATAGCTGAATGCGGCCGCCAACGTCCTGCAGGGTGACGAAAGAGGCTTTACCCATAATGCGGCGGGTCATCATACGACCGGCCACCGCCACTTCCACATTCAGCGCTTCCAGCTCTTCGTTTTCTTTGGCATCGAATTCAGCGTGCAGTTGGTCAGAGGTGTGGTCGCGACGGAAATCGTTCGGGAACGCGACGCCCTGCTCACGCAGTTGCGCCAGCTTGTCGCGACGGGTCTGGAGTTCGTTATTAAGATCGGCTACCGCATCAGCGTTCTGCGCGTGTTGTTCAGACATGTTGGTTCCTCATAACCCTGCTTTCAAACTTGCTTCGATGAATTTGTCCAGATCGCCATCCAGCACCGCCTGCGTGTTACGGGTTTCAACACCGGTACGCAGATCCTTGATGCGGGAGTCATCCAGGACGTAAGAGCGGATCTGGCTGCCCCAGCCGATATCCGATTTGTTATCTTCCAGCGCCTGTTTCTCAGCGTTTTTCTTCTGCATCTCAAGCTCATACAGCTTCGCTTTCATCTGCTTCATGGCCTGATCTTTGTTCTTGTGCTGAGAACGGTCGTTCTGGCACTGCGTCACCGTACCGGTCGGAATGTGGGTGATACGCACCGCGGATTCCGTACGGTTAACGTGCTGGCCGCCCGCGCCAGATGCGCGGTAAACGTCGATGCGCAGATCCGCCGGGTTGATTTCGATATCGATATCATCGTCCACTTCCGGGTAGACAAACGCGGAACTGAACGAGGTGTGGCGACGGCCACCGGAGTCAAACGGGCTCTTACGCACCAAGCGGTGAACGCCGGTTTCAGTACGCAACCAGCCAAACGCGTATTCGCCGGAGATTTTGATGGTGGCGGATTTAATACCGGCCACTTCGCCTTCGGATTCTTCGATGACTTCGGTTTTGAAGCCGCGCGCTTCAGCCCAGCGCAGATACATACGCAGCAGCATGCTGGCCCAGTCCTGGGCTTCGGTGCCGCCGGAACCGGCCTGCAGGTCGAGATAGCAGTCGGCGCTGTCGTATTCGCCGGAGAACATGCGGCGGAATTCCAGCTGCGCTAATTTGGCATCGAGCTGATCGAGTTCGGCTACGGCTTCGTTGAAGGTTTCTTCATCGTCAGCTTCAACCGCCAGTTCCAGCAGGCCGGAGACATCTTCCAGGCCCTGGTTTAACTGGTCCAGCGTATCGACGATGGCTTCCAGAGACGAGCGCTCTTTACCCAGCGCCTGGGCGCGTTCAGGCTCGTTCCAGACGTCAGGCTGTTCGAGTTCAGCGTTTACTTCTTCGAGACGTTCTTTCTTTGCATCGTAGTCAAAGATACCCCCTAAGAACGTCGGTGCGCTCGGTGAGGTCCTGAATACGGTTTTTTACCGGGTTAATTTCAAACATGGTCAGTATGATCTTTAAGTGATGACGGTAGTCAGAATGCGGTCGTAAGGGCGAAAGTTTACCGGAAATTCGCCCTTTTTTATAGCGAAACTGGCGTTAAAGCGGCCAGAGATGGTCGATTATTAACTGCAGGCTGCGATTGCCGCGAAACTCGTTGATATCCAGCTTGTAAACGATTTCCACCTCGCGTACCCCCGCGTCGGGCCAGCGGGCGGTATCAACATTAAACGCGATGCCGTCTAACAGCGGGCCGCCCTGCGCCGGCTCCAGCATGACTTTGAGGTGACGCTCCCCCACCAGCCGCTGCTGCAACAGGCGAAAACGCCCGTCAAACGCCGGTTCCGGGAACGCCTGGCCCCACGGACCGGCATCACGCAATTGTTCGGCGACCTCCAGCGTCATCTCCTGAGGCTGTAGCGGGCCGTCGGACCACACTTCTCCTTCGAGCAACGCCGGGTCGAGCCATTGCTCTACCAGTGCAGCGAAGCGCTGCTGAAACTCCTCAATTTTTGCGGCTTCCAGCGACAGGCCCGCTGCCATGGCGTGGCCGCCAAATTTGAGCATCAGTCCTGGATTAAGCGTGTCGAGGCGCTCCAGCGCATCGCGCAGATGCAGCCCGGGAATCGACCGCCCGGAGCCTTTAAGCGTGCCGTCGCCCGCAGGGGCAAAGGCGATGACCGGGCGATGGAACCGCTCTTTAATCCGCGATGCCAGGATACCCACCACGCCCTGGTGCCACTCAGGATGATAAATCGCCAACCCGACCGGCAGTTCGTCAGCGCTTTTCAGGAAGGCATCGCACAACGCCAACGCTTCTGCCTGCATGCCCTGCTCGATCTCTTTACGGGTCTGGTTTAACGCGTCCAGTTCATTCGCCAGCACGCGGGCCTCGCCGGGGTTATCGCACAACAGCAGCGCCACGCCCACCGACATATCGTCCAGCCGCCCGGCGGCATTTAAGCGCGGCCCGAGGGCGAACCCCAGATCGCTGGCCGCCAGTTTTTGCGGATCGCGGTTGGCAATTTCTAACAGCGCGCGAATACCCGGACGACATTTCCCGGCGCGAATACGGCTCAGCCCCTGCCAGGTCAAAATGCGGTTATTGGCATCGAGCGGCACCACGTCCGCCACGGTGCCTAACGCTACTAAATCGAGATATTCCGCCAGATTGGGAATAGCGATGCCCTGTTCGTCAAACCAGCCTTTATCGCGTAGGTGGCTGCGCAGCGCCAGCATCAGGTAAAACGCCACGCCAACGCCCGCCAGTGATTTCGACGGGAATTCGCAGTCCGCCAGGTTGGGGTTGATGATGGCTTCTGCGTCCGGCAACGTGGCGCCCGGCAGGTGGTGATCGGTCACCAGCACCGGGATACCGTACTGATGCGCATGCTCTACGCCTGCATGGGAGGAAATGCCGTTATCCACCGTCATGATCAGCTCAGCGCCCAGCGCTTTTGCCTGATCCACCACTTCCGGGCTTAACCCGTAGCCGTCTTCAAAACGGTTCGGCACCAGATAACCAATCTCTTTGCCGCCGAGGCTGCGCAGCGCCAGCACGCTGAGCGCGGTGCTGGTCGCGCCATCGGCGTCAAAATCCCCCACCACCACGATCCGCTGCCCGGTCTTAAACGCCTGATATAGCATTTCAACGGCGGCGTTGATGCCGGTTAGCTGCTGCCAGGGAAGCATTCCCTTTACGCTGCGCTCAAGATCTTCCGCGCCGCGCACGCCCCGGCTGGCATACAGCCGTTTTAACAGCGGCGAAAGCGTCGGCGGCAGCACCGCGGTTTCATCCACCGTACGCCGACGGAGTTGCGATTGTTGCTTCACCCGTTATTGCCCGCCGGTCTGTTTCTGGTGTTGGTCAAGGAAAGCTTTCATCTCTTTCGGCCCCTGATAACCCGGAACCACATAGCCATTGCTTAACACAATCGCCGGTGTCCCGGTCACGCCGAACTGTACGCCCAGCGCGTAGTGATCGGCGATATCGATATCGCAACTGGCGGCGGGTACGGATTTGCCGCTCATGGCGTCATCAAAGGCTTTATTGCGGTCTTTGGCGCACCAGATAGATTTCATGTCTTTCTCCGCCTGGCTCTGGATGCCCTGACGCGGGAACGCCAGATAACGCACGGTGATGCCCAGCGCGTTATAGTCTTTCATCTCTTCATGCAGTTTGTGGCAATAGCCGCAGGTGATATCGGTAAACACGGTGATGACGTGTTTTTCCTGCGGGGCTTTATAAACAATCATCTCTTTTTCGAGCTGGGCAAGTTTGCCCATCAGCAGCTTGTTGGTCACATTGACTGGCGAGCTGCCGCTGACGTCATACAGCGGCCCCTGGATAATGTGTTTGCCGTCTTCGGTGACATACAGCACGCCGCTGCTGGTCAGCACGGTTTTCAGGCCGGGTACCGGAGAGGCCTGAATATCCGCGCTTTGCACGCCCAGTTTCGCCAGCGATTGTTTAATTACCGCGTCGTCAGCGTGAACCATACCGGAAACAGTGGCTGCCAGAAGCGTCAGCAGCATAAAGCCTTTTTTCATAACATGTCCTTAGTCAGCAATCACTTACGCACGAGGGTGATGCTGTTGATGAAGTTGCCGCAGGCGTTCAGTCGCCACGTGCGTATAAATTTGCGTCGTTGATAAATCGCTATGGCCCAGCAGCATCTGCACCACGCGCAGATCCGCGCCGTGATTAAGCAAATGCGTGGCGAAAGCATGGCGTAAAACGTGAGGCGAGAGTTTATCGCTGTCAATGCCTGCCAGTGTGGCGTAATGCTTAATGCGATGCCAGAAAGTCTGGCGCGTCATTTGTTGCGCGCGGTTACTCGGGAACAGCACATCGCTGGACTGGCCGTTAAGCAGCCACGGCCTGCCGTGTTCGAGATACTGCTCCAGCCAGTGCACGGCCTCTTCGCCCAGCGGCACCAGACGCTCTTTGTTACCTTTCCCCACCACGCGCACCACGCCCTGGCGCAGGCTGATATCACTCATGATCAGCCCCACCAGCTCAGACACGCGCAGCCCGGTGGCATAAAGCACTTCGAGCATCGCCTTGTCGCGAAGTTCAATCGGGTTACCTTCCAGCGCCGGGGCCTGCAACAGCCGATCAACCTGGGCCTCGCTTAAATCCTTCGGCAAGCGCTGAGGCAGTTTCGGTGAGGCCAACGAGGCGCTGGGATCGTCCGGACGGATTTTTTCCCGGTACAGATGCTGAAACAGCCGGCGCACAGCGCTGAGCAGGCGCGCAGAACTGGTGGCCTTATAGCCCCCTTCGACGCGCTCGGCGAGCAATCCCTGTAGATCATCGCTACCAGCGGAGAGTAAATCCCGCTGATGATGATGGAGCCACTGCACCAGCATCGTCAGATCACGACGATAGGCGCTAAGGGTGTTTTCCGACAGATTCCGCTCCAGCCAGAGCGCATCCAGAAACTGTTCGACGCGGGCAATATCCTGTTCCACACGAGCCTCTCGTTTATCACGCAGGGTTGCATTATGCATGATAGCGGCCGCGATCTGGTACACTGAGCCACCCGCACAGCAAGAAATGAGATGTAATCGCGATGAAAATGGGTCTTTTTTATGGTTCCAGCACCTGTTACACCGAAATGGCGGCGGAAAAAATCCGCGACATTATCGGGCCGGAGCTGGTTACGTTACACAACCTGAAAGATGACGCCCCGGCGCTGATGGCGCAGTACGATGTGTTGATCCTCGGCATTCCGACCTGGGATTTTGGTGAGATTCAGGAAGACTGGGAAGCCGTATGGGACCAACTGGACACGCTGGATCTCGAAGGAAAAATCGTTGCGCTGTACGGCATGGGGGACCAGCTTGGCTACGGTGAATGGTTCCTTGACGCCCTCGGTATGCTGCACGATAAGCTGCTGCCGAAAGGCGTGAAGTTTGTTGGCTACTGGCCGACCGAGGGATACGAATTTACCAGCCCGAAACCGGTGATTGCCGATGGGCAACTTTTTGTCGGCCTCGCGCTGGATGAAACCAATCAATACGACCTTAGCGATGAGCGTATTGAACAGTGGTGCGAACAGATTCTGGCGGAAATGGCCGAACATTTCTCCTGAGCGATTATGACGGGCGACCGCTTTGCGGTTGCTGTAACAGCACCCGGCGCAAATCGCGCCATTCACTGGCATCCATGCTGTCCGCCGCCAGCCATAAATGCTGGCTGCGTTGCGATTCAGGATGCCGCAAGCGCAGCAGCATCCCGCTTTGCAGCATCCACGGCGCGCCGGTCAATTCCCATTCCACGCCCTGCCAGCGCAGCCGGTAGTCCATTGTCAGTTTTACTTCGCCTTGCAGCGAATGAATACGCCGCTGGCTACGCACGCAATCAAATACCACCAACGACAATAAAACCAACCAAACCGGCATATAACTCAGCGGCCAGGGCAGCAGTAAAATCACCGCTGCGACAATGCCGTGCAGCATGAGGGAAAACCACTGTGCGCGCCACGAGACGCGGAGATCAGATTGCCACAGGACCACGATCCCGGTTCCGCGTCTGAATCAGTTGCACCATGCGCTGCAATTCACTGTCTGCAGGCTTACCGTGATTCATTAACCAGTTGAAAAGATCGGGATCGTCGCATTCGAGCAGGCGAATAAACACCTGTTTATCGGCATCGCTCAGAGAGTCGTACTCGTGTTCAAAGAACGGCATGATAGAAATATCCAGCTCACGCATCCCGCGACGGCACGCCCAGTGAATACGGGCTTTATTGTTAATATCCATGACTGCTTTCCTGGGTAATCACTCTGGAAGATGCCTGCTAGTGTAACTCGTTTTCAACACTTCATTTAATGGAATGTTGTCATTTACGCGTCGTCTTCCAAAAAACCTTATTAATAATGAAACTATTACGCGTTTTTTGCGCGAAAACGCGTAAATCAAAAAGACGGCACGAATGGCAATGTCAAAGCGCTTGCAATGTCTTGTGGCTCTTTTACCATTAGTCTCATTCGACTCTGCATGATGAACCGGGGCACTTTTATGGCATTTAATCCGTTTCCACCGCGCCAGCCGACGGCTGCCGCTCGACTGCCTTTGACGCTGATCTCTCTTGAAGACTGGGCGCTTTCGACCATCACCGGCGCTGATAGTGAAAAGTATATACAAGGCCAGGTGACTGCGGATGTGGCGCTGATGACGGAAAACCAGCATCTGCTGGTGGCCCACTGCGACGCGAAAGGCAAAATGTGGAGTAACCTGCGCCTGTTTCGCCAGAATGAAGGCTTCGCCTGGATCCAGCGCCGCAGCGTGCGCGACGCGCAACTCGCCGCGCTGAAAAAGTATGCCGTGTTCTCGAAGGTGACTATTGCGCCGGACGACAACGTGGTGCTGTTAGGCGTGGCTGGTTTCCAGGCGCGCGCCGCGCTGGCGAACTATTTCTCGTCCCTTCCGGACGCAGACAATCCCGCGGTGCATGTCGACGACACCACCCTGCTGTGGTTGCCGTTGCCCGCAGAGCGTTTTCTGCTGATCACCACAGAAGAGAAAGCCCAGCAGCTCACCGAAAGCCTGCGTGGTGAAGCGCAACTTAATGCCAGCCAGCAGTGGCTGGCGCTGGATATCGAAGCCGGTTATCCGGTTATTGACGAAGCCAACAGCGCGCAGTTTATTCCCCAGGCGACCAACCTTCAGGCCTTTGGCGGCATCAGCTTTAAAAAAGGCTGCTATACCGGCCAGGAGATGGTGGCGCGTGCGAAATTCCGTGGCGCCAACAAGCGCGCGCTCTGGACGCTGGTCGGCAACGCCAGCCGCACGCCAGCGCCAGCGGAAGATCTGGAATTGAAAATGGGTGACAACTGGCGTCGTACCGGGACCGTGCTGGCCGCCGTGAAACTGGACGACGGCACCGTGCGCGTTCAGGTGGTGATGAATAACGACATGGAAAGCGCCAGCGTCTTCCGGGTGCGTGATGAACCCAGCCATACGCTGGCGATTGAGCCGCTGCCGTATTCGTTAGAAGACGCGTGATGACGAGCCCCTCGCAGGCCGCGAGGGGTGTTTTTTAATGCTGACCGACGTAAAGGTATATCGCCAGGAAGTGACACACGCTGCCGCCCAGCACAAAGCCATGCCAGATCGCGTGGTTGTATGGAATGCGTTTACATACGTAAAAAATCACGCCCAGCGAATAGACAATCCCGCCTGCCGCTAACAGCGTTACCCCGCCGAGGGCGAGTTTTTCCGTTAACTGATAAATCACAATCAGCGACAGCCAGCCCATCGCCAGATAAGTCACCAGCGACAGCACCTTAAAGCGGTGCGCGATGGTTAATTTAAACAGAATGCCCAGCAGCGCTAATCCCCAGATAACAATCATCAGGGTGCGCGCCAGCGGTGAATCAAGCCCCACCAGTAAAAACGGCGTGTAGGTCCCGGCAATCAGCAAATAGATTGCGCAGTGGTCGAATTTCTTCAGCCAGATTTTCGCTCGGGCATGGGGAATGGCGTGGTACAACGTTGATGCCAGAAACAGCAAAATCATGCTGCCGCCGTACAGGCTGTAACTGGTGATCGCCATGACATTAGCGTTGGCGTCCACCGCCTGGATCAGCAGTAAGACCAACCCAACGATCCCGAACACCAGCCCGATACCGTGACTGATGCTGTTGGCTATTTCCTCAGCCAGTGAATATCCCTTCTCAATTAATGGTTTGCTAACCATAAGGCGACTCCGGGGAAACTGAATATAAAAGCAGCTTCACTAGCTTAATTGAGAATGATTTCAGTGTACACGTGTTCGCTAAAATAATTATTTACTGATTGTGTACATCGCTAAAGCGTAGTTCAGAATATCAGGGGGATCCCCTTTCCCGGGGTGGGTTCAAGGCCACAATTCCAGTATCCTTGAACCTGTGTATGAAAAAGGATCGCTCGCCGTGACGATATTCACCCATTCCGCCGTCGCCAGCCTGAATAACATCGAAATGATGGTCTATAACTACGTCATCAAAAATCGCGACAAAGTGATGTACATGACCATCCGTGAGCTGGCTGAAGCGGCGGGGGTTTCAACAACCACGGTGCTGCGTTTTTGCCGCAAGCTCAACTGCGACGGCTATTCCGAATTTCGGGTGCGCTTTAAGCTCTATCTGGAACAAAACCAACCCCAACAGGCCAACTTTGGGGCCAGCGAGATTATCAGCTTTTTCCGCAGCGTGAATAACGACGAGTTTGACCAACTGCTGGATCAAGCCGTGGATATTATTCTCGCCTCAGAACGGATTATTTTTGTCGGCGCGGGGACTTCCGGTTCGCTGGCAAAATACGGCGCGCGCTTTTTTTCAAACGTCGGGAAATTCAGCAATCATATTGATGATCCTTACTTCCCGGTGACCAACGATATGGCGAAAAACGCGCTGGCGATTGTGCTGTCGGTTTCCGGCGAAACGGCGGAGATCCTGCGCTTCGCCAGCCAGTTCAGCCTGCATCACTGCAAAGTGCTGTCGATCACCAGCCATGATAATTCGTCGCTGGCGAAACTGGCCGATTTTAACCTCTCCTGGCATATTCCCCAGACGCGTATCGCAGGCGTTTACGACATTACCACCCAAATCCCGGTGGTCTATATTCTTGAGACCCTGGGGCGCAAAATCGCCGGCAAACTGGGTGGATAAAACACCCTGTTTTCTGGCGGTAACAAGTCACAACCCGTTGATTTTGTTATATCGTGACATTTGCTTTTCCTTTTGCCAGACTCGCCTACAACTCCTGTCTCACTCTGTTCCGGGATCTCAACGATGAAAAAACTGACTTTACCCAAAGACTTTTTATGGGGTGGCGCGGTGGCCGCGCACCAGGTTGAAGGCGGCTGGAATAAAGGCGGCAAAGGCCCCAGCATCTGTGACGTATTGACGGGCGGCGCGCACGGCATCCCGCGTGAAATCACCCACAACGTGGAAGCGGGCAAATACTATCCCAATCATGAAGCCGTGGATTTCCATGGCCGCTACAAAGAAGATATCAAGCTGTTCGCCGAGATGGGCTTTAAATGCTTACGCACCTCCATCGCCTGGACACGTATTTTCCCGAATGGCGATGAGCAGACCCCAAACGAAGAGGGTTTACAGTTCTACGACGACATGTTCGATGAGCTGCTGAAGTACAATATTGAGCCAGTGATCACGCTGTCCCACTTCGAAATGCCGCTGCATCTGGTACAGCAATACGGCGGCTGGACTCACCGTAAGGTCGTTGATTTCTTTGTGCGCTTCGCCGAAGTGGTGTTCGAGCGTTACCAGAACAAGGTCAAATACTGGATGACCTTTAACGAGATCAACAACCAGCGCAACTGGCGCGCACCGCTGTTCGGCTACTGCTGTTCCGGCGTGGTGTATACCGAACATGATAATCCGGAAGAGACCATGTACCAGGTGCTGCATCACCAGTTCGTTGCCAGCGCGCTGGCGGTGAAAGCGGCACGCAGCATCAACCCGGCGATGAAAGTCGGCTGCATGCTGGCAATGGTGCCGCTGTATCCGTTCTCCTGTAAGCCGGAAGATGTGATGTTTGCCCAGGAGTCGATGCGCGAACGCTATGTCTTTACCGATGTGCAGCTGCGCGGCTACTACCCGTCCTATGTACTGAATGAGTGGGAGCGTCGCGGCTTCACCATCAATATGGAAGACGGCGATGAGCAGGCGCTACGTGAAGGCACCTGCGATTATCTGGGCTTCAGCTACTACATGACCAACGCGGTGAAAGCCGAAGGCGGTAGCGGCGATGCGCTATCGGGGTTCCAGGGCAGCGTACCGAACCCGCATGTCAAAGCGTCTGACTGGGGCTGGCAGATTGACCCGGTTGGCCTGCGCTACGCGCTGTGCGAACTGTATGAGCGCTATCAGAAGCCGCTGTTTATCGTTGAGAATGGCTTCGGCGCATACGATAAGGTGGAAGAAGACGGCAGCATCAATGACGATTACCGCATCGACTACCTGCGCGCCCACGTTGAAGAGATGATCAAAGCGGTGACGTATGACGGCGTGGATTTAATGGGTTATACCCCGTGGGGCTGCATCGACTGCGTGTCCTTCACCACCGGCCAGTACAGCAAGCGTTACGGCTTTATCTATGTGAACAAACATGATGACGGCACCGGGGATATGTCCCGCTCCCGTAAGAAAAGCTTTAACTGGTATAAAGAGGTCATCGCCAGCAACGGCGAAAAACTGTAATCCAGTAAGGGGCCTTAGCGCCCCTTTTTACCGCGCAATCATTAACGACATTGATGAAACCTATCCCAATGATAGGCCCGGCTTGTGAAATTTATTGATACCTATCAAGAGGTAGAATCCCCACACTGACACTATGCCCTTTCAGGAACCAGATAGTTTGCGGTCTCTGAGACCTCATTCACCTTGAAGGGATAATAAGATGAAAAACCTCACTAAACTGGCGCTGGGTGTCGTGGGCGTCGGTCTTGTAGGCTACCTCGGGCTTGTGGCGTATGTGTATCACCACGACAGCGAGCGTAATAGCCGTGCTTTGACTCAAACCTCTGCTTCACCGCAAAACAATAAAGTGCTGGCGATCATGCGCGACAAAGGGTGCGACTACTGTCATACCGTGTCCAGCGATCTGCCGTTCTATTCCTCGCTGCCCGTCGCAAAGCAGCTGATGAACGACGACATGCACCTTGGCTACAAATCGTTCAATCTCACCCCGCTGCGTCAGAGCCTGATTGACGACACGCCCGCCCTGCAAAGCGATTTGACCAAAATCGAATGGGTGATGGAGCACCAGACCATGCCACCGACGCGCTACACCGCCCTGCACTGGGACGGCAAAATGAGCGATGACGAACGCGGCGTGGTGCTCGACTGGATCAAGGCCCAACGCCTGAAGTACTACGCGGCCGAGGATATGGCGCAGCAGCACCGCAATGAACCGGTCCAGCCGATCCCGCAAACCGTGCCTTACGATAAGCGCAAGGCCGCGCTGGGCTTCCGGCTGTATCACGATCCGCGCATCTCTGATGACAACTCCATCTCCTGCGCGAGTTGCCATCAATTGGGCGCGGGCGGCGTGGATGGCCGGAAAACCTCGACCGGCGTGCGCGGCGAAATCGGGCCGATTAACGCCCCAACAGTGTTTAACTCGGTGTTTAACGTGGTGCAATTCTGGGATGGCCGCGCGCCAGACCTGAAAGCCCAGGCCGGCGGCCCGCCGCTCAACCCAATCGAAATGGCGTCCAAATCCTGGGATGACATCACCGCCAAACTGAACCAGGACGCGATCCTCAAGCACGACTTTAGCGCCGTCTATCCGCAGGGCTTAAGCGGCGACACCATTACCGACGCTATCGCCGAGTTTGAAAAAACGCTGATTACGCCGAACTCGCCGTTCGACAACTATCTGCGCGGCGATGAAAACGCGCTGACAGCCCAGCAGAAACAGGGCTGGAAGCTGTTTAAAGATAACAAGTGCGCCACCTGTCATACCGGCGTGATCCTCGGCGGGAGAACGTTTGAACCGCTGGGCCTGAAGAAAGAATTCACGTTCGGCGACGTACTGCCAGCGGATATTGGCCGCATGAACGTCACCCACGACGAACGCGACCGCCTGCGCCAGAAAGTGCCGACGCTACGTAACATCGCGCTTACCGCGCCGTATTTTCACCGCGGCGACGTGGCGACGCTGGATGAGGCGGTGAAACTGATGCTGCGTTACCAGGTGGGCACCGAACTGCCCCAGTCCGAGGTGGACGATATCGTGGCGTTCCTGCAAAGCCTGAACGGCGTGTATAAGCCCGCGCCGCTGGAATAACCCTACCGCCGCCCGCCAGGGCGGCTACTTGCCCCCGGCCAGATCGATAAAGCTGCCGGTAACGTACGACGCGTTATCACTCACCAGCCAGGCGATAGCCTGCGCCACCTCTTCCGGCTGCCCGCCGCGCCGCATCGGGATGGCAGGCGCAACGCGATCCACCCGCCCCGGCTCACCGCCCGACGCATGCATATCGGTATAGATAAAACCGGGCCGCACGCCGTTAACGCGGATCCCCTGCGCCGCCACTTCCAGGGAAAGCCCGATGGTCAGCGTGTCCACCGCGCCTTTAGAGGCCGCATAGTCAACATATTCTCCCGGCGATCCCAGCCGCGCCGCCACTGAAGAGACATTGACAATCGCCCCGCCGCTGCCGCCGTGTTCGGTGGACATCCGCTTTACCGCTTCCCGGCAGCATAAGAAATAGCCAGTCACGTTGGTGGACAGCACCCGATTAATCCGCTCGGCAGTCAGGTTTTCAACGCGGCACTGGGTAGAAAGAATGCCCGCATTGTTAACCAGCACGTTCACGGGCCCCCAGGACTGGTCAATGGTGGTAAACATCGCCACCACCTGCTGCTCATCAGAGACATCCGCTTGCAAGGCTATGGCTTCACCGCCCGCCCGGGTAATTTCCTCTACCACCGTCTGCGCAGCCTGCCGATCGCGATGATAGTTCACTACCACCCGCATCCCCTGCTGCGCCAGCAGCAGAGCAGTGGCTTTGCCAATTCCCCGGCTTGCGCCGGTAATCAGTGCGATTGTCATGGGATCCTCCAAAAAATAAGGGCACCGAAGTGCCCTTACAGAATAGAACAACGCGCTACGTTATTGATATTCGCTCATCGGTACGCAGGAGCAGAACAGATTGCGATCGCCGTAGACATCGTCCAGACGTTTTACCGTCGGCCAGTATTTTCTGTGGTGGCTTTCCGGGAATACCGCCAGTTCGCGGCTGTACGGGTGGTTCCATTCCGCCACCAGCTCATCCTGGGTATGCGGCGCGTTAACCAGCGGGTTGTCTTCCAGCGGCCACTCGCCTTTCGCCACGCGATCGATCTCCTCGCGGATTGTCAGCATCGCGTCGATAAAGCGGTCCAGCTCCAGTTTGCTTTCCGATTCGGTCGGCTCAACCATCAGGGTTCCGGCAACCGGGAAAGACATGGTTGGCGCGTGGAATCCGTAGTCGATCAGGCGTTTGGCGATGTCCAGCTCGCTGATGCCGGTCTGCTCTTTCAGCGGACGGATATCAAGGATGCATTCGTGCGCCACGCGGCCATCGCGCCCGGTATACAGCACCGGGAACGCGCTTTTCAGACGCGTTGCGATGTAGTTGGCGTTGAGGATCGCCATCTGGCTGGCGCGCTTAAGCCCCTGCGCACCCATCATGCGGATGTACATCCAGCTGATCGGCAGAATCGACGCGCTACCGAACGGTGCGGCGGAAACCGCGCCCTGACGGGTCAGCATGCCTTCAATCTGCACCACGCTGTGGCCCGGCACAAACGGGGCCAGGTGCGCTTTCACGCCGATCGGCCCCATGCCTGGGCCGCCGCCGCCGTGCGGAATGCAAAAGGTTTTATGCAGGTTGAGGTGCGACACATCCGCGCCGATATGGCCCGGCGTGGTAATGCCCACCTGGGCGTTCATGTTTGCGCCGTCAAGGTACACCTGGCCGCCAAACTGATGCACCACGTTGCACACTTCGCGAATGGTTTCTTCGTACACGCCGTGCGTTGACGGATAGGTCACCATGATGCACGACAACTGGTCGCCTGCCTGCTCGGCTTTAGCACGCAGATCGGTCAGGTCGATGTTGCCCTGCTTATCGCACGCCACGACCACCACCTGCATCCCCGCCATCTGCGCGGAGGCCGGGTTGGTGCCGTGCGCGGACGCCGGGATCAGGCAGATATCGCGATGGCCTTCGTTGCGGCTCTCGTGATAGTGACGGATTGCCAGCAGACCCGCGTATTCACCCTGCGCGCCGGAGTTCGGTTGCATACACAGCGCGTCGTAACCGGTGAGTTTCACCAGCCACTCGGAGAGCTGCGCGATCATCTGGTGATAGCCTTCCGCCTGATCCACCGGGCAGAACGGGTGCAGTTCAGCAAATTCCGGCCAGGTGATCGGGATCATTTCCGCCGCCGCGTTGAGCTTCATGGTGCAGGAGCCCAGCGGGATCATCGCTTGGTTGAGCGCCAGATCTTTGCGCTCCAGGGAGTGCATGTAGCGCATCATCTCGGTTTCGCTGTGATAGCGGTTAAACACCGGGTGAGTCAGGATCGCGTCCTGGCGCAGCATGGCGTCCGGGACCGAGCGGCTGTCGTGCGCCACATCTTTATCCAGCTCGCTGATATCCAGCCCGTGGTTGTCCCCCAACAGCACGCTAAACAGGTTCAGCAGATCCTGACGGGTGGTGGTTTCATCCAGGGTGATGCCCACCGCGTTCAGCACGTCGCTACGCAGGTTGATCTCTTTGGCCTGGGCGCGGCTTAGTACGGTAGCTTTATCGGCGATTTCTACGCACAGCGTGTCGAACCAGCTGCTGTGGCGCAGTTTCAGGCCTTTTTGCTGGAGGCCCGCCGCCAGAATGTCGGCCATGCGATGGATGCGATCGGCGATGCGCTTCAGGCCTTTCGGGCCATGGTAAACCGCATACAGGCTGGCGATATTGGCCAGCAGCACCTGAGAAGTACAGATGTTGGAGTTGGCTTTCTCGCGGCGGATATGCTGTTCGCGGGTCTGCATCGCCATACGCAGCGCGGTATTGCCCGCCGCGTCTTTGGAAACGCCGATGATGCGGCCAGGCATGGAGCGTTTATGCTCGTCGCGCGCGCCGAAGAACGCCGCGTGCGGCCCGCCGTAGCCCATCGGTACGCCGAAACGCTGGGCGGAGCCGAACACGATATCCGCGCCCTGGTGGCCCGGCGCGGTCAGCAGTACCAGCGCCATAAAATCAGCGGCCACGCTGACCACCACTTTGCGGGATTTCAGTTCGGCGATCAGCGCCGAGTAATCGTGTACTTCGCCGGTGGTGCCGACCTGCTGCAACAGCACGCCGAACACGTCCTGATGGTCGAGCACTTTTTGCGCGTCATCGACAATCACGTCAAAGCCGAAGGTTTCGGCACGGGTCCGCACTACGTCCAGCGTCTGCGGGTGTACGTCAGCCGCCACGAAGAAGCGGTTCGCGCCCTTGAGTTTGCTGACGCGTTTGGCCATTGCCATGGCTTCCGCCGCCGCGGTGGCTTCATCCAGCAGCGACGCCGACGCGATGTCCATACCGGTGAGATCGATAGTCACCTGCTGGAAGTTCAGCAGCGCTTCAAGACGGCCCTGGGATACTTCCGGCTGGTACGGCGTATAGGCGGTGTACCAGCCCGGGTTTTCCAGCATATTGCGCAGGATCACCGGCGGGGTGTGCACGGCGGCGTAGCCCATGCCGATAAAGGTCTTAAAACGTTTGTTGCGGGCGGCGATGGCTTTCAGTTCAGCCAGCGCCGCGTATTCGGTGGTCGCCTCGCCGATAGCGGGCGGTGTCGCCAGCTGAATGTCCGCAGGGACGATTTGCGCCGTCAGGGCATCAAGGGATTGCGCGCCAACGGTTTTGAGCATGGTGTGTAGCTGCTCGCTATCCGGGCCGATATGACGGTCGATAAACGCGTCGCGATTTTCCAACTGGTCGAGAGTCTGGGTCATGAGCGAGGGTTCCTGAAACGTGCGGTGAATCGGTTGGTAACGGGTGATACTCGAATAATTGTTCATGTTGCAGAAGCCAGCGCCCCTGCAACATGCATGATGACGCGTATTTATTCGTCTTCTAACAGGGCTTCGTAACCCGCCGCATCCAGTAACGCTTCCAGTTCGGATTCGTCGCTGGCTTTGATACGGAAGATCCAGCCTGCGCCGTATGGCTCGCTGTTCACCTGCTCCGGGGAGTCGCTCAGGGCGTCATTGACCGCGACGATTTCACCGCTGATTGGTGCGTAGATATCTGATGCCGCTTTCACGGATTCCGCCACCGCGCAGTCCTCGCCCGCGCTCACGGTCGCGCCAACATCCGGCAGATCGACGAATACCATATCGCCCAACAGTTCCTGGGCATGTTCGGTAATACCTACGGTGTAAGTACCGTCCGCTTCTTTGCGCAACCACTCATGCTCTTTACTGTATTTCAGTTCACCTGGCACATTGCTCATTTCTTTTTCTCCGAATAACAAAACAGTTACTGAACCACCGGCTTACCGGCGCGAACAAAAATCGGTTTGGTGACGATAACCGGCATTTCACGGTTGCGGATCTGCACGATGGCGGTGTCGCCAATCCCGGCAGGAACACGCGCCAGCGCGATGCTGTAGCCCAGGGTGGGCGAGAACGATCCGCTGGTGATTTTGCCTTCCTGCACGTTGCCCTGCGCATCGGTGAATCGCACCGGCAGGTCATTACGCAGTACGCCTTTTTCTTTCATCACCAGGCCAACCAGTTGGTCGGTGCCTCGCTCCCGCTGGGATTCCAGCGCTTCACGGCCAATAAAATCACGATCTTCCGGCTGCCAGGCGATAGTCCAGCCCATGTTGGCTTCCAGCGGCGAAACGCCTTCGTCCATCTCCTGACCGTACAAATTCATCCCCGCTTCCAGACGCAGCGTATCGCGCGCGCCAAGGCCGCACGGCTTCACGCCCGCTTCAACCAGTTGGCTCCAGAACGAAGCGGCTTTTTCTGCTGGCATCGCGATTTCATAACCCGCTTCGCCGGTGTAGCCGGTTGTCGCGATAAACAGATCGCCCGACTGCACGCCAAAGAACGGCTTCATGCCCTCTACGGCCTGGCGCTGTTCATCAGTAAACAGAGTTGCGGCTTTCTGTTTTGCCTGCGGGCCCTGAACGGCAATCAGCGCCAGGTCGTCGCGAACGGTGATATCGAGGGAATAGGGTTCGGCGTGCTGGGTGATCCAGGCGAGGTCTTTTTCACGGGTGGCGGAGTTAACAACGAGGCGGAAATAATCTTCAGTGAGGAAATAAACGATCAGATCGTCAATCACGCCGCCGGAGGCATTGAGCATTCCGCTATACAGCGCTTTACCCGGCTGGGTGAGCTTCGCCACGTCGTTCGCCAGCAGATAGCGCAAGAATTCGCGGGTGCGCTCGCCATGCAGGTCGACGATGGTCATGTGGGAAACATCGAACATCCCGGCGTCGCTGCGCACTGCGTGATGCTCATCAAGCTGCGAGCCGTAGTGCAGCGGCATCATCCAGCCATGGAAATCCACCATGCGCGCGCCGCAAAGCGTATGTTGTTCGAACAAAGGAGTCTGTTGAGCCATCTTTTCCTCTTTCAGTCAGCAGAGGCGAATTGCCTCTTTACTACTGGACGAAACCCGGCGTCGGCATCATTCCCGCTGCCCACGCAAACGTTACCTTTGGCCTGAAGTTACCATCTAACGCAGGGACAAACCACACGCGAAAATGGGTCATTACATTAGCTTATGACCAAAATGGGAAAAGAAGGCTACAGTGGAATTCACTGGAAAAATGCGAATGTAGACACATAAACGCAACATAATCGGCAGTGATTTTTTATGGGGAAGCATTAACGTCGGAAATTCAGACGAAATCGCTGAAAGTGAAAAATCGCCACATTAAAAAAACTAATTCGAAAAATCCGGTCAAATTAGAATAATTCAAATGAGGCGAGGCTTCCCTTTTCAGGTACTGAAAAGGGAAGTGTGATCGAGTTAACGTAACCAGTCAGGCAGGTCGTTAAGACCCATCGCTTCGCGAATGAGCTGCGGTTTTACCCCTGGCAAAGTGTCCGCCAGTTTGAGTCCCACATCGCGCAGCAGTTTTTTGGCAGGATGGCTACCGGCAAACAGGTCGCGAAACCCCTGCATGCTGGCCAACATCACCGCCGCGCTGTGCTTGCGGCTACGCTCGTAACGGCGCAGATAGAGATGCTGCCCGATATCTTTGCCCTGCTTGTGCAGACGGCGGATTTCGGCAATCAACTCCGCCGCATCCATAAAGCCGAGATTCACACCCTGCCCGGCGAGCGGATGAATGGTGTGCGCCGCATCGCCCACCAGCGCCAGACGGTGAGCGGCGAACTGGCGGGCATAGCGCCCGGTCAGCGGGTAGATCTGGCGGTCGCTTTCCACCGAACACAGGCCAAGGCGGTTATCAAAGGCGATGCACAGTTCCTGGTTAAAGGTATCGGCATCGCACTGCTGTAACCGCTCCGCCTCTTTCGGCGGCAATGACCAGACGATGGAGCAGAGATTAGGATCGGGCAGCGGCAGGAACGCCAGGATGCCTTCGCCATGAAAAATCTGCCGCGCCACCGCGCCGTGCGGTTCTGCGGTGCGAATGGTCGCCACCAGCGCGTGATGCCCGTAATCCCAGAATGTCAGCGGGATATCCGCGCGGTTGCGCAGCCACGAGTTAGCCCCATCAGCCCCCACCACCAGCCGCGCAGTCAGCATGGTACCGTCCTGCAACGTCAGAAAGGCTTCATTCTCACCGAACGCCACCTGTTGTAGCTGCGACGGGGCAATCAGCGTGGTATCCGCGTTGCGGGAGGCTTTATCCCACAGCGCCTGGTGGACCACGCTGTTTTCGATAATATGGCCAAGATGGCTGTAGCCCATGCTTTTATCGTCAAACGCAATCCGCCCGAAGCTGTCTTTTTCCCACACTTCCATGCCGTGATAGCGGCTGACACGCTGGTCCAGAATGGATTGCCAGACGCCGAGTTTTTCCAGCAGTTTTTCGCTGGCCGCGTTAATGGCGGAAACCCGCAGCGCGAAAGGCGCATCCGCCGCCAGCGGTTGGGGACGCTGCTGCTCAAGCACCGCGACGCGTAAGCCGCTGCCCTGCAATCCGCACGCCAGCGCCAGCCCGACCATTCCGCCGCCTACAATCGCCACATCTACGCTTTGCACATTTGTCTCCTTAGCGCGCAACCCAACCCAGGGTCCGCCTGGCCAGCGCATCGCGCGCTGGCGTGAATATCTCAACGCCCATCAACCCTAAATTCCGCCCGACCACCAGCGGCGACCAGTGATTGGCAAACAGGTGCACCAGCCCGTCGGTGACGCCCACGGTGGCGTCGCGATCCGGCTCGCGCTGGCGCTGCCAGCCGTTAAGCACGGCAAATGCGCCAATGTCCTGCCCCGCCTGCCAGGCTTGCGCCACGTTTTCCGCCAGGGTGATCACATCGCGCATACCGAGGTTAAACCCCTGTCCGGCGATGGGATGCAGCGTTTGCGAGGCGTTGCCCACCAGCGCAACACGATGGGAGACCGACGACTCCGCGCGGCTCAGCACCAGCGGATAGGCGCTTCTGGCCCCCGCATGGGTGACGCGGCCCAAACGCCAGCCGAACGCTTTCTGAAGCTCATCGCAGAACCGCGCGTCGCTCCAGTCCAGCACCTGTTGGTTTTCCAGCGGATGGCACCACACCAGCGAACAGCGCCCCTGGGTCATCGGCAATACCGCCAGCGGCCCGTGCTCGGTAAATCGTTCGAAGGCCCGGCCACGATGCGGTTGCGCGGTGGTGACGTTGGCGATCACCGCCAGTTGTTGATAGGGAATATTTTGCCAGCGGATGCCGCACTGCTCGCCGATAGCGGAACGCGAACCGTCCGCCGCCACCAGCAGCGCGCCGCGGATCCGCTCGCCGTTAGACAGGGTGACGTCAACGTGCTGCTCGTCACGCGCCACGCTCATCACTCTGGCCGGGCAGTGCAGCGTCACGCCGCGCGCGCGCTTGAGCAGCGAAAACAGCCGCTGGCCGACTTCATGCAGCTCAACCACCTGCCCCAGCGCATCAATCTGATAATCCCGTGCGTCGATGGTGACAAACCCGGCGTGGCCGCGGTCGCTGACGTGCACCGTCTCAATGGCGGTGGCGCAGTCGGCCAGATTTTGCCAAATGCCGATGCGCGCCAGATGCGTCACCGTGCCCTGCGCCAGCGCGATGGCGCGGGCGTCAAACCCCGGATGCGCGGTGCTGGAAGGCGGCGTCGCTTCAATCAGATGCACCGCCAGCTTGCCCTGGGTTAAGTGGGAAATGGCCAGCGCCAGGGTCGCGCCCGCCATTCCGCCGCCGACGATGATGATACTCATGGCTGTTTCGCCGCAGCCATCAGCGCTTCGATATCATCGGGGCGCTTCACCACGCTTGCCGTCAGGTTTTCATTGCCGGTTGCGGTGATCAGGATGTCGTCTTCAACCCGGATGCCGATACCGCGGTACTGCGGCGGCACGTCGGCGTCCGGCGCGATATACAGACCCGGCTCCACGGTGATCACCATGCCCGGCTCCAGGGTGCGGGAGCGATCCGGGCCGTACACGCCGACGTCGTGCACATCCAGCCCCAGCCAGTGGCTTAAGCCGTGCATAAAGTAAGGGCGGTGGGCGTTTTCGCTAATCAGCTGATCGACCTCGCCTTTCAGGATGCCCAGCTTCACCAGGCCGGTAACCATGATGCGCACCACCTCTTGCGTGACGTCCTGCATTGAGGTGCCTGGGCGATACAGCTCAAGCGCCGCGTCCAGCGAGGCCAGTACGATGTCATAGATTTCGCGCTGCGGCTGGGTGAATTTACCGTTGATCGGGAAGGTACGGGTGATGTCGCCCGCATAGCCCTGGTATTCGCAACCCGCGTCGATCAGCACCAGTTCGCCATCCTGCAACAGCGATTCATTTTCGGTGTAATGCAAAATGCAGCCGTTTTCTCCGCCGCCGACAATGGTGTTATAAGACGGGAAGCGAGCGCCATGGCGGTTGAATTCGTGAAGGATTTCCCCTTCAAGCTGATATTCAAACATCCCCGGCCGGCATTTTTCCATCGCCCGGGTATGGGCCAGCGCAGTGATTTCTCCGGCGCGGCGCAGCACGGCGATCTCTTCTTCGGATTTGAACAGGCGCATTTCATGCACCCACGGACGCCAGTCGGTCAGCGTGGCGGGCGCAGTCAGATTCTGGCGCGAGCCGCGACGCAGTTTATCCAGCGCGTGGAACACGGCCGCGTCAGCAAAATCGTACTGGCCCTGGGCGTGGTACACCACGTCTAGCCCGTTCAATAGCTGGAATAACTGCTCGTTGAGTTCATCCCAGGCAAGCGCGCGATCTACCGCCAGCTTTTCCGGGGCGGCCTCCTGCCCCAGACGGCGGCCAAACCAGATTTCGGCGGTTTTATCGCGCACCCGGTTAAACAACACGCTGTGGTTGTGGGTATCGTCGCTTTTGATTAGCACCAGCAGGGCTTCGGGTTCGTTAAACCCGGTGAAGTACCAGAAATCGCTGTTCTGGCGGAAGGGGTATTCGCTGTCGGCGCTGCGGGTAACTTCCGGCGCGGCGAAGATCAACGCGGCGCTGCCTGGCGCCATTTTAGCCAGTAATTGCTGGCGACGACGAAGGAATTCCTGTTGGGTCATGGCGCCTCCTACGCGGTGACGAAAATTAATGGAGCGTCGGTTTACGCACTTCCGGGGCGGTCGGCTGCTGCTGGCGACTAAAGGTGTCGTGGCAAAGCAGCGCGGCAACGCGGACGTACTCGACAATCTCTTCAAGAGACATCTCTAATTCTTCCTGATCTTCTTCTTCATCGTAACCCAGCTGGGCGATGTTACGCAGATCGTCGATCGCTTCGCCGGTTTCGCCGGTGACTTTATCCAGCTTAGTCTGCGTTACGCCGAGGCCCAGCAGGAAGTGGTTAACCCAGCCCGCCAGCGCATCGGCGCGGTCGAATACCGAGACGTCATCCCCTTCCGGCAGGTAGAGCTGGAACAGGAAACCATCGTCTTCCAGCGAATCACTGGTGGCGGAGTGCATCTGACGCAGCGCCTGCGCCAGGTTCTGGCCGAAGGCCAGACCTTCGTTGGTCAGGTCGTGCAACAGCGGCTGCCAGCTGCTGTCATGATTGCCGCCGCACAGCATCCCACTGATGAGGCCATGCATTTCGGCGGGCGTCAGTCCCACACCCTGTTGGGTGAGTAGCTGGTTAACGTCATCGTAACCAGGTAAAGCGTTCTGTATAGACATGCGCATTCATCGTCGTTGGGAGGAAAAGTTCGTGTTATGCTACCACTTTGGGCCCTGGGGATACCAGAAAAGGGCTTGTATCTTCATATAAGGGTAGCTATAGTGTCGCCCCTTCGCAGCCCCGGCTGCGGTAGCAGGCGAGTCAACAGCAGGAAGGTGGAATGTCTGCACAACCAGTCGATATCCAAATTTTTGGGCGTTCACTGCGGGTGAATTGTCCGCCTGAACAAAAAGATGCGTTGAATCAGGCTGCAGAAGAGCTGAATCAACGGTTGCAAGATTTAAAAGTTCGCACTAGAGTCACAAATACCGAGCAGTTAGTCTTCATCGCAGCACTGAACATTTGCTATGAACTAACGCAGGAAAAGGCCAAGACGCGCGACTACGCTGAAAGCATGGAACAGCGTATCAGAATGCTCCAGCAGACCATTGAACAGGCATTACTTGAGCAAGGTCGCATAAGTGAGAGAACAGGGCCGAAGTTTGAATAACACTTCAGGGTTTACTATGGTAGAGTGACCGTGAAGAAAAAATTTCTCTGAGATGTTCGCAAGCGGGCCAGTCCCCTGAGCCGATATTTCATACCACAAGAATGTGGCGCTCCATGGTCGGTGAGCATGCTCGGTTCGTCCGAGAAGCCTTAAGACTATGACGACACATTCACCTTGAACCAAGGGTTCAAGGGTTACAGCCTGCGGCGGCATCTCGGAGATTCCCTTCCCTACCTCATCAGCTATTTCAACAGCCACACCTTCATACTGAAGGATACTGTTTCATGACCCAACAGCCTTTACCCATTTCCCCACGCCAACACATTCGCCAGCAGATCAGATTACGCCGAAAATCACTTACCCAGCAGCAACAGTTGCACGCCGCCCAGCAGGGTGCCGCACGCATGATGGCCTTTGCGCCGGTTGTTGAAGCGCACACCGTGGCGCTGTTTCTCTCTTTCGATGGCGAACTGGACACCCGGCCTTTAATCGAAGGGCTATGGCGTGCAGGCAAGAAGGTCTATTTGCCGGTACTGCATCCGTTTAGCCCGGGAAACTTACTGTTTTTGCGCTACTTCCCCGACAGCGATCTGGTGCTTAATCAGTTTAAAATTCATGAGCCGGTTCTGGATGTGCGCCACGTTTTACCGCTTCATAAACTTGATGTACTGGTGACGCCGCTGGTGGCGTTTGATTCCGCCGGGCAGCGTCTCGGCATGGGCGGCGGCTTTTATGACCGCACGCTCCAGAACTGGCGCGAGCATGGCCTGTTTCCGGTAGGTTACGCCCATGATTGCCAGCACGTGGAATCACTGCCGGTTGAAGAGTGGGATATCCCATTGCCCGCCGTAATCACCCCGACCGCCACCTGGCAGTGGCCATAAAAAAGCCCACCGAAGTGGGCTATTACGCTTACGAAAATCAGTACAGCAGACGCGCGCGGATGGTGCCCGGAATCGCTTTCATCGCCTGTAGCGCGTTATGCGCCACATCTTCTTCCGCATCAATGTCGATCACCACGTAACCCATTTGCGAGGTGGTCTGTAGATACTGGGCCGCGATGTTCACGCCCTGCTCGGCGAAGATCTGGTTGATGGCGGTCAGAATACCCGGGCGGTTTTCGTGAATGTGCAGCAAACGGCTGACGCGGCCTTCATGCAGCGGCAGTGATACTTCCGGGAAGTTCACGGCAGAGAGGGTCGATCCGTTATCGGAATACTTCGCCAGTTTGCCCGCCACTTCGAGGCCGATGTTTTCCTGCGCTTCCTGGGTGGAGCCGCCGACATGCGGCGTCAGGATCACGTTATCGAATTCGCACAGCGGCGAGTTAAACGGATCGCTGTTGGTCGCCGGTTCGGTCGGGAATACGTCAATAGCCGCACCCGCCAGATGTTTACGTGACAGCGCATCGCACAGCGCCGGAATATCCACCACGGTGCCGCGCGCGGCGTTGATCAGCAGCGAGCCGGGCTTCATCAGCGCCAGTTGTTCCGCGCCGATCATATCTTTAGTAGAGGCGTTTTCCGGCACATGCAGGCTGACCACGTCGCTCATGTTCAGGAGGTCAGAGAGATGATGCACCTGAGTGGCGTTGCCCAGCGGCAGCTTGCTTTCGATATCATAGAAAAAGACGTGCATCCCCAGCGATTCCGCCAGAATGCCCAACTGGGTACCGATGTGGCCGTAACCGATAATGCCCAGCTTTTTACCACGCGCTTCAAAAGAGCCCGCCGCCTGCTTATTCCAGATACCGCGGTGTGCTTTGGCATTCGCTTCAGGAATGCCGCGCAGCAGCAGCAGCAGTTCGCCGATCACCAGTTCGGCGACCGAACGGGTATTTGAGAACGGCGCGTTAAACACCGGCACGCCGCGACGCGCCGCCGCCTGCAAATCAACCTGGTTGGTGCCGATGCAGAAACAGCCTACCGCCACCAGTTTTTCCGCCGCAGCGAAGATCTCTTCAGTGAGATGAGTGCGGGATCGCAGGCCGATGAAATGGGCATCACGGATGGACTCTTTCAGTTGCTCGCTGTCCAGCGCGCCTTTGTGATATTCGATATTGGTATACCCTGCTGCGCGCAGGCTATCGATGGCTTTCTGGTGAACACCTTCCACCAGTAAGAATTTAATCTTGTCTTTTTCCAGTGATACTTTTGCCATTTCCCGACCCTGTTATTCTGAGCTGATGTTGTGCTGGGTAATAAGTCACCCTTCTGCCAACATATCAAAATTTCGCGGCCCGGCAATATGAACGTTTGCGTCACGATTTTGAAGAAATATCATCCAACTGCAAAAGCCAGAATAAAATATTGCCCGAAAGAATAAAGACGAAAGGAATGACAGGAGTGCGTGGGAATTGTGACAGATGTCACCAAATTCCGTGGGGGAAATTTTTTTTCTGAAACAGGGCACTTTCATGCCCCGCTCAGATCATTTCACGATGGTTTTCACGCCGTCGGCGGTACCGATCAGCGCCACATCTGCGCCACGATTTGCAAACAGCCCCACGGTCACCACGCCCGGAATGCTGTTAATGGCATTCTCCAGCGCCACAGGGTCAATGATTTCAAGGCCATGCACATCAAGGATCACGTTGCCGTTATCGGTCAACACGCCCTGGCGGTACTCCGGACGGCCACCCAGTTTAACCAGCTGACGTGCCACACAGCTGCGCGCCATCGGGATCACTTCCACCGGCAGCGGGAATGCGCCAAGGATATCCACCTGTTTGGAGGCATCCGCGATACAGATAAATTTCTCCGCCACCGAAGCAATGATTTTCTCGCGGGTTAACGCCGCGCCACCGCCTTTGATCATCTGCATATGGCCATTGATCTCGTCGGCGCCATCCACGTAGATGCCCAGCGAATCGACTTCATTGAGATCATAAACGGTGATGCCGAGCGCTTTCAGTTTTTCGGTGGAAGCATCTGAGCTTGAAACGGCCCCATCAATTTGATGTTTGATGGTGCCAAGCGCGTCAATAAAATGTGCGGCGGTCGATCCTGTTCCCACTCCTACGATGGTGCCGGGCTGCACGTACTGGAGCGCTGCCCAACCCACTGCTTTTTTCAGTTCATCCTGCGTCATGGTCTTTTGCCTGTGGTATGAAATCTGTGGCGCATTATAGAACAAGGCGTGACGAAAAGGGGTATCTATTGGCGCGGCAAATCTCTGCCAGATTCTGTTTTTGTCGATAACGCCGGGAAAATTATGTCATAGTGCCCGGTAGTGCAGATTATCAGGAATTCAGGAGCAGCCCCGAGACATGAAACGCCCGGACTACAGAACATTGCAGGCGCTGGACGCAGTCATTCGTGAACGCGGTTTTGAGCGCGCGGCGCAGAAGCTGTGCATTACTCAATCCGCGGTATCGCAGCGGATAAAGCAACTGGAGAATCTGTTCGGCCAGCCGCTGCTGGTGCGTACTGTGCCCCCCCGCCCAACCGAACAGGGGCAAAAGCTGCTGGCGCTGCTGCGCCAGGTGGAGCTGCTGGAAGACGAGTGGCTGGGGGATGAGCAAACCGGTTCGACGCCGCTGTTGTTATCGCTGGCGGTTAACGCCGACAGTCTGGCGACGTGGCTGCTGCCGGCGTTAGCGCCGGTGCTGGTGGATTCCCCCATTCGCCTCAATCTTCAGGTCGAAGATGAAACCCGCACCCAGGAACGTCTGCGGCGCGGCGAAGTGGTGGGCGCGGTGAGTATTCAGCCCCAGCCGCTGCCGAGCTGCCTGGTGGATCAACTGGGGGCGCTGGATTACCTGTTTGTGGCATCCAAAGCCTTCGCGGAACGCTATTTTCCCAACGGCGTCACTCGCGCCGCATTACTGAAAGCTCCCGCCGTGGCGTTCGATCATCTGGACGACATGCACCAGGCCTTTTTACAGCAAAACTTCGATTTGTCGCCAGGCAGCGTACCCTGCCACATCGTCAACTCCTCGGAAGCTTTTGTGCAGCTGGCGCGCCAGGGGACAACCTGCTGTATGATCCCCCACTTGCAGATTGAAAAAGAGCTGGCAAGCGGCGAGCTGATCGACCTGACGCCCGGGCTTTTCCAGCGCCGGATGCTCTACTGGCACCGCTTTGCGCCGGAAAGCCGCATGATGCGCAACGTCACCGATGCGCTGCTGGAGTATGGTCACAAGGTGTTGCGCCAGGTATAAAAAAACCCGCCGGCTGGCGGGTTTTTATTATTACTGCGCGGTTTGCGAAGGGGTGGATGTCGCAGGCTGCGACGGCGTAGTGCTCTGCCCCTGGCCTGGCTGGAGTTCAAACACCACATCCACCTGATCGTCAAACTGGATAGTGGGCTGTTCGTAGGTTTCCTGAGCCGATACCGCAGGCGCGGCGTCCGCTTTCATCATCCGAACCATCGGGCTCGGCTGGTAGTTGGAAACGTGATAACGCACGCTGTAAACCGGCCCGAGTTTGCCTTTGAAGCCTTCCGCCAGCTGTTGCGCCTGGTGGGTAGCATCATCAATCGCCGCTTTACGCGCTTTATCTTTGTACTGCTCCGGGTCGGCTACCGCTAACGAGACCGCACGGATTTCGTTAAGTCCCGCTTTTAATGCCCCGTCGAGCAGGTTGTTAAGCTTGTCGAGCTGGCGCACGGTCACTTCGACGGTGCGGATGGCGCGATAGCCTTTAAGAATGCTTTTGCCGTTCTGGTAGTCGTAATCCGGCTGAGTGCGCAAATTCGCCGAATTGATATCTTTTTTCTCTACCCCGTTTTCCTGCAGGAAAGTGAGATATTGCGCAACGCGATCGTCAGCCTGTTTTTTGGCTGCGGCGGCGTCTTTAGCTGAAACATTCACTTCGATAGCGAGTGTCGCGATATCCGGCACGGCATCGACGCTGGCCGTCCCTGACGTCACGATATGTGGGCCGTTCGGCAGTTCGTTCGCCTGCACGCCACCCGCGCCTAATCCAATCATTGCCGCCAGGGCCATCACTTTAAACTTCACTGTTCTTCCTCCGTGTACGTTCCAAAACAAACGCCCGGAAATAATACGAGCGCCACGTGCAAGCTTAGCCGCTGGCGGCCGAAAGTCTATAAGAGAAAGATTAGTTAATCAGGTGTGACAGGTGGTTAACGCCCTCTTTCGCCAGTTGGAAAGCAATTACCCACATCACCAACCCCACGATGCCATTGATAATACGCTGCGCTTTAGCCGTGCGCAGACGCGGCGCCAGCCAGGCGGCCAGCAGCGCAAGTCCAAAAAACCACAGGAACGACGCGCTGACCGTGCCCAACGCAAAGGCGCGTTTTGGCCCCTCGGCCAGTTGGCTGCCTAAGCTGCCCAACACCACAAAAGTATCCAGATAAACATGCGGATTCAGCCAGGTCACCGCCAACAGCGTACCGATAATACGCAGCCGGCCCTGGCGCATCACTTCGGCGTTGGCCAGCTCGATATTCTGGCTCATGGCAGTGCGAAACGCGCCCCAGCCGTACCACAGCAAAAAACCAACGCCGCCCCAGGTCACCAGCGCCAGCAGCCAGGGGGACTGCATCAGAATTGCGCTGCCGCCAAAAATCCCCGCGCAAATCAGCGCTAAATCGCTGATAGCGCATAGCAGGGCAATCATTAAATGGTACTGGCGGCGAATGCCCTGGTTCATCACAAAGGCGTTTTGCGGGCCTAACGGAAGGATCATGGCCGCGCCCAGAGCAAGCCCTTGAAAATAATAACTTATCACACTGCTTTCCTGAAATTCACGAGATAAAAAGCAAGTGTAATGCGCCGCGCTCATTAGCTCTAACGCAAAGTTTTAATCACTAATAAGCGCGGCTAATAGCCGCAGGCAGAAAAAAGCCAGCGAGACGCTGGCTCAGGGATTATTGCGCGTCGGAGGGTTTATCCAGCGACGTCGGTTTGATGTCCTGCGCCGTGGTCTCGGTGATGATAGACGGCTGCTTCGATTGCGGCTTCTCTGCTCGCGCCTGTTCCTGCTTAGGCTGCGCCAGCTGTTTGACGTTCACATCCATCTGCGGATACGGAATGCTGATGCCCTCGGCGTCCAGCGCTTTTTTAGCGCGCTCAAGGATATCCCAGTAAACGTCCTGCAAATCACTGCTTTTGCTCCAGGCGCGAACCACGAAGTTGATGGAGGAAGCGCCCAGCTCGTTCATGCGCACCGTTCTTTCACGATCCGGCAGAATGCGCTCATCGGACATCACAATATCCGTCAGGATCTCGCGAACGCGGTCGATATCCGCGTCGTAAGACACGCCAATCACCAGTTCGTTACGGCGCACCGGCTGGCGCGAAAAGTTGATGATGTTGCCTGCGATAATTTTACCGTTCGGCACCACCACATACTTACCGTCGGCGGTAATCAGCGTGGTCGAGAAAATCTGCACGTGCTGCACGGTGCCCGCAATCCCACCGAGATCGACATACTCTCCGGCGCGGAACGGACGGAAGGTGACTAACAGTACGCCCGCCGCCAGGTTGGACAGCGACCCCTGCAACGCCAGACCCACGGCTAAACCCGCCGCACCCAGTACGGCAATCACCGAGGCCGTTTGCACACCCACGCGCCCCAGCGCCGCAATCAGAGTAAACGCGATAATGCCGTAACGCACCAGCGCGGAAAGGAAATCCGCCACGGTGGGATCGATATGACGCGCCAGCATCAGCTTGTTGACGGTATTGGAAATCGCGCGCGCCACAATCATCCCCACAATGATGATCGCGATGGCCGCAACGATATTGACTAAATAACTTAACAGTAGCGCCTGGTTAGTCACCAGCCAGTTGCCAGCACCGTTGATGCTGTCGACAACGTTCAAATCTTCCATTTAGTGTTCCTTTTGCTATCGCTCAATTTGGCCTTCATTGCCCCGCTGGGCTTTGAATCACGGTTTATAAAGGGTAAACAAAAACGATTGAGTGTGCCAAGCCGGTCACAAAAATGAGATGCCAGAACGAGTAATAGCGGGAAAATTAAGAAAAAACCCGCACAAGGCGGGTTTTATATACGGGCGTTAGAGCAACAAATTACAGAACGTCAACCGCGTTCAGTTCTTTGAAAGCCTGCTCCAGACGAGTGATCATAGAAGTCTGGGCAGCACGCAGCCATACGCGCGGATCGTAGTATTTCTTGTTCGGCTGGTCTTCGCCTTTCGGGTTGCCCAACTGACCTTGTAGATACGCTTCGTTAGCTTTGTAGTAGTTCAGAATACCTTCCCAGGTCGCCCATTGGGTATCGGTATCGATGTTCATTTTGATAACGCCGTAGCTGACGGAGTCTTTGATTTCCTGAGCGGAAGAACCGGAACCGCCGTGGAACACGAAGTTCAGGCTGTTGTGCGGCAGGTTGTGTTTTTTGGACACATATTCCTGAGAATCGCGCAGGATGGTCGGGGTCAGTTTTACGTTACCCGGCTTGTAAACGCCGTGAACGTTACCGAAAGAAGCGGCGATGGTGAAGCGCGGGCTGATGGCGTTCAGTTTGGTGTACGCGTAGTCCACGTCTTCCGGCTGGGTGTACAGTGCGGAAGCGTCCATATGGCTGTTGTCCACGCCGTCTTCTTCACCACCGGTGCAACCCAGTTCGATTTCCAGAGTCATGCCGATTTTGGACATGCGCTCCAGGTACTTAGAGCAGATTTCGATGTTCTCTTCCAGAGACTCTTCAGACAGGTCGATCATGTGAGAAGAGAACAGCGGTTTACCGGTAGCGGCGAAGTGTTTTTCACCTGCGTCCAGCAGACCGTCGATCCACGGCAGCAGTTTCTTCGCGCAGTGGTCAGTATGCAGGATCACCGGCACACCGTAGTGTTCAGCCATCTGATGTACGTGATGCGCGCCAGAGATAGCGCCAAGGATCGCAGCCTGCTGCCCTTCCGCTTTCAGGCCTTTGCCCGCGATAAACGCAGCGCCGCCGTTAGAAAACTGAACAATAACCGGCGCTTTAACTTTTGCAGCAGTTTCCAGCACGGCGTTGATGGAGTCGGTGCCTACACAGTTAACCGCTGGCAGAGCAAAGTTATTCTCTTTAGCCACCTGGAAGATTTTCTGTACGTCATCACCCGTGACTACGCCCGGTTTTACAAAATCAAAAATTTTAGACATGTTTAGTTTGTCCTGTATCGTCGACCATCTATTTGAAAATCAGGCGGGTATCCCCGCCTGTTCAACGCTTACTTCTTAGCACGCTCTTCGAGCATAGCTACGGCTGGAAGCACTTTGCCTTCCACAAACTCAAGGAATGCGCCGCCGCCAGTAGAGATGTAGGAAATTTTGTCGGAAATACCGAACAGGTCGATAGCGGCCAGCGTGTCACCGCCGCCTGCGATGGAGAATGCCTCGCTGTCGGCGATAGCATTAGCCACGATTTCGGTACCCTTACGGAAGTTAGGGAATTCAAATACGCCAACCGGGCCGTTCCACAGAATGGTTTTGGCGTTTTTCAGGATTTCAGCCAGTTTCTGCGCAGAAACGTCGCCGATATCCAGAATCTGCTCGTCGTCTTTCACGTCGGAAACAGATTTCAGGGTCGCGTCAGCGGTTTCAGAAAACTCAGTGGCTACGCGAACATCGGTCGGAACCGGGATGTCGCAGGTGCCGAGCAGGCGTTTCGCTTCGTCAACCAGATCCGCTTCATAAAGGGATTTACCCACATTGTGGCCCTGTGCTGCAACGAAAGTGTTCGCGATGCCGCCGCCGACGATCAGCTGATCGGCGATTTTAGACAGGGAGTCCAGCACGGTCAGTTTGGTAGAAACTTTAGAACCGCCAACGATCGCCACCATCGGACGAGCCGGCTCTTTCAGCGCTTTACCCAGCGCTTCCAGCTCATCAGCCAGCAGCGGGCCCGCGCAAGCAACATCTGCGAATTTGCCCACGCCATGGGTAGACGCCTGCGCGCGGTGCGCAGTACCGAATGCGTCCATCACGAACACATCGCACAGCGCAGCGTATTTTTTCGCCAGGGTCTCGTCGTCTTTCTTCTCGCCTTTATTAAAGCGAACGTTTTCCAGAACCACTAACTCACCTTCAGCCACTTCTACGCCGTCCAGGTAGTCTTTAGCCAGACGGACCGGGCTGGAGAGTTTGTCTTTCAGGTAGTTAACAACCGGCAGCAGAGAGAATTCTTCGTTGTATTCACCTTCGGTCGGGCGACCCAGGTGAGAGGTTACCATCACTTTAGCGCCTTGTTTCAGGGCCAGTTCAATGGTCGGCAGCGATGCGCGGATACGGGCATCAGAAGTCACTTTACCTTCTTTAACCGGCACGTTCAGATCGGCACGGATCAATACGCGTTTACCTGCCAGATCCAGATCGGTCATCTTAATTACAGACATGGTGAATCCTCTCGTTGATTCTTAAAGTTTTGCAGGCACAAATTGCGCCTTACCGGAAACCTTGAGCGGCCATGGCTAACGTCGTGTCGAGCATTCGGTTAGCAAAGCCCCATTCATTATCACACCAGACCAACGTTTTGATCAGATGCGAACCGCTGACCCGCGTTTGCGTGCCATCAATAATGGCACTGTGCGGGTCGTGGTTAAAATCACTTGAGACCAACGGTAACTCCGTATAGTCAACTATACCACGAAATGTCTCGCGCGCCGCTTTTTGCAGCAACCCGTTGACTTCACAGGCTTTAACCGCTTTGTTCACCGTTACGCTTAAATCGATAGCGGTGACGTTAATGGTCGGCACACGCACGGCAATGGCTTCAAAACGGTCGTTAAATTTGGGGAAAATACGCGTAATCCCCGCCGCCAGGCGCGTATCCACCGGGATAATCGACTGGCCGGCCGCCCGCGTACGACGTAAATCGGAATGCCAGGAATCGATAACTTGTTGATCGTTCATGGCCGAGTGGATCGTCGTCACGGTCCCGGAATCAATATCAAAGGCTTCATCAAGCAGCTTGATTACCGGAATAATACAGTTGGTGGTGCATGAAGCGTTGGAGACAATGCGATGCTCCGCTTGCAGTGCGTCATGGTTGACGCCGTACACCACCGTCGCATCTAAATCATTGCCGCCAGGGTGGGAAAAAAGCACCTTTTTCGCCCCCGCCACCAGATGGGCTTCGCCATCAGCGCGCGATCCATACACCCCGGTGCAGTCCAGCACGACATCAACACCCAGCTCACGCCAGGGCAAATTCTCAATATTACGGTGATGAAGAAGCCGGACGACGTCATCACCAATCCAGAGCTGTTCACACTCCTGGCGTACATCCCAGGAAAAGCGTCCGTGCGTGGTGTCGTACTTTAACAAGTGCGCCATGCCCTGGGCATCGGCTAACTCGTTGATCGCCACCAGTGTGATTTCCGCACGACGCCCGGATTCGTATAACGCGCGAACCACGTTGCGCCCAATGCGCCCGAACCCGTTTACCGCAATGCGTAGTGTCATAGATCCCCTGCAAGACATTCCAGGTGAAAGAAGTGGCTGACAGGGTAATGCAGCGACGCCACCAGGGGAATGCTTGCCGACCATAAACCTTAGCCAATCGTTTATTTGTCGAGCGAAATACAAACTGAAACGCTTCAGCTAGGATAAGCGAAACGCGGAATAAAAGATATTCATCAGGCGTGAACAAAAACTGATATCTGATCCACATCACACTTTCCTGCAAAACTGACCGGCAAATTATTCCAATGGCAGAATTATCGCAAAGCTTTGCCACATTCCTTGTTTGTGCTGCATCGCGTTTCCTGATTTATATCAGCAATTGATTTCTTGCGTCCCTATATTATCAGCCTCACGTCCGAGTCTCGGAGTAACCCTAACCCATGTCAAAAACAACGTTTTCATCTTTACCCGCCTCCGGGGCGCGTTTTTACGCGTTACGTCTGCTTCCCGGCGACGAGGTGCTAAGCCAGTTACGCGCCTTCATTCAACAACACCACCTGTCCGCCGCCTGGATTGCCGGCTGTACCGGCAGCATGACCGATGTCGCGCTGCGCTATGCCGGGCAGGAAGAAACCACTCAACTGCACGGGACCTGGGAGGTGATCTCCCTGAGCGGGACGCTGGAACCCGCCGGTGAACATTTACATCTCTCCATTTCCGATCCGCAGGGCGCAATGCTTGGCGGGCATATGATGCCCGGCTGCACGGTGCGCACCACGCTGGAAATCATTATCGGCGAGCTCACTGCGCTCACTTTTAGCCGCCAGCCCTGCCACGTCTCCGGTTACGAAGAACTGGTCATTAACCCCCGTTACTAAACTGACAAGAGGTCATTTTATGGCTCAGCGCCAATTTTCCAGCCAGACTCTGGCACTTATCGTTATCGCTATTGCGATTAACATGATCGGTGGGCAATTAATCAGCATGCTGAAGTTGCCCATTTTCCTCGACTCCATCGGCACCCTGATCAGCGCCGTACTGCTTGGGCCATTAATCGGCATGCTGACCGGGCTTATCACTAACCTGATCTGGGGCCTGCTCACCGACCCGATTGCCGCCGCCTTCGCGCCGGTGGCGATGGTGATTGGCCTGGTGGCCGGCTGGCTGGCGAAAGCAGGCTGGTTCCGCACCCTGCCGAAAGTGATCGTCAGCGGCGTGATCATTACCCTCGCCGTGACCGTGGTGGCGGTGCCGCTGCGTACTGCGCTGTTTGCGGGCGTGACCGGCAGCGGCGCTGATCTGTTCGTCGCCTGGATGCACTCTATGGGCCAGAATCTGGTGGAATCCGTTGCTGTAACGGTGCTGGGCGCTAACCTGGTGGATAAGATCCTGACAGCGGTGATCGTCTGGATCCTGCTGCGCCAGCTTCCCCTGCGCACCACCCGTCACTTCCCGACCATGTCGGCTGTGCGCTAAATGCACCCGTTTACGTCATTAACGCTGTGGGCGTGGGCGGCTTGCGCCACGCTGCTGCTTCCTCCGGGTATGATCCTGGCGATTTACAGCGCCACGGCGTTTTTATCATTACTGCTGTTTAAGGCGACGCGCCCCAGAGCGCGCTACGTCGGCTGGCTGATGTTTTCGCTGGGTGCGGGTTTGTGGCTGGTGCATGGCGGCTGGCTTACTGAGTGGATTAGCGGCCAGCCGCGCGATCCGCAACGCTGGGCGCATGCGATAACGCTGTGGCTGCGCATTCTGGCGATTGTCTCTACTTCACAACTGTGGATGGGCTTTGTTCCGGCGCGCCAGTTTACCCGCGCCCTGTTCGCCAGCCGTCTGCCGCCGGGCATCGCCTACGTGTTTGCCGGGCCGCTGTTGGTGGTGGAGCAACTTAAGCGCCAACTTGCCAGCATCAACGAGGCGCAACGTGCGCGCGGCGTACCGCTGGATGGCCGTTGGTATGAGCGGTTGCGGGCTATCCCGGCGCTGATCGTGCCGCTGACCCATAATGCGTTGAACGATTTGGCGGTACGCGGCGCGGCGCTGGATATGCGTGGGTTCCGCCTGCATTCACGCCGCACCACGCTATGGGCGCCAGCGGATAGCGCGCGACAACGCGTTGCGCGCTATGGGCTGATTACGTTGATCGTTGCGCAAACGGGAGCCTGGCTATGGTTACGCTAGACGATTTTTGCTATCGCCCGCGCCACGCCACACAGCCCTCGGGCAGGCTCAACTTTCATTATTCACTGCCAGGAATGGTGGCGATATTCGGCGGCAACGGCAGCGGTAAAAGCACGCTCGCGCAACTGCTGGCCGGGTGGTATCCCGACTTTCTCCCCGGAGAGATCAGCGGCAAAGGCCAGTTGCTCGGCCAGCCGATTGGCCTGCACTCGCTCGTCGAGCAGTCGCAGACCATTCAACTGGTGCAACAGGCCCCTGCCCTTCAGCTTTCTGGCTGTACCTTTAGCGTGGAAGAGGAAGTGGCGTTTGGCCCGGAAAACCTCTGCCTGAGCGAACAGGAAATCCTGCAACGCGTTGATGAGGCATTAACGCTCGCCGATTGCCAGGGGTTGCGCCATCGCCATCCTGCGACGCTATCGGGCGGCGAATCCCAGCGGGTGGTGATCGCCAGCGCGCTGGCGATGCAGCCTCGCGTTTTACTTCTTGATGAAGCATTCAGCCGCTTAACGCCGCAGGCAACCCAGCGACTGTTGACGGTGCTTACGGCATGGGCGCAGGAACGCCAGGCGCTGGTTATATTGTTTGAGCGCAACACCCAGCCGGTTCTCGACTACTGCCAGGCGGCATGGCAACTGAAGGCAGGAGAACTCACACCGTTATGTTGAAGATAAACCAGATTGATTTTTCGTGGCCGAGAGCAGCGCAGCCCTGCCTTAACGCACTGTCGTTAGCGGTTTCCCCGCAAGAAAGCGTGGCGCTGATTGGCGATAACGGCGCGGGGAAATCGACCCTGCTGCGCCTGATGGCGGGATTACTGCAACCGACCCGGGGCGAAATCCATATCCAGGGCCAACCGCTGGCGAAACTAAAAGCGCAGCAGCGCGCCAGGCTTATCGGTGTGTTGTTTCAGGAAGCGGAACATCAGATCCTGCACAGCGAGGTATATACCGAAGTGGCGTTCGGCTTGCGGCTGCAAAAGCGGCCTGAAGCGGAAATTCGCCAGCGTACCGACGCGGCTCTGGCGCTGTGCGGGCTGGAAGAGGTGGCGCAGGCGCATCCGCTGGATTTACATGTTGCGCAACGCCGGATGGTGGCGGTCGCCAGCCTGGAAGCAATGGCGCCGCCGTTGATTCTGCTGGACGAGCCCAGCCGGGATTTTGACACGCACTGGTTGGCCCTGTTCGAGCGCTGGCTCGCGGCCTGCCAACAACGCGGGGATACCATTATCGCCATCAGCCATGATTACGATTTTACCCGCCGCCACTTTCCGCGCGTGATCCGCCTTAGCGAGGGGCGCATCAGCGAAGAGGGTACGCCGCAACAACTGCTATAAAAAAAGGGCCGCATTAGCGGCCCTCACGTCGATTCTGGCGAATTACAGAATTGCTTTTGCCTGTTTCACCACGTTTTCCACAGTGAAACCAAACTCTTCAAACAGCTGCTCAGCCGGTGCAGACTCACCGAAGGTGGTCATACCGACAACCGCGCCGTTCAGGCCGACGTATTTGTACCAGTAGTCAGCAATACCCGCTTCTACCGCTACGCGTGCAGAAACCGCTTTCGGCAGCACGGATTCACGGTATGCCGCATCCTGCTTCTCGAACGCATCGGTAGACGGCATGGAAACCACGCGCGCTTTAATGCCTTCTGCGGACAGTTGATCCCACGCCGCCACAGCCAGTTCAACTTCGGAACCGGTGGCAATCAGGATCAGCTGCGGCTGGCCGTCGCAATCTTTCAGAACGTAACCGCCGCGAGCGATATCCGCCAGCTGCTGTTCGGTACGCTCTTGCTGCGCCAGGTTCTGACGGGAGAGGATCAGCGCGGTCGGGCCGTCCTGACGCTCAACACCGTATTTCCACGCTACCGCGGATTCCACCTGGTCGCACGGACGCCATGTGGACATATTCGGCGTCACGCGCAGAGAAGCGGTCTGCTCTACCGGCTGGTGAGTCGGGCCGTCTTCGCCCAAGCCGATGGAGTCATGGGTGTAGACCATCACCTGGCGCTGCTTCATCAGGGCCGCCATACGCACCGCGTTACGGGCATATTCCACAAACATCAGGAAGGTGGAGGTGTACGGCAGGAAGCCGCCATGCAGGGCGATACCGTTGGCGATGGCGGTCATACCGAATTCGCGCACGCCGTAGTGGATGTAGTTGCCTGCGGCGTCTTCGTTAATCGCTTTGGAACCAGACCAGATCGTCAGGTTGGACGGTGCCAGGTCAGCGGAGCCGCCGAGGAATTCCGGCAACAGCGGGCCGAAAGCTTCAATGGCGTTCTGGGACGCTTTGCGGCTGGCGATTTTCGCCGGGTTAGCCTGCAGTTTAGCGATGAATTCGTTGGCTTTCGCGTCGAAGTCTGCCGGCATTTCACCTTTCATACGACGGGTAAACTCAGCAGCCTGCTCCGGGAAGGCTTTCGCATAGGCAGCGAATTTCTCATTCCATGCGGATTCTTTCGCTGCGCCTGCTTCTTTCGCATCCCACTGCGCATAGATGTCAGACGGGATGTCAAAGGCGGCGTGTTTCCAGCCCAGCGCTTCACGGGTCAGCGCCACTTCTGCTTCGCCCAGCGGCGCGCCGTGGGAGTCATGGGTGCCGGCTTTGTTCGGAGAACCGAAGCCGATAACGGTTTTGCACATCAGCAGGGACGGCTTGTCGGTGACCGCGCGGGCCTGTTCCACGGCGCGTTTGATGGCGTCGGCGTCATGGCCGTCCACGCCGCGCACCACGTGCCAGCCGTAGGCTTCAAAGCGTTTAGCGGTATCGTCGGTGAACCAGCCTTCCACGTGGCCGTCAATGGAGATGCCGTTGTCGTCATAGAACGCCACCAGCTTGCCGAGCTTCAGGGTACCGGCGAGGGAGCACACCTCATGGGAGATGCCTTCCATCATGCAGCCGTCGCCCATAAACACGTAGGTGAAGTGGTCAACAATGTCGTGGCCCGGACGGTTGAACTGCGCCGCCAGGGTTTTCTCTGCGATAGCCATGCCCACCGCGTTAGCGATGCCCTGGCCCAGCGGGCCGGTGGTGGTTTCCACGCCGGCGGTGTAGCCCACTTCCGGGTGGCCCGGGGTTTTTGAGTGCAGCTGACGGAAGTTTTTCAGCTCGTCAATCGGCAGGTCATAGCCGGTGAGATGCAGCAGGCTGTAAATCAGCATTGAGCCGTGGCCGTTGGACAGCACAAAGCGGTCGCGATCGGCCCAGGCCGGGTTGGTAGGGTTATGGTTCAGGAAATCACGCCACAGGACTTCGGCAATGTCAGCCATACCCATCGGGGCGCCCGGGTGACCGGATTTGGCTTTCTGTACTGCGTCCATGCTTAGCGCACGAATAGCATTGGCAAGCTCTTTACGAGAGGACATTTTGACTCCAGATCGGATAGTTAAAGGACAAAGCGTGTTAACGACTTGACGATGGCTCGTTATGGGCTACGCCCGGAAAAATTGAACCACAATGTAACCCAAGCCGCTTTCCATGTACATGCTATGTACATGGAGCATCCTTTTACCGCTTAAGAAATCTCTGGATCCTTCTCGCAGCTTGCGCAAGCTTCTCGCCCAGAGCGTTATCACTTCTTTATACTGAGTGTTACCGGCACGTTAATGTGCTAAACCAAAACGTATTACGACACTTTTAGCGGAAACCTACACATGAAGATGCGCGCGATATTGCCTGGCCTGGTTGCCGTTGCTCTGCTGAGCGGTTGCCAGAATATGGACTCCAACGGTTTGCTCACCTCCGGCGCTGAGGCGTTTCAGGCGTATACCTTAAGCGATGCGCAGGTCAAAACGCTCAGCGATGAAGCCTGTAAAGAGATGGACAGCAAGGCGACCATTGCGCCTGCGAGCAGCCAGTACGCTCAGCGTCTGAATACCATCGCCGCTGCGCTGGGCGATAACATCAATGGCCAGCCGGTAAACTACAAGGTTTATATGGCGAAAGACGTCAACGCCTTCGCCATGGCGAATGGCTGTATCCGCGTTTACAGCGGATTGATGGACATGATGAACGACAACGAAGTCGAAGCAGTTATCGGCCATGAAATGGGCCACGTGGCGCTGGGGCACGTCAAGAAAGGAATGCAGGTCGCGCTGGGTACCAACGCCGCGCGCGTTGCCGCAGCCTCGGCGGGCGGCGTGATCGGCAGCCTGTCGCAATCGCAGCTTGGCGATTTAGGCGAGAAACTGGTGAATGCGCAGTTCTCCCAGCGTCAGGAATCAGAGGCGGACGACTACTCTTACGATCTGCTGCGCAAACGCGGGATCAACCCCATCGGGTTGGCAACCAGTTTCGAGAAGCTCCAGACGCTGGAAGCGGGACGTCAGAGCTCAATGTTTGACGATCACCCGGCTTCAGCCGAACGCGCCCAGCATATTCGCGATCGCATGAAGGCGGATGGGATTAAGTAATAAAAAAAGCGCCGGTATGACGCCGGCGCTTTGTTAGTGGGCAAGAAAACCCGCCAGATTACTCGCCTTTCTTGGCGGCCTGGATATACAGCATCTCTAACGCCAGCGTCGCAGCAGCCAGCGCGGTAATTTCAGACTGGTCATAAGCCGGAGCCACTTCCACCACGTCCATACCGACGATATTCAGATCTTTCAGGCCGCGCACCAGTTTGATGGCGCGATCGGAAGTCAGGCCGCCGATCACCGGTGTGCCGGTGCCCGGTGCGAATGCCGGATCCAGGCAGTCGATGTCGAAGGTCAGATAAACCGGCAGATCGCCAACGATCTGTTTCACCTGGGCAATGATGTCATCCACGCCGCGATCGTTCACCTGGCAGGCGTCCAGCACGGTGAAGCCGTTATCTTTATCGAATTCGGTGCGGATGCCGATTTGCACCGAGTGGTTCGGGTCGATCAGGCCTTCGTTCGGCGCGGTGTAGAACATGGTGCCGTGGTCGAACTCGCAGCCGTTGGCGTAAGTGTCGGTGTGCGCATCAAAGTGCACCAGCGCCATTTTGCCAAAGTGTTTCGCGTGAGCGCGCAGCAGCGGCAGGGTCACGAAATGGTCGCCGCCGAAAGAGAGCATACGTTTACCGGCAGCCAGCAGTTTCTCCGCGTGGGCCTGCAGTTTTTCGCTCATTTCACGGGCATCGCCGAAGGCGTACACCAGGTCGCCGCAATCCACCACATTCAGGCGCTCGCGCATGTCGAAGTTCCAAGGGAAGCGGTTGTGCTCCCAGGCGAGATTGGTGGAAACCTGGCGGATCGCCGCCGGGCCGTGACGACCGCCTGCGCGGCCAGACGTCGCCATATCAAACGGAACGCCGGTGATCACCCAGTCAGCGTCGCTGTCGTAGGGCTGGAAATTCATTGGTAAACGCAAAAAACCAAAGGCGTTGGATACCAGAGAGTTATCGTATTGATGGCCTAAGGTGCTCATTGATATGACCTCTTTCGTAAAGTCGATGTAAAAAAAATCCCCTCCGCGTCGTTAAGCCCGACGAGGAAGGGATTGATTAGAGTCAGTTTGCTGGCGCGAATTATCGCCGTGTTTCATGCCGGGTTCAAGCGTCTGCATGTCCATCAGTATAGCCAGGCAGACGCAGCCGGATAGTTACTCGTCTTCCAGGTAAGTGTACCCGTAAAGACCCGCTTCAAACTCTTCCAGGAACTGCTGTTGCAGCGCATCGTCCAGACCGGTGTTTTTCACCTGGTCGCGGAACTGGGTCAGCAGCGTGTTCGGGTCGAGCTGCACGTATTGCAGCATATCCGCCACGGTATCCCCTTCATCGGACAGCTCAACTTCCACGCTGCCGTCAGGGAACACAAACACGTCAACTGCTTCGGTATCGCCAAACAGGTTATGCATGTTGCCAAGAATTTCCTGGTACGCGCCCACCATAAAGAAGCCCAGCATCGGCGGGTTCTCCGGGTCGTACTCCGGCATCGGCATAGTGGTGGCAATCCCGTCGCCGTCGATATAGTGATCGATGGCACCGTCAGAGTCACAGGTGATATCCAGCAGCACCGCGCGGCGTTCCGGGATCTGGTTCAGCCCTTCCAGCGGCATTACCGGGAACAACTGGTCGATACCCCAGGCGTCCGGCATGGACTGGAACAGAGAGAAGTTGATGTACATCTTGTCCGCCATACGCTCCTGCAACTCGTCGATAATCGGACGATGAGCGCGGTTGCTCGGATCAAGCTGTTTCTGCACTTCATGGCACATGCTCAGGTAGAGCTGCTCCGCCCATGCGCGCTCCTGCAGGCTGAACGCGCCTGAAGAGTAGCCCACGTGGATGTCGTGCAGATCCATCTGGCTGTCGTGCAGCCATTCACGCAGCGAGCGACGGGTGCCCGGCTCGTGCATCTCCTGCCAGGTCTCCCACATGCTTTGCAGGGCGCGCGCCGCGTCTTCCGCTGGCGCGGTGGGCACGGTGTATTCGTTGCGCTCAACGCCGATAATGTTGGACACCAGCACGGTATGGTGGGCAGTCACCGCGCGGCCAGACTCGGTGATCACCGTCGGGTGCGGCAGGCCATTCTCTTCACAGGCATCGCCAATCGCCCAAATGATGTTGTTGGCGTATTCGTTCAGACCATAGTTCACCGAGCAATCAGACTGCGAACGCGTGCCTTCATAGTCAACGCCCAGACCGCCGCCCACGTCGAAGCACTGGATATTCACGCCCAGCTTATGCAGTTCAACGTAGAAACGCGCCGATTCACGGACGCCAGTCGCGATGTCGCGGATGTTGGCCATCTGCGAACCAAGGTGGAAGTGCAGCAGTTGCAGGCTGTCGAGACGGCCCGCTTCGCGCAGCATCTCAACCAGTTGTAGCACCTGGGTCGCCGCCAGGCCGAATTTTGATTTTTCGCCGCCGGAGGACTGCCATTTACCGGAGCCCTGAGACGCCAGACGCGCCCGCACGCCCAGGCGCGGCACCACGTTCAGACGTTCGGCTTCTTCCAGAACGATACGGATTTCCGACATTTTTTCGATAACCAGATAGACCTTGTGGCCCATCTTTTCACCGATTAACGCCAGACGAATGTATTCACGGTCTTTATAGCCATTACAGACGATAACGGAACGCGTCATGCCCGCATGGGCCAGCACGGCCATCAGCTCCGCTTTCGAGCCGGCTTCGAGGCCCAGCGGTTCGCCGGAGTGGATCAGCGTTTCGATGACGCGGCGATGCTGGTTAACTTTAATCGGGTAAACCAGGAAATAGTCGCCGTTATAACCATAGGATTCGCGCGCGCGTTTGAACGCGGCATTAATAGAACGCAGGCGGTGCTGCAAAATCTGCGGGAAGCAGAATAACGCAGGCAAGCGCTGGCCTTGCGCTTCACGGGATTTCACCAGTTTGGCGAGATCCACGCGGGCTTCCGGGACGTCGGGGTCCGGGCAAACGCTGATATGGCCCAGTTCGTTGACGTCATAGTAATTATTGCCCCACCAGGCAATGTTGTAGGTGCGCAGCATTTTACTGGCTTCCTGAGAACTCATTGCAACCTCCTGCATGGAACGTAGTACACCCTGTTCGCCTGCTGACGAAGGCGAAAACGAAGACATGTCGTCAGACATAGCGAACCTCAAACTCTGTTGAAAGTGTATACCCGACACCGTCGGGCATAGCGAAGTTGACTACTATCGCAGCGTTAAATTGCGATAACAACCCATAAGCAGCCGGACCTGGCAGCATAGTACGCTGACCGCCCCGCTGTGCGACCGGTTTCATATTCATATCATTGTAAAACACGTATCCGAACGCTGTATGACAGGTTCGTCGAAACCACGAGAAAACCCTTGCTTAGCAAGAGCGCCCTTGTTCAGTCATCACGCGCCTTAACCGGCCCGGGAATCCTGAGAAGCGCCGAGATGGGTAGAACATCGGCAGGTTTGCAAAAAAGGGATGCAGGTTGAGAGGGACAACAGTACACCAGAACGGTGTGACAGATTCTGCAGATTACTCCGATTCATTATTTCGTATCACCTCCACGCCAGCCTTTAGGGACAAGCGACAAGCAAAGCTAATGGTTAATGCTCAACCCGGCTGGAAGTGGCGACACGAACAATCGTCGTGCGCTTTTTTTCATCCTTCGCTGCAAAAGCGAAAATGGAGAAGCCGCGCGCGCCGTTTTATACCGACAACACAGGGTAAATGCAAAATAAAAATCGCGTGATTGACGCCGATGTCAGGAAATATTGCCATTTCCCCCGTTTCGCCTGTTTAACGCCGGGTAAAAATCGCTGGAAAAGGGATGAATAAATGACCTAGAATAGCCGTCCAGATGTTAATCCATCTATATACCTACGGAGTGTCAGGTGAGGTTGCGCAAGGCAAGCGCTAAAAGAGGATTAACACTCATCGCCTGTATTGCCTGCAAGCCGCTGCCAAAAGGCAGGTAAGTGCTTTTAATACAATACGTTGAGTCAACATATTAATACCGAGTTTAAACGAATATGGCTAAACACCTTTTTACATCCGAGTCTGTATCAGAAGGGCATCCCGATAAAATCGCTGACCAGATCTCCGATGCGGTCCTTGACGCAATTTTGGAACAAGATCCTAAAGCGCGCGTGGCCTGCGAAACTTATGTGAAAACCGGCATGGTTTTAGTGGGCGGTGAAATCACCACCAGCGCATGGGTGGATATCGAAGAGATCACCCGCAACACGGTCCGCGAAATCGGCTACGTGCATTCTGATATGGGCTTTGATGCCAACTCCTGCGCGGTGTTAAGTGCGATTGGCAAACAGTCTCCGGACATCAACCAGGGCGTTGACCGCACCGATCCGCTGGAACAGGGCGCGGGCGACCAGGGCCTGATGTTTGGTTATGCCACCAACGAAACCGACGTGCTGATGCCAGCGCCAGTGACCTACGCGCACCGTCTGGTGCAGCGCCAGGCTGAAGTGCGTAAAAACGGCGCCCTGCCGTGGTTGCGTCCGGATGCGAAAAGCCAGGTCACTTTCCAGTACGACAACAACAAAATCGTCGGTATTGATGCCGTTGTTCTGTCTACCCAACATTCTGAAGATATCGACCAGAAATCACTGCACGAAGCGGTGATGGAAGAGATCATCAAGCCGGTGCTGCCTGCGGAATGGCTGAACGAAACCACTAAATACTTCATCAACCCGACCGGACGTTTTGTGATCGGCGGCCCAATGGGCGACTGCGGCCTGACCGGCCGTAAAATCATCGTGGATACCTACGGCGGTATGGCTCGTCACGGCGGCGGCGCGTTCTCTGGTAAGGACCCGTCAAAAGTTGACCGTTCCGCAGCTTATGCGGCGCGCTACGTGGCGAAAAACATCGTTGCTGCCGGCCTGGCTGACCGTTGTGAAATCCAGGTTTCTTACGCCATTGGCGTAGCTGAACCGACCTCCATCATGGTGGAAACCTTCGGTACTGAGAAAGTGCCGACCGAGCAGCTCACCCTGCTGGTTCGCGAATTCTTCGACTTGCGTCCGTACGGCCTGATCCAGATGCTGGATCTGCTGCACCCGATCTACAAAGAGACCGCAGCATACGGTCACTTTGGTCGCGAGCATTTCCCGTGGGAAAAAACCGACAAAGCCGCGCTGCTGCGTGACGCTGCCGGGCTGAAATAAGTTTTACGCTTAAGTTAAAAGGCGTTTATTCTCTACCTATTCAACGCTTAAAAATCCGGGAACGTTCTGCGTTTCCGGATTTTTTGCTTTTCAGGGTCTGACTCAGCAAGGGGGTGGCAACACTAGCTGATAACGACACCGGTTAACCAGGAAATTATCATCAGCAACAAGATAATGCCGCAAACCAGCCCAATACCAAAAACCAGCATATGAAACGCAAGGGTAGCGCCGCCAAAAATCAGCGCTCCGCTGACCCCGAAGCGGCTTTCTTTACGCATCCCACCAGCAAAAGCGCAAACTAATGCCAAAACAGCCAGCCCGATACCAACATTATCCAGCACTTTGTCTACATTAAGGCGTTGACGAACAACCGGTGCAGTCGATTCCTTACCTGTCAGCCCGGTAAGGATCCCTCTTTTAACTGCTGAAACTTCCCTGGCCACAACGCTTTCCAGCGTTTGTGATGGCGAAGTAAAAGGTCCCATAGAGAAATGGAAGATACCGAGAATCAATGCGATAGCCCCCAGTAAGATTCCAGTTGAACTCCACCTGTTGTGCTTTAGAACATCCATACACCATCCTTGTATAAATGATACAAACAGAGCATAAAGCGTACGCCATCACGATAATGCAAAGCTGTAGTTATAGTCCTGGATACGTCTGGCATCTCAATTCATTCAATGACTTCTTTCATCGATCATTCCCATTTAACAAATGGAAGCGATTACATAATTACGATTTTTCCCACATATCTTTACACTCTCGCAACCTACCTTTTCCATTGATAAAACCAATAATTCAATGGGAGGGCATGATGCCTGATAAGAATAAAAATAGACGCATGACGTTTTTCGTCTGTTTTCTTGCTGCACTGGCAGGGTTACTGTTTGGTCTGGATATCGGCGTGATCGCAGGCGCATTGCCGTTTATCACTGATGATTTCCAGATCACCTCGCATCAACAGGAATGGGTGGTGAGTTCGATGATGTTCGGTGCCGCCGTGGGTGCCGTGGGCAGCGGATGGCTGTCGTCCTCTCTCGGACGTAAAAAAAGCCTGATGATCGGCTCGGTGCTGTTTGTGGTCGGTTCGCTCTGCTCCGCCGCCGCGCCGAATGTTGAGATTTTAATTGTTTCCCGCGTGCTGCTCGGCCTGGCGGTGGGTATCGCCTCCTACACGGCTCCGCTGTATCTCTCAGAAATCGCGCCAGAAAAAATCCGCGGCAGTATGATTTCGATGTATCAGTTGATGATTACCATCGGTATTCTCGCCGCCTATCTTTCTGACACCGCGTTTAGCGATGCAGGCGCCTGGCGCTGGATGCTGGGGATCATTACCATTCCGGCAGTGCTGTTGCTGATTGGCGTATTCTTCCTGCCTGATAGCCCGCGCTGGTTCGCCGCTAAACGCCGCTTCCACGATGCGGAACGCGTGTTAATGCATCTGCGTGACTCCAGCGCTGAAGCGAAACGCGAACTGGATGAGATCCGCGAAAGCCTGAAAGTGAAACAGAGCGGCTGGGCGCTGTTTAAAGACAACAGCAACTTCCGCCGTGCGGTATTCCTCGGCGTGCTGTTGCAGGTGATGCAGCAGTTCACGGGGATGAACGTCATCATGTACTACGCCCCGAAAATCTTTGAGCTGGCGGGCTACGCCAATACCAAAGAGCAGATGTGGGGCACGGTGATTGTCGGTTTGACCAACGTGCTGGCGACCTTTATCGCCATCGGTCTGGTGGATCGCTGGGGCCGTAAGCCGACACTGGTGCTGGGTTTCCTGGTGATGGCCTCCGGCATGGGTATTCTGGGTTATTTAATGCATGTGGGTATCGACACCGCGACGGGCCAGTATTTCGCTGTTGCGATGCTGCTGATGTTTATCGTGGGCTTCGCCATGAGCGCCGGTCCGCTGATTTGGGTGCTGTGCTCGGAAATCCAGCCGCTGAAAGGGCGTGATTTCGGTATTACCTGTTCTACCGCCACGAATTGGATCGCCAATATGATCGTCGGCGCAACCTTCCTGACGATGCTGAACACGCTGGGCAACGCAAACACCTTCTGGGTGTACGGCGGGCTGAACCTGTTGTTTATCGTGTTGACCCTGTGGCTGGTGCCAGAGACTAAACATATCTCTCTGGAGCATATTGAACGCAACCTGATGAAAGGCCGTCGCCTGCGCGAAATCGGCTCGCACAACTAATCGTTACGCCCCCTCTGCGCAGGGGGCGTCTTTCGGTTGCAGCGCCATCCCCTTCCCTCTATGCTTTGCCGTTATGAAAACCCCGCGTCTCCCTATCGCCACACAACAAGCCGTGATGCGCAGCCTGCGCGAAAATTTAGCGCGCGCCAATCAGCATCTTGGCCGTGATTATCCTGAGCCAAAACTGGTCTACCAGCAGCGCGGCACTGCTGCGGGCACCGCCTGGCTTGAACGTTATGAAATTCGTCTTAACCCCACGCTTTTGCAGGAAAATCTCCAGGCTTTTGTTGAAGAAGTGGTGCCCCATGAACTGGCGCATCTGCTGGTGTGGAAACAATTTGGCCGCGTTGCGCCCCATGGTAAAGAGTGGAAGTGGATGATGGAGAGCGTGCTGGGCATACCGGCGCGCCGTACCCATCAGTTCGCGCTGGATTCGCTGGCGCGCAATACCTTCCCCTACCGCTGTCGGTGCCAGCTCCATCAGCTCACCGTGCGGCGTCATAACCGGGTACTGCGCGGCGAAACCGAGTACCGCTGCGTACACTGCGGCGAGAAACTGAAACCAGAATCGACATTCGATTAGTTATTGGCGCGCTATCTGGAAATTTTCTGATCTGACTGATTGCATCTGGCGCTTCCTCTGGTTAGGGTGCGGACTCGTTTTACCACGGAGTCCGGGATGTCTCGCAAATTTATGCTGGCGGTTGCAGGTGTTGCAGCCGCTTTTTCATGGAGCGCATTCAGCGCTGAAATTAACAATTTTTCACAGGCCAAAGCCGCAGGGGTGAAAGTCAACGCTGACGCCCCCGGCGATTTTTATTGCGGCTGCAAGATTACCTGGCAGGGAAAGAAAGGCATCCCCGATCTGGAATCTTGTGGTTACAAAGTGCGCAAAAATGAGAATCGCGCCTCGCGTATTGAATGGGAGCACGTGGTGCCGGCCTGGCAATTCGGCCACCAGCGCCAGTGCTGGCAGGACGGCGGGCGGAAAAACTGCGCTAAAGACCCGGTTTATCGCGCCATGGAAAGCGATATGCATAACCTGCAGCCAGCGGTGGGTGAAGTGAACGGCGATCGCGGTAATTTTATGTACAGCCAGTGGAACGGTGGTGAAGGCCAGTATGGCCAGTGCGCCATGAAAGTTGATTTCAAAGAAAAATTAGCCGAGCCGCCAGCCCGTGCGCGCGGAGCCATTGCCCGCACCTATTTCTATATGCGTGATAAATATTCCCTGACGCTGTCCCGCCAACAAACCCAGCTGTTCAACGCCTGGAATAAGCTTTACCCGGTCACCGCCTGGGAGTGCGAGCGCGATGAGCGGATTGCCCGCGTACAGGGCAACCACAACCCCTATGTTCAGCAGGCTTGCCAGGCCCAAAAGAGCTAACCTACACTACCGGGCATTGAAAACTGCCGTTCCCCCCTCATGTTAGGGGGAACGCCTTTGACCGGATTATCGTTATGCGCATTCCCCGCATTTATCACCCTGAGCCTCTTAGCCCCAATATTGAAATCGCATTAAGCGACGACGCCGCCAATCACGTTGGCCGTGTGCTGCGCATGGTCCCGGGCCAACAGCTGCAACTGTTCGACGGTTCGAACCAGGTCTTTGAAGCCCGTATTACCCATGCCGATAAGAAAAGCGTCCGGGTTCAGCTGCTCAGCGCCGCCGAAGACGATCGTGAATCGCCGCTGCATCTGCATTTAGGCCAGGTGATGTCGCGCGGCGAAAAGATGGAATTTACCATCCAGAAATCCATTGAGCTGGGCGTTAACGTCATTACCCCGCTGTTTTCTGAACGTTGCGGCGTTAAGCTGGATGCCGAGCGGTTAAACAAGAAAATTCAGCAGTGGCAGAAGATCGCTATCGCCGCCTGCGAACAGTGCGGACGCAACCGCGTCCCGGAAATCCGCCCGGCGATGGATCTTGACGCCTGGTGCGCCGAGCCTGACGAGGGTCTGAAGCTCAACCTGCACCCGCGCGCCAGCCAGAGCATTAATACCCTGCCCCTTCCGGTCCAGCGCGTGCGCTTATTGATTGGTCCTGAAGGCGGGTTGAGCGCCGATGAAATTGCCATGACCGCACAGCATCAATTTACTGATATTCTGTTGGGACCACGTGTATTACGCACTGAAACCACCGCGCTCACCGCTATTACCGCGCTACAGGTGCGTTTTGGCGATCTGGGTTAAAATCTGCCGTTGAGGCCTGCAAACACCCTCAACGTCAGCTTCACAGGAGAACATAATGATTAAGCTCGGCATTGTGATGGACCCCATCGCAACCATTAATATTAAAAAAGACAGCAGCTTCGCCATGCTTCTGGAAGCCCAACGTCGCGGCTATGAACTGCACTATATGGAAATGGCCGATCTCTATCTGATCAATGGTCAGGGTCGCGCCCGCACCCGTCTGCTGAGCGTTGAACAGAACTACGACAAATGGTACGACTTCACTGGCGAGCAGGACATCGCGCTGGCGGACCTGGACGTAGTGCTGATGCGCAAAGATCCGCCGTTCGATACCGAATTTATCTACGCCACCTATATTCTGGAGCGCGCCGAAGAACAGGGCACGCTGATCGTCAACAAACCGCAGAGCCTGCGCGACTGTAACGAGAAGCTGTTTACCGCCTGGTTCCCGGATCTGACGCCGCAAACCCTGGTGACGCGTAATAAGGCGCAACTGAAAGCCTTCTGGCAGGAGCACGGCGACATCATTCTGAAACCGCTGGACGGCATGGGCGGCACCTCGATTTTCCGCGTGAAAGAAGGCGATCCGAACCTGTCGGTAATTGCCGAAACGCTGACTCAACTGGGCACCCGCTACTGTATGGCGCAGAACTATCTGCCAGCGATTGTCGACGGCGATAAACGCGTATTAGTTGTCGACGGCGAACCGGTTCCGTACTGCCTGGCGCGTATTCCGCAGGGTGGCGAAACCCGTGGCAACCTGGCGGCCGGTGGCCGTGGCGAACCGCGTCCGTTAACCGAAAGCGACTGGGATATCGCCCGCCGCGTCGGCCCGACGCTGAAAGCTAAAGGGCTGATTTTCGTTGGGTTAGATATTATCGGCGATCGCTTAACTGAGATTAACGTGACCAGCCCAACCTGCATCCGTGAAATCGAAGCGCAGTTCCCCATTTCCATTACCGGCATGCTGATGGACGCCATCGAAAAACGGCTGGCGAAGTAATTGCCCGTGCGGGAGGGACCCCGCACCCACCTTTATTATCTGTTCCGTCATGCTCTTCTGCGAGGAGTGACAGACCATTACTTTCCCCGCATACTGGGCGAAGATGTTTTTTTAACCAGGGAAACAGACCGCTGATATGAATTTACAGCATCACTTTCTTATTGCCATGCCAGGCCTGCAGGATCCGCTGTTCCGCCGCGCCGTCGTTTATATTTGCGAATATAACGAGGACGGCGCTATGGGGCTCATCATCAATAAGCCGCTGGAAAACTTGAAGGTGGACGGCGTTCTGCAGAAACTCAAAATCACTCCTGAACCGCGCGATCCGGCGATCCGCCTGGACAAGCCGGTATTCGTCGGCGGCCCGCTGGCTGAAGATCGGGGTTTTATCCTCCATACGCCGCCGGACAAATTTAATTCCAGCATCCGGATTTCTGATAACACCATTATCACGACCTCCCGTGACGTGCTGGAAACGCTGGGCACGGATTCGCAGCCTGAAGAAGTGATTGTCGCGCTGGGCTACTCCTCCTGGGAAAAGGGCCAACTGGAGCGCGAGATCCTTGAGAACTCCTGGCTGACCGCCCCGGCGGACATGAATATTTTGTTCCGCACGCCGATTGCTGACCGCTGGCGCGAGGCGGCCAAACTTATCGGCATTGATATCCACACAATGCCGGGCACAGCGGGGCATGCCTGATGAGCGGAACCATACTGGCCTTTGACTTTGGCACCAAAAGCATCGGCGTGGCTATCGGGCAGCGCATCACCGGCACCGCACGCCCGCTCACGGCGATAAAAGCCAACGACGGCACCCCTGACTGGACGCAGTTCGAAAAGCTGCTTAAAGAGTGGCAGCCGGAACGGGTGGTGGTCGGCTTGCCGCTGAATATGGACGGCACCGATCAACCGCTTACCGACCGGGCGCGTAAATTCGCCAATCGCCTGCATGGCCGTTTCGGCGTTAAAGTCGAATTACAGGACGAGCGCCTGAGCACCGTTGAAGCGCGCGCGGGCCTGTTTGAGCGCGGCGGCTTCCGGGCGCTGAACAAAGGCAGCGTCGATTCCGCCTCCGCCGTGATTATCCTCGAAAGTTACTTCGAGAATCACGGGTAACGCCGTTCCTTTAAGCCGGCATCGTCGTCAGTTTTTGCAAGCTCTGTTCAAAACTCTGCATCCCATACTGCTGCCCGGTCTGCAACACGCCGGGCAGTTGATGGGTTTTGCCTTCGCGGATCAGATTCGCCACGGCTGAGGTATTAATCAGCAGTTCAAACAGCGCTGCCCGCGTACCCTGCGCCGTCAGGATTAGCTTTTGCGCCAGCACCGCTTTCAGGCTCCCCGCCAACTGGCTGCGGATCATGTTTTTCTCCTCGGCGCTGAACACATCCACCAGCCGTTCCACCGCCTGGGACGCACCGCGGGTGTGCAGCGTCGCCAGTACCAGATGGCCGGTTTCCGCAGCGGTTAATGCCAGCCGGATAGTCTCGCTGTCGCGTAACTCGCCCAGCAGGATCACGTCTGGATCTTCCCGCAGCGCCCCGCGTAACCCGTCGCTAAAGCTGTGGCAGTGGGTGCCGACTTCGCGCTGTTGGATCAGGCATTTATCGCTGGCGTAGAGATACTCGATGGGATCTTCCAGCGTCAGAATATGGCCGCTTTGTGTTCGGTTAAGCTCGTTGACCATCGCCGCCAGGGTGGTGGATTTCCCGCTGCCGGTCGCGCCGGTCACCAGAATCAGCCCGTCCTGAGCGCCAAGCAGTTCCCGCAACCGTTGTGGCGCGCCCAGCGCATCGAGTTCTGGCGCGGCTTGGGGCAGAATGCGCAACGCCAGCGAAATGCCCTGAGATTGTTGAAACGCATTCGCGCGCAGACGGGCGCCATTCGCCAGCGTGACCGCAAAGTCGAGTTGGCCCTGCCGGGTAAATATCTGCTGCTGCTCTGCCGATAACCATTGATGAAGCAGCGTATGCGGCGGCGGCGCGCCCTGTGGCGCGCATTCCAGCACGCCTTTACGCCGCCATCGCGCCGGTAAGTCGCTGCACAGGTGTAGATCCGAAACATTATGCTTTACACTAAGGGCCACCATTTCTTCCATTTCCATACAGCTTCCCGACGATCATGAGTGATATAGCGCGCAACTTAGCGCAGATAACAGCAAAGATCTCAGCGGCTGCGTTACGCTGCGGCAGATCTTCACAAGAAGTTACGTTGCTTGCAGTCAGCAAAACAAAACCTGCGAGTGATATCGAAGAAGCCATTGCCGCCGGTCAGCGGGCATTTGGTGAGAACTATGTGCAGGAAGGGGTGGATAAAATCCGCCACTTCGCCGATGCGGGCGTGTCCGGGTTGCAGTGGCACTTTATCGGGCCATTACAGTCCAACAAAAGCCGCCTGGTGGCCGAGCACTTTGACTGGTGCCATACCATCGACCGGTTGCGCATCGCCACCCGGCTCAGCGACCAGCGTCCGAAAGAAATGCCGCCGCTTAACGTGCTGATTCAAATAAATATTAGCGATGAGAACAGCAAATCCGGCATAACCCTTGCCGAGCTGGATGAACTGGCAAGCCAGGTGGCGGAACTGCCGGGCCTGACGCTGCGCGGCCTGATGGCGATCCCGGCGCCTGAGTCAAGTTATGAAAGGCAGTTTGCCGTGGCACAGCAAATGGCTGTAGCATTTACCGCGCTTAAAAATCGCTATCCTGACGTCGATACCCTTTCTCTGGGAATGAGTGACGATATGGAGGCGGCGATTGCTGCCGGGAGCACTATGGTGCGCATCGGCACCGCCATTTTCGGCGCGCGCAATTACCAGCCACATCAAGGACAATAACCACAGAGGAATGCCATGAAGACGTTGACTTTCCTGATTTCCACCGCGCTTGAGCTGTATACCATGGTGATGCTGTTACGCATCTGGATGCAGTGGGCGCGTTGCGATTTCTACAATCCCCTCGCCCAATTCGTTGTGAAAGCCACGCAGCCGATCGTCGGGCCGCTGCGCCGTATTCTTCCGTCAATGGGCCCGATTGATACGGCGTCATTAGTGATGGCGTTTGTGCTGAGTCTGATTAAGTCGATGGTGCTGTTTATGGTCATCACTTTCCAGCCGATTATCTGGATTGCCGCGCTGCTTATCCTGATCAAAACCATCGGTCTGCTGGTGTTCTGGGTGCTGCTGGTGATGGCGCTCATGAGCTGGGTCAGCCGTGGCCGCAGCCCGGTCGAGTATGTGTTGATGCAGCTGACCGAGCCGCTATTGTCGCCGATCCGCCGTATGCTGCCCGCGATGGGTGGGATTGATTTCTCGCCAATGGTATTAGTGCTGCTGTTGTACGTGCTGAACATGGGCATGATGGAGTTGCTGCAAAGCACCGGAAATATGCTGCTGCCGGGGCTGTGGATGGCGCTATGAGTGCCGTGGAACAGACCGCGGACCGACTGACGCTTCGGCTGTATATTCAGCCGAAGGCCAGCCGCGACGCGATTATTGGACTGCATGGCGATGAAGTAAAAATCGCCATCACCGCCCCGCCGGTTGACGGCCAGGCCAATGCGCATCTGGTAAAATTCCTCGCTAAACAGTTTCGCGTCCCGAAAAGCCAGGTGACCATTGAAAAAGGCGAAACGGGCCGTCACAAACAGATCATGGTTTTTGAACCGCAACAGATCCCGCCCGCGATAGCGGCACTGCTTTAATCACAGGATTTCACTATGCAAAAAGTTGTCCTCGCTACCGGAAATGCCGGTAAAGTGCGTGAACTCGCGTCGTTGCTGCGCGATTTTGGCCTGGATATCGTCGCGCAGACTGAGTTAGGCGTTGAGTCGGCGGAAGAAACCGGCCTGACCTTTATTGAGAATGCTATTCTGAAAGCCCGCCATGCGGCGGCCATTACCGGCATGCCGGCTATCGCCGATGATTCTGGACTGGCGGTAGACGCGCTGGGCGGCGCGCCGGGTATTTACTCCGCGCGTTATGCCGGCGTAGACGCCAGCGATCGACAGAACCTGGGAAAGCTGTTAGTTGCGTTAAAAGACGTGCCGGACGGGCAGCGTCAGGCGCAGTTCCACTGCGTGCTGGTTTATCTGCGTCACGCCGATGATCCGACGCCGCTGGTGTTCCACGGCGTATGGCCAGGCGAAATCACCCGCGCGCCCGCCGGTGAAGGCGGCTTTGGCTACGACCCTATTTTTTATGTCCCCTCCGAAGGCAAAACCGCCGCGGAGTTGACCCGTGAAGAAAAGAGCGCTATTTCCCACCGTGGGCAGGCGCTGAAAAAGTTACTGGAAGCAATGCGACATGGCTAATTTGCCACCTCTGAGCCTGTATATTCATATCCCCTGGTGCGTGCAGAAATGCCCTTACTGCGATTTCAACTCCCACGCGCTGAAGGGCGAAGTGCCTCATGATGATTATGTGCAACATCTGTTAGCCGATCTGGATAACGATGCGGCGATGGCTCAGGGACGGGAAATCAGCACCATTTTCATTGGCGGCGGTACGCCCAGCCTGCTCTCCGGACCGGCGATGCAAACTCTGCTGGATGGGGTGCGGGCACGCTTAGATTTACGCGCCGATGCGGAAATTACCATGGAGGCCAACCCCGGCACCGTAGAGGCCGATCGCTTCGTTGACTATCAGCGCGCCGGGGTAAACCGTATCTCTATCGGCGTACAGAGTTTCGAACAGAGCAAGCTCACCCGGTTGGGGCGTATTCACGGCCCGGAAGAAGCGAAACGCGCCGCACATCTGGCGAGCGCGTTGGGGTTGCGCAGCTTTAATCTGGATTTAATGCACGGGCTGCCGGAGCAGTCGCTGGACGAGGCGTTAGACGATCTGCGCCAGGCGATAGCGCTTAATCCGCCACACCTTTCCTGGTATCAACTGACCATCGAGCCGAACACTATGTTTGGTTCGCGCCCGCCGGTGTTACCCGACGACGACGCGCTGTGGGATATCTTCGAGCAGGGCCATCAGTTACTGAGCGCAGCAGGTTATCAGCAGTATGAGACCTCGGCCTACGCCAAACCGGGCTATCAGTGCCAGCACAACCTCAATTACTGGCGCTTTGGCGATTACTTAGGGATTGGCTGCGGTGCGCACGGGAAAATCACCTTTCCGGACGGCAGGATTTTACGCACCGCGAAAACCCGTCATCCGCGCGGCTATATGCAGGGCAACTATCTCGATCGACAGCATGACGTTGAGGACGCAGATAAGCCGTTCGAGTTCTTTATGAACCGCTTCCGGCTACTTGAAGCCGCGCCGCGTGCGGAATTTACCCGTTATACCGGCTTGAGCGAAACAACGATTCGTGCGCAAATCGACCAGGCGTTGAGCCTGGGTTATTTGGTGGAAACGCCGGAGCACTGGCAGATCACTGAGCACGGAAAGCTATTCCTGAATTCGCTGCTTGAGTTGTTCCTGGCCGACTGATTTTGGTTAACGACCCATAAAAAAAGCCCTCGCTTTGTAGCGAGGGCTTTTGTTTTTAGTGCGGTTACCGATTAACTCAGGCGACCATGGCACTGTTTGTATTTCTTACCGGAGCCGCACGGACACGGATCGTTACGCCCCACTTTACGCTCGCCGGTCTGCTCCGCCAGCGCTGCGGCTGCCGCGCTGTCGTCGTCCTGATGGCTGAGTTGCTGCATCTGCGCCAGGCGTTCAGCCTCTTCACGACGCTGCTGCTCCATCGCTTCCACTTCTTCCGGCATCCGCACCTGGACTTTGCTCAGGGTACTGATGACTTCATATTTCAGGGATTCCAGCATAGTGGCGAACATCGAGAACGACTCGCGCTTATATTCCTGCTTCGGATCTTTCTGCGCGTAACCACGCAGATGGATGCCCTGACGCAGATAGTCCATCGCCGCCAGATGCTCTTTCCACAGGGAATCGAGAGTTTGCAGCATCACGCCTTTTTCAAAATGACGCATCATCTCAGCGCCAACCACTTCTTCTTTACGCTTATAGACCTCAATGGCGTTCTGCAGAATGCGCTCGCGCAGGGTTTCTTCGTGCAGTTCCGGCTCTTTATCCAGCCACTCGGCAATCGGCAGATCCAGATCGAAATCGTTCTTCAGGCGCTCCTGGAGCCCCGGGATATCCCACATCTCTTCCAGAGACTGCGGCGGGATATGCGCATCGATGGTCGCTTTGAACACGTCTTCACGGATGCTGTTCACGGTTTCGCTGATGTCAGACACATCCAGCAGTTCGTTACGCTGGGTGTAGATCGCACGACGCTGGTCGTTCGCCACATCATCGTATTCCAGCAGCTGCTTACGAATATCAAAGTTGCGGCTTTCTACTTTGCGCTGGGCGTTGGCGATGGCTTTGGTCACCCACGGGTGCTCAATCGCTTCGCCCGGTTTCATACCCAGTTTACGCATCATCCCGGAAACGCGATCCGAGGCGAAAATACGCATCAGGGCATCTTCCATAGAGAGGTAGAAGCGGGAAGAACCGGCATCACCCTGACGACCAGAACGGCCACGCAGCTGGTTATCGATACGACGGGATTCGTGGCGCTCAGTACCAATGATATGCAGACCGCCGGACGCCAGTACGGCTTCGTGACGCACCTGCCAGTCGGCTTTGATCTGGGCGATTTGCTCCGGCGTTGGGTTTTCCAGCTCGGCCACTTCCGCCTGCCAGCTGCCGCCCAGCACGATATCAGTACCACGGCCCGCCATGTTGGTGGCGATGGTCACCGCCGCCGGGTAACCCGCCTGCGCGACGATGGCTGCTTCGTTGGCATGGAATTTCGCGTTCAGTACGTTATGGGCGATGCCCGCTTTAGTCAGTTCGTTGGAGACCACTTCTGATTTTTCAATCGAAATAGTCCCCACCAGCACCGGCTGACCGTTGGCGGTACGCTCTTTGATGTCTTCGATAATCGCGTTGATTTTATCCATCTCGGTCATATAGACCAGGTCCGGCATATCCTTACGTATCATCGGACGGTTGGTCGGCACTACGATGGTGTCGAGTTTGTAGATGGAGCGGAATTCAAAGGCTTCGGTATCCGCAGTACCGGTCATACCGGCCAGCTTCTCATACAGACGGAAGTAGTTCTGGAAGGTGATGGAGGCCAGCGTCTGGTTCTCGTTCTGAATTTCCACACCTTCTTTGGCTTCCACCGCCTGGTGCAGGCCATCAGACCAGCGGCGACCCTGCATGGTACGGCCAGTATGCTCATCAACGATGATAACCTCGCCGTCTTTGACGATGTAATCCACGTCGCGAGTGAACAGCGCATGGGCGCGCAGCGCCGCCGTCACGTGGTGCATCAGCATAATGTTGGTCGGCGAGTAAAGCGACTCGCCCTCTTCCATAATGCCCTGATTCACCAGTAATTCTTCAATCAGCACCAGACCGCGTTCGGTCAGGTTAACCTGGCGCGCTTTCTCATCCACGGAGAAGTGGCCTTCGCCCTGGAAGGTGTCGGAGTCTTCTTTCTCCTGACGCACCAGATGCGGGATGATTTTGTTCACTTTCTTGTACAGTTCGGAACTGTCTTCCGCCGGACCGGAGATGATCAGCGGGGTACGCGCTTCATCGATCAGGATGGAGTCCACCTCATCCACCAGCGCATAGTGCAGTTTACGCTGCACGCGTTCTTCAGGGCTGAACGCCATGTTGTCGCGCAGGTAGTCGAAGCCGTATTCGTTGTTGGTGCCGTAGGTGATATCCGCCGCGTAGGCCTCACGTTTAGCCGGGGCAGGCATACCTGGCAGGTTAATGCCAACGGTCATGCCGAGGAATTCAAACAGCGGACGGTTGTTTTCCGCATCGCGCTGGGCAAGATAGTCGTTCACCGTGACCACGTGAACCCCTTTGCCGCTTAACGCGTTCAGGTAAGCCGGCAGCGTGGCGGTCAGGGTTTTACCTTCACCGGTGCGCATTTCCGCGATGCAACGATCGTTCAGCACCATACCGCCCATCAGCTGAACGTCAAAGTGACGCATGCCGAATACGCGTTTACTGGCTTCGCGCACGACCGCGAAGGCTTCAGGCAGCAGGCTTTCCACGGTTTCGCCTTTTTCCAGACGTGCGCGGAACTCTCCGGTTTTGGCTTTCAGTTCGTCATCGGACAGTTTTTCCATCGCCGGTTCCATGGCGTTGATGACAGATACGGCTTTGCGCATACGGCGCAGGGAACGGTCGTTACGGCTACCGAAAACTTTAGTTAATAATTTGATTAGCATAATAAAATCTCAAACGCCTCGCCTGTGCGAAGAAATAAAAAAGGATAAGTATAAAAGACTTAACTGAGGCGTTGAGGGCCTGCGCGGATGCCTTTGACCTGACTTATCCAGTGGCTGACGGCGAAATGCCGATCGGCATACGTCTGCGCCGGAAGCAGGCTGAGTACCCGGGAAGGCTGGGTTTCGTGCGTAAGAAGCGTACTTAAGGTGTCAAGCAGAGCCAGTTGCTGTGCCTGAAGGGGAATTTTTACCTCTTCCGCCACCGGCAGCGTTTGCGGCGCCATGGCGAAAGTCAGGTGGCGGATTACGGTACGAATGGCATGTTGATGCCAGTAATCCACGCTAAATGAGGGCCGACGAACCGTCTGTTGCAGCGCCAGGGTGTCAAAATTGAACGGCTGCTGATTATCAATATTGCGGGTCGAGGCTTTAGCGGGTAATTCCGGTTCGGCGCTGTTGTTTAACGCGGGCAGCCCAAGGCTTGCCGCGACCATCCCCAACAAGAGATGCGGCCAAAAAAAACGTCTGCCTATTTGTCGCCAACAGGTCAAAAGTCCGGACACGTTACCCACCAGAACAAACGAAATGTTTCCGTCGTTCGTTAATCATTTAAATTTGCGCACAAATATTATCATCATTCACGCAGCCAGACAGCAGGAATCAGGCTTAAAGGCAAGACAATCGGACAAGAAACCGGCAGTTAAACCGATCAAGGTCAAAAAGATTTTATAAATGAAGCAATAAAAAAACGGCCAGCTTTTCTGATCGGAGAGAGTACCAGAAAAACCAGCCGTATTATGAAGTGCGTATTACGCCAGAACGATGGAAGGCGCTTTGAAAGCGAGCGGCATTTCTGCTTCGTCTTCGAAAGTCACAAATTCCCACGCTTCCTGTTTCGCCAGTACAGCCTGCAACAGTTTATTGTTCAGCGCATGGCCTGATTTATAAGCCGTAAACGCGCCAATAATGTTGTGGCCACACATGAACAGGTCACCGATGGCATCCAGCATTTTGTGACGAACGAATTCGTCTTCAAAACGCAGGCCGTCTTCGTTCAGCACGCGATAATCGTCAACAACGATGGCACAATCGAAGCTGCCGCCCAGGCACAAACCACGGGATTGCAGATACTCGATATCGCGCATAAAACCAAAGGTACGCGCGCGGCTGATTTGACGCATAAAGGCATCAGCGGAGAAGTTCATCTGGTAACGCTGGGTGCTGGAATCAATCGCCGGATGGTTAAAATCGATGGTGAAGTCCAACGAAAAACCATTGTACGGCTTGAATTCAGCCCATTTGTCACCGTCTTCCACGCGAACGGTTTCTTTAATGCGTACAAATTTCTTGGCCGCTTTCAGCTCATCGATACCTGCATCAAGCAGCAGGTAAACGAACGGCGCTGCGCTACCATCCATAATCGGGATTTCCGGGGCGTCAACTTCGATAACGATGTTGTCGATTCCCAGACCCGCTAAAGCTGCGTTCAGGTGCTCAACGGTAGAAATCCGCACGTCATGCTCGTTCACCAGGCAAGTACAGAGCATGGTATCACGCACAGATTTGGCATCAGCCGGGAAATCTACCGGAGGATTCAAGTCGGTGCGACGATAGATGACCCCGGTATTTGCCGGCGCAGGGCGTAACGTCAGTGTGACTTTTTTGCCGGTATGCAAACCGACGCCAGTCGCCTGAACGATACGTTTAAGAGTCCTTTGTTTGATCATCGTATAATCTCGCCAAATAACCTATACAACCGAGAGTGTATATCACAATCGGCAGCGCAGTTTAGCACAAAGAGCGCTGAACCCCAACTTCCGGTTTATTCTTAGTCAGCCTGTTTACGCAAAAACGCCGGAATATCTAAGTAATCCGGTTCTTTAGCCACTTGCGGCGTCGTATCGTTCACCGCTTTTGCTGCCGGTTTCTGTTCCTGCTGCAGCGGCGCCATACCGTGCTGCTGGTAACGATCCATGACCGGCTGCTGAGCCTGCTTGTTAGTCACCAGGGTGATTTCCGGACGTTTGTCCATGCCGATACCCGTCGCAACAACAGTTACGCGCAGTTCGTCATTCATATCCGGGTCAAGCGAGGTACCGATAACCACGGTCGCGTTATCAGACGCAAACGCACGGATGGTGTTACCCACGGTTTCGAACTCGTCGAGACGCAGGTCGAAGCCCGCGGTGATGTTAACCAACACGCCGCGCGCGCCAGACAGATCGATATCTTCCAGCAGCGGAGAAGAGATGGCCATTTCTGCCGCTTCTTCCGCACGGTCTTCACCGCTCGCCACACCGGAGCCCATCATGGCGTAACCCATTTCAGACATCACAGTACGCACGTCCGCGAAGTCAACGTTCATCAGGCCCGGACGGGTAATCAGTTCCGCGATGCCCTGAACAGCGCCTTTCAGCACATCGTTGGCTGCGCCGAACGCATCCAGCAGAGAAATACCGCGGCCCAGCACTTTCAACAATTTATCGTTAGGGATAGTGATCAGCGAGTCCACATGCTTGGACAGCTCAGTGATCCCCTGCTCTGCGAAGGCCATACGCTTCTTGCCTTCGAAGTTAAACGGTTTAGTCACCACCGCAACGGTCAGGATGCCCAGGTCTTTGGCCACTTCAGCCACTACCGGCGCAGCGCCCGTACCTGTACCACCGCCCATACCGGCCGCGATGAACACCATGTCTGCACCATCCAGCGCAGCGCGCAACGCTTCGCGGTCTTCATCCGCAGCATTACGGCCCACTTCAGGATTCGCACCAGCGCCAAGGCCTTTGGTGATCCCGCTACCAATCTGGATAGTCTGTCCTACTGCGGTCTTACGCAATGCCTGGGCATCGGTGTTTACCGCGAAGAATTCCACACCTTCGATGCGCTCGCGCACCATGTGTTCGACGGCATTACCACCGCCACCGCCGACGCCGATGACTTTAATCACCGCGTCATTGGTCAGTTCCATAGGTTCAAACATAGTTTCTCTCCGTTTTGTGCCTGTCGCCTGAGACCGCAAACTCAGCGGTCTCTTTTAAAATTAAAACTCTTTTCGTAGCCACCCGTTGAGTCGTTTGATCCACGAGCCGACTGAAGTCCGTTTTTCCGTTTCCGTTTCACCACTGAGATGGGTTTCTTTCCCGTAGTGCAACAGGCCTACCGCCGTCGAATAGTAAGGCTCCTGAGCATAATCAGTAAGACCGGTAATATTCAATGGCTGCCCGATACGCACCTGCGTATGGAATACGCGTTGCGCACAGGCGGCGAGGCCTTCAATTTGTGCTGCGCCGCCGGTTAAGACGATGCCAGCCGCAAGATGGTGTTTCACCCCTTGCTGACGCAACTGCTCCTGCAATTGCAAAATTTCTTCGTTCACGAGGTTGAGCAACTCGGTATAACGCGGCTCAATCACCTCGGCAAGCGTTTGACGCTGTAAACTGCGCGGCGGACGCCCACCCACGCTCGGCACTTCGACGCTTTCGTCTTTGCCGACAATCGACCCCAGCGCGCAGCCGTGGCGCACCTTAATCGCCTCGGCATCGCTCGGCGGCGTACCGAAGGCGTAAGCGATATCACTGGTCACCACGTTCCCGGCATAGGGGATCACTTTGGTATGACGCAGCGCACCGCCGGTATATACGGCGATATCCATTGTACCACCGCCGATATCCACGACACAGACGCCAAGTTCACGTTCATCTTCAGTCAGCACCGAATAGCTCGCTGCAAGACCTGCGAAAATGAGTTGGTCAACTTTCAGGCCACATCGTTCAACCGCTTTGACAATGTTTTTTGCCATATCGTTGTGGCAGGTGATCAAATGTACTTTAGCCTGCATACGTACACCGGATAACCCGACCGGATTTTTAATGCCTTCCTGATAATCGATGGCATATTCCTGAGGAATAACATGCAGAACGCGGTGTTCGTCGCGCACACGCACCGATTTAGCGGTATGAACCACGTTTTCTACGTCTTCCTGCGTCACTTCCTCTTCGGAAATCGGCACCATACCGATTTCGTTCTGGCAACTGATGTGTTTACCCGAAAGCGCCAGATACACCGAAGAGATCTGGCAATCCGCCATCAATTCCGCCTGGTCGATGGCGCGCTGCACGCACTTCACCACCGACTCCAGATCGTTTACCCCGCCTTTGTCCATGCCACGGGAGGGGCAACTCCCGACGCCAATAATATTGACCATACCGTCGGGCAGAACTTCCCCTACTAAAGCGGCGACCTTCGCGGTCCCGATCTCTAGTCCAACTACCAGTTTTCTGTCCGTCGCCTTGATCATTGTTGTTCTGCCTGTGCCTGATTCTGTTGCTGATTAGGTTCTTCAACTGGCGCGGGTATCCAACCCACCGCCGCGCCTGAGTCGTAGCGCAAATCGACGTAACTGATTCGTTTTGCGTCAGCCTGCGACTGCTGTTGCAGAACCGGGTAAAGTTCTACAAACCGCGCCAGACGTTTCATCGTATCGCCTCTGCCCAGATTGAGCTTAATGTCATTGGTCAGCGTCAACTGCCAGGAGCGGCGAGCGGTCATAGCCGCTTCCTTAACCGTGAACCTGTCCTTCGCCAGCACTTGTCCCATATCGCGATACCCCTGAAGGACTTCGCTTTCACTGCCTTCCGGGCCATACAGCATCGGTAAAATCTGTTTGCTGGTTCGCGAGGCCGGCACGCTGAACGCATTTCCCTGAGCGTCAATCATGTGCTGGTCATTCCAACGTGCTATGGGCACATATTCAACCAGATGAATCTTCAATTCGTCCGGCCACTGCTTTCTTACGCTCGCCTGCTTGATCCAGGGCAAGCGTTCAATTTGCTGCTGGATGATATTGACGTCCTGGGTCATAAACGTGCCTGGCGAACCTAACGCCAGGATCGACTGACGAATATCATCATTACGCGTGTAGTGCCTGTCTCCAGTCACCACCAGCTTTGATAAAGGAAGACGCTGCGCATCTTCCATCCAGCCCAATACCACCCAACCGCCAAAAAACACGGTACATAACACGGCCAGCAGAAACAATATTCCTGCAAGTCGCGTTCCATTATTGCGGTTCGAGGTCGTCACCTCCTCGGACCGGTTTCGGGTGTTTAGCGCCGCCTGCGACATATCACTCCGCCAATGCCAGAATACGGACAACTAATTGCGAGAAGCTCAGCCCTGCCTGACGCGCCGCCATCGGCACCAGGCTGTGGCTGGTCATTCCCGGCGCGGTATTCACTTCCAGTAAATAAAACGCGCCATCGCTATCCAGCATCACGTCAACCCGTCCCCAGCCCCGGCAACCCAGGGTGTTCCAGGCCTGAAGCACCAGCGCGTTCAACGCGCTTTCACGATCGGCATCCAGGCCTGACGGGCAGAAATATTGAGTATCATCAGAGAGATACTTGGCCTCATAATCATAGAAGGTTCCAGCGGGTTGAATACGGATCGACGGTAAAATTTCTTCACCGAGGATCGCCACGGTAAACTCCGGGCCGCTCAGCCACTTTTCAACCAGCACTTCTTCGTCGTGTTCAAATGCTAAGGCCAGCGCCGCATCAAGGTTTTCTGATGCGTCGACTTTCGACATGCCCACGCTGGAGCCTTCACGGCTGGGCTTCACGATTAACGGCAAACCTAATTCCGCAATCGCCTGACGGGTGGCGTCATCAAGCCCGGCGCGGAACGCTTTACGCGTCAACCCCACCCAGGGCGCAACCGGCAGACCCGCACCTTTCCAGAGCAATTTGGTACGCTGTTTGTCCATGGTGATCGCCGAGGCCATCACGCCGCTACCGGTATAGGGCAGCCCCATAAACTCCAGCAGCCCCTGCAATGTGCCATCTTCACCGCCCCGGCCATGCAGGGCGATAAAGACTTTCTCGAAACCTTCTTCTTTCAGAGTGGTGACCGGCGTGTCGCGCGGATCAACGGCACAGGCATCAACGCCGCCTTCGCGCAGCCCTTTCAGCACCGCTGCGCCGGATTGCAAAGACACTTCACGCTCGGCGGAAAAACCGCCCAGCAGTACTGCAATTTTCTCAGCCATGTTGCTCATCCTCACGCGTTTGCGGCTGCAACTTCACTTCAGCCAGGTGGCGAGCAATCTTGCCGATATTCCCGGCGCCCTGCACCAGAATTAAATCATTACCGGTCAATACCGGCGCCAGCATCTCAGCAACTTGTTTCGGCTCGGACACCAGGATTGGGTCGATTTTGCCGCGCCCACGAATGGTGCGGCACAGCGAGCGGCTATCCGCACCAGGGATCGCCGCCTCGCCTGCGGAATAGACGTCCAGCATCAGCAGCGCGTCGACCTGTGACAGCACGTTGGCGAAATCGTCATACAGATCGCGGGTACGGGTATAACGGTGCGGCTGGAATATCATCACCAGATTTTTATCCGGCCAGCCTGCGCGCGCCGCTTTAATGGTGGCGTCCACTTCTGTCGGATGATGACCATAGTCATCGACCAGCATCGCGGTGCCCGGTTTCTCGTTCACGGCTGCCAGCGGGAATTCGCCCAGGAAATCAAAGCGGCGGCCTGTGCCCTGGAAGTTTTCCAGCGCGCGCAGAATGGCCTCGTCTTCGATTCCCTCTTCCGTCGCTACCGCCACCGCTGCCGCGGCGTTGAGCGCGTTATGGCGTCCCGGCGCATTCAGGGTAACGCGCAGGTCCGGTTTATCCTGACGCAGGATAATAAAGTTGCCCTGCGCGCCTTTCTGCACGTACTGCTCGACGCGCACGTCGGCGTCATCGCTAAAACCGTAGGTGGTGGTCTGCCGGCCAACGCGCGGCAGCAGCTCACGGATCACCGGATCGTCGACGCACATTACCGCACGGCCATAAAATGGCAGGTTGTGCAGAAAGTTAATAAAGGTCTGTTTTAAGTTCTCGAAGTCGCCCTGGTAGGTATCCATATGGTCGGCTTCGATGTTGGTCACGATAGAAACCATCGGCTGCAGGTGCAGGAACGATGCATCGCTTTCATCCGCTTCGGCAATCAGGTAACGGCTGTGCCCCAGACGCGCATGTACGCCCGCCGCTTTCACCAGGCCACCGTTGACAAACGTCGGGTCGAGGCCCGCTTCGGCGTAAATGCTGGACACCATCGCCGTCGTTGTTGTTTTACCGTGCGTCCCGGCTATCGCGATGCCGTGACGAAAACGCATTAACTCCGCCAGCATTTCCGCGCGGCGGATCACCGGGATACGCGCTTCATGCGCGGCAACGATCTCCGGGTTATCCGCAGAAATCGCGCTGGAAACCACCACCACGCTGGCGTCGCTGACGTTTTCCGGGCGATGGTTGAAATAAATCGTGGCGCCTAAAGCAGCCAACTGCTGGGTCACCGGGTTGGGCGCCAGGTCGGAGCCGCTAATCTGATACCCTTCGTTCGCCAGCACTTCGGCAATACCGCCCATGCCAGCACCGCCGATGCCGACAAAATGAATGTGCCGGACGCGACGCATCTCGGGCACGATAGAACGCAGTTTCGCCAGTTGTTGTGTATTCATTCTTCTAAAGCCTTTGGCATCAACGCCTTAACATCTCAACATCACGCGGATCAAAAGGTTGTCCGCAAGAATTACGCCTGTGTAACGGCGCGTACTTCATTGGCTACCCGTTCGGTAGCATCCACAATGGCCGCCCCGCGCGCCCGCTTTGCCATCGCCAGCAGAGTGGGACGATCCCATCCCGCCAGCGTTTCGCTCACCGCGTCGACGGTGAAGTGTGGCTGTTCAAAAATCTTCGCCGCCCCGGCTTTCTCCAGCGGAAGCGCATTCCAGTACTGCTGGCGATCTTTGTGCTGGAAAGGCACAAACAGCGCGGGCAGACCGGCTGCGGCGAGCTCGCTCACGGTTAACGCCCCGGAGCGGCACACCACCACGTCGGCCCAGCTATAGGCCGCCGCCATATCATCAATAAATTCGGTCACTTTATGCTGCGGTTGACCGGCTGCGGCGTAAGCCTGCTGCACCTCGTTTAACGCGCCTTTACCACACTGGTGCCAGAGGGTGATTCGCTCGCCCAGACGCCCCGCCACCTGCGGCATGGTCTGGTTGAGGATACGCGCGCCCTGAGAACCGCCCACCACTAACACCCGCACCGGCCCTTCGCGGCCCGCCAGGCGCTGTTCCGGTTCCGGCAGCGCCAGCACATCGGTACGCACCGGGTTACCCACCACATCCGCATGGGGGAATGCGCCGGGGAAAGCCTGCATCACTTTGCTGGCGATTTTCGCCAGCCATTTATTGGTCAGCCCGGCAATCCCGTTTTGCTCGTGCAGCACCACCGGGATGCCCAGCGACCAGGCTGCCAGACCGCCAGGCCCGGAAACATAGCCGCCCATGCCCAATACCACGTCCGGCTGATAGCGCTTCATAATGGCGCGCGCCTGCCGCCAGGCGTTAAAAATACGCATCGGCGCAAGCAACAGCGCTTTCACGCCTTTGCCGCGCAGCCCGGAGATGCGGATAAAGTCGATCTCAATGCCATGACGCGGCACCAAAGCCGCTTCCATCCGGTCAGCCGTTCCCAGCCAACGCACCTGCCAGCCCTGGGCCATTAAATGGTGCGCCACGGCCAGCCCCGGGAACACATGTCCCCCGGTACCGCCTGCCATCACCATTAACCGTTTCGTCTGGCCGCTCATCGGGCACTCCTTGTAAACGCCTGCGCCTTTTCCAGACGCGTTTCGTAGTCAATCCGTAACAACAGCATGATCGCGGTCGACATAATAATTAAGCTGGAGCCGCCATAACTGATCAGCGGCAGCGTCAGGCCTTTGGTGGGCAACATCCCCGCCGCCGCCCCGACGTTAACCAGTGCCTGGAAGCTAAACCAAATGCCGATAGAGCACGCCAGAAACCCGGAAAAACGCTGATCGATCTCCAGCGCGCGGCGGCCAATCGACATGGCGCGAAAAGCGACGAAGAATACCATCAAAAGCGCCAGTACTACACCGATATACCCCAGTTCTTCGCCGATGATGGAGAAGATGAAGTCGGTATGCGCTTCCGGCAGATACTCCAGTTTTTGTACCGAATTACCTAACCCCTGGCCCCACAGTTCGCCGCGGCCAAACGCCATCAGCGATTGCGTTAACTGATAACCGCTGCCGAACGGATCTTCCCACGGGTTCCAGAACGAGGTCACACGCCGGATACGGTAAGGCTCCGCGAGGATCAGCAGCACAACCGCCGAGATCCCCATACCGATGATGGCGATGAACTGCCACAACTTAGCCCCCGCCAGGAACAGCATGGCCAGCGTAGTGACAAACAGCACCACCACCGTACCGAGGTCAGGCTGGGCGAGCAGCAGTATCGCCATCACCAGAATCACGCCCATCGGTTTTAAGAATCCGCGTAGGTTGTTGCGGACTTCATCTACCTTACGCACCAGGTAGTTGGACAGATAACAAAACAGCGACAGCTTGGAAAATTCCGCTGGCTGAATACGCAACGGGCCCAGAGCAATCCAACGCGATGCCCCGTTAACCGAGCTACCGACCACCAGTACGATCAGCAGCATTACAATAGACGCGATTAACAGCGCGGCGCTGTAGCGCTGCCAGACTTCCATCGGCATCCGCAGCGTGACCAACGCCAGCATAAACGCCAGGAAGATATAGATAGCGTCACGCTTGGCGAACAGGAACGGATCGTCCGCCAGCCGTTGCCCAACGGGCATAGACGCCGAGGTCACCATAATAAAACCCACTGCCGCCAGGCCCAGCGTCAGCCACAGCAGCGTGCGGTCATACATCACGAGGCTATTGGCGTCTTTATCCCTGGACCCCATCACCCAGCCTTTCAGCGCCACAAACAGCCATGCCAGGATACCGAATCCCGGGAAGCGTGGAACGCGCAGGCGAGGAAGAGACAACCGCATCAGCCTAACTCCTTCGCCAGACGGGTAAACACATCACCGCGTTGCTCAAAGTTTTTAAACTGATCGAGGCTGGCGCAGGCGGGAGACAGCAGCACCATATCCCCTGGTTGCACTTTGCTGGCGATAATGCGCATGGCCTCTTCCATGGTAGCGGTTTGTTCCGCCACGTCCGGGCGCAGCGCCGCCAGTTCCGCACCGTCGCGGCCAAAACAGTAAAGACGAATATGGTCGCCTTGCAAATAGCGGTTGAGCGGAGAAAAGTCGGCGGATTTGCCGTCGCCACCCAGCAGCAGGTGCAGAGTGCCATCGATATGCAAACCATTGAGTGCCGCTTCGGTGCTGCCGACGTTGGTGGCTTTAGAGTCGTTGATCCAGCGCACGCCGTTATGGTCGTAAGCCAGCTGGAAGCGGTGCGCCAGCCCGGTAAAGGTGGTCAACGCTTTCAGGCTACTGGAGCGTGGCAGACCAACGGCATCCGCTAAGGCCAACGCCGCCAGGGCGTTGGTGTAGTTGTGACGGCCAACGATTTTCATCTCTTTCGCGTTAAGGATCTTCTCGCCTTTCACCCGCAGCCATGTATCGCCCTGCTGGTGGTTGAGATGGTAATCCCCGACGTCGATGCCGAAGCTCACGCAGCGTTCATCCGCCCCGCGCACCGGCATGGTCAGCGCGTCGTCAGCGTTCACCACGCAGACTTCAGCGTTTTCATAAATCTTGAGTTTTGCCGCGCGGTATTGCTGAAGGCCAAAGGGATAGCGATCCATATGATCTTCGGTCACGTTCAGCACCGTGGCGGCTTTGGCGCGCAGGCTGTACGTGGTTTCCAGTTGAAAGCTGGAAAGCTCAAGCACATACAGCTCTTTTTCCGCATCCAGCAGCATCAGCGCTGGCAAGCCGATATTGCCGCCCACACCCACGCTGACGCCCGCCGCTTTCGCCATTTCACCCACCAGGGTGGTGACAGTGCTTTTACCGTTGGAACCGGTAATGGCAACAATGGGGGCCTGCGCTTCACGGCAGAACAGTTCAATATCGCCAATGATTTCAACGCCAGCGTCCGCTGCCGCGCTGAGTGACGGATGCGCCAGCGCCATACCGGGGCTGGCGATAATCAGATCGGCGTTCAACAGCCAGTCATCGTTCAGCGAACCCAAATGGCGCTCAACAGTTTCAGGAAGATTATCAAGGCCCGGCGGCGCCTGGCGGGTATCCATCACGCGCGGCGTCACGCCGCGCGCCAGGAAAAAGTCCACGCAGGAAAGCCCGGTTAATCCGAGACCAATGATGACGACTTTCTTACCCTGATAATCTGCCATGATTAACGTACCTTCAGCGTCGCCAGGCCAATCAGCACCAGCATCAGCGAAATAATCCAGAAGCGCACAATCACGCGCGGCTCCGGCCAGCCTTTCAGTTCATAGTGATGGTGAATCGGGGCCATGCGGAAAATACGTTGCCCGCGCAGCTTGAACGATCCGACCTGTAAGATCACCGACAGGGTTTCCACCACAAACACGCCGCCCATGATCACCAGCAGGAACTCCTGGCGCAGCAGTACCGCAATAATGCCCAACGCGCCGCCCAGTGCCAGAGAACCAACGTCGCCCATAAAGACCTGGGCCGGATAGGTGTTGAACCACAGGAAGCCGAGCCCTGCACCGACAATCGCCGTACAGACAATCACCAGTTCACCGGCATGCCGTAAATAAGGAATATGCAGATAGCTGGCGAAGTTCATGTTGCCAGTCGCCCAGGCCACCAGCGCAAAGCCCGCTGCCACAAACACGGTCGGCATAATCGCCAGGCCGTCCAGGCCGTCGGTCAGGTTAACCGCGTTGCCGGTGCCGACAATCACGAAATAGGCCAGAATCACGTAGAAGATGCCCAGTTGCGGCATCACGTCTTTAAAGAATGGCACCACCAGTTCGGTAGCCGGCGTGTCTTTGCCCGCCATATACAGGGCGAACGCCACGGTCAGGGCAATCACCGACATCCAGAAGTATTTCCAGCGGGCGATCAGGCCTTTAGTGTCTTTGCGCACCACTTTGCGGTAATCATCCACAAAGCCGACCGCGCCATAACCCACCAGCACAAACAGCACGCACCAGACATAAGGGTTGGATGGATAGGCCCACAGCAGCACCGAAACCACGATGGAGGTCAGGATCATAATCCCGCCCATCGTCGGAGTGCCGCGCTTGCTGAAGTGCGACTCCGGGCCGTCGTTACGCACAACCTGGCCAAAGGATAATTTTTGCAGATGCGCAATCATGCGCGGCCCCATCCATAACGAGATAAACAGAGCGGTCAGCAGGCTGACAATGGCGCGAAACGTCAGATAGGAAAAGACGTTGAAGCCGGAATAATATTTGACCAAATGCTCGGCCAGCCAAACTAACATGTCGCGGTCTCCTGTAATGCGCGAACCACCTCTTCCATGGCAGAGCTGCGTGAACCCTTCACTAAAATCGTCATAATGGTATGTTCCGCGCGTAGCGCCCTGAGGCGTTCGATCACGGCTTTTTTATCCTGATAATGTTCGCCTACGCCGCTGGCCTGGCTCAAAATTTCGCTGGCTTTGCCGACGCTTAAGACTTTGTCGATATTCGCAGCTTTCGCCGCTTCGCCCACTTCACGATGGCAGGCGTCGGACTCCGCGCCCAACTCCGCCATATCGCCCACGACCATGACACGGTAGCCCGGCATTTCGCTCAGCACCTGCGCCGCCGCCGTCATGGAACCGACGTTGGCGTTGTAGCTGTCATCCAGCAACAGCTGGTTTTCAGCCAGTGGGATCGGGAACAGACGGCCCGGCACGGCTTTTAATTTCGCCAGCCCGGCTTTAATGGCATCATGGCTTGCGCCCACCGCCGTCGCCAGCGCGCTCGCCGCGAGGGCATTGGCGATATTGTGGCGGCCCGGCAGGGGCAGCAGCACATCCACATCGCCAGTCGGGGTGACGAGGGTCAACTCGGTGCCGTGGCTGGTAATATGGATATTCGTGGCGCTGAAATCGCTTCCGGCGGCGTTCGGTGAAAAACGCCATACTTTGCGATCGCCGATCACCGCCTGCCAGTTCAGCCAGTCGTTGTTATCCGCGTTCAGGATCGCGATGCCGTCAGTGGTCAGGCCGGAGAAAATCTCCCCTTTCGCTTTCGCAACGCCCGCCAGCGAACCAAATCCTTCCAGATGCGCGGCGGCGAGGTTATTCACCAGCGCCGCTTCCGGACGAGTCAGCCCAACGGTCCAGGCGATCTCGCCCTGATGGTTTGCGCCCAGCTCAATCACCGCGTACTGATGCTCCGGCGTCAGGCGCAGCAATGTCATCGGCACGCCGATGTCATTATTTAGGTTGCCTGCGGTAAAAAGCGTGTTGCCGCATTCGCTGAGGATCGCCGCCGTCATCTCTTTGACGGAGGTTTTGCCGGAGGAGCCGGTTAACGCCACAATGCGTGCCGGCACCTGCGAGCGCACCCACGCCGCCAGTTCGCCGAACGCGAGGCGCGTATCGCTAACGATAATCTGCGGCAGCGCCGCGTCTACCGGGCGGCTGACCAGCAACGCGCCTGCCCCGCCCTGCTGCGCGGTTTGCGCGAAGTCATGGGCGTCGAAACGTTCGCCTTTGAGCGCCACAAACAGGCAGCCCGGCGTTAATTTGCGGGTATCAGTAGTGACCGCGTCGATGACGCGATCGTCACCGCGCAACTCGCCGCCCAGCAGCGTGGCGAGTTTTTCCAGAGAAACCGGGATCATGCCACCACTCCTAACAGACGCGCGGCGGTCACACGATCCGAATAGTCCAGCCGACGCGTGCCGACGATTTGATAATCTTCATGGCCTTTACCGGCAATCAGCACCACGTCGTTTTCTTTAGCCTGCATAATGGCGTTGGTCACCGCTTCGGCGCGGCCTTCCACGGCACGCGCGCGACCGGCATCCAGCATACCGGCCAGGATATCAGTGATAATCGCTTTGGGATCTTCGGTACGCGGATTGTCATCGGTGACCACAACCACATCGGCGAACTGCTCGGCGATAGCCCCCATCAGCGGGCGTTTGCCTTTATCGCGATCGCCGCCGCAGCCGAACACGCACCACAGTTTACCGGCGCAGTGTAAACGCGCGGCCTGCAATGCTTTTTCCAGCGCATCAGGGGTATGGGCGTAATCCACGACCACGGTGGGCTTGTTCGGCGCGCTGAATACTTCCATGCGGCCGCACACCGGTTGCAGGCGGGACGCGGTTTCCAGCAGTGCCGGAAGCGAATAATCCAGCGCCAGCAGCGTTGCCAGCGCCAGCAACAGGTTGCTGACGTTAAATGCGCCCATCAGGCGGCTTTCGATTTCGCCGTTGCCCCATGAGGAGTCAAAGCGGATCGTCGCGCCGCTGTCGTGATAGCGCACCTCGCTGGCTTTCAGCCAGCGGCCCCGGCAGGCCGGGTTAATATTGTCTTCCATCGAGACCGCAACGGCGTCCGGCAATTTCGCCAGCCAGCGGCGACCCACTTCATCATCGGCATTGATGATGGGCTGCCCGTAGTGATGCGAAGAGAATAGCAGCCATTTCGCAGCTTCGTAGCTCTCCATATCGCCGTGATAATCGAGATGATCGCGGCTTAAATTGGTAAACACCGAGGCCGCGAATTTCAGCGCAGCAACGCGGTGCTGCACCAGGCCGTGGGAGGACACTTCCATAGCGGCGAAGGTCGCACCCTGGTCCGCCAGGCCGCCCAGCACCTGCTGGACATCCACCGCAGAACCGGTGGTGTTTTCCGTCGGGCTGACTTTTCCCAACAGGCCATTACCCACGGTGCCCATCACGGCGCTGGTTTCGCCCAGCAGTTGGCTCCACTGCGCCAGTAATTGCGTGGTGGTGGTCTTGCCGTTGGTGCCCGTCACGCCGACCAGGCGCAACTGCTGGCTCGGCTCATGATAAAAACGCCCCGCCAGCGCGGATAACCGTTCATTTAACTGTTCGAGAAAGATAACCGGAACGCCGTGAATTTCACGGACTTCACCGTCAGTGGCTTCGCCTTTCGCTTCCGCCACAATGGCAGCTACACCTTGCGCTATCGCCTGCGGGATAAACCGACGCCCGTCCGCCTGATGACCGACCACAGCTACAAAAAGATCGCCCGCGGCAGCCAAACGGCTGTCGAGCGTCATTTCTCGTAGCGCGCGCGCAGGTAAACCCGTTACCCACGGCGCTAGAAGGTCGCGCAAATTACGATCTGCCACCTGTTCCCTCTGCTTGATTGATTACAAATTCACTTTTTTCGCCCGTCGCCAGGGCATCTGGTTCGATATTCATGGTGCGTAATACGCCGCCCATAATGGCTCCGAACACCGGTGCAGATACGGCACCACCGTAATATTTACCTGCCTGCGGGTCGTTGATGACCACCACCAGCGCAAAGCGCGGATGGCTCGCCGGTGCGACGCCCGCGGTGTAGGCAATGTATTTGTTGATATAGCGCCCGTCCGGGCCGACCTTTTTCGCCGTACCGGTCTTGATGGCGATGCGGTAACCCTTGATTGCCGCTTTCACGCCGCCGCCGCCAGGCAGCGCCACGCTTTCCATCATATGCACCACGGTACGCACGACGGATTCATTGAAAATGCGCTCGCCGGGAACCGGCGGATCGACTTTGGTGATCGACAGCGGACGGTAGATCCCGTAGCTGCCAATCGTTGCGTAGACTCGCGCTAACTGTAACGGCGTTACCATTAGCCCGTAGCCGAAAGAGAAGGTGGCCCTCTCTATGTCAGACCACCGTTGTTTTTGAGGATATAAGCCACTGCGTTCTCCGACCAACCCCAAATTGGTCGCTTTACCCAGTCCAAAACGTGAGTAAGTATCTACTAACGCTGAGGACGGCATCGCTAACGCCAGCTTTGAAACACCGACGTTACTCGACTTCTGTAACACCCCGGTCAGGGTTAATTCGCTGTAGCGCGCCACGTCTTTGATCTCATGACCATTGATGCGGTACGGCACAGTATTCAGTACGGTATTTTCATTGACCACGCCGCGCTGGAGGGCCGTCATCACCACCATCGGCTTCACCGTTGAACCCGGTTCGAAGACGTCGGTGATGGTGCGGTTACGCATAATGTCTTTCGGCGTGCCCGAGATGTTATTCGGGTTATAAGAGGGGCTGTTGGCCATGGCCAGCACTTCGCCGGTGTTCACATCCACCAATACGGCACTCCCGGACTCGGCTTTGTTGAACGCCACGGCGTTGTTCAGTTCGCGGTAAACCAGCGCCTGTAAACGCTCATCAATACTTAGCGCCAGGTTGTGCGCCGCCTGGCTGTCAGTAGAAGAGATGTCTTCAATCACGCGGCCATAGCGGTCTTTACGCACAATACGCTCGCCTGGCTGGCCGGTAAGCCATTTATCGAAGCTTTTTTCAACGCCTTCAATCCCCTGGCTATCCACGTTAGTAAAGCCAATGAGGTGAGCGGTCACTTCGCCCGACGGGTAGTAACGACGAGATTCATCGCGCAGATGGATACCGGGGAGTTTAAGCTTTTTGATGTAATCGCCGATGTCCGGATTCACCTGACGGGCAAGGTAGATAAAGCGCCCTTTCGGGTTGGCGTTGATTCGCGACGCCAGTTGGTCCAGCGGCAGCTTCAGGGCATCGGAAAGCGCTTTCCAGCGGTTATCGAGCGTAATACCGCCCGCGTCGTGCAGTTCTTTAGGATCGGCCCATACTGCCCTGACCGGCACGCTGACCGCCAGTGGGCGGCCGGAACGGTCGGTAATCAGTCCGCGGGACGTCGCCACTTCCTGGACGCGTAGCGAGCGCATATCGCCCTGGCGCACCAGCATATCGGGCGCAATAATTTGCAGCCAGGCCACGCGCGCCAGCAGGAAAGAGAGCGCCAGCAAGATACACCCGCAGAGCAACGCAAAACGCCAACCTATAAAGTTGGCCTGTTCTTCCTGGCGTTTCGGTTTAAGCGTTTTTGCCGCTGCTCTCATGCCTGCTGTAAATCCTTATTTCTGAACCACGATATTTTCCTGGGATGGATCGACATGCTGCAACTGCAGCTTTTCAGTGGCGATCCGCTCGACCCGGCTGTGGTCGCCGAGCGCGTTTTCTTCAAGGATCAGGTTGCGCCATTCGATATCCAGCGCATCCCGCTCCAGCACCAGTTGCTCACGTTGCGCCGTCAGAAGACGGGTATGGTGAGCGGTGGTCACCACGGAAATCGCGGTGACGATGATAATAATGAACAAGCAGAGTGGCAGTTTCCCGTGTCGCAACAGATCGCTGCCGATCACGCCAGGCAAGGCATGGCGCTCGTTGCTTCCTAACGATCCGGTAACTTTGCTGAGGGTCTCCGTCACTCTGCCGATCATGCGTTCGTCCTCTCTGCTATACGCAGCACTGAACTACGGGCACGTGGATTTTCCGCCACTTCTTCTTCGCCCGGCATTAACTTGCCTAATGCTCGTAAATGACGACCGCCCAGTTTACTGAGTTGCGCTTCCGTCATCGGGATCCCTGCGGGCACCTGGGGGCCACGGCTTTGCTCGCGCATAAAGCGTTTGACCAGCCGATCCTCCAGCGAGTGGAAACTGATGACAGAAAGGCGTCCTCCCGGAGCCAGTACGTCAAGCGAGCCTTTTAGCGCCAGCTCGATCTCCTCGAGTTCACTGTTCACCCAAATACGCACCGCCTGAAACGTGCGGGTCGCCGGGTGCTTAAATTTGTCTTTTACCGGCGTCGCTGCCGCCACCACGTCCGCTAACTCTTTGGTGCGGGTCATCGGCTGTTCGCGGTTACGCTCAACGATGGCGCGCGCGATGCGTTTCGCAAAGCGCTCTTCACCATAGGTTTTCAGTACCCAGGTGATGTCGCTCTCTTCTGCCGAGAGTAGCCATTCAGCGGCGGATTGCCCGCGAGTCGGGTCCATCCGCATGTCCAGCGGCCCGTCGCGCATAAAGGAGAAACCGCGCTCTGCGTCGTCAAGCTGCGGTGAAGAAACGCCAAGATCGAGAAGGATACCGTCGATCTTCCCCTGAAGATCGCGATCACGCACGTAGTCCGCCAGCGCAGAAAACGGACCATGTACAATAGAAAAGCGCGGATCGTCGATGGCGTTTGCGGCTTCAATAGCCTGAGGATCGCGATCGATCGCCATCAGCCGGCCTTCCGGCCCGAGCTGGGACAAAATCAAACGTGAGTGACCACCGCGACCAAATGTGCCATCGATGTAGATGCCATCAGGACGAATATTCAGGCCATTAACGGCCTCGTCGAGCAGCACCGTTTTATGTTTATAGTTTTCCATCATTTTTTATAAGGACAAATCCTGCAATCGCTCTGACATCACTTCAGAGGAGGACTGCTCTGCGTCTATGTCTTCCTTGACACGTTGATACCAGGCCGTTTCGTCCCACAGCTCAAACTTATTGAACTGCCCGACCAGCATCACTTGTTTGGTAAGTCCGGCATGCTGCCTCAACACGGGGGTCAACAGCAGTCGTCCGGCACTGTCCATCTGACATTCACTGGCATGCCCTAACAACAGCCGCTGCACACGGCGTTCATTGGGATTCATGCTCGACAGACGCGATAGCTTTTGTTCAATCACTTCCCATTCAGGAAGCGTATAAAGCAGCAGGCAGGGGTGATGGATGTCGATGGTGCAAACCATCTGACCAGCAGCGGTCTCGATCAGTTGTTCCCTGTAGCGGGTAGGCACCGATAAGCGCCCTTTACTGTCGAGGTTTACTAACGAAGCGCCACGGAACATGCCAGCCTCACCCTGATAAGCCCCTTTCCACCACAATATCCCACAAATTCCCACATTAGGGAGTGTACGGAGCGGAGGAAAAGCTTGTCAAGCCAGCACCGGTGCTGGAATTAACAAATTATCCGTTCCTGAGGAGGAGAAGTGCTAATTTAAAAAGCTGCGTTTAAAGCGAGGCAAAATTAACGTCATGAATATTTGTAAGAAAAATGGCGAATAAACCGGGAGGGGTAAAATCGACTATTTACGTACAAAAAAACTACAAAGTGCCGAGTTTGCGACGCGAGCGGCATTTTAAGGCAATTCATGCGGGCTGAACAGCGACTCCTGGCGTGTGGCGGTGTGATTCAGACTAACTTGCGATAAAAATTGCGTTATTTATCGGCATGGTTACGCCGTGCAGATGTTACAAAATGATTCATAGGAAATATTAATTTACTGCTTATCGGATATTAATCCTACATTTGAAGCCGTTATTTAATAATTTAAGAAATACGCACTTTAAGTACGGAATAATCCGAATATTAAAAAAGGCAGCCCGAGCTGCCTTTATGTGGGAATTAACGACGGCTGAGACTGCCGCGCTTATACAGATTACGCCGGATCCGCGTAAGCCCAGGTTTCGGTTTACGCGGCTCGTCAAGGCTGGCAAGCACCAGTTCCAGCACGCGTTCCGCCACATCGCGATGACGTTGCGCCACTGCGAGCACCGGGCATTGCAGGAAATCGAGCAGTTCATTATCCCCGAAGGTGGCGATAGCCAGATCGGTTGGCAAACGTCCTTCACGTTTCAGCGTGACATCCATCACCCCTTGCAGTAAAGCAAAGGAGGTGGTGAACAGCGCCTGAGGCATCGGGTGCGTTTCCAGCCATTTTTCGAAAAGCTGCGCCGCCGCCTCTCTTTCATAACTGTTGGCATACAGATAATGCACTTCCCGGGGATCGTCTTTCCACGCGGCGCGGAAACCCTGCTCGCGTAAAAAACTCACCGACAGCTCCGGGAGTGCCCCCATATACAGCACGGTTTGCGCCGGGAATTTGCGTAATTCGCCAGCCAGCATTTCCGCATCATCCTGATCGGCACCCACTACGCTTGTGAAATGCTCGCGATCTAACGCGCGATCCAGCGCGACGATGGGGAACGAATTATTAGCCCAGCGTTGATAGAACGGATGCTCAGGCGGTAAAGAAGTGGAAACGATAATGGCGTCAACCTGACGCTGTAGCAGGTGCTCAATGCAGCGCATCTCGTTATCAGGCTGATCTTCCGAGCAGGCGATCAGCAGCTGATAGCCGCGCTGACGAGCCTGGCGCTCAAGATAATTGGCAATACGCGTGTAGCTGGTGTTTTCAAGATCGGGGATCACTAAGCCGATTGAGCGCGTTCTGCCTGCACGCAATCCCGCCGCCACCGCGTTTGGGTGGTAGTTATGCTCACGCACGACCGCCATCACTTTTTCGACAGTTTTATCGCTCACACGATACTGTCGGGCTTTTCCATTAATGACGTAGCTCGCCGTTGTGCGCGATACCCCTGCCAGTCGCGCGATTTCATCCAGTTTCACAATTGCCCCTTAGTGAATGACATACTCCATAGCCTTATTAGGGTTATAGCAAAATTCATAACATCTAAACGCAGAATAATACCCTGAGCAACTGCTTTTGCGCGCTCTTGCTGGCGTTCAGGCAAAAAAAAAGCCCGGTGAGACATGGCCGGGCTTGTCACTCTCTTTCTGTTTCGCGTTAGCGCATGATCTTATCACCACGCGACAACCCAACCACGCCGGAGCGGGCGACTTCGACAATTTTCGCCACATCGCGAACGGTGGCGAGGAACGCATCCAGTTTATCGCTGGTGCCTGCCAACTGCACGGTATACATCGACGGGGTCACATCGATAATCGATCCGCGGAAAATTTCGGTGTTGCGTTTGACTTCATCACGGCCATAGCCGCTGGCCTGAATTTTCACCAGCATGATCTCACGTTCGACGTGCGCGCCCTGCCCCAGTTCATTTACGCGCAGTACATCCACCAGCTTATGCAGCTGTTTTTCGATCTGCTCAAGAACCTTGGCATCGCCCACCGTCTGGATGGTCATGCGTGACAGCGTAGGATCTTCCGTCGGCGCGACGGTCAGGCTTTCAATGTTATAGCCGCGCTGGGAGAACAACCCAATCACCCGTGACAACGCGCCCGATTCGTTTTCCAGTAACACAGATAGTATCCGGCGCATGCTTATGTCCTCTCCGTTTTGCTTAACCACATTTCATCCATCCCGCCGCCACGAATATGCATCGGATAAACGTGCTCGGTGCCATCCACGGTCACATCGACAAACACCAGGCGGTTATTGCGCACCTGCTCCAGGGCTTCGCTTAATTTGCTCTTAAGCTCATCGGGGCGGGTGATGTTAATGCCCACATGCCCGTAGGCCTGTGCAAGGCGGGCGAAGTCCGGCAGCGACTCCATATAGGATTGTGAATGGCGGCCAGAATAGATCATGTCCTGCCACTGCTTCACCATGCCGAGATAGCGGTTGTTAAGGTTTAATACCAGCACCGGCAGTTCATATTGCAGCGCGGTTGACAGCTCCTGGATGTTCATCTGGATACTGCCATCCCCGGTCACGCAAATTACCGTCTCATTCGGCAGCGCCAGCTTAACGCCCAGCGCCGCAGGCAAACCGAATCCCATGGTGCCGAGGCCGCCGGAATTTATCCAACGGCGCGGTTTATCGAAAGCGTAATAAAGAGCAGCGAACATCTGATGCTGGCCAACATCTGAGGTCACATACGCATCGCCGTGGGTTAAACGATGAATAGCTTCTATCACCGCCTGAGGTTTGATGCTCTCCCCTGAGGTGTTGTAACTCAGGCACTTGCGCGCCCGCCAGACGTCAATTTGCTGCCACCAGTCGCGGATATCATCCAGCGACTGGGAGCCTTCTTCCTGCTCCAGCAGTTCCAGCATTTGCTCCAACACCAGCCCCGCGTCGCCCACGATAGGAATATCGGCGGATACCGTTTTAGAAATCGACGCCGGATCGATATCGATATGCAGCACCGTGGCATTCGGGCAGTACTTCGCCAGATTGTTGGTGGTGCGATCGTCAAAACGCACCCCGACGGCGAAAATCACGTCAGAGTGGTGCATCGTCATATTGGCTTCGTAGGTGCCATGCATGCCCAACATGCCTAATGACTGACGATGCGTACCGGGAAACGCTCCCAGCCCCATTAATGAAGAGGCGACAGGCAGGTTGAGTTTTTCAACCAGACGGCGCAGCGGCGCGTCGCAACCAGAATTAATCGCGCCGCCGCCGACATACAGCACCGGCTTTTTCGCGGCCAGCAATGTCTGGAGAGCGCGTTTGATTTGCCCTTTATGGCCCTGGGTGGTGGGATTGTAGGAGCGCATACTGACGGACTCGGGCCAGACGTACGGCATCTTTTTCGCCGGGTTAAGAATATCTTTCGGCAAATCGACCACCACCGGGCCAGGGCGGCCGCTGGCGGCCAGCCAAAAGGCTTTCTTTAATACGGTTGGGATATCTTCGGTTTGTTTCACCAGAAAGCTGTGTTTCACCACCGGGCGCGAGATGCCCACCATGTCGCATTCCTGGAAGGAGTCATAGCCGATCAGCGATGTCGCCACCTGGCCGGACAGCACAACTAAAGGAATGGAATCCATATAGGCGGTTGCGATACCGGTAATGGCGTTGGTTGCACCGGGGCCAGATGTCACCAGCACCACGCCAACTTCGCCAGTCGCGCGGGCCAGACCATCGGCCATATGGACAGCAGCTTGTTCATGCCGCACCAGTATATGGTCAATCCCGCCAATCGTATGTAGCGCGTCATAGATATCCAGCACGGCCCCACCGGGGTAACCGAATACCTGTTTCACGCCCTGGTCGATCAGCGATTGCACCACCATCTCGGCTCCAGACAACATCTCCATCATTTGCCTCCAGGCTTTTATTTTCTATCAACGGCGGAAATCATATTCTCGCCGTCGCGATGTGCTTTTTTATATCTCATACCATAACCGCTCGGGATCGGGCAGGCAATTAACCCGCCATGGACGCCTCCATCGCGTTTTTTTTCTCCCGACCAGGCAAATTACGTGGATGAATGAGAAATCCCTGGCAGAAGCGAATGTCATGGCGGGATATTTTATAAGTGTTGAAGATTACAGTGGGAGATCAAGCAAAACGGGGAAAGTCAGTGGCAGAGGGACGCAGCAGAATAATTCGCTGGTAATGATATAAAAAACAGCAAAACCGAATGGCTGCCCATTCGGTTTATCGCCCTTTTGTTACCTTTTACAAATAGTAATAAGCAACTCTTCCATCCATTGATGGCCTTTGTCACGCCCTGCCGCTTCATGCCATGACAGATAGCAGGTACGTCTGTTGAGTTCCAGGGGCAGTGGCAGAATATCGAGACTAAGCGTTGAAATAAATTCTTCTGCCAACCAGCGAGGTGCGATGGCAATCAGGTTAGTTTGCGACACCACATTCAGGACGCTGGTCATTGCCATGCCCTGATACGCAATAACGCTTTGTTTTTCCGGGGTGTCATACCAGGGCGCACTAAATGAGCCAAAACGCTCTAACGCCACAACCGCGTGTTGCTCACGATAAACGCCCTGCTCATGAGTCAACTCTTTCTTGCGAGGATGGGCTTTACTGCAGACCAAAACCATCTCATCTTCAAATAAAGGCACACATGAAAATTCAGGGCGACGGAATAGATCGTAGCTAATAACAAATTCGGTTTCCTGATAGCGCAGCTGATGCTCAATATTCTGATTAAGAGAGGATTTAAATGCCAAATGAATATTAGGAGCAATGTTGGTCACGCTATTGTAAATAATCGACGTTAAGAGGTTATCTAACGGGCTGCACACGCAGAGATTAAATAAGCGTTCACTGCTCAGAGGTTCGAATCCGGAACCGGGCAGTTCATTTTGTACGAGCTGCAACGCCTGGCGGATAGAGCCAAACAGCTGACAGGCGCGCATCGTAGGCTGTATGCCCCGACCATAACGCACAAAAAGCTCGTCATTAAACATTACCTTAAGGCGGGATACCGCATTACTTACCGCAGGTTGAGACATACCAAGCAGATGCGCGGCACGGGTGATATTTTGTTCCTGCATGACGGCGTCGAAAACGGTCAGTAAATTGAGGTCTACCGAGCGCAATTGAGGTTTTAATCCTTCAGTCACGGGGAAATGTTCAATATTATTTTCAGGCATAAACCACTCCAATGATACATTGTTACCCTTCCTGGCAACCTTATTGGAATGCACGCTATTGCGCATTCAGGAAAAGACAGCGTTAACTTATAAACAATCCAGAAAAGGATTTATTTGTACATTACAGAACAAATCTTGTAAGGCCTACGCATAAACTTCAGGATGCCCCTTACAGTTTACAAGTCTACTCACGGTTCAATTTGTTATGGGTGTTAATCAAAACATACTCTGTGAAAATTCTCAATAATTCACCGGATGAATTATCATTTTAGGATTATTAAAATATGGCATCCATTAAAATGTGCTCGATTTATACGAGTCGTTGGCACAGAAGTGCCACGTTATCTTTGGAAATATCTTAAATTATAATGAGTTCCTTAAATGTTTGTTGCGCCATTGATAAAAATCCTGATCTCAACACAAGCGAGAGATTCACACGGAAGTCTTAAAATAAGATATTCACCCCTGCGAATAGCCACAAAATAATTGATTGTTGTTTTCCGTATTTTTTAGCACATTTCGCTAAATATAAACTTTGTGAATTCTTTACCGTCCATCACGGGTTACCCGAAAGAAAGGTTGACACCTCCTCGCGAATCAAGTACCACTAAAAGCATCTAAACGAATTCTGAGGCCTGATCAATGATTCGCACCGTTCGCCTACTCGGTCTACTACTACTCAACGCATCTCTGCGCGGTAGACTGTTGGGCGGCATTCAGCGATAGGTTGGATCAGGCCACAAGAGATAACGAAACCCGCGCACTGCGCGGGTTTTTTTATGCTCGTCGCAGGCGCAGAAAACTAAAATAAGGACCGAATTCATGAGCCAGCAAGTCATTATTTTCGATACAACATTACGTGATGGTGAACAAGCGTTGCAGGCCAGCCTGAGCGTGAAAGAGAAACTGCAAATCGCTCTGGCCCTGGAACGTATGGGTGTTGATGTTATGGAAGTTGGCTTCCCGGTCTCTTCGCCTGGCGATTTCGAATCCGTCCAGACCATCGCGCGTAATGTGAAAAACAGCCGCGTCTGCGCCCTGGCGCGTTGTGTAGAAAAAGACATAGATGTGGCGGCAGAATCGCTGCGCGTTGCCGAAGCGTTCCGAATTCATACTTTTATCGCCACCTCGCCCATGCATATCGCCACCAAGTTGCGCAGCACCCTGGACGAAGTGATTGAACGCGCGGTCTATATGGTGAAGCGCGCGCGCAATTATACCGATGACGTCGAGTTTTCTTGTGAAGATGCGGGCCGCACCCCAATTGAAGACCTGGCCCGCGTGGTGGAAGCCGCGATCAACGCTGGCGCGAAAACCATCAACATTCCCGACACCGTGGGCTACACCCTGCCCTTTGAATTCAGCAACATTATTACCGGCCTGTACCAGCGCGTTCCGAACATCGATAAAGCGATCATTTCCGTTCATACCCATGACGATTTAGGCATGGCGGTCGGCAACGCGCTGGCAGCCGTGAATGCGGGCGCACGCCAGGTTGAAGGCACCCTGAATGGCATCGGCGAGCGCGCCGGCAACTGTGCGCTGGAAGAGGTGATTATGGGGATTAAACTGCGCCAGAATCTGCTGAACGTACATACCAACATTCATCACCAGGAGATCTGGCGTACCAGCCAGACCGTCAGCCAGATTTGCAACATGCCGATCCCGGCCAACAAAGCGGTTGTCGGCAGCGGGGCTTTCGCTCACTCATCCGGTATCCATCAGGATGGCGTGCTGAAAAACCGTGAAAACTACGAAATCATGACTCCGGAATCCATTGGCCTGAATCAGATCCAGTTGAACCTGACTTCCCGCTCTGGCCGTGCCGCCGTGAAGCACCGCATGGAAGAGATGGGCTATCACGAAGGGGACTACAACCTGGACAACCTGTACGACGCCTTCCTGAAACTGGCGGACAAAAAAGGCCAGGTGTTTGATTACGATTTAGAAGCGCTGGCATTCATTAATAAGCAGCAGGAAGAGCCGGAGCATTACCGTCTGGACTACTTCAGCGTGCAGTCCGGTTCTAACGCCATGGCGACTGCGTCCGTGAAGCTGATTTGCGGCGATGAAGAAAAAGCCGAAGCCGCTAACGGCAACGGCCCGGTAGATGCGGTGTACCAGGCGATCAACCGCATCACTGAATACGATATCGAACTGGTGAACTACCAGTTAGGCGCTAAAGGCCAGGGCAAAAACGCGCTGGGTCAGGTGGATATCGTGGTGAACTACAACGGCCGCCGCTTCCATGGCGTGGGCCTGGCGACAGACATCGTTGAATCCTCCGCCAAGGCCATGGTGCACGTGCTGAACAATATCTGGCGCGCCGCTGAAGTCGAAAAAGAATTACAACGCAAAGCTCATAACAAAGAACACAATCAGGAAACCGTGTGATGTCGAAAAATTACCATATTGCTGTTTTGCCGGGCGACGGTATTGGCCCGGAAGTAATGGCGCAAGCCCTGAAGGTACTGGAAGCCGTTCGTAGCCGTTTCGATATGCGTATTACCACCAGCCACTATGACGTAGGCGGCGTGGCGATTGACCGTCATGGCAATCCGCTGCCGCAGGCCACCGTGGAAGGCTGCGAACAGGCCGATGCGATTTTATTCGGCTCGGTGGGCGGCCCGAAATGGGAGCATCTGCCCCCTGCCCAGCAGCCGGAGCGCGGCGCACTGCTGCCGCTGCGTAAACACTTCAAATTGTTCAGTAACCTGCGTCCGGCGAAGCTGTACCAGGGCCTGGAGGAATTTTGCCCGCTGCGCGCCGATATCGCCGCCAACGGCTTCGACATCCTGTGCGTACGTGAACTGACTGGCGGCATTTACTTTGGCCAGCCGAAAGGCCGCGAAGGCCAGGGCATGCATGAGAAAGCCTTTGATACCGAGGTGTATCACCGCTTTGAGATTGAACGCATCGCGCGCATCGCCTTTGAATCGGCCCGCAAACGCCGTAAAAAAGTCACCTCGATAGATAAAGCCAACGTATTGCAGACTTCGCTGCTGTGGCGCGAAATCGTTAACGAAATCGCCAATGATTACCCGGACGTGTCGCTGTCGCACATGTATATCGACAACGCCACCATGCAGCTGATTAAAGATCCTTCCCAGTTCGATGTGCTGCTGTGTTCCAACCTGTTCGGCGATATTCTGTCTGACGAATGCGCGATGATCACCGGCTCAATGGGCATGCTGCCTTCCGCCAGCCTGAACGAGCAGGGTTTTGGCCTGTATGAACCGGCGGGCGGCTCTGCGCCGGACATCGCCGGGAAAAACATCGCCAACCCGATTGCGCAAATCCTGTCGCTGGCGCTGTTGCTGCGTTACAGCCTGAACGCGGGCGACGCTGCCGATGCCATTGAACGCGCCATCAACCGTGCGCTGGAAGAAGGTGTTCGCACCAGTGACCTGGCGCGCGGCGACCAGGCAACCCGTACTGATGAAATGGGCGATATTATTGCCCGCTATGTCGCCGAAGGGGTGTAATCATGGCCAGCACACTGTACCAAAAATTATTCGATGCCCACGTGGTGTATGAAGCAAAGGACGAAACGCCGCTGCTGTACATCGACCGCCATCTGGTGCATGAGGTCACGTCCCCGCAGGCGTTCGACGGTTTGCGCGCTCACGGGCGCCCGGTGCGCCAGCCGCGCAAAACCTTCGCTACCATGGATCACAACGTCTCGACGCAGACCAAAGACATCAACGCCTCCGGCGAGATGGCGCGCATCCAGATGCAGGAACTGATCAAAAACTGCAATGAATTCGGCGTCGAACTGTATGACCTGAACCACCCGTACCAGGGCATCGTGCATGTGATGGGCCCGGAGCAAGGCATCACCCTGCCCGGTATGACCATCGTTTGCGGTGACTCCCACACCGCCACCCACGGCGCGTTCGGCGCGCTGGCGTTTGGTATCGGTACTTCGGAAGTAGAACACGTTCTGGCGACCCAGACCCTGAAACAGGGCCGCGCCAAAACCATGAAGATTGAAGTCAACGGCACCGCCGCACCGGGCATCACCGCTAAAGACATCGTACTGGCGATTATCGGTAAAACCGGTAGCGCAGGCGGCACGGGGCATGTGGTGGAATTTTGCGGCGACGCGATTACCGCGCTGAGCATGGAAGGCCGGATGACCCTGTGCAATATGGCGATTGAGATGGGCGCCAAAGCGGGCCTGGTCGCACCGGATGAAACCACGTTCAACTATGTGAAAGGCCGTCTGCACGCACCGAAAGGCAAAGACTTTGACGATGCCGTCGAGTACTGGAAAACCTTTAAAACTGACCCCGACGCGGTGTTCGATACGGTGGTCACGCTGGATGCCGCCGACATCGCGCCGCAGGTCACCTGGGGAACTAACCCCGGCCAGGTTATCTCGGTAACCGATCGCGTACCGGAACCCGCCTCCTTTGCCGATCCGGTTGAGCGCGCCTCAGCGGAAAAAGCGCTGGCCTATATGGGCCTGCAGCCTGGCGTCCCCTTGACTGAAGTGGCGATTGATAAAGTGTTTATCGGCTCCTGCACCAACTCGCGGATTGAGGATTTGCGCGCCGCGGCGCAAATCGCCAAAGGGCGTAAAGTCGCGCCGGGCGTTCAGGCGCTGGTAGTGCCGGGCTCCGGGCCGGTAAAAGCCCAGGCGGAAGCCGAAGGTCTGGATAAGATCTTTATCGAAGCGGGTTTTGAGTGGCGTTTACCGGGCTGCTCGATGTGCCTGGCGATGAACAACGACCGCCTGAACCCGGGCGAACGCTGCGCCTCTACCAGCAACCGTAACTTTGAAGGCCGTCAGGGCCGCGGTGGCCGCACTCACCTGGTCAGCCCGGCGATGGCGGCAGCGGCGGCGGTAACCGGCCACTTCGCTGATATCCGCACACTGAAATAAGGAGCATCACCATGGCAGAAAAATTTACCCAACATACCGGCCTGGTGGTTCCACTGGATGCGGCCAACGTCGATACCGATGCGATTATCCCGAAGCAGTTTCTGCAAAAGGTCACCCGTACCGGCTTTGGCGCCCACCTGTTTAACGACTGGCGTTTCCTCGACGACAAAGGCGAAGTGCCGAATCCGGAATTTGTGCTGAACTTCCCGGAATACCAGGGCGCATCGATTCTGCTGGCGCGGGAAAACTTCGGCTGCGGCTCGTCCCGTGAACACGCGCCGTGGGCGCTGACCGATTACGGCTTCAAAGTGGTGATCGCCCCGAGCTTCGCGGATATTTTCTATGGCAACAGCTTCAACAACCAACTGCTGCCGGTGAAACTGAGCGATGAAGAAGTCGATGAGCTGTTTACGCTGGTGCAGGCTAATCCGGGCATCCGCTTTGAAGTGGATCTGGAAGCGCAGGAAGTGAAAGCGGGCGACAAGCGTTATGCCTTCACGCTGGACGCGTTTCGCCGTCACTGCATGTTGAACGGGCTGGACAGCATCGGCCTGACCTTACAGCATGAAGACGCGATTTCCGCCTACGAACAACGCCAGCCAGCGTTTATGAACTAAAAAAATGCCGGGTGCGATGCCCGGCATTTTTTTAAACGTCTTTCACCCGCGAGGTGATCAGCAGGGTAAAAATCCCCATTCCCGCCACCGCCCAGTACACCGCGTAATGCCCAAAGCTTTCCACCAGCGCGCCCTGAATGACACCCGCCAGAATCACGCCGGTTGAGATACTGTTGGTGAAAAGCGTCGTCGCCGAACCCGCCCGTCCCGGCATCAGGTCCTGAAACCAGATCATGCCGATCGCTGCGATAATCCCGATAAACACCGCATTAAAGATTTGCAGCATTAACAGCGCCTGCTGGCTCTGGAACAGCAGCAGGCCGATGTAGAACAGAATGGCGGAGACCACCGCCAGCAGCATAATCCGCCGCTTGCCAACGCGCTTCACGTAATAGCCCGCCAGCAGCATCACCGGGATTTCCAGCCCGGCGGCGGTGCCCATCAGGACGCCGGCCAGCTTATCCGGCAGCCCCAGCTCGCTGCTGATCCACAGGGGCATATCGATAAAATACATGGTGTTGCAGGTCCACATCAGCACCGAAGCGATAAACAGCAGCCGCACGTTTTTATCCTGCCAGCCACTCACCTGGGTAAGCGCCATGTCGGGTTGCAGCGTTTCGCGCGGCACCGACGGCAGCGCCAGCGCAATGACTCCCAGGCTCAGCAAAAAGATAAACCCGGCAAACAGGAACATGGCGGTAAAGCCGTAATTGAGCGCCAGCAAAAACGCCAGCGGTGGCCCAATGACCCACGCCAGCGACAGCTGCGCACGCATTACCGAGCTGAACATCACCGCTTCCCGCGCCGAGCTGTCTGCGTATTCCCGCGCCAGGGCAAACAGCTGCGGCATCGTCGTGTTCGCCAGCGCCGACAGCAGTACACCGGCGGTGAGCAGCGTCAGGTAATGGCGGGTAAAGGCAAACAACACGCAGTTGGCGATCGCCATCAGGCAGCAGAACATAATCAGCTTGCGCCGGTCGCCCTGGACATCGGAGCGCTTCGCCAGCCACAGGCTTACCACAATTCCGGCCAGGGCATTTACGGTATAAAACAGCCCCACCCAGAACGGGCGCACATCCACTTCCCGGCTTAAAAACAGGCTCAGCGTCGGGGCCTGCAATGCGCTGGCCACGCCCACCATAAAGGCGACGCCCATAAACGCTATATAAACCCCGTTCAACTGGCGACTGCGCGTTAATAACCACTGCATAAGGTGCATCCTTTCGTTAGGGGGGATGGAAAGCATAAACGAAAAAAGCCAGCAGTAAAAAAACCGCTGGCGGGTGAAAAACACCAATACTCAGTCACACTTGATGCCTGCAATGCTCCGGGAACAACCGAACACGCTTCAGGACCTTGTCGCATTGCCGCGGGCCAGCGGCGATACCACAACGCTTCTCCCCTAAAACCGCACTCATCACAGCGGAATCATCACTTTCATCAGGACAAATTATTAGCTTAATATAGGGAAAGAAAAATTGATGCGTTTCGCTACAGGAGTTCCTCTTTTATGTCTTCTGCCCGGCTCCAACAACAATTTATCCGTCTGTGGCAATGCTGTGATGGAAAGCCGCAGGAGACCACGCTGAATGAACTGGCCGAGCTGTTGAACTGCTCGCGCCGCCATATGCGCACGTTGCTAAACGCGATGCAGGAAAAGGGCTGGCTGACGTGGGACGCCGAGGCAGGCCGGGGCAAACGTTCGAAGCTGGCGTTCCTGTATACTGGCCTTGCGCTCCAGCAGCAGCGCGCCGAAGACCTGCTGGAGCAGGATCGCATCGATCAACTGGTGCAAATCGTCGGGGATAAAGCCGCCGTGCGCCAGATGCTGATTTCCCATCTCGGACGCAGCTTCCGCCAGGGCCGCCATATCCTGCGCATCCTCTATTATCGTCCGCTCAAAAACCTGCTGCCGGGCAGTGCGTTACGCCGTTCAGAGACCCATATCGTCCGGCAGATCTTTAGCGGTCTGACGCGCATAAATGAGGAAAACGGGGAAATCGAAGCCGATATTGCCCACCACTGGCAGCAGCTTGGCCCGCTGCACTGGCGCTTCTTTTTGCGGCCCGGTATCCATTTTCACCATGGCCGTGAGCTGGATATGCTGGATGTTATTGGCTCGCTCCAGCGCATCAACACACTGCCGCTCTATTCGCACATCACCCGCATCGAATCCCCTACCACCTGGACACTGGATATTCATCTTGCTCAACCGGACCGCTGGCTGCCGTGGCTGATGGGCAGCGTGGCGGCGATGATCCTGCCGCGGGAATGGCCGTCGATGAATAACTTCTCCAGCCGTCCGGTGGGCACCGGTCCCTATGCCGTGGTGCGCAACAATAACAACCAGCTTAAGATCCACGCCTTTGATGATTACTTCGGTTACCGGGCGCTGATTGACGAAGTGAATTTCTGGGTACTGCCGGATATTGGCGATGAACTCAGTAGCGGCGTTCATCTGGAGTCGTCCGCCGAAGGCGAAGAAAAAGCGGTTGAAAGCCGCCTCGAAGAGGGTTGTTACTATTTACTGTATGACCAGCGCTCCCCGCGCGGCGCGCTGCCGCAGGTGAAAAACTGGCTCAGCCATGTACTGTCGCCGGTGAATTTGCTGTGGCGGGCCAGCGAACAGCATCAACGTTACTGGTTCCCGGCGTACGGTCTGCTGCCGCGCTGGCATCATACCCATCCCTCCACCGCCAGCGAAAAGCCCGCCGGGCTGGAAACCCTAACGCTGACATTCTATCGCGAACACATCGAACACCGGGTGATCGCCGAGATCATGGCGTCGATCCTGGCGGAGCATCACGTGAAGCTGGAGATTCAGGAAGTGGACTACGATGAGTGGCATCGGGGGGAAATCGTCAGCGATATCTGGCTGAACAGCGCCAACTTCACCCTGCCGCTGGAGTTTTCGCTGTTCGCGCACCTGTTTGAAACGCCGCTGATGCAGCACTGCGTGCCCATCGACTGGCAGGCGGACGCGCGACGCTGGCAATCAGGGGAGCTGAATCATGCGCTGTGGTGCCAGCAACTGCTTGAGCAACAGGCCATTTTGCCGCTGATCCACCACTGGCTGATGATCCAGGGCCAGCGCAGTATGCGCGGCGTGCGGATGAATACCCTGGGCTGGTTTGATTTTAAATCTGCCTGGTTTGCGCCGCCGGAGCCATAATTCTTTTAAATATTCACCAAATCATTACAATACGACCGTTCTCAACGGGGTGCCGCAGCAAACTGCGCGCTGAGAAAATACCCGTCGAACCTGATCCGGATAACGCCGGCGAAGGGATTTGAGGCTGCCTGCTCAAAATCCTTTGCCACTTCCTTTTGAGGTGCAAAGTGTTCAAAAAATTTCTGCCATTACTGGTCCTCGCGACCGCCCCGGTTTTCGCCAAACCTGCGCTCACCGTTTATACCTACGACTCTTTCTCCGCCGACTGGGGCCCTGGCCCGAAAGTCAAAGCCGCGTTTGAAAAAGAGTGCGACTGCGAACTCAAATTCGTGGCGCTGGAAGACGGCGTCTCGCTGCTGAACCGTCTGCGGATGGAAGGCAAAAACAGCAAAGCCGATGTGATCCTTGGGCTGGATAACAACCTGCTGGAAGCGGCGACCCAAACCGGCCTGTTCGCTAAAAGCGGCGTCACTAATGATGCTGTTAACGTGCCGGGCGGCTGGCAAAACGACACTTTCGTGCCGTTTGACTACGGCTATTTCGCTTTCGTCTATGACAAAACCAAACTGGCGAATCCCCCGAAAAGCCTGAAGGAGCTGGTGGAGAGCGACCAAAAATGGCGGGTTATTTACCAGGATCCGCGCACCAGTACGCCGGGCCTTGGCCTGCTGCTGTGGATGCAAAAAGTGTATGGCGATAATGCGCCGCAGGCCTGGAAAAAACTGGCGGCGAAAACCGTTACGGTCACTAAAGGCTGGAGCGAAGCCTATGGCCTGTTCCAGAAAGGCGAAAGCGATCTGGTACTGAGTTACACCACCTCTCCGGCGTACCACATTATCGAAGAGAAAAAGGATCAATACGCTGCCGCCAACTTCAGCGAAGGCCACTATTTGCAGGTGGAGGTCGCCGGAAGGCTGGCCAGCAGCAAACAGCCGGAACTGGCGCAAAAATTCCTGACCTTTACGGTTTCTCCGGCGTTCCAGAACACTATCGCCACCGGCAACTGGATGTATCCGGTGACTGGCGTCGCGCTACCGCAGGGCTTTGAACAGCTCACCAAACCGCAAACCACATTGCAGTTCACGCCGCAGGAAGTCGCGTCCCAGCGCGCAAACTGGATTAATACATGGCTGCGCGCCGTCAGCCGCTAATTCCGGGCTGGCTGTGGCCAGGCGTTATCGCCGCGCTGTTGATGGTGGCGGTGGCGCTGGCGGCCTTTAGCGCGCTGTGGTTCAACGCGCCGCCCTCCGGCGGCGCAGGCTTCTGGCAGGACAGCTATCTCTGGCACGTGGTGCGCTTCTCGTTCTGGCAGGCGCTGTTGTCTGCGCTGCTGTCGGTTCTCCCCGCCATTCTCCTCGCCCGCGCCCTGTACCGGCGGCGCTTTCCTGGGCGGCAGGCACTGCTGCGCCTGTGCGCGATGACGTTAATTCTGCCAGTGCTGGTGGCGGTTTTCGGCCTGCTCAGCGTCTACGGTCGCACCGGCTGGCTGGCGGCGCTGTGGGGGCAACTGGGGCTGGAGTGGACGTTCTCCCCTTACGGCTTGCAGGGCATTTTGCTGGCCCACGTCTTCTTTAATATGCCGATGGCGACCCGTCTGCTGCTGCAAACACTGGAACACATCCCCGGCGAACAGCGCCAGATTGCCGCCCAACTGGGGATGCGCGGCTGGCACTTTTTCCGGCTGGTGGAGTGGCCGTGGATCCGCCGTCAACTCCCGTCGGTCGCGGCGCTGATCTTCATGCTCTGTTTCGCCAGCTTCGCCACGGTACTGTCACTGGGCGGCGGGCCGCAGGCCACCACCATCGAACTGGCCATCTACCAGGCGCTGAGTTTTGATTACGATCCGGCGCGCGCCGCGCTGCTGGCGCTGATCCAGATGACCTGCTGTCTGGGGCTGGTCCTGCTGAGCCAGCGTCTGGGTAAAGCCATCGCACCGGGCGTTAATCAGATCCAGGGCTGGCGCGATCCGCAGGACAACTGGCGCAGCAGGTTGACCGATGGGCTGCTGATCGGCCTGGCGCTGCTGCTGATGCTGCCGCCGCTGCTGGCGGTGATCGTTGATGGCCTGCAGGGCGATATCCTGCGGGTGCTGTCGCAATCCATTCTGTGGGATGCGCTCTGGACCTCGCTGCGCATCGCGCTGGGTGCCGGGGTGCTGTGCGTGACGCTGACCATGATGCTGCTGTGGAGCGGGCGCGAGCTGTATCTGCGCCAGCAACGCATTGCCGCTCAAAGCCTCGAACTCAGCGGCATGCTGATTCTGGCAATGCCGGGGATTGTACTGGCGACGGGTTTCTTCCTGCTGCTCAATAACACGATCGGATTGCCGGAATCGGCGGATGCTATCGTGATTTTCACTAACGCGCTGATGGCGGTGCCCTACGCCCAGAAAGTGCTGGAAAACCCGATGCGCGATATCGCACTGCGATATGGACCGCTGTGCCAGTCGCTGGATATTAGCGGAATCAACCGCCTGAAAATCATCGAACTCAGGGCGCTAAAAAAGCCGATTGCCCAAGCGATGGCCTTTGCCAGCGTGCTGTCGATAGGTGATTTCGGAGTCGTGGCGCTGTTCGGCAACGATAACTTCCGCACGCTACCTTATTACCTGTATCAGCAGATCGGCGCGTATCGCAGCGACGACGGGGCGGTGACCGCGCTGTTGCTGCTGTTGCTCTGTTTTGCGCTTTTTACGGTCATTGAAAAACTGGCGGGACGACATGCTAACGCTCACTGATGTAACCTGGCTTTACCACCATCTGCCGATGCGTTTCTCCGTTCACGCCGAGGCGGGCGAGCGGATTGCCATTCTGGGGCCCAGCGGCGCCGGGAAAAGCACCCTGCTGAATTTGATTGCCGGATTCCTGAGCCCGGCGAGCGGTCAGATTGAGCTTAACAGCGGCGATCACACCCGTACCCCGCCCGCGCAGCGCCCGGTGTCGATACTGTTCCAGGAAAACAATCTGTTTAACCACTTAACGGTGCGCCAGAATATCGGGCTGGGATTACATCCGGGGCTGAAGCTTAATGACAGGCAGCGCCAGGAGATCGCCACGCTGGCCGGAAAAATGGGCTTGACCGAACTGCTGGACCGCCTGCCTGGCGAACTGTCCGGCGGCCAGCGGCAGCGGGCGGCGCTGGCGCGCTGTCTGATCCGTCAGCAGCCGATTTTGCTGCTGGACGAACCCTTCTCGGCGCTTGACCCGGCGCTACGCCAGGAAATGCTCCAGCTTCTGAGCACCCTGTGCCGCGAGCGTAATATGACGCTCTTGATGGTCTCGCACAGCCTGGAGGATGCGCTGAGCATTGCGCCGCGCAGCCTGGTGGTGCGCGATGGCCGCATCATCTGGGATGGTGCCACCGCCACGTTACTGGAAGGCAACAGCGACGCCTCGGCGCTGCTGGGCATCCAGCGTTAAAAACCGGAAATCACTTTCCAGAGGATGGCGCGGTACACCGGCATCAGCGGATGATTGAGGATGGCGATTAACGCCGCTACCCCTGCTACGCTGACCAACGGCGCGACCCACATCAATCTGCCGCGCGGTAGCCACTGCACCAGTTTATCGCTGGGATTCGCTTTGGCGCTGCGCCATAGCCGCCAGCACAACCATACCGCCAGCCACAGCAGTAGCGCCACGCCAAGCAGCATCCACTTAAAGGCGCCGCTTTGCTGATCCGCCGGGATATCAATGGCGGCCCCGGCCAGAATGCCGGGCAAGAAATAGCACGGTGGCCAGAACAGGCAACCAATCAGATTAGGCGGGAGGAACTTGAGCGCAGGAAGATCCAGCATCCCGGCGACCATCGGCACCAGCGGCCGCGTCGGCCCGACAAAGCGCCCTACCAGGATGGTGAACATGCTGTGCTGATGCAGCGCGTGCTCGGTTTTATCCAGCAGCGCTTTGTTTTTCTTGAGGAATGACCAGCGGTGCAGCGGCTTTTTAAAGCGCCAGCCCAGCCAGAATGAGATCCAGTCGCCCAGCATACAGCCGACAATCCCCGCCGCCCAGGCCTCATAGAAATTGACTTCGCCGCTGCCGATCAGCGCGCCAAGACCGGCCATCATCACCGTACCCGGCAGCAGCAACCCAACCAGCGCCAGCGACTCCAGAAACGCCACCAGCGCAATCGCAACCAGAGAATAAGTCACTGATTGGGTAATAAAATGATCCAGAAATGCTTCCATAAAGGTTCCGGTAAAATAACGAGGGAGCGATTCTCCCGGCTACCCCGAGCAGCGTCAAGGCATCGTTAAAGTTTATAGCCTACCGGTTACGACATTTTTAAAAACGTTATGGTTCCATTTAAGATCGATCAGCTCGACTCGCATCCGGCGCGAAACTCGCTCGGGCTGGCTCCGGTGCATTTCTTGAACACCCGGGAAAAATAGAGCTGATCCTCAAAGCCGACATTGCGGCCCACGGTGGCGATAGGCATCCGCGTGGTGCTGAGCAACAGCTTCGCCTGGCTGATGCGCTGATCCTCGCGCCAGCTCAGCACGCTGACGCCAAGCTGCTGGCGGAACAGGTGCGACAGGCGTGATTGCGACAGGCAGACATGCTGCGCGACGCCTGCGATATCAAAATGGCTGTCGGCTAAATGATCGCTGATGTACTGGCAAGCATCCCTGACGCGGCTATCGAGCGGCGCTTTCATCGACTCGCTGATCGCCTCGACGCGGCGTAAAAAGAGCTGCTCCAGCAAGTTGATGGCCAGCAGCTCCGAGTAGCGCCCCTCTCGCTGGGAAGCATCGATAATTTGCTGAAACAGCGTGGAGAAGGCCTCTTGCTCGCCCTCTGCGGGGCGGTAATAGCCAGTCTGGGCAAATATCGACGGCCAGCTGAGCCACTCCTGCCAGTAAGCGCGCGGGCGGAAGTACACCCACTGGTGATACCACTCTTTAGCCTGCGGACTGCGGCCATAGTGATGAATTTCCCCCGGCGGGAACAGCAGCATGTCCCCTGGCTTGCAGATGAACTCTTTACCGTTGTTCTTAACGATCCCTTCCCCGCGAATGGTGAGATTCAGGATGTAGCCTTTCATGCCAAGTGGACGATCGATAAAAAAATCGAGGTGGCCCTCGGCATCAATGGGCGTTAATCCCGCGACCAGGTGCGCATTAAATGAGTACCCCGGCAACAGGGGATCGTTTTGCGTTTCAGCCATAGTAAATCGTGCTCCACCATCGGTGGGAAGAGACCATTTGTCCATATCTTACGACACCCCTGAAAATTGGGAATTACCGAAGCCATGAACCACAATAACCCACTTCACCACCGGATTTGAACCTAAAAACTCATCAGGATAAGCGCTCACATCAGGCTTTTCGCTTGATAACCAAAGTGTCTATAACCGCAACAGAATTGTCCACATCTATTATTTGCGTGAGGTCACAAATCAGCAAGGCATAGCACTTTAATCCATAAGATAAGCCAAATACACCTGACGCTTTTTTCTCCGCAAATCTAATGTCACTGCATGTTTGTTTATCCATGGAGTGAAAAAATGGCCATTGCGCTGGGACTCGACTTTGGCAGCGACTCGGTTCGCGCCTTAGCGGTTGATTGCACCTCGGGCGCTGAACTCGCCACCAGTGTGGAATGGTATCCGCGCTGGCAGGCCGGGCAGTTCTGTAACGCCGCACGTAACCAATTCCGCCACCATCCCCTTGATTACATTGAATCCATGGAAGCCGCGCTTAACAGCGTGCTTGACCAGTTAGGCGCAGAAAAACGCCAACAGGTGGTGGGCATCGGCGTTGACACTACCGGTTCCACCCCTGCCCCTATTGATGCCGACGGCAATGTGCTGGCGCTTAACCCTGGCTTCGCCGACAACCCGAACGCCATGTTCGTACTGTGGAAAGATCACACTGCGGTTGAAGAAGCCGAAGCCATTACCCGCCTGTGCCACCAGCCGGATAAAATCGATTATTCGCGCTACATCGGCGGGGTGTACTCCAGCGAATGGTTCTGGGCCAAGATCCTGCACGTGACCCGTCAGGACGCCGCCGTTGCCAAAGCCGCCAGCTCGTGGATTGAACTGTGTGACTGGATCCCGGCGCTGCTTTCCGGCACCACTGCCCCGGCAGCCATTCGCCGCGGACGCTGTAGCGCAGGCCATAAATCCCTGTGGCATGAGAGCTGGGGCGGTTTGCCGCCAGCCAGCTTCTTTGACGAACTCGATCCGATCATCAGCCAGAATCTTGAACTGCCGCTGTTTACCGATACCTGGACCGCTGACGTGCCGGTAGGCACCCTGACGACAGAGTGGGCCACGCGCCTCGGCCTGCCGGAAAGCGTCGTGATCAGCGGCGGCGCGTTTGACTGCCATATGGGCGCAGTCGGCGCTAACGCTCAGCCGAATACGCTGGTGAAAGTGATCGGCACCTCTACCTGCGACATTCTGATTGCCGACCAACAATCCGTCGGCGACCGCGCCGTCAAAGGCATCTGCGGGCAGGTAGACGGCAGCGTCGTGCCCGATTTTATCGGAATGGAAGCGGGCCAGTCGGCATTCGGCGATATGTACGCCTGGTTTGGCCGCGTGCTGAGCTGGCCGCTGGATCGCCTTGCCGAGCAGCATCCTGAACTGAAGACCCAAATCAGCGACAGCAAAAAAGCGCTGCTGCCTGCGCTCACCGCCGACTGGGCGAAACAGCCGTCGCTCGATCATCTGCCGGTGATCCTCGACTGGTTTAACGGTCGCCGTACGCCATTTGCAAACCAGCGCCTGAAAGGCGTGATCACCGATGTGAATCTCGCCACCGACGCGCCGCTGCTGTTCGGCGGGCTGATCGCCTCCACGGCCTTTGGCGCGCGCGCCATTATGGAGTGCTTCACTGATCAGGGCATCCCGGTTAATGAAGTGGTGGCGCTGGGCGGCATTGCCCGTAAAAACCCGGTGATCATGCAGGTGTGCTGCGATGTATTGAACCGCCCACTGCAAATTGTCGGCTCCGATCAATGCTGTGCGCTGGGCGCGGCGATTTTCGCCGCCGTCGCCGCAGGCGTATATGACGATATTCCTCAGGCGCAGCAAGCCATGGCGAGCGAGATGGAAAAAACCCTCCAGCCGGACCCGGCCACCGCCGCCCGCTTCGAAGAACTCTATCGCCGCTACCAACGCTGGTGCGAAAGCGCCGAGCTTCACTATTCCCCCTCTGACACGGCCCAGCCTTCTGATGCAGACCGTGCAGCCCTGACGCTTTAAGGACAAGACAATGACAGCCTTTAGTAAATACGAAGTATGGTTTGTAATCGGCAGCCAGCATCTTTACGGCCCGGAAACGCTGCGCCAGGTGACGCAACACGCCCAGCAGGTGGTGGATTCCCTGAACAGCGAAGCCAAACTGCCGTGCAAACTGGTGCTGAAACCGCTCGGCACCTCGCCGGATGAAATCACCGCCATCTGCCGCGACGCTAACTATCACGATAACTGCGCCGGGATGATGGTCTGGCTGCACACCTTCTCGCCAGCCAAAATGTGGATCAACGGCCTGAGCATCCTCAACAAACCGCTGCTGCAATTCCATACCCAGTTCAATGCCCAGATCCCGTGGGACAGCATTGATATGGACTTTATGAACCTGAACCAGACCGCGCACGGTGGCCGCGAGTTCGGCTTTATCGGCGCGCGTATGCGTCAGCAGCACAGCGTCGTGACCGGTTACTGGAAAGATCCTCAAGCCCACCAGCGCATCGGCTCCTGGATGCGCCAGGCGGTGTCGAAACAGGAAACCCGTCATCTGAAAGTGGTGCGTTTCGGCGATAACATGCGCGAAGTGGCGGTAACCGACGGCGATAAAGTCGCGGCGCAAATCAAATTCGGCTTCTCGGTGAACACCTGGGGCGTTGGCGATTTAGTGGCGGTGGTTAACGAAATCAGCAATGGCGACGTCAGCGCGCTGGTCGACGAGTATGAAAGCACCTACCGCCTGACGGCTGCGGCGCAGGTCAACGGCGACAAACGCCAGAATGTGATTGATGCGGCGCGTATCGAACTCGGCATGAAGCGCTTCCTCGAGCAAGGCGGTTTCCATGCCTTTACCACCACCTTTGAAGATCTGCATGGCCTGAAGCAACTGCCGGGCCTGGCGGTACAGCGCCTGATGCAACAGGGCTACGGCTTTGCGGGCGAAGGCGACTGGAAAACCGCGGCGCTGCTGCGCATCATGAAAGTGATGTCCGGCGGGCTCAACGGCGGTACCTCGTTTATGGAGGATTACACCTACAACTTCGAGTCCGGCAACGACATGGTGCTGGGTTCCCATATGCTCGAAGTGTGCCCGTCCATCGCCACTGATGAAAAACCGATCCTCGATGTGCAATACCTCGGCATCGGCGGCAAAGACGATCCGGCGCGCCTGATCTTCTCCAGCAAAACCGGTCCGGGCATTAACGCCAGCCTGATCGATCTGGGCGATCGTTTCCGCCTGCTGGTCAACTGCGTGGACACCGTCGAAGCGCCGCATGCGCTGCCGAAACTGCCGGTGGCGAACGCGCTGTGGAAAGCGCAGCCGGATCTGACAACCGCCTCCGAAGCCTGGATCCTGGCGGGCGGCGCGCACCATACCGTATTCAGCCACGCGTTGACCCTCGACGATATGCGCCTGTTCGCAGAACTGAACGACATCGAACTGGCCGTTATCGACAACGACACCCGCCTGCCGGCGTTTAAAGATGCGCTGCGCTGGAATGAGGTTTACTACGGCTTTAAACGCTAATCACAGGGGAACCTTTGGCCAGCCCATGCGGCTGGCCCCTTTTTTTAGCGGAGGATAGCGATGTTAGAAGATCTGAAACGTCAGGTGCTGGAAGCCAATCTTGCGCTCCCGGCCCACAATCTGGTTACCCTGACCTGGGGCAACGTCAGCGCGGTCTGCCGCGAACAGGGCGTGTTTATCATCAAGCCATCAGGCGTTGATTACTCCGTCATGACCGCCGAAGATATGGTGGTGGTCAGTATCGAAACCGGTGAAGTCGTCGAGGGCAATAAGAAACCCTCTTCCGATACGCCGACCCACCGCCTGCTGTACCAACAGTTCCCGGATATTGGCGGCATCGTACATACCCACTCCCGCCACGCCACTATCTGGGCGCAGGCCGGGAAAAGCATTCCGGCGACGGGCACCACTCACGCCGACTATTTCTACGGCCCCATCCCCTGCACCCGTAAAATGACCGATGACGAAATCAACGGCGAATATGAATGGGATACCGGAACGGTGATCGTCGAAACCTTCCGCGAGCTGGGCATTGAAGCGAAACAGATGCCTGGCGTGCTGGTGCATTCCCACGGCCCCTTTGCCTGGGGTAAAGACGCCATGGATGCCGTGCATAACGCCATCGTAATGGAAGAAGTGGCCTATATGGGCATTTTCTGCCGCCAGCTCACGCCTGACCTTCCGCCAATGCAGCAAACGCTACTGGATAAGCACTATCTGCGTAAGCATGGAGCGAAGGCGTATTACGGGCAGTAATCCATAGTCTTTTGCTCTAAAACCCAGACGCCGTTCTGGGTTTTTTATTTTCATGCGCTTTACGCCGTCCGGGTCAAAAACCGAAAGGTGATGCTCCCGCCTTTTCAGCCATCTCTTCAGCGAAGAAAATAGCGTCCGACTCCCGGGCGATACAACGCCTGAAGAGACAGGGATAAGCGGAAGGGGTAAGCATGAAAGCAGTGAAAAAAGTTGGCATCTTGTTTGTTGTTAGTGTCGCAGCGGTTCTGGTCATTGGCTGTATAAACGCCCTCTCTGTCTTCAACTACAGCCTGGTTGACGAAACCCATACCGCCGATTGCGCGATTGTCGCGGGTGCGGCTGTCAGGGGCGATCAACCCTCCCCGGTTTTCCAGGAACGGCTGAACCACGCGGTGGCGCTGTATCGCGATGGCTATGTGAAAACGCTGATCGTCACCGGCGGTTATTCAAACAATAACGCCCTCTCCGATGCCGCTGTGGCACGTCGCTATCTGTTAGCGCAGAATGTGCCTGACCAGGCGATTCTGGTAGAAGATCGTTCACAGGTAACCCGTGAAAACCTGCGTTATGCGAAAGCGATCATGGCATTGAATCAACTGAATAATGCACTGATCGTCAGCGATCCAATGCATATGAAGCGGATTATGTTGATTGCTAAGGATGAACGAATTGAAGCCTGGTCATCGCCTACGCCAACCAGCCGCTATCACTCGTTCGGCACCAAAGCGCGCTTTCTGATAAGCGAGACATTCTGGTACTCCCTTTATCTCGTCTATCGCCTGCTCTAACCCCGCCAACACTGTACAAAACACCAGCACCCCAACAGAATCCAGGCTATAATCAGGCCTGGTTTTTTATTGGAAAAATAGCGTGGCAGAGACGCGACAGGGGTTTGTTCTGACCCGACACTGGCGGGATACGCCCCAGGGCACCGAAGTTGAATTCTGGCTGGCAACCGACAGCGGGCCGCTGTGCGTGACGCTGCCCGCGCAGGAATCTGTTGCCTTTATCCCCCAGGCTCAACGCGCCCGCGCGGAAAGCGCGCTGGCGGGTGAATCCTGCCGTCTGGAATCGCTTTCCCTGCGTGATTTTCATCAACAACCGGTGTGCGGTCTCTATTTTCGCCAGCATCGTCAGTTAATGCGCTGCGAAAAACTGCTGCGTGAAGCGGGGGTAACGGTCTATGAGGCCGATGTGCGCCCGCCCGAACGCTATCTGATGGAGCGTTTTATTACCGCCCCGGTCTGGGTGACCGGCGAGATGCGCGGCGGCGGGTTGCGTGACGCCAAAATGAAACCCAACCCAACGTACCGCCCGGCGCTGAAATGGGTGTCGCTGGATATTGAGACCAACCGCCACGGTGAACTCTACTGCATCGGTCTGGAAGGCTGCGGCGAGCGCACAGTATATATGCTCGGGCCGGAAAACGGCGATGCCAGCGGGCTGGATTTCAAACTCGAATACGTCGCCAGCCGTCCGCAACTGCTCGAAAAACTGAATGCCTGGTTTGCCGAATTCGATCCCGATGTGCTGATCGGCTGGAACGTGATCCAGTTCGATTTAAAAATGCTTCAGAAACATGCTGAACGCTACGCTATCCCGCTGCGCCTCGGGCGCAACGGCCAGGAGATCGAATGGCGCGAGCACGGCTTTAAGGCCGGGATGTTTTTCGCTCAGGCTCCGGGCCGGTTGATCATAGACGGTATCGATGCGCTGAAATCGGCGTTCTGGAGCTTTTCCTCTTTTTCGCTGGAATCGGTATCGCAGGAGCTGCTGGGCGAAGGGAAAGCCATCGACAACCCCTGGGATCGAATGGCAGAAATCGACAGGCGCTTCGCCGAAGACAAACCCGCGCTGGCGACCTATAACCTGAAAGACTGCGAGCTAGTGACGCGCATTTTTCATAAAACCGAGATCATGCCGTTTTTACTGGAGCGCTCCACGGTCAACGGATTACCTGCGGATCGCCACGGCGGGTCGGTGGCGTCGTTCAGCCATCTCTATTTCCCGCGTATGCATCGTGCCGGTTTTGTCGCGCCGAATTTGGGTGATGTCCCTCCTCAGGCGAGCCCCGGCGGATATGTGATGGATTCCCGCCCAGGGCTGTACGATTCAGTGTTGGTGCTCGATTACAAAAGCCTGTATCCATCGATTATCCGCACCTTTTTAATCGACCCGGTCGGTCTGGTGGAAGGCCTGGCGCAGCCTGATGACGCGCACAGCGTGGAAGGTTACCTGAACGCCCGCTTCTCGCGCACCACCCACTGCCTGCCGGAGATCGTGTCGCAAATCTGGCTGGGGCGCGAAGAGGCCAAAAAGCACGGCAACAAACCGCTTTCCCAGGCGCTGAAAATCATCATGAACGCCTTTTACGGCGTGCTGGGCACCAGCGCTTGCCGGTTCTTCGACCCACGGCTGGCATCATCCATCACGCTGCGCGGCCATGACATTATGCGCCAGACCAAAGCGTTGATTGAGGCGGAAGGCTACGACGTGATTTACGGCGATACCGACTCCACATTTGTCTGGCTCAGGAAGGCTTATGACAATGCTCAGGCCAGCGAAATCGGCAACGCCCTGGTCGCCAAAGTTAACCAGTGGTGGCGCGAGCACCTGAAGCAGACCCTGAAAGTAGAAAGCGCGCTGGAGCTGGAGTTCGAGACCCATTTTACGCGCTTCTTAATGCCTACCATCCGGGGCGCGGAAATGGGCAGTAAGAAACGCTACGCCGGGCTGATTGAGCAAGACGGCGAACAGCGCATGGTATTCAAAGGACTGGAAACGGTGCGCACCGACTGGACGCCGCTGGCGCAGAACTTCCAGCAGGCGCTGTATTTGAAAATTTTCCGCCGCGAGCCGTACCGGGATTTTGTGCGTGAAACCATCGCCCGGTTGCTGAACGGCGAACTCGACGACCAGCTGGTTTATCGCAAGCGCCTGCGCCGCCCGTTAAAAGAGTATCAGCGCAACGTACCGCCTCATGTCCGCGCCGCGCGGTTGGCGGATGAAGAAAACGCCCGGCTCGGCAGGCCAGCCCAGTACCAGAATCGCGGTACGATTAAGTATGTCTGGACCACCAACGGGCCGGAGCCGCGCGACTATCAACGCTCGCCGCTGGATTACGATCATTACCTGACGCGCCAGCTTCAGCCGGTGGCGGAGGGAATTTTGCCTTTTATGAAGGATGACTTTGCTACACTCATGACAGGGCAACTGGGGTTATTTTGACAGGTGACGAACGCGTTACCATCCAGTACCATAGCGCCCTTTCCTATTCTGAATCCCATTTACTGCACCGCGAGTTATTTGCGGTGGACATACTATTGCCTGCAAATTATTAACCAGAGCCGAACAGATATGCCTTTTACACTTGGTCAACGTTGGATTAGCGACACGGAAAGCGAACTTGGATTAGGAACCGTGGTAGCGCTGGATGCGCGGATGGTGACTTTGCTTTTCCCTGCTACCGGCGAAAACCGTCTGTATGCCCGTAATGACTCCCCCATCACCCGCGTGATGTTTAACCCCGGCGATACCATTACCAGCCACGACGGCTGGCAGTTAAAAGTTGCCGATGTCGCCGAAGAAAACGGGCTGCTCGCCTATACCGGAACCCGGCTTGATACCCAGGAGGAAAACGTCACCCTGCGTGAAGTCTTCCTCGACAGCAAACTGGTGTTCAGTAAACCGCAGGACCGTCTGTTTGCCGGGCAAATCGACCGTATGGATCGTTTCGCCCTGCGCTTTCGCGCCCGCCGCTACCAGAGTGAACAGTACCGCATGCCGTGGAGCGGGCTGCGCGGCCAGCGCACCAACCTGATCCCGCATCAGTTGCACATCGCCAATGATGTGGGTCGCCGCCATGCGCCGCGCGTGCTGCTGGCGGATGAGGTGGGCCTGGGTAAAACCATCGAAGCGGGCATGATTATTCATCAGCAGTTGCTGGCTGGCGCAGCGGAACGCGTGCTGATCGTGGTGCCGGAAACCCTGCAACACCAGTGGCTGGTGGAGATGCTGCGCCGCTTCAATTTGCGTTTCGCGCTGTTTGACGACGCTCGCTACGCCGAAGCCCAGCACGATGCCGATAACCCGTTCGAAACCGAACAGCTGGTGATCTGTTCGCTGGATTTTGTGCGCCGCAACAAGCAGCGCCTTGAGCATCTGTGCGAAGCCGAATGGGATTTGATGGTGGTGGATGAAGCCCACCATCTGGTGTGGAGCGAAGACGCGCCGAGCCGCGAATACCTGGCGATTGAACAGCTGGCGGCCCAGGTGCCTGGCGTACTGTTGTTGACCGCCACGCCGGAACAGCTGGGGCTGGAGAGCCACTTTGCCCGCTTGCGCCTGCTGGATCCGAACCGCTTCCATGATTTCGAACAGTTTGTCGAAGAGCAACAAAACTACCGCCCGGTGGCGGATGCCGTCGCCATGCTGCTGGCGGGCAAGCACCTGTCCGATAGCGAACTGAATACCCTGAGCGATTTGATTGGCGAGCAGGATATCGAGCCGCTGCTGCAAACCGCTAACAGTACCCGCGACGGTGCGGAATCAGCGCGTCAGGAACTGGTTTCCATGCTGCTGGATCGCCATGGCACCAGCCGTGTACTGTTCCGCAACACCCGCAACGGCGTTAAAGGCTTTCCGAAGCGCGAGCTGCACACGGTAAAACTGCCGCTGCCGACCCAGTATCAAACGGCAATTAAAGTCTCCGGGATCATGGGCGCGCGCAAATCGTCGGAAGAACGCGCCCGCGACATGCTCTATCCGGAACAGATTTATCAGGAATTCGAAGGCGATACCGGCACCTGGTGGAACTTTGATCCGCGCGTTGAATGGCTGATGGGCTACCTCACCAGCCACCGCTCCCAGAAAGTGCTGGTGATCTGCGCCAAAGCCGCCACGGCGTTGCAGCTTGAACAGGTACTGCGCGAGCGTGAAGGCATTCGCGCAGCGGTGTTCCATGAAGGGATGTCCATCGTCGAGCGTGACCGCGCGGCGGCGTGGTTCTCGGAAGAAGACACCGGCGCGCAGGTGCTGCTGTGTTCGGAAATCGGCTCGGAAGGCCGTAACTTCCAGTTCGCCAGCCATCTGGTGATGTTCGACCTGCCGTTCAACCCGGATCTGCTGGAGCAGCGAATTGGCCGTCTGGATCGTATCGGCCAGGCGCACGATATCCAGATTCTGGTACCCTGGCTGGAAAAAACCGCCCAGTCGGTGCTGGTGCGTTGGTATCACGAAGGGCTGGACGCGTTCGAGCATACTTGCCCGACGGGCCGCACCATTTATGACAGCGTCTATAACGAGCTGATCAACTATCTGGCCGCGCCGGAAGAGACCGAGGGCTTCGATGAGCTAATCAAGTCGTGCCGCGAACAGCATGATGCGTTAAAAGCCCAGCTGGAGCAGGGCCGCGACCGCCTGCTGGAGATTAACTCCAACGGCGGCGAACAGGCGCAGGCGTTGGCGGAATCTATCGCCGGGCAGGACAACGACACCGGCCTGGTTAACTTCGCGATGAACCTGTTTGATATCATCGGCATTAATCAGGACGATCGCGGCGAGCATATGATTGTGTTGACGCCGTCTGACCATATGCTGGTGCCGGATTTCCCGGGCCTGCCGGAAGACGGCTGTACCATCACCTTTAACCGCGATGTGGCGCTGTCTCGCGAAGATGCCCAGTTCATCACCTGGGAACATCCGCTGATCCGCAACGGCCTGGATTTGATCCTCTCCGGCGATACCGGCAGCTGCGCGCTGTCGCTGCTGAAAAACAAAGCGCTGCCGGTGGGCACCCTGCTGCTTGAGCTGATCTATGTGGTAGAGGCCAAAGCGCCGAAGCAGTTACAGCTCAACCGCTTCCTGCCGCCGACGCCGATCCGTATGCTGGTGGATAAAAACGGCACCAACCTCGCCGCCCAGGTGGAGTTTGAAGGCTTCAACCGTCAGCTCAGCGCGGTAAATCGCCACACCAGCAGCAAACTGGTCAACGCGGTGCAGCAGGACGTCCATGCCATTCTGCAACTGGCGGAAAGCAAAGTAGAAAGCGCGGCGCAGGCGTTGATTAAGACGGCGCGTGAAGAGGCGGATGAGAAACTGTCTGCTGAATTGTCGCGTCTGGAAGCCCTTAAAGCGGTCAACCCCAACATCCGCGACGATGAACTCGCGGCGATTGAGAGTAACCGTGAACAAGTGCTGGCAAGCCTCAATGAAGCGAGCTGGCGGCTGGACGCGCTGCGCCTGATCGTCGTCACGCATCAGTAACCGGGAAACACTATGCTGGAAGCCTATCATCCTGCAACCGATCCCTGGCTGGTCGTCCTGTATCAGGACGACCATATCATGGTGGTCAATAAGCCGAGCGGGCTGCTCTCTGTACCAGGCCGGCTCGAAGAGCACAAAGACAGCGTGATGACGCGCATTCAGCGCGATTATCCGCAGGCGGAATCGGTGCATCGTCTGGATATGGCGACCAGCGGCGTGATCGTAGTGGCGTTGACCAAAGCCGCCGAGCGCGAACTGAAGCGCCAGTTTCGCGAGCGCGAGCCCAGTAAACAATACGTGGCCCGTGTTTGGGGCCATCCGCCGGAAAAAGGGATAGTGGATTTACCGCTGATCTGCGACTGGCCGAACCGCCCTAAACAAAAAGTGTGTTATGAAACCGGCAAGGCGGCGCAAACCGAGTATGAAGTGCTGGAGTATGGCGAGGATAATACCGCGCGCGTGCTGCTAAAGCCGATTACCGGGCGCTCCCACCAGTTGCGGGTGCATATGCTGGCGCTGGGCCACCCGATTTTAGGGGATCGCTTCTACGCCACGCCGGAAGCCCTGGCGCTGGCGTCACGTCTGCTGCTGCATGCCCAGACGCTGACCATTACCCATCCGAAATTTGGGAGTGCGATGACCTTCCGCGCGCCTGTCGATTTCTGAAAAGACCCGTTGGCTTCATTACGAAGACAACGGGCAATCCTTATTTAAACCCTTTCGTGGTTTTAATCAGATCGTAAGCTTTTTGAATTTCCTGGGCTTTCTGCTTCGCCATTTGCATCATTTCCGGCGGTAGCCCTTTGGCGACCAGTTTGTCCGGGTGATGTTCGCTCATCAGTTTGCGGTATGCGCGCTTGATGGTGGTTGGCTCATCATTCGGTTTGACCCCCAGCACGTTGCAGGCGTCTTCCAGCGTCGGCCCCTGCGGCGCTTGCTGCCAGGGACCTTGCTGATGCCCCTGCTGGCCGCCACCGCTAAACTGCGCGCCACCCTGCATCATACGCAGGAATTGATCGAACTGGGTGCGGGAAATCCCCAACTCTTCAGCGATAACGTACAGCACCTCGCGCTCGTTGGGATGCAGTGATCCGTCAGCGAACGCTGTCTGAATTTGAATTTCCAGAAACATCCGAATTAAATCGAAACGGCCAAAACAGATGCCGCGCAGCTGGCGCATTTTTTCACGTAGCGGATAGCCCGGCTCTTTGCCGACGCGAAAGGCGTTTTGCGCGGCAATGCGCGAATTTCCATGCAGATCCATGCGATCCATAAACAGGGTCGCCATATGGATATCGGCCTGAGTGACCCGCCCTTTGGATTTGGTCAGATGGCCCATCACTTCAAATGTGGTGGTGAAAAACAGCGATTGCCGCTGCTGTTGGGTGCTAAAAAACGCCATCCGCCGACTGCGTGCTTTGTCAAAAAAGTGACCGATCAGCAAACCTAATACCACGCCCCAGAAGCCACCGCCCATCATCAGGGCCATCGCCACGCCAACTATTTTTCCCCAATACTGCATAGACTCCCCAAATCGTCAGGCTGCTGGACAGGCGGTATCCCCTTTTTCGCGCCTGTTGGTGCGCTATCAGGGTCTTTTAGCCCGGCGTTGACGCCACGGTCAACTGCGGGACATAGCCTATAATTTGCTTTATCATACCCGTCATTCAAAGCCGTGCCTAACAAACAGGCTCGAAAGCGGGCAGGATAATACTAGCGCTGTGGTGATGAGTCAGTTAGTCTCTGACCGTTTGCCGGCGCTACACCCTTTTGATTCTTTCAGGTTGCATCCACGCTCGCGTGCGACCAGGCGCATGATGCATTCTCGATCCTGAACGATGACGGGGACAGGCCACTGATGACGGAACAACGAATAACACGTATGAAAAAACGTATTCCCACCTTGCTGGCCACCATGATTGGCGCAGCCCTCTATAGCCAACACGGTATGGCTGCAGACCTCGCTTCACAATGTATGCTTGGCGTGCCCAGCTACAACCGTCCCCTGGTGGAAGGGGATCCGAACAGCCAGCCAGTAACGATCAATGCGGATAGCGCGAAAGGCGACTATCCCGACAACGCCGTGTTTGGCGGCAATGTGGATATTCAACAGGGCAACAGCCGCTTGCAGGCGGATGAAGTCCAGTTGCATCAAAAACAGGTCGAAGGCCAGCCGGATCCGGTGCGCACTGTCGACGCGCTGGGCAACGTCCATTACGACGATAATCAGGTGATCCTTAAAGGGCCGAAAGCCTGGTCGAACCTGAATACCAAAGATACCAACGTCTGGGAAGGCGATTACCAGATGGTGGGGCGTCAGGGCCGCGGGAAAGCGGACGTAATGAAGCAGCGCGGCGAAAACCGCTATACCATTCTGGAAAACGGTACCTTTACCTCCTGCCTGCCGGGTTCAGATACCTGGAGCGTGGTGGGCAGCGAAGTGATCCACGACCGTGAAGAGCAAGTGGCGGAGATCTGGAACGCCCGCTTCAAACTGGGCCCGGTGCCGGTTTTCTATAGCCCCTATTTGCAGCTCCCGGTGGGCGACAAGCGCCGCTCCGGTTTTTTGATCCCCAACGCCAAATACAGCACCAACAACGGTATTCAGTTCTCTCTGCCTTACTACTGGAATATCGCGCCTAACTTTGACGCCACCATCACGCCGAACTATATGGAGAAGCGCGGTACCCAGTGGCAGAATGAGTTCCGCTATCTGACCCAGGCGGGTGCCGGTTTGATGGAGTTTGACTACCTCGGTTCCGACGACAAGTTCCAGGACGATCACCCGCAGGAGAGCGACAAGCATCGCTGGCTCTATTACTGGAACCACAGCGGGGTGATGAATCAGGTATGGCGCTTTAACGTTGACTACACCAAAGTCAGCGATCCCTATTATTTCAACGATTTTAGCTCTACCTACGGTTCCAGTACCGACGGCTACGCCACGCAGAAATTCAGCGCTGGTTATGCCAACGAGAACTTTGACGCCACGTTATCCAGCAAAAAATTCCAGGTGTTTAACACCCAGGCAGGCAACACCTACGGGGCCGAGCCGCAACTGGATGTGAACTGGTACCAGAATAACGTCGGTCCATTTGATACCCGGGTTTACGCACAGGCGGTGAAGTTCGTTAACGTGAACGAAAATTACCCTGAAGCGACCCGCGTGCATATTGAGCCGACCATCAGCCTGCCGCTGTCGAATCAGTGGGGTAGCATCAACACCGAGGCGAAACTGCTGGCTACGCATTATCAGCAGGATAATATCGAGCACTTCCAGAATTACCTGGGCGGCAATAATGAAGCGGCCAATAAACTTAAAGAGTCGGTAAGCCGTACGCTGCCGCAGTTTAAAATCGACGGCAAAATGGTTTTCGAGCGGGAAGTAGACTGGGCGGAAGGCTATTCCCAGACGCTGGAACCCCGTGCGCAATACCTGTATGTGCCGTATCGCGATCAGAGCAGCATCAATAACTTCGACTCCTCATTGTTGCAGTCGGATTACACGGGCCTGTTCCGGGACCGGACTTATGGCGGCCTTGACCGTATCGCTTCCGCCAATCAGATCACCACGGGCGTCACGTCACGTATTTATGATCAAGAAGCGATTGAACGTTTTAACGTTTCCGTGGGTCAAATCTACTATTTCACCGAATCCCGTACCGGTGATGAAGATATCAACTGGGAAAAAGACAAGAAAACCGGCTCTATCCTGTGGGCGGCGGACACCTACTGGCGCATCTCCGAACGTTGGGGCCTGCGCGGTGGTGTTCAGTACGATACCCGTCTGGATAACGTCGCGACAGGCAGTAGCGCCATCGAATACCGCCGCGACGAAGACCGCTTGATGCAGTTGAACTATCGCTATGCCAGCCCGGAGTACATCCAGGCGACATTGCCTTCGTTCGCTCAGGCTACCCAGTATAAAGACGGCATCTCTCAGGTTGGCGTCACGGCAAGTTGGCCGATTGTCGATCGCTGGTCCGTAGTGGGCGCGTACTACTACGACACCAACGCGAAGAAACCGGCCGATCAGATGCTTGGTGTGCAGTATAGCTCCTGCTGTTATGCCATCCGCGTCGGTTATGAGCGGAAAATTAACGGTTGGGAAAACGACCAGAGCAAATATGACAATGTGTTTGGTTTCAACGTTGAACTGCGTGGCCTGAGCTCGAACTACGGTCTCGGCACTCAGCAGATGTTGCGTTCGAACATTCTGCCGTATCAAAGCTCGCTGTAAGCCTTGATGAAAATACTCCGCTTTGCGATTAATCATAATGGAAAAGGTATGAAGAACTGGAAAACGCTGCTTCTTGGTCTCACCCTGGTGGTGAATACCAGTTTCGCTGCGCCGCAGGTTGTCGATAAAGTCGCCGCCGTCGTGAATAACGGCGTGGTGCTGGAAAGTGACGTTGATGGTCTGATGCAGTCCGTGAAGCTCAATGCCGGTCAGGCTGGCCAGCAGCTTCCTGATGATGTGACCCTGCGTCATCAGATTCTTGAACGTCTGATTATGGACCAGATCATCCTGCAGATGGGCCAGAAAATGGGCGTCAAAATCAGCGATGAGCAGCTCGATCAAGCCATCGCGAATATCGCGAAGCAGAACAACATGACTCTGGATCAGATGCGTAGCCGTCTGGCCTATGATGGTCTCAATTACAACACCTACCGGAATCAGATTCGTAAAGAGATGACGATCTCCGAAGTGCGTAATAACGAAGTGCGCCGTCGCGTCACCATTCTGCCGCAGGAAGTCGAGTCTCTTGCGCAGCAGGTGGGCAACCAGAACGACGCCAGCACCGAATTAAATCTCAGCCACATCCTGATCCCGCTGCCGGAAAACCCGACGGCAGACCAGGTCGGCGAAGCGGAAAGCCAGGCGCGCTCTATTGTTGATCAGGCCAAAAACGGCGGCGATTTCGGTAAATTAGCCATTGCCTACTCTGCAGACCAACAAGCGCTGAAAGGCGGCCAGATGGGCTGGGGACGTATTCAGGAGCTACCGTCTATCTTTGGCCAGGCGCTGAGCACCGCGAAAAAAGGCGATGTCGTCGGCCCGATCCGTTCAGGCGTGGGTTTCCATATTCTGAAAGTGAACGATCTGCGCGGCCAGTCGCAAAGCATTTCAGTAACCGAAGTGCATGCGCGCCACATTCTGCTGCGTCCGTCGCCGATCATGACTGACGATCAGGCGCGCATGAAGCTGGAACAGATCGCTGCCGACATCAAGAGCGGAAAGACCAGTTTTGCCGCTGCGGCGCGTGAGTTTTCCCAGGATCCGGGCTCTGCCAACCAGGGCGGCGATATGGGCTGGTCTTCCCCTGACGTTTACGATCCGGCGTTCCGCGATGCGTTGATGAAGCTGCAAAAAGGCCAGCTCAGCGCGCCGGTGCACTCCTCTTTCGGCTGGCACCTGATTGAACTGATGGATACCCGCAACGTCGATAAGACCGATGCGGCGCAAAAAGATCGTGCTTACCGGATGCTGTTCAACCGTAAGTTCTCGGAAGAAGCAGCAACCTGGATGCAGGAACAGCGCGCCAGCGCTTACGTCAAAGTTCTGAGCAACTAATGGCCAGCACCTGGCGTGTGGTAATCACTCCCGGCGAACCCGCCGGGATTGGTCCGGAACTGGTCGCGATGCTTGCGCAACGCGACTGGCCGGTGGAACTGGTGGTCTGCGCCGACCCGCAACTTCTCCAGGCTCGCGCCAGCCTGCTTAATCTCCCCCTTACGCTCCTCCCCTTCCAGCCCGATACGCCGCCGCGCCCCCAGCAAAAAGGGTCGCTGACTGTGCTGCCGGTTTCTCTGCGCGCGCCGTCCGTAGCCGGGCAGCTGGAAGTGGAGAACAGCCATTATGTGGTGGAAACCCTGGCCCGCGCGTGTGACGGCTGCATCAACGGCGAATTCGCCGCGCTGATCACCGGTCCGGTGCACAAGGGCATTATTAATGATGCTGGCATCCCGTTTACCGGTCATACCGAATTTTTCGAAGCGCGCGCCCAAAGTCATAAAGTGGTGATGATGCTGGCTACCGAGTCGCTGCGCGTGGCGCTTGCCACCACGCATTTGCCGCTGCGCGCGATTGCTGACGCCATCACCCCCGAACTGCTGCGTGAAATCATTACCATTTTGCACAGCGACTTGCAGAGCAAATTTGGCATCCCGCACCCGCATATTCTGGTGTGCGGCCTGAATCCCCATGCGGGCGAAGGCGGCCACATGGGCACCGAGGAAATCGACACCCTGATCCCGGTGCTAAACGAAATGCGTGCCAAAGGTATGAATCTGACCGGGCCGCTCCCGGCGGATACCCTTTTCCAGCCCAAATATCTCGATCATGCCGACGCGGTGCTCGCGATGTACCACGATCAGGGCCTGCCCGTGCTAAAATACCAGGGCTTTGGCCGCGCGGTGAATATCACGCTCGGTTTACCCTTTATTCGTACCTCGGTCGACCACGGCACCGCGCTTGAGCTGGCCGGCCAGGGGACTGCCGACGTGGGCAGTTTTATCACGGCGCTTAATCTCGCCACCAGCATGGTTTTTAACAGTAATAATCAATGAATAATCGAGTTCACCAGGGTCATTTAGCCCGCAAACGCTTTGGGCAAAACTTTCTTAACGATCAATTTGTTATTGATAGCATTGTCTCGGCCATTCACCCGCAAAAAGGCCAGGCGATGGTCGAAATCGGCCCCGGGCTTGGCGCATTAACCGAGCCAGTGGGCGAGCGTATGGATAAGATGACGGTCATCGAACTGGACCGCGATCTGGCAGCCCGCCTGCAAACCCATCCGTTCCTGGCGCCCAAGCTGACGATTTATCAGCAAGACGCCATGACCATGGATTTCGGTGAATTGTCCCGTACCCTGGGCCAGCCGCTGCGCGTGTTTGGTAACCTGCCGTACAACATCTCCACCCCGCTGATGTTCCATCTCTTTAGCTATACTGATGCGATTGCCGATATGCACTTTATGTTGCAAAAAGAGGTGGTCAATCGTCTGGTTGCAGGGCCGAACAGTAAGGCGTATGGTCGTTTAAGCGTGATGGCGCAGTACTACTGCCAGATTATCCCGGTACTGGAAGTGCCGCCGACAGCGTTTACTCCGCCGCCTAAAGTTGATTCCGCCGTGGTGCGCCTGGTGCCTTACACCACATTGCCGCATCCGGTAAAAGAGATCCGCCTGCTGAGCCGTATTACCACCGAAGCGTTTAACCAGCGCCGCAAAACCATCCGCAACAGCCTTGGCAATGTGTTTAGCCTGGAAGCGCTGGAAAGCCTGGGCATTGACCCGGCGCTGCGCGCGGAGAATATTTCGGTCGCGCAATATTGTCAGTTGGCCAATTATTTAGCTGATAATCCGCCCTCGAAGGAGAGCTAAGCTATGTTAGATTCGCCCCGTGTTTGTGTGCAGGTTCAGAGCGTTTACATCGAATCGCAATCGTCTCCTGATGAAGAACGTTTCGTGTTTGCCTATACCGTGACCATCCGCAACCTGGGGCGCTCCCCTGTCCAGTTGTTAGGTCGTTACTGGCTCATCACCAACGGCAATGGACGGGAGACCGAAGTACAGGGCGAAGGCGTGGTGGGCGAACAACCCCTTATCGCGCCAGGCAGCGAGTTTCAGTACACCAGCGGCGCGGTTATCGAAACGCCGCTGGGCACCATGGAAGGCCATTATCATATGGTGGATGAGCAAGGTAATACGTTCAGCGTCGCCATTCCCGTCTTCCGTCTATGCGTTCCAACACTCATTCATTAATAACATGTCAACTTACCTGATTGGCGACGTTCATGGTTGCTACGATGAACTGCAAGCGCTGTTAAAGCATATCGAATTCAATGCGGCGAACGACACGTTGTGGCTGACCGGCGACCTGGTCGCCCGTGGCCCTGGCTCGCTGGACGTGCTGCGTCTGGTGCGCTCCCTCGGCGAGAGCGTGCGTATGGTGCTTGGCAACCACGATCTCCATCTGCTGGCCGTGTATGCGGGTATCAGCCGCAATAAACCTAAAGATCGTCTGAACCTGCTGCTTGAAGCCCATGATGCCGACAAGCTGATCAACTGGCTGCGTCGCCAGCCGTTGTTGCAGGTAGATGAAGAGAAGAAGCTGGTGATGGCTCATGCCGGCATCACTCCGCAGTGGGACCTGGCTACCGCCAAAAGCTGCGCCCGTGATGTCGAAGCGGTGCTCTCCAGCGACAGCTATCCGCTGTTTCTGGATGCGATGTACGGCGATATGCCAAACAACTGGTCAACGGAACTGTCTGGCCTGGCGCGGCTGCGCTTTATCACCAACGCGTTTACCCGGATGCGCTACTGCTTCCCGAACGGGCAGCTTGATATGTTCAGCAAAGACAATCCGGAAAGCGCGCCCGCGCCGTTGAAACCCTGGTTTGCCATTCCTGGCCCGGTTTCACGGGAATACAGCATTGCTTTTGGACACTGGGCGTCGCTGGAAGGGAAAGGTACGCCGGAGGGGATTTACGCGCTGGATACCGGCTGCTGCTGGGGTGGCACGTTAACCTGCCTGCGCTGGGAAGATAAAGCCTGGTTTGTACAACCCTCTAACCGTCAACGCGATTTGGGTGAAGGCGAAGCCACTGCTGTCGCCTCCTGACCCATCACCCTGGCCCTTATCGCAGAGATAAGGGCCAGGACGATTAACGACGCTCGAGGATTTCGAAACAGTAGCTGTGAGAGTTGCTCTCATCCGCGTCGTGGAACTCACTGAAGACCGACTGCCATTCGTCCGGCTCGTAGTCCGGGAAATGCGTATCCCCTTCCACTTCGGCATCGATATGAGTGAGGTACAGTTTCTGTGCTTTCGGCAACAGTTGCTCGTAGATACGACCGCCACCAATCACCATAATCTCTTCCGCGTCGCCACAGGCGCTGAGCGCGGCATCAATGGAAGTGACCCACTCAACGCGATCGTCGGTGCCCGGCTTGCTGCTGACGACGATATTTTTACGTCCCGGCAGCGGACGGCCAATGGATTCCCACGTTAAACGGCCCATAATGACCGGCTTATTCAGAGTGTTACGTTTAAACCAGGCGAGATCGGCGGGGAGCGTCCATGGCATGGCATTTTCCATACCGATAACGCGATCCACCGCGAGCGCCGCAATCAGACTGATCATTGAAATTTTCCCGGGTAAAAAAAATTGCCGCCACTATACGGAAAGCGCATTCTTTAGTCGACTGGCGTCAGGCAGCGAGTGATGAATTATTTACGATCTGTTGCCTGGGCCACGTCGTCAACTGGACAGAGCTGTTACCAAAAGATTTTAAAACAAAAGGTTAGCTAAAATTTCCTGAAAGCGTATTTTTAACACCTTTATCTTCGATGTGCCCGACGTATTGGTTTAAGTTATAGTTCACAAATTATTGGTACACGAGATTGACCCATGCTGGAAACTACGCTGTTTGTCGCCACTATCGCCGCCCTCGGCATGCTCTCGCCGGGGCCGGATTTCTTCCTGGTTATCAAAAACGCCGCTATCTATCAGCGTAGCGCGGCGCTCATGACGGCGCTGGGCGTGATTCTGGGTGTTGTGACCCACATGGCCTATTGTGTCGCCGGTATTGCGGTGGTGATCACCACCACGCCCTGGCTGTTCCAGATGCTGAAATACGTTGGCGCAGCGTATCTGGTCTGGCTCGGCCTGAATGCGTTGCTGTCGCGCGGCAGCAGCAAGATGGACGTCGCCAGCGCTGAAGCGCAACGGGCATCGTTGAAGAAGGCGTTTATTCAGGGCTATATGTGCAATCTGCTGAACCCAAAAGCCACGCTGTTCTTCCTGGCGATGTTTACCCAGGTGCTTAACGTGAATTCCGGCATGCTGGAAAAGCTATGGTACGCGGGGATTATCGTCGGGTTATCGGTGCTTTATTGGCCTGCGCTGGTGATGCTGATCCAGAGCGCGCCGGTACGCCGCGGGCTGGCGAAAGCGCAAAAGATTATCGATAAACTGCTCGGCGGAATGCTGCTGGCGCTGGGCATTAAAGTCGCCCTGAGCTAATTGTATTACTGACAGATAACGCCCCGGCATGCCGGGGCGTTTTTGTTTACGGCGTCGGCTGGCTCTCTGGCGCATCATCCGGGTTCCCGGTGTGTTTGCCCTCTTTCGTGCCCTGCCAGCCGTGACGCTGGATCAGCGACAGATGCGCGCGGTCCTCGCTGATAATCTCCGTCAGCATCGCGCTGGTGCGTTTATACACGTCCGCCCGCGCCGCCGTATCGTGCGCGCCCTGCGCCATCTCTTCCACCATCTGGGTGTTATAGCGGCGAAACAGGTCGGCCCGCTCACGCGCTTCATAGGAACCCACGCCAAGCTGTTCCAGCGCCTGCCGGCCTACCTTCAATGCGCCTTCAAAGGTTTCACGTTCCGGCAGCGTTACGCCCGCCTCGCGCAACCGGATGTAGTGATCGACATCGCGCGCCCTGGCGATAATTTGCAGCCGCGGAAAATGTTCTTTCACCAGCTCGGTTAATTGCAGGCTGGCCTGGGGATCGTCGATGGCGTTAATGATCACTTCCGCATTCGCTGCGCCCGCAGACTCCAGCAAATCCACACGCGTGGCGTCGCCGTAAAACACCTTCATGCCGAATTTACGCAGCGTTTCGATATGGTCCGGGTCGTGATCCAGTACCACCATTTTCACACCGCTGGATAACAGCAAACGGCCCGATATCTGCCCGAAGCGCCCGAAACCGGCAATAATCACCCGCGGCTGCTCTTCGTCGATCTCATCGGCATCGCGCGCCTGCGCCGAGCTGCTTTTCTCCAGCCGAGTCAGCAGCACCAGCAGTATCGGCGTCGCGGCCATGGAGAGCGCCACCGCCAGCGTCAGTGATTTCGCCCAGGTCACATCCAGCACCTGCGCGGTTTGCGCCGCGCCGAAAATCACAAAGGCGAATTCACTCCCCTGCCCCAGCAGTACGGCAAACCAGCGGTACTGTTTGCGCGGCACGCCCAGAGGGCGTGCGATAAGCCACAGCATCACGCTCTTTATCGCCAGGAAGCCGACCAGCAGCAGCAGGATGCGCAGCGGGTTATCAATCAGAGTGCCGAAGTCGATCGACATCCCTACGCCGATAAAAAACAGCCCCAGCAGTAGCCCTTTAAACGGCTCGATGTCGCTTTCCAGCGCGTGGCGATATTCCGAACTCGCCAACAGTACGCCGGCCAAAAACGCCCCCATCGCCATCGACAGCCCGGCTTCTTCCAGCAACAGGCCAAAACCGAATACCAGGAACAGCGCCACGGCGCTGAACACTTCGCGTAAACCGGAGCGCGCCACAAAGCGCAGCGCCGGACGCGCCACATAGCGCCCCACCACCACCACCAGCGCCAGCGCGCCCACCACCTTCAACGCCGACAGCGTAAACGCGCCGAGCGTGGTGGCGGCCCCGCTGCTGGCTAATAACGGGATCATCGCCACCAGGGGAATAGCGGCGATGTCCTGGAACAGCAGCACGGCAAAAGTGCTGCGCCCGAGCTGGGAAACCGTAAGGTTACGCTCGTTCATCGCCTGCATGGCAATAGCGGTAGAGGAAAGCGCCAGCGTCAGGCCAATCAGGATGGCGATTTTCCAGGAGAGCCCCAACGCCACGCAAAAACCACCCAGTGCCAGCCCGCACGCCGCCATTTGCAGCGCGCCGCCGCCAAATACCGAGGCGCGTAACTTCCACAGGCGCTGCGGATCGAGCTCCAGACCGATTACAAATAGCATCAACACCACGCCGATTTCCGCAAAGTGCAGAATCGACTCGGCATCGGTCACCAGCCGCAATCCCCACGGGCCAATCAAACAGCCGGCGATGAGATAGCCCAGCACCGAGCCGAGGCCCAGCCGCACGGCAATGGGCACAATCAGCGCGGCGGAACCCAGATAAATCAGCGCCTGAATCAGGGTATGGCTATCCATGATGCGTCTCCTGCCAGTCGATTAACCGCTGTTTGTAATGCCGGGCCTGTGCCGCAATGGTTTCGTCGTCGCAGATAAAGGTGCAGTGCATGGAGAACGGCGGTAGCCAGCGCATCCCGCAATAGAGCGCCGTCGCTTGCAGCGGTTGCGCCAGCACGTCAAAACCGGGATGGTCGCCGATATCGAAATGATTTTCCCCGCCCCCCGTTGTGACCGCCCACAGCAGGGTTTTGCCTTTAAGCGCACAAGCGTCGTGCCCATAGGCCCAGCCGTGCGAAAGCACTTTATCGATCCAGAGTTTGAGTAATGGCGGGATGCTGTACCACTGCATCGGGTGCTGTAACACGATCAGATCGGCACGCGCCAGCGCCTGCTGCTCAGCAGCAATATCGACAGAAAAATCAGGATAAAGTTGATACAGCGAGCGGATTTCGACGCCGTCCAGCGCCTCCACCTGCTCAATCATCCGCTTATTAGCATGGGAGTGCTGCGGATAAGGATGGGCGTAGATAATTAAAATCATGTCGTTCTCGTTTCGCTAATGCATTCCATAACGATAAGCGATTTTTTAAGAAAACGACATGAGAGCCAAAGCTGTAATTCAGAGATTCACTCTTTTCTGGAAATTTTCATATTCGTGGTTTGCAGTAACGACAGGCCACGGGTTTCCGGGGCCAGCGCAATTGAAACCAACAGGCCGATCAGGGATATTAACGCGCCCATTAACATCACGCGGCTAATACCATACCGGGCAATAAATAATGGCAATGCCCAGGTGGAAATAATCGTGCCGATACGGCTAAGCGACATAATTACCCCTACTGCTGTTGCGCGAATATCGGTCGGAAATAATTCATTAGGATATAACCATTGTAATATTCCCGGTCCGCCGGAAAAAAAAGCGTATATCGCGAACGCCAGCACCACCAGCCACATCGTCAGGTCGGAAGCCAGGCCCAGCAAGGCCAGCGCCAGCGTCATCATCGCAAAGCTGCCGATCAATAAAGGACGTCTTCCAGTGCTGTTCAGCCAGTACATGGCGGGTATACAGCCGAGCATAAAAAACAGGCTAATCACCACATTGCCCAACGCTGCATTTTTGCCCTGATCCCAACCTAATAAGCCGACGATTTGCGGGCCGAAAGTGTAAATCGCGAACATCGGGATCACCTGGCAGGTCCAGATCGCCGCGACAAACAGCACAAAGGGGAAATGGCGTTTATTAAATAGCTGAAGGAAGCGCGTTTCCTGCGGCGCTTCCTCATCAAACTCCACCGGTTCGCCGAACAGTTTGATCATCATTTGCTGGCACTCGGCAATGCGTCCTTTGCGGATCAGCCAGCGCGGCGATTCGGGTAAATCAAAACGGCCAATCAGGATTATCACGCAGGGAATAAACGCGCTGCCCAGCATCCAGCGCCAGCCGCCTTCGACATCATATAAACACCAGCCGACCAGGTTGGCGCAGGTCGCGCCCACGTACCACATCGCGGCGATAAATCCCACGGCGAAGGCGCGCTGGCGGGTATTGGAAAACTCGGTGATCATCGAGGTGGCGATGGGATAATCCGCGCCGATCACTACGCCGATCAGCACTCGCATCACCAGCAGTTCCATGGGCGAGGAGATAAACATGGTGGCGACAGAAATCAGGCCGATGGCGATGATATCCACCAGAAACATCTTGCGCCGCCCGATCCGATCGGAGATATAGCCGAATAGCGAGGTCCCGATAAACAGCCCGGCAAGCGTAGCGGCCCCAAGCATGCCGGTCCATACCGCGTCGAGATGCAGCACCGGCGTGAGCTGCTCGAGCGCCACGCCAATCATCACCAGCACATAGCCATCCAGAAACGGGCCGCCGCTGCCCCACAACATGATCCGGCGGTGGATTGAGGAGAAATGGATGTCGTCGAAATTTCTGGCCTGCTGCATAGCGTGGTCCCTGTGATTAGCGGAAAATTAACCGTAGCGGTACTCAATACCAAAGGTACCGCGCGGGTATTGCCATTTTTCCAGCGCGCTATCCAGCCCGAGAATTCGACAGGTGCCGCACTCCAGGCAACCCGCGTAATCGAAGCGGACCGAGCCATCTTCCTGTTTTTTGTACAGCCCGGCCGGGCAGGCGCGGGTTAAGATTTCCAGCGCCTCGCGATCCGGCTGCGACTTAATCACGATGTGCGGATGTTCTTCATCCACGTTAAATTTATTGACGCCAAGTTTTATATCGACGTTGACGGGTGCATTCATAGTGCCGTCACTCCCTTAATGCCATCCTTAATAAAATTGAAGATCCCGACGCGCCTGGCATGGCGCAGCAGCGTTTTACGCAGCGGCACCGGCGCGCGGCCATCTACGGTGAATAAAGACTGCATCATGCCCGCCGCCATCGCCGGGTAGACGGAGAACAAGCGCGGATTGTCGAGAAACCCGGGTAAACGCTGATACGCGCGCATATCGCGCAGCACGCCGTCATTCAAAAATTCGCGATAGCCCGCCAGCCCCTGGCGGCTGAAATCACCGCTGCGCATCGCGGCCAGCACCGCTTTAGCTGCGGCCTCGCCCGCCCCCATCGCCAGGTCCATACCGCGAATGGTGAAGCCGAGATTCATGCACATCCCTGCGGCGTCACCGGCAATCAGCACGCCGTTGCCGACCAGTTCCGGCAGCATATTGACGCCCGCTTCCGGCACCAGGTGGGCGGCGTATTCGATCATTTTGCCGTCGGCGATTAACGGCGCGACGGCAGGGTGCCGTTTGAAATCTTCCAGCATTTGCGGCACGGATTTGGACGCGGCGTGAAGATGGTGCAGCCCGCACACCAGACCGAGCGACACGGACGTGCGGTTGGTATATAAAAAGCCGCCGCCCATCAGGCCGTCAGTGGGCGTACCGGCAAACAGGCAGGCGACGCCTTCATTGCCCTGTAAATTAAAACGCTCGCGGAGGGTCGCTTCAGGCAGTTCGATAAGTTCTTTCACCCCGACGGCGACATCTTTCGCCGCGACCCGTTTTGCCATGCCGATCTGTTCCGCCAGCAGCGAATTTACGCCATCAGCCAGAATAACCACATTCGCTTCCAGCACATCGCCATCCGCCTCGACGCCGACCACGTTGCCGTCGCGCTGGACGAGGTTATCGACCCGGATCCCGGTAATAAATTGCGCGCCTGCGGCTTCCGCCCGTTCCATCAGCCATTGATCGAACTTACCACGCAATACCGAATAAGACGCCTGATCAGGATCGACCGTCTCGCCATTCTGGTAATCCATCGTCACGGCGACGGTTTCGATCAGAAAAGCCAGTTTCTCACGGGTAATCAACCGCTCCACGGGCGCCTGGTCGGCGAACCCGGGAATGATGCGCTCAAGGGTATGCGCGTACATGCGCCCGCCGGTGACATTTTTCGCCCCGGCATAATTCCCCCGCTCGATGACCAGCACCTGAGCGCCTTCCCGGGCCAGCACCAGCGCGGCCACCGAACCCGCAAGCCCAGCGCCGACAATAATCGCATCGAAATTATCTTCGGACATACATTCTCCACAACTGCAACGGCAGGGAACCGTCCAGGCTCCCTGCCCTGTTGATTAACGTGATAACGCCGCAGTTAACGCGGGTAGCACTTTGAACAAATCACCGACGATGCCGTAATCCACACACTGGAAAATCGGCGCGTTTTTATCTTTATTAATCGCCACAATGGTCTGTGCGCCGTTCGCGCCAACCATATGCTGGATTTGCCCGGAAATGCCGACCGCCAGATAGAGTTCGGGCTTGATCATCAGATTGGAGATCCCGACGTAACGCTCATGTTCCATCCACTTCTCGTTTTCCGCCACCGGACGCGAGCAGGCCAGTTCAGCGCCGATCGCCTGGCTAAGCGCGGCGGCCAGCGCGATATTCTCTTTGCTGCCGATGCCGCGCCCAACGCTGACCACGCGTTTGGCTTTATCGAGATCGACGGCGTTGCTCTGCTTCACCTTTGATGCGCTACGGATAACCGCCACCTCGGGCGCTTGCCACATCACGGTTTTCGCCGTGCCGCAGGCGGCGTTGTTAACCGCCGCAGGCTCAAACGCACCTGCGCTTAAGGTCGCCACGGCCCAGGACGACAGCAGCGTCTCTTCACCTATCGCCAGTCCGCCGTACACCATATGCTTCGCCACCGCCTGATTATTCGCGACGCTAAGCGCGCTGGCGTCGTTGGTCACCGCCGCCGCAAGCCGTGCGCCCAGACGGGCCGCCAGCAGTTTGCCGCGCCGGGTGGCTGGCAGCAGTACCAGGCCGGACGAACCCCGGCCGCCCATCGTCTCCGCCATCACGTTGGCGTAATCTTCCAACATCCGATCTTCGGGTTTACCGGATAACAGCCAGACGTTATGCGCCCCCAGATGGAATGCGCTTTCGGCCTCCGCCGGAGTAAGCGCGAATACGTTAATCTGTTCCGCCAGATGCTGCGCGCCGCCGATTAATTCAGGCAGGCGGGACTGTGAATCGCTGAATACCCAACAGCTTGAAAACTTGCTCATTTCCGTCCCTCTTAATGAATAATCTTGCGCAGATGTTCGGCAAAGGCCGCGATCTGCTCGTCGCCGTCGCCTTCAATAATGACGCGCTGACGCTGGCGCTGTGTGGGCGCGCTGACCTGCTGGGTGGAACGCGGCGGCGCGGCGGTCACGCCGAGATCCGCCAGCGTCCAGGCCTGAACCGACTTCTTCGCGGCACCCAGAATGGCTTTCATTGAAGGGATTTGCGGGGCGTTAATATCTGTGGAAACGGCAATCACCGCCGGTAACGGGACCACCAGCGTTTCGGTTTCGTCTTCCAGTTCACGCTCAACGGTGATGGCGTCGGTGGTGACGGAAAGGATGTTTCTAATACCGTTGATGGCGACGATATTCAGCGCTTCGCCAAGCAGCAGGCTCACCTGCTGGGCATACAGATCGGCGGAACCATCGCCGCACAGGATCAGGTCAAAACCGATTTTCTGCGCGGAGGCGGCCAGCACGGCGGCGGTTTGATGAGGCAGCGCGTGTTCCAGCGCGTCATCCACTACCACCATTAATTCATCCGGGCCGCGCGAGAGTACATCTTTACGGCCTTTGGCATTATTCAGCCCATTGCCGCCGACGCTCAGCGCCAGCACTTGCGCGTCAGGCATCTGCTGACGTATCTGGCAGGCGGCTTCAATGGCGTTTAAATCGTACTGGCTTATTTTTGTTTCCGCTTTACTCATATCCAGCGAGCCGTCCGCATTATTTACTACAATATCCTGTTCATCCGGCACGCATTTGTAGCAGGTAATTATCTTCATTCCCTCTCCAGAATCGTCATTAATATCGAATAGCTCGACAACAGAAATAACAAGTAACATGCGCAGATAACCAAAAATAAAACCTGCATCACCAATACTGAAGTCATGCGGCGCGCAAAGGAAATGACGTTCAATATTGCCGCAGGCTTCACCAATATTGAAAGTGAGCGCCGTCAACCCATTCATATCACCAAGACAATCTATTGATTTATTAATAAAAAATAAAACAGGGGATTGTTTCAACAAATCGAATGCCGCGACTCTGTGATCTATTTAACAGAATCAGCAGGAGGCTCTATTCATTATGCCCCGGCAATAGCAACAAAACGCCAGCAAATGGAAATACGGGATAAATAATATTGCCAGGATGTAATAAAATTGGAATTTAAATATGAACAGTGAAAAGAAAAAACCAGGAGTTGAAGCTAAGGTTTTTTTCCCGCCATTAATTATCGTCGGCATATTATGTTGGTTGACGGTACGCGATCTGGATGCGGCAAATAAGGTTATTAACGCGGTATTCAGCTACGTGACCAGCATGTGGGGTTGGGCATTTGAATGGTACATGGTGGTGATGTTCGCCGGTTGGTTCTGGCTGGTGTTCGGGCCGTATGCCAAAAAACGCCTCGGCGAGGAAGCGCCGGAATTCAGCACCGCCAGTTGGATTTTTATGATGTTCGCGTCATGCACTTCCGCCGCCGTGCTGTTCTGGGGATCGATTGAAATCTACTACTACATCTCCAGCCCGCCATTCGGCCTGCCCCCCAACTCCAACGCCGCCAAAGAATTTGGTCTGGCGTACAGTTTATTGCACTGGGGCCCGCTACCCTGGGCGACCTATAGCTTTCTGTCGGTGGCATTCGCCTATTTCTTCTTTGTGCGCAAAATGGACGTTATTCGCCCCAGTTCCACGCTAACGCCGCTGATTGGCGAAAAGCATGCCAGCGGGTTGTTCGGCGTGGTGATCGACAACTTTTATCTGGTGGCGCTAATCTTCGCAATGGGCACCAGCCTTGGGCTGGCGACGCCGCTGGTGACTGAGTGCATCCAGTTCCTGTTCGGCGTTCCGCACACCCTCGAACTGGACGCGATCATCATCTCTTGCTGGATCGTGCTGAACGCGATTTGCGTGGCCTGCGGCTTACAGAAAGGGATCAAGATCGCCAGCGATGTGCGCAGTTATCTGAGCCTACTGATGCTCGGCTGGGTCTGCATCGTCGGCGGCGCTAGCTTTATGGTCAACTACTTCACCGATTCCATCGGGACGCTGTTGATGTATCTACCGCGTATGCTGTTCTATACCGATCCCATCGGCAAAGGCGGCTTCCCGCAGGGCTGGACCGTGTTCTACTGGGCGTGGTGGGTGATTTACGCTATCCAGATGAGCATCTTCCTGGCGCGTATTTCCAAAGGCCGAACGGTGCGCGAGCTATGCCTCGGCATGGTCGCCGGTCTGACCGCCGCCACCTGGCTGCTGTGGACCATTCTGGGCAGTAACACGCTGCTGCTGATGGATCAAAACATCATTAATATCCCGCACCTGATTGAACAGTACGGCGTACCGCGCGCAATTATTGAAACCTGGGCGGCGCTGCCGATGCGCACCGCGACGATGTGGGGCTTCTTTATCTTGTGCTTTATCGCCACCGTGACGCTGATTAACGCCTGTTCTTACACCCTGGCGATGTCCACCTGCCGCGCCGTGAAAGACGGCGAAGAGCCGCCGCTGCTGGTGCGTATCGGCTGGTCGATCCTGGTGGGAATAATTGGCATCGTGCTGCTGGCGCTGGGCGGCCTCAAGCCGATTCAGACGGCCATTATTGCCGGCGGCTGCCCGCTGTTCTTCGTCAATATCATGGTTACGCTTTCGTTTATCAAAGACGCCAAAGTGAACTGGAAAGAGTGATTTTCACGGACCCTAATTCCAACAGATGAGGTTATTGAGATGGATTTTTCATTGAATGATGAACAGGAACTGTTTGTCGCCGGTATTCGTGAACTGATGGCCAGTGAAAACTGGGAAGCGTATTTCGCCGAGTGCGACCGCGACAGCCAGTATCCGGAACGTTTTGTTAAAGCGCTCGCGGATATGGGCATCGATAGCTTACTGATCCCCGAAGAACATGGCGGATTAGAAGCTGGTTTCGTCACTCTGGCGGCGGTATGGATGGAACTGGGCCGCCTGGGCGCGCCGACTTACGTGCTGTACCAGTTGCCGGGAGGTTTTAACACCTTCCTGCGCGAAGGCTCGCCGGAACAAATCGACCGGATCATGGCGTTTCGCGGCACCGGCAAACAAATGTGGAACTCTGCCATCACCGAACCGGGCGCGGGTTCCGATGTCGGCAGCCTGCAAACTACCTATACCCGCAAAAACGGCAAGGTGTATCTCTCCGGCAGCAAATGCTTTATCACCAGTAGCGCCCATACCCCGTATCTGGTGGTAATGGCACGCGACGGCGCGTCGCCGGACAAAGCGGTGTTCACCGAATGGTGCGTCGATATGACCAAACCGGGCATCAAAGTGAACAAGCTGGAAAAACTCGGTTTGCGCATGGATAGCTGCTGCGAAGTGGTATTCGACAATGTGGAGTTGGAAGAAAAAGACCGCTTTGGCCGCGAAGGCAACGGCTTTAACCGCGTCAAAGAAGAGTTCGACCACGAGCGCTTCCTGGTGGCGCTGACCAACTACGGCACCGCGATGTGCGCCTTTGAAGACGCGGCCCGTTACGCCAATCAGCGCGTTCAGTTTGGCGAAACCATTGGCCGCTTCCAGTTGATTCAGGAGAAGTTCGCGCATATGGCGATCAAACTGAATTCCATGAAAAACATGCTGCTGGAAACCGCCTGGAAAAGCGATAACCACCTGATCACCTCCGGCGACGCCGCGATGTGCAAATACTTCTGCGCCAATGCCGCGTTTGAAGTGGTGGATTCGGCGATGCAGGTGTTAGGCGGCGTGGGCATCGCCGGTAACCATCGCATCACCCGTTTCTGGCGCGATCTGCGCGTTGACCGCGTCTCCGGCGGTTCGGATGAAATGCAGATCCTGACGCTGGGCCGTTCGGTATTGAAACAGTATCGCTAATCCCGCTCAACACGGCGCCCGAACGGGCGCCGTTGGCTGCCACTTTGTAAGGAACGCACTATGACCGCTCAGTTATCGATGCCGCAATTTGGTCCACTTTCCGGCGTGCGGGTTGTTTTTTCCGGGATTGAAATCGCCGGTCCGTTTGCCGGGCAGATGTTTGCCGAATGGGGCGCGGAGGTTATCTGGATTGAAAACGTCGCCTGGGCGGATACCATTCGCGTCCAGCCGCACTATCCGCAGCTTTCGCGGCGGAATCTTCACGCGCTGTCGCTGAATATCTTTAAAGAGGAAGGCCGCGAGGCATTTCTTAAGCTGATGGAAACCACTGATATTTTCATCGAAGCCAGCAAAGGCCCGGCGTTTGCCCGGCGCGGGATCACCGATGACGTGCTGTGGCAACGCAACAAAAAGTTAGTAATCGCCCACTTATCTGGCTTCGGGCAGTACGGCACCGAGGAATACACTAATCTGCCCGCCTATAACACCATCGCCCAGGCGTTCAGCGGCTATCTGATCCAGAACGGCGATAAAGACCAGCCGATGCCCGCCTTCCCCTACACCGCCGATTACTTTTCCGGTATGACCGCCACTACGGCGGCGCTTGCTGCGCTGTACAAAGCCCGTGAAACCGGAGTCGGCGAAAGCATTGACGTGGCAATGTATGAAGTGATGCTGCGCATGGGCCAGTACTTCATGATGGATTATTTCAACGGCGGCGAAGTCTGCCCACGCATGACCAAAGGCAAAGATCCCTATTATGCCGGGTGCGGGCTATACCGCTGTAAAGACGGTTACATCGTAATGGAATTGGTCGGCATCACCCAGATCCAGGAGATCTTTAAAGATATCGGTCTGGCGCATCTGCTGAACACGCCGGAAATCCCGGAAGGTACCCAGCTGATTCACCGCATCGAATGCCCGCACGGCATGTTGATAGAAGAGAAACTTGATAGCTGGCTCGCCGCGCTCACCATCGAGCAGGTGCTGGCGCGCCTCGCGGAGCTGAATATCGCCAGCGCCAAAGTGCTGACCATTCCGGAGCTGGAACATAACCCGCAATATATCGCCCGCGAATCCCTTACCCAGTGGCAAAACCTGGAAGGAAAAACCTGTCGCGGCCCGAATGTGATGCCGAAGTTTAAAAACAATCCCGGAAAAATCTGGCGCGGGATGCCGTCGCACGGCATGGATACCGTCGCCATTCTGAAAAACATCGGCTACAGCGACGCGCAAATAGCGGCGCTTGTCGAAAAAGGCCTGGCGAAGGTAGAAAAGTAACTTCACATATTGCGCGGGCCAGCGGCCGCCGCGCTTTTCGGCACAGCACAAGGGACAATAACGGAATGGATATGATTGGCGGCCAACATTTACGCCAGATGTGGGATGACCTGGCGGAAATGTATGGCGACAAAACCGCACTTATTGTTGAGTCCTGCGAGGGAACCCTCACACAACTGAGTTACGCCGCGCTCAATCAGCAAATTAACCGCACGGCGAATTTGTTCACCATGCTTGGCATCGTCAAAGGCGATAAGGTCGCCCTGCATCTGGATAACTGCGCGGAATTTATTTTCTGCTGGTTCGGTCTGGCGAAAATCGGCGCGATTATGGTGCCGATTAACGCGCGATTATTAAGCGATGAGAGCACCTGGCTGCTGGGTAACTGCCAGGCGCGGATGCTCGTCACCTCAACGGCGTTTTACCCCATGTACCGGCAGATAAAAAACGCCGGGGAAACCATGCTGGAGCGCATCTGCCTGATTAGCGCCGAGCCGTTTAGCCCCGGCGACGATGAGATCGACTTTATCTGCCAGAAAGATTCCCAGCCCGCGACGTTGATGTACGCGCCGCCCCTTGATCCGCTGGATACCGCAGAAATCCTGTTTACCTCGGGAACCACGTCACGCCCGAAAGGCGTAGTGATTACTCACTACAATTTACGCTTCGCGGGTTATTACTCGTCCTGGCAGTGCGCGCTGCGCGAAGATGATGTCTATCTGACCCCGATGCCCGCTTTTCATATCGATTGCCAGTGTACCGCCGCGATGGCGGCGTTTTCCGTCGGTGCGACTTTTGTGCTGCTGGAAAAATACAGCGCTCGCGCTTTCTGGAAGCAGGTTTGCCGCCATCAGGCGACCCTCACCGAATGCATTCCGATGATGATAAGAACCCTGATGCTGCAACCGTCGGTTGCCGAAGAGCGCCAGCACTGCCTACGCGACATTCTGTTCTATCTCAATCTGTCGGTGGCGGAAAAAGACGCGTTTATGTCGCGGTTTAACGTCCGGTTGCTGACCTCATGGGGAATGACCGAAACCATCGTCGGCGCGATCGGCGATCGCCCCGGCGATAAGCGGCGCTGGCCATCCATCGGGCGGCCCGGCTTCGGCTACCAGGCGGAGATCCGCGATAGCCGGAATCAACCCGTTCCCTGCGGCGAGGCCGGGGAACTGTGTATTAAAGGCGAGCCGGGTAAGACACTGTTCAAAGAGTATTACAACCATCCCGACGCCACGGCCCGCGCTCTGGATCAACAAGGCTGGCTGCATACCGGCGATTTTGCGTATGTCGATAACGAAGGCTTTTTTTATTTTATCGACCGCAGTTGCAACATGGTCAAACGCGGCGGCGAAAATATTTCCTGCTCGGAAATTGAAAATATTATCGCCGGGCATCCGGGAATTCAGGATGTCGCGGTGATCGGCGTCCACGATCCGATGCGCGACCAGGCGCTAAAAGCGTTTGTGGTGCTCAACGACGGCGAAAGCCTCAACAAACAGGAATTTTTTACTTTCTGCCAGAACGCGATGGCGAATTTTAAGGTGCCGTCATTCGTCGAGTTTTGCAGCGATCTCCCACGTAATTGCACCGGCAAAATCATCAGGAAATATTTGAAATAACCGATCACGCGCCAGAGTTAGCGCTCTGGCTTTTCAACATCTCTGTGATTAAGAGGATTAAAAAAGATGAACTCATCACTCCATATCATCCGCAACGGCCCTATCCTTGAAATCGTGCTCGACAGACCCAAAGCCAATGCGATTGATGCCAAAACCAGTTTCGCCATGGGCGAAGTCTTTATGCACTTTCGCGACGACCCGCAATTGCGCGTCGCTATTATTACCGGCGCTGGCGAACGTTTCTTTTCCGCTGGTTGGGATTTAAAAGCCGCTGCGCAAGGCGAAGCACCGGATGCCGATTTCGGCCCGGGCGGTTTCGCCGGGTTGACCGAATTATTTCATCTCGATAAACCGGTGATCGCTGCCGTCAACGGCTACGCCTTCGGCGGCGGCTTCGAACTGGCGCTGGCGGCGGACATGATTGTTTGTTCCAGCAACGCCCGTTTCGCCCTGCCCGAAGCGCGTCTCGGCATTGTGCCTGACAGCGGCGGCATTCTGCGTCTGCCGAAAATTCTTCCTCCGGCGATCGTTAATGAGCTGGTAATGACGGGGCGGCATATGGAAGCCGAAGAAGCGCTGCGCTGGGGGATCGTCAACCGCGTGGTGGAGCCGAGCGAATTGATGGCAAGCGCACGAGAACTCGCCGCCAGCATTGTGGAAAGCGCCCCGCTCGCGGTCACCGCGTTAAAAGAAATCTATCGTGAAACCTGTGAATTACCCGTTGAGCAAGGCTATCGCCATATTCGCAGCGGCGCGTTAACGCATTATCCGGCGGTGTTGCATTCTGAAGATGCCAGCGAAGGCCCGCTGGCGTTTGCGGAAAAACGCGCCCCGGTCTGGAAAGGCCGGTAAAAATTTGGCTCAGGAGCGCGCTATGCATATTTATTCTTTTGAAGGGCTAATTCCGGTTATTCATCCGGACGCATATATCCATCCCAGCGCGGTAATAATCGGCGATGTAATGATTGGGGAAAATGTTTATATCGGCCCCCATGCTTCATTACGAGGTGATTACGGCCGACTGATTATTAAAGCGGGTTCAAATATCCAGGATAGCTGCATTATGCATGGCTATTGCGACATGGATACGGTGGTTGAAGAAGAGGGTCATATTGGTCATGGCGCAATTTTGCATGGCTGCGTTATTGGCCGTGATGCCTTAATTGGTATGAACAGCGTCATTATGGATGGCGCGTATATCGGCGCTGAAAGCATTGTGGCGGCAATGAGTTTCGTCAAAGCGGGATTTACTGGAGCGCCCCGCCAGATGCTGATAGGCAGCCCGGCCAAATATTATCGCGATGTTACCGAACAGGAACTTCACTGGAAGCGATTAAATACCCGTGAATATCAAGATCTGGCGCAACGCTGCCATTTGGGGTTGCGGGAAACCGAACCGTTGAACGAACCGGAACCGCAGCGTCGCCGCCTTAAAGGCACCACCAACGTTCAACCCCAGGTATAAAGATGGCGGCAAAAGCAAAATATTATCCTTATCTATCAGTCTGTTGAAAGACATAAAGTCGATGCGCCAGCGGGTTTAAACTATCACATATCCCCAAGAAGCAGGGAAACATAACGGCAGTGGTACGCCGCAATAACTGCCTATGCAAACTCAGTGGTACAAAAGGTGATGCAAGAGCAATCTTTTAGCAACGTGGCAGTAATAGAAATTTTTACATTTAAACCAGGCATCAAAACTTTGTTTGGTTTATTTTAAGTGTTAAGTCTTACGCTAATTCAAGGGAATGATATATATGAAAATTATAAAAGCATCTGTTGGCATTCGCGGCATAAATAACAATTCGGATGTCAGAACGGTTGCCCAATGGTTGTTCAAAAAAGGATTTTATAATCTTGATTGCCATTCAATAAACATAGGGAATGTCGCAAGGGCAATTGTAGTATATCAGAGGTCCCTTCTCTTAAATGCAGATGGAATCATTTTGCCAGGAAAACATATTGAAAAATTACTGAGCGGTGCGGAACAAGGGGCAATAAGATATAAAGGTTTTGATAACACCTCCAACAGATATGATGCTCGCGATATGCAACCCAGTCAGCAGTGCATAAAATTAATGAAAAGCTATGAAACATATCAGCGCTATCCATATAATGATCAGACCAGCAGGAGAGTAAACGGGTGGTGCCCAGGCGCTACAATAGGTTACGGGCATCTCCTTAGCAGAAGTGAATTTACACATTATGCTGGCGGCCTTTCAGAGCCAGATGCATCACGTTTTTTTAATAACCAACTCATTGAGTATATTAAACCAGTACAAAATTATGTAAAAACCAAACTCACGCAGGGGGAGTTTGACGCACTCGTTATGCTGACTTACAACATAGGGCCGCGCAATGACGATAAAAAATCCGGATTTTATCACTCAGAGGTATTGAAAATAATAAATGGTGAATCTTCTGATGAACTTGAAAAAGCGTGGCGGGCTTACAGCATTTCACAAGGCCATATAATGCACGGGTTGGTTAACAGGCGAACATCTGAACTAAATGTATTTAACAACAATGGCTATGTAAAAATATGAAGTGGCTATTGTGTGCAGTATTCATTTACCCTCTTTTATGTTTTGGCAGCTTTGAAAATGAAACGTTCAAAATAGAAATTGATCAGGGTGATTGCAGTGAATATGATATAGCTTGCAATGGGATTATTTACCATTCCATAAACAAAAAAAACGGTACCACATTGACCATTAAAAATGGTCGTACACTTAACGTTGGTGCGATGCAAAATTTTAGAGGGTATGTCTTTGAAAAAAAAGGTTATATCTATAACCTTATTCAGGGGCAATATCCAGATGATGGGGATGATGCCTGGCAGTTGCTTGTAACAGCAAAAGCTAAATCTGGATACAAAATCCTTCTTGAGCAAAAAATTTGGGCCAAATAATCCGGGTATGCTGGCAGCGAGATGATAAAACCAGGAAGGCAACTTTTTACCTGACGTGTGGAGAATATATTCAGATATTCTTCATACGTATTGAAATCAGTATCACTGAAGCGGCTATGTTCATATACAGTGCTTATCTACTGATAATAAGTAGGCATCCTCAGAGAGTAGTCCCGCCTCCTACTCAATGTAGCAGCCAGTCAGCTGTTTAACTGACTGGCAATGTCAGCTAATCAGGCTTTTTCACAAACGATAACCGTCATAATTCAAGTTGCAGGTGCGTTCGCTGCACTCACGCACCCCGGTTACGTACTTATGTACGCACCAGGGAATGAATTTGAGGCATCTCGTCTCTCACCGAAAGCCAGCCAGTGGCTGTTCACATTCGTTCCAGACGAATTTGTCTTTCTCTTGCCGCGTGACTGAGCCTTCGGCCTGGCCCTTTCGGGGCCAGCACAAGCGTTGTTCAAAGCCCTTTGGTTTTTTTCCGGAAATTTAATAAGTCAGGTATAAACCGTTTAACGGCGAAGGGTTTTTGAAAGCATCATTTGCCATTTTTGCTCCCGGTTCATTTCTCCCGCTAGCTGAGGGGCCTGACGGGGCAGCGCGACCGCGACGTCCTCTTTATTTTGTGGGCTATTCTGAAACCTCGCATGGATTTGGGAATCGATATGCTTTACTTTAACTAAACGCTGACACTGACACCCTCGACCTTCAAGCTGGTTAGGGATCGTCTTAGTCTCACAAACTATTTCCCCAACTTGTGAAAGAATATAGGACATCGTATTGATCGCCTTGCAGTGAGGTATATCGAACTCACTTGCAATCTCTTTGGCACTTACCCAGCGATTCTGCGCCATCACCCAATTTGCAATTAACAAATAAAGCGGTTTTCCAACAGTTTCTTCACTCATAATGACACCGTTATCACATATCTCTGGCCACAACATGAAATTATCAGGTAGCAAAACTAACCTGCACCCATAACCACGGAAAAACTATGGCTAATAATATGATAATAACCCGCCAAATACCTCTTTAGTCTTATTCAGATGAGATTTATAAGAATAACGATGCGAAAATTTGCGTCAACCAGTGGAAATGAAGGCGTATAGCCGGAGTAATTCTATACGCCTCAGAAGGTTAGTTATCCAGTTCACTCATGGATTTAACCTGATCGCGGTTAATCTGCTCGGTTTTACCGGTTTCGGCATTCTCGTAAGAGACCAAGCCGGTATCACTGTCCACTTCCGGTTTACCGTCAGTCACGATGGTGCTGCCATCGGTGGTTTTTACCGACTGGTTAGAGGAGCAGCCGCTAATAAACAACAGCGCGCTGGCGGCTAAAATAGGGGTAATGAGATATTTCGCTCGCATGGTTTTCTCCCGTGCATTGCAGTGTATTTATGGTATTTACCCTTTAACTATAGTTGCGCGAGCGAAACGGTGGCGCGGAAACAGAACACTCTTAGAGCGCCACGCTGCGTTATCAGGATTTATCTGCCGGATACCCGTCTTTATAAATAACGGTTTTGGTGATTTTCCCGTTGGCGTCGTAGGCCGAGACTTCACCATTGGCGAGGCCATTTTTATAATTAATTACCGTGCGTAATTTACCGTCCTGGGTATATCCCTGCGATTTGCCTTCCGCTTTGCAATTCACCAGCGGCGTATGGGTACGTAATTGGCCATTGGGATAATAAAGATCGAGGTATTCATTAAAGCAGCGGTTTTTTACTACGGTTTCAAATTTTTTATTGCCGTTATCGTAACGCTCAACCAGCTTCCCTTCCGGCACGTTGTCGGTAACGGAAATGGCAGGCGTTTCAAGTTTATGATTTTGCAGTTCGTTCGGCGTGGTTCCCTTCGCATAGTCCGGAGCCATTCCCATGGCGTCAATGGTATTGGTCACGGAGGAAGAGAATTCGGCGCAGCCTGAAAGCAGCAGTGAAAACGACATGATTACCAGTGCGCGTTGCAAAATGTTCTCCTTAATAAGTGCATTCCTGCGGGCACGGTAATTTTAGCTAATGATTCAAGGGTTACCTGAAACTCATCATATTTGGTAGGGAGAAATAATAAGGCAGGGAAGTCGGCAAAGCTAAACCACGCCTCACCGCTACGGCGCTCAATAATATGAACGATTCGCGGTGAAGGTTGCGCCTGACAAATGCAGGGTTAGATATCGTCAGTGGTATGGTTAACGACGATCTCCAGCGTCTTACGAATAACGTCGCATTTCACCGCATCCTGGGTGTTTTTTAGCGCCGCCATTAATCGCACAATAATCGCTTTATTGGTCAACGGCTCTTGCGAAGCAATAATGCTGTTTACCACCGTACCCAGCAGCAGAGACTCTTCTGCCAACATCTCCCCGGCATTACGGAAATAGTTGGACAGTGTGTTGTCAGGCAGGTTGGTATAGGCCTCTGATTCCTGAATAATTACCTGGCTCATTTGCTTACATCCTTATTCATGAGTGATGAGATGCAGTCAGTGTTTTTTGCTGTTTCCTGGCTGCTTACTATCTTCGAACAACTGATAAACGTTATCCCTGGCGATCCTGCCATCCCGGCTTAATGCTTTTTCATCGGGTACTGGCTTACGTCGCGTCGCAACCACGGTATGACTGATTTTGGCGATCACTTCACCGATCAGTTCACGTCGCTCGCTGTTAGACTCCTCGTCTTTCATCGCCCTAAGCTGCCTGATGAGGGCCTGAGTATTGATAGGCAGGTTTTCCTTAAGCAGGAATAGCACCGCTTCGCCAATGATTTCGTCTGTTAGTTGCTCGATTTCACTTCTGTTCATAACTGCGTCTCTGATTGCCGCTTTCTCCCGGAGCGGATACGCGGCATTGAGTCAGTTATCCGGGGAAGAAGGTCCGCGCCAGATGGGCAAACCTTTGTGTAACCTGAAAATTACTCCCGCCAGAATTGACTTAATAACCAGGTAATCTGTTGCTGTTGAGTGATTTAGTCGTGGCGCTCAAAAAGCAAACCAATCAACGTGTGATAATGATTTTCTTCTTCCGGGCCGGAAGCCTGCTCTAGCCGTCGCAACAATCGGGTGCAAATCGCCTTCCGGCTTAGATTCCGCCCCTCACTGAGGATTTCTACAGCGATCTGACCGAGCGTCTCCTGCTGGGTGGGTAACGCCGCTTTATTGAAATAACGGGCAATGGCATTAGCGCGTTCCGGAAGGTAACCGTTCTGTTGCATATGTCACTCCAGCAATATTCAGATTCAGTAAAGTTTAAAGAAAGTATACAAGATGATCAAAGTTGTACATCAAAATTGTACAACGGCACAAGGTTTTTTTAAGATAAATATTAAAAAACGTTAAATATCAAAATCATAATGTTAACAATTTTTCCTGTTCCGCATGCTATTCAACGCAAGAACAACAGAAAAGCGATACATAGAAAATTTTGACTCCAGAATATATCCTGTATCTTCTACAAGGATATTTAACAATTAGCCTTGCAACGAATCCGTATGTAAAAATAGTGTTTATAAACAACGCGCCAGATACCGATTATTCTGGGCCACGCCCGTTATCGCTATGTGTCCATCCAGGTTCCTTACGAGAAACCATAATCATGACAAGACCTCGCCGTAGTCATCTGATACTGTGGCGTTTCATACACCTACTCTGGGATTGTCATGCTCACCACCCTCATCTACCGCAGCCATATCTGCGACAACGTTCCGGTCAAAACGCTGGAAGACATGGTCGAGGCAGCAAATAACAAAAACAGTCAGGCCGACGTTACCGGCATTTTGTTGTTTAACGGCACACATTTTTTCCAGTTGCTTGAAGGGCCGGAAGAGAGCGTGCTGACGATTTATCGCCATATTTGTGAAGATGCGCGTCATTACAACGTGGTGGAACTGTTGCGGGATTACGCGCCTGCACGGCGTTTCGGCAAGTCAGGGATGGAACTGTTTGATTTACGCGAACATGACAGTAATCAGGTGCTCCAGACGGTGCTGGATAAAGGGACATCAAAGTATCAGTTAACCTATGACGACCGCGCGTTGCAGTTTTTCCGTACCTTTGTCGAATCCAGAGAAAAAGAAAACTACTTTGAAATCCCGGCGGCTGATTCCTGGGAATTTGTTCCTGATGACAGCGCAGTCGCGCCAGTGGTCGCACAGCCCGGGCGTTGCAGCTTCGCTTTCCAACCGATTATCGACCCGCTGGCACAGGAAGTGGTCTCGCTGGAAGCCCTGCTGCGTACCCCGGATGGGGATTCGCCGCAGGCCTGGTTTGCGGGGCTGGAAGGAGATGATGTCTATGAAGCCGATCTGAAAAGTAAAACCGTCGCGTTTGCCATGGCTGCGGATCTGAATCTCGGCAAGCAAAGCCTGTCGGTTAATCTGCTGCCCATGACCCTGGTGAAGATCCCCGGCGCGGTCGCGTTTCTGGTCGAGGAGATCCATAAAAACGGCCTGGTGCCCGACCAGATTATTGTGGAGTTCACCGAACAAGAAATTATCTCGCGCCTTGAAGAGTTTACCGGTGCAATCCGCCAGTTGAAGGCCGCAGGCATCCGCGTAGCGATCGACCATTTTGGCGCCGGGTTTGCCGGCCTTTCCCTGCTGGCGCGTTTCCAGCCCGATCGCATTAAGATCAATCGTGAACTGATCGAGGACGTCCATAAAAGCGGTCCGCGTCAGGCGATTATTTTAGGTATCATCAAAAGTTGTACATCGTTAGAAATTTCGGTGTGCGCCGTGGGCGTTGAGAAACCGGAAGAGTGGATGTGGCTGGAGTCGGCTGGCATTGCGCTGTTCCAGGGGCATCTGTTTGCCCGCCCTGCATTCGCGAGCATCCCTGCTGTAGCCTGGCCGGAAAAAAAATCTGCTTTTTGAATAACTAACCTCGCGTTCTTGTCTGAAAAGGAAACAGAGTGGCGAGAATAATCAGCAAGACGCGAGGAAGCTTATTACACTGTTTAGTGAAAATTCCTGCTGCACCCGAGGCGGTTCGTGACAGCAAATAGCCTCCAGGGTTATACAACAGAAAATGATTTGTACGAGATGTGCAAATTAGTTAGTTTGGAACACGGACGTACCGGTTTGAGTATGAGTGAGTCAATGGCCTTTTATAGTATTGGCGAAGTCGCTGAACGATGCGGAATAAACCCTGTCACGCTGCGCGCCTGGCAGAGACGGTATGGGTTATTCAAACCTCAGCGCAGCGAAGGCGGGCATCGTCAGTTCGATGAAACCGACATTCAGCGTATCGAAGAGATAAAGCGCTGGATCCAGAGCGGCGTGCCGGTTGGCAAAGTTAAAGCGCTGCTGGAAGAGCGTCATAATATTGAGCATGACGACTGGGCATCCCATCAGGAAGAGATGATGACGGTGCTGCGCCATGCCCGTCCCGCGAAACTCCGCGCCGCAATTATCGCTGCGGGCCGTCAGCACTCCGCCGACGCGCTTATCGATCATATTATTATTCCTGTGCGTCACCGGCTTCGGCTCGATCAAAATACCGCCCGCGCCATTTGCAGCATGCTGGATGGGGTATTGATTGACTACGCCGTATCGGCGCTGGCGGAAGTCCGCAAGAAATCCGCTAAAGAGGCGCTGCTGATTGGCTGGGATTGCGACGACCGCACCCGGCTCTGGCTGGAGGCCTGGCGGCTTGCGCAACAGGGCTGGAATATTGATGTGCTGGCAGAACCGCTGGAATCCCCGCGCCCGGAGCTGTTTCCCGGTCAGCATATCTTTGTCTGGACAGGCAAAACCCTGTCGCTGCGTCAGCAGGAGCAGTTAACCCACTGGCAGGAACAGGGCTTTGATATTGCGTTTCACGGCGTGTAATACGCACCCCGTCGATTAAGCCATCTCCGGGGTGCCGCTTAGCGCCCTTTCACTTACCTGGTGATTTGCGCGTGCATCTCCTGCACGGAAATCACTTTTTCTTTCGCATCCGCATTCAACGCCATCGCCGTCGCGAAGCCGCCGTTCAGCGTGGTGTCGTAATGCACCTTGTACTGCAGCGCGCTGCGGCGAATCAGTTTGGAATCCTCAATCGCCTGACGGCCTGCGGTGGTGTTGATGATGTAGGTGTACTCGCCATTCTTGATACGGTCCTGAATGTGCGGACGGCCTTCATGCACTTTATTCACCAGACGCGGGTTGATACCGGCTTCGCCCAGCACAATCGCGGTGCCGTGGGTGGCATCCAGCTCAAAGCCCTGCTTCAGCAGTTTCGCCGCCAGATCCACCACGCGCTCTTTATCGCCTTCACGTACCGACAGCAGCGCGCGACCCGATTTCTTCATGGTCGAGTTACTGCCCAGTTGCGCTTTGGCGAACGCTTCCGCGAAGGTGCGGCCCACGCCCATCACTTCGCCGGTTGAGCGCATTTCTGGCCCTAACAGCGGGTCAACGCCCGGGAATTTATTGAACGGCAGCACCACTTCTTTTACCGAGTAGTACGGCGGGATGATCTCTTTGGTGACGCCCTGTTCTGCCAGGGTTTTGCCCGCCATCACGCGCGCCGCCACTTTCGCCAGCGCCACACCGGTGGCTTTGGAAACGAACGGCACGGTACGCGCGGCGCGTGGGTTAACTTCAATCAGGTACACTTCGTTGTCTTTTACCGCGAACTGCACGTTCATCAGGCCGCGTACCTGCAATTCCATCGCCAGTTTCTGCACCTGCTGGCGCATCACGTTCTGGATATCCTGGCTCAGGGTGTAAGCCGGCAGCGAACATGCGGAGTCGCCAGAGTGCACGCCCGCCTGCTCGATATGCTCCATGATGCCGCCAATCAGCACCATTTCGCCGTCGCAGATGGCGTCAACGTCCACTTCCACCGCGTCGTCCAGGAAGCGGTCCAGCAGTACCGGCGCATCGTTAGACACGCTGACCGCGGTCAGGAAGTAGCGGCGCAGGTCGGATTCGTCATAAACAATCTCCATCGCGCGGCCACCCAGCACGTAAGATGGGCGCACCACCAGCGGATAACCGATTTGCGCGGCTTTCTCTACCGCCTGTTCGATGGTGGTGACGGTGGCGTTAGCGGGTTGTTTCAACTTCAGGCGATCCACCGCCTGCTGGAAGCGCTCGCGGTCTTCCGCGCGGTCGATGGCGTCCGGGCTGGTGCCGATAATCGGCACGCCTGCCGCTTCCAGCTCACGCGCCAGTTTCAGCGGGGTCTGGCCGCCGTACTGGACAATCACGCCTTTCGGCTTCTCGATGCGAACGATTTCCAGCACGTCTTCCAGGGTGACCGGTTCAAAGTACAGACGGTCGGAGGTGTCGTAATCGGTGGAGACGGTTTCCGGGTTGCAGTTGACCATAATGGTCTCATAACCATCTTCGCGCAGCGCCAGCGAAGCGTGTACGCAGCAGTAGTCAAACTCGATGCCCTGGCCGATGCGGTTCGGTCCGCCGCCCAGCACCATGATTTTTTCGCGGTCCGGGTTCGGGCGCGATTCGCACTCGTCTTCATAGGTGGAGTACATATAAGCGGTATCGGTGGCGAATTCCGCTGCGCAGGTATCCACGCGTTTGTAGACCGGATGCAGATTGTATTGTTCACGCAGTTTGCGGATTTCCGATTCGCGCACGCCAACCAGTTTCGCCAGGCGCGCGTCGGCAAAGCCTTTGCGCTTCAGGGTCCACAGGAAATCTGCCGTCAGGCCGGTGATACCCACATCCGCCACCTGCTCTTCCAGGCGAACCAGCTCCTCGATTTGCACCAGGAACCAGCGGTCAATGTTGGTCAGGTTGAACACGCCGTCAACCGACAGGCCCGCGCGGAACGCGTCGGCGATGTACCAGATACGCTCAGCGCCGGCGTCTTTCAGTTCGCGGCGGATTTTGGTCAGCGCATCCGGGTCATCCAGATTCACTTTCGGATCAAAGCCGGTGGCGCCCACTTCCAGGCCGCGCAGCGCTTTCTGCATCGATTCCTGCTGGGTGCGGCCAATCGCCATCACTTCGCCGACCGATTTCATCTGAGTGGTCAAACGGTCGTTCGCGCCCGCGAATTTTTCAAAGTTAAAGCGTGGGATTTTGGTAACCACATAGTCGATGGACGGTTCAAACGACGCCGGGGTACGGCCGCCGGTGATGTCGTTCATCAGCTCATCAAGGGTGTAGCCCACCGCCAGTTTCGCCGCCACTTTAGCAATCGGGAAGCCGGTGGCTTTCGAGGCCAGCGCGGAAGAACGCGACACACGCGGGTTCATTTCGATAACGATCAGGCGGCCATTTTTCGGGTTAACGGCGAACTGGACGTTAGAGCCGCCGGTTTCCACGCCGATTTCACGCAGTACCGCCATCGAGGCGTTACGCATGATTTGGTACTCTTTATCGGTCAGGGTCTGCGCCGGCGCGACGGTGATAGAGTCGCCGGTATGGATGCCCATGGCGTCGAAGTTTTCAATCGAGCAGACGATGATGCAGTTGTCGTTTTTATCACGCACCACTTCCATCTCGTACTCTTTCCAGCCGATCAGCGATTCGTCGATCAGCAGTTCGTTAGTCGGAGAGAGATCCAGACCGCGCTCGCAAATCTCTTCGAACTCTTCACGGTTGTAGGCGATACCGCCACCGGTGCCGCCCATGGTGAAGGACGGACGAATGATGCACGGATAACCAACATCCGCCGCCACTGCCAGCGCTTCTTCCATGGTATGCGCGATACCGGAACGCGCGGTGTCGAGGCCGATTTTCTTCATGGCGACGTCAAAACGGCGGCGGTCTTCCGCTTTGTCGATGGCGTCAGCCGTCGCGCCAATCATGGTGACGCCGAATTCTTCCAGTACGCCCTGGCGTTCCAGCTCCAGCGCGCAGTTCAGCGCCGTCTGGCCGCCCATGGTCGGCAGCACCGCGTCCGGGCGCTCTTTCTCGATAATCTTACGCACCACTTCCCAGTGAATCGGCTCGATATAGGTGGCATCGGCCATTTCCGGGTCGGTCATGATGGTCGCCGGGTTCGAGTTTACCAGGATAACGCGGTACCCCTCTTCGCGCAGCGCTTTACACGCCTGGGCGCCCGAGTAGTCGAATTCGCAGGCCTGCCCGATAACAATCGGGCCAGCGCCAAGGATCAGGATGCTTTTTATGTCTGTACGTTTTGGCATGGCTCTTTTCTCCTGATTATTTGGCGTTCTTACGGTACTGCTCAATTAACGCAATAAAATGGTCAAACAGCGGCGCGGCGTCGTGCGGGCCGGGGCTGGCTTCCGGGTGACCCTGGAAGCTGAATGCCGCTTTATCGGTGCGATGGATGCCCTGTAGCGTGCCATCGAACAGAGATTTGTGGGTTACGCGCAGCGTGGCGGGCAGCGTGGCCTCATCCACCGCAAAACCGTGGTTCTGGGCGGTAATCAGCACGGTGTTGTTTTCAACGTTTTTCACCGGGTGGTTGCCGCCGTGGTGGCCGAACTTCATCTTCACGGTTTTCGCACCGCTGGCCAGCGCCAACAGTTGGTGACCGAGACAGATGCCGAATACCGGGATGTCAGTGTCCAGGAAGGTTTTAATCGCATCGATGGCGTAGTCGCACGGTGCCGGGTCGCCAGGTCCGTTGGAGAGGAAAACCCCGTCCGGGTTCATCTTCAGCACCTCAGCCGCCGGGGTCTGCGCCGGAACCACCGTCAGGCGGCAGCCGCGATCCACCAGCATGCGCAGAATGTTGCGCTTCACGCCGTAGTCGTAAGCCACCACGTGGAACGGCAGTTCCTCGTCGGTTTTGGCTTCTGGCAAACCGTTTTTCAGGTCCCAGCTTCCCTGGGTCCAGCGGTAAGGTTCGTTGGTAGTGACTTCTTTCGCCAGATCCATCCCGTTCAGGCCAGGGAAGTTTTTAGCTTTTTCCAGCGCCAGGGCGGCATCCAGATTGTCACCGGCAATAATGCAGCCGTTCTGCGCGCCTTTCTCGCTCAGCAGGCGAGTCAGCTTGCGGGTATCCACATCAGCGATGGCCACAATGTTGTGGCGCTTGAGGTAAGAAGAGAGGTCTTCGGTATTGCGGAAGTTGCTGGCAATCAGCGGCAGGTCACGGATGACGAGGCCTTGCGCATGTACCTGGGAAGATTCTTCATCTGCCGGGTTAGTACCGACATTACCAATATGGGGATAAGTGAGAGTGACAATCTGGCGGGAGTAGGAAGGATCAGTGAGGATTTCTTGATAACCGGTCATTGAAGTATTGAAAACGACTTCCCCTACTGCCGTACCTGATGCCCCTATGGCCCGACCGTAGAATTGGGTTCCGTCTTCCAGAACCAACAGCGCTGACTTAATCAAAACGTCCTCCAGGGAATAAACAGTCAATTTATCTGCATATTAATTCATTTAGTATGAATGAATCAACGCAAATACGCTTGCCCGGTGAATTTTTGGCAAACGGCGGCATTCTAAGGAGAGGATGGGCAAAAGTCTACCCTGAAAACGGGATTTTTCAGTTAATTTTGTCAACCACAGAGAAATAATGGGGGATAAGCGCTAAAAAACCGATCAAACCTGGCGACGAAACCGATTAACAGGCTTATTAAATGTTAAATCACTGCCTGATGCCACTAAAAAGTGGACCAGACGGTCAAAATTTACAATAAAATAACAGAGAAATGGCAGATAATACGTGCTTTTGGATGTTACATCGAATATAAAAACTAAAACCCTTATAAAAACATAAAAAATTAAGGGCGATAAAATATCACCCTCTCAATCAATGCACTACGATTGTAATAACCACATCACGATGGGTAAAAATGATTATAAATTGTTTAAATCCAGCACATCTCGCATATCAAAAAGCCCATTTTTCTCCGCATTGACCCAAATTGCGGCGCGAATCGCGCCATTTGCAAAAGTCATCCGGCTGGAGGCCTTATGAGTAATCTCTACACGCTCGCCGATATCAGCAAACATGGCAGTATGCTCGCCGATAATGTCGCCAGCGCGCACGGTGGCAAAACCGATAGTGCCAGGCTGACGTTCACCGGTATGGCCTTCACGCGCATACACCGCGCAATCCTTGAGATCTTTATTTAACGCATCCGCAATCGCCTCGCCCATTGCCAGTGCGGTACCGGACGGCGCATCCACTTTATGGCGGTGATGCGCTTCGATAATTTCGATATCGGCATAGTTGCCCATGACTTTGGCCGCTTTTTCCAGCAGCTTGAGCATCACGTTCACGCCCACGCTGAAGTTAGCCGCAAATACAATGCCAATATCCGCACTGGCATCGCGGATCGCCTGCTTGCCCGCTTCATCAAAACCGGTGGTGCCAATGACCATGCCTTTATGATGGGCGCGGCAAAACGCCAGATGCTGCAATGTCCCTTCAGGACGGGTGAAATCAATAAATACGTCGAAATCATTCACTACCGCTTCAAGACTGGTCTGGATCCGCACGCCAGTGGCGCCTGCGCCTGCCAGCTCTCCGGCATCGCTACCCACCAGCGAAGACCCTTCACGCTCCAGCGCTGCGCCAAGAACCACACCTTCCATTTGCAGCGCCGCCTGAATCAGTTGCCGTCCCATACGGCCACCCGCTCCCGCGATGGCTACGCGAACCTGTGCATCATGCATATCGATACTCTTTATGTTTAGAAATGACCTGGTACTAAGTTTCAGGTTAACGACTCTGCATAGACGCTGCCAACCTAAAACACCGATGATTAGAAATTTACGTCAAAGGCACATTGATATCAGTAAAGCGCATCAATCCCTTACTGATATTGAGCCATTCGCTCTCTCTGTTTATTGACCTGACAAAAATCCCTGGCTCCCTCATGACCTTCCTGAGATCGGCTAAACTCATTTTCAAAATCAGTCTTTTTTATTATGGCGGAATTCAAATTTCCGCTTTTTAACACACCATCTATTCAGACAAATCACTGCCGCCACGCTAAAATTCTGGAGGAATGACCGTTAAAACCGATATATTGTATCGTGTCAGCCGGTAATAGATTTAAAAGAAAATAATAACTTGGGCGACTATTGCCATTCGGAAATACCAAATAATCGTCGGCGACGCCGGGATATTTGATGAATTACGACCTTTGGCTTATTGTCTGAATTAACCGTTATGCTTCCAACGTGCGTGGAAGAAGAAAAAATTTCTTGTAAATCATAAGCCTCGCTATGAAAAATTATGATGATTTGCAGCGTTTCAAGGATAAGACACGCACCGGCGCTATCGATTTCAAGGACATGTCGGCGCAAAGCCAGCAGCACAGCAGCGGTAACTGGGCCATCATCAAACAGCTGGCATCTGAAGGCGACGAGCAAACCCAGCTCGCGCAAGGCGGCAGCGTGTCCGCCCCGGTTCCCCAGGCCGTCGATGCCCATACCTTTGAAGCCAGCCTGGCCAAACCTGTGCCATCGGCGCCCAAACCTGTCGCGACGGCTTCATCCATCTTTGGCAGCCTTGCGCCCCAGCAGTCTGATGTCCGTCAAACGCCTGCGCAACCGCCGCTGCTTTCTCAGGTGCCGCCGCCGGCCTCCGCCGCCGCGCCTGCTCAACCTGTTTTATCGTCCCCCGCCGCACCGGTTGATGCCCCTGCGCCTGGGCAGACTCAACCCGTGCGGTTTGATCGGTTGTTTGCGACAAAAGGCGCAATGCCAACTGGGCAAAACGCGAAAGATATCCCCTTACAAACGTTGCTGGAGACCATCGCGTCATGCCGTTAGTTTGTGTTTGTTCGCCTAAAGGCGGCGTAGGAAAAACAACCGTTACGGCCAACCTGGCGTACGCGCTGGCTCGCTCGGGCAGTAAAGTGCTGGCGATTGATTTCGACGTACAAAACGCCCTGCGCTTGCATTTTGGCGTGCCGCTCTCCGACGGGCGCGGCTACGTGGCGAAGGCGGGCGAATCCGCCGACTGGAGCCAGTTCGTCTTGACGGCGGGTGGCAACGTGTTTCTGCTGCCCTATGGCGATGTCACAGAAGAGCAGCGCTTAACCTTCGAGCAGCACCTCGCCAGCGACCCGCATTTTTTGCTGCGTGGCTTAAGCACACTGCTGAATTACCCCGGTCTGGTGATTATCGCCGATTTCCCGCCAGGCCCCAGTCCGGCGCTGAAAGCGATGTCCCGCCTCGCAGATCTGCACCTGGTGACACTGCTGGCAGATACCGCCTCCCTGTCGCTGCTCCCGCATATCGAAAACCATCGTCTGATCGGCGAGCCGCTGAACCACAAACAGGGCTATTACTTCGTACTTAATCAGAGCGATAACCGCCGGAATATCAGCCGCGACGTCACCGCGTTTATGCAACAGCGTCTGGGCGAACAGCTTATTGGCATTATTAATCGTGATGAGAGCGTTTCGGAAGCCAACGCCTCGCAGCAGTCCATCTTTGATTTCAGCCCGGCTTCCGCCGCGGCATTCGATATCGAATTAATCAGTAAAAGAGTGGCAGGCCTGCTTGGCATCAATATTGGAGACGGTGCGGTTCACGCCAGTCTTAAAACATCACATTTCTGACGATTACCAGGAAGGCCTATGAAGAAGGTCCTGTTTTATTTACTGCTGTTGGTGCTTGCGCCAATAGCGGTGCTGATCATCATTACGCCAATGGATAGCCAGAAACAATATATTTTCGGTCTGGTGAGCATTGGTATTCTGTTTTTATTAGGGTTCAGCAAAAAGCACAGCATTTCCGTCGTGATGATGGTGGTTTCGGCGCTGATGTCGACGCGATATATTTATTTCCGCGCTACTCAAACCCTGCATTTTAATTCCGAGATTGAAGCCATACTCGGCATCGGGTTATTTCTGGCGGAATTGTATATCTGGGTCATCTTATTACTCACCTATTTGCAAACCGTATTCCCGCTGAAAAGAGGGATTGTCCCGCTACCCGATGACGTCTCGACATGGCCGACGGTGGATATTTATATCCCGTCCTATAACGAGAGCCTGGAAGTGGTGCGCGACACGGTGCTGGCGGCGCAGTGTATTGATTATCCGCGCGATAAGCTCAACATTTACCTGTTGGACGACGGCAAGCGCCGGGAATTTGCGGTATTCGCCGCCGATGTCGGCGTCGGCTATATCACCCGTAACGATAATGTCCACGCCAAAGCAGGCAACCTTAACCACGCCATGAAGCTGACCAAAGGCGAGTTGATCTGCGTTTTTGACTGTGACCACGTCGCCACGCGCATTTTTCTGCAAGCCACCGTTGGCGCGTTTTTGCAGGACCCCAAACTGGCGCTGCTGCAAACGCCGCACTACTTTTACTCTCCCGATCCGTTCGAACGTAACCTGTCGCTGGGCAAAAATATTCCCAACGAAGGTTCGCTGTTCTACGGCCCGATCCAGCAGGGCAACGATAACTGGAACGCCACTTTCTTCTGCGGCTCGTGCGCGGTGATCCGCCGTTCGGCGCTGGAAGAGATCGGCGGCTTTGCGGTAGAAACCGTGACCGAAGATGCCCACACCGCGCTGAAAATGCAGCGTCTGGGCTGGAAATCGGCGTTCCTGGCGATCCCACTGGCAGCAGGCCTGGCAACCGAACGTCTGGTGCTGCACGTGATCCAGCGTACCCGCTGGGCGCGTGGTATGACGCAAATATTCCGTATGGATAACCCGCTGTTTGGCCGCGGGCTGACCTGGCAGCAGCGCTGCTGCTATCTGAGCGCCATGCTCTATTTCCAGTTTGCCCTGCCGCGCGTGGCATTCTTAACCGCACCGCTGGCTTATCTGCTGTTTAACCTGAATATCATTCACTCGTCAGCAGGGCTGATTTTCGCCTATGCCCTGCCGCACCTGCTGCTGACTATTTACCTCAACTCGCGAATGAACGGGCGCTATCGCTACAGCTTCTGGGGCGAGATTTACGATATCGTGCTGGCGTTCCACCTGATCCTGCCGACGGCGATCACCATGATTTTCCCGAAGCGCGGCAAATTCAACGTTACCGACAAAGGCGGCCTGCTCAACATCGGTTATTTCGATTTCAGCGTGGTGCGTCCGCATCTGATTGTCGCCATTCTGCTGACCATCGGGATTATCGCGGGCCTGGTCAGGGCCTTTGCCCACGACTATTTTGCCGTCGATCCCAAGGTTATCGCGCTTAACGTGGGATGGGGGATCTACAGCCTGGTATTCCTGCTGGCGGCGATTGCCGTGGCGCGGGAAACCCGCCAGACCCGTAAAACGATTCGTATCGACGTCGACGTGCCGGTGATCGTTCACTATGCCAGCGGGATCTCATCGCGCACCCACACCCAGGACTTGTCGATGGGCGGCTGCCGCATCGTGGTGCCGGATAACCGCCATCTCAGCGACGAGATTGAAGAGATCGAGCTACAGCTTCAGTCCGGCTCCATCAGCATTCCGGTGAGCGTGATCGGCTCTGACGATGAGTTTATCCGCCTGATGTTTGAAGATATTCCGCTGTCCCGCCGCCGTGAGCTGGTGCGCGTGGTACTGGCGCGCGCCGATGCGTGGATCCGTCCGCCGAAGCCGCAGGATAACCCGTTCCGCTCGCTGTTAATCATTATCCGCAGCGTGTTCGACCTGTTCTGGCTGACATGGAAATCACGCCGTGAAAACCGCCGCCTGCGTGAGGAAGAGGCGCGCCGTCTCAAAGCCGAGGACACCGCTGCATGAAAAGGATGACCTTCAAAGCCTGCCAGGTTTTGCTGGCGTTATGCGTACTGACAAGGACCGTACCGGCGCAGGAGCCGCAGCCGGGCACACCTGATTTCACCGCGCCCGCCGCCGATGCCGCCGCGCCGTCAGACATGCCCGCGACGCTCTCCCCGGAAGGGGCCGCGCCGCAAACCGATACGCCGGACCCAACGCCCGTTCCGGCCATCCCACTGGATTTGCCGCCGCCGACTCAGGCTGCTGATAGCGCGCCCGCCGCGCCGCAGCTCATCCCCGGAAACGCGGTCAGCGTAACGGTGGCGCAAATGGGCCAGCCGCAGGGCGTGATCCTCAGCGGCGGCCAGCTCCAGGCGGGCATCAACTTTACCCTGCCCTCCGACCAGGTGATCACCAGCGCACAGTTAAACCTGAACCTGAAAGTCTCCCCGGACATGGCGGCGCGTAACGCCACCCTGCAACTGATGATGAACGGCCAGCCGTTGGGCACCGTGCCGCTCGGCACCTCAGACAGCAACGTCTCGAACTATCAACTGGAGATCCCGGCGGCGCTGGTAGTATCAAGCAACAACATCAGTTTTAAGATCAACGACGGCGACGCCCTGCTGTGCCTGCGCGATCTCTCTGATAAATACCAGGTGACCATCATGCCGGACACCCGGCTGGATCTGGAGGGCCAGCAGCTGAATATCGGCGCGGATCTCAGCCATTTCCCGCGTCCGTTCTTTGATTCGATGCAGATGACGCCGACCACCCTCGCCTTCGCGTTCCCGGCGAAACTGCTGCCGGAACAGGTCAGCGCGGCAGCGATTGTCGCGTCGTGGCTGGGTATCCAGGCTGACTATCGTGGGATCAACTTCGAAGCGATGCGCGACAAGCTGCCGGAGAAAAACGGCATCCTGTTCGGCAAACCCGGCGATACCATCGGCGGCCTGACGATGCCGGAAACCAACACGCCGATCCTGCAAATCGTCGATAACCCCGGCAATCCGGTGTACAAACTGCTGCTGGTGGTCGGCAATAACGATCAGCAGTTGCGTGCGGCGGCATCGCGCTTAACCCGGGGTGATTTCAAGGTGCAGTCGCCGTTTATGCCGGTGGAAGTCCAGACCATCCCTACCAGTAAGCCCTATGACGCGCCACGCTGGATCGCCACCGATCGTCCGGTTCGCCTGGTGGAGCTGATGCGCCAGGATCAAAGCCTGATGGTCTCCGGGATTTGGCATGAGCCGTTGCGCGTGGCGTTCCGCGCCGCGCCGGATCTGTTCCTGTGGGACGGCGAAACCATTCCAATGCAAATTGGCTACCGTTTCCCGTCAGAAAGCTGGATCGACGACGAGCGTTCCTACCTCTCTATGACCTTCAACGGCACCTTCTTACGCAATCTGCCGGTGAATAAGCAGGGCTTGCTGGAGATGCTGTGGCACAAGCTGGGCGGCGACGCGCGCCAGGAGAGCGCCCGGGTGCCGCTGGAGCCGTATCTGATTTACGGTGATAACCAACTGTCGCTCTATTTCAATATTGAAACCAAAGAGGCCGCGCCCTGTAGCGTGCTGCTGAACAACAATATCAAGAGCCGCATCGACGAAGACTCCTGGATCGATTTGAGCAAAACGCGCCACTTCTCGCTGCTGCCGAATCTTTCCTACTTTGTGGGCGCGTCCTTCCCGTTCACCCGGCTGGCGGATTTCTCGCAAACCGTGCTGCTGTTGCCAGAAACCCCGGCTGACAGCGAAGTCGGCACCCTGCTGGATCTGGCCGCCCGCTCCGGTATCGCCACCGGCACCGCGCTGTATCATAACCGCGTGATGTTCGGCCTGCCCTCCGGCGGCGCAAACCTGGCATATCTCGACCAAAGCGATGTGCTGGCGGTCTCCACGCTGGATCAGAACGCGTTCAACCGCGCCCTGCTGGCCCAGTCGCCGTTTACCGCCAATGAACATACCTTTGGGGTGCGCCAGCCGACGATGTGGCAAACCGCCCAGCGCTACCTTGAAGGTGACTGGACCGCGTCGGGCGTTGAAGCCGACCGTTACTTCTCGTCTAACGAAGCCTGGCGTGGGTTCGTGAGTTTCCGCTCCCAGTGGAACCCGTCGCGGCTGGTGGTGATGGCGATCGGCAGCAATGGCGATCAGCTTTCCCGTCTGTATACCGACCTGAACTCGGCGCGCATCAACGCCGGTATTCGTGGTGACGTGGCCATCATTACCGATGAAAACGGCGTGCGCAGCTTCCGGGTCGGCCAGCAGTTCCCCAGCGGGCAAATGCCCTGGTACATGATGGTGGTGTGGTACGCCAACCAGCACTCGGCGCTGCTGGCGCTGATTGGCCTGCTGTTCGCCACCGTGATCGGTTTAAGTCTGTATGCGTTGCTGAAAAAACGTGCGCATAAACGCCTGAATCCGCAGGATTATGATAGTGAGTAAAGGTGGTAACAACATGAATCAAAACAAAAATACCGCCAGACCATGGACGACGCTCTGCCTGTTCGGCGGATTGACCGTCGGTGCGATGTCCGCCTACGCGGCGGACAACAATCCCGCCCTGAAGGCGTTGTTCGACCAGGCCAATTACTGGCATGAGAAATCCCACGACGACCTGGCGAAAGAGTCCCTGCGCAAAGTCCTGATGGTGGACGCGAATAACACCCAGGCCATGTATCTGATGGCGCTATGGGCGCAGCAGGCGGGCGATCTGAAAACCGCCGCCCAGTGGCGCGAACGGCTGGCTGCGGTCTCGCCGCAGGATCCGAACCTTCAGGCGCTGGATAACGCGAAACAGCTCCAGCAGGTGCCGCGCGGCCAGTTGGATCTGGCGCGCCAGCAGGCCAGAAGCGGCAATATTCCGGCGGCGCTGAATACCTGGAACACCCTGTTCAAGGGCGGAGAGCCGCCGCAAAGCCTTGCGCCGGAATACTATCTGACCATGGCCGGGGACAAATCCCTGTATCCGCAAGCGGTCAGCGGCCTGCGCCAGATTGTTACCCAATATCCGCAGGATAACGCGGCGCGTATCGCGTTAGGCAAGGTGTTGACCTATCAGGAGTCTACCCGCCGGGAAGGGATCGATATTCTGCAAAATATGGCCAGCGGCAGCAAAGACGCCGACGCCGCCCTGCGCCAGGCGCTGCTCTGGCTGGGGCCGCGCGCGGGCGACGAGCCGTACTATCAGACCTTTTTGCAGCGCCATCCGCAGGACACCGACGTTCAGAACCATTACCGCACCAATATCGGCGGCGCGGTGAAAGGTGAAGGCTTCGAAGCGCTGAACAGCGGCAATACCGAGGCGGCGCGCGGCCAGTTTGAGCAAGTGTTGCAGGCAAACCCGGAAGACGCCGACGCGCTGGCGGGAATGGGTTATATTGCCCAGCGCCGTGGCGATTACGCTGCCGCCGCCCAGTACCTGAACCGGGCGGCAAGCCTCGGCGGGGAGCAATCCGCCGAGCGTAAACAGCAGGCGGAGGATGCGGCCTTCTACGGCCAGCTCGCCGCCGCCCAGAATGCGTTAAAACAGGGCAACGTCAATCAGGCGTTAAGCCTGAGCGCCCCCCTCGCCCAGCAGAGCGGCGAACACGGCATCGCGGCGAAGCTGTTCCGCGCCGACGTGCTGCGCCGTAATAAAAACTACCCCGAGGCGGAACAGACCCTGCGCGGCGTACTGGCAGAGCAGGCAGATAATGCCTCCGCCCGTGAGAACCTCTATTACGTGCTGCGCGAGCAGAATAAAACCGCCGAGGCGCAATCGGTGTTGCAAACCCTGCCCGCCAGTTTACAGGCCCGTTTGCAGCCGCGAGCATCCGGCGGCAACCCCACCGATCCGATCCGCCGCCAGGCGCAACAGGCGGTGGCCAGCGGCGATACCCAACGGGCCATCGCGCTGCTGGAGCAAGGCGTGGCGCGCTATCCTTCCGACCCGTGGCTGCGTCTCGATCTGGCTCGCCAGTTGCAAAAACAGGGGCGCAGCGCCGAAGCCACGAATCTAATGGCTCCGGCATTCCGGCCCGGCGCCAGCCATACCCAGCTTTATTCCGCCGCGCTGTTTGCCAGCGAAAACAACGGCTGGCAGCAGGCGCAAACGCTGCTGTCGCGTATTCCTGCGTCCAGCCAGAATAGCGATATGCGCGAACTGGCCCAGCGCGTGAACTACAACCTGCAAATGGCTACCGCCGAGCGCTACCTGGCGCAGGGCGATACCGTCGCCGCCGCCAACACCCTAAAAGCGCTGGCCTCCCGTCCGCCGCAAAGCCCCGCCGACGCGGGCAAGCTGGCGCGGATGCTGGCGGAGACCGGCGATCTGGGCGGCGCGGTCACCGTGGTGCGCGATAACATGCGCCGCGGCGTACAGGGCAATGCCGGAGATTATGCCGACCAAATCACGGTGCTGAACCAGGCCGGATTAAGCGGCGAAGCGCAGTCCTGGCTGGCTAACCCGGAATTGCAGGCGCGCAGTACGCCGACGCAGTTGGCGAATATCCAGCAGGGCTACGTGATCAATGAAGCCGACCGGCTGCGGGTGCAGGGCAACTATGCGGCGGCGTATGACAAGCTGATCCGCGCTATGCAAAACGATCCGCAGAATACCGATCTGATGTTCGCCATGGCGCGCCTGTACCAGTCCGGCAAGATGAACAAAGAAGCGGGCGTGGTATATGACTACCTGATGACTCGCGACACGCCGCAGCAGGATGCCCGGGTTGGCGCCATTGACGTGGCGCTGGCGGAGGGCAATACCGACCGTGCGCGCCAACTGGCGGCGGGGCTACGCAGCAACGACACGCCGGACCGGCTGCTGCTTCAGGCGCGCGTCGCCGAAGCGCAAGGCAACCACCAGCAGGCGATGAGCTACCTGCGCTCCGCGCGCGGCAAGCTGTTAGGCTTGCAGGGCGCGGGGGGTGACACCTCGCCGATGCTCGGCGGCCTGGCGCTGGCGGATAACCCGTTTATCACCACCGCCAGCCGCAGCCAGGCGGCGTCGCCGTCGGTTTACGGCCAGGCGATGCCATGGCAGGTGGCGCAGTTGGCGCGTAATCCGCAAACCGCGCCGCCCGCCGCCGTGCGCAGCGATCTGCCGATGGAGAGCGCCCAGGCCGGTACACTGCGCCAGGTCGATAACATGATCGAGCAGCTCACCGAGAAAACCGCCACCTGGACGCGCGGTTCCGTGGCGGTGCGCGGGCGCGATGGCGAAAGCGGGCTCAGCAAACTCACCGAAATTAAATCGCCGCTCCAGTGGTCGACGGTGCCGTTTGGCGATTCGCGTTTCGACATTAACGTCACGCCGATTAGCCTGAATGCCGGTAGTTCATCCGACCAGGCCAGCACCCGCTTCGGCACCGGGGCGCTAATCCAGGGCGAAGTGGCCCAGGGCCTGTACAACGCCTCCACCACCACGCCGCCAACCCGGCCTAATCTCGACACCATAGACGTGCCGTCACAGGGATCGCAAAAAGCCTCCGGGGTAGAAGTGGGCATGGCGCTCACCGGCGATCAGTACAAAATCGACGTAGGTTCGACGCCGCTCGGCCAGGATCTCAACACCGTAGTGGGCGGGATCCAGTGGTCACCGCAGTTAACCGATTATCTGAAGCTGATCCTCACCGGCGAACGCCGCGCGGTGGTAGATAGTCTACTTTCCTATGTGGGCGTCGAAGATAAATACAGCGGCAAGAAATGGGGCCAGGTCACGAAAAACGGCGGCAGCGCCCAGCTGAGCTATGACAACGGCGACGCCGGATTTTACGCCGGATTCGGCCTGTATAACTATTTGGGCGAAAACGTGCCGAGCAACAGCAATGTGACGGGGTCAGCCGGGGTTTATCTGCGGCCTTTACGCGCCGATGACCGCGAGCTGAAAACCGGCATCAGCATGACTTACATGGATTTCTCCAAAAACCTGAGCTACTTCAGCTACGGGCAGGGGGGCTATTTCAGCCCGCAGGATTACGTCAGCGTCTCTTTCCCCATCGACTATTCTCAAACCTTCGACAACTGGAAAATGTCGGTAGGCGCGTCGCTGGGCTATCAGTCCTATACCCAGGACAGAAGCGCTTACTTCCCTGGCGACCAGCGCCTGCAATCGCAGTTGGAAGATTACGTCGCCAACGGCTTCGCCAAAGAGGCGTACTACAGCGGCAATAGCGAAAACGGCCTGGGTTATAACCTGCGTGCCGCCGCCGATTACAAAATCAATAAGGACATGACCATCGGCGGCCAGGTGGGTTACGACACCTTTGGGGATTACAACGAAAGCACCGCGCAGCTCTACTTCCGTTATCTGCTGGGGAATAACTAATATGAATGACGCACGACTTTTGCAGTATTTCCAGAATCAACAAACCCAGTCAGGATGGTTTGCACTGCTTCATACCCTGGTAGAAAACATGGTAGCGAACGTGGGCGAATCCCAGAGCCACGCTTTCCTGACGCAGATGGGCGACGAACTTGGCAAGCGATTTCCGCTGGCGCTATCAAATACGGTAGGTGAGCTGGAACTTGCGATAAATAAGCAACTTGCGGATTTCAACTGGGGGTATATTGATATCGAAGCCAGCGAAACCGCCCTGCTTATTCGTCACATGGCGTTACCTGTTCCCCCCGATGAAGCCCGACAAGCGGCCTGGAGCAGCGCGATGAGCGCCGTTCTGGAGGGGTTATACGCGCGCTGGTTACAGTCTCAGGGGGGAAAACCCACGGTGTCGTTATGGCGCGAAACCGCGCCGTCGGCCACTGAGGTCCATTTCAGATATCAAAATAGCCGATGAGGTGAATGCATGTTGCAGCGAGGCAAGACGCTGTTTGTGGCCATGATGGTGTTACTGACCAGCCAGTGCGCGCTGGCCGGTAGCGCGTGGGACAGCTATAAAGCGCGGTTTTTGATGCCCGACGGGCGCATTATCGATACCGGCAATAACAGCGTCAGCCACACCGAAGGGCAGGGTTTTGCCATGATGATGGCGGTGATAAACGATGACCGCGCCAGCTTCGACAAAATTTGGGGATGGACCAATAAAACCTTAAAGAATCCGGATAACGGCCTGTTTTACTGGCGCTATAACCCGGTAGAAGCCCAGCCGATCACCGATAAAAACAATGCCACCGATGGCGATACCTTTATCGCCTGGGCACTGTTGAAAGCGGGTGAGAAGTGGCGCAGCAATGACTATCTCAGCGCCTCAGACGCCATCGCCAAAGCGATTGTCGCCCATAACGTGATCAGCTATGCGGGCTACAAAGTGATGTTGCCCGGCGCGAACGGATTCAATCTCAACAGCAATATCAATCTCAACCCGTCGTATTTTGTCTTCCCGGCGTGGCGCGATTTAGGCAACCGCAGCCATTTGATGGTCTGGAAAGATCTCATCACCGATGGTCAGAAACTGCTGGGAAAAATGCGTTTTGGTAAGGGGCAACTCCCCTCCGACTGGGTATCGCTGTATGCCGACGGGCGTATGACTCCCGCCAAACAGTGGCCCGCGCGCTTTAGCTACGATGCCATCCGCGTGCCGTTGTATGTGAAATGGTATGCGCCGCAAAACCCGCTGCTGGAGCCGTACAAGGCGTTCTGGGGCCAGTATTCCCGCAGCCAGACGCCGGCCTGGATCAACGTCACCACTAACGATCCCGCCCCGTATATGATGGACGGCGGCATTCTGGCGGTGCGCGATTTTGTGCTGGGACAACTGCCGAAAAGCGAACCGCAAATCACCGCCCAGGAAGATTATTACTCCGCCAGCCTGAAAATGCTGGTCAGCCTGGCGGCACGCTGATCTTTATGCTGTGCCTGGCAGCGGGTAGCGATCGCCGGGCATAACTTCTCTTCACCGCTGACGGGATAAAATTTATGAAAATTGCCCACGTAGCGCTCTGGACGCGCAACCTGGCGGCGCAGCAGGCATTCTGGCGCGAGATGTTCGGCGGCGTCAGCAACGCGCTGTACACCAGTAACAACCGACTGGGATTTCAGTCATATTTCATCAGCCTGACCGACGGCCCAACGATTGAACTAATGACCCTGCCCGAGCTGGGCGACGGTCCTGGCGGGCAGGAGCTGACGGGATGGGCGCATATCGCCGTTAACGTCGGCGCGAAACAGCAAGTCGACGCCATGGCCGATCGCGCCGCGCAGTCCGGCATTCTGGTCAGCCCGCCGCGTACCACCGGGGACGGGTTTTACGAGGCGGTGATCCGCGATCCCGATGGCAATCTGATTGAACTGGTGGCGTGACCGCTTTTATTGCGCAGCGCTGGCCTGGTGGAACCCGCAGGAACCCCGGATCACCAGCGCGGGCGGCAAAATGATCCGCTTCGGCGGTTCATCGTTACCCTGAATACGGCTGTACAACAGCTCTCCCGCTTTACGGCCAATCTCTTTCGCCGCCACCGAAACCGTAGTGAGCGCCGGTTGCACCAGGGCCGCCTCGGTAATATCGTCAAACCCCACCAGCGCGAAATCCTGGCCAGGCGTGCGGCCCATTTTTCGCAGCGCCTGCATCACGCCAAGCGCCACGATGTCCTGATAACAGACGGCGGCGGTAATATCTGGATACGCGGTCAACAATGCTTCCGCCACGCGTGCGCCATCGCTCTGGCTGGCCTGGGAAGTAACAATCCATTCCGGCTTCGGCGACAGGCCATGCTCAATCAACTTGCTGGTGAAGCCGCCGATACGCTGGGCGCGAGTGCCGGAATTAGCGCTACCGCCGATAAACGCAATGTTACGGTGGCCCAGCTTTAACAGGTGCGTGGTCGCCAGCTGAGTGCCGAAAAAGTTATCGGTGCCAACGTAATCGAAATCCGCATCCCCGAAGGTGCGCACCGTGAGGATCACCGGGATATTGCGCCGCTTCAGCCCGTCAAAAAAAGCCTGCGGCGTGTCGCGCGCGGCACATAGCACCATCCCGCAGGCGTTATTGCGCATCAGCGAATCAACAAACCGCTGCTGGCGTTCGCCAGATTCTTCGCTGTTGGCCAGGAACAGCAGCAAATCGTGGCGCTCCATTTCATGGCTCAGCCCGGCGGTCATCTCGCTGTAAAAGGGGTTGGTAATGTCATGCAGTAACAGCCCAACCTGATTGCTGCTGCGGTTGCGCAAATTGGCTGCGGTCTGGTTGTAGACATAGCCGGAATCATCCAGCGCTTTCAGCACCCGCTCACGGGTAGCCTGTGAAATCCGTCCCCGGTTGCGCAGCACCATAGAGACGGTGGCGGTTGACACGCCCGCCCGTTCGGCGACCTGCGCCAGCGTTACTGTCGTCATGCTTCCTCCCTTTTTTCCAGACAGATTAATCGAATAACCTGTTTTTTGCACTTTGTCCTGTGAGGTGTTTCACAACACCGTCCACAACTCCGGCTTGATTGCCGTAAATGGCGGGTTAATCGCGTTAACCACACTTCCCTGAATCGGTTAATCGATTAATCTCTTAGCAAGGATAAGGGGAGAGCCTATGACACAGACAGCTTATGATAAATATCCGGAAATCACGGTTTCGGGCTTTGAAAACCAGGCCTGCCAGGGATGGGATAACATCGTTGCCGCGCTCAGCGCGAAACGGCCTGGCCCAGGGAAAACGGTGCTGGTCATTGACTGTTACCCGGGCGTCAGGCTTGCGGAACTGGAAACCCAATTGCTGCCCCGGCTTGCGCCGCAGTTAACGATCAACGTAGAAACCGCCAGGCTGGACGAACAGCATCTGCACACCCTGCTGGCCCGCAATCTCACCGACGATCGGGTGTTTGGCGTGCTCTCCTGTCATCAACTAACAGAATTTTTCTCCCCGCAACGGCTGGCGCAACTGCGCCATGAGGTTGATGGCGTTGAGCAAGGCCTGGTGGTGATTTACGGCCCCGGCGCGGCGCTGGTGCATCCGGGCGATGTGCTGGTGTACGCCGATCTGGCGCGCTGGGAGATCCAACAGCGGATGCGTAGCGGTGAACTCGGCAACTGGGGTGTTGAAAACCAGCACGAAGATATGCTGCGCCGCTACAAACGCGCCTTCTTCATCGAGTGGCGGGTGTTTGACCGCCATAAAACCACGCTGCTGAAGCGCGCCGATTTTGTGCTGGATACCACCCGGCAAGATCACCCCAACATGGTGAGCGGCGACGGGCTGCGCGCCGGTCTTGTGCAGGCAACCCGCCAGCCGTTCCGCGTAGTGCCTTTCTTTGACCCCGGCGTGTGGGGCGGCCAGTGGATGAAACAACGATTCGATCTCGATCCCTCTGCGGCGAATTACGCATGGTGTTTTGACTGTGTGCCCGAGGAAAACAGCCTGTTCTTGCGTTTCGGCGCGGTGCGGATCGAGATCCCCTCTCAGGATTTAGTGTTATTACAGCCGCGTCAGTTGCTGGGTGAAAAAGTTCACGCCCGGTTCGGGGCCGAATTTCCGATCCGCTTCGACTTTCTCGATACCATGGACGGCCAGAATCTGAGTTTCCAGGTGCACCCGCTAACGGAATATATCCAGCAGCAATTCGGAATGCACTATACCCAGGATGAGAGTTATTACATTCTCGATGCGGAGCCAGGCGCGGTGGTGTATCTGGGAACGCACACCGGCACACAGCCGCAGGCGATGCTGGACGATCTCTATGCCGCCCAACGCGGTGAAAAGCCGTTCGATGACCAGCGCTTCGTGAACCAGATCCCGGCGCGTAAGCACGATCACTTCCTGATCCCCGCCGGGACCGTGCACTGTTCCGGTAAGGGCACCATGGTGCTGGAGATCAGCGCCACGCCGTATATTTTCACCTTCAAGTTGTGGGACTGGGGCCGCCTGGGACTGGATGGCCTGCCGCGCCCGGTGCATCTGGAGCATGGCGCCCAGGTGATCGACTGGCAGCGTGACACCCGCTGGGTGGAAAAGCATCTGGTGAACCGCATCGAACCTGTTGCCAGCGGCCACGGCTGGCGCGAAGAGCGCACCGGCCTGCATGAACGGGAATTTATCGAAACCCGCCGCCACTGGTTTAGCGTGCCGGTCACTCATCACACTCACGGCGGCGTTAACGTGCTCAATCTGGTGGAGGGCGCGGAAGCCCTGGTGGACAGCCCGACCGGCGCATTTGACCCCTATGTGGTGCATTACGCCGAAACCTTTATCGTTCCCGCCGCCGTGGGCGAGTACCGTATTTCACCCTGGGGTGAAAGCATCGGGCAAACGCTGGCGACGGTGAAAGCCTGGGTAAGGGGGTAACCATGATTCATTTTATCGTTGCCAGCCACGGGCCCTATGCCAGGGCATTGCTGGAAAGCAGCCGAATGGTATACGGCGAGCTGCCGCACGTGCGCACGGTCACGCTGGATGAGCAGCGCGGTATAGAAGGCTTTAAGCAGGATTTCGCGGCGGTGATGGCCGCTGCCCGCGAAGGTGCGGACGGCGTGCTGGTGCTGTGCGATATGCAAAGCGGCACGCCGTGGAACGTCGCCTGCCATTACGCGTTTTCCCCCGACTGCTCGCCGCCGGTAGCCGTGCTCGCCGGGGTGAATTTACCGATATTGCTGCTCAGTGACGAGGTTACCGAACATACCGACGTTGATACCGCCGCCACGTTATTGCTGGAAATGGCCCAACCAACGCTGGTAAAGGCCGCTCCCGTTTCTTCATTAACCCCTGACGATTTTTAAGGAGCCCGCTATGAGTCTCTCATTTGTACGTATTGATGACCGCGTCATTCATGGGCAGCTCGTGACACGCTGGGCCAAAGAGCTGCCCTGTGACGGCATCATCGCGATTGATGACGCCGTCGCGGCCGATCCCCTGCTCTCCTCGGTGATGAAAGGCGCGGTGCAGGACACCAAAGTGTGGCTGTTCGATACCGCCACCGCTATCGAAAAACTGCCGAAAGTGATTGCCAGCGAGAAACGCTATTTCGTGATTGGCAAATCGCCAGTGACGCTTCAGCGCATTGAAATGGCGGGAATAAGCCTGAAAAACGCCAACGGCAAGATCAATGTCGGCCCGATGAGCGCTCGCGCCAATACCATCACTATCGGTCCCAATCAGTCGGTGAATGCGCAAGAAACCGCTGCGTTCGACTGGCTCGCTGCCCACGGTCACGCCATTGAGTTCCGGCTGGTTCCCGATGCCAGTTGCTATAGCTGGCAGGACGCCCGGCAGAAAATAAAATGAGGAGCGCATCATGATTGTCGAAGCCACATTGATTGGCATCTTGTGTTATTTGGGGGCGCTAAGTAGCCCCTGGCTGTTTGGCCTGACGGGGGGCTGGTATCTGATCACCCGTCCGCTGGTTTCCGGCATGCTGGTCGGCCTGATCCTCGGTGATGTGACCACCGGGATTATTATCGGCGTGGCGGTGCAGGCGGTGTATATCGCGATGGTGACGCCAGGCGGCTCCATGCCCGCTGACCTGAATTTCGTGGCGTTCCCGGCTATCGCGCTGGGTATTCTCTCCGGCAAAGGGCCGGAAGTGGCCGTAGCGCTGGCTGCCACTATCGGCATCGCCGGGACAATCCTTTTTAACGCCATGATGGTGCTGAACTCGTTCTGGAACCACCGTGCCGATGTGGCGCTGGAACGCGGCGACGAGCGCGGCATCTATCTTAATAGCGCCATCTTTCCGCAGGCGACCAACTTCCTGCTGCGCTTTGTACCGACTTTTATCGCGGTCTATTTTGGCGCGCAGTACATCAGTGAATTTATGGACAGCCTGCCGCGCATGGTGCTGGCAATCATGAACGTGCTGGGCGGGATTTTACCGGCGGTGGGTATCGCGATCCTGCTTAAGCAAATCATCAAAAATTACAGCATGTTGATCTATTTTCTGGTGGGTTTCGTCTGCATCGTGTTTCTGAAGCTGAACATGGTTGCGCTGGTGATCGTGGGCGCGCTGCTGGCGTTGATTCATTACAACTATAAACCGGAAGCCCAGCCTGCGGTGAAAGCCGCCTCGCCTGTCGATGATGAGGATGAATTCTGATGGAAGCGCGTAAACTCACCCGTAAAGATCTGCGCCGCTGCTGGCGCGCCTGGATGATGCACAATCTTTCCTCCATGAGCTTTGAACGCCTGGAGTCATTTGGCTTCTGCCTCAGCATGCTGCCGGTCGCCCGTAAACTTTACCCGGATGCAGCGGCGCGCACCGAGATGCTGCGCCGTCACGCATCGTTCTACAACACTGAACCGCAGATCGGGGCGATTGTTAATGGCATGGCGCTGGGTCTGGAAGAGAAAAAAGCCAATGGCGAACCCATCGACGGCGAGACCATTAATACCCTGAAAGTGGGCCTGATGGGCCCGCTGGCCGGGATTGGCGACTCGATGATCCCCGGTATGCTAATCCCCATTTTACTCAGTATCGGGATGGCGCTGGCAGCAGGAGGCAGTATGCTCGGCCCGCTGTTTTACACGGTGGCGTGGCTGGCGATTATTATTCCCGGCTCGTGGTTTCTGTTCCTTAAAGGCTACCAGATGGGGTCCGGCTCGGTGGAGATGCTGGTCAGCAGCCGATCGACCCGCCTGCGTGAAGCGCTGTCGTTGCTCGGCGTGTTTGTGATGGGCGGTGTGGCCGCAAGCTATGTGAAACTGGGCACCGGGCTGGAGTTTGTAACCAATGACGGGGTCAATATTCACGTTCAGCAAATGCTCGACGGCATCTTCCCGCAGCTACTGCCGCTGATTGTGGTGCTGGGCACCTGGTATCTGATGGCGAAGCGCGGGGTCTCCCCCGTTAAAGCGATGCTGCTGTTACTGATCCTCGCTGCGATAGGTGTCGCGAGCGGGTTGTTTGCCGGATAAAAATATCAAGCTAACCGGGGCCTGCGCCCCGGTTTTATCATGGATGGAAATTGCGCCACAGGCTGGCAACCCGGTCTGGTTTTGAGATGAACTGAAACCGGGCTGGATCGTCAATAAACTGCTGGTAAATGGGTTGGTCGGTAATACCGAATTCGCTGTAGCGACGCGGTGTAATTACCTGTAATCGCCCCGGTGTATAGTGGGCGTTATGCTGCCAGACGATATGGCCATCCTGTACCAGCGGATACCACGCCAGCCCCTTATGCGCCCGTACGGCGTCATATTCAAAACCATACTCACGATCGCACCAGGCACCGAAGGTCAGTGGTTCGTCAACGGAGGCGGAAATCGTCGCGTGCCCCCATCCCGGCGGCACCAGTACTTTGTCACCCGGCCCGGCGATGGCGGCGAAACAGCGCCCCGGATCGTCTTCCACAAATTCCTGCATATAGATGATCGCTTTGCCCTGCCAGATTTCATACAGCTCCGGCGGGGACCAGCCGCTATGCTGGCTGATGCGATGGATATGCCCCTGGCTGCGTACCGGTTCATCGCCCAGTTGGCCTGCCGCATAGGTCACAACGCCGAACAACAGCATCCGCTTACGTAGTTCCTCTCGATCCTGCAAACGAGCGACATCCATCGCGATGGCATAGACCGCCTCCGGCCCGCTACAGTCGGGATCGCGCAGCGAGGCGCGGATCTGGTCAAGGGTACGCACTTCTGGCATCGGCCCGATCACATCCTCGCCGTAGCTGAATCCCAGCGGCTGGTGGTGAATGGCCATATTCAGGCCGTACTTTGCGGTCATATCAGCCATGTTGCACCGCCGTAATCCGTACTTTCCCCGCCTCTTCTGTTACCCGCAACGCAAAACCGTGCGGCAATGAGGTATAGTCATGCCCGGCGATACTCGGCCAGACGGCCAGCGCGCGCAGGGTTTGCGCACCGGTGTTGATTAAGCGATGGGCGGTAAAGCCGGGAATAATATGGACCGAACCGGCGAACACGGGTTCGGTCCACGCCTCGCCCTGCTCATTTTGCAACAACAACAGTCCTTCGCCCTCCAGGCCGAAATAGACTTCCCCCTGTTCGCGACGCTGATGAAAGTGCCCGCGCGTCATAAAATATTCGTCGCCAACTTTACCGGGATAAAGGTGTGTCACGCCGACGTAGAGTTCGCCTTCGCCGCCAGGCGAATCAAACATGTCGACATCATAAGCAGGCCGATCGGCAAACTGCTGGATCGCGTCGCGATTGATAAAAACGGTACTGAGATCGCTAAGGCGAGTGGTTTTGCGGATTAACGGGCCGCAACTTAACGCACCCGTCGCCCAGGCAAGCTGGAAGGGTTGGATCAATAAATCACTCATGTTTGTCTCCGGCCCGAGGAGAACAACATGATCATTCTGGCAGATTAATCGATTAACCTGAACAAGATAAACAGTATCCTGCTGGCAGGCTCACAGAATTGACGATCTGTTGCCCGTCCCTTTGGCAACAAAAAAAGCCAGACGGTGTAGTCTGGCTTTTTTCTGAAACGCATAAGCACGTTACTCGACTTCGCGCACGTCCATCCGCAGCTCTTTCGGAACTTCGAACACAATATTCTCTTCCCGACCGGTGAGTTCGCGCGTTTCGCCGCCGCCTAACGCCTGCAACCGTTTCAGGACGTTTTGCACCAGAATATCGGGTGCCGACGCCCCCGCCGTAACGCCAACGCAGGCCGCGCCTGACAGCCACGACTCGTTAATATCGCTGGCATCATCAATCAGATAGGCTTTTTTACCCATCCGCTGGGCCAGTTCCGCCAGACGGTTGGAGTTGGAGGAGTTTTTCGACCCGACCACCAGCACCACATCCGCCTCCGCCGCCAGCGCGCGTACCGCTTCCTGACGGTTCGTCGTGGCGTAGCAAATATCGTCTTTGCGCGGGCCGATGATTTTCGGGAAGCGGCTGCGCAGCGCGTCGATCACATCCGACGTATCGTCCACGGACAGCGTGGTCTGGGTCATAAAGGAGAGATTGCTGTCGTCTTTCACTTCAATTTTCAGCACATCTTCCGGCGACTCCACCAGGTACATGCCCCCTTTCGGGTTGCTGTACTGACCCATGGTGCCTTCCACTTCCGGGTGCCCGGCGTGGCCGATCAGGATCGCTTCTTCGCCGCGCCGGCTGGCGCGCGCCACTTCCATATGCACTTTGGTTACCAGCGGACAGGTAGCGTCAAACACCGTTAAATCACGGTTTTTCGCTTCGTTGCGTACTGCCTGGGACACGCCGTGCGCCGAGAAAATCAGGATCGCGCCGTCCGGCACTTCGCTGATTTGCTCGATAAAAATCGCGCCGCGTTCGCGCAGGCTGTCCACCACGTAGCGGTTATGCACCACTTCATGGCGCACATAAATCGGCGCACCGTAAATGGTCAGCGCGTTTTCGACAATGCTGATTGCACGGTCAACACCAGCGCAAAACCCGCGCGGGTTAGCCAACAGGATCTGCATTCAACGTCTCCAGTACCGGATCAACCTCCAGCACGTCGATATCAAAATGAAGGTTCTGCCCGGCAAGTGGATGGTTGAAATCCACCGTGATGGAGTCGCCGTTAATTTCGCGAATCACACCAGGCATTTCCGAACCATCCATGGCGGTGAATAACATGATCGCCCCGATTTCCGGCTCTCCGGCGTCGATAAACTCCCGACGCGAGAAGTACAGGATCATGTCCGGGCTGGGAATGCCAAACCCGGATTCCGGCGGCAGCGTGAAGGATTTTTTATCCCCCGCGCGCATCTCCAGCAGCTGCGCTTCAAGCCCAGGGGACAGCGAGCCATCCCCCAGCCGGAACAGAGCAGGTTTGCCGTTATTGCGGGTCGATTCCGCCGTCGAGCCATCTTCCAGCTTCAGCGTGAAGTGGACCAGCACGGCGCTGTTGCTCTGAACACTTTTACTCATGACTTTTCTTTTCCCGGGCCGTTTTGTCAGAAGAGACAAAGAAACCTTCCAGCACGATCAGCGCCGCACCGACGCAAATCGCCGTGTCCGCCAGGTTAAAGGTCGCGAAATGCCAGTCGCCGACGTAGAAGTCGATCATATCGACCACAAAGCCGTGCCACAGGCGGTCGAACAGGTTGCCCAACGCCCCGCCGATGATTAAAGCATAGGCGATATTGTTGAGCTTCTGGCTGGCTTTGGCGCGATACATCATCACCGCCAGCACCACGCAGATGCCGATGGCGATACCGGCAAAGAACCAGCGCTGCCAGCCGCCTTTATCGGCGAGGAAGCTAAATGCCGCGCCGTAGTTGCGCGCATAATGCAGATTGAGCGACGGGAACAGTGACACCGTATCCCCCAGAGCAAAGTTCTGGAGGATCAGGTATTTACTGCCCAAATCGACAATCAGCACGACCACCACCAGCCACAGCCAGCGCAGCCCTGTTGAAAGGATCGGTTTACTCATCAGGCAAACTTACGTTTTTCGCCGTCACCGGCGACGTTGCTGACACAGCGGCCACACAGTTCGGCGTGTTCCGCTACCTGACCGACGTCGGCGGTGTAATGCCAGCAGCGCTGACACTTCTCACCATCGGCTTTGCGTAATGCCACTTTCAGGCCTTTAAGCTGTTCGCTCTGCTGGGCCTCGGCGGACGCCTGTGCATACTCTTCAACTTGCGCCTCTGAGGTCAACAGGACAAATCGCAATTCATCGCCCAGCGCCGTCAGTTTCGCTGCCAGTTCCGGCTGCGCATACAACGTCACCGCCGCTTCCAGCGAGCCGCCGATGCGTTTATCAGCACGCGCCTGTTCGATGACTTTGTTCACTTCGCCGCGCACTTTCAGCAGCTCGTCCCAGTAGCCATCGTTCATGGCTTCGTTATCGGCAAGGCTGAACAGACCGTCGTACCATTCGCCGGTAAACACGTATTTTTCACGCTCGCCCGGCAGGTAGCCCCAGATTTCATCAGCGGTGAAGGACATGATCGGCGCCATCCAGCGCACCAGCGCTTCCGCGATGTGGTACAGCGCGGTCTGGCAACTGCGGCGCGCCACACTGTCCGCTTTCGCCGTGTACTGACGGTCTTTGATGATATCGAGATAGAACGAACCCATTTCTACGGAGCAGAAACGCATCAGGCGCTGCACCACTTCGTGGAAATCATAGGCTTCGTAAGATTTCACGATATCTTCCTGCGCCGCTTTGGCGCAGCCGACCGCCCAGCGATCCAGAACGACCATCTCTTCCGGCTTAACGCTGTCTTTTACCGGATCGAAGCCGTTAAGGTTCGCCAGCAGGAAGCGCGCGGTATTACGAATGCGGCGGTACGCATCGGCGGCGCGCTTGAGGATCTCGTCAGAGACCGCCATTTCGCCGGTGTAATCGGTCGAGGCCACCCACAGACGCAGAATGTCCGCGCCGAGTTTGTTCATCACGTCCTGCGGCGATACGGTGTTGCCGATGGACTTGGACATTTTGCGGCCCTGACCATCCACGGTGAAGCCGTGGGTCAGAACCTGACGGTACGGCGCTTTGCCTTTCATGGCGGTGGAGATCATCAGAGAGGACATAAACCAGCCGCGATGCTGGTCGGAACCTTCGAGATACATATCCGCCGCATGGCCGGCAAACTCCGGACGCACATCAACCACGGAAGCATGGGTAGAACCGGAGTCGAACCACACGTCCAGGGTATCCGGCACTTTCTCATAACTGTCGGCGTCGTTGCCCATGATGTCGCGCGGGTCGAGATCCCACCACGCCTGAATACCGTCCTGCTCAACGCGTTGGGCAACGGCTTCCATCAGCTCCTGGGTACGCGGATGCAGTTCCTGGGTCTCTTTATGCACGAACAGCGCCATCGGCACACCCCAGGTGCGCTGACGGGAGATACACCAGTCCGGACGGTTAGCGACCATCGACTCGATACGCGCCTGGCCCCAGTCCGGGATCCACTGCACGCCTTTGATCTCCTGCAACGACTGCGCGCGCAGGCCTTTCTGATCCATGCTGATAAACCACTGCGGGGTGGCGCGGAAGATAATCGGCGTTTTGTGACGCCAGCAGTGCGGATAGCTATGCAGCAGTTTTTCAACATGCAGCAGCGCGCCGTTTTCACGCAGCAGGTTGACGATCAGATCGTTAGCCTTGAATACCTGAACGCCGTCCAGCGTCGGGTAGGTGCCCGGCAGATACGCGCCGTCCGGGCCAACCGGGTTAGCGGTTTCCAGACCGTATTTCTGGCCGATTACATAGTCGTCCGGGCCGTGGCCAGGGGCGGTATGCACCGCGCCGGTACCGGCGTCCAGCGTCACGTGCTCGCCGAGGATCGCCGGCACGTCGAAATCCAGGAACGGGTGTTTGAAGCGCAGCAATTCCAGCGCATCGCCTTTCACAGTGCCCAGCACGGTAAAATCGGTGATACCGGCGCGTTTCATCACGCTGTCCACCAGCTCCTTCGCCAGGATCAGCGCCTGACCGTCAATCTGCACCAGCGCATAGTCGATATCCGCATGCAGAGAGATAGCGCGGTTAGCGGGCAGGGTCCACGGGGTGGTGGTCCAGATCACCAGCGAAATCGGGCCGTTTACGTTGGCCGCGCCGAATTTGGCTTTTACCGCGTCGGCATCAACGGCGTGGAATGTTACGTCGATGGACGGCGAGGTTTTGTCGTAATACTCGACTTCCGCTTCCGCCAGCGCGGAACGGCAGTCAACGCACCAGTGCACCGGCTTGGCACCTTTGTGCAGGTGGCCGTTGCCGATGATTTTGCCCAGCGCGCGAATAATATTGGCTTCGGTTTTGAAGTCCATGGTCAGGTACGGGTGCGACCAGTCGCCCAGCACGCCCAGACGGATAAAGTCGGCGCGCTGGCCTTCAACCTGCTCAGCCGCGTATTTACGGCAGGCGGCACGGAATTCCGCTGCGGACACTTTCTCGCCCGGCTTGCCGATCAGCTGTTCAACTTTCAGTTCAATCGGCAGACCGTGGCAATCCCATCCTGGCACATACGGGGAGTCATAACCCGCCAGCCCTTTGGATTTGATAATAATGTCTTTCAGAATCTTGTTAACCGAGTGACCAATATGAATGCTGCCATTCGCATAAGGAGGGCCATCATGCAGAATGAAGGTTTTTTTGCCTTTTTTCGCCGCACGGATGATGCCGTACAGGTCATCATCGGTCCAACGCGCCAGCATTCCCGGTTCGCGTTTGGCGAGGTCGCCACGCATCGGGAACCCTGTTTCCGGCAAATTCAGGGTAGATTTATAGTCACTCATTAGATTCTCGGTTCCGTATTTCGGTTTGATTAACACCAACAGGCCTAAAGCCGGCTAACTGGTCTTGTTTCCCATCGTCTGGCGGGTAACCCGCCCAAAAAATTCGCGGGCCGTCACGACATCCCTGGCGATTTGCGCTTTCAGTTCATCAAGCGAAGCAAATCGCTGCTCATTACGTATTTTTTTACGCAACACCACATCTATATGGCGTCCGTAAAGGTCCATTGCAATATCTAACAGATGAACCTCAAGCTGCTGGCGCATTCCCTGCACCGTCGGGCGCGTGCCGATATTGGCAACGCCGGGCAGCGGCGTATCGCCCAGCCCTGTGACTTCAACCGCATACACCCCTTTAACCGGGGAAACCTGACGGCGCAGCGGTAAGTTCGCCGTCGGGAAGCCGATGGTGCGGCCCAGCTCATCGCCGTGCACCACACGGCCAGAAATCATAAACGGATGGCCGAGCAGTTGCTCCGCCTGGGGCAGATCGTCCTCCGCCAGCGCCTGACGCACCGCCGTACTGCTGACGCGCACGCCGCCGTGGCAGAATGTCTGGGTGCTGGTCACGTCGAAGCCGTATTCCAGGCCAGCCTGTTGTAATAACAAGAAATCTCCCTGACGACCAGCGCCAAAGCGGAAATCATCCCCCACCGCCAGGAACTGTACGCCAAGGCGCGTCACCAGCAGATCGCTGACGAAGGTTTGCGCGGTGAGCGCCGCGAAACGCCGGTCGAACCGGACGCACAGCACGTAATCCACATCCGACTCGGCCAGATATTTCAGCTTTTCACGCAGCCGGGTCAGCCGCGCCGGGGCTTTGTCTGCGGCGAACAGTTCCAGCGGCTGAGGCTCGAATATCATCACCATCACCGGCAGATTGCGGCGACGCCCTTCCTTGCGCAATCCGGCGAGCAACGCCTGATGGCCGCGATGTACGCCATCGAAATTACCAATTGTGAGGACACAACCACGGTGTTCAGAGGTCAGATTGTGAATGCCGCGTATCAGCTTCATGACAGGCTCAACAGGGTGAAAATCGTCGGATTATAGCGTGTACCGCTCTCAAGGTTAACCAACGATTGCAGATACCGCCCCGAAACCGGTTGTTTTAGCGCACTTAGCGGCAATCATAAGGAATTGCGCCAAAGCTTTACTATTTTTGTCCCCGAAAGGCTGTATTCGCGTGGCGCAAGCTGGTAGAATCCTGCGCCATCACTACGTAACAAGTGTCGCTTCATTAACGGCGCTTATTTGCACAAATCCATTGACAAAACGGGGCTAAGAGGGCATATTCCTCGGCCTTTGAATTGTCCATATAGATCATATTTGGGAGTTGGACCTTGGCTAATATCAAGTCAGCTAAGAAGCGCGCCGTTCAGTCTGAAAAGGCTCGCAAACACAACGCTAGCCGTCGTTCTATGATGCGTACTTTCATCAAGAAAGTATACGCAGCTATCGAAACTGGCGACAAAGCAGCAGCACAGAATGCATTCAACGAAATGCAGCCGATCGTGGATCGCCAGGCCGCTAAAGGTCTGATCCACAAAAACAAAGCAGCGCGTCATAAGGCTAACCTGACCGCGCAGATCAACAAACTGGCTTAATCGCCCGCCGTTGACGCTTTGTAAAAAAGACCCGCTTAACGCGGGTTTTTTTATGCCTGTTTCCCCGCCTCTCTGCATACTATTCGCTCAACGTAGCTGCGCGAAATAGCTTCATATCGATCACATATCTCTTTGATTTGGTCACTTTATTGCTGACCAGGTGATTCTTGTCACACTTATTGCGTCATTCGCCGCTTATAAATCGCTCAACAAATGAGTGAATTTTACTGGAGTTGCGTAATGACCTTCGACATGAAAGACACGTTGTTTACCTTACTAACGCTGGACGGGATTTCCGGCCACGAAACCGCGCTTGCCGACTATATGCAGCAGCAGTTTTCCACCACGGCGCATGAAGTCTGGCGCGACCGGTTAGGAAACATCGTCGCTCGCTACGGCAGTGAGAGCCCGGATGCACTCAGGGTGATGGTTTTCGCGCATATGGATGAAGTGGGTTTTATGGTGCGCAAAATCGAGCCTTCCGGCTTTGTGCGCTTCGAACGGGTTGGCGGGCCTGCGCAAATTACCATGCCCGGCTCGCGCGTCACCCTGAATACCAGCCAGGGTCCGGTTCCCGGCTGCATTGGCATCAAAGCCTATCATTTCGCTAAAGCGGATGAGCGAACCCAGTCCCCGTCACTGGACAAATTGTGGATTGATATCGGCGCCCATTCTAAAGCCGATGCCGAGCGGATGGGGGTCCGCGTGGGCACACCCATCACGCTGTACAATCCTCCTCAGTTACTGGCTAACGATCTGGTATGCAGTAAAGCGCTTGACGATCGGCTTGGCTGCACCGCGCTGCTCGGCGTGGCGCACGGCATCAAACAACAGCCGTTAGCCATCGCTTTGTATCTGGTCGCTTCCGTTCAGGAAGAGTTCAATATTCGCGGTATCGTCCCGGTGTTATCCCGGATTAAACCGGACCTGGCGATTGGGATTGATATTACCCCGTCCTGCGATACGCCCGACCTTAATGATTATTCGGATGTGGTGGTTAATCAGGGAGTGGGCATTACCTGCCTGAACTATCACGGCCGCGGTACCCTGGCCGGCCTGATCACGCCGCCCCGGTTGATCGCCATGCTGGAACAGACGGCTCGCGAGGCCGCCATTCCGGTCCAGCGCGAAGTGGCGCCCGGCGTGATCACCGAAACCGGGTATATTCAGGTGGAGCAAAACGGCATTCCCTGCGCCAGTCTTTCTATTCCCTGCCGCTATACCCATTCACCTGCCGAAGTCGCCAGCCTGCGCGACCTCGGTCATTGCATCGATTTACTGACGGCTCTGGTGCAACAGCGCCCCGAGTCATTTCCCATTGAGCCCATCCCGGGCCCCCTTCAGGAGCACCCTCTGTGATGAAAAAGATCCTTGTGGCATGCGGCACTGGCATGTCCACCTCAACCATGATTGCCCAGAAGCTCCAGGACTACCTGGCGCAACAAGGTATCCCCGCTACGACCTCCCAGTGCTGCCTGAGCGAAATTCCGCTCAATTGCCGGGGCGTTGATCTGATTGTGACATCCATGAAAACCGCTACCGATTATGGAGTGCCCACGCTGAATGGCGCGGCGCTGTTGACCGGTATCAACGATGACGCGCTGAAGCAGCAAATTAAAGCGCTGCTCAGCCACTAGGGATGATAAGGAGGCGTTATGTTTGACTACATTTTGTCTCTTGGCGGGACGGTGTTTGTTCCCATCATTATGATTTTAATTGGCCTTATCTTCCGTATCCCGGTGCTTCAGGCAGTGAAGGCGGGCGTCACGGTCGGTGTAGGTTTTGTCGGAATGGGGCTGGTTATCGTCATGGCGATAGATAGCCTGAATCCACCGATAAAAATAATGATCGAACGCTTTGGCCTGAACCTGCACGTGCTCGACGTGGGGGCTGGCCCGGCCTCTGGCGTCGGGTATGCCACGGCCATTGGCGCCATCATTATTCCGGTCATTTTTTTGCTCAACATCGGCATGTTGCTGACCCGTCTGACCAAAACCATGAACGTGGATATCTATAACTACTGGCACTTCGCCATTACCGGCACCGTGACGCAGTTGATGACGGGCAGCATGATTTACGGCGTACTGGCGGCAATCTGCCATGCCGCGCTGTCGTTGAAAATGGCTGACTGGAGCGCGCGCCGGGTCCAAAGCATTGTCGGCCTGGAAGGAATTTCCATCCCGCAAGGTTATGGTTCCAGTTCCGTTCCGCTATTTGTGTTGCTGGATACCCTGTACGACAACATTCCGTTCATGAAGGGACGTAACATCGATGCCAGCGAGCTCCAGAAACGCTACGGCATGGTGGGCGACCCCGTCATTATCGGTGTGGTGCTGGGTTTACTTTTCGGGCTGGCTGCGGGCGAAGGCTTCAAAGGCACCGCCACGTTAATGATCACGGTCGCCGCGATAATGGTGCTGTTTCCGCGCATGATCCGCCTGATCGTGGAAGGGTTGCTGCCCATTTCGGATGGCGCTCGCCAGTTTTTCCAAAAGCACTTTCATGGTCGTGAAGTCTATATCGGGCTGGACTCCGCCGTGACGTTGGGCCACCCGACCACTATCGCCGTCGGCCTGCTGTTAATCCCCATTATGCTGATTTTCGCCAGCATTCTGCCCGGCAATAAAGTTTTGCCGCTCGCCGATTTGCCCGTCGCGCCGTTTTTTATCTGCATGGCGACGGTGATCCACCGGGGTGATTTATTGCGCACCTTGATTAGCGGCGTAATCGTTATGGTCACCGTGCTGCTGATCGCGACGCAGTTTGCGCCTTACTTTACCGAGATGGCGCTAAAGGGCGGTTTCAGCTTCGCGCAGGACGGCGCACAAATTAGCGCGCTTTCTGTCGGCAATATGTTTGGCTGGTCAATCGCAGAAATCATGTCCCTGGGCGTGATCGGCGTGGTGGTTGCTGTTGGTTTGTCGGCAACGGTAGTCCTGATTTTACGAAAACGAGAATTGTCGGAATAAGGAGTAAATGAATGAGTTGGCTTAAAAGCGTTATAGGCACAGAAAAAGCGGTTATTGCCATGTGTCACCTGCGGGCATTGCCAGGCGATCCGGGATTCGATCATCAAAAGGGGATCAACTGGGTTATCGATCGGGCGTATGACGATCTCATGGCGTTACAGAACGGTGGCGTTGACGCAGTGATGTTTTCCAATGAGTTCAGCCTGCCCTATCTCACGAAAGTGCGGCCTGAAACCACAGCGGCCATGGCGCGTATTATTGGACAAATGATGACGGAAATTCGTGTGCCCTACGGCGTTAATGTGTTGTGGGACCCCGTCGCGTCTTTTGATTTAGCCATGGCGACCGGCGCATCATTCATCCGGGAAATCTTCACTGGCGTCTATGCCAGCGATTTCGGCATCTGGGATACCAATGTCGGCGAAACCATTCGCCATCAGCATCGGATCGGCGCAGGCCATGTGAAGACCCTGTTTAATATTGTGCCCGAGGCGGCCGTGTATCTGGGGAATCGCGATATCTGTTCCATTGCCAAATCCACCGTGTTTAACAACCATCCCGACGCATTGTGCGTTTCCGGATTAACGGCTGGGGCGAAAACAGACAGCGCCGTGTTAAAACGCGTCAAAGAAACCGTTCCGGATACCGTGGTGCTGGCCAATACCGGCGTTTGCCTTGATAACGTGGAAGAGCAGTTGACCATCGCCGATGGCTGCGTCACCGCGACCTGGTTCAAAAAGGACGGCATCTTCGCCAACTTTGTCGATCAGCAACGGGTGAGCCGCTTTATGGAGAAAGTGCATCAGATAAGGCAATAAGAAAGGGATAAGCAAACGCTTATCCCCCGGGATGCTCCCGCTGTCTTCGCCAAAAGTACCGGCGGGAGCGTTTTCACCATACCCACTCTGGGAAGGGAGTCAATGCGCCATGTTAAATGATGTGAAATGGGTACAAGCCTGCCGGGACGCCACCGACTGGAGAGAGGCCTTAGCCATCGCGATTGAGCCGCTGATCCGCCACGGCGCCGCGCAAGCCGCCTACCTTAACGGGGTAATTGAGAACACGTTGGCCTGGGGGCCTTACTATGTGGTGGCACCGGGGATCGCTTTACCCCACGCCCGGCCTGAGCAGGGCGCAGTGCATAACCAGATTGCCGTGACGACGCTTCAGCAGCCGGTGACCTTTGGTCATGAAGAGTGCGATCCGGTCTGGCTGCTGATTGCGTTAACCGCGACGGATGCTAATCGTCATATCGCGACCATTCAGCGCATCAGCCAATGGTTGGGAGATGAAGCCTTTATCAAGGCGCTACGCCACGCCGATAACGATAGCGCGCTGTACCAGCTACTGAAGCAGTCTCTCGTCAGGAGCGAATGATGATTTTGCATCCTTCCCTCGCGTCAGCCGATCCGCTGCGCCTGCATCAGGCGTTAAGCCAGTTTGACCATGCCCCGATTGGCTCATGGCACCTGGATATTGAAGACACCAGCTTCATCTCGAATATTACGTTTGGCCTGAAAACCGTTCGCAGCGTCTTTGAAGCCACGCAGCATCCGCTCTCTTTCCATTTAATGGTCGCCAATCCCTGGCCGTGGTTTCGGGCACTATCGCCGTTTACGCCAGCGTGGGTGTTTGTACATGCAGAAGCGCTGGCGAACCCCGCAGAAGCGCTGACGGCGATCCGCGAAACCGGTGCCCGCGCAGGCCTGGCGTTTAACCCCGCCACACCGCTTGAGCCTTATTTATATCTCCGGCACGCGCTCGATGCCTGTCTGATCATGACCAGCGAGCCGGATGGACACGGTCAATGCTTTAACCCTGCGTTAATCGACAAGGTCGCAGCCTGCGCACGCTATTTTCCCGATGCCGAATGTTGGGCTGACGGCGGGATTTCTGAATCCGCCGGGCAGCAACTCAAACGGGCGGGCGCAGAACATCTGGTTCTGGGGCGGGCGCTATTTGCCTCAGACAATCCCGCGACGACGTTGGGATCCTTCAGGAGTGCGTTAAATGGATGATCGCTCTCAAAGCCGCCCCGATCGTATTCAACAAATGCTGCATTATCTCTGGCAACACCGTCGTCTTTCCTCCAGCCAGGCCGTCGAGCTGTTTGGCTATGCCCACGCCACGGTACGGCGTGATTTTCATTTTATCGCCAGCCATTATCCCGGCATGGTGCGCCGCCATGGATGGCTGGAGTTCGACAGCGACACCTCGGATAAAGAGTACGTTTTTGATTTGAAAAACAGTCTGCAAAGCCAGGCAAAACAAGAAATCGCTGTCGCGGCGCGCGCGATGATCCGCGATGGCGACTGTTTTATGCTGGATTCAGGATCGACCTGTCTTGAACTGGCTAAGCGGTTGGGCGATGTGCAGGCGAAAGCGATTTCAGTGGATATAAAAATCGCCAATCAATTGGGCTGCTTTAACAACATTGAAAGCTACATTATCGGGGGAATGGTTCGACCGGGCTATTTCTCAATAGGCGAGAGTCTGGCGCTGGAAATGTTAAATGCCTTTTCGGTAGAGCGCGCCTTTTTATCCTGCGACGCGCTGTCGCTTGAAGCAGGCATCACCAATGCGACCATGTTTGAAGTGGGTGTCAAAAGCCGCATCATCCAACGCGCCAGAGAGGTTATTCTGCTGGCGGATCACGGCAAATTCAATAAGGTGGAGCCACACAGGGTCGCTACGCTGTCCTGTATTAAAACGATTATTACCGACAGCGGGTTAGCCAATGACATCATGCAGCGCTATCAGCAGGCGGGCATTCATATTATTCGCGCCAAAGGAGAGCGGTGACCGCACCGCTCTCCGGCTCTGTTAAGGCGTAACAAACAACGAGGAATAGTCGCGGTTACAGATACGCTGTACCGCAGGATGCTGGATCATACGCTCGGCGAAAATCGCATGATACTCTTCCATCACGTTATCTATCCGCCCAATCTCCACCACCGTTTTATCGTCGAAAAAATCTTGGGTATACAGCGTCGGCGCGACAAAAATCGCATTATGGGCGCAGCCAAACGCTTTCATCAGCGCAGCGTCATCGAATTCACCGAGGATCTCAATATTCAACGCTTGGGTATTAAGCCAGTTCAGCACTTTGCGGCCCAGCATCGAACGACGGCCAGGGATCAGTAACCGGCGCTCTTCGAGACAGGCCGGAAATGGCTTTTCCGGACCGGGGGCCTGGCACCAAAAGCTCACGCCGCACTCGCCGATTTTGACCGAAAACAGCCCTTCCTGTTGGGTGGAATCGATCGGGCAATCAGAAATAATCATGTCCAGCTTATGCTGGCTCAGCTGTTCCAGCAGCATCTCGTGGGTGGATTCAAAGCAGCGTAAATGAATCTGTTCATTCTCCACCACGGCGGCATCCAGCACACCGCTCACCAGCCGTTTGGAGAGCGCATCCGCGACGCCTACGTCAAACAGCAGGTGCGACTCCTTGCGATAGTTGACGATATCAAGCATCTCCTGGCTGAGCGTAAACATGCGGTCGGCGTAGCGGAACACCAGTTCCCCCAACTCGCTGGGCTCAATGCCCCGCCCCTTGCGCTTGAACAGCTTACCCTGTAGCCGCTCTTCCAACGCTTTAATCTGCCCGGTGATGGTTTGCGGCGTCAGATACAACGCTTCCGCCGCCCCCACAACCGACCCTTCCTTATACACGTGCCAAAAATAGTAAAGGTGGTTGTAATTGATATGTGACATATCGCTTTCGCTCCCTGATTGATAGTGATGTTCGGCATGAACGCTTCCATATGTTTTCTGTTCAGGCGCGGAGCGCCGCGTCTGAATATCGTATCCGTAACAGGCCGTAGCCTACGATTGCCGCCAGTAGCGAGCCGATAAGAATGCCCAGTTTCGCCCACGTGATAAACGTGGGATCGGCATGATTAAATGCCAGGGTTGCAATGAAGATGGACATGGTAAACCCGATGCCGCACAGCACCCCAACCGCCATAATCTCCTTAAACGTGGTCCCCTCGGGTAGCGAGGCCAGCTTGAGTTTTAACGCCAGCAGGCAAAACAGACTGATGCCCAGAGGCTTTCCAATAAACAATCCGGCAATGATGCCCAGCGGCAGCAGTGACGTCAGCCCTTCCATCGTCACGCCCTGAAGCGAGACGCCGGCATTGGCGAAAGCAAACAGCGGCAGGATCAAAAACGCGACCCATGGATGCAAAGTATGCTCCAGTTCCCGTGCCGGAGAATGCCCTTTATGCGCCTTAAGCGGGATAAAGAAGCCGATAATAACCCCCGCCAGCGTGGCATGAATGCCGGATTTGAGTACAGCCGTCCAGAGTATGACGCCCACCAGAATATAAATACCGGTGCGGCGAACATTTAGCAGGTTCAATAATGCTAATACCGTAATCGCACCCGCCGCCACCAGTAACGACAGCATCGAAAGCTGATGGGTATAAAACAGCGCAATGATGATAATCGCCCCTAAATCATCAATGATTGCCAGCGCCATCAAAAACACTTTCAAGGCAGGCGGCACCCGTTTACCTAATAAGGCCAATACGCCTAACGCAAATGCGATATCCGTCGCTGCCGGGATCGCCCACCCTTCACGGGCTGCGGGATCCTGGAAATTGAACAGCAGGTATACCGCTGCCGGGATCGCCATACCGCCTAAGGCGGCGATGGCCGGGAACGCGGCCTGACGGCGGCTGGCCAGAGAACCCTGCAATAGCTCCCGCTTCACTTCCAGCCCGATCAATAAAAAGAAGATCGCCATCAGCGCGTCATTAATCCACAACAGCAGATTTTTATTGATTTCAAGCGCCCCAAACCGTATTTCTACGGGGGTGCTGAGGAACTGCTGATACCCAGCATGGGTGCTTTCAAGGTTGGCGAAGACCATAGCCAGCGCAGCGGCGACAATTAAAATCACCCCGCCTGATGCTTCGTTAGCCAGAAAACGTTGAATCAATTTTGACATGCCTGACTACCTCAATAATTCCATATCTTCCATTAAAACACGATATATTTTCTATTTTACTCCGCCTGAAAGCTCGCTAAAAACAGATTATTTCGCCCTATATGATCGTTATTTCCGATATAAAAAATGCCCCAAATCTATTTTCAGGAAATTTCTGAACACTTACCTCTGCAAACACTAATCAAAAAAAAACCTATATCTACTCAAGGTAGATACAGGTTTATTTACGCATCGAATGAAACTTAACGCGTTAAATCGTCAAAGAACTTTTTAACGCCATCAAAGAAGCTTTTGGAACGCGGGCTGTTTTTCTCGCCCGTCGGGCCGCCGAAACTTTCCTGTAAATCTTTCAGCAGCTGCTTCTGCTTCTCGTTAAGACCCACCGGCGTTTCAACCACCACGCGGCATAACAGGTCCCCCTGTGCGCCACCGCGTACCGATTTCACGCCCTTGCCGCGCATACGGAACAGCTTGCCGGTTTGGGTTTCGTTCGGCACTTTCAGCTTCACGCGGCCATCCAGCGTGGGCACTTCGATTTCACCGCCCAGCGCCGCCATCGCGAAGTTAATCGGCACTTCGCAATACAGGTTATTGCCTTCGCGCTCGAAGATCGGGTGCTGTTTGACCTGCACCTGGACGTATAAATCGCCTGCTGGTGCGCCGTGCTCGCCCGCTTCGCCCTCGCCTGCCAGGCGGATGCGGTCGCCGGTATCCACGCCCGCCGGGATTTTAACCGACAGGGTTTTCGATTTTTCAACGCGACCATGGCCGTGGCATTTGGTGCACGGATCTTTGATCAACGTGCCGCGGCCCTGACAGTGCGGACAGGTCTGCTGCACTGCAAAGAAGCCCTGGCGCATCTGTACCTGGCCTGCGCCGTGGCAGGTTGGACACGTCTGCGGTTGGGTGCCCGGTTTCGCGCCGTTGCCGTGGCACACGTCGCACTCTTCCAGGGTTGGAATGCGGATCTCTTTGGTGACGCCGCGTACCGCTTCTTCCAGCGTCAGCTCCATGTTGTAACGCAGATCGGCGCCACGCGCCGCGCGCTGACGGCCACGTCCGCCGCCAAAAATATCGCCGAAGACATCGCCGAAGATATCGCTGAAATCAGCACCGCCGCCGCCAAATCCGCCGCCGCCCATGCCGCCCTGCTCAAATGCCGCATGGCCGTACTGATCGTAAGCGGCGCGTTTTTGCGCGTCGGTCAGCACTTCATAGGCTTCTTTGATCTCTTTGAATTTGTCTTCAGCGTCTTTATCACCCTGATTACGGTCCGGGTGATATTTCATTGCCAGGCGTTTGTAAGCCTTTTTGATTTCACGCTCTTCCGCGGTTTTCGGAACGCCTAAAATCTCGTAATAGTCTTTTTTCGCCATTTTAGTTTTTCAGCCCTTAACATGCGAGCACGGGCGTGGAGTAACTCCAACGCCCGTGCCAGTTAATTACCCTACATCAGGGCGATTATTTTTTATCTTTAACTTCTTCGAACTCGGCGTCGACAACATCATCATCTTTCGCGTTGTTCGCCGAAGCGTCAGCAGCGCCAGCCTGCTGCTGCGCGTGTTGCTGCTGGGCAATTTCCATCAGCTTCTGGGAAGCCTGCGCCAGCGCCTGCATTTTCGCTTCGATATCCGCTTTATCTTCGCCTTTCAGCGAGGTTTCCAGCGCGCTCAGCGCAGACTCGATAGCGGTTTTGTCGTCAGCCGGCAGCTGATCGCCTGCTTCTTCAACCTGCTTACGGGTGCTGTGCACCAGATGGTCTGCCTGGTTACGGGTCTGCACCAGCTCTTCGAACTTACGGTCAGACTCGGCATTCGCTTCCGCTTCGCGCACCATTTTCTGGATTTCTTCTTCGTTCAGACCAGAAGATGCCTTGATGGTAATTTTCTGCTCGCGACCGCTGTTTTTGTCTTTCGCGGAGACGTGCAGGATACCGTCCGCATCGATGTCGAAGGTGACTTCGATCTGCGGCATACCGCGCGGCGCCGGGTTAATCCCGTCCAGGTTGAACTGACCCAGAGATTTGTTATCGCTGGCGCGCTTACGTTCACCCTGCAGCACATGGATGGTTACCGCAGACTGGTTGTCTTCCGCAGTAGAGAACACCTGGCTGTGCTTGGTCGGGATAGTGGTGTTTTTGGAGATCAGCGCCGTCATCACGCCGCCCATGGTTTCGATACCCAGAGACAGCGGGGTAACGTCCAGCAGCAGTACGTCTTTCACGTCGCCGGTCAATACGCCGCCCTGAACCGCTGCGCCGATAGCCACAGCTTCGTCCGGGTTAACGTCTTTACGCGGCTCTTTGCCAAAGAACTCGGCAACTTTTTTCTGCACCATCGGCATACGGGTCTGACCGCCGACCAGGATCACGTCCTGAATGTCGGATACAGACAGGCCAGCGTCCTGCAGCGCCACTTTCAGCGGCTCGATGGAACGGTTCACCAGGTCTTCGACCAGGCTTTCCAGTTTCGCGCGAGTCACTTTGATGTTCATGTGTTTCGGACCGGTGGCGTCTGCAGTGATATACGGCAGGTTCACATCGGTCTGCTGAGCGGAAGAGAGCTCGATTTTGGCTTTTTCTGCCGCTTCTTTCAGACGCTGCATCGCCAGCGGATCGTTACGCAGATCGATACCCTGGTCTTTCTTAAACTCTTCCACCAGGTAGTTGATCATACGGCTGTCGAAGTCTTCGCCGCCCAGGTGGGTGTCACCGTTGGTCGCCAGAACTTCGAAGGTTTTTTCGCCGTCAACGTCGTCGATTTCGATAATAGAGATATCGAAAGTACCGCCGCCGAGGTCGTAAACCGCGATAGTACGGTTGCCGACTTCTTTATCCAGACCGTAAGCCAGCGCAGCCGCGGTCGGTTCGTTGATGATACGTTTTACTTCCAGACCCGCGATACGACCGGCGTCTTTGGTTGCCTGACGCTGAGCATCGTTGAAGTACGCAGGTACGGTGATAACCGCTTCAGTTACCGGTTCGCCCAGGTAATCTTCAGCCGTTTTCTTCATTTTCTTCAGCACTTCTGCAGAGATCTGCGGCGGTGCCATTTTCTGGCCTTTTACATCAAGCCATGCGTCACCGTTGTCGGCGGCGATGATTTTGTACGGCATGATGGCTTCATCACGCTGAACTTCTTCGTCCTGGAAGCGGCGACCGATCAGGCGTTTAATCGCGAACAGCGTGTTCTGCGGGTTAGTCACTGCCTGACGTTTAGCCGGCTGACCTACCAGAGTTTCGCCGTCCTGTGTGTAAGCAATGATAGAAGGCGTGGTGCGGTCACCCTCGGCGTTCTCCAGAACACGTGCGGTTGTACCATCCATAATCGCGACACAAGAGTTAGTCGTCCCCAGGTCGATACCAATAATTTTACCCATCTAAACGTCTCCACTAAAAATTCGTCATTATGTGGTTGTGAACCTGTAATAAGGGCGAAACCGTCAGTTTCAACTACCCCATCATTATTTTTCACGTCCACTCACTGCGGTTGACTACAAGATGGGGTCGTATCGCTGCGCATCAAGGGGCGACAAATAAAATTTTTTTCTTTTACCTGTGCAGATCATAGACGGCAGGGTATTGGCTGATTATTATGCCGCGCCCGACACGGATCACACTTTCTGGCGGCGGGTATTTACATCTTAACAATCAAACGTTTTGAGGATTTATGGGCAACACGAAGTTGGCTAACCCCGCACCGCTGGGATTAATGGGTTTCGGCATGACCACTATTCTGCTTAATCTGCACAATATCGGTCTTTTCCCGCTGGACGGCATTATTCTGGCGATGGGCATTTTCTACGGCGGCATCGCGCAGATTTTCGCGGGCCTGCTGGAGTTTAAGAAAGGGAATACTTTCGGTTTAACCGCGTTTACGTCTTATGGCTCTTTCTGGCTGACGCTGGTCGCGATCCTGCTGATGCCTAAAATGGGCCTGGCGGACGCGGCTAACGGTCACTTCCTGGGTGTTTACTTAGGCATCTGGGGCATCTTCACCCTGTTCATGTTCTTCGGCACGCTGAAAGGCGCACGGGTACTGCAATTCGTGTTCCTGAGCCTGACCGTTCTGTTTGCGCTGCTGGCGATTGGCCATCTGGCGGACAGCGAGAGCATCGTTCACGTTGCGGGTTGGATTGGTCTGATCTGCGGCGCAAGCGCGATTTACCTGGCGATGGGCGAAGTGCTGAACGAACAATATGGCCGCACCGTGCTGCCGATTGGCGAACAGCATTAATTTCCTGCTTTATTAAAAACGCGGAGCCCGGCTCCGCGTTTTTTTATGCCTGCTGTATCGCCGCACTGTCCGCATAGTGACCATCCCGGCGCAGCCAGATGCCCAGACCAAGCCCCATCAGCGAGAGCGCTAAGACGTACCAGGCAGGCGCCATAGGCGAAATGCCCATTAACATGGTAACGGCGATGGGCGTTAAGCCGCCGAAAATGGCATACGATACATTATAAGAAAACGAGATCCCGGTAAAACGCACTTCCGCCGGGAAGGAACGCACCATCACGTAAGGTACGGCCCCCACTACGCCCACGCACAGGCCGACTGTGCCATAAAGCAGGAACAGCTGTTCAGGGTGCGCGCCGGATAAGTGGTAGAAAAACCAGCTGGAGCAGGCCAACAGCAGGCTGCCGACAATAAAGGTTTTGCTGGCACCGAAACGGTCAACCGCCAGCCCGGCAATCAGGCAGCCGAAGCACAGCATAATGGTGGCGATACTGTTCGCCTGCAACGTCAGCGCAGGCGCAAAGCCATACTGCTTTTGTAGCCACACCGGCGACATCAGAATCACCACCACGATCCCGGCAGACAGCAGCCAGGTCAGCAGCATCGACACCACCACCGCTTTTTTATGTCGCACGACCACCACTTTTACCGGCAACTCCTGCGCCAACGCTTTGCGCTGTTGCATCTCGAGGAAAATCGGCGTCTCCTGCAACCAGCGGCGCAAGTACATAGCGACCAGGCCAAACGCGCCGCCGAGCAGGAACGGCACGCGCCAGCCCCAGTCGTGGACCGCCTGCTGAGTCATGCTGGTATTGACCAGGGTGGCGACCACCGAGCCCAGCAAAATCCCCACCGTCAGGCCCGCCGTCAGCGTTCCGCAGGCAATACCGATTCGCCGCGCGGGCACATGCTCTGCGACAAACACCCACGCGCCGGGCACCTCACCGCCTATTGCCGCGCCCTGCAGCAGACGCAACAGCAACAGCAGCAGCGGTGCGGCAATGCCCACAGTGGCATAGGTAGGTAATAAGCCCATCGCCAGCGTCGGCACCGCCATCAACAGGATGCTTAATGTAAACATTTTCTTACGGCCAACTAAATCGCCGAAATGCGCCATGATAATGCCGCCCAATGGACGTGCCAGATAGCCAGCCGCAAAGATGCCAAAGGTTTGTACCTGGCGCAGCCATTCAGGGATATCAGTGGGGAAAAAGAGTTCGCCGACCACCGCCGCAAAGAACACGAAGATGATGAAGTCGTAAAACTCCAGCGCGCCGCCGAGGGCGGCAAGCGTCAACGTTTTATAATCCTGACGATTTAGCGGACGATTGTGTTGTGACATAAGAGACCGTTTATAAACAGAGGTGGTGTAATCAAGCCATTCGATAACTGTAAAGTAACCATTACTATACCGTATCAAATGCATTACACCAGTTGCATTCGCTGTTATGTCACATCCCGAGAGATTTTAGGGTTTTATCTCGCGCACCGCGCTTTTAGGACGAAATGCGGCTACGACATCAGCACAAGTCTCTACATACGGGCCGTCAAGCAGTTGGATGCAGTAAGGTACGCTGGCGAAAATACCCGCGACGGCGACCTTGCCGCTCTCGTCCCGCAAGCCTTCCAGGGTCTCTTTAATCGACTTTGGCTGGCCGGGGAGATTGAGGATCAAGGCCTGTTTGCGGATCACCCCTACCTGACGGGACAAAATCGCCGTCGGCACAAAGTTGAGGCTAATCTGGCGCATCTGCTCGCCGAAACCAGGCATTTCACGATCGGCAACGGCCAACGTGGCATCAGGGGTCACATCGCGGCGCGCGGGACCGGTGCCGCCGGTGGTCAGCACTAAGTGGCAGCCCATTTCATCCACCAGCTCGCAGAGCGTCTGTTCAATCACCGGCTGTTCGTCAGGGATCAGACGCGTTTCAACGGTGAACGGGGTAGTGAGTGCCGACGCGAGCCATGCTTCAAGCGCGGGAATGCCTTTGTCCTGATAAACGCCGGTAGAAGCGCGATCAGAAACAGAAACCAGGCCAATACGTAATGTGTCCATATCCATTCCGATAATGATTCAAAAGTGACGGAATGATACACCGAGCGGGGAAATGCAGACAGAGGAAGCGGGGATTACGTGACGCAGAGCGTGTGGCCGGGATAACCCGGCCACGGGAAAAATTACAGCAGGTCGCCGATCATTTTTTCCAGTTTTTCCTGGTCAACCGCAAACTTACGGATGCCGTCAGCCAGTTTATCAACCGCCATCGGATCCTGGTTGTGCTGCCACAGGAACTCAGACTCGGTGATACGCTCTGGACGCGCTTTTACTTCGCCGCTGAATGACAGCTTACGCTCAACCGCGCCTTCGCTTTCCGCCAGCTCTTTCAGCAACGCCGGCGCGATGGTCAGACGGTCGCAGCCCGCCAGCTCAAGGATTTCGCCCACGTTACGGAAGCTTGCGCCCATCACCACGGTTTCATAACCGTGCTGTTTGTAGTATTCGTAAATTTCAGTCACCGACACAACGCCCGGATCTTCCGCTGCAGCGTATTCTTTCTTATCCGTGTTGGCTTTGTACCAGTCAAGAATACGGCCCACGAACGGAGAGATCAGGAACACGCCCGCTTCAGCACAGGCGCGCGCCTGGGCGAAGGAGAACAGCAGCGTCAGGTTACAGTTGATACCCTCTTTTTCCAGTTGCTCCGCCGCGCGGATACCCTGCCAGGTGGAGGCCAGTTTGATCAGAATGCGATCGTTGCTGATGCCTGCATCGTTATACAGTTTGATTAAACGTTTGGCTTTGACGATGCTTGCTTCGGTGTCGTAAGAAAGACGCGCGTCAACTTCTGTTGAGATGCGGCCAGGGATCAGTTTCAGGATTTCCAGACCGATATTTACGGCCAGCTTATCCGACGCATCAACAATCTGCTGCTCGCGGGAATCGCTTTGCGCACGCGCCCAGGTCACCGCATCGTCAATCAGTTTGCGGTATTCAGGGATTTGCGCAGCGTTCAGAATCAAAGAAGGGTTGGTGGTTGCATCCTGCGGCTGGTACAGCTTCATTGCCGCGATGTCTCCGGTATCAGCCACTACGGTTGTGAACTGACGAAGGGAGGTCAATTTGTCCGTCATAATAGAGGTCTCTTCAAAACTGCGTGTTAGGGAGATGTAATCGGTCTGCGGTGATGATAACACGACGCCCGAACAGCGCAACCGCAGCAATTCAGGCGGGCGCAGTGTGATAAACTGCCTTATTCGATAGCCTGCAAAGTATCACGAAGGAAGGCGGCCAGCGCCGTTGCGCAAACCGGGTGAGTTTATCAAGAGGGATATGAATGCCGGATTTTCTGACGTTTATCAACGAAATACTCTGGGGATCGGTCCTCATCTACCTGCTGCTGTGCGCGGGGATCTGGTTCACATTGCGCAGCGGCTTTGTGCAGTTCCGCTATATTCGCTACTTCCCCCGGGCGCTGAGAAAAAGTTTCTCCCCGCAATCCGACGGATTAACCGCATTTCAGGCGCTGTGCACCAGCCTGGCGGCGCGCGTCGGCAGCGGCAATATCGCCGGCGTGGCGCTGGCTATTTCGATGGGTGGCCCCGGCGCGGTGTTCTGGATGTGGGTAACGGCGCTGATCGGCATGGCGACCTCATTTGCCGAATGCTCGCTTGCGCAACTTTATAAGGGCCGCGACCGCAACGGGCAGTTTCGCGGCGGCCCGGCCTGGTATATGGAGCGCGGGCTCGGTATGCGCTGGATGGGCGTACTGTTTTCCCTGTTCCTGCTGCTGTCGTTTGGCCTGGTATTTAATACCGTCCAGGCCAGTTCTGTCGCCTTTGCGTTGGATCATGCATGGCAAATTCCCAAATGGCTGACGGTGAGCGTACTGGCGGTGCTAACGCTGCTGGTTAGCGTGCGGGGAATGCGCGGCGTCGCCCGGTTGGCGCAGTGGCTGGTGCCGGTGATGGCGATCCTGTGGGTACTAACAGGTCTGGTGATTATCGCCTTTCATCTCGACAAAATGCCTAAGGTAATCGATGTGATTTTTACCGGCGCATTCGGCTGGCAGGAAGCGGCGTCCGGCGTCATGGGCTATACCTTTAGCCAGGCGCTAACCAGCGGTTTTCAACGCGGCATGTTTTCCAATGAAGCGGGCATGGGTTCAACGCCCAACGCGGCGGCGGCGGCGTCGTCATGGCCGCCCCACCCTGCCGCCCAGGGCATCGTGCAGATGATCGGCGTATTTGTCGATACGGTAGTGATTTGCAGCGCCACGGCGGTGATCATCCTGGTTGCCGGGCTGCCGGAAAGACCGCTGACGCCGGATGAGGGGATCTTACTAGCCCAGCATGCGCTGGTGAGCCTGGCCGGGCACTGGGCCAGCGGCTATCTGGGCCTGATCGTGCTGCTGTTCGCGTTTACTTCGATTGTCGCCAACTACACCTATGCGGAAAATAATCTGGTGTTTTTGCGCATGGATACCCGGCGCAATATCTGGCTGCTAAGGATGGGCATGCTGGCGATGATCATGTTGGGCGCAGTGGTCAACCTGACGCTGGTGTGGCATATGGCGGATATCTCAATGGCGCTGATGGCGATCACCAACCTGACGGCGATCTTATTGCTGTCGCCGGTGGTGAAAATTATCGCGACGGATTACTTACGCCAGCGCAAGCTGGGGGTGAAGCCGCATTTCGATCCGGCACGTTTTCCCGAGCTCCAACCGCACCTTGCGCCGGATGTCTGGCAAAACGTACCGCGTGAGTGAACCTAAGCTGATTGCAACCATTGGTCACCTTTACGCCAAAATTTGTTACAGTCACCAAAAAGCCTGTAAGGAAAAGCAATGCTGTTATTGATTTCACCTGCCAAGACCCTGGATTATCAAAGCCCGCTGGCCACCAAACGCTATACCCAACCCGAGCTGCTGGAGTACTCCCAGCAACTGATCGGCGAAGCGCGCAATTTGTCTGAAGCGCAAATCAAAACGTTGATGGGCGTGAGCGATAAAATCGCCTCTCTGAACGCGACGCGCTTTCACGACTGGCATCCGGACTTCACCCCGGATAACGCGCGCCAGGCGATTCTGGCATTTAAAGGCGACGTCTATACCGGGCTCCAAGCGGAGACCTTCAGCGAAGCGGATTTCGACTTTGCCCAGCGCCATTTGCGGATGTTATCCGGGTTATACGGCGTCCTGCGTCCACTGGATCTGATGCAACCCTACCGGCTGGAAATGGGCATCAAGCTTGAGAACGCCAAAGGCAGCGATCTCTACACCTTCTGGGGCGACATTATTACCCATACGCTGAACGACGCGCTGGCCGCCCAGGGCGACAACGTGCTGATTAACCTGGCGTCCGATGAGTATTTCAAAGCGGTGCGTCCGGCTAAACTGAACGCAAAAATCGTTAAGCCGGTGTTCCTGGATGAGAAAAACGGCAAATTTAAGGTGATCAGTTTCTACGCCAAGAAAGCGCGCGGCTTAATGAGCCGCTACGTGATTGAAAACCGTCTGACCCTGCCCCAGCAACTGACCCAATTTGACGTGGACGGCTATGGCTGGGATCGCGACCTGTCGAGCGAAACCGAGCTGGTCTTCAAACGACCTGAACGCTAAGCAATAAAAAGGCCCGGCGCTTACGCAGACCGGGCCTCAGCGATAAAGCCTTATCAGGCTCTGGTCATCATTAACTGGCGTAACGCCGCGAATTCCGCCGGCAGCTGATGCGACAGCAGCGGCAGGTCGGCACGCTCCGCCAGCTCTTTTGGCAGATCCAGCGTCTCGCCGAGAATCGACTCCACGCTCTCTTTAAATTTCGCCGGATGCGCCGTGCCGAGGAATAACCCGTATTCCCCCGGACGCAGCTGATCGCGCAGCGCACGGTAAGCAATCGCCGCATGCGGTTCAGAGACGTATCCGCCCGCTTTCAGTTCACGCATCGTTTCCTGAGTCACGCTGTCGTCCACCGCCGCATGGCCCAGTTCATTCAGACGCCACACTTTACGACGGAACAACTCTTCCACACGCGGCCAGTTGTTCGGCTGGGAAACGTCCATCGCATTAGACAGCGTCGCCACGGTGGCCTTCGGCTGCCACTCGCCGTTTTGCAGGAAACGCGGCACGGTGTCGTTGGCGTTGGTGGCGGCGATAAAGCGCTTCACCGGCAGACCGAGGGATTTCGCCAGCAACCCGGCGGTAAGATCGCCGAAGTTACCGCTGGGCACCGACACCACCAGCTGATTACGTGCTTCCTGCGGCAACTGCGCCACGGCTTCGAAGTAATAGCAAATCTGCGCCAGCAGACGGCTGATGTTGATCGAGTTCGCCGAGTTCAGGCCCAGCGCCACTTTCAGCTCTTCATCATCAAATGCCTGCTTCACCAGCGCCTGGCAGGCGTCAAAGTCGCCATCAATTGCCACGGTTTCGATGTTGCCGCCCAGGGTGCAGAACAGTTTTTCCTGTAGCGGAGAAATTTTGCCCTGCGGATAGAGGATCACCACGCGCACGTTCTTCAGCCCGTAAAACGCGTGGGCCACTGCCGCGCCGGTATCGCCGGACGTGGCGGTTAAAATGGTGACCGGCTTGTCGCCGCTGATGTGCGCCAGCATCTGGGCCATAAAGCGCCCGCCAAAATCTTTAAACGCCAGCGTCGGGCCGTGGAACAATTCCAGACAACCGATGTCCGGCTGCACGCTTTTCACCGGCGCCGGGAAGGCAAAGGCGTTGCGCACGCGGTTTTCGAGGATCTCCTGCGGAATTTCATCGCCAATAAACGCCGCGAGGATTTTCGCGCTGCGCGAGACGAAATCCATCTTCAGCATTTCGTCAATTTCGGTGAGGCTGAATTCCGGTAAATCGTGCGGGAAAAACAGCCCCTGATTTTTGCCCAGTCCTTGTGTAACGGCCTGCGCAAAGCTGACCTGTTCGTTATGATCTTTCAGATTATAGAGTTTCATGCGTTATCCCAGTACTCGTGCGCCAGCCGTGTCCAGACGGCAAATATGTACAAAGCCTTCCTGATTTTGCAGGTAGTGTTGTTGCAGCCAGTCCGCCATGCGCTGCGCCGTTTCCGGGTTATCGCACACCGCAAACAGGGTCGGGCCGGAACCGGAAATCCCGCAGGCCAGCGCGCCGATATCCGCCGCGGCCTGCCGCGCCTGGCTGAAGCCCGGCAGCAGTTTGGTGCGATACGGTTCGGCAATCACATCGCGCATCAGCTTCGCCGCCAGCAGCGGCTGGCGGGTATGGCAGGCGTGAATGAAGCCCGCCAGATAACGCCCGTGGGCGATGCAATCCTGGCGGCGATACTGCGCCGGTAAAATCGCCCGCGCCTCGGCGGTGGAAACCTTGATGCCTGGATAAGCCATCACCCATAGCCACTCATCAAAGCCTGGCACCTGCTGGCTGATAATGCCGTTCTCTTCCAACATCAGTTGCAGGCCGCCTAAAAAACAGGGCGCGACATTATCGTAATGGATGCTGCCGGAGATACGGCCTTCCAGCTCGCCCATTAGCGCCAGCAAGCGCGTGTCATTGAGCGGCTTGCCGCAAAATTCGTTCATCGCCATCAGGCCCGCCACGACGGAACAGGCGCTGGAGCCCAGTCCGGAGCCGATGGGCATATTTTTTTCCAGGGTCATCGCCACCGGAACGGTTTTGCCAATCTCCTGGCAAAAGCGCTCCCAGCATTGATAGACGATGTTTTCCCGCGGCTCGCTGGGTAACTTACTGACGAACTGCCCGCGATTGGTCAGCGAAAACTGCTGCGCCGCCTCCACCGTCACGCAATCGCCCAACAGCTCGCCGCTGGCGGGCGTCACCGCCGCGCCTAATACATCAAACCCCACGCTGACATTCCCAATGGAGGCCGGGGCATATACTTTGACCATCTTAAACTCCTAACTTCCATGACAGGGTGCGCAGTAAATCGGCAAACACGCCGGCGGCGGTCACATCGTTACCCGCGCCGTAACCCCGAAGCACCAGCGGCAGCGGCTGATAGTAGTGGCTGTAAAACGCCAGGGCGTTTTCGCCGTTTTTCACTTTGTACAGCGGATCGTTACCGTCTACGGCGGCGATCTTCACGCGACAGGTGCCATCTTCTTCGATCATGCCAACATAGCGCAGCACTTTGCCCTCATCGCGCGCCTGCGCCACCCGGGAAGAGAAATCGTCGTCTAACTGGCTCAGACGGGCCATAAAGCTGGCGACATCGCCTTCGGCGTCAAAACTCGCCGGAAGCACTGGCTCAATCACAATATCTGAAAGTTCCAGGCTGCGCCCGGTTTCACGCGCCAGAATCAACAATTTACGCGCCACGTCCATGCCGCTGAGATCGTCACGCGGGTCCGGTTCGGTATAACCCAGCTCACGCGCGGTAGCGGTGGCTTCGGAGAGTTTCATCCCCTCATCCAGCTTGCCGAAAATAAACGACAGCGAACCGGATAAAATGCCGGAGAAGCGTTGCAGCTCATCACCCGCGTTAAGCAGGTTCTGGAGGTTTTCGATAACCGGCAGTCCCGCGCCGACGTTGGTGTCATAGAGGAATTTACGGCGTGATTTCGCCGCCGCCTGGCGCAACTGATGGTAGTAATCCATCGAGGAAGTATTGGCTTTTTTGTTCGGCGTCACCACGTGGAAACCTTCGTTCAGGAAATCCGCGTACTGGTCAGCCACCGCCTGATGAGAGGTACAGTCAACAATCACCGGGTTGAGCAGGTGATACTCTTTTACCAGACGGATCAGACGGCCAAGATTGAACGGCTCCGACGCCTGGCCCAGCGCTTCACGCCAGTTTTCCAGATCCAGACCGTGAACGTTAGTCAACAGCGCTTTCGAGTTGGCGACACCGCACACGCGTAAATCGATATGCTTCTGCTTCAGCCACGCCTGCTGGCGTTTAAGCTGTTCCAGCAGCGCTCCGCCGACGCCGCCGACGCCAATCACGAACACCTCAATCACCTGATCGGTGTTGAACAGCATTTGATGAGTCACGCGCACGCCAGTGGTGACATCGTCGTTACTGACCACCACGGAAATAGAGCGCTCGGAGGAGCCCTGGGCGATCGCCACGATATTGATATTGGCGCGCGCCAGCGCCGCAAAGAACTTGGCGGAGATGCCGCGCAGGGTGCGCATACCGTCACCGACCACGGAGATAATCGCCAGGCGCTCCATCACCGCCAGCGGCTCCAGCAGCCCTTCTTTCAGCTCCAGATAAAACTCATCCTGCATCGCCCGCTGCGCCCGCACGCTATCGGCCTGCGGCACGCAGAAGCTGATGCTGTATTCAGACGACGATTGCGTGATCAGCACCACCGAGATACCCGCGCGGGACATCGCCGCGAAGACACGCGCCGCCATCCCGACCATGCCTTTCATGCCCGGTCCGGAGACGCTGAACATCGCCATATTATTGAGGTTGCTGATGCCCTTTACCGGCAGGCCGTCTTCATCGCTGCTGGCGCCGATCAGGGTGCCTGGCGCTTGCGGGTTACCGGTGTTTTTAATCAGGCAGGGGATCTGGAACTGGGCGATAGGGGCGATGGTGCGGGGGTGGAGAACTTTGGCGCCAAAATAGGAGAGCTCCATGGCTTCCTGATACGACATCGATTTCAGCAGCCTGGCGTCCGGCACCTGGCGCGGGTCGCAGGTATATACGCCATCGACATCAGTCCAGATCTCACAACAGTCGGCGCGCAAACAGGCGGCCAGCACGGCGGCGGAGTAGTCGGAACCGTTGCGGCCCAACACCACCAGTTCACCCTTCTCATTCCCGGCGGTAAAACCGGCCATCAGGATCATGTGATCGGCTGGAATACGGCTGGCGGCGATACGACGGGTGGACTCTGCGATATCCACGGTAGATTCGAGGTAATGACCCACCGCCAGCAGTTTTTCAACCGGATCGATAACGCTGACCTTATGACCGCGCGCCTCCAGCAGGCCGGCCATAATGGCAATCGACAATTTTTCGCCACGGCAAATCAGCGCCGCGTTGATGCTGTCCGGGCACTGGCCAAGCAGACTGATGCCATGCAGGATATGGTTAATCTGGGCAAATTCATGGTCGACCAGAGCCTTGAGTTGCGCCAGAGGGAAACCAGGTTGCTCAGCGGCCAGGCCGTTAAGCAGGTCGGCAAAGATTTTTTCCGCATCGCTGATATTCGGCAGCGCATCCTGACCCCCGATGGTTTTTTCAATCATTGCCACCAGGTGGTTAGTAATTTTCGCCGGGGCAGAGAGAACCGTCGCCACCTGCCCCTGTCTGGCATTACTTTCCAGAATGTCGGCAACGCGCAAAAAACGTTGCGCATTCGCCACTGATGTACCGCCAAATTTCAACACTCGCATGGTTATTACCCCTTGATTTCTGGTCGAAAAAAAAGCCCGCACTGTTCAGGTGCGGGCTTTTTTCAGTTTTTCCTGTACGCGTCAGCCCGCCCCGTTACCTGTGGTAATGGTGGTGGTGGTTGTAATAATGGTGTTCAGGCTGATGCGAGTCATGGATGTTGTGTGCTCTGTATCTAATTTCTGTTGCTGTACCCTATTGGTTAAAGTATCTGTTGCGCCAAGTCAATGATTTTCGTATTTAGTCACCTTTCGCAATCACCCTCATCCCTTCTGCCGTCAGGTCATAAAATACTGAATATGACGAGCGCATAGCGATAACGGCCAACTTAAAAACCACAAATCGCTCCTGAAGAAGATTTTTACTCTGCGAGTTTTTTTTCAATATCGTGCAGCAAACGGTGCAGCATGGCGGTATCGCGCTGCTCAAGCAGCCCTAAACGCTGCGTCAGCCAGTCAGACATTTTATTGTCATCTTCAACCCCGAGCTTTATAAGCAATTCATTAACGCGACGACGCAGCGCGTTGAGCTGTTGCTCCTGAGTTTGTTCACTCTGTTCCCGCTTCGCTTGCATTAATGATGCTAATTGATAGCAATACACCATTACCGCCTGGCCTAAATTGAGCGAAGGATAATCTGCAACCATAGGGACGCCAGTTAAAATATCCGCCAGTGATAATTCATCATTGGTTAAACCCGAATCTTCCCGGCCAAAAACCAGCGCAATGCGATTCATCCATTGCTGTTTTTCTCCCAATAGCGGCACCAGCTGTTCCGGCGTGGCGTAATAATGAAATTTAGCCCGGCTGCGAGCGGTGGTGGCAACGACAAATTCAACATCGGCAACCGCGTCGGCAAGAGTTGGATAAATTTTAACATTATCAATAATATCCCCCGCACCGTGGGCGACCCATCGCGCAGCAGGCTGGAGATGCGCGTCGCTGTCGACAATCCGCAGTTCGTTAAAACCCATTGTTTTCATTGCCCGCGCGGCGGCGCCGACATTTTCGGGTCTGGCAGGTGATACCAAAATTATTGGAAATTGCATCGGGGTCTCTCATGCCAATAAATGACAAAAAAACGTGATAGAGCTCAACATATTACGCGTCGAGAATTTACATTGTGATAACAAAAAGCGCAATATTCGAGCAACAGCATTTATCAGGCTTTTTTAAGTTTTCATCAATAAAAGCTTTGGGAAAGATGTTAATAAAAGTATGATATCACCCTGTTTCCCATGAATAAATTTTATTAAGATATTGCCTTAATATTGGATTCAGTCTATTAATTAGTTAAGGGATGAAACTATTGGATAGTTTGCAGAATTGTGATTATCCCGAGTATTCCACGACGAAGATTTCAAGAAATTGTTATCGTGCTACAATTGAATTTGATATATGTCAACGAAGCGTAGTTTTATTAGGTGTCGCCCTTCTCTTAGCCTGTTATGTTGCTGTTAAACTGGTTAGGATGGCAGCCGTTTTTGACACCGTCGGGTCCAGAGGGAAAGTACCCACGACCAAGCTAATGATGTTGTTGACGTTGATGGAAAGTGCATCAAGAACGCAATTACGTACTTTAGTCATGTTACGCCGGGCATGTTAATTTTCGGCATGCACCAGGCAGGTCAGGGACTTTTGTACTTCCTGTTTCGATTTAGTTGGCAATTTTAGGTAGCAAACATGCAGACCCCGCACATTCTTATTGTTGAAGACGAGTTGGTAACACGCAACACGTTAAAAAGCATTTTCGAAGCAGAAGGCTACGATGTGTCTGAGGCCACCGATGGCGCTGAGATGCATCAGATCCTCTCTGATAATGACATCAACCTGGTGATCATGGACATCAACCTGCCGGGCAAAAACGGCCTGCTGCTGGCGCGCGAACTGCGTGAACAAGCCAACGTGGCGCTGATGTTCCTGACCGGCCGCGATAACGAAGTCGATAAAATTCTCGGCCTCGAAATCGGCGCGGACGACTATATCACCAAGCCGTTCAACCCGCGTGAGCTTACCATCCGCGCGCGCAACCTGCTGTCGCGGACCATGAATCTCGGCACCATCAGCGAAGAGCGACGCAACGTTGAAAGCTATAAATTCAACGGTTGGGAACTGGATATCAACAGCCGTTCGCTGGTAAGCCCTAATGGTGAGCAGTATAAGCTGCCGCGTAGCGAATTCCGCGCCATGCTGCACTTCTGCGAAAATCCAGGCAAAATTCAGTCCCGCGCTGAACTGCTGAAGAAAATGACCGGTCGTGAACTTAAGCCGCACGATCGTACTGTCGACGTGACTATCCGCCGCATTCGTAAACATTTCGAATCTACCCCGGATACCCCGGAGATCATCGCCACCATTCACGGCGAAGGTTACCGTTTCTGCGGCGACCTGCAGGAATAATCGGGTAAGTCACGACACACAAAAAGGGCGGAAATTCCGCCCTTTTGCTTTACTTCACTTCCACAATCTTTCCCGTTCATCCCCTTGCGCCACCTGCGGTTTTAATCGCGGCGCGCGTTTAGATAACGCATACCAGTCGATATGCCGCGTCAGGAACATTACCGTCGTCAGAACCACCAGCAATACCGCGGTTCCCAACAGCAGCGCGCTTTCCTGCGAACGCAGCAGCTGCCACAGCACCGCATCCAGCGTTAATAACCCTGCGCTGAATACCAGACTTCTCTTCCACCCTTTCATCACCGCTTGCAAATAGATGCCGTTAATCAGGGCGCAAACGAGGCTGGCGCTTAGCCAGGCCAGATTGAAACCGATATGTTCAGACAGCGCCAGCAATACCAGGTAGAACATCACCAATGACATCCCCACCAGCAGATACTGCATCGGGTGCATCAGGGTCGACGTTAAGGTTTCGAAGATAAAAAATGCCATAAAGGTCAAGGCAATCAGCAGTAGCGCGTATTTAACCGCCCGGTCGATAAGCTGATACTGATCGGCTGGCGTTTCCACCGTCACGCTGAAGGCCGGTAACGAATTGATCTCGCGATATAAATCTGCGCCTTCTTCAAACGTGGTGTTGATATTGTTGGCAAACCATGAGCTCTGCCACTGCGCCTTAAACCCGCTGTCGCCGACCTCACGTTGCTGAGGCAGAAAATCCCCGAGGAATCCCGGATGGGGCCAGTTACTGGTGAGTGATAGCTGGCTCATGCGTCCCAGCGGCACAACGGAAAACGTGCCGGTGCCCATTAAATTGAGTGAAAATGTCAGGTTCAGCCGTGGCTCCTGATTCAGGCTATCGGGAATATCCACATGCACGCCCTGTTTCAGGGATGCAAGCCCGGTCCCCGGTTCAATGGCCGGTAGCGCGTAATTATTCACATTCACCTTATCGACTTTCACGATGCCGCGTGAATCCCCGACGGCAAGGGCGATAAAAGGCTGGCCGATTTCAAAACCGGGTTTGCGCCACTGATTAAACTTATCGGTATTAAAGACGGCGCGAACGTTCAGCGCCGCATTCCAGATTTGCCCGTCGTAAATACCGATATGCCGTGTCTCGGCTTTCTGATCCCCTTCAATAACCAGCTCATCCGGCAAATAATAGTGAATAAAGCTCGACGGTTTCATGACCTCTTTTCCCCCTTCCTGCACCGAGATCATCTCCGTAATCGGCAGCGCAATCAGCGGGCCAAGCAGCTTTTGCGGGCCGCTGGTGCTTTGTTCGAGAGAGTTTTCCACATCATCACGATATTGTGAGCGCTCGTTAATTAAGCCTTTCAACATCGACAGCGGCAGTAGCAGCAAAATAACGCTGCCGATCAGAACCAGAATTTTGATAAATAGCGGTGATTTCAACATAAGCCCTCCTTTGGAATGAGGGCACTTTACGCCGTGAAAATGGGGGCTAAATGAAGTTATGTGAAGTCCAGGTGAAGTCAGGTGACGGGTAAAACAATGCTGGCTTCCACGCCGCCCTCGGGCCGATTGCGCAGCGTGGCCTCGCCTAAATGCAGGCGCGCCACTTCCTGAACAAACGTCAGCCCAAGCCCGCTGCTTTTCATACCGTGGCTACGCGGCAAGGAGTAAAAACGTTCAAACACCCGAGCCATGGCGAAATCAGGAATTCCGCTGCCGGTATCGGTGACGACTAAGGCAATCGCGTTGTCCTGCTGGCAGGCTCGCACTTCAATCGTCCCGCCAGGCGGGGTGAAATCCATAGCGTTATCGATAAGACCGCTTAACGCTTGGGCAAGCAACGCGCTGTCGCCCGCAATAATGATGCCGGAGGCGCTGCGCTCATCGCTCTGCAACCTGATGCCGCGCGTGGCCGCCTGCGGCGCGTGATTTTCCATCACGGTTTCAAACAGTGAGGCGACCTCAATCGGCGTGCGCTGGATCTCCAGCTTATTCTCCAGTTTGGCCTGCTGGAGCAGGTTTTCAATCAACTGCTGCATACGGGCGTTTTGCTGGAGGATATTGTCGCTAAACCGGGCGATGACATCAGGCGGCGGTGCTTCACGCAAGATTTCCGCCGCACCGCGAATGGCCGCGAGCGGGCTTTTCAACTCATGAGTTAACGCGTGGACGTACTGCTCGATGTAATTTTTCCCTTCCAGCCGGACGCGCATATTTTCCAGAGCGTGGGCCAGCTTGCGCAGTTCGCTGCTGCCCGGATTAGGCAACGGCACAGGCCGATCCTGAGTGACGGCGTCAGCGTAGCGCACCAGCTTGCCGATAGAGCGGTTGATCCACAGCACTACGCCGAGGCCAATCAATAGCGCAATGCCCAGCAACGCCGCGCCGGCAATCAGTATTCGCCGTTGGCTGCGGCGGATCACCGGCTCCAGCGCGCTGTTGGGTTTACCCACCGTCAGTACGCCGATGATCTGGCCATTATTTCTGACCGGCGCCGCGACATACATCACCGAGCTAGCCGGATCGTTGGGATCGCTCGGGGAACTGCGCGCGCCATATTGACCGCGCAGCGTCAGCCAGACGTCGTTCCAGCGCGAATAATCTTGCCCCAACGCCTGGCCCGACGAGTCATACACCACCTTGCCCGCAGCGTCGGTGAGATAAACGCGATACTCATTTTTGTTTTTAATGATGCCGGAGATATTTGCCCTGAACGGATGGCGATTAAGGCGGGCGAATGCGCGCGCCAGTTCGCCCTGCTCAGGCTGGCCGGAGAGTAAATCATCGCGAGCGATTTCGGCTAACAGGGTGGCGGAGTCGTTAAGCATGCCCTCGGTGGCGCGGCGCACCCCGGGTTTTATCTCTTCCCCGAAGATAGAAATCACAAACCATGCCGCCACGCCCACAATCAGGAAATAGCCCAGCAGCAGACGCATGCCGATGCGCATTAACACACCACCAGGCTGTAGCCTAATCCACGATGGGTGTTAATGGGAGACAGGGCTGGATTAACCTCGCGTAACTTCGCCCGCAGGGTTTTGATATGGGTATCGACGGTGCGGTCGAAACTTTCCTGGGCATCCTGCCAGACATGATCCATCAGTTGCTGGCGCGAGAACACGCGCCCTGGCGCCTCAAGCAGCGTTTTGATCAGCAGATATTCGTAGCGGGTGAGTTTCAGCGCCACGCCGCACCACACCACGGACGCCGCCAGGGTGTTCAGCTCGAACGAACCGAGTTTAATGACGCTTTCAGGTTCTTTTACGCGATTTACGCGGCGCAGAATAGTACGCACGCGCGCGCAAACTTCGCGGGGCGAAAAGGGTTTCGCCACATAGTCGTCAGCGCCCATTTCCAGCCCCAGCAGTTTATCGACCTCGTCGCTGCGGGCGGTTAAAAACAGCACCGGCAAGGCCGGGTTTTTCGCGAGCAACTGACGACACAATTCAAACCCGCTGATATCCGGCAATCCCACATCCAGAATGGCTAAATCCGGCGGCTCAGCATGCAGTGCAGCCAGCGCAGGTAAGGCCCGCTCAAAGGTTCGCACCCGAAACCCCTCCTGTTGCAGCACATAACCCAGCGTTTCGCTGATGCTGATTTCATCTTCCACCAGCCAGATTAGAGAGGGGCTCATCCGGATATTCCTTTACTGTTGCGGGCTATTCCACGGCATGATCGGCACGGCGCTAAGAGCGTTTTTCGGCGATCCTTCCACCACTTTATCGGAATAGGTGAGATAAATAAGGGCATTACGTTTCATATCATAGAAACGCACGACCTGAAGTTTTTTAAACACCAGCGACGTGCGCTTTCGGAATACCACTTCACCCTGCGCTTTACCGCTTTTGATTTTATCGGACAGGGCAATCGGCCCCACTTGCTGGCAGGAAATCGCCGCATCCGAGGTATCTTCCGCCAGGCCCAGGCCGCCTTTAATACCGCCAGTTTTGGCACGGCTAATATAACAGGTGACGTTTTGCACATCCGGATCGTCAAAGGCTTCCACCACGATTTTGTGGTCCGGGCCAAGCCACTTAAATACGGTATCCACTGAGCCAATTTCTTCCGCGTGCAATCCGCCACTCAGGCCCATTAAGAGGGCTGCCAAGGTTAATGCTTTATATTTCATATTGTTACCAATTAAGAATGTTGTGGTGATAAATATCTTTAAATTTCACGTTATTATTAATTTAAGAATATATTAATGCCAAATCTGGCACATTTTGTTAAAAAAAACACCCAGCGTTAAAAGACTAAAGAATGTTACTATCCGCTACCGAAAACACCCAGGTGTATTATGGATGAGGAACATATATGGATCAGGCCGGGATTATTCGCGATTTACTAAGCTGGCTGGAAGGCCATCTGGATCAACCCCTGTCTCTCGATAATGTGGCAACGAAAGCGGGCTATTCCAAGTGGCATCTGCAAAGAATGTTCAAAGATGTTACGGGTCATGCTATCGGCGCATACATCCGTGCGCGCCGTTTATCCAAATCCGCTGTCGCCCTGCGTTTAACCTCGCGGCCTATTCTGGATATCGCGTTACAGTATCGCTTCGATTCACAGCAGACCTTTACCCGGGCATTCAAGAAGCAGTTCTCGGTGACGCCAGCACTTTACCGCCGCTCTTCCGACTGGAACGCGCAGGGTATGCGTTCACCGCTCAGCCTGGATAATACGCCGCTTCCGGTGCATGAATTCGTCACTCTTCCCGTCCTGCACCTGACAGGGCTGACTCAGAGCTACGTCTGTTCACTGGAAGAGATGGCGGAACTGCGCCATGAAATGCGCGTGCAGTTCTGGCAAGCGTTTCTGGGGAATTCGCCGGATATCCCGCCTGTTCTGTATGGCCTGAATGAATCACGCCCCAGCATGGAAAGGGAAGATGATCAGGAAGTGCTGTATACCACCGCGCTGTCGCCGGAGTTGATTAACGGCCATATCCAGGACTGCCACCCGGTAACGGTGGAAGGCGGCGATTATGTGCAGTTTACCTATGAAGGGCTGGGCACCGGGCTGCAGGAGTTTATCTTTTTACTCTACGGCACCGTGATGCCGAAGCTCGGGCTGACGCGCCGTCGCGGCGTGGATATTGAGCGCTACTTCCCCGCTGAAGACGCTAAACGGGGTGAGCGCCCAATCCAGTTGCGTTGCGATTACCTGATCCCGGTTCGCCGCGCTTAGCGCTGTAACTCATCCAGCGCGGGGGCGTCCAGATGCGAGACGTCGCCCGCCGTTTCCACTACCCATCCCGACGCCAGCCAGGCGCTTTCCTGGTAATCCACCCGCGAAATCGAGCAATTACGCAGACGTAAACGACGCTCCGCCCAGGCCGGCAAACCAAGAATGGTGCTCACCAGGCAACCCAGCGCCATACCGTGGCTGACCAGCAGCGGACGGCTGCCTTTCGGCAGTGACAGACAGGCATTTAACGCCGCATGCATACGCTCGCTGAGTTCAAACATTGATTCGCCATCAGGAATACGCCCTTCTTCCGTCCCGTTAACCAGCTGACGGCGCCAGCCCTCCTCTTCTTCGGTTAACGCGTCGATATGGCGCTGTTCCAGCACCCCCATATCCAGCTCGCGCAGGCGCGGATCATAGGTGACCTCGCAGCCGCAGGCATCGGCGATAATTTCCGCCGTGCGGCGCGTCCGCCCCAGATCGCTGGCAATCACGTGGGTAATGCCCAGCGTTTTGACGCGCTCCCCCACCTGATACGCCTGGCGCTCACCCTTCTCGGTGAGTTTGCTGTCAGACTGGCCCTGAATGCGACGTTCAGCATTCCACTGCGTTTCACCGTGACGAACAAGGTATACCTGTAACATACTTTTTATCCGTTATACTGCGACGATATTGATTAAGACGAGACGTTAAATATTATGTACCACGTTATCTGCGCTACCACTAATCCCGCCAAAATTCAGGCGATTCTGCAGGCATTTAACGAGATCTTCACACCAGGATCCTGCCACATCACCTCGGTGGACGTCGAGAGCGGCGTGCCGGAACAACCCCTCGGAAGTCATGAAACGCGTCTCGGCGCACGCAATCGCGTGGTCAATGCCCGTGCGCTGTGCCCGGATGCCGATTTCTGGGTGGCCATTGAAGCCGGTATTGATGACGACAGTACCTTTAGTTGGGTGGTCATCGAAAATGCGCAACAGCGCGGCGAAGCGCGATCCGCCACGCTACCCCTTCCCGCCGTGATTCTGGAAAAAGTCCGCGCGGGCCAGGCGCTCGGCCCGGTGATGTCGGCCTATACCGGCATTAATGAAATCGGCCGTAAAGAAGGGGCGATTGGCGTATTTACCGCCGGCGCGCTGACCCGCAGCAGCGTTTACCATCAGGCGGTGGTACTGGCTCTGTCACCGTTTCACAACGCCGTTTATCGCTGAGTTTTCAGTAAAATCTCTTCAAGCCAGGCGCGTAGCTCTACCGGGGCGGACTTCAGGCTGTTGGAGCCGCGCGTGATGGTCGCAATGCCTGCCCCCAGCTCGCTTTTTAGCTCGCGCTGGCTCATCTCGCCGCGCAGCAGTTCTTCAATAATGCGCACGCGCGTCCCGAGCGCCGTCCGTTCGTCCGGCGTCAGGAGCAGCGTCAATAAAGGAAGATGAAGCTGGTTGTCGAAGGACTGCTTCAGGAGATCCACAAAGCGTAGCCATTCCTGTTGGCTCTGTTCATCCTGCGCTGCGGACCAGGGTGATTGTTGAGTCATGTTATGCCGCCCTACCTTCATACTCGTTAACTAGTACAGCAGCATAACATATTGCTCATCATCAGTAACGACGTTGCCACTCATTCTGCGTCATCAGATACGGCTTATCGCCCATGAAATAACGGTAGTAGGCGTCATAGGCCAGCACGTTTTTCACATAGCCGCGGGTTTCTGAAAATGGAATGCTTTCGACAAATGCCACCGCGTCGATCCTGCCCGCGCTGTTGCCAAGCCAGGTGCGCAACCTGCCCGGCCCGGCGTTATACGCCGCTGAGGCAAAAATACGGTTATCGCCAAACTGCTGATACACCGATTCCAGATACTGAGTACCGATAGTGATATTGGTTTCTGGATCGAGCAGTTGATTCACGCCGCTGTAGCCCGGAATACCAAACTTCTGCACAGTATGCGCGGCAGTGGCGGGCATGATCTGCATCAGCCCCGACGCGCCGACCGGCGAGCGCACTTTCGGGTTCCATGCGCTCTCCTGGCGGGCGATCGCCATCGCGTAGCTTTGCGAAATGTCTTTACCGCTGACGTAGCGCTTAAACAGGTTTTCATAGGCCAGCGGGAAGCGCTCTTCAAGATGATCCCACAGCTTACCGGCGATGGTGGCTTGCACGCTGAGATCCCACCAGTCGCGGTCAAACGCATAACGCGCCAGCGCCGCCTGCTCCTGGCTGGGGCGGCTGGTGATCAGGTTCGCCCATTCACTGCGCGCCGTATTATCCAGCCCCCAGTACATGAGTTCGCGCACCCGCGCCATCTCTGCGCCCTGGAACAGCGCGGAGTCGCCTTTCGGCGCTTTATCCACCCGCAGTGGATACTCTTCATTTAAGCGCTGAGCCGCCGCCATCGGATAAAAGCCGCGCTGCTGCATCAACGAGCGCAGGATCTGATTAGCCTCTTCGTTGCGGCCACGCTCCAGCAGTAAATCCGCCTGCCAGTAGCGCCATTCGTCTTTTTCTTTGGCTTCCATCGGCAGCCGCGCCAGCCAGGTATTTAGCCCGACGCGATCGCCGGTGCCCAGCGCCATGCGGATGCGCCGCTCAATCAACGAAGTGGATTCCGAACGCATAATCACGTCGTCGCGCCAGCGGGCCTGCTCGCTGGTAATGTCATTGCCCATGAGCCGCCACGCCACCAGGTCTCTTAACTCCTGGGCCTGGGCGTCGTTAAGCTGCTGCGCCTGCACCAGCGAGGGGATCATCAGCCGGGCGTTTTCCGCATCCTGGCGCGCTACGCTGGCAAAGGCCACCGCCGCCATTTGGCGGGTAAAATCGGTCGAACCGACGCTGCGGGCAAAGGTCAACACGCTGTTGGGATCGTTCGCCAGGCTGACCAGCGCGCTGGAGACGGTCTGGTATTCCGCCGGCATCTGGGACGCCAGATTGGTCACCAGTTGGGTATTGCCCTCTTTCATCGCCAGGCGAATGCGCTCAAGGTAAGCCAGCGGATCTTGTTGGCCGGAGCTACGCCAGGCGGAAAACAGCCGATCGCAGGCCGACGGCAGGTTCTTCCCGGTCAACCAAATCTCTTTCGCCCCGCTGTACGCCGTAGCGGTATCGCCGGTATTCCACTTGGCGTAGTAATAGTTACATTTCGCTTCCGTAGCGGAAGGCGGCTGCGGGCTAAACGCCAGCAGCCCGCGCCAGTCCTCACGGCGCGCCAGTTCATTAACAAAGCGGTTGGTCAGGGTTCTGGCGGGCGGCAGCGTCGGGTTGGCGCGCACAAACTGCGTGACGGTAAGCGCCGGTTGATTCATAAGATCGTCAGTGAGCTGACGATATTGTAAATAAGGATAGAGCGGATACTCGGTCAGGGTGGGCATCAATTGCGCCACGGTATCCATCTGGCGGTTATCCCAGGCCTGCTTAACCTGCGCGTAGCGGCTGCGCTGCTCTTCCAGCGAATCAGCCCATGCAGCCTGGCTAATGGTCATCAGACACACGCCCGCAGTCAGCACTCGCCAGGCGGTCTGTTTAGCTTTCATCACTCGACATCCCTCATGATGGATTAACGGCTGCGGCATCATGCCGCTGTAATACGATACTTTATGCTAACCAGGGGTTTGCGGTTGCGCCACGTCGTGGACATTTTTTTACGTTAAAGCCGGCTGCGCGCGAGCTAACACTCCGCGCCCGCGATGCTGGGATTACCCCGGGAAAAAGGCTACACTTCGCCACTAATCACATCACCAATGAATATAAAGAGGCGAAGTCGCAACGTGGCTCAATTCGTTTATACCATGCATCGTGTCGGCAAAGTGGTTCCGCCGAAACGCCATATTCTTAAAAACATCTCTCTGAGCTTTTTCCCCGGGGCGAAAATCGGGGTGCTGGGCCTGAACGGCGCCGGTAAATCCACCCTGCTGCGCATTATGGCGGGCATTGATACCGATATCGAAGGCGAAGCGCGTCCGCAGCCTGGCATTAAAATCGGTTATCTGCCGCAGGAGCCGCAGCTCAATACTGAACACACTGTGCGTGAATCCGTGGAAGAAGCGGTTTCCGAAGTGGTTAACGCGCTGAAAGGCCTCGATGAAGTGTATGCCAAATACGCCGAGCCGGACGCCGACTTCGATAAACTGGCCGCACAGCAGGGCAAGTTTGAAGAGATCATCCAGGCCCATGATGGCCACAACCTGAACATCCAGCTGGAGCGTGCCGCCGATGCGCTGCGCCTGCCGGACTGGGATGCCAAAATCGGCAATCTCTCCGGTGGTGAACGCCGCCGCGTCGCGCTGTGCCGCCTGCTGCTGGAAAAACCAGATATGCTGCTGCTCGACGAACCGACCAACCACCTGGATGCCGAATCCGTGGCCTGGCTTGAGCGCTTCCTGCACGACTTCGAAGGCACCGTGGTGGCCATCACCCACGACCGTTACTTCCTCGATAACGTTGCCGGTTGGATCCTGGAGCTGGACCGTGGCGAAGGCATTCCGTGGGAAGGCAACTACTCCTCCTGGCTGGAGCAGAAAGATCAGCGTCTGGCGCAGGAAGCCTCACAGGAAGCGGCACGCCGTAAGTCCATTGAGAAAGAGCTGGAGTGGGTGCGCCAGGGCGCGAAAGGCCGTCAGTCCAAGGGCAAAGCCCGCCTGGCGCGTTTTGAAGAGCTGAACAACACCGAATACCAGAAACGTAACGAAACCAACGAACTGTTTATTCCACCGGGAGCGCGTCTGGGGGATAAAGTGGTTGAAGTGGCTAACTTGCGTAAATCCTACGGCGATCGCGTGTTGATTGACGATCTGAGCTTCTCGGTGCCTAAAGGCGCGATTGTCGGCATCATCGGCCCGAACGGCGCGGGTAAATCCACCCTGTTCCGCATGATGTCAGGCCAGGAACAGCCGGACAGCGGCACCATCACCCTGGGTGAAACCGTGAAGCTGGCGTCCGTGGACCAGTTCCGCGACAGCATGGACAACAGCAAAACCGTATGGGAAGAAGTTTCCGGCGGGCTGGATATCATGCGTATCGGCAACACCGAAATGCCAAGCCGCGCCTACGTGGGCCGCTTTAACTTCAAAGGCGTGGATCAGGGCAAACGCGTGGGCGAACTGTCCGGCGGTGAACGCGGCCGTCTGCACCTGGCGAAGCTGTTACAGGTGGGCGGCAACGTGCTGCTGCTCGATGAACCGACCAACGACCTGGATATCGAAACCCTGCGCGCGCTGGAAAACGCCCTGTTGGAATTCCCGGGCTGCGCAATGGTTATCTCGCACGACCGTTGGTTCCTGGACCGTATCGCGACCCATATCCTGGATTACCAGGACGAAGGTAAAGTGGAATTCTTCGAAGGTAACTTTACCGAATACGAAGAGTATAAAAAACGCACCCTCGGCGCTGACGCGCTGGAGCCGAAGCGTATTAAGTACAAACGTATCGCTAAATAAACATAATGGCCCTCAAACAGAGGGCCATTTTTTTCCTTCCCCCTACCAGGATAAGTAGTTGAGCACTTCTCTGATTTATTGAGATATTTTGCGTTAAGCAAAACAGGGACTGAAGGCCACTGGCTGGGCGCGCTTTTTATCGCCTAATCCTGATGTCAGAATTTTCTCATTGTTCTTGTTTAGCGGCTTTTACTGTGTTAAAAATCCCCTGCTTTTCCGCTTGCTTGAAGTACTTCGGTACGACACGAATGCTTTGTTTGAAATTAACGTTAGCAATATTTGTTCCATTCCCTCCAGTATTGCTTTTCAGCGCTAATCCTGAAGCACGACGATGCAGACGAAATACGCCAAGATTCATTACCGAATTTAATGATTAAGTTCAGTCACGGCCCGCTGCTGTGACGATCTTTCAAAGGAATGAGTATGTCTGAGCTATCTCAAATCGACGTAACGCCAGCCCATATCGACGCAACTCTGCTCGGTGCCGTGCAACGGACCTTAAGCGAACAAGGCCAGGCATTGTCCAGATTGTCGCAAAAAGTCGACGCAACCCAATACACCGCCGCCCTAAACATGATGCTGGAATGCAAAGGTCATGTAATCTTATCGGGCATGGGAAAATCGGGGCACGTGGGCCGGAAAATGTCCGCCACGATGGCCTCCACCGGCACGCCCAGCTTTTTTATTCATCCGGCGGAAGCATTCCACGGCGATCTCGGGATGATTACGCCTTACGATCTGTTGATTTTGATTTCCGCCAGCGGCGAGACCGATGAGATCCTCAAGCTGATCCCGTCGCTGAAAAATTTCGGCAATCGCATTGTCGCGATTACCAACAACGGTCAGTCCACCCTTGCGAAGCACGCTGATGCGGTGCTCGAGCTGCATATGGACAGCGAAGCCTGCCCGAATAACCTCGCGCCCACCACCTCCACCACGCTTACCATGGCGATTGGCGATGCGCTAGCCATTGCGTTAATGGAGAAACGCCAGTTCCGCTCCGATGATTTTGCCCGCTATCACCCAGGCGGTTCTTTAGGTCGCCGGCTGCTTACCCGCGTCAGCGACGTGATGACTCATCAGGTGCCGACGATCGACATAGACGCTGATTTCAAAAGCGTGATTCAAGCCATCTCCAGCGGTTGCCAGGGAATGGTCGCAGTGACCGAACAGCATTGCCTGGCTGGGATTATCACCGACGGCGACCTGCGTCGTTTCATGGAAAAGCATGACGACTTCCTGACAGCCACCGCAGAGCAAATGATGACGCGCCAGCCACTGACGATTAGCCCGCAAATGATGGTGGTGGAAGCAGAAGAGATTATGCAGAAACGGCGTGTTTCTTCGCTGCTGGTCACTGAAAGTGACGACATCGTGGGCTTATTACGCATTTTCAATTAATGATTTGACAGGGATCCCCTGCAAAAGAAACCGAGCGCAAATCGCTCCTGTAGATGACGAAACTGGCATGTTTATTGAGAAAGTTAGAACCGCTGTTCCAGCGGTAAAGCGTAGATTGGCTGTCATTAATCTGGAAACTATTCAACGACATTTGGGAAAATTAGTCGTCCTGATCCCCATGACGCTATTGATTGTCTATCTGGTGATTTTTAGTCAGCCACGCTATGTCAGCGAGTCTACCGTAGCGATTAAGCGTTCCAGTGATATCGACGGCAGCAGCCTCAACGTGGGGCTGCTGTTAGGTGCATCGAATCCCAGCTCGGTTGAAGATGCCCTGTATCTGAAAGAGTACATCAATTCACCGGATATGCTGGCTATCCTCGATAAGCAGCTTAACTTTCATGAAGCATACAGCCATAGTGGCCTGGATTTTTTCTATCACCTCCCGCGCCAGGTAACGGCAGAAAAGTTTCTTGATTATTACCGCAACCGCATCGCGGTCACCTGGGATGATAAAAACGGCCTGTTGACCATCCAGACGCAGGGCTTCACCCCGGAATTCGCCCAACGCTTCAACCAGGCCGTGCTGAAAGAATCTGAGCGTTTTATTAACGAACTCTCCCACCGTATTGCCCGTGATCAACAGCAGTTCGCCGAAAGCGAGATGGAAAAAGCGCGCGCCAGATTAGATGAAAGCAAACGCCTGTTGCTCACCTATCAGAACAGCAATAACGTGCTTGATCCGCAGGCTCAGGCCTTGGCCGCAACTACCCTGGTCAACACCCTGATGGGCCAGAAAATCCAGATGGAAGCCGAGCTGCGTAACCTGCTGACCTATTTGCGCGAAGATGCGCCGCAGGTCGTGAGTGCGCGTAATGCCATTGACTCGCTTGCCAGCCAGATTGAAGAAGAGAAAAGCAAAATCACCGCGCCGGACGGCCATAAGCTCAACCGGATGGCGGTAGATTTCGAAGAGATTAAATCTCAGGTTGCGTTTGATACGGAAATCTACAAGCTGGCGCTCACATCCATCGAGAAAACCCGCGTTGAAGCGGCGCGTAAGCTGAAAGTGTTGTCCGTCATTAGCTCGCCGCAACGTCCTGAAGAATCACGCTTTCCGAACATTCCATACCTGCTCGCCAGTTGGTTGCTGGTGTGCGGCTTATTGTTCGGAACCATAAAACTGCTGTTGGCGGTTATTGAAGATCACAAAGATTAATAAGAGTCATCACTGAGTTTGCTATGAAATTATTAAAATGGATTTGCGTTGCCCTGGCCTGTCAGTTAGCACAGGCTAACGCTGTCGGCATCAGTGCCGACCCTAACCTCACGGGCGCGCCAATGCCGGATCTGCTGCCCGGCCAGAACCAACAGGCCGTTTCCAGCGATGGATTTGATAACTCACCGCCTCCTGCCAGCGCGTCGGTCATGAGCCGTATGTTCGGTGCCCAGCTTTTCACCTCCTCTACCGCAGACAGCGGTGCCAGCATCGGTTTTAACCCGAGCTACGTGATTGGACTCGGCGATACCATTCAAATCCGCTTGTGGGGCGCATTCAGCTTTGACGGCGCGTTAACCGTTGATCCGAAAGGCAATATCTTCCTGCCTAACGTCGGCCCGTTGAAAGTCGCCGGGATTACCAACGGGCAGTTGAATACCTTAGTGACCAGCAAAGTGAAAGAAGTGTACCAGGCGAACGTTAACGTCTATGCCTCGCTGGTGCAGGCGCAGCCGGTCAAAGTATTCGTAACCGGCTATGTGCGCAATCCTGGCCTGTACGGTGGCGTAGCGTCTGACTCACTGCTTTCTTACCTGAGTAAAGCAGGCGGCGTTGACAGCGATCGCGGCAGCTATGTGGATATCGTCGTTAAACGCGGCACCCGCGTGCGCTCGCGCGTTAATCTCTATGACTTTCTGCTCAGCGGCAATCTGGCGCTGTCGCAGTTCTCCGATGGCGACACCATCGTGGTTGGCCCACGCCAGCACACGTTTAGCGTTGAAGGCGACGTATTCAACAGCTATGACTTCGAATTCGCTAATAGCACCATTCCTGTGACTGAAGCCCTGAGCTGGGCGCGGCCTAAGCCAGGCGCCACCCATATGACGATCATTCGCCAGCAGGGCACGATGAAGCGCAGTGAATATTATCCGCTGAGCTCTGCGCCGGGCCGTACCTTGCAGGATGGCGATAAACTGGTGGTCAGTTCCGACCGCTACGCCGGCACCATTCAGGTGCGTGTAGAAGGCGCGCACTCCGGCGAGCACGCCATTGTGCTGCCATATGGCGCGACAATGCGCCAGGTGCTGGCGCAGGTGCGTCCAAACAGCATGTCGCAGATGGATGCCATCCAACTGTATCGCCGCTCCGTGGCGCTGCGTCAAAAAGAGATGCTCGATGTCACCCTGCAAAAACTGGAGCAGGCCTCGCTTTCTGCGCAATCCTCCACGCAAGAAGAAGCGCGCTTACGCATGCAAGAAGCGCAACTGGTCAGCCGCTTCGTCGCTAAAGCCCGCACCGTGGTGCCAAAAGGCGAAGTGGTGCTGAACGAGACAAACATCGACTCGGTACTGCTGGAAGATGGCGATGTGATTAGCATCCCGGAGAAAACGTCTTTGGTCATGGTTCACGGCGAAGTGCTGTTCCCGAACGCCGTAAGCTGGGAGAAAGGTTTAGATCCGGAAGAGTACATCGAGAAATGCGGCGGTCTGACGCAGAAATCGGGTAACGCCAAAATCATCGTGATCCGTCAGAACGGCGAAGCGCTCAACGCCGATGACGTTAAAGAAATGCGTCCTGGTGACGAGATCATGGTATTGCCGAAGTACGAGTCGAAAAACATCGAAGTTACGCGCGGCATTTCCACGATCCTGTACCAACTGGCAGTGGCGGCAAAAGTCATTCTGACGTTGTAACCATCGGTCCTGCCCATACGTGGGCAGGGGTAATCAGGGAGAGGCATACACGGTGTTAGGCATATTTTCCGGGGGTATCTGGCGCATTCCGTTTCGCGAAAGCTTTTTGCCCGGCCCCCATCAAAAATTGTCATCACAACGCCCGGTACCGCCGGGTATTAACGCCGTCGCGGTGTGGGGCTTTCGCCCGAGCGCCCGTAAGCCTGCTGAAATGGCGCAGGCAGCCCGCTTACCTGTTGTGCGCCTTGAGGATGGTTTTATCCGTTCGTTGGGTCTGGGCGTACAGGGTTGCCCGCCGTTGTCGATGGTCGTTGATTACCAGGGTATGTATTACGATGCCTCAACGCCGAGCACGCTCGAAACGCTGATTAAGGACTCCGCTGGCAACGCGCCGCTGGCCGACGAGGCGCGCCAGTTGATGGCGGACATCGTCAGCTATGATCTCTCGAAATACAACCAGGCTGCCCCCTGGCGCCCCGATAGCAGGGACGGCAAACAGGTGCTGGTGGTCGATCAAACCGTTGGTGATGTCTCTGTTAGCAAGGGCAATGCCAGCCCTTCGAGTTTTACAGAGATGCTGGAAACCGCGCGGCGCGAAAATCCTGATGCGCGGATCCTGGTGAAAGTACACCCCGATGTACTGTGTGGTAAAAAAGCGGGCTATTTCGCCGGATTGAAAAACGATGCGCAAATCCAGCTGTTTGCTCAGGACGTCAGCCCGCAGTCGCTGCTGCGCCATATGGATAAAGTTTACGTCGTCACCTCCCAGTACGGTTTTGAGGCTTTGCTGGCGGGCAAACCCGTCGTCTGCTTTGGTCAACCCTGGTACGCCGGTTGGGGGCTCACTGACGATCGTCATGCCGAAGCCGCTACGCTGGCCGCACGACGCCAGCCTGCCACGCTGGAAACGCTGTTCACCGCCGCCTACCTGCGCTACACCCGCTACCGTAACCCGATAACCGGCGAGCCCGCAGATTTGCGTGTGGTTGTGGAATGGCTGGCTCTACAGCGCCGACATAATTTAGCCCGCACCGGTCACCTTTGGGCACCCGGCCTGAGCTTATGGAAATGTTCGGTATTGAAACCGTTTCTTAAAACGGCAGATAACCGCCTCAACTTTTCAAGACGCGATAAAGACGCAACCGCCTGCGTGGTATGGGGTACGCGCGGCGAAGCGAAATGGCAGTCATTAGCCCAACAAAAATCGCTGCCGCTATGGCGCATGGAAGATGGATTTATCCGCTCGTCAGGCCTGGGTTCCGATTTACTGCCTCCGCTCTCACTGGTGCTTGATAAAACCGGTATCTACTACGATGCACGTCGCCCCAGCGATTTGGAAAATTTGCTTAACGCCAGCGCATTAACCGAATCCCAGTCCCAACGAGCGCAAGCGCTACGCCAGAGCCTGGTGGCTCATAAGCTCAGCAAATATAACCTGGGCGGCGCCTGGCAACTGCCTGCTGTCGCCACGGGTAAACGCATTCTGCTGGTGCCCGGACAGGTAGAGGACGACGCCTCTATCGCCACCGGCACGTTATCCATCAACACCAACCGCGATTTACTGCGAACCGTGCGCGAACGCAACCCTGACGCGTTTGTTATCTACAAACCTCATCCTGATGTGGTAGTGGGGAATCGCCAGGGGCAGATTAGCCCGGAAGATCTTGCCGCCTGGGCAGATTGTGAGGCGCGGGATGCCGATATTATTCACTGCATCCAGCTGGCCGATGAACTTCACACCATGACCTCGCTATCAGGCTTTGAAGCGCTGCTGCATGGCAAACAGGTCTACTGCTATGGAATGCCGTTCTACGCCGGTTGGGGGCTGACGCATGATGAGCATACGCTGGCGCGCCGTATTCACCGGCTGAGCCTTGAGGATCTGATTTACCAGGCGTTAATTGAATATCCGACGTACATGCATCCGATCCGGCAGGAGCCCATGACGGTGGAGGAAGCGGTGCGTGTATTGAAGAGTGCGCCACGTGGAGAGATGAAAGCGGACAGTAAACAGCTCAGCCGAATAAGCCGCAAAGTTCGTAAAGCCAAAATGTTTTTCAAAGTGAAGTTCGGTTGAGGCCTGGGGAGTTTGTGAGGGATAACACATGCAAAACACAACGGTAAAAAAATTACTCTCCGGCAAGCGTTACCTGCTCTTACAGGGGCCAATGGGACCGTTCTTTCATGACGTGGCAAACTGGCTGGAAAGCCTGGATCGCGAGGCGGTAAATGTGGTGTTTAACGGGGGCGATCGTTTTTACTGTCGCGACCGTCACTATTTAACATTTACTGAAACGCCGAAAGAATTTGCCAGTTGGCTTAAAACCACCTGGCAGGCGTACCCTTTCGATACCATTCTCTGCTTCGGCGACTGCCGCGCATTGCACGTTGAAGCCAAACGCTGGGCGCAGGCTAAAGGTGTGCGCTTTTTAGCCTTTGAAGAAGGATATTTGCGGCCGCATTTTATTACGGTAGAAGAAGGAGGGGTAAATGCGTATTCCTCCCTGCCTCGCAATCCAGAGTTTTACCGCAACCTTCCCGACATGCCGCCCCCACAGGTTGAATCATTGAAGCCGTCGGCGAGGCTACGTATATGGCATGCTGCCTGGTATTATCTGGTGAGCTGGATTTATCGCGCCGAGTTTGCCCGCTACCGTCATCACAAACCTTTTTCACCCTGGTACGAAGCACGCTGTTGGATCAGAGCGGCATGGCGTAAGCAATGGTATAAATTCAAACAGCGCAGCGTATTGCCTCGCCTGAAAACCGAGCTGGATCAGAAATACTATCTGGCGATTTTGCAGGTCTATAACGATAGCCAGATCCGCAATCACAGTCCGTATAACGACGTTCGTGATTATATTAACGATGTCATTTTTTCATTCGCTAAAAAGGCACCCGGAGAGATGCACCTGGTCATCAAGCATCATCCGATGGATCGCGGGCATCGTTTGTATGGGCCGTTGATTAAGAAGCTGAGTAAAACATATGGCGTGCAGGACCGGGTTATCTATATTCACGACCAGCCTATGCCGGTTGTACTAACCCATGCGAAAGCGGTAGTAACGATTAACAGTACAGCGGGGATCTCAGCGCTGGTTCATAACAAACCGCTGAAGGTGATGGGCAATGCCCTGTACGACATCAAGGGACTGACGTATCAGGGCCATCTGCACCAGTTCTGGAATGCTGGCTTTAAGCCGGATATGAAGTTATTTAAGAAGTTTCGTGGGTATTTGCTGGAAAATACGCAGGTTAATGCGGTTTATTATGGAAAAAATAAAATAGTTAATAAATATGGAGTTTATCAGACAAAAGGATTAAATGATGTGGTAGATATAAAATCATAAATTAATTAAAATGAACTCTATTTTGCAAAATTACAATACCTTCTTTTTTGGAAATACTAGGATGCTTTCTATCATTATATACATATAGAGTATAAAGAGTATTGTTTATATCATTCAGATATAAACCTTCATTTTCAATTCTTGTAACGTTAAATCCCATTTGAGTTAAAGATTCAAGCATTGTTACAGGCTTGCAAACATTATCTACCAGTAAATCACCTTCAAGATTAAATACTCGATAACCCTGATAAACATTTTTGGTTTGCGGCGCGCCTTTTTCGTAAAAAGCACCATAGCTACTGGCAAAAAAACCATTTCCCAACACAACGCCCTGCCGTTTTACATAAGATAAAGCATTCATATTTGCCGTAGTGGTGATAAAGCCAGAATGCTGTAATTGCTGTTTGATTTTAACAATAAGTTTGAAATTCCGATCAAGTAACAGAAGATGGTTTCTGGGATTCGAAGGTGAACTGGAACCTCTGTTATCTTCTATGAGCCATCGATTATCATTCCATGCAAACTGATTAAATAAACCCACGTTAAATCGGGAAAATAATTTAAGATGGCGACCGTTAGGGTTATCATTAAACTCATAATAATGTAAAGAACCATTTGTTGAACCAACCGCAAAAAACTTCCTATCATTGTAATTATCTACTATTGCTAAACCTTCGCCCGCTACCCCATAGCCTCCATTGTCAATATAATCGTACCCAAGATATTTACCAGCCTTGTCATATACAACTATTAAGTTAGATTTATGCTTGGGTTGAGAAATATATAAAATATAAATTTTCCCTTTGTGAAGTGTGAAGGCGCTAGGATAGAGATAATCTACCCCCTCGATATTTTTTAAAGTGGAAGCATAACCATCAAATAATAAAGGTAATTTAGCATATATATTATCAGATGCGATTTTACATATGCTATCGTGGGCGTTAGCAGAAGAAAACATCAGAGAAAAGGACAGAACTGCTAAAATTTTAAGCATATTAATTTAAATAATCAAATAAAATATTTTATACCTTCATTTTTTAACTGTATATCAAAAAGAGATAAATTAATTAATGAAGTTATAGCATGTAAGGAATTCGGAGCAACATCAGGATGTTTTTTGATATCATTATTGAGACTGCTAATAATAAAGACCTTATCATTTATAGGCGCTATGGCTTCTAAAATATAACTATACTGCTCTGAATTTTTAGAAGTTATTATTTTTATATCTGAAATAGTTTCCCCTCGTTTTTTTAAATTAAATAATGTTGAAAACTTATCAAACTTACTTTCAGGAAAGATGTTTTCAGTCATATGAAAATCATCAAGATTGGTTATATAATACTCATCATTTAATACCGGATCGACAGACACAACCTTATAATTGCCTAAAAGGCCATGATACAACGCCCCCGTTCCTCCTTTCGATGCACCGTAAAGTAAGACATTTTCGCGGTGAATTTCATTCTTATCACAAATATTTTTTATTAAAGCCTGTATGTATTCTTCATTATTAGGTTTAGCAATAGTATTTAAATAAAAAGCGCCTGTAATACCTCCAATATCAGCGACCCTTAAAATAGAAACATTTTTACCTACATATTTATCGATAGTTGAAAAACTTTTCGGGAAATATCGTGATAAACTTGCAGTGTGTGGCTCAGGAGATATTTGCGAGAAAACAATCAATAACTTTTTATCAAACGTTTGTGTGGCCTCGGTATATTGATAAACGATACCATTACTATCAATGTCATAAATTTTGTTTTTTAGTGGTTCCCAAAGGTTAGGTAAAGCGGACTCATGAACAAACGATGTTACTCCCTCTCTTAAAACATAGGCATAAAATTTATTGTTTGTAAGAAAAACAAGCTTTTTTAATAATTCTTTATTACTTCTGGCCAGTCTAACCATATTGAGTTCATTACCATCCTTAAGCTGAGAGTGATTGATATGAACATATCGATAATGACCAAATGAAATTAAATTACAAAACTTTTTATAATCGATATTAAAATCAATATTCAAAACTACGCTAGACATTACAAACCCTATTTTATTAAGTTATAGAACATATTAATCGCATTGCTTTGATACTGTTCAATATCAAATTGTTCATAGCATGGCCTGTTTCCAATAAAATTAGACAATCCTCTAGATAAACCCATTACAGAGTTATCAACAAGCATCCCGTATTTATCTTTGAGTACTCCTCTATTACCAACAATATCAGTCGCTATTATAGGTTTTTTGAGTATCATCGCTTCAAAGAGAACCATTGGTTGCCCTTCATGGTTTGAAGACAATACAAAACAATCAGATTTTTTCAAGTAAGGGAATGGATTATTCTTCCTTCCTAATAAATGTATTACAGACTTCAACTTTAGTTTATCAATTAATGAAGTCAGGTTAGTGCTGAGAGGCCCATCACCTAAAATAATCAACTGTATGTTTTTATGAGTTTGGTAAACTTCATAAAATGCATTGATTAATTTCTCATGATCTTTTTCTGGTGAGAGACGGCCTAACGTAATAAATGTTATTAAATTTTTATCAAAAAGCTTGCTATCTTCAAATTCAGTACAAGACAAGGATTCAACCTGCACAGGATCTTGTAAATTATCTGCAAAGGCAAATTTATCTAATTGCACTAAATACTTCTCGCCTAATTGTAAACTATTTAAATTTTTAGTGTCTTCAGAAACAGATACAATTTTATCAAATTTATTATATAAGTTGAATACACCTTCTAAATAAGAATATTTTTCTTTGAACTCTGAAAACATATCATTATGTTGGAAGATGATTTTTCGGCAAGTATCAGTGGGTAAAGAAGAGAAAACATGAGCCCATTTTTTATTATAACCTTCGAAATGAATTACAGCTTTAGGTATTCTACCTCCAGTAATTCTTTTGAACTCCCGTTGATATGCTGATTCTAAAACCGCAGACATATTATCGCTGGAATATCCACGCTGTACATCAAATTTATTTTGTATCCATTTTTCTTCTGGACTAAAAATACACCCTCCTTCCCAACCAATTATCTGAACATGAGCGGGAACTTTAGATATCGTCATAATTCGTTCTTCATTTTCCTTAATGGAATTAACATCGACTGCTAAGGTGACAGAAAAACGATTATAATCAATTTTGTTTAATAGATTCAGTATCGAAGTAGCAATACCATTTTGATAAAAAGGGCCGGCATAAATAAAAATGTTCTCCCTTAATGGCGGGATAAATAACTGTGATTTCTCATTAATACCATAGAAAAAGAGATCAATTACCCTGCGGGTAGCTTGTCCGTCATCATAAGGTACAAATTTCTTAATAGATTCCTCAGCATTAAAGCCAGTTTTATGCTCATCAGAGATGATTTTTGCAAGGCTTTTAGAAAGTTCTTCTCTAACAAAACATACCGTACCCGGCAACTCCTCTGGAGGAATATATAAACCTCTCTCTAACTTATATTCTTCCAAGTCATACATATAATAAATAATTGGTTTTTTTAACGGCAAGAAATCAAATGCAACACTTGAATAATCCGTTATTAAGATATCAACTGCAGCAAGTAAGATGTTTGTATCAATAGACTCATGTGCAATAACTGCCGGAATATCCAATTTCGAAATCAGTTTTTCGATCATGTGATGCCCTCTAAAGACAATTAATGCCCCATTAGTCTTCATAGCGGCAAGATCTTTTATTAACGAGGTAGTATCAAATTGAGCGCTTCCATGTTTACCTCGCCAGGTTGGAGCATATAGAACCACTTTCTGCCCAGGTTTAGCACCAAGTTTCGCTTTTAATTCCTCTACATTTTTTTTAGATAAGTTTAACGTTGAGTCAACCCTAGGATAACCCGTTGCTGCAACGACAGCATTGCTGATATTCGAAACATCGTACCTTTCGAGCAATATATTATTAGTATAATCGTTCTGGCTTATGATATGTGTTGCTTGGAGGAAGTTTCTCGCAACGTTGGCATGAGCCAAGAAATTATCTTTTATATCTTTTCCAAGATACTTCATAGGTGTGCCATGCCAAGTGTTTAAATATTGCTGTTCATTTTTTCTAATAAAGTAATTAGGGAATGACACATTATTTATAAGATATTTTGCAGACGCCAAATATCTTAAATATGCATCCGATTCACGTTCGATGATAATAACATTTCTCTTTCGCTTTAATACTTCTGGGATTTTTACCCCTTTTGCAATAACCCAAACAAATTTAAAATTCATAAATTCCTTTGATTTATGAAGATAATTAAATATTGCCAGAGGATTACAACTAGCTGAAGCTCCATGAAAGCTTTCTAGTAAAATCACATCATCTTTAACTTTTAATCTATCGTAATACTCAAGGTAGGAAGAGTGATGTCTTAGTCTGTTATTGGTCTTCAATTCATCTAGAGGAACACCATAAGGCTTCGAAAATGAAGATGATTCTGTAAATGCTTCGCAAGCTTCTTTGAACATCCTCAGCTTAAATCTTATGATGCCCAATTTAAAATACATTTGTGAATTATATTTACTATTGCGCTCAATTGCCGATGAAATCATTTTCTCTGCCATTGGCAAGTCTTCTAATAACTCAGCATCATGTGATCTTTGCAAAAACTCATCAGCGCTCCAAGGATTGGATGAGTAATATTTATTACTCTTCACACTAATCGAATCGTTATCAGAGTCATTCAGCATTAAAAAGGCGTAGCAAGCTTTCTCATATAACCCAGCTAAATAAAATGCATATCCTAATCTAAAAAATAAATTTTTATCAAAATTTTTACTCGCCCTGGCCGCCATTTCATAATGTTTAGCTGCAAGCAAATATTTTTTATCTCGTTCCAAAACAAAACCTGTACGATAGTAATATGAGGAATCACCCGGTTTTATTTTTAGCGCTTTTTGATATGCTATATTTGCTTTATCCCAAAGGTACGAGCGATCGTATGCTAATCCTAAAGAATAGTAATATTTCGCATCTTTTTTTATGTTCGAGGGTAGTTTTTCAAGGGCTCTATATGTGTCAACCCATAAACCCTTATTTTTATGGAGTGCGGCGACACCGTATTTTTTTGCGTCTTCATTACTGCTTTTCTTTATCGCAATTTGATAATTTTGGTTGGCTAACTCCATATTACCACTACGCTCATGGCAGTATCCCAGCCGGTAAAACCACTCGTATTCCCCTGAATCCAGAGATATAGCCTTCTCATAAGCTTTTACAGCAAGGTCATAGGAACTCATTTTTTCATACGCTACGCCTAAATTATAAAATTGCAGAGGGTTAGTTTTATTTAATTGACAGTACTTTTCTAAAATCTCTAATTCTTGCCACCATTTTTTCTGCTTATGGTAAAGTTCAGCAATGCTGATTAAATAAACCTCATTATTATCGTCTAATTCTATTGCTCGTTTTATAAAATTCTCAGCGATTAATGGCCGTGTAAAGCCGATTAAAAGCATACCAGCGTTATAATAATCTTGAGAGTTTTTTAGGATGTTATTAAAAACATTCTGATATATACTTTCAGCTTCTTTCTTATTGTTTGTATTTTCTAGCGCAATTGCATATCTGAACTGCCATCTGTAATTTCCCGGTCTTTTTTCGCTCGCCAGACGTAAATAAAAAAGAGCTTCTTTCCACTTTTTTAGTTTTGAATATGAAAAACCAATTTGATAGCTATCTTTACCACTTATGTTTTTATTATTTTTAAATGCCTTTTCGAAGTGGATAAGGCTATTAGTCCATTTTTTATTATAAAAAAAGTATTTGGCTTTGAAATAATTGGTAGAAAACATCATGCAGAAACCTTTATAGAAAAAAATTAAAATACGTTACTATCAATATCGTCTAGTTTTTTTTGTAAGCTCTTGATTTTAAAATTCTCACCACTATGCAATGATAAAGCCATGCATTTATATATATGCGCTTTCATCTCATACCTATTTAGTATCTCAGCATTAGGTGTTCCAAAGGCAGAATCGAAATCTTTTTGTTCTATTTTCCAATTACCATAGTTCTCGGTTAAGTATAAGTCATAATTTTCTGGGATTTTAAAAACAACACCAAGAAACCGATGATCTTTTAACAAAAATGGCGTATTATTCCATTTTAACTTCACGCCGCCATGCCAATAATTATCCTGTTCTTTATAATGATAAAAAACATCGATTGATATTCCGTTGACGTGTTTTATCCTAATAACGTGCTGTGAACGAAATGCATGAAATTCGAAATAACCCGATGAGGATAAAATATTAATGAGGTTATTCCTTTCACTGTTATACCATATACCCACATCAATATCCTTATCATGACTCAATAATTGACCATTACGTATACATCCTAATAACGTTCCGCTTATAAGGAAAAACTCTATATTATTATCATTGAAAATGGTTCTCAAATCTTTAAGAGCGTCATTAGCAGCATTTAAAGAAAATTGTTTTTTTGAATGCGTTGGAAAAACGCAATTACCAAGAGGAATATTATTTATAAAATCTTTCCAGATAGCCAATGAATAATCGAATTGTTTCGCTCTTAATGCTGCCGTAGCTATATAACCGTTAAGTTCATAATGGTATTTTGGGATTATGTTTTTTAATTGATACGAATGCCATAATGCATATAAATCTAAAAACTCCTCTTTAGAATCAACTAAATTCGCCATATATAACCATGTCTTAAGCCTTTTAGACCTACACAAAATGATTCTCAGTATATCCCAAGACTTAGCTCGATCATTCAGTATCCGATATGATTCTGATAATAAATAGTAGCTTTCAGCATGACAATTATTATCAATAGTATTTTCCAAACACAAGACAACTTCTTTATATTTTCCGTTTAAAAAATACGCGCGAGCAAGATAATAATTTACAACTGGGTTGTTAATCTTAGCGATTAATTTTTTGCTTCTAATTAACTCTTTAGAATAGCCCCGCTCAATTAGCATAGAACATAAACATGCAAAAAACCCGCCAAAATATTCACTTTTAAGTTGTTTTGCTTCATTCCGTGATTTTTTTAATCGTAATATAATGCCAGATGATAATGAATTCATATCGTTCAATTAGTTATATTTTTTTATCATTGCAATCAACTCTGAAGTTGAAATACCCTCTGTTCTGGGGAGATAGTGAACTTCACAAATATCTTTGTAAATATCAAACTTTCCTTCCCAATCATTCCCCATGATCAGAATGTCAGCTTTATATTTTTTAATATATTCTGCCTTAAGTTCTAAAGATTCCTCAATGAATACTTCATCTACACAATTTAGAGCAGCAATAATACTTGTTCTTTCAAACTCCGGATAAACGGGATTGCGCTGTTTTTTAGAGAAATTAAGCGCGTCAGAAGAAACACCTACAACGAGTCGATCTCCATATGCTTTGGCTCTTTGTAAGATATTGATATGTCCGATATGCAATACATCAAACGTTCCAAATGTAATAACAGTGCGCATTTTTATCTCCTGATAAACTATAACTTTTCATCAGCTATATACATTGATATAGCTTCTTCTAAATTGTCGTGTAACTTGGTCTGACTCTGCCTGTCTATAAGCAATGCCACATCACAATACTCTTTCAACGAATTCAAACTGTGTGAAACCATCAAAAAGCTAGCTTCTTTATGCCTGGAATTAAATAAATCCGCGCACTTCTGTTTAAACCGCGCATCGCCCACCGCCGTGACTTCATCCACCAGATAATAATCAAACTTAAAAGCCATGCTCAGTCCAAACCCCAGACGAGACTTCATGCCTGATGAATAAGTTTTAATTGGCATATCGAAGTATTTACCCAACTCGGCAAAGTCTTCGACAAATTCGATTTTGTCCTGAAGCTCTTCTTTTTTTGCATAAAGCCGCGCGACGAATTTAACGTTTTCACGCCCCGTCAAACTCCCCTGGAAACCACCCGACAAGCCCACCGGCCATGAGATAGTTTTATCAGTAATGATGCGTCCACTGTCTGGGCGATCGATACCGCCTATCATTCGCAGCAGCGTCGATTTACCCGCACCATTACGACCTATCAGCGCGACGCTTTTACCGCTCGGCAATTCAAGATTGAGATCTTTAAAGACGTAATGCCTACCCTGCGGGGTACGGTACGATTTAGTGAGGTTTTCTATTCTGATCATGACGTCAGCATTGCCTCTTCGCGCGTGCGATAAAGCGCCAGCCCCACGAAAAGCGTCCCCAATGTGCATATAGCGAGATAAGCGAGGCTAACGCCCTCAGTTTGATAACCCGCTACTACAGATTCTCGGCTCAGTTCAACAACATGCACGATCGGGTTCCAAAGCAACAACGGCCAGTAATCTTTTGGAACTGCATGCAGGGGGAACATAATGCAGGAAATGAAATACAGCGGTTTAAGCATGACAGGCAGCAGCTTTTCGGTTTCCGGGAAAGTGCTCCCCACCACCATAAAAATCAGCCCAATGCCACAGGAAAACAGCACCAGCAAAACCCAGGTCGTTATCAACGTGATCAGTTGCGTAACCGCAAACTCCTCGCCGCACAATCCGACTATCGCCATCAGGATGATATAAACCGCAACAAAGATCAGGGTTTCCAGTACTGCACGTGAAATGATGGTGTCGATGGGTTTTACCGGGCGATAGTTGAACAATCCCTGGTTCGCAGCAATCGCGCCAATCGAGCGCGTGGCAATATTGCTAAAAATAAAGTAAGGAATAATGCCGTTTAACAGAAATACCGGAAATGAAATATCCGGCATAGTGCGATGCATAATAAAGCCGAATATAAATAGCAATATCAGCATATGCGCCGCTGGTTCCAGAATCGCCCACAAGTATCCCAGGCGGTACTTCCCAAAGCGCGTTTTTAGTTCGCGTAAAAAGAGGGCGTGCACGGCGGCCTTCTGCACCTCGAACCCACTTCTGGCCATAATAAATCCACATTTTTTGAGGGGGTTAGACACGCTACCGCCCCTGGCTTTGCAGCAACCAATTGCTGTACAACGCAGGCAGCGATGAGAGAAAGACAAAGAAGAGAACATTCAGATGAATCGCGGGACAGGTTTGTCCGTTCATGTGCCGGACGCCTGGGTGAAGTGGGTCAAACAAAAACGAGGTTAACCAAACCTGGTAAAACTGCGCTAAAGCCCATCAATCCTGGATATCGACTGGAGTTCCTTCTAAAAAAACCCCGTAAAATTAACCTCTGCGTAGGATTAATCCTAATCGTTTTGATCTATTAATGCCCATAGTTTTATTAGCCGCAGGCGATTACAAGGCGTTATTATGTATGTAGAACAATTATTACGCGTGTATGTAATACGTTTTATATTTATAGAAACGCAAAAAATACTCTTTTATATCAACAACATAAAAGAAATTATCTTTATTTTGCAATTTAGAATCCACAAGATATGTATATAAATAAACTTAATAAAGAAATTTCCCTTAAGTAATAACCTCGCGTGTCAGGAAAAAAATTAAGAATCTACCATTACCCATTAAGAAAAATATTAGGCAAAATATCTTTTTGTCACCTATTAATATTAATGATCTAATTTCATGGTTGTTTCTTCCGATAGTTTTCGCTTATTCCAGAAAATTTCATAATAAAATCAATATAACAGGCCAGTGCTGGCGAGTTCAGCTTGCGGCTGGGGTAGACCAGATACAAGTCATTGCCCTGCGGTTGCCACGCTGGCAACGCTATCGCCAGTTCGCCACTTTCTAACGACTCTTCTACAAGGAAAGAGGGTAATAACGTTATGCCCGCCCCCACCTGTGCGCATTCCCGGGCATACAGCAGATTATCGGTGGTATGCAGGCGCGGCAGGTCGCAGCGATAGTAGGTCTCTCCTTTTTGCAATACCCATTCGCTCCAGGCCCGATGCACAATGCACTGGTGTTCCGTCAGTTGGCTGGGGTGTTCAAGCAGGGGATGGGTATCCAGATATTCCGGCGAGGCGACCAGAACGCGCGGGCTGTAACCAATTATCCGTCCAATCAGTGATGAATCCTGCGGTTTGCCGGTACGCAGCGCCACGTCATACCCCGCTGCGACCAAATCCACTACCTCATCAGAAATAGACACTTCCAGCACCACGTCTGGAAAACTGCGCTGAAACTGGGTATTCATGCGTGCCAGCAGCGTCGCGCCAATACCTGCCGGGCAGGTAATGCGTAAACGGCCACTGGGGTTATCGCGCAGCCTTTGCAGCGCGTATTCGGCGCGTTCCGAGGCGTCGAGCATCTCCCGGCAGTGCACCAGATAACGCTCGCCCGCAAACGTCAGGTTGATTTTACGGGTGGTACGGTTGAGCAACCGCAGCCCCACCTGCTGTTCCAGCTGGCTGATGCGCTGGCTGACGCTGGATTTAGGTAACCCGGCTTCCTGCGCCGCTGCGGTAAAACTCCCCCGCTCGGCCACCAGCGCAAACAGCGCCATATCCTGAAGTTGTTTAAACATGATTGTTCACCTCACACGAACACAGCGTTAGTGATTGTCCATCTTATCATCCTTATCTTCGTGGCCTAGACTGTTCCACACCATCACTTATCAAACCCGATACGCGGAGCGCACCATGTCAGTGAAAGCCATTGCCGTTAACCCACAAGATCCAGCCAGCTTTATTGAAATCCATCCTGAAATGCCGCAGCCTGGCGACTATGATTTGCTGGTTGAAGTTAAAGCCGTGTCGATTAACCCGGTCGATACCAAAGTCCATCAGGGCATCCAGAAGAAAGGCTTACAGGAGCCGCGCATTTTAGGCTGGGATGCCAGTGGGATTGTGAAATCCACCGGCAGCAAGGTGAGCGGTTTTAAACCCGGCGACGAAGTTTATTACGCAGGGGATATCACCCGTCCGGGCAGCAACACCACTCATCAGCTGATTGATGCGCGCATCGTCGGCCACAAACCGAAAAGCCTCGATTGGGCCGCAGCGGCGGCTATCCCGTTAACAGCGCTGACGGCCTGGGAAGGATTGTTCGAGCGCCTGAACATTCAGGATGCCGGCGAAGATAAAACCCTGCTGATTATCGGCGGCGCAGGCGGCGTCGGTTCGCTGGCCATCCCGTTCGCCAAGCACAACAGCAAAGTAAAAGTGATCGCCACCGCCTCGCGGGAAGATTCCGCCCAGTGGTGCCGGGACCGGGGCGCGGATTTGGTCGTGAGCTATAAAGATCTCCCGGGCGAACTGGCGAAGCACGAGATTAAATTCGTCGATTACATCTTTATCCTGAACGATACCGACGGTCACTGGCCAGCCGTCACCCAACTGGTTGCGCCGCAGGGCCATATCTGCACCATCGTGGAAAATACCCAGCCGCTGAGCCAGGACGTGTTGAAATCGAAATCCGCCGCTCTGCACTGGGAATTTATGTACACCCGCAGCATGTATCAAACCGCCGATATGGCGCGCCAGAGCGAGATCCTCGATCAGGTCGCTAAACTGGTGGATGACGGCGTGGTGGAAAGCGCGCTTAGCGAGACGTTACATGGCCTGAGCGTGGAAAGCGTCCGCGAAGCGCACGCGAAAGTGCTGGCCGGGCATATGCGTGGGAAAGTGGTGATTGCGTTTTAATGATGCTCGCTGCAAATTACCAAAATAGCGAATACCCGTAAGAAAACTGATTTACAGGTCGACAGAATTATCTCTGTCGACCTGCCGTATTGCGGCATAGGTTCCAGCTTGTGAGGGTTACCCAGGTACGAGATCGGAGGGCGACACTACTGACAAAATGTCCCTTTTTTATCATTATCCGATGAAGATCCGCACAAACAATGGCTCCATGCTGTGATCAACATTGATAGCAACGTATTAACAAAAAAATAGATAACTGATATCGATATATCCCTGTAATTTTTTTGCCCTTCTATTTCTTCAAAAGACAATTGTTCGCTATAGCTCCAGTGTCCAATATGATAAAGCAAATACTCCACTGTATTTTTCAGAATAATAACCAGATCGGTCAAGCTAAAAATCAAGAAGAAAAGGTGGAATACAGTTAAATAAATCACTCCAGCAATCATATCCTTCTTTGAGTATGTCTTCGTCAATTTCAATATCAAAAGATAAATCAATACCAGGATGACAGTAGATGAAATCGTGTCCATACATACGGATACAATATGCTGAAAGCCGGTTCTCTCGTAACCACTCCACGCGTAACTGCTGAAATCTACATTCGCCAGGACAAGAATAAAGATGAAAGCAAAACCTAATGGCGCCAGACATACTCGCGCGGCTATGGGTATATAGTTTCTAAATGGCTTACGCACGTCGCATCCCAAAAACATTGAGTTCGCCATAGGCTTTGAGTGAGCTATGAGGTATAGGTTGCTGTGGACTTCTCAATAACGCCTGGCGAAACTGATAAAAATCTCCTTGATTACAGAAAGTTACACAACCATCTGACACCCCTGTTCCGTCAGGACGCAGCGGATGTAACCGGAAGCTGCCGCGATTGACTCCATCAACAAACGTTTGATCATCAATCGAACCATCTTGCCTGTACAATGCAAACCATTCCCAATAACGGTTGCCTGTTTTTATCCATTTCTCAACCATCCTTTCCATCGAACCAATGCCTCCCATAGGCCTGTCTACAATCCAGTATTTTCCAGTTGGGACAGGACCGTTTTTACACCTGGAAAACTCCAGGACATTCATAAAAGCGCCTAAACCTGAGAATACGGGAAAAATTCCAACGTCAGCACAGCGCAGTTTTAATCTATTATCGAACATTTTATCGTTGTAATTCAGCTCACAGAAAACCATACGCACCTTCCTTATCAAATATTCAGGAATACGGCCCCCATATTAATTCTGAAAGGAGATACTGACTCAGTTTAATTGTTACCGGTTTTTTTCTAATAAAAATAGTGAATGAATAAACCACTTATATTTTTTCAAAAAATGTTCTTATACTGCGCTCAATTACGCTATCGATAAATCTGGCTGGTAAAAAAAGGGTCGGTGTTAATTAAGGCCTGAGTCGAGATAAAACCACAGGCCTTCCGATTAACGTGAGCGCAATCCCATCAATCAATACATCACAACGCCTGCCTTCTCTCCAGCCCTGGCGCGCGCCATAGTGACGTCGTCAGCCCGCTGTCCACCAGCCCAAGCTGATCCGCATACACCGCCTGCCATTTCTGCATCATTTCGTCGTACAGTTCGCGGTGCGCCGGATTCGGGGTGAATTCGCGTTGCCAGCTCACCAGTTTTTCTCCGGCGCTGGCCATATCCGCATACAACCCAACGCCCGCCCCCGCTGCGATGGCGCAGCCCAGCGCGGTGGCTTCTTTGACTTCCGGCACGCGCACCGGCAGCCCGGTGACGTCGCTTAATATCTGGCTCCACAGCGCGCCTTTCGAGCCCCCGCCCGCAAACACCAGCCCGTCGAATTTTACCCCGGAAAAACGGGAAATCTGCGCCAGGTTGCAGGCCGAGACAATCGCGGCATTCTCTTCCAGCGCCCTGAATAACGTGGCCTTATTACATTTATCGGCATCAATGGAGAGGTTAATAAACGACGGGGCCGCGTGATACCACTTATTAAAGTGCATCGCGTCAGAGAAAATCGGCATGACGCCATGGGAACCCGCCGGGACCTGGCTCGCCATCTGCTCCAGCAGTGCATAGGTATCGGTGCCGAGCCGCTCGGCGATCAGTTTTTCCTCGGCGCAGAACGCGTCGCGGAACCAGCGCATGGTCAAACCGGTGAAAAAGCTGATCGACTCCGCCTGCACCATGCCGGGGATAACGTGCGGGTTAACACGGATGTTCATTTGCGGATCGGTGCGCACCGTCGGGAGATTCACGACCTGCTGCCAGAAAGTGCCGCCCAGCACCGCGGTTTGCCCGGCGCGCACCACGCCAAGCCCCAGGCAGCCCAGTTGCACATCGCCGCCGCCCATCACCACCGGCGTGCCTTCGCGTAGCCCGGACTGCGCCGCCGCGTCGGCGGTCACCGCGCCCAGCACCGTACCGGTCTCTTTCACCGGCGAGAGAATATCGGCACGCAAACCGGCCATATCCAGCAGCGCAGGCCGCCAGTCGCGGGTATTCAAATCCAGCATTCCGGTGGTGCCCGCGTTAGACGGGTCAACCGCCAGCTCGCCGGACAACTTCGCCGCCAGCCAGTCGCTGATCATGGTGATGGTCGCCGCCTGGCGATAAATATCCGGGCGATGGTGCGCCAGCCACAGCAGGCGCGGCATGGCGCTCAGCGCCAGGGTTTGGCCGGAAACGTGGTACACCTCGGATTCAAACTGGTAGTCGTGGATCTCTTTAAGTTCGGAGACTTCATGGCTGGCGCGGGCGTCGACGTTGGCGCAGGCCCAGATCGGCTCGCCGTTGCGATCGTACAGCACGATCCCTTCGCGCATCGAGCAGCAGGCGACGCTGGCGATATCGCTGGCGGCTAACCCCGCTTTCGCCAGCGCTTCCCGGATACAGCGGCAGGTTAACTGCCAGTTGGTGTTGAGATCGAACTCCATCGAGCCGGGAACGTCCGCCACGCTCTGGTGGGTCCATTCCGCCTGGCCTGCGGCAATCTGGCGTCCTGCTAAATCAAAGATAACGGCACGGACACTGCCTGTTCCGGCGTCTAACGCTAAAAGGTAACTCATCGGCTTGCCTCGCTCTGTTAAGGTTCGCGAAGCAAGCCCCGGATTATCCCGCCAGAGCCAGCACCGCGCGCGCTGTCGCTTCTTCTGTTACCAGGCCGTTGATACGGCCACCGCGCAAGGCGGCATAAATGGCGTCGGCTTTCTCTTCGCCGCCCGCCACGCCCACGATGGTGGGGAGCTGGGCCAGCTCAGTCAGGGAGATGCCCAGCAGTTCGCGGTGGATCGGCAGATCGTCAACCTGCTCGCCATCGGCTTGCAGGAAATAACCGAGAATGTCGCCCACCGCGCCTTTACGGGCGTACATCAACTGCTCGCCTTCGCTGATATAACCGGAGCGCAGGATCGTCGCATCGCGTTTCTGGCTCACCGACCCGATGCCTACCACCGCCACGTCGGCGGCGCTGGCGGCCAGCAGCACATCGCGCACGCTGGATTCGCGCTTTAAAATTTCCGCCACTTCCGGCGACGACACCCGCAGCGGCGCGGGGATAATGCTGACGCTACAGGCCGCATCAAGCTGACCGATGCCGGTCATATACGGCCCTACCCCACCCGACAACGTCACCAGCCGGATCTGCTGGGAACTGATAAACCCGCTTAAATGTTGCAAACAGCTCATGGTGGCTTCGCCAAATCCCACCGCCAGCAGTTGCCCCGGCTCCAGCACGCCCATCAGCGACTGCGCCGCGCCAATCCCCAGACGGGTATTCATCGGCGGCGTATTCAGCGCGGGCAGCACCCGCGCCAGCCGTAGCCCGAAACGCTGGGCCAGCGCGGTTTCCAGCGCCAGGCAGCCTTCGTAGCGCGAGTTGATTTGCACCCGGATCACCCCCGACTGGCGGCCTTTCTCTAACAGGCGCGAAATCTTCAGTCGCGGTAACCCCAGCCGCTCGCCGATATCGTTCTGGGTCAACCCGTCGTGGTAGTAGCACCACGCCACGCGTGCCACCAACTCTTCTTCGGCCATTGCGATACCGGCATACCGTCCCTCATCGCTTCGTTTTTCGCTCATAAGCTGAACTCTTATTGAAATTTAGATCATGTGTTCGATCCTGCCTGGTCTGAAACTGTGAGATGCCTGGCAAAAAGATCATTTTTTATTCCGTTTAGCTGTGCGACCAGATTATGCCTGAAAATGTGATCCCTGCACGGTTGTAAATATAGTTCACCGTCTACGCTTTTTGAACATTGTAGATTTAAAAAATCATTTGTTCATTTTTCGGAGTGGCGATGACGAATCCAGACCCGTTACTGAATGTGCAGGCGATATCAAAACAGTTCTCCGGGGTAAGCGTGCTGAAGTCGATTGATTTCACGCTGCTTTCCGGCCAGGTGCATGCCCTGATGGGCGGTAACGGCGCGGGTAAGTCGACGCTGATGAAAATTGTCGCGGGCGTAGAAACCGCCGACAGCGGCGTGATACAGATTGAAGGGCAGCCGTTTACCCGGCTTTCCCCACAGCAGGCGCACGGTCTGGGGATCTATCTGGTGCCGCAGGAACCCATGCTATTTCCCAATCTCACCGTGCAGGAAAACATTCTGTTCCGCCTGCCGAATGATAAAAAGATTGCCCAGCTACTCTCAGAAAAGCTGGCCCAGCTTGATTGCCATCTCAATTTGCAGGCCTCCGCCAGTACGCTGGAAGTGGCGGATCAACAAATGGTGGAGATCCTGCGCGGCCTGATGCGCAACGCCAAAATTTTAATTCTTGATGAACCGACCGCTTCGCTGACACCAGGGGAAACCGATCGGTTATTTCGCCAGATCCGCGCGCTGCAATCCGCGGGCGTGGGGATCATTTTTATCTCCCATAAGCTGCCGGAAATTCGCGCCATCGCCAGCCATGTTTCGGTGATGCGCGACGGCGCGGTGGTGTTAAGCGGCGAAACCGCGCAGCTCGCCGACAGCGAACTCATCCACGCCATGACCCCGGTTAGCCGGGAGCGCAGCCTGAGCGATACCCAAAAGCTGTGGCTGGCGCTGCCGGGCAACCGGCGCACCCAGCCGCAGGATTTCCCGGTGCTGCGGGTAGAGGATCTGACCGGCGAGGGTTTTCTCGATCTCAGTTTTGAAGTGCGCGCCGGGGAGATTGTCGGGCTGGCGGGCCTGGTGGGGTCCGGGCGTACCGAACTGGCGGAGACCTTATACGGCCTGCGCCCGGTGCGCGGCGGGCGCGTCTGGCTGGAGAACCATGACATCACCCACACGCCAATCCGCGCGCGGCTGGATCGCGGGCTGGTCTATTTGCCGGAAGATCGCCAGGTCTCCGGGCTGTTTCTTGATGCGCCCATCCGCTGGAACACCGTGGCGCTGAATGAACCGTCGCTGTGGCAGCAGCCAACGCGCGAAGACGCCGTGGTCGAGCGTTACCACCGGGCGCTGGGCATCAAACTTAACCATCCGAACCAAATCGTGCGCACCCTCTCCGGCGGCAATCAGCAGAAAGTGCTGCTGGCGCGCTGTCTGGAAGCCAATCCGCTGCTGTTGATTATTGATGAACCGACCCGCGGCGTGGACGTCTCCGCCCGCGCCGATATCTATCAACTGATCAAAAGCGTGGCGGCGCAAAACGTGGCGGTGCTGATGATCTCGTCTGACGTGGACGAATTCCCCGGGCTGGCGGACCGGGTGCTGGTCATGCACCAGGGGGAACTCAGCGGGGAACTGGCGCGCGACGCCATTTCGCCTGACCGGATGATGAAACTGGCCTTTGGAGGACAACGTCCGTGAAGATGCTGCTGCGTAACCGTGAACTGACCGCGTTTCTGGCCATTGTGGCGCTGTTCGGCGTGCTGGTGGGCCTTAATCACAGCTATTTCAGCGCCCAGACGCTGGCGATGATTTTTTCCAGCTCGCAGATTTTGATCCTGCTGGCGATGGGTGCGGCGATGGTGATGCTGACGCGCAATATTGACGTATCGGTGGGTTCGACGGTGGGCCTGTGCGCCATTGCCGTCGGCGTGGCGTTAAACCAGGGCTACAGCCTGCCGCTGGCAATGGGCTTCGCGTTTGCCATCGGCGCGCTGTGCGGTTTTTTCAACGGCGTGCTGGTGGTGTGGCTGCGCATCCCGGCGATTGTCGCCACCCTTGGCACGCTCGGTTTATATCGCGGCGCAATGCTGCTGTGGACCGACGGCAAATGGATCGAAGGCTTGCCGCAAAGCCTGAAAGCGCTGTCGGAACCGGTATTCATCGGGATTTCGCCCTTCGGTTTCGCGGTACTGGGACTCGTGGCGCTGGGCAGCATCATCCTGGCGCGCACCGCCTTTGGCCGCGACTTCTACGCGGTGGGCGATAACCTCGCCGCCGCGCGCAAGCTGGGCGTGGCGGTGGATCGCACCCGGCTGCTGGCCTTTACCTTTAACGGCCTGCTGGCGGCGCTGGGCGGCATTCTGTTCGCCTCGCAAATCGGCTTTGTGCCTAATCAGACCGGCAGCGGGCTGGAGATGAAAGCCATCGCCGCCTGCGTGTTGGGCGGTATCTCTCTGCTCGGCGGCACCGGCACGCTGATTGGCGCGTTCCTCGGCGCGTTCTTTTTAACCCAAATCGATACCGTGCTGGTGCTGTTCAAACTGCCCGCCTGGTGGAATGACTTTATCGCCGGGCTGGTGCTGCTGGGCGTGTTGGTGCTCGACGGGCGGCTGCGCCAGGCGTTGACCCGCCACCAGCGGGCGCTGAAATACAGCCGCTTTGTGCCGGGGGCGTCAGGGCGGAAAAACGTCGCGCCCTTTCCCGGTCGCAAAAACAAAAAAGAGGTGGCGTAAATGAAAGTGAACTGGGAAATGGCGCTGCTGGCGTTGCTGGTACTGGAAATCCTGCTGTTCGGCGCGCTGAACCCGCGCATGCTGGATATCAATATGCTGCTGTTCAGCACCAGCGATTTTATCTGTATCGGCATCGTGGCGCTGCCGCTGACGCTGGTGATCATCAGCGGCGGGATCGATATTTCTCTCGGCTCAACCATCGGGCTGTGCGCCATCGCGCTGGGGGTGCTGATGCAGTCCGGCGTGCCGATGAGCGTGGCGATTGTCTTAACCCTGGCGCTCGGCCTGGCCTGCGGATTGTTGAACGCGGCGCTGATCCACTACACCGGCATCAGCCCGTTAGTGATCACCCTCGGCACGCTTTACCTCTACGGCGGCGGCGCGCTGCTGCTTTCCGGGATGGCGGGCGCGACCGGTTATGAAGGCATCGGCGGCTTCCCGGACAGCTTCACCGCTTTTGCCAACGCCACGCTGCTCGGTCTGCCGGTGCCATTGGTGATGTTTTTGGTCATCACGCTGTTTTTCTGGGTGCTGGCGCACCGGGCGCGCTTTGGCCGCCACCTGTTTTTGCTGGGGCAAAACGCCCGCGCCGCCCGTTACGCGGCGTTGCCGGTTAACGGCATGCTGTACGGCGTTTACGGGCTGGTGGGGCTAGCGTCGGCCATCGCGGCGGTGGTGCTGGTTTCATATTTTGGTTCGGCCCGTTCGGATTTGGGGCGCGATTTGCTGATGCCCGCGCTGACGGCGGCGGTGCTGGGCGGCGCCAACATTTACGGCGGTTCAGGTTCTGTAGTGGGTACGGCGCTGGCGGCGTTGCTGGTGGGGTATTTGCAGCAGGGGTTACAGATGGTCGGGATACCCAATCAGGTATCGAGCGCGTTGTCCGGTGCGTTGTTGATTGTGGTGGTGATTGGTCGTTCGGTGAGTTTGCATCGCGAAACCCTGCGTGCGGCATGGCGCCGCGTTCAGATTCGCCGCGGTGCCATAAAACAATCAGGAGCTTAAGATGAATACAGCAAAACGTGTGCTGCAATGTAGTGCTCTGGCACTGGCCTTGAGCGTCGTGACTGCCCAGGCGGCGGATCGCATCGCCTTTATTCCCAAGCTGGTAGGCGTCGGGTTCTTTACCAGCGGCGGCAACGGGGCCAAAGAGGCGGGCAAAGCATTGGGCGCGGACGTCACCTATGACGGGCCGACGGAGCCAAGCGTGTCGGGCCAGGTGCAGTTGATCAACAACTTCGTTAACCAGGGGTATAACGCGATTATCGTATCGGCGGTCTCCCCCGACGGCCTGTGCCCTGCCCTGAAACGCGCCATGCAGCGCGGCGTAAAAGTGCTGACCTGGGACTCGGACACCAAACCGGAATGCCGCAGCATCTACATCAACCAGGGGACGCCGGAACAACTGGGCGGCATGCTGGTAGAAATGGCATCAAAGCAGGTGACCAAACCGAATGCCAAAGTCGCGTTTTTCTACTCCAGCCCCACCGTCACCGACCAGAACCAGTGGGTGAAAGAGGCCAAAGCCAAAATCGCCAAAGATCATCCGCAGTGGGAAATCGTCACCACTCAGTTCGGCTATAACGACGCCACCAAATCTCTGCAAACTGCGGAAGGGATCTTAAAAGCTTACCCGGATCTGGACGCGATCATCGCGCCGGACGCCAACGCGCTGCCGGCGGCGGCCCAGGCGGCGGAAAACCTTAAGCGTACCGGCGTGGCGATTGTCGGGTTCAGTACCCCGAACGTGATGCGCCCGTACGTAGAGCGCGGCACGGTGAAAGCCTTCGGCCTGTGGGACGTGGTGCAGCAGGGCAAAATTGCCGTCAACGTGGCGGATACCCTGCTGAAGAAAGGCGATCTTAACGTCGGCGACAGCGTAGAAGTGAAAGATATCGGCACCCTGAAAGTGGAGCCGAACAAGGTACAGGGTTACGACTACGAAGCCAAAGGCAACGGCATCGTGCTGCTGCCGGAGCGCGTGGTGTTCACCAAAGACAACATCAACAATTACGATTTCTGACGGGGGGAGACAATGGCTGATTTAGACGACATCAAGGACGGCAAAGATTTTGGTATTGGGCAACCCCAGAAAAACACGCTGTTTGCCCTGAAAGGCTGCGGGGCGCTGGACTGGGGGATGCAGTCGCGGCTGGCGCGCATCTTCAACCCCGCCACCAACCGCACGGTCATGCTGGCGTTCGACCACGGCTATTTCCAGGGCCCCACCACCGGGCTGGAGCGTATCGATCTGTCCATCGCGCCGCTGTATCAGGAAACCGACGTGCTGATGTGCACCCGCGGCATTCTGCGCAGCCAGGTGCCGCCCGCCACCAATAAGCCGGTGGTGCTGCGCGCCTCCGGCGGTAACTCGATTCTGGCGGAGCTGTCGAACGAGTGCGTGGCGGTGGCGATGGAAGACGCCCTGCGGCTCAACGCCTGTGCGGTGGCGGCGCAGATTTACATCGGCTCTGAGTACGAACACCAGTCGATTAACAACATCATCAAGCTGGTGGATGAAGGGACCCGCTACGGCATCCCGACGCTGGCGGTAACCGGCGTGGGGAAAGAGATGGCGCGCGACGCCCGCTACTTCTCGCTGGCCAGCCGCATCGCCGCCGAGATTGGCGCGCAGTTCGTTAAAACCTATTACGTCGAACAAGGCTTTGAGAAAGTCACCGCCAGTTGCCCGGTGCCGATTGTGATCGCGGGCGGCAAAAAGCTCCCGGAACAGGATGCGCTGGAGATGTGCTGGCGGGCCATCGACCAGGGGGCCAGCGGCGTGGACATGGGGCGCAACATTTTTCAGTCCGAAGCCCCGCTCGCCATGCTGAAAGCGGTGAAAAAAGTGGTGCATGAGAATATGTCGGCGCGCGAAGCGTTTCAATACTGGCAGGAAGAGAAAGCACACGGAGGAAAGGCATGAATGTGACGCTGGTTGAGATCAACATCAAACCGGACCGGGTAGATGAGTTTTTAACGGTGTTCCGCGCCAACCACGAGGGCGCGATCGCCGAACCCGGCAACCTGCGTTTTGACGTATTGCAGGACCCAAAAGTAAAGACGCGGTTTTACATCTACGAAGCTTATCAGGACGATGACGCGGTGCTGGCTCATAAGGAGACGCCGCACTACAAAGCCTGCGTGGAAGCGCTGGATTCGATGATGTCGGAGCCCAGGAAAAAGCGCAGTTTTATCGGATTGCTGCCGGAGGTGAAGTAAGGCCATACCAGGCCCATGGACGGGCAAGCTCACTGGCACGGTCTCGCGATATGTCGAAAAAACGGGATTTTTTAAACATATCGCCGCAACATGTTTATCGCATCGACAGGTTCCGGCCATATGTCGATAAAACGCGTTTTTTTTAAACATGTCGTCGTGACATGTTTATGGCATCGACATATTATGACCATATGTCGATAAAAACGGTTTTTTTAAACATATGAGCTGGCACCCGGAAACGCCCTATAACGCCCTGCCCCTGCTTCCGCCCGATCTGGAGCAGATTGAAACGCGCAATGTACTGAAAGCCTGCATCAGCGCGCGGGCGGCCATCGCCGAACTAAAAACTGCCGGTGAGCTTATCCCCGATCAGGGTTTATTGATCAATATTCTTCCGATGCTGGAAGCGAAAGACTCGTCGCGCATTGAAAACATCGTCACCACCAGCGATCGGCTGTTTCAGTATGCCGATCGCGAGGAGGGCGCAGATCCCGCCACCAAAGAAGCGCTGCGCTATCGCACCGCGCTTTATGATGGCTATACCCACCTGAATCACTATCCGCTCTGCACCAACACAGCGGTGGCTATCTGCACCAACTTACGCGCCGTACAAACCGATATCCGAAAAACGCCGGGAACGGTATTGCGCGACCACAATAATAACGTGGTGTACACACCGCCAGTGGGTGAAGAGGCTATTCGGAACTTACTGGCGAACTGGGAGCGGTTTATTCACGGTGATGACGATGTCGATCCGCTGGTAAAAATGGCCATCGCGCACTATCAGTTCGAGTGTATTCATCCCTTCCCCGACGGCAACGGGCGAACGGGCCGCATTCTAAATATCCTTTACCTGATTCAGACGGGTTTGCTTTCGTTGCCCATTCTGTATTTATCCCGCTTTATCCTGGAGAGACGTGATGATTACTACACCCTGCTGCGCAGGGTGACAGAACAGGGGGAATGGGAAGCGTGGATACTGTTTATGCTCGAGGCGGTGGAGAATACGTCCCGATGGACTACCGATAAAATATCGGTGGTTCGGGAGCTGATAGTAAACACCACTGACTACGTGCGTGAAAAACTGCCGAAGATCTACACCCATGAACTTATCCAGGCGCTGTTTGCTCAGCCGTATTGCCGGATAGAAAACCTTGTGGAACGCGGTGTCGCCAAACGCCAGACGGCCTCCAACTACCTGAAACAGCTGGTGGAAATTGGCGTGCTGGAAGAGATGAACGCCGGGCGTGAAAAGCTGTATCTCAACACCAGGCTACTGCGGGAATTGAATCAATAAGGGGTTCACTGCCCGTGAACCCCTGATGCTTGCGGGCCTGGCTGTTAGAACGTTTCCCAGTTCTCGCCGCTGTCCGCCAGAGCGGGTTTACGGGTCGCCAGCGGCGCAGCCGGCGCTTTTGGCGGGGTTACGTCCTGTGAAATCTCCCGCGCGTCGGCGTTGATGCGGAATACCGATACCGCCTGAGTCAGGCGGCTGGCCTGTTCTTCCAGCGCGGCGGCTGCGGCAGCGGATTCCTGCACCAGCGAGGCGTTCTGCTGGGTCACGCGGTCCATCTCGGCAACCGCCAGACCCACCTGATCGATACCGCGGCTCTGCTCGTCAGACGCCGAGGCGATTTCGCCCATGATGTCGGTCACGCGGGTTACCGCATTAACAATCTCACCCATGGTTTCGCCCGCGCTTTCTACCAGCGTCGAGCCCACTTCCACTTTGCTGACCGAGTCTTCAATCAGGCCTTTGATCTCTTTCGCGGCCTGGGCGCTGCGGCTTGCCAGGTTGCGAACTTCACCGGCCACCACCGCAAAACCACGGCCCTGCTCACCTGCGCGGGCGGCTTCCACCGCGGCGTTCAGCGCCAGGATGTTGGTCTGGAAGGCGATACCGTCGATCACGCTGGTGATATCGGCAATTTTCTGCGAGCTACCGGCGATTTCGTGCATGGTCTGCACCACGTTGCTCACCACTTTACCGCCCTTCTGCGCGGTTTCCGAGGCGCTCAGCGCCAGCTGGCTGGCCTGACGGGCGTTCTCGGCGTTCTGTTTCACCGTTGCGGTCAGCTCTTCCATGCTGGCAGCGGTTTCTTCCAGCGAGGCCGCCTGCTGCTCGGTACGGGAAGAGAGATCGTTGTTGCCGATGGCGATTTCGCTCGCGCCGCTGTAAATCGCGTTGGCGCCGGTGCGCACATCGCCAACGGTTTTCGCCAGCTCATCCTGCATATGGCGCAGGCTGGCCGCCAGTTGGCCCATTTCGTTGGTGCCGTGAACGTCAATGCCGCGCACCAGATCGCCGTTAGCGATATGGCGGATATTCTCCAGCAGACGCTGTAGCGGGTGGATCAACGCTTTGTTGATGCCAATCCATACCACAATCATCACCACCAGCACGGTACCCAGCACGCCGATCAGGATCCACAGCGCCAGGTTATAGGAGTCGTTGCTGCCATCCACCGCCAACTGGTACAGACCGTCGTTCTCGGCCAGGTAGCTGTCGTAAGCTTTCTGCATCCCGTCCTGGTAGCTCTGGGTCGGCTGGTCAAAGAAGGCGTTGATTTTACCGGCACCCAGTAACTGGATCAGCTCCGCCAGCGCGTTATGGTAGATATCATAGGTGCGCTTCACTTCCTGAGCGGTTTGCTCGCTCTGGCGCGGGTCGCGTGGCTGAGACTCATAAGCCGCCCACTGCTCTTCCGCCTGCTTCAGCGAGGTTTGCGCAATCTGCATCAGCTGCGCCACGGTCGCGCCGCTGCCCATCTGGTTGGAATCCATCATGTAACGGATACCGGCGCGGTTCAGGGTGTTACGGGTCTGGATCAGCGCCACCCAGCTGGCGTTCAGCGTGGACTGCTGCTGACGGATGGTCTGAAGAACGGTGAAGTTTTCCTTGTCGTTTTTCAGCGCGTTAAAGAACAACCCGCCCGACGTTAACTGCAAGAGGCCAAAGAGCCCCAGTACGATAAGCAGGCTGGTGACGACTTTGATACGGTTGAGCATGGTGACTGTTTCCCGAGGCAAAATAAAAAGGGGTATCGGAAAATCCCCGGAAAACTTTATAGGGGAAATCCCTGGACTTACGTTTTTATTCGCTGAGCGGTGGCGGGCTTTCGTTTTCGCGTCAGGTCATCACGGCTCTTTTTCCTGCCGGCGGGTTTAGCCTATGATAGGCACTCTCTTTTGTGGCGGGAATAAACATGATTTGGTTGATGCTGGCTACCCTGGTGGTGGTGTTTGTGGTGGGTTTTCGGGTATTGACCTCCGATTCGCGTCGCGCGGTGCGGCGGCTTAGCGAACGTCTTAATATTCAGACGTTGCAGGTGGAGTCGATGATCGACCAGATGGGCAAGCAGGCCGGGCACGAGTTTATTCAGTATCTGGCGCGCCCCGATGAAGTGCATCTGCAAAACGCCGCCCAGTTGTTGCTGATCTATCAGGCATACATCGTCGACGGCAGCGAGCAAAACCTGCTGCGCTGGCACCGCATTCTGCAAAAAGGCCGGTTAAGCGCCCCGCTCACCGACGCGCAAATCCGCCTTGCCCTGCGCTTTTATCACGAGCTGGATTTGGATAACTACGAGCTTAACGCCTTCCAGTTGCGTTACAACGCGCTGTTCGTGCCGGACGGCACCGTGACTTACCTGCACTAACCCTCTCCACGCAGCGATGCGTATTTTGTTCAATACCCGCATGGCCTGACATGGCACGGTAACCCCTTCACTAACAGGAGGGGTTATGAGTGTTGTCTGGTCGATGATGGTGTTTGCGCTGGTGTCGTCGGTATCGCCGGGGCCGGTCAATCTGGTGGCGTTAAGCAGCGGCGTCAGTTTTGGCTGGCGGGCCAGCGTCCCGCACGTCACGGGGGCGACGGTGGGTTTTACCGCTTTACTGCTCGCCACCGGCTATGGGTTGTATGAGCTGTTGCTGTTATGGCCCGTGCTACAGAGCGCGATCCGCTTCGGCGGCATCGCGTTTTTACTGTGGATGGCCTGGCGGCTGGCGCGGGATAACGGCGAGATAAATAAACGCGAGGCGCAGCGCGCGCCGGGGGCGTTTAACGGTGCGCTGATGCAGTGGCTGAATCCGAAAGCCTGGCTGGCCTGCGTGGCGGGCATGGGGTTATTCGCCAGCGACGGCAATCACGCCACGCTGTGGCTGTTTGCCGGGATCTATTTCGTGGTGTGTTACTTGTCGATCCTGAGCTGGGCGCTGGCGGGCGCCTCGCTGAGCGGCTGGCTGCAACAGCCCGCCCGGACCCGGCTGTTTAACCGGGTACTGGCGGCGCTGCTACTGGGCTGCGCCGCCTGGCTGGCGCTCGCTTAAAGCAGATCGCGGTACTGCTTCGGCGTTACCGCCAGGTGCTGTTTGAACGCGCGCTGGAAATGCGCCTGATCGGCGAAGCCCACGTCCTGGGCGACATCCGCCAGCGGTGCGCCACGCTTTAACCGCTCGCGGGCAATATGCAGGCGGCGGTTCATTAACAGCGCGTGGGGCGTTGCGCCGTAATGCTGCTGGCATAAGCGGATCAGATGGCTAACTGACAGCCCGGCGGTCTGCGCCAGTTCCGCCAGGGTAAGCGGCGCGTGGTATTCATCGTTGATTTTCGCTTTTACTCTGGCGAGCAGCGCGGGCGCGGCATCGGGCTGGCGATCCTGCGGGCGCAGCCGCTGCTGGACCATCAGCATCAGGCGCGCTGCTTCGCACTCTTTTTCCAGCGCCTCCCGCCCGTCATCCACCACGATGTGATACAGCCGGTTCAGGCCATCGAAAATCGCGCTATCGCGTGTCCAGGTCTGGGTGAAATGGCAGGCGTCTTCGGCTTCTCTGCCGGTGAGTTCATTTAGCCAGCGGCTGTCAAAATAGAACATCCGGTAGGCCCAGGGCTGGTTTTGCAGCGGGTTGCAGGCGTGCAGATCGCCGGGATTCATCAGGACCACCGTGCCTTCGCTGACCTCGATACGCGTTTTCTCATTCAGGTAGCTGCTGGAGCCGCCAATAATAGCGCCGATAGAGAACGTTTCGTGGGTGTGCGGCGCGTAGCTCACCGTGCGCCCGTCTTTCACGTTACGCACCTCAAGCCATGGGAGCGCGTCGCTGCGCCAGAATTGTTGCCGGATAGGGTATCGCGCCATGATGCACCTCAGTAAGTGAGCATTAACTTTTAGCACAGCTTTGGCGCGCAAGACGATAAAAAAACGGCCCCTTAACAAGCGGGCCGGGGAACAAAATCAACCTAACACCATTTTGCCGATCATCAGCCCCATCGCCACCGAGACAATCACGTTCACCAGGCCGGGACGCATAAAGCTGTGGTTAAGCACATATTTACCGATGCGGGTGGTGCCGGTATCGTCGAAAGCCAGCGCCGCGAGGCACTGCCCGGCCACCGGGATAAAAAAGTAGCCGTTGACCGCAGGCCAGGAGCCAATCAGCGCATACGCCGGTAACCCCAACGCCAGCCCCAGCGGCAGCAGGATCAGGGTGGTTGCCGCCTGGCTGCTGACCATCGCCGAGACAAAGAACATCATGATGGCGATAAGCCAGGTATGCTCCTGCAACAGCACCTGCACTTCGGATTTGATCAGGTCGATATGGCTGCTGACGAAGGTTTCGCTCATCCACGCCAGGCCAAAGGCGCAGACAATAGCCAGCGCACCGGCGCGGAACACGCTACCGCTGAGGATGTGATCCACCGGCGGGCGGCACAGCAGCACAATCAGGCAGGCAAAGGAGAGCATCACAATCTGGATCGCCGCCGACATCGAGAGCGGTTGCAGCCCTTTGGCGGTTTCAACCAGCGGACGCAGGCCGGGCACCAGCCCCAGCAGCACAATCACCACCGCACCGGTCAGGAACAACAGCACCGAGAGTTTGGCGCGTGGTGCGATTTCAGCGCTGCGCTCCGCTTTGCCGATCGGCTTTAGCAGCCCTTCCGCCAGGCGGCGCTGGTATTCCGGATCGTCCTTCAGCTCCTTGCCTTTATTAAAGGTGGCGATCGCCCCCGCCGCCACGCCAATCAGCGTCGCCGGGACACAAATCATCATGATGGTGGAAATGGAGATGCCGAACGGGGCCATCAGGCCAATCATCGCCGCCATGGCCGCTGAAATCGGGCTGGCAGTAATCGCTTGCTGAGAGGCAATCACTGAAATCGACAGCGGCCGCTCCGGGCGAATGCCGGAATCCCGCGCCACTTCGGAGATCACCGGCAGCAGGCTGTATACCACATGCCCGGTACCGGACATAAAGGTGAAGATATAGCAAATAAACGGCGCCAGCAGCGTGATATAACGCGGATGGCGGCGCAGCATTTTTTCCGCCAGCCGGACCAATAAATCCAGCCCGCCGGATGCCTGCAATGACGATGCTGCTAATACCACGGAGAGAATAATTAAAATAACATCGATGGGCGGTGATGAGGGCGTCAGGCCAAAACCAAATACCAGAACGCCAACACCAAGGCCGCCAACCATACCTAAAAATACGCCGCCAATACGCGCGCCAAACATCAGGGCTACCAGGATAAAACACAATTCTGTCCAGAACATACTTACCCCCGGATAATGGAGTGAATTCCAGTTATGTTTTTATGTAATCGGTGAGATGCAATTAGCCGGAATACGGTTTACCAAAACCAAACGCGCCATAATGATGTAAGACCTGGCCCGCGGATTTCCCGCCTGCCGTCATGGCGCGAATAATATCGTCATGGTCCGGTTGGGGTTTACCGCATGTCAGAACGGACAGCATAAAGCCGGTTAAAAAGGCATCACCCGCGCCGAGGGTATCGACGGGTTGAATATAAACCGGCTGCCATTCGATGAGTTCATCTCCGGCATAGTAATACACTTTTTCATGCCCGCGCGTGGCGATAACCTGTTTACAGCCGTAATCGTAAAATTTATAAATCTTATTAATGGTCTCTTCGACCGATAACGCCCCGCAGGAAATAAAACCGTAATCCACCCACGGACAAACCTGTTTAAAATAATCGTCAGTACCACGCCCGGAAAAATCAAACGACAGGGTGACATTGCGTTGTTTAATTTTTTCTAATTCCGTTTCGAGAAATCCATTAATACTGGAATGCACCGCATCGAATTGCGCAATATAATCGAGATCGTCGTTGGATAATTGCAGCGGGTTTTCGCGTAATACGCCGTTTTTATTACTGGTGACAAATTCTCTGTCGCCATCCACCAGCCGGATACAGGCATAGCCGTTTTCCCCGACATAGTGGCGACAGCGCTGACTGTCGATGTTCAATTCCTGCAACGTATCCTGCACGTGCCGCGCGGCGGCGTCGTTGCCGAAAGCGCCGAGAAACGCGCTTTCACAGCCCGCCAGCCGGGCGTACACCGCGAAGTTCAGCGCGTTGCCGCCGGGGTACATCACGCCGGAATGAAGATATTTATCAACGACATTATCACCAATGCCAATCACCTTAATGTTCATCATTATTCCTTGTTGATAGCGATAAATCGGGCGTCCCTGCCCCTTGCGTCAAATCCTGGCGTGATTAATATTCGACCTTCCACATGTAGCGGCGGGTCGTTAACGGATGCTGGCGGATCTCAGCCAGCGCACGGTTATAAACCGGATAAACGTTATTGAACAACGAATGGTTGAAGTAATCGATCACCGTCGGCTTGATGGTGGAGAGACCCAGCTCTTTGGCGTCCACTACTTCGATGCGGCGGCCATATTTTTTCAGGAAGTTCAGGGCGCGCTCGTCCACTGCGCGAGTGCTGCCTTCAGAGAACTGGAAGAAGAACGGCGTGTTGGCATCGGTGATTTCAAACGGGCCGTGGAAGAATTCGCCGCTGTGGATGCAGGCAGAGTGGATCCACTGCATTTCCATAAAGATGCAGATGCTCTGCAAATAGGCCGCGCCGTAACCCGCACCGCTCGCCATGGTGTAGATGACTTTGTCGTCTTTGTATTCCTGGGCAAACGCCTGGGCGCGGTTCTGCAAATGATCCCACGCGCGGTACACGATACGGTTGATTTTGCTCAGTCCGTCCTGGAAATCCTCGTAATGGGCATAACCTTCGGTCTGGTTAAGAATTTCTACCGCGGTAATCAGACCTTTGAGGGTTTTCTCTTCGGCGATATCTTTGCCGTCGCCAAAGCTGTAGGTTTCGACGAAGTCACAATGCGCCACCAGCGGGGAGTCGGTCACCCAGGTCAGGCCGATAACCGGCACGCCGCGGCTCTGGGCCAGCTCTGCCGCTTTAATGGTTTCCGGGGTGTTGCCTTTATGGGACGCCACCACCACCACCGCGTTGTCGCCCAGCGCCACCGGCGGGTTGTTGATAAACTCGCCGCTGTTGTACAACCCGACAGTGACTTTAGTGGCTTCTTTTTCCAGGAAGGCTTTCGCCGGGTAAAACGCCGCATACGAGCCGCCGCAGGCGACGTAATAGACGTGGGTGATCCCGCCTTTCTCTGCTTTGTTGTCCACAATGCCGCTAATGATTTCTTTAATACTCATCACTTTTCCCCTTGGGTCGTTTCTGACGTTAACCGCGTAACAGCCGCGCGCCAATCAATGTATCTAAATGTATTGTTCAAGATATATAACATTGGAATACATTTCGATCAACGTGTGCTCATGCAAAAAAATCGGGATCCGCGATGCGGATCCCGATTTACGCTGAAACAGAGCAACGATCAACGGCAAAAAATGGGGGTCAGACGGTAAAACGCAGTTTGTCGCCGACGATCAGTTGGTGAGAAATGCAGGACATTTCACCTTTGTTATCAATCATCTCGCTTTTAATCGAGATCAGCGGATAACGGTTAGCGACGCCGAGATAGTGGGCCACCTCAAAACTGGCGTACACCAGTTCAATGGTTTTGCTGGAGTGGGTAAACCACAGGCCATGCTTGTCGCGCAGGGTGTCGTACAGAGAATGGCTGTTGAGATCTTCATTCAGCAGCGCGGCAAACTGCGGGGGGAACCAGACCGTTTCCAGCGATACCGGCACGTCGTCGGCATAGCGGATACGCTCAATCACCACCGCTTTTTCCCCATCGGGGATGTTCAGTTTGGCGCGGGTGTCCTCATCGCAGGCCTCAAACACCGACTTGATGGTGCGCGAACCCGGGCGGCGACCCTGGGAGCGGCACAGCTCACTGAAGCTCATGATGCCGGTCATACTGCGCTGAAACTTCTCGCCGGACACGAATGTCCCTTTACCCGATACCCGGGTAAGAAAGTTTTCCCGGGTCAGCGCATCCAGCGCCTTTCGCACCGTGACGCGGCTCACCTGCCAGCTGGCGCTGAGATCGTTTTCGGTTGGGATCTGCTGCCCCGGCTGGTATTCGCCGCTTAAAATCGCCTCTTTCAGGGCTTCTTCAAGCTGCTTATACAGCGGTTTGGCACTTGAGGTATCCGGCAGATTCACGTTATGTATCCTTTTGTATTGTCATAAGGCAGACAGCGCATGGTTTACAATATACAACAATTTGCTTATGGCTACACTGTAGCTGAGGGTTAGTCAGCAAGGAGAAAGACAGGATGCAATGGAATTCCGCTTTTTGGGCCCGCCACGCCAGCTCGCTTTTTTTCCCGATGGCGCTCATTTTGTACGATTTCGCCGCTTATCTCACCACCGATATGATCCAGCCGGGGATTATTCATGTGGTGCGGGAATTTAACGCCGACGTCAGCCTGGCTCCGGCGTCCATCAGCCTGTATATGGCGGGCGGCATGGCGTTACAGTGGCTACTCGGCCCGCTGTCGGACCGGATTGGCCGCCGCCCGGTGCTGCTTACCGGCGCGCTGATTTTTACCCTCGCCTGCGCCGCCACGCTGTTCACCACGTCGATGGAACAGTTTCTCGCGGCGCGCTTTATTCAGGGAACCAGTATCTGCTTTATCGCCACCGTGGGCTATGTGACGGTGCAGGAAGCCTATGGGCAGACCAAATCCATCAAGCTGATGGCGATCATTACTTCCGTGGTGCTGGTGGCGCCGGTGGTCGGCCCGCTGTCCGGCGCGGCGCTGATGCAGTTCGTTCACTGGAAAGTGCTGTTTGCCATTATTGCGGCGATGGGGTTTATCGCCTGGCTGGGCCTGCTGTTCACCATGCCGGAGACCATTAAAGCGCGCGGCGCGCCGTTTCGCGTGACAAGCGTGTGGCAGGATTTTACCCGCGTGTTTCGCAACCGTATCTTCCTGACCGGCGCGGCCACGCTGTCGCTTAGCTACATCCCGCTAATGACCTGGGTGGCGGTGTCGCCGGTTATTCTCATTGACGACGGCGGGCTAAGCACCTCGCAGTACGCCTGGACTCAGGTGCCCATTTTCGGCGCGGTGATCGTCGCCAATATGCTGGTGGTGAAATTTATTAAAGACCCCACCACGCCGCGCTTTATCTGGAGCGCCATCCCGATCCAGCTCACCGGGTTGGGGCTGATGATCGCTGGCAATCTCCTGGCCCCGCACGTCTGGCTGTGGTCGGTACTCGGCACCAGTTTCTATGCTTTTGGGATTGGGTTGATTTTCCCCACGCTGTACCGCTTTACGCTGTTTTCCAACGACTTGCCGAAAGGTACGGTCTCCGCGTCGCTGAATATTGTGGTGCTGAGCACCTGTGCGGCAGCCGTTGAAGCGGCACGCTGGATTTACTTCCACACGGGTGGACGGCTGCCGTTTCATCTGCTTTCGGTGGCGGCGGGCGTGATTGTGGTGTACTTCCTGGCGGGGCTGTTAAAACGGGTGCGCGAACGGGAAACCGCGCTGGCGTAGCGCGGGTTTCAGAATCATCCCCCGCGACTTTAGTGCAGACTTTCTACACTGTAGCCAGGAGGAAAATTCATGAAACTGCTGCCATCACTCTTCTCAAGCCCCGAAAAACTGTTACAGGTGATCAGCCACGGCGACGTCCAGGACGCCATCGACGACGGTGAACGCATTATTATCGACGGCGACGGCAATGCCATGGTGAATATTCATTGCGTCCAGGTGCAACAGGACTTTCAACGCCACGTTGAAATGCTGAAGCGGGCCTGAGATGGGAACCGCGATCTTTATGGTGCTGATGGTGTGCGGCTACTGGTACGCCAGCCGCGACCTCTCCACGCGCCTGAAATACAAACGCACCTTCGGCTGGGATGTCTACTTTTTGGTGGCGCTGTACGGCTGCATTTTCGTGTTGCAGGGGCTGATCGCCACCGCCGCCGTCTGGCTGATCCTGCTGATAACCTCGCTGGTGATGAACGAACTGCCGCAGTATTTCGGCCCGGAAGCGCACCGCTATCAGATGGAGTTTATTAACTGGAGCTTTCTCGGCATCCAGGCACCGGTGGTGATCATGCTGGGCTTTGCGGTGCTGTTTTGCCTGTATCGTTCCAACTGGGCGCGCAGCGCCCGGCTCGACAGCGGCGGCCGCCGCTCACTTTACAAACAACTGACCCGCGCCAACGGGCTGGAAGGTTTGCTATATCAGTGCATGGAAGAAGGCGAACTGGCGTTTGTGATGCTTAAATCGCAGCGCGTGTACGTCGGGATGGTACATACCGCGACATTCGATAGCAGCAGTCCGGGCAATAATATCGTGCTGATCCCGTTTCTGAGCGGCTACCGCTCGCGGGAAAGCGGGCAGTTTGTGGTGGAGCACAACTACAGCGCCTGGTACGCGGAGCACGAGATCACGCTGACCACGGAGCCAAAATCCGCCCTGTCGTTTCGTAAAGTGATCCTGCTTGAGCAGATTGAAAGCCTGTCGCTGTTCGATCCGGTGAGCGCGATGGGCCTGGAGCGGCGTTAAAAAGCCCACCGCAGTGGGCTTGATCGATTAGCGAACCACCAGCACCGAGCATTTGGCGTGCCGCACCACCGCCGCGGCATTGGAGCCCAACAGATAGGTGCTCATGCTGGGCCGGTGCGAAGCGAGGATAATCAGATCGGCATTGATCTGATCCGCCACCCGCAGGATGTGATCCTTCGGCGCGCCGCTATACACATGGGTTTTAACCCGGCCCTCCGGCAGTTTGAACTGAGTGACAAGCTCATTGAGCGTTTCCAGCGCGTTGGCTTCCCGCTGCGAGCGTTCCGGCGCGATGGTGGTGTATTCCAGACCATAAGCGGCAAAATAGCTATGGTCCGGGATCACGGCCAGAAAATGGATCATCGCAACCTCCCGCCCGGCGTACTCCTGCACATGGGGAATAACCTGCGTCGTCAGCTGCATCTCAGAGATATCGATGGGTACTAAGATCGTTCTGGACATACAACCTCCTTTTGCGTGCTATGTGAAACCCCACGATTATTATGGTCAAAATTTAACCGGTTGGGTGTGATGGGGGTAGGGGTTTGGGTAAAGCCTCGCAAGATAGATTGCACAGGCCATGCTCGCAGCTGTGTGTCCCCCCGATTAAACCTTTTCCCCTACCCCATCCCCCGCATCGCCTCTATGCTTACCTGATGGAAAAATTAGCTGAACTCAAGCGCGCCAAGCTGCTGGCGCTGTCGCTGCTGCTGATTGCCGCAGCCACTTTTGTCATCACTCTGTTCCTGCCGCCCAGCCCGTGGGTGAGCGGGCTAAAGGCCATTTCCGAGGCGGCGATGGTCGGCGCGTTGGCCGACTGGTTCGCCGTGGTGGCGCTGTTTCGCCGTGTGCCGCTGCCGTTTATCTCGCGGCACACCGCGATTATCCCGCGCAATAAAGATCGGATTGGCGAAAACCTCGGGCGCTTTGTCGAAGAGAAATTCCTTGATACCCAGTCGCTGGTCGCGCTGATTCATCGCCATGAACCGGCGATGCTGATCGGCAAATGGTTCAGCCAGCCGGAGAACGCCCGGCGGGTCGGCGGGTATCTGATCCAGGGGATGAGCGGTTTCCTGGAACTGACCGACGATGCGCGCATCCAGGGGCTGTTACGCCGTGCGGTGCATAAGGCGATTGATAAAGTCGACCTTACCGGCACCAGCGCGCTGATGCTGGAAAGCATGACCAAAAACGATCGTCACCAGCAGCTACTGGATTCGCTGATTACTCAGTTGATCGCCCTGCTCCAGCGCGATAAAACCCGCGATTTTATTGCCCGGCAGATTGTCCACTGGCTGGAGACCGAGCATCCGCTGAAAGCCAAAATCTTGCCCACCGAGTGGTTGGGCGAGCACAGCGCGGAGCTGGTGTCCGATGCGGTGAATTCACTGCTGGATGATATCAGCGAGGATCGCGGCCATCAGATCCGCAAAGCCTTCGATCGCGCCACGTTGAAGCTGATCGACAACCTGAAAAGCGACCCGGAGATGGCGGAGAAAGCCAATAACATCAAGCGTTATCTCAAAAACGATGAGGCGTTTAACCGCTATCTCGGCGAGTTGTGGGGCGACCTGCGCCAGTGGCTAAAAGCCGATATGCAGTCAGATGATTCACGTGTTCAGCGACGCATCGCCGAAGCCGGTCAATGGTTTGGCGAAACCCTGGTGGCGGACAACGCGCTGCGCCATTCGCTCAACGAACATATGGAGCAGGCTGCGACCCGCGTTGCGCCAGATTTCGCCGCGTTTTTAACCCGTCACATCAGCGACACGGTGAAAAGCTGGGATGCGCGGGATATGTCGCGCCAGATCGAACTAAACATCGGCAAAGATTTGCAGTTTATCCGCATCAACGGGACGCTGGTGGGCGGTTGTATTGGCCTGGTGCTGTGGCTGCTGTCGCAGGTACCGGGATGGATGCAGGGCGCAGGATGGTGGTAGGCGACTCGCCCAAAACGCTCCCCTTTGCCAGAGGGGAGCCTGAACCTCTCTATTTAACCTCATTTAACTCATCGTTATAACTTTCCCGGGTCACGCACACGCAGACAATCGTAATCATTGCCATACAGGCCAGGAACAGCGAAATCGGCCATGACTGCCCGCCGGACCAGGCGATCAGCAGCGTGCCAATCATCGGGGTCAGGCCGCCGACGATGTTCGCCAGTTGGAAGCCAAGCGACACGCCGGTATAACGCACGCTGGTATCAAACAGTTCCGAGAAGAAAGCCGGCTGGACGCTGAACATCATCCCCAGCCCCACGGAATAACAGAACGTGGTGGCGAACATAAACATCTTCACCGAGCCGGAATCAATCATCCAGAACAGCGGGAAAGCGAAAATCAGCGTGATGGCCGCACCGGCAAGGTAAACCGGGCGGCGGCCAATTTTATCGGACAGCCAGCCGAAGAACGGGAAAGTGAAGATGCCAACAAAGCTCGCCAGTAGCAGGCCATTGAGCGCCGTTTCACGGGTGAAGTTCAGCTCGCGCGTCACGTATGACATAAAGAACGCCACCGTCAGCCAGCCCAATACGATTTCCCCCATACGCATCCCCATAGCCAGGAATACCGCGCGGCGATGATGCTTCAGCACCGTCAGAATGGGAAACTTCTGCTCCGCTGCTTTTGGCGCGTTCTGGCGCTGTTTCTGGTTTTCTTTGAACACCGGGGTTTCTTCAATTCGTGAGCGGATAAACATGCCGACGAACAGTAGTGCGATGCTTAGCAGGAACGGTACGCGCCAGCCCCAGGACATTAAATCCTCTTCCGGCAGCATCACCACCAGCGCAAAAACGGCGGTGGCGATAAACAGCCCCAGCACGTTGCCCAGCTGAACGAAGGTGCCGAAGAAGCCACGGCGGTTGCGCGGCGCGTATTCGGTGATAAGCGTGGTTGCCCCGCCCCACTCCCCGCCGATGGCGAAGCCCTGGCATAAGCGCAGGAAAATCAGGATCAGCGGCGCGGCGTTGCCGATGGTTTCGTAGCTGGGGATCAGGCCGATCAGGAACGTAGAGATACCCATGATCATCAGCGACAGCACCAGCGATTTTTTACGGCCAATTTTGTCGCCATAGTGACCAAACACGATAGCGCCAATCGGGCGGCTGACAAAGGTAATCGACAGCGTCAGGAAAGAGACAATCAGCGCCATCAGCGGCGACAGATTAGGGAAAAACAGCGACGGGAATACCAGCGCCGCCGCGGTGCCGTAGATAAAGAAGTCATAGAACTCAATGGTGGTGCCGGATAAACCGGACCCCAGTACGGTAATCAGCTTTTTTCTTTCCTGTGCCGGCAGAGCGAGCTGCTCGTCTTTCACAGAAGTTATGTCTGGCGAGGTAAGCATAGTCATCATTAAATCCTCTGTCCGCGATTGTTATTGTGTTATTGGTCTGCGCCTGGCGGGCGATGGTACAGGGGAAAATCGCTCGCAAGCTAACTCGAATTAGCTAATTATAGCAATCAGCAGATATTCTCAACGTTGATAAGCGAAGAGTGTGAGCAGGATCGGTTAAATTAACCACAACGCAACACTGCCGTCACACCTCACCATAAAATAATGCTTATTATTCAATTGAATAAAAAATCAATTTTGATGACCGTCACAAAACCCCGGCAAACAAATTGAGGCTGGCTTTTTTTTATCCTAATTTGCTAATTCGAGTTAGCCATGAGAGTTAACCAGAAATATCGGTGTTTAATGCGGTTAAATGGCCGGTCTGACCGGGTTTTCGCCGCGAAGCGCCACGCTGGACAACCCCTACAGGAGCCATTCCGATGTTGAATTTAACCCTTCCTGCGGATCAAGAAATCATCACGCCGCAAGCCGGTGAGGTCCTTATGGTGACCAATGCGGACTTACGCGAACCGGCGAACGTGACCTGCTGGCCGACGCAAAAATCCTTTGAACAGCGCCTCGAAGCCGCGCTGGAAAAACTGGGTTACCGCATGCGCCGCGCCCATCCGGTTAACGAAAGCCGGGGCCACGGCTTTATCAGCAGCCAGAAAGAAGGCAGCGATCTGTTCGCTCGCATCGACCCGGACGCGCCGGTGATCGTGCTGCTTACCGCCTGGCAATATTCTCACCATCTCGCTCCGTCGCTGGTGCACCATCGCGGGCCGATCCTGCTGCTCGCCAACTTCGACGGCACCTGGCCGGGTTTAGTCGGGATGCTGTGCATGGCGGGCAGCCTGACCAGCCTCGAGCGCAACTACTCCCGCCTGTGGTCGGAAACCTTCGACGACGACAATTTTATGCGCGGGCTGGATACCTGGCTGCGCGACGGCCATCTCAGCCACAAGCTCAGCTACCTGCGCCCGGTTCCGGCCAGTGCGCCGCTGCTGGCCAGTGAAGCCGGGCAGATCGGCGTCAAGGTGGGCCAGTCGATCCTCAAACATAAGGCGATTGTCGGCCTGTTCGACACCTTCTGCATGGGGATGATCAACGGCGTCTTCCCGCAGAAAGCGATGATCGACGTGGGGATCCCGGTGGAGTCGCTGTCGCAGTCGGCGCTGCTGGTAGAGATGAGCAAAGTGCCGCAGGCGCTGCGCGAGGCCTGCCTCGACTGGTACGAATCCCGGGGAATGCGCTTTAACTTTGGCACTCACAGCGCCGAAGAGCTCACCCGCGAGCAGGTGCTGGAGCAGTGCGCGATGATGATCGCCATGGCGCGTTTCGTGAAGCGCTTTGGGCTGTCGGCGGTGGGCGTACAGTACCAGCAGGGGCTGAAAGACAGCTGCGCCGCCTCCGATTTCGCCGAAGGGGCGATTGGCAACAGCGAGCGCTTCCCGATCCCCGATGAGCAGGGCGAGATTATCTGCCCCGACGCGCCGATCCCGTGCATTAACGAAGTCGACATGGGCAGCGCTATTCCGCAGGTGATGCTGGCGAAACTGCTCGGCGCGCTGGGTCTGGAAAGCGAAACCACCCTGCACGATATCCGCTGGGGCAGCGACTATAACGGCACCTTCTACTGGGACCTGGAAATCTCCGGTGCCGTACCGTTCGCCCATCTCAAAGGTGGCATCGCGGGTGCGACCGGTTACCGCCAGCCGCCGATGTTCTTCCCTTACGGCGGCTCCACTATCGCGGGCCAGGGCAAGGCCGGACGCTTTATCTGGGCGCGCGCCCACTATCAAGGCACCCGGGTCATTCTGCACGTCGGCACCGGTACGGCGGTGGAACTGCCGGAAGCGGAGTTCGAGCGCCGCCGCAACGCCACTAACTACCAATGGCCGCTGCTGAACGCGGTGCTCGACGGCGTGACGCGCGACGACCTCATGGCGGGCCACCAGAGTAACCACCTCAGCCTGGCTTACGTCGACGAGGCGCTGTTGCCGGAAGTGCTGACGGCTTTTGTGGCCCAGGCGCTGACGCAAAACATCCAGGTTTATCTGGCAGGCGATGCCCACCAGCTCGTGCAGTAACACTGACTCGCTTATGTAATTTTTACGTTGTTAGCGATCCTGGCAAACATCCGGTTTATCCGTCGCCTTAAAACAGGAGCGGAGCGACAGGTTCCTGTTCGGGCGCGCAATCCTGCCGCCCGGATAAGAGAGGATTTTATGTACCAGCAGCAACACATTGAATTTATTATCCAGAAGGCCAAAAAACGCCTCGATACTCAGGAAGCCCCCGGCTGCACCAAAGCGGGCTGGCTGATGATCACCGCTTTACTGATTGAGTCATGGGATATCTATTCCATGGCCTTTATTCTGTTCGCCCTGAAAGACATTTATGAGCCGAGCGCCTGGCTGCTCGGTTTTACCGCCGCCGGGACTCAACTGGGCGCGGTGGTGGGTGCCCTGCTCGGCGGGTGGCTGACCGATAAACTGGGCCGCCGCACCATCTTCCTGTGGTCGATGATCCTGTTCGCCATTTTCGCGGTGCTGCAGGGGCTGGCCCCCAATATGTACTGGCTGGCGATTATCCGCTGCCTCGCCGGGATCCCGGTGGGCGCTGACGTCGCCAACGGCTTTACCTACATCATGGAAGTGATGCCGAAAGGCAAACGCGAGGTGATGGCCAACCGCTGGCAGTTTATGTTCGCGCTGGGGATCATCGCCGCGATCCTGCTGGTCACCAGCCTGGTCGCGCTCGATGTTCATCCGGACTTGATCTGGCGTATCGTGCTGGCAGTCCCGGCGATCCCCGCCTGTCTGCTACTGTTTATGCGGCGCGAACTGCCGGAAACCCCGGCCTGGTTCGTGGAGCGGGGCCGTTTTATCGACGCGAAAAAGGCGTCCCGCGAATACTACGGCGAGCAGGAAGGCAAACTGCTGGACGATATCCTGCCCAACGAGAACGTTCACATTCCGCACCCAACCCTGAAAGAGACGCTGCACGATCTGTTCCGCCGCCCGTTCACCCGCCGCACCACGCTGTTCGGCTGGTTCTCCTGCGCGGTACAGTCGTTTGAAAACTATGCGTTTTCGTTCTATCTGCCGCTGATCCTCGCCACCATCGGCATCTCCGGGCAGATCCAGAACAACTTCGCTCTGCTGGCGGTGAACTGCATCGCCGCGCTGTCGGCGTTTGTCGGCCCGCTGCTGCTACCGAAGCTGGGCCATAAGGGGCTGAGTAAATACGGCTTCCTGCTGGTGACCATCGGCATTTCGATTTCGTCGTGGGGGGTGTACACCAGCAGCTTCGGGTTTATCACCTTCGGCGCGGCGCTGATGCTGTGGGGCCACTACTGGGATTCCGAAAGCGGCATGACGGTGATCTCCCTGGTGGCGAAACCGCGCTACCGCGGCGTGGCTTCCGGCATTGGCTACACCATCGTGAAGGTGACCGCGTTCGTCACTACCCTGGTGTTCCCGCCGCTGTTTGAAAAGCTCGGCGTGCCGCTGGCCTCGCTGATTATCGCCATCGCGCCGTTCTGCGCCTTCCTGGCCTCGATTTTCCTGCTGCCGGAAGTGTTCGGCCACGCGGTGGGCGATGAGCACGACCAGCCCGCTGCCGATCCCCATGAAATCCCGTTGCAGGGGCAGCAGTCCCCGGTTTCAACCTCAAAAAACTAACGCGCTCCCGACCGTGCGCCGCACAGCGGCCACGGTCATGAAAGAAGGATGATCATAATGAACAGCACCAAAATGCCCGTAATTGAAAATATCGAACTGATGACCGCCCGCGTTCCGCTGCCGGAAGGCCCGTGGGGCGACCAGATCCACCATGTCACCGATATCGAAGTGGCGATTGTCGACGTCTACGGCTCCAACGGCCACGTCGGCACCGGCTTCAGCCACACCTCCGGCTGGTGCGGCAAAACCATTTCCGCGCTGATCGCGGAAATCATTCCCGACGTCATCGGCCAGCCGCTGTCACCGCGCGGGCTGTGGCACCGTTCGTATAAATATATTCACGATGTCGGTGGCGCGGGCGTGACGACCCACGCCCTCGCGGCGCTGGATATCGCCTACTGGGACTTGCTCGGCAAAACCCTGAACGCCCCGATTGTCGACATCATCGGCAAGGTGCGCGACCGCGTTCCGCTGTACGGCAGCGGCATCAACCTGCATCTTTCCATCGAAGAAGTGATTGACCAGGTGAAACGCTGGAAAAGCACCGGCTACCTGGCGGCGAAAGTGAAAGTGGGTAAACCGACGCTGGAAGAGGATGTGGAACGCCTGCGTAAAATCCAGGAAGCGGTGCCGGGCTTCCCGCTGGCGGTGGACGCTAACCAGGGCTGGAATTTCCCGCAGGCGCTGCGCGCGTTCAAACTGTTCGAGCCGCTGAACCTGTTGTGGATTGAAGAACCGCTGCCGTCCGACGATATCACCGGGCACCTGAAACTGCGCGAACGCAGCACCACCCCCATCGCCCTGGGCGAAAACGTCTATAACTTAAACCAGTTCACGCAATATATTGAGAGTGGCTGCGCAGATTATGTGCAGGCGGATCTGGGGCGGGTGGGCGGCATCACTGGCTATCTCGACATTGCTGCCGTCGCCCGCGCCCATAACCTGCCGATGACCCCGCACTTTGTTATGGAGCTGAGCGCCAGCCTGCTGGCCACCGTGCCGAATATCTCGTATGCCGAAATGACCGACGGCGGGCGCTGGAAGGATCTGCGCATCATCGCCGAGGCAGGCGAAGAGAAGGACGGCTACTACGTGCCGAGCGACCGTCCGGGCCACGGCATCATTCTCGATCGTGACTACCTCGCCACACACAAAATCTAACAACGTATTGATGGGGAAAGAACAATGGAAGACAGCTTATTCTCGGTAAAAGACAAGATCATCATCGTCACCGGCGGCCTGGGGCAACTGGGCGCGCAGTACGTGAAGACGCTGCACGAGCGCGGCGCGAAGGTGGCGGCGCTGGCGACTCACGTTGACGCCGCGCGCGTGGACCGCGTGCTGGGGGCGATTAAAGATTCAGACCGTCTGCTGTGTGCCGAGGTTAACATTACCGACAAGGCCAGCATCAACCAGGTGCTGGATAAGATTGAAGCCAAATGGGGCGTGCCGGACGGGCTGGTAAATAACGCAGGCGTCGATACCCAGCCGAGCGCGCCGCCGGAAGTCTCCGGCCCGTTCGAGGAATTCCCGGAAGAGGTGTTCCGCGACGTGGTGGAAGTGAACCTGGTCGGTACCTTCCTGATGACTCAGCAGGTCGGCAAGCGGATGCGCCAGGCCGGGAAAGGCGGTTCGATCATCAACGTCGGCTCGATCTACGGGGTGGTCTCCCCGGTGCAGGACATTTACAGCTACAAAAAAGAGGATACCGGGATCCCGTTCGTCAAACCGGTGGCCTACTCGGCGGCGAAGTCCGGGCTGTATAACTTCACCCGCTACTGCGCCACCTACTGGGGCCGCGACGGCATACGCGTCAACACCCTGACGCTGTCTGGCGTGGAGCGCAGCGACCAGGATCCGCGTTTCCAGAAAAACTACACCAACCGCATTCCCATTGGCCGCATGGCGCAACCCCACGAATACAACGGCGCGGTGGTGTTCCTGCTTTCTGACGCATCTATCTATATGACCGGCTCCACCGTGACAGTGGATGGAGGCTGGACGGCATGGTAAGTGAAAAATGGCAGGCGTTTCGCGGCATTATCTCGGCGGTGATCACGCCGATGCACGCGGATGAATCGGTCAACTACGCGGCGCTGGAGACCCTGGCTCATGCCCAACTGGCGCGCGGCGTGGAAGGCTTTTACTGCTGTGGTTCCTCCGGGGAGGGGCCACTACTGCGCTTCGATGAGCGCAAGCAGGTGCTGTCGATGCTGGTGAACGCAGCGGCGGGTAAGGTGCCGGTGATCGCCCACGTCGGTACGCCGCGCACCCAGGATGCCGTCGAGCTGGCAAAAAGCGCCGAGCAGGACGGCGCCAGCGCGGTATCGCTGGTGCCGCCCTACTACTACAAATACAGCCGCGAGGAGATTATCGCCTACTATCGCCGGGTGCTGGACGCCATCTCCATCCCGGTGATCCTGTATAACATCCCGCAGTTTACCGGCGTGGAGCTGGACAGCCTGACCGCCGAAGCGCTGCTGGGCGATGAGCAGGTGCTGGGCGTCAAGCACACTTCGCATAACCTCTACTCGCTGGAACGGATGATCGCCCGCTACCCGGATAAAGTGTTCTTTAACGGCTTCGACGAGATCTTCCTGTCCAGCCTCTCCGCCGGGGCCACCGCCACCGTCGGCACCACGGTAAACCTGCAACCAGAGCTATTCCTGGCTCTGCGTAACGCGTTCCGGCAGGGGGATATCCCCAAAGCGCAGCGTTTGCAGCAGCAGATCAACGAGGTGGTAGAGAGCCTGGTAGCGCGCGGCGTATTCCAGTCAGCGAAATATCTGGCGGGTAAAGGCGTGGTGGATACCGGGCCGACCCGCGAGCCGTTTGTGGCGCTGACGGCAACGCAGCGCGAAGAGCTGGACGCGCTGCATCAGCGGTTGCAGGGGTATATCGCCGATGCCCGATAGCCTGATCTGCGCATCCCAACGCCTGAACGACAGCGCGGTGTGCCAGCGGCTGGCGCGCTTTTTACAGCAAACGGAAGCGGACCCACACACCGCCGGGCTGGCAGTTGCGGTGGTGGGCACGGATGGCGAGCTGATTGCCTTCGGCGCACACGCCCGCTGCCCCGCCCTGCCCCGCCAACTGGCGCAGCGCAAGGCCTGGAGCGCGTTGCGCTTTCGTCGCCCGACGGCGCGGCTGGCGCAAGAAGTCAGCGAGGGATCGCTTAAGCTTGAGATGTTTCACGATGTGCGTTTGCTGGCAATGCCCGGCGGCGCGCCAGTGATGGTGGATGGCCTGGCGATTGGCGGCGTGGGGATTAGCGGCCTGCCGCCAGCGCTGGACGCGGAACTGGCATTGCGCTTCGCTAACGAGCTTATCTGAGTGCCTCATCCGGGCGACCGGTTTGCGTCGCCCGGCCTTTGTTTACCCTCTGCGATTTTCCACAGACAACGGTCGGTGAATCAACGTCATCGGCACGGTGATTTTGACGTTGGTTTTATCCCCTTGCAGCTTCTGGCTCATCAGGTGAAACGCGTGCTGCGCCCAGGCATCCTCGTCCTGGCGCATCGACCAGACCGCGTTGGGCAGGAACCCCAGCATCTGATGTTCATCGAAGGTGCCGATAGAGATATCCGACGGGATATAGCCGTAGGCTTCACGTAATCCGCTCAACGTCCCTTCAAGGATGGGCAGCGACGAGGCGATAAACGCCTGCGGCGGATCGCGATGCTGTTTCAGAAAGTCGAGCATCAGCTGCTTGCCCTCTTCCTGGCGGTTATGGTTCGCGGAGAGCACCCAGTCCTGCCCGGCGGGCAGCTCGCTGAGATAGCCCTGCAAACGGCGCTGGATCGACGGTTGTTGGGTATCGCCCGCTATAAAAAACAGCGGCGACACGTCCAGCGCCTGGGTCATGGCCTGCACCAGCTTTTTGCTGCCGTTATAGTTGTCACTCACCACCAGCGAGGTTTCATCTTCCCCGAAGTCGCGGTCGAGGATCACCAGTGGCCGCTTGCGCGCTACCTTCTGGTGATGCAACTGGGTTTCCCGCGTCGAGGGCACCACGAACATCCCGTCAACGTTGCGCGCCAGCAGGCCTTCTACCAGGCTTTTCTCATGCTCGCTGTCGCTGTAAGTGCAGGCGATCATCAACTGATAACCCGCCTGGCGGCAGCAGGATTCAAGCTTTTCTGCAAGGGTGGAGAAAAACAGGTTCGATAAACGCGGCACCACCAGCCCTAAGGTTTCGGTTTTGTTCAGCTTCAGGCTGCGGGCGATATGGTTAACGACCAGGCCATTTTCAGCGATGTAATCGTTGATACGCTGCTGCGTTTTGGCGCTGATGCGGTACTGGTCGGCTTTGCCTCCCAGCACCAGGCGCACGGTGGTGATGGAGATATCCAGCGCTTTGGCGACTTGTTCAACGGTTTTAGCCATAAACTCTTCGTTTTCCATAGGGAGCGTAATGGGATAATTGTAAACTAATTCGAGTTAGCATGGGAGTGCGGGTGGTTATTTGTGAGGGTTAAAGCGGAAATTCAGGGAGTAAGCACTCCCTTAGATTTTGCCGTCGCACGTGCATTCCAGGCATTGGTAAACAGGATATTACCGTCATTGTGTAGCCATGTTTTTCATAACGTAGGTTTACGCTTATAAAACCACGGGGTTGGTCGCAGCAACGCCAGGAAGAACATTTTTTCATCAGTTGTTATCCCAAAAAGGAATAAAAACAGCATTTTTGCTTCCTTTTCGGGATCGGCCTTTTATTACAATGACTGAATGGGGTGTACTGGCACCCAGACATTTATTCATTTCTGTATATTTTAAGGTCACTTATGAAATCACTTCTTGCTGTTTTTACCGGACTTATTCTTCTCGCCGGCGGTTTTATGACAACAGCGCAGGCCACCGAGCAGGCACAACAGCGTCGTGAAGCCCGGGATACACGCCAGAACGCGCGTCAGGATGCACGCCAGGAGAAACGCGAATGCGTGGTCAGTAACGATAAAAGTAATCATGAATGTCGCCAGGATAAACGACAAAGCAAGCAGGATGGGCGTCAGGAAGCCAGAGATATCAAATACTAATTTGGCTGCATAACAAATGGCCCGATTCCCTCTTCTGGTATCGGGCCTCTAAACCTGTGGCGATTCATATTCCAATCCCTTGCATGAGAAGCGGTAGTCATTCAGGTAAGCGTCTGATTTAAAATAAAGCAGCTTCCGGTGCGGGACAAGGAGCAGTAAAAGTCACGCTGTTGTGGGTTTGCCGGTGATGATGCCGATGAAACCTTGTACCTGTTTTTGTTTGCGCGCTGATAATTTGCAGACCTGGCGTAGGGATTTTAATAGTTCAGGCTCTTCAGGGGCGGGCTGCCCGGCGGTTAATAGAATACAGCCGTTCATGACTTTTACATCGAAACCCTCATTATATCTTTCCCTGAGCAATACCAATCGTTACGCCTTTTTAAAGACTTCCGTCTGATGCCATTCAATGAATTTTTCATTTGGATAGTTTGATTTGCTCTGCGGCAAGGTAATGACCTTTTCTGCGTAATCCCAAAAGAGTTGTTGAACAACCGCGCTGGTGCCGTTCACGGCTTCTGATATCACGATCCGCATATTTTCATCCAGACCGATAGAACCGCGATCGAAGGCTTTGTGGTGGATAGCGCAAAGTGCTAATCCGTTCGGCACTTCACAAGGACCCTGATGTTGTTTCCAGCGAATATGCGCCGCTTCGAGGGCGATGGGCGCGTTGTCGTGCCGCATATTGAAGCCGCAAATAGCGCACTGATAGTTGTAGGCGCGCAACACCATCTGGCAGAACTTCGGATCGCGCTGGCTGAGGGTGTGCTGAATATCAAAACCCAGCTCGTCGGCGATATTGTTCTGAAGGCTGGCTGGGAAATGGGTTTCAAGAAGCTGGTTCGCCAGCGTGTCGATCAGTCTGGGTTTTTTAGTCAGCAGCGCGAAGTTCCCGGCGTCGAAACTACCTGAGACGTTGTGTTCGATCAGTTCGGCTTTCAGGCGGGCAGCAGAATTGCTTTCCATTGTCTGGCGATGGTGGCAGGAATTATCGTCATGATAGTGGTTTCTCGTTTGTTAAAACTACGCCAGCAACTTTTCAACAATGTTAGTCTGAGAATAAAGGTTTTCACAGCGCTTATGTACGCGATCCAGACGGGAATAAATTAGCGTTTGTGTATGACCGCTATCGCAGCCTGACAAATTCATTCCTTTGCGTCATGCCTGCCAGTAATACGACATGCTGGCGCCGGGCCCTCCCCTTCGGGATCACACTTTTCGTTCCCGGCTATTCACTTACCAAAAAGAGGTGTTATCATTTGCCTCGTCAATACCTTTCATCTCAACCCGAGGCTTTGATGCTGGAGAATGTCATTATCTGATAATCAGTTCCCCCGACCTTAACAGGCCGGACTGATTATCAATGCGCTGAAATCGAATGCGGACACCGCTGTGTGTTTGTACGTTTTGCACATGATGATGAAACAGGTTTTCCAGTATGAATTTATCCCGTCAGGAACAACGAACCTTACACGTTCTCGCCAAAGGTGGACGTATTGCGCACGTCCGCGATGCATCTGGCCGCGTCACTTCCGTTGAATGCTACAGCCGCGAAGGGCTTTTGCTCACCGACTGCACGCTCGCCGTCTTTAAAAAACTTAAAACCAAAAAGCTGATCAAATCCGTCAACGGTCAACCCTACCGCATTAATACCACCGGGCTGAACAATGTTCGTGCCCAGCCTGATAATCGATAAGGAGAGGATTATGGATATCCCACGTATTTTTACTATCAGCGAGAGTGAACACCGCATTCACAACCCCTTCACGCCAGAAAAATACGCCACGCTGGGTCGTGTGTTACGCATGAAGCAAGGTGCGCACATTCTCGATCTCGGCAGCGGCTCGGGAGAGATGTTGTGTACCTGGGCACGGGATCACTCCATTACCGGTGTCGGTATCGATATGAGCCAGTTGTTCAGCGAGCAGGCCAGACGCCGCGCCGAAGAGCTCGGCGTCAGCAACCGGGTTCAGTTCATACATAACGACGCCGCCGGGTATGTGGCAGAAGAAAAATGCGATGTGGCCGCCTGCGTCGGCGCGACATGGATTGCTGGTGGTTTTGCCGGGACGGTCGAACTGCTGGCTCAAAGCCTCAAACCGGGCGGGATCATGCTTATCGGCGAACCCTACTGGCGTCAGCTACCTGCGACAGAAGAGATTGCCCAGGCCTGCGGTGTCAGCTCGACAAGCGATTTCCTGACGCTGCCAGGGCTTGTCAGCGCGTTCGACGACCTCGGTTACGATGTAGTGGAAATGGTACTGGCAGATCAGGAAGGCTGGGACCGTTATGAGGCCGCGAAATGGCTGACTATGCGCCGCTGGCTGGAAGCCAATCCTGACGACGACTTCGCCGCCGAAGTCAGGGCCGAGCTAAACATCTCGCCGAAACGCCACGTGACCTACGCGAGAGAATACTTTGGCTGGGGCGTGTTCGCACTCATCGCCAGGTAATAACAGCTTCCCGGTATTTCTGAATGGAGATATCGGGGGCTTAGCCTTTGCTTTGATCTGATGCGTCACCTGCACGATACATATTCTGTATATTTATTAATCAGGACGTCACCATAAGGAGCATCATATGTCACAACATGAAGAAGGCCGGACTCGAACCGGCACGTATTTCTACGGTTGATTTTGAATCAAAAACAAGCAGATAAGATAACTAATTCATAAGTCAGCGTTTTTCATTAAGGCCTTTTAAAGTCAACAAGAAAGGCACTGGTTATGAAACACGCAAATCCCCCTGTTTTATCCACGCTCATCGCCGCGATCCTCTCTACCAAAGGCGGCGTAGCGAAAATCACGGATACCGCCAACCTTGGCGGCTGGCTCGCCGATCAGGGACTAAAAGTCCTGATGATTGACGCCGATATCCGTCAGCCAACCCTCAGCAGCTACTACCCTCTCGACTACGAGGCTCCCGGCGGGATCTACGAGCTTATCGCGCACAATGAGCTGGATCCCGCGATGATCGTCTCGCACACCGCCATTCCCGGTCTGGATATCATCATATCCAACGATCCGCGCGGCGAACTGATGAACCTGCTTCAGGCCGCGCCGGACGGCGTGATCCGTCTGCGCCATCTGGTACGCCAGATCCCCGGCTACGACATCATCCTGATCGATACCATCGGCGCACGCACCATCGCGCTGGAAATGGTCCTGCTGGCAAGCGATCTGGTGGTTTCTCCGGTGCTGCCGGAAATGCTCTCTGCACGCGAGTTCCTGCGCGGTACGCTGCAAATGTATCAGGATCTCCAGCCCTTTACCCGCTACGGCATCCCATTACCGCCACTGAAGGCCGTCATTAATAAACTCGACCACACCAACGATGCCCGCGAAATTCACCACAATCTGCTTCAGGTATTGCAGCATAAACAACAGGAGCAGGAGCTGCTGGTTCCTACCGATATCCTGACGACCCCGGTTTACGCCAGCGTGGCCTACCGCCGGGCGGCGTCGCTGGGAATGCCGGTGCATCGGCTGGATGCCGCCAGACCGAAAGGACGCACAACCCCCTGCGCTGCCGAAACTATGCGCTCGCTGGCCGAGGAACTGTTCCCACAGTTTATTTCTCTGCCATCCCTGAATAGGGAGGGCATCGCATGAAACGGAAAATCTGGCGGGCATTTTGCTCGTACTACGCCCAACAACCCTATGAAAAAGACGATGAAGTACTCGTGTACTTTGAAGCCGCCGACCGTGAAGAGGCGCGGGAAACCCTGCCGGTGTTAATGTCGCTGCTCTGGCATATCCCACCGGAAAAAGTGGACTGCTACAACCTGGAGGATGAAGACGAGCTACGTGATAACTCCGGCTCTCTGACCGCGCCCAGAGACTGGCCGCTGTTTGAAATCGGCTGGTCCAGCAACAAGCCGCTCTACTCCAGCGATTTACCGCTATTGCTGCTGCCACCGCATCAGCAAACCCGACTGTGGGAAGCCTTTCTGGCCTGTCAGGAGGGAAATCGCGATGAATAAGCGCAAACGGCCACAACCGCCCCACTCCGTCGAAGCGGAACAATCAGTGCTCGGCGGCCTGATGCTGGATAACGATCGCTGGGATGACGTCGCCACGCAGATTTCCGCGCAGGACTTCTTTATCTCCGCGCACCGCACTATATATAGCCATATGCAAACCCTGGTCGAACAAGGGAACCCTATCGACCTGATCACCCTGAGCGAATCGCTGGAACAGCAGGAACGGCTCGAACAGGTAGGTGGCTTCGCCTATCTGGCGGAGCTGTCAAAAAACACACCCAGCGCCGCCAATATCATTCCCTACGCGCAATACATTGCCAGCTACGGTGAACTGCGCCAGCTTCTGTTATTAGGCAATGAACTGAGCGATATGGCAGGCCAGCCGCGCAACAATGTGGCCGAAGTACTGGCCTTTGCTGAACAAAAGCTGTTTGCCATTGCCCGGTCGCATCAGGACGGCGGCCTGACCGATATCAGCGCCTGCTTTGACAACGTGCTGGCAGGCATCGCTCAACGCTATGAGGCTGAACGCGGTAGCCTCAGCGGCACACCGTCCGGGCTGGAACAGCTCGACGCCCTGACCTGCGGCTTCCAGCCTGCCGATCTGATTATCGCCGCCGCACGTCCTGCCGTGGGTAAAACCGCTTTCGCCCTGACGCTGTGCGTCAACGCGCTGATACGGCGCCCCACCCAGCCAGTGCAAATCTACAGCATGGAAATGTCGTCGGAGCAGTTACTACTGCGGCTGGTTTCTCTGCTTGGGCGCGTCTCACAAACGCGACTACGCAGCGGCGATCTCAGTGATGATGACTGGCAGCAGATCGGCATCAGCGCCAACATCCTGATGACAGAATGGAAAGATCGCCTGCTGATCGACGACTCCGGGATCCTCACTCCTTCCATTCTGCGCTGCCGCGCCAGACGATCGCTACGCCAGTATGGACTCCCTTCGCTGATCGTGGTTGATTACCTGCAACTAATGCGCAGCGGTGGCGCGGAAAACCGCAATCAGGAGATCTCGGCGATCTCCCGTTCGCTTAAGGCGCTGGCGAAAGAGTTAAGTTGCCCGGTACTGGCGCTGTCACAACTTAACCGGGCGCTGGAGTCACGCCTTAACAAGCGTCCCTGCAATGCCGATCTGCGCGATTCCGGTTCTATCGAACAGGATGCCGACGTCATCTTATTCCTCTATCGCGATGAACTGTACGACCCCAACACGCTGGATCGGGGCATTGCTGAAGTCATCGTCAGTAAACAGCGTAACGGCCCGGTCGGCACGGTTCGCACGCGATTTATCAGCGATCAGACTCGCTTTGAATCGCTCGCCCTGCGGGGAGGCGCATCATGAACACGAAACTGACGTCGCTGGAGCTTCAGTCCCGCCTGCTACAGGGTAATTTTGATCGGGAACGCTCGTCTGACGATCGCTTTGCCGAACCGCTAACTGAAACCGCAATGGTCGTGACGCTGGAGCAGCTCCGCCCTTACGATCTCAATCCTCGGCTGATGCGTAACCCCAATTATGACGATATCAAAGCCTCGATTCGCCAGCGTGGGCTGGACACGCCGCCGCCGATCACCCGTCGTCCCGATCAGGACTACTACATCATCGCCAACGGCGGCAATACACGCCTGTCGATCCTCAATGAGCTATGGCGCGAAACGCACGATGAACGGTTCTGGCGCATTCATTGCCTGTTCAAACCGTGGGGTGGAACGTCCGAACAGCCCGTGCTGGGCGAGCTGCGTTGCCTGATCGGCCACCTGGCAGAGAACGATCTGCACGGCAAACTCAGCTTTATCGAGCGAGCGCTGGGGATCAATAAAGCGCGGGAGCTGTACCAGCAGGTGGAGGAGTGCCAGCTCTCGCAGCGGGAACTGGCAGAGCACCTGAGAAACGATGGCTACCCGATCCACCAGTCGCATATCAGCCGGATGGAACAGACGCTTGAGTATCTGCTGCCCTGCATTCCTGAAGTGCTGTACGCCGGGATGGGCCGTCCGCAGGTGGAAAAACTGCTGTCCCTGCGGGCAGCGGCGCTGCAAAGCTGGCAACGCCATGCTAGCGGGGATACAGGTTCCTTTGAGAGTCTCTTTTCCTCTGCGCTGTCGCTGTTCAACGATCAGCCTGAAGACTTCTTTATAGAACGGGTACAGGATGAGCTGCTGGGGCTGATGAGCCAGGCTCTGAATGTTGATTACAACCTGTTGTTGCTGGACGTCGATCCTTCAGAGCAGAAGCGCCAGGCCGTACTCGGCCCCACGCCGGAGCCGCCGCCTTATGTCCCTCCCGATGAACCCGAACCGCGCCCTGCTGCACGCAGGCGTAAACCAGACGAAGGCGAAATGCGTGGGGGAACGGTTATTCCACCGCCGGAGTCAATGCCAGATGCCTCACCGCTGTGCGAAGGCAATGAACCTATTACGGATATCTGGCGTATTTCACCGCTCTTTGACTCAACCGAAGCATTACAGTCGATAAGCGATCGGCTGGCATGGGATCTGGCAGAGTGTTGCGGTATCGAAGATCGGGTGATCGCGGATAACGATGACGACGGTGTTGGCTACCGACTCAATACGCTCGATCCTGACCACCCCATGTTTTCCCGGCCACAGTCCCGCGCCTGCTGGGCGCTGCTGGCGGCGCTCAATGATATCCCTCTGACAGGAGAGCTGTCCGCCGCACTGACACCCGCCCTGTTTATTCGACGCGATGCGGGCGGTTTCTTCTTCAGCGATCTGTTTCTTATTAAAGCATTCCGGCTGATCCGTATTGTCCGCCGGATCAGAGAATTACAGCAGGAGGCACGCCATGATGCCGACAATTAACCAGGCCGTTTTGTCACAGGTGATACAGGAACTAAAAGACGGCAACGTGCGCTATTGCGAAGCGCTGGGCTTTGATCGCGAGGAACTGAACGAACTGAACTCCCTGACCTTTGAAGAGCTGATGCATCTGGGCAACACCTCAGCGCAGTTTCTGAAAATCACCATCAACCATGACGTGCTGCGCAAAATGCTGATCCAGGTACGGCAGGAACAAAAATTTCAGCAGATAGTCGGCCAGGCGGTACAACTGGGCGGCTCCATCGCCCTGATTAGCCACTATTTCGGTATCTCGACCGCTGAAATCAGCGCCCGCCGCCGATTACTGGGGATCCATGTTCGCCAAGGGCGCAACCAGGTTCCCGGCGAGGAGGAAGAAGCCGCGCTTTGGAACCGCTGGCAGGAGGTCAAAGTGGATAACCTGGACTCCATACAGGCGCTGGAAGCTATGATGCTGCTGGCTCAGGAACGTTCGCTCTCGCTTACCGTAGTCTGGAACCTGATCCGACAATGGGAAACGAGCTGAGTAACCCATGGGGAACATCATGACACCGTACATTCAGGCGCTGATCGACACGACCGGCGACAGGCTTCAGCAGCGAATGCAGAAGGATCCGTCTACCACCTCCGACAGCCTGCTGTTTATGGGCAACGCGCATGACACCGTTCCGCGTCGCTTATTGCAGGATCCATTGTTATCGCCCAGAGATAAATTTGCCTGGCAGGTGATCCGGATGCAGGCGCAGGAGAACGGCGGCGCGGTGTTCCCCTCCTACAGCGAATTGCAGGTGCATCTTTCTAACCGCCCATTGGACGAAAAAGCCTCGCGCAGCACCGTCAGCCGGGCATTACTGATGCTGCGCCTGACGCGCTGGCTAAGCCTGTGCCACAAAGCGCGGGATCGCGTTTCCGGTCGTATTCTGGGCAATATCTACGCCCTGCACGATGAACCGCTCACCGTGCTGGACGCCGTGCGTTTTGATGCCAGCTATCTGCATCTGCTGGAGCAATGCTCGCGGCACGAGAACAAAACCATCCGCGCCACCGCGCAGGGCATTCTGTATGACATTCGCCAGGATACCAGCCTGCGCTACTTATCATCGCGCATTGATCTGCTGGAAGAACGCGCCCGTTGGCAACAGCGCCAGTCCTCTGAGGAGACTAAGCCCAAAACGTCCGGTCTCAATACGGTACCGGGTGGAATTTTACCAGGTACCAAACCGGGACTAAGCCGGAAACCGGGGCCTGGCGGCTTAGTCTCAAATCAGGACCAGGCTTCTGTACGTATTGTATCTACAGATATTTGTAATAGTACTACCGCGCGCGCGAACGACTCACCGCCTAACTGGCCGCCAGAAATCCCACTGACGCATCCCGAAAAACAGCTTGTCCTGCAGGCGATGAAGAACATGCCATCCGCATTGCGCCAGGACGTGCTTGATGACGCGGCCCGGCGCATCGCTCGCGGCGGCGTACAAAACCCACTCGCCTACCTGCTGGCTACGCTGCGCAAGGCGCAGGACGGCGAGTTTAATCAGTATCGACGGGATAAACCTGCGCTGCCGGAGTTTGTGCCGCCTGTGGTTCCCGAGCCAGAAGAACCGGTACAGCCGCGCAAAAAGCGAGATATCAGTAAGTTGGTTGCGGAGATCCGGGCGCAGTGTCTGGGGAGTGTCTGATGTTGTGACGGCTTTATCGATTTCTGCCCATATGTTTATAAAAACCGTTTTTATCGACATATGGTCGGAACATGTCGATGCCATAAACATATTTCGGCTATATGTTTAAAAAAATGCATTTTATCGACATATTTCCAGATGCTTGATTTGGGATGCCTGCGTTGTCAGTAGGAGTTAATGGATAAGAAGTACCCCATTTTTGATGTTTTTACAGCTTATAGGCTGTTTTTAGCCATTACAGCCTACAGGCTGTAAAAGCCGATGCCTTCATGCTTTTCAGCTGCATAGTTTAAAAAAATGACAATACAGGTACTTTTAGTACCTAAAAACGAAATAATTTAAACTATCCGGCTGCACAACATCGATATGGAAACCGTGCTGATGCCACTGGCATCACAGCAACGCCTATCAATTTATCACCAATCAATAGGCAAAAGGGTGATGCCAGTGGCATCAAAATTTACAGCTATAGAGAGTATTTCCAGAAGTACCACCCAATATCCGGATGACAAAATCATTGTGAATCTGGAAAAACTACCGGTTGGCGAGGCTTACGCAACACTGTGCCATCGAGGCCTGAATAACGCGGTTCTTCTTTTGCTTCATCGGACAATCGCACTACATTTCCATCAATCAATAAATGACCCCGGTCCATCAGAGTGTGTAAATCAGCTGCCAGGCACAAGCCATTTTCAACGGTCGGCGCTCCTCCACTTGCATGGCTGATAATATGTGCCGCTTCCAGCGCTAACCCTGTCCCTGTAATAGCACAACGATTGTCCCAGTTAGTCATAACCCGAGAGCGAAAGACCCCTTGAGCTGGACGAATTTTCACTCGGGTATATTTTATTTCCTGCTTTTCAAAATGAGGTATATCCAGGCGTTGACGTGCAAGCTCAGCCTTATACTCTGAATACAACTGTCCATTACCTAAGTTATCGTGACCTGCCCCCAGTATTAAACACAATCGCCAGTTAGTAATGTCGGTTTGTTTACCTTCAATTTTTCCATTTCGCCAGCCCGCTGCAAATTCCGCTGGCGTCCGATAATTCAGTGAGGAATGAGG